>NZ_CP031841.1:0-2400000 GCF_003432385.1 Breoghania sp. L-A4 | reverse complement strand
CTTGCCGTCGCCGGTCTCCACCGTCGCGGTGACCGTGCCCGAGCCCTTCTTGACGCCCGCGACCTTCGCACCGGTGAGGATCTTGATGCCCTGCCTCTCGAAGCGCTTGCGCGCGTGCGCGGCGATCTCGGGATCCTCCACCGGCATGATCTGGTCGAGCAACTCGATCACGGTCACCTCGGCGCCCATGGTGCGATAGAACGACGCGAATTCGATGCCGATGGCGCCGGAGCCCATGACGATCAGGGATTTCGGGATCGCCTTGGGCTTCATGGCCTCGAAATAGGTCCAGATCGCGTCCTGGTCCGGCTCGATGCCGGGGATGACGCGCGGCCGGGCTCCTGTGGCGATGATGACGTGCTTTGCCTTGTAGGTGCCCTCGCCCAGGGTGTTCTTGGGAACCGCGTTCTGCGGCTCGACGGCGGCCTTCTTTGGCTTGGACACGGTGACCTCGCCGGGTTTGGCGATCGTCGCCTCGCCCCAGATCACGTCAACCTTGTTCTTCTTGAGCAGAAAGCCGACGCCGCCGGCGAGCTGGCCGGAAACGCCGCGCGAGCGCTTGACGATGGCGGCCGCGTCGAAACCGACCTTCTCCGCCGACAGGCCGTAGTCGCCGGCGTGGGTCATGTAGTGATAGATCTCGGCGGAACGCAGCAGCGCCTTTGTCGGAATGCAGCCCCAGTTCAGGCAGATGCCGCCCAGGTGCTCGCGCTCCACGACGGCGGCCTTCAGCCCCAGCTGTGCGGCGCGAATGGCCGTGACGTAGCCCCCGGGCCGCCACCGATGACGATGACGTCATAATTCGTATCGGCCATGGTCCAATCCTTTTTCATCCGTTATCGATGGGCCGGCGCTCATGCGCCTTGCGCCCAGATCTGTTTTTTCCCTGCCGCGCGGCGACGCGGCGCCATTCGTCTTCGTCAGCGGTTTCCCGCCAGCACCGGACAATCGATGCCGTTTTCATCCAAACCCGTGAGCCTCGCCCTGCTGACCCTGTCGTGCATGGCGGTGCTGTCGCTGTGGTTCGCGGCCTCCGCGGTCACACCGGCGCTGGTCGCCTCCCACGGGCTCAGCCCGGCGCGCGCGGCGCTGCTGACCACGGTTGTGCAGATCGGCTTCGTCGCCGGCAGCCTGACAAGCGCCGTCCTCGGTCTCGCCGACCGGGTGGCGCCGCGAAAACTCTATTGCGTTTGCGCGCTCACGGGCGCGCTGGCCAACGCGGCCTTCGTCACCGTCGAGCCGGGCTCGGCCGTCTCGATTTTTCTGCGGTTCACCACCGGCGCGATCATGGCCGGGGTCTATCCCGTCGCCATGAAGCTGGCGGTGAGCTGGGCGAAGCGCGACGCGGGCCTGCTGGTCGGCACGCTGGTGGGCGCGCTGACAGTCGGCTCCGCCCTGCCCCATCTGTTCGCCTTCGCGGGCGATCTGGACTGGCGCGCCGTGATGCTGGCGGCCTCTGTCTCCGCGAGCCTCGGCGCGCTGCTGGTGCTCGGCGTGGGCATCGGTCCGGGGTTCCAGAAGGCCGCTGCCTTCAACGCGCGCGTGGCGCTCAACGCGCTTTCGGACAAGCCGCTGCGGCTGGCCAATTTCGGATACTTCGGCCACATGTGGGAGCTTTACGCCGTGTGGGCGTGGCTCGGCGCCTATATCGCCGCGAGCTTCGCCGCAAGCGGGCTGGAAGACGCCGTGCTGCAGGCGCGACTGGCCACCTTCGCGGCGCTCGGCATCGGCGCGCTGGGAGCCCTCGCCGGCGGCTGGTTCGCCGACCGCATCGGCCGCACGGCGCTGACGATCATCGCCATGACCATCAGCGGATTGTGCTGCCTGGCAGCCGGTCCGCTGTTCGGCGCTGCACCCTGGATCATCGTGACGCTGGCGCTGGTGTGGGGCGTGTCGGTGATCGCCGACAGCGCGCAGTTCTCCACCGGCGTCGCGGAACTCAGCCAGCCCGGCACCCAGGGCACCATGCTGACCATGCAGACGGCCATCGGCTTCGCCATCACGGTGATCACCGTGCAGGGCCTGCCTGCGTGGGTGGAGCTCGCCGGCTGGCAATGGGCGTTCGCGCCGCTGGCGCTCGGCCCGCTGTTCGGCATCGTCTCCATGGCGAAGCTGCGCGGCCTGCCGGAAGCCGCCCAAATGGCGCACGGACGAAAATAGCGGCGTTGCCTGCAACGCCTGTCTGCCTTCGATCCTACGCCAGTTTCCAGCCATCAAGTCCCCCGTCGGGTGCGCGTTGTCCCCAACGCGCCGGTCATGCGTCAGCAATACGACACGGCCAAGAGTAGTGCAATCGTTTGCACGTCACGCAACCGCGGTCAGGAAGTCCCGGCGGCACACGCCGCCGGCTCCCGTTGTCACACAAGCATGCTCATCGGGTTTTCGATGTAGCGCTTGAAGGCGGCGATCAGCTCCGCGCCCAGCGCGCCGTCAACGGCGCGGTGATCTGTCGACAGAGTGACGCTCATCACCGTGGCCACCGCCAGCGCACCGTCCTTGACAACCGCGCGCTGCTCGCCCGCGCCCACGGCCAGGATGGTCGCGTGCGGCGGGTTGATGACGGCGGCGAAGTCCTTGATGCCGAACATGCCAAGGTTGGAGACCGCCGTGGTGCCGCCCTGGTATTCGGACGGCTGCAGCTTGCGCTCGCGCGCCCGCTTGGCGAAATCCTTCATTTCATTGGAAATGACCGAAAGCGGCTTGCTCTCCGCCTTGCGGATGATCGGCGTGATCAGGCCGCCGGGAATTGAGACGGCGACGCCGACGTCGGAATGCTTGTGCTTGACCATCGCGCTTTCCGTCCAGGACGCGTTGGCGTCGGGCACGGCCTGAAGCGCCATGGCCTGCGCCTTGATGATCATGTCGTTGACCGAGAGCTTGTAGGCCGGATCACCATCCTTGTTCTTCGGCGCGCCGTCGTTGATCTGCTTGCGCAAGGCCAGCAGCGCATCGATCTCGCAATCCACCGTGAGGTAGAAATGCGGCACCTGCTGCTTGGATTCCACGAGCCGCTTGGCGATGGTCTTGCGCATGCCGTCGTGCCGCACGAGCTCATAGCTGCCTTCCTCAAACAGCTTCAGGATCGCGTCATCACTCGGCGGGGCGGAGACGGCCGAAGCCTTCGCAGCGGGCGCGGCCTCGGGAGCCGCCTTGGCGCCGCCACCGGAGATCGCCGCCTCCACGTCGCGCTTGACGATGCGGCCGCGCGGGCCGGAACCGCTGATGGCCGCGAGATCGAGACCACCGGTCTCGGCGATGCGCCGCGCCAGCGGAGAGACGAACAGCCGGTTGCCGGCCGGCGTGCTGATCGGGGATCCGCCCGAGGAACTCGGGGTCGGGGTCGGGGTTGGTGTCGGGGTTGGCGTCGGGGTCGGTTCTGGATCGCCGCTCGGACCATCGTCGTTGAACGGCGCCTTGCCGACATCGGCGGCCGGCTTGGGCGCAGGCTTCTCAGCCTTCGCACTGTCCAGCGCGCTTTCGTCCTCGCCCTCTTCCAGCAGGATGGCGATGATCTCGTTGACCTTCACCGCTTCCGAACCCTCGGGCACGAGGATTTTGGCGATCGTGCCCTCGTCGACGGCTTCCACTTCCATGGTCGCCTTGTCGGTCTCGATTTCGGCGATGACGTCACCGGAGGAGACGGTGTCTCCCTCCTTGACGGTCCACTTGGCCAGCTTGCCCTCTTCCATGGTCGGAGAGAGCGCCGGCATCAGGATGTTGATCGGCATTTCTGTCCCTCCAGCCTTCAGGCGGTGTAGGTGACGGCCTTGGCGGCCGCGACCACGTCGGCGACCGTCGGCAGCGCGAGTTTTTCGAGATTGGCGGCATAGGGCATCGGCACGTCCTTGCCGGTGACCCGGGCGACCGGCGCGTCGAGATAATCGAACGCCTTCTCCATGATCTGGAAGCCGATCTCCGAGGAGATCGAGCACTGCGGCCAGCCTTCCTCCACCGAGACGCAGCGGCCGGTCTTCTTCACAGAAGCCAGCACCGTGTCCATGTCGAGCGGGCGCAGGGTGCGCAGATCGATAACTTCGGCCGAGATGCCCTCGGCGGCCAGTTCCTCGGCCGCCTTGGTAGCGTAGTTCATGCCGATGCCGAAGGAGACGATGGTCACATGCTCGCCTTCGCGCACGATCTTCGCCTTGCCGATCGGCACGGTCCAGTCATCGAGATCCGGAACGTCGAAGGTCTGGCCGTAGAGGATCTCGTTCTCCAGAAACACCACCGGATTGGGATCGCGAATGGCGGATTTCAGCAGGCCCTTGGCGTCAGCCGCGGACCAGGGCATCACAACCTTCAGACCCGGCACCTGGGAATACCAGGACGAGAAATCCTGGCTATGCTGGGCGCCGACGCGGGCGGCGGCGCCATTGGCGCCGCGGAACACGATCGGGCAGCCCATCTGGCCGCCGGACATATAGAGCGTCTTGGCGGCGGAGTTGATGATCTGGTCGATCGCCTGCATGGCGAAGTTGAAGGTCATGAACTCGACGATGGGCTTCAGCCCTGAGAGCGCCGCGCCGACGCCCAGGCCGGCAAAGCCGTGCTCGGTGATCGGCGTGTCGATGACCCGGCGGGCGCCGAATTCGTCCAGCAGCCCCTGGGTGATCTTGTAGGCGCCCTGGTATTCGGCGACTTCCTCGCCCATGACGAAGACATCGCCGTCGGCGCGCATTTCCTCGGCCATGGCGTCGCGCAGCGCTTCGCGCACGGACATGGACTTCATCGCGGTGCCTTCCGGCACCTCGGTGTCGGGTGCAACGGCCGCCACAGGCGCCTCGACCTTGGGAGCGGCGGCGACGGGCGCGGGCTGTTGCGGCGGCGGCGCGGAGGCCCCGGCTTTCGCAGCCGGCGCATCGTCCACCTCTTCGCCCTCTTCGGCTATGATGGCGATCGGCGTGTTGACCTTCACCGCCTCGGTCCCCTCAGCGATCAGCAGCCTGGCGATCACGCCCTCGTCGACGGCCTCCACTTCCATGGTCGCCTTGTCGGTCTCGATCTCGGCGATCACGTCGCCGGAGGTGACCGAGTCGCCTTCCTTGACCAGCCATTTGGCCAGTTTGCCCTCTTCCATCGTCGGAGAGAGGGCCGGCATCAGAATTTCTGTCGGCATTGTCGTTTGTCCTCTCGCCTCAGCGTACGATGTCGGTCCACAGCTCGGACGGATCCGGCTCGGGATCGCTCTGGGCGAATTCAGCGGCTTGCGCGACGATCGCGCGGACGTCCTTGTCCGTCGCCTTCAACTCGTCCTCGGTGGCCCATTCTTTTTCCAAAAGACGCCCGCGAACCTGCTCGATCGGATCATGCTCGGTCCGCATCTTCTGGACCTCTTCCTTGGAGCGGTATTTCGCGGGATCGGACATGGAGTGACCGCGGTAGCGATACGTCTGCATTTCGAGAATGTAGGGGCCCTTGCCCGCCCGGCACCACGCCAGCGCCTTGTCGGCCGCCGCCTTGACCGCGCGCACATCCATGCCGTCGATCTGGTCGCCGGGGATGTCGAAGGACGCGCCGCGTTCCGACAGATCCGTGTTGGACGAGGCGCGCGCGACGCTGGTGCCCATGCCATACTTGTTGTTCTCGATGACGTAGATCACCGGCAGGTTCCACAGCTTCGCCATGTTGAAGCTCTCGTAGACCTGGCCCTGGTTGGAGGCGCCGTCGCCGAAATAGGTCACCGAGACGTTGCCGTTGTCACGGTAACGGTTGGCAAACGCCAGTCCCGTTCCCAGCGACACCTGCGCGCCGACGATGCCGTGTCCGCCGTAGAAATTCTTCTCCCGCGAAAACATGTGCATGGAGCCGCCCTTGCCGCGCGAATAGCCACCGCGCCGGCCGGTCAGCTCCGCCATCACGCCATTGGATTCCATGCCGGTGGCCAGCATGTGCCCGTGGTCGCGATAGCCGGTAATGACCTGATCACCGTCCTTCATCGCCATCTGCATGCCGATGACGACCGCCTCCTGGCCGATGTAGAGATGACAAAAGCCGCCGATCAGGCCCATGCCGTACATCTGGCCGGCCTTTTCCTCGAAACGGCGGATGAGCAGCATCTCGCGATAGGCGTGCAGCTCGTCCTCTTTCGAGAAGTCAGCGATCGCGGGTGCGGATTTGGCGGACGCCCTGGAGCGAGAAGCCCCTTTTGCGCGCGTGCCAGTAGACTTCGGTTTGGTAGCTGCCATGGCCCTCATCTCGGTGAGCGTTCCCCTCGCTAGACGTTACCGGAAATTACCGAAGGGGATCTGTCAATCCAAGATAGGGATTGCGGCATTTATGAAGGCTTAATTATCTGAAAAAACACGCATAATTAGAATTAATCCGATTTCGGTTAAATAACTTCGATTAACTTCTTTCCGGTTGTTGTCAATTTTGCTGCGATGCAGCACGGAGGATGGTGATTTCATCCCGGTGCACCAGGTTCAGACTTGCCCGGGCGCGCTCGTCGATCATGTCCGGATCGAGGCTCGAGGGCCGCAGAAGCACCACGCGGCGCTCCAGCTTCAAACGCGCCTGCTTGAGTTCATCAAGCTCGGCCTGCAACCGCGCGGTCTTAGTATCCAGACGCGCGCGCGCGATCAGGCCGTACTCGCCGTTCAGCGCGTGAAAGGAGAAATAGCCCAGGATGGCGATGGTGAGAACGGGGAAAAAGAGCCGCCGGACGACTGATTTCTTGCGTTGCCGTGTGTACATGGAACGACGCGTTACTCTACTGGATACTGCAAGCGAGCATCATCCGCCATCAGCCTTAACAGGCCGTTGAGACGATCGAATCAATTTGACCGATTTGCGTGCAGGGGTGACGCGGACCGGCGCGACGGATGGGGTCCGGTCCGCCGCATCCGGCAGCGCCGCGCGGCCTGGACGAATGCCGCCTCAGGCGGCCTTCTGGCTTATTTGCGCGAGTTTCACGAGCTTCGACAGGATCACCGCCGCGCCCTTGAGACGCTCCTCAGCGTCGGGCCAGTCGCGCGACAGGACGATCTTCTGGTCGGGACGGATTTTCGCCAGCACGCCCTGCTCGGTCACATAGCTGATGAGACCGGCGGGATTGGGGAACTCGTTCTTGCGGAAGGCAATGACGATGCCCTTGGGACCCGCGTCGATCTTTTCCACATGCGCCTGGCGGCACAGCGCCTTGATGAAGACGATCTTCAGCAGATGCTCGACCTCGCCGGGCAGCGGCCCGAAACGGTCGATCAGCTCCGCGCCGAAGCCGTCGATCTCCTGGGCGTCGGTGAGATCGGCCAGGCGGCGGTAGAGATCGAGCCGCAACTGCAGGTCGGGAACATAGTGATC
Source organism: Breoghania sp. L-A4 (assembly GCF_003432385.1). Lineage (NCBI taxonomy): Bacteria > Pseudomonadati > Pseudomonadota > Alphaproteobacteria > Hyphomicrobiales > Stappiaceae > Breoghania > Breoghania sp. L-A4. The sequence goes on along the minus strand of NZ_CP031841.1, from coordinate 2,392,701 downwards.
GGGGATGAGCACCGGGGTGCCGACGGAAATTTGCGGCGACCACTGCTCATCGGACACCTCGTCCTCGCCGGCGCGCAGCTGCGCCACCGCCTCCTCCAGCATCTGCTGGTAGAGCGCGAAGCCGACCTCCTTGATGTGGCCCGACTGTTCCTCGCCCAGGAGATTGCCCGCGCCGCGGATATCGAGATCGTGACTTGCGAGCTGGAAGCCCGCGCCCAACGCCTCGAGTGACTGCAGCACCTTGAGCCGCCGCTCCGCCTGTTTGGTGAGCGTCTTGTTGGCGGGGACGGTGAACAGCGCGTAGGCGCGGGTCTTGGAGCGCCCGACCCGGCCGCGCAACTGATAGAGCTGCGCCAGGCCAAACATGTCCGCGCGATGCACGATCAGGGTGTTGGCCGTGGGAATATCGAGCCCGGATTCCACGATGGTGGTCGACAGAAGAACGTCGTACTTGCCGTCGTAGAAGGCGTTCATGATGTCGTCGAGTTCGCCCGGCGGGATCTGCCCGTGCGCCACCGCGACCTTCAACTCCGGGACGTTCTCATCGAGGAATGCCTTTGTGTCCGCCAGATCGGCGACGCGGGGGCAGACATAGAAGGACTGGCCGCCGCGATAGCGCTCGCGCAGCAGCGCCTCGCGCACCACCAGCGCATCGAAGGGCGAAATAAAGGTGCGCACGGCAAGCCGGTCGACCGGCGGGGTGGCGATCAGCGACAGGCCGCGCACGCCGGTGAGCGCCATCTGCATGGTGCGCGGGATCGGCGTCGCGGACAGGGTCAGAACGTGGACGTCGGACTTCAGCTCCTTGAGCCGCTCCTTGTGCTTGACGCCGAAATGCTGCTCCTCGTCGATGATCAGCAGGCCGAGATCCTTGAAATCGACGCCCTTGCCGAGCAGCGCGTGGGTGCCGATGACGATGTCCAGCGTGCCGTCCGTCAGCTCCTTCTTGGTCGCCGCCAGTTCCTTGGCGGAGACCAGCCGCGAGGCCTGCGCCAGCCGTACCGGAAGACCCTGGAAGCGCTCCTGGAAGGTCTTGAAATGCTGGCGCGCCAGCAGCGTCGTGGGCACGACGACGGCCACCTGGCGGCCGGACATGGCGGCGACGAAGGCGGCGCGCAGCGCGACTTCGGTCTTGCCGAAGCCGACGTCACCACAGACCAGCCGGTCCATCGGCCGCCCGGAGGCGAGATCGGAGAAGACAGCGTCGATGGCGTTGAGCTGGTCCTCGGTCTCCTCATAGGGGAACCGTGCGGCGAATTCGTCGTAGACGCCCTCGGGCAGGGTGATGGGCGTGGCCGAGCGCAGCGCGCGCGCGGCGGCCGTCTTGATCAGACCCTCGGCGATGTCGCGAATGCGCTGCTTCATGCGCGCCTTGCGCGCCTGCCAGGCGCCGCCGCCAAGCCTGTCGAGCTGCGCCTCGGTGTCGTCCGAGCCGTAGCGGGTCAGAAGCTCGAGATTTTCCACCGGCAGATAGAGCTTGTCGCCGCCGTGATACTGGAGTTCCAGGCAATCGTGCGGCGCGCCGGCGGCGTCGATGGTCTTCAGGCCGACGAAGCGGCCGATGCCGTGATCGACATGAACCACGAGATCGCCTTCGGACAGGCTGGAGACCTCGGTGAGGAAATCCGCGCCCTTTTTCGAACGCTTGCGCTGGCGCACCAGACGATCGCCGAGAATGTCCTGCTCGCCGATGAACACCTGCTTGCCGAGCTCGAAGCCGGTCTCCAGCCCCAGAATCGCCAGCGCCGCCACGCCCTGCGGCAGCGCCTGGGCTCCCGCCTGCGAGGAGACCTGGGCGGCGCGGTCCAGCCCGTGATCGTTCAGCACCTGGGACAGCCGGTCGCGCGCGCCCTCGCTCCAGCAGGCGATGACCACCCGCTTGCCGTCCTTGTGCAGGCTGGCGATATGATTGATGACCGCGTCGAAGATGTTGACGTCGCCGGCGGCGCGTTCGGCGGCGAAGGTGCGTCCGCCGCGCCCCTCCAGATCGACCACCGCGCCTTGCCCGTCCGGCACCGCGAAGGGATTGAAGCGCGCCGAGGTGCGATCGGCGATGCGCGTCGTCCAGTCGTCCTGCGACAGGTAGAGTTCCGGCCAATCGATCGGCTTGTAGGGCACGCCGTCCGCGCCGCCCTTGCGCTCCAGCGCGTCGTGCCGCGCGGCGCAGTGATCCTTGACCTGATCGACGCGCTCGCGCACCACGTCCTCGACCTGCGGGTCAAGCACCACCGGCGCGTCGCCCACATAATCGAACAGGGTTTCCAGATGCTCATGGAACAGCGGCAGCCAGTGCTCCATGCCGGAATAGCGCCGGCCTTCGCTGACCGACTGATACAGCGCGTCGTCGCGGGTCGCGGCGCCAAAACGCGAGACATAGTTGCGGCGGAAGCGCGAAATCGCCTCCTCCGAGAGCACCACCTCGCTCATCGGCACCAGATCGAGCCGGGCATGCTTGCCCGTGGAGCGTTGGGTTTCGGCGTCGAAAGGACGAATGGTCTCCAGCGTGTCGCCGAAGAAGTCGAGCCGCACCGGCTCGGCCGATCCCGGCGCGAACAGATCGAGAATGCCGCCGCGCACGGCGTATTCGCCGGTCTCGCGCACGGTGTTGGTGCGCAGATAGCCGTTGGTCTCCAGCCAGGCGACGAGCGCGCCCATGTCGACCTGGCCGCCCGCCTGCGCCGCCCAGGCGTTGGTCCGGGTCCATTCGCGCGGCGGCAGCAGTTGCGTGGCTGCGTTGACGGTGGTCATCAGGATCACGGGACGGCTGCCGAATGCGCCATGCGCCAGGGTCGCCAGCACGCTCAGCCGGCGGGCCACCACATTGGCGTTCGGCGACACGCGGTCATAGGGAAGGCAGTCCCAGGCGGGAAGCTGGATGACGTCGACGCCGGGCGCGAAGAAGCCCACGCCCTCGGCCGCCGCTGCCATGCGCTGGCCGTCGCGCGCCACGTAGACGAGCGCCGGGCCACCGGAGCGCGCGGCGGATTCGGCCAACTGACCGAGCACCAGCGCTTCCGCGCCATCGGGAACGGACGCAATGACCGCATTGGCATGACGGCTAAACAGGCCCTTGAGCGGCTTCAGCAAATCTCGTCTCCAGAAGAATCGTGCGGGCGACGGCCCGGTCAGCATGACATCGCAGGTAGTGTCAGATCACGCCGCCATTGGCCGCATGGAAGTCGGCCACCGCCTTGAAGATGTCGGTGTCGTATTCGGCCGGCACCGGATCGCGTCCGGTGAACCAGGCCAGAAGGTCGTTGTCGCCTGCGTCCATCAGATGCTCGAGCCGGTCGAGCGCGCCGTCATCAAGCGTCTCGAGATTGGCCTGCGCGTAACCGCCCAGAAGAAGGTCCATCTCCTTGATGCCGCGGTGCCAGCAACGATAGAGCATGCGCTTGCGGCGCACATCGAGCCCCGCGCTGGATCGGCTAACTCCGGTCATCGGCATGTCCTCGGTTGTCTGTATCGGTGCCCCGGGCGGCGGAGGGGTCCGGTTCCGCGAGCCCGATGCGCCCGGGCCGCGCGTCTGTATAGCGCCGCGTTTCCGCTCTGTCAGCGCCTGATACCACGCACCACGATGGGTATCGGCATTGCGAAGCGCACAATTGCCGTGCCAAATGCGCCGACGCTCCGTTGCCCTGACACGCGATTCCGAAATCCGGCCGAGTTTTCCATGCGCCCGCCCCTGCTCGACCCGCTGTTTGCCCCCGTCTCAACGCTTCCCGGCGTGGGGCCGAAGATCGAAAAGCTGATCGCCACACTTGTCGGCGTCGGAGGCGAGCGCGACGCGCATGTGGCCGATCTGCTGTTCCATCTGCCGTCCACCGTCATTGACCGGCGCAATCAGCCGGGAATCGCCTATTCGGCGGAAGGCGCCATCGTCACGCTGAAGGTGCGCATCGACCGGCATCAGCCCGTGCCGCGCGGCAGCCGCGCGCCCTACCGCATCTTCGCCCATGACGACACCGGCGAGATCGCGCTGGTGTTCTTCCATCCCCGCCAGGACTGGCTGGAGCGCACCGCACCCGTCGGCGAGACCCGCTATGTGAGCGGCAAGGTCGAATGGTTCAATGGTCAGCCGCAAATGGTGCACCCGGACCATATCGTCACGGGCGAGGAATTCGACGGCCTGCTGCTGGTGGAACCGGTCTATCCGATGACCGCGGGACTTGCCTCGAAAACCCTGCAGAAGGCCATTGCCGGCGCGCTGGCCAATGTGCCGCCGATGCCGGAATGGCTGTCCGAGGCGCATCTGGCGCGCGATCACTGGCCGGACTTCCGCTCGGCGCTGGAAACCGTGCATCATCCGCACGAGCCCAGGGAAATCGATCCGGCCTCGCCGGCCTGGTCGCGGCTGGCGTATGACGAATATCTGGCCAGCCAGCTGGCGCTCGCCATGGTGCGCGCGCAGATGCGCAAGGTCGCCGGCGTACGGCGCATCGCCACCGGCGAACTCAAGGCCAAGATCCTGGCCGCCCTGCCCTTCAGCCTGACGCCGGGCCAGCAAACCGCCGTGGCCGAGATCGAGGCCGATCTGGCGGCGCCCGAGCGCATGCTGCGGCTGCTCCAGGGCGACGTGGGCGCGGGCAAGACCGTTGTGGCGCTGCTGGCGATGGCGGCCGCCATCGAGGCGGGCGGACAGGCGGCGCTGATGGCGCCGACGGAAATTCTCGCCCGTCAGCACCTGCGCTCCATCGAACCCCTGTGCAAAGCGGCGGGACTCACCGTCGCGCTGCTGACCGGCAAGGCCAAGGCGGCCGAGCGCCGCGCGGTTCTGGAAGGCCTCGCATCCGGCGAGATCGACATTCTCATCGGCACGCATGCGTTGTTCCAGAGCACCGTGGAGTTCCACAATCTCGCGGTGGCGGTGGTCGACGAGCAGCACCGTTTCGGCGTGCACCAGCGGCTGGCGCTGTCGATGAAGGGTCGCGGCGTGGACGTGCTGGTGATGACGGCGACGCCGATCCCGCGCACGCTGGTGCTGACCTATTTCGGCGACATGGATGTCTCGCAGCTCACCGACAAGCCGGCGGGCCGGCAGGAGATCGAAACCCGCTCCGTGTCGCTCGACCGGCTCGATGAGGTGGTGGCGCGGCTGCACGGGCTGCTGGCGCGCGGCGAGAAGGTCTACTGGGTCTGCCCGCTGGTCGAGGAATCCGAAAAGCTCGACGTGGCGGCGGCCGAGGAGCGCTTCGAGACGCTTCGGCAGGAATTCGGCGACCGGATCGCGCTGGTGCATGGCCGCATGTCCGCGGCGGAGAAAGACGCGGCGATGGAGGAATTCCGTGCCGGATCCAAACAGGTTCTGGTCGCCACCACGGTGATCGAGGTGGGCGTGGACGTGCCCGACGCGACGATCATCGTCATCGAGCACGCGGAACGCTTCGGGCTGGCCCAGTTGCACCAGTTGCGCGGCCGCGTGGGCCGGGGCGACAAGCCATCGACCTGTCTGCTGCTCTACAAGGGCCCCTTGGGGGAAACGTCACGCGCGCGGCTGCAGATCATGCGCGAGACCAACGATGGTTTTCTGATCGCCGAGGAGGATCTGCGGCTGCGCGGAGAGGGCGAAATCCTGGGCACACGGCAAAGCGGCCTGCCGGGGTTCCGCATCGCCAGCATCGAGGCGCATGGAGACCTGATGGACGTGGCGCGCGACGACGCGCGGCTGGTGCTGGAAAAAGACCCGCGCTGACGAGCCCGCGCGGCCAGGCGCTGCGTGTGCTGCTGTATCTGTTCTCGCGCGACGACGCGATCCGGCTGCTGCGCGCGGGCTGACGCTATTCGGCCGGGCTGTCGGCGCTTTCGCGCTCATGCTCGATTGCCGGCGCGGGCACCTTGTCCGCCTGCTTCGCCCTGGCGTCATCCGCCAGCGCACGCGTCTTCTTCTGATATTCCGGCGCCACGAGGCCGGCGGAAATCACCAGCTTGGCGGCGTCCTCAACCCCCATATCGAGTTCCAGGATATCGGCGCGCGGCACGAACAGCAGAAAGCCCGAGGTGGGGTTGGGCGTCGTTGGCAGGAAAACGCTGACGAGCTCCCGGTCGTCACCGAGCAGATGCGCCACCTCCCCCTTGGTGCCGGTCGCCAGAAAGACGATGGCCCAGAGGCCATGGCGCGGGTATTCGATCAGCGCCGCCTTCTTGAAGCTGTTGCCGCGCTGGGACAGGGCGGTTTCGAAAATCTGCTTCAGCCCGCGATAGAGATTCCGCACCACCGGCATGCGGCCGAGAATCTGCTCGCCATAGGAAATCAGCGTGCGGCCCGCGATGTTGGCCGTCAGAAAGCCGATCATCGTGAGCGTGAAGAAGGAAACGATCAGACCGAAACCGGGCACGGCGAAGGGCAGATAGGTATCGGGATTGTAGTGGATCGGAATCCACGGCTTCACCCAGCCGTCGACCCACAGGATCAGCGACCACGTGAGATAGGCGGTGATGCCAAGCGGCCCCGTGATGACGAGGCCGGTCAGAAAGTAGTTTCTCAGTCGGGTCATGGCGCCGGACGACTTCTGAGAATGGGGCTCGGTGGTCAAGATTGCGTCGTCCTACGGTGGCGTCAAGCCAGGTGATGTGCCGGCGCCGGAAGCGCCAAGAGCGATTGCCGAGAGCAGGTTGAGCCGATCAGGCCACCATCGCACGCAATACCAACGCACGAACCGCTCAAACGTTCAGAAATCGAGCAAGTTTTGTGCCGTATGGGGATGCCAGCCCGCAGGCCGCTCACTCTAGCCATACATGCCAGCTATCCCTACATAATAGAAACTCTATGGCATCCGGAAGGCCATTCGCTTGCATAATTTTCAGCCACTCGGCCGCTTCGCTCCACCTGCCCCGCCTGGACTCGTCCCGTGACGCAGCGTCCTCCGCCCAGCAAGCGGCGCAGCCGGCTCCCCGCATCCGGCCGGATGTTTTATGGCGCGCTGGGATTCGTCCTCGTCGGCATCGGGCTCGTCGGCGCGGTGCTGCCGCTGCTGCCCACGACGATCTTCCTCATCCTCGCGGTGCCGTGCTTCGCGCGTTCAAACGAACGCATGGAAACCTGGATCCTGAACCATCCGCAATTCGGCACGCCGGTGCGCCGCTGGATCGAGCACGGCGCAATCCGCTGACGGCAAAGCTCCTTGCCTTGTCCGGGATGGTGATCGGCTACGGCCTCTTCGCCTATTCGGCCGAGGCCAATCCGTTGGCGCTCATCCTGGGCGCGGGCTTCGTGCTGGCCTGCGCGGCCTTCGTCGTGACGCGGCCCTCGGGGCCGGCATCGTGATCGCTCCGGGCTCTCACCGCTGATCCGCAAGCGGCGCCGGCCGGACAGCGGCCGGCGCGCGGCGCATTATTCGACGGTGACCGATTTCGCCAGATTGCGCGGCTGATCCACGTCCGTGCCCATGAAGACGGCCGTGTGATAGGCCAGCAACTGGATCGGGATGGCGTTGACGATCGGAGCGATGGTGGCCGGCATCTGCGGCAGCACCAGCGTTTCCATCGACGCAACCGATGCGGCCTTGGCGCCGTCCTCGTCGGTGATCAGGATGATGCGGCCGCCGCGCGCCGCGACTTCCTGCATGTTGGAGACGGTTTTCTCAAAGATCCTGTCATGCGGCGCGATAACGATGACCGGCATGGTTTCGTCGATCAGCGCGATGGGGCCGTGCTTGAGTTCGCCAGCCGCGTAGCCTTCGGCATGGATGTAGGAGATTTCCTTCAGCTTCAGCGCGCCTTCCATGGCGATCGGGAAGCTGGAGCCGCGGCCGAGATACAGCACGTCGCTGGCCTTGGCGAGCGTGCGCGCCAGGATTTCGGTCTCCGGCTCCAGCTTGAGCGCCTCGACCATGAATTTCGGTATTTCCGAGAGCGCGCGCACCAGCCGGGCCTCATCCTCTGCGTCGAGCACGCCGCGCGCCCGGCCTGCGGCGACCGCGAGCGAGGCGAGGACCGCGAGCTGACAGGTAAAGGCCTTCGTCGAGGCGACGCCGATTTCGGGGCCCGCCAGCGTCGGCAGCACCACATCGGATTCCCGCGCGATGGTGGATTCCAGCACGTTGACCACGGAGGCGATGTGCTGGCCCTGCGAGCGGCAGTAACGCAAGGACGCCAGCGTGTCCGCCGTCTCGCCCGACTGCGAGATGAACACCGCCAGACCGCCGGGCTTCAGCGGCGTCTCGCGATAGCGGAACTCCGAGGCGATATCGATGTCGACCGGCAGGCGCGCCAGCTTCTCGAACCAGTATTTGGCGACAAGGCCCGCGTAATAGGCCGTGCCGCAGGCCGTGATGACGACACGGTCGAGATCCTTGAAATCGAACGGCAGGCCGTTCGGCAGCCGGGTTTCCATGCGGCTCAGATCGAGATAATGCGCCAGGGTGTGGCTGACGACTTCCGGCTGCTCGTGGATCTCCTTGGCCATGAAGTGCCGGTAGTTGCCCTTCTCCACCAGCGAGCGGCTCATCGACGAGATCTGTATGGGGCGGTCGACCACCGCGCCGCTTTCGTCGCGGATGACGGCGCCCTCGCGGGTCACCACCACCCAGTCACCGTCCTCGAGATAGGCGATGCGGCTGGTGAAGGGCGACAGCGCGATGGCGTCGGAGCCGAGATACATCTCACCGTCGCCATAGCCGACCGCCAGCGGATTGCCGCGGCGCGCGCCGATCAGCAGATCGTCGTGGCCTTCGAACAGGATCGCCAGCGCAAACGCACCCTCCAGCCGCACCAGCGCCTGCTGGACGGCGGGCGCCGGCTCCAGCCCCGCCTTGAGACCGGCCGCGACCAGATGGCCCACGACCTCCGTGTCGGTTTCCGTCTCGAACACCACGCCGGTCTGCTCGAGCTCGGTGCGCAGCTCGGCGAAATTCTCGATGATGCCGTTGTGGACGATGGAAACGCCCGCGGCCTTGTGCGGGTGGGCGTTTCTCTCCGTCGGCGCGCCATGGGTGGCCCAACGGGTATGGCCGATGCCGGAATGGCCCATCAGGCCCGCGCCGGGCAGCTTCGCTTCCAGATTGCGCAGCTTTCCTTCCGCGCGCAGCCGCATGAGCTGCCCCGCCTCCAGCGTGGCGACGCCGGCGGAATCATAGCCGCGATATTCCAGCCGCTTCAACGCGTCAACGAGCAGCGGCGCCACCGGCTCGCGACCCAGAATTCCGACGATACCGCACATGCTTCAAACCCTTTCGCCGGACCGGCCGCCGTCATCGCAATGACGCCAGCCGCTTCCGTTTCAATTCCTCGCGGCAATCAAGGGCGGGACAACGCTCACGCGCCCGCCGCCTCCTGCCTTCCGGCGCTCAGCGCACCGGCATTCATCCGTGTCGCTTGTTCCAGCCGGGCGGCCCGCACCGGTCTGCTCCGCGTTCGGCACCACGTTTAACGGGCGGCACCGTGCGAATTGAAATCAAACGTTGTTTCAAGAAATGACAAGGCCCGAGGGCCTCGTCTCAGTCCTTCGGCTTCTTCCGCCTGGCCGCGCGGAAGGCGGCGGCCCAGCCCGGCTTGACCGCCTGGCGGCCACGCGCCACGGCGAAGGCGTCCGCCGGCACGTCATCGACGATGACACTGCCGGCGGCGACAATCGCGCCATCGCCAACCGCCACCGGCGCGACAAGCGCCGAATTGGATCCGATGAAGGCGCCCGCGCCGATATCCGTGTGCGCCTTGGAGAAACCGTCATAGTTGCAGGTGATGGTGCCCGCGCCGACGTTGGCGCCGGCACCCACCCGGGCGTCGCCGATGTAGCTGAGATGATTGACCTTGGCGCCGGCCTCCAGCACCGCCTTCTTCACCTCGACGAAATTGCCGATACGGACGTTTTCGCCCACATCCGCTCCCGGGCGCAACCGGGCATAGGGACCGACGACGGCGCCGGACTTCACATGCGCGCCCTCGACATGGCTGAAAGCGCGGATCGTCGCGCCGTCCTCGACAATGACAGCGGGACCGAACACGACATTCGGTTCGATCAGCACGTCCGCGCCCAGCTTCGTGTCATGGGAAAAGAAAACGGTCTCGGGCGCGATCAGCGTGGCGCCGCCGAGCATCGCGGCATGGCGGGCACGAACCTGGAAGATCGCCTCGCATTGCGCCAGTTGGGCGCGGTTGTTGACGCCCAGAACCTCGTCCGCATGCCCGGTTTCCGCGACCACGGTGTGGCCGCGCGCGTTGGCGATCTCCACCGCATCGGTGAGATAATATTCGCCCTGCGCGTTGCGATTGCCGATGGCGTCGAGCAACTCCGGCAGCAGGCTGCCCGAAAATCCCATGACGCCCGAATTGCAAAGAGTGACCAAGCGTTCTGAATCGCTTGCATCCTTTTCCTCGCGGATGGCGACAAGCCGGCCGCCCTTGACCAGAAGCCGGCCATAGCCGGTGGGGTCGGCCGCCTCAAAGCCCAGCACCGCGAGATCGGCGCCACCCGCCAGCGCTTCGCGCACCCGCATGATGGAGCCGGGGGTAATCAGAGGCGTGTCCCCGAACAGCACCAGCACGTCGTCGGCCGCCCGCTCCAGCGCCGCGCGCGCCGCCAGAACCGCATGTCCGGTTCCCTTGCGCTCATGCTGGACGTGCAGCGTGGCGGGCATGCCGGCCGCGCCCACAAGATCAGCCACCTGCGGCATATCCGGCCCGCACACCACCGCAAGACGGTCCGCGCCCGCCTGATGCGCGGTGGCGATCACATGCGCCAGCATCGGCCGACCGCCGACGGGATGCAGGACTTTCGGGGTCTTCGAGCGCATCCGGGTGCCGAGGCCGGCGGCGAGGATGACGATCAGACAGGTGCGTGCGCTCATCGGTGTCTCAAGTTTTTCGGCCATAAAGGCCCTGTCAATACAACAGATATATAAGGGTGTCAGGTGGTCATGCATCCGCGGCGATTACGGGCTTTCGCGGATCAGCATTACCATGACGCTGTAACAGAAGGTTAGCTTGCGGCGAACATGCCGTTTTCTAACGACTAATCGTTCTTCCTGTCTTGTTCGGGATCTTGTTTCGCGTTCAGATGACAGAAGGACTGTTTCGTTGATTCGGTTCAGGAAGCCGGTGCGAGTTCGTGCAGAAGAAAAAGTCCCAACTTCGTCAGCTGTTCAAAGGCAATGAACGGGTCCGTCCCGCATTGCTGATTTCCGGCTGGGGATTCTGTGCATTGATGGCGTTTCTGTTCGCGGTCTCTGCTTTCCAGTTCCGTATCGATGACGTTGATCTGGAGGCCTCCTACGCGCAAATCCCGCTGCCGCCGGGCGGCGATGTGACGACGACCGCGAATATCGGCACCCGCAACGGTACCCGTGGCGGGGTTCCCCGCCAGCGGTTCGACATATTCGAGGCCTCCTCCCCGGAATCCAACGCGCTGTCCAACCGGATGGACGTGGAGTTGAAGACGCTCCGCCATGAGATCATTGCGTTGCGCCGCTCCTCGGAGGCCATGCGGCATCTCAATGAGCAGCTTTCCATCCGGGTCAACGAGCTCGAGGCGCAGGCGCCGAATGCCCAGCATACGGTGCCGTCCGCCGGGATAAGCCGCTTGCCCTCGGGCGTGCGGCGCTCCGCGTCCAACGACGAACGTCCAGCATCGCAGGCGCCGGTCAGCTCGAGCAGCGCGCCGCGTTCGAACTTCGGAATTGATCTTGGCCGTTATTCCTCACTGGACGACGTGGAAAGCGCCTGGTCGGCGCTCAAGGTGACGGAATCGTCGATTATCGGATCGCTGTCGCCGCTCGCCTCCGTCTACCAGGCCAACGGCAGCCTGAGCGCGCATCTGCTCGCGGGCCCCTTCCCCAATGCGGCGGATGCCGCAAAGACGTGCGCGCGGCTGACCGCGCGCCGGATCGCCTGCAAACCGACGCTTTTTGTCGGCCAACAGCTGACCGCGCGCTGAGACCACTCGTTTTTGCACAAACGAACGATTGTCATTGCCGCGCGTGAGCGCCATAGATCCCGGATCCCGGTCCGGCGCAGCATCGCTCCCGGACCGACGTGTCCTCCAGACCCGACAGAAACGCGCCCCAGATGAACTATCGCCACGCCTACCACGCGGGAAACTTCGCCGATGTGCTCAAGCACATTGTCCTTGCCGCCATCGTCGAACATCTCAAGGGCAAGGAATCCGCCTTCCGGCTGATCGACAGCCACGCCGGCATCGGCGTCTATGATCTCGGCAGCGTGGAGGCGCAGAAGACCGGCGAATGGCGCGACGGCATCGGCCGTCTGATGGCGGCCAAACCGCCGGCGCCTGTCGCCGCGGTGCTCGCGCCCTATCTTGACGTGGTGCGCGCGCTCAACCCCGACGGGCCGTTGACCCGGTACCCGGGTTCTCCGGAAATCGCCCGCAGGCTTGCGCGCAAGCAAGACCGGCTGACACTGGTCGAGTTGCACCCTGACGATCAGGCGACTCTGGCAGCACGCTATGGCGGCGATCACCAGATCAAGCTCATCGAGCTCGACGCCTGGCTGGCGATGCGCAGTTTCGTGCCGCCGAAGGAAAAGCGCGGCGCGGTTCTGATCGATCCGGCGTTTGAGGACACTGACGAATACGTCCATCTCGCCAGCGCCCTGTTCAAGGCGACCCGGCGCTGGTCGAACGGCACCTACGCCGCCTGGTATCCGATCAAGACGCAGACGACGATCAACCATTTTTATCAGATGATGATCGACACAGGCATCCGCAACATCCTGCGCGTCGAGTTGAATGTGGGGCGCGCCTCCACCAACGGGCCGATGAAATCCTGCGGCATGCTGATCATCAATCCGCCGTGGACACTGGAGGCCTCGCTGCGCATGGCAATGCCCTGGCTGACGAAGACGCTGGCGCAAAGCAGCGGCGCGCGTCATTTCATCGACTGGCTTGTTCCGGAATGACAATCCCTTCCAGACGGCGGCGGCGCGAAGCTTGACCGGTCCGGCCGACTGACGCATCGTTGCGGCCGCGCCTTCCAACGCGATGCACCGCCAGCGGCGTATCGCACCTCAAGAACAGACAGTCTTCATGAACCTCACCGAGCGCACCCGCGCCTATCTGCTGCTGTGCGTGATGCCGCTGTTCTTCACGTCGAACCTGATCATCGGGCGCGCGGCGATCGATGCCGTGGAGCCGTTCACGCTGGCCTTCCTGCGCTGGGCGCTGGCCGCCGCGATCCTTCTGCCCTTCGCATGGGGCGGGCTGCGGCGCCATGCGGAGCTGCTGCGCGGCGAATGGCGGCTTTTGACGCTGCTGGGATTTCTCGGCATGTGGATTTGCGGCGCCGTCGTCTATCTGGCGCTGCAGTTCACCACGGCAACCAACGGCACGCTGATCTATACCGCCTCGCCGGTGCTGATCCTGTTGCTGGAGCGGATCTTTCGCGGCCGGGTCATCGGGGTACGGGAAGCCATCGGCATCGTGCTGGCGCTTGGCGGCGTCGTGACCATCGTCGTCAAGGGGAGTGTCGACGTGCTGTTGGGCATGCGTTTCAACGCAGGCGATCTGTTGTTTGCCGGCTGCGCGTTGAGCTGGGCCGTCTATTGCGTATTGCTGAAGGACAGGCGCGTCGCCCCGCTGCCCAGCACCGTGCTGTTTGCCGCGACCACGATCACGGGCGCGCTGACGCTTGCGCCTTTCATGGCCTTTGAAGTCCTCCATACCGGCCGCTTTCCGCTCGACGCCGAGGCATGGCTGTCGATCGGCGGCATCGTCATCAGCGCTTCGCTGCTGGCTTTCTCCTGCTTCCAGTACGGCATCAAGGTTCTTGGGCCCTCGGTGACGGGGCTGTTCATGTATCTTCTGCCGCCCTACGGCGTGTTGATGGCCATCGTATTCCTGGGCGAGGAATTTCATGCATTCCATGCAGCGGGATCCGCGCTGGTGATGAGCGGGCTGATCCTCGCGACTGCACCCAGCCGCCTGCTCACCGCTCCCTTCGCGGCGCTGCGCGGCGCACGCTCCTGAGACATGCGGCATGACTGTGTATTGGGGGCGCGGCAGCGCCGCACCCCGGAGCGTTTTGGTGGCCCCTAGCCGAACATGTCGGCGCTGATGCCCGCGTACCAGCCAACCGACTCCTCGAACGTCGCTTTGCGCAAGGCCGCATCCTCGCCGGTCTGGCTGATGAAGCCGTCAATACTGGCGATCTTCTCGTCGGTCGCCTCGTAGCGCGCCCCGACCTTCACCCCATCGTCGGTATCAATGAGGCTCCAGCAGGTGTTGGCAAAGCGCGCCGGGAATGTTTTCGCGTCCGTCAGCGCGCCGCGCACGGCCATCGCCGCGACTTTTGCCTGGCTGTTGGCGGAGAAGCCGGATTTGGGCATGTCGCCGGCGATACAGGCGTCCCCCAGCACGTGAATGGCCTCGTCCATGCGGCTTTGCATGGTGGCCGGCACGATGGGGCAATAGCCACTGCGGTCGGTCAGCCCGGCTTGCGATGCGATATGGCCCGCCGTCTGGGCCGGGATCACGTTGGCGACGTCCGCCTTGAACGTATCGAGTTCGGTTTCGATTTCTCCGGTTTCCGGATTCAGGCCGGTAACGCCGCCGCTGATGGAGGCGGGCAGCCACTCGATCATTCCGGGATAATGCTTTTCCCAGCCCTCCATGAAGAGGCCCTGCTTGGAGAACTTCTCCTTCGGATCGAGAATGATGATCTTGGCCGTCGGATTGGTCTTCTTGAGCTGATGCGCGACCATGGAGACACGCTCGTAAGGGCCGGGCGGGCACCGGTACGGATTGGGCGGGGCGACCATCACGTAAGTCCCGCCCTCGCGCATGGCCAGGACCTTCTCCTTGAGCAAGGTTGTCTGGGTGCCGGCCTTCCAGGCGTGCGGCATGCGGCCCGCGGCGGCCAGCGAATAGCCCGGCACACTGTCATATTGCAGATCGATTCCGGGGGCCACGACGAGCCGGTCGTAGGGCACGCGCCCGCCGCCGGCCAGGGCCACCTCGCGCGCGTCGCGGTCCACGCCCACGGCCCAGTCGTGCACGACATTGACGCCGTAATCCGAGGCGAGCCCGCCATAGCTGTGACCGATGGAGGCGAGCGTTCGGAAGCCGCCGATATAGAGGTTGGAGAAGAAGCAGGTGTAGTAGCTGCGCGTCGGTTCGATCAGCGTGACGTCGATCGCGCCTTTGGAATCCTTGGCAATGTAGCGCGCGGCCGTGGCCCCGCCGGCGCCGCCGCCGATGACAACGGCGCGCGGGCGGCCCTGCGCGTGAAGGGCGCGGGTGAACCGCGGCGTGGCCGCGACGCCGGCCGTGGCGCCCATATATTTGGCGAATGTCCTTCTTGAAATTCCAGCCATCTCTTCCTCCCGATCTTGTTCAATCGGCCGCCGCGAAATAGGCGGCGAGCGCTGCGATCTGCTCATCCGACAGACTCGACGCGATGAGCTGCATCACGGGGTTGTCCCTCGTCTTGTTCTTGTAGGCATGAAGGGCGCGCGTGAACTCGTCCGGCGGCCAGTTGGTGATTGACGGAATACCGTCATCCGCACCGCTGGCCTGATGGCAGGTCACGCATTCGCTCGCCAGATAGGCGCCATATTCGGGATCGCCCGCATTATCCGATACTGCCCAAACGTCGGGTGTACCGCTAGGCGCCGCGGCGTCAAAAACTGCGGGCGGCCGCATCTGTGAAATCAATTCGGCGCCGCGCGCAACCGCGGCCTCGGGCACGAAGCCCGATAACAGGACGGAACAATAAGCCGCCCCGGCAACCTTGAATGCTCCCAGCGTCCGGAACATCGCGATCCTCCCTCGCAACCCACCAGCCGACACAAGCATCCATACTATAGCAAAACGGCCCGCAGCGTTGCGCCGCGGGCCGTTTGTTTTCTAGTCGACCGAACCGCCGTCCGGCTCTTCGCCCTCCGGCGTCACATCGATGACCACCGCGCGCTTGGTGATCTTCACGTCCGCCTTGCAATCGCTCATGCAAGGCTCTTGCGCACTCGCAAGCGGCGTATCGGGCCGATCATCGTCGATGAAGTTTCCTTCGTTCGGCATGCGGATGGAGGTAAAATTCTCCTTCGACAGCACGAACTCCTCATCGGTGACGATGTCGTTCATGTAGAGCAGATAGGCGACGATCCCGTAGGTCTCGTCCGGAGTCAGGGACTGGGCGTCGCCAAACGGCATCGCGCGATGGATGTAGTCGTAGACGGTGGAGAGATACGGCCAGTAGGAACCGACGGTCTTCACCGGGTTTTGGGACTTCAAGGTGTCCCGGCCGCCGGCGAGCACCGGCCAGCGGTCCACGCCCTCGGCGAAATCGCCGTGGCAGGCCGCACACCGCTCGGCGAAGACCGCCTCACCATCGGTGACGCTGCCCTCACCCTCCGGCAGGCCCTGCCCGTCCGGACGCACGTCGATATCCCAGCCGGCAACCTCCTCGGGCGTCGCTTCCGTACCGATGCCCAGCTTGCCGGCGACGGCGGGAACCGAGATCACGCAGGCGACGACGGCGACACCGGCAAGGCGCGAGAAATGCTCACGAAATTTCGACATTTTCCACCTCGCCATTGGCTTTGACATGCCAGGTCTGGATGCCGTTGTTGTGATAGATCGAGTTGGTGCCGCGCACCGCGCGCAACTCATCCTTGGTTGGCTGCACGTAGCCGGTGTCATCATAGGCGCGCGACTGCACCAGCAGATCGGAGCCGTCCCAGTCGAACTCGTAGTAGAAACGGTGCATCGACTTGTCGAGGCTCGGGCCGTCGATGCGCGCCTGATGCCAGTTCCTGCCGCCATCGGTGGTGACGTCGACGCGGGTGACGCGTCCCCGGCCCGACCACGCGACGCCGGTCAGCACGGTGAAGCCCTTGCCATGGGTGATCGGCGCCTGCGGGCTGGGGCTGGTGACGACGGACTTGGCGTCCATCACCCAGGTGAAGCGCCGCGCCCGGCCGTCGGCGAGAAGATCGGTGTATTTGGAGGTTTCCTCGCGGGCATGCCACGGCTCGTCGCCAACCTCGATGCGGCGGATCCACTTGACCCACATGTTGCCTTCCCAGCCGGGAACGACCAGGCGGGCGGGATAGCCCTGCTCGGGACGCAGCGCCTCGCCGTTCATCTTGAAGGCGATCATGCAATCGTCGAGCGCCTTTTCCAAAGGCAGCGAGCGGTTCATGCCGGCGGCGTCGCCGCCTTCGGGCATCAGCCACTTGGCATTGGTCTTCAGCCCGGCTTCCTCGAGCAGATAGCGCAGCGGCACGCCGGTATACATGACGTTGTGGATCATGCCGTGGGTGAACTGGCAGCCGTTGAGCTGCGCGCCGCGCCACTCCATGCCGGAGTTGGCCGCGCACTCAAGGAAATAGATCCGGTTTACGCGCGGAAAGCGCTTCAGATCGTCGAGCGTGAAGACCAGCTCCTTGTCGACCAGGCCGTTGATCATCAGCCGGTAGTCGGTCGGAGCGACCTCGGCGACACCGCCGTGATGGCGCTCGAAGCACAACCCGTTGGGCGTGATGATGCCGTCGAGATCATGCAGAGGCGTGAAGTTGATCGAGCTTTCGCGCGACGCCGTCAGCCATTCGACGCTGCGGCGAACCACATTGCTTTCATATTCCGAGGGCATGCCATAGGGCGCCGCATCGACGCCTGCGCCGAGATAGCGGCTCCAGTCCGCCACATTCGGCGGCAGGTTTGCCGGATCGCTTTCGGCGCGCACGCCGCCGGCCGCAGCGATCAGGCCGCCGGCCGCCAGGCCACCCTTCAGGAAGCCGCGCCGCGTGGGCCGCGGCAGTTTTCCGTCATCGCCACTTTTCATGGGCATGGACGAGCTCCGTTCGTTTCCTCAACCAAACATATTCGAATGTGAGAATATATTATATCGACCACCATGAAAAGCGTCTGCACGGCAAAACACGCAATAAAAACGCCGCGCTTTCACGGGCTTTCCTCCGCGCCAAGCGCGAGAGGGCCGGGCCGCTCGCGCCGCCCGGCCCTCTCGCATTCAAACCCCTGATCCGCAGCCCGAATGGACGTCAGAGACCGACCACGTTGACCGAGCGATTGGGTTCCAGCGACACCGTCTTGTGCTCGGCAAGATAGTCTTCCACCACGTCCCAGATCGCCGGACCCTCGGTGCCCTCGTTGACGCTGGCCCAGCCGGCGACCGCGTATTCCTTGGCGGCATCGATCGCGTCGCCGGTCTTGAGCACCGTCATGCCGGTGATGCGTTCGCCGATGGTCTTGGTGGGATCGATCGTGTAGCCAAGCCCGCCGACGCGCACCATGTCGCCGCCCTGCTGATAGTAGGGATCGACGTTGAACAGGTTGTCGGCCACGTCCTCGAGGATCTCCTTGATGAAGGCGCCGCTCATCATCGAGCGGTAGGCCGCGGGATAGGTCATGGAGGTGGCGTTGTGCAGGTCCTCCACCGTGATGTCCTGGCCCGGCAGCACGCTGGTGCCCCAGCGGAATCCCGGCGACAAGGCGATGTCCGCGTCGCGCTGCTCGAGCAGCGCCTGGCAGATCAGATCGTCGAACGTGCCGTTGAAGTTGCCACGGCGATACAGCAGCGAGTCGGCGGAGCCGAGCACCCGGCCCAGTTCCGCCTCGTAAGGCGCGCGGACGCTGTCGATCAGGGCGGAAACCTCCGCGTCGGGCTCGATCACGTCGGAGAAGATCGGGATCAGCTTGTGGCGGAAGCCCTTCACGGCGCCGTCGCGCACGTCAAGGTCGAGGCGCGAGACGAACTTGCCGTTGGAACCGGATGCCAGCAGCAGGGTCGAGCCGACCTGGACCGGCTCGGGAATCGCGTCATGGGTGTGGCCGGTGAGGATCACGTCGATACCGGTGACGCGCGACGCCAGCTTGCGGTCCACGTCGAAGCCGTTGTGCGACAGCAGCACGACGAGCTCGGCGCCCTCGGCGCGCGCCGTGTCGACGTTCGCCTGCACGTCCTCTTCGCGAATGCCAAACGACCAGGTCGGGAACATCCAGCGCGGGTTGGCGATCGGCGTGTAGGGAAACGCCTGGCCGATGACCGCGACCTTGACGCCGCCACGCTCATAATAGGCGATTGGATCAAACGCCGGCTCATCCCATTCGGTGTCGCGGATATTGCCGCCCAGGAACGGGAAATCCAGCGAGTCGACCGCTTCCTTCACACGGTCGGTGCCGTAGGTGAACTCCCAGTGACCCGTCATGGCGTCGGGCTTCAGCGCGGCCATGACGTCGATCATGTCCTGGCCCTGCGTCTTCAGCGAGGTGTAGGAGCCCTGCCAGGTGTCGCCGCCGTCGAGCAGCAGCGTGTTGTCCTCGCGGCCCGAGCGGATCGACTTGAGCACGGTCGCAACGCGGTCGATACCGCCCATACGGCCGTAGGTCCTCGCCAGCGCGGTGAAATCCTCGTAGGTCAGCGCATAGGCCTCGGGCGATCCGGGCTGGATATCGTAAAGTTTGAGGAAATCGGCTCCGGTGACATGCGGCGGCAGGCCGCGCACGGCACCCACGCCGACGTTGACCTCGGGTTCGCGGAAATACAGCGGCTTGAGCTGGGCGTGAATGTCGGTGATGTGCACCAGCGTGACATTGCCCATCGGCTCAAACGCCAGAAGATCGGACTGGCTCAGCGCCTGCTGCGCCGCCACGCGACCGAGACGGCCAAACCCGCCGCCGGTCAACGCCGCCGTCGCTACGGCCGCCATCAGGAATTCACGCCGCGAGATCATGGCTTACGCTCCGTCTTCGATTGCGCCTCGATCAAGGTGGCGCATTTTCAACTGCCGCGACAAGGCCGGCGGCATTGTTTTCAGGGTCTGTGCGCCAATCGGGGAACGCCGGAATCCAGGACGCGGTTTCCCGATGCGGTGTCAAACCGCCGGAAAGCCCGCGTGGAGGCTGGATGCAGGTCGATTGGGGCGGGTGACGATGGCCGATCCATGCCGGCCATCGTCAATCCGTCTGTCGCGCGCAGCCGATCAGATCCGGCTGCGCCGGTTCCGGCGAAGCGTCGCTCCGCCGGAAAGCAGTCGTGTCAGTTGCGAACGGCCGGCGTTTCAACCGAAAGGCCGGTGCCGCGCCACGCCAGATAGGTTTCCAGCGCGACGAATTCGTCCGAACCGCGCTTGTAGGCCGTGGCGCGGATGTTCTCCATGCAGCCTTTGAAGCGGCGATGCAGCGAGCCCATCTTCTGCCACTTGAAGCGGTAGGTCGGGAATCCGTTCGACTGGCCCTGGCTGAGCTTGTCGGCGCGGATGTACTTGCCGTAGTTGTCCTCGTGGCAATTGGAGCACGCCATGTCGAGCTGTCCGACACGGGTGTAGTAGAGCTCCTTGCCGCGCTCGAACCACGGCTGCATCGGGCCGCTGACGTCAATATCGACCGGCATGCCGCGCGACTGAAGGCCGACGTAAGCCGTCATGCCGAGCATAGCATCGGATTCCCATTTCCACGGATCCGCTTCCATGCGCTCGGTGCGGCAAGCGTTGATCTGGTTTTCCAGCGTGAACGGTCGGCCGGCGGCCTCGTTCCACTTGGGCATGGCGGCGCGCACGCCCTTCATGCTTTCAGACGCATCGCCGTGGCAGGATTCGCAGGACTTTCCCGCGGCCCCGTCCACCGTCGACCAGGCCTGCTCGGCCTCATCGACCATCAGGAAGCCCGGATTGTTGAAATCATCAAGCTGCAGGTCCTTTGTCTCGCTCGTGCGATACTCGAGACCTGAGATGACTTCACTGAGCGGGTGTCCTTCCGGCGGCGCGACACGGGTCGTCAGGACCGTATCGCCGACTTTCGGAAACTCGGCATCCTCAGCCTGTGCGGCCATGGCACTGGAAAGCAGCGCTGCGGCGGCGAAACCGGCGCATATGCTCTTTCCGGAATAGGTTCGGGCCCATTTCATTCGGCGTTCCCTCCGATTTATTGGCGGGCAGGCCTGAACCCACCCCGTTGCCTGTCTGCGGCCGTACTCGTCAGATCACCCGACGGTGATCTTGGATTCCGTCTCGTAAACGGAGCCGTCGTCATCCACCCAAGTGAACTTGAACGTTCCGGATTCCGGCACGCGCACGTTGAACTCGAGGTAGGGGTTGGCGGACACCGCCGGCTCGAGATCGCAGCCAAACACCATCTTGTCGTTGAATTCACAGGTGAACTTGTTGATGATCTGGCGCGGGATAAGGTTGCCTTCCTTATCCTTCCGCTGACCCGATTCCATCTTGTGGCTGATCAGCGTCTTGATTGCGATGATCTCGTCTTTCGAGGCCTTCTTCGGCACTTTTACGCGAGGCTTAGGGTCTGCCATTGCCTGTCTCCTGAATTATCACTGGATCCGTTGAAACCGCTCGGTCCAATCAGCCGCCGCAGCCGCCGATGGTGACCTTGACGGTCTTCGTGTCGATGAAAACGGATCCATCCGCCATCTTCGCCACCGCGATCACGTCCTGTGTCTTGGCGAGCCGCATCCGCGTGGAGGCAGCGCATTCGCCCGACATGTCCGAGAAATGGAACGTGGCGACGCCCGGGTTCGGGTTGCCCGCCGCCAGCAGCAGCACCGATGCGACATAGTCATCGCTCGTCATCGGGCTTTCGACCGAGACCGACATCGGCACGGTGTTGCCGTTCTCCGCGATTTCAGGAGCCGTCAGTTCGACCTTGCCGGTTGCGGGCTCCTTGCCGCCGGTAAAGTCCATGATGGCTTTCTTGACGTCGTCGCTCGCGGCAAAGGCTTCGCCGCGGGGTCCAACGGTGAGAAAGAGCGCCGCAGCACCCGCTCCCAGTGCCAGCGCCTGGCGCCGGTTCAATGATACCGTCATCGTTTCCTCGTCATTTGCATGTCATCCGCGGAATTCGATCCGCGATCCGGACCTTCGATGCGCCCCGGACCTATCGCCCGGTGTCGCGTCGCACCGCTCTCTATTGCTCTTTCAGCGTCAGAAGATAGGCCAGCACATCCTCGACCTGATCGGCGGTCAGGATGGATTTGCCCTCGAATTTATCGAGAGGACGGTTGAAGCCTTCCGACTTGTAGAAGGCCGGCATGATGGTGCCTTCGAAAACCTTCTTGGAATCGACCAGCAACAAACGCAGCTGCGCTTCGTCATAGCGATCTGCGACCCCGTCGAGCGGCGGCGCGACTTCGCCATGGAATGGCAGATCGGACAGATCGGACACTACGTGGCAGGCCAGACAATTGCCCAGCTTGCGGTCGGCGAGCGTCACCTTGCCCGCAGCCGGATCGCCCGGCTTGCCCGTCAGCGACACCGCAATGCCGCCGTCCACGATTTCATAGGCCGGCTTACCCGCCTGCGCCGCGACAAGCGACAGCGCAAGGACGCCGGCGGCCGCCAAACTGGTACGGAGAATTTTCATCGGCGATTTCCTTCCCTCCTGCGAGGCTTCCCCACCCGCAAGGCTTCATGGCCGCGGTTCTTGTGCGGCGTTTCGCAAGATCCCGTCCAGTCGTCCGGGACCCGCCAAGGTTCGACTAGTCTTAGCAGCATCGGGCGCCAAGATCAATAATCATATTCATATGTTTGCATGTGATTTCACATGCGGCGTTGCAGAGCCGGGCCTAGAGATTGTCCGTGCCGGATAATGCAACAAGATCAATCTAGAGTGCAATGCAACATAGGGCCGCCATCTTACCATGCGCGCCACAGGTTTCGTGGCTTCATCCAACCTAACACCGCGTTCCCGATGCACGGGCCGGTTACCCGACCACCGAAAGAACCGGAAACGTCTCGAGCAGCCAGAATGACAGATTCGCCATCTGCCCGGTCAGAAAGGCCACGCCGGTGATGATCAGCAGCACGCCCATGGCCCGTTCGACGGTGACCATGTGGCGGCGGAACTTGCCCATGAACCGCATGAACGGTCCGGCAAAGACGGCGGCGGCCAGAAACGGCACGCCAATTCCAAGCGAGTAGGATCCCAACAGCAGCGCGCCCTGGAACACGGTATCCTCGGAGCCGGCAACGAACAGGATGGCGGCGAGAATCGGCCCCACGCATGGCGTCCAGCCGAAGGCGAACGCCAGGCCGATCACGTAGGCGCCAACAAGCCCCGCGGGCTTGCGCTCGAGATGAAAGCGCGCCTCGCGGTACAGAAGCGGAATGCGGAAGACGCCAAGGAAGTGCAGCCCCATGATGATGATCACGGCGCCGGCGATGTAGCCCAGCTCCTGGATGTGGCTGGAAACGAACTGGCCGATGACGGAGGCGCTGGCGCCCAGCGTCACGAAGACCGTCGAGAATCCGAGAACAAACGCCAGAGCGGCCATGAAGACACCGGTGCCGTCGCCTTGCACCGGCGCAGACGCCGCCTGGGCGCCCGCTGGCTGCGCCGCGGCGGTGCCGGTGAGCTGATCCATGGAAACCCCGGCGAGAAACGCCAGATAGGGCGGCACCAGCGGCAGCACGCAGGGAGAGACGAATGACAGCAGACCCGCGATGAAGGCTCCCCAGATCGAAATGTCCTGCATGCGGCGTATGCCCTTCGACTTGCGATGTTCCACGGTTGCCGCGATCGTCCGATACGGCGGACTTGCAGCCTCTCATGCGAAAATACATTCGCATTATGATATATGATAGTCTACTCTTATATAGACCATCACGGGATTTCCGTGCACTCACCTTTGCGCGAGACCAGCCGGACGCCCCGGTTTCCGGCCGCGCATTGAACACGGCGCGGAAGCAGGCTCAAGAACCACGGCTTCGGATACATCACAATGTGGCGCATGCGCACAACCCTTTCCAGTCTCGCCCTGCTTGCGGGCCTTCTCGCCTCCGCCGGCCTCGCGCACAGCGCCCGCGCGGCGGAACTGGTGATGCTGGAGCAGCAGGGCTGCGAATGGTGCGCGATGTGGCACGAGCAGATCGGCCCGATCTATCCCAAGACCGAGGAAGGCCGCCGCGCGCCCCTGCGCCAGGTGGATATCCATGCGCCGATGCCGGACGATCTGTCGGAGATCCGCTCCGACCATTTCACGCCGACCTTCGTGCTGGTCGAGGACGGAGTGGAAATCGGCCGCATCCGCGGGTATCCGGGCGAAGACTTCTTCTGGGGCTGCTGGGCCGGCTTCTGGAGGATCTGGACGAGGCCCAGGCGAAGCGAAGCGCCATGGCGGTGCCGGATGCGCCCGCACGATAGTTGAAACAGAGCCTCGACTTTGTTGGGCGCTGCCGGTAAATCGACGTATCCGGGTGACGAGCTTGAGAAGCGTGGAACGAACGACATGTTCAAGGACAGCAAGGCGATCATATCCGAACTCGAAGAGACGGAGTCGTCGCCTGAACTCGACAAGATTCTGGATAACGCCAAGGACGCCAGCGACTTCCTGAAGGCGCTCGCGCACGAAAGCCGGCTGATGATCCTGTGCATCCTCGCCGAGGGCGAAAAGTCGGTCACCGAGCTCGAATCAATCCTGTCCCTGCGGCAGCCGACGGTTTCCCAGCAACTGGCCCGGCTGCGCATGGACAACCTGGTCACCACGCGGCGTGACGGAAAGACCGTCTACTACAAGATCGGCAACGAGGACGTCGGCAAGGTCATCGACGTGGTCTACGACATCTTCTGCCGCAAATAGAGTTCGGGCGCGGAACGACAGCGGAGCCTGACCGGCGGCGCTTCAGACAGCGGATGCCGGGCATGGGACGACCGGTATCAAACCCATGCGTCCGCGCCACGCCGACACACGAAGGGACCCGCAAGAGGTCCCGGGGCCGCAAAAACCGGACAAAACGGCGGCGCGGCAAGACGACATGCTCTGGGAGAGGGTATCGCCACAATGGATGCGCTGTCGACGCCGGTGTTGCTCGCCCTGGCCGGTTTTGCCGGAGGCGTGGTGCTGGGTCTCGCCGCGCGCCTGGGCCGGTTCTGCACGCTGGCGGCATTCGAGAACATTTTCTACGGCTCCGACTATCGCCGCATGCGCGCGTGGGCGCTGGCGGTCGCCGTGGCGATCGTGCTCGTGCAAACCATGGCGTGGCAGGGAATCCTTGATCTCGACCAATCCATCTACCGCGCGGCGGAGTTCACGTGGCTGAGCGCGATCGTCGGCGGGCTGCTGTTCGGCGCGGGCATGGCGCTCAACGGCACCTGCGGCTTCGGTACGCTGGTGAGGATGGGCGGCGGCGACCTGCGCGCCCTGGTCACCTTCCTCGTGCTGGGAATCTCCGCCTACATGATGATGGGCGGCGTCACATCGTTTATCAGGCTCGAGTTCACCGATCCGGTGACGCTGGATCTGTCGGCGCTCGGCGCGCATGATTTCGCCGCGATGATGGACATCTTGCTCGGCACCAACGCGGGCGCGCTCTGGGGCTATCTGGTCGCCGCGGTCCTGGCGCTATGGGCCCTCCGGGACAAAGGGTTCCGGCAACGCTGGCGGCTGGTCGTCTCCGGTGTCGCCGTGGGCCTGGTGATCGCCTGGGGGTGGTTCGCCACCGCGACGCTCGGCGCGGATCCCTTCGATCCGCAGCCGCTGGCCTCCTACACCTTCGTACGCCCTGTGGGTCAGACGATCCTCTACGCCATGACCTTCAGCGGCGCGACCATCGACTTCGGCGTCGGCGCGGTTGTCGGGGTTATCGCGGGGGCGCTCGCCGGCGCGGCCATGCGGCGTGAATTCCGGTGGGAGGCCTGCGACGATGTCCGCGAGCTGCGCCGTCACCTCTCCGGCGCGTTCCTGATGGGAACCGGCGGCGTGATGTCCTTCGGATGCACCATCGGACAGGGCATGACGGCGGCTTCGGCGCTGTCGATTTCCACGCCGGTGGTGTTCCTCTCGATCGCGCTGGGGGCGCGCCTCGGCCTGAGCTGGCTGATGGAGGGATCGCTGCGCGGGCTTTTCAGTTCGCTCATCGCGGTTCGCCGGCTTCCCTGACACCGTATCGCCCATGCAACGCGCCCTTTCCCGCGCCAATCACCGTGTCCGAAACGCCACCCCGCAGACGAACCGCGGGATGGCTGCCGATTCACCTCGCGGAGTCAGGGCTGCGGGAAGCCCAGCACACGCAGGGTCTGCTCGCGATCGGTGACGGGACGGCCGAGCAGTTCCGCGATCGAGCGGATGCGCGCGACGGCGGCGTCATTGCCACGCGTCATCGTGCCATCGGGCGCCCAGAGCGAATTCTCGAATCCGACCCGCGCGTGACCGCCCATCGCAATGGCGGCTGTTACCGACGCCGTTTCACCACGCCCGAAGGCGCAAATGCTCCAGGCGGTCGCGCGCCGCTCTTCCGCGGTGTCCATCACGTCGAGAAACGCGCGCAACGCATTGGGATCGCTTTCCTGGTTGGCCGTATACCGCCCCAGCACAAAAAGGACGGACCAGTGGCCGCCCGGAATGACGCCGCGGCGCACGAACTCGAGGAATGCGTGCAGGTCGGCGGCATCATAAAGAATATGCTGAACGGCAATCTGCTCCGCGAGGCACCAGCCATAGAAGTCCGCGGCGGCAGCCACCGACTCCTCATCGGGCAAGACCTCGCGCAGTCCCACGCTGACCGCCTCGGGCTTCAGAGCGCGCACCATCGCGATCTGCTCCTGCGGCGCGTAACGGCCGACCGCCTCGGTGGTCGCCTGCACCACAATCCCGGGACCCGCCTCGCGCGTGATCGCCGCCGTCACGTCGCGGTACAGATCGGCGTCGAGCACGTGCACGCCTTCCGCGTCACGCACATGCACATGCACGGCCGAGGCGCCCGCATCGGCGCAACGCGCCACGTCGCGGGCGATCTCGGCGGCCGTCATCGGCAGGTTCGGATGGTCGGCCTTCGTGCGCCGCGCCCCGTTGGGCGCGACCATGATCATCACCGGATCGCTCATGCCGCGGCCACTTGCGCGAAGACGCGCGCCATGGAGCGCCCGAGCTTGTCGGCGATTTCGGTGACATGGCTGTCGTCGATGATAAATGGCGGCGCCAGCAGCACGTGATCCCCGCGCTCACCATCAATCGTTCCGCCCATCGGATAACACATAAGGCCCTCCTCCATCGCCGCGCGCTTGATCATTGCATTGACCTTGAGCGCCGGCGCGAACGGCTCCTTGGTAACCCGATCCGCGACAATTTCAAGCCCGCGAAAAAGTCCCCGGCCGCGGATATCACCGACATGAGGATCGCCGGCAAAGCGGTCGCGCAAAGCGGCATCGAGCTTGTCCCCCATGGCGCGGACATTGGCGAGCAGCCCGTCGCCCGTGCTGCCGGCCACGCGATCGAGCACCG
The DNA here is from genome assembly GCF_003432385.1 of Breoghania sp. L-A4. Lineage (NCBI taxonomy): Bacteria > Pseudomonadati > Pseudomonadota > Alphaproteobacteria > Hyphomicrobiales > Stappiaceae > Breoghania > Breoghania sp. L-A4. The sequence continues at coordinate 2,365,567 of NZ_CP031841.1, read as the reverse complement.
CGCATCCGGCCGCGCAGGCCGCCGGATGGCCGATATAGGTGTGGCCGTGCTGGAAAAAGCCCGAGCCCGTTGCGATCGCCTCGTAAATTGCGCCTGAGACCAGCAGCGCGCCGATGGGCTGGTAACCGGCCCCCAGCCCCTTGGCGATGGCGACCATGTCCGGGCGCACATCGTCGGCTTCGCTGGCGAACAGCGTGCCCGTGCGTCCCATGCCGCACATCACCTCATCGAGAATCAGCAGCACGCCGTGCCGGTCGCAGATCTCTCGAATGCGCTTGAAGTAGCCCGGCACGGCGGGCACCGCGCCCATGGTGGCGCCGACGACCGGTTCCGCGATGAAGGCGGCGACGGTGTCAGGACCGAGCTCCTGGATCTTGGCTTCCAGTTCATCGGCCACGCGCAAGCCGTAGGCCTCCTCGCTCTCGTCCGCGCGCCGGTCCCGGTAGGGATGGCAGGCCGCGATATGATGCATGGCACCGACCAGCAGCGGCTCGAACTGCGCGCGCCGCCAGCGGTTGCCGCCGGCTGACAGCGCGCCCAGCGTGTTGCCGTGATAGCTCTGCCAGCGGGCGATCACGTTGCGCCGCGTGTGTTCTCCCCGCTCCAGGAAATACTGCCGCGACAGTTTCAGCGCCGCCTCCACTGCTTCCGACCCGCCGGAGACGAAATACACCCGCTCGATGCCCTCAGGCGCCAGGTCCACAAGCCTGGCCGCCAGGGTTTCCGCAGGTTCGCTGGTGAAAAACGCCGTGTGGGCGAAGGGAATCGCGTCGAGCTGCGCCTTGATCGCCGCGATCACGGCGCCGTCGCTGTGGCCCAGGCAGGAGACGGCCGCTCCGCCGCAGGCGTCGAGATAGCGCTTGCCGGCGCTGTCGATGATGTGGACGCCCTCGCCCGCCACCGCCGTCGGCAGAACGGCCTTCGTGTGACGCGGAAAAACGCGGCTTTGCTCGCTCATGGAATCCTCCCGAACGCGGCGTGGTTTCTGTCATGTTCAGGCTGAAATGCCCGCGGCGCCGGCGGCCTATTCGCGCACCACCATCACCGACTGACGTGCATGGCGCACGACCCGGGCAGCATTGGGGCCGAGCAGATAATCCTTCAGCTCGGGGCGGTGCGAGCCAAGCACGATGAGATCGACATCGATCTTGTTCGCCGCATGGAGGATCTCCTCGTAGATCACGCCGTGCGCGATGTGCCCCTTGGCGACGATCCCGGAGGGAACATGCTCCGCAATGAAGGCCTCAAGCAACTTTGAGGCTTCGGCGACCGCCCGCTTCTCGTAGTCCTTGGGGAAGAAGGAGCCCACCAGCGCCGAGCCGATCTGCGGCACGACCGCGACGATATGCAGGTCCGCCGGGTAGTGGCGCGCGAGATCGACGGCCTCGGGCAGCGCCTTGCGCCACGAGCTTTCCTCGCCCAGGTCGATCGGCAGGAGAATGTTCTTGTACACCGCCGCCTCCAAGATCCGGTCCCGCCTTCAACGCAGACGTCGAGAAGGCATGAAACCGCGTCGGTTTCAGACTGACGGAGCACCCGCCCGGACCTTTCGGGCCGGTATGGGCTCCGGACTTCAAAATGCCGGCACTGTCGTGCGGCGCGACTGCAGCATGATCACGATACCGAGCAGCAGCAGCGCGGGAAGATAGAAGACCTCCTTCCACACCCGCTCGGTGTTCTCCACGCCGACGCTGGCGATCACGACCGGGACATCGCCATAGAAGTCGAAATTCCGCCCCAGTTCGTCGAACGCCGAACCCGGCAGAGGCTCCTCGAGCACCGCCGCCCCGTCCGCCACATCCACGCTGATGCCGGCGGCCTGAAGGCGCGCCTCGCCATCGTCCACCTCGCCCAGCGGGATAACGATCACCGTCTCCAGCGTCGCGTCGGGATTGTCGAAATCCGGACCGCTCACCCGGGCGCGCAGCCCCTCGCCCACGGGCAGTCTTTCGGCAATCTCTGCGATCTCCGTTCCCGGATGCTCGATGATCGGATCCTGAACCATGTCGAGCCAGAACCCGGGCCTGAAGAGCGTGAAGGCCACGAGCAGCAGCGCCACGGTCTCCCAGATCCGGCTCCTCGCGAAGAAATAGCCCTGGGTGGCGGCGGCGAACAGCATCATCGCCACCACGGCGACGCAGAAGACGAACACCGCCTTGACCGGCGTCACGTCGATCAGCAGCAGCTCCGTGTTGAAGATGAACAGAAACGGCAGCAGCGCGGTGCGGATGTCGTACATGAAGCCCTGCACGCCGGTCTTGATCGGATCGCCGCGCGATATGGCGGCGGCGGCGAAGGCCGCAAGCCCCACCGGCGGCGTGTCGTCGGCCAGGATGCCGAAATAGAAGACGAACATGTGCACCGCGATCAGCGGCACGATCAGCCCGCTTTGCGCGCCCAGCGAGACCACGACCGGCGCCATCAGCGACGACACCACGATGTAATTGGCCGTGGTCGGCAGGCCCATGCCGAGAACGAGGCTCATCACCGCAACCAGAAACAGCATGCCCAGCAGGCTGCCGCCGGAGAGAAACTCCACCAGTTCGCCCACCACCTGATGCGCGCCGGTGAGCGAGATGGTGCCGACGATGATGCCGGCGGCGCCCGTCGCCACGCCGATGCCGATCATGTTGCGCGCGCCTGCGACGATGCCGTTGATCGTGTCCGTCACACCGGCGGCAAACGCGCCCAACAGGTCGCCCGATCCCCGGAACAGGGCCTTCAGCGGCCGCTGGGTCAGCGTGACGACGATCATCGCCGCCGTCGCCCAATAGGCCGACAGCGCCGGCGACAGACGTTCGATGAGAATGCACCAGATCAGGATGATGATGGGCAGCAGGTAGTAGAGCCCGGTCAGCGCCGTCTCGCCCGAACGCGGCAACTCGAGGATTGGCGCGTCGGGATCGTCGACAACGAGATCCTCACGCCCCGAGGCGATGCCGATGAGCAGCAGATAGGCGCCCAGGAAAAGAACGGCGGCACTCCAGAAGCCCATGCCGGGATAGGCCACCTTGACCCAGCCAAGCCCATAGTAGACCGCGGCGGCGAGCACCGAGATGCCGATGAAACCGCCGAGAAAGCCGATCATCTTCATCATCGCGGTCATATGCGAGGGCGGCTTGGGCAGCCCTTGAGCCCCATCTTCAGGGCCTCCAGGTGCACGATATAGACCAACGCGATGTAGGAAATGACCGCCGGAAGGAAGGCGTGCTTGATGATCTCGGGGTAGCTGATGCCCGTGAATTCGCTGATCAGAAAGGCGGCCGCCCCCATCACCGGCGGCGTCAGCTGGCCGTTGGTCGATGAGGCGACCTCCACGGCGCCGGCCTTCTCGGCCGAAAAACCGGTGCGCTTCATCAAGGGAATGGTGAAGGTGCCGGTGGTCACCGTGTTGGCGATGGAGGAGCCGGAATACAGCCCGCTCATGGCGGAGGCCACCACGGCCGCCTTGGCCGGCCCGCCGCGCAGGTGACCCAGCAGCGCGAAGGCGATCTTGATGAACCAGTTACCGGCGCCCGCCTTCTCCAGGATCGAGCCGAAGGCGACAAACAGGAAGATCATCGAGGCGGACACGCCCAGCGCCACGCCAAAGACCCCTTCCGTCTGCATCCAGAAGTGCCACATCGCCTTGCCGTAGGACGCGCCCTTCCAGCGGATGGCATCCGGCAGCACGTCGCTGTGACCGAAGAAGACGTAGAGCACGAAGACACAGGCCACCACCACCAGCGGCAGCCCGAGCGAGCGGAAGACGGCGATCGCGAGGACCACCATGCCGATGGTGGAGGCGATCAGATCCCCTGTCGTCGGCAGCCCCGCGCGCACCGCGATCTCATTCTTGAACACCAGCAGATAGAGGCAGGCGGCCACGCCCGCGAGCCCGAGCAGCCAGTCGTACCAGGGAACGTAGCGCCGGGGGCTGGCCCTGAGCAGCGGATAGGCCATGGAGGCCAGAAACAGCGCGAAGGCGAGATGGATGACCCGCGCCTCGGAATTGTTGAAAATGAAGCTGTTATTGCCGAGAATATCCGCAAGCTGGTAGGGAATGCCGGAGGCGATGTAGAGCTGGAACATCCCCAAAGGAAACACACGAGGGGAATGAACCGCCCTTGCCAGCCTGCCGGATTGCGCGCGCCCGTGTCCACCTGGGCGACGAGGGACTCCGCATCAATCGCGGCCCCCCCGCCGCGCCCGCCCTGATCGCCGCCCGAGGCAGTGTCTTCCGCCCTGGATTGCCCCATCACATCCCCTCCGCAGCAAGGATAACCGGCAGCATGGACCCTACATCAGGCCAAGTTCCTTGTAGGCCCTCACCGCGCCGGGATGCAGCGGCGCGGACAGCGAGTCCTTGATCATTTCTTCCGCCTTCAGGTTGCCGAACGCCGGGTGCAGAGCGCGAAAATCGTCAAGATTGGACATCACGGCCTTGGCGATGACGTAGACGACGTCGTCGGGCACCTTCGCGGAGGTCACGAAGGTCGCGCCCACACCAAAGGTCACCACATCCTCGGCATTGTTGTACATGCCGGCCGGAATGATCGCCTTGCGGTAGAAAGGATTGTCGGCGACCAGCTTGTCGATTTCGGGTCCCGTCGCATTGACCAGCACCGCGTCGCACGTCGACAGAGTCTCCTGGGTGAGCGCGGAGGGATGCCCGACGAGCCAGAAATAGCTGTCGATCTTGTCGTCGCACAAAGCCTGCCCGGTTTCCGCCGACTTCAGCTCGGCCGCGAGCCGCAAATCGTCGCGCGACCAGCCAAGCGCCTGTTCGATCACGTCCCAGGTGCCACGCGTGCCGGAACCGGGGTTGCCGATGTTCACCCGCTTGCCCTTGAGATCGGTGATGTTGGAGATGTTGGCGTCGACACGCGCCAGGATCGTCACCGGCTCGGCGTGCACGGAGAAGACCGCGCGCAGGTCTTCAAACGGGCCCTGATCCTCGAACTTCGAGGTCCCATTATAGGCATGATACTGCCAGTCCGACTGGGCGACGCCGAATTCAAGCTCGCCGGCGCGAATGGTATTGATGTTGTAGATCGAGCCGCCGGTCGATTCCACGGAGCAGCGGATGCCGTGCTCCTTGCGGTCCTTGTTGACCAGCCGGCAGATCGCCCGCCGGTGGGATAGTAGACCCCGGTGATGCCGCCCGTGCCGATGGACACGAACTGCTGTTCGGCGGCGCGTGCCGGCGCCGAGACGCCCGCTAACCCGAATGCGGCCACCGTTGCGGCAAGCGCCGCCAGACGAACCCTGGAAAGATCGCGTGAAAAGAAGTGAACCGGCAAGAAACGCATCGTCTGCCTCCCGAATTGGCTGACCTGATAAATCCGGCCGCGACGCCTGCTTGTTGTTCGTGCGCCTGGACCAGCCTCTTGTTCCGGTCAGAAGCCTAAACCAAGTCGCGACGCGGGAACAAGTTTCAGATCGTAATTTGATATGTAAAATACCTGAGTGAGAGCGTAAATCACGGTAGAGACAAGCACCCTGTCACAAGAAAATCGCATGTTGTCTCAAGTGCCTGCCAAAATCGTCTGGACGGATCGCAGCCCTGGTAGAGGATACGCGCTCGACAAAAAAGTTCCGCTACGGAATATCTTGACAAAAATCCGCATGCGCGGCCGCAAAACGGAACGTCATTTGACTTTGAATGCCGATTGAATCGAGGGACTCACCTGCGCGGCGGGACGGTACTGCGACACCGCCAATAGCGCTGTGCCTACCCGTTACATCCGCCGCAGGCCGCACGCGTTACCCTGCGGCAAGCAGACTCTCGCGAAAGATTTTCCGGAGGAAAAGAACGGTGCTGGCAGGCTCTATTCGCCGCCGACGCGGCCGCCCTCGATGACCTCGAAGATATGCCGCCGCAGTCGCGTTTCGGCCATGTCTTCGCGCAACCCCTGCCGCCACTGATCGACAATCAGGCGCAGCGGCAGAGTCTGGCGCGTCTGCGGCAAGCGACTGAGGAAATCGGTGAAATAACTGTCGAGCGCATCGCGATCAATCACGTTTTGGGCGATCAGACCGTGTACCAGCGTCATGGTCGCCGCGATATGGCCCTTGAGAAAATCAAACTCGACAACGCCGGCACCCCTACGGTCTTCATCATCCGCCATATGAGTTCGCCTCGATTGCTTCCGACCTCGAACGTTGACACGTTCGATCCTGTGCGGCTTTTACTAAGTTACACGGATACCCTAAATATCCAGACGACGGGCGAATTCGGCCACATATTTTTGCAAAATGCAATTCGGAAAATATGCAAACTGTTTGCATGCGAATGCTTTTTGCCGGAAACGAATCTCCTGGAAAGTAACAATATATACGGACAACCGCCCCCTCGAGAATTTTCACAACGCTGATTTTGCTGTGATACGGCAAGATTCCGGGATCATTCAAAAGCCCGCCCGACGCACGCGCTCGCGGGCCGCTCGCGGCACAGGAGCCGACGCCCGTCCGGCACAGACGCGGCGCGCGCGAACCCGCCCGCGCGGGAGATCAATCCACAGAGGATAAAAAGAGTTTTCGGAAGGAGACTTGCGCGAAGCCGTGGATCTGGTATGAAACCGCCCTCATTGGGAGCCGATAGCTCAGCTGGTAGAGCAACTGACTTTTAATCAGTAGGTCCAGGGTTCGAGCCCCTGTCGGCTCACCAACTTCCCAAGAGATCCCAATAGTTTGGAACTGTCCACGCGCTCGCGAGCGCGCACCCGGGTCACGGTTGAGGGCCTCATCGGGAGCGCCCGGCTGCGCCCGCGTTCGTCCACACGCGCGGCACGGTCCTTCAAGTGGGCTCCGTGACATCAAACCACGCCTGAGGCTTCGGATCGCTTTGACCGCCTCCACGAGCCGTCCGACAAGGAGCGCCGCGTGTGGCGAAGCGGGGCGCTCGATGCGATCCGGAGGGCGCACTGACGCGGATTGCGGCTCTAATCCGGCCCGCCTGCGGCATCGCGTCCCGCCAGATATCCGAAAGCGATGGCGCTCAGCAGACCGTTGCCCGACAGATAACCCGAAACGTCGGGACCGGAGACACCGCACGCGGCCCCTCCGCCCGCGTAGAGGTTCGGGAACGGCCTCCCCGCCCGATCCAGCACCCGCGCGTGCTCGTCGATCATCAGACCGCCCTGGGTATGAAACAGCGCGCCCGTGACCTTGACCGCATGATAGGGAGCCGTCAGCGGCGGCTTGGTGGTGAAATCGCGGCCGAACGGATCCGCGCCCTCCCCTGCCTGAAGGGCTGTGACATCGGCAAGCGTCCTTGCGAGCGCCGCTTCGGGCAGGCCGGTGACACGGGCCAGCGCCGCCACGTCTGCAGCCTCGCGGATGGCGCCGGCCTTCACGGCGTCCGCGTAGTCCGGGAAGCCTTGCGCAAAGCCGTGCAGCCGTGCGTCAAAAATGTTCCAGGCGATGCCGCCCGGCTGCGCCAGCACGTTCACCGCCTGCTCTGAATAGCCGCCGTGCTCGTTGGAAAAGCGCTCGCCATCGGCGTTAACCTGAATACCGCCTTCCATCATCAGCGCCCAGGAAATCAGGATGCCGTGCGGGTGGGCCAGCGAGCCGTGGCCCTGGTAGCCGGAGAGATGCATGGTCTTCGCGCCGAGCGCCTCGCCCCACGCGAGCGCGTCGCCGGTGTTGCCCTCGTGGCCGTAATAGAGCCCGCCGGCGATTTCCGGGATATGGGCGCGAACCAGCGCCGCGTCGCCGCCAAAACCGTTGCAGGCGAGAATCAATGCGCCGCAGCCCAGCACTTCGCGCGCGCCATCGGGACGGCTGATCTCGACCGCATCGATACGATCTTCTTCACTGGCGAACAGCCTGGTGGCATGCGCCTCGGTGACCACCGAGATGCCGGCCGCCTCGGCCGCCGCCAGAAGGCGCGCTTCCAGTCCCTCGCCGGTCTTCTCCGGCACCGCGTGCATGCGGTGACGCGAATGGCCGGGATAGAGAAAATCGTCGAGCACGATCCAGTCGATGCCGTGCGCGTCCGCGAGCCATTCCAGCGCCGGGCCGATGGTACGGCTCGCGAGGCGCGCGAGCGCGGCGACCGACTTGCCTTTGGACTTGGCGAGAATGTCAGACTCGAAACGCTCCGGCGTGTCGTCCTCGACGCCGATGGCGCGCTGGAAGCGGGTGGCGGGCGCGGGAACAAATCCCGACGACATGGAGGTGGAGCCCGACGGAGAGGCGTCGCGTTCCAGAACGATGACCTCGGCGCCGCCGGCGCGCGCCTTCAGCGCCGCGACAAGGCCGCAGGCGCCCGCTCCTATGACGACCACATCGGCCTGGACGTCAATGCGCGCCGGTGCATCATGCGAAATCGATGCCGTCCCCATGTCAGACGCCCGAAATCATCGCGATTGCCTCGGCGCAGGTCAGTGTGCCGGCCACCGTCGCAAGATCGCCGATGGCGCGCACATGCGTCTCGCGCGAGAACGCGGCGCAGCCGTCGCTGAGCACGATGGTCTTGAAGTCGCGCACATGCGCGTCGCGCACGGTCGAGGCGACGCCGCCGTTGGTGACGATGCCGCAGATGATCAGCGTGTCGATGCCGGCCTTGCGCAACACCCATTCCAGCCGCGTCATGTAGAAGGCGGAATAGGCGACCTTCTCGATCGCCAGATCCGCCGGCTGCAGCGCGTCGACCAGTTGATGCCCCAGGCGCCGGGGCAAAAGTCGCCCTTGCGCAGGAACGGTCTCAGTTCCTTCAGATGGGCTGAGATGAACGGCTCGCCACCCTTGCCCGGCACCAGCGTGAACTGGGTCGAGGCAATCCAGCCGCCCTTGGCGCGCAGCGCGTCGGCGACCGGCAGCACGCGGTCGGGAAGCGCGGCGATGTCGGCATTCTTCTGACCGCCCCGGGCATAGGCGCCGTCGGGATGCAGGAAATCATTCTGCAGATCGACGATCAGCAGGGCCGTGCGGGCGGGATCGATGGTGATTGCAGTCATGCCTGATGCTGCTCTTCTTGATGTGGAATCAGCGGTCTGCTCTCCTCTCCCCCCTTGAGGGGGAGATGCCCCGATAGGGGGCAGAGGGGGTGAGCCACATGCTCGGAACCTGCCGCCCACCCCCCTCTGTCGGCTGCGCCGACATCTCCCCCTCAAGGGGGAGAGGGGCAGTCAAATCCATCTCTCGACGTATAGCGCACTCTACCCCACCGGCGTGATGACAAGATTGCCATAGGCGTCCACGCGCGCTCCAAGCCCCGGATCAACAAAGATCGTCGTGTCGGCCTGCTCCAACAGGGCCGGTCCGCTGATCGTGGCGCCGACCTCAAGCTGCAGCCGCTCGAAGATTCCGGCGTCGTGCCATGCGCCGTCGCTGAAGACACGGCGCGTGCCCGTGCGGCAGGCATCGGCCGGTTTGCCGCCAACGGGCGCGAAGACGGCCATGTCGAGCCCAGGCCGGCGGCCGATCACAGCGATGCGGTAGTTCATCACGCGCATCGGAATGCCGTCGAGCAGCCGTCCGTAGGTCTCGTGATAGGCCGCCTCGAAGGCGGACCGGATCGCCGCGGTGGTCAGCCCGTCCACCGGCATGGCAAGCGCCACGTTCACCGTATGGGTCTGGCCCAGATACAGCATGTCGAGTTCGAAAACCCGGTCCACGGCGGCGAAGGCGACGCCCGCGCCGTCAAGCAGAGCGCCGGTTTCGTCGGCGACGCGCATCATCTCGGTGCCGAGGTCGGCCGCATCGAGGTGATCGAGCAGCCTGTTGACCGTCTGCACCCGGTCGTGGCGCATGTCGGCAACCACGCAGCCCAGGGCGGAGGTGACGCCCGGAAAGCGGGGAACCAGCGCGGAAGCCAACCCGACTTCCTTGATCAAGGCGCCGGTGTGCAGCGCGCCGCCGCCGCCGAACGGCATGGCGGAGAATTTCGCCGGATCATGACCCTTTTCAATGGAAACGAGACGGATGGCGCCGGCCATCTTGGCGTTGGCGAGCTTCAGGATCGCTTCGGCCGCGGCCTCGACCGTCAGACCCAGGGGCGTGGCAATATGCGTTTCGATGGCCGTGCGCGCCGCCTCGACGTCGAGGCGGTCCAGCTTGCCGCCGATCGGCCTGTCGGCGTTGATACGGCCCAGCACCACGTTGGCGTCGGTGACGGTCGGACGGTCGTTGCCGAGCCCGTAGCAGACGGGACCGGGATCGGAACCGGCGGATTCGGGGCCGACCTGCAGCAGGCCGCTCTTGTCGACATGGGCGATGGATCCGCCGCCCGCGCCGATCGTCGTGATCTCGATCATCGGCGTGCGCACGACCATGCCGAAATCGATCGACGTCTGCGCGGCCAGCGCCGCCTCGCCGCCCGCCACGAGCGACACGTCGAACGACGTTCCGCCCATGTCGCAGGTGATGATGTTCTCGAAACCGGCGGCCTTGGCTATGGCGGTGGCGGCGATGACGCCGGCGGCCGGTCCCGAAAGCGCCGTGCGCACCGGATAGCGCTTGGCGGTGTCGATGGACATAACGCCGCCGTTGGACTGAACGATCAGGATGTCGCCTGTGAAACCGCGCGCGGCCAGGCCTTTTTCCAGCCGGTCAAGATAGGAGGAGACCACGGGCTGCAGATAGGCGTTCAGCGTCGCGGTCGACAGGCGCTCAAATTCACGGATTTCGGGAAGGATCTCGGTGGCGGCAGTCACGTAGGCGTTGGGCCAGACGGAGCGCACCGCCTCCACGGCGCGCGCCTCGTTGTCGTTGTTGGCGTAGCCATTGATGAAGAACACGCAAACCGCTTCGCACCCGGCCTCGGCCAAGTCAAGCGCGCGGGATTTCACCTCCGCCTCGTCGACCACGCGCAGCACAGAGCCGTCAGCCAGGATGCGTTCGCCGACCTCGACGCGATCGGGCCGCTCGACCACGGGCGTGAACGAGCCCTTCAGCCCCCAGGTGGTCGGCCGATCGCGGCGGCGCATCTCGAGCACGTCGCGAAAGCCTTCCGTGGTGATGATGCCGGTGCGCGCACCCTTGCGCTCCAGCAAGGCGTTGGTGCCCACGGTGGTGCCATGCACCACGGTCCTGATATCGGCGAAATCGGCGACTTTCTGGGCGATGCCCTCGACAAAGCCCTTCGACTGGTCGCCGCGGGTCGACGGCACTTTCGCGGTGACGACCGTGCCCGTAGTTTCATCCAGAATGAACACGTCGGTGAAGGTGCCACCGACGTCGACGCCGATCACATATGCAGGTTTTGTCATTGAGCCGCCTCCTGGGCGCGCAGGCTTGTGGTGGCGGCATCGTCCACGGTGCCGTCCATGCGCAGCACGACGCCATAGTCGGCCTCGGCGCAGGCGCGGCTGATGAAACCGAGACGAGCATCGCGGGCGACGCTGGCCGGGTCGCGGGCGAACGCCTGGCCGTAGCCGCCGCCGCCCGGGGTCTCCAGCCGCAGCGCCTGGCCGCGATCGATGTGGATGCCGACGATCTTGGAGACCATCGGCGGCGTGTGGCTCCCGTCCGCCTGCTCATAATGGAAGGTGTTGAGCGCGGCCGCACCGCCGCCGACCACACCGCGCGGCGGGAACTTGCCGCGCTCGCCGAACAGGAAGACGTCGGCGTGTTTCTCCAGCAGCTCGATCTCGTAGACCGCGCCGAGCCCGCCACGATATTCGCCGGCGCCGCCTGAATCCGGACGCAACGCCCACTGTGTGAACCGCACCGGATAGGCGGATTCAAGGATTTCCAGCGGCGGGATCGTCGCGGTGGAAATGGGCGCGTTGCCGTGGTTGAGGCCGTCGCCGGCGCCATGCGCGCCGTGGCCGCCGCCGAAGAAGGAGAACATCACCCAGCGCTGGCCGTTCGCGCGGTGGCCGGCGAGCGACAGCGCGTTGATGGTGCCGTAGGCGCAGGCCATGGCTTCTTTCGGCGCGATCTGCGCCACCGCCTGGAACACCACATCGATGAGCCGCAGGATGGTCTCGGTGTAGCCGCCGACGGGCTTGGGCGCCTTGACCGACAACAGCGAGTCCGGATCGATGCGGAACTCGACGGGCTCAAGCACGCCCGCATTGGCGGGCACGTCGCCGAAGATGTGCTTCAGCGCCACGTAACAGGCGGCGATGGTGGTGGCGCGGGAGATGTTGACCGGACCGGCGCAGGCCGGGGACGAGCGCGAGAAATCCATCACCATGCGGTCGCCGTCGATGGTCAGGTCCAGCGCGATCTTCAGCGGCACGTCATTGATGCCGTCGTTGTCGAGGAAATCCTCGGCCGATACGGTGCCGGACGGCAGCCCGGAGATCTGGGCGCGCATCATGGCGGCCGCACGCGCCTTCAGCTCGACCAGGCAGTCGCCCACCGTCGCATCGCCATATTCATCGAGCAGCGCGTTCATGCGCTTCTCGCCCAGCTCCAGTGCATTGATCTGGCCGTTGAGATCGCCGTAGAGAGACAGCGGCAGACGCGAGTTGGCCGACAGAATGTCCACGATGTCCTGGCGGAATTCGCCGCGGTCATAGAGCTTGACCGGCGGGATCAGCATGCCTTCCTGAAAGCACTCGGTCGCGGCGGGGTTGTAGTTGCCCGGCACGTTGCCGCCCACGTCGTGCCAATGGCCGACAGACGCGAGATAGCAGAACACCGCGCCGTCGCGGAACACCGGCTTGACCAGCCGGAAATCCGACAGATGGGTGCCGCCGTCATAGGGATCGTTGAAGATCCAGACGTCGCCTTCGTTGACGCCGCCCTGTTTTGCGGCCTTGTCGATCACCGCCTTGACGGCAAACGCCATGACGCCGACGAAGATCGGCAGGCCGGACTTGCCCTGCACAAGCGTGTCGCCCGTCGTCGCATCATAGATGCCGTGCGAGGCGTCGTGGGCTTCGGCGATGATCGGGTTGAAGGCGGAGCGGAACAGCGTCGCATCCATCTCGTCGGCGACCTGCTCCAGGCGGCCCTTGAGAATGGCGAGGGTAACCGGATCGATGCTCATTGCCCTCCCTCCCCGTCATAGCGCTTGCCCTGGGCGAGCAGGTCCGGTGTGCCGATCACGTCATTCAGCCCCGTGAAGTCGAACATGCGGTTGCGGAAGGCCTCGTTGGATCCCGTGGCGACCAGATTGGCGTAATAGTCGCGCGCGGTTGCGGCGATGGCGCGCACGATGCCGCCGGGAAAGATCACGAAGCTGAAGCCGAGCGCCTCCAGCCCGGCCGCATTGACGATCGGGGTCTTGCCGCCCTCGACCATGTTGGCCATCAGCGGCACGCGGCCCTTGAAGCGCGCCAGGATCTGTTCGATCTGCTCCATCGACTGCGGCGCCTCGATGAACAGCATGTCGGCGCCGGCCTCCAGATAGGCCTCGGCGCGGTCGACCGCCGCCTCGAAGCCTTCCACGGCGATGGCGTCGGTGCGGCCGATGATCAGCGTGTCCTCGGAAGCGCGCGCGTCACACGCCGCGCGGATCTTTCCCGCCATCTCCGAGACCGGGACCACCGACTTGCCGTCGAGATGGCCGCAGCGCTTGGGCATCGTCTGGTCTTCAAGCTGCAGCGCGTTGGCGCCCATGCGCTCGAACACGCGCACGGTGCGCTGGACGTTGAGCGCGTTGCCGAAGCCGTTGTCGGCATCGACGACGATCGGGAGCGCGATGCGGTCGCGCAGCACGGCGATCGTGTCGGCGACCTCGCTCATCGACACCAGACCGATATCGGACCGGCCGAAACGGGTGTAGGCGATGGAGGCGCCGGAGAGATAGACGGCTTCCGCGCCCGCCTGCTCCGCGATCAGCCCGGTCAGTGAATCATAGACGCCGGGCGCGAGCAGAATCCGCTCTTCTCCCAGTCTTTGCTTCAAGCTCATGTGCTTGTTTCCTTGTCGCGCTCTGCCGCAAAGCGCTTCTTCAGATGCGGCACCAGGCCGCCGTCGGCGAGCATTCGCTTGAGATTGTCGGGCAACGGCTCGAGCCGCACCGTCCGGTTTGTATTCACCAGCCGCAGTTCGCCGCCCTCGACATCGAATTCGGCCACATCGCCGTCATGAACGGCATCGAGATCCTTTGCGACGAGGACGGGCAGGCCGAGATTAATGGCGTTGCGGTAGAAGATGCCGGCAAAGGATCGCGCGACGACGCCGGCGACGCCGAGGTGTTTCAAGGCTTCCGCCGCCTGTTCGCGCGACGAGCCCATGCCGAAGTTCCTGCCGGCCACGACCACATCGCCCGGCCGCACCGTGGACGCGAAATCGGGCCGCGGTCCTTCCAGACAATGCGCGGCGAGCATGTCGAGCCCGCCCTTCATGTACTGGCCCGGAGCAAGCTGGTCGGTGTCGATGTCATCGCCAAACACGAACACGCGCCCGCTCATGCGCCCTCCTCCTTGCCGGTGAGAAAGTCGCGCGGGTCGCTGATCCGCCCGGTGATGGCCGAGGCCGCGACCGTCAAAGGCGACCCCAGCCAGACCTGGGACGACGCAGCCCCCATCCGGCCCTTGAAGTTGCGGGCTGTCGAGGAAATGCAGGTGACGTTCTCGCCGAGCCGGTCGGTGCCGTAGCCCGCGCAGATGCCGCAGGCATTGGGCAGGATCCGCGCGCCTGCCTCCTCGAAGACCGCCATGATGCCCTCCGCCGCGGCACGATCCTGATCCCGCCGCGTGGCGGGCGCGACCATCAGTTCGACGGAGGGCGCCAGCGTCCGTCCGCGCAGGATGCCGGCGGCGCGCTTCAGATCCTCGTATTTCGCGCCGGTGCAGGCGCCGATGTAAGCCACGTCGATGGGCGTGGCCGGCGCATCCGAGATCGACGCGGCATTGGCCGGGGAATGCGGAGCCGCCACCTGCGGCTCGAGCGCCGTTGCATCGAAGACATGATGCGCCAGCAGATCGGCGCCGGGATCGGTGCGAAGCGCCCGCCAGTCGCCCGCGTCACCGCCCACATCCTCGAGATAGTCGGCGGTGGTCTCATCCGGTGCGATCAGTCCAGCCTGGGCGCCAAGCTCGGCCGCCATGTTCGACAGCGTCATGCGCTCCTGCATCGACAGCGCCGCGATCGCCTCACCCGCATATTCCACGGCCTGATATTGGCCGCCGTCCATGCCGAGACGGCCGCACAGCGCCAGCATCATGTCCTTGGCGGTGACGCCGGGCTGCAGGTGGCCCTGCCATTCCAGCAGGATGGTTTCGGGGACCGTCAGCCAGATCTCGCCGGTGGCCAGCACGCCCGCCATCTCGGTGGCGCCGACGCCGAACATGTAGGTGCCGAACGCCCCGCCCGTCGGTGAGTGGCTGTCGCCGCCCACGACGAACATGCCGGGTTTCAGATGTCCCCGCTCGGGCAGGACCACGTGACAGATGCCTTCACCGTCATGAAAAGTAACCTTGCGCTCGCGCGCCCACTGGCGGGTGAGTTCGAGAATGCGCGCGCCCTCGTCGGTGTCGCCGGGCACGAAGTGATCCGAGATCAGCACGACCTTGTCCGCGTCGAACAGGCCGACGCCGAGATCCTTGAGGATCGGCTCGACGCGGCGCGGGCCGCCGGAATCATGGATCATCGCGAGATCCACGCGCGCTGTCACGACCTCACCGGGGACCACGGTGTCGCGCCCCGCCGCGCGGGCAATGATCTTCTGCGCCAGTGTCTGTGGGGACGTCATCATACCAACCCCAGGTAGGAGCGCTGCAGCTCGGGATCATCCATCAGATCGGCCGGTTTGCCGGACAGGCGAATCTCGCCGTTTTCCATGACAAAGGCGCGGCTGGCGATTTCCATCGACTGCAGCACGTTCTGCTCGACCAGCAGGATCGTCAGGCCTTCGGCGTTGAGCCGCGTGATCAGCGCGAACATTTCCTCCACCAGCAGCGGCGACAGGCCGATGGAGGGTTCGTCGAGGATCAGCAGCTCCGGTTCCGCCATCATGCCGCGGCCGATCGCCAGCATCTGCTGCTCGCCGCCCGAGAGCGTGCCGGCCTTCTGGCCGAAGCGCTCGCGTAATCTTGGAAAGACATCCTGCACATGCTCGAGATTGCGGGACCGATTGGGTTTGCCGCGTCGATAGGCGCCCAGCTCAAGGTTCTCGCGGACCGTCAGATTGGGGAAGATGTGCCGGCCTTCGGGCACATGAATCAGGCCGCGATCGACAACCGCCTGCGCGCCAAGACCGCCCGTCGCCTCCCCCTTGAACCGGATCGAGCCGCTCCACGGCTTCATCAGCCCGACAGCACCGAACTGAATGTGGTCTTGCCGACGCCGTTCGAACCCAGCAAGGCGACGATCTCACCCTGCGCGATGTCGAGATCGACGCCGCGCAGAACCTCGACCGCCCGTAACCGCCCCGCAGGGCGCTGACCTCAAGCATCGGCTGCCTCCCGCGCCGCGATCCGCGCCGCCATGCCCTTGCCCAGATAGGCCTCGATGACCCGCGGGTCGCTGACCACGTCACGCGGCGCGCCTTCGGCGATCAGTTCGCCCTGGTTCAGCACCCAGGTGTGTTCCGACAGGCTCATCACCGCCTGCATCACGTGCTCGATCAGCACGATGGTGACGCCCGCCTCGCGGATCGCCTGGATCACCGGGATCACATCGCGGATTTCGGACGGGTTCAGCCCGGCCAGCACTTCATCGAAGAGGATCAGCTTCGGGTCCGTCGCCAGCGCCCGGGCCACCTCCAGTCGCTTGCGTCCGGCCACCGTCAGCGAGGCGGCGTCCATCTCGAGCCGGTCGCCAAGCCCCACCTGGCGCGCCACGGCTTCCGCCTTTGCGAGCGCGTCACGGCGTGACTTGATGCGCAGATGCGCGCCCACCGCGATGTTCTCGCGCACGCTCTGGCCCGCGAAGGGCTGGACAATCTGGAACGTCCGGATCATGCCGCGGCGCGCGATGGCGTCCGGCGCCATGCCCGTGATGTCCTCACCCAGAAAACTGACGGAGCCCGCGTCGGGCTTGTGAAATCCGGTGATCAGGGCGAACAGCGTCGTCTTCCCCGCGCCGTTTGGGCCGATCAGCGACGTGATCCTGCCCTCCGGCACGCTCAGCGTCACATGGCTGGAGGCGTGAACGCCGCCAAACGACTTGCAGATGTCGCGAACCTCAAGCATGGCGCGGCTCCGGTCGGGCGGCGGATTTGTCGCGCGGCTTGCGCTGAAGCTTGCCGATCAGACCGGCGAAGCCGCGCGGCATGAACAGCACCATGCAGACCAGCAGCACGCCATAGAGCACCAGCGATATGCCCGGCACGTCGCCGATGATCCAGCGCGTCACTTCCGAAAGCGCATGCAAGGCGGCGGCGCCCAGCAGCGGGCCGAACAGCGTTCCGATGCCGCCGACGATCGGCACCAGGAGGCTTTCGATCGACACGGCGGCGCCATAGGCGATGTGCGGATCGAGATAGAGGAAATACTGCGCGTAAAAGACGCCGGCGAGACCGGCGAACAGGCCGGAGAGCACGATCGCGCCCATCTTGACCCGGAACGCGTTGACGCCGAGCGCGCGGGCCGCGTCCTCGTTGTCGCGCACCGCCATGAGCTGGGCGCCGAAGCGCGAATTGCCGATCCACCATACGGTGAGACAGGCGGCCAGCGTCATGGCCCAGATCAGCCAGAAGAATCCGTGCTTGCTCGCGAACTGCAGGTTGGCCGCCCCCACATCCAGCGGGATGAGGATGCCGACGCCCGCGCCCGTGAAGTCCAGCGAATTGGACAGGATGCGCAGCACCTCGGCAAACGCCAGCGTCACCAGGGCGAAATAGGAGCCGCGCAGCCCATAGCGGAAGGTCGAGAAGCCGATGATCGCGGCGACCAGCATGGCCATGGCGCCGCCGGCCGCGAGCCCGATCCAGGGATTGACCCCGAGCTGAACCTGCAGCACCGCGACCGTATAGGCGCCGGTGCCGAAATACGCCGCGTGGCCGAAGGAAAACTGGCCGCCGTAGCCACCGAGCATGTTCCACGCCTGGCCGAGCAGTGCCGCGTAGAGCGTCATGATGACGATGTTGAGCCAGGAATCCGTCGTGATGGCGAAAGGCACTGTGCCGATCAGCGCGAAGACCAGGGCGAGAATGGCAAGTTGGCGCATGGAGGTCATACCTTGTGACCGAGCAGGCCGGTCGGCCGGAAAATCAGCACCCCGATGAAGATGACGAAGATGCCGATCTGACCGAGACTTTCGCCGAGAAACAGCCCGCCCAGCGCCTCGACGACACCGATGATCAAGCCGCCAATCAAGGCGCCGACGAACGAGCCCATGCCGCCGAGGACCACGATGGTGAAGGCGATGAGAACGAAGCCCGTGCCCACCTGCGGATTGACGTAGTAGCTGGGCAGAAGCAGGCAGGCGGCGACGCCAAGACAGGCCACGCCAAGTCCGAAGCTCATGGCGAAGACGTGGTTCGTGTCGATGCCGACCAGTTGCGCGCCCTTGCGCTCCTTGGCGAGCGCGCGGATGGCGCGGCCAAGGTCGGTCTTTGACATCAGCAGCCACAGCAGGGCTGCGGTGACGAAGGCGCCGATGAAGGCGAAGACCTTGGGCAGCGGCAGGAAGGCGCCGAAAAGCTCGACGACCTCGAAGGAATACGGCGTGTCGACCACCCGCGTGTCCGACTTGAACACGAACAGCGACAGGTTCTCGATGATGATCGCCAGCCCGAGGGTCACCAGAAGGATGTTCTCGTCGCGGCCGTGGCTGGCGCGGCTGATGATGCCGCGCTGCAAGGCGTAGCCGAGAATGAACATGCCCGGCGGCACGATCAGCAGGGCGACGTATGGATCGATGCCGAACTGCACGTTGAGATAATAGACCGCGTAGAGACCCACCATCAGCAACGCGCCATGCGCGAAATTGATGATGTGCAGCACGCCGTAGATCAGCGTCAAGCCGAGCGCCACCAGCGCGTAGAGCGCACCGGTTGTGAGCCCGTTGAGCACCGACGGAATGAGAATTGAAAGCTCGATCATGATCGACCCGGGCTGGAATGGGCCCGGCGGAGCACCGCTCCGCCAGGATGCCTGCGTGTCAGGACGGCATCGGGAAGACGGGCTTCGCCGAGGCGTAGGCCTGCGGGAAGATCACCTCGATGTCGCCGTTCAGCACCTGGGTGTTGACCGGCTGGGCGCCGACATTCTGACCGTCGATCATACTGGTCGGACCATAGGGCATGTAGGACATGTCCAGGGTGGAGGACGCCAGCGCCGCGTTCACCGCTTCGGAGTCGGTCGAGCCCGCACGTTCGATGGCGTCGGCCAGCGCCACGACGGCGTTGTAGGCGAGGAACACCTCATAGGTGTAGATCAGGCCCTTGGCTTCCGCCGCCGCCTTGCGCGCCTGCGCCACGTCCGATTTCGGATTGAACCAGTGGTTGCAGTCCATGATGTATTCGGCGGCTTCGGGGAACTCGTGCACGAACTTGTAGTTCGACGCGGCGCCACCGAGCACCGAATAGATGCCCTTGGCCTCGACGCGCTGCTGGCGCAGCGTGCGGGCAAGCAGCACATATTCGTTGTAATAGTTCGCCGGGATGATCAGATCCGGCTTCTTGGCCTTGATCTGCAGCACGATGTTGGTGAAGTCGCGCGTCGGGTTGGCGTGCTTGATGACATCGACGACCTCGATCCCCTTGCCCGGCAGTTCCTTCTGCAACAGACCCGCGGTGCCCGTGCCGAACAGCGATTCCTCATGGATGATCATCGCCGTCTTCGCCGGCGTATCGGTCATGGCGTTGATCGCGGCCAGATTGTCGACGGCGAATTTGGCGATCACGCCATAGCCCGGACCGAAGCGGAACGTATTGGACAGCCCGCGCTGCACGATTTTGTCGGAAACGCCGACATCAACCACATGCGGCGTGTTGGTCTTGGCCGCTTCCTGCGAGGTCGCCAGCGAGATCGCGGAGGAATAGCCGGCGACAATGCCCGTGACACCCGCTTCAGCCATCTTGGTCACCTCGGCCGCGCCGATATCCGGCTTGCCCTGGCTGTCGGCGAGCATCGCCTCGATCCTGGCTCCACCGAGCGACTTGATGCCGCCGGCCGCATTGATGTCGGCAATCGCCATCATCGCGCCTTCGCGGCACTGGCTGCCGGAAAAGGCGATAAAGCCGGACACCGGATGGATCAGGCCTATCTTCACCGGAGCGGCCTGCGCACGCAGGACGGCCGGAAAGCCGGTGAGGCCGACGCCGAGAGCGGCGGCACTGGTTGCGAGGAAGTCGCGGCGGCGCATTCCGCCCGCCCCTGTGGTATCGGTCATGACAATCTCCCGTAAATTACTGGTCTGCGCTCGGTAGTCCCCGGTGTTCCCACTGTCTTATCCATCACCGGCGGGGACCGGCGATGACTTCAAGGTTGCCCACCGCATGCCTTCTTGTTCGCGCACTCGGCGCATCGACATTTCAAAGCGGTAGACATCCGGGCGATACAGCACCCGGAGATACTCGACAGGTCTCTCCGACCCGTCACACACAACGCGCCTGACCTCGATCAGCGGCCCGCCGGCGGGCATCGACAGCGCGCTGGCGACCTCCGGATCCGCGACGGTCGCCGAGATCGTCTGGCGCGCGGAGGCGACATCGACGCCGGCCATCTCAAGCAGGTGCAGAAGCGGCTGGGCGTCGAGATCGTCGCGATCAAACTGGCTGCCGATTTCAGCCGGCACGTAGGTCACGAGATAGGACATCGGTTCGCCATCGAGGCTGCGCACGCGCACCGCGTGCTGCACCTCGGTGCCAGGCTCGATGTCCAGCGCATGGGCGATGTCCTCACTGGCCGCGACATAGCCGAAAGCCAGGACACGCGCCGTCGTCGAGATTCCCATGAGCGAGATATTTTCAAGCCAGCCCTCGATCGACGAGGTGACGGCGGGCGCCGGGGGGCGCTTGATGACCCGCGTGCCGCGGCCGCGTTCGCGCACCACGAGACCAGCGTCGGCGAGCTCGTTGAGCGCGCGCTTGGCGGTGATCCGCGAGACCCGGAATTCGGCGGCCAGATCCTGCTCGCCGGGAACAAGACACCCAGCGATCAGGTCGCCGCCGTAGATGCGGTTGCGGAGGATCAGGAAAATCTGGTGATACAGCGGCACGCGGGTGTTGGCGTCGAGACGCCCGTAGGGCCAGCCGGCCGTGCCGTCCGTGGTGTTCGCGTCGTTGGGGTCCGCACCGGCCATCGCATGTTCTCGCTGTTTGCGGATCTAATGGTATATCCTTATACCATTATGTCAATTGTGCTCATGAAACATTTCTTCGTGCAAGGAGGAACACAATGCCGGTCATCCGCATGACGCTGATCGAGGGATATGACGACGAAACAAGACGGACGCTCGCAACCCGCCTGACGGATGCCGTCCGCGCCACCATCGCGGCGCCGCTCGACGGCATTACCGTTGCGATCGAGGAGGTGAAACCCACAAGCTACATGCGCGGCCGCGTCTCGCGGACGCCGGGGCCGCCCCTGCCCGGCGCCACGGACCTGGTACGGGACTTTCTCCGCGCGATGCAGGCCCGGGATCTCGATGCGGCAAGAGACTGTCTCGCCGACGGGTTCCGCATGACGTTTCCCGGCGGCGCGGTGTTCACGACGCTTGAGGAGCTCGTGGCGTGGGGCGCGCAGCGTTATCGCTTCGTGACGAAGACCTATCAGGGCTTCGACGAATGCTTCGGTGAGACCGGCATGGTCGTCTATTGCTTCGGAACGCTGTCCGGCGAGTGGCCGGACGGCACAGCCTTCTCCGGCATCCGCTTCATCGACCGATTCACCACCGATGGGGGCAAGCTCACGGAGCAGCGCGTCTGGAACGACCTGGCAGAAAGCCGGGCGACGCCGTCCTGAGAGCTTACATCTCGTCCGAGAATACCGCCACGACAGAGGCGCAGTCGCCGGATTTGATCAGGCCCGGGAAATGCCGCGCCGCCAGCACGCCGGAAAGTTTGGCGCGAATGTCATGTGACGGGCGTCCGGTGCGGGTGATCGAATGTACGCGGGCGATGACGTCGCCCTTGGTCACGCGCTCGCCAAGATCGACCATCGTCTCGTAGAGGCCCTCGTCTTCGGAAAACGAGAAGCAGTCGACGGACGGCATGTCGAGCCAGCGCGTCGGCTTGCTCTGAACGGGACCGGCGACGATGCCGGCGTGCTTGAGCACATTCATGACCCCGAGCCGCGCGATGCGCACCGTTGCGGCGCGCGCCGTGCCGCCGCCGCCCAGTTCCGTGGTGACAAACACCTTGCCCTGTTCCTCCGCCGCCGTGTCGTACATGCCGATCGCGTCGATCTCCAGCATGCGCGCCGAATAGGGCGCGGAAAACGCCTCGACCGCCGCCATCGCGCGGGCTTCCAGCTCCTTGTCCTCGAGCACATGAGCCGCGCAGAAGGGCAGGAAATCGAGCGTGCGGCCGCCGGAGTGGAAATCGAGCACGATATCGGCCATCGGCAACAGGTGACGCTGGAAATAGTCGGCGATCTTTTCCGTCACCGTGCCGTCGGGCTTGCCCGGGAACAACCGGTTCATGTTGCCCTTGTCGACCGGCGAGGTGCGCGTGCCGAGCTGAAAAGCGGGATAATTCATCGCAGGGACGATGATCACCGTGCCGTTCACCTCCTCCGGCTTCAGCTTCGCCGCCAGATCGTAGAGTGCCAGCGGCCCTCGTATTCGTCTCCGTGGTTGCCGCCCGACAGCAGCGCCACCGGGCCGGAGCCATTCTTGATGACGCAAACCGGAATCATCACGGACCCCCAGGCGGAATCATCGCGGGAATACGGCAGGCGCAATAGTCCATGCTGCAGGCCGTCGCGGTCGAAGTCGACGGTGGGCGAAATCAGCGACGGACGCAGCATCGGGGTCTGCAGGGGGGCGGAGTCGTGGGATGACGGCATGGTCTAGTCCTTCACGAAGAGCTGGCGCGGCACGTCCGCGAGGCAGTCGACGCCCGTCTCGGTGATCAGGAGGGATTCGGTGATTTCCAGGCCCATGTTCTCGAGCCACAGTCCGGTCATGAAATGGAACGTCATGCCCGGTTCGAGCACGGTCCGGTCGCCCGGGCGCAGGCTCATGGTGCGCTCGCCCCAGTCGGGCGGATAGCTGAGCCCGATCGGGTAGCCGGTGCGGTTGTCCTTGGTGATCCCGTATTTCTTCAGCACGCCGAAGAAGGCAAGCGCGATGTCCTCGCAGGTGTTGCCGGGCCGGGCCGCCTCGAGCCCCGCCTCCATGCCTTCCAGCGTCGCCTTCTCCGCGTCAAGGAACTCCTGCGTCGGCTTGCCGAGAAACACGGTGCGCGACAACGGGCAGTGGTAGCGGTTGTAGCAGCCGGCGATCTCGAAGAAGGTGCCCTCATTGGCCCGCATCGGCTTGTCGTCCCAGGTGAGATGCGGCGTGGAGGCATCCACGCCGGAGGGCAGCAGAGGCACGATGGCCGGGTAATCGCCGCCGATGCGGCCCTGCGGCGTGTCCACACCCCGCGTGCCTGCATCATAGATCTCGGCGACCAGATCGCACTTGCGCATGCCCACCTCGATGGTGTCGAGAATGCGCGCATGCATTGCTTCCACGATGCGCGCCGCATTGCGCATGTAGACGATCTCGGTGGGGCTCTTCACCGCGCGCTGCCAATTCACCAGGGCGGTCGCATCGATAAACCGGGCGTTGGGCAGATGCTTGTTGAGCGACGCGAAGGCGGCGGCGGAAAACCAGTAGTTGTCCATTTCCACGCCGATGATGCGGTTGCCCCAGCCCCGGCCGGTCAGCACCGTGGAAAGAAAATCCATCGGGTGACGCTCGGTCGACTGCACATAATTGTCGGGATAGCTGACGATGTTGTCATGCTCGAGATAGGTGGTGCGTCTGGCGCCATTTCCGTCCTGACCGCGGCCAAACCACACCGGTTCCCCGTCCATGGCCACGATAACGGCCTGATGCACGTAAAAGGACCAGCCGTCATAGCCGGTGAGCCAGGCCATGTTGGACGGATCGCTGACAATCAGCAGATCAATGCCCTTGGCCACCATGGCCTGGCGGGTCTTGGCAAGGCGCGCGGAATATTCCTCTCGGGAAAACTTCAAGACCGGACCCGTCATGGGCGTAATCCTATTCAATGCGGCGCTCGGGCCGCGTGTCAGTTATCGAAAATCGTTCCAGCGGCCGCGGCCGCCGCCCGGTCGCGCGCCAGCGTCGCGATCGCCGTGTCCTGCACGCCCGTTCCGGTCAGATCCGCCACAGTGATGGCGTCGACTGACAAGCGACCAGGCTTGAGACCGGCGATGATCTGTCCGAGTTCCGCGAATTCGGCATCGGCAGGAACAAGCCCCGCCTCAATGGCGTGGTGCAATTCACCCAGCCGCCGCGTCTGCGACAGACTGTCGGCGACGTAGATGTCGGCGCCGGCGACCAGGGCCGGATCAAGCTCGTTCTTGTGCTCCGCGTCCGAGCCCATGGCCGTGACGTGGGTGCCGCGCGCAAGCCAGTCCGCGCGCAGCAGCGGCGTCTCCGATGGCGTGGTGGTCACGACGATGTCGGCGCCATCGACGGCGGCTTGCGGATCGGCCCCGGCTTCAACGGCAATGCCGAGCCGGGCGGTGAGTTCCATCGCCTTGGCCTGAGCCTTGACCGCGTCGCGCGCCCAGATGCGGGCCTCGCGGATCGGCCGCACCAGCATCAGGGCCTCGAGCTGCAGCCCCGCCTGAACGCCGGCGCCAAGGATCGCGGCAACGGACGACTCCTCGCGCGCCAGATGCCTGGCGGCGACGGCGCCGGCGGCGGCCGTGCGCACGTCGGTGAGATAACCGCTGTCGAGCAACAGCGCCTCGACCATGCCTGTTTTGGCGGATAACAGCACCATCAGCCCGTTGACGCTGGGCAGGCCCAGCGCCGGATTATCGAAGAAGCCTGGCGAGATCTTGATGGCAAATCCATCGACGCCCGGCACATAGGCGGTCTTCACGTCGACCTCGCCGCGAAATTCCGGAATGTCCAGCCGCAGGATCGGCGGCATCACGACAGGCAAGGTCGCCAGCGCCCGGAAGGCGTTCTCCACGCAGCTTACCGCGTCGAGATCGAGCGGCACCAGCGTGCGCAATTCGGCCTGGGTGAGAATGGACATGCGGCTCATGCGCCCGCCTCCGCCAACGCGTCATCACAGACAATGGCGCGATGCGCCGCCATGTCGATGTTGCGGCCCGACAGCAGCAGGACGATCGGCCTATCGCTTGCGATCCTGCCGGCAAGCAACGCCGCGATGCCGACGGCGCCGGCGCCTTCCACAATCTCACGCTCCTGAACATAGGCGTGGCGGATCCCCGAAGCGATCTCCTCTTCCGTCAGCAGCACGACCTCATCGACCAGCGCGCGGCAGATGCCGAACGTATGCGCGTTGTCGAGACCAATGCCGCCGCCGAGCGAATCCGCGAGGCTTTCCAGTTCCTCGACCTGCACCGGATGACCCGCCGCAAGACTTGCGTGCATCGCCGCGCCGCGTTCCATGGACACCGCGATGATGCGGATGTCCGGCCGCAGGCTCTTGGCCGCCACCGCGATGCCGCTGATCAACCCGCCGCCCGACAGCGGCACGATGATGGTCGCCGCATCCGGCACATCCTCGAGGATTTCCAGCCCCAGCGTGCCCTGCCCGGCGATGATGTCTGCGTGATCGAACGGCGGCAGCATGACGAGCCCGTCCTCCGCCACAAGCCGGTCCACCTCGAGCTGCGCCTCGTCCTGGCTGGCGCCGATGATCCGCGCTTCCGCGCCGAGCTGCCGGATCGCCTCGCGCTTGTTCTCGGGCACCAGGCGCGACATGCAGATGACCGCGCGCGCGCCGGCGCGTTTCGCGGCATGAGACAAGGCGCGGCCGTGGTTGCCGGTCGACGCCGCGGTCACGCCGCGCGCCTTCTCCGCATCCGACAGCCTTGCCACGGCATTGCTGGCGCCGCGCAGCTTGAAACTTCCGGTGATCTGGCGATGCTCCAGCTTCAGATGAACCGGCACGCCGGCAAGCGCGCTCAGACTTTCCGACGCGACCGTCGGCGTGCGTTCGATCATCCCCGCGATGCGCTCGCGCGCCGCTTCGATATCGGCAAGCGTCACGGAGAGCGCTGTCATGAGGCGTCTCGCAGTGGAGGATCGAGTGGCAGGGTCATCAGGCGGCCGTGCTCGGGCCGTGGCGTGTCGTCGCCGCACAGGCGCAGGCAGTTCCAGGCGGTGGCGAGATTGCTGCCGACCACCGGCTTGCCGATCGCCGCCTCGATCGCGGGGGCTGCGAGCGCGGCGCGCACCGCGGTGCAGGAAATGAACAGCGCATCAGAGTTCGGCGCCATTGCCTCTTGCGCGAGCTCCACGAGCGAGGCGGGCGAGATCCGCGCCATCACCCGGTCGTCGTCCAGCTCCAGGCACGTGAAGCGCGCGATGTCGAAGCCGTGGCGGGCGAAATACTCCGCCATCGGCCGGCTCGTCTCTTTCGTATAAGGCGTCAGGACGCTGATCCGGCGCGCGCCCAGCGCCCGCAAGCCGCGCACGGCCGCCATCGGCGGCGTGATGACGGGCACGCCGGGCCGGGCCGCGTGGATTGCCGCCTCCACCGCCGCGTCGCCGATGACGGCGGAGGCGGACGTGCAGGAATAGCAGATCGCGTCCAGCGCCTCGCCAGGCAGGATCAATTCCGCGCCCCGGGTCAGCTCCGGCTGCATCGCGCGCAGGTTCTCGGGCGTCGTGGGATTGGCGTAAGCGATGCGGCTGACGTAGACACCGATCCGATCGCTCGCCACCATGCGCGCGTAATCCGGTTCCGTGGTGTGATCCGTTGCCAGGATGATCAGCCCGACACGCTTTTCATGCGTGCGCGCGTCAAACACGGGTGGCGTGCCGCTGACCCGTATCGACTGCCCGGAACCGCTCCGCGTCATCATCGCTCTATCCGTCCATACCGGCGCTCCAGCCAACGCAGTCCGACGACGGAGATGAGGCTGATCGTCAGGAAGAAGGCTCCCACCAGGGTCATTGGCTCGATATAGCGATAGCTGGAGTTGGCCACGCTCTTGGCCTGATTCATCAGTTCCAGCACTGTAATCACCGACAGCAGCGGCGTCTCCTTGAACATGGCGATAAAATAGTTGGCGAGCGCCGGGATCATCGGCGGAATGGCCTGCGGCAGGATGATGTTCGTCCAGGTCTGGCCGGCGCTCAGGTTGCAGGCCTTTGCCGCCTCCCACTGTCCTGTGGGAACATTCTCGATTCCGGCACGATAGACCTCCGCGGTGTAGGTGCCGTAGTGCAGCCCCAGCCCGATGACGCCGGCCACCAGCGGAGACAGCAGGATTCCGGCATCCGGCAGCACATAGAAGATGAAGTAGAGCTGCACCAGAAGCGGCGTGCCGCGAATGAACTCCGCCGCGAAACCGATCGGCCGGGAAATCAGCCGGTTCGGCGAGCGCCGCAGCAGGGCGATGACCAGACCGACCGCCGCCGCCAGCACGGAGCCGAGAAGCGTCGCCAGAATAGTGATCTTCACCCCCTCGATGAGGGTCGGCATGATCTGCCAGACAAAGGCCCAATCCCATTCCATGCTCAGCTCCTCACGCCATCCAGGCCACGCGCCAGATGCCGCTCGAGCCCCCGCACGCCCCAGGAAATGGCCAGCGCCATGAGAAAGTACAAAATCAGGATCGACCCGAAGGGTACCAGGGTGTTGCCGGTCTGGGCCCGGACCACCTGGGCCTGGAATGTCATGTCGGTCAGCGAGATCAGCGAGACGACGGCGGTCGCCTTGAGAAGCTCGATGGCGTTGTTGCAGAAGGTCGGCAGCATGACGATGAAGGCCTGCGGCAGGATGACATGGCGCATGCACTGCCAGCGGCTGAGATTGACCGCCACGCAGGCCTCGTACTGCTCGCGCCCGACGGACTGGATCGCGCCGCGCACCACCTCCGCGCCATAGGCGCCGACATTGAGCCCCAGCGCCAGCACGCCGGCCTGCAGCGGCGTCAGGGTGACTCCGGCAAACGGCAGCACGAAATACGCCCAGAACAACTGCACGAAGATCGAGGTGCCGCGGAAGAACTCGATGTAGGCGGTGGCCAGCGAACGCACCGCGAAGAAACGCGACAGGCGGCCGAGACCCGCGATGAACGCCATCGCCAGGGCCAGCACACTGCCCATCAGCGTCAGCTCGATCGTCACCAACGCGCCCTGCAGGATCAGCCCGATATATCCGGTCCAGTCGATCATAGAAGCCTCACGTTACCGGAACCGCTGAAGGCGGTGCCTGTCGCGCCTGTCAGGACTTGCGGCCCATCCTTCGAGACGGGCCTGTCGGCCCTCCTCAGGATGAGGTTGAATGTGTCGCGCTTTCCCGGTGCCGCCCCGGTCTGCCTCATCCGGGGACCTCATCCTGAGGAGCCCGCGCTTGCGGGCGTCTCGAAGGATGGGCCAGGCACGCCGCGCGGACCGATCCGATAGCCGGGGCGATCCGCGGATCGCCCCGGAGTATTGGTTCCGGCGTTACTACTTCGCGGCGCAGAGCTTTTCGCGCGAGGTCGACATCGCGGCGGCGGCCGAGAAGCCGTAAGGCTCGATGATCTCCGCGAATTCGCCCGACGCCTTCATCTTGGCGAGCTCGACGTCATAGGCGTCGCGCAGCGCCGTGTCCTGCTTGCGGAACGCCGTGCCGTCGCAATAGACGGGCGCGCCCTCGACCGGTGCGAAAACCTCGATGCTGTCGTCGCCCGACTTCTTCTTCAAATCGTTGAGCGACAGAACCGGCAGCGAATAGACCGTGATGCGGCCGTCCTGCAGCATCTTCAGGCCCGACTGGCCGTCCGGCACCACGATGACGCGATCACGCGGCACGCCGGCTTCCAGCGCCGCCTTCTCTTCGGTGCCGCCGCCCGGCGCGCCGATCGTCGCGGCCTCGTCCTTGGCGATATCGGCAAAGCTCCTGTAGCCGCCCGGATTGCCCTTCTTCACGAGAAACGCTTCCGCGTCGCACAGGATCGGCTGCGAATAGGCAACGGCCGCGCAGCGCTCGGGCTTCATGAACAGCCCCGCGGTGACCGCGTCGTGGCGGCCGGCCTGCAGACCGGGGATCATCGCGCCATATTCGGAGATCGAAGCGACGATCTCGTCGATGCCGAGGCGTTTGAACACCGCGCGGGCAACATCGGGGGCGGCGCCCGAGACCTTGCCGTCGGCGCCGACCGCGGTGTACGGCGGCTCGTTGGCGATGGCCACGCGGGCAAAGCCCTGTTCCCTGAGATCCTCGAGCTTGTCGGCGAGAGCCGGCTGTGAGACGGCCATGGCGGCCATCAGGGCGAGGCCGGCGGTTCCGGCCAGAATTCCAAACGTCTTCATCTGATTGTTCTCCTCTGATGATGCAGGTAAGTGGCGCGGCTCGGCGGCTGCGCCGGTTGTGCGGGGCCAAGCCTCAGACCCGGTGTCCCGCCGCAATGATCTTCTTCAGGAAGCTCTGGGTGCGTTCCTGCTTCGGGTTGGTGAAAATGTCGTCGGGCTTGCCTTCCTCGACGATCTTGCCGCCGTCGAAAAACAGCACCCGGTCGGCAAAATCATGCGCAAAGCCCATTTCGTGGGTGACCAGCAGCATGGTCATGTCGGTTTCATCCGCGAGCCGGCGCATGACGGAGAGAACCTCCTCCACCAGTTCCGGATCGAGCGCCGAGGTCACCTCGTCGAACAGCATGATCTTCGGCTGCAGGGCGAGCGCGCGGGCGATGGCGATGCGCTGCTTCTGGCCGCCGGAGAGTTGCGCGGGCATCGCCTTTGCCTTGTCCGCCATGCCGACCATGTCGAGCAGTCCCATCGCCTGCTTTTCCGCCGCCTGACGCGAAACGCCCTTGGTCAGCATCGGCGCCAGGGTGATGTTGTCGATCACCGACTTGTGCGGAAACAGATTGAACAGCTGAAAGACCATGCCGATCTTCTGCCGCATCCGCGTCAGATGCTTCTCGTCGGCGGGCACCAGCTTGCCCTGGCGCTCCATGTGATAGAGCTCCTCGCCATCGATCTGGATATGCCCGGCGTCGATACGCTCAAGCGTCATCAGGATGCGCAGGATCGTCGTCTTGCCCGAGCCGGACGGGCCGATCAGCGCGAGCTTTTCACCCGGCATGACCTGCATCGACAACCCGTCCAGAACCGTGACATCGCCGAAGCTCTTGGAGATGGAGTCGATTGATATGATCGGCGAGACATTTGGCGCGGACATGCAGCGCTCCAGCTGGAGAAACCGAAGCACTGACGATGCGAAAGTTACCAAATCATGTCAATGATCAAAATAGTATCAGTACAATTATTGAATTCCCGCACAGATATCATGCGCCGGCGCTCAAATTCCGGGCAATCAGATCGCCAGCAACGGCATCTCCGGATCGCCCAGCAGAAGTTTTGCGATCATCCCGAGCCCGGCCCGGAGTTCGTCCTCTCCGGTGGAGCCCAGGGCGACGCGCACCGCCGGCTGCGTGCCGCCGTCGGCCACGCGGAACGACTCGCCCGGCGCGACCGCGACACCGAGCAGCCGCGCCTGGGCGACGAACCCGGCCTCCGTCCGCTCGCCGCGCAGCGGCAGCCACAGATGCAACGCGTCGCGATGGCTGCGGTAGCGAACGCCCTGCAGCACCTCGGCGGCAATCGCCTGGCGGCGGCGCAGGGCCGCGCGCTGCCACATCATGAGGTCCAGGGCGGTGCCGTCCAGCACCCATTGCGAGGCGATGTCGGCCACCATCGGCGTGGCCATCCAGTTGGTCACCAGATGCCGGTTGGTGGCGGCGGCGACATAACGGTCGGGGGCCGCGAGATAACCGATGCGCAGGCCCGGCACCGTAATCTTGGTGAAACTGGTGATATAGATCGTGCGTTCGGGCGCGATTGCGGCGACCGGCGGCGGACGGTCCTCGACAAGCGGGCCCAGGACGTCGTTCTCGATGATCGCGATGTCGTGCTGGCGCGCGACCGCCGCCAGCGCCTCGCGGCGCGCCTGGCTCATCAGGACGGCGCGCGGATTCATGACCGAGGGCTGCAGGAACACGGCGCGGATGTCGTGACGCCGGCAGGCCGCGTCGAGCGCCTCGGGGATCATGCCGTCCTCGTCGACAGCCAGCCCATCAAGATTGAAGCCCAGATAGTTTGCCAGCGGCCGCAACGTATGGTGGCCGACGACTTCCATGGCGACGGTCGACCCCGGCGGTGCGACACTCATCAACGCCACCGTCATGCCCGCCGTCGCGCCGTTCGTCACCGTGACGTTCTGTGTGGAGGCCTCGATGCCGCAGCGGCGCAGCCACTCCACCGCGACGGCGGCATGGCGCGGGAAGACGACGTTGGGCCGGAACGACAGCGCCGAATTCGCAGGCAGGTTTTCGGCAAGCCAGCCAAGCCCCTGCTTCAGCCGCTCATGGTGCATGGCCTCGCAGACCGGCTTGAGGATGGACAGATCGATGACCTCGCCAAGCCTCTCCGGCAAATAAGGCGGGTCCGGCTCGCGGCGCATCGTCTGGACGAAGCTGCCCCGGCCGATCTCACCGGATACCAGGCCTCGCCTTATCAAGTCCTCATAGGCGCGGCTCACCGTCTGAACGGAAAGGCTGAGTTCATGCGCCATCTTGCGCTGCGGCGGCAAACGCTCGCCGTTCGCGAGCTTGCCCTCATGGATCGCGCGGGCGATCTGGTCTGCGAGCGACAGATACGCCGGACGCCGCAACAGGGTGGGATCGGGACTCCAGAATGTCATGACTTATATGAGATCAAAATCAGTGCAATTGACAATCAAAATCTCGCGGCATCATGGTGATGCGGACAACAGTGCACGGAACCATAGCAATGACCGGCCTCAAGCTCGACCCGATCGACCTGCGCATTCTCGAGGCGATCCAGCGCGACGGGCGCATTACCAAGCTGGCGCTGGCGGAAAAGGCCGGGCTCTCGCCCACCCCGTGCTGGATGCGGCTGCGCAAGCTTGAAAAGGCGGGAATCGTGGCGGGATATCATGCCCGGGTCGCCATGCGGGTGATCGCGCCCGTGGCCACCGTGCTGATGGAGGTGACCCTGGGCAACCACCGTCAGGCGGATTTCGACCGGTTCGAACACGCGATCCGGGACGTGCCCGAAGTCACCGCCTGCTGGTCGGTCGGCGGCGGTGTCGACTATGTGCTGAAAATCATGGCGCGCGACATCGACGCCTACCAGCGGCTCGTCGATTCCCTGCTTGACCGCGAGATCGGCATCGACCGCTACTTCACCTACATCGTCACCAAGACGGTGAAGGAGGAAACCGTGCTGCCGGTGGCCGCGCTGCTGCCCACCGCCAACTCATGAAGCCTGCACTGCGGAGACATCGTCTCCGTCAGCCTCTCAAAACAGACAATCTCTCTGCCTGCACGCCGTCCAATAGCCTCTCTCTCCTGCGCAACGGGTCTATTTCTCTTCTACCATCCGAACCCGGGAGATTCTGCATGACCGCGTTGTTTGCCCGACCCAACCGCCACGCCGCGCTGGACCGCCTCACCGATCGCCGTCTGCTGCGCCAGCTCGCCTATGTCGGCGGAAGCTGGACCGCGAGCGGCACCGCCGCGCATTTCGAGGTTGCCGATCCGGCCAGCGGCGACACGCTCGCCTGGGTCGCGGCGCTCGACGCCGAGCAGACCAGCCACGCCATCGACGCGGCATCGGATGCGTTTCCGGCCTGGAAGGCCATGCTGCCGCAGCAGCGCGCGACGATCCTGCGCGCCTGGTTTGATCTGATCCTCGCCGCCAAGGAAGACCTGGCGCTGCTGATGACCCTGGAACAGGGGAAGCCACTTTCGGAGTCGCGCGGCGAGATCGACTATGCGGCGTCCTTCGTCGAGTGGTACGCGGAAGAGGCCAAGCGGATGAACGCCGAAGCCGTCACCAGCCATCTGCCGAACGCGGAGATGTCCGTGCGGCGCGAGGCGCTGGGCGTCGCCGGCATCGTCACGCCGTGGAACTTTCCCTGCGCCATGCTCACCCGAAAGGCGGCGGCGGCGCTGGCCGCCGGCTGCACCGTCGTCGCGCATCCCTCGTCTGAGACCCCGCTGTCAGCGCTGGCGCTTGCCGAACTGGGCGAACGCGCAGGGCTGCCCGCCGGGGTCTTCAACGTGGTGACCGGCAACGCGGCGACCATCGTCGGCCGCCTGTGCGAGGACACCCGCGTGCGCGTGATGAGTTTTACCGGCTCCACGGACATCGGCCGGCTGATCGCCGCACAATGCGCGCCCACGATGAAGCGGCTGGTGATGGAACTCGGCGGCCACGCGCCGCTGATCGTGTTTGACGACGCCGACATCGGCAAGGCGGTACGGATCGCGGTGGACGCGAAATTCGCGACCTCGGGCCAGGACTGCCTCGCCGCAAACCGCATTTATGTCGCACGGCCGGTCTATGATCGCTTCGCCACGGCCTATGCCGAGGCAATCGCCGCGCTCAGGGTCGGTCCCGGGCTGGATGAGGCCACCGACATCGGCCCGCTGATGCATGGCCGCGCGGTGGCCAAGGTGGAAGCGCAGATCGCAGATGCCCTGGCGCATGGCGCGCGGCTGCTCACCGGCGGCAACCGGCACCCGGCGGGACCGTTGTTCCTCACGCCGACGCTGCTGGCGGACGTGCCCGACGAAGCGCTGATCATGCGCGAGGAAACATTCGGCCCCGTCGCCGCCATCGCGCCGTTCGACACCGAAGACGAGGTGATCGACCGGGCGAACGCAACGGAATACGGCCTCGTCGCCTATGTGGTGAGCGAAAACGGCGCGCGTCAGCGGCGCATGGCGCACGCACTGGACTTCGGTATGGTGGCCGTCAACCGCGTCAAGATCACCGGCGCGCCGATCCCCTTCGGCGGCGTCAAGCAGTCGGGCATGGGCCGCGAGGGATCGCGGCACGGCCTGGAAGCCTTCACCGACCTCAAATACGTCTGCGTCGACACCGCAGCCTGACACAAGGAAACCATCATGCTCGACCGCTCGAACGAACTGACCGCTTGGGACCGGGACCACTTCTTCCATCCCTCGACCCACATGGGGACGCACGCGCGCGGCGAGAGCCCGACCCGCGTCATCGACAGCGGCGAAGGCGTCTACATCACCGACAAGGCGGGCAGGACAAGCCTCGACGCCTTTGCCGGGCTCTATTGCGTCAACGTCGGCTACGGCCGCCAGAAGATCGCCGACGCCATCGCCGAGCAGGCGAAGTCCCTCGCCTACTACCACGCCTACGTGGGCCACGGCACCGAGGCCTCCATCACGCTTGCCAAGATGATCATCGACCGCGCGCCAGCCGGCATGAGCCGCGTCTATTTCGGCATGTCCGGCTCGGACGCCAACGAGACCAACATCAAGCTGATCTGGTACTACAACAACGTGCTGGGGCGGCCGGAGAAGAAGAAGATCATCTCGCGCTGGCGCGGCTATCACGGCTCGGGGATCATGACCGGCTCGCTGACGGGTCTGGAGCTGTTCCACAACGCGTTTGATCTGCCGCGCGCGCCGATCCTGCACACCGAGGCGCCCTAC
The DNA here is from genome assembly GCF_003432385.1 of Breoghania sp. L-A4. Taxonomy (NCBI): domain Bacteria; kingdom Pseudomonadati; phylum Pseudomonadota; class Alphaproteobacteria; order Hyphomicrobiales; family Stappiaceae; genus Breoghania; species Breoghania sp. L-A4. The sequence continues at coordinate 2,331,134 of NZ_CP031841.1, read as the reverse complement.
TACTTCCGCCGCGAGGACCGCTCCATGTCCGAGGAGCAGTTCTCGCAAGCCTGCGCCGACAAGCTGGAGGAAATGATCCTGGCGGAAGGCCCGGAGACGGTCGCCGCCTTCATCGGCGAGCCGATCCTGGGCACGGGCGGCATCGTGCCGCCGCCGGCTGGCTATTGGGCCAAGATCCAGGCGGTGCTCGACAAATACGACGTGCTGCTGGTCGCCGACGAGGTCGTCACCGGCTTCGGCCGCCTCGGCACCATGTTCGGCTCCGACCACTACGGCATGAAGCCGGACCTGATCACCATCGCCAAGGGCCTGACCTCGGCCTATGCGCCGCTTTCGGGCGTCATCGTCGGCGAGAAAATGTGGAACGTGCTGGTGCAGGGCTCCGACAAGCTGGGCGCGCTGGGCCACGGCTGGACCTATTCAGCGCATCCGATCTGCGCGGCGGCCGGCATCGCCAATCTCGAACTGATCGACGAGATGGACCTGGTGACCAACGCGGGCGAGACGGGCGCGTATTTCCGCGCGGAGCTCGCCAAGGCGGTGGGCGGTCACGCCCACGTCGGCGACGTACGCGGCAACGGCATGATCGCGGCTGTGGAATTCGTCGCGGACAAGGACGACCGGGTGTTCTTCGATGCCTCGAAGAAGATCGGCCCGCAGGTCGCCGCGGCGCTCGGCGAGCGCGGCGTCATCGGCCGCGCCATGCCGCAGGGCGACATTCTGGGCTTCGCGCCGCCGCTGTGCCTGACCCGCGAGGAAGCCGACATCGTGGTGAGCAAGGCGGCCGAGGCGATCGACAGCGTCTTCGCGTCGCTGTAACCGAAACCGCACGACAGACCTGGAAACCGGCGGGCGCTCCTGATGGGCTCGCCGGTTTTTTTGCGCGCGCATCGAGCAGCCCGCCGCCCTCAGGCGAAGGCGCGCAGCGAGTTGGTGAGCTGGTTGGCGAAGCGCGCCGAGGCGACGGGCAGCGTGCGGCCCTTCATCTGACCCAGCAGCAGATGGCCGATGGGCACGTCGCGCGTCGAAATTTCGCGGAAGATGACGGAACGGTCCGGCTTCTCCTCAAGCCCGATGGGGATCTGGAAGCCTACCGCCTTCTCGTGGATCACATAGTGGCGGATCAGGTCGAAGGAATCCGTTTCCACGATGGGCGACAGGCTGCGCGAGGAGCCCTTCGCCGCGATCTCCAGCAGATGCCGCACGCCATAGGGCGCCGCGGGCAACACGTGGTTGTGGTCGAGGCAGTCGCGCAGCCGGATGGTCTTCTTCTCCGCCAGCGGATGGTCGGCGGCGATGACGATGTAGACCGGCTGCGGCACCGAATAGAGCACCTCGAAATCCACCATGTGCACGGGCTCGAACACCAGTGCCAGGTCGCTTGAGAAGGTCGCGAGCTCGTGCTCGGCCTGCGCCCGGTCGCGCACGTTGACCGAGAAGGTGACGCCCGGATGGTCGCGCCGGTACTGGGCGATCTGGCTGGGCAGGAAATAGGGCGCCGCTGCCTGGGAGCAGGCCACGGAGACGTGGCCGCGGCGCACGCCCGACAGGTCCGAGACCTGCGAACGGATCCACTCCATGTCCGAGATCTGGCTGCGGATGTGCAGCAGAATCAGCTCCCCGGCCGCATTCAGCCGCACGCCGCGCGGCAGCCGCTCGAAGATCTCGTAGCCGAATTCGCGCTCAAACCCCTGAATGCGCCGGTTCAGGGCCGAGGCGGTGATGTTCATATCCTCCGCCGCACGCCGGATCGACCCGGCCCGCGCGACCGCCTGAATCAGACGGAATGTCTGTAAGTGTTTCAACTCAAATCCTTTATTCGGTACCGCTGCATCTGATGCACCGCTTTTGTGAAAAAATAGCATTAGAAGTACACGCTCCAAAACAGCAATCTTGCGGAAACGCCGTCCGGGACCTCCATCCCGCGTTGCCCGACGGCGCATGCGCCTCCAGACCTCGACCTTCCGAAAGGATTGCCCCGATGACAGTTAAGACTTCCCGACGCCAGTTCCTGCAGCTCGGCGGTGGCGCGCTCGGCGCCTCCATGCTGCCCTTCTCCATGACGCTTCCGGCCATGGCCGCGGGCAAGGACACGCTCGTCACGGTGATGGGTCAGACCATCAACAGCCTCGATCTGCACCGCACCGGCACCAACCGGCCGAGCTACCAGATCGCGGTCAACTGCTACGACCGGCTGGTCTCCTTCGGCACCAGGACGACGCCCGACGGCGGTCTGTCCTATGACTATTCCACCATCGTTCCGGAACTGGCCGAGAGCTGGAGCTTCTCCGACGACGGCCTGGAGCTGACCTTCAAGCTGAAGCCGGACGCGGTGTTCCAGGACGGCTCCCCGGTGACCGCCGAGGACGTGAAATGGTCCTTCGACCGCGCGGTCTCCGCCGGCGGCTTCCCGACCGTGCAGATGAAGGCCGGTGCGCTGACCCGTCCCGACCAGTTCGTGGTCGTGGATGAGAAGACCTTCCTGGTGAAGCTGGACTTCCCCTCCAAGCTGACGCTGCCGGATCTGGCGGTGCCGGTGCCCTTCATTCTCAATTCCAAGATCGCCAAGGAACACGCCACCGCCGACGATCCGTGGGCAATGGAATACGTGCACAAGAACACCATCGGCTCCGGCGCCTTCAAGGTGGTCCGCTGGAATCCGGGCGAACAGGTGGTCTACGAGCGCAACGATAAATGGACCGGCGGTCCGCTGCCGGCGGTCAAGCGCGTGATCCTGCGCGAAGTGCCGAGCCCGGCGACCCGCCGCGCGCTCATCGAGCGCGGCGACGTGAACCTGTCGTTCAACATCCCCAACAAGGACGCCAAGGAACTGGAGAGCAAGGAAGGCGTCAGCGTCTTCTCCACACCGATCGAGAACGCCATCCAGTGCGTCGGCCTGAACACCACGTTCGAGCCCTTCCAGGACCCGGACGTGCGCAAGGCGGTGGCCTATGCGATCCCCTACGAGCAGATCTTCCAGACGGCGGCCTACGGCCGCGGCGCGCCGATGTGGGGCGGCAAGGCCGAGATCGACAGCATCGAGTGGCCGCGCAAGTCGCCCTATTTCACCGACCTCGACAAGGCGCGCGAACACCTTGAGAAATCCGCCTTCGCCAAGGGGTTCGAAGTGCCCTTCTCGATCGATCTCGGGCAGTCGGACTGGATGGAGCCGACGGCGCTGCTGATCCAGGAAAACCTTGCCAAGCTGGGCATCGCTTCCGAGATCGACAAGATCCCCGGCGCCAACTGGCGCACCGCCTCGCTGGTCGAAAAGCGTCTGCCGCTGCATCTGGAAAACTTCGGCGGCTGGCTGAACTACCCCTGCTACTACTTCTTCTGGGCCTACAAGAAGGGGCACCTGTTCAACTCCTCGAACTACGAGAACGCCGAGATCGAGCAACTGGTCGACGAGACCCTGCATCTGGACGTGGACGACCCGGACTACGCACCCAAGGTGATGCGCATGTTCGAGATCGCCTTCGAGGACCTGCCGCGCATCCCGCTGTGGCAGCCGGCGCTGAACGTCGCCACCAACGGCGCGACGGACTACGAGTACTGGTTCCACCGCCAGCTCGACATCCGCTCGCTGAAGAGCGCCTGAGCCCATGCCCGTCCGCCTGAAAACCGTGCTGATGCGGATCGCGCAGGCCGTGCCGGTCGTGATCGGGGTCGTGGTGATCAGCTTCGTGCTGACCCGCGCCCTGCCCGGGGACCCTGCCGTGTATTTCGCGGGTGCGGCGGCGGACGAGGCATCCATCGCCGAGATCCGCGAGGCCCTCGGCCTCGACAAGCCGCTTCCGCAGCAGTTCGTCCTCTATGTGGGCGATCTGCTGCAAGGCGACCTGGGCCAATCCATCTCCAGCGGCCAGCCGGTGGCGACCGATCTGGCCAACCGGCTGCCCGCCTCGCTTGAACTGACGCTGACCGCCCTTCTGCTGTCGTGCCTGATCGCCGTGCCGCTCGGCGTGCTGGCGGCGACACGCCCCGGTTCACCGGTGGATCACCTGTGCCGGGTGCTGGTCACCGCCGGCGTGTCGCTGCCGACCTTCTTCACCGGCATCGTGCTGATCTACGTCTTCTACTACCTCCTCGGCATCGCCCCCTCGCCGCTCGGACGGCTGGATTTCTCCACTCTCGATCCCGACCATGTCACCGGATTCTATCTGATCGATGCGGCGATCGCCGGCGACGGGGAAACCTGGATGGCCGCCCTGCGCCAGCTCATCCTGCCGGCGGTGACGCTGTCGCTGTTCACCATGGCGCCGATCGCCCGGATGACGCGGGCCGCGATGCTCGGGGCGCTGTCGTCGGACTTCATCCGCACGGCGAAGGCGGCCGGGCTGTCGCGCGGAAAGGTGCTCTACGGCTACGCCTTCCGCAACGCGCTGCTGCCGGTGGTCACCACGCTGGGCATGGTGTTCTCCTTCACGCTGGGCGCCAACGTGCTGGTGGAGAAGGTCTTCGCCTGGCCCGGCATCGGCTCCTACGCGGTGGAGGCGCTGGTGGTCTCCGATTACGCCGCCGTGCAGGGCTTCGTGCTGGCCATGGCGCTGCTGTTCGTCGCGCTCAATCTGGTCATCGATCTGACCTATACGCTCATCGATCCGCGGATTGGATTTGACCAGAAATGACCGATGCAGCCCTGAAATCGGCCGATGAGGCGGACGCGCCGCCGGTCCGCACCAGCAGTTCCTTCGATCATCTGGTCTACGTGCTGAAGGGCAACCCGGTCACGCTGATCGCCTTCGCCATGTTCGCGATCATGGTGTTCTGCGCCGTCTTCGGGCCGGCCATAGCGCCCTATGATCCGCTGGAATCGAATACGGCGCACGCATTGCAGCCGCCGAACTGGAGCCACTGGTTCGGCACCGACAGTCTCGGCCGAGACGTGTTCAGCCGGGTCATCGTCGCCACCCGCCTCGACCTGACGATCTCGATCGCCGCCGTGGCGCTGTCCTTCGTCTTCGGCTCCGCGCTTGGCGCCGCGGCGGGCTACTGGGGCGGCTGGCTCGATACCATCCTCAACCGCGTCCTCGACACCATCATGGCGTTCCCGCTGTTCGTGCTGGCGATGGGCATCGTCGCGGCACTCGGCAACACCATCGAGAACATCATCTACGCCACGGCCATCATCAACCTCCCCTTCTACGCGCGCCTGGTGCGCGCCGAGGTGAACATCCGCCGCGAGGCCGGGTTCGCGCTCGCAGCCCGGCTGTCGGGCAACTCGGATCTGCGCGTGCTCGCGCTGCACATCTTTCCCAACGCCCTGCCGCCGATGATGGTGCAGATCTCGCTCAACCTCGGCTGGGCGATCCTCAACGCCGCCGGTCTCAGTTTCATCGGCCTGGGCGTCCGCCCGCCGACGCCCGAGTGGGGCATCATGGTGGCCGAGGGCGCCAATTTCATCGTCTCCGGCGAATGGTGGCTCGCCTTCTTCCCCGGTCTTTGGCTGATGTTCGCGGTGCTTTCCTTCAACCTCCTCGGCGACGGCCTGCGCGACATCGTCGACCCGCGCAGGAGGACGTGACCATGCTTTCCATCTCGGACCTGGCCGTCAGCTTCCAGACCCGCAACGGAACCGTGGATGCCGTGCGCAACGTGTCCCTCGCGGTCGCCAGCGGCGAGACGCTCGGCATTGTTGGGGAATCCGGTTCCGGCAAGTCGGTGACCGCCTATGCATTGATGAGGATTCTGGACGCAGGCGGCACGATCACCGCCGGCGAGGTCAGCTATTCCGGCGTCGATCTGCGCCGCGCCTCCGAACGTGATATCCGCGACATCCGCGGCCGCGAGATCTCGATGATCTTCCAGAACCCGCGCGCCGCACTCAACCCGATCCGCAAGGTCGGGCACCAGATCGAGGACGTGTTGCGCCGCCACGCCCGCGCCACCCGCCACAATGCACGCCGCAAGGCGATCGAGGCGCTGGAGGCGGTAAAGATCCGCGACGCGCAAGCGCGCTACGACGCCTATCCGTTCGAGCTTTCCGGCGGCATGTGCCAGCGCATCGTCATCGCCATCGCCTTGGCGTGCGATCCGCGCCTGCTGATTTCCGATGAGCCGACCACCGGGCTGGACATCACGACGCAGAAGGCGGTGATGGATCTGGTCGCGGAGCTGATCCGCGAGCGCGGCATGAGCTCGATCCTGATCACTCACGATCTCGGGCTCGCCGCGCAATATTGCGACAAGATCGCGGTGATGAAGGATGGCCGCATCGTCGAGGCCGGCGATCCGGCGGAGATCTTTCTCTCGCCCAAACATCCCTATTCGCGCAAGCTGGTCGACGCCACGCCGCGGCTGGGTGAAAGCATCCGCACGCTGCTGCCCGAATCCGAGCGCACCCCGGAGCTGCCGCATGCGCCGACGGACAGGCCGCTGCTCGAGGTCCGCAACCTGGTGAAGACCTACAAGGGCAAGTCGGGACCCGTGCATGCGGTCAAGGACATCTCCTTCACCGTCCTCGAGGGCCAGAGCGTCGGGCTTGTGGGCGAGTCCGGCTGCGGCAAGTCCACGACCGCGTCGATGCTGGTGCGGCTGCTGGACCCGTCAAGCGGCGAAATCCTTTTCAATGGAAACGATATCGCCGCGACGCCGGCGCAGAAATTCTCCCGCGACCCGCGCCGCTCCGAGATCCAGATGGTGTTCCAGGACGCCACCGACAGCCTCAACCCGCGCCACACCGCGCGCCAGAGCATCGCCGATCCGCTGCACCGGCTGGGCGGATTGAACGGTTCGGCGGCGCGCGAGCGCGTGGCGGAACTCGCCGATCTCGTCGGCCTGCCGCAGCCGCTGCTCGACCGGTTCCCGCATCAGCTTTCGGGCGGCCAGAAGGCCCGCGTCGGCATCGCCCGGGCGATCGCGCTGAACCCGAAGTTCCTGATCCTCGACGAGCCGACGGCGGCGCTCGACGTGTCGATCCAGGCGGTGGTTCTGAATTTGCTCGCCGACCTGCGCGCCAAGCTCGGAATGAGCTATCTTTTTGTCAGCCATGATCTGCACGTCGTCCGTCTTCTCTGCGATCATGTGATCGTCATGAAGGGCGGCGAGATCGTCGAACAGGGAGCCGCCGAGGACGTCATGAGCGCGCCGCGGGACGCCTACACGCGCACGCTGCTCGCAGCCGCGCCAAAACCGCCGCAAAGGCGGATCCAGGCATGATCAAGGAAACCACCATGAAAGAGATGCCCCTTACGATCACCGCGCTGCGCGAGGCCTATGCCGGCGGCGCCAGCCCCTCGACGTGATCGAAGAGGTCTACGCCCGCATTGCCGCCGTGAACGATCCCGGCATCTTCATCCATCTGATCGACAAGGCGGAGGTTCAAGCCGCCGCCGCGGCGCTTGGCTCCTACGACCCGTCGAAGCCGTTGTGGGGCATTCCCTTCGCCGCCAAGGACAACATCGACGCCGCCGGGAGTCCCACCACCGCCGCCTGCCCGGCTTACGCATATGTGCCCGACGCGGACGCCTTCGTCGTCGGACGCCTGCGCGCCGCCGGCGCCCTGCTCGTCGGCAAGACCAACCTCGACCAGTTCGCCACCGGGCTTGTCGGCGTGCGCTCGCCCTATGCGCCGCCGAAGAATTCCATCGACCCATCGATCGTGCCGGGCGGCTCCTCGTCGGGCTCCGGCGTCGCCGTGGGCCACGGGCTGGTCAGCTTCTCGCTCGGCACGGATACGGCCGGTTCGGGCCGCGTTCCGGCGGCGCTGAACAACATCGTCGGCCTGAAGCCGACGCTGGGCGCGCTGTCCCCGGGCGGCGTGGTGCCCGCGTGCCGCACGCTGGACACCATCTCGATCTTCGCCATGACCGTCGGTGACGCCTACACCGCCTACGAGGCCGCCGCGGGCTATGACGCGGCCGAGGCCTATTCGAAGGAGATCGCGGTCGCGCCGCTGGGCGATGCGCCCGAAAGCCTGACCATCGGCATTCCGGACGCGAACACCATCGAGTTCTTCGGCGACACGGTGCAGCGGGCCTCCTTCGAGAGCGCCGTGGACACCCTGCGCTTTGCCGGACACACGATCGTCGAGGTCGACTTCACGCCGTTCTACGACGTCGCCCGCATGCTCTACGACGGCGCCTGGGTCGCCGAGCGCTACACGGTGATCGCGGACCTTTTGAAGACCGATCCCGAGGCCATCCTGCCCGTGACCCGGCAGGTGATCTGCAAGGCCGAAGGGCTCACGGCGGCCGACGCCTTCCGCGGGATCTACCGGCTCGAAGAGCTCAAGCGTATCGCGGCGCCCGTGCTCGGCGCGCTCGACATGATGTGCGTACCGACGATCCCGACCTTCTATACGGTCGCGGATCTCGAAGCCGACCCGATCGGCCCGAACTCGAACTTCGGCACCTACACCAATTTCGTCAACCTGATGGACATGTGCGCCATCGCGGTGCCCACAGCACCGCGCAGCGACGGCCGTCCCGGCAGCGTCACGCTGCTCGCGGGCGCGGGCAAAGACGGGCTGACGGCGGCGGTCGCCAGGACGTTCGAGAAGGCGTCGGGCGCCAGCCTGCCGACGGCGGCCGAGCTTCAGGCCCAGACGCTGGTCATGGGCGGGGCGTAGGGCGGCAAAGATGGATCCTCGGCACATGGCCGAGGATGACGAAAGCCGGGTTCAGAGACTTGAAAAGAATGATGTTTTCGTCATGCTCGGGCTTGTCCCGAGCACCCATGCGATCGATGAGACACGCGCAAGACAAGGCTTGATCCCGGACCTGCCACAGGCCCTTGAGGAGGATGAGACGCGAACGGTGCTGCGTTCGAGCCCGCAAGCCCCTCTTCTACGCGCGGGGCGCATAGGCGGAGGCGTCGACGCTGTCGGGACGGCCGTCGAGCGAAAGCTGCGAGACACGCGGCGCGGTCTGCGCGATGACGCGGCCGCGCCGCACCACGGCGAGCCGCGCGGCTTTCAGCCGAATGGCCTCGATGGCATCGTCCGCCTGCAGCAGGTTGAAGTCCGCGTTGCAGCCGGGCGCAAGGCCGTAGCCTTCCAGCCCCATGATCGTGGCGGGATGCGTCGTGATGCACTCGAAGCAGTAGCGCATGGCCTCGCGCGAGGTCATCTGCGCCACATGCAGCGCCATATGCGCGACCTCCAGCATGTCGCCCGAGCCGAGCGAATACCACGGGTCCATCACGCAGTCGTGGCCGAAGGCGACGTTGATGCCGTGCGCCCGCATCTCCGGCACCCGGGTCTGGCCGCGCCGTTTGGGATAGGTGTCATGCCTGCCCTGCAGCGCGATGTTGATGAGCGGGTTGGCGATGGCGTGCACCCCGGCCTCCGCCATCAGCGGCAGCAGCTTCGAGACATAGTAGTTGTCCATCGAGTGCATCGACGTGAGATGCGATCCGGCGACGCGGCCCTGCAGGCCCAGCCGCCGGGTCTCATAGCTCAGCGTCTCGATATGCCGTGACAGGGGATCATCGGTCTCGTCGCAATGCATGTCGACCATGAGCCCGCGTTCGGCCGCGAGTTCGCACAGCGCCGTCACCGAACGCGCGCCGTCTTCCATGGTGCGCTCGAAATGCGGGATGCCGCCGACCACCTCCACGCCCATGTCCAGCGCCCGGATCAGGTTCTTCTCCGCATTCGGCGAGCGATAGAACCCGTCCTGCGGAAAGGCGACAAGCTGCAGATCCAGATAGGGCGCGACCCGGCGCCTGACCTCGAGCAACGCCTCGACGCCGGTGAGCCTGTCGTCGCAGACATCCACATGGCTGCGCACGGCGAGCAGCCCTTGCGAGACCGCCAGATCGCAATAGCGCAGCGCGCGCTCCACCACCGCCTCGATGGTGAGCAGCGGCTTCAGCTCGCCCCACAGCGCGATGCCCTCCAGCAGCGTGCCGCTCTCGTTCATGCGCGGCAGACCGAGCGACAGGGTCGCGTCCATGTGGAAATGCACGTCCACGAAGGGCGGCGCGACGAGCTTGCCGCCCGCATCCAGAGTCCGGCCCGCCTCGGCCGCGATCCCCGCCTCCACGGCGACGATTTTTCCGCCCGCACAGCCGATGTCCATGCCGGTGCGGCCGTCTGGCAGCGTGGCGTTCTTGATGAGGAGATCGAAACTCATGGGATTCTGCTATGGGTTCTGTGTTGAGTCGAGAAGCTCTGACTTTGCTTCAGAAGTCAGGTAGGCAGATAGCGCCTGTTTTGCGACTGGAGACATTTCATGCTCGGGAAAGTAAAGGAACTTGCGCGGTTTCAGATCCAATATCATTGCTATTATATCGGAAACGCCAGCTTTAATTGCGTCGTCGGGCCGAGTTTCCAGCTCTTGACCAATGAAACTCCTGAGCGAAACACTACAGAAACGTTCTGGAATCGGCGCAAAACCACCAAAATTTCCGCAAATTACTATCGGCCACGGGACGACCGGGAGGCTTTCTACAGATGCACTCAAATAGCTGCCAATTGACTCACTATCTATCAGAATATCCCACCGTTCTAAGTAGATAATAAATTCCATTTCGTTTGAATCTATTTTTTCCCGCTTCTCCCGAGAATATGAAATCATCGTGTGAGGATTTTTAATCTTTGTCCGAAGGTAACAAATTTTTCCACTTTCGGTGCCGCCATCTCTAATCTCCGTACTTTTAAATTCTATAAATTCATTTTTATTAAATATATTTCTACAATAATTTTCTTTTATGTAGAAATTTTCAGAATACTTTATCGATTTGTCGCTTTCGAAGCGAACATTTGAGTAATAGTGATTTAGTGTATATCTGCTGAATTGCTGATACTGCGTTTGAAGCGGAACCGGATTTATTGAGTTTTGCCTTATGTACTCTTTCGCAACTTTGATAGATATTTCATTTTTAAATTGAATTTCAGATTCTAATTTCTTGATCAAAGTCTGTTCACGATAGTAATTATAATAATAAACTGACAATCCAATTGTAATTACTGAAATAGAAATTGGCAACAATGCTCGGTGCACTCTTCTGTAATACGCATCTATCGCCAATCCAATTATCGAAGCAATTAATAGATATCCTGTGAAAAAACCTATTCTTGTTGAAAAAAGGAAGAATGTCGCGACGGGCGAAATTGTCATTACAATCCAAAGCACGATGAATATCAATAATGGCCAGAGCCAAAATAATTTTGTCAATTTCATCTATTCCGTCCTGTCAGGCGTCGCGCGCAATTATAGTAATATTTGCCAATGCCCTATTTCTTTCAACGCTACTCTCACCGCTGCCCCCGGAAATAGGGCGTGAGCAGCGCCCGGGGATAATCCGCCTTGCGCGCCACCATGACCAGCGCCGCGATGGACAGAAGGTACGGCAGCATCAGGAAGACCTGGCTGGGGATGAAGGCGCCGACTTCGGTCTGCAGCCGCACCTGGAAGGCGTCGAACGCCCCGAACAGCAGCGCGCCGATCAGCGCCTTGCCCGGCCGCCAGGAGGCGAAGACGGTGAGCGCGATGCAGATCCAGCCGCGCCCGTTGACCATGCCGAAGAAGAAGGCGTCGAACGCCGACATGGTGAGAAACGCCCCGCCCAGCGCCATCATCGCCGACCCCGCGACCACCGCGCCGATGCGCAAGCCATAGACCGAGAGGCCCTGCGCCTCCACCGCCGAGGGATCGTCGCCCACGGCGCGGATGGCGAGCCCCAGCGGCGTGCGGTAGAGCACAAACGCCGTCAGCGCCACCAGCGCAAACGCCAGAAAGGTCATCGGCGTCTGCTGGAAGAAGGCGGGTCCCACGAACGGCAGGTCGGAGAGCAGCGGAATGTCGACGGGCTGGAAGGCCACGATGCGCGGCGGCGAGGACACGTCCGGCAGCGCCGTGCGATAGGCGAAATAGCTCACCGACGTTGCGAACAGCGTCACGCCGATGCCCGAGACGTGCTGCGACAGCCCGAGCGGCACGGTCAGGATCGCGTGGATCAGCCCGAAGAAGGCGCCGGCGAGCGCCGCGACCGCCACACCGCCCCACAGCCCCGCGCCGAGCCACACGGCCATCCAGCCGGCCATGGCGCCGGCGGTGAAGATGCCCTCGATGCCGAGGTTCAGCACGCCCGCGCGTTCGCAGACCAGCGCCCCCAGCACGCCGAAGATCAGCGGCGTGGCGATGCGGATGGCGGCGGCCCAGAAATTGGCGGCGAGCAGGATCTCGAAAATGTCGCTCATGCCGCCTCTCCCGTGGCGCGCCCGACGAAGCGCACTTTGAAGCGCACGAACAGGCTGGAGATCAGCACGCAGATCAGCGCCATGGCGACGATCAGGTCGGCGAGATAGTTGGACACGCCGGCGGCGCGCGACATGCTGTCCGCGCCGACGAAGACGCTGGCGATGAACAGCGCCGCGAAGACCACACCGATGGGCGAGAGCGCCGCCAGCATGGCCACCACGATGCCCGCGTAGCCGAAGCCGGGCGAGAGATCCGCCGTAAGATAGCCCTTCAGCCCGGCCACCTCGCCGACGCCCGCAAGCCCCGCCAGCGCGCCCGACAGGAGCCCCACGCGGATGAAGGTGGCGGTCACGGGAATACCGGCATGGCGCGCGGCGCGGGCGTTCTCGCCCACCGCGCGGATCTCGAAGCCCCAGACCGTGCGCTTGAGCAGCACGTAGACGAAGAGCGCCGCGGCAAACGCCATGATCAACCCGCCATGGATGCGCATGCGCGCCACCAGCTTGGGCAGCACGGCGGCATCGATGATCGGCTCGGACTGCGGCCAGCCCATGCCCATGGGATCCTTCATCGGGCCCTCCAGCATCATCTGCACGAACAGCAGGATGACGAAGTTGAGCAGCAGGGTGGTGACCACCTCGTCGACGCCGAGTTTCGATTTCAGCAGCGTCGGGCCGAGCATCACCATGCCGCCGGCCAGCGCGCCCGCCATGATCACCAGCGGAATCATCACGATGGGCGGCTGGTCGATCGCGCCCGATCCGATGGCGGCGGCGGCCAGCGCTCCGGCGTAGAGCTGCCCTTCGCCGCCGATGTTCCACAGCTTGGCCCGGAAGGCGACGGCGGCGGCAAGCCCGGTGAGGATCAGCGGCGTGGCGCGGGTCAGCATCTCGGAGAACGCGAAGACCGAGCCGAAGGCGCCCCTGGCCATCAGCGCATAGGCCTCGAACACGGAGGTGCCGGTGGTGGCGATTGGGATGGCGGCAAGCAGCAGGGCGGCGACGGCGGCGATCACCGGGGCCGCGATCAGCCGGGTGGTCGTGGCCGTCTCGCGCGGCTCTAAACGGATCATGCGGCTTTCTCCGCTGAATGTCCGGCCATGCGCAGGCCCAGGGTGCCGCGATCCAGCCCTTCGGTCGGCTCGGCGGCCGAGAGGTGCCCGCGGTGGATGACGGCGATGCGGTCCGACAGGCGCATGAGTTCGTCGAGATCCTCGGAAATTAGGATCACGCCCGCGCCGCGCGCCCGCGCCTCCAGGAGCCTGCGGTGCACATCGGCCGTGGCGCCCACGTCGAGCCCGCGCGAGGGCTGCGCCGCCAGCACGACGTGAGGCCCCGCGTCGAGCGTGCGCGCCAGCACGATCTTCTGGATGTTGCCGCCGGAGAGAAGCCGCGCCGGCGCCTCCCCGCCCTGGCAGCGGATGTCATAGGCCGCAATGGCCTCCTTCGCCCTTGCGGCGATCTCGCCGAAGCGCAGGAAACCGAATTTCTGGAAGGCCGGCTTGCGGATTTCCTCGATCACCAGGTTCTCGGCCACGCTCATGGCGCCGACGATGCCGTCCTTGTGCCGGTCCTCCGGAATGCGGGCGAATCCGGCCGCAATCATCTGGGCGGCGGAATCGCTGCGGATACTCTCGCCAGCCAGCGTCATGGTACCGCTACGCGGCGTCTCCAGGCCCGAGATCACCCGCGCCAGCGCGCCCTGGCCGTTGCCCGAGACGCCGGCGATACCGAAGATCTCGCCTTCGCGCAGGGTGAGATCCACCATATGCAGCGCCTCGCGCCCCTCGCCGGTGGAAACGCCCTGAAGCCGCAGCAGCTCTGCGCCCGCCGGGATGGCGGTACGGCTGCTCACCGGCACGTCGCGGCCGACCATCAGCTCGGCGAGCTGGCGCTGATCGCAGTCGGATGTGGCCAGATCCGCAACCTTGGCGCCCGCGCGCAGCACGGCGACACGATCGGAGGCGGCGATGACCTCGGCGAGCTTGTGCGAGATGAAGATGATCGCAAGCCCCTCCGCCGCGAGGCTCTTGAGCGTTTCGAACAGAGTTTCCGATTCCTGCGGCGTCAGCACCGCCGTCGGCTCGTCGAGCACCAGAACGCGGGCGTCGCGGTAGAGCGCCTTGAGGATTTCAACGCGCTGCTTCTCGCCCACCGAAAGCGTCGAGATCCGCGCGTCCAGATCGACGCTCAAACCGGAATGCGCCATCAGGCCCGCAAGCCGGGCGCGAGCCGCGCCGCGGGCCAGCCGCGCGGCGAAGAGGTGTTCCGTGCCAAGGATGATGTTTTCCAGCGCCGAGAGGTTTTCCGCCAAGGTGAAATGCTGGTGCACCATGCCTATGCCGGCGGCGAGCGCCGCATGCGGCGAGCCGGGCTCCAGCGGCTGCACGGCGCCGCCCGCGCGCGGCGCGACCAGCACGGCGCCCTCGTCGGCGACATAGTGGCCGAAGAGGATGTTCATGAGGGTCGTCTTGCCGGCGCCGTTCTCGCCCAGCAGGGCGACGATCTCGCCGCGCCGCAGCGACAGATCCACCGCGTCGTTGGCGACGAGCGGCCCGAAGCGCTTGGTGACGCCGCGAAGCTCGAGCACCACGGCGTTGGCGTCCGTCACCGCGTCCATGACGTATCCATGAGATCCCCCAGATCAGCTTTCGGACGCCGGTCACACGGCATGCGAAAACAGATCTCTCGCACGAAACCGCCAGCCGGAATACACCCGGCCGGCGGCGCTTGATAATCGAATGCCCTACATGGTCGACTTGGGCTCGGCGTCGTTGACGTTGACGCGGAAGAAACCGTCGAGGATTTCCTGCTCCTTGGCCTTGGCGGCAGCCAGCGCCTCGGGATCGGCCAGCGCCTCGTCGGCGACGAAGCTCGCGCCGCCATGCGCCATGTAGCTGTAGGGGCCGTAGTCGGCCGGCTCGAAGGTGCCGCCCGCCACCGCGGCGATCGCCTTGTCGATGGTCGCTTCCATGTGCCACAGCGCGGACGCCAGGATGGTGCCGGGATAATCGGACGCCGTGTCGATCACGTTGCCGATCGCCAGGATGCCCTTTTCCTTGGCCGCGTCGGAGACGCCGAAGCGCTCGGCATAGAGGATGTCGGCGCCCTTGTCGGTCATCGCGAAGGCGGCTTCCTTGGCCTTCGGCGGGTCGTACCAGGAGTTGATGAAGGTCACCAGGAACTTTACGTCCGGGTTGGTGGCCAGCGCGCCTTCCATGAAGGCGTTCATCAGCCGGTTGACCTCGGGGATCGCGTAGCCGCCGACCATGCCGATGACGTTGGACTTGGTGGCCTTGCCCGCCACCATGCCGGTCAGGTAGCTCGGCTCGTGGATGAAGTTGTCGAAGACCGAGAAATTCGGCTTGGACGGGCCGAAGGACGAGCCCATGAGAAACGCGGTCTCGGGATACTCGGCGGCCACCTTGCGCGCCGCGCGTTCCACCGCGAAGGCTTCGCCGACGACCAGGTTCATGCCCTGCTCGGCGTATTCGCGCATCACCCGCTCATAGTCGGTGTTGGCGACGTTCTCGGAGAAGGTGTAGGTGATGTCGCCGCGCTCTTCCGCCGCCTTCAGCGCCACGTGAATGCGGCTGACCCACTGCTGTTCCACCGGAACGGTGTAGATCGCGGCGACCTTGACCGGCTCGGCGGATGCCGGCGCGATCCCGCTCGCCAGCACGGCGGATGCGGTCAGCGCTCCGGCCATCACCGCGCGCCGCGACCATGCGATTGTTGTCATGAACCCCATTTGAAACCCCTGGATTGTCTTTGTTCCAGCCGCATATGACCACAATGTAGCCACGCCCACAATATGAGCAGACGGCTGCGGCGTCATTTTTTTGAATGTTTGGACAAAAATTGCGGACAGACACCCCGGTAAAGAATGCAGCGCCGAGGGTGCCTTGCAAATCGCGGCCTCACGCGTATGAAGGGCTGTCCATTCCGTTGAGGATCGCAGATGAAAGTCAGCATTGCCATTCCAACCCGCGATCGCGGCGTCTATCTGGCCTCCTGCCTGGCGGTCTGTACCGCGATCGGCGACCCGGATCTGGAAATCGTGGTGAGCGATAATGCGTCGACGGACGACACCGCCGATGTCGTCGCCTCCTTCAACGACGCGCGCATCCGCTACATACGCACGCCGGGCGCATCAGCCAGCGGCAGAATTTCGAGAATGCGGTGGATCACGCCACCGGCGACTATGTGATCACCATCGGCGACGACGACAGCGTGCTGCCGGGCCAGTATCCGGCGCTCAAGACCCTGCTGGAGCGTGAAAAGCCCGAGGCGGTGTCCTGGCAGTCGAATTTCTACAACTGGCCCAACGCTTACAACCCCAACGCCGGGCGCCTCAAGATCAAGAAATCCGGCGTGTTCGGGCGCCCCATCACCGTTGCGACCCGGGACCTTCTGGATGATCCGCAATGGGGCCTGACCCACAGCAACGACATCACCCCGCGCCTGCATCACGGACTGATCAGCCGCGTCGCGCTGGACAAACTGCGCGCCAAGACCGGGCATATCCACGGCAGCGGCGCGGTCGATGTGTATTTCAGCTCCGCGATCCTGAGCGTCATCGACAGCTTCATCTATCTCCGGCACCCGTTTTCCATGCTCGCCATGGGCCCCGCAGCGGCGGGCTGAGCGTCCAGGACTCCGAAAAATCGCCCGCCGCCGGAAACAACTCCATCGCTGTCGTCACCCAGGAATCCGCCGCCGACCCGATACGCGAACCGATCGAGGGGCACTTCCCGGTGCTCGGGTTCTATTCGCTGATCGGGATGGAGCAGGCGAACCGGATGGCCTATGACGGCAAGCGCCCGCCGGACTACCGCTATCACGTCGAACAGATCCTCAAGCAGTTGGAGACCGTCAGCGACGAAGCGAGGGACAAGGCGATCGATAGGCTGCGCGGCTTCCTTGCCGAAGTCGGCGCAGACGATGCCGTGCCCGCCGGCACGCCCGTTCGGCGCAAGGCCTACGGAGGCCCCAAGAAGACCCGCCAACGCTGGCCAAAATCCTATGTAACGCCATCCAAGATCTGTATCGATCTTGGCGGGCTCGGCCTCGGCGACGTCGCGAATGCGACCCTCGCGCTTGATCATCTGCTCGGCACGCGCGCATCGGTCGAAGAGGCGGGAAGCTGGCCTGCGATTATCGCCCGCTCGGCGCGCTTTATCGTGCAGGGCATGATCGGCGTGCGCCCGGCCTTTCACGAGCCGCGGCCGATCGCCGGAAATGCAGCCGCCAAGGCGTCGTGACGCGATGAGCGCGCAGGCCCGCATTCTGCTGACCGGCGCCGGCGGCTTTCTGGGCCGCGAGGTCGCACGCGCGCTCTCCGCGCACCACGTCATCGGCGTCGCGCGGCATCCGGCAGCGAATGCCGCGGTTGCCGAATGGATCCAGGCCGACCTGCTCCACTGCGATATGCAGACGGTCGCCGAGGAAGCACGCGCCGACACGCTGATCCACCTCGCGTGGACGACCGAGCACGGAAAATTCTGGACCGCGAAAGACAATCTGGACTGGGCGGCCGCCACGCTGAGACTGTTGCGGTCCTTCGACGCCGCCGGAGGTAAACGCGCCGTCCTCGCGGGTTCCTGCGCGGAATATGATCTGTCCGCAACCGTGGACGCCTATTGCGAGCGCCGCGATCTCCCCAGCCCGCACACGCTCTACGGCACGGCCAAGGACGCGACACGGCGCATGGCCGAAGCCTATTGCCGGGAGTCGGGACTTTCCTTCGCCTGGGCGCGCATCTTCTTCCTGTTCGGCCCACACGAACACCCGAACCGGCTCGGCGGTTCCATCGCCAAGGCGCTGGTCTTGGACGAAGAGGCACGCTGCTCGTCGGGCATCCATCTGCGCGACTTCCTGAGCACGGCGGACGCCGGCGGGGCGATCGCGGCGCTTGCGCTCTCTGGTGTGGGGGGTGCGGTGAACATCGGCTCCGGCACGGCAATGAGCATCGGCGATTTTGCGCGCGCCTTCGGCGATGCCGCGGGTCGGCCGGATCTCATCCGCCTCGGCGCCATGCCCGACCGCCCCGGCGATCCCGCGCGCATCGTCGCAGATATCACCCGACTGCGGGATGAGGTCGGGTTCCGCGCCTCGGTGACGTTCGAGCAGCGGGTTCGGGAAACGCTCGACTGGTGGCGGACGGCGGAAGCATCCGGCTAGCGCCGCGCTCAGTGGACGAGTATCAGTTCCGGCGCGAGCCCACGTTCGTCAAGTGAGGCGCGTATCTCGGCTTCGTAGTTGGGATTCATCACGAAGATTGCTGCGGGCCTTGCAGCGACAAGCGTATCGATGGCGACGACGGGATGCCCGTGCCGCCTATGAACCGCCCCTGCTTGCCGGGATTGATGTCCACGACCCCGGCAAACAACGCCGCATCCGGATCGATGATGTTGGCGAATGTCGCGCCCTTCGCGCCCGCTCCCCAGATGAAGACCGGACCACTGTCGCCATGCGTCCGGGCGCGGCCGCGCCATATCTCGACATAGTCCGCTTCGCGGCCGATAAAGCCCGCGCGGTCAAGCGGCGCGGCGGTCATGGCTTCGGCCCAGAGATATTGCCCGTCGAAGCACGTTGAGGTCATCGTGGGCGCATAGCCGGACTTCTCGAGCGCAACGGCAATCGAGCCAAGCGTGAACAGCGAGCAATGCTCGTAGAAGAAGTCATGCATGACGCCATTGCGAACGATCCATTCGTTGGTCGGCGTCTCGAGATAGATCTTGACCGGCTTGTCGTCCGGCAACGCGCCGCGAACCGCCTTCAGAAACCCGACGGGATCGGCAATGTGCTCGATGGTGTGCCGCGACACCACGATGTCCGGCGACAGACCGTGTTCGCCCGCCGTTTCGGAATTGAAGTAACTGCCGACGATTTCGATTCCGGAGGCCGGCGCCACCCCTCGGTAGGCGGGATCGAAGCCCACCGCGCGGCTGACCCGGCCGGGCCCGAGCACGCGGACCAGCGCTGCCAGAAAATCGCCCTGCCCGCATCCGACTTCGAGGATTTCCAGCGGTCCGTCCGGCGCGGCGTCGACAATTCGCTCCAGCCGAGTCTGCAGGTGCTGCATGAACACGTCGGAGTGCCCCTGGGCATTGTCATAGTGCGGTGTGTAGTCGATCAGTTGCGGATCGAAGGCGGCATTCCAGACAAACCCGCAGCGGTCGCAGGCCGTGATTGCCAATGGACCGTAGCCCGTCTCCCGCGCGGTTGCCACATCCGGGTAGACGGCATTCTGCAGAACCGGACTCCGGTCGCGGCCAAGCATGCGCCGGTGGGACGCGCTTTCGCAGACGGGACAGACGGTGCCGGACATGTCTCAGTCGGCCCGCCGCCGCAACCACGCGCTCGGCCAATAGGTCGGCATTTCGGCGAGCGTGGATTCGTTGAAGGTCGGCACCGGCGCCGCCAGTTCGAACTCCGGGTGCTTGCTTGCAAATTCCTCGGCGGCGGTGGACGGATTGTCCGTGGCCCATGCCGGGTTGCCGTTGGGAACCGCAGTCAGCTCGCGCATGATGCCGTCGGTCGCGACAATATAGGAACCCGGGGTCACCATTCCGGAGTAGATGTTGAGCTCATCCATCACGTGACTGTAACTGTGATCGGAGTCCAGGATGATCAGAACCGTCTCGTATTTGTCCGCGACAGCCTTCACCTTTGCGACGATGTCGTCGGCCGTCGAACTGCCTTCCAGCAGATCGATGCGCTTGAACAGCGGATGCGCCTCGATCGCCTCGCGGTTGTGCGGCCGGATCTCGATGTCGATGCCGAGCACATGGCCCTTGCCCATCGCCTCGAACAGCGACGCGTAATAGATCAGCGACCCGCCGTGGGCGACGCCCGTCTCGATGATCAGATCCGGCTTCAGATCATAGATCACCTCCTGGATGCGCATCATGTCTTCCGGCAACTGGATGACAGGACGGCCGAGCCAGGAAAACCGGTACGAATACTTCTGGTTCCAGCCGACGCGGTTGAGGATCGGCGATAGCGTGTTGAAGGCTTCGTCCGAGTACAGGGAAAGCGTCTCGGAACCGTTGTCGTCCTGACGGGTGAGAGTGGCGTTGTCTTCGTCCAGGATGAGTTTCATGGTCTGAATGGTTCCGATTTCGGGAGGTCGGCGCTTCTTAGCAGCGCTCCTGAGGTAAAGCAAACACGGGTATCCGGGGCTTTATCCAGCCACGGAAAACTCCGGCCAGCATTGGTCCGCGTCGCCGATCACGGCGGGTTCGGCGGGCCAGTCAATGGCGAAGGTGGGGTCGTTCCAGCGGTAGCCGGCGGCATGGCCCGGCTCGAAGGGCCGGCCCATCTGGTAGAGGATATCGGTGTCGTCCTCGAGCGTCAGGAAGCCGTGCGCGCAGCCCTCGGGCACGAAGACGGCGTTCATCGCGTCGGCGGAGAGTTCGACCGAGATCCACTGCCCCCGGGTGGCGCTGCCGGCACGGATGTCGACGACCACGTCGAAGGCGCGGCCGCGCACGGCACGCACCAGCTTCGCCTCCGCGAAGGGCTCGGGCTGGTAGTGCAACCCGCGCAACGTGTGCTTCCTGGGATTGCCCGACAGGTTGATCTGCGTCGAGGTGAAGGCGATCCCGGCCTTATGGAACTCCTCAGGACAATAGTATCGCGCAAAGACGCCGCGCGCGTCGCGATGCGGCGACGCCTCGATGCTGAAAACCCCATTGAGCGCCGTCTCGACAATCCGCATCAGAAAATCCCGGTTCCGGGGATCGCCACGACAAACCGGCCGCCCCAGTCGCGGATGAACGCAAGATCCGAAGCGATCTCCTCGCGCAGGTTCCACGGCAGAATGACCACGTAGTCCGGCCGCGCCTCCCGGAGCGCGTCGGGCGAGACGACGGGAATGCGGCTTCCCGGCAGGAGCTTTCCCTGCTTGGCGGCGCTGCGGTCGGCGACAAGCGAAATGTCGTCCGCCGTCACCGCGCAATAGTTGAGGAACGTGTTGCCCTTGGCGGCCGCGCCATAGGCGGCGACCTTGGCGCCCTCCGTGCGCGCGGTCTCAAGGAACGCGAGAAAGCCGCGCCGCGCCGCTTCCGCCGCCGCACCCAGGCCCGCGTGACCCGCGAGGCTGTCCAGTCCGGCGGCCGCCTCCCTGGCGCGCATCGCGGCGACATTCGCCGTCGTCTCACGATCGGCGTCCACCGCGCAGGCATAGACCCGCAGCGACCCGCCGTGCGTCGGCAGTTCCTCGACGTCAAACACCCTGAGGCCGGCGAAACCGAAGATCTTCTCCACCGCGGCGAGCGACAGATAGGAATAATGCTCGTGATAGATCGTGTCGAACTGGCATTCGGCGATCAGGTTCAGCAGATGCGGAAACTCGAAGGTCGCCACGCCCTGAGGCTTCAATAGAACGGCAAAGCCGGAGGCGAAGTCAACGATATCAGGGACATGCGCCAGAACGTTGTTGGCTGCCATCAGGTCGGCCCGGATGCCGCGCGCGACCAGAAGCTCCGCCGTGGCCTTTGAGAAAAAGCCGATGTGGGTCGCAACCCCCTTGGCGATCGCGGCCTTCGCCGTGTTCGCCGTGGGCTCGACGCCAAGCACCGGAATGCCGGCGGCCACGAAATTCTGCAGCAGGTAGCCGTCGTTGCTCGCCACCTCGACGACGCGCGAGGTCGCGTCCAGCCCGAAACGCTCCGTCATGGCTTGCGCATAGGCGCGCGCATGGGCCAGCCAACTGTCGGAATAGCTGGAGAAATAGGCGTAGTTCTCGTCAAACAGCGCATCCGCGGGGATGTCGTGCACGGCCTGGGCCAGAAGGCATTCGCCGCACACCATGACTTTCAGCGGAAAGCGCGGCTCCGCCGCCGCCGAGCCAGCCGGCAGGAAGGCATTGGAAACCGGCTGCTCGCCCAGATCGATGAGCGTGTGGGTCAGTTCGGCGCCGCAGGCGCGGCAACACGGCATTGCCAAAGAGGCGGCGGTCGCGGATGAAACGCTCATGAGGCCGGTCCCGTCAGATACTGGTCTATTTGCTCAAGGCACAGCGCACGCGCGTCGCCGCCCCGGTCATGGCGTGCATACCACTCCGCCGTCAGCCGGACCGCCTGCTCCATGTCCAGACTGCCCTGCCATCCGAGCCGTTCCGCCGCAAGGCACGGATCGATGCTCAGATGCGGCGCCTCAGGCGGCTGCGGCGTGGGGTCGAATTCGATCGCCGTGTCGGCGCCGTAGGATCTGATAAAGATCTCCGCCAGACGCAGCACCGGCAGCGTGGCGTCGAGCGACGGGCCGATGTTGATCTGGCGCGGCGTGGACGCGTCCGACAGCAGGTACTCGGCCAGGGTGAAATAGCCCGACAGGCAATCCAGCACATGCTGCCAGGGGCGCGTGGAAGCCGGATTGCGCATCACCAGCGGCTTATCCGTTGCGATCGCCCGCCAGATATCCGGCAGGATGCGATCTTGGGAAAAGTCGCCGCCGCCGATGACGTTGCCGCCGCGCACCGTGGCCACGCGCACGCCCGCGGGCTCGAAGAAGCTCGCTGCATAGGCCGCCACCGCATGTTCGCAGGCTGCCTTGGAGGCGGAATAGGGATCGCAACCGCCGAGCGGGTCGGTTTCGCGAAAGGCACGGCCCGAGCCGTCGTTGCGGTAGACCTTGTCGGAGGTGACAGCCACGATGCCGCGAAGACCCTCCTGCCCGCGCAAGGCCTCGAGCAGATTGACCGTGCCCTGCACGTTGGTCTCGAACGTCGCCACAGGCTCGGCGTAGCTGCGCCGAACGAAGGCCTGTGCCGCCATGTGCAGCACGAAGTCGGGCCTGGCGGCGTCCACGGCGCACCGCACAGCATCTAAATCGCGCAGATCGCACCAGGCCTGCGGTTCCGCGACCACGCCGCCGAGTTTCTCATAGAGATTGGCGGGACCTTCGGGCGCCAGCGCCAGGCCGTGCACCTGGGCGCCCATGTGCCTCAGCCACAGCGCCGCCCAGGATCCCTTGAACCCGGTGTGGCCCGTCAGCAGAACGCGGCGGCCGCTCCAGAACGCAGGGTCCATGCGGATCACTCCCAGATCTTCCACGGCGCGCCGGCCGTCCACAACGCCTCGAGCTGGCGCTTGTCGCGCAGCGTGTCCATCGGCTGCCAGAAGCCATCGTGCTTGTAGGCGCCGAGCTGCCTGTCGCGCGCCAGGGACTCCAGCGGTTCCAGCTCCCAGGATGTCGCGTCGCCGTCGATCCGGTCGAAGGCCTGCGGCTCGACCACGAAGAAGCCGCCGTTGATGCGGGTCTCGTCGCCCCGCGGCTTCTCGTGAAAACGATTGACCACCGTACCGTCGATCTCCAGGGCGCCGAAGCGGCCCGGGGGCGCCACCGCGGCGAGCGTGGCCAGCCGTCCATGCTCGCGGTGAAAGGCCACCTCGCGGGTGAGATCGATATCGGATACGCCATCACCATAGGTCACGCAGACGGTGCCGTCGCCGTCGAGGTAGCGGCGTGCGCGCAACAGACGCCCGCCGGTCATCGTGTCCTCGCCCGTGTCCAGCACGGTAATCCGCCAGCTTTCCGCGCGGCTTCCATGGTATTCGACCCGGTTGTTGCCGATGTCGAAGGTCACGTCGGACTGGTGCAGGAAATAATTCTGGAAATATTCCTTGATCATGTAGCTCTTGTAGCCGCCGCACAGAATGAAATCGTTCATCCCGTGCGCGGCATAGATCTTCATGATGTGCCAGAGAATCGGCTTGCCGCCGATCTCGATCATCGGCTTCGGCCGGACTTCGCTCTCCTCGGAGATCCGTGTCCCCAATCCACCTGCGAGAATAATGACTTGCACGGATTTCCTGCACTTTTTGTCAAGCGGGGCGGCGTTCTGGCCGATCGGGGAATGTCATAGGCTGAATGAAATGCTGATGCAATGTCGGCTGCCCGCATGCGTGAAGCGTCGCGCGAACGCCCGGGAGGCGATCAATCCAGTTGCTGGAAAATCAGGGCCGTTCCGAAATTGGCGGCGGCCGGAACGATGACCATGCCGCTCCTGTGGATGGCCGGGATCTCGTTTTCCGCCACGATCCGCGCGATCTTCGCGACGTCGTCGACAAGCACCTTCGCCGCCACCAGCCGCGGCGTTTCAAGCGCTTCGACCGCGAACGCCTCGCCGTAGAACGCCTTGAAGCCGGTGGGCGTGAGAACATCGATGGAGCCGCCGTTGGCGAGCGCGCATTCCATGCCGAAGCTTGTCAGCCCCAGTTCGCGCTGGCCCGAGAACCCTTCCACGAACTCATAGACGTCCGAAGGTTCCTCGGCCACGATGATCGCCGCTCCGAGCTTCCGCGCTCCGTTGGCATGCTGCTGGAACTCGGATCGCCAGAAATTCTCCGGATAGCGGTTTCGGCAGGTGAAGAAGGCGGCGTCGGGCATGTCCGGATCGGTGGTGAAGGTGAGATCGAAGCCGACGGTGCGGCTGCCGCCGCCCGGCTGCCCGGCGTCGCGCTCGAAGGAGAACGGCGCATAGACCGTCATGCCGCGGTCGTGGAAGCCCTTGCGGTCGGCAACCGGGTCCGAACTGTCCAGCACGAGCATGGAAATGCCTTCGTGCCGGGTGAGAAAATCCCGGTTGTAGGCGCCGAAAGAGAACGCATCGACGTCGGCCTCCTCCATGCGGCTCGGGTCGGCCACGGCGAGGACCTCGAGGAAGGCGCCGTCAAGCTGCACCAGCCGGTTGCTGGTGCCCCACGCGTGGTCGGCTCTCGGCGTCAGCGTGAAGCCGAGCGCCGCATAGGCATCGCCGGCAGCATCGAGATCGCGCACCGCGATGACGAGATGATCGAGTTGTCGCATTATCGTCCCCGCCCGCGCCAGCCAGTCAAAATTGGATCTTATTCGGAATAGCGGACGTCGCCGAGCCAGCCGCCCTCGCGCAAGACCGGCTTCAGGGTGCCCATGATCACGCCGACCCAGCCAAAGCCCTCCTCGGAGGTCTCGCTCGCCAGTTCCTCGTTGTAGAGAACCGGCATCCAGGCGACGAGATCGCCGCCCTTGAGCGCTGGTCCGGTCTTGCCGACGGTCCGCGCCATGACCACGAAGCCGCCCTCGGCGCTGGGCACCCGCAGGACCGCGGTCTGGGTGCCGTCGTCGTTGAGCTTGACGCAGCTTTTGACGCCAAACTGCTCCTTGGCGTCGATCACCAGGGCCGGCAAAGGCTTTTTCGCCTCCACCGAGCAATCCATGCATTGGCATGTGTATTCGAAAGCCGAAGTTCCGTCAGTGAATTCCAGATCCGTGGTGTCTTCGGTCATCGGCTCGCCACCTCATGCTCAATTCAGGGCACAGGGACCGTGGCCGCCGCGCCCGCCAATCCAGCAGTATCAGACCAGACGGCTCTGCTCCACCGCCGCGCGGACGAAAGACGCAAACAGCGGATGCGGCTCGAACGGCCGTGATTTCAACTCCGGATGATACTGCACACCGATGAACCAGGGGTGGTCCTCACGCTCGACCGTCTCCGGCAGCACGCCGTCGGGCGAGGTGCCGGCGAACTTCAGGCCAACCGCCTCCAACGTGTCGCGATAGGCCATGTTCACCTCGTAGCGGTGGCGATGGCGCTCGCTGATCTCCTCGGAGCCGTAGATTTCGGCGATCTTGCTGCCGGCCTGAAGATGCGCGGGATAGGCGCCGAGCCGCATCGTGCCGCCCATGTCGCCTTCCGCCGCGCGGCGCTCCAGCGCATTGCCCTTCAGCCATTCCGTCATCAGACCGACGACCGGCTCGCTGGTGGGGCCGAATTCGCTGGAACTGGCCTGAGTGATGCCGGCCAGGTTGCGCGCCGCCTCCACGACGGCCATCTGCATGCCGAAGCAGATGCCGAAATACGGCACCTTGCGCTCACGCGCGAAAGTGACGGCGGCGATCTTGCCTTCCGCCCCGCGCTCGCCAAAGCCGCCGGGAACCAGAATGCCGTTGACCTCGCCCAGCCAGGGCGCGGGGTCCTCTTTCTCGAAGACCTCGGCTTCCAGCCACTCCAGGTTCACCTTCACGTTGTTGGCGATGCCGCCATGAACCAGGGATTCGATCAGCGACTTGTAGGCGTCCTTGAGCTCGACGTATTTGCCGACGATGGCGATCGTCACCTCGCCTTCGGGATTGGCGATGGTGTTGGAGATCTTGTCCCAGCGCGACAGATCGGGCGCCGGTGCGCCGGTGATGCCGAACGCGTTGAGAACCTCGTCGTCCAGCCCCTCGTTGTGATAGGCCACCGGCACGTCGTAAATGGATTTGACGTCGAGCGCCGGGATCACGGCGCCTTCGCGCACGTTGCAGAACAGCGACAGCTTGCGGCGCTCGGCGGCCGGAATCGGCCGGTCGCAACGCACCATCAGAATGTCGGGCTGGATGCCGATGGAGCGCAGTTCCTTGACCGAGTGCTGGGTCGGCTTGGTTTTCAGCTCGCCGGCGCTCGGGATGAACGGCATCAGGGTCAGGTGGATATAGACCACCTCGCCGCGCGGCAGCTCATTGCCCAGCTGGCGGATCGCCTCGAAGAACGGCAGTCCCTCGATGTCGCCCACGGTGCCGCCGATCTCGCAGAGCACGAAATCGACCTCTTCATTGCCGTCGAGCACGAAGGCCTTGATGGCGTCGGTGACGTGCGGGATCACCTGAACGGTGCCGCCGAGAAAGTCGCCGCGGCGCTCCTTGGCGATAATGTCGGAATAGATGCGGCCGGAGGTCACATTGTCGCGCTTGTTGGCCGGGCGGCCCGTGAAGCGCTCATAGTGGCCGAGATCGAGATCGGTCTCCGCCCCGTCGTCGGTCACGTAGCACTCGCCGTGCTGCATGGGGCTCATGGTGCCCGGATCGACGTTGAGATAGGGGTCCAGCTTGCGCAAACGGACCTTGTAGCCCCGCGCCTGAAGACAGGCACCGAGGGCCGCAGACGCAAGCCCCTTGCCAAGTGACGACACCACGCCGCCGGTGATGAAAATATACCGCGCCATGGACCCAAACCATAACGTTACGAGCGGCGATTCGGCCACTCAATTATTGACGGAAAGCGCACAAACGAACGCCCTGTACATACCGTACAGGGCGCATCGCGTCGCAACGATGATTCAAGCCGCAGACTTACTGCGACGTCGGGACCTGCGGACCGCTCGGAGCCGGCGCGCTCTGCTGCTTCAGCGCGTCCAGAATACCCGTGCCTTCGCCCGGAGCCTCGCCCTGCGCGGCGGGAACCGCGTCGAGGATCGACGACGGCGTGTCCGAGTTGCGCGCAATGACCGTCAGGACCATCGATGTGGCGAAAAACGCCACGGCGAGGATCGTTGTCGCCCGCGTGAGCATGTTCGCCGTACCGCGGCTCGACATCATGCCGCCGCCACCGCCGCCAATGCCCAGCGCGCCGCCTTCGGAGCGCTGCAACAGGACGACGAGCACGAGCGTGATTACAACCATCAAATGAATGACGATGATGACAGTTTCCATCGGTCAGCCAGCTACCTTTGTACAAGTTGGGCGGGTTCTACACGATACCCGCCGCGCTTACCACCCTTCGATATAGGAAGCGGGCAACTTTGCCGCCAGTGCCCGCGAGCGCCCCTTGCGCGGCGCCGCGGCGCCCTATCGGTAAGCGGCCACAATTCCAAGGAAATCCGCGGCTTTCAGGGATGCGCCGCCAACCAGCGCGCCGTTGACGTTTTCCACCGCCATCAGCTCGGACGCGTTGCCCGGCTTGACCGAACCGCCATAGAGCAGCCGCATCCGCGCGCCCTCCTCCGCGAAACGCGCTTCCAGCGTGCTGCGGATGAAGGCATGCACGGTGGCCACGTCCGCGGCCGTCGGCGTCAGCCCGGTGCCGATGGCCCAGACGGGCTCATAGGCGATGATCGTGGTTGCGGCTTGCGCGCCGTCGGGCAGCGAATCGGCAAGCTGGCCGCCAACCACGTCGAGCGTCGCGCCGCTTGTGCGCTGGGATTCCGTTTCGCCCACGCAGACGATCGCCACAAGCCCCGCGCGCCAGGCGGCCTGCGCCTTGGCCCGGACCACCGCATCGCTCTCGCCATGATCGGCCCGGCGCTCGGAATGGCCGACGATCACCGCGCTCGCGCCCGCATCGCGCAGCATCTCGGCGGAAATATCACCCGTATGCGCGCCGGACACGGCCGCGTGGCAGTCCTGCCCGCCAATCGCGACGCCGTGCGCCGACGCCGCCCTGGCGAAGCCCGCAATCAGCGTCGCCGGGGGCACACCATGATGTCGACGACAGCGCTCGCGGCGGCATCGTAGCCGGCGGCCAACGCCTCGATCTCGCCAATGGAGGCGCCCAGTCCGTTCATTTTCCAGTTGCCGGCAACCAGCGGCTTGATCGCTTTATCCATGGGCCCTCAGCCTCCCCTTTGTGAATGCAGTGAAGTCTTCTACCGCTTGGCTAGCAGAAAACACCGTACTATCAAGTTTGCGTCGCTTGCCGCTCGTCAATCACCTGCCTATTATCCGGCCAAACACGCATCGGCGGCCAAAGCCTTGCCGCCCAAACGAATGGGAATTTTTTATGCTCGATGCCATGCGAAAGAGCGCCGGTGGGACCATCGCCAAGATCTTCATCGCGCTTCTGGTCCTGAGCTTCGGCATCTGGGGCATTGCCGACGTATTCCGCGACTTCGGCCAGAACACGGTGGCCGAGGTCGGCTCGGCCGAAATCACCGCCGTCGACTTTCAGCGCGCCTACAACCGCGAAGTGCAGAACCTCAGCCAGCGGATCGGCCAGCCCCTGTCGGGGACCCAGGCCGCCGCCTTGGGCGTGCCCGGCCAGGTCCTGGGCCGCGCGGTGGCCGAAGCGACGTTCGACCACATCGCCAAGGAGTTCAATCTGGGCATCTCCAACGACGCGCTCGTGACCGAGATCCATGCAGACCCCATGTTCCGCGGACCCGACGGGCGCTTTGACCGTTCGCGCCTGCAGCAGCTGCTCTACGCCAATGGCTATTCCGAGGACGAGTACATCCGCACCCGCATGTCGACGGCCCGCCGCCGTCAGATCGCGGAAGGACTTGCCGGCGGGGCGACGGTACCGCAGACGATGCTCGAGGCCATGCATCAGTACCGCAGCGAGGAGCGCACGGTGCGCTACCTGACGCTCGACGCCAGCGCGGTGGAGCCGACCGGCGAGCCGGACGCAACCACGCTCGAAGCCTATTTCAACGACAACAAGGCGACCTACCGGGCGCCGGAATACCGCAAGCTGGAGATGATTGTCGTCGACCCCGCCAGCCTCGCGAAACCGCAGAATGTCAGCGAGGAGGATGCGCGTCAGACCTATGAATCCTCGCTTGCGCGCTTTGGCAGTCCCGAGCGCCGCCAAGTGCTGCAGCTGACGTTCGCCGACAAGGAGAAGGCGGACGCCGCGGCCGCGAAACTCGCCGCGGGAACCGCTTTCGAGGACCTGGTGACCGAGCAGGGCCTGACCCTGTCCGACGTCGATCTGGGCCTGATGACACGCGACAAGCTGATCGATCCGGCCATCGCCGAAGCCGCCTTCTCGCTCGACGAAGGCGCTGTCAGCGATGTCATCGAAGGCCGCTTCGCCCCCGTCATCGTCAAGATCACGAAGATCGAGCCGGAGGCCGTGAAATCCTATGACGAGGTCAAGGACATCCTGAAGGACGAGCTCGCGACCCGCCGCGCCGAAGGCGAAGTGCTCGACCTTTACGACGAGATCGAGGACGCGCGTGCCGGCGGCGCCACGCTGACGGAACTTGGAGAGCGCTTCAAGCTCGACGTGCGCACTGTCGATGCGGTCGACAGCTCGGGCAAGGACATGGCCGGCAATACCATTGAGCTGCCGGAAGCCAACAAGCTGCTTAGCGAGGCTTTCAGCGCCGATATCGGCTACGAGACCGCTCCGGTGCAGATCGGACAGCGCGGCTTTACCTGGTTCGACGTCAAGGACGTGATCGCCGACCGCGACCGCACCCTGGACGAGGTCCGCGGCCGGGTCATCGACGACTGGAAAGCCGCCCAGCTTCAGGAAAAGCTGACCGCAAAGGCGGAAGAGATCGCAACGCGCCTGAAGGACGGCGCCGCGATGGACGCTATCGCGACCGAGCTCGGCCTGGAGGCGAAAATCTCCGATCCGGTCACGCGCGAGACCAGCACCGCGGATCTGTCAGTCGCGGCGGTTTCACAGGCCTTCGAGGGCCCTGTGGGCCATGTGGCCACCGCCGCAACCGCCTCGGGCGGCCAGATGGTGCTGCAGGTCGCCAGCGTGGACACGCCGCCCTTCTTCGCGCCCGATGGCGACGAGATGAAGCAGGTCATGCAACGCACGTTGATCGATCAGTATCTCACCGGCGTCCAGGAAAGCATCGGCGTCCAGATCAATCAGGCGGCGATCGCCCGGGCCATCGGCACGGACGGCCGCGCGGGCACGCTGTAATGCCGCGTCCTTGCGCCGCGCCCGTGTTGTCCCTGGAGTCAGGGCGGCACGTCGCGGCGGGGCGCCGGTTCCCGGGGGAGAGCTGCAATGTCTGATCTGAAGATGCTGATCGCCAAGGCGGCGGCCGGGGAGCCCTTGTCGCGCGATGAGGCGAAGCAGGCATTTTCGGTGCTGATGAGCGGCGCGGCCACGCCGGCGCAGATCGGCGGCTTCCTGATGGCGCTGCGCGTGCGCGGCGAGACCGTGGACGAGATCGCGGGCGCCGTGGAGATCATGCGCGCCAAGATGCTGCGCGTTGAGGCGCCCGCCGGCGCCGTCGACGTGGTCGGCACCGGCGGCGACGCGTCAGGCACCTACAACATCTCCACCTGCACCGCCTTCGTGGTCGCAGGCTGCGGCGTCCCCGTGGCCAAGCACGGCAATCGATCGCTGTCGTCGAAATCCGGCGCGGCGGACGTTCTCATGGCGCTGGGCGTCAACATCGACGTGACGCCGCAGATCATCAGCGACTGCGTCACCACGGCCGGTCTGGGCTTCATGTTCGCGCCCGCCCATCACTCCGCCATGAAGCACGTGGGTCCGGCGCGCGCGGAACTCGGCACGCGCACCATTTTCAATCTGCTCGGACCGTTGTCCAATCCCGCCGGCGTCACCCGCCAGATGGTCGGTGTCTTCGACCGCCAGTGGGTCGAGCCCATCGCCCATGTACTGAAAAGCCTCGGCTGCGAGCACGCCTGGGTGGTGCATGGCCATGGCGGCCTTGACGAGATCTCGATCAGCGGCCCGACGGCCGTGGCCGAACTGAAGAACGGCGAGGTCACCACCTTCGAGATCACGCCGCAGGACGCGGGCCTGCCGGTCTCGCCGCTTGAGGAAATCAAGGGCGGCGAGGCTCCGATCAACGCCGCGGCCCTGACGGCCGTGCTGAACGGCGAGACATCGGCCTATCGCGACGTGGTGCTGATGAACGCCGCGGCCACGCTGATCGTGGCGGGCAAGGCGTCGACGCTGGCGGAAGGTGCCGCGCTTGCGGCCACATCGATCGACAGCGGCGCGGCGCTCGACCGGCTGAACCGGCTGGTCGCGCTCTCCAACCAGTAGATTGCACAATCCCGAGCGGCGCGTCCTCCGCCTGATGGATACCAGATGACCGATATTCTGAAGAAGATCGAGACCTACAAGCGCGTGGAAATCGCCGAGGCGAAGCAGCGGGTGCCGGAAGCCGGCCTTCGCCGCCAGGTCGAGGCCGCCGCACCGCCGCGCGGGTTTCTCAACGCCCTGCGCGCCAAGCGTGACGCGGGTTCCTTCGCGCTGATCGCCGAGATCAAGAAAGCCAGCCCGTCGAAGGGCCTCATCCGCGCGGATTTCGACCCGCCGGCGCTGGCCCGCGCCTATGAGGCCGGGGGCGCCGCCTGCCTCTCCGTGCTCACCGACGCGCCCTCGTTCCAGGGCAAGCCGGAGTATCTCGCCGCGGTCCGGAACGCCGTCGCCCTGCCCGCACTGCGCAAGGATTTCCTCTTTGAGCCCTATCAGGTGCTCGAGGCCCGCGCCTGGGGCGCGGATTGCATCCTGATCATCATGGCGTCGGTGACCGACTGCGAGGCCAGGGAGCTTGAGGACGCCGCCTTCGCGCTCGGCATGGATGTGCTCATCGAAGTACACGACGAGCCGGAGCTCGAGCGCGCGCTCAGGCTCACCTCGCCGATGATCGGCATCAACAACCGCAACCTGAAGACCTTCGAGACCACGCTTGAGACCAGCGAGCGGCTGGCACCCATGGTGCCCGGTGACCGGCTGATCGTCGGCGAATCGGGCATTTTCACACCGGACGATTGCGCGCGGCTCGAACGTGTCGGCATCGAGACCTTCCTGGTCGGCGAAAGCCTGATGCGCCAGGACGACGTCGCCGCCGCGACGCAGGCGCTGCTTGCCCGCGCGCACCGTTAGGAGCACTCATGGCCACCGGCACGAGACTGACGCATCTGGATGACACCGGCGCGGCCAACATGGTCGACGTCTCGGAGAAGGCCGTCACCGCGCGCACCGCCACGGCGGTCGGCTCGGTGCTGATGAAGCCCGAGACGCTGGAGATGATCCTGTCCGGCAACGCCAAGAAGGGCGACGTGATCGCCACGGCGCGCATCGCCGGCATCATGGCCGCCAAGCGTACGCACGAACTGATCCCGCTGTGCCACCCGCTGGCCTTGTCCAAGGTCTCCGTGGACATCGTGGCCGACGAGTCCCTGCCCGGCCTGCGCGTCACCGCCATGGCCAAGCTGTCGGGACAGACGGGCGTCGAGATGGAGGCGCTCACCGCCGCCTCCGTCGCCTGTCTGACGATCTACGACATGGCCAAGGCGGTCGATCGCGGCATGGTGCTCTCCGGCATAAAGGTGCTGGAGAAATCCGGCGGCCAGTCGGGCTCCTGGACCGCCCCGGACAACACATAGAGGCGCCGCCACATGAGCCTGATATCGGTCGAAGACGCGCTGGCCCGCCTGCTCGACAAACTCGTGCCCACCGAGGTCGAGCGCGTGCCGCTGGCCGACGCCGACGGCCGCGTGCTGGCCGAGGATCTGGCGGCGACCCGCACCCAGCCGCCGTTTGCCGCAAGCGCCATGGACGGCTACGCGGTGCGCGCGGCGGACGTGGAACTGGTGCCGGCCTCCCTGAAGGTCATCGGCGACGCGCCCGCGGGGCATGAATTCTCCGGCTCCGTCGGCCCCGGCGAATGCGTGCGCATCTTCACCGGCGCGCCGCTGCCCGAAGGCGCCGATTCGATCCTGATCCAGGAAAACGCGGTCCGCGACGGTGACACGATCGTCGCCAACGAGGCCGTGCCGCTGGGCCGCTACGTGCGCCGCGCCGGGCTCGATTTCACCCAAGGCGACGTGCTGCTCAAGGCGGGAACCCGCCTGTGCTACCGATCGCTGGCGCTGGCCGCGGCGATGAACCACGCCGAGATCCCGGTGCGCCGGCGTCCCAGGGTCGCGGTGCTGGCCACCGGCGATGAACTCGTGCCGCCGGGCACCGAGCCCGCGCCCGACCAGATCGTCGCCTCGAACCAGTTCGGCATCGCCTCCCTGACGCGCGCGCATGGAGGCGAGGCACGGATGCTGGAGATTGCCCGCGACGATCAGGTGGCCATCGCCACCCAGGTGCGCGCCGCGCTCGAATGGGGCGCCGACATTCTCGTGACGCTGGGCGGCGCCTCCGTCGGCGACCACGACCTGGTGCAGGAATCGCTGGGCAACGAGGGCATGGAACTGGCCTTCTGGCGCATCGCCATGCGGCCCGGCAAGCCGCTGATGTTCGGCCACCTCGGCCCCATGCGCGTGCTCGGCCTGCCCGGCAATCCCGTCTCCTCCATGGTATGCGGGCTTCTATTCCTGAAGCCGCTGCTCGATGCGCTGCTCGGTCAGCCCGGCTCCGGCCCGAAGGAAGAGGACGCCATCCTGGGAGATGCGCTTGGCGAAAACGACCGCCGCCAGGACTATCTGCGCGCCAGGCTGTCGCGCGACGCATCGGGCCGTCTGGTGGCCACGCCGTTCGTCTTGCAGGATTCCTCCATGCTGGCCACGCTCGCCGCGGCCGACGCGCTGATCATCCGCGCGCCGCACGCCCCCGCGGCGGCGGCCGGAGACGCCGTCAGCATCGTGCGGCTCTAGCCGCCGTTGCGTCGCGCGAACGCGCCAACAACATCCATCATTCATATTCGCCTTGCAGAACACAAACAGAACGGGTAGCCTACGTTCGTGTTTTGTACCCGATGCTGCGGCTTGGCATTCCGAGCCGCGCCAAGGGACCCGCAAGCGAAAGGCCATCCATGCTGACGCGCAAGCAATACGAACTGCTGATGTTCATCCACGAACGGGTCAAGGAGGCCGGCGTGCCGCCGTCGTTCGACGAGATGAAGGATGCGCTCGACTTGCGCTCCAAATCCGGCATTCATCGCCTGATCACGGCTCTTGAGGAGCGCGGCTTCATCCGCCGGCTGCCGAATCGGGCGCGGGCGCTGGAAGTTCTCAAGCTGCCGGAATCGATTTCTCCGAGTCTTGCCGCGCAGCGCGGCCGCGGCTTCTCGCCAAGCGTCATCGAAGGATCGCTGGGCAAGCGCGAACCGCAAAGAGCCCCGTCCCGCGAGGCCTCGCCCGACGACGTGGTCTCCGTTCCCGTGATGGGACGGATTGCCGCCGGCGTGCCGATCGAGGCGATCCAGACACACAGCCACTTCATTTCGATTCCCGTCGACATGCTGTCGTCGGGCGAGCATTTCGCGCTGGAGGTTCGCGGCGATTCGATGATCGACGCAGGAATCCTGGACGGCGACACCGTGCTGATCCGCAAGGGCGACACCGCCGAGAGCGGCGACATTGTCGTGGCGCTGGTGGACGAAGAGGAAGCGACGCTGAAGCGCCTGCGCAAGAAGGGCGCCTCGATCGCACTGGAGGCCGCCAACCCGGCCTATGAAACACGGATCTTCGGCGCCGACCGGGTCCGCGTTCAGGGCAAGCTCGTGGCGCTCTACCGGCGCTACTGAGCACCGGCAGGACGCGGTTCCGTTCCGCGGGATCGCGCGAACACGCGGTCAATCCGCGGGCGCGCCGTGCCACGGACGATGACGGCCATTCCGGACGGTCTCGATGCGCGCGGAGCGCACAAGCGGCGGCACGTCGGCATCCAGGGGCATTGCGGCTCCCGTGCCGGGTCCGGGCTGCTTTGAGACCGGATCCCGGGCGCCGCCCGGCATCCGCGTGTCTGAGGGTCCGGCGAGATACAGCGCCGCGGCACCGTCGCGCAAAAGGCGTGTCCGGTCGAACACCAGGGCACTTCGCGCGCACCAGTCCGGCACTTCGAAGAAGGCGACGATCACATCCGCCTGGCGGCAGTCTTCGGGCAGCGCCTGCGGGGTTTTCGGCACCGCGATGTGCAAGGCGGGCGGCGCGCGGGCGGCCCGCGCCGGCGCGGCGTGCGCCTGAAGTCCCGCGCTCAGCACGCACCCAAGATCATCACAGCGCGCCACCGGCGCACGGGCCTTGCGGTCCGCGAGCGGCGCCACATCGCCATCGGCCCTCAGCCAGACCTCGGCCGCAAAGCGCCCGCCGCTTCCCTGAAGGATCGCCAGGCGGCCATCGGGCTGGCGCGCGGCGACCGTGCGTCCGTCCTCGCTGATCAGAATATCCGGGCGGACGGGGGAAAGCCAAAATGCAGCACGGCCGCCAGGCTGATGGGGGCGAGACCGATCAGCCGCCAGCGCGATTTGAGCAAGGCGAGAAGCAGCAGCCCGGCGACGCAGGCGAGTCCGACGACCGGCGGCACGGCGCCGACGAGCCCGCCGGACGGCGTCCAGCGCGCGACGGTCTCGGCAATCGCCAGCATGGCGTCAATGCCGGCGCCCATGGCGGACAGCGGCAGCGGGTCCAGGCCGAAGGGCATGGCCAGGACCGAGGCGACGGCGGCAGGCATGATCACCAGACTCACCAACGGCATCGCCGCCATGTTGGCGAGAAGCCCCAGGGGCGCCGTGCGATAGAAATGCACCGCCGCGATGGGCGCCGTCGCCAGCCCGGCGATCAGCGAGGTGACCAGCAATCCGGCGATCCAGAAGCGCAAGCCATGCCACAGCGTGTGCCCGGCGCGCGTCGTCTCGCGCGCGCCGCGCTTGCGCCAGGCCTCATACGCCGCCACCAGCGCGATCACGGCGGCAAACGACATCTGGAAGCCCGGCTGCAGCAAGGCCTCGGGCGATGCGGCCAGGATCAACAACGCGGCCACGGCGACCGACCGCATGGTCAGGGCCCGGCGCCCGCTGAGCATGGCAATGAACACGATCGCCGCCATGATGTAGGCGCGCTGGGTGGCGATCGAGGCGCCCGAGAGCGCCAGATAGACAGTGGCCGCGACAAGCGCCGCACCCGCCGCCCAATGGCGGATCGGATACCCCAGCGCGAGCGCCGGCGAGGCGGCGAGAACCGCGCGCACGGCGAAGAAGATCGTGCCCGCCACCAGCGCCATATGCATGCCGGAGATCGCCAGAACATGCGCGAGCCCCGCGACCCTCAGGCTTTCCTGCGCCGCCTCGCTGACGCCCCCGCGGTCGCCGACGATCAGGGCCGCCGCGATGCCGCCCGCCTCGCTGTCCGTCCCGGTCGCCGGATCTGACAGACTGTCCCGGATGCGCGCCGAGATCGCGAAACGGATGTCCGTCAGCGCGCCGCCGAGGTGCAGCCGCCACCCCGGCTCCGGCCAATCCCCGGCATCGACCACGGGCTTGAGATCGCCGTAGACGAAGCCGCTCGCCCCGATCGACGCGAAATAGGCCGCCTGGTCGAAGGCGTATCCGCCCGGCAGCACGGCGCCTCCCGGCGGCGACAGGCGCGCCAGGAAACGCACGGGCTTTGAGACGCGCGGCACGCTCTCCCCCGAGCGCACCGTGACCCGCACCAGCCGGGGCAGGCGATCGGGGGGACTTTGGACATCGTGCGCGGCGCAACAAGGAGGCGATAGCCGCTGGAGCCTGCCGTCCCCTGCCGCCGTTCAACCGCGACAATACGGCCCGTGACCTCATGGGTGCGCTCGCGCTCCAGCCGCGGCGCCTCGACGCGCGCCGCGCGCAGGTCCGCGCAGGCGAGCCCCGCGCAGGCGCACGCAAGCAGAACCGCCCCCCGGCCCGGCCGCCCGCGCGACCGGCGCCACCAGGCGGTTGCGGCAAGCGCCAGCGCGAGCGGGATCGTCGCCCAGACGAAGGGCTCGCGCGGCAGCGCGAAGTATCCCCAAATGCCGAGCGCGAAGGCCAGCACGGCCCACGGCGCGCCGTGACCGGCGTCCAGATCGCGGCCGATCGCATGGATGAAGGAATGCCACAGCCGCTCGATCGTCAGCCGCAGGGCCACGCGCGGCCGTATTACAAGAAGTCCGCGCAGGCGTCCCGCCACCCGCCGGGTGGCGGCCACGACAGGCCGGACGGCCTGCTGCCCCGGACCATCATTGCCGTTCATGGTGCTGCCCGCTCTTCTGCGGCATCCCCTGACATGCTACACCACCGGCGAACCCGGCGCTGCATCGCGCCGCAATCCAGACCCATCACAGATCGATCCGGCCCCTATGCGTGAAACTGTCGTCACCCGCTTCGCCCCCTCGCCCACCGGCTACCTGCACATCGGAGGCGCGCGCACGGCGCTCTTCAACTGGCTCTACGCCAGGGCGCACGGCGGCAAGATGCT
The DNA here is from genome assembly GCF_003432385.1 of Breoghania sp. L-A4. Classification (NCBI taxonomy): domain Bacteria; kingdom Pseudomonadati; phylum Pseudomonadota; class Alphaproteobacteria; order Hyphomicrobiales; family Stappiaceae; genus Breoghania; species Breoghania sp. L-A4. The sequence continues at coordinate 2,293,351 of NZ_CP031841.1, read as the reverse complement.
GCTCAGGATCGAGGACACGGACCGCGAACGCTCTACCGACGCCGCCATCAAGGCGATCTCGGAGGGCCTCACCTGGCTGGGACTGGACTGGGACGGCGAGGCGTATTCGCAATACGCGCGCGCGCCGCGCCACCGTGAGGTGGCCGAACAACTGGTCGCCGACGGCAAGGCCTACTATTGCTTCGCGACGCCCGATGAGTTGACCGAGATGCGCGAGAAGGCCCGCGCCGAGGGCCGCCCGCCGCGCTACGACGGCCGCTGGCGCGACCGTGATCCGTCCGAGGCGCCCGCCGGCGCCAAAGGCGCGATCCGCATCAAGGCGCCGCGCGACGGCGAAACCCTGGTCGACGACCAGGTGCAGGGCCGCGTCACCTTTCCCAACAAGGATCTGGACGACTTCATCATCCTGCGCTCGGACGGCAACCCCACCTACATGCTGGCCGTGGTCGTCGACGATCACGACATGGGCGTCACCCACATCATCCGCGGCGACGACCATCTGACCAACGCCGCCCGCCAGACCGTCATCTCCCATGCCCTGGGATGGGATGTGCCGGTGATGGCGCATATTCCCCTGATCCACGGGCCGGACGGCGCGAAACTGTCCAAGCGCCACGGCGCGCTCGGTGTCGACGCCTATCGCGACATGGGCTATCTGCCCGAGGCGATGCGCAACTATCTGGTGCGCCTGGGCTGGGCGCATGGCGACGACGAGATCTTCTCCACCGAGCAGATGCTCGAGTGGTTCGGCTTCGACGGCATGGGCAAATCGCCCTCGCGTTTCGATTTCGCCAAGCTGGAAAGCATCAACGGCCACTACATGCGCGCGAGCGACGACGCGCGCCTTCTCAAGGCGCTGAAGGAGTTCCTGCCGCATACGGAGGGTGGCCCCGAAATCCTCGCCCGTCTCGACGCGGACATGGAAGCAAAGCTGCTGGCCGCGATGCCGGGCCTGAAGGACCGCGCCAAGACGCTGGTGGAACTGGCCGACAGCGCCGGTTACCTGTGGGCAGAGCGCCCGCTGGACATCGACGAGAAGGCTTTGAAACTCCTCGACGAGGCTGGCAAGGCGGTGCTCGCGGGCCTTCTGCCCAAATTGCAGGCGCTTGACGAGTGGAGCGTCGAGGCGACCGAATCGGCGGTGCGCGCCTATGCCGAGGAAGCAGACCTGAAGCTCGGGAAAGTCGCGCAGCCGTTGCGCGCGGCGCTGACCGGGCGCACGACGTCTCCGGGAATTTTCGACGTCTTGATGGTTCTGGGCCGCGACGAGGCGCTCGCCCGCATCGCCGACCAGGCCGCGTAAGGCATGAATTTCGCCCGGCTCGTCCCGCGGCGCCGGGCGGGCGCCAGACGGGCTGTTATTTGTACGCATGGCGGACGGCATTGAGCCGCCATGCGGATTTCGGACGCAAACTGTCGCAGCGCAGCATTTTCCTCGCGGAATGGCGCAATCGTGCGGTCCCGAAATGCCCTAAGTATAGGCAGCGAAGCGCGATCGACTTGCGGCACCCCCTAAATCGGCTACCAAGCGGCACCAATCCTCCCGCCGCAGACAGCTCCTCTCACAGCTGACCGGCTACCAGGCTCTCAGGCTTCGGACAGTGGTGGACGGCTTCATTCAGAAGGGGTTCTATATGAGCGACAAAAAAGCGACCTTGAACATCGGAAACGAGAGCTGGGATCTGACGATCAAGAGCGGAACGGTCGGTCCGGACGTCATCAACATCGGCTCCCTCTATGGACAGACAGGCCGCTTCACCTACGATCCGGGATTCACCTCCACCGCATCGTGCGAATCCAAGATCACCTACATCGACGGCGATGAAGGCACGCTGCTGTATCGCGGCTATCCGATCGACCAGCTGGCCGACAACGGCGATTTCCTCGAGACCTGCTACCTGCTGCTCTATGGCGAGTTGCCGACGCCGACGCAGAAGGACGACTTCGTCAAGCGCGTGACCTACCACACAATGCTGCACGAGCAGATGTCGCGCTTCTTCTCCGGCTTCCGCCGCGACGCCCACCCAATGGCCGTCATGTGCGGTGTGGTCGGCGCGCTGTCCGCCTTCTACCACGACTCCACGGACATCTCCGATCCGCACCAGCGCATGGTCGCGAGCCTGCGCATGATCGCCAAGATGCCGACGATCGCCGCCATGGCCTTCAAGTACCACATCGGCCAGCCGTTCGTGTATCCGCGCAACGACCTGGACTACTCGGCCAACTTCCTGCAGATGTGCTTCTCGGTTCCTTGCGAGGAATACAAGGTGAACCCCGTGCTGGCCCGCGCCATGGACCGGATCTTCATCCTGCACGCCGATCACGAGCAGAACGCCTCCACCTCGACGGTGCGTCTGGCCGGCTCCTCGGGCGCCAACCCGTTCGCCTGCATCGCGGCCGGCATCGCCTGCCTGTGGGGCCCGGCGCACGGCGGCGCCAACGAGGCGGCCCTCAACATGCTTGAGGAAATCGGTACCGTGGACCGGATTCCGGAATACATCGCGCGCGCCAAGGACAAGGACGATCCCTTCCGCCTGATGGGCTTCGGTCACCGGGTCTACAAGAACTATGATCCGCGCGCCAAGATCATGCAGAAGACCTGCCACGAGGTGCTCAGCGAGCTCGGCATCAAGGACGATCCGCTGCTCGACGTCGCCATGGAACTGGAGCGGATCGCGCTGTCGGACGAGTATTTCATCGAGAAGAAGCTCTACCCGAACATCGATTTCTACTCGGGCATCACCCTGCGCGCGCTCGGCTTCCCGACCACCATGTTCACGGTGCTGTTTTCGCTGGCCCGCACGGTCGGCTGGATCGCCCAGTGGAAGGAAATGGTCGAAGATCCCTCGCAGAAGATCGGCCGCCCCCGCCAGCTCTACACCGGCGCGGCGCCGCGCGACTACGTGCAGAGCGGCCAGCGCCGCTGACACGAAGCGTCATGAACGCGAAAAAGGCGGGCCAATCGGTCCGCCTTTTTTCTGCCGACGAAGCCGAAAAATCCCCTCGGTCGTCGTCCTCGGCCTTGTGCCGAGGATCCATGTTTTCAGAGACTTATGGATGGTCGGGACAGGCCCGACCATGACGAACAAACAGTCATTCAGACTGTGCCATCGCGCTCACGGCGGGCCAATCGGTCCGCCTTTTTTTGTTTCTTGGGTTTTGGAATCCTGCGCCGGAGCTACCGTCCCGCGACTTCGGACACGATGCGGGCCGCGCGGGCGCGGGGCTTTTCACCGCCGTCGAGCAGCATGCGCGCTTCCAGCGTGGAGAACGCCGCAAGCTGACGCGCGCGCGCCTCCGAGCCGTCCAGAAGATCCAGCACCACCGGCGCCAGCACATCGGCGTTGACGTCCGCGTCGAGGAACTCCGGCACCACATTGTCTTCCAGGATGATATTGGGCAGCACCATGGACGTGACCGACGCGATGGGGATGAAGCGGTGCAGGTCCTTCACCCGGCGATAGAACCAGTCGAGCTTGTAGGCCACCGCCATGGGCACGCCGGAAATCGCCAGCTCGAGCGTCACGGTACCCGACGCGGCAAGCGCCGCGCGGGCCTTGCGGAAGGCCGCGAACTTGTCCGCCTCGCCAAGCACGATCCGCGGGCGCACGGCCCACGTCGCGGTCTGCGCGCGAATGCGCTCGGCGAGATGCGGCACGCAAGGGATCATCACCTCGAGCCCGGGATGCACGGCCGCAACGCGCGCCACCGTCTCGCCAAACGGCTCCAGCAGCCGCGAGACCTCGCTGGACCGGCTGCCCGGCAGCACCAGGAGCGAAGGCGCATCGGCCGTTCGCTCACCCGGTGCCGGGCGCAGCTCCGCGAGCCGCTCGATCAGCGGGTGCCCGACATAGCTGCACGGCGGCCCGCCCAGCGTCTCGTGCACTCCCGGTTCAAACGGCAGGATCGCCAGAAGATGATCGATGTAGCGCGCCATCTTCCGCGCCCTGCCCGGCCGCCAGGCCCAGACCGACGGCGACACGTAATCGACGATGGGTATATGCGGCGCCCGCTTGCGCACCCGCTTGGCGACGCTGTGGGTGAAATCGGGACTGTCGATGATCACCAGCACGTCCGGATCGGCGTTAACGACCGCGTCCACGGTCTGGTAGACGCGCCGGACGATGGTCGGCAGCTGCCCCAGGACGGCGGTCATGCCCATGACGGCCACGTCCTCGAGCGGAAACAGGCTTGTGAGCCCCGCCGCCTCCATCCGGCTGCCAGCCGTCCCCAGAAACGAGACGTTGGCTCCGTGGCGCTCGCGCAAGGCTTGCACGAGGCCCGCGCCGAGCTGGTCGCCGGATTCCTCGCCGATCACGATGAACACCGAAAACGCCTTGTCCGGCTCAGTCATCCGCCGCGTCCCCGATATTTGCGAAATCGTCCGCCGCGATGCCCGTGACGAAAAGCCCCGCCGCGTCCGCCTTAGACACCAGGGCGGCGCGCCCCGCCGCCAGGACCCGGCCGGCGTCCACCGCAATGCCGGCGAGCCCGGCCTGCGCCGCGAGCTCGACCGTGCGCGCACCGATCGACGGGAGGTCCACGCGCAGATCCTGCTGCGGCTTGACGCATTTCACGAGAACGCCGGCGCGGCCGGTCCATTTGATCCGGCCGGCGGCCCGCAGCTCGGCGCAGCGTCTGAGCATGCCGTCGGTTCCTTCCGCCGCCTCCACGGCGACCACGCGCCCGTTGACGACCACCGCTCCCTGGCCAATGTCCAGCGCCCCGAGGCGCCGCGCGGCGCGCACGCCCAGGGCGATGTCGCGCAGATGGCTCTCATCCGGTGTCCGCACACCGAGTGCGCCCGGAGGCGCCAGCAGCGCGGGCGCGATTTCATGGGCGCCGATGATGCGGAATCCCTCGGCCTCGAACAGCCGGATGACGCCCTGCAGCAGACCGTCGTCGCCACGCGCGAGCGTCCTGATGATGCGCGGCAGCCGCATCATCGTTCCAGTATCGCCGACAATGGATTTGAAGCTGGGGCGGCGGGAAATACCGCCGATGAGCACAATGTCGCGGACGCCCGCGGCTTTCAGGCTGGAAATCAGCTTGCCGATCTGGCCCCAGTCGAGCCACAGCGGATCATGCGCTTTCAGCGCCTCATCCGCCTCGCCCTTGATGGCGACGATAAAGACCGGCAGACCCCGCGCCTGCGCCGCCTCGATGACCTCGACCGGCAGCGTGCCGCTGCCGGCAATCACCGCCACCGGAGCATCCGCGCCAATCGGTGTGTCCGCCATGCGGCCGCCTCCGGCTCAGCGCGCGCCGCGCGGCGTGCAGAAATTGCGGTCGCTGTCCGCGAGGATGAAATCGACCACATCGCGGATCAGCGTGTTGTCGCCGGCTGTCTCGCGCAGCGTCGCCGCGCGTTCGCTCAGGGTGCCCTCGCCCTCGAACAGCGCCTTGTAGGCGGCGCGCAGGCCGTGGATGTCTTCGCGCGGCATGTTGCGCCGGCGCAGGCCAACCAGGTTGAGGCCGCCCAGATAGGCCCGATTGCCGATCGCCGAGCCATAGGGGATGACATCGGTTTCAATGCCGCTCATGCCGCCGATCATCGCATGCTTGCCGATGCGCACGAACTGATGCACCGCCGTCAGGCCGCCGACGATCACGTGATCGCCGATGACCACATGGCCGCCCAGCGTCGCGTTATTGACGAGGATGACGTTGTTGCCGACCCGGCAATCATGCGCCACATGCGCGCCGACCATGATCAGGCAGTTGTCGCCGATTTCCGTGAGCCCGCCGCCGCCGGCCGTGCCCGGATTCATGGTCACGTGCTCGCGGATCACGGTTTTGGCGCCGATGACCAGCCGGGTCACCTCGCCGCCGAACTTGAGGTCCTGCGGCGCGTGGCCAATGCTGGCGAAGGGAAAGATGCGCGTGCCCGGCCCGATGTCCGTGTGCCCCTCAACGACAACATGCGAGGTCAGCACCACGCCGTCACCGAGCGTCACGTTCGGACCAACCACGCAGAACGGGCCGATTTCCACGCCAGCGCCGATGGTGGCGCCGGGATCGACCACAGCCGTAGAATGGAGCGTTGTCATGCGTGGACTATCCGTCAACCATCATCGCGCTGATGTCCGCCTCGGCGACGAGGCCGCCATCGACCATCGCCTCGCCGCGGAACTTCCAGATGCTGCCGCGGCTGCGGATCTTGGTCATGTGGTACTCGACCCGGTCGCCCGGCACCACCGGCTTGCGGAACTTCGCCTTGTCGATGGTCATGAAATACACAAGCTGCTGCGCTTCGTTGTCACGCGCCCAGAGGCACAGGGCGCCGGCGGTCTGCGCCATGCCTTCGATCAGCAGCACGCCCGGCATGACCGGCATTTCGGGAAAATGGCCCTGAAAATGCGGCTCGTTGATCGTCACGTTCTTGATCCCGATACAACTGTCATCACCATTCATCTCGATGATCCGGTCGACCAGCAGGAACGGATAGCGGTGCGGGAGCAGCTTCAGGATTCGCCCGATATCGGCGCTGTTCATCGTCGTCTTGGCATCGTCAGTCATGTCTAGCCTCATCGCATCAACGGGCGTGCCGCGCGAAATCAGACCACCGGTTGTCCCGCGCGGCTGCGCGACACTCCAGCGGCGTCAAATTCGATCAACAGCGGCGATCGGTTGGCGATCAGTAGCGCCGCGTGTTGTGTCTCGGCGCTTCAATCCGCGTCGGATTTGGTGTTTCCTTTTTGAGCGAGCCTCTTCAGGGCCGCCATTTCCCGGAACCATTCCTTGACCGGCTTGGCGGGAACCCCGCCATACCGGCCGCCGGCCGGAATGTCATCCCGTACGACACTGACCGCCGCAATTTGCGCGCCCATGCCAATGCTCACATGTCCATTGACGCCGCTTTGCCCGCCGATCGCCACATAGTCGCCAAGCGTCGCGCTGCCGGAAATCCCGACCTGCGAAACGATGACGCAATGACGCCCGACGACGACGTTATGTCCAATTTGCACCTGATTGTCGATCTTGGTGCCCTCGCCGATGATCGTATCGCGATTTGCACCGCGGTCCACCGTCGTGTTGCCGCCGATCTCGACATCGTTCTGGATAACCACCCGTCCGATCTGCGGGACTTTCTGGTGCCCCTGCAGCCCCATGGCGAAACCGAAGCCGTCCTGACCGAGGCGAACGCCCGGGTGCAGGATCACCCGATCGCCGATCAGCGTGTGCTGAACGGTGACGTTGGGGCCAATCGAGCAGTTCCGGCCGATGCGGCAGCCCGCCGAAATCACGGCATTGGCGCCGACAAGCGTCTCCGCGCCGATTTCCACGTCCGGGCCGATCACGGCGCCCGGCTCAACGGTGACACCGGGCTCAAGCTTTGCTGTGGGATCCACATGCGCGCCAGCCGCGATGGCGCCATGACCCGATCCACCCGCGCCCAAAGCGCCCTCGGGACGCATTGCGCCGGGATACATGTGCCCCATGACCAGCGCCAGCGCCCGGTACGGCTCCTGGGTCAGAAGCGGTGTGACCCCCTCAGGGACGCGCGCGAGAAACCGCTTGGCGACCAGACAGGCCGTCGCCTCGGTCTGCTCAAGCAGCGCGGCATATTTCGGATTGTCGATGAACACCAGGGCCCCGGCGGACGCCTCGTCGAGAGGCGCCACGCCCGTGACTTCCGCCTCGGGATCGCCCCGCACGATTTCGGCACCGGTCCATTCGGCGATCTGGCGCACAGAGACCGGCCCCGGCGCGGCGAAGAAAATGGGATCGCTCATGTGTGCCCTTGCTTAAACGAAAACGGCCGCCACCCTGACGAGCGGCGGCCGGTCGAATTCAGTGCGGCGCGCTAGAAGCGGGTGCCGCCGCCAAGCCGGAAGACCTGGGTCTCGTCGGCATCATTCTTCATCACCGGGATGGCGAAATCGGCGCGCAGCGGACCGAACGGCGAGTTCCATTCGATACCGACACCAACAGATGCGCGAAGATCGAAACCGTTGGAACTGATGGTCGTAGCCGTCGTCGCACCCGGATCCGTGTTCCAGACAGAACCCGCGTCGGCGAAGACCGCGCCCGAGAGACCCAGTTCCTTGGGAATATAGGGGAACGGGAAGGTCGCCTCTGCCGTCGCCGCGACGAAGAAGCGGCCGCCGAGCGCGTCGCGATTGGAGGTATCCATCTCGCGCGGACCAATGCCGCTGCTCTCAAAGCCGCGGATGGTCTCGCCGCCCTTGAAGAACTGGTCGTTCAGGTTGAGGTCCTTGCCGATACCGACGATGTGCCCGCCGGAGCCCTTCAGCATGCCGACCACACCCCATTCCGGCAGGATCTCGTGATACATGCGCCCTTCCGCCGTGGTGCGAATGAACTGAGAGTCTCCGCCAACACCGGCGAATTCCTGCTGGAACTTGCCGAAAATACCGTCGCGCGGCGCCTTGTTGTTGTCGAGCGTGTTGTAGACCAGCGAGTAGCCGACCAGCGACGTCAGGCGCGTGCCGGCGGCTTTTTGGACCGCGAGTGAATAGCTCGCCAGAGGATTACTCAGCGAGATGTCGGTCTGGTAGATCTTGTAGAATAGGTTCAGACGCAGTTCATCGTCGCGCAGCGGCAGGCCGAAGGCAAAGCCGCCGCCCGTCGTATCCTCGTCATAGGACCGCGAGGAGGTGCTGTCGTAGACCTTGCGATAGGCATCCAGCGACAGCGAGATACGGCGACCCATGAAATACGGCTCGGTGAAAGCGAACTCGTAGGTCTGGGTGTTGGCACCGCCGCCAACCGCGAGACGGACGTACTGGCCGCGTCCCATGAAGTTCTTCTCGGTGATCGACACATCGCCGATCACGCCGTCGGACGTCGAGTAACCGATACCGAAGGACACTTCACCCGTGGGCTGCTCCTCGACGTCGACGTTGACCACGACCCGGTCCGGCGCGCTGCCGCGCTCGGTCGTGATGCGCACGTTCTTGAAGTAGTTCAGGTTCTTCAGGCGGCGCTCCGCCTTGTCGATCAGCACGCGGTTGAAGGCGTCGCCCTCCGCGAGATCGAACTCGCGGCGGATCACGTATTCACGCGTCCGGTCGTTGCCGCGAATGTTGATCCGCTCGACATAGGCCCGCGGGCCTTCCTCGATGTAGTAGGTGATCGAGATGGTGCGGTTCTCATAGTCGCGATCGCCGCGCGGACGAACCTGCGCGAAGGCAAAGCCCTGGCGCGAGACTTCCAGCGTCAGATCCTCGAGCGACTTCTCGACCAGCTCGGAGTTGTAGGTGTCGCCCGGATCGGTGCGCACGATGCCGCGCAGCTGCTCGGGATCGACCGAGAGCAACGAGGTCTGAACGTCGATGTCGCCGAAGGTGTACTTCTCGCCCTCATCAACCGTGAACGTCACGTAGAAGACGTTCTGCTCCCGGTCGAGCTCGGCGATGGCGGATACCACGCGGAAATCCGCATAGCCCTTCTTGTAGTAGTAGCGGCGCAGCAGTTCCTGGTCGGCGCTCAGACGGTCGGGATCATAGACGTCCGACGTGCGCAGCCAGCTCAGGAACCCGCTCTCGCGGGTGCGGATGACGTCCTGCAGACGGCCATCGCTGAAATTCGTGTTGCCGATGAACGTGATCCGCTCGACGCCGGTCTTGTCGCCTTCGTTGATCTCGAACACCAGATCCGCGCGCCGGTTGGAACGCTCGATGATCTTCGGTTCGACCTCGGCGCGGAACCGTCCGGAGCGGCGGTAGCCCTCGAGGATCCGCTGCACGTCGCTCTGGATGCGGGCGCGGGTAAGAACGGAGCGCGAGGTGGACTGAATGATCCCCGTCAGCGCTTCGTCGGAAAGCCGCTTGTTCCCCTCGAAGGAGATCTTGTTGATGATCGGGTTCTCGGTGACGGTGACGACCAGCGTTCCGCCGCGCTGAACGATCTTCACGTCGGCGAAAAGGCCGGTGGCGAACAGCGCCTTCAGCGATTCATCGACGTCCGCGGGACCATAGGAACGACCGGGCTGGATCGTCACATACGCACGCACCGAATCGTCTTCGACGCGGGTGTTCCCCTCGACGGCGATCGACCGGGCGACGGCGGCCTCGGCCTGGGAAGACCCCAGGAAAGACGCGCCTTTCGGCGCCAGAGCGCCCGCGGAAAGGCACAGGATCGCCAGAGCGACAACACGGAACAGCTTCGGAAAAACTCGCATAGAGATGCTATGCCTTTATGATTCAGACCCCCGGACGGCACTAAGGATCTGTTGGTACAGAATCTTCAATGCCGTCAGTCGTTTTACAGGGTTTTTGATTGGAAGCAACCACTTGCACCGTGGCTGCTAATTTTCGCGCCGTGCGTTGCCGTCGTGCCACGCCACACCGGACGAACCACAGACATAACGCGCGCCCCGCGCCGCTATTGCGTGGTCAGGTGAACCACATCGTTCCATGTCGCAAAGACCATTAGCATCAGCACCAGCGCGATACCGATCCGAAAGCCGATATCCTGGACTTTTTCCGATAGCGGCCGCCCGCGCAACGCCTCGTAAGCATAAAACATCAGATGTCCACCGTCGAGCATCGGAACCGGCATCAGGTTGATCAACCCGATGCTGACCGACAACACCGCGGCCAGATTCAACAGCGCGCCGATCCCCAGGGTCGCGACCTGGCCGGAGAACTGCGCCACACGAATGGGCCCGCCGAGCTGATCGGCGGATTCGCGGCCCGTGACGATGCCAGCCAGATAGCCCGCCGTCCGCGCGACGACGAACCACGTCTCCCGCGCGCCCTCGATCACGGCCTCGGGCGGCGAGAATTTCTTCGTCGTGCGGTCCTCGGGCCGCGATTGCTGGCCGAGGCCCAGCAGGCCGATGCGTTGCACGTTGCCGAACTGGTCCTTGATCTCGCGCCGCTTGGGCGTCGCCACCAGGGCGATTTCCTCGCCGCCGCGATCAACCTTGATGGTCAGCGGCTGATCCGCGCTGACGCTGACGATACGCTGGATGTCGGCGAAGCTCTCGATGTCGTTGCCTTCGATGGAAAGCACCACGTCGCCCGGCATGAAACCCGCTTCCGCGGCCGCGCTTTCGGCTTGCACGCTATCGACGCGCGGCAGCGTGGAGGAGCGCCCGTAGACGGAAAACAGCACGGCGAAGATGACGATGGCGAGAATGAAGTTGGCAATCGGTCCGGCGGCGACGACGGCGGCGCGCTGGCCGACAGGCTTGCCGATGAAGCTGGTGCGCAGCTCCTCTTCGCTCATCTGCCCGGCCGCCTCGCGATCCGGCATGCTGGCGGCATTTTCGTCACCGGCGAATTTCACATAGCCGCCCAGCGGCACCGCGGACAGCTTCCAGCGGGTGCCGTGGCTGTCGTTGAAGCCGAGAAGCTCCGGGCCGAAACCGACGGAAAACGCCGTAACCCGCACGCCGCACAGCCGCGCGATGAGGAAATGGCCCATCTCATGGAAAAAGACGACGATCGTCAGGACGAACAGGAATGGCAAGGCGTAACCCCAGATGGTGTCCCAAATGCCGACTAAAAAATCCATGCCTGCCGTTCCTTGCTGTTCGTCTCGGGTTTTTGGTCTTGGGTCGTTCGTCTCAAGGTCCGCGCGGATCGAGCATCCGTACAGGGCTTTGGCGAAACCGCGTCCGGATCATCGCACGAAATTACGAGAATAGCCTAAACGCCGGCGCATTTCCACGCGCCCGTCCCGTCCGTTGCGCGTGCGGCGGTGTCCGCCGTGTCGTCACGCGGTCCGTCTTGCCGCACATATGGCATCGATGCTCTGCGTGGCAAGCCTGCGCGCGGCGGCATCCAGCTCGAGCGCCGTCTCCAGATCGCCAGGCTCGCGCAACAGCCCATGCGCCTCGGCGCTTTCCAGCGCGCGCGCGACCACATCGGCAATCGACAGAAAACCGATCCGTCGGTCCAGAAAGGCCGCAACGGCAACCTCGTCGGCGCCATTGAGCACCGCCGTGGCGCCCTCGCCCCGTTCAAGCGCCGCCCAGGCCAGATCCAGCGCGGGAAAGGCCTCGGTGTCAGGCGCCTCGAAGGTAAGCTGCTGCAATGCGGCCAGATCAAGACGGCTTACCGGCGTTGGCATGCGCTCTGGCCAGCTCAGGCAATAGGCGATCGGCGTGCGCATGTCGGGCGCGCCAAGCTGCGCCAGAAGCGATCCGTCGGTGTATTGAACAAGGCCGTGAACCGCGGACTGCGGATGCACGAGCACCTCGAGCTGCTGTCGCTCTATCGGGAATAGGTGAAAGGCTTCAATGACCTCCAGGCCCTTGTTCATAAGGGTGGCGGAATCGATGGAAACGCGCGCGCCCATGTCCCAGTTGGGATGACGCAGCGCCTTTTCGGGGCCGACCGACGCCATCGCCTCCCGGCTCCAGCCGCGGAAAGGGCCGCCGGACGCGGTCAGGATCACCTTGTCGACCGCCTTGGCGTTGTCGCGCTCGAACACCTGGAAGATGGCGTTGTGCTCGGAGTCGACCGGCAGGATGCGCGCCTTGTGCCGCAGCGCCTCCCGCATCATCAGATCACCGGCGCAGACGAGGCATTCCTTGTTGGCCAGCGCAATCGTCCGCCCGGCGCGCACGGCCGCCAGCGTCGGAGCGAGCCCCGCCGCCCGACGATGGCCGCGATCACCATGTCCGCGGGCATGACCGCTGCTTCCAGAACCGCCGACGGCCCGGCGGAAGCCTTCACGGCGCTGCCCGCAAGCGCTGCCTTGAGCTCCTCGTAGCGGCTTTCGTCGGCCACGACCGCATGGCGCGCGCCGACAAGGCGGGCTTGCGCCGCAAGCCGCTCCACGTTGCTGTTGCCCACAAGCGCGATGACATCGAAGCGTTCCGGCGTCCGCGCGATCAGATCGAGCGTGCTCTGGCCGATCGAACCTGTGGCGCCCAGCACCACAAGCCGCAGGGGCACGGAGGTCGGGCGCGAGGACGCGTCCGTGCCGGGGGCGAGGGACGCGCTGTTGATCGCGGAAGTATCAGGCAAACTGTTGCGTCCTGTCTGCGGCGCGGGGTCCCCATGCCGGTCCATATCTATCGCGGGCGCCTGCGGCGGTATCTCGCGGTCCTCATGTATTCCGCATGCCGCGTGTTCAGGCGCCGGGAAAGCACCATGACAGTATGACATGCGATTGCGGCGGCGGATTGCCCGCTATAGCGCACTCAGACCAAGCGACGCATCGCCTGCCGTCGCGCCGATGAGACCGATGACAGCCGCGCCAACGGCGACGGCCACCAGCCCGTCGACACGGTCGAGAATGCCCCCGTGCCCGGGGATCAAATCGCCGGAATCCTTGACGCCAAAGCGACGCTTGAACGCGGATTCGGCCAGATCCCCGCATTGGGAGAGCACCGAAAGCACCGCGCAGAGGAGCGCCACGGCGATGGGGGAGCCAACCCCGCTCACGCCCGCCACGAGCATGCCCGCGGCCATGGCGCCCACGAGCCCGCCGATGGCGCCCGACCAGGTCTTTTTCGGCGACACCGCCGGCCACAGCTTCGGCCCGCCCAGCGTGCGGCCCGCGAAATAGGCGGCGATATCCGTGGCCCAGGTGACCGCGAGCACGATGGCCAGCGCCCACAGCCCCTCACGGCCCTGACGCAGCAGCAGAAGCGCCAGAAGCGGAAGGCCGGCGTAGGCGACGCCAAGCACCGGCCACAGGCTGCTTCGGAGGATCATCGCAAGGATCGCCCCGGCGGCCGCGCCCAGGCCCAGCACGCCGAGCGCCACGTCCACCTGCCCCGACGCCGCAAGCACGCCGGCCGCCAGGAGCACCGCGTAGCCGCCCCAAAGGATCACGGCCGATTCACCGTTTGCGGAAATCGTGACCCACTCGCGGTAGCACAGCAGGCAGGCAACGATGATCACACCGGCGAAGGCCCATCCGCCAAACCACACCACCGCGACGAGCGCCGGGCCAAGCACGATCGCCGAGAGAAACCGCACCATGAGATTGGACCGGCCGCCGGAAGGCGTCGTCGGATCGGATTCGGCGCGCCGCGCGCCCGATGCCCGCGCATCGGCGTCGCGAGGGTCTGGCTCGTCTTGCGTCATTGCGCCGCCTGCGAGGCGACGCCGCCGAACCGGCGGTCCCGCTTCGCGTATTCCCCGATGGCGCGATCCAGCGCGGCTTCATCAAAGTCCGGCCACAGGTCGGGAACGAAGAGGAACTCCGAATAGGCCGCCTGCCAGAGAAGGAAATTGGAAAGCCGCTGTTCGCCGCTGGTACGCAGGATCAGGTCGGGATTGGGAATGCCGCTTGTATAGAGCCGGTCGTCGACCGTGGTCTCGGTGATCTGCGCGGGATCCAGCCGCCCGGCTGCGACGTCGCGGGCAATCGACTGCGCCGCTTCGACGATCTCGCATCGGGCGCCGTAGTTGAAGGCGACGACAAGCGTCATGCCCGTGTTGTCGCGCGTGCGCTCTTCCGCATCCTCGAACATCGCCAGAATGTCGGCGGCGAGGTTCTCCCGCGAACCGATGATGCGGACCCGGATGCCGCGTTCGTGCAGTGTCTGGAGATCCTTCTGCACGAACCGCCGCAGCAGGCCGAGCAGGTAGGAAACCTCGCTCGCCGGGCGCGACCAGTTTTCCGAGCTGAAGCTGTAAAGGGTCAGGAACGAGACGCCCCGTTCCGCGGCGCGGCCGACGATCCGGCGCACCACGTCCACCCCGCGCCGGTGACCCTCGGTCCGCGGCAGGCCGCGCGCGCGCGCCCAGCGGCCATTGCCGTCCATGATGATGGCGATATGGCGAGGCACATCGCCATCGCCGCCCTGCCCGGCAATCGGTAGTCCGCTCAGCTTCGCGGTGACGGTCATGTTCGGTTACCTGCTTTCCGGCATGGCGAAGGCGTCAGACCTGCGTGATTTCCGTCTCCTTCTTGGCGACGATATCATCAATCTGCAAAATCATTTCGTCCGTCATCTTCTGCACGGACTCCCCGGCGTCGTGATGCGCGTCCTTGCTGATGTTACCGTCTTTTTCCATTTTCTTCAGCATGTCCATGCCGTCACGGCGGACATGGCGCACGGCAATACGCGCCTGCTCGGCGTATTTGTGCGCGATTTTCACCAGATCCAGGCGGCGCTCCTCGTTGAGCTCGGGCACCGGAAGACGCAGCAAGGTGCCGTCAACCACCGGGTTGAGGCCGAGATTCGATTCGCGAATGGCCTTTTCCACGGCGCCAACCTGGGATTTGTCCCAGACCTGCACGGAGATCATCCGCGGCTCCGGCACGCTGACAGTCGCCACCTGCGACAAGGGCGTCAGCGATCCGTAGGCGTTGACCAGCACGGGATCCAGCATGGAGGCGGAAGCACGCCCGGTGCGCAGGCCACCCAGTTCCGTCTTCAAGACGGAAATCGCGCCCTGCATACGCCGCTTCAAATCGTCGAAGTCGAGTTCTGTGTCCGACATCGTTCCCTCTTTGCTTTTCTCGCATGGAGCCCGGCAAATGACCCGCGGCCCCGTCCGCAGCATCGCAGCAGGGCCCGGGGCCTGTGCTCGATGCGCGGACAAGATGCTCCGGCCGTCAGTCGGCGACGATCGTCGCCAGACCTTGTCCCTTCAGGACATCGACGATGGCGCCGGGCGTATGAATGGAGAACACGATTACCGGAATATTGTTGTCGCGGGCAAGCGCTATCGCGGTCGCGTCCATAATTGACAGGCTGCGCTCCAGGATGTCCTGGTGCGAAAGCCGGTCATAGCGGGTGGCATTGGGATCTTTCTTGGGATCGGCGGAATACACGCCGTCGACGTTGGTTCCCTTGAGCAGGGCGTCGCATCCCATTTCGGCGGCGCGCAGCGCGGCGCCCGAATCGGTGGTGAAAAACGGATTGCCCGTGCCGCCGGCGAAGACGACGACCTCGCCGTCCTCAAAACGATCCTCGGCGGTGCGCTGATTGAACGTGTCGCAGATCGTCGGCATAGCGACGGCGGAAAGCACGCGCGCGCGCACCCCTTGGGCACGCAGGGCGTCCGCGAGCGCCAGGCCGTTCATGACGGTCGCCAGCATGCCCATGTGGTCGCCGGCAACGCGGCTGCCGCCCTTGGCCGCCACGGAGACGCCGCGAAAAATATTGCCGCCGCCGACAACCAGGCCGATCTGCACCCGAGCCGGACGGCTTCGGCGATCTCGCCGGCGATACGGGTGAGCACCGCGGGGTCGATTCCGAATCCCTGATCGCCCATCAAGGCTTCGCCCGAAATCTTCAGCAGCACACGCCGCCACCGCAGAGCGTCCGTCATTGTCTTGTCCTTGATACACCGCGCGCAGGCGGCCAGCCGTCACCAGATAGAACAAGGGCGCCGAATTGCTTCGGCGCCCTGGAATTGTTATTCGCCGGAGGCGAATGCCGCGACTTCCGCCGCGAAGTCCGTTTCTTCTTTCTCGATGCCCTCACCGAGACCGAAGCGCACGAATTGCGTCAGCGTGATCGGGGAACCGAGTTCGGCGGCAGCCGCCTCGATCGCCTTCTCGACGGTCAGATCCGGGTTGATCACGAAGGCCTGCTTGAGAAGCGTGGACTCTTCGTAGAACTTGCGGATACGGCCTTCCACCATCTTCTCGATGATGCTCTCCGGCTTGCCGGACTCGCGGGCCTGTTCCATGTAGACGGAGCGCTCGCGCTCGACGACGGCCGGATCGATGTCCTCGGCCGACAGGGCGAGCGGGTTGGTCGCCGCGACGTGCATGGCGATCTGCTTGCCCAGGGCGCCCAGCTTGCCGGCGTCGGCCGCGGACTGCAGACCGACGAGCACGCCGATCTTGCCGATGCCATCGCCGACCGCGCTGTGCACGTAGCTGGCGACCACGCCTTCCGACACGGAGACCACGGCGCTGCGGCGCAGCGTCATGTTCTCGCCGATGGTGCCGATCAGCTCGGTGATCTGTGCCTCGACGGACTTGCCGGTGCCCGGATAGTCGGTGGCGGCCAGCGCGTCGCGGTCACCATTGGTGCCCAGCGCCGTCTGCGCGATGTCGCGGACCAGGGTCTGGAAGGCCTCGTTGCGCGCGACGAAGTCGGTCTCGGAGTTGACCTCGACCACAGCGGCCTTCTTGCCCTCGGCGGCGACGCCGACCAGGCCTTCGGCAGCCACGCGGCCTGCCTTCTTCGCGGCCTTGGCGAGGCCCTTGGTGCGCAGCCAGTCGATCGCGGCTTCCATGTCGCCATTCGTCTCGGTCAGCGCGCCCTTGCAGTCCATCATGCCGGCTCCGGTCTTCTCACGGAGCTCCTTGACCATCGCAGCGGTAATGCTCATCAGTCGCCTCTCAGATGGGGTCGATTGAATTCAACGTGAAACGATGGCCGCGCGGCGGATCATCCGCCGGCGGCCAGTCGAATCGGTTTTCAGTCGATCCGGTTTCGATACGTCCGGCGTCCCGGCGAACCCGGATGAGTCGGACGAGAATGTAAGCGGTCGCGGATCACGCGGCCATGACAGAAACCCCGCGTTGAAGCGGAACATCATGGCCGCGCCACTCCCAAAGGAGCGTGCTCCGGAACCCGTGCGGCCTACGCCTCTGCGGCGAAAGCCTTGGCCTGACCGACCCAGTCTTCGCGATCAATACGGCCCTTGAAGGACAGCGCCTCGTCGATGCGGGCAATGTCTTCAGCCGTGAACGCGGCGATCTGGTCGAAGCGCGTCACGCCGAGAGCGTTCAGCTTGCCTTCCAGTACCGGGCCGACGCCACCGATCTTCTTCAGATCGTCGGATTCGCCTTCGGGGCGGAAAACAGAGCGGTCACACCGGCATCCGATGCCTCTTCAGCGACCGGCGCTGCTTCGGCGACCGGTGCTGCTTCGGCAGCGGGTGCTGCTTCGGCTTCGGCAGCGGGCGCCGCTTCAACTTCGGCAACGGGCGCGGCTTCGGCTTCGGCCGCAACCGGCTCTTCGAGCGCCGGCTCGTCAAGGACTTCCTCGGCTTCGCCGAGGTCAACGCCCATCGAACCCTGGGCGCGTCCGATGCCGTCGATGGCGGCGCGGGCGATCAGGTCGCAATAGAGCGAAATCGCGCGCCCGGCGTCATCGTTGCCCGGGATCGGGTAGGTGATGCCGTCGGGATCGCAATTGGAGTCGAGGATGGCGGCCACAGGAATGCCCAGACGGCGGGCTTCCTGGATGGCGATGCCCTCGCGGTTCGTGTCGATCACGAACAGCAGGTCGGGAATGCCGCCCATGTCCTTGATGCCGCCGATGTTGCGCTCCAGCTTGGTGCGCTCGCGGTCCATGAACAGGCGCTCTTTCTTGGTGAGGCCCTGTGCGGCGGAATCGTTGCCGAGGACTTCTTCAAGCTTGCGCAGACGGCGGATTGCCTGGGAAATCGTCTTCCAGTTGGTCAGCATGCCGCCGAGCCAGCGGGCGTTGACGAAATACTGGGCCGAACGGCGCGCACTGTCGGCGACCGGCTCCTGGGCCTGGCGCTTGGTGCCGACGATCAGAACGCGGCCACCGGCGGCGACCGTGTCGCTGACGGCTTTCAGCGCCTGGTGCAGCAGCGGAACGGTCTGCGACAGATCGACGATGTGGACGTTGTTGCGCGTGCCATAGATATACCGGCCCATCTTGGGGTTCCAGCGGTGCTTCTGATGGCCGAAATGCACGCCTGCTTCAAGCAGCTGGCGCATGGTAAAATCAGGCAAAGCCATGCCTAGAGTACTCCGTTTTTCCGGTTAACCTCCGCGGGCGGTAACGAACCTCGGTTCGATCACCGGATGGACGCGCGTCATCGACGACGCCCGGCCCCGCGTGTGGGATGCGCGCCTTATAGGCTGGTCCCCGCGCGGTTTCAAGCGCTCTGGGGACAACATTTGCGGGAAAAGCCACTTGTGCGCGCCGGCGATCGCTGGAGAGAGCGGCGGTGCAGCGTTACCCCGAACCGTAGGCGCCCTCGCCGAACAACCGCCGACGCGAAGCAGACGAACGACGCGCGGTCACATTTTTTCGCCGGGCAACAGGCTTGCCTGGCGCACCCAATCGAGGAATTGGGCCTCATCGATCGGGTCGCCCTCGTGGATGTCGAGATAGCGCACGTTCTCTTGCTTGGACTCGCCCGGAGGCATGGGACGCAAGAAGGAACCGCGGAAAAACGCCACCTTCACGTACTTCGTGTAGCAATGATAGCTGAGGAACCATCCCTGGTCGTCGAGACCGTAGAAGGGCGAATTCCACTTGACCGCTTTGGCGACACCGGGGACAGCCTGCTCGATGAGCGCATTGAGCTTGCGGCCGACCTCGCGCTTCCAGCCCGGCATGGCGGCGATGTAGGCCTGCACGGGGCCGTCGCCGTACCCCTTTGGGATCTGCGGGTTTCCACCAGAAAGGAGAACAGGCTGCGCCGCCGCCCGGCTCGCCGCGCGTTCTTGTGCGACCTTCCCGGAGTTCCCGGCTTTCGTCGGGGTCATGAGTCCACCTCCCTTTCGCAGGGAACGCTCTCTACACAGCGATTTTGGCGCAACCGTGGTCGCAGATGCACGCTCCTGCCCCTGCGCGCTCCGCTCGCATAAGCGCTTCCGCAAGCATGGCGCGCGCTCGGGCATCGCGCGATGTTCGCCTCAACCCGGGATTCACGCGCCTCGGTTCAAGGCATGCCGCCTAAACCATCTGCACCTGCACGACGCCCGGCACCGCCTTGAGCGCGCTGGCGATCGGCGGGGAGACCTGGTAGCGGCCGCGCAGCTTCACCTCGACCTCGCGCGCGCCGTTGTCCAGCAGCAGCACCACGCTGACATCGCCGTCGCCGCGCGCGCCCAAGTGCCGTTTGAGGCTCTGCACCGCCTGCCCGTCGCGCAGGAAAACCCGCAGGCTCTTCTGCACCCGGTTGGCGGCAACATCCAGCGGCTCCACGGACTGGATGCGCACGCCGATGCCCTCATCCTTCATCTCCGCCGCCACCAGCAGCACCACCGAGCGGCCGACGACCAGCTGGTCGCGGAATTTCGCCAGCGTCTCGGAAAACATCACCGCCTCGTACTGGCCGGTGGGATCGGAAATGCGTACGATGCCCATCTTGTTGCCGGTGCGCGTCCTGCGCTCCTGAAGCTGGGTGACCGTGCCCGCGAGCCGTCCCGCGCCCGAGCCGCGCTTCACCGACGCCTCGAACTCGCTCCAAAGCTGCACCCGCATGCGCTCGAGCACGCCGCGGTATTCGTCCAGCGGATGGGCGGAGAGATAAAAGCCGACCGCCGCATGCTCGCGCTGCAGCTTTTCCTCCGGCAGCCAAGGCTCCATGGGGTCCAGCCGGATCGGTTCGGGCTCGCCGCCCATGCCGAAGATGTCCGTCTGGCCCGAGGTCGCGTTGCCTTCCGCGCGCTGCGCCTCGCCCATGATGCGGTCGATGCCGGCGACAAGCCGCGCCCGGTTGGCGTCCAGCTCGTCGAAGGCGCCCGCCGCGATCATGCTCTCCAGCGAACGCTTGTTGAGAACGCGCGGCGACACCCGGCGGGCGAAATCGCCGATATCCTTGAACGGCGTGTCGCCGCGCACCGTCTCGATGTGTTCGACCACCTGCTCGCCCACGCCCTTGATGGCGGCGAGCGAATAGACGATCCGGCCCTCCTGCACGTCGAAATAGACGCAGGAGCTGTTGATCGACGGCGACACCACGTCGATGCCCATGCGCTGCGCCTCGCGGCGGAAATCGCTGAGCTTTTCGGTGTTGCCCATGTCGAGCGTCATCAGCGCGGCGAGAAACTCGACCGGATGGTTGGCCTTCATCCAGGCGGTGTGATAGGCGACCAGCGCGTAGGCTGCGGCGTGGCTCTTGTTGAAGCCGTAGTTGGCGAATTTCGCCACCAGATCGAAGATCGTGCTCGCCTGCTTCTTGTCCACCCCGCGCTCCACCGCGCCGTCGGTGAAGCGCGAGCGCTGGACCTCCATCTCCGCCGCGATCTTCTTGCCCATGGCCCGGCGCAGCAGATCGGCGTCGCCGAGCGAATAGCCGGCCAGGATCTGGGCGATCTGCATCACCTGTTCCTGATAGATGATGATGCCGTGGGTCTCGTTGAGCACCGGCTCGAGCTTGGGATGCATGTAGTCGGCCGGCTCTTCGCCGTGCTTGCGCCGGTTGTAGGTGGGAATGTTCTCCATCGGGCCGGGCCGGTAGAGCGCCACCAGCGCGATGATGTCCTCGAAGCGGTCGGGGCGCATGCCGGCGATGGCCCGGCGCATGCCCTGGCTTTCCAGCTGGAACACGCCGACCGTCTCGCCCGCCGCCAGCATCTTGTAGGTGGGCGGGTCGATCAGCGGCACTGCTGAGAGATCGATGTCGATGCCCCGCCGCGCCACCAGCTTCACCGCGGTGGAGAGCACCGTTAGCGTCTTCAGGCCGAGAAAATCGAATTTGACCAGCCCGGCCTGCTCGACGAACTTCATGTTGAACTGGGTGACCGGCATGTCGGAGCGCGGATCGCGGTACAGCGGCACCAGCTGCTCCAGCGGCCGGTCGCCGATGACGATGCCCGCCGCGTGGGTCGAGGCGTGCCGGTAGAGCCCCTCGAGCTTCTGGCCCATGGTCAGAAGCTTCTCGACGATCGGCTCCTCGTTGGCCGCCTCGCGCAGCCGCGGCTCGTCGTCCAGCGCCTGCGCCAGCGTCACGGGGTTGGCCGGGTTCTGCGGCACCAGCTTGCACAGCCGGTCCACCTGGCCGTAGGGCATCTGCAGCACCCGGCCGACATCGCGCAGCACCACGCGCGCCTGCAGCGTTCCGAAGGTGATGATCTGCGCCACCTGCGCGCGGCCGTATTTTTGTTGCACATAGCGGATCACCTCGTCGCGGCGGTCCTGGCAGAAGTCGATGTCGAAGTCGGGCATCGACACACGCTCGGGATTGAGAAACCGCTCGAACAGCAGCGCGAAGCGGATCGGATCGAGATCGGTGATGGTCAGCGCCCAGGCGACGACCGAGCCCGCGCCCGAACCACGGCCCGGCCCCACCGGAATGCCCTGCGCCTTGGCCCATTTGATGAAGTCGGCAACGATGAGGAAGTAGCCGGGAAATTTCATCCGCTCGATGATGCCGAGCTCGTATTCCAGCCGCTCCCAGTATTCGTGCGCCTCGTGCCCTTCCGCCACGCCGTGCAGCGCCAGACGGGCCCTCAGCCCCTCCTCCGACTGGCGGCGCATTTCGCCCGCTTCGGCGATCTCGGCTTCCGCCGTATCCGCGTCGGCGCCGGCGAACCGGGGCAGGATCGGCGCGCGCTTGGGCGCGCGGCAGTGACAGCGCCGGGCGATTTCAACGGTGTTCTCAATCGCTTCCGGAAGATCCCTGAACAGCTCGCTCATGGCGGCGCGCGGCTTGAACCAGTGCTCCGGTGTCAGCCGGCGGCGATCGTCCTCGATAACGACGCGTCCTTCGGCGATGCAGATGAGCGCGTCATGCGCCTCATAGTCATCGGGTCCGGGGAAGAACGCCTCGTTCGTGGCCACCAGCGGCACGCCGCCGCGATAGGCCATCTCCACCATGGCGGCTTCCGTGCGCCGCTCCTCGTCCGTGCCGTGGCGCTGCAGCTCGATATAGAGCCGGTCGCCGAACATGGCCTTGAGCCGCTCGAAGCGCCGTTCGGCAAGATCCTCGCGGCCGTCGAGCAGCGGCCGGCCGAGCAGGCCCAGCGCGCCGCCGGTCAGCGCGATGATGCCCTCCGCCTTGGCGGCCAGCGCCTCGATGCCGACATGCGGGCGAATTCCGGTTTCCGTGTCGAGAAACGACCGGCTGACCAGCTCCACCAGATTGGCGTAGCCCTGATCGCTCGCCGCCAGCAGCACGATTTCGGGAAAATGATCGCCCTGCCGGCGTGGCGTGTCGTCGTCGGCGCAATCGATCGCCATCTGGCAGCCGATGATCGGCTGCAGGCCCGCGCCCTTGGCCTTCTCGGAAAATTCCAGCGCTCCGAAGAGATTGCCCGTGTCGGTGATCGCCAGCGCCGGCTGGTCGTCGGCCTGGGCCAGTTTGATGAGCTTGGCGATCGGCAGCGCGCCCTCGAGCAGCGAGAAGGCGGAGTGAACCCGAAGATGTACGAAGCCGACGTCCGCCATGGCGCAAAATTCCCGAGATCGCGGATCCGGGCGGCAGGCCCGAATCTCGACCCCAGTGTCCCGCCTCCCAACGAAGGTGTCGAGAGCCCGCCGGGCATCGGCACACGCAATCCCCGGCCGAACGGCCGGTTGCGCCCGCTATACACAGACCGCGCCCGACCCGCGCGCCTTGCGGGCGCGCAAGACACCCGTCGCATCCGCGGTCCCGCGCGTAATGAACAGCCGCGCGAGCGGCGCCTCAATTCAGGCGCGCGAGCACATCCATCCAGACGGAAAGGGACAGGCCGAAAAGCACCAAGACACCAAACGCAGCCACGTCACGAGCAAGATACAGCATGGGACTCTCCCGATAATCACGTTATGATCATAGTATGTTCCATGTTTGTTCTATATGCAAGCAACATGGTGAATGGCAATGGCAAATGTCACTTATGGTAAAGCAAATCTTACCGGCGCGGGTCCGCGTGCGCGCAGACGGGCGCAGGCACGGACGTGCGCATGCCGCCCCGCGCCAATGAGACGCGAGGGTGCCGCCACGCGCGGCAGCGAGGCCCGATCGGCCTACGGTCTGCTCAGAAATCGCAGGGGGAAGAAAGCCCCGCCGCGCCGGCGTCAGCGCCTGAGGCGATAGCGGCAAGGAGCATGGCGTCGTGGCGGGCCCTGCGGCTCTTCGGGCTTTATGGCGTCCAGATTTTGACGTTCAGGACCGCCTTGACGATATGCACATCGGCTTGAATATCGGAAAAGCCGACCGTGCAGACCGCGTTGACGCATGGCACAACGCGATCGGTGCCATCGATGCTGACGTAGTCGTAGCCGACACCGAAACTCACGCGATCGCTGACGGCCCGTTCGATGGCGGCGCCGAGCGTCCATCCATGCTCGAATTTCGTGTCCGATCCATAGATGTTGAGATCGAGGTTGCTCCCGTAGGTGTAAATCTCACCGCCCGCATAGCCGCCTTTTGCCAGCACCAGCCACCGGTCGAACGCAAAGCCCACCTGGGCCGTTGCCGTGATCAGGTTGTCCAGAGACATGACCCGGCTGCGATTGGCGCCAAACGAGAAGTAGCGCGAGTCCTCTTCCAGGTCGACCAGACTGGCGCCGATCTCCCCGCCGAATACGAAACTGCCCATCTGGTGGCGATAACCGGCGTGGACGCCCCGAGAAACCCGCTGGGCGACTGATCGACGTTTTCGTCGTTCGCGGAGTCCCCCGGAACGTTCTCGTGAACATGATGAAAGTCACCGAAGGCCGCACCAACGTTCACCCCGGCAAAAAAACCTTCCCACATGCCCTGCGCCGACGCAGGCGTGCTGATCAGAAGGATGCCGGCAACAACAAGTACAATGCGCATCATGGATGCTCCAAAATATTCGGTGCTCTCAATTCAGGGGCGCCTCAATGCTCTGACCGTCAATCCGGTTGTCATATCAAGGACCCAGTGCGCCGCGCCAGAATGGAAACAATACGGGGCGCCCTGTGAAATGAAAACGCCATATCTTCCGCAGCGTAAGAAATACAAAATCTCGTTCACCGGCGTAAATACAGGCTCTTAAACGACATTTCCGCTTGTCCGGACACGCCGGGAAACAATATCTGGCGACTGTTGCCATCACGCAACGCTTCAAAGACATGAATCCGCATGCGCAGTCGCATCGGGGGCCTGCAATAAAGGGCAACCCCGAAGATGCGACACCGGCATCCAAGGAAGCGCGGTGCCTCTGGCCGTTCTGATGGAACCGGTCGCCGGTTCATTCGCCCTGAAGGAGAGATCCGCCGCTGCGCCCGGAAAGCAGGAAACGCTTCTAAAACTCGACGACCTTGCCCTCGCGCAGGGTGATGCGGCGGTCCATGCGCGCGGCCATGTCCATGTTGTGGGTGGCGAACAGCGCCGCCAGGCCGGAGGCCTTGACGAGTGTTGCCAGCGCCTCGAACACATAGCTCGCCGTCTTGGGATCGAGATTGCCGGTCGGCTCGTCGGCCAGCAGCACGCGTGGACCATTGGCCACAGCGCGCGCGATCGCGACCCGCTGCTGCTCGCCGCCCGACAGTTCCGAGGGCCGGTGGGTGGCGCGCGGTTCCAGCCGCATGTAGCGCAACAGCTCCAAAGCGCGCGCGTTGGCCTCGCTCTTGGGCAGCCCGCGGATCATCTGCGGCATGGCGATGTTCTCAAGCGCCGTGAACTCGGGCAGCAGATGATGGAACTGATAGACGAAGCCGATGTCCAGCCGGCGAATGCGCGTGCGCGCCTCGTCGGGCAGCTTCGCGCACGCCCTGCCGCCGACATAGACCTCGCCCGCGTCCGGCTTTTCCAGCAGCCCCGCGATCTGCAGCAGCGTCGACTTGCCCGCGCCTGAAGGCGCCACCAACGCCACGGTCTCGCCGCGCCGCAGGGTGAGATCCGCGCCGCGCAGCACGTCGAGATATCCGTGCGCCTCGGTGAAGCGGCGTTCGACGCCCACGAGCGCAAGCGCCGCGCCGCTGACCTGCGACGCCGGCGCATCGTGCCCTGCCCCGTTGCGATCTCAGTTTCGAGTGTGGTCATGGGAGGGCTCATTCGTATCGCAGGGCTTCGACCGGATCGAGCCGCGCGGCGCGCCAGGCCGGATACAATGTCGCGAGGAACGACAGCACCAGCGCCATGACGACGACGGTGACGGTCTCGCTCACGTCCATGTCGGCGGGCAGCTTGGACAGGAAATAGAGCTCCGGCGAGAACAGCTCGGTCCGCGTCAGCCAGGAGACGCCCTGGCGGATGCTTTCGACGTTGGCGCAAACGACGGTGCCCAGCGCCACGCCGGCCAGCGTGCCCACGGTGCCGATGCTGGCGCCGGTGATCATGAACACCCGCAGGATCGAACCGCGCGAGGCGCCCATGGTGCGCAGAATCGCGATGTCGTGGCTCTTGTCCTTCACCAGCATGGTGAGACCGGAAATGATGTTGAGCGCCGCAACCAGCACGATCAAGGTCAGGATCATGAACATCACATTGCGCTCCACCTCCAGGGCGGAGAAGAAGGTGGTGTTGCGCTGGCGCCAGTCGGTGACGAACGTCGGCCGTCCGGCCGCCTCCTCAAGCTTGGCGCGCATGCCGTCGATCTCGTCGGGATCGTCGACGAACACGTCGATGGCGCTCGCCTCGCCTTCCTTGTTGAAATAGAGCTGCGCCTCCTCCATCGGCATGAACAGCATGGTGCCGTCGTATTCCGACATGCCGATCTCGAAGATGCCCGCAACGGGGTACCCCTTGATGCGCGGCGTGACGCCCATCGGCGTCACCGCGCCGCGCGGGCTGATCAGAGTCACCGTGTCGCCGACGACCACGCCGAGCGAGCGCGCCATGCGCGAGCCGATGGCCACGCCCGCGCCCTCGTCGAACCCTTCAAGTGAGCCGGCCACAAGGGTTCCGGAAATCAGCGGCATCCGCTGCAGATCCGCAAGCCTAAGCCCGCGCACCAGGGCGCCGAACGCGCCGGCGGGGCCTGAGACCAGCGCCTGGCCCTCCACCATGGGCACGGTGAACTGCACGCCCTCGACGCCTTCGATGCGCGAGGCAACGGCGTCATAGTCGTCCAGCGGCCCATCGATCGGCTGAACCAGCAGATGGCCATTGATGCCGAGGATCTTCGACACCAGTTCGCCGCGGAAGCCGTTCATCACCGCCATGACGATGATCAGCGTGGCCACACCCAGCATGATGCCGAAGAAGGAAAACCCGGCAATGATCGAGATGAATGTCTCCTTGCGCCGTGCGCGCAGGTAGCGCCCGGCCAGCATCCATTCGAAGGCCGCGAAGGGTCGCGTGCCAGTCGGCTCGTTCACCGCGTTCATGCGCCCGTCTCCCTGGCTGCGACCGGCAGCGGAGCGATATCGCCGCAACACCGGAAATTGTTTGAAATTCAGCATATTGGAGCTGAATCTTGCCGAGTAGGCAAGCCATTTGGAACGCATCGACATATCAAACGCTTCACGTCGCCCGGGCCACGCTTCCCCACGGCGGATGCGTCGCCACAGGCGAATCGCATCCCCAAAAGGGAGCGGCCGGTCGGCCGCCTCCTGCGGGAGACGGCCTGATGTCAGGAGCCGCCCGTCATCGGGATACGGCCTATTTGTCGGGACCGGCGCAGGCAATGAGCTTGGCGACCGCGGCCTCCAGCGTCATCGTCTCGCGCTCGCCGCCGGTGCGGCTCTTCAGCTCGACCTCACCCGAGGCCAGTCCACGCGGACCGGCCACCAGCTGCCACGGCAAACCGATGAGATCCATCGTGGCGAACTTCGCCCCGGCGCGCTGATCGGTGTCGTCGTAAAGGACATCCAGCCCGGCGTTGGTCAGTTGTTCGTAGAGCCCCTCGCACGCCGCGTCGGTCGCCTGGTCGCCTGATTTCAGATTGATTAGTCCGACGTCGAAAGGAGCGACCGATTGCGGCCAAATGATGCCGTTGTCGTCGTGGCTGGCCTCGATGATCGCACCAAGCACCCGCGACACGCC
The DNA here is from genome assembly GCF_003432385.1 of Breoghania sp. L-A4. Lineage (NCBI taxonomy): Bacteria > Pseudomonadati > Pseudomonadota > Alphaproteobacteria > Hyphomicrobiales > Stappiaceae > Breoghania > Breoghania sp. L-A4. The sequence continues at coordinate 2,265,860 of NZ_CP031841.1, read as the reverse complement.
GACGCCATAGGACCCCATGTGCACGGGCACGTCCGTGCCGTCCGACGTCGTTACCTTCGCGCCCATCGGCTCGGAGTATTTGGTGCCGAAATAGAAGGTCTGGCCGACCTCGATGCCGCGCGCGGCGATGCGCTTGTCTTCCGGAACCGTGGCCTCGAACTCCTTCATGTCGATCATGTCCTCGGTCGCGGCATAGAGCGAGGTCCAGTCGGCAACAATCCCGCTGAGATCGCCGCGGAAGTCGACGTCGTCACCGGGAATCGGCTTGTCGAGCAGATCTGCGTGGCAGAAGACACCGCTCTCGCCGGTGTCGGCCAGGACGATGAACTCGTGGCTCAGGTCGCCGCCGATGGGACCGGTTTCCGCGCGCATCGGGATCGCGGTAAGACCCATGCGCTTGTAGGTGCGCAGATAGGCGACAAACATCCGGTTGTAGGCCTCGACCGCCTGCTCCTTGGTGACGTCGAACGAATAGGCGTCCTTCATCAGGAACTCGCGTCCGCGCATGATGCCGAAGCGCGGGCGCACCTCGTCGCGGAACTTCCACTGCATGTGATAGAGGTTGAGCGGCAGTTCCTTGTAGGAGCGCACGTAGGAGCGGAAGATCTCGGTGATCATCTCCTCGTTGGTCGGCCCGTAAAGCATGTCGCGGTCGTGCCGGTCGGTGATGCGCAGCATCTCCTTGCCGTAGGCTTCGTAGCGCCCGCTCTCGCGCCACAGATCGGCGGACTGGATCGTCGGCATCAAGAGTTCGACCGCACCGGCGCGATCCTGCTCCTCGCGCACGATCTGCTCGATCTTGCGCAGAACCTTGTAGCCCAGCGGCAGCCAGGAATAGATTCCGGCGGACTGCTGACGGATCAGGCCCGCGCGCAGCATCAGGCGGTGCGAGACGATTTCGGCTTCCTTGGGCGTCTCTTTGAGGATCGGCAGGAAATATTGGGACAGGCGCATCAAGCAGCTCTTTTCTGGTTTTCGCGGCACACGATCGGAGGTGACCGCATGACCGCGCAAAACACAAGCCCTCGTTCCGGCTCCCGTGCGGCTTTCCGCAGCCTGGCGGGGTCACCCGGGAGGAGCGATGTAATTTTCACCAATATCAAATGTGCAAAAATTTTGTGCAGGAACGCACAATTTGGTGACAATAGGAAATCGTTGCGATATCGTACGGGCAATAATAAGGGATCGACCCGCAAGGGACTGATCCCAAATGAGGCATCGCGGTCTGAGTCTTGGGAGGAAGAGCTCTCTGGCGCACCTTCGGGTTGCAGCCGTTTCTACGATGAGACAATCCAAGCCTTCGTAGGGATTTAGGGAGTTGTTGGACGCGGAACTACAAACGCAAGGCCTTGTGCCTTGCTTTTTTTTGCCTTTTTGCGGCCACCCGATTCACCGCGCCGGCCGGTTCATGGCGCTTGCCGGCTTGCCTCTCTGAATCCGCCCGTCAGCGCAAACACCTATATTCCAACAATAAAACGGATTTGTGACAGCAACGGCAACAGCTCTCGTGACACACAGGGTCCGGGCCGGCCCCGCGCGAACCGTATCCGCACGAGGCAGCCGTCACGCGGCGGGCGCGAACTTCGCGATCAATCCGTAAACGTATACGTGCCGGTCTCGCAGAGATCGACGCCCCGGTCCTCGATATCGTCGCCATCGTCGGTGATGATGCGGATGTCGTAGACGCATTGCGTGCGCCCGTCCGAAATCGTCACCTCCACCTCGTTGCCGGACGGCAGCACCCCGTCCGCGAAGACGTCCTCTTCCCACTCGTCCACATCGGCCGGCGACGTATAGAACTCGGTGATCGTGACCGAAGACGTGTTCTGCAGCACAAGCAACAGGTCTTCCGCCGCCGCCGGTGCGGCCAGGCCGCCCGATAGCAGGCCACAGACGAGAATTCCGGCCGCCCGGCGTTTCGACATCCAGTTTTTCATGACACCCCCCAAAATTGTCCCGCGCCAGGCGAAACACCTGTCGCAACGGCAATCTATACAACGGCTTGCGCGCCCGAAAGCCCGCATCAAACGTCTCCGCATCTTGGGCGCCCGACGACGGGGTTTGCGGCGGTCCCTTCCGCCGAGAAAAGAGTCGCTAAACTGCGCCAACAACCTGGGGGTTATGATGAAAAGACATTTTGGACGCGCCGTTGTGATCGCGGCATTGCTCAGCGCGCTCGGCGCGCAGGCCGCGCAGGCCGATTCTTGCTGGGACCACAACGGCTCGCTGATGCGGCTGCAGGCACAGGGCAACCAGCGCTGGTTCACTTACGAGAATCCCAAGCCCAGCCTGCGCAACGCCGGCGTGCGGCGCGGCACGCTGCTGTTCAACGGCACCAAGCGCGGCGACTGGTACGAGGGGCTGGCGCGGGTGTTTTCGAAATACTGTCCCGGCGAGCCGCTGGAATACCGGGTCGAGGGTCCGGTGTATTCCAACCCGCTGCGGGTCGTGGTGCGCGGCACCCGCGAGTCGCAACGCCAGTGCCGCCCGACGGGCCGGATGCGCAGCGACGAACTGGTCTTCACCTACCGCACCAATTGCTGAGGCGGGAGGTGCTCGAACCTCTGCCCGAAGATCGGAAGCAACAAGAGGTGGAGGCTGGGCCGAATGTTCCGCCGATCCTTCGAGACGGCCCTTCGAGCCTCCTCAGGATGACGTTGAACGTGTGGCGATTTCACAAATATATCAACATGATAACGTCATCCTGAGGAGCCGTCGAAGACGGCGTCTCGAAGGATCGGCGACATCCCCGGACGTTGGCGCGATCCTGGGCACGCCTCCCGATCAATGTTGACGAGCGCCTGCCTCCATGCAGCCCGCCGTCGCTCAGAACCGTCCCGGAATCGGCACGTCGTCCAGCGTCAGGCCCGAATAGACCAGCAACCAGTAGACGGCGGCGAAAATGATAGCGGAGACGATCGTGGTGGCGACCGCCTTGCGCGCCAGCATCGGGCGGCTCGGCGCGCCGGGCATGGAGCCGGGTTCGATGGCGTCACCCGCCTCCTCCTGGCTTTTCACGCCGAAGGGCAGCACCGCGAAGAGCACCAGCCACCAGATGATAAAATAGATCGCCAGCATGCTGCCAAGGGCCATCGGTCGCTCTTTCGTCTCAGACTTGTTCGAGTTCGGTCAGCGTGCCGAGGAAATCCTTGGGATGCAGAAACAGCACCGGCTTGCCGTGCGCGCCGATCTTCGGCTCGCCGTCGCCCAGCACCCGCGCGCCCGCGGCCTTCAGCTCATCACGCGCCGCGATGATGTCCTCGACCTCATAGCACAGGTGATGGATACCGCCGGACGGGTTGCGTTCCAGGAATTTCGCGATCGGGGAGTCCGCGCCCAGGGGCTCGAGAAACTCGATCTTCGTGTTGGGCAGCTCGACAAACACCGTCATGACGCCGTGGTCGGGCTGCGGCACCGCCTGGGAGACATGCGCCCCCAGCGTGTCGCGGTAGACGGCGACCGCCGCCTCCATGTCGGGGACGGCGATGGCCACGTGGTTGAGACGTCCGATCATCGGCAACTCCTCAGCAAGACTTCCCGTCAGCCGCGCGCCGTCATACGACGGCGACCATGACGTGGCAAAGCGGCTTTTTGCCCCAGCGTTCCAGCACGGCCGCGCGCGCCGCCCGGCGGGAGGCTTCGCGCACCAGCTCCGGATCGCGCCGGCGCTTCTTCGGGATGCTCTCGATGGCGCTCTCGATGGCGTCGACGATCACGTCCTCGAACAATTCGCCGTCCGCATCCAGATCCGGCAGGCCGATGGCCACCGCATCCGGCTCGCAGACCATGTTGCCGGCCTTGTCGATGACCACGCTGGCCGTCACCACGCCCGCGAACGACAGCCGCAGGCGGTCGCGCACGCCGCAGGTCTCGGGGCTCAGCAGCATGGTGCCATCCTTGACCATCTGGCCTGAATGGACATCGCCGGTGACCTTCGCCGCGCCCGCCTTCAGCCGGATCACGTCGCCGTTGTAGCCGACGACCACTTCGTTGACGCCCTGCGCGCGGGCGAACTTGGCATGCGCGTTCAGGTGCAGCGGCTCGCCGTGCACCGGAACCGCGATCTGCGGCCGGATCAGTTCGTACAGCGTCTTCATTTCGCCCAGACGCGGATGGCCGGAGACATGCACCAGTCCGTCGCGGTCGGTGACGACCTCGATGCCGCGCACCACCAGGCCGTTGACGATCTCGCCCACGACCTTCTCGTTGCCGGGAATGGTGCGCGAGGAAAAGATCACCATGTCGCCCTGGTTCAGCGTCACCGTGCGGTGATCGTCATTGGCGATGCGGGCGAGTGCCGCGCGCGCCTCGCCCTGACTGCCGGTGCACAGCAGCAGCACCTTGTCGCGCGGCAGATAGCCGTAGGCGTCTTCCTCCAGGAACGGCCTCAGTCCCTTGAGCAGGCCCAGTTCGTCGGCCACGTCCAGCGTGCGGCGCATGGCGCGTCCGACGACAACCACCTCGCGGTCGCAAGCCTCGGCGGCCAGCGCCACGCCGCGCAGACGCGCCACGTTGGAGGCGAATGTGGTCACCGCCACGCGGTTCTTGGCGCCGCGGATGATCTCGGTGAGCGACTTGACGACCTCGGTCTCCGACGGGCTCACACCCTCGCGCAGCGCGTTGGTGGAATCGCTGACCATCGCCAGCACGCCCTCGTCACCGATTTCGCCGAGCCGCTTGAGATCGATCGGGAGGCCGACGCCCGGCTCCGGATCGATCTTCCAGTCACCCGAATGCAGGATGGTGCCCGCCGACGTGCGGATCGCCAGAGCGCAAGGTTCGGGGATGGAATGCGACATCGCCACCATCTCGATGTTGAATGGGCCGACGTTGAAGCGCTCGCCCTGCTGCACCACGGTGACGGGAATGTCGATGGTGACGCCGCGTTCGCCATGCGACTTGGCCTTCAGCAGGCCGGCGGTGAACGGAGTCATGTACAGCGGCGCCTTCAGACGCGGCCACAGCTCCAGAATGGCGCCGTAGTGATCCTCGTGCGCGTGGGTGATGACGATGCCATCCAGCCGGTCGAGATGCGCCTCGATGAATTTGATGTCGGGAAACACCAGATCGATGCCCGGAAGATCCGGGCCACCGAAGGAAACCCCGCAATCGACCATCAGCCAGCGGCGGTCCTTTTCAGGGCCAAGGCCGTAGAGGCCCATGTTCATTCCGATTTCACCGACGCCGCCAAGCGGGAGGAAAACCAGTTCGGCAGTGTCACTCATGTATTGGCCCTTTCGGCACTTATCTTTTTCGCGGTCGGAAAGAACAGGTCTCCCGCCGAAATACGTCGTTCGCTCCCGTCCCCTTGGGTCAGGACGAGACGGCCATCTTCATCGATTGTGCGGAAGATGCCCTCATATGTGGTGTCACCCAGACGAATTGTCACGTGTTCGCCCAGACGCGCGGCGCGGGCGATCCAGCTTTCCCGGATCGCGCCAAAGCCGGCGCCCTTGGACCATTGAGCCAGGCGCGCCCGCATCGCGGACGCCAGCCTGTCGAACAGATGGTCCGGCGGGATCAAAAATCCCAGTTCGGTCAAATCCGTAGCCCGATAGTTCTCGGGATCCGGATGATGCGCGCAATTGACGCCAAAGCCGCAGACAACGGCGCATCGCCCATCACCCAACGTCTCCGATTCCAGCAAGATGCCCGAGATCTTGGCATCATCGACCAGCAGGTCGTTGGGCCATTTCAGCCGCACGAGTCCGTGACTGCCGGTCGCGGCTTCCACCGCATCGGCCAGCGCCACGGCGCAGACCATCGGCAACTCACCGAGTTTTTCACGCGGACCCGGATCGATCAGCAGCAGCGACGCGTAGAGATTGCCGCGCTCCGATACCCAGGCCCGGCCGCGCCGGCCCCGGCCCTGCTCCTGCATGGACGCGGTAATCCAGAGATCGCCCGCGTCGCCGCCGCGCGCCGCTTCGAACGCATTGATGTTGGTCGAACCCACCGTATCGAGATGCAGCCGCCGGAAGCGTGGCGCCGATGCGATAGCGATGGGTCCTCCTGATGCCTGCATGCCCTAGAAGAACGTCTTCGCGGCCGTCTCCGCAGCGCTGACCAGCGGGCCGGCGAAGACGACGAAGAACAGCACGAACGCGCCGCTCGCGCCCAGCACCACCTTCAATTCGCCGGGCATCGGCACGAAGGAACCCTCCGGCTCGTCAAAATACATGATCTTGACGATGCGCAGGTAATAATAGGCGCCAACGACCGAGGTCAGCACGCCGATCACGGCGAGACCATAAAGCTCCGCCTCGACGGCGGCCAGGAAGACGTAGAACTTGCCGAAGAATCCGGCCAGCGGCGGAATGCCGGCCAACGAGAACATGATCATTGCCAGCAGGAACGCCATCATCGGATTGTTGCGCGACAGACCCGCCAGATCGGAGATGTCCTCGACCATGCCGTCCTTGCGGCGCATCGCGAGAATGCAGGCGAACGCCCCGAGCGTCATCGCCAGATAGATCGCCATGTAGACGATCACGCCCTGCACCCCCGCCTTGCTGGCGGCGGCGAGGCCGACGAGCGCGAACCCCATGTGACCGATCGACGAATAGGCCATCAGGCGCTTGATATTGTTCTGGCCGATGGCCGCGAACGCGCCCAGCGCCATGGAGGCGATGGAGACGAAGACGATGATCTGCTGCCATTCCAGCGCCACCGGCTCGAACGCGCTGATGACGATGCGCGTCAGCATGGCGATGGCGGCGATCTTCGGGGCCGCGGCGAAAAACGCGGTGACCGGCGTCGGCGCGCCCTCGTAAACGTCAGGCGTCCACATGTGGAACGGCACGGCGGAGATCTTGAAGGCCATGCCGGCGAGCACGAAGACGAGACCGACGGTCAGCCCGAGCGAGCCGCCTTCCAGCGTCAGCGACTGCGCGATCGCGGCGAACCCGGTCTGGCCGGTGAAGCCGTAGACCAGCGACATGCCATAGAGCAGCATGCCCGAGGACAGCGCGCCGAGGACGAAGTACTTCAGGCCGGCTTCCGTGGAGCGGATGGAATCGCGGTTGATGGCGGCGACCACATAGAGCGCCAGGCTCTGCAGCTCGAGACCGAGATAGACCGCGATCATGTCGGTCGCCGAGATCATCAGCAGCATGCCCAGCGTGGCGATGAGGATGAGGATCGGATACTCGAAGCGGTCAAACGACTGGCCGCGCGCAAACGCCACCGACATGGCGATCGCCAGCGCCGATCCGATCAGCACCAGCAGCTTCATGAAGCGGGCGAAGCCGTCGAGCGCGAAGGCGTTCTCGAACGTCGCGCCGTCCTGCAGCACCAGGAGCAGCACGCCGGCCAGCGCCAGGAGCGCGATCGCCATGCCGGTGACCACCGGCGTCGAACGCTGTCCGCCGAAGACGCCGATCATCAGCAGCACCATGGCGCCACCGGCCAGGAACAGCTCCGGCAGGGCCGGCATCAGGTCGGGCAGAAGATAAATCTCAGGCTGCATCGCTGCTAGGTCCCGTGTTCCAGTGCTGTGGTCCGTGGGTGCCTTCGGGGGTCTGCCCGAATGCGCCGCCGGCCGGTCGTTTCAAAAATCTGCGCCGGGCGGTCCCGGCGCATTGTCAGTGCGTCGTCACGGCGGCCGCGTGTCCGGCCAGTTCGATCGCCGCGTGATATTTGGTCACCAGGTTGTCGACCGACGCGGCGGTCACATCCAGGATCGGCATCGGATAGAAGCCGAAGAAGATGGTCAGCACGACCAGCGGCACGATGATCACCTTCTCGCGCAAGCTGAGATCGAGCATCGATTTCAGGCTGTCCTTGTCCAGCGCGCCGAACATCACCCGCCGGTAGAGCCACAACGCATAGGCCGCGGACAGGACCACGCCGGTGGTCGCGAACATCGCCACCCAGGTGTTGACCTCGAACGCGCCCATCAGCGTGAGAAACTCGCCGACGAAGCCCGAGGTGCCCGGCAGGCCGACGTTGGCCATGGTGAAGATCAGGAACGCCACCGCATACCACGGCATCCGGTTGACCAGCCCGCCGTAGGCGGAGATCTCGCGGGTGTGCATGCGGTCATAGATCACGCCGACGCAAAGGAACAGCGCGCCGGAGACGATGCCGTGCGAGAGCATCTGGAAGATGCCGCCCTGCACACCCTGCACCGTCATGGTGAACAGGCCCATGGTCACAAAGCCCATGTGCGCGACCGAGGAATAGGCGATCAGCTTCTTGATGTCGGTCTGCGCCAGCGCCACCAGCGAGGTGTAGATGATGGCGATCACCGACAGGGTGAACACGAACGGCGCGAAATACTCCGAGGCTTCCGGAAACATCGGGATCGAGAAGCGCAGGAAACCGTAGCCGCCCATTTTCAGCAGGATCGCGGCCAGGATGACGGAACCAGCGGTCGGCGCCTCCACGTGCGCGTCCGGCAGCCAGGTGTGAACCGGCCACATCGGCATCTTCACCGCAAACGAGGTGAAGAAGGCGATCCACAGCCACATCTGCATTTCCGGCGGGAACGGATGATTGAGCAGTTCGACGATATCCGTCGTACCCGCGTCCCAGTACATCCCCATGATGGCGATCAGCATGAGAACCGAGCCGAGCAGCGTGTAGAGGAAGAACTTGAAGGAGGCGTAGACGCGCCGCTTGCCGCCCCACACGCCGATGATGATGAACATCGGGATCAGGCCGGCCTCGAAGAACACATAGAACACCACGATGTCGAGCGCGCAGAACACGCCGATCATCAGCGCTTCCAGCACCAGGAAGGCGATCATGTATTCCTTGAGGCGGACCTGGATCGAATTCCAGCTCGCCAGGATGCAGAAGGGCATCAGGAAGGTGGTGAGAATGACGAACAGCATGGAGATGCCGTCGACACCCATCCGGTAGCTGATGGAGCCGCCGAGCCAGTCCTTGTTCTCCACCATCTGGAAGCCGGGGTTAGCGGAATCGAAGCCGCCCCAGATGAACAGCGACACGATGAACGTGAAGCTGGTGGTGATCAGCGCCACGCGGCGGATGTTCTCGCGCGCGCCTTCATCGTCGCCGCGGACGAGAAGCACGAAGAGAACGCCGACGAGCGGCAGGAAGGTGACGATGGAAAGCAGAGGCCAGTCGCTCATCAGTGGGCTCCCCCGCCCGTAAACATGGACCAGGTGACAAGCAGGGCCACGCCGATCAGCATTGCGAATGCATAGTGATAGAGGTAGCCGGTCTGGAGCCGCACGACACGCGCCGTGACGTCCTGAACGCGCGCCGCAACGCCGTTGGGACCAAAGCCGTCGATGATGGTGCCGTCGCCACGCTTCCACAGCACGTTGCCGAGCCACAGGGCCGGACGCACGAAGAGGAAGTCGTAGAGCTCGTCGAAGTACCACTTGTTGAGCAGGAACTGGTAGAGCCCGTCATGCCGCGCGGCGAGCCGCTTGGGCGTCTCCGGCGAGCGGATGTAGAAGAACCAGGCCGTCGTGAATCCCAGCAGCATCATCACGAAAGGCGAAAGCTTCACCCACAGCGGCACGTGATGAATTCTCTCCAGGATGTCGTTTTCCGGCAGCGTGAACAGGGCGCCCTTCCAGAATTCCTCGTAGTTATGGCCGATGAAGTCGCCCGAGAACAGCACACCGGCGAAGAGCGCGCCGGCGGCGAGGACGAACAGCGGCACGGTCATCACATAGGGCGATTCATGCACGTGCTTCATCACGTCGACGGGCGCGCGCGGCTTGCCGAAGAACGTCATGAACACCAGCCGCCATGAATAGAACGATGTGAAGAGCGCGGCGACGACGGTCAGCCAGAAGGCGTATTGGGCGAAGGCGTTCTCGCCCTCGAACGCCGCCTCGATGATGGCGTCCTTGGAGAAGTAGCCGGCGGTGAAGGGGAAGCCGGTCAGCGCCAGCGTGCCGATGGTCATCGTCCAGAAGGTGATCGGGATGTGCTTGCGCAGCCCGCCCATCTTGCGCATGTCCTGCTCGTCGGACACCGCGTGGATCACCGAGCCGGCGCCCAGGAACAAGAGCGCCTTGAAGAAGGCGTGCGTGAACAGGTGGAAGATGCCGGCCGAATAGGCCCCGACCCCCAGCGCCACGAACATGTAGCCGAGCTGCGAACAGGTCGAATAGGCGATCACCCGCTTGATGTCGTTCTGCACCAGACCGACGGTCGCGGCGAAGAAGGCGGTCGTCGCGCCGACCAGCGTCACCACCGTGAGCGCCGTGTGCGACAGCTCGAACAGCGGCGACAGGCGCGCCACCATGAACACGCCCGCCGTCACCATGGTGGCGGCGTGGATCAGGGCGGAGACCGGCGTCGGGCCCTCCATGGCGTCGGGAAGCCAGGTGTGCAGCAGGAACTGCGCCGACTTGCCCATGGCGCCCATGAACAGCAGCAGGCAGATGACGGTCATCGCCGTGTCGGGGGCGTAGTCGTACCCCAGGAAGGTCATGACCGTGCCCTCGTCGCCTTCCACAAACCCTTGCGCGTTGGCGAAGATGGTCTCGAAGCCAACCGAGTCGAACACGAAGAAGATGGCGAAGATGCCGAGCGCGAAGCCGAAGTCGCCCACGCGGTTGACGATGAAGGCCTTCATCGCGGCCGCGTTGGCCGAGGGCTTGTGATACCAGAAGCCGATCAGCAGGTAGGACGCGAGACCCACGCCTTCCCAGCCGAAGAACATCTGTACCAGGTTGTCCGAGGTCACCAGCATCAGCATGGCGAAGGTGAACAGCGACAGATAGGCGAAGAAGCGCGAACGGTGCGGATCGTGGTGCATGTAGCCGATGGAATAGACATGCACCAGCGACGACACGGTGTTCACCACCACCAGCATGACCACGGTCAGCGTGTCGATCCGGAGTGCCCACTGCACGTCGAAGACGCCGGAGACGATCCAGTCGGAAATGATCACCGTGCTCGGCTCGGTGTGCCCCAGCCCGACGGTGAAGAAGGCCACCCAGGAGAGCAATGCCGCGAGGATGAGGAAGCCGCTGGTGACATACTCGGAGGCCTTGGCGCCGATCAGGCGGCCAAACAGGCCCGCGACCAGAAAGCCCAGCAGCGGCAGCAGGACGATTAGGTGGTACATGCTGCCCCTCAGCCTTTCATCATGTTGATGTCTTCCACGGCGATGGAGCCGCGGTTACGGAAGTAGACGACGAGGATGGCGAGGCCGATGGCGGCTTCCGCGGCCGCGACGGTGAGCACGAAGAGCGCGAAGATCTGTCCGACCAGGTCGCCCAGATACGACGAAAACGCCACGAAATTGATGTTCACGGCGAGCAGCAGGAGCTCCACCGACATCAGGATGACGATGACGTTCTTCCGGTTGAGGAAGATGCCGAAGACCCCGAGCGTGAACAGGATCGCCGCAACCGTTAGATAATGTGCCAGTCCGATTTCCATGGTGCTTGCCTTAACGGATTCCCGTTTCTCGCCTTAAAATTCAGCCCGCGCGGTCAAATGCCCTTGCCGCTCTCGACCTTGCGGATCTCGATCGCCGTCTCAGGGTTGCGCGCCACCTGATCGGCGATGTTCTGCCGCTTGGCGTGCTCCTTGTGGCGAAGCGTCAGCACGATCGCGCCGATCATCGCCAGGAACAGAACCATGCCGGCGGTCTGGAAGAAGAAGATGTAGCGCGTGTAGAGCAGCGAGCCGATCGCCTCGATGTTGGACATCTCGCTCAGCGCCGGGATCGGCGACGCCGGCGTCGCCAGCACCTCCGGAGAGATCACCCAGCCTCCGAGCACCAGCAAGAGCTCGATCAACAAGATGATGCCGATCAGCGCGCCGATGGGCAGATACTGCAGGAAGCCCTGACGCAGCGCCACGAAGTCCACATCCAGCATCATCACCACGAAGAGGAACAGCACCGCCACCGCGCCGACGTAGACCACGACCAGGATCATGGCGAGGAATTCCGCGCCCAGCAGCAGGAACAGCCCGGCGGAGTTGAAGAAGGCCATGATCAGGAACAGCACGGAATGCACGGGATTGCGCGCCGAAATGACCATGAAGGCCGCTGCGACGGTCAATCCCGCGAACAGGTAGAAGAACAACGATTGTAGGACCATTCCGGTGTGCCCCTATTGGCCTTTGCCGCGTCTCCCGGCGAACCGGGCGCGTCGTCGTCTGTGGCGCCCCTAGCGGTAGGGCGCGTCGATTTCGATATTGCGCGCGATCTCGCGTTCCCAACGGTCGCCGTTTTCCAGCAGGCGCTCCTTGGAGAAATACAGTTCCTCGCGCGTCTCGGTGGCGAATTCGAAATTCGGCCCCTCGACGATCGCATCCACCGGACAGGCTTCCTGACAGAAACCGCAGTAGATGCACTTCACCATGTCGATGTCGTAGCGCGTGGTGCGCCGCGTGCCGTCATTGCGGCGCGGACCGGCCTCGATGGTGATGGCCTGGGCCGGACAGATCGCCTCGCACAGCTTGCACGCGATGCAGCGCTCTTCGCCGTTGGGATAGCGGCGCAGCGCGTGCTCGCCACGGAAACGCGGGCTCACAGGCCCCTTCTCGAAGGGGTAGTTGATGGTCGGCTTGGGCTTGAAGAAATAGCGCATCGCCAAAAAGAATGCCGATACGAATTCCAGCAAGAACAGCGACCTGGCGGTCTGATCAAGTCTCATCGCCCGCGCCTTTCCTCATTCCCGCGCGCCCGAAAGCCCGCGCCTTGATTACGTTGCGGCTAGCCGCCGGCGAATGTTACGCCGGCGATATAGCCCATTGCCGGAATGCCCAGCATCAATAGAACCAGCATCACCCGCTCAACGGGTGCGCTGTTGCGGTGCAGCCATGCCGCGAACGGCGTGCCCTCACCTTGGTTTTTTCTCGCCGTCCAGCCGCGCAACGCGCCGACCGCCATACGGTAATCGACCCAACCGATGTAGAGGCCGATGCCAGCCCCGATGAGACCAGCCAGGGAGATATTCATGCGGCCATCTCCCCTACGGCGCCCAGTCCATGATCCGCAGCACCGCGGCGACGATGAACACCATCGCCAGCGACAGCGGCAGGAACACTTTCCAGCCAAGCCGCATCAGTTGGTCGTAGCGATAGCGCGGCACCATGGCCTTGACCATCGCGAACATGAAGAACACGAACAGCGCTTTCAGCAGGAACCAGATGATCCCCGGCACCCAGGTGAACGGCGGGATGTCCAGCGGCGGCAGCCAGCCGCCCATGAACAGGATCGTCGTCAGGGCGCACATCAGCGCGATGGCCGCGTATTCGCCCAGCATGAACATCATGTATGGCGTGGAGCCGTACTCGACCATGAAGCCGGCGACCAGCTCGGATTCCGCTTCCGGCAGATCGAACGGCGGCCGGTTGGTCTCCGCCAGAGCCGAGATGAAGAACACGATGAACATCGGGAACAGCGGCAGCCAGAACCAGTTCAGGAACGACAGCCACGGCAGACCGATGGAGGTGGCCAGCCCGGTCTGTTGGGCGTTCACGATATCGGTCAGGTTCAGCGAGCCGACGCACAGCAGCACGGTGACGATGACAAAGCCGATGGAAACCTCGTAGGACACCATCTGCGCCGCGGAGCGCAGCGCGCCGAGGAAGGCGTACTTCGAGTTCGACGCCCAGCCGCCCATGATCACGCCGTAGACCTCGAGCGAGGAAATGGCGAAGACGAACAGGATGCCGACGTTGATGTCGGCGATCACCCAGCCGTCGGCGACGGGGATCACGGACCAGGCGGCCAGCGCCAGCGTCACGCTCAGAAGCGGGGCGAGCAGGAACACGCCCTTGTTGGCGCCGGATGGAATCACCGGCTCCTTGAGCACGAACTTCAGCAGATCGGCGAAACTCTGGAACAGGCCCCAGGGTCCGACGACATTCGGGCCGCGGCGGATCTGCACCGCCGCCCAGATCTTGCGGTCGGCATAGAGGATGTAGGCGATGATCAACAGCAGAGCCACCAGGAACAGCAGGCTCTGGGCCAGCATGATCACGAAGGGGAAGCCGTATGTCGTCCAGAAGTCGCTCATCAGTATCCCGGTCCCCTATTCCGCGGCTTCGAGCGCGCGCGCCGCGGCCTGCGCCGAGCATTCGGCCATGACGGCGGATGCCCGCGCGATCGGGTTGGTCAGATAGAAGTCCCTGACCGGCGAAACGAAGGAAGCCTTGCCCGGCTTGCCCATGTCGGCGAGCTTGACCACATCGGCGACATTGGCCGGCGTGATCTCGTCGATGGCGGCGAAATGCGGGTGCTTCTGGTAGAGCGCCACGCGCAGCGCTGCGAGGCTGTCGTAGCCCAGCGTGTGGCCGAGCACCGCCGACAGCGCCCGCAGGATCGCCCAGTCCTCGCGCGCCTCGCCCGGAGGGAACGCCGCCCGGACGGTGGCCTGGACCCGGCCCTCGGTATTGACGAACAACCCGGCCTTCTCGGTGTAGGCCGCGCCCGGCAGAATGACGTCGGCGCAATGCGCGCCCGCGTCGCCGTGGGTGCCGATGTAAACGGTGAAAGTGGAGGCCAGCGCCTGGGTGTCGATCTCGTCGGCGCCGAGCAGGACCATCACGTCCAGATCGCCCGCGTCCGCCGCCTTGAGCTGGCCGGCGGCGTCAAGCCCGCCCTTGCCCGGCACGAAGCCGACGTCGAGGCCGCCGACGCGAGCGGCCGCCGTGTGCAGCACCGCGAAGCCGTTCCACTCGTCGGTCAGCGCGCCGAAATCCTTGGCGATCTTCGCGGCGAGTTTCAAGACGGACGCCCCGGCGCGGCCCTTGAGCGCGCCCTGGCCGACAATGATCAGCGGCCGTTCGGCGCGCTTGAGATCGGCGGCGAAGCCAAGCTTGCCCTCTGCCAGTTCGCTCAGCGTCTCGGCGCCGGCGCCAAGGTAGTCGTAATCGTAGGTCAGATCGGCCGGCTCGCCGATCAGCGCCACGGGAAGATCTCCCGCACGCCAGCGCTTGCGGATGCGGGCGTTCAGCACAGCCGCCTCAAGCCGCGGGTTGGCGCCGATGATCAGCACGGCGTCGGCGTCCTCGATACCCTCGATGGTCGGGTTGAACAGGTAGCTGGCGCGGCCCTTTGCGGGGTTGAGCGCCGTTCCGTCCTGGCGGCAATCGATATTGGCCGAGCCGAGCGCGCCCATCAGGTCCTTGAGCGCGAACATTTCCTCGACTGTCGACAGATCGCCGGCGATGGCGCCGATACGCTCGCCGGGAACGCCCTTGAGCTTTTCGGCGATCGCCGCGAAGGCATCGGTCCAGGTGGCGGGCTGCAGGCGGCCATCGACCTTCACATAGGGCCGGTCGAGGCGTTGGGTCTTCAGCCCGTCCCAGATGAAACGGGTCTTGTCGGAGATCCACTCCTCGTTCACCGCCTCGTTCAGCCGCGGCATGATGCGCATGACTTCGCGGCCACGCGTGTCCACCCGGATGGCCGAGCCGACCGCATCCATCACATCGACGGATTCGGTCTTGGTCAGCTCCCAGGGGCGCGCCTGATAGGCGTAGGGCTTGGACGTCAACGCGCCGACGGGACACAGGTCGATGACGTTGCCCTGCAGCTCGGACGACAGCGAGGCTTCGAGATATGTGGTGATTTCGGCATCCTCGCCGCGGCCGATCAGGCCGAGGTCCGACACACCGGCGACTTCGGTGGTGAAGCGCACGCAGCGGGTGCAGTGGATGCACCGGGTCATGATGGTCTTGACCAGCGGGCCGATGTGCTTGTTCTCGACCGCGCGCTTGTTCTCGTGGAATCGCGAACTGTCCACGCCATAGGCCATGGCCTGGTCCTGCAGGTCGCACTCGCCGCCCTGATCGCAGATCGGACAATCCAGCGGATGGTTGATCAGCAGGAATTCCATCACGCCTTCGCGCGCCTTCTTGACCATCGGCGACTTGGTCGAGACTTCCGGCGGCTCACCGTTGGGTCCCGGACGCAGGTCGCGCACGGACATGGCGCAGGACGCGGTCGGCTTGGGCGGCCCGCCCTTCACCTCGACCAGGCACATGCGGCAGTTGCCGGCAATCGACAGCCGGTCGTGGAAACAGAAGCGAGGAACCTCCGCGCCGGCCTCTTCGCACGCCTGCAGCAGCGTGTACTCGGCCGGAACGTCTACTTCCTTACCGTCGACGATCAGCTTGCTCATGCCCTGCTCGCCTCGTTTTCTTTCCAGAGGGCGAGCATGTCGCTCACCGCAATTCCATCGATCGTCATGCCTTCGATCCTGCAGCCGGCCAGCGCGGCGCCGGCGAGGTTCGCCTTGTCGATCCTGAGGCCCGCCAGATTGACATCGCGGACCGTCCAGCCCGACATGTTCAGATCCTCGAACGTGCAACCGGACAGATTGACGTCGTGATACCGGCCGCCGGACAGATTGGCGTTCTCGAAACTGCTGCCCGAGAGGTTCACATCGTCGAAGACGGAGCCCGAGAGGTCGCTGTGCGTCACGGTCATACGGTGCTTTTCGTGATCGATCTTCATCGGCCTGCTCCGCTCACGCCTCTGACAATTCGAGCCGCGGCTCAATACGTTCGACCCGGTGTACCAGACGATCAATCCGGCGATTGACGCCCGCGAGACCCTCTTCAACACCGGTCAGCCGCACTTTCACGTCGTGCAGATCGTCCGACATCCGCTCCGTTCGCTCGTCGATACGTCGCAGGAGGTGAAGGACAATATTGTCGGGTTCATCAGTCATCGTGACCTCCCCTACTCCGCCGCGACCAGCGGGATCTCCGCCGGCTTCGTGTTCGCCGTGAATTCGTCGATGCGCGCTTCCATCTCGGGACGGAAATGGCGGATGAGGCCCTGGATCGGCCACGCCGCGGCGTCGCCGAGCGCACAGATCGTGTGGCCCTCGACCTGCTTGGTGACCTGGAACAGCATGTCGATCTCATGCTTTTCCGCCTCGCCCTTGACCATGCGCTCCATCACCCGCCACATCCAGCCGGTGCCCTCGCGGCACGGCGTGCACTGGCCGCAGCTCTCGTGCTTGTAGAAATAGCTCAGCCGCGCGATCGCCTTGATGACGTCGGTGGACTTGTCCATGACGATCACCGCCGCCGTGCCCAGCCCCGACTGCTTGGCGCGCAGCGTGTCGAAATCCATGTCCAGCTCGTCGCATTCGGACGCCGGCAGCAGCGGCACGGAGGACCCGCCGGGGATCACCGCCAGCAGATTGTCCCAGCCGCCGCGGATGCCGCCGCAATGGCGCTCCACCAGTTCGCGGAACGGGATGCCCATTTCCTCTTCCACGGTGCACGGCTTCTCGACGTGCCCGGAGATGCAGAACAGCTTCGTGCCGGTGTTGTTGGGCTTGCCGAGACCGGCGAACCAGCCGCCGCCGCGGCGCAGGATCGTCGGCGCAACGGCAATGGATTCCACGTTGTTCACCGTCGTCGGGCATCCGTAGAGGCCGACGTTGGCGGGGAACGGCGGCTTCAGCCGCGGCTGGCCCTTGCGGCCCTCCAGGCTTTCCAGCAGCGCCGTCTCCTCGCCGCAGATATAGGCGCCCGCGCCCTGGGCGACATAGATGTCGAAATCCCAGCCGTGGACGTTGTTCTTGCCGATCAGATTGGCGTCATAGGCCTGGTCGATCGCCGCCTGCAGGCGCTCGCGCTCGCGGATGAACTCGCCGCGCACGTAGATGTAGGCCACATGCGCGCCCATGGCGAAGCCGGCGATCAGACAGCCTTCCACCAGGTGATGCGGATCGTGGCGCAGGATCTCGCGGTCCTTGCAGGTGCCGGGCTCGGATTCATCGGCGTTGACGACGAGATAATGCGGCCGCTCGCCGATCTCCTTGGGCATGAAGGACCACTTCAGACCCGTCGGGAAGCCGGCGCCGCCGCGTCCACGCAGACCGGAATCCTTCATCTGGGCGACGATCCAGTCGCGGCCGTTGTCGATGAAGCCCTTGGTGCCGTCCCACTGGCCGCGCTTCAGCGCGCCCTTGAGGCCCCAGTCGTGCACACCATAGATGTTGGTGAAGATGCGATCCTGATCCTTCAACATCCAGCCACCTCAGCCCTTGCTCGTCGGGACATCGCCCGCATCAACCCGCTTGGAGAACTCGGTCTCCTCGCCCGCGGCCAGCGCCTTCGCCTGCGCGATCCAGTCCTCACGGTCGATGCGGCCGCGGAACTTCAGCTTGTCGTCCACCCAGGCCTTGTCGGCGTCGGTCCAGGCGGCGATCTGGTCGAAGTGATAGACGCCCAGATCGTGCAGCGTCTTCTCGATCTTCGCGCCAACGCCCTTGATGCGCTTGAAGTCGTCGGCTTTGCCGCCGCGCGGCGCGGCCAGCAGCGCCGGACCGGCGCCTTCCAGCAACGGCTGCTCTTCCTTGGCGGGCAGCGCCTTGAGCTCGGCCTTCGCCTTTGGCGTGGCTTTCGCCGCCGGCTTCGCGGCGGGCGCCTTCTTGACGGCTGGTTTTTTCTTTTCGGCAGACTTGGTCTTCTCCAGCGTCGCCGCCTCGGGCTGCGCGCCGCCGTTGATCGCGATGCCGGCGAACACCAGCGAGGCCGCCGGCGCGCCGTCCACCACATGCGGCATCGCCGTGCCGCCGGTGGTGTCGTCGTCGATCTCGGTCAGCGAGGTCGGGCCGCCTTCCGGCGCACCGAAGATGCGGTCCATCTGCGGACCCGGCACGACTTCCCGGCCAGCGGAAATGTCGTCGAGCAGCTTCTCGAAGCTCTCCGGCGTCAGGTCCTCATAGGTGTCCTTCCAGACCTGCACCATGGGCGCGTTCACGCAGGCGCCGAGGCATTCGACCTCCTCCCACGAGAAATCGCCGTCCTTGGAGACTTCATGGGCGTGCGCCGCGATACGGCTCTTGCACACCTTGATGATGTCCTCGGAGCCGCGCAGCATGCACGGCGTGGTGCCGCAGACCTGGATATGCGCCTTCTTGCCCACGGGGCCGAGCTGGAACATCGTGTAGAAGGTGGCGACCTCCAGCACGCGGATGTAGGCCATGCCCAGCATGTCGGCGACGTAGCGGATCGCGGGCTCGGGCACCCAGCCGTCATGCTGCTCCTGGGCGCGCCACAGCAGCGGAATCACCGCGGACGCCTGGCGCTTTTCCGGGAACTTGGCGATCTGCGCCTGGGCCCACGAGAGATTCTCGGGGTAAAGGCGAAATCGGCCGGCTGGTCGGGGTGAAGGCGACGAACGGACATTACAGCTTTCCCATTTTCGAACCGGACATTGCAAGCTCACAGCTCTGCGCAATTTTACTCAGTGCCTTGTTATACTGCTCAGTCCAAGCGCCAACATTTTCTTGTTTGCGAGCAAGTTCACTATCAGGAAAGAATATGAACGCGGTTTTTGCTGACGACAGCGAACGAATTGCAGCTCTCGTATCGTCAGATGCATATATACCTAGCCGATCAGCAGACGGAGATAAATCAATTATACTTTGCAGGAAATTCATTCTATAAGTACTGACTGAAGACACAGGATCTTCGTGGAAAGGAGGCTCCCTCCTTTCCGCAGACATCCAAACATTAAGATTCACGAGCAAACGCCTTGCTCGATAGATAAAATCCGAACACACCTCGATTTGTCGAGCCTGAAGATTGCTGTGAAACGCGTCCCCGACCGTCTCGCGCAAAAGAAATGACTGATACCCGACAAATCCTGCTGTACCCACAGCAGCAACAGCCATGATCCACTCCGGAACGCTCGCGCTCATCGGTCCACCTCTCCGAACACGATATCGAGAGAGCCGAGGATCGCCGACACGTCGGCCAGCTGGTGTCCTTGGCAGAGGAAATCCATGGCTTGCAGATGCGCGAAACCGGGCGCGCGGATCTTGCAGCGATAGGGCTTGTTGGAGCCGTCGGAGACGAGGTAGACGCCGAATTCGCCCTTGGGCGCTTCCACGGCGGCGTAAACCTCCCCTCGGGCACGTGATAGCCTTCGGTATAGAGCTTGAAGTGATGGATCAGCGCTTCCATCGAGCGCTTCATGCCATCACGCTTGGGCGCCACGATCTTGCCGTCGGTGGAGGAGACGGGTCCCTTCTCGACGGTCAGCTTCTCCAGGCACTGCTTCATGATGCGCACCGACTGGCGCATCTCTTCCATGCGGATCAGGTAACGGTCGTAGCAGTCGCCGTTCTTGCCCACCGGAATGTCGAAGTCGAGCTCGTCGTAGCACTCGTAGGGTTGCGACTTGCGCAGATCCCACGGCGCGCCGGAGCCGCGCACCATCACGCCGGAAAAGCCCCACGTCCAGCAATCCTCCAGCTTCACCGTGGCGATATCCACGTTGCGCTGCTTGAAGATGCGATTGTCGGTCAGCAGGCCCTCGATATCGTCGCAGACCTGCAGGAACGGATCGCAGAAATCCCAGATGTCGTCGAGCAGCTTGCCCGGCAGGTCCTGGTGCACGCCGCCCGGACGCACATAGGCCGCGTGCATGCGCGAGCCCGAGGCGCGCTCGTAGAACACCATCAGCTTTTCGCGTTCCTCGAAGCCCCACAGCGGCGGCGTCAGCGCGCCGACGTCCATCGCCTGGGTGGTGACGTTGAGGATATGCGACAGCAGACGGCCGATTTCGGAATAGAGCACGCGGATCAGCTGGCCGCGCTTGGGCACCTCGACGCCCAGCAGCTTCTCGACGCCGAGCGCGAAGGCATGCTCCTGATTCATCGGCGCGACGTAGTCGAGCCGGTCGAAATACGGGATCGCCTGCAGGTAGGTCTTGTGCTCGATGAGCTTCTCGGTGCCGCGGTGCAGCAGGCCGATATGCGGATCGACCCGGGTCACCAGCTCGCCGTCGAGCTCGAGCACCAGGCGCAGCACGCCGTGGGCGGCGGGATGCTGCGGACCGAAGTTGATATTGAAGTTGCGGACTTGCGCCTCGGCCATTTGTTACGCCTCAGCTCGTCTTGGCTTTTTCATCGCCGGGAAGCACGTAGTCCGTGCCTTCCCAGGGCGAGAGAAAATCGAAGTTGCGGAATTCCTGGTTCAGACTGACCGGCTCGTAGACGACGCGCTTCTGCTCGTCGTCGTAGCGAACCTCCACGAACCCGGTAAGCGGAAAGTCCTTGCGCAGCGGATGGCCGTCAAAGCCATAGTCCGTGAGCAGGCGGCGCAGGTCGGGGTGGCCCGAGAACAGCACGCCGTACATGTCGTAGGTCTCGCGCTCGAACCAGTCCGCGCTCGGGAACACCGGCATGATGGAGGGCACCGGGGTTTCCTCGTCGGCCTGGATCTTGACGCGGATGCGCAGGTTCTGCTTAGGCGACAGGAAGTGGTAAACCACATCGAAGCGCTTGGGCCGCGCCGGCCAGTCGACGCCGCAGATATCGATGAGATTGACGAACTGGCAGCGCGTGTCGTCGCGCAGGAAGCGCACGACCTCGATGATCGCCAAGGCCGGAGCCTCGAGCGTCAGCTCGCCGTAGCGCAAGGCAAATCCGTCAAGCTTGTCGCCAAGCACGGCCGCGATGTGCTCGCCAAGTTCCTGGAGCGTTTCGTCCATGGTGTCTTCGAACCCGTCTGTTCCGGCAAGCTAGCGTTCGATGGTGCCCGTGCGGCGGATCTTCTTCTGCAGCAGCAGAACGCCGTAGAGCAGTGCCTCGGCTGTGGGAGGACATCCGGGCACATAGATGTCGACGGGCACGATGCGGTCGCAGCCGCGCACCACCGAGTAGGAATAGTGATAGTAGCCGCCGCCGTTGGCGCAGGAGCCCATGGAGATGACGTAGCGCGGCTCGGGCATCTGGTCATAGACCTTGCGCAGGGCCGGAGCCATCTTGTTGGTCAGCGTGCCGGCGACGATCATCACGTCGGACTGGCGCGGGGAGCCGCGCGGCGCAAAGCCGAAACGCTCGACGTCGTAGCGCGGCATCGAAAGCTGCATCATTTCCACGGCGCAGCACGCCAGACCGAAGGTCATCCACATCAGCGAGCCGGTGCGCGCCCACTGGATCAGATTGTCGGTGGAGGTGACGAGAAAACCCTTGTCGGCCAACTCGTCGTTCATCTCCAGGAAGAACGGGTCGGCGGCGCCGATCGGCTGCCCCGTGTTGGGATCGATGATCCCCTTGGGCTGCGGCGCCACGAGAGTGCCCGATGCGCCCATGGTGGCGGCGCCGGCGGCCATGCCGGATGCGCTCGTCAATCCCATTCCAGCGCTCCCTTTTTCCATTCATAGACAAAGCCGACGGTCAGCACGCCGAGGAACACCATCATGGACCAGAAGCCGAACCAGCCCAGATCGCCATAGGCGGCGGCCCAGGGAAACAGGAAGGCGACTTCGAGATCGAAGATGATGAACAGGATGGCGACCAGATAGAAGCGCACGTCGAATTTCATCCGCGCGTCATCGAACGGGTTGAAGCCGCATTCGTAGGCGGAGAGCTTCTCGCTGTCGGGATTCTTGTAGGCGACCAGGAAAGGAGACACCAGCAGCGCCAGACCGATCACCAGCGCCACCGAAACGAAGACGACGATCGGAACATAGTCCCTGAGAAGATCTTCCATGGTCACCCATCCTTGTGCAGCGGCCGCGAACGGGCCGTGCAGGCCACCCTGCCGGAACGCGGGCCGTTGCAGCCGCTTGCGCACCCCTTGACGGGCGCAACGGCTGTCCAGCCCTTGAAAACCGCCAATCGGTGGTGCGTGGGCACGCTTAGCTCACTGCCATACCCGTGGCAAGCCCTCTTGCCGGGATGCGCATCATGAAATCAACCTACTCCGGCTCTGAGGGCTGACACCAGCCGCAGAAATACGCGCTCTCGCCGCAAATTTGTGCAAATGCCACACCAGAGCGCGCAATCGTCGCGGCGGCAAAGCCTTCGTAACGGCACATCCCGCGCGGCCGTCCGGCGCGCGTCAAAAAGCGAGAATCACAAGGCAAATCAAAAACTTGAGTTTATTACTCATGTTTATAGACTACCTCCCGCAAACGCATCCCGGACAGGCTCGCGGCTGGATGCTGCATTGACGCGCAGGTGAGCAGGACCGGCCCTTGCGATGCGCCGGACGGCGCGCGGGCCTGCCCCGGCGCGGCCGCAAAGCGGCGCTCCAGCCGCCGGTCGCGCGACCATGACAGGCGCCGGGGCGCGCGCGGCATCCGCGCATGAAACATGGGCCGTGATTTCAGAATGTGAAGTTCAAATATTCGGGAGATGGCACCCGCTCCGGGGCGGCAGCGCCACTTTCCTGCGCAAGGGTCGGGACCCTTCGGGAAAGTGGCGCGAGTGACGGGACTCGAACCCGCGACCTCCGGCGTGACAGGCCGGCACTCTAACCAACTGAGCTACACCCGCGTCGCGGACGGCGTCGTGTTGCCGTCCGGAAGTGGGGGTGATTTAGATCGCCCGACGAGCCAAGTCAAGCGACCGTACGCGGCTTTCGCGACAAATTGCGAAAACCGTGCGATCCGCTGCGGAAACGGCCATACGGAATGTATGAATTCGTCCCGCCGGCCTGTGTATATCCCCGTAGCCGGTCGGCGCGCGAGCGGAAAAATACCGCACGAGTCGTCACTTGCGGCCTATGACAACACCGGCCCGCGTCATTTCTGACCATGAAGCCGGCTCACGAGGCTCCGATCCCGCCTTTCGACGCGCCCGCCAATTCCCGGATCACCTCCCAGGCGATTTCCACATCGCGCGCGGTGGTGCTGGTCTGCCCCACCTGGAAGCGGATGGCGAAGCGGCCCTCGTGCGTCGTCTGGGTCACATAGATGCGCCCGTCGTCGTTGATCCGTTCGACCAGCCTGGCGTTGAGCGCGTCGATGGTCTCGTCCGACGCATCCTTGAGGAACCGGGGGCGATAGCGGAAGGTGAACAGCGCCAGGATCGGCTCCGTGACGACTTCGAAATCCGCCGCCGCCCCGATGGTCTTCGCCAGTCCTTGCGCCCAGGCCACGTGGTTGCGGATCTTTGTTCGCAGCGCCTCGACCCCGTAGCTGCGGATCACGAACCACAGTTTCAGCGCCCGGAAGCGCCGGCCCAGCGGCACCGACCATTCATTGTAGTCGGTGACGCCCGGCGTCTCCCCCTCCTCCCGGCCCAAGGTGCGCAGGAACGGCGGCCGCATGCCGAGCGTGTCGGTCAGCGCGCGCGGATCCTTCACGTAATGCGCCGTGCAGTCGAAGTTGGTGAACAGCCACTTGTGCGGATTGAACACGAAACTGTCGGCCAGTTCCGCGCCGCGCATCAGATCACGGAATTCCGGGCAGATCATCGCCGAGCCCGCCCAGGCGGCGTCCACATGCAGGAAGATGCCGTGCCTGGCGGCCACCGCCGCCACCGCCTCGATGTCGTCGCAGGCGCCGATGCTGGTGCCGCCGAGACACGCCACGATGGCGGCGGGTTGCAGCCCCGCCTCCTTGTCGGCCTCGATCAGCGCCTCGAGCGCCTCCGTGTCCATGGCGTAATACGGTCCTGAACCATTGGGCACCTTGACCAGATTGTCCGAGCCGATGCCGGCCATGCGCACCGCCTTGTCGATCGAGGTGTGCGTCTGGGCCGAGGCATAGATCCGCAACGGCGCCTGCCCGCACAGGCCCTTGGTGTTGCCGGTGAAACCGGTCACCTTTTCGCGCGCCGTGAGAATGGCCGCAAAGGTCGCGCTGGTCGCCGAATCCTGGATGACGCCCGCGAAATCCTGCGGCAGGCCGATCATCTGGCGCAGCCATTCCAGCACCCGAGCCTCCAGCTCGCTCGCCGCGGGCGCCGTCTGCCACAGCATGCACTGCGCGGCCATCGCGGCGGTCACATACTCCGCGACCAGCGACGGCGGGGACGAATTGGCGGGAAAATAGGCGAAGAAGCGCGGATGCTGCCAATGGGTCATGCCGGGCATGATGAGCGCGTCAAGGTCCTTGAAAATCGCCTCCATCGGCTCGCCCTCGGCAGGCGGCGCCTCGGGCAAGGCGGCGTAGATGCTGCCGGGCTCGCCTTGCGCACGCACGGGCCGCTCGCTCACGCTTTCGAGATAATCCGCCGACCAGTCCGAGGCCTTGTGCAGCCAATGTCGAAGCGCGTCCTTGTCCATGGTCGAAGATCCCACGATTTTGGAGAGGTTGTACCCGGGCGCCTCAGTCTTCACGCCACAGATAGCCCGTGTCGAGCCCGTTGATGTCATCGCACCCGATCTGACCCAGCGTCTGATCGCATTCGCCGGTGAGAATATCCAGCGCCCGGCGCGCGCCCTCGGCTCCGGCGGCGCAGGCGCCATAGACGAAACTGCGGCCGGAAAACACGAAGCGCGCGCCCAGGCAATAGGCCTTGACGATGTCCGCGCCCTGCCGGATGCCGCTGTCCATCATCACGGTCACACGGTCGCCCACCGCCTCGACGACACCGGGCAACGCGTCGATGGCCGCGGGCGCGGCTTCAAGCTGGCGGCCGCCATGATTGGAGACGATGATCCCATCCGCGCCCAGCTCCGCCGCCGTCACCGCGTCCTCGGGCCGCAGCACGCCCTTGACGACGAAGGTTCCCTGCCAGGCGTCGCGCAGCATCCTGACGCGCTCGACGCCCAGGTTGGGCGACACCTGCCCCGCCATGAAGGCGGCCAGCGCCTGCCCTCCGGTCTCGCCGCGCGCATAGGGCACGTAATTGGCGAAGCTCGGCGTGCCGTGGCGCAGCGTCTCGAGGATCCAGCGCGGCCGCGCGGCGAGATCCAGGATGGTGGAAGGCGACGGCCGCAACGGCAGGGCAAAACCGTTGCGCATGTCGCGATACCGCCGTCCCGGTAGCGGCACGTCGACGGTCAGCACCAGGACGCTGACACCCGCCTCGTGCGCGCGGCGCATCATGTCGAGCGCGATAGAATCATCCTGGGAAACATAAAGCTGGAACCACGCACTGTCGGGCGCCACCTCGGCGATCCGCTCGATCGAGGTCGTTCCCGCCGTGCTCAGCACATAGGGAATGCGCGCCTGCTGCGCCATCTGCGCCAGAATCTCGTCGGTACGCGGCCACAGCGCGTTGGCCATGCCGATGGGCGAGACACCGATGGGCGCGGACCTGCGGCGGCCGAACAGATCCACCGAAAGCGTCCGGTCGGACACATCGCGCAGCACCCGCGGCGACAA
Organism: Breoghania sp. L-A4; assembly: GCF_003432385.1. Classification (NCBI taxonomy): domain Bacteria; kingdom Pseudomonadati; phylum Pseudomonadota; class Alphaproteobacteria; order Hyphomicrobiales; family Stappiaceae; genus Breoghania; species Breoghania sp. L-A4. The sequence continues at coordinate 2,239,867 of NZ_CP031841.1, read as the reverse complement.
TTTCAGGCGCGCGAAACCGGCGGTGTTCTCGCGCACGCCGACCTCCTCGCCGGCGCCGCCGTCAAGAAAATCGAACGCCAGCCTCGGCACGCGGCGCCGGGCGCGCGCGCGCAAATCGGCGATCGTCTGGACGCGATCCAGTGTCATGCAGTCCCCCCGCTTTTCCCGGCGCGACGCGACCGGTTCGCGCCTCCACCCCGGCCTTGATCCTTCCGCAAAGGCCACACGGCCGCGCGAAGGGATTCGCCACCGCTATAGTGCGGCGCGCCGGCCGCGGCAACAAACCGGACCGGCGTCGCGACAGCAGCGTCATCCGAAATCTGCCACTTGGCGCAAAAAAATGTATAAATAACCGTCGGATTTGAAACAGCCTGCCATTTATTTCAAATATTGAAATAACCATGGCAAATAAAGTTTGACGCCTCCCCATGCCGGTGCCAAAATCCCGCCGGTATTCGGCAATTATCACAATAAGTGATAGCTGAGGAGCGTCTGCGGGCGGCCGGCTACAATACTGTCTTTTGGGAGGAAACTAATGAAAATTCGCACGCTGACCGCGATGGCTGGCGCCGCCGCGATGGCGCTTGGTCTTGTATCCGCGGGAACGGCCAACGCTGCCGACGTCACACTGAAACTGCACCACCTGCTCGGCCCGAAGGCTCCGGCGCAGACCCAGATGCTCGAGCCCTGGGTCAAGCGCGTCGAGGAAGCGTCCGGCGGCAAGCTGAAGATCGACATCTATCCGTCGATGTCGCTGGGCGGCTCGCCGCCGCAGCTCATCCGTCAGGTCCGCGACGGCGTCGTCGACATCGTCTGGACGGTGCTGGGATACACCGCGGGCCAGTTCCCGCGCTCGGAAGTTTTCGAACTGCCGTTCATCCACACCAACAACCTGGTCGCCACCAACCTCGCCATGCGCGAGATGCTCGAAAACGGTGACTTCGGCGACGAGTTCGCCGACGTGAAGGTCATCACCCTTCATGTTCACGCCGGCCAGGCGATCCACATGGTCGACACGCCGGTGTACACGGCCGCCGATATGCAGGGCAAGAAGATGCGCATCCCGACGCGCACCGGTGCCTGGATCCTCGAGGCGCTTGGCGCCAACCCGGTCGGCATGCCCGTTCCGGATCTGCCGCAGGCGCTGTCCAAGAATGTCGTCGACGGCGCCCTGATCCCGTGGGAGATCATTCGCCCGCTGAAAATCCAGGAGCTGACCAAGTATCAGATCGAAGGCCATGACCGGATCCGTTTCGGCACCACGACCTTCATCATCGCGATGAACAAGGACAGCTACAACAACCTGCCCGACGACCTGAAGAAGGCCATCGACGACAATTCCGGGATGGACTTCACCAAGGAAGTCGGCCGCATCTGGACCAAGAGCGAAGACGGCGGCCTCCAGGCCGCGCTTGACGCGGGCAACGAGCATATCGAGCTCAACGACGAGCAGCTCGCGACCTTCCGCAGCGCCCTCGACCCGGTCATCGACCGCTGGATCGCGGACGTTGAAGGCAAGGGCATCGATGGCCGCAAGCTGGTGGAAACCGCGCGCGCGACGATCAAAAAGTACGAAAACGAAAAATAATATCTGATGAAAAATTCGGAACAGACCGGCAGTGCCGGCTCCGAAGCGACCCGTGCGGGGCCGATCGGCCTCGCACGGAGCTTCATTCGTCTCTGGGCCATCGTCGGGGGCCTGATGTTGATCGCCATCGTCCTGATGACCGCTTCGAGCGTGGTGTCGGGCTTCATCTTCTCGAAGCCGTTTCCCGGCGACTTCGAAATCGTTCAGATGGGCGTCGCCGTCGCGGCCTTCGCCTTCCTTCCCTATTGCCAGCTCGAGGGCGCCAACGTGACGGTGGACATCTTCACCACATGGGCGCCGCCGCGGCTGATCGACGGTTTCCGGATGTTCAGTGCCTTGATCGCAACGGCGATCGCACTGCTGCTGTTCTTCCGGATGTGGGACGGCATGGCCGACTACCAGAAATACAACGAGACGACTCCGATCGTGGAGATACCGATCTGGTATGTCTATCCGCCGATCCTGTTCTCGCTGGCGCTCCTGTTTCTGGCATCCCTCGTCACGATCGCCGAATGCTGGGGCAGGCTGTCCCGCAGCAGCACATCCTCCCTGTAAGATGGGACACGGCGGGCCCATGGCCCGCACGCACAAACATCCGGTTTGCTCGGACGGCTTGCGCGGCCCGACGCTTCCACTTGAAGTCGTGTGGTTCACAATGAAATGGAACTTGGCATGAGCGGCCTCCGCCCCGGACGCCCCGCCGGACCGACCGGTCGGGCCGCACGGGCCGCACCGGGCGCCGGCGGCCTTCCGGCCCGGCCAGCCACGTTCCGCGCCATTCACAGGCCACTCTCTGTCACCCCCATTCGAGGCGTTCGCACCCCAATGGATAGTCTTGTTATCGGATTTGGCGGCCTGGGCGTCATGCTCTTGCTCATCGCCATCCGCGTGCCGATCGCATATTCGATGATCGTGGTCGGGCTTGGCGGCATCGCCCTCCTCTCCGGTCCCGGCATCGTCATGTCGCAGCTCAAGGACCTGGCCTACGCGCAGTTCTCCATCTACGACCTCTCGGTGGTGCCGATGTTCGTCCTGATGGGCAACTTCGCGACCCGCATCGGCCTCAGCCGCGACCTGTTCGCAGCCGCCAATGCGTGGCTGGGACAGTTGCGCGGCGGCGTCGCCATGGCCGCCATCGCGGCATGCGCGGGCTTTGGCGCGGTCTGCGGCTCCTCGCTCGCCACCGCCTCGACCATGGGTCAGGTGGCGCTGCCGGAGCTGCGGCGGCTGAAATACTCACCGGCACTGGCGACCGGCACGGTCGCCGCCGGCGGCACGCTGGGCATTCTCATTCCGCCCTCGGTGGTGCTGGTCGTCTACGCGATCATCGTCGAGGCGAACATCGTCACCATGTTCGCCGCCGCCCTCATTCCGGGGCTGCTGGCGGTGCTGCTGTTCATGATCACCATCGCGATCTACGTGACGGTCTGGCCCGAATCCGGTCCGGCGGGCGCCAAGATCAGCGGCGCTGAGCGGCGGCGGCTGACGATCGCCGTGCTGCCGGTGCTCGGCGTCTTCAGCCTGGTGATCGGCGGCATCTACGTCGGCGCGTTCAACCCGACGCCGGCGGCCGCCGTCGGCGCCTTCCTGGTGGCGCTCTACGGCCTGGCGCGCGGCCAGATGACCGTCAACGTCTTCATCGAGGCCCTGCTCGACACCGCCAAGACCACGGGCATGATCTACCTGATCCTGCTTGGCGCCGAGCTGCTGAAGATCTTCCTGGCGCGCGGCGGGGTTCCCCAGGCGGCGGCCGACGCTATGCTGTCGAGCGGCCTGCCGCCCTACGTGATCCTGGGGCTGCTGCTGATCGCCCTGATCATCCTGGGCTGTCTGATGGACAGCCTGTCGATGATCCTGCTGGCCATCCCGTTCTTCTGGCCGGTGCTGATCGGCCTGGATTTCGGCATGGACGAGGAATCGCTGAAAATCTGGTTCGGCGTCATCGCGTTGATCGTCGTGGAACTGGGGCTGATCACCCCGCCGGTGGGGCTCAATGTGTTCATCATCAACGCCATCGCCAGGGACGTGCCGATGAGCGAGACCTTCAAGGGCGTGATGCCGTTCTTCTGCTCGGAGATCGTGCGCATCGTGCTGCTGGTCTCCTTCCCCGGCATCATCCTGTTCCTGCCACGCCTGCTCAGTTAGCGCCGGCGCGGAGAAGCCTCCAGGGCCGGCGTTCGCGCCGGCCCTTTTTCGTTGCGCGGGCGCGGCAGCGGGCCGCCGTTCGGGTCCCGCACATCGCCCACCGGCGGGCCCTGCTTCGGCGCATGAAAGTGCGCCGCCAGTGCCCGTTACACTATTTCACTATTTGAAATAGTCACTACAATAAGTGGTTGACTTGCCTCGCCAATCGGCCAAAATGACAATCCCTGATCCGTGAATCCGGGGATGGGTGCAGATCGCCGCGAGACGCTGATCGCATTGGAATTCGGCCCTTGACGAGCCGGCGCGTGAACCGCACGACGCGGAACTGTCCGCAACGGGCGCATCCGTCGCCGCGCGTCGGGGAAACAGGCCACGGGAGGGGCTTGATGGCGGTACAGCACAACAACTCGGTCGCCCGCGCCTTCGCGATCCTCGATCTGTTCACCGAGAACAGGCCGCATCTCACGGCGCGCGACGTGGCGCACGAACTGGATCTCAACAACGTCACGGCCCACCGCTTCCTGCATTCGCTGGAATCCGTCGGCGCCCTGGTCCCGGTCTCGCGCGGCACCTACCGGCTGGGTCATTTGTTCGTCGATCTCGCCCGCCGCGTGACCTCGCACAAGGTGCTGGCCGACGCCGTGCAGCCGGTGCTCGACTGGATCGTCGAGACGATCAACGAAGGCACCATGGCGGCGATCTTCGAGACCAATTCCGTTGTCTGTCTGGCGACCTCGCTGCCGCGCCGCCACCTGTTCGTCGACGTCCGCCCCGGCATGCGGCTGGAGCCCTATTGCACCTCGCACGGCAAGGTGTGGCTCGCCAGCCTCGACGACAAGACGCTCGACAAGGTGCTGGCGGAGATGCCTTTCGTGGCGATGACCGAGCGCACGATCACCCGGCGCGAAACGCTCGAGCGCGAGCTGCAGGCGGTGCGCGCCCAGGGCTACGCGGTCAACGACGGGGAGCGCGAGGAAGGCCTGCGCACCGTGGCGATCCCCGTGCGCGGGCGCGATGGCGCGCTCGTCACCAGCCTTTCCGTCTACGGGCCGACCTCGCGCATGACGAACGAAGCCATTACCGAGGCGAAGACCGTCCTGTTCCAGGCCGCCAGGCGGCTCGACCAGGCGCTCTACGGCCACAGCAAGCAAAGTCACACCTGATCCACGGCGGCCGGCGCCCCAAGACGCCGGCCGCCGCGCCACCCTCCGGCCCGCGGGCTCCTTGCGGGACATCGCCAGGCCGGAACACGCATTGAAACGGGAGCAGTCTATGGAACGGAGTTTCGACAGCGAAATCGAGCTGTTGCGCTTGGGCGAAGGAGAGAGTTTCCGCGGCGAGGGCATTCTGGCCATCACCAAGGGGCTGCTGCAGTCCGGCGTCGCCTATGTCGGCGGCTATCAGGGCGCGCCGGTCTCCCACCTGCTCGACGTGCTGGTGTCCGCCACGCCCTACATGAACGAAATGGGCGTTCATGTGGAAAGCTGCGCCAACGAGGCCGCCGCCGCCGCCATGCTTGCGGCCTCCATCAACTATCCGGTGCGCGGCGCCGTCACCTGGAAATCCATCGTCGGCACCAACGTCGCCTCCGACGCGCTGTCCAATCTGGCCTCGGCCGGCGTCAAGGGCGGCGCGCTGATCGTCATCGGCGAGGATTACGGCGAAGGCGCCTCGGTCATCCAGGAACGCACCTACGCGTTCGCCATGAAATCGACCATCGCGCTGGTGGACCCGCGCCCCAATCTCACCTCGATGGTGGACGCGGTGGAGACGGCGTTCGCGCTGTCGGAAGCCTCCAACATGCCGGTGATGATGCAGTTGCGCATCCGCGCCTGTCACGTGCAGGGCTCCTTCGTCGCCCGCGACAACAAGCGGTCGGAGTTCGGCACCCACAACAAGATCGCCGATCCCGCGCACTTCGAATACAAGCGGCTCGCCCACCCGCCGGTGACGTTCGCCCAGGAGTCGCTGAAGGTCACCGACCGCATTCCCGCTGCGCAGGACTTCGTGCGCGACAACAAGCTCAACGAGCAATGGCCCGGCCGCAAGACGAGCCGCATCGGCCTGATCATCCAGGGCGGTCTCTACAACACCGTTCAGCGGCAACTGCACGAACTCGGCCTGGCGGACGAGCACGGCAACGCCGACATCGACATCCTCTGCCTCAATGTCACCTTCCCGATGGTGCCCGACGAGATCGTCGACTTCTCGAAAGGCAAGGACCACCTGCTGGTGATGGAGGAAGGCAACCCCGCCTTCATGGAACAGCAGATGCTGCGCTGGCTGGTGGATGCCGGCTACGCCGGCAAGCTGCACGGCAAGAACTATCTGCCGATGGCCGGCGAATACACCGGCGAGGTTCTGGCGGAATGCCTGGGCCGCTTCTTCACCGAGCTCGGCGCGCCCGAGCTGGACGTGGATTCCGCCCGGACGCGGGCCGAGCGGATGGACTACGTGACGCGGACCGCGCGCGCGGTCTCCGACATTCAGCTTCCCCCGCGCCCGCCCGGCTTCTGCACCGGCTGCCCGGAACGGCCGGTTTTCGGCGCCATCAAGCTTGCGGAAAAGACCATCGGCAAGGTGCATGTGGCCGCCGATATCGGCTGCCACGCATTTGGCACCTTCGCGCCGTTCAACCAGGGCAATTCGATCCTCGGATACGGCATGTCGCTGGCCTCGAACGCCGCCGTGGAAGCGATGCAGCAGCGCCACACGCTGGCGATCATGGGCGACGGCGGCTTCTGGCACAACGGCATCCAGACCGGCGTCACCTCCAACCTCTACAATCGCGGCGACGGCGTCCTGCTGATCATGCAGAACGGCTATTCCTCGGCCACCGGGCAGCAGTTCCTGCCCTCCAGCCACAAGGACAGCGCGGTCTTCGGCACCGACTCCGACATCAAGCGCTCGCTGGAGACGCTGGGTGTCAAATGGATCCGTACCGTGCGCACCTATTCGGTGGAGACCATGGTCAAGACGCTGAAGGATGCCTTCACCACGGCGGAGAAGGGTCTCAAGGTCATCATCGCGGACGGTGAATGCATGCTGGCGCGCCAGCGGCGCGAGCGCGGCGAAAAGGCCAAGGCGATGAAGGAAGGCCGTCGCGTCGAGCAGGCCAAGTTCGGCGTCGACGAGGAGGTCTGTACCGGCGATCACTCCTGCATCCGCCTGTCCGGCTGCCCGACGCTGACCGTGATCCCCAACCCCGACCCGCTGCGCTCCGACCCGATCGCCCATGTGCAGCAGGATTGCGTCGCCTGCGGCCTGTGCGGCGAGATGGCCCATGCCGCCGTTCTCTGCCCCTCGTTCTACCGCGCATCGCGCATCTACAACGCCGGTCCCTTCGAGCGCCTTCTCTACAAGGTGCGCTCCAAGGTCATCGGCGCGCTGGCGGAGGCTGCCTGATGACCACCACCCGATTCATGATCGCGGCGCTCGGCGGCGAAGGCGGCGGCGTACTCACCAACTGGATCGTCGGCGCCGCGGCGGCCGCGGGCCTGAAGGCGCAGGCCACCTCGGTGCCTGGCGTCGCCCAGCGGACCGGAGCCACCACCTACTACATCGAGGTGGCGGACGAGGCCGACAGTCAGGGCGATCCGATCTTCGCCTTGATGCCGGTTTCCGGCGATGTCGACGTGGTCGTCGCCAGTGAGCTGCTGGAGGCCGTGCGCATGGCCGAGCGCGGCTATGTGGCGGGCGACCGCACCTTTCTGCTGGCCTCCACCCACCGGGTGCTGACCACCAACGAGAAACTGACGCGCGGCGATGGCCGGGCCGATGCCGCCGCTCTCATGCGGGCGGCGGAAAAGGGCTCGCGCGATCGCTTCCTGTTCGACGCGGCCGCCATTGCGCGCGCCGCGGGAAGTCCGATCAACGCGGTGCTGCTGGGCGCGGTGGCGGCGCTCGAGCTGCTGCCGATCCCGCGCGAGGCCCTGCGCGGGGCCATCGAGGCGGGCGGCATCGCCGTGGCGCGCAACCTCAAGGGATTTGACGCGGGCTACGCCACCGCCAAGGGCACGACACCCGAAATTGCCAAAACGGATGCAGGCGCGGCGCTGCCGGCGCCCGCCGTCGCCCGTTCCCTTGATGCGCGAATCGCCTCCATGCCGGAAGAGGCGCGAGACGTGATTCGCATCGGCGTTGCCCGTCTCGTCGATTATCAGAACGCCGCCTACGCGAATCTGTATCTGTCGCGGCTCGAGCGGTTTTCCGACGACCCGGTGCTGATGCGTGAAGTCGCCCGGCACCTCGCCGTACGCATGTCGTTCGAGGATATCATCCGCGTCGCGCAACTGAAGATCCGCGCCAGCCGGCTGGAGCGGGTGCGCAACGACATCCGCGCCGAACCCGGCCAGCCGATCGAGCTGATCGACTTCTTCAAGCCCGGCATCCCGGAGCTGGCCGACATGCTGCCCCCTCATGGGGCCGCGCCCTGCTTGCCTGGGCGGACCGCAAGGGCATCCGGGACACGGCGCATTTCGGCATGAAGGTGCGCACGATGACCATCTCCGGCTTCCTGCGCATCTGGCTGCTCGCCAAGCTCAAGCCGTGGCGACCGCGCACGATGCGTTTCGCCGAGGAACGCGAGGCGATTGACGACTGGCTGGCGCTTGTGTGCTCGGCGCGTGTGGTGAGCCATGACTTCGCCATGCAGACGGCGGATCTCGCGCGCATCGTCAAGGGCTACGGCGACACCTACCGGCGCGGCCAGAAAAGCTACAAGACGCTGGTGGACGATCTGGTTCAGCCGGTGCTGCGCTCGCCCACCGGAGTGGAAGATCCCGCCGCCCAGTTGAAGGGTGCGATCGCGGGTGTGCTAGCGTCTATTGGCTAGCTAGCCTGGGAGGCACGCATGCCGGATCTCGCCACTTTAGCCATTTTCGCCGGCGCCTCTGTGCTGTGCGCGCTCGAGCCAGGGCCGAACTTCCTGCTCCTGGCCAGTGAAACCTTGCGCGGCGACCGGCTCAGTGGCTGGAAGACCGCTTTTGGGCTGCACCTGGGCGCTTGGCCGCATATTGCGCTGGCGGCATTCGGGCTGAGTGTGGTGGTGCAGGTCGTCCCCGAGGTGCTGACCGCACTCAAATGGGCGGCGGCGGCCTGGCTGCTGTGGCTGGCCTATCGCACGGTCGCGACGGGCGATGACGCGCGTGCAGGCACCGAGACGCTGCGTAACATGGGTGCCACGCGGCGCGGCTTCGCGCTGGTGCTGTTCAATCCGCGCACGTCCGTGTTCTTCGCCGGTTTCCCTCTCCTGTTCGTGTCCCGCGACGGCGCCTTCGCGCCTCAGACGCAGATCCTGCTGCTCGGTGCGGTGACGAACATGATTTTCCTGGCCGTCGATCTCGCCTTCGTGGCGATTGTCGCCAAGGCGGGCTCACTCGACGCCCTGAAGGCCTCCCGGCGCCGGTGGTTCCGGTGGATCGGCGGCGGGCTGCTCGCCGGTCTGGCTGTGAAACTGGTCGTCGAGCGGGACTGATCGACGCGCCGGCTGGACCGCGATCACGCCGGGCCAGCCCGCTTTTTCCGGCCGCGTTTTTCACCTATTGAAATACCGCCCAAGCACCATTTTCGTTTTTTCTCCCTCGCCTCCCCCCGACCCTTGACGCGCCGTCGCGTCCGTTGCATCCTCCTATGCAATCGTTTGCGTAACTCGTCTACAAAACAATAATGACATGCAATCGATTGCACGGGAGGAACTGATATGACAACCATGACGAACAAGCTTTTCTACGGCCTTGTCGCCTCGGCATTTCTGGCCATGCCGGCGCAGGCTGCCGACCCGATCAAGATCGGCGCTTCGCTGCCGCTCACCGGCAACTTCTCGGTCTCGGGCCAGAAGCACAAGGAAGGCTATGAGCTCTGCGTCGACGAGATCAACGCCAAGGGCGGCATTCTCGACCGCCAGATCGAGCTGATCATCTCCGACAACCGCTCCGACACGGAAACCGCGATCAACCAGGCCGAGCGGCTGATCAACGTCACCAAGGCGGACGTGATCTTCGGTACGTTCTCGTCCAAGCTGACCTTTCCGATTTCCTCGGTTCTGGAAAAATACGGCATGGTGCATCCGGTCCCCGCAGGCGGCGCGCTGCGCATCTGGGCGCAGGGCCTGAAGCACGCCTTCTATTTCCAGCAGAACGCCGCTGAGTATGTCGGCGCGACGCTGACCAACGTGATCGGGGATCTCGTTCCCGCCGGCCAGATGCCCAAGAAGGCGGCCCTGGTGCATGCGGACGACTTCTTCGCCAACGCCATCGCCGCGGGCTTCCTCGGCGAGCAGGTCAAGAGCCCCGGTTCGGGCGAACTCGTCGCCGATCTGGCGCCGGGCTACCTGAAGGACGCCGGCATCGAGGTCGCCTACACCGAGACATGGCCCGAAGAAGGCTTCTCGGACTGGCTGAACCTCGCCAACTCGATCAAGCGCTCCGGCGCGGATCTGGTGGTCGGCCTCACCGCATCGGCGGAGGAAGCCGTGCAGCTCACGCGCGCGCTGAAGACCGTCCAGGCGGACATCAAGCTGCTGTATCTCAGCCAGGGCACCCAGACGGAATTCCATGAGGGCGTCGGCGACGCTGCCGAAGGCATCATGATGCACTCGTCATGGCACGAGGCCGTGCCGTTCTTGGGCTCGCTCAACGGCGAGGTCTACTCCAACCAGCAGTTCCTGGACGCCTTCAAGGCGAAATACGGCAAGGTCGCGGATGAAGACTCCGCCATCCCCTTCGCCGTGTGCCAGGGCATGGAGCAGGCGATCCGGGCCACCGGCACCACCGACAACGCCAAGTTGAGCGAGTGGCTGCACGCCCGCACCAAGGACGAACCGGTGCGCACGGTTCTCGGGCCGTTTGCCTGGGACGAGCGCGGCCTGCCGATCGACCGGCCCTTCATCATGGCCCAGTGGCAGGACGGCAACCTGAACTTCATCTACCCGAAGGGGAATTCGAGGGCGTCTCCGAGATCGTCCATCCGAAACCCCAATGGTAACCCGGGTCATCCGGGCGTGATGCAGCGGCACGGGCGCCTCGCGCGCCCGCCGCGGTGACCGAGGCGCCGGCGGGATATCCCGCCGGCAGCCCGCCCCGTCCCCTCTCACCACGGAGCAGATGAGCAAATGCTCGAAGTGCGTAACCTCTCCAAGCACTTCGGCGGAATTCGTGCCGTCGACAACTGCACTTTTTCGGTCGAGGAAGGTTCCATCACCGCGCTGATCGGCCCCAATGGGGCCGGCAAGACCACCGCCTTCAATTGCATCTCCAAGACACTCACGCCGACGAGCGGCGAGGTCTGGCTGGGCGGCAAGCGCATCGACACACTCAAGACCCATCAGGTCACCCACCGCGGATTGAGCCGCACGTTCCAGATCACCCGCAATCTCGAGGATCTGAGCGTGCTGGAAAATCTCGTCGTGCAGAGCAAGACCTCGGGAATCCGGTCCCTGTTCGGGCCCGCCATCTCGGCGGCGGAGCGCGACAAGGCGATGGAGATCCTGGAGTTCCTCGGCATCACCCGGCTGGCGCACGAGGAGACTTCCAACCTCTCCTACGGCCAGAAGAAGCTGATGGATTTCGGCGCCCTGCTGATGTCCGATCCGAAAATCATCCTGCTCGACGAGCCCGCCGGCGGCGTCAACCCGCGCCTGCTGCGCGAGATCGTCGACCACATCCGCAAGCTCAACGAACGCGGCCTGACGGTGCTGATCGTCGAGCACAACATGGAGCTGGTGATGAGCCTGTCGCACAAGGTCGTGGTGATGGCGCACGGCCAGGTGATCGCGGAAGGCACGCCCGAGGCTGTTCAGTCCGACCCGGCCGTGCTTGAGGCCTATCTCGGCGGCGGGCATGCGGACCAGCACGCCGCGGCGGCGACCATGGAGGCGGCCCATGTCTGAGCAGGCCAAGGCGGACGTGCCCCTTCTGGAAGTCACCAATGTCACCGCCGGCTACGGCCGCGGCCCGGCCATCCTCAACGGCGCCAACCTGACCGTGGCGCCGGGCCAGGTGCAATGCATCATCGGGCCCAACGGCGCGGGCAAGTCGACGCTGCTCAAGGCCATCGTCGGCATGCTGCCGCTGCGCACCGGCGAGATCCGGTTCAAGGGCGAACGCATCGACGGACTGCGCCCCGACGAGGTGCTGCGCAAGGGCATCTGCTTCGTGCCGCAGGAGCGCGCGCTGTTTCCGAAGATGACCGTGCGCGAGAACCTGCGCATGGGCGGCTATGTGCTGGAGGACAAGGCCCAGCTCGAGGAGCGCATCGAATCCGTGCTCGAGCAGTTCCCGATCCTGCGCGAACGCGCCCACCAGCACGCCGGCACCATGTCCGGCGGCCAGCAGCAGATGCTGGCGATGGCCCGCACGCTGATCATCGAGCCGCAGATCGTCATGCTCGACGAGCCCTCGCTGGGCCTCGCCCCGCAGATCGTCGAGCAGATGTTCGCGATCATGCACATGCTGCGCGATCGCGGCATGACGGTGATCCTGGTGGAGCAGAACGCCATCGTCGGGCTGAAGAATTCCGACTGGGGCACCGTGCTCGACCTGGGCACGACGTTGTTTGAGGGACCGGCGCGCCAGGTGCTCGACGACCCGCGCATCCAGGAACTCTATCTCGGCAAGTCCGCTGCGGCTGCCTGAAGCGATCGGGACAACAATGACCGAGCTGATTCAAATTCTCATTCTCGGGCTGGCGCTGGGCGGCGTTTACGCCCTGATGGCCTCGGGCCTGACGCTGATCTTCGGCGTCATGCGCATCGTCAACCTGGCCCATCCCATCATGATCATCGGCGGCGCCTACGTCAGCTACTGGCTGTTCAAGCTCTACGGGCTGGATCCGATCGTCTCGATGCCGATCTCGGCCATCGTGATGTTCTGCGTCGGCATCATCGTCTACAAGCTGATCTTCGAGAAGGAAGCCGCCAGCGCCAAATATTCGGAAATGACGGTGCTGCTGACCTTCGCCGTGGCGCTGTGCTTTGACGGCGCGCTGGGCTTTTTGTTCTCCAACACCCAGCGCATCACTTCGCCGTCCTACGCCACCGACGCGATCTTCATCGGCGAGCTGTTCATTCCCACCGGCCAGCTCTACGCCGGCATCGTCTCCATCGCCGTGATCTCCGCGCTGCTGGCCTTCCTGCGCTACACCCGCTTCGGCTACGCCATTCGCGCCACCACGCAAAACCGCGAGGCGGCGGAGCTGATGGGCGTCAACGTCGGCTTCGTGTCGCTGATCACCTTCGGCATCGGCATCGGGCTGGCGGGGGCGGCCGGAGCGCTGGTCTCCTTCATCTTCTCGTTCTTCCCCGCCAAGCATTGGGAATGGATCGCCATCCTGATGTCGCTGGTGGTGCTGGGCGGCATGGGCAAGCTCGCCGGCGCCGTCGTCGGCGCGCTGGTGCTCGCCGTCATCGCCGCCTTCGTGGGCACCTACGCGGGCGCAACGTGGTCGACCCTGACCTTCTTCCTCGCCCTGTTCCTGATCCTGCTGATCCGCCCGCAGGGCCTGTTCGGCGACCGCATCGAGGAGGCTTGATCATGGCCATGCACATGGACGTCGGCGGGGTCATCGAAGCCCGCAAGAAACACGACAGGCAGCTGACCACCGGCGGCGAAACGAAACGCGTCATCGCGTTTCCGATCGGCCTTCTCATCGTCCTGGCCGCCCTGCCCGCGCTGCAGGTCTTCGGCGGCTACAATTACGTCGTCCATCTGGCGCTCTACGCCATGATGTACGCGGCGATGGCCTCGAGCTGGAACATTCTGGGTGGCTACACGGGCTACATATCGCTCGGCCACAACGTGTTCTTCTGCATCGGAGGCTATTTTTCCGGAATGATCCTCGCCTTCACCGGGGTGAGCGCGCTGATCACCGCGCCGCTGGCGGGCATCATCGCCGCCATCGTCGGCTTCGGCATCGGCGTCATCACGCTGCGCATGCGCGGGCCCACCTTCATCATCTCCTCGATCGCGCTGCTGATGGTGGTGCGGATCCTGTTCGACAACTGGGATTTCGTCGGCGGCGCCAACGGCGTGAACCTGCCGCAGTTCGACATCGGCGTGCAGTGGGGCAAGCTGCCCTACTACTACGCCATGCTGATCGTCGTCTCGCTCACGGTCTACACCTCCTACCGCATCAAGCATTCCAAGTTCGGCCTGGGCCTGCGGGCCATCTCGCAGGACGAGGTGAAGGCGGAAAGCGCCGGCATCGACACCCGGTTCTACAAGGTCTTCGCCTTCGCCATCTCCGCCTTCTTTGTCGGCATGGCCGGCGCGGTGTGGGGCGAATACATCACCTACATCCGTCCGAACATTTTCCTGATCATCCTGATCGCCGCCAACATGGTCTTGATGAGCATTCTCGGCGGCAAGGGAACCGTCGCGGGACCGGTGATCGGCGCGGTGCTGCTGATCGCCTTCAACGAGTTCTTCGTCGCCAACTTCGGCTCCAGCGAGCTGAACATCCTGGGCACCGGCGTGATCATGGTGCTGGCGCTGATGTATTTCCCCGCCGGGATCATCGGCACCCTGGCGAAAGCGGGGAAACTGCCCCGCTTCCTCAACTGGGACTAGACGACCATGCCCATGGCAATGCCGGCCTTGATCCGTGGCAGCGCCGCGAGCGCCCCTCTCCCCCCGCAAAGGTGGGAGAGGGGCGCCCACCGCAAGGATCCCGGCGCTACGGCCGCATCTTCTTAGGACACGCACATGACCGAGTTCGTTCTGTACAACGCACCGCAATCCACCTGCTCGCAGCGCGTGCGCTTCACACTCAACGCCAAGGGGCTGGACTACGAGGAGCACAAGCTCGACCTGTTCGCCGGCGACCAGCTCAAGCCCGAGTACCTCAAGATCAACCCCAACGGCCTGGTGCCCACCCTGCTGCACAACGGCCGCGCGGTGATCGACAGCTCGGTGATCATGGAATATCTCGACGAGGTCCATCCCGCGCCGCGCAGCTTCCTGCCCGACGATCCGCTGCAGCGCGCCCGCATGCGCGCGCTGATCCGCTACATCGATGAAGTGCCGACGCCCGCGGTGCGCTTCCCCTCCTACAACCTCGCGTTCCTGCCGCACTTCCAGGCGATGAGCGAGGAAGAGTTCATGGCGGTGTGCGATTCAAAACCGCTGCGCCGGGAGTTCCTGCTGAAGCTCGGCCGCACCGGCTTCTCCGAGGAGGTGCTGGGCGAGGCCATGGAGCGCATCTCCCGCGGCATCGAGCGGCTCAACGGCCAGCTCGAGGACAGCGGCGGGCCATGGCTCCTGGGCGACATGATCACCGAGGCCGATATCGCCATCATGCCGGTGATCGTGCGGCTCAACGACATCAATCTCGGCCATCTGTGGGACGGCATGCCGGCGATGGCGCGCTGGTTCGACGCCATCCGCGCCGACCCCGCCTTCAAGCCCACCTACTACTCCGGCGCGCTTCTGACGGAGAAATACCCGCACCTGCGCGAGAAGATCGCAAGCTGAACCGGCGGCGCGCAGGCGCCCAACGACAACAAAATCCCGACGATCATTGTGTTCCAAGGAATACCCAAAAGCAGAACAAAGACAAACATCCAGGGAGATGACCATGCAGATCTCAAGACGCACCCTCTTGGCGACCGCGGCTCTCGGCGCCTTGCCGCTCGGCCGCTCGATGTTCGGTCCGGCCTTCAGCCCGGCGCACGCGGCGGAAACCCTCAATCTCACGATTTCCTCCAGCCACCCGCTGACCATTCCCTGGGTGAAGCCGCTGAAGACCAAGATCGTCGATGAGTCCAATCCCATGCTCGCGGACATGGGCGGCGCCTATGAGATCAACTGGACGGAGGCCTTCGGCGGATCACTGTACAATTTCAACGACACGCTGGAGGCGGTCGCGCAGGGCCTGTCGGACATGGGCTGGATCGGCGCGCTGTGGGAGCCGGCCACCCTGCCGTTTGCCAACATCATGTATTCGACCCCGTTTGCCACCTCCACGGCGAAACAGGCGATCGACGTGATGAACGAGCTCACCGCCGAGCAGCCGGCGATGCAGAAGGAATGGGTCGACGCCAACATCAAGTTCCTCGGCGCCTGCGGCTCGGGCGGCTACCACCTGCTGACCAAGGAGCCGATCGACAGCCTCGACGATATCAAGGGCATGAAGATCCTCGGCGTGCCGGTGACAGCTCCCTGGGTCGAGGGCCTCGGCGCCACGCTGATCAACACCGGTCTGCCGGCGATGTATTCGCAGTTGCAGACGGGCGTCGGCGACGGCGTCATCATCATCGCCACCGGTGCCTGGCCGCTGAAGCTCTATGAGGTCGCCCCCTATATCAACAAGGTCGACACCGGCGGCATCACGTTTGGCGGTTTCGGCGTCAACATGGACACCTGGAACCGGCTGCCCGCCGACGTCCAGACGGTGCTCGCCAAACTCGGCCAGGCCTACAGCGACGAGAACGCGCGGCTGATCGAGGTTTCCAACGAACTGGCGTTCAAGACCATGGCCGCCGAAGGCGCCACTATCATCGAGATGTCGCAGGAAGACCGCGTCGCCTTCGCCAATTCGATGGCGCCGCTGGGCAAGATCTGGGTCGAGGCCAACGCCGCCAAGGGGCTCCCGGCCGCGGACATCCTGCGCGCCTTCATGGACACGGTGCGCGCCCATGGCGGCACGCCACTGCGCGACTGGGACAAGGAGATCTGATCGGCATCCGATGTTCGACCAGGAACCAGGAGCGGGTCCGTTTTACCGGAAACACCCGCTTTCCCCCGCGCGGGGGGCCGAAAGTGTGTGGCGCGCTTCACGGCGTGCCGCCCATCCTTCGAGACGCCGTCTTCGACGGCTCCTCAGGATGAGGTCATCGTGTTGATATTTTTGTGAGATCACCACTCACTCGACCTCATCCTGAGGAGGGCCGGAAGGCCCGTCTCGAAGGATCGGCAGCCCCCGCAGAGCCACCGGCACGCCTTCGGCAACAGCCCCACGCTCGGAGAAGAGCAATACAAGCAGCGCACTCGAAATCGCGTGAGATCCGAAATTGCCCGACGTTCTGCCGTCGAATGCATCCCCCAGCCATAGCGGTGCCCATGCCATGAGCGATACCACCAAGACCATTGCGCCGCCGCTGGACGCGGTGGCGCGCGCGTGCGCAGCCGTTCCCTTTGGCCTGTCGCTGATCGCGTCCTTCACCATCGTGTTCATGATGGTGATGATCTGCGCCGACATCGTCATGCGCTTCTTCTTCAACCTGCCGATCCACGGCGTCACCGACGTGGTGTCGATGCTCATCGTCGCCTGCGTCTTCCTGCAGTTGGGCAGCACCATCGGCAGCGGACGTCTGATCCGCGCCGATTTCCTGCTCGGTCATTGGTCAAACACGCGTCCGGTGTTCGCTCGCATCGTTGACGCCGCCTTCCATCTCACCGGCGCGGCGCTTCTGGCTCTGGGTCTCGCCTGGCTGTGGCGCGACATGGGCAAGTCCTATGCGTCCGACGATTTCACCGGCGCTGTCGGCGCCTACACGATCACCGTCTGGCCGTTCAAGCTCGGCGTCGTCATCGGTTGCGCCGTCGCCCTCATCGTGACGCTGCACCGCGCGCTTGCGCTGCTTGCCGGCATCGCGCCGATCCTGGCGCTGCGCACCGGCGGCGCCCGCCTGCGCGCGCTGCTGCCGGCTGTGGTGTTCTTCGGGATCGTGGCGGGATTCCTGATCCTCAACTTCACCGCCAACCTCTCACCCGTGATGATCGGCGTGCTGTCGCTCGTCGGCCTGCTGGCGGCGATCGCCACCGGCATGCCGATCGCCTTCGCGCTGCTGGGGCTGTCATTCGTCGGGGTCTGGCTCACCCGGAACAACATGCTGGTGGCGGAGAACACGCTGGGCATCTCCATGACCAGCACCATCCGGTCTTACGAATTCGGTGTCATTCCGCTGTTCGTGATGATGGGGCTGATCCTCGACAAGGCCGATGTCGGCCGCGACGCCTTCCAGGTGGCCGTCACGCTGTTGCGTGGCGTGCGCGGCGGGCTGGGCATCGCGACCGTCGGCGCCAACGCGCTGTTCGCCTCCATCACCGGATCGTCCATCGCCTCGGCGGCCGTGTTCTCGCGCATCGCCGTGCCCTCGATGATCGAGGGCGGCTACACCAAGCGCTTTGCCGTCGGTGTCGTCGCCGGATCCTCGGTGCTCGGCATGCTGATCCCGCCGAGCCTCCTGCTGATCATCTACGGGCTGATCGCCGAGGCCTCGATCGGCAAGCTGTTCATCGCCGCCATCCTGCCCGGCCTGCTGCTGGCCGCGGCCTTCGCTGTGTTGAACATCGGACTGGCGACCTTCTTTCCAAGCTTCGTCGGCCGGCCGCACAAACTGACCGGCCCCGGGCTCAAACCGCTGGAACTGCTGACACGGCTGCTGCCGGTTCTCTCCATCATCGTGCTGGTGATGGGCGGCATCTATGCCGGCGTCTTCACGCCGACCGAAGCCGGGGCGGTCGGCGCGCTGGGCGCCTTCATCGTCGGCGGTGTGCGCGGCAAGCTGACCCTCGCCACCATCCGCAACGTGGTGCTGGAAACCGGCTACATCTCCGCCGTCATCCTGTTCCTGATCATCGCCGCCAGCTTCTACGCCCGCATGCTGACGCTCTCCACCATCCCGATGCAGGTCACCGGCGCGCTCGCCGGCCTCGACATCGGCATGTTCGGCTTCCTGGCGATCTACTTCGTCATCCTCGTGGCGCTCGGCATGATCCTCGACAGCGTCTCGATCATGCTGATCGTGCTGCCGATCGTGCTGCCCATCGCCACGGCGCTCGGCGGCGACCCGATCTGGTTCGGCATCATCACTGTCATTTCCATTGAAATCGGTTTGCTGACCCCGCCGCTGGGCCTCTCGGTCTTCGTGGTCAAGAGCTCGCTGCCGGACGGGTTCATCACCCTGGGCGAGATTTTCATCGGCGCGGCGCCCTTCGTCCTCACCATGGCGCTTGTCGTCGCCCTGCTGATGGCGGTGCCGCAGATCAGCCTGGCGTTGCTGCCATGAACGGAGCCTTTCCATGACCACGATCCTCTTCAAGGGCGGTGCGGTTGTCTCGATGGACCCGGTCCTCGGCGAGATGGCCTGCGCCGACGTGCTGATCACCGGCGATCGGATCGCCGCCGTGGGACCGGCGCTCGACGCCCCCGAGGGAACGGAGGTCATCGACGCGCGCGGCATGATCGTCATGCCGGGCATGATCAACGCCCATATCCACACCTGGCAGACGGGCCTGCGCGGGCTCGCCGCCGACTGGACCATCCAGCAGTACATGCGCGCCATGCATGCGGGCCTCGCCACCCACTTCACGCCCGACGACATCCACATCGCCAATCTCGTGGGCGCGCTGAACCAGATCAACAACGGCACCACGACGATCGTTGACTGGTGCCACAACAACCCCACGCCCGCGCATACCGACGCGGCCGTGGAGGCGCTCCGGACAAGCGGCGTCCGCGCGCTGTTCCTGCACGGCACGCCGAAGCCGGACCCGAAGCCCGGCCAGAAGCATTTTTCCGAAATCCCCATGCCGCGCGCCGAGGTGGAGCGGCTGGCATCGGGGCCCTCTCGGACGGCGACGGCCTTGTCACCCTGGGTCTCGCCATCCTCGGCCCCGGCATGAGCGTCTACGACGTCTGCCGCGCGGATCTGGACCTTGCCCGCGGCATGGATCTCGTCGCCTCCATGCATGTCAGCGGCGCCATGCGGGTTCCGGACGGCTTCGAGCGGCTGGACGCCGAGGGCCTGCTCGGCCCGCGCATCAACCTGGTGCACGCCAACGTGCTCACCGATGAGACCCTGAGACGGGTCACCGGCACCGGCGCGAGCGTCACGGTGACGGCGGAAGTCGAGATGCAGATGGGATTCGGATATCCGCTCACCGGCCGGCTGCGGGCGCTCCGCCAGCCGGTCAGCATCGGCTCGGATGTCGAGAGTTCGATGACGGGCGACATGTTCGCGGTGATGCGCGGAACCCTGCAGGCCCAGCGGCTCGTCGACAGCCTGGAGGCCATCGCGCGGACCGGCACGGGACCGGAAGCCATCACCATTCCGTGCCGCGAGGCGCTTGGCTGGGCGACCATCGACGGCGCGCGCATGGCGCGGATGGATCACCGCATCGGTTCGCTCACCCCGGCAAACAGGCCGACATCGTCTGCCTGCGCGCGACCGATCTCAACCTCGCTCCGGTCAGCGATCCCGTCGCCTCCATCGTGCTGCAGGCGGGGCCGCTGAACGTCGACACGGTGATGATCGCGGGAGAGTTTCGCAAACGCGGCGGCGCGCTTCTGTACGGCGCACTGGCGGGCCGGCTCGAGGAGCTCGCCGCCTCAAGCCGGCGCATTCTCTCCGCCGCGCTCGCTCCCTAGAGCAAATCCAGGATAAGTGGATACCGGTTATCCGTCCGGATTTGCGCCAAAACAAGGCCTTGGAGCAAAGATTCGATTCTGCAAGAAACGGATCTGCTCTGGACCGCCGCTCATACCGGCGGCCGTTCAGCCGGCCCGCGCGTCCAGCACGTCGCGCACCTTCCTGGCCAGATCGGAAAACCGGTGCGGCTTGCTCAGCATCGGCGCGTCTTCGCTCCAGTCGCTGTTGTCGAGGAGCGCGCTGTCGGCGTAGCCGGAGGTGAACAGCACCGGAAGCGCAGGCACGATCTGCCGCGCCCGGGACGCCAGTTGCGCCCCGTTGACGCCGCCGGGCATCGCCACGTCGGTAAACAGCAGATCGAAATTGCGGTCCTCGGCGAGCACCTTCAGCGCGTCCGCGCCGCTGGCCGCCTCCACCACCGTGTAGCCCAGCGCCAGCAGTTGCGCGGTCACCGTGCTGCGGACCATGTCGTTGTCCTCGACCACGAAGATGCGCTCGTTCCCGCCGGGATTCTTCTGCGTGGGGTGGGGCTGGGCGGCGACCGGACCCTCCGCCTGGGTCCGGGGAAAATAGAGCCGCACCGTGGTGCCCTCGCCCGGCTGCGAGGCAATCACGATGTGTCCGCCCGACTGCTTCACAAAGCCGTAGACCATCGACAGGCCCAGCCCGGTTCCGGAACCCACATCCTTGGTCGTGAAGAACGGCTCGAACACCCGCTCCAGCTCGGCGGGCGCGATGCCCGTGCCGCTGTCGCTCACGCTGACCATGACGTAGGATCCCGGCGGAACCGCACGATAATCCTCGTCGCCCTCGGTGACATCGACATGGGAGGTCTCGACGATGACCGTGCCGCCACCGGGCATCGCGTCGCGCGCATTGATGACCAGATTGAGGATGGCGCTTTCCAGTTGCGCCGGGTCAACCAGCGCGCAGCCGGTCTCCCCTGCGCCGCGTGTCTCGACGCCCACGTTGCCGTCGACCGTGTGTTTCAGCATGTCGGCCATGCCTCCACACGCCGGCGCACGTCCACAATCTTCGGCTCCAGCGCCTGCCGCCGCGAGAACGCCAGCAGATAGCGGATCATCTCCACGCCGCCGTCCGCCGCCTTCTGTATCGTCTCCACGCGGCCCCTCAGCGGACTTGCCGGATCGAGATCCTCAGCCAGCATCTCCGCGTTGCCGATGATCACCGCGAGCAGGTTGTTGAAATCATGCGCCACGCCGCCCGTGAGCTTGCCGACGGCCTCGAGCTTCTGCGACTGGCGCATATGCTCCTCGATCCTCCGCCGTTCGGTGACGTCCCGGCTGACGGACACGAAATGCGTGCACTCCCCTTCGCTGTTGTGAATGGGAATGACACTCACGTCGCGCAGGAATTCCTCGCCGCTTCTGGTTTTGGCGACAAACTCGCCCTGCAACAGCTTGTCGTTCTCCAGCGCTGCGCGAACGCGCGCCAGTTCCGGCGCCGACGGATCACGGCTGTAGATCGTGAACGGCGACATGCCGATGATCTCCTCACGGCTGTATCCGGTCTTCCGGACAAACGCCTCATTGACGTAGATCACCCGCTGCTCCTTGAGGTCACCTGGACCGGCGGTGGCGATCTGCACCATGTCGGTCATATGCTCGACCGCCGTCTGCATGAGCTGCAGCTGCTCCTGCTGCCGCACCTGCCCGGTGACCTCCTGCGAATAGACCGCCAGTCCCTCGTTCACCGGATGAACGCGGATGCTGAACCACCGGCGGCTCAATCCAAAGGGCGTGACGAAGGATACGGGCTCGCGGGTATGCAGCGCCTTGTGAAAATTGCGTTCGATCTCCGTGCCGACGAAGTATGGAAAAACCTCGAAAAGATTCTTGCCGATGAAATCGCTTCCAACGAGTCCCGCCCCCTTCGTCTGCCGGTTGGCAAAGATGAACACCCCGTCGCGATCGAGGATGAAAAACGTGTCCTGGATCGTCTCGATGGTCTCGTGCAGGCGCTTGGCGAGTTCCTCGCCTTCCTCCAGCGCCGCCGCACGCTCGTGATGCAACTCCTGTGCGGTCGCCAGCGCCCGCCTTTCCGCGTCGCGCGCCCTCCGTTCGCTGCGCATCACAATAGCGACGCTGATCCCCAGCAGGTTGATCGCCGCCAGCATCGCCTGGACATTGAAGACACCGAACTGCGAGACACGCGCCAAATTGAAGGTGTTCGCGCTGCCCAGGGCGAGCGTGATCGCGACCGACGCCGAAACATACAGCATCGTCAGGGCGACGAGCGACGCCCTGTAGTGCCGCGCGATCCAGACAATCGGCAGGATCAGCAGGAAGCCGAAGCCGAAGTTGACCCGATCCGCGGTCGTCGCCTGCGCCTCCATGCCTGGTAGCAGTTGCGTATCGACGAACGCGAGGTAGACCAGCACGCTGATCCCCGCCAGCATTCCGAAATAGGCGGCGGCGTTGGCGCGCGTCAGCCCTGTCTCGGCGAAATCCGGACGGTGCCACCATGGGCCGGCACGCCCGCTCGCATGCTCCGCAGCCGGCCTGTCGCGTCGCCCATCGGCCGGCATAGTCGGGGTGCGCAGCACAAAGAGCCCGACAGACACCACGGCAATGGCGCCGCTGAAGTCGGCGATCCACCAGGTGGCGAGCTGCAGGACAAACGGATTTTCGCCGACCCCTCTGTAAAGCAACAGCGCAACCGAGCCGACCAGCGCGCCCGCTCCGGCGGCACCGAGAACCGCCGCGAAGTGCATGAGATAGGCCGGCAGATCCGTGATCGGCAATCGCGAGGCAATGCGTCGGTGAACAGCGTAGAACACCAGGCACTCGAGGGTGGTGGTGGCCGCGATGATGGTGGAGAAAACCGGGCTCAGGCCGAACTGCAACCGCATCACGGCAAGATCACAGACGAACACCAGAACGCTGCCCAGAGGCCCGAAAAACAGCACGCCGAGCATGCCGATGCCGATGGGAGGGTACCAGAATGTGGCAGCCGCTTCGGGCTGGCTCAGGACCACCAGCGCAGCGAACATCTGGTAGAGCAGCACGAAAGCCACACCAAAAACCAGAGTTCGCCGGCAGCCGCCAACCATTTCAACTCCCCATTTCTGTCGCGAATCCTGCTTGTATCGAGCCTACATCGGAAAACCGCGTCGGCAATAGACAGGACTTTTCCGGAGTATGTTGATACCGCCGTAAGCTATTCAAAAGGCGACATATTCCGCAAGGGAATCTGGCCAGCCTGTGACAAATTTGCGTTTGTAACAAGACAAACAACCATTTCAAATAGCCGATTTTTCCAACAAATCTTCGCGCAACCGCCGGGGTGTGAACTGATGCTTTCAACGGCACCAGTTGTCGGCCTTTTTTTTGGGCGTGTCCGGTTCAACCCGCAAGACGTGCTTCGCCGGGCGGCATGTGCTTCATCGCATGACAAGCATCTCCCGCGCCTTGGAAGACATCCGGCGTCAGTGACGGCATCGGCATGGTGCCGGGCGTCCATGGTGGCAATGGAACCGCCGGCGGCGGAACGCGTTGACATTGCATACGCCAAAAGAAATCAAGGCAAGGAGACCCCCGCCATGAGAAAGCTTTTTGTCACCGCCTGCGCCGCCGCGCTGACCGCCACGACCTTCACGATGGCGCCGCCCGCGAATGCGGCGTCCTTCAAGGTACCGCTGTTTGAGCAAAGCGGCAGCCACGGCGCCGCGACGCCGGTCCAGTACCGCAAGCGGGGTTACTACCATCGCAACGGCCGCCCCTATTACAACGGCCATCGCGGCTATCGCGAACCGCGCCGCGGGTACCGCAGATATCGCGGTTTCTGGTTCCCGCCCGAGGCCTTCGCGGCGGCCATTATCGGCGGCGCGATCCAAAGCATGATGCGGAACGACCGCCCGCGCTACAACCGGCATGTGGCCTGGTGTTACGACCGCTATCGCTCGTACCGCGCGTCGGACAACACGTTCCAGCCCTACAATGGTCCGCGCCGGCCGTGTCGTTCGCCCTATTCGCGCTAGTCACGGATCAGCTGCGCTATGCGACCGACGTTGAACGCCGCTGAACGAACAATGGCCCCGCCGCAGGCGGGGCCATTTCTGTCATCTGGGTCCGGTTGAGACAGCCGGGCCAACCGCGCGTTCCGTTCGATCGCGCCGGTGGATGTGTTATTGCGGCTGTTCTGGAACCGGGGGTTGCTCCCTCGCCGCGCTTTCATCGCTCTGCGCCGCTTCACGCGCCCGCTGCCGCGCGGCCGCTGCCTGGGCTGCAAGCGTCATGAATTCCGGCGCGGCTTCGAGCGTCTCGGTCGTCGCGGCGGCAATCGTCAGGCGTTGTCCGCCGTCACCGTCGTCCGCGCGTTGCAAGCTCTCGATCGATACGGCGACTGTGTGCGCGCCGATGCCGAGAAACCCGCCGACGTCGAGCACGAAGGCCTCGACCTGATTGTCAGGTCCAAGAACCACGTCGGAAATCTCGCCGATGCTCTCCCCGTCGCCACCGATCACGCTCTCACCAATAAGATCGCTGGCAAGCCACTGGTCGGGTTCCTGGCTCATGACGAAGGACATCTGCGTGCCGGTCGGCGCCGGAGCGGCCGACAAACCCTGAGCCGGCGCGGCATCCGGCGTCGCTTCGGGGGTAACCACCCGATCGGGAGCCGTATATTCCTCCTGCGCGGCAGGTGCCTGACCCGTCGTTGGCTGATCCTGGGCCGTCGCGAACTGCGGAACGATCCCCAAGGCCAGGGACGCGGCACTGGTCAACATCAATTGTCTAAACATAACCTTCTCCTTTGTGCGCGTGTCGATCATTGCCCGCCATCCGCCCGAAAGGCTGTCACGGCGACATCGTTGCGGCGGTCCATTCCGCGCAAACGGCTGTCCCTCAGCGCGATCCGGCCAGCCAGTGGACGCACCACTCCGGCCGCAGCCAAAACAAATGGCGCGTTCAACGCATTCGGAACGCATGACAAAAGACATCCAGAACATTCGAACAGCGGCGCAATGCGCAGCATCCGAAAGTGTCCACCGCAAGTCATAGTGAAAGTTTTCCGATGAATATTGGCTTTTTTTGGATTATTTACTTAAAAAAGTAAATTCAATACATTTTGTCAAAATTATGAAGCGCGAACTTCCTCGAACGCTCGTCAGCGGGCGGATACCCTCAACCGTGTACTTGGCGGCCCATAGAGCGCACGCACGCCAAGGATATCGCCGTCCTGAGGTCCGGCAAAAGCCTCGGAGTACTTGAAAAACATCAACTGGCCGGGCCGGTTGTAGTGGTCCAGCCCGATCGCGTGGCCGATTTCATGCGCGAATGTGTATTTCAGGTCGTAGGCCTCTTCGACACCGCCATGGCCGATCTTCCAGCCTCGCATCGGATTCAGGCAAATCGCCGATTTCGCGATCGGAACCACGCTCCGGCCACCAGCCTCACCACGCGCGCCCCTGGCGGTTCCCGCATCGTTCAGACCACGATCATCGGTGGATTTCGTCGAATCCGAGACCATGTCGGCAACGTGATACCGGACATTGGCGAAGGCATAGCCGCGCGGGCGGCTTTGCGCCCCAATCAGAATATCAGCCTGTCGCGGATCGGCTGCCTCCGTGAAGCTGACGCCCCCGACGCGCTCCCACAGCCGGAAGGCGGCAAGTGCCTGCTGCTTGACGTCCTCGACTGGCAGCCCGATCCGGTCCGCCAGGATGTCGAGCCTGTCCATGTCGCGGCAATTGCGGGCCTTTGCGTCGTGCGCCGGTTGGCTGACGAAGGCGTAGGTAATATGCGCCGGACTGCCGAGTGCGGGATCGCCCCATTTGACGATCTGACCGTCGAGCCGCAGCAGCCGGTACGCCTGAGGATCCGCAGCGCACGCGCCAGAGGCGCCCGCCAGAACAGCGAGAAGGATCAGCCAAAAGCGGATTGCGTAAGTCAAGATGCGGGTCCTCCGCGCCTGAGTTCAACGCCGCGCGATCCCGAACCGCCTCAAGTCGACGCAGAGACAGGATAGAAAGCAGAGTCGCTGGCGATCAAGCCGGAGAATCCGCTGGGCCGCGCATCGTGGCCGCTGTGCCACAGTCTTGATTTTGACCAGAACTCCCTGCCGAATGGTTAACGGTACCTTGCCGTGAGACTACCTACGCGGATTTGATGACGCAGCGTCATGTCAACGCGCCCGCGACTGCGCACAAAAAAGCGGGCGGGGTGACCCCGCCCGCTGAGCTTGATGACAAAGCTCATACCCCTCGATCGTCATCCTCGGCCCTGTGCCGAGGATCCATGCTTTCAAGGGCTTATGGATGGTCGGGACAAGCCCGACCATGACGAAGGAGAGTTTTCCCGGCTTTGTCAGCGGTCTGAGCCGGCGGGGTCGCCCCGCCCGCTCTCACGTCTAGCCGCCATATGCCGGAGAACTATTCCGCCGCCTGCGCCGTGATCTCCAGGCCCGTCGGCATGGGCACGTCCTCCGGCTCGAGCTGGATGCCGGCGGTCAGCGCCACCGTTTCCAGCAGCGCCGAGAAATCGGCATCGAGATAGGCCTGCGGATCGTCCTTGAGCTGAGCCGCGCCGAAATGCGCCTGCAGCGCGTCGCGCGTGGCCGTCGTCGTGGGCATCGGCACCTCGAGCGCCCGGCCGGCCGCCAGCCCCAGATCCAGATCCTTGCGCAGCAAGGCGGGGGTGAAGGTGGTGGTCCAGTCGAGATTGACCAGCGCGTTGGTCTTGTAGCGGGTGAAGATCGAGCCCATCACGGAGTTGTTCATGAAGTCGAGGAACGCGTGGCGCGGCACGCCGGCCTTCTGCGCCAGAATGGTGATTTCCGCGAGATTCTGCGTCACCACGCCCAGCATGACGTTGTGCGCGATCTTGCAGAAACGCGCCAGCTCGCCCTCTCCCACATAGGAGACGCCGCGCCCGGCGATCACATCGATATAAGGCTCGACCTGGTCGAACACGGCCTTGGGACCGGAGGCGACGGCGGACAGTTTGCCCGATTTCACGCATTTGCCGTTGCCCGACACCGGGCAGGCGATGAAGCTTGCGCCGCGCTCGGCCAGCCGGCCGCGCAGCTCGGCCGACTGATCCGTGCCGATGGACGAGCAGTCGACGAAGATCTTCGGCGCCGCATCGCCGGTGAGCACGCCGCCCGCGCCGAAATAGACCTGCTCGAGATCCTTGCCGGTGGACACCATGGTGAACAGCATGTCCACATCGGCGAGCTCCGCCGGGCTGTCGACCAGCGTCGCGCCCTGAGCCGCCAGCGGCTCCGCCTTGGCCTTGGTGCGGTTCCAGACCTTGACCGTGTGCCCGGCCTTCACCAGACGCTCGGCCATCGGATACCCCATGCGCCCCATCCCGATCCAGCCGATCGTCGGTTGTGTCGCTGACATTGACATCTCCCTTATCATCCGGCGCCTGTGCGCCGTTTCAGCCCAGTGCGCGCTTGCGCTGTTTCAGTCTTCCGGCGCCCGGAGTCGCGGGCGCCGCCTCGGTTCTCGTGCGCCTGCGCGCCGCGGCTCCCCGGCCGGCGCCAGGAAACGCGCCGCCTTCCCCAGGGGAATGTTGATCTTGCAATCCACGCAATCACCGTGCGATGCTCATGCAATCGATTGCATTAAGTGCTAACATACAAGCTTTGGCCTCGCAACGGCTATTGCAAACGATTGACAAGGGCTTTAATCGCGGCGGACAGGACAGCGCGGGACACAGCATGACAAGCGGACGCACGACGCAGCAGCGAGCCACCTTGAAAGATGTCGCCAAGGCCGTGGGCGTGCATGTCTCGACGGTGTCGCGGGCGCTGGATCCGAAGACCCGCCACCTGCTGACCGAGGACGTGGTCAAGCGCGTCACCAAGGCCGCCGCCGATCTCGACTACCAGCCCAATTCCATCGCCTACTCGCTGCGCACCAACCGCTCGCGCACCGTCGGCGTGCTTGTACCCGACATCACCAACCAGATCTTTCCGCCCATCGTGCGCGGCATCGAGGATGCGCTGGCGCGCGAGGGCAATGTGGCGATCATCGTCAACACCGACAGCGACCCGGCCAAGGACGCCCAGATGATCAACGTGCTGCGCGCGCGCGGTGTCGACGGACTGATCCTGGCCTCCGCCCAGCGGCACGCGCCGGAAATCATCAAGGCGGCCCGCGAGGGCATCCCGATCGTCACCGTCAACCGCGCCGTCGACGATCCGGCGATCTCCTCCATCGTCAACGACGAGGGCAAGGGCATCGAACTGGCGGTCGAGCATGTCGTCGCTCTGGGCCACCGCCGCATCGCCCATATCGCGGGACCGGAAACCATCTCCACCGGCCTCAAGCGCCGCGACGCCTATTTCCATGTCGCCGAAGCGCTCGAACTCGAGGACTGGAAAAAGCTGCTGATCTATTCCAACGGCTTCAACGAGGCGGAAGGCCGCCGCTGCGCCGACGCGCTGTTCGATCTGGGCCTGCCGTTCACCGCCATCGTCTGCGCCAACGACCGGCTGGCGATCGGCGCGCTGGAGGCCATCGAAGCGCGCGGTCTCTCCTGCCCGGACGACATCTCGCTGACCGGCTTCAACGACATGCCGTTTGTCGAACGCCTCAAGCCGGCGCTGACCACCGTGCGCATCCAGACCTACGAGGCCGGCCACAGGGCGGCGGAGATCTTTCTCGAGCAGATCGCCAAACCGGTGTCCGAGCGCGTCGCCGAACACGTGGTGCTGCCCGTGGAACTGATCATTCGCGGCTCCACGGGACCGGCGAAGGGCTGAAGGCGCGCTACTTCGCGGTGATCTGCATGCCGGTGGCATCCGCCGTGTAGGTCACTGTCACCTTGACGGGCTTTCCACATGCTCGTGCCGTCCAGGTTTCCGTCCAGCCCTTGGGTCCGGCCGGGGTGAGAGATTTCACGTCCATGAAGACCAGCTTTTTCGGAATCTTGCAGTGCGCCTTCAGCATCAGCGCCGGGCGCACGATGCGCATCGCATCCAACTCAAGCTGAAAATTGCCTGCAAAGGCGCCCGGCAGCAAGGCGATTTGCCGCAAATTACCTGGCTCCGCCGTCTGGATCAGAAGCCGCCGGGTCACCGTGCGGCCACACTGGTCCATCGCCGCCCGCACGACCCACGCGCCCGCCACAATGGTGGCCCTGTTGCGCAACATCTTGTATTTTGGCGGACTCAGAACCTCCACCAGCGTCACACCCTGAAGCTTCAGCGGACGGCACTGAGCCTTTGTCCTTTCGCCTTCATGGAGGTTGATCGCTTTTTCGACGTAGCCGCGATACGTCGGCGACATCAGAAAGCCCTGGAAGAGCTTCGCGTGATCGACCTTTGCAGCCTGGGCGGGAGCGCCCCCAGAAACGACATGAAGATGACAGCACTCAACTGGACAAATCGTTTCACGGGAACCTCAAATAACTGGACTATATCGGCGAGCCTAAGTGACTCGACATGCCCTGCCTACCGATGGGGCAAAAAACCTTGCCGCCCGCTTAGCATGCGGCAACGCGCGCGCCTACTCCAGTTCCGCCGCCCAGTCGCGGGTTTCCAGAATCTCCTTCACCCGGCCCAGGAAGCGTGCGGAATAGGCGCCGTCCATGGCGCGGTGATCGAAACTCTGCGCCACCATGCCCATGGGACGCGACACGATCACGTCGCCGTCCTCGGTCTCCAGCACCACCGGGCGCTTGCGCACCGCGTCGGTCGACAGGATCGCCACCTGCGGCCCGTTGATGATCGGTGCGGTGAACAGCGTGCCGAAGGAGCCGTTGTTGGAGATCGAATAGCTTCCGCCTTCCAGATCGGAAGGCTCGAGCTTGCCGTCGCGCGCCTTCCTCGCCATTGCATCGATGGCGCGAGCGAGGCCCGCCACCGTCATGCCGTCGGCATCGCGGATCACCGGCACCACGAGCCCCTCGTGGGACAGATCCACGGCCACGCCGATGTTGATGTTCCGGCGGATCACCAGCCCGTCGCCCTCGATCAGCGCGTTGACCTTGGGAAACTCCTTCAGCGCCACGCTGACGGCGCGCATGATGAACGGCAGATAGGTGAGCGACACGCCGGTACGCGCGGCGAAATCCGCCTTCACGGCCTTGCGCACCTTGTCGACGCGGGAGAAATCCACCTCCACCGCCTGGAAGACATGCGGGGCCGTGGCCCAGGAGCGCGCGAGATGCCTGGCCGTCTGCTTGCGGATGCGGTTGAAGGGCTCGGCGGTATCGCCGTCCAGCCGCGCCACACTCGGCGCCTCATACGCCACCGGCGCTGCGGGGCCGCGCGCCTCCTGGCCTCCGGCCGCTTCGAGATCCGCCTTGTGGATCCGCCGTCCGCCGCGCGCGCTGACGTCCCTGGCCACCGCGCCCAGGTCGATTCCGCGCTGCCTGGCCAGCCGGCGCGCCAGCGGCGTCACCTTGAGACCCAGCGGCCCGTTGACGGACCCGAACTGCACGCTCGGCGTGGCGATTTCGGAAAACAGCTCCATCTTGCGCCCGCCCACATCCCGGCTCGCGCCGTTGGCCGCCGGCGCGCGTGACGCGGCAGGGACCGCGCCGGAGGCAAGGCCCCTCGATGCCTCCGGCGCGGTATCGGCGGCGGCCGTCTTCTTGGACGGACCGGACCCGCCGGATTGCGCGTCTGATTTTGCGTCTGCTGACGTATCCGATGCGGCCTGTGACGCGCCGCCGATCACCGCGACGATAGCGCCCACGGGCGCGACTTCGCCCTGGCTCACGCGGATTTCGCTGAGCACGCCGCTTTCGGTCGCCTGGACCTCCATCGCCACCTTGTCGGTCTCGATCTCGAAGAGGTTCTCGCCCTTCTCGATCGTGTCACCGGCGGCCTTGAACCAAACGCTGATCGTACCCTCGGTGACCGTCTCACCGAGCTGCGGCATCAAGACTTCCATTGTTGCTTCCCGTCTTTCAAGCCTGCCCCGCTCTCCCCCGTGCGGCGGGACAATCGCATTCGGCGCCCACTCACCTCTCCCATGGGGAGAGGTCGGGCGGGACGCCCGGGTGAGGGGAACAGAATTCTCCGTACGCCCGAGAGCCTTGATCCCCTCACCCCAACCCTCTCCCAATGGGAGAGGGGGGTGAGACATCCGTCACGAGGCCGTCCGTTCAACGCCGCGCCTACCACTCCACCGAGATGTATTGCGTCTCGAGGAATTCCATCAGGCCCTCGTGCGCGCCTTCGCGGCCCAGGCCCGATTGCTTGACGCCGCCGAACGGCGCCGCCGGATCGCTGACCAGACCCCGGTTGAGGCCGACCATGCCGAATTCAAGCTTCTCCGACAGCGCAAGCCCGCGCTTGAGATCGCCGGCGAACAGATAGGCCACCAGCCCGTATTCGGTCGCGTTGGCCTTGGTGATGACCTCGGCCTCATTGGAGAATCGCTGCAGCGCCGCCACGGGGCCGAAAATCTCCTCGCCGACGCATTTGGCCTCGCCCGGCACATCGATGAGCACGGTGGGCGGATAGAAATAGCCCGGACCATCCGGGACCTCGCCGCCGCACAGAACCTTGGCGCCGCGCGCCTTCGCGTCGTCGACCAGTTCGGCCACCTTGTTGCGCGTGTCGGCATTGACCAGCGAGCCGACCTCCACGCCCTCGACCAGCCCGTTGCCGACCTTCATGGCGGACATTTTCGCCGTCAGCTTCTCGGCGAAGACGTCGTGCACGGCGTCATGCACGAAGATCCGGTTGGCCGCCGTGCAGGCCTCGCCGAGATTGCGCATCTTGGCGAGGATCGCGCCGTCCACGGCCGCGTCGATGTCGGCGTCCTCGCAGACGATGAAGGGCGCGTTGCCGCCCAGCTCCATCGCCGGATTGACAATGCAGTCGGCGGCGCTCTTCAGCAGCTTGCGGCCGACCTCCGTCGAGCCGGTGAACGAGATCACCCGTACGCGCGGATCGTGCAGCATGGCGTCGACGATCTTGCCCGACGAGCGCGACGGCAGCACGGAGACGATGCCCTTGGGCACGCCGGCCTGTTCCAGGATCGGCATCAGGGCCAGCATGGTCAGCGGCGTCTCGGACGCCGGCTTGACAATCACCGGGCAGCCGGCGGCCAGCGCCGGACCGATCTTGCGGGTGCCCATGGCGGCGGGATAGTTCCACGGCGTCACCAGTACGCCGATACCCACGGGCTTGTGCTGCACCAGGATGCGCGCGCCGGTGGCGGGAGAACGCATCACGTCGCCGATGTTGCGCACGCCCTCTTCCGCGTACCAGCGGAAGAACTCCGCCGCATAGGCGACTTCCGCGCGGCTGTCGGGCAACGCCTTGCCATTTTCCATGGTGATCAGCGCGGCGAGCCGTTCCTTGTCGGCGATGATCAGCTCGAACGCGCGGCGCAGGATCTCGCCGCGTTCGCGCGGAGAGCGCGCGGCCCACTCGCCGAACGCGGCTTCCGCCGCGTCGATCGCCTGTTTGGCGTCCTCCACCGTGGCGCTGGCCACCGAGGCGAGCACACTCTGGTCGGCCGGGTTGAGCACGTCGAAACGCTCTCCCGTCGAGCCCGCTTTCCAGGCGCCGTCGATGTAAAGATCGGTGGGCACCGTTTTGGTGATTTGCTCGTTCATGACGGCTACTCCATTGATTTGCTGATCGTGGCGACGATACGCGCCGGCGTTGGCAAAACAATGTCTTCCAGGTTGTCCGCGGCTGGAAGCGGAATATGCGGCGTGGTGATGCGCACCACAGGACCGTCCAGATCGTAGAAGGCTTCGTCGGCCACGATGGAGGCGATTTCCGCGCCCCAGCCGCACAACCGCGGATTCTCCTCCACGGTGAACAGCCGCCCCGTCTTGGCCACCGAGCCGAGAATCGTCTGCGTGTCCAGGGGAACCAGCGAGCGCACGTCGATGACCTCGCAGTCGATGCCGTGTTCCGCGGCCAGCCGCTCGGCCGCCTCCATCGCGCGCGGCACCATCAGCGCCAATGCCAGAATCGTGGCGTCCTTGCCCGGACGCAGGATCTTCGCCGTGCCCAGCGTGTCGAGGATCTCACCGTCGGGCACCTCGCCCTTCATCGCGTAGAGCGACTTGTGCTCGAAGAATATCACCGGATCGGGATCGCGCACGGCGGCGGCCAGCAGGCCGACCACATCGAGCGGGTTCGAGGGTGCGACCACCTTCAGGCCCGGGATCATCATCGCCCAGTTTTCCACCGACTGGGAATGCTGCGCGCCAAAGCGTGAACCCGCGCCATTGCCGGTGCGCACCACCAGCGGGCACTTCACCTGGCCGTTGGTCATGTAGCGCGACTTCGGCATTTCATTGGCAATGTAATCAAAGCACACCGCCAGAAAGTCGGAGAACATGATCTCGGCGATCGGCTTCAGGCCCGTCATCGCCGCCCCCATGGCTGCGCCGAGAATGGCCTGCTCGGAGATCGGCGTGTCGCGCACGCGGATGGGTCCGAACTCCTCGAACAATCCGACGGTGGCCTTGAACACGCCTCCGGCCTTGGCGACGTCCTCGCCGAGGAACACCACGTCGTTGTCCCGCCGCATTTCCTGGGCGATGCCACGCGCAACCGCGTCGCGATAAGTCAGTTCCGCCATGCCCAGCCTCCGTCGGCATATACATCCGTCGATAGAATGTCTTCCGGCGGCAGGGGCGCCGCCTTGCAGGCTTCCGTCGCCGCGTCCACCTGCTCCATGGACGCCGCCATGATCTTGTCGATCTGCTCGGAGCCGACGCCGAACTCGGCCAGCCGCGCCTTGTAGATGTTGATCGGGTCGCGGTTCTTCTTCCAATCCTCCAGCTCGCCGTCGGGGCGGTATTTGCCCGGATCGGCGCGGGAATGGCCGGAATGGCGATAGGTCATGCATTCGATCAGCGAGGGCCCCTCGCCGGCGCGCGCCTTGGCGAATGCCTTCTGCGCCTCGCGATAGACCGCGTCGGCGTCGTTGCCGTCGATGACGATGGACGGCAGCCCGTAGGCCGACGCCCGGTCGGCGGCGGGATGCTCCACCGCCGTCACATCGCCGATCGGCGTGTATTCCATGTAGAGATTGTTCTCGCAGACGAAGACCACCGGAAGCTTCCAGACGGCGGCGAAATTCAGCGCCTCGTGGAAGGCGCCGATGTTGGTGGTGCCGTCGCCGAAAAAACACACCGCCACGTCGTCATGGCCGAGATATTGCGCCCGCCACGCGGAGCCGCAGGCGATCGGCAGATGCGCGCCGATGATGGCGTAGGAGCCCATCACGCCGTGCTCGACCGAGGTCAGGTGCATGGAGCCGCCCTTGCCGCGCATCAGCCCGTTGTCGCGCTGCATCAGCTCGCCCAGCACCTTTTCCATCGGCACGCCGCGCGCCAGCGTATGCGCATGGCCGCGGTAGGTGCAGAAGCTCTTGTCGCCGGGCTGCATGGCCACGGCGAAACCCGCCGCGATGGCTTCCTGTCCCAGCGACAGATGGCTGGTGCCCTTGACCAGGTTCTGCAGGAACAGATCGTAGGCGCGCTGTTCGCAATCGCGGATCTCGACCTGGCGGCGAAACAGCTCCAGCCGCGTGTCGAGGCCGATGTCATCATTGGCCGCCGTGCGCGCCGGAGCCGCCGCCTTCTGGGCCTTGGCCGGGGCGCGCTTGGCCGCCGTTCGTTTGGGTGTTTTCGTCTGGGGCGTCACTGCAGGCAACTCCTGTCATGCGGGACCTCGCGCGGACGGGCCCTGCGCGCGGCAAACGCCCAGGGTCCTGTCCGCGCTGGGCGCATCAGTAGCGGTTGGCGATGGGCAGATCCTCGGCGGGGAACAGCGAGATCACCTTGCAGCCGGTGTCGGTGACGACGATCTCTTCCTCGATGCGCGCGGCCGATACGCCGTCGCTGGCCGGACAATAGGTCTCCAGGGCGAAGCACATGCCGGTCTTGATTTCCATCGGATCTTCGAAGGAAACCAGACGCGAGATAATCGGCCGCTCGTGCAGCGCCAGCCCCAGACCGTGGCCGAACTGCAGGCCGAAGGCGGTCAGTTCGTCGGGAAAGCCGAATTCCTCGGCCTTGGGCCAGACGGCCGCCACCTTGTCGGTCGACTGGCCGGGCCGGATCAGCTCGATGGCCTTGTCCAGCCACTCGCGGCAGCGGATGTAGGCGTCGGTCTGCGACGGGGTGGCGCGGCCGATGTTGAAGGTCCGGTAGTAGCAGGTCCGGTAGCCGTTGAACGACTGCAGGATGTCGAAAAACGCCTGGTCGCCGGGCCGGAACATCCGGTCGGTGAAATTGTGCGGATGCGGGCTGCAGCGCTCGCCGGAAATGGCGTTGATCGCCTCCACGTCGTCCGAGCCGTTGCGGTAGAGGAACTCGTTGACCTTGGCGACGATGTCGTTCTCGCGCACACCGGGCTTCAGTTCCTCGTGGATCAGATGGTAGGCGCCGTCGACCATGGCGGCGGCCTGGTTAAGCAGCACCAGCTCATCGATGTTCTTGATCTCGCGGGCGTCCAGCATGACCTGCTGGCCGTCGACCACCTTCATGCCGGCCTTCTGCAGCTCGAAGAACATGGCGGTCTCGGCGATGTCGACGCCCACCGGCATGTCGGCGACGCCGGCTTCGCGCAGCAGGGCCATCACCTCCTCGGCGTGGTTCTTCATCAGCCCGACCGATGGCGGCACCGTGCCGCGCATGCCCAGCATGCCGGCCTTGCAGTTGTCGGCCACCAGCCAGTCGCAATAGAGCTTGTGGTGCACGGCGGCGGAGCCGAAGTCCCAGACGATCGGCTCGTTGTCGCCGGCCAGCAGCGCGAAGCGGCAGAGCTTGTCGCGTTCCCATTCGCCGATCTTGGTCGACGAGACGTAACGGATGTTGTTGACGTCGAACAGCAGCAGCGCGCCGCATTCGGAATTCTTCAGCGCCTCGCGCGCCCGGTTCAGCCGATAGTTGTGCAGCCGGCGGAAATCCACCCGGCCCTCGAAATCCACGCCCATGTGGCCCGGAGCGGGAATCGCCCGGTCCCAGTTCCAGTGCGGCTTGAGCGCTTCGATCGATGCCCGCGCCGGATCGATCAGTTGAGGCTCCATGAAAGTCGTGTTCATGACGTGATGCCCCGCCTCCCTGTGTTTCGGCCCCGGCGGCTTGCGCGCCGTGCGGCCTGATGCGTTTCCGGCTCCGCTCGGCTTTGTCGCCGCGTCGCCGCCGTGTTTGTGCAATCGATTGCACATACGATTGCACCAATCCGCAAACCTGTCAATCGGCAAGCTCGGAACAAACGCCGGTGTCGCCCGGGGAGCCCGGCGCGACCCTGACGCAAAGCCAGGCGTTGTGGACAAGCACATGAGAAGCGGTGCGGTCCATGGGGATAAACCGGCGTCGCGGACCCCGGATCCCGGAACTCTCCCCAGGCCGCGCACAGCTTCTTCACAGCCCTCAGTGGGCGCGATGGACGCGGGGCGTCGAAACGCGGCGCCACTTCAAATCCAATTCAAATCCAATTCGAAAAACAGTCAAATCCATCTCTAAAATCCATCAAAAACTCGGAAAATAGAATGGAGTTGAATTGGATTGGAGAGCCACCGGATTGCGTCTTTTTATGTCTAATCTGATCAAATTTTCGAAATTTTCCAATTTTCAGAACGAATAGACATTTTCCGTCAGACTGCTACCATGGGCGCCCACGGGAGGATTCAATGCAGGATTTTTCATCCGCGTTCCTGCAGGCCTTTTGGCTTGTGCTGTCGATGGACGCGGATCTACTTGAAATCGTTGGTCTTTCGCTCAGAGTCAGTTTGATGGCGGTGGCGATCGCCGCGTTCATCGGCCTGCCGCTGGGCGCGTTTTTGGCCGTCGCCCGCTTCCCCGGCCGCACGGTTGTCCTCGTGCTGCTCAACGCGATGATGGGCCTTCCGCCCGTCGTCGTCGGGCTGATGGTCTACCTGGCGCTGTCCAACGCCGGACCGCTCGGCGCGCTGCAACTGCTGTACACGCCCGGCGCCATGATCGCGGCGCAGGCGGTGCTGGTAACCCCCATCGTCGCGGCGCTGGCGCGGCAGACGATCGAGGACATGCGCGGCGAATATTCCGAGTATCTTCAGACCCTTGGCGTGGGAACGATGGGCATGGTCGGCACCTTGCTGCTGGACGCGCGCTACAGTCTTCTCACCGCCCTGCTCGCCGGTTTCGGACGCGCCGTGGCCGAGGTCGGCGCGGTGATCATCGTCGGCGGCAACATCAATCACGTCACCCGCGTGATGACCACGACGATCGCGCTGGAGACCTCCAAGGGCAATCTCGCCCTGGCGCTGGGGCTGGGTCTTATCCTCATCATCATCGCGGTGCTGGTGAACGCCGGCGTCATGGGCCTGAAGGCCTCCGCCGCCCGCACCGCTTACGCCTGAGGCCGCCCGTGATGCTGCAAGGACCCATCCCCTCACCCGTCCACGATGGCGCAAGCCCTTCTGATTACAACGGAATCCTGCCGCTTGGCGGCGAAGGCCTGAGGCTGCGGCGCGCCGGCCGGACGCTGCTCGACGGCATCGACATCACCATCACCGCCCCGGCGGCCGGCCATGACCGGATCGCCTGCGAACAGAGCGGAATCACCATTGTCATGGGCCCCAATGGAGCCGGAAAAAGCCTGCTTTTGCGGACACTTGCCGGTCTGGTCGCCCCTGATGAAGGCCGCGTTTCCTGGAACGGCGGCGGGCCGTCGCGGGCGCTCGCCCACAGGCTCGGATTTGTGTTCCAGAAGCCTGTTCTGCTGCGCCGTTCGGTCAAGGCCAACGTGCTGCACGCTCTCAAGGCGGCATGCCTCAACCGCGCCGAGCGCGCCAACCGCGCACGCCAAGCCCTTGAACAGGCAAATCTTTCCCATCTGGAAAGGGCGCCCGCGCGGGTCCTTTCGGGGGCGAGCAGCAGCGCCTGGCGCTGGCGCGCGCGCTCAGCCTGCGCCCCGAGCTGCTGATGCTGGACGAGCCCACCGCCAGCCTCGATCCGGCCTCCACCGCCGCGATCGAGAGCCTCGTGCTCGACGCCGCGCAGGCCGGCACCCGCGTCCTCTTCGTCACCCACGATCTCGGCCAGGCCCGCCGGCTGGCCGACGACGTGCTGTTCATGCACGCCGGCCGTATCTGCGAAGTCACTGCGGCGGAACGCTTTTTCGATACGCCAGCGTCCCATCAGGCGAGCGAGTTCCTGCAAGGCCGCCTGCTGCTTTGAAGCCGCAAAGCCGTCGAGTCGATCTGAAAACACAACGGGAGACCCCAATGCGCAAACGCACTTT
Source organism: Breoghania sp. L-A4 (assembly GCF_003432385.1). Lineage (NCBI taxonomy): Bacteria > Pseudomonadati > Pseudomonadota > Alphaproteobacteria > Hyphomicrobiales > Stappiaceae > Breoghania > Breoghania sp. L-A4. Next base: position 2,201,579 of record NZ_CP031841.1, on the reverse strand, counting down.
TCTGAAACTTCTCGGCCTCGGCGCCGCGCTGATGCTGGCGCAGCCGGCCGATTTCGCCCGCGCCGACGATCCGTTCATCGTCGTCCAATCGACCACCTCGACGCAAAACTCGGGCCTGCTCGACTACCTCCTGCCGATGTTCAAGGAAAAGACCGGCATCGAGGTCCGCGTCGTCGCCGTCGGCACCGGCCAGGCGATCAAGAACGCCGTCAACGGTGACGGCGACGTGCTGCTGGTGCATGCCAAGCCGGCGGAAGAGAAATTCGTCGCCGACGGCTTCGGCGTGAAGCGCTTCGACCTGATGTACAACGACTTCGTCGTCGTCGGCCCGGCCAGCGATCCGGCCGGTGTCGCAAGCAGCAACGACATCCTCGGTTCATTGAAGAAAATCGCCGATGCGGGCGCCCCCTTCGCCTCGCGCGGCGACGACAGCGGCACGCACAAGAAGGAAAAGGCGCTGTGGAAGGAAGCCGGGGGCGATCCGGACGCCGCGTCCGGCTCCTGGTACCGCGAGACCGGTTCCGGCATGGGTGCGACGCTCAACGCCGCCGTCGGCATGGGCGCCTATGCGCTCACCGACCGCGCCACCTGGATCGCGTTTCAGAACAAGGGCGACTACAAGATCGCCGTTGAAGGCGACGATCGCCTGTTCAACCAGTACGGCGTCATTCTCGTGAACCCCGAGAAGCACGCCAACGTGAAGGTCAAGGAAGGTCAGGCGTTTGTCGACTGGCTCCTGTCAGCCGAAGGCCAGAAGGCCATCGCGTCGTACAAGGTCGACGGCCAGCAGCTATTCTTCCCCAACGCCGACAAGAGCAACATGTAGACAAGCGACTCGTCACGTGCCGCCGGCTGTCTTAACGGCCGGCGGCTTTTCATTGTACTGATTTTCATCCCGATTCGGCTCACTGCCAGCGCCTCTCGTCTCCCTTCATTGCAGATCATCGGGTGGCATGCGCTCGAATCCATAGGCCCCGCGCACAAGCCCGATATCCTTCAACGCCCAATCCTCGAGCCTGTCGAGCGCGCGGCGCGTCGCCCGCCTGCGGTATGCCGCACGCATGGCGGCCCACCCGGCGCGCAGCATGTGGCCTGCCGCGGCGACGAGCCGGATGAGAAGGCCGGTGCGCCGGGCGAAGCCGCTGTACGCCGAATAGTCGGTCACGGTCATGATTTTTCTCCTCGTTTTCCCCTGAAATCCGGGGCGTGAGGCAAGTGTCTCAAACCAATCCTGACAGCAGGGAGTCAACTTTGATCCCGCTATGTTCCCTCGATGAAAAATACGGTATCGATGAACCGAATGAGGGGCTGACAGATGAACCCGATCGAGCGCGCGCTGGGGATCCTCCTGATGCTGACCGGCGGCAAGCTGGTCACCGCCGCGGCGCTTGCCGAGCGCTTCGAGGTGTCGCTGAGAACCATCTACCGCGATGTGGATCGGCTGCTGGCGCTGGGCGTTCCGGTCGAGGCGGAGCGCGGCGCGGAAGGCGGCTACCGGCTGGCACACGGCTACATCCAGCCACCGGTGGCGCTCACCCGCTCGGAGACGGCGGCCCTGCTGGTGGCGCTGGCGCTGGTGCGCGGATTGCGCGCAACGCCTCTGTCCGCCGATCTCGACACCGCCGAACGCAAGCTGACCGCCGCCCTGCCCCGCGCCGTGCATGATCTGCTGGTCAATTCCCAGCGTCTCATCGGCGTCGAGCGCACGCCGCCTGACGTGTTTCATCACGGCACCACGCCGGCGCCCGCCGGCTCCTGGCAGAACGCGCTCGACCGTTTCATGGAAGGTCTGCTGGCGGGCCGGCGGGTGCGCTTCGAGCACACCAATCCGGCGCGCGACGCGCCCAGGCCGCATGAGGTCGAGCCCTACGGCATTCTGTTCGACCGCGACCACTGGTATCTCGCGGGCCGCTCGGTGGACGCCGATGATCTGCGCATCTACCGCGCCGACCGGGTCAGCAACATCGAGATCACCGGCTTTCGCTTCCGCCCCGACAAGAACTTTTCCATCCAGGATCTGCTTGGCGGCGCCTGGCTGGCGCGGGCCATGCGCCGCTGGGAGCAGGAAGACACGATTGTCCAGATCCGCGTCCGGCCCGAGCAGGCCGCCAAGCTGTCGCTCGACTGGTACTACCGCCACGCGGCGTTCACCCCCGATGGCGACGGCAATGTGCTGATCTCGATCCCGCGCAACGATCCGGCCGTGATCTTCCCGCTGGTGCGCTGGCTCGGGCCTGGCGCGGAACTGTTGGCGCCAGTCCATCTGCGCGAGCAACTGGCCGCCGAACTCGAGGCGATGGCCGCCACGCACCGCGTTGAGCGATGACGCCCGGGCAACCACCAGGGCTTGCGACCTTGCCCGCGCGCCCATCGGGCTCCATCGCCGCCAACCACACTGCAGAAGTCAGCCGGTGAACGGGCAGCCATAAATCGAAAAGCCGGCGCGAGGCCGGCTCTTCCACTCCAACGCTAGAGCGCTTCCTTGTTAAATGGAATCAATTCTGTTGGTCCAAACCGGTTCGATCCGCGAGGAAACGGGCGAACGGCGTAGCCCATGCTACGGCGGGGGCCGTTGACGCGGCGGACGGCCGGTTTCGACCAACCCTTTGGGCGGGATGAATTTTCCCGATTATCGGCGAGGCCCGTCTCGGCCATATCCGCGATATGCCCTTCGCCAATCCTCTTGATCCTCGACAAAACTCATCTCCGCAGAATGGTTCCATTTAACAAGGAAACGCTCTAGGATGCGTCAACGCTCCCGACTCGATCGGCGAACACCTCTTTCGCGACGAACAGGCCGTTGAGCGCTGCAGGAAATCCGGCGTAGACGGCCATCTGCATCATGATCTCGACGATCTCCTCGCGGCTCAACCCGACGTTCAGACCAGCCGCAACGTGCACCTTCAACTGCGGCGCCGCGGTGCCCATGGCGGTCAGCGCGGCGATCGTGGCGATCTCGCGCGCCCGGACATCGAGACCCGGCCGCGTGTAGATGTCGCCGAAGGGAAATTCCAGCAGCAATGCTGCGAAATCGGGCGCGATATCGGCAAGCGAGGCGATCACCGCCTCCCCCGCCTCGCCGTCGATTTCAGCCAGGGCGCGCCTACCGCGTTCGAGCCGGCTTTCGTTCCGGTGTGCATTCAGATTGCTGTGTGTCATTCGCGTTCGTGTCCTTGATCCGAGGTCCGGCGCCGGCATAACCGGCGATCTTGGTATCGAGGACGAGAAGGCAATCCTGCAGTTCGGCGACTTTTTCCCGGACACGCTCGCGGTGCTCTTCGAGCAGGACCCGACGCTGCGCGCCGGTCTCCTCTCCACGCTCGCGCAATCGCGCATAACGCAGCATCTCGCGGATCGGCATCCCGGTCGTTTTCAGGCGATTCAGGAATTCAATCCACGTGAGAATGGCAACGTCATAGTCACGTTGCCCGGATCCATCGCGGTCCGCATAAGGCAGCAATCCGATGCGCTCGTAATAGCGGATTGTATGGGCCGAAAGCCCGCTGCGCCGGGCCAGTTCGCCGATCTTCATCAATACCTCACTCGTCACGACGCGGACGAAGCTACGGGTTCGAGCGCACTCGAAGTCAAGGCCGATTATCAGCGAATTCAATCGCCGCCCAGCCACAGACCCGACAGCAGCCGGTCGACGGGCGCGAAATCGTCGGTCAGGGTGATGCCGAGGCCGTCGATATCGATCGACGCGGGATCCACGCGCAGCCACAGATGGCGGTAGCCGTAGGTGGCGCGATGGGTGGCCTCCAGGCCGCTTGGCTGCTTCGCCGCGTAGACGATGAAGGTGGCCCGGCGGGCGCCTTGTATGTCGCGCGGCTCGACCCAGACCTCCAACAGCGGAAACCGGAGTTTCAGGGTGCGCAGCAGGCTGGCGAGAAGCCTCGGGTTCGACGGATCGTCGACCACGTTGAGCACATAGAATCCCGTGTCCTTGAGCCGGCGTGCGACCAAGGCGTTGAATTCATCGGAGATCAGATGCGCGGGGATCGCGATGTCGTGGAAGGCGTCGCCGAAGACCACGTCGAAGCGCGGCGCCTCAGGAATGGCGCGCAGCGCCACTCGCGCGTCGCGTTCCAGCACGTGGGTGTTTTCTCCCGGCGCGAACCACAGCTTTTCGCGCGCCAGACGGGTCACGACCGGATCGATTTCGGCGATCGTCAGATCGCTCGCCGGATTGCGGGCCTGCCAGGCGCGCGGCAGCGTGAAACCGCCGCCGCCGATGAAGAAGGCCGAAATCGGCTCATCCGCGAACCGGTGCCGGGCGATCTCGTCGACCAGATGCAGATAGGGGCTGAACAGCGCCTGCGGATCGGCCTCGTCGTTGACGCTGTGCACCAAGTGGTCGAGCGCCATCAGCCGCGAGGCGCGGCCGGTCTGACCATCGGCCGGGTCAATGCGAATGCAGTAGTAGCGGCTTTCCACCTGACACGGCGTCGCGAAACCGGGAACCGTGACGCCGCCCGAGATCACGGCCAGCGGAACCAGTAGCCCGGCCGCGGCCAATGCCCCGCCGCGCCGCGACAGGCCCGGCAGGAAGAGAGCGCCAAGAACAGCGTTCAGCCCGGCCACGAGCCAGATGGTGCCGGCGGAGCCGAGCCACGAGATCAGCACGAATCCCGCGATGAACGTGCCGAGAATACTGCCGAATGCGCCCGCCGCCAACATCCGCCCGACGACCGGCCCGCTGTGGGCCGCCGCGCGTTGCAGCTCGAACACCGTCGCCATGGGCTGCACCAGACCGGCGACAAGGCTCGGGATGAAGAACCCGGCCAGCCCCGACAGCGCGATGGCCAGCGCCGGAGCCGCCTCGCCGCGCAGCAAGGCGCCCGCAACCAGACCGGTGACCGGCAGCACCAGCACTGTCGTGAGCGCGCCGAGCCAGAACGACAGGCCAATCACCGGCGCGAGATGCGCGCGATAGCGGCCCGCCAGCCGGCCGCCGATCCAATGGCCACACGTGAGACCCGCCAGGACGACGCCGATCACCGTCGTCCATGTGTAGAGCGACATGCCGAAATAGGGCGCCAGCAGGCGGCCGGCGACGATTTCCACAATCATCGCACCGGCGGCGTTGAGCGCCACGGCGACAGCCAGGAGGGCGGCGGACACGCGCCCAGCGCCGGACCCGGATACGGCTGCGCGCGAATGAGCCGCGCCGTCCGGGCCTGAACCGGTCGTGGGGCCAGCCGCCGACTGCGTGCCGCTCATCGCCGAATTCCGGCCATTTGTCCGACCTGGACCGCTTTCATCCACATTACCGTGACTCCCCCGCCTCGCTCTTCCGGTTGGCGCCTGTCATCACTATGATACCTCATCGTCGACACCGCCACCGCGCGCGCGTTTTGGCGTGTCCCTTCGAAACGGCACCGGATTCAATATCTTGGCGGACATTCTTTTGCAGGCGCGGCTTCATTTTGACAAAATATGTCCTAGGGTGAAGCGCGTAGACTTATTTTCCCTTGCGGCACATGATAGCCGTCGAGCAAATGTGTATACGGCGCATGCCCCAACCCAGAGCTTCGACGCACCTTGGGTGCCGGGCAGAATATTTCTGGCGCAATCAAGGACGATCATTCTGTCATGCTAGGCAACGCTCCAGATCTTCGATCCAGCGAGGACCGGTCGCAACAGTTCTGGCGGGCCGGACCCGAATATGCGACAGCTTTTCACGATTCTCCTCGGCGTTCCCAAGACAAAAATCCGTTCCCGGGCGATACCGGGAAGATCCGCTGTGTGCCGCCGCGATCACGGGACCATATGGCCCCGTCCGCCTGTCGAACCCATCCACGCGGCAGGCCGCCCAAGCAAGCGTGCCACTGCATCTGTATGACCGACTTTTTGTGAACCCCGCGCAGCGACGCCCGCAAGGTCGATGCCGGTACCAATGACCAGCGTCACTTCACAGTTGTCCAATGCCAGTTACAGTTGAAATGCGTGCATATGAATAACCAAGAAATTTCCATCGTCGGATATGCCACGCGGCTTCCCTCTGCTCCCGACAACGGTGCATTCTGGTCATTGCTGGAAAGCGGAACATGCGCCATCTCCCAGGTCTCCGAAGACCGCTGGCCCCTGAAACGCTTTCTGCATCCGCGCCGCGGCGAACCGGGCAAGACCTATACCTGGGCGGCCGGACAGATCGACGATCCGTGGGGCTTCGACCCGGCGTTCTTCGGCATCTCCCCGCGCGAGGCGATTCAGGCCGATCCGCAGCAAAGGCTCTTGCTGCAGGTGGTGTGGGAAGCGCTCGAGCATGCCCACATTCCGCCTGAAAGCCTCGCCGGGAGCGCGACCGGCGTCTATGTCGGAGCTTCCGCGCTCGACTACAGCCACCGCTTCCTGCTCGACCCGTCCGCGGGCGACGTGCAGTTCATGACCGGCAACACCCTGTCGATCATTTCCAACCGGATTTCCTACATCTACGACCTGCGCGGCCCGAGCTTCACGGTCGACACCGCCTGCTCGTCATCCCTGCTGGCCTTGCACGAGGCGTCCGAGGCCATTCGCGCAGGGCGCATCGACACGGCGATCGTCGCCGGCGTCAATCTGTTGCTGAGCCCATTTTCCTTCATCGGCTTCTCCCGCGCGTCGATGCTGTCGCCGACCGGACTGTGCCGGGCATTCGATGCCGGAGGCGACGGCTATGTGCGCTCGGAAGGCGCGGTGGTTCTCGTGCTCCGGTCAGCAGAGAAGGCCCGCGTTGCCGGTGACGTCGAACGCGCGCGGCTGGTCGCCACCGGCATCAACGCCGATGGCCGCACCGTGGGCATGTCGCTGCCCTCGGGCGAGTCGCAGGCGGAGCTGTTGCGCGCCGTCTATCGGGACTTCGAACTCGACCCCGGCGATCTGGCCTTCGTGGAGGCGCATGGCACCGGCACCCAGGTGGGTGATCCAGCGGAGGCATTCTCGCTCGGCGAAGCGCTTGGGAAGCACCGCGCCGCCGCGCTGCCGATCGGTTCGGTGAAAACCAACATCGGCCATCTGGAACCGGCCTCGGGGCTCGCCGGTGTGGTCAAGGCGATCATGGCGCTCGACCACGATCTCGTGCCCGCGTCGCTGCATTTCGACACCCCCAATCCGAACATCGATTTCGATGGCCTGAACCTGACCGTCACCGGCGAGGCCCTGCCGATCGCGCGCGGCGAGACGCCACGGCTGGCGGGGATCAACTCCTTCGGCTTCGGCGGCACCAACGCCCACGCGGTGATCAGCGACCCGCCACGCCGGCTGGAGCCCGCGGGCGGCAGCGCCCATGCGCCTTTGGTGCTTTCAGCCGCTTCACAGGACGCCCTGAAGGCCCTGGCCCAGCGCTATGGCGATCACCTGGATGGCGTCGGCGACGACGCCACAGCCGCCATGCTGGCCAGCGCCGCCTATTGCCGTGAGGCGCTGGCGCACCGGCTTGTGGTGATGGACACGGAGGCCCGCGCCCGCATCGGCACGCTGCACGCCTTCGCCGGCGGCGAAAAGCCGGCGACCGCGATCACGGGTCAGACCACGGGCAACACGGGGCCGGTGGTCTTCGCCTTCACCGGCAACGGCTCGCAGTGGGCCGGAATGGGTTGCGTCGCCTACAAGGGCGACCGGACCTTCCGCGCCGCCTTCGATCGAATCGACCGGCAGTTCATGCGGCTTTCGGGCTGGTCATTGGCGACGATGCTGTTTTCCAAGGACCTGGAAAGCGAGATCGACCGCACGGAGATCGCCCAGCCGCTGCTGTTCGCCGTCCAGGGCGCGCTGGTGGACGCTTTGGAAAAACAGGGCGTGACGCCGGACGCGGTCATCGGCCACAGCGTCGGCGAAGTCGCGGCGGCATGGACCGCGGGAATCGTCGATCTGGACGACGCGGTGCGCATCATTCACACCCGCAGCACCTGCCAGGAAATCACCAAGCACCTGGGATCCATGGCAGCCCTGCTGCTGCCCGGCGACGAGGCGGAAGCCGCGCTCGCCGCATCCGGACTTCCGGGACTGCAGGTGGCCGCCGTCAACAGCCCGCGCAGTGTGACGATTTCCGGCCCCACGGACAGCCTCGACGCGTTCGGGCAGTTCGCGCGCAAGAACCGCTGGGCCCTGCGCCGGCTGGACATCGACTATCCGTTCCATTGCGCGTTGGTGGACCCGATCGAGACGCCGCTGATCGAGGCGCTGGAGGGGCTGAATCCGCGCGCGCCGAAACGCACGTTCCTTTCCACCGTCTATCCCGACAGGCCGGACCCCGTGCTCGACGCGCGCTACTGGTGGGACAACGTCCGCAAGCCGGTGCTGTTTGCCGACGCGATGGCACGGCTGCTGGAGGATGGCGCGGGGGTGATCGTCGAGATCGGCCCCAATCCGCTGCTGACGACCTATATCCGCGACATCGCACGCGAGACCGGCAAGAAGGTCGCGATCGTGACCTCGTTCGACCGCAAGAACGATCGGCCGGATGCGGTGCCTGCAATCGCGGCGGCCGTTTTCGCCAACGGCGGCGCTGTCGACAAGGCGCGGCTTTTCGGTCCCGCACCGCGGGTGCCGGCGCCGCTGCCGCACTATCCCTGGCAGAACCAGCTCTACCGTCCCGACGCCACCACGGAGGGTCTCAACAGTTTTTCCGGCACGACCTGGCCGCTGCTGGGCTATCAGTTGCAGCCGGACCTCAGCGAGTGGTTCAACATTCTCGATCCCGAGATCGTGCCCTGGCTGGCAGACCACAAGGTCGAGGAGGCGGTCGTCTTTCCCGCCGCGGGCTATTTCGAGATGGCGTTGCGCGCCGCGAAGCTTTGGCTCAACAGCGAGACCGTCGAAATCCGCGATGTCGACATCCTGCGGCCGCTGGTGTTCGAGCCGGACAGCTCCTATGAGACGCGGCTGCGCATGTCCGCCGACGACAGCGTGTTCGAGATTTCCAGCCGCCCGCGGCTGACGGACGGCGAATGGTCGCTGCACGTGCGCGGCAGTATCAACGTGTCGCCCGCCACGGGCGCCGCGCCGCGCCTTGGCCAGCAGCCGGCCTTGGTCGCCTCGGCCATGGACGACACGGCGCTCTATGCGCTGACGCGGCAGTTCGGTCTCAACTACGGCGACGCGTTCCAGCGCGGCGCAGCGGTCACAACCCACGACGATCGCAGTGCGACATTGACCCTCAAACCACCAACGGCAGCCGTTTCCGACAGCGTTTCCGGCACGCCGTTCAGCCTCGACCCCACGCTTCTGGACGCCGGCTTCCACGGGCTCTTTGCGCTTTTGCGCGCAAGCGGCGAGACCCCGGCCAACACCAGCTTCCTTCCCGTGCGGCTCGGCCGCATGCGGCTGACAAGCGATGCACAGCCCGCAACCGTGCGTATCCGCGTCGACAAGGCGTCGCGCCGGTCCATCGAGGCGACATTCGAGTTCCTGGATCACGATGGTGGGCTGGTGGCGCGGCTGTCAGGCACGCGTTTCCGCGCCGTGGCGCTGGGACGCTCCGAGCGGCCGGACGAACTCACCTATCGCACCATCCATCATGCGCTCGCACAGGCCGGTGGCGTCTCGGCCGCCCGGGAGGCTGTCGCGGCACTCTCCGATCTCGCGCCAGAATCGAGCGATGATGCGGACGGCGGGCCGGAAGAGGCATTGCTGCTGCTGGAGGCGCTGGCGCAGTCGGTCGCGCTCGACGCCCTGCGCGGGCTGACGGACGGCGAAACCATCGACCCGGACGCGCTGCGCGATGCGGGCATGCTGGCCGCCTCCGCCGAACCGCTGGTGGTCTATCTTCTGCACTGGCTGGAGGATACGGGCCTCGCCACTCCGGTTCCGTCGGCTGAAGATTCTCCAGGCGACGGCGGGGTCTGGCGCCTTGCCGACGGTGAGGATCTGCCGCAGGCGTCGACCCTGTTGCGCACGATCACGCAGGAAGCCCCCGAGCGGATCGCCGAGCTGTCGCTGCTGGCGCGCCTGCGCGACGACCTGCCGGCGCTGTTGCATGAGGGCCTGCCGGACACGGCCGCCGCCCATTTCTCCACGGCGCTGTTCGAGCAGTTCCGCACGGCCTCGCCAAGCTATCAGCCGCTCGCCGACGCGATCGAGAGCACGATGCGCGCGCTTGCAGGCCGCTGGCCCGAACGCGAGCCGCTGCGCGTGCTTTCGCTGAGCGCGGGCGATCCGGCGCTGAACCGCCGCCTCGCCGGACTTCTGGATCCCGCCAACGCCACGCTCACGATCAGCGATCCGGACGCCAGTGTGGTGTCGCGCGCCACACGCATCTGGCACGGACCGGCGCTGGCGAACCACACGCCGCTCGAGGATCTGCTGAGCGATGATGCGCCGCTTGCGCGGTTCGATGTGCTGGTGGGCCCCGACATGCTGGCCCGCCTCAGCGAGGAGCAGCTTGCCGGCTTGCGCAAGCGGCTTGCGCCAGGCGCACTTCTGATTGCCGCCGAATACACGCCCGCGCCGCTGATCGAGCTGCTGCAGGGCATCGGCGCCAACTGGTGGGCGCAAGGCCAGGATCCGCGCTTCCCCGTCACACCCTTGCGTGACGGCGCGCAGTGGTGCAAGGCGCTTGGCGATGCCGGCTTCTGCGAGAGCCATTCCGCGACCCTCGAAACACCGGCGATCGAAGCGGCACTGCTGCTGGCGCGCGCGCCAGAGGCCCGCATCGTCAAAGAGCGGACCGAACCGGCCGACACCACAACCGACGGCGATCAATCCGATGCGCCCGCGCCTGGCGCAGCCATTGTCCTGATTCACGACGGCACGCGATCGTCGCAAGGGCTTGCGGAGGCGCTGGCGCACCGGTTGCAGCGTTGCGGGCGTCCCGCGACGCTGCTGAACGAGGACAGCGTTGTTTCGGAGTCCGGCGCGGATGCCCTGCAACCGTTTCTCGATGCGGATGCCGATATCGTGCATCTGGCCGGCGCATTCGTATCCGCCAAGACCGCCGCGCCGCATCCGACAGCCGCCAATGACGATGCCGTCGACGCGATGGACGTCGCCGGAAAGCGGACCATCGCGCTGAAGGGCCTGTTGCGGCACATCGGTGGCGCGCAAACACGGTTGTGGCTGCTGGCGCCCGGCGCGATGCAGCAACAGCCCGCCGATCAACGCCCCGCGCAGGCGGCCGTCTGGGCTTTCGGACGCACGGCGATGAATGAATATCCCAATGCCGCCGTGCGGCTCATCGACGTGTCGCCGGCCCTGGAACCGGGAGAAATGGCCATTCGCCTGGCGGATGAGATCCTCAATCCCGACGAGGAACGCGAAATCATCCGCGGCATGGATGGGCGCTCGGGCCTGCGCATCCTGCGCGGCGGAATTCTGGACGACGATACTCCGGAGGGACGCGACGCACGCGGTATCCGCCTCGATATCGACCATCAGGGGTCGCTCGACTATCTGCGCTGGCGCCGCGCGGCGCGGCCCGAACCGGCCGGTGACGATATCGAGATCGAAGTGCGCGCGAGCGGGCTCAATTTCCGCGATGTCATGTGGGCGCTGGGCCTGCTGCCCGAGGAAGCGCTGGAGGACGGTTTCGCCGGTCCGACGCTGGGCATGGAGTGCTCCGGCGTCGTGACCCGCGCAGGCCCACAGGCGCGGCGGTTCAAGGAAGGCGACACGGTATTGACCTTCGCGCCGGCGTGTTTCGCAAGCCACGTCTGCGTCAGCGAAACCGCCTGCGCCCCCATGCCGGCGGGCGTGTCCTTCGATGCGGCGGCAACCATACCCGTCACCTTCCTCACCGCCTATTACGCGCTTGCGGAACTGGCGCGGCTCGCCGACGGCGAAACGGTGCTGATTCATGGCGGCGCCGGCGGCGTCGGTCTCGCGGCGCTGCAGATCGCCAAGGCGCGGGGCGCTCGCATTATTGCCACGGCGGGAACGCCGGAAAAACGCAGCTTTTTGAAGCTTCTCGGCGTCGATCACGTGCTCGATTCGCGCTCGCTCGACTTCGCCGAAGAGGTCATGGAGCTGACCGATGACCAGGGCGTCGACGTGGTTTTGAACTCGCTGTTCGGCGAGGCGATGGAGCGCAGCATCCAGGTGCTGAAACCCTTCGGGCGCTTTCTCGAACTCGGCAAGCGCGACTACTTCGGCAACACGCGCATCGGGCTGCGGCCGTTCCGCCAAAACCTGAGCTATTTCGGCATCGACGCCGACCAGTTGCTGACCCGCCAGCCGCAGCTCGCGCAGCGGCTGTTCGCCGAGCTCGTGGCGCTGTTCGAGGACGGCGTGCTCACGCCCCTGCCCTTCCGGCGCTTCGATCCGCATTCGGTGGTCGACGCGTTCCGGGTCATGCAGCAATCCGGCCACATCGGAAAGATCGTGTTGCGCCCGCCGCAACCGCCCGCCGACAAACCGCAAGGCTCCGCATTGGCGTTCGAGGCGGACGGCACCCATGTGATCGCCGGAGGATTTGGCGGCTTCGGCGCGGAATTGCTGCGTTTGCTGGTCCGCAAGGGCGCGCGCCATCTCCTGGTGGCAAGCCGCAGCGGCGCCACGAGCGAGGCGGCTCAGACCGTGATCAGCGAGCTTGAGGACGCGGGAGCCACGGTTCAGGCGGTGGCCTGCGACGTGACGGACCGCGCCGCTCTCGCCGCGGTGCTGGACAACGCGCGCAGCGGCATGCCGCCGATCCGGGGCGTCTACCACACCGCCATGGTGCTGGAGGACGCCTTGCTGGCGAACCTCTCGGACGACGCGATGACATCGGTCATGGCGCCAAAAATCCGCGGCGCGGAGAACCTCGAGGTTCTGACCCGATCCGACCCGCTGGAAACCTTCGTGCTGTTTTCCTCCGCCACCACGCTGGTGGGCAATCCGGGACAGGCCAATTACGTCGCCGCGAACGGCTATCTGGAAGCGCTGGCGACCAAACGCCGCGCGGAAGGGCTTCCCGCTCTGGCGATCGCCTGGGGCGCGATCTCGGATGCCGGCTATCTGGCGCGCAACAACGACGTCAACGAGCTGCTGGCGCGCAAGCTGGGACGTCATTCGCTCACCGCGGCGGAAGCCATGGACGGACTGGAACGGCTTCTCGCCCGCAGCCGCACGGGCGGTGTCCCGCCCGCCGTGGGCTTCGCCCGTATCGACTGGAGTGCCGCGCGCCGGGATCTGGCGCTTTTGAACACGCCCCTCGTGGGGATGCTCGGGCTTTCCGCCAGCGGGCAGGACCTGGACGCCGAGGGCGTGATCGATCTGAAGGCTCTGCTGGACGGACTTGATCCGCTTGCCGCCACGCAAACGGTCGCCAGGCTGCTTGGCAACGAGATCGGCCGCATCCTGCGCATCGCGCCCGAAGAGCTGGATCCGCACCGGCCGCTGAGCGAAATCGGCATGGATTCGCTGATGGCGCTGGAACTGAGAATGGGCGCGGAACGGCAACTGGGCGTCGATATTCCGCTGATGTCGCTGGCCAATGGCGCGACGCTGAACGATCTCGCGGCGCGCATCGCCAGCCGCGTGACCAAGGGCGAGGACGCCAGCGCGATGTCCGCCGAAGCGCGCAACCTCGCGGGCCAGCATTTCGGCGATGCGGCGCCGCTGGATGCCGAGGAAGCGGCCCAGGTTGCGGCAAAGGTCGAGGAGCGCAGCAGCACCATCGGAAAACTGGTACAATAGCGGCTGGCAACGGACCCAATTTCATGACCGAAGAGCGCAATCTGGGCGGACTGTCGAAAACCGACCGCGAAAAACTGATGCAGTCGTTGCGCGCCGGACGCAAGACGGGGCGTGGGCATCGCGCCGAACCGGTGCGGAAGTCCGCGACGAAAGCGCAGGCCTTCGATTTCGCCTCTCTGCCCGAGATCAAGCAGATGCGCATGCAGATGGCGGCCGCGGAGATGATCGGCATCGCCAATCCGTTCTTCCGCGCGCATGACGCGCTGGCGGGCGCGACCACCCGCATCAATGGACGCGAGCACGACAATTTCGCCTCCTACAACTACCTCGGCCTGAGCGGGCATCCGGACGTTTCCGGCGCCGCCAAGCGGGCCATCGACGACTTCGGCACGTCGGTTTCGGCCAGCCGGGTGGTGGCGGGGGAACGCCCCTTCCACCGGGACCTCGAACACGCTTTGGCCGAACTGCACGGCGTCGAGGACTCCATCGTCTATGTGTCGGGACACGCGACCAACGTGACGACCATCGGCCACCTGCTGGGCGAAGGCGACCTGATCCTCACCGATGCGTTGATCCACAATTCGATCACCGAGGGCGCGCGGCTGGCCGGCGCCAAGCGGCTCAATTTCCCGCATGGCAACCTCGACGCGCTCGAGGCGCATCTCGAAACCCACAGGCACCGCCATGAGCACGTCCTGATCGCGGTCGAGGGTCTCTACAGCATGGATGGCGATATCCCGGACCTGCCGCGGCTGATCGCCCTCAAGCAACGCCACGGCGCCTGGCTTCTGGTGGATGAGGCGCATTCGATCGGGGTGCTCGGCGCGCGGGGATACGGCATCGCCGAACACTTCGGGATCGATCCGGGCGCCGTCGAATTGTGGATGGGCACGCTGTCAAAGACGATGGCGAGCTGCGGCGGATACATCGCAGCCTCCAGCGCGCTGTGCGACTACCTGCGCGCGACGGCCCCAGGCTTCGTCTATTCCGTCGGAATGGCGCCACCGCTGGCCGCCGCGGCCCTTGCCGCGATCGGCGTGATGAAACGCGAGCCTCAGCGTGTCGCCCGGCTCAAGCGGAACGGCCATCATTTCCTGAAAGCCGCCCGCGCCGCGGGGCTCGATACCGGACCGAGCGACGGCTACTCTGTTGTCCCGGTGATGGTGGGCGACAGCGTTCGCGCGGCGATGCTGGCAAACGCGCTTCTGGAGGACGGCGTCAACGCGCTGCCGATCATCTTCCCGGCGGTGGCTGAAAACGCGGCGCGGCTGCGCTTCTTCATCACCAGCGAACACACAGCCGAGCAGATCGACCGCGCGGTGCATCTGACCGCGCAGAAGCTCACGGCGCTTCGCGAGAGCGGCGTGGGACTGAAAACGCTGATGGACGGCGCGCGATAGGCCAACGCACCGTCAGACGTCGCCGCGCGGATCCCGGTCCACACTTGCCATGAACGGCCGGTAGGCCAGATCGGACAGTCGTGGCGGCAGCAATTTCGACAGCCGGATACCCAGCACCAGCGGCCAGGGAAACGCGCGAAACGCCGTGCGGCGATCGATGGCCCTGCGAATGATCCGGGCCGCCTTGTCCGCCGGCATCTCGAACGGCTTTCCACCCCTATGACGCGCGGACATCGGCGAGGTCACGAAGCCCGGGCAAATCACCGTGACACTGACGCCGTGCGGCCGCAGCCAGCCTCGCAGGGCCTCGCCATAGGCGATGATCGCCGCCTTGGTGGCGCTGTAGGACGGCATATCGGGCAAGGCGCGCATGCCCGCCAGCGACGAAATCAGCGCGATGCGGCCGGATCCGCGCGCGCGCATCGCCTCGACGATTCCGGAGACGGAATGCACCGTGCCCTTGTAGTTGACCTCGGCAAGGCGCTCGGCGTCGAGATCCACTTCCCGGCTGCGGCCCGGCCCCAGTCCGCAGGAAACGCCGGCGTTGGCGATCAGCAGATCCACCGGATGACGGGCGTCATAGTCCGCAAGCCACGCATGCAGGGCCACACGATCCCGGACGTCGAGCGCCCCGATTTCAACATCGGCTCCCGCCGCGCGGCAGGCCTCGGCGGTGGGCTCCAGACGCTCCGCCTCGCGCGCCACCAGCCCAAGGGTTACGCCGGGTCGCGCATAGACCCGGGCGAGTTCCTGTCCGATGCCGCCGCTGGCCCCGGTGATCACAACGCTCATCACATCACTCACGCGGGCTTCCTTGTCTGTTGATGCCGAGGCTTCCCCCGAAGCATCGCGCCAATGCGGGCGCGTTTGCCGGGTTCGAGTATCACAGCGGCGCGCCAAGCGCGCGGGCGCGGGCCACTCGCGGCGGCGGATCCACATAGGCGCCACCGCTGTTGAGATCGCGCGCCTCCAGCCGGGCCGCCATCGTGCGGATCGCTTCCTGCAGCCCTTCGCGGCTGTGGATCGATCCCCGCGCCTGGACGCTCCCCGCAAGAGCCTGCAGAAAATCCGCCAGCAACGCTCGATCCGGCCGCGCGCTGTTGAGCCAGAATGCGTCGAGCGGACGCTGATCCGTCAGCCCGGCGACGTCGAAGATGGCCGGCGCCAGGCATTTGACCGGCACTCCGGCGCGCAGGGCCTCTATCCCGGCGGAACTGTTGACCGTCACCATGCCGGAGGCACCCTTCAGCATCGCGTCCAGGCGGCCGCCGCCGAGATAGTGCACGCGATGGCGAACACCCGCCTTCTGCGCCATGCGTCCCACCATGCGCCGCCACGGTTCCCTGCCCGCATCCAGCGGGTGCGACTTCACAATCAGCCGCGCATCCCTGGGCGCCTTGCGCGCAAAGGAGCCGATGATCTCGCGTAGCGCCGCCTCCATGCCACAGTAGGGCGAATGATCGCGCAACTGGAAATCACCCTCAAGCTGCATGGGCAGCACGAAGTACGGCAGATTGCGCGCGGCGATCTTGTCCAGCCGCTTGCGCGCCAGAGCATTGCGGCGCGGCGCGCCGAGGAGGCGTATGCCGGCGGACAGATATTCGGTAAGCGGATTGTAGATGGTGTGCTTCTGGTAGTGCGGCCACGCCCAGAAGAAGGCAACGTTGGCGAGATTGTAGAGCACGTCGGGAACGGCCACGAGCCAGAAACTGTTGGCAAACCGCGGCGTCAGATCGGTCTTTGGCAGCCGTGCGGCGACATCGCGGATGGCATCCGGATCGAGTGGAAAATGCGATCCGGTCGAGGTGCCATCGCGCTCGATCGTCATCCAGTCGGGCCGCAGATACCCCAGCTCCGTCGCAACCACCGCGATGCCGCGCGCCCGCGCCGCATCGCCGGCGATCTTGTGGTAGATGCGCCTGTCGCCGTGCAGCACCACATCGGTGACGCCGTTCCGCTCCAGATAGCCGGCAATGAAATCGGGCCAGTCCGCGACCCGGCCGCGGAAGGCTGTCGCGCCGGGGCGCCGCCAGTGCATCCAGTCGCCAAAACAGAAATTGATTCGCCGCACGCGATGGCCCGAGAGCGCGAGCCTGTCGGCAATACCGCCATAGAGAGGCGACAACGGCCCTTGGAGAAACAGGAAGGTGCGCCGGTCAGAGGCCGCCATGCCGCAATTGCCCCGTTGGAAAATGAAATTCGCTTAAAATACTACACGCCAGTGCAAGCAAACTTCATTCTGCGGGACCGCCCGCGGCCGCGACGCCGCTGCTCGGGCTCCAGGCTTCTCCGGGTGCGGCGACACCAATCCCGAGCATGCGCGCCCGCGCCAGCCGCGGCGGTACCGGAACGAAGGCGCCCGGCTCGTTGACCGTGCCTGCGCACAGCCGCTCGGCCAGATTTTGAACGCCGGCCTTGCGGCCCGCGCGTGTGTAGAAGTTGCCTTTGACCTGAATGGAGTTGCCCCACAGGCGCACCAGATCGTTGCACAGATCGGCGTCGGGCTTGGGCGGAGACTGCCAGAACTGGTCCAGCGGACGCTGGCAGGTCAGACCCTCGATGTCATAGGTGGCAATGCCCAGAACCTTGACCGGGCATCCGTGCCGCAGGGCATGCACACCGACCGTGGAGTTGATCAGAACCGTACCCAGGGCGTTGCCCAGCAGTTTTCCAAGATCACCGGCCTTGATGAACACCACGCGCCTGGCCACACCGTGGCGCTGGGCAATGGCTTTGATCGTGCCCTTCCAGCCTTCGTAGCCGCTGTCCAGAGGATGCTGCTTGATGACGAGATGCGCGCCTTCGGGTGCATTCTCCGCAAATGACTTGATCGTCAGCTCAATCGCCTGATTCTGATGCGCAAATGGCGAGTTCTCGCGCAATTGGTAGTCGCTCTGGATCTGCAGCGGGAACAGGTAGAACGGCGTCTCCGAGCCGACCAATGCGTCGATCGCCGCATTGGATTGCCTCTGATGGAAGCCACCGCTCAAGAGGCGGGGAATATGGCTGACATACTCCACGAGCGGATTGTAGATCCGATCAGACTTGTAAAACGGATAGAGGAGCCGGCCGAAGTAGCTCGACAGATTGTAGAACACCTCGTAGGCCGCCTCGATCTGATGCGCGAAGGCGTAGTGCACCGCCATGTCCGGCTCAGGCAGATCGCGCGCCAGCGCCCGGATCACGTCCGGGTCCTGGGGGAAATGCGAGTAGGCCGACATGCCGCCGCGCTCAAGCGTGATCCAGTCGGGGCGCAAATAGCCGAACTCATAGGTGATTGCATTGATCTTGAAAGCGCGCGCGACATCGGCGGCAACGGCATGATAGGGCAGCCGGTCGGCGTAGTAGAGAATATCGGTCACGCCCTCGCGACGGACGAGATCATTCAGATATTCTTCCCAGTCCTCGAAACGTCCGCGGTAGTTCAGCGCTCCGAGGCGCGGCCAGAACAGCCGATCGCCGGTGCAGAGATTCACGCGCAAGATACGATGGCCGCGCCGGACAAGCTCGGAAGCGAGCTCTGCCGAAAAAAAGGACGGCGGTCCCTGTAAAAATAAGAAGCAGCGTGCCGTCATGTCGCTCAGTCACGATCCAGGATTTTACAAAATCTTATTTCATATACGTCAGGCCAGTTTGAAGGCATGCCGTCAAACTGCCAAGGGGAATTGCCACTACGGGCCCCTTTGACGGGCTGCTGCTTCATTTCTCAGCCGTGCACGGTATTCATGCAACAGTGCAGGCCGCCCTCAGGCACCCCTACCCGTGAACCGGAAACGCCAATTCAGCTCCCGGAAACCGCGAATCAGTTGCCTGCCGTCTCGGCGATGAGCTGGGTTGCGCGGGCGGACGACAACAGCGGCTGGATGATCTGCAGGAACTTGCCAAACTCGGCGGTGTTGTGATTGGCGACGTAGAGCATGTCCTTGTCCCGCATCTCGAAGTAGCGGGCCAGGAACCACGCCTTGGGATCGCGCAAGTTCAGCTTGTAGACAACGGGAACCTGGAACGCGTCGGTCAGCAGTTCGCCCGACTTCACGTTGCGAAACTTGCGCACCACGTCGGCATCCTCAAAGCGGAACAGATAGACGCCGCGCGGATCCGCGGAACGGTCGTTGAGGCCGCCGGACATGGCGAGCGCTTCGGCAAGGGAAACCGTTTGCGTCGGGAATTCCTTGATTGTCGTTTTCGTCACCGCGCCGAAGGCGGTGAACGAGCGCGCCTTCTGGGTCAGCAGGACGTTGTCCCCCTTCACCAGCAGCACATTGTTTTCAGGAACGTCAAACAGATCCTGCAGCAACGTCGCCGCCTGACGGTTGCCGCGCTTCAGCGTCACCATCGTTTCGAACGTCTTGGCTCTGGAGCCGCCCGCATTCGCAACCAGTTCGAGAAGCCGCGTGCCGGCCAGCGAAATCGGATAGGTGCCAGGCTTGCCAACGTCGCCGACAATCACCGCGCTGTTGGTCTGATTGCCCTCGACAGTCACCTGCACCTGCGGCTCGATTGCCTTGCCGACCAGGGCGTTCTGAATAATGGTACGGACGCTTTCGACCGAACGCCCCGACGCCTGGATGCGTCCGGCATAGGGCACAAAGATCCGGCCGGACTGATCGACCACCGACCCGATGGCGGTGCTCTTTCCTTCAACGGTGGAGAACAGCCCTTGCGAATCGGCTTCCCAGATGTTGATGCGCAGCTTGTCGCCGACACCGATGATCTGGGTTTCGCGGCGCGACTTGATCCCGAAGTAGTCGGCGAACTTCTGCGGACGATAGCGCCCGGCAACCTCGGCCACATGGGAGTCCACGGGAATGACGAGATAATCGGAGCTGGCGATGTCCTGCTCGACATCGGTCACGCTCAACGACGACTTGCTGGGACCGGCCCCCGGAAGCGCGGCGCAGCTGCCAAGAACGAATGCTGCAATAAACAATGCCGCGATCTTCATAGTTCCGAAACCGCCCCTCGCCAATTGGTCACAGCCTGATTATCAGGTCGCACAGTGCCTTGCCACGCCCAAGCGCACCTCAGCGAAGCCTTCCCCCAGAATGTTGCCAATAAACAACACAAAGGCCCTGAAAAATAGGCGCAATTTCCGGCGCCGCATGCGGTGCGCGGTGTCAAAACTCCGGCCCGCCCACGAAAGGCGGGACCTGAGCTGACGAATCTCACATCCGGCGCGAATCGCAGGATGACGCTTCGGACGCCGACACAGGAACCGGACCCGCGCGTTTACGCGTCGACTCCGCTCGGGCCAAGACTCGAGACGAACCTACACAGGTCTATTGTAGAAAGGGTAAACAGAATCTTTTTTCGGGAATGTCCAGGCGACTGGCTACTGCATGTGATCCCGAATGCCGGCGACGATCAGGGATCCGATGGCCCAGGTCAGGAACGCCAGAATGAACACCACAGCGACCCAGCGCATCCGCTCCGGATAGACGGCGATGTCCGGCGTCTTGGGCTGCACGAAGACCGACAGGTACCGGTTCTGCCCGCTCGCCTCGATACGCGCCTGCTCAAGGGATGCCAGAGACGAGATGAATGCCTTCTCGGCGAACATCTTCTCGGTCTCGAATTCCTCGTAGGCCGTCAACTGGGTATTGAGAGAGCCTTCGTTCTCGGTGTCGCGGATATTGGTGCGGTTTCGCACCGCATTGATCTGCTTCTGGACCGCTTCCACCTGAAACACCGTCGAGGCGATACGCGGGGAGTTCGGACTGACGGAGCGCAAGGTGGAAAGCTCGGTCTGAAGTTGCGCCAAGCGCCCCTCCAGCTCGCCAAGGATCTTCTCGCGCGCTTCAGCAGTGGCAACGGGATCCAGCCGCAACTCGCGCCCCCGGAATTGGGCAATCGCCTTGCGCGCAAGCCGCAGGCGTATTTCCGCATGCGTCACCTCGTTTTCAGCTTCCGCAACCGCGTCCGCGCGCGCACGCCGAGACATATCGTTCACAAGCTTTTCGCTTTGGGAGATGATCTTGTCGGCAAGCGCTTGCGCATCCTCGGGTCTGAAGGCCCGAACCTCCAGGAGCACAATGCCGGAGTGGGTCTCGAAGTCCGTCGATACCATCGTGTTCCAGTAGTCGACCAGATCCTCGATGGCCGCTTCCGGATCGACGGAGGCCCACCAATCCGCTTCAGGCCGCGAGAACATGGCCCGCAGGTCCAACGTCTTGTCGATCTCGCCGACCAAATCGCGCGATGCAATGAAATTCGTGACGATGTAGGAATCACTTGCGCTGGGCGAGGACCCCGTCAGCCCCGTGAGGAAGGTCAAGCCCTCGATGCCGGAAACGCCGCTTTCCTTGCTGCGTACCGCGAACTGGGCTTCCACCGCATATTGATCCGCCGCAATGAAGGCATAATAGATGCCGGCGATCAGGGTCGGCAGCAGGACACATGCGATAAAGGATTGCTTGACGATGCTGCGGCGCCTGGGCACAGGCCTGAGTCGCGGAGCTGCCGGACGCACGCCGACCGTCGGCTCCACCTCGTGTTTTTCCGCCGGGGGCGGAGCGTCGGGAAAGCGAACGATCGTCTGATCGGCAGCGAGCTTGCGCAGCTTGTCGGCCGTCTTGGGGATATCGAGCATCGCTCAAAGTTCCTTATAGATCGCAATCGCTTCATCGACACTATCGAAGAAACGAATATGGCCGTCTTTCAACACGGCGGCCATGTCGCAATAATCTTTCATCGTGCCGGGCTGATGGGAAACCATAATAATATCCGCCGCCGCAAGTCTCGTGCTGAACGCCTCGTGACATTTCTTGCGGAACCGCTCGTCCCCCACCGCCGTCAACTCGTCAATCAGGTAGCAGTCGAATTGAATCGCCATGCTCATGCCGAAGGCGAGTTTGGCGCGCATGCCCGATGAATACGTCTGTACCGGCATGTGAAAATACTCGCCGAGATCGGAGAATTCGTCAACGAATTCTGTGACCTCGCGCGGATCGGCATTGTAGATGCGGGCGATGAACCTGCAATTCTCAAACCCGCTCAGTTTGGCATGCACACCGCCGCTGAAGCCGATGGGCCAGGACACGCGCGTAAGCCGCTCGACGTTGCCGCTGCTTGGCGCCTCAACGCCGGCGATCAGACGCATCAGGGTCGACTTGCCGGCACCGTTGCGGCCGAGGATCGCAATATTGCGGCCGCGCGGAAAATCGATCGACAAATTGTCGAGCACGCAACGCGGACCTTCCTTGGTCGCATAGTGTTTGGATACGTTGTGGAAGCGAAGATTTTGAAGCGGCGCCGCCTCAGCCGGGGCCGCGTCCTCGTCGATCATCGTTGCGCCAACGGCGCTGCCCAGAGCATGACGAAATGCGGCCACGGATTGCCTGCCCAAGCTCGCGCGTGAACGCCCCCGCGTGCCGCTCCCGACCCCGGACGGACTATCGGACTGGTGATCACTCACGTCTCAGCAAACTCCACTGCGCACCATGATTCCGATCAGAGACGCCGCCCCTGACAACCCAATGTCACTCCGAAATCCCATGCAAACCTCGTCGTCCGCCATGGCCGAGCGCCTGCCGATCGCAAGTCTGCCATCGAACGAAAGCGATGCCGTTTCCCCGTCGCTCGGACATACCGGCACATCGCCCCAAACATGTCCGCAAACGCCGGATACCAACGGAAATTCCGCTTCAAGGGACGCAAATCACGTCCACACCCGCCACAAACAACAGTACCAAGGGACAAACGATGCGCATAGTTCCAAATTCAACCATCCGCGTTCGCTGCCATTTGCCGCATATGCACCTCAAATGCGGCTATTTGTGAACCCCTGGGCGCGACAGTGTAACATCGGGCGGTGGAACTGTTGCGCATCCGGAACCATCGATGCTTTGCGCCTGAGCGATCCGGGACACTTCCGGCGCCGACAGTCTGCCGCGGAATGGGCCTCGTTTGACAGCGCACGACATTGGCGGAAACCATAAGATGAGCGATATGCTCGACGTGCGCGCGACCTGCAGTCCCAGGTGGCACGCGCGGCCGGCAACGCCGAAAGCGCCGCCGCATTTTCACACACGGGAAAGCCGGGGTTTATGCGGCCGGAGGATGCGTGATGACGGACGACACCAAGGCCGCGGACGGCTTGGCGCGCGCCTGCGCACTGGCCATGTGGGGCAATGACGCTGCGTCGCGAAACCTCGGCATGACGCTGGAACAGGTGGAGACGGGCCGCGCCAGCCTGTCGATGATGGTCACAGCGTCGATGGTCAACGGCCACGCGATCTGCCACGGCGGTTACATCTTCACTCTTGGAGACAGCGCCTTCGCATTCGCCGCAAACACCCACAACCAGGTGACCGTCGCCCAGCAATGCACGGTTTCGTTCCTGCACCCCGCGCGGCTGGGCGACAAGCTGATTGCCACGGCCACCGAGCGCTGGCGCAGCGGCCGATCGGGCCTGTACGACATCAGCGTCGCCACCGCGCAGGGAACGATGATCGCCGAGTTGCGCGGGCATTCGCGCGCCATTGGCGGCGCGCTTCTGCCTGAGAGCACCGGCACGCCCGACGTCATCGGGTCCGATTCTTCGGCAAAACCCTGACACCGGCAAGAAGGGCCTTTATGGTGTGATCAGCTTTTCGCGCATCTGAGGGTATATTTCATGAATCTGCTGCTGCCGCTCTGGCAAAGACTTGTCATAACCGTTGTTGCGATGCTGGCCACCAGCTACCTCACGGGCCTGATCTGGATGTATGCCACCGGATGGACGATGCCCGGCTACATTGCCGGTGTGATCGGCGGCCTGACGGCGCTGCCCGTTTGGGAACTGCTCAAACACGTGCGCCCGTCGCAGACCTGAGTTCGGGCAAGCCGAGCTGGAGATGTATCCGCACTCACACCGATTGAATGTACCAAGTTACCATGGTACATAAAATCCGCAAACATCGGGTGCCCGCAATGACAACTGACACGATTGATCCCGCTTCGCTTTCCGACGACGCGTTCCTCGCCGCCGTCGAGACCACCGCTATTTCACCGCGAGACTTCGGCCATTTTTCCCATGTGCGCGCGGCCTACCTGCTGCTGAACGCGACGCGGGAGTTCGCGCCCGCCCTGCAGCGGATGTCCGTGGCGCTGAAGGCCATCGCGGGGAAGGCCGGCGTGCCCGAAAAATATCACGAAACGATCACCGTGGCCTTCATGGCGCTGGTGCACGTGCGCATGGCCGGCGATGCACACGGCGGCGACTGGCAGGCCTTCGCGCGCTCCAATCCGGATTTGCTGAATTCCAATCCGCTCGCCGGCATCTATACGCCCGAACAGCTCGCAAGTCCCCTCGCCCGACGGGTCTTCATCCTCCCGACACAGGCTGCGTGACGGCCAACACGCCCGAATGGCAGTCCCGAACAGGGGACGGACGCGTCAAAAGCAGCCGGTCAATCGCTTGCAGCCGGCCAATCGCTCACCGCGGCACGCGGTTCTGACTTGCGTTACGTCATCGGATCCCACCGAAGCCCCGGAAAGGCGCGCTGCATGGGCTGCATCCTGGCCAGCAGCGGGCCGAGGTGCGAGCTGTGCCGCCCCTGCCGTCCGCCGCTGCGAACAAAGCTGTCGGTGGGACGCACCAGATTCGCCCGCGTGAGCACGTCGCGCAGCGTCGCGTCCACATCGCCGCGGATCGTCCTCGGATCCACCGCTGCGCCACGCAGTATAAGCGCCTCGCTCAGCGCGTCGCATTCCAGCAGTTCATCGAAATACGGCCACAGCAGCGAGAACGCGGCGACGCAATCCTCGTTGCCGATCTCCGTCTCGCCACCGCGCCGGATAAGCCAGTCACCGGTCAGACGCAGATGGCGCGCGAACTGCCGCTCCGTCTCGTCGGCAAGACGGGCCAAAACGCCATCGGCCGATCCGCGCATCTCGAGCCAGAAGGGATGCCGGACGGCGGAGAACAGGAACTGCCGCGCCATTGTCGACGTGAAATCGCCGTTCGGCTGTTCGACCAGCAAGACGTTGTAGAAATCCTGCTCGGCCCTCAGATAGGCCAGTTCGTCCTCGTGCCGCCCCTCTCCCTCCAGTTCCGCCGCATAGCCGTAAAGCGCGCGTGCCTGGCCGAGCAGATCCAGCGCGATATTGGTCAGCGCGATATCCTCGTCAAGCCCCGGCGCGCGGCCGGTCCATTCACCAAGCCGCAGGCTCAGGATCGCCGCATCGTCGGCAAGTCCCAGACAGTAGCGAAACAGCAAACGTTCGGTATCGGACGGCACGATTTTTCTCCGCTGTTCACCACCGGCCCCGACGCCACCTGCCTCCCGGCCGGGGCCGGCTCTCTGGCGCGCCAGCCCATACATTACCGATCGTTCGGACACTGTCATCGCGGAATCGAGCGCTCGCCGGTACGAGACCAAAAGCTCTCCAGCTCATTGATCCTCGCAGAATTGCCGATGTCCTGCTGTTCTCGGTTGAGGAGGCACAACCGCACGCGCATACCAAGGCTTTTCACGACCGCTACCGCCGCCGCGATCCTGTTTTCAATGCCTGCCCAGGCCGCTGATTTCAGGGCCAACTGAGTGGTGGCTGGAATGGCCGCACCGTTCCTTCCGGTCAGCACTGCACGTTGTTCGGCGGCAACGGCAAGACGCCGCCGATGAAGGTGAGCGGGCTTCCCAAAGGCACGGAATGGATACACGCGGAGTTCAATGAGCGCAGCTACAAGCCGCTGTCGCGCAATGGTGGCCACGGCGTCATCGGATACCCGGTGAAGGGCAACGCGGCCAACCTCCCCGCCAATTCGACATCACTGCCCGGCGGCGCAAAGGTCATCAAGGCGGCTCGCGCAAGTGGCAAATATGCGTCACGCGGATATCTGCCGCCCTGCTCAGGCGGCCGCGGTAACCAGTATTTCGCCGATCTCAAGGCCGTCGGCAAGGGCGGCAAGGTGCTCGGTCAGGCGCGCGTGGAACTCGGGCGCTATTGACCATCCCATCGCTGAAAACGAAAACGGCCTCCCGGTGACACCGCCGGGAGGCCGTTTTCGTTTTTGAGCCGCACTGAATGGCGGATCAGTACAGCAGGTGCATCAGCGCCAGCGTGATGGCCGGGAAGGCCGTCAGGATGACCACCCGGATCAGGTCCGACGCCACGAAGGGCATCACGCCGCGATACGTCGCGGTCATCGGCACGTCCTTGGCCATCGAGTTGATGATGAACAGGTTCATGCCCACCGGCGGAGTGATGAGCCCCACCTCCACGACGATCAGCACGAGAATGCCGAACCAGATGGCGGTGTCTTCCGCCGGCATGCCGAAGTCCAGCGCCATGACGATGGGGAAGAAGATCGGCACCGTCAGCAGGATCATCGAGACGGAGTCCATCAGACAGCCGAAGACCAGATAGCACAGCAGGATCGCGGCCATCACCCACCACGGGTTGAAGCCGCTTTCTCCAACCCACATGGCCACCGTCTGCGGCATCTGGGTGAAAGCGAGAAACGAGTTGAACACGCCAGCACCGAAGACGATGAAGAAGATCATGCCGGTGGAGACCGCGGTTGACAGAATACACGATCCCAGCGCCTTGAGGCCGAGCTGACGGCGCATCAGGGCAAGGAGCCCGGTGCCCGCGGCACCGACGGCCGCGCCTTCGGTCGGGGTGAACCAGCCGGCATAGATGCCGCCGATAACGAGCAGGAAAATCAGCGCCACCGGCCAGATGTCGAGAATGGCCGCGGTGCGCGCGGCGCCGGAAACCTTTTCGGCCGGCTTGGCGGCGGACGGATTGAACCGGACGATCAGCGACACGGTGATCATGTAGCCGATGGCGGCGAGAATGCCGGGCACGAAGGCGGCCACGAACATTTTCGCGATGTTCTGCTCGGCGAGGATCGCGTAGATCACCAGAACGAACGACGGCGGAATGAGAATGCCGAGCGTTCCGCCGGCGGCCAGCGCGCCCGTCGAAAGACCGCCCGAATAGCCGTAGCGGCGCATTTCCGGCAGCGCCACCTGCGCCATGGTGGCGGCGGTGGCGAGCGATGAGCCGCAAATGGCGCCAAAGCCGGCACAGCCCGCGACAGCCGACATGGCGATGCCGCCCCGGCGATGGCCAACGAAGGCGGCGGCAGCCTTGAACAGGCCCTCCGACATCCCCGATCGGGTGGCGAACTGCCCCATCAGCAGAAACAGCGGCACGATCGACAGAGAGTAACTGGAAAACGTGTCGTAGGTCAGCGACTTCATCTGCGCCAGGATCGGCACCCAACTGCCTGTTACGAGCACGGTGCCGCCGATGCCGCAGACGAGCATCGCCAGCCCGATCGGAATGCGGATGAAGATCAACAGCAACAGGACGACGAAGGAGGCTCCGGCCAACTCAAGATTACTCATCAGGCGCGTTCCCCGTCACCCAGCATTTCGTTCAGGCTGCGCCAGATGGTGTATGCGGACACGACCGCGAACATGACCGCGCCGACCATCGCCGCCGCGTATCCCCACCATGAGGGCATCTGCAGGATGAAGGTCGTCTCGGAATAGGCCTTCTTGTCGAGCATGCCCAGCCACAGGCGCCAGGCGATCAGCACGGCGGTTACCGCGAGAAGGATGTTGCCGGCAAGCGTCAAGGCCGCGCGCGCGCGCGGACCGAGCGCGGAGACAAACACGTCGACGGTGACATGGCCGCGGCGCATCTGGCACCACGGCAGAAACGCGAAGACGGCGAAGGCGCATCCGGCTTCCACCAGTTCGAAGTCGCCTGTCACCGGTCCCATGACGCTCAACGGCCAGAAGTCGCTCACACCGACAAGACTGCGGCCAACGATGCTGATCACGCTCATCACTGTGAGCGCGATCAGGACAAGGCCTCCGGCCAATGCAAGCCAGCGCGCAAGCGTGTCGACCACAAGCCCGACGCGCCGCTCAAGGTCTGGGGCGATCCCTTTCGCAGGGCCGCCGTGCGCGCCATTTGCTGGACTGTTCATCCACTTTCCCCGGGATTTGCAGCGCGCGCCGGAAGCGCGTGCCCATTGTCAG
The DNA here is from genome assembly GCF_003432385.1 of Breoghania sp. L-A4. Classification (NCBI taxonomy): domain Bacteria; kingdom Pseudomonadati; phylum Pseudomonadota; class Alphaproteobacteria; order Hyphomicrobiales; family Stappiaceae; genus Breoghania; species Breoghania sp. L-A4. The sequence goes on along the minus strand of NZ_CP031841.1, from coordinate 2,173,606 downwards.
ACATCCGTATTCAACTGTTTCGCGGACAGAATCCGAGCCGCCGGACCGCCATAGAATGGTATGTGCCATAACAGTTAGAAAATTGCACATTATTTTCGGCGATGGCCCTGAAGCAACCGCGGAGTCCTCGCGCGGGCATGCAGGGCCCCGGGACTATCCCGGGCCCATTCGTATCGCAAGTGTGCGCGTCATGCACCCTTGCCTCGCGAACGCCGCCCAAAGGGCAAGGGCCTGCCGTCGCCAACAAGCGGTTACTGCGCCGCGTATTTGGCGATCATCTCGCGGGCGTCCTTGACGAGCGCCGCGCCGTCGATGCCGCGCTCCTTCATCTCCGCATCTCCGCACCCCATTCGCCTTCGACGTTGGCCGACGCATCCATCCGGCGCTGCGTCTCGGCAGCATCAAGAAGGATCCGGTTGTTGCCGGCATTCCCGGCGGCGCCCGGACCGGCCTTGTCGCCATCGTCCATGGCGGCACCGGCCAGACGCGAGGTCTCAAGACCCGCGTTGTCGCCGATGACCTTCTTCAAATCGTCGGGAAGGCTTTCGTACTTGTCCTTGCGTTCAGGCGGGCTTGTGATGGGCGTGCCAGTGGCGGGCGATGTCGATGCGGCGGGGCAGCCAGACACCCTCCCTGGACGACACGTAGTCGAGGAAGCGGGCGAGCGCCGCGGCGCGGCCCGGGCGCCCCGCTAGGCGGCAGTGCAGCCCGACGGACATCATTTTCGCAGACCCGTTTTCGCCCTCCTCGTACAGCACGTCGAAACTGTCCTTCAGATAGGCGAAGAACTGGTCGCCCGAATTGAAGCCCTGGGGCGTCGCGAACCGCATGTCGTTGGCGTCGAGCGTATAGGGAATGATCAGGTGGTGGCCGCCCGGCCCGTCAATCCAATAGGGCAGATCGTCGGCATAGGCGTCAGAGAGATACAGAAAGCCGCCCTCTTCCATCGCCAGCGGGATGGTGTTGACGGAACTGCGGCCGAGATAGAAGCCCAGGGGCGGCTGCCGGTCACCTCGGTGTGCAGCCGGATCGCCTCGGCCAGATCGGCGCGCTCGCGCTCGATCGTGGCGTCCTTGTACTCGATCCATTTCAGGCCGTGCGAGGCGATCTCCCAATCCGCCTCCTTCATGGCCGCCACCACCTCCGGGTTGCGGGCCAGCGCGGTTGCCACACCGTAAACGGTCACCGGAATGTCGCGGCCGGTGAACTGCCGCCACAACCGCCAGAAACCGGCGCGCGAGCCGTATTCGTAGATCGACTCCATGTTCATGTGCCGCTGGCCCGGCCAGGGTTGAGCGCCGACGATCTCGGACAGAAAGGCTTCCGACGCCGCATCGCCGTGCAGAATGTTGTTCTCCGCACCTTCCTCGTAGTTGATCACGAATTGAACCGCGACCTTGGCCCGTCCCGGCCAACGCGGATCGGGCGTGGTTCGGCCGTAGCCGATCATGTCGCGGGGATAGGCGTCATTCATCGTTCAAGTCCATCTGTTAACCGCATGTCTGCCGAAGTCCGGCGCGCCGGCTCGGAGTGGCAGATCAATATGCGCAAATCCGTACGTGGGGCACAGGGCAAAATTCTGGCCCGAAACCTGCTTTATTGAGGCCCACACCGCAATTCCCTGGGCTGGGACAGGAATTGCCCCTGAAACAAGCATAGTCTGCACAGCAGAGAAGCATAAAAAGAGTGAAACATGCGACTTCTACTCAGTATTGACACGGATCCATCTGTCGCACTGGACGACACCCGCGAATCAATACACGAAGCTCCAGTGCGCGGTTCCGCCCCAGCCAGCACCACGGAAGGGCGTCTTGACGACGACTTCGCGCGTGGCTCCGCGACCGTCATCGACGATGGCGATCGCAGCATCAGCGACATGCTGGCCCTGCTCGACACCTTGCCGGCAACCTCATCCGCCGAGGCGTTCGCAGCCTTGCGCCGCGCGTTCCCGCATGTCGGCCTTGGCGCACGTGTCGAGGCGGTCAGGAAACGCAGGGCCTTGCCGCGGCACGGCTGAGCAAGTCCCTGTTTTTATTTGATATATCTAATTTATGGGCTGGCCGCCGGCTGATCACGATTTGATGATCGGCTGACGCGCGTGCACTGCACCCTGTCCGTATTGACAGAGATCGGGAATGTCCATATATCGGACGAGCATATATCGACTGAGCATACTTATTGATCCGCGCCGTCCGTCGCATGGCCGTCGGCGCTCCTCTCCCTGCACCCGAGCCGTCCAATATGACAGAGGCCGCTTGCTGTACTTGAGCGGCCGACCTGAAACATTACAAGCCGAACCTCGCCGCGCGGGAACATTCCTGGCGGCAACCACAGGAACGATCACCATGAACGTCCGCTCGCTCTGTCTCGCCATTCTGTATCTGGGCGAAGCGACGGGATACGAAATCAAGAAGCAGTCGACGGAAGGCAGCTTCAGCCACTTCGTCGACGCCAGCTTCGGCTCGATCTATCCGGCGCTGGCGCGGCTGGAGGCCGACGGCATGGTCACGGCTCGGGAGGAAACCAAACAGGGCAAGCCCGCACGCAAGGTTTACTCGATCACGGCATCGGGCCGTGAGGAATTCATGAAGGCGCTGGCCGAGCCGCAGGCACCTGATCTGTTCCGTTCGCAGTTCCTGTTGATCGCGGTCTGCGCGGAACTCGTCACCCCGAGCGCATTCGCGCGGCAACGGACCTGCACATGGCGCAAATCAACCACGACCTGGACCGCCTGGGAGCGATGCTCGCCGAGTGTGGCAATGAAGCCACGCGGTGGGCCGTCGACTTCGGCATTCATTGCGTGACCCAGAAGCGGGCCTATCTTGAGGCGAACCGCGACCGGTTGGAAGCCATTTCGGCGAAGGCGCAAGCCAAACGTCACCAGATGGTCGTCGACGGGAAAACGCCCGAAGCCGCAGAGTAGTTATAGAAGCATTTCCGTCGACCACGACGACCGAGTTGGAGCCTCTTATGAGGATGAAGATCCGTTTTTCCTATCTGCTTGCCCTATGGATGACAGCAGCCGTCGCCGGCTGGATGGCGACCGGCGACATTATCGTCGGCGGCCGCGCCGAAGCCGAGGGCGGCGTCGAGCCGCCGGCCGTGCGCAACGAGGCGAGCGAAAAGCCGTTCCGTGTCCGGGTTGTGACGTTTGACGCCCAGACCCGCCGGGCGGCGCTGGAAATCCGCGGCCGCACGGAGGCCGATGCCAAGGTCGAAGTGCGGACAGAGACCAGCGGCAAGGTCGCCGAGCGCCACGTGACAGAAGGCTCCCGCGTCGAGGCCGGCGATCTGCTCTGCCGTATCGACGCCGGCGCGCGTGAGGCCAAGGTTCTGGAGTCCAGGGCCCGTCTGGCGCAGGCAAAACTCGACTTCGAGGCGGCAACGCAACTCAGCAGCAAGGGCTTTACGGCTGAAACCCGCGTGGCCGCGCTGAAAGCCGCGCTGGATGCGGCGACCGCTGGCCTGCGCGAGGCGGAAATCGAACTGGAGCGCACCGAAGTGCGCGCGCCGATCGCCGGTGCGGTGGAAAGCAAGATGGCGGAGGTCGGGTCCATGCTGGCCGCGGGCCAGATCTGCGCAACGCTTATCAACGCCGATCCGCTGCTGACCATCGGCCAGGTATCCGAAGACGACATATCCAAGCTGGTGACAGGTCTCGAGGCCCGGGTGTCTCTGGTGACCGGCGAAACGGTGACCGGCACCATCCGCTACATCTCGCCGTCGGCGGATCCTGAAACCCGCACCTTCCGTGTGGAAATCGAAATCGACAATCCCGACGGCGCCCTGCGCGACGGCGTGACGGCATTCGCGACCGTGGCGCTTGATGCGGTCCATGCGCATTTCATCTCGCCGGGCATCATGACCCTCAATGACGCGGGCGAGATCGGCGTCCGCGCCGTGGACGCCGACGGCAAGGTCACCTTCTATCCGACCCCCATCCTTGGCGCCGAGCGCGACGGGGTGTGGGTCCGCGGGTTGCCCGAACGCGTCCGCATCATCACGGTCGGCCAGGATTATGTCCGCGATGGCCAGACCGTCGAAGCCGCTGAAGCAAAGGCCGGGGAGGCCCAGTCATGATCGGCGCTCTCGAATCCATCCTCAGGAGACCGCGCACGGTCCTCACCATGATGATGGTGATGCTGGCCGCGGGCGCGCTCGCCTATGTGTCGATCCCCAAGGAAGCCAATCCCGACATCGACGTGCCGGTCTTCTACGTTTCCATATCCCAGCAAGGCATTTCGCCGGAGGACGCTGAGCGGTTGCTGGTGCGTCCGATGGAAACGGCGCTGCGCAGTCTGGACGGATTGAAGGAACTGACCGCGGTGGCCTCGGAAGGCCACGCGGCGGTGATCCTGGAATTCTCCATCGACTTCGACAAGGACGCGGCGCTTGCCGACGTGCGCGACAAGGTGGACGAGGCCAAGGCCGAGCTGCCGGAGGATGCCGACGAACCGACGATCACGGAAACCAATTTCTCGTTGCTGCCGACCATCATCGTGACGCTGTCGGGCACGGTTCCCGAACGCACGCTGTATCGCCACGCCCGCAAGCTCAAGGACGACATCGAGACCATCTCGACCGTCCGCGAGGCCGCGCTTTCCGGCCACCGGGAAGAGCAGCTCGAGGTGGTTATCGACGGCATGAAGCTGGAGTCCTACGACGTCACGCAAGGAGAATTGCTGAGCTCCCTGTCGCAGAACAACCAGCTGGTGCCGGCGGGGTTCCTCGATACCGGCAAGGGACGTTTCAACGTCAAGGTTCCCGGTCTTGTCGAGAGCCGCGAAGACATCTATTCGCTGCCGATCAAGCAGAAGGCGGAAGGCGTGGTGACGCTGGGCGACGTGGCCGAGATCCGCCGCACCTTCAAGGACCCGACGAGCTTCACCCGCGTCAACGGCCATCCCGCGATCGCCATTTCGGTGACCAAGCGGATCGGCGAGAACATCATCGAGAACAATCAGGCGGTGCGCGAGATCGTCGCCCAGGCCACGAAGGACTGGCCCGATGCGATCCACATCGACTTCCTGCTCGATCAATCCGATTTCATCAACGAGATCCAGGGCTCGCTGCAATCCTCGATCCTCACCGCGATCTTTTTGGTGATGATCGTGGTGGTGGCGGCGCTCGGCCTGCGCTCCGCCCTGCTGATCGGCCTGGCGATCCCGACGTCCTTCATGGTCGGCTTTCTCATTCTCGGCGGTATCGGCATGACGGTGAACATGATGGTCATGTTCGGCCTGGTGCTGACCGTCGGCATGCTGGTGGACGGCGCCATCGTCATCGTCGAATACGCCGACCGCAAGGTCGCCGAAGGCATGGCGCGGCGCGAGGCCTATATCCGCGCGGCGAAGCTCATGTTCTGGCCGATCGTCTCATCGACGGCGACGACGCTGGCCGCCTTCCTGCCCATGCTGCTGTGGCCGGGCGTCTCCGGCGAGTTCATGAGCTATCTGCCGATCATGGTGATCATCGTGCTCTCGGCCTCGCTGATCACCGCGCTGATCTTCCTGCCGGTGACCGGCGGTTTTCTCGGCCGGGGCAAGGCCAGCGCCGAGGAAGTGGCCAATGCCAAACGTCTGGCGGGCGAAGCGCATTTCGACGTCAGCCAGGTCAGCGGCTTCACCGGGCTCTATGTCCGCTTTCTGAAACTGCTGGCGGGCAATCCTCTGGGCAACATCGCGCTGCTCGGTATCGTCGTCGCCGGCTGCTTCTCGATTTTCATGATCTTCAAGGACACCGCCGCGGGCGTCGAATTCTTCGTCGACGAGGAGCCCGATCAGACCATCGTGCTGGTCTCCGGCCGGGGCAACTTCTCGTCCGCGGAAGCGCGTGATCTCGTCAGCGAGGTCGAACGCGAGGTCCTGCAGATCCCGGGTGTCGACAACGTGGTGATGACCGCCTACGCCTCCGGCGGCGCCAGCGGCGGCGGGCCGGAGCTCGGCGGCGTCCAGGACAAGCCCGCCGACGTGATCGGCGAGCTGAACGTGGAACTCTCCGATTATTGCTGCCGCCGCAAGGCGGTGGACATCTTCGCCGAGATCCGTGAGCGCACGGCGCCGCTCGCCGGCATCAAGGTGGAGGTGCGCAAGGTCGAGGGCGGACCGCCGACCGGCAAGGACGTGCGGCTGGAGATCAAGTCCACCGACTACCGCGTGCTGCGCGAGACCGTCGGCAAGGTTCGCGCCCATGTGGAGACCATGGACGGCCTGCGCGACCGCGAGGACGACCGGCCGCTTCCCGGCATCGAGTGGCAGATCACCATCGACCGTGAACAGGCCGGACGCTATCAGGCCGACATCAGCGCGGTGGGCGGCATGGTGCAGCTCGTTACCAACGGGGTGCTGATCGGCAAGTACCGCCCCGACGATTCCGACGACGAGGTCGATATCCGCGTCCGGCTGCCGGAAGGCGAGCGCACGCTCGACCGGTTCGACACACTGCGCCTGCGCACGCCGACGGGCCTGATCCCGATCGCCAATTTCGTCGACCGCAAGCCGCAACCGAAAGTCTCCTCCATCACCCGCAAGGACGGTCTCTACGCCATGAGCGTGAAGGCCAACGTGCTGCAGGAACAAGGCATCCTGCCCGACGACAAGGTGAAGGAGCTGCAGGCGTGGCTGGATACGCAGAGCTGGCCCGAGCAGGTCTCGATGAGGTTCCGCGGCGCGGACGAGGAGCAGAAGGAAGCCGGCGAGTTCCTCGGCAAGGCCGCCATGGCCGCGCTGTTCCTGATGTTCATCATCCTGGTCACCCAGTTCAACAGCTTCTACCAGAGCTTCCTGACACTCTCGACCGTGATCATGTCGATCTTCGGCGTGCTGATCGGACTGATCCTCACGGGCCAGAAGTTCTCGATCATCATGACCGGCACCGGCGTGGTGGCGCTGGCGGGCATCGTGGTCAACAACGCGATCGTGCTGATCGACACCTACAACCGGTTCCGCGACGACGGCATCGAGCCTCTCGAGGCCGTGTTGAAAACCTCGGCGCAGCGGATCCGGCCGATCCTGCTGACCACGATCACGACGATCGCCGGCCTCATTCCCATGGCGACGCAGGTCAACTTCGACTTCTTCAACCGCGTCGCCTCGGTCGGCGGCATCACGTCGATGTGGTGGGTGCAGCTCTCCACGGCCGTCATCGCCGGACTGGCCTTCTCCACCCTGCTGACGCTGGTGGTGATCCCGACAATGCTGGTCATGCCATCGGTATGGGCAGAGATGTTCCGCAGATGGTTCGGGCGCAAACCCAAGACAGCCGGCAGCCAACCGGTGCCTCATGCTCCAGCGGAGATACCCGATACGGGTCCAGCGGAAGCCGCCTCCGCAGCGGTCATCGCCCTGCCCGCCAAGCCCAGGACACCGCCGCCGGGCGTGCCCGACGCGGCCGAATAGCGGCGGCGACACAGCACCACAAGACAGAAAAGGCGCGGATTGCTCCGCGCCTTTTCCTTGTCCATTCCAGCGGCGGCGACCGGCGTCAGACCCCGCCGGATGCGCCGCCATTGTCTGGAGCAGCGTCATCGCCGGACGGTTTGTCCGCGGTGGCGGCCTCCTGGGCGTCGCGGTTGCGCCGCCAGGTGCGGCAGGCAAAGGGAATTGACGCCAGATAGGCGAGCGACGCGGCGGTCAGCACCTCAAACGGATAGCTCACGCCCAGCGCCACGAGCAGCACCACGGCCACGAACACCGGCAGCACCAGATCCCGGCGCACACGCGCGCCGATCCGCTTGCCGGAATAGGTCGGCAGGCGGCTGACGATCAGAAACGCGATCACGAACACATAGGCGATAATCGGCGGCGCCAGTTCGCTCCAGCGGTCCAGCAGACCCAGAAGATCGAGATAGACCGGCAGCAGCACCGTAAGCGCGCCCGCGGGCGCCGGCATGCCGACAAAATAGTTGCCCTGCCAGGCAGGTTTGTCCGGCTCGTCGAGCGCGACGTTGAAACGCGCAAGCCGAAGGGCCGCGGAAATCGCGAAGACCAGCACCGCGATCCAGCCGAGCGATTTGAGCTCGCTGAGAATCCAGGTGTACAGAATGATCGCCGGCGCCACGCCGAAGTTGACGAAATCCGCCAGGCTGTCGAGTTCGGCCCCGAACCGTGAGGTGGACCGCAGCAGACGCGCCACCCGCCCGTCGATCGCATCCAGCAGTGCCGCCAGAACGATCGCGCCAATGGCCCAGTCCCAGCGGGTTTCCAGCGCCATGCGAATGGCCGTGAGGCCTGAGCACAGCGCCAGCAGCGTTACCAGATTGGGCAGGATCATCCGCAAGGGCACACGCTGGAAGCGCGGCTTGCGTTTGCGGTTTTGACGCTTGTCGCGGGCGCTGGGGCCGGGTTCGAAAGGCGCAAACGGGGTGCTCACAGTCATACGCTCCTCAGGCCACGCGGGTCATCGGCGCGGATCCGGCCGGCGCGCTGAGATCGGCCAGAACGCTTTCGCCCGCCACCATGGTCTGGCCGATCGCCACCTTGGGCGCCGTGCCGTACGGCAGATAGACGTCCAGCCGCGAACCAAAGCGGATCAGGCCAATGCGGTCGCCGGCGTTGATGGTCTCGCCCTCGCCGACGAAGCAGACGATGCGGCGCGCCACAAGACCGGCGATCTGCACGACACCGACCGCGCCGCGCGGCGTGTCCAGCACAAGACCATTGCGTTCATTGTGCTCGCTCGCCTTGTCCAGCTCGGCATTGAGGAATTTGCCGGGCGTGTAGACGATCTGGCGGATCACGCCGGAGACCGGCGCGCGGTTCACGTGGCAGTTAAAGACGTTCATGAAGATGCAGATGCGGATCATCGGCTCGGAGCCGAGATCCAGCTCGAGCGGCGGCTTTGCCGAGCCCACCATGCATACGGTGCCATCGGCCGGACTGATCACCAGCCCGTCGCCGATGGGGGTGACCCGCGGCGGGTCACGGAAGAAATAGCATACCCAGCCGGTGGTGATCAGGCCGATCCAGAACAGCGGATCCCAGAACCATCCGAGCAGGATGGTGAGAAAGCCGGCGATGGCGATGAACGGCCAGCCCTCGCGGTGGATGGGCACGAGCGTGCGTGAAAAGGTGTCAATCAGCGACATGGTGCCTTCGTTTCTTGAATTCACCGCGCGGTGGCGCGCGGCAGACGTCCGGCGGCCATCTTTGCACCATCGCGGGCGCAAAGATCAATCGCCAATAGCATTTCGGGCGCAATGCGGGACGCCCCGCTACTCGGTCACGCCGATCTCTTCCGCCTTGGCGCCACGCCGGACGATACCGTCCGCGTCCGCCTCGTGCACCGCGCGCAGGCGCTCCTCGGCGTCCGCCGCCTCGCGCTGACGTTCCCACATGGACGCATAAAGACCGCCCAATTCCAGCAGCTCGGCGTGTTTGCCGCGCTCGACCACATGGCCATCGTCGAGCACCAGAATGGTCTCCGCGTCGACGACGGTCGACAGCCGGTGCGCGATGACCAGCGTCGTGCGGTTCCTCGATACCTGATCCAGCGCCGACTGGATTTCGCGTTCGGTATGCGTGTCGAGCGCCGAGGTCGCCTCGTCGAGAATCAGGATCGGCGGTGCCTTCAGGATCGTCCGGGCGATGGCCACGCGCTGCTTCTCGCCGCCGGAGAGTTTCAGTCCGCGCTCGCCGACTTCCGCGTTGTAGCCTTGCGGAAGCTTCTCGATGAAGCCCGCGATCTGCGCGAGCCGGGCCGCTTCCATGACCTCCTCGGCAGTGGCGGAAGGACGGCCGTAGCGGATGTTGTAGAGCACCGTATCGTTGAACAGCACCGTGTCCTGCGGCACCATGCCGATGTTCGAGCGCAGCGACACCTGGGTGACCTTGGAGATGTCCTGCCCGTCGATGGTGATCGCACCGCCACTGACGTCGTAAAAGCGGAACAGCAGCCGCGAGATGGTCGACTTGCCGGCACCCGACGGTCCCACGATGGCGACCGTATGCCCGGCCGGCACCTCGAAGGAAACGCCCTTGAGGATCGGCCGCTCCGGATCGTAGTTGAAGCGCACGTTGTCGAAGCGCAGGGATCCGCCTTCCACGTGAAGCGGGGCCGCATCCGGGGCGTCGACGATTTCCGCGTCCACATCCAGCAGATTGAACATGTCCTCCATGTCGGCCAGCCCCTGGCGCAGCTCACGGTAGACAAATCCGATGAAGTTCAGCGGGATCGAAAGCTGCATCAGCAGCGCGTTGATCATGATGAAGTCGCCGAGCGTCTGCGTGCCTGCCTGCACGGCGAGCGCCGACATCGCCATGCAGGCGACCAGCCCGACGGTGAAAATCACCGTCTGCCCCATGTTGAGCCATGCCAGCGACGTCCAGGTCTTGATCGCGGCGTCCTCGTATTTCTCCATCGAGCGATCGTAGCGCGCGGCCTCCATGCGCTCGTTGTTGAAGTATTTCACCGTCTCGAAATTCAGCAGGCTGTCGATGGCCTTGGAGTTGGCGTCGGTGTCGGAATCGTTCATGTCCCGGCGGATGCTGATGCGCCAGTTCGACGCGCGAACCGTGAACCATGTGTAGAGCCACACGGTGATCGCGATGACGCCGACGTAGGACCAGTCGAACTGATATCCGATGACGATCGCCATGAGACCGAATTCGATCACCGTCGGAATGGAATTCAGAATCGTGAAGCGGACGATGGTCTCGATGCCCTTGACGCCGCGCTCGATGACCCGCGACAGGCCGCCGGTGCGGCGGCGCAGGTGAAAGCGCAGCGACAGCTCGTGCATGTGCACGAAGGTCCGGAACGCCAGCTGCCGCACCGCGTGCTGACCCACGCGGGCGAACAATGCATCGCGCAGCTGGTTGAGGCCCATCATCAGAAGCCGGCCGACGCCGTAGGCGACCACCAGCATCACCGGGGTCACCAGGAAGGCCGGCAGGCCAAGGCCGCTGTCGGCTTCGGGACTGACCAGGGCATCGGTCGCCCATTTGTAGCTGTAGGGCACCAGAACGGTGACGATCTTGCCCAAGACCATGGCGATGATCGCCAGCACCACGCGAAACTTGAGATCGCTGCGGTCCTGCGGCCAGATGTAGGGCCAGAGATTGCGAATGGTCGCGAAGGTCGAGCCTCGGTCGACCGTCGACTTCTTTCCGGCGCTCATGCGCAGGTCTCCCCGGCATCGACGTGACAGGAGTCGCCGATCACGGCGCACTGGTCAGCCGAGCGCGCCAGATCCCCGAACAGGAATGCACAGGCGCGCGCCAGTGCATCGATGGTGTCCGCGTCAATGCAATAGTGCGAACGGCGTCCCTCGATCTCGCCGGTGATCAGGCCCGCGTCGCGGAGGATTTGCAAATGCTGGGATACCGTCGACTGCGCCAGCGGCAACGCCTTGACGATCTCGCCGCAACAGGCCCGCTCACGTGGCCGGATCTCCCGCAGGATGGCGAGACGCGCGGGATGCCCGAGCGCCTTGAAGACAGCTGCCAGCCGCTCGTCGTCAAGCGCGCCGGGCGCTTGCGAGGCGCCGGCAAGAATGATGGGAACGGACTTTTCAGCGTCCGGCACGCCGGAAGCCGCCGGAGCATCCGGTGGCGTTGCGATATTCATCGTGGAAAACCGATCGTGAGAGCCTCGCAAGAATGACGGTGCGCGGCGATGGATGATGCCGGCCAAGGAGGTACCGGCACGGCATCGTTCATCGTCGATAGACGATCAAAATGACAAAAACAAGGGGCGCGGCCTTCTGGTCCGCGCCCCTATGGGTATTCGGCGGTGCCGCGTGGGCAGGATCAGTTCACCGGCGCATCCGTCTCGCCCCACGACTCATCGGCCTTCGGCGTGATGAAGATCTGACCGGGATAGATCAGGTCGGGATCGCGGATCTGGTCCTTGTTGGCCTGATAGATCGTGGTGTAGCGAACGCCCTTGCCATAGAGGCGCTGGGAAATCCGCCACAGATTGTCGCCGCGGCGAATGATGACATTCGGCGTCTTCCGCGGCGCGGCCACGTTCTCGCTGGCGGTCTCTTCGGCCGCGGCCACCGGCACCAGGATGACGTCGTCCTCCTCGCGCTCAAAGGTCACCTCGGCGCGGGCGACCACATCGCCCTTGGCTTCTTCCACCTGATCGGCGCGAACGTCGTGCTGGCCCACCTCGAGCGGCTTGTCCGCCTCAACGAGCCACCGGCCTTCCGGATTGGCCTTGGTGTCGCCGACGTAGTCCTTGCCGACGTAGACGCGCACCGACGAACCCGGGTTGCTCGTTCCGGCAACGAACAGCTGCCCCTTCTCGCTCTCCACGGCCTCGACGCTGACGGTGGGCTCGGGTGCGGCCGCCTGAGCGGGGGCTTCTGGCTCCGCCGCAACCTGAACGCTGTCGGACGCGGGCGCTTCCGGTTCAGCGGCGACGGCGGTTTCCGCCGGTGCTTCCGGTGCTTCGGTCATGGCGACATCATTGCCGTCGGCCGGCGCGGCGTCCGCGGCGACGACCGTGCCCGATGCGGGGACCGTCTGTTCGGCATCGCTTGGCGCGGGCTCCGTGGCCTGCTCCTCAACCGGAGCAGCCTCGACGACTTTGGCTTCCGCCTGAGGCTGCTCTACCGCCCGCTCGACAGCGGCGGGCGCGGCGTCCTGCTGCGCTTGCGCGCCGGCTTGCGGCGTGTCGGCAACGGTCTTCACCTCTTCGGGGCCTCGGCGACCGACGGCATCTCCACCGCTGTCTCGGCAGCCGGCTGCGCGGCGGCAGGCGCCGGCTCTGCGGAAGGCTCGGATCCGGTTGTCACCGTTTCGGGCGCCGCCGTCTCAGATCCCGCCATCCCGGTCGCGGGCGCGCCGGCGGCCGGCGCCTCAGATGCCGGTGCGTCAGGACCTGACTCAGCAGCAGGCGTACCGGAGGCGGGCGTTTTCGTTGCGGCGGTGTCTGCAGCAGGCGCCACAGCCTCCGCCGGCTTTTCCTGCAAGGCGGCGGTCGCGCGCGTCTTGTCAGACGCCGCCGTGTCATCGGATTGGGCAACCACCAGTTCACCCTGGGCGGCGACCGGCTTCTGCAAGATGGTGCTGGCCTCGCCCTCGGCGTTCATCACCACCAGGACGTCGTCGGTTTTGCTCTTGGGAATCGAGACGGTCACACGCTGTGTGGATTCCACCATCTTGCCGTCTTCCGAAGCAGCCTGAATGGCGACGTCATAGTCGCCTGGCTCCAGCGGCTTGGACAGTACGATTGCCCACTCACCGGAGGTGTTGGCCGTCGTCTTGCCGACAACCGCGCCATTGGCGACGAGCGCCACCACGGCCTTGGGCTCCGACAGGCCCGCCACCACGGCGTCGCCGGTCGGTTCAATGCGCACGATATCAAAGGTCGGAAGCACGGATTGGGTCTTGCCGGGTTCGGCCCCTGCATCAAGGTCGGCAGCCGCGACGGTTTTCTCGGCGGTAGTGTCAGCGCCCTTGCCGGAGTTTTCCGCCATCGGCTTGAAACTGTCGAAATAGCCCGCCTGATAGCCGCCAATACCGAGACCGGCGGCGGCCACGGCGAAAATCCCAGCGATCACAAATTTCAACATCAAGCCGCGAACCTCTTCCGGCTGCCGGGGACCCTGTTCGGATGATTGGGCGGGCGCCCGGCAGGACAGTTGCCGATCGGTCGCGCACGTGATTTCAACGCGCGAGACCGCAGAAACACTAACAATTCCCAAACTGGTTATACCGCTTTGCCGCCCACGGCAAGCAAACGCCCGTACATGCCTGACCAGACGGGCATTTTGGGCCCGCCAATACGGACAAATGCGCCGAAAGGCGCGCTCTCTTGCCATCCGAGGGCCGAGAGCCAAGCGATTCTCTCGCTCCTGCACAAAACCCTACAGTGCATTTCGGCTCAAAATGGGGCCGGTTCCTCCGCCGCGATACATCGTTCGCGCTGGGGTCGCGCTTGACCAGGGCGCGGTCATTGCGCGCAAACCACATTCGTCCAATCCCGCTTGACCGCCGGAACCGTCGAATGCACTTATCAATCATGGCAGAGATTCGAAGCATTTGCGTCTATTGCGGCTCCGGCAAGGGTAAAGACCCCGCCTATGCGCGGGCCGCGCGCGATCTTGGGCGGGCGATGGCGGAAGCCGGCATCCGCCTTGTGTATGGCGGCGGCAGCGTCGGGCTAATGGGACTCGTCGCCTCCTCGGTCATGGAGCACGGCGGCGCGGTCACCGGGATCATTCCGCGTTTCCTGCAAGAGCGCGAGGTCATGCTCTCCAGCGTCGACGAGTTGATCGTGACCGAGGACATGCACGAGCGCAAACGCATCATGTTCGAGCGGTCGGAGGCCTTCATCGCCCTGCCCGGCGGCGTCGGCACGCTGGAAGAAGTCGTGGAAATGATGACCTGGGCGCAACTCGGCCAGCATCGCAAGCCGGTGCTTCTGGCCAATATCAGCGATTTCTGGAAACCGCTGTACACGCTGCTCGATCACATGCGCGCCGACGGCTTCATCCGCTCGGGCATGGAAGTCGGCTATCTGGTCGCCGATCACGTGAGCGAGATCCTGCCTGCCCTTCGCGACGCGGTTCGCGAAGAACGCCGGCCGATGCTCGACATTGGCGCGGGCGCGGCCCCTTTCGACCGGCTGTAGTTCCGCACCCGCCCCGCCGATGCGACCCGTCCGGCGACCCGGCGCCTCCCGTTACACCACCGGCGCGGGACGGTTGCGATAGCTGCCGAACGAATAGATCGCCAGCGACACCCAGATCAGCACGAAACTGGTCAGCCGCAGCACATCCAGCGCCTCGCCGTAGACAAGCACGGCCAGCAGGAACTGGATCGAAGGCGCGAGATACTGCAGCACGCCGAGCGTCTTCATCGGCAACCGTCGCGCGCCCGCCGCGAACAGGATCAGGGGCACCGCGGTGACGGCACCCGTGCCCGCCACCAGCGCCCATATCAGCGGCGGATGTGTGAAGACGACGGTTGTCCCCAGCGAAAGGTAGACCAGATACGCCAATGCGAAGGGCTCAGCAGCAGCACCTCGATCATCAGTCCCGGCGAGGCCCCGACCGGCACCGTCTTGCGGACATAGGCATAGGTGCCGAAGCTGAAGGCCAGGGTCAGCGAGACCCAGGGAATGCCGCCAAGCTCGAAGGCCTGCACGGCGATGCCGATCACCGCGACGGCGACCGCGGCAGCCTGCCAGCGCGTCAGCCGCTCACTGAGAAGCGCCATGCCGATCGCGACATTGACGAGCGGATTGATGAAATAGCCGAAGCTGACCTCCAGCACCCGTCCCTCGCCGATCGCCCAGATGAACACCAGCCAGTTGACCGAGATCACCGCGGCCGACAGCGCAAGCCGCATCAGGTGACCCGGCACGCGCAGGATTGCTGCGATCTCGCTCCACCGGCCCGCCAGCCAGAGAAAGACGCCGACCGAGATCACCGACCAGATGATCCGCTGCGCGACGATCTGGTCCGCCGAGACCCCGGTGAGCACCTTGTAGTAGATGGGCAGAAAGCCCCACAAGACATAGGCCGAAAGCGCGAAGGCCAGGCCAGCGCGCGCCTCGCGCGCGTCCTGCGCACTGGTAGTGCCGGTCATTGAACGTGATCCGTGGTTCGCCGGTTATTCGGCCGCGGCCGAAGCATCCTGACGGCCGCCCAGCAGGCGGAAGGTAATGGAATCGATCAGCGCCTGGAACGACGCATCGACAATATTGGGCGAGACGCCGACGGTAAACCAGCGCGCGCCGGTTTTCGAGTTCATGCTTTCAACCAGAACTCGCGTCACCGCTTCGGTGCCGCCGTTGAGGATACGCACCTTGTAGTCGACAAGCACCAGATCCTCGATATCCGCTTGGTATTTCCCAAGATCCTTGCGCAACGCGATGTCGAGCGCGTTGACGGGCCGATGCCCTCGCCCACCGACATGCGCTCCTCGCCGTCGACGTCCACCTTGACGACCGCCTCCGACATGGTGACGAGATCGCCGATCGCGTTGAAGCGCCGTTCGACCATGACGCGGAAGCTCTTCACGTCGAAGAATTTCGGCACGTCGCCCAGGTGGCGCAGCGCCAGCAGCGAGAACGATGCATCCGCTCCCTCATAGGCGTAGCCTTGCGCCTCACGCTCCTTGAGTTCGCGCAGCAGACCGCCAAGACGCGGGTCCTTCTTGTCCACCGCGATGCCCAGCCGCGCCAGTTCATGCAGCACATTGGACATGCCGGCCTGGTCGGAGACCAGCACCCGGCGGCTGTTGCCGACGCCTTCCGGCGTCACGTGCTCGTAGGTGCGCGGATCCTTGAGAATGGCGGAGGCGTGGATGCCGGCCTTTGTGGCAAACGCCGACGCGCCGACATAGGGCGCATGGCGGTCCGGCGCCCGGTTCAACAGCTCGTCGAAGGCGTGCGACAGCGTGGTGATGCCCTCAAGCGACGCCTGCGATACGCCGGTCTCGAAGCGATCGGCGTATTCGGGCTTGAGCATCAAGGTCGGGATCAGGGAAATCAGATTGGCGTTGCCGCAACGCTCGCCAATGCCATTCAACGTGCCCTGGATCTGGCGCACGCCGGCCCGGACCGCGGCCAGCGCGTTCGCGACCGCCTGCTCCGTGTCATTGTGGGTGTGAATGCCCAGACGATCGCCCGGCACATGCCTGCAGACCTCGGTGACGATCTCGGTGATCTCATCGGGCAGCGTGCCGCCGTTGGTGTCGCACAGCACCACCCAGCGCGCACCGGCGCCATATGCCGCTTTCGCGCACGCCAGCGCGTACTCCGGATTGGCCTTGTATCCGTCGAAGAAATGCTCGCAGTCGAGCAGCGCCGTCTTGCCAGCGGCCACCGTCGCCTCGATGGACTGGCGAATGCCATCGAGGTTCTCCTCATTGGTCGTCCCGAGCGCCACCTTGACGTGATAGTCCCAGCTCTTGGCGACAAAGCAGATCGCATCGGAGGCGCAGTTCAAGAGGTCCTGCACGCCGGGATCGTTTTCAACCGAGCGCCCCGCCCGTTTGGTCATGCCAAAGGCCGTGAACGCGGCCTTCCGGGTGCGCTTTTCGGCGAAAAATTCCGTATCGAGCGGATTGGCGCCCGGATAGCCGCCCTCGACGAAATCGACGCCCAAGCTGTCCAGCATCTCCGCGATGGCGATCTTGTCAGCCAGCGAAAAGTCCACGCCGTTGGTCTGCGCGCCGTCTCTCAGAGTGGTATCAAACAGGTAGAGCCGTTCCTTGGTCATCAGCGCATTCCTTCGCCGCCCGAGACGGCATCTGTTTCCTCTCAGACCGGCACCGCCTTCGCGGCGTCAGTCAAGTCCGTCTCTCGGCGGCCATTCGGCGGTATCAAAATCGGGATGCTGAAACGATTTCAGCCTGCTCAGGAACTCCTGGGTGGCCTCGTCCGGTTCATCCTCCGTGCGGTGCGACGGCAAGCCGTCGAGCTCGGACAGCCAGGGCATGCGCCCTTCCATGCCGTACTGGATGCTCGGCCTGATCCGTTCGGGATGATCGAAGGCGCCGATCGCCAGCGCCACGCCCCCACGGGCGCGTCGTAGGTCAGCGGGGTGCCGCATTGGCTGCAAAAGCCGCGCTTCACCAGATTGGAGCTCTGGAAGGTCGCCGGCGCGCCGCGCGTCCATTCGAGCGTCGCATCGCCGACCGCCACCAGCGGCGCATAGAAGGCGCCGAAGGCTTTCTGGCACATGCGGCAGTGACAGATGCTGGCATGGCCGAGTTCACCGCTCACCGCAAAGCGCACCGCGCCGCATTGGCACCCGCCCGTGTGGCGTTCCGTCATGTCAGTCTCAGCCATCGCCGCCTCCACGCTTCGCCTCAATCCAGATCGTTTCGCATACACCATCGAGGTTGTTCATGACCTCGCCATTCCAGAACCTGATCACCCGCCAGCCCGCGGCTTCAAACCAGGCATCGCGCACGCCGTCGCGCGCCGCATTGGCCTCTTCCGCGTGCTGGGATCCATCCAGTTCGATCACCAGTCGATGCGTCGGCGCCGCGAAATCAACAATGTAGCGACCAACCGGCATCTGCCGCCGAAACCCGATACCGCCGAGCCGGTGCGCCCGCAGAACGTTCCAAAGCTTTCGCTCCGCATCCGTCATATCCTGGCGCAATCGCCTGGCGTTCGCGCGCAGTGACGGCGGCGTTCCGGCACCGGCCACCGATCCCTCCCCGGTCAGTCACGTTTCGCCGCCTTCCCCCCCTCTGTCCCCTTCCGGGGACATCTCCCCCGCAAGGGGGAGAGGAGAAGCGGCTCGGCCCTTTTCAATTCAGCAATCTCTCGCCGGCGGACCGTCCGGCCGAGATCGCAAAATCCATCCGCTGCGCCCCTCTCCCCCTTGCGGGGAGATGTCGGCGCAGCCGACAGAGGGGGTTACTTCAGCTCCCAGCTCGTCTCCAACTCGCCGGTCGAAGGGTTCTTGGCGTCCATCAGGACGATGCCCATGGCGACGAGTTCATCGCGGATGCGGTCGGCTTCCGACCAGTTCTTGGCGCCACGCGCCGCGATGCGCGCCGCAATGAGTTCTTCGACCTTCGCGGCCAATTCGGGGTCTGCCATGGCAGCCATGTCCACTTCTTGTTGTTTGCTGTGCCACTGGGCGGGATCGAGACCGAGGAATGTGGCGGCATCGACCAGTTTCTGAGCCGCGGCGGCGTCGCCGGAGCGGGCCTCGCGCGCATAGGCGTGAAGCGCTGCGAGCGCGCGCGGCGTGTTGAGATCATCGCACAACGCCTCGGCCAACTCCAAGGGCGGCGCTGCGTCGAGCGTGGCGACAATCTGGTGCCGGGCGATCAGCTCGGCCCAGCGTCCGATCAGCTTCTCCGCCTCGACGAGCGCGTGTTCGGTGAAATCGATCGGCTGGCGGTAATGCGTGGTCAGCATGACGAGACGCACAGCCAGACCCGGCCAGCGGCGCCCGCCGACCTTGTCCGTCTCCAGCAGCTCATGCACGGTGATGAAGTTGCCGAGCGATTTCGACATCTTCTCGCCTTCCACCTGGAGGAAGCCGTTGTGCATCCAGTATTTGGCCATGATCGCCGTGTCATGCGCGCAGCGCGACTGGGCGATCTCGTTCTCATGGTGCGGGAAGGTCAGATCGATGCCGCCGCCATGGATGTCAAACGTCTCGCCGAGATGTTTTTTCGCCATGGCCGAGCACTCGATGTGCCAGCCCGGACGGCCTTCGGCCGCGATGCCGCAGGGGCTGGGCCAGGACGGCTCGCCGGACTTGGAGGGCTTCCACAGCACGAAGTCCATCGCATCCTTCTTGTAGGGCGCGACCTCGACGCGCGCGCCGGCCTCCATGTCCTCCAGCGTGCGTCGGGACAGTCCGCCATACGCCTTCATCGAGGGCACATCGAACAGCACATGGCCCTCGGCGACATAGGCATGGCCCTTGGCGACCAGCGTCTCGATCATCGCCTTCATCTCGCCGATGTGCTCCGTGGCGCGCGGCTCGATGTCGGGATCGAGGGCGCCGAGCGCATGCATGTCGGCATGATACTGGGCCGCGGTCTTCTCGGTCAGTTCGCGGATCGAAACACCCTCGGCGGCCGCGCGCGCGTTGATCTTGTCGTCGACGTCGGTGATGTTGCGCACGTAGGTGACGTGATCCGGCCCGTAGAGATGACGCAGCAAGCGGTACAGCACGTCGAAGACGACGACCGGGCGCGCGTTGCCGATGTGCGCGTAGTCATAGACCGTCGGGCCGCAGACATACATGCGCACGTTGCCGGGATCGATCGGCGAGAAAACTTCCTTCTCGCGCTTCAGCGTGTTGAAAATCCGCAATTCCATTAAGAAAGCCCCGTTCCTCGGCGCCGGCCGGGGCGTTCGTCTTGCGATGTCAGGCAGGAGGAAACGGCCACGGTCGGCGATGTTGCTAGAGCAGATCCCCGTCGCGCAGGCCGGAAGGCCCGCAGGACAAGCGCCCTAACAGCAAATAATCTCGCCCAGAATGACAAAAGCGCGCGTGACCGTGATCATGACCGCCGGTTTAGGCCAATATCGCGGGAGTCGTCAAGAACGCCGTCCGCAAAATGCGCAGAAACCATCGTTTGCGGCGTCCCGGGCGCGGCGACTGCGACGCCGTGAAATTCCGGTCCTTCAGGCACCCTGCAAGCGGCCGCCTCCTTGTGACGATATTGATTTTCTCACCCCAAGGCGCAGAATGGTCAGCGATCGGCGGTCGAGACTTCCGTGGAGCGGGTGCCGGACCGATCCAATCGACATGTCTTTGAACTGTCAGAGGAATGATCCCCGCGGAACGCGGGATGTCGCGCGGCGTCGCTCGCCGCGACACCTGCCGGCGGCACGGTGGACGCAATGTGAGTTGTCATGGCAAGGACACCCGTCGTCACGAACGCCGAGACCTGCGAAAGCCTTGCCACGTCCGCGCCGTCATTCTCCGCAAAACGCGATCTGGCGCGTCAGTCCGAGGCGGCGGCCGCGTTCATCAAACTCCTCGCCTCCCCCGTCCGGTTGCACCTGCTGTGCCACGTCGCCGATGACGAAGTCTCCGTTGGCGAACTCGCGGAGCGGACCGGCATGCGCATGCCAACGGTCTCGCAACAACTGTCGCTGCTGCGCGCCCGGGGATCGTGCGGACACGGCGCAAGGGGACAACAATCTATTATCGCCGCGACAGCGCCCTCACCCGCGACATCATGGACGTGCTCATGCGGCACTTCTGCCCACCGTCCATCTGATGGCTGAAGTGACCTTGCGGAAACTACGTAGAAAAGCCTCCCGCAATCAACGGCATGAGTCCCCTGCCTGGCAGATCGATTCAACGTGTTGAGAAACCGATTCAAGGGCGCGCGCCTCCCATGGAACCCGTGGCGGACGGCGCCATTGCCGCTTGGCCCTATTCGTCGATCCAGTCGGCGCAGCGCGGCGGCTCGATGGTGCCCCAGGGCATGATCGGCACCGTCGAGGTGGAATTCTTCGGCGAGCCCTCGATCAGCTTGTCCGAATAAACCACATAGACCAGCGTGTTGCGCTTGGCGTCACAGCCGCGCACGATCTGCATCTTCTTGAAAATCAGCGAGCGGCGCTGGCTGAACATGTTGTCGCCCTGCTCGAACTTCTCCTTGAACGAAACAGGACCGACCTGGCGGCAGGCCAGTGAAATGTCGGACACCTCTTCCGCGACGCCGAGCCAGCCCGAGATGCCGCCCTTTTCAGGAACGGTGAAATGGCACGACACGCCCTCGACCAGCGGATCGTCGATGGCGTAGGTGGCCAGCTTGTGGTCCGGCGTGAGGAACTTCCACACGGTCGAGCGCTTGAAGATGAGCTCCGGCTGTTCGGCGGCCAGCGCCGCCTGACCGGACCAGGCGGTCATCAGGGTCAGCGCAAGCGCCGCAATGAACAGCCGCGCGGGTGAATGTTGCATATGTTTGAATCCCTTGTTCGATGCTGCTGATGTAGGGGGCGGAGCCGCCTTCGCCAGAGGGCCGTCGACCAAGGGCCGGCGCGTCGCACCCCAGCCAAGCTTCCGTGCGTGTTAGGTTCCATAACAAGGCGCCGCCCCTGTCCGGCACTCAGGTCAGGAGCGTCTCTTCGCGCCGCGCCGGGAGCTGAGCAGAACGCGAAGTCCGGCGAGGAAAAAGCCGGCGAGCGCGATGGTGAGGAACACCCATTTGTAGGTCGTCGTGCGGCTTGCCTCGTCCACCAGCACCTTGGTGACGTCCCGCGCGCCGGCGTCCAGCATGCGCCAGACCAGCCAGTTCTCCCAGTAGTCGAAAATGGCGGCGAGAAACGGCGCCGCGTAGATGACCGAGCGCAGCGTCACCGCCACGCGGTTCTCGCTGCGCGCCGCGCCGCGCATCAGCAGGATCGTGCCGAATCCCAGGGCCAGCGCATAGGCCAGCGGAAAGATCAGATCGAGCGGCAGCTGCACGTGGGCGTAATAGGCAATGCCGTCGGATCCGAGCGCGGACAACAGCGACTGCGCCTCGCCCAGCGAATAGCCGCCCGGGCGCGCATCGAAACTTGGAAGACCGCCGCTCAGCTCGGCGAAGCGCCGCCGCACGAGGAAGAAGGCGCCCAGCAACGCGACGGCGACCACGCCGCCACCAACCGCCAGCCGTTTCATGAGCCCCTCTGACATGTGTGCGCCTTCCATGTTCTTGACGATTCTGACCGATACTCTAGGACATACGGAGCGTTCACAGGAGACCGGGACATGAAACCGTCGAAACTGCCGCTAGCGGGCGCATGCCGATGCGGTGGCGTGACTGTCGAGATCAGCGCGCCGCCGCTGATGACCGCGGCATGTCATTGCACCGGCTGTCAGAAAATGAGCGGCAGCGCCTTCTCCCTGACCGCCATGATTCCCGGCGATGCATTTTCCGTGACAAAAGGCGACACGGTGATCGGCGGGCTGAAGGGTCCCCAGTTGCACCATCATTTCTGTCCCGACTGCATGAGTTGGATGTTCACACGGATCGAAGGCCTGGATGCTTTCGTCAATGTCCGCCCGAGCCTGTTTGACGATCATGCATGGTTCTCGCCCTTCATCGAGACCATGACCCGCGAGAAGCACGCCTGGGCGCAAACGCCGGCGCGGCATCACTTCGAGGGGTTTCCGCCCATGGAGGAGATGCAGAAGCTTTTTGCGGAATTCGCGGCGGCCGAATAGGCCAACCGCGGGCGAGGCGGTCCGGGCCTGTGTCAGTCCGCACGCTTTGCGAGTGCGATGGCCTGCGCCAGGACGTTCGGCTCGCCAATGTGGTTGGCCAGCAACAGCACCAGCTTGGCGTTGAGTTCGGCGCTCTGCTCATCGTCGAGACCGCGATGGGCGTCGACCAGCGCGTTGTAGAGCGCATCTGGCTCGGCCAGCTGGGAGGTCGTGATCAAGTCCGCCATCGAATGGCTCCTGCGTGTGTGTCGCGCCTGGTCATGCGCCCGCGGCGCATGCCCGCGCCATGGCCGCGCCCAGCATGTCCGGGTCGTAACTCCGGAACCGGGCGGCAAGGTGCTGGTCGGGGCGGATCAGATAGGTCGCGCCCGGCGTCGCGTCATAGCGCTTGGCGAAATGCCCCGCAACGTCATCCATGAGGTCTCGACCGACAACGATCAACGCCGCTCCGGGAACGGGTTCGGGCGCCTCGCCTCCCGCCACGTGCAGAACGGTGAAGCCGGGGCCGAGCGCCCGCAGCAGCCACACGGCGTCACCGGAGGCTGTCGTCATCGGACAGTCGGGCACCGGAGCGCCAAGCCGCGCGCTGCCGGCGAACGGCTTGGCGTCCGGTGTGCTCAGGGGCGTGTCACGGTAGACCGTGGGTGTGGACAGTCGGCCGGAGTTGACCATGTCGCGGGCGAATGGTGTCTTGGCCGCCAGGTCCAGCACCGCGTTGCGCAGGCGGCGTTCCATCGGCGTCTTGGGCGCGATGAAATCGGTCGACCGGGTGGAATGCGCGATGTTCTCGTCCGCCGCCGCCGAGCGTTCCAGATCGTAGCTTTCCAGCAGCGCCTTTGCGGCCTGCCCGCGGATCACCAGATCCAGCTTCCACGCCAGATTCTCGGCGTCCTGCACGCCGGAATTGGCGCCGCGCGCGCCAAACGGCGAGACCTGATGCGCGGAATCGCCCGCGAAGATCACCCGGTCGTGCACAAACCCAGCGATCCGCCGGCACTGGAAGGTGTAAAGCGACACCCACTCCAGCTCAAAATTGCTGTGCCCGAGCATGCGCTCGATGCGCGGCACGACGTTTTCCGGTTTCTGCTCCTCGACCTGATCGGCCTCCCAGCCAAGCTGCAGATCGATGCGCCAGATGTCGTCGGGCTGTTTGTGCAGCAGCGCCGACTGACCGGCGTGGAACGGCGGATCGAACCAGAACCAGCGCTCGGAAGGAAAGTCGGCCGTCATCTTCACATCGGCGATGAGAAACCGGTCCTCGAACACCTGTCCGTCGAAGGCGATGCCCAGCATGCCGCGCAGGGGCGACTTGGCGCCGTCGCAGGCAATCAGCCAATCGGCATCGAGCTCAAAAGGACCGTCCGGCGTCTCCAGCGTCACGCGCACATGGTCGCCGCGCTGCTCTACCATTGTCACCTTGTTGCGCCAGCGCAGGTCGATGTCCGGTATCTCGGCGATGCGTTCGACGAGAAACAGCTCCGCGTAATATTGCTGCAGGTTGATGAAGGCCGGCATCTTGTGGCCGTCCTCGGGCAGCAGGTCGAACTGATAGACCAGCTTGTCGCGCAGAAAATTCTTGCCCACGCGCCAGGTGACGCCGGTCTCGACCATCGGCTTGCCGACACCGAGCCGATCCCAGATCTCCAGCGTCCGCTTGGCGAAGCAGATGGCGCGCGAACCCTCGCCGATGCGGTCGGCGTCATCCACGATGACCACCTTCTGACCGCGCTGCGCCAGATCGATGGCGAGACTCATGCCCACGGGCCCCGCGCCGACGATCACCACCGGATGGCGTGCGGGCGCGCCCGCGTCCTGATCAGCGGATCGGCGATAGCCGAATTGATACAGCGTCTTGCGCTCACCGGCCCCGATGCCGGCGGTGTCGACAGTCATTCAGCGTCCTCCCAAACGCATGTTTCAGGCTCTCGCGATCTGCGGCCGGCGCATGCCGCCCATCCTTCGAGACGCGCCAGATGGCGCTCCTCAGGATGAGGACCTGCAAGGTGCGAGGTGTTTCATTACACAGCCCATCAACACGAAAACCTCATCCTGAGGAGGCCGCCTTCGCGGTCGTCGCGAAGGATGGGCCCCTTGCCCGGAGATCCTCACGCCCCTCAGCCCTGCAGCGCGTTCCACATCTCGCGGTCGCGCTCGGCGGTCCAGATCTGCGGATGATCCATCCCCTTGGCCTCGTCGTAGGCGCGGGCGACGTTGAACGGCAGGCAATGCTCGTGGATGGCGAAGGAGCCGAATTTCGGCGCCATCAGCTCGCGCACGGTATCAAACGCTTCCTTCAGGGTGCGGCCCTGCTCGGCGGACTTGGACACCGAACCGTATAGCGTGGTGAGGAACTCGCGGGTCAGGGCAATGCCCTCATTGACCATCTCGGGCGAGCCGAGCGCGTCGCCGCGGCCCGGCACCAGCGCCTTGGGCTCGAAGGCGGCGATGCGGTCGAGTGTCTTCGGCCAGTCGCCGAAATGCCCGTCGCCGCAATAGCACGCCGAGTGGTATTCGACGATGTCGCCGGAGAACATGACGCCCGCGTCCGGCACCCAGACGACGATGTCGCCCATGGTGTGCGCGCGGCCCAGGTGCATGATCTTCACCTCGCGCTTGCCCAGCCAGAGGGTCATCGAGGAGGAGAACGTCTGCGTTGGCCAGGTCAGGCCGGGAATGCTGTCGGCAGCCTGGAACAGGCGCGGGAACCGGCCGAATTCGCTGTCCCAATCCTGCTGGCCGCGCTCGACGATCATCCGGCGGGTCAGATCGGAGGCGATGATCTCGCTTGCGCCATAGGCCGAAGCACCGAGCACGCGCACCGCGTGATAGTGGCTCAGCACCACATGCTTGATCGGCTTGTCGGTGACGGTGCGGATGCGGTCGATGACCTTCTGCGCCATCACCGGGGTCGCCTGGGCGTCGATCACCATGACGCTGTCGTCGCCGACGATGATGCCGGTGTTCGGATCGCCCTGCGCGGTGAAGGCGTAGCAGCCCGGGGCGATTTCACCGAAGGAGATTTCCTTCTCTTCCATGTCGCCTGCGGACGCGAATTCCTTGGCCATTGTCGTCTCCGTTGTCGTTTCCTCGCAGCGGGCGCGCCCGCGCGACAGGTATCTTGAAAAAGCGTCGTGAAGTTACTCGGCCGGATCGTATTGCGTGACGGTCTGGCTGATCGCGCCGAAGATCGACCCGCCATCATCGTCCTTCATCTCGATGCGGACGCGGTCGCCGAACGTCATGAAGGGGGTCTTCGGCGCGCCCTCGACGATGGTCTCCACCGTGCGCCTCTCGGCGATGCAGGAGTAGCCGACGCCGCCCTCGGCAATCGTCTTGCCGGGCCCGCCGTCGAGCTTGTTGGAGACGGTGCCCGAGCCGATGACGCAGCCCGCGCCCAGCGGCCGGGTCTTGGCCGCGTGTGCGATCAGCCTCGGCATGTCGAAGGTCATGTCGGTGTCGCAGCGCGCCTTGCCGAAGGCCTCGCCGTTGTATTCGACCATCAGCGCGCGCGCGATCGTGCCGCCGGTCCAGTCGTCACCCAGTTCGTCGGGCGTGATCGCCACCGGTGAAAACGCGGACGACGGCTTGGCCTGAAAGAAGCCGAAGCCCTTGGCCAGTTCGCCGGGAATGAGGTTGCGCAGCGACACGTCGTTGACCAGCATCAGCAGCTTGATATGGCCGGCCGCGGCCTCCCGGCTGACGCCCATGGGCACATCGTCGGTCACGATGGCGATTTCCGCCTCGAAATCGATGCCCCAGGCGTCGTCGGCGAGCGCAATCGGCGCGTGCGGCGGCAGGAAACTGTCGGAGCCGCCCTGATACATCAGCGGGTCCGTCCAGAAGGTCTCCGGCATCTCGGCGCCGCGGGCCTGGCGCACCAGCTCCACGTGATTGACGTAGGCGGAGCCGTCCGCCCACTGGTAGGCGCGCGGCAGCGGCGACAGGCACAGCGCCTCGTCGAAGGGCTCGCCCTTGATCTGGCCGATGTCGAGCCGGGTCGAGAGATCGCGCAGTTCCGGCTCGGCGCGCGCCCAGTCGTCCAGCGCCGCCTGCACGCTGCCCGCCACGGTGCCCGCCGGCGTGTAGCGCTTCAGATCCCGGGAGACGACGACAAACAGGCCGTCGCGCGTTTGGTCATTGAGGCTGGCGAGTTTCATATCCGCGTCATGTCCCTGTCGAGGCCGCCGTCGCTGAAATCCGGATTCTCCAAAACATGGTCCGGGCGTCCGCACACACTTGATACGCACAATGCTCTAGGGCAAATTGGTTACATGTGCAACCATCGTCGTACAAGTCCCGTCAGATGATCCCGGTGGCGCCCATCAACCCGAGCCGAACGCGAGTCTCATGAGCGAAAACGCCAAATCCGGATCGCCCCTCGGGCGCGCATCCACCGTCGATGGCCGGTTGAACCTGCAGGAGTTCCTGCCCTATCGGCTCAGCATCCTGGCCGACACCGTGAGCCAATCGTTGTCGCAACTCTACAACGCCCGCTACGGCATCGCCATTCCCGAGTGGCGGGTCATCGCCATCCTGGGTCAATACGGCACCGTGACGGCCAAGCAGATCGGCGCCTGCTCGCGCATGCACAAGACCAAGGTCAGCCGGGCGGTTGCGACGCTTGAACACAAGGGACTGGTGGAGCGGGCGGCCAACAGTGACGACATGCGCGAAGCTTTCGTGACGCTGAGCGAGACCGGCCGCGCCATCTACGGCCAGATCACGCCGGCGGCGGCCGAATTCGCCGATGCGCTGCTCGGCGCGTTGACTGCCGCGGAACGCGCGCATCTGGAAGCCATTCTGACCCGGCTGAACGATCACGCGCTGGTGCTCGCAGACGACATCGCCAACGGCCGCCCCCTGCGCCCCGGCGGATCTGAACCGGAGGGCAAGAGCTGATGCCTCGACCCGTGCTCCACGACTATTTTCGCTCTTCCGCCGCCTACAGGGTGCGCATCGCCCTCAACCTCAAGGGGATCGACTATACGCAACATGCGGTCAACCTCATCCGCGACGGCGGCGAGCATCTCAGCGACGCCTACCGGGCCATCAATCCGCAGGCGCGGGTGCCGAGCCTGGAAACCGCCGACGGTGACGTGCTGATCCAGTCGCCCGCAATCCTCGAGTGGCTCGAGGAGACGCACCCGACCCCGCCGCTGCTGCCCGCCGGTACAATGGCGCGCGCGCGCATTCGCGCCGTCGCGGCGATCATCGCCTGTGACATTCATCCGCTGAACAATTTGGGTGTCATGGGCTACCTGAAAGGCCCGTTGGGCTGCACCCAGGACGCGGTGAATGCCTGGTACGCGCATTGGGTTTACAAAGGTTTTTCCGCCATCGAAACGCTGCTGCGCCGGGCTGAGACATCCGGACCCTTTGCCTTCGGCGACTTGCCGACGCTCGCCGACGTCTATCTGGTGCCGCAGGTGTTCAACGCGCGGCGGTTCAACGTGCCGCTCGACGCCTATCCGCGCATTGTCGCCGCGGACGCCGCCTGCGCCGATATTCCCGCCTTCGCCAAGGCCCATCCGTCACGCCAGCCGGACGCCGTGTGACAGGCGCGCCGTGCTCGCACCGGTGCATGGTTTCCGCCCGTCGTGCTACCATGGCGATGCCAGCCATGGTATTGCAGCCCGCGCCGTGGCTTTGACACATTGATCTGCGGCAATGGGGATTCGCGGTAGCAGGTGCGCCTCATGAGCCCTGGTTCGTTTTTTTGCGTTGCGTGACGAGAGTTTGATGATGATCCGGCCGCTGATTGCCATGACGCTGTGCGCCCTCACGATGGGCATCCCGCGCGCCCATGCGCAGGGCGATGTCTGCGCCGGACTTGAAAACGAGCTTGCGCGGCTGTCCAGCCTTGCCGGCGGACCCTCCTCACAGCTCGACAAGTGGGATCAGGCCATCGCCGCGCAAACCACGGCTGTTCAACGCTCCGAGCAACACCGGCGGCGCGCGGGCTGCGACGGCGGCGCCTTCCTGTTCCGCAACGCCGATCCTGTCCAGTGCAAGGCCCGCGACAGGCAGCTTCGCGACATGCGCGCCAAGCTCGCCAAGATGGAGCGCGACCGCGACCGGGTGGCACGCAAGGCGAATTCGGGTTCCGGCACGGAACGGCGCATTGCCGTCATTCGCAGCCAGCTGCGCCAGAACCGCTGCGGCGCGCCGCAATATCAGGCCCGTTCGCGGGAGTGGAACGACGCGGAGAGCAGCAACGGCCGCGTCCGCTATGTGCCGAGCAACGGCGGACGGCTTTTCAGGCGCGTCGCGCCCGACGGCAACGGTATTGTCGATGCGCGGCCCGATCGCCGCTCGGAAGGCCTGTTCGGCCTGCTGTTCGGCGGATCCCCGCGCCGCGACCGCGACTACCGCTATGAAAACGACTGGGGCGGCAGCTTTGCCGGCACCTATCGCACGCTCTGCGTGAGAACCTGTGACGGCTACTATTTTCCGATCAGCTTCTCGACCACCGAAGCCAGCTTTTCGCGCGACAGCGCCATGTGCAACAGCATGTGCCCCGGCACCGATGCGCGGCTGTTCATCCATCACAATCCCGGACAGGACAGCAAACAGATGGTCGCACTCGACGGTCAGCCCTATGTGGAACTCGAGAGCGCCTTCCGCTACCGGGATGAATTCGATCCCGACTGCAGTTGCCATGCGCAGGGACAGGTTTCGGCGGGCAGCAGCCGTCTGATCGCTGTTACCATGAGCGGCGACGATGATTGGCGGACACTGCGGGAGGTCACGGCGCCGACGACCGGCACCGCGCGCCTGGCGCCGCTGGAGATACCGCAACCCCTGCGCAAATTGCCCTTCGACGCGGACCCGGATACGCTCGCCAACCAGCGCGGCGGATTTTCGCCTCAAGCGCTGCTCAGGACGATGAACGCGGCGGTGACGAAGGAAATCACCAAGACCGCCTCGGCCGCCAACAGCGGGGCCTCGGACGAGAAGGCCCCCAAAGGCGCGGATGATGTCAGGATAGTCGGGCCAAGCTATTTCGTCGCCCAATAAGCGGCAGCAGGCGGGCAAGTTCCGGCCCGTGATCGAGGCCGGTCAGCGCCTTGCGCAGGGGCATGAACAGCCCCCGCCCCTTGCGCCCCGTGGCGTCCTTGACCGCCGTGGTCCAGCTCTTCCAGGTCGTCTCGTCCCAAGGCTCGTCGGGCAACAGGTCGCGCGCCTGAGCAACCATCTCCGCGTCCTCCGCCGCGATCACCGGCTCAACAGGCCCGTCGACCACGCGCCACCAGTCCGGCACCTCGCCGAGTTTGGCGATGTTGCCGCACACCGCCTCCCAGAACGCCCGCGCACGATCGTCCTCCACGCCCGCATCGCTCAGCGCCTGCGCGACCTGCGCATAGTCCATGTGATGCAGCAGCTTGGCGTTGAGGCCATCGAGATCAGCCGGATCGAACGCCGCCGGCGAACGCGACACCGACCCGAGATCAAAGCGCTCGGCCAGTTCCGCCATGGTGGCGACCGGCTCGACCGCGTGCGACGTTCCGATCAGAACGGCAAGGCTCGCAACGGTCATCGGCTCATATCCCGCCTCGCGCAGGCTGGCCACCGACAGCGCGCCGGACCGCTTGGAGAGCCCCTCGCCGCTCGACGTCGTCAGCAGGTTGTGATGCGCGAACGCCGGCGGAATCGCGTCCAGCGCCTTGAAAATCGCGATCTGCACGCCGGTGTTGGCGACATGATCCTCGCCGCGGATAACGTGGCTGACGGCCATGTCGATATCGTCGACGATGGACGGCAACGTGTAGAGATAAGTGCCGTCGCCGCGGATCAGCACCGGATCGGAGAGCGACGCCAGATCGACGCTCTGCAGCCCGCGGCACAGATCGTCCCAGGCGACTTCCGTCTTGACCGGCACCTGCGGGTCGCTTTCGAAATTGGGCAGCAGGAAGCGCCAGTGCGGCTTGCGGCCTTCTTCCTCGAACGCGGCCTTCTCCTCGTCCGACAGCAGCAGCGCCGAGCGGTCGTAAACCGGCGGCATGCCGCGCGCGCGGCGGCGCTTGCGGCGGCGATCGAGCTCATCCGGCGTCTCAAAGCACGGGTACAGCAGCCCGGCGGCCCTGAGCGTTGCCGCGGCTTCCTCATAGCGGGCCACGCGGGCGGACTGGCGCTCGACGCGATCCGGTGTCACACCCAGCCACGCCAGATCGCGCGCGATCCCGTCGGCATATTCCGCTTTCGACCGCTCCACATCGGTGTCGTCGAAGCGCAGGATGAACCGGCCGCCGGCCTTTTGCGCATAGAGCCAGTTGAACAGCGCCGTGCGGACATTGCCGATGTGGATATTGCCCGTGGGCGAAGGCGCGAAGCGAACGGTCGGTGTCATGGTCTTGTCACGTCTTTGCTGGCCTGGGGTCAGGTCGTGTCGCGAAAGCGGTTGGTGATCGGATAGCGGCGGTCACGGCCGAAATTGCGCGCGGTCACCTTGACGCCCGGGGCCGCCTGACGGCGCTTGTATTCCGCCACATAAAGCAGGTTCTCGATCCGGTGGATCTCCTGGCGGTCGTGGCCGCGCGCGGCGATCTCGTCGACGCTCATTTCCCGCTCCACCAGACATTCGAGCATGTCGTCGAGCACCTCATAGGGCGGCAGGGAATCCTGGTCCTTCTGATCCTCGCGCAACTCGGCCGTCGGCGCCTTGGTGATGATCCGCGACGGGATCACTTCCCCCTTCGGACCGTGCGCGTCCACCGGCCAGTGCGCATTGCGCCATTCCGCAAGCCGGTAGACTTCCGTCTTGTACAGATCCTTGATCGGATTGAAACCGCCGTTCATGTCGCCGTACAGAGTGGCGTAGCCAACCGACATTTCCGACTTGTTGCCGGTTGTCACCAGCATCGGTCCGAACTTGTTGGAGATCGCCATGAGCAGCATACCGCGGGCGCGGGCCTGGATGTTCTCCTCAGTGACGTTCGGCGCCTGGCCGTGGAATACCGGTTTCAATGTCTCAAACGCGCCTTCGACCGTGGCCTCGATGGGCACGATATCGTAGCGCACGCCGAGCAGGCGGGCGCACTCGGCCGCGTCCTCCAGGCTCTCGCTGCCGGTGTAGCGGTAGGGCAGCATCACGCAATGCACCTTGTCAGCACCCAGCGCGTCCACCGCCATGGCGGCGCAGACGGCGGAATCGATGCCGCCCGACATGCCCAGAACCACGCCGGGAAATCCGTTCTTGATCACATAGTCGCGCAAGCCCATGACGCAGGCCCGCCAATTGGCTTCCGCCTGATCGGCAAGCGCCGCGCGGGTGTCGTCGACGCAGCGCCAGACGTTGTCCGCATTGCGCTCGAAGCCGATCACCTCGATCGCCTCGACGAACTGCGGCAGTTGCACCGCCAGGGTGCGGTCGGCCTGCAGCACAAAGGAACCGCCATCGAAGACAAGCTCATCCTGTCCGCCCACCTGGTTGACATAGACCATCGGCAGACCGGTTTCGACGACGCGGGCGACCATCACCTGCAGCCGCTCCTCGGCCTTGTTGCCCCAGAACGGCGACCCGTTGGGCACCACGAGAATCTCGGCTCCGGTCTCCTCGAGGCATTCGGCGATCTCCTCGACCCACATGTCCTCGCAGATCGGCACGCCCAGCCGCACGCCACGAAACGACACCGGACCGGGAATCGGGCCAGGCTCGAACACGCGCTTTTCATCGAACACACCGTAGTTCGGCAGTTCCACCTTGGTGCGCACCGCAAGGACCTTGCCCTCATCGAGAAGGCACACGGCGTTGTAGAGCTTTCCGTCGATCCGCCAGGGCGCGCCGAGCAGCATGGCCGGACCGCCGTCCGCCGTCTCCGCCGCAAGCGCCTCGACAGCCTCGCGGCAGGCCTCGACAAACGCGGGCTTCAGCACAAGATCCTCGGGCGGATAGCCCGCTATGAACAGCTCGGGGTAAACGATCAGGTCGGCGTTGGCGCGCGCGGCCTGCGCCCGGCCCTTGCGCACCTTTTCCGCATTGCCCGCGATGTCGCCCAAGGTCGGATTGAGCTGGGCGATGGCGAGGCGGAATCGGTCGGCAATCGAATGGGTCATGGTCTGGCGTCCGGCGGAATCAATCCCAACGGCGTGTTGCCGCCATCGGGGCAATTCAATCCGAAGGTTCAATTGGATATCAGCGTGAACGGCGACGCGGAAGGCTGCGTTCCCCGAACGGCTACCACTAGAGCGTTTCCTTGATAAATGGAACCATTCTGCGGAGATGAATTTTGTCGAGGATCAAGAGGATTGGCGAAGGGCATATCGCGGATATGGCCGAGACGGGCCTCGCCGATATTCGGGAAAATTCATCCCGCCCAAAGGGTTGGTCCAAACCGGCCGTCCGCCGCGTCAACGGCCTCTGCCGTAGCATGGGCTACGCCGTTCGCCCGTTTCCTCGCGGATCGAACCGGCTTGGACCAACAGAATTGATTCCATTTAACAAGGAAACGCTCGAGAGCATCCAGCGCTCGAGGGAAAGCCGACATACTGTCTCCAATCCCGGCTGCCTGGCCTCCGCCATCCGGCTCGGCCGGCGTTCACACGGCGCCACGCTGACCGCGCAGATCGGCAAGGCGCATGGAGTCAACGCGAGGGGCTGTGCGGGAGTGCATTGAAAGCGCGCAACAGGCAAACGCGGCGCCGTCCGGATATCAGAACAAGGTGCTGGTGCGCGGCAAGGGCGTCGCCATGACCGCGGCGATTTTCGCCAGCGTCTTGGAATCGGGTTCCGCGCCGCGCGGCATCGGACCAAAGTAACCGGGGACGCGAACGAAGGGCCGGGTCTCGGTGACGATCCGCTCGATACGCTGGTAGAGCTGGGTGGGCGACACCGGCTTGGCCAGGAACTCATTGGCCCCCAGGCGCGCCGCCTGCACCACATAGGCGCGCTTGTTGAACGACGTCAGCATGATCACCGGCGTGGTCGCGACCGCCTGATCCTTGTCTTTGCGCAGGCGCTTGATGAAGTCCGCGCCGTTGACCGGCGCCATGACCCAATCGCAAATAACGATATCCGGCCGGTACTTGAGCAAGCGCTCCATGCCGATGCGCCCGTCTTCCGCCAGATGCACCACGCCGCAGCCCAGCCCCTGCAACACGGCGCGCAGCAGCGATCGCATGAACAGATTGTCGTCAATCACCAGGACCGAAATCTTATTCAAGGAAATGCGCACGCTCACAAGCAGCCTCCCACGCACCCGACGGATAACGTACATATCCCATGGTAATATTTCTGATTTGTTAAACGATAAGCGATGTTCATCAGAATAAATCAAATGAACGTTTATATATATTTGGGCGCCCCGGACACCAATCCTCCGGATTTGTCACCGAATACGGCGTCATCCCAGTATACAGCGCACTCGCATTTTCAAATATGCATTCTAAATAAGTATATTACGACACCCGGGGACGGCGGCAGGAACGGCGACTTGAGTCACCCGTGACCTGGAGGAGGTCCGTTTCGCGGAAATCCACCGGATCGTTTCAAAACAAATCCGGACGGGCAATCGGCTCCCACTTCTCCCGGACTGATTCTATTGGAATGCGAAGGCGTCCATGCGCAACACGCCATACTCATGGCTTGAGTGAATGCACGCCCCGGCGCGGTTCCCCTTGGCTGCGCCAATCGCCACGAGAACGGGCAGATAGTGCTCGTCCGTGGGATGATTGCGCACGGCGTGGGGCGCGCGGGCGCGATAGTCGGCGAGCGCCTCAGCATCGCCCGCGGCGATCCTGTCGCCTACCCAGTCGGCAAATTCCTTCACCCAGGCCGGTTCGGCGTCGGCCAGCGCCCTGCGCCCGCCATCTGGCGCCCGCAACTCGTGCAGATTGTGGGTCAGCGATCCGGACCCGATCACCAGGATGTTCTCGTCGGCCAGCGACGAAAGCGCTTCGCCCATACGCAGATGATGCGCGGGGCCCATGTCCGGCTGCACGGCGATCTGCACCACGGGAATATCTGCATCCGGATAGAGCAGCGACAAGGGCACCCAGGTGCCGTGGTCGTAGCCGCGCTCGGCAACCAGATCCGGCGCCAGCCCCGCGTCACCGAGCAACCGCGCGACACGCTGGGCGACAGCGGGCGCGCCAGGGGCCCGATATTGCACCTGATAGAGTTCCTTTGGAAAGCCGTGCATGTCGTAGATCATGCCCGGCGCGGGGTCGGTGACGACGGACGGCCGCTCGGTCTCGAAATGCGCCGAGGCGATAACGATGGCGTCCGGTTTTCCGAGCTGAGCGCCATAGCTGCCCAGAAACGCCCGCGCGGCGGTGTTCTGCAGCAGCAGCATCGGCGATCCGTGCGAAATGAAAAGCGGCGGCAAGCGCGACATGGCGAACGCTCCAGATGATTGAGTTTCCTGCAACGGGAATCCCATATCGCACGCCCGCCGGTCAATCGGCATGCGTTGAACGCACTGTTGAGACCGCGGGAACACCGGAAAACAATAGGCAACCGGAAAACAAAGACGGCGCCACGCGGGCGCCGTCCAGAAAGCAGTTTGCAAGGTGAACGCTACGACACGGCCGCGATCTGCTGACGTCCGTCGCGTTCCTTCTTGAGGTTTTCCGCAACCAGGAAGGCCAGCTCAAGCGCCTGATCGGCGTTCAACCGCGGATCACAATGGGTGTGATAGCGATCCGACAGGTCGTCGTCGGAAATCGCCCGCGCGCCGCCGGTGCATTCGGTGACATTCTTGCCGGTCATCTCCACATGGATGCCACCCGCGTGGGTGCCTTCCGCCCGGTGCACCGTGAAGAAGGCTTCCACCTCGCTCATGATGCGGTCGAACGGACGGGTCTTGAAGCCCGAGGTCGCCTTGATCGTGTTGCCGTGCATCGGATCGCACGACCACACCACCTTGCGGCCTTCGCGCTCCACCGCGCGCACCAGCGCCGGCAGATGATCATAGACCTTGTCCGCGCCAAAACGGGCGATCAGCGTCATGCGGCCGGCCTCATTCTCCGGGTTGAGAATGTCCAGGGCGCGCAGCAGCTCGTCCGGCTCGATCGAGGGGCCGCACTTCATGCCGATCGGGTTCTTGATGCCGCGGAAGAATTCCAGATGCGCATGGTCGAGCTGGCGGGTGCGGTCGCCGATCCACAGCATGTGGCCGGAGGTCGCGTACCAGTCGCCGGACGTGGAATCGACACGCGTCATTGCTTCCTCGTAGCCAAGCAGCAGCGCTTCGTGGCTGGTGAAGAAATCGGTCGAGCGCAACTGCGGCGCGGTGTCCGGATCGATGCCGCAGGCGCGCATGAAGTTGAGCGACTCGGAGATGCGGTCCGCCAGCACCTGATAGCGATGCGCCTGCGGGCTGTCCTTGACGAAACCCAGCATCCAACGATGCACGTGGTCGAGATTGGCGAAACCGCCCTGCGCGAAGGCGCGCAGCAGATTCAGCGTGGCCGCCGACTGGCGGTAGGCCATCTCGAGGCGCGCGGGATCCGGCTCGCGGCCGGCTTGGGTGAAATCGATGTCGTTGACGATGTCGCCACGATAACTCGGCAGCTCCACATCGCCCTGCTTCTCGGTCGACGAGGAGCGCGGCTTTGCGAACTGTCCCGCGATGCGCCCCACTTTCACCACCGGCGAGGCGGCTGCATAGGTCAGCACGACCGCCATTTGCAGAAAGACCCGGAAGAAATCGCGGATGTTGTCGGCGTCATGCTCGGCGAAGCTCTCGGCGCAGTCGCCGCCCTGGAGCAGAAACGCCTTGCCGTTGGCAACCTCGGCGAGCTGCTTCTTCAGCTTGCGCGCCTCGCCTGCGAAAACCAGCGGCGGATAGCTCGCAAGCCGAGCTTCCATGGCCTCGAGCGCTGCCTGATCCCGATACTCGGGCACCTGCTGAACCGGCTTCGAGCGCCAGGTTTTCGGTGTCCATTTCTCCGCCATGATCGTCTCCCTGGTACGCAACCAATGTGCCTTGTCCGGCACCTCGTCCCGCCTTGCATGATAGTGTGGCCGTCGCGAGCGTTCCATATCCCCTAATCGGGACCTGTCCCGCAAGACCGTTTCGCCCAAAACATGCGGGTATCCCTTCCAAATGGGAAGCGCCCCGCCAGCCTGCCAGCACGGGCGCGTTTATACACGCAGCAACCGTACAAGGCCACCGGTTTGCCCGATGCATTTACCGAAGCGATTATAGCAGACATTGTTCAGCGAGAGAGAAAGCACCAGGTCACATCGGAACGCGCATGAAATTGGAGCACGAACACACGCGGGATGCCATCGCACGGCGTATCCGCAAGGGGCCGCAAGTCAACTACCTGCGCGACTGGGTCTATGGCGGCATCGACGGGGCGGTGACCACCTTTGCGATCGTCGCGGGCGTGATCGGCGCGGATCTGTCGGCGGGCGTCATTCTGGTTCTGGGCCTTGCCAATCTGCTGGCCGACGGATTTTCCATGGCGGCGGCGAATTACTCCGGCACGAAGACGGAACTCGACGACTACAAGCGCCTCAGGCTTATGGAAGAGACCCACATCGCCCAATATCCGGATGGCGAACGGGAAGAAATCCGCCAGATTTTCCTGGCCAAGGGCTTTGTCGGCGACGAACTGGAGCGCATCGTCAAACTCGTCACGGCGCACAAGGAGAACTGGATAGACACCATGCTCACCGAGGAGCATGGCGTGTCGCTGGCCCAGCGCTCGCCGGCCAAGGCCGCCGGCTCGACCTTCGCCGCCTTCGTCCTGTGCGGTACGGTCCCCCTGCTGCCCTTCGCGCTGCATACCGGTGCCTCGGCGTTCATCGCCACCGTGATGACCGCGATGGTGTTCTTCGCTATCGGCTCGATCAAGAGCCGCTGGTCGACTCAACACTGGGTCTGGTCGGGACTGGAAACCACGAGCATTGGCCTTGCCGCCGCGGGCATCGCGTGGGCGATCGGCCATCTGCTGCAGGGACTGGTCGGCTGAAGCAGGCTCCCCCGCGTCAGGAAGCGCTTGACCAGCCTCCGCACAAAAGCCGATGCTGGGATCATGGACGCGCCCTCCTTCACCCTCGGCATTGAAGAGGAATACCTGCTCGTTGATCGCGAAACCCGCGATCTCGCGGATGATCCGCCACAGGCGCTGTTCGACGCCTGCAAGGAGGCGCTGTCGGACCGGGTGTCGACCGAATTCCTGCGCTGCCAGATCGAGATCGGCACGCCGGTGTGCGAAACGCTCGGCCAGGCGCGCGACGAGTTGGCCCTGCTGCGCCGGACGATCGCCGAGAAGGCCAGCGCGCATGGGCTGGCGCCCATCGCCGCCTCAACTCATCCGTTCGCCGACTGGACGCGCCAGTCGCACACCGACCTGGCGCGTTACAACGACATCGCCCGCGACATGCAGGTGGTGGCGCGGCGGCTGCTGATCTGCGGCATGCACGTGCATGTGGCGATCGAGGACGAAGACCTGCGCATCGACCTGCTGAACCAGCTCACCTATTTCCTGCCGCATCTGCTGGCGCTCTCCACCTCCTCGCCGTTCTGGCGCGGCCAGCCCTCGGGGCTGAAGTCCTACCGGCTGGCGGTGTTCAATGAGTTGCCGCGCACCGGTCTGCCCGAGACCTTCGAAAGCCCGGCGAATACCGCAGAACCATCGACACGCTGGTCTCCGCCGGCCAGATCCAGGACGCCACGAAGGTGTGGTGGGACCTGCGCCCTTCCGACCGGTTCCCGACGCTGGAAATGCGCGTCACCGACGTCTGCACCACGCTCGACGACGCCATCGCGATTGCCGCGATCTTCCGTTGCCTGTGCCGCATGCTCTATCGCCTGCGCATCGACAATCAGCGCTGGCGTGAGTATTCCCGCTTTCTGATCGCGGAAAACCGCTGGCAGGCGCAGCGGCACGGAACGCAAGGCGCGCTGATCGATTTCGGCCGCGGCGCCATGGTGCCGTTCGAGGAACTGATCGACGAACTGATGGAGCTGATCGGCGAGGACGCGGATTTCTTCCGCTGCCGCGCGGCCGTTGAACATGCCCGCGCCATGGTCTCGCACGGCACCTCCGCCGACAAGCAGCTGGCGGTCTACAACGCGGCGCTGGAAAGCGGCGCCGGCACGCCGGAAGCCCTGCGCGCCGTCGTCGACCATCTCATCGCGGAGACCATGGCGGGGTGTACGTAGGTCCGGGCACTCAAGCCGCCACGAGCCACCGAACATCGGCGTCCGCCAGCGCCGCGTCGATCAATCCGAGCAAATCCTCGCCAAGCGCCACCGCGCGCGGGTAGCGCGGCGCTTCGCGGTCGTCGAGGATGGGCACGTGCCAGCCGTGGGTGGTCTCAATGAAATGGCGCACGCCGGCCTCGCCCCAGTGCCGGTAGAAACCCGCCAGCACGCAATCCACGTAACTCAGCAGGATCGGATGATCCGCATCGCCCCAGCGGTAGTGTTCCGAGCGGGCGCGGTAAACGAACCCGCGCCCGTCATGAGCCGGAGCGTCCGGGTCCGCACAAAACGAGCCCTCATCGAGATCGACGCGGTCGTAACGTCCTTCGCGCTCATCAAGCGCCGCCAGTCCGGAGCTGTGTTCGCGCACCATCAGCCCGCGAATGTCCGTGCCTGCTTCCGGCCGCACCGTCAGGCTGCACACGCCGCCGCGCGGCGTGGGCCCCGCGATGCGCCATTCACGCACCCAGCCGGACAGGGTGCCCCGTGCGACGATGCTGCCGGGCGTCCGCGTATCGCAATTGACGAGCGAGCCGTAGCCGAAATAGGAGATGGTGTCCGTCATTGCCATTGATTCCAAAACGTACGGATCTCGGGCTGCTCATCGGGCGCAGCCGGTCTCCCTAGACATAGAAAATCGCGCGAAGATTCTCAAAGCCCGTGCTGATGTTTTCGTCGCGGCGGAGCCCGTCCCCCAGGCCTGGGACAAGCACCAAATGAATGGACGTCATGGCTGGGCGCCGGCATCCGGGGCCTTTAGAGGGACGCGGTGATGCCGCCATCGACATAGATGATCGCCCCGTTGACGAAGGACGACGCCTCCGACGACAGGAAGATGCAAGCGCCAACCAGTTCCTCGACCCTGCCCCAGCGTCCCGCCGGTGTCCGCTTGGCAAGCCAGGCGCTGAAATCCGCATCGCTGACCAGCGCCGCATTGAGCGGCGTGTCGAAATAGCCCGGCGCCAGGCCGTTGCATTGCAGGCCGTGCCTCGCCCAGTCGGTGGCCATTCCCTTAGTGAGATTGGCTACCGCGCCCTTGGTGGCGGTGTAGGGGGCAATGCCGGGGCGGGCCAGCGCCGTCTGCACCGAGCAGATGTTGACGATCTTGCCGGCGCCACGGCCGATCATGTGCCGCGCCACCGCCTGGCCGACATGAAAGACGCTGGCGACATTGGTTTGCAGCAGCGTCTCGAAGGCGTCGGCGGGAAAGTCCTCGAGCGGCGCCCGGTGCTGCATGCCGGCATTGTTGACCAGGATGTCGATCGGCCCGGTTCCAGCCTCGACCCCGTCCACCGCCGCGCGCACCGCCGCGTGGTCGGTAACATCGAAGGCCAGGCCGGTCACTGTGCCGCCCTCGCCGCGCAATCGCTTCACCGCGGCATCCAGCCGTGCTGCATCACGGCCGTTGAGCACAATCTCCGCACCGGCCGCCATCAGGCCGCGCGCCAATGCGAAACCGATGCCCTGCGACGATCCCGTCACCATCGCCCGCTTGCCTTCGAGTTTGAACAGATCCGTGCTCACCCGTCACCTCCTGCATCAACGTCACCCACACCCAGGCGCGCGCATCGCAACTGGATCTGCCGACACGCGGCTTCGACGCCCTGGTCCGCGCCTCAGTGCATTATTACAATACGGAAGACGAGATCGAACGCTTCGTGAAGGCGCTTGCGGACGGCAACGGAGGATTGCCCCTATTCCGCGGCCTCGCGGCGGACGCGTTCGCTCGGTTCGCGCATGGTGACGAGTTCCTCGGCGGCGGTCGGGTGCACGGCCATGGTGGCGTCGAAGTCGGCCTTTGTGGCGCCCATCTTCAGCGCGATGCCGAGCACCTGAACCAGTTCGCCGGAATCCGGCCCCATCACGTGAACCCCGAGCACACGGTCCGTGTCCGCATCGACGATCAGCTTCATCAGCATCTTCTCGTCGCGGCCCGACAGCGTATGCTTCATCGGCCTGAACGAGGCGCGATAGATATCGAGCGAGGAATGCCGCGCGCGCGCCTCCGTCTCCGTCAGACCGACGGTGCCGATTTCCGGCTGCGAAAACACGGCCGCAGGCACCATGGAATGGTCCACGGAAACCGGTTTGCCGCCGAATTCGGTGTCGGCGAAGGCGTGGCCCTCGCGGATCGCCACCGGTGTCAGGTTGACGCGGTTGGTCACATCGCCCACGGCGAAGACCGATGGCACGTTGGTGCGGGAGCGTTCGTCGACGCGGATGGCTCCGGCCGCGTCCAGCTTGACGCCGGCGCCTTCCAGCCCGAGCCCCTTGGTGTTTGGATTGCGGCCGATGGCCATCAGGATCTGGTCAGCCTCGATCTGCTCGCCGGCATTGGTGTGGCCGATCAGCCCGGTATCGGTCTTCTCGATCCGGGAGAAGACGTCCTCTGTGATCACCCGAATGCCCTTCTTCTCCATCTCCGCGTGCAGCGCCTGGCGCAGGTCGTCATCGAAGCCGCGCAGGATTTCCTCGCCGCGATAGATCAGCGTCGTCTCGGAGCCCAGACCATTGAAGATGCCGGCGAACTCCACCGCGATGAAGCCGCCGCCGGCGATCACCACACGTTTGGGAAATTCGGGAAGATAAAAGACCTCATTGGAGGTGATCGTGTGCTCGACACCCTCAAGACGCATGTCGTTGTTCGGCGCGCCGCCGGTGGCGATCAGGATCTTGGCGGCGGTGACACGCCGGCCGTCCTTGACCAGGCGCACCGCGTTGGGACCGTCCAGCTCGGCGCGGCTATCGAAAAGCGCCACGCCGGAGCGCTCCAGATTGCCGCGGTAGATGCCCTCCAGCCGATTGATCTCGCGATCCTTGGCGGCGATCAATGCTTTCCAGTCGAAGGAACGCGCGCCAACGTCCCAACCGAAACCGGCCGCATCTTCGAAACTCTCCGAGAACTGCGAGGCATAGACGAGAAGCTTCTTGGGCACGCAACCGCGGATCACGCAGGTGCCGCCGTAGCGATGCTCTTCGGCGATCGCCACGCGGGCGCCATGGGTGGCCGCGATCCGCGCGGCGCGTACGCCGCCCGATCCCGCTCCGATCACGAACAGATCGTAGTCGAATTCGGACATTTCATACCCCCGCTTGACCGCGCGCCCGGCACGGCCGTGTCATGTCGTGATGGTGCGCGCGCCTCGCGAGCACGCGAGCCCCACAGATAGGCCGGACAGTCTGCGCTGCAAGATCAGAAGTTGTGGCCGCGCTTCTTCAGCTCGTCGCGCACGCGGCCGACCATGACGGTCGAAAGCGCGTCGCCCCACTGCTTGGCGGCGCCGATGCTGAGCGCGTTCATCTCCGGCCGCAATTCGGCCAGCTTGGCGCCGACCGGCGAGGTGTAGAACGCCGCAATCGCCTTCAGCTCTTCCTCGGAAAAGCGCACGGCCCAGATTTCCATGACCGTTGTGTCAAGCTCGGCGCGCTTGCTGACCAGATCGAGCGCCACGGCGTTGGTGACCTCGTCGATTTCCTTGGTCAACGCCGGGTTGGAGCGAATGAACAGCGTGCGGGTCTTGTCCGCGATCACCGGCAGGATCTCGTCATAAGCGCGTATCGAGTTGCTGCTGATGATGGCCGCGCGGGCGGCATTGATGTGTGACTCAGTGAAATCCTCGGCGGCCGCCGCAGGTCCGGTGGCGACACAGCCGGCAAGGATCACTCCCGCCAAAATCCGCTTCATGGTCACGCGTTTCATGTCTTTCTCCGTTCACTTGTTCTTGTATCAGGCGGACGGCTCGACGACGGTGACACCGTCAGCGCCACCCAAATAGGCCATATCGGCCAATCCGATAAACAGTCCGTGTTCAACGACACCCGGAATGCCGGCGAGCCGGCTCGCGAGGGCATCGGGGTCGGAAAGCGACTTCCAGTCACCGTCCACGATGTAGTGCCCGCCGTCGGTGACAAACGGGGCGCCATCGGAGGCCATGCGCAAGCGCAATTCGCCCGCGAGGCCCAGCTCATCGGCGACCCTGCCGATCGCGATCCTTGTGGCCGCGAGGCCGAAGGGCATCACCTCGATGGGCAACGGGAAAGCGCCCAGCGTGTCCACATGCTTGCCGTCGTCCGCGATGACGATCATTCGCGCCGACGCGTTTGCCACGATCTTCTCGCGCAGCAACGCCCCACCGCCGCCCTTGATCAGGCGCAACTGGCCATCGAGTTCGTCAGCGCCGTCGATCGTCAGATCCAGCTCCGGCGTCTCATCGAGTGTCGTCAACGGAACGCCAAGCTCCCTGCACAGCGCGGCGGTGCGCTCCGACGTCGGCACGCCGATCACAGCCAGGCCGCCCGCAACCTTGGCGGCAAGAGCACGCACAAAAAACTCAGCCGTCGAACCGGTTCCGATTCCGAGGCGCATGCCGGGCTTCACGTGGTTCAACGCGGCCTCGGCCGCCATTTTCTTGTAGGTGTCGCTCATCGAAGCGCCGCCGCCGCGTCCGGCCCGATTCCGTGTGTCAACAAACGCTCGTCATCCCATTCGTTTCGCCGCGCATTGTGTAGCCCCAGCAACAGCGCGTTGCCAACGCCGCGCGATCTTCGCGGCACTGTTTTCACAGCATTGTCCGGTATCCGCAACCCGCCCACGGCGACAATCGTCCTCTGGTGCCGCCCGATCACGGCTTTTTAAGGACGCAGGGACGACGCGTCCGCCCGAACCGCGCCGCTGGGTCTGCCGTTCCGGGCTCCACCACGCCGCCGGCCGCCACCGCTCC
The DNA here is from genome assembly GCF_003432385.1 of Breoghania sp. L-A4. NCBI lineage: Bacteria > Pseudomonadati > Pseudomonadota > Alphaproteobacteria > Hyphomicrobiales > Stappiaceae > Breoghania > Breoghania sp. L-A4. The sequence goes on along the minus strand of NZ_CP031841.1, from coordinate 2,130,128 downwards.
AAACCATAACTCTACGGAATGTGTGTATACCCACCAGTTTTTTGGCGGAATTTACAAACAATTCATTACAATCGGCGACCATCCGGCTCGGTCAACTCAATTTCCTGACCTCCGGAGATGTACTATGGCACTGCAGCATTTGCTATTCGCATTCGGATCGCAATCAGACGCGGACAATGACTGTCCCGACGTCGCCGCTGCTATCGAAAATGTGCAAGCAGACCCCGAACCTGCTAGCGATAACAAGGTCTTGAACGGCACGTTCGACTTGATCGAAGCCGACCTCAAGGCGGCGGCGCGCGGCATCGTCGACAGCGCGGCCTCCATGCGCGACCGGATTGCCGAACAAGGCAGCACGATTTCCGCCATCCGCGGCGACACTGCGTCGCTCGCCACGCGGTCCGGCGAAGCGACGCGAAACGCCCAGGCGCTTGCCGGCGCGATCGAGGAGCTGAATCAAACAAGCCGCGAAATCGGCACCCAGGTCGCCAACACCACCCAGATGACCGATGAGGCCAGCGCCATCGCCGACGAGGCCGGCAAGGGCGTCGGCGACTTGCGCGACGCCATCCAGAGCATCGCCGACGTGGTGTCGCTGATTTCCGCCGTCGCCAAACAAACCAATCTGCTCGCCCTCAACGCCACCATCGAGGCGGCGCGCGCGGGTGATGCGGGAAAAGGCTTCGCCGTCGTCGCCAATGAAGTGAAGATGTTGTCGGCCGAAACCCAGAAGGCCACCGACGAAATCGTCTCCAATATCGCCCGTCTGCAGCAGACCGCGGAAAGCAGCATCGGCGCCGTCGACCGGATCGTTTCCGTCATCGGCCAGATCCGGCCGACATTCACCTCGGTCGCCGCAGCCGTCGAGGAGCAGGTCGCGACCACCGGCGAGATCGGACGCGCCGCCAATATGACAGCCGACTTTGTCGGTGAAGTGGGCGAACGCGTCAGCGCCATCGGCTCGGCCACCGACCGCGCCGACGCCGCCGGCGGTGACATTACCAGGGCCGGCGACGACATGGGCGGCCTGTGCGACGCCCTCAACAACCGCTTCACGATGCTGTTGCGGCAGACCGAGGCCGGCAACCGTCGCCGCCACGACCGCTTTCCGCTCGACATGCCCGGCACGCTGGCGGCCGGTGGGCACCCGCTGGCCATCCGCACCATCGACATCTCTCCTGGTGGCGCGCTGTTGAAGGCGGAGGGCGCCGCTCCGGCCATCGGCGCGCGCGCGACGCTCGACCTTCCAAACGTCGGTCAGCTCGACCTGACGGTCGCCAATGTAAGCGCCTCCGGCGTCCACTGCACGTTCACGACCCTCGAAGGCCCGGCTTATGAGGCGCTCGGGGCTGTCATCGACCAGGTCAAACGGGAAAACGAGAGCTTTGTCGCCACGGCAACCGAGGCGGCTGAGCGCATCAGCCAGTCGATGGCGCGCGCCATCGAGGAACGGCGCCTGTCCCTCGACGACCTTTATGACACCGAGTATCAGCCCGTCGCCGGCAGCGATCCCGTGCAGTTCACGACGCGCGCGCTCGCGGTTCTCGAGGACATCCTGCCGCCGGTGCAGGAGGAAATCCTGGCGCACGGCCACAACATGGTGTTCTGCGCCTGTGTCGACAGAAACGGCTATCTGCCGGTGCACAACAAGATCTATTCCAAGCCGCAAAACCCCGAGGACCCCGCGTGGAACACGGCCAATTGCCGCAACATGCGGATTTTCGACGACCGCGCCGGACTCAGTGCGGCGCGCAACACCCGGCCCTTCCTGATCCAGTCCTATCCGCGCGACATGGGCAACGGCAAGATTGTCTGGATGCGGGAGATCGACGCGCCCATCATGGTTGCCGGACGCCACTGGGGCGGCTTCCGGACCGCCTACAAAATGTGACGCCGCCGGCGCGGCGACCCTGGTTGCCCCGATCGGCGAAAGCCGCTAGAGCAATCGGCCTCCATCCGCCTTCTGATGCCTTGAGGACGCCGCCTTGCCCGAACCGGTCCTGCTGCTCGATCTCGATGGCACGCTCGTCGACACCGCCCCCGATCTGATCGCCACGCTCAACGTCGTTCTGGCAAGCGAGAAGCTCGCTCCGGTGCCTCTCGAGGTGGCGCGCTCGCTCATCGGTCATGGGGCCCGGGCCCTGCTGCAGAAGGGCTTCGACGTTGCCGGCGAGCCTCTCGACGACGCGCGCGAGGCGCGGCTGTTCGCCGCGTTCATCGACCACTACGGCGCCAATATTGCCCGCCATAGCCGCCCGTTCGACGGAGTGGAAGCGGCGCTGGCGCGGTTCGCCCTGGCGGGCTGGCATCTGGCCGTCTGCACCAACAAGCTCGAGCATCTGGCCCGCTCGCTGCTCGATGAACTCGACATGAGCCGGCATTTCAAAGCCATCGTCGGCGCGGATACGTTCGAGCGGCGCAAGCCGGACGCCATGCCGGTACTCGGCGCGATCGAACTGTGCGGCGGGGACGCGGTGCGCTCGGTGATGGTCGGCGACAGCCGCACCGACATCGACGCGGCGCGCAACGCCGGCATCCCCGTGGTCGCGGTCACATTCGGCTACACGCCGGTGCCCGTGGACCAGCTGGCGCCCGACCGGATCATTTCGCATTTCGACGATCTGTGGACGAGCGTGCAGACGCTGGCTCCGCGCGCGACAGGCTCTTGACTTGATCCGCCCGCGCCCCTTATATCGCGCCACCGCAGCACGCTGCGCGGGCGATTAGCTCAGCGGGAGAGCATTCCGTTCACACCGGAAAGGTCGCTGGTTCAATCCCAGCATCGCCCACCATTCCCCCCGTGGTCCTGTTCAAACGTCTTTCATCATGCGGGACCAAACGTCCGGCATGGATGCTCGGGACAAGCCCGAGCATGACGAATTTCGTTGTTTTCCAATAAGATAAGCAGGACTCTCGTCATCCCCGGCCATGTGCCGAGGATCCGGATCGCCGCGCGCCGGAGCGCGTCCGGCAACGCGCATTCACAGCAGGCCGCGCCCGGCGAGATTCTTCATCAGCGCGGACGCGCCGAACGTCCAGGGCGCGATCCTGTCCGATGTGGTCACCCGGTTGATCAGCCGGCCAAGTTTCGGCGTGGCGATGTGCACGACGTCGCCGATGTGGTGGGTGAACCCCTGCCCCGGCGCGTCGCGGTCCGTCACAGGCGCGAACATGGTGCCGGTGAACAGCACCAGCGCGTCGGGATACTGATGATTGGCGTTCAGGGTCTGGCGCGCCAGATCCTCCACATCACGGCTGATCAGGCTCATCGAACTACCGCCCTTCAGCTCGAAGCCATCCTCGCCATAAATCTCCAGCGCCACATCCATGGCGCGCACATCGTCCAGCGTGAAGGTGTCGTCAAACAGCCGGATGAACGGACCGATGGCGCTCGAGGCGTTGTTGTCCTTGGCCTTTGAGAGCAGCAGCGCGCTGCGTCCCTCGAAATCGCGCAGATTCACGTCGTTGCCGAGCGTCGCGCCAACGATCTTTCCCGTGCTGTCGATGACGAGCACCACCTCGGGCTCGGGATTGTTCCATGACGATTCGGGATGCAGGCCGATCTCGGCGCCCAGACCGACCGACGCCATGGGCTGGGTCTTGGTGAAGACCTCCGCGTAGGGACCGATGCCGACTTCCAGATACTGCGACCACATGCCCTGCGCCTGAAGCGTGGCCTTGAGACGCTCGGCATCGTCCGATCCCGGCACCAAAGTGGCGAGATCCACGCCGATGTCGCCGCTGATGGTGCGGCGGATGCCCTCGGCGGCCGCGGGATCCCCCTTGGCCTTCTCCTCGATCACCCGCTCCAGCATGGATTCCGCGAAGGTGACGCCCGCGGCCTTCACCGCCTGCAGATCGACTGGGCACAGGAAATGCGGCATGTCGCCCGAGCCGGGCACCTCGGTCGTTCCGGTGTTTTCCAGCAGTTCCTCGACGGAGCCGATGCGCGTCGCCGATGCCAGCGCGGCGCGCACCGCGGGTGCGCCCGGCGAATTGATCACATCCGTCATCGTCGCGAAGCTGCGCGACAGATCGAACACGCCGTCTTCGCCGAGCAGCACGACGCTCGGGCCTTCGCCCGGCACATGGGCCCGTCCCACCAGCGTCCCCGCCAATCCGTCCTCGGGCAATGCCTGCCGCACGTCCACCATTGTCGTCTCCCCCACCGGCGCCGGCCCGCGCGCATCGTGCGCCACCATTTTTCATCCTGATTCCCCGCCGGCGCGAGCGGGGACCGATTCATCGCACGAAATCTAGACCAGCCCATCCCGGCATGAAAGTCCGATGCTCCAGCCGTCATCCGCGGGGCGGCAGCCGATTACCTTGCGTCACCCCAAGGCTTGGATTAGACTTTTCCAGCGCGCGCCGGCGTCATGCCGCAATTTCGAACAATGCCGCCGCGCCAAGTGTGCATGACCGCCGGTTTTCGGCCGCCGTTGCTCAATTTCCGATTTTTGATCGATTTTCCAACCGTGAACCGCGTCTTAGAACCCAAAATTTTTAGAAAAAGCACCTCAAGACTATGGCGACAGGCAGTTTCGATTTTCACGCGATCAAGTCGTATTTCGCAGCACGAAAGGACGGCGAGGAGCCGCCCGCGCCATACGTTTTTCCTTTTGGTGACGAGGACCGTTGCGGCGACGATGCGCTGATCGAGAACGAACTGGCCTATATCGCCGCTCAGCGGCGCAAGGCATGTAATCCTGAGTGTGCGCTGGAGCACGTGGAAGCCATCCGCGCGGCCGTTGAGGCGGACAACGAGGCACGGCGGCACAATCCGCCGGATCCGGACGTGGAGCGAACGCCCGAGGATGACGGTGATAAACCGTATCTCTTCGGCATGGCGCTGTCGGGAGGCGGCATCCGCTCGGCGGTGTTTTCGCTCGGCGTGCTGCAACGGCTGGCACGCGCGGGAATCCTCCGCCACGTCGACTATCTCTCCACCGTTTCAGGCGGCGGTTACATCGGCTCGGCGCTGTCGTGGTGGCTGAGCGGGCACAACGGCAGCACCGAGGCGCTCGATCTCGGTCCGGACACGTTTCCTTATGGAACCAGGACACCGGCCAACCCCGCCAACACCACCGAAATCCTCACCTACCTGCGCCAGAACGGCAATTATCTGGTGCCCGGCGGGGACATTACCCTGTTCTCAGGTATTGCCATCGTGCTGCGGGCAATCTTTCTCAACCTGCTCGTCTGGATCCCGATCCTCGCCTTCGGCTTCATGTGCGTCCACTATCTGGACCGCTTTCTCGACCACTGGATCGGGCTGGAGCCGCTGAACGCGCTTCTGGCGCGTGTCGCCGGTGCGATACCCACGCTGGAAGCGAGCGATGCCGGCGCCATTCCGGGGCTCTACGCAATTCCCTTCCTGATCGCGGGCCTGGGCGTGGTCCTGTTTTTCCTTTCCTCCGTCGCCTTCTCGCTGTTGTCCTGGATGTCCTTCGCAAGCGCCACGAAACCCGATGGCCCGCGTGCAGAGGCGACGGATCAATTCGAGGCGATTCCCGCCGCACGACGCGAACTCAGCTTCCTCAAGGTCACGGCCATCTTCGCCGCCATCTTCGTGTTGATCTATCTGGTGATCGCGAAAATCAATGCCATCGGCGATGCGTCTTCGGGCCAGATTGCGGGTAATCTCTTCGCTGACATAAAACTGTTCGCAGGCTTCGTCGTCGTCAACCTTCTGCTGCTCATCAACGCGGAAGGGTTGAAGGGGCTCAATCCTCAGGAAAGCATCCGTCTCTACCTGGTTTTCGCCGGCTTTTTCATTCTGTGGCTGTTGAACGGCCTGTTTGCCTGGCTTGCCGGCTGGCTGATGCCCGGCTTCTGGTCGGACGTCTTCGTGATCGCCTCGTTCGGCTGCGAGATTCTCGCCATCATGGGCGGGGCCGCAATGCTCTTTTTCTGGCTGGCGCTGACTATCGAGCACGCCTGGCGCGACACTTCCATCTCGCTGAAGTACAGCGGCCGCAGGCGCTTTGAGCGTGTCTACGGTCTGTGGTTGCCGCTCATCATCGTGTTGCTGATCGTCGCGAGCATTCCCTTCAGCGTGGCGCTGATCAGTGACCGGCTGAACGGCAGCGAAGGCGCGCTCAGCGTGCTCGCGGGCGCGGCCACCGCCCTGTGGGGACATTTCAAGGCGCACAGCAAATCCGGCCCCGGCGGCAGCACCAAACTCGTGCTGATCATCGGCTCGCTCTTGTTGCTCTACGGGGTGCTCTTGCTGTCCTACCGGCTGGCGATCAACTTCTCCGCCACGGGACCCGACGTCGTCGCGCTGACGGCGCTCGCGGCCCTTTCCGCGGTGGTGGGCTGGTTCGTCAACATCAACTACATCTCGATCCATCGCTACTACCGCGACAGGCTGATGGAAGCCTTCCTGCCCGACTACCGCACCGCGCACGACAACCTGCGTCGGCCTGCCAGCCTCGCCGACGATTTCCACCTGAAGGATGTCGGACAGGGTCCGTGCCCCGGCCCCTATCACATCATCAACACCAACGCCGTGCTGGTGAATTCAAAAGTCCGCAAATTCGCGTTGCGCGGCGGCGACAACTTCATCCTCTCGCCGCTGTATTGCGGTTCCCGCGCCACCGGCTGGCAAGCCACGCGCGACTTCATTCTGGGCGGCATGACGCTCGCCACCGCGATGGCGATCTCGGGCGCGGCCGCCAACCCGCGCGCCGGCGTCGGCGGACAAGGCGTCACCCGCAACCGCTTCGTGTCCCTGGCCATGACGTTCCTGAACCTCCGGCTGGGGTACTACGTGCGGCGGCCGGACCGAAAGAGGCCCACCCGCGTGCGCCCCAACCACTTCGTGCCCGGAGGCGCCTATGTCCTGCCGTGGGCCGGTTACACCGAGGACTCGACGTTCCAGGAACTCAGCGACGGCGGCCACTTCGAAAACCTTGCGCTTTACGAACTTGTGCGGCGGCGGTGCGGTCTGATCATCATCTGCGACGGCGGCCAGGATACCCAGGCGTCCTACTCGGATTTCGTCACGGCGCTGCAACGCATCGGCCAGGATTTCGGCGCCACCGTGAAATTCGATCTGGACGTCCACGGCGTGACATCCGATCCCAAGCATCTGATCCCCCGCCCCCCAAAAGACACTCTCTATCCCAAGGGCGCCGAATACTCCGACAAGGGCTATTTCCTCGCCCGCGTCGACTACAACGGCCGCGGCGGCGGACCGTGGCCGGAATATGGCCTCGTCATCTACATGAAGACCGCGATGATCGAGCCGCTGGACATGGTGGCGAAGGGCTACAAGGGCGCCAATCCGGATTTCCCCGACGAGACCACCGCCGACCAGTTCTTCGCCGAACCCCAGTTCGAAGCCTATCGCTCGGTCGGCTACGCCATCGCCGAGCAAATGATCGAGGAACTCGATCTCGGCACGAAGTTCGCCGGCGGCGCGCGCCCGGCGCTTGCCGCGCTGCGCACGATGCCGAACGGGCCGTCCTCCGGCGGTCCGGCTCAAGCGGCCGCCCCGAAGACCGCCGCGCAAAAGCGATCCGCCAAGCCGGCCACCAAGACTGGAACCAGATCGCGGAAAGCCGCCACCAAACCCGCATAGCTGTCGAGTGAACGCATGTACAAGCCGCGCATCATCACCCTTTCGATCCTCGCCGGTATCGCCATCCTGCTTGGCCCCGTGGTCGTGCGCGCGCTCACCGCGCCGGAAAGCGGCGCGGTGCTCGGCGAGGCCATGCGCGCGGGGCGCACGCCGGAAAGCATGCCAGGTTCGGACAGCGACTATCTCAAGGACATGGATCACGGCTGGGACAAGCAGCGGGTGTTCGCAGAGCTCGCCCGCGCGCTCGACATGGAGCCGCGCGCGCTCGGCCGGATGTTTTCCCGGGACGCAGTATGGAAGGCCTACAACCGCGGCCGCAACAACTGGGTGGTGTGGACCGGCGGCAACGACCGGTTGTGGGACCATCTCGCGGATCACACCTATGGCGCCTTCGACCTGCTGAAGATCATCTCCAGCCACGACGCCATCCGCTATTGCGGCAACTCAGGGCCCGTCTACAGCTACGACGGGCAGCCGCCGGCGGGCAGCCGGCCGGTCGAACCCCTGCGCACGGCGTCAGGCGATGCGCCGGCGCGACGCGCCACCCCCTATCCGCCGGGCTACCTGCTCTATGAGGACGACGCGTGCGAGGGCGCGGACCGCGCGTGGTATCGCGTCGGCCGTGAGAACCGCTGGAAATACTACGGGCTGATGAACGAGCCCTGTTTCCGGCCGCCCAAGGGCGGCGACCCGAAGCATTTCGGCCTGTGGCTCGACGTGCGCACCTACGGCCCGGACTGCCCCGGCGACGATCCCTTCGCCGATGAACAGACATATCCCGGCGTGAAGATCGGCGCGCGGGGCGACGGCACCCTGCCGGTGGGCTCCTACTACGGCGAGCCGACGGGCATCGTCGGGTTGCGGCTGTTTCCGAACCCGGACTTCGATGAAGCGGCGCGGGCCCGCTGGGACCCCGAGCGCTACTACACCGATCCCGGCTATTTCCTCGACAGGGATCTGGTGCGGCCCTACCGGGTCGGCATGAGTTGCGGCTTCTGCCATGTGGGGCCAAATCCGGTCAATCCGCCACCCGATCCCGAAAAGCCCGAGTGGGAGCACATGACCTCCAATCCCGGCGCGCAATACGCCTGGATCGATCGGGTGTTCACCTGGAATCCCAAGGCACGGCACGAGAATTTCATCTACCAGATCGCCCATTCGTGGCTGCCCGGAACGCTCGACACCTCGCTCGTCTCCTCCGACAACATCAACAATCCGCGCACCATGAACGCGGTCTATTCCCTGGCCGCGCGGATGCAGATGGCCAAATCCGCGAAGGAGAAGCTCAGCGGCGGCGAGATGCTGAACAAGCAGCTCAACGATTTCGAGCAGACGCGGGTGCTTGGGCAGTTCTTCGAGCAGCCCGACACGGTGTTCACTCCGCATGTGCTCAAGGACGGGGCGGATTCCGTCGGGGTCCTCGGAGCGCTCAACCGGGTCTATGTCAACATCGGGCTGTTCAGCGAGGAGTGGCTCACGCACTTCAAGCCGCTGCTCGGCGGCCACATCACGCCGTTCGAGATCGCTGTGGCGGAAAGGAACTCCGCCTATTGGAACGCCAATACGCTGCAGACGCCGGATCTGGCGCTGTTCTTCCTGACAAGCGCGCCGCCTGACAAGCTCGCCGACACCCCCGGCGGCGAGGCCTATCTCGGTTCCGACACGGCGCAGCTCAACGAGGGAAAACGGCTGTTCGCCGAGAATTGCGCGGCGTGCCATTCCTCAAAACAGCCGGACAACTTCTGCGCGCCGGGCGAGACCTGTGGAGACGGCTCGATTGCCTGGAATTCCGACGCCTACAAGGACTGGATGCGCGCGGAAGTGCAAAAACCGGATTTTCTGGAAAACAACTTCCTCTCCACAGACCGCCGCATTCCGGTGACGATCCTGCAGACCAATGCCTGCAGCCCGCTGGCCACCAACGGGATCGCGGGCGACATCTGGGACAACTTCACCTCCACCACCTACAAGCAGCTGCCCGCGGTGGGCAAGATCACGGTGCACCACCCGGTCACCGGCGAACCGTGGCAGTACGACATGCCGGGCGGCGGGCGCGGGTACACGCGCCCCGCGTCCCTCGTCAGCCTGTGGTCAAGCGCGCCCTATCTGCTCAACAATTCGGTCGGCAATTTCTACGGCGAGCCGTCGCTCGAGGCCCGCATGGCCTCGTTCAACGATTCCATCCAGAAGATGCTGTGGCCGGAGAAGCGCCGCGTTGACGCAAAGCTGGGCGACACGGTTCCGGGCTACATCCAGCGCACCACCACGCGCAGCTACCTGCGGGTGCCCGCAACCTACCTGCCCGATCCATTGAACAACATCGTCGGCATGAGTTCCTGGCTGCCACGGCTGTTTCCCTGGGCCTTCAGCGAGGTGGAAACGGGTCTGCTCGAGCTGGGACCGATCCCGGCCGGCACGCCGGTCAACCTGGTCGCCAACATCCAGCCCGTGTCGCGCGAGACCGACATCAAGTCCCGGCTTGCCCATGCAGTCAAGGTCAAGCGCGTGCTGAAACAGGCGGTCTCCGTGCTCAAGGATTTGCCCAAAGACGCCTCCGATGAAGACGCGCGCGCAGCCTTCGCGCCGCTCGTCGATCCCTTGATGAGCATCAACAAGTGTCCCGACTATGTGGTCAATCGCGGCCACTATTTCGGAAGCAAACTGACCGACGAGGAGAAATGGGCGCTGATCGAGTTCCTCAAGACATTCTGAGGCGGCGCGGAAAGGAACGCGCATGACGGACGGCACGAAAGCGGCGGACCCCGCGAAAGCGGAATACGAATACATCGTCGTCGGCTCCGGCGCGGGCGGCGGCACGGTCGCGGCACGGCTGGCGGAAGCGGGCGCGCGCGTGCTGGTGCTGGAGGCGGGCGGCGATCCCAAGCGGCTCCAGGGAGGCAATCCGCTGTTTCCCCAAGCCGAACGCCTGGCGCAGGACTACGAGGTCCCGGCGTTCCACGCCCTGTCGACCGAAAACCACGCGCTTCGCTGGGATTTCTGGGTCCGCCACTACGGCGACACGGCGAAACAGAAGCGTGATCCCAAGTATCGCGAGACGTTCAACGGCGAGACGGTCGATGGCGTGTACTATCCGCGCGCCGGCGCGCTCGGCGGCTGCACGGCGCACAACGCCATGATCCTGCTGTATCCGCACAACAAGGACTGGGAGGATATCGCGGCGCTGACAGGCGACAAAAGCTGGAAGGCGGACGCCATGCGCGGCTATTTCGAGCGCATGGAGGATTGCCGGCATCGCCTCTGGCCGCCCTGGCGCTGGATCGGCAAACTGCTGGGATGGAATCCCACCCGGCACGGGTTCAATGGCTGGCTGCGCACGGAGAAGGCGTTCCCGCGTCGCGCGCTGTGGGATTTCGTCCTGGTGCATACGCTCGCCCGCGCCGTGAAATACGCACTCAAGAAGAACGACGACCCGGTCAACCGCTTCACCTGGGCGTTCGAGGGCAAGGGAGATCCCAACGACTGGCGGCTGGTGGAGGAAGACGCCATCGGCATTCGCTATCCGCCGCTGACCACCCGAGGCCACGCGCGCATGGGCACCCGCGAGCGGCTGCTGGAAGTCCAGCACAGGCATCCGGACAGGCTCACCATCGAACTCGACGCTCTGGTCACCCGCGTGCTGATTGATGACGACAACCGCGCCATTGGCGTCGCCTACCAGAAGGGCAAGCGGCTCTACGAGGCCCACTGGCGGCCAAGCGGCCATGACGGTGAGGCGCGCCAGGTCTTCGCCTCGCGCGAGGTGATCCTCGCCGGCGGCGCCTTCAACACGCCGCAGCTCCTCATGCTCTCGGGCATTGGTGACAGAGCGGCGCTCGAGGCTCACGGGATTGCCGTGCGCGCCGATCTGCCGGGCGTGGGCAAGAACCTGCAGGACCGCTACGAGGTCACCCAGGTCAACCGCATGAAGAGCGACTGGGGGCACTCGGCGGCGTGGAACTGCGCAAGGGTGACCGCGTCTACCGGCAATGGCAGAACCGCCGCGGCGCCTATACCACCAACGGCGCGGCGATTGCCGTGGTGCGCCGGTCCGCCCCTTCCCGTCCCCTGCCTGATCTGTTCTGTTTCGCCGTGCTCGGCCGCTTCATGGGCTATCAGCCGGGCTATTCGCGCGATTCCATCCGCCCCGATTATCTCACCTGGACCGTGCTCAAGGCGCACACGCACAACACCGGCGGCTCGGTCGAACTCGACCCTGACGATCCCACGAACCCGCGCAAGCGGCCGAAGATCAACTTCCGATACTTCGAGGAGGGAACCGATGCCAGCGGCGAGGATCTGGCTTCCGTGGTCGAGGGCGTCAAGTTCGTGCACGAGGCAGCAGGCACCATCCGGCATCTGATCGCGGAAGAGGAAAGCCCCGGCCCGCGGGCCACGGATGACGCGGCGCTGAGCACGTTCGTGCACGACAACGCCTGGGGCCATCACGCCTCGTGCACCTGCGCCATCGGCAGGGACGGCGACGCAAACGCCGTGCTCGACAGCGCCTTCCGGGTGCGCGGGGTCACGGGCCTGCGGGTGGTCGACGCCTCGGTGTTTCCGAAAATTCCGGGCTTCTTCATCCTTTGTGCCGTGTTCATGATCGCCGAAAAGGCCGCCGATGTGATCCTGAAGGATCGCCGCTAGCGACGGCCGTATGGCTCCGACGGCCGTCGCGGAATCCTGACGTCGCGCCAGGGGAGCCGCACCGCTCCCGGCGCGCCTCGCCGCAATCCGCTTGCCGGACGCGCCGATCTGGTGCAAACGGATAGACGGCGCGCGCCGTTTCCTGCCGCATGCCCATCACACAATTCCTCGCAAGGATCCGTCGCATGAGCATTCGCCATGGCCGCCCCGTATTGAGCATCCCCGGTCCCACCACCGTGCCCGATGACGTCCTCAACGCCATGCATCAGCAGGCGATCGACATCTACTCCGGCCCGCTGGTCGCCACCACGGACAGCTGCCTTTCCGATCTCAAGACCCTGTTCGGCACCAAAGGGCACAGCTTCATCTACATCGCCAATGGACATGGCGGCTGGGAGGCCGCGCTGTCGAACGTCCTGTCGGGCGGCGACAAGGTTCTGATTCTGGAATCGGGCCGTTTCGCGCTTGGCTGGGGCATGATGGCGGAGAAGATGGGCGTCGAGATCGAGGTGCTTCCGGGAAGCTGGCGCCGCGCGGTCGATCCCGCCGCCGTGGAAGCGCGTCTGCGCGCCGACACCGAAGGCGAGATCAAGGCCGTCCTGGTGGTTCAGATCGACACGGCATCGTCCGTCATCAACGACATTCCCGCCATCCGCCAGGCCATCACCAACGCCGGCCATGGCGCGCTTTACATGGTCGACACCATTGCCTCTCTCGGCATCGTGCCCTTCACCATGGACGCGTGGGGCGTCGACGTGTGCGTCTCGGCGGCCCAAAAGGGGCTGATGACGCCCCCTGGCCTGACCTTTCTGGCGGCCAACGACAAGGCGATGGCGGCGCATGAGGAGGCCGATCTGGTCACCCACTACTGGGACTGGACGGCGCGGCTGGGCGACATCCATTACCAGAAATACTGCGGCACGCCGCCTGAACACCTGCTGTTCGCCCTGCGCAAGGCGCTCGACATTCTTTTCGACGAAGGCGTCGAGAAGGCGCAGCATCGCCATGCGCTGCTGGCGGAAGCCGTGCGTCGCGCCGTCGCGGTCTGGGCCGAGGGTGGCAGCCTTGCCTTCAACATCGAAAGCGCTGCCGAACGCGCCAATTCCGTCACCACGATTCTGACCGAAGGCTTCGATCCCGCAACGTTGCGCGCCTTCTGCGCGGAGACCTGCGGCGTGACCATCGGCGGCGCGATCGGCGATCTCGAGGGCAAGGGACTCCGCATCGGCCACATGGGCCACGTCAACGCTCCATCCGTCCTGGGCACGCTGGGCGCGATCGAGATCGGACTCATTGCGCTCGGGATCCCGCACGGCAGGGGCGGCGTGCAGGCCGCCGTCGACTGGCTCGGCCAATCCGTGGCGGTCTGAGGGAACTCTAACGCGGCCGGCGAAGCGGCGGCGGTTCAGGCGCCCGATTGTTCCGGGATGACGCAATGCTCGGGCATTGTTGCGGACCCGGTCACGCATCTCCTCGCATGAGCGGCGCGGCGCGCGCAACGGCGTCCTGAGAGGATGCTCAGCCCTTGCGGGTGACGCGCACAGGAATGGGCGCCGGCTCGGCGGGCATCACATCCGTGAAACCCAGCTTGTGCCAAGGGATCAAAGCGCCGCTCGGCCGCAGCTGCATGACGCCGGCCGCGGCAAGCACGCCGACAATGTCGGCGAGCGCATCGGCCATGGACGCTTCATGATGGGGCACAAGCGCCTGCACAAGTTCGCCGCCGCAGCCCAGAGCAACGGCGATGAGTGCGGCGGGGAGCACGCGTCCGCCGAAAAATCCGGAAAGCGAAACCGTCAGCAGCGCAAAGAACACGCCGTGAAAAAGCTTGTCGAAGGGGTGGCCGAGGCCCGTGGAAAACACCACACCCAAGGCAATGCCGGCGATGGCGAGAAACGCGGTCGATGCGATGGCGGATGCGGGGGCAGCGCGAAGAAACGCCTGGGCCTGGCGGATGATACGGCTCGACATGACGCGGTTCCTGGTCCAACCGGCGCGGGGTGCGTGACCCTGGATGCCGGAACGCTGAACAATCACAAGTATCCCGACCGCACCTTCCGGCCCGGTCTGTCCGTATCGCGTGCGCGGCGACGGACGAACCCGACCAGTGTCGCCGCAAGTTCCTTACGAGATGTTAACCGGCACCGCCTTGCGCCGTGCCGCTCGCGCCATCCGCTGGCATGGCGTTACTTAAACAAGACACTGAAGCGCCGGGCGTCATGATGAAATCACAACGTCCGGCGCTTCAGGACAACCCGGTGGAGTCGGCCGAAGACCCGCGGCCCATGACGTTTGGGCGGCTGCCTTCAGACGCTGCCGTGCAGCCGGACCATTTGGAAGGGATCCTGACCGGTGGGCGGATAATAGTCCGTCCGCGCGGCCCCGGCGCCGCTCGCGCTTGCGGCGCCGGGCCAGGCGAGAGGCAGCAAAAGCGTATCCGTGCGATCAGGGTGATCGCGGCGGGCCAAAAGCCGGAGCGCATCAACGAAGACCGGATGAAGTATCCTCAAACTGTCCCGATTGAATTTTTGAAGATTTTGACGCAGCTTTTCATCGACCGCAGCTTTTTCGGGGCCTTCAATATTGTCAAACATAACAGTCTCCACAGGATGGCCAGACCCTTACTTTAGGAGAAGTGATCCACATGAAAAAGTAAATAATCCACCGAAAAAATCCGTACTGTGGATGACTTATGTGACTCAATTCATTAACTAATTGTTTTCCATATATAAAATCGTCAATCTTTCTTTTTTGCCCGGATATTCCATGTGGATAACCAATTTTTAACCCTTCCAAAAAGCCCCGAATCCGCAATTTGGCCATCACATCAGGAGTTACGACACCGTCTCCAGCCGTCATTTTCGCTCCCAAGCCAGGAAACCCGTCCTCCGCAAATCGACAGCCGGTGCACTACCGATCGCAAGAACCCCAATGATCGCGGCAGGTTGGCACAAGGCCAAAGTTTAGCTGCCTCGATCGGCCCTCTCCAGTCAACCGGGCCGCCTTGGGACTGTTACTTACTCCTGCGGGATTGGTTGCTGGCCACATGCCTTCTCCGGCCAAAGAAAAGCCGCCCGCCGGGTATCCCGGCGGGCGGCTCTGATCGGTCTCAAGCGGGCTCTTTCAATCCGCAATCTCAGACGTCGAAAAATACCGTCTCCGCATCGCCCTGCATGTGGATGTCGATGCGATACCGCACGCCCGTCGGCGTCTCGACGCGCTCGGCGATCAGGGTGCCGCGGCGCTCCTCGGGGACAAGCTGCATCACGGGATCGGCGGCGTTGGCCTCCGCCTCGTCGGAGAAATAGATCCGCGTGTACGCGTGCACCAGCATGCCGCGCGCCAGCACGATCATGTTGAAATGCGGCGCCTCGCCCTCGGCCGGCGCGCCCGGCTTGATGGTGTCGAAGAAGAAGCGGTTCTGAGGGTCTGTGCCGGTGCCGCAGCGGCCGAAGCCGGTAAAGCGGGCGTTGGGCCGGCGCGGGTCGTCCGGGTGCGCGAAGCGGCCATCCGCATCCGCCTGCCAGATCTCGATCATCGCATCGCTGATTGGCGCCCCCTCGCCGTCCAGAACGCGGCCCTCAATGCGAATGCGCTCGCCCTCGGTGTCTTCATCGGTGAGCTCGGATCCGGCGATCTGCGAGAAATTGTAGCCGTATTGTCCGGCCGTCAGCCCATAGGCGAAATACGGTCCGACCGTCTGCGACGGGGTCTGCTTCAAGGTCATCGCTCAGGCCTCCATCGGTGTTTCTTTGCGGCCGCGCAGGACGATGTCGAAGTTGTAACCGAGCGCGAAGTTCGGCTCGGTGACGCCAATGTCGAACTGCGAGATCAACCGCTCGCGCGCGCTTTCCGGCGTGCCCTGGTAGATCGGATCGAGATCGAGCAGCGGATCGCCGGGGAAATACATCTGGGTGACCAGACGGGTCGCGATGGAGGGGCCGAGCAGCGAGAAGTGAATGTGGTTCGGCCGCCAGGCGTTGTAGTGGTTCGGCCAGGGATAGGCGCCCGGCTTGATGGTGCGGAAGGTATAGCGTCCCTCATCGTCGGTGACGCAGCGGCCGCCGCCGAAGAAGTTCGGATCAAGCGGCGCTTCATGCTGGTCGGTCTTGTGGATGTAACGTCCGGCGGCGTTGGCCTGCCAGACTTCCACCAGCGTGTTGCGCACCGGGCGGCCGTCCTCGTCGAGCACCCGACCGGTGACGATGATGCGTTCGCCCAGCGGATCGCCGTTGACCATGCCGTTCTTCGTCAGGTCCGCATCCAGCGCGCCGACATATTCGTGACCGTAGACCGGGCCGGTCATTTCCGACAGCGTCTGCTTCATAGGAATGAGCGGCTTGGTCGGCGAGCGCAGCACGGTCGACTTGTAGCCCGCGTGCAGATACGGCGGATGCGAATCCCAATCCCTGGGGCGATACTGGTCGGTCACATTTCCCTCCTGGATCAACATGCGGTCTCGAGCCGAGCCATAGCCGCAAGCTGCTGATCTATTCCGAAGCTCCGGCAAGCGCGCCCGTCCGAGCACAAGATGGTCCGGAGCCTCTCCATTTCGAATAGCCGGCGCCAAAATGCATCGGCGCAACGGTTATGTAAAATAACCTTTCATGCCATATTACATAACCCACAGATTATAGATCTGTATCCTCATCCATCAGGCCGACCGCATGATCGACACGCGCATCAAGTTCCGCCATTTGCAGTGCTTTCTGGAGGCCGCCCGCCAAGGCTCCATCGTGCGGGCGGCGGAAGCGCTCAGCGTGTCGCAGCCCGCCGTCTCCAAGACCTTGAAAGAACTTGAAGAATCGCTGGGCGCGAGATTGTTCGACCGCTCCAAGAAGGGCGTGCGGCTGACGCGCTTCGGGGAAATCTTCATGCGGCACGCCGCGGCCAGCGTGATGGCGCTGCATCAGGGCATCGACAGCGTCTCGCGGGCGCAATCCAAGGGCGGATATATCGTCAGCGCCGGCGTGCTGCCCAATGTGGCGGCGAGACTGATGCCACGGGCATTAAACCTGTTCAAGCAGACCGCGCTGGAAACCGTGGTGCGGGTGTCGACCGGATCCAATGCCTCGCTTCTGGCGCAACTGCGGCTGGGGGACCTCGACGTGGTGGTGGGGCGGCTGGTGGAGCCGGACCAGATGACCGGGCTGGCGTTTGAGCATATCTATTCCGAGCCGATGACGCTGGTGGTGCGCGCGGGCCATCCGCTGAGCGCCGCCGAGCCTTTCGATCTGGCGGCCCTGTCGCGCTTTCCCGCGTCGCTGCCGCCGGAGGGAACGGTGATCCGCAAGGAGGTGGACCGGTTCCTGATCGCCAACGGCATCCGGCTGCCTTCCGACCAGGTGGAGACCATTTCGGTGACCTTCGGGCGCGCCTATGCGCTGGCGTCGGACGCCGTCTGGGCGGTGCCGCGCGGCGCCATCGACGGAGACATCGCGGCTGGAACGCTCGTGGAGCTGCCGATCGACAGATCGGCGATGATGGGGTCCATCGGCATCACGACGCGATCGGACATCGCGCCCTCGCCGCTGGCGGAGCTGCTGATGAACACGATCCGTGAAGTGGCCGGCGGCTTTCGCGCACAGGCCGGCTAACGAACTGAAATCTCGTCAGAAAATGTGCCGTACCCGGGTCGCGAGACCTTGGGCCGGTCAGGAGGGTCGTCATCCGGCGGGCCGTGTGGCGGCTGACTGCGGCGCGATGAGCGCGCGGTCAGCGCCGTCCGCCGGACGACCTTTCGCGTCGTGCGCCCGCAAACCGCACGGTTGCGGGAGCGCAGCCCCTGGAGGCCGCAGGGATCAGCGCGGGAACGCCGATCACTGCATGGTCAGCCATTCGCGAGCCGCGCGCTGCGCCTCGGCGATATCGGCGCTGGTCATTTCCTCAGAGATTTCCTTGCGATAGCGCACGGCATCACGGTTGCCCTTCATCGCGGCCAGATTGAACCACTTGTGCGCCGAGACGAGATCCGCCGGCACGTCGCGACCGGTGGCATAGGTCATGCCGAGTTCAAACAGCATTTCCGCATTGGCGGGGCCGATCCCATTCCGGCCATGCCCTCGACGGGTATTTCAAAGCGAGCCATTGTCATTCTCCTATGATTTCCGAAGGTCCTGGTCCCGATGCTTCTTTCGCGACCGAGGCACCTCCGCGTTACGTAGAGAGTATTCCAGCCTGAGCTTTGACCGAGGATTAATGTTTATGGTTAACAAGAACAAAACGAATTAAAAACGTTCGGTAAAATTTCAGGTTCCTTAACCGACAAAGCGGAAAAAACCTATAAATTTCAATACTTTGATCCTTAAGAGAAAGAGTTAATCAACACGCTTCCGTAACCATACGACACGATACACGTCGTATTGAGGCCCAAGTAGATAAACGTAGTGGCGGACACGGCCACCCAATTGACCATGTGTCGACGGCCTCTCAGAGCCAAAAAGCGGCGCGCGAGGACGCTTGCCAGCGCCCCGAAAGCAGCTACCTTACTATAGCAACGACCAAAAACACGGGAGGGAATATCATGAGTGTCTTGAAACGTGGACTGCGCGCCGCCGCCATATTGTCTGCGCCGGTGGTCATCGCCGCAGCCGTTCTTGTGACGACGCAGCCGGCGGCGGCGGCGGATGCGAAGGGCGTCTGGGCTCGTCCGAGCGGAACGTCGCGGATACAGATCTCGTCGTGCGGCAAGGCCCTGTGCGGCAAGCTTGTGTGGCTGAAGAACCCGCGCAAGGACGACAAGAACCCCGACAAGTCCAAGCGCGACCGGCCGCTGCTGGGGGTTCAAACCGTCATCAACATGGTTCCCAGCGGCGACGACAGCTGGAAGGGCAAGGTGTACAATGCCGAGGACGGCAAGACCTACAAGGGGGTCATGGAGTTGACCGCGCCCAACAAGCTGAAGCTTGAAGGCTGCGTTCTGGGCGGGTTGATCTGCAAGGGCGAGACCTGGAACCGCTACCGATAGGACGCGCGATGGAGCTCAAGAACGGCCAACGCGGACAAGTCCTCGCCGCCCTGTGCGCTGTGGGAATGTATCTGGCGCTCGACGCCGGGACGGCCCGGGCGGCGGATTTGCAGGGCGACTGGCGCACGCCCTACCCCGGCACGGTGCGCATCGCGCCGTGCGGCGACGCCCTGTGCGGCCACGTCATCGCCTTCGATCCGCCCGCCGGTATGACCCAGGAAAGCGCCCGCGACGTCAACAACCCTGACCCGGACAAGCGCGACCGGCCCATTCTCGGCATCGAGGTGCTGTCGGGACTGAAGCAGGAGGGCGGAACGTGGCGCGGGCGGGGATACGATCCCGAGCGCGGCATCGCCGCCGACGCCACGGTCACACTGAACGGCGAGGACAAGCTGACGATACGCGGCTGCATCCTGTACGTGCTATGCGAGAACGTGAACTGGACCCGCGTGCCCTGACAGGGCGCTCCACGACTGTCAACTTTCTCGAATTTCGAGCGGTTGTTGATGGTTATTTGAATGAATTTTGATTCAAATTTGAATCAAATTCGAATTCGACTTGCGTCCGCCGTGAAGGTGCGCTCGCCGATCTGGCATCACGCCGTGACGCGCCCCGCCCGCTCCCCTCTGTCCCAGCCAGCCAAAAAACTTATCCCCGCTACGCATCGCAGGCTTACGATTGGCGTCACGATCGGACATGAGCCCGGCGCGGATTCGGATCAAGCCGCCAATCCGGCTGAGGATGAGTCCTACAGCATCATCTTCATGCCGATGTGCGAGGCTTTGAAACCAAGCCGCTCGTAGAAACGGTGCGCGTCGCCGCGCGCCTTGTTGGTGGCCAGTTGCACCAGAACGCAGCCTCGCGACCGCGCCTGCTCGATGGCGAAGGCCATCATCCGCGCGCCGATGCCCTTGCCGCGCTGATCCGCCCGCGTGCGCACGCCTTCGATCTGGGCGCGCCACTGGCCGCCGTAGGACAGCCCAGGAAGAAAGGTGAGCTGAAACATGCCGACGGGCGCGTCGGTCTCATCCAGCGCCACGAAGAGCGTGTTGTTGGGATCGTCCGATAAGGCGGCGAAGGCGGCGCGATAGCCGTCAAGCGCCGCGTCGGACAGGTCCTCGCGCCCCTGACCGAGAAAATCGTCATGCAGCATCGCGACAAGGGCGCCGAGGTGCTGGCGGTCGGCTTCGACGATGCGCAAGGGCGGCTCCATGGGCGGACCAGGACGGGGTCCTTGCTCTGTGCCAGCATTTGACCGGAGGTGCAAGACGGCACCTGTGCGGCGCCAGGTGCGCTTTGGACGGCGCTTGCGCGCCAAGAGCTCGATGGCACAGCCCCCGGACGCTCATTCGTCATGCCAGGGCTCGTCGCGAGCACTCATGCGGCACCGTTTGCTGCTGATCGCCGCTTCAATCGCGGCCGTGGCTTAATCCGGCATGACCGGGCGCGCGGTGTCTTCACCTCTCCCATGGGGTGAGGTCGCGCCGCAGGCGCGGGTGAGGGGCGCAGGACCCGCCGTATCATCCTGAGCGTGAAGCCCCTCACCCCAACCCTCTCCCCATGGGAGAGGGTGCGGATACGGCGGCGCTGTCGATATCGGCGGCCTCCCACACCCTCCGCGTCATCGCACGCAGTGCGGCGCGGACAGGGATGCGAGGCTGGCTTCCGGCGGCAGGTATCAGGCAGCTTCCGGCGCGGGGACGGCGCGTGGCGCCTGCTCGTCTTCCGGCAGGCGATAGGTTTCCAGCGCGGCGGCGGCGGCAGCAATCACCGGCTCACCGGAAATCTCGACGGGCGTGAGAAAGATGCCGGCGCGCCGCGCGCCATGGCCGGCGCTGATCGAGGCGGTCCACCAGATGAGCAGCGGCGCGGCGACAAGCGGCAGCATCACCGGCAGCAGCCAGCCGACCAGCATGGGCGCGGCCCAGTAGGCCATCCCCAGGCTTGCGGTGCCGAAGACAACCATCCACCAGCTCGCGCGCAGGCAATCGAGCGGCGCGAGCGATCCGTCGGCGCGTTCGGCCGCAGGCCAGCCGAAATCCGCGCCGGTGAGCACCTGCGCGACCGATCGGCTCTGGAACATCATGTGAATCGGCGCCAATAGCGAGGCGAGCAGGAACTCCAGGACGGCGCTGCCGCAGGCGGCCGCATCGCCGCCGAAGGACTGGGCCTCTCCGACAAGCACCGCGCGCAGCACCAAAAGCACCTTTGGCAGCAGCAGCAGCGCGAAGACGCCGAAGAGCAGCGCCAGTCCCATTTCGGTCTCAGGGTGTGGAAAACGCGGAAACGGCGAGCCGGAGACGAAATAGACGGGTGCCGGCGCCACCTGCGGCGCAATGATGCTGGCGAGCAGAAAAAGCAGCCAGATGGGCGACGCCAGATAGCCGAAGACGCCCTGCAGCAGGTTGAGCCGGCTCCAGAAATGCAGCCCCGGCGCGGCCAGCACGCGGGTGTGCTGCAGGTTTCCCTGGCACCAGCGCCGGTCGCGTTTGGCGTAGTCGATCATGTTGGCGGGGGCTTCCTCGTACGAACCGTCGAGATCCGGATCCAGACGCACCTGCCAGCCGCCGCGCGCCAGCATGGCCGCCTCCACGGTGTCGTGGCTGAGAATGTCGCCGCCAAAGGGCGGCGCGCCCTGGAGCTTGGGCAGGCCACAGCTCTGGGCGAAGGCGCGCACGCGCACCAGCGCGTTGTGGCCCCAGAACGGGCCTTCCGCGCCCTGAAGCGCCGCGACACCGCGCGAGAACACCGGCGCGTAGAAGAAGGAGGAGAACTGGATCATGCGGCCGAACAGCGTGCGCCGGCCAATGATGCGCGGCACGGTCTGCAGCAGTCCCAGCCGCGGGTCCGCCTCCATGCGGCGGACCATCTCGACGATGGTCTCCCGCGCATCAGACTGTCGGCATCCAGCACCAGCATGTGGTCGTAGGCGCCGCCGCTCGCGCGGATGAAGTCGGCCACATTGCCCGCCTTGCGGCCCACATTGGGGCTGCGATGGCGATAGTAGAGGCGACCGCCGCCGCCAAGCTGAACGACCGCACGCCGATGCAGCGCGCGTTCGGACTCCACACACTCGGGGCGTGTCGAATCCGAGAGCACGTGGAAATCAAACGTCTCCAGCGCGCCAAGCCGCTCGAGCGCGCGATACATGGCGTGCAGCCGGGCGAAGACGGCGTCCGCGGCCTCGTTGTAGACCGGAATGACGATGGCCGTGCGGCCCTTGAGCGCCGACGTGGAACGCGGCACCGGATCGGGCGCGAACAGCAGGCCCAGAAGCGCCGTGCAGGCGCCCCACGACAGCCACAAGGCGCCGAAGGCGACAAGGGTGACGCGCAGAACGTCGAGCCAGTCGAACCCGTCGGCCACCGCCACGGATCCGAACATCGCCGCGGCGCCGGCCGTCAGCCCAAGCGTCAGCAGCACCGCGCCGCCGCGGCGCACGTACAGGCTCACCCGCGAGAGGATCTCGGATCCGGGGCGCGCGGCCATGCGCTACTCCACCCTGACCGGCACGCGCCGGCCACCGCGCAGCCGGCGCACACCGGCCGAAAGCCGCGCCAGCATGCGCCCGCGTGGCCGCTCGAGCGTATGAACCGGCATGGCGAGCGGAGAGGCGGGCGGCGGCAGGCAGAGGCTCGCCAGCACGCGGGAGCTCAGATCCGCCCGCGCGCTGCCGCGCAGGATATCGCGCTTGATGCCTTCGGACGCATCCGCGCCGCAGAGATCATGCAGCGCCGCCTCAAGACACAGCGCGAGCGCCGCATCATCAAGATCCGGGCGGCGCACCGTACGGCGAAGCGCCTCAAAGCCCGGCGCGGGCGTCAAACGGGAGGTGGACGAATTCGTAGAGCGCGTCATAGCAGCGTTCCCCATTGATAGGTCCAGGTTTCGGTCAGGCTTTGACCCTCGAGATGCAGGTCCGCGCGCAGCTCGACCGGCCGGCTTTCGCCGCCACGCTTCACATCAAGCACCAGCCGCCAGTCATCGCTGCCTTCAAGTTTCTGCAAATCGCTGTGAAGGAGCGTGCCGTTGTCCACGCCGATGCCCGCGGTCACCTGATCGTCGGGACCGATTTCCGGCAGCGAACCGCCGGCAAAGGTGATCACGAACTTGCGCGCCTGCGGATCGGGCTCAACGCCCGAGACGCCGCCGTGGCCCGTACGGGTGCTGGTCACGCGGCCCAGCGGATGATCCTCCTCGACGTTCAAAGCCCAGATCATCCGGTATTGCAGGTGATGCTCGGACCCTGCCGTCAGGCCTTCCCGCGGCATCCAGAAGGCCACGATGTTGTCGTGGATTTCGGCCGAAGAGGGGATCTCGGCGAGCCACACAGCCCCCTTGCCCCAATTGCCCACAGGCTCGATCCACACCGACGGACGGCGCTCGTAGCGCGCTTCCGTATCGAGATAGGCGTCTCCGGCGCGGTCGCGCTGCAGCAGGCCGAAGCCGCCCGGATCGACCTCGGAGAACAACGAAAGCTGCAACTGGCCGGGGTTGACCAGCGGTCGCCAGACACGCTCGCCGTTGGCGCGCAGGATCGCCAGGCCATCGCTGTCGTGCACCTCGGGACGGAAGTCGTCAAAGCCGGTGCGGTCGTTCTCGCCGAACAGATACATGGACGTCAGCGGCGCGATGCCGAGCCGCGAGACGTCGCCGCGCAGGAAGATGGCCATGCTCACATCGATGATGGTCTCGGTCCCCGGCGCGATGGTGAAGGCATAGGCGCCGGAAACCCGTGCGCTCTCAAGCTCCGCCCAAACGCGGATCTGCCGCGCGTCGATCTCCGGACGCTCGATGTACAGCCGGGTGAAGACGGGGAACTCCTCCGGCGCGCCGGCGGCCGTGTCCACCGCCAGCCCGCGCGCCGACAGCCCGTAACGGTTGCCGCGGCCCAGTGCGCGAAAATAGCTGGCGCCCAGAAAGCTCACCACCTCGTCGTGATGATCGGAGCGGTTGAGCGGATACAGAAGCCGGATGCCGGCGACGCCGGGGAACTCCAACGCCTCGAACTCCGCCGGATCGAGCGGGGCGAGATACTCGAAATCGGCGGCCGAAAAGGTGATCGGCCGGGCGGCGCCGTCAGCCACCTCGAACAGTTGCACCGGCGCATCGTAAATGCCGCCGGGATGAAAGGCCTGCATCTGGAAACCGCGGTCCTGGCCGCGCCAGACGGATCGCTCGCGACGATAATTGATCAGCCGGCGGCGGTCGTAATCGAGATCCGCCAGGGGTTTGGGCAGTGTCGCAGACGGCGGCTCGTAGGGCTCCGCGGCGCGCTGCTTCATGCGCGCAACCAGTTCGTCCCAGCTGAAGCTCTGCACGGCGGACCCGGACTCATCGGCGGCCGGCGCTTGCGCCAGCGCCGCCAGCGGCATGCCGCCGGCGATGGCAGCAATGAGAGCACCCGTCGCTTGCAGGTATTCGCGGCGATTCATGTCCAAACTCAACCTCTCTGACGCATCATTCAACCCGCATGGGCCGCGCGAAGCCCCTCGCTCAGGCACCTGGGAGGGGCGCCCGGGAAGGCTTGAAAACCATCTTCCGGTATCCGGGTCTGCACGAGGAACGCCCCAGCGGCGCAAAAGATCCCCGCAGTGCAGCAATTCATGCAATTTCCGCGCACGTCGGGCGCGGGCCGCATCGTCCGGTGCCGGATCGGGAATACCGACCACGGCAATTTGATCAGGAAAGACGGCGGCAACGGGGCCGAATTGCGCCGGCATCTTGACGCCCGCGACCATTAAATTAGCAACACAAGCAAGGTGTTGGGGCGGCACACATCCGCCCACGCGCCAATTCTAGCCACACTTGGATGGGGAGCGGAATACCGCAGCCGCAGGCTCACGCAGATGTGCGCTCCGCAGCGTCAATGTGACTGCCGATGCGGCAGAATGACGCAATCCGCACCGCAATGCGCGATGGCGGATCATTGCGGCGCGATAACGGGCGGAGCTAATCGATGCCGATCTTCTTGCGCAGAAGATCGTTGACGGCCTTGGGGTTGGCCTTGCCCTGGCTGGCCTTCATCACCTGACCGACGAACCAGCCCAGAAGGCCCGGCTTCTCGCGCGCCTGTTCGGCCTTCTCGGGATTGGCCTCGACGATCTCGTTGACGATCGCCTCGATGGCGCCGAGATCGGTGACCTGCTTCATGCCGCGCGTCTCGACGATTGCGGCCGGATCGCCGCCCTCGGACCAGACAATCTCGAACAAATCCTTGGCGATCTTGCCCGAAATCTCGCCCGCAACGATCAGATCGATGATGCCGCCGAGCTGGTCGGCGGAAACCGGCGAGGTGGTGA
The DNA here is from genome assembly GCF_003432385.1 of Breoghania sp. L-A4. Classification (NCBI taxonomy): domain Bacteria; kingdom Pseudomonadati; phylum Pseudomonadota; class Alphaproteobacteria; order Hyphomicrobiales; family Stappiaceae; genus Breoghania; species Breoghania sp. L-A4. Next base: position 2,104,630 of record NZ_CP031841.1, on the reverse strand, counting down.
CGTCGTGGCCTTCCTTGTTCAGCCGTCCGAAGAGCTCGTTGATCACCCAGTTGGCGGACAGTTTCGCGTCGCGGCCCTTGGCCACGGCCTCGAAGAAGTCGGCCGAGATCTTTTCCGCCACCAGAATGTCCGCGTCATAGGCCGACAGGCCGAAGTCGGCGACAAACCGCGCCTTCTTGTCGTCCGGCAGTTCCGGCAGATGGGACGCGAGATCGTCGACGAAGGCCTGGTCGAAGACCAGCGGCAGCAGGTCGGGATCGGGGAAGTAGCGGTAGTCGTGCGCCTCTTCCTTGGAGCGCATGGAGCGCGTCTCGCCACGGCCCGGATCGAACAGGCGGGTTTCCTGGTCGATGGAGCCGCCATCCTCGAGAATGCCGATCTGGCGGCGCGCCTCGTATTCGATCGCCTGGCCGGCGAAGCGGATCGAGTTGACGTTCTTGATCTCGCAGCGGGTGCCGAAGTCACCGCCGGGCTTGCGCACGGAAACGTTGATGTCGGCGCGCATGGAGCCCTGCTCCATGTTGCCGTCGCAGGTGCCGAGGTAGCGCAGGATGGTGCGCAGCTTGGTGAGATAGGCCTTGGCCTCGTCGGACGAGCGGATGTCCGGCTTGGAGACGATCTCCATCAGCGCGACGCCCGAGCGGTTCAGATCGACGAACGACATGGTGGGATGCTGGTCGTGCATCGACTTGCCGGCGTCCTGCTCCAGATGCAGCCGTTCGACGCCGACCTCGACGCGCTCGTCCGGCATGTCGAGATAGACGATGCCCTCGCCGACGATCGGCTGCTTGAACTGCGAGATCTGGTAGCCCTGCGGCAGATCGGGATAGAAGTAGTTCTTGCGGTCGAAGACGCTCTTGAGGTTGATCTCGGCCTTCAGCCCCAGACCGGTGCGCACGGCCTGACGGACGCATTCCTCGTTGATCACCGGCAGCATGCCCGGCATGGCAGCGTCGACCAGCGACACGTTGTCGTTCGGCGCGTTGCCGAATTCGGTCGAGGCGCCGGAGAACAGCTTCGAGTTGGAGGTCACCTGCGCATGCACCTCGAGACCGATGACCATCTCCCAGTCGCCCATGGCGCCCTTGATGAATTTCTTCGGATCGGGGGTACGGGTGTCAACGAGGCTCATGCGTCTCAAGGTCCTGTGCTGCGTCGGTTTCCGCGCGTCGCGGAAGCGCGTCCGGGCGATCCGGAGCACGGATCGCGGCGCTGAATATCATGTGCCTGTTGGGTAGTGGGAATTGCGCGCCTTCGCAAGAGGCAAGGTGTGGTTGGAGCGCTGAAGGAGGTGAAGGAAAGGTCCGAAAGCGCCATGCGGGGAATGCGACCGAGGACGACGGCCTTGGGCTTTGTCGCGAGGTGTCAGACGCCTTCGGCGAGTCCCTCCTGGGTTCCGGATCTCTCGACACGGGCTGCGCCCGTGCTCGGTCCGGAATGACGTTGAGAGTTGAAGCCCGGCAGCGGGCGACGGAGGGCGCGGCGGCCATCGTTGGCAGTCGGAGGCGAAGACTGGTGCCGCTCGCACAAAGCGCCATGTGGTGCTTCAACCCTCCCCGTCATTCCCGGCAGCGTGCGCGAAGCGCGTCGCGTGATCGGGAATCCAGGAGGAAAGCGCCCGGAGGGCACATGTATCTTCACCGCTGCGGGGGAATGCGACCGAGGATGACGGCCTTGGGCTTTGTTGCGAGGTGTCAGACGCCTCCGGCGAGTCTCTCCTGGGTTCCGGATCTCTCGACGCGCCTGCGGCGCGCTCGGTCCGGAATGACGTTGAGAGTTGAAGCGTCACACGAGCACTTGTGAATGCCGCCAGCAGGATCAGCCCGGCACCGGCCCCTCCGTCGGGCTTCAACCCTCCGCGTCATTCCGGCCCGTGTGCGGCAAGGCCGCATCACGCGAGCCGGAATCCAGGAGGAAAGCGCCCACCAGGCACCGGTCTCTTCTCTTTTCCGCCGCCGCCTATTTCGCGCTTCGCAGGATGTAGCCGATGATGACCGCGACGGCCTGGTACAGTTCCTCGGGATCTCCTCGTCGAGCGCCACCTGGGCCAGCGCCTGGGCGAGCAGCGGGTTTTCCTCGATCGGCACGCCATGCTCGGCGGCGATCTTCAGGATCTGGTCGCTGAGAAACCCCTCACCCTTGGCGGTGACGCGCGGCGCGCCCTTGGTATCGTAGGACAACGCAACGGCGATGCGCTTCTTGCCGGCGTCGTCGCGCGCGCCGCTCATGTGCGCCAGTCCACGAAATAGCCCGCCTTCTGCGGCTCGGCCGAGGGGCGGCCGCGGCGAATGTCGATGCGGGTGGCTTCCAGCCCGACGTCGCCAAACGCCTCGCGCAGGGCGTCGACGTCGGCGCGGAAACGGGCCGCCGTCTCACCACTCTCCGCCCAGAGCGTCACCGCCACGCTGTCGGCGCGCAGGGTCATGAGCGTATCGACGGCGCCGGTCTGCGGCAGATCGACGGAGAAGCGGATTTTCCAACCCGTCTCGCCCGCGCCCTCCGCGCCGGGGTGCCGCCGTCGCGGGCAATCTGGAACTGCGCCACCGCCGTCTGGTTGCCCAGCGCCAGCGGCAGCTCGAAATTCCACTCCTGCGTCTGGGCGGCGGCGCGGTGGGCGGCGCCCGCATGTTCGGAGCCGCCCATGGAGGCCATTTGCGACAGGCGGACCCGGGCGAGCGCCGCATCGGTGTCCGACAGAAGAATGCGCGCGGCCTCGCGTGGCGTGGCGCTCTCGGGGATCGTGGGCTGAGACGGCATCTGGCCGCGCGGCAGACCGCCGGCGCGCGGCGGCGGCTCGCCCGCCCCTTTTCGGGTTGCGGGGGCCGCATGTTCGCCCAGGAACGACAGCAGCGCGCCGCGCAATTGCATCAGCGAGGTCTTGAGATCGGTGCCACCGAGCAGGCCAAGCTGGGCCGCGACCTGAACCGCGGCTTGGCCCGCGCCCTGCGGCAGCGCCGCCTTCGCGCCGGCCTGGGCGGTCTGCGCCTGTCCTGACGCGCGTTGCACAAGATTGGCTTCCTGGAAGATGCCCGAACGCTGCACGGCCTGTTTCAACGGCGCGGGCTGGGAGGCGTCGCTTGCGGACATGCGGAAGCCCAGCAGATCCTGCAGCGCCTTTTGCACGGTGGCGGGCAACCCGCCGCCGCCCGAACGCACGAGGCCCGCCACATTGGCGAACAGCGGCGTCATGGAATCCTGCTTTGTCGCGGCCAGCGGGCGGGCCACCTCGGCCACCTGCCTGAGCATCTTGAGCATGTCCGGCGGCAGGGTTTCGCGCGCGCCGGGCGCCGCCTGGGCCGGAAGCGTGACCTGCGGCGCGGGTCCGCCGACCGCAACCTTCAGCGACACGGTCGTTCCGGGCTGCGGCGCGCCGGCGGGAAGGCGCAGTTCGAACGTCGCGGCCCCGGACTGGAATTGCGTGGTGCCCGCAGGCGTCTGCCCGACGACGCGCGCCACGAGTTCCGCGCCGGGCTGCAGGAGAGGCAGATTGCGCGCGTTGAGCACCGGCAAGGGCGCGGATGTCCCGCTCTGAGCCGCAGGCGCCGCGATCAGCCGCGCGCCGGAGGGCTCCACCTGCGGCTGCAGGCGGAGCGTCTCGCCCGTCGCGAGCGTGACCGCGCTGCGGATATCGGCGGTGAAGGCGGGCAGTTGCAGCTTGACGCTGCCGTTCTGGCCCTGGGCGAGGACGGTGGCGTCAATGGCGAGCGGCTGCGGCGCGCCGGCCTGGGTGGCGCCGGCCGTCGAGAGCGCCTGGGCTGTCGGCGTCTGGAACGTCTGAATTTGGGGCGTCTGGATTTGGGACGTCTGAGGACCCGGGATTTGCGTGATCGGCGTTTGAGCCGTCGCCGGCTGCTGGACGGAGGGCTGCGTTCCTGGTTGTGCGAGCGCAACGGCCGGTTGCGCGCCGGCCGGCACTCCGGTGGCGGGTTGGCCGACGGCGACCGGCTGGCCGGCAGGGACTGGCTGGCCAGCCAGGGCCGGGGCCGGCTGCGCGGAGGCAGACGCGGCGGACGGGATCTGGCCCGGAGCCGGCTGCCCCGGCTGCGCGATCGGGCCCGGACCGGCGGACGCGGGCAGCGTTGCGACCGTCTGGATGGTCACGGACTGGCCGGAAGCCGGTTGCGCGGACGAGGCTGCCGTGGGCACGCCCTGCCCCGTGGCGGTGGATTGTGCGGCGGGCGGCGCGAATTGCACGCGCAATGCCGCGCCCTCGCCCTGCACCGTCAGCCTGACGGTGGCGCCGGTGGGCACGGGCTGTGGCGGCCGCAACTCGAGCTTCATGGCGTTCAGTTCAATGCGCACCTTGCCGTCGGGCAGTTGCGCCAGGACCTTCGCCTCGACGGTGGCCTGGGCGGCCGTATCGACGATCACCGAGCCGCCCGCGGCGGCGGCCTGCTGCGGTGCCGGCTGACCGGCCGGGATCTGGCCCGCCAGGGAAGAGAGGTCCGGGGTTGGCCCGTCTGCGCAAGCGGCGTCTGGGGAGACGGCTGCGGCGGAAGCGGCTTGCCGGAGGCATCCAGCAGCAGCGCCAGCTTCGGTTCCGCGCCGCCGCTAGTCACCTTGAACTGCACCGTCTCGCCGGCCTTGACCGTCACCGGCAGGCGCAACTCCACCGTGGCCTTGCCGATGGCGAGTTTCGTCGCGCCGTCCGCGCCTTGCGACAGGACGCGCGCGGACACGGTTTCGCCTGCGTTCAACGGCGGCAGGCGCGCCTCGCCCGAGACCGGCAACGGGGTTGTTGATACGGCGGTGACCAATGGCGCTCTCCGAATGACGCCCGGACCGCGACAGGCTTTCCGAAACGTCAGCTCCCAGAGTATCGGCCAAATGCCTTCCACAAGCTAAACGAATTTCGCCCCCCTGAACGGCCGCTTGACCGAGATCAATTCAAACCGTTGCAAATGCAACTAGCATGGGACGCAGACAAGGCAACCCAGGAGAGAAGCGATGTCATTCTTCAAGCGCGCCGACGAGCGCATGAGCCTGATGGGCGAGATGATGGAGAGAACCGGCGTCGACCTCTCGACCGGCGCGGGTCCGTGCGAGGAATCCTTCCTGCGCCGGAGCATTTCCGCCTGCATGCACTGCGGCGCAGTAACCGAATGCAAGCAGTGGATGACGGAAGAGCACGACACGCCGCCGACCTTCTGCCCCAACAGCCGCCGCTTCTCGGACCATATCGCCGCCCGGTGAGTTCGCGGACGAGCAGACCTGCGGGGCGACATACGCCCCTGCCGCCGATGTTTCGAGACGGCGCGATGCGCCGCCTCGGCAAGGTATGGTGTTTTGGCTGTTTTTGAGGTCCGTCGGCATGGCGACGGAATCCCTCGGAGGCGTGCAGGCGGCACGTGTGGCCGATGCTTCGAGACGGGCCTTCGGCCCTCCTCAGCATGACGTTGAATTTTTGGATAGTTTTTGTAATTTCGTATTTTTATCAATACGATAACGTCATGCTGCGTAGCCGTCGAAGACGGCGTCTCGAAGCATCGGCACCGGGCGCAAACCCGGTGCATTCGTGCGGACTGGAGAAACAGACCGGCGCCCGGAGGGCCCCTGTCCGCTCAACGTCTCTTCAAGATTTAACGCCCGCGACCCTGACGCGTCGCGGGAGGCAGCCACTCAGCCCCACCATTTCTCCGGCGTGAAGCGGCCGGCGGCCTCTTCGATCACCTGAGCGGCCTGGAACAGCGTCTCCTCGCCGAACGGGCGGCCGATGAGTTGCAGGCCGAGCGGCAGACCCTTGGCGCTGAGGCCCGAGGGCACCGAGATGCCCGGCAGGCCTGCGAGGTTCAGCGGCACCGTGAAGATATCCTGCAGGTACATGCTCACCGGATCGGTGATGGCGCCCGAGGCGAAGGCCGCGGACGGCGTGGTCGGCGCAAGGATCGCGTCGATGCCGGCATCAAAAGCATCATGGAAATCCTGCTTGATCAGCGTGCGGACCTTCTGCGCCTTGAGGTAATAGGCGTCGTAATAGCCGGCCGAGAGCACATAGGTGCCGATCAGGATGCGGCGCTTGACCTCGGGACCGAAGCCGCTCGCGCGCGTCTTCTCGTACATGTCGGTGATGTCGGAGCCGTTGACGCGCAACCCGTAGCGCACACCGTCGTAGCGCGCGAGGTTGGACGAGGCCTCGGCCGGCGCCACGATATAATAGGCCGCGAGAGCGAATTTCGTGTTTGGCAGGGAGATCTCGACGACCTCGGCGCCGGCGTCACGCAGGTAGTCGGCGCCGCGCTGCCACAGGGCGTCGATTTCCTCGGACATGCCGTCGGAATGATACTCGCGCGGCAGGCCGATCTTCAGGCCCTTGAGCGACTTGCCGATGGCGGCCTCATAGTCGGGCACCGGCGCGTCCACCGAGGTGGTGTCCTTGAGATCCACCGAGGCCATCGATTTCAGCAGGATCGCCGCGTCGCGCACGGTGCGGGTGATCGGGCCGGCCTGATCCAGCGACGAGGCGTAGGAGACGATGCCCCAGCGCGAGCAGCGGCCATATGTCGGCTTGATGCCGACCGTGCCGGTGAGCGCCGCCGGCTGGCGGATCGAGCCGCCGGTGTCGGTGGCCGTGGCCCCGCGCACAGATGCGCGGCGACGGCCGCCGCCGAGCCGCCCGAGGAGCCGCCGGGAACCAGCGCCGTCGTCGAGCCGGTCTCACGCCACGGGTTCACGGTCGGCCCGTAGTGGCTCGACTCGGTGGACGAGCCCATCGCGAACTCGTCCATGTTGAGCTTGCCCAGCAGCACCGCGCCGTCGGCCCACAGGTTGGCCGTGACGGTGGATTCATAGGCCGGCTTGAAGCCGTCGAGAATGTGGCTGCAGGCCTGGGTGTGCACCCCTTTCGTGGCGTAGAGATCCTTGACGCCGATCGGAATGCCCTCAAGCGGCCCGGCCTTGCCTTCGGCGATGCGGACATCAGACGCCTGCGCCATCACCCGCGCCTTGTCCGCCGTCGTCGCCACGTAGCTGTTGAGCGCGGCCGCCCCGGCAATCGCGCCGAGATAGGCGTCGGTGAGCTCGGTGGCCGTGAACTGCTTGTTCGTCAACCCGTCGCGGGCCTCGGCAATCGTCAGGTCGGTCAAATCGGTCATGCGGTGAGCTTCTTCTCATAGAAAACGTTGAATTCTGAATCCGGATAGTCGGCGAAGGCCTCGCCACGCACGAAGCCCGCGCGCTCGTAGACGGCCCAGGCGGCCTCGAACCCCGGCGTCGACCCGGTCTCCAGCCGCAGCACGGGCACGCCGCGCATCACCGCCTCGCGCTCGATGGCCGCGAGAATCGCGCCGCCCACGCCGCTGCCGCGGATCGCGGGATCGGTGTACATGCGCTTCACCTCGCCAAAGCCCGTGTCGTGCAGCTTGAGCGCGCCCATGCCAACCGCCTTGCCGTCGTCGCCGCGCGCCACGAACACCACCGTGTCGAGACCCGCCATCTGCTCCGCCGTCATCTGAAACTGAAACTCAGGCGGCGACAGCGGGCGCATGGTGGCGTTCAGCGCCTCGACCATGGCGCGCACCTCGTCCTGCAGTGGGGTCTCGAGGGCGATCGACACGCTCATGAGGTCTACTCGACGACCTTCGGCACCACGAAGAAATTGTCCTCGCTGGCCGGGGCGTTGGCGACGATATCGGCCGCCTTGCCGCCGTCGGTCACCACGTCGGCACGCAGGCGCATGGTCGTCTCGACCGCGGATGTCATCGGCTCGACGCCGCTGACATCGGCCTCATCAAGCTGCTCGACGAAGCCGAGAATGGCGTTGAGCTCGCCCTTCATGGTCTCGGCCTCGGCATCGGAGACGGCGATGCGCGCCAGTTTGGCCACGCGTTTCACGGTCTGGGTATCGACGGACATGCGCGTCTTTCCATTCTTGCTCGGAGTGAGCCATTCTTCATCGAAGTGGACGGCGGTTTTTGCGAAGGCTGCGGGCTCCCGGAGACGGGCCGCGGGCTTTGGCGAAACCTGCATATAGCATCGCCCGTCCGCGCCGCGCAATGCGCCAGCCGCGCCCGATGCGGGCAAACCGCCGCCTCACCGAAGCCTGACGCCACTGTGAGCGAGGATTGATTGGCGCCCGGGCCGCGATCGCGTCATCTGGTATGGCGAGCGTGCTGCCGCCGTCTCGGCATCCCGCCCGTTTGGCATCCCCGTCATCTGGCATTTATGAGGACGCATCATGACCTTTACCGCATTGCGCCGGACCTTCGCCGCCGTCGCCGTGATTGCCGGCGGCGCAGGCCTCACCGCCACCGCGTTTCCCGCCATGGCCGACGAGGTCACCACCTATGTGACCCACGGCGCCGCCATCGGCGGCACCGATCCGGTGGCCTATTTCACCGACGGCAAGCCGGTGGCGGGCTCCGACGAGTTCACCGCCACCTACGACGGGGTGACATGGAAATTCGCCTCCGCCGCCAACCGCGACGCCTTTGTCGCCGAGCCGGAGAAATACGCTCCCGCCTACGGCGGCTATTGCGCGACGGGCGCCAGTTTCGGCGTGAAGATCCCCATCGACCCCAACAAGTGGCACATCGTCGACGGAAAGCTCTATCTCAACGCCAACGAGGGCGCCGACAAACGCTTCCGCGAGGACGTTGAGGGCACCATCTCCCGCGCGGACGAGGCCTGGCCGAAGATCAAGCAGATCCCGGCCGACAAGCTGTGAGGGGTTGGATGCCGCCATTCGATAAACCCACGATTGTCATCCCGGCTGCAGCGAAGCGGAAAGCCGGGACCCAGTAGCCGTTGGCTGCCCGGCTCCTGCCGAGAGGTCGAGATCGTCCTGGAGCAACGACCGCGACGTGATCGCGAAGGCATGCGTTTACTGGGTCCCGGGTCTCGCGATGCTCGCCCGGGATGACATCGTGGGGAACGTGACGACAGTGACAAGTGCCCCCTACTTCAGCCAGCCGCCCAGACGGTCCAGCGCGTCGGTCATGTCGGCCTCGGTGCCGGCGAAGGAAAAGCGCATGTAATTGTGGCCACGGGCGTGGTCGAAATCCGCGCCCGGCGTCGCGGCGACGCCGGCTTCCGCCAGCATGCGCCTGGCGAAATCCATCGAATCATTGGTGAAGCGGCGGACGCTCGCATAGACGTAGAAGGCGCCGTCGACGGGCAGCAGCTCGTCGAACCCCAGCGCCGGCATGCGCGCGAGCAGCAAGGCGCGGTTGCGCGCGTAGCCCGCCTTGATCGCCTCCAGCTCCTCTGTGGCGTCGAACGCGGCAAGCGCCGCGCGCTGCGACAGCGACGGCGCGGAGATGTAAAGGCTCTGCGAGATGCGCTCGAAGGGACGGATCAGAGGCTCGGGCACGATCATCCAGCCGATGCGCCAGCCGGTCATGCAGTAGTATTTCGAGAAGCTGTTGATGACGATGGCGTTGTCGTCGTACTGCAGCGCGCAATCGGCGCGGCCCTCGTAGACCAGCCCATGGTAGATCTCGTCGGAGACGAAGACGATGCCCATGTCGCGCGCGGCCTCCACCAGCGCCTTGAGCGCGTCGGGCTGCATCATCGTGCCGGTGGGATTGGCGGGGCTTGCGACCAGCAGACCCTGGATGGGCTTCTCCGCATGCGCGCGGGCAAGCAATTCCGGCGTCAGCACCCAGCGGGTGTCGGCGGAGACCTCGATCTCGACGGCTTCCAGCCCCAGCACCTTGAGAATGTTGCGGTAGGCGGGATAGCCCGGCGCGGGCAGCGCGATCCGGTCGCCTGGATTGAAGGCGCCGAGGAACGCCAGATTGAAGCCGGCGGAAGAACCGGTTGTCACCATGATGCGGCGCTCGGGCACGTCGATGCCATAGGCCGCTTGGTAATGCGCGGCGATACGGTGGCGCAGAGAGGAAAGCCCGCGCGCTTCGGTGTAGCCGATGCGGCCATCGTCCAGGGCGGCGCGCGCCGCCGCCATCACGGGCGCGGGCGCCGGGGCGCCGGGCTGGCCGACTTCCATATGCACGACGCGGGCGCCGGCCGCCTCGCGCTCCATGGCATCGCTCATCACGTCCATTGCCAGAAACGGCTCGACGTCGCTGCGCCTCGAGGGTTTCAACATGGGCTCTCCGTCTCTGCCGCCGCTCGGCCGCGCGCTGTGTTGCGTTGCATTCCGTATCCGCCGTGCCGTCGTCTTGCCGCAATCGCGCGCTGCTGTGATCTTCGATCCCGAGCGCGCGCGTCGGCCGCGCCGGCCAGACGGTTGACCGCGGGTCACACCATCCATACCGTCGCCGGGCGCGATACGCTCGCTTCGCGCCCGAAAACCGGCGGCCCGTTTGTGGATGGCCCGTATTTCGACCGCCCGTTTTCGAACCGCCAGACAGAGGACCGCCAGACCGTGACGACTGCCCTAACCCGTTTGCGCGCCGCATGCCAGCCTCACCTGACGCCTCGCACCGCCGTGAGACCGGAAGCGCATGGCTCCGGCGGCGAGCCGGCCGCGCGGCTGCGGCGTCTCACGCCAAGGCTGGCAACCGGCGCGCTGGCGATGGTCATGGGCCTGCAGGCGGCATGCCTTCCGGCGCTGGCGCAGGGACGCAAGCTGCCTTTGGTGCGCGACGCGGAAACCGAGACGCTGCTGCGCGACTACGCCCGGCCCATCCTCAAGGCGGCGGGGCTTGCGGGCGATTCGGTCGACGTCATTCTGATCAACGACAAGCGCTTCAACGCCTTCGTGGTCGACGGCCGCCGCATCTTCATCAACACCGGCGTGATCATGGACGCCAAGACGCCGAACGAGGTGATCGGCGTGCTCGCGCATGAGACCGGACACATCGCGGGCAACCACATGGCGCGGCTGCGCACCGCCGCAGCCCGCGCGCAGATCATGGCGGTGATCGGCGCGCTGCTGGGCGCGGGCGTGATGGCGGCGGGCGCCAGCGCCGGCTCGGGCGGCGTCGCCCAGGGCGGCGCGGCCATCGCCGGCGCGGGCGGCGGCATCGCCCAGCGCTCGCTGCTGGCCTACCAGCGCACCGAGGAGGCCTCCGCCGACCGCGCCGCGGTCACCTACCTCGACCGCACCGGCCAGTCGGCCAAGGGCATGGTGACCACCTTCGAACGCTTCGCCGACCAGCAGCTTTTCTCAGCCCAATACACCGACCCCTACGTGCAGAGCCATCCGATGGCGCGCGAACGCCTGTCGCAGCTGGAAAACCTCGCCAAGCGCAGCAAGAATTTCGGCAAGAAAGATTCTCCCGCGCTGCAGGCCCGGCACGATCTGGTGCGCGCCAAGCTGCTGGCCTTCACGTCCCATCCGCAGACGGTGTTCCGCGCCTATGGCGAAAAGGACCGCAGCCTGCCGGCCGAATACGCGCGCGCCGTGGTCAAGATGCGCAGCGGCAACCCGCGCGACGCCGACCGCGCCATCGACGCGCTGATCGCCAAGCAGCCGAACAATCCCTATTTCTGGGAACTCAAGGGCCAGGCACGGCTGGAATCGGGCAAGCCGAGGGAGGCCGTGGCGCCCTTCGCCAAGGCGGTCTCGCTGGCGCCGAACGAAGGGCTGCTGCACATCTGGCACGGCTACGCGCTGGTGGCGTCGGGCGACAACGGCGCGTTGCGCGCGGCCGTGCAGTCGCTAACCAAGGGGCTGCAGCGCGAACCCAATTCGCCGCTCGGCTATGCCCAGCTGGCGATCGCCGAAGCGCGCCTGGGCGACACGGCGGCGGCCGATCTGGCGACCGCGCAATCCATGATGGCGGGCGGCGACTTCGACAACGCGCGCCGGTACGCGGCCCGCGCTCAACAGAAATTGAAGCGTGGATCGCCGCAATGGCTACAAGCGGACGACATCGTGTCCTATAAGCCACCCAAGTTTTGATATGAATGCGCACCGCGGCCGCAGAGGCCCGGCAGCCACCAGGAGCACACCATGAAGCGTATCCTTCGCGCGGCCGCGGGCCTTGCCATCGGCGCCGCCATGACGATCGCCGCCCCCTTCGCCGCCGGGACCGCCAGCGCCGAGCCGTTCGACGCCGCCAAGCGCGGCGAGATCGAGCAGATCATCCGCAACTACCTTCTCAGCAATCCGGAAGTCGTCCGCGACGCCTTCATCGAACTCGAGCGCAGGCAGAAGGAAGAAGAGAACGCGGCGCGCGCGGGCACCATCGCCAGCAACGCCGACATCCTGTTCAACTCCACCCGCCAGGTGGTGCTCGGCAATCCGGAAGGCGACGTCACGCTGGTCGAGTTCTTCGACTACAACTGCGGCTACTGCAAGCGTTCGCTCAGCGACATGAACCGGCTGATCGAGGAGGACGATCAGCTGCGCGTCGTGCTCAAGGAGTTCCCGGTGCTGGGTCAGGGCTCGGTGGAGGCCGCCAAGGTGGGGGTGGCGCTCAATCTCACCACTCCCGAACTCTACGGCGCGTTCCACAACAAGCTGCTTTCCGGTCGGGGCCAGGCCAACGCCGCCCGGGCGCGCGAGGTGGCGCTGGACGTCGGCGCGGACGCCGATGCGCTGGACACGGCGATGAAGGATTCCGAAGTGGCGGCGACCATCGAGGAGGTCTATGGCCTTGCCAACGGCCTTGGGCTGACCGGCACGCCGTCCTACGTGGTGGGCAACGAGGTGGTGTTCGGCGCGGTCGGCTACGACCAGCTCAAGAAGCGGATCTCCGACTTCCGTCAGTGCGGCTCGACGAGCTGCTAGGGCGCGATGCGGAAACCGTGCGGCGTTGCGATAGCAAACGGGATCGTCCCAATGGAGCTTCGCAGTGTCCGCATATTCGCCGGTCGCTGAAATCTGAGCAGTGCGCGCGGAAATCAAATGCAATTGTCATCCCGGGCGAGCATCGCGAGATCCGGCAACTGTGTTGTTGAGTGTGTCATGCGTGGAACGGGACACCGTCTCTTAGGATGGCGTTTGCGGTGACGAGGATTTTTCTGGCCAGCGCGATCATGGTGACCTTGAAGGGTTTTCCGCGATCGACCAGGGCCCGGGCATAGGCCTTGAAACGCGAGTTGGAGCGCGCCGCGGTGACGGCGGCCATGTAGAGGGCGTCGCGCACCCGCTTGCGCCCACCCTTGATCGCGCGGTGGCCCCGGAAACGGCCGCTGTCGACATTGAAGGGCGCAAGACCCGCAAGCGCCGCGATCGCCTTGGGCGATGTGGTGCCGAGCTCACGCATCAGCGCGATCAGCGTCGTGGCGGCGACCGGGCCGATACCGGGAATGGAGCGCAGCAGCCTTTCCATCCCCGCGAACGTCGCATTGGCCCGGATGAGGGCGGCGCGCTCGGCCTCCACAGCGGCGATCTCCTCATTCAGCCAGGCAAGGTGGCGCTCCAGGCTCGACCGCTCGCACTCATGGGCCTCGGCAAGACGAAGCTTTTCCTGCTGGCGAATGGCGACCAACTGGTCGCGGCGCTTGTGTACGCCGGAGAGCCGGTCACGCGCCTCGTCGGCCGCCGGCGTGGCCTGCGGATCGAGGCACTGCCCCATGGCGGCGAGCATGCGGGCGTCGATGGCATCCGTCTTGGCGATGAGGCCGAGTGAGCGGGCAAAGTCGCGGGCACGGGAGGGATTGACCCGGGCAAAGCGCAGCGCGTGTCCGGCCAACGCCCGGGCAAGCGTGCGGTCAAAGCGGCCCGTCGCCTCGAAGACGACGAAGAGCTGACGCTCACCAAGGCCTGCGAGCCATGCCTCGATGGCCTCGGCCGTGTTGTCAACGCGCCGATGGGTGTCGTAAAGCCCATCAAAAATATCGAGATGATGCTTGGAAACATCGATTCCAATGAAGCCAGGGTGTATCCTCATGGCGCCTGTCCCTGTGCTGCGAGGTCCGGTTGCGGCGGCCTCGATCAACTGTTCAGGTTTGGATCTGTCTGCGCGGGCGGGGATCCGTGCCGGTTCTCGGTCTGCAAAACCTGGGACCCAACGATCTCCCGTCCGCACCCATTCTGACACATCGACAATACACAGGGACCCAGTAACCAACGGCCGAACTGATCGTGCCCTGATGCCGCCACAGCCCGAGCCACCCCACCGGCGTTAACGGCTACTGGGTCCCGGCTTTCCGCTTCGCTGCAGCCGGGATGACAATCAACTGTGATTGCGGATCAACCGGACGGCCGTGGCTCGGGAGACGATCGGGCGACACGCGCACGATCATCGCCCGGGAAAGCCCCATCGGGGCTTTTCCTCCCCACGCCGAACCCCTATAACGGGCGGGACTATGCGCAGGCGGCGCGTGCCGGGCACGGGCCGCCATTGGGGTTTGAATGGCATCCACCATCTTCGTCTTGAACGGGCCGAACCTGAACCGTCTCGGCAGCCGCGAGCCTGAGCACTACGGCCGGACCACATTGGCCGACATCGAGAGACTGTGCCGGGAAACGGGCGAGGACCTGGGACTAGACGTGGAATTCCGCCAGACGAACTTCGAGGGCCTTATGGTCGACTGGATCCAGGAGGCCGGCGACGTGGCGCAAGGGCTGATCATCAACCCCGCCGCCTATACGCACACCTCCGTGGCGATTCACGACGCCATCCGCGCAGCGGAGATCCCGGCGGTCGAAATCCATCTTTCGAACGTCTTCGCCAGAGAATCCTTCCGGCACCATTCCTTCGTATCGCCGGTGGCGCACGGCGTCATTTGCGGCTTTGGCGCGACCGGCTATCGCCTCGCCATCGAAGCGCTTTCCGATGTGATCCGGACCTGAAAATTAGACAGCGATTGAAAAGCAACATGTCCAACAAGAAATCCACCATCGACCACGATCTGATTCGCCAGCTCGCCGGCCTGCTCGACGAGACCAACCTGTCGGAAATCGAAGTCGAGCAGAACGACCTGCGCATTCGCGTCGCCCGCCAGATGAGCGTCACCGCGCCCGTGGCCGCCGCGCCCGCGGCACCCGCGGCAGCAGCCGTCAGCGAGGCCCCGGTCCCCGTCGACCCGGCGAACCATCCCGGCGCGGTCCCCTCGCCGATGGTCGGCACCGCCTATCACGCGGCCGAGCCCGGCGCGCGGCCGTTCATCGACGTGGGCCAGAGCGTGCGCGAAGGCGAGACGATCATGATCGTGGAAGCGATGAAGACCATGAACCAGATCCCGTCGCCCAGGGCCGGCACGATCAAGGCCATTCTGGTCGACGACGGCCAGCCGGTCGAATTCGGCGAGCCCCTGGTCATCATCGAATAAAGGCGCGCGCCATGTTCTCCAAGATTCTCATCGCCAACCGCGGCGAGATCGCGCTACGCATCCTGCGCGCCTGCAAGGAGCTGGGCATCGCGACGGTGGCCGTTCATTCCACCGCCGACGCCAACGCCATGCATGTGCGGCTGGCCGACGAAAGCGTGTGCATCGGCCCGCATACCGCCCGCGACAGCTACCTCAACATTCCCTCCCTGATGGCGGCGTGCGAGATCACCGGCGCCGACGCCGTGCACCCGGGCTACGGCTTTCTGTCCGAGAACGCCCGTTTCGCCGAGATCCTGGAGGCGCACAAGATCGCCTTCATCGGCCCGTCGTCGGAACACATCCGCATCATGGGCGACAAGATCGAGGCCAAGCAGACCGCCAAGCGGCTCGGCATCCCGGTGGTTCCCGGCTCGGAAGGCGGCGTGACGAGCGCCACCGAAGCCAAGCGGATCGCTGCCGAGATCGGCTATCCGGTGCTGCTGAAGGCGGCGGCCGGCGGCGGCGGACGCGGCATGAAGGTGGCGCTCAACGAGGGCGAGATCGAAACCGCCTATTCCACGGCCCGCGTGGAGGCGCGCAACTCGTTTGGCGACGACACGCTGTACATGGAGAAATATCTCCAGAAGCCGCGTCACATCGAGGTTCAGATCCTGGGTGACGGCAAGGGCCGCGCGGTGCATCTGGGCGAACGCGACTGCTCGCTGCAGCGCCGCCACCAGAAGGTGCTGGAGGAAGCCCCCTCGCCCGCGCTCAACGCCGCCAACCGCAAGAAGATCGGCGACATCTGCGCCAAGGCGATGGCCGACATGAGCTACTCGGGCGTCGGCACCATCGAGTTCCTGTACGAGAACGGTGAATTCTACTTCATCGAGATGAACACCCGGCTGCAGGTGGAGCATCCGGTGACCGAGATGATCACCGGCATCGATCTGGTCAACGAGCAGATCCGCATCGCCTCGGGCGGCGATCTGGGTTTCACCCAGGATGACATCACGTTCGAGGGCCACGCCATCGAATGCCGGATCAACGCCGAGCACGCGCGCACCTTCGTGCCCTCGCCCGGCAAGATCACCTATTATCACCCGCCCGGCGGCCTTGGCGTGCGCGTCGATTCCGGCGTCTATCAGGGCTATTCGATCCCGCCGCATTATGACAGCCTGATCGGCAAGCTGATCGTGCACGGGCGCAACCGGGTCGAATGCATGATGCGGCTGCGCCGCTGCCTCGACGAATTCGTGGTCGACGGCATCGAGACGACCATCCCGCTGTTCCGCGAGCTGGTCGACAATCAGGATATCGCCAACGGCATGTACGACATCCATTGGCTGGAAAAATATCTCGCGGATCCCGTCGATATCTGATGTAGGCCAAGAATGAGCCGCTCCAACGACGACGTTCTTCTGGAAATCACGCCGCAGGTTTTGCTGAAAGCCTATGCCTGCGGCATTTTTCCGATGGCGGAATCAGCCGACGATCCCGAGCTGTTCTGGATCGAGCCGGACCTGCGCGGCGTCCTGCCGCTTGACGCCTTTCACGTGCCGCGCAGGCTGCGCCGCACGGTGCGCGCCGATCATTTCGAGATCCGCGTCGATCACGACTTCGACGCGGTCATCAACGGCTGCGCGGCCCCCGCACCGGGACGCCGCAAGACCTGGATCAACCGGCCGATCCGCCGGCTGTATGGCGAGCTGTTCGAGCTGGGGCACTGCCACACGGTGGAGGCCTGGCGCGACGGACATCTGGTCGGCGGGCTCTACGGCATCGCGCTGGGCGGGGCGTTCTTCGGGGAAAGCATGTTCTCGCTGGAGCGCGACGCCTCGAAGGTGGCGCTGACCCATCTCGCGGCAAGGCTGATCGCGGGCGGCTTTTCGCTGCTGGACACGCAGTTCGTCACCGAGCACCTGAAGCGCTTCGGCGCCGTGGAGCTCGACAAGCGCGCCTATGCATCCGTGCTGGAGACCGCCATGCGGATCGAGGGCGATTTTCACCGCATGGGCGACCCTGCCTCGGGAGAAATCTCCGGCGCGGCTGTTCTGAATGTGCTTGAGGGACGGTAGGTATCCCGCTCAACGCGCGGGCGTCACCCGCGCATGGCTTCGACATCACGGACGTGCGCGCCGCGCGGCGGAGCCGTTCGGGACCAAGTCTTCCAATAGGGGTTCGCCGTTCCACCGATCGGCGTGAGCTCCGACGTCAGTATCGCATGATAATTGGCGGCGTTGCCGGTTCCGAACGCGGTGTCATCAACCGGATAGATCATCCGCCGTATTTCGGTGAGAAGCGCGTGCTGGTCGAAAACCAGAATTGCCTCCGGTCTGCCGTCCGGTCCGTCGATGTAGTCGATCAGAACGGCCGCATGGCTGGTCAAGTTGCCCGGCGCGCCGACACCCACCCCTCCATCGTACAGATGACTGTCGCCGCCTTCACGATCGAGAAAGGTCGCGATGGGCGTGCCGATTGGCAGGCGGCAGGACAGCACGTTCGCACCCCGTTGCCATTGGCGCACACTGCGGTGATCGCCGACAGCCGCCTTGACGAGCGCAACACACTGACGGTTCGCCATTTCCGGCTCCACGGCGCTCAGGCGCGCGCGCAGGACACGCTCGTCGGACCCAACGGTGAGCGTTTCAAGCCGCGGATCCAGCGGCGCAATATGTCCCATCTAGTTGGATCTCCGTTTCATACCAGCAACAAAAACACCGAACCGGCGCAATATTTTACGTACCCTGTCCGGGCAGCGCCACCACACTTTGTCGCTCCACCGGGCGGATCGGACCGCCTCCCGAACCACGATCTCGATCGGCGCAAGCGCCACGCCGTTCAGATGCGGATTCGCGGCCATATAGCCTTTGCCGTCAAAGAAGGCGGCGGGATCTCTTTCCTCCATCGCGCCAAACGACAGGTAATGGCGAAGGGGATCAATCCCGGCTCGGGCGACATCGGGGTTCTGATCGAGATACCAGTCCCGTTGAAACAGACCCGATGCTTCAATCGTCTTCAGCAACATTTCCCCGGACCCGCCTTCGCGTCCACGTTTCTCCCGGCCGATGAGATGTGACGTCAGCGTCTTGAAGCTTCGCGCCATGTCGCTCAGCGTGGCGGACTGATTTTCCAATGCGGCGGCATAGGACGGTTCTGTGTTTTGCGCCGGCGGGGCGTCCCAGATCTCGTCAACCTCGCGCGCGATACGGTTGAGTTCTCTCGCCAGCGCCTCAGCCGCTCCCGTGACGGGCGCCGCCGCCGCGGCTTCGCGGTACAACGCCTCGAGCGTGCCGACGACGCGGCTCATCGCGTGGTCCTCGCGCACGCGCTTCGTGACCTCGGCAACGTCTTGCGGATCGTATGCCTCGAGTTGCCCGGCCAGCCACGCCTCGTTCACCTGATCGGCGCCAGAGAAATAGCGCGGGCTGAAGTTGGTATCCGCCCAGGGCTGCAGCGTTTCAGATGTCACCATGCTGCCGGCAAGGCTCGGAACGATCGGGATCGTGGCGCATCCGCAGGCCATCGCCTCGAGCGCGCTGCGTCCGATGGCGAAGGCGATATCGTAATCGGGAAGAAAAAGTTCGGGATTGTGCCGGACGTTGCCATAGGCATAGCCGACCTTGTCGAGCGTGATGCCATTCTGGGCGCAGGCGTGATCCAGTGCCTCTATTTCGTCAACGGAGAAACCGGACTGCCCGAACAACACGGCGCGGGACGGCGCCCCCGCGCCGGGCTGCCTCACACGCGAAAAGCGGTCTGTGTCCACGAAGTTGGGAACAACCCGCACCTGACCGGCCGGCAGATCGAATTTCGTGGCGATATGCGTCGCCAGCTTCCGCGAAACCGCGGCATAGGTGCGCATCTGCGGGTGGCGCGGCGGGTGTTCCACCCACGGGCGCTGGCCATGACACACATACACGCATGGAACCTGATCGAAACGGGCCAAGGCGGCCAGAGCCGGCAACTGATGATGGGCGTGGATCACATCCGGCCGCAAGGGAATGTCGGCGGTGTCATCGTACGCCTTGATGCCGTTCGACAGCAGCACGTTGTTCAAGACCCCGATACGCGGGCAGTACACGGCCACCTCGTGCCCGCGCGCCTTCAGCGCCAAGGCCAGTTCCAAGGTGACCAGCTCTGTTCCAGCGTAGTGGTGCAGCTTTCGCTGTGTCAGCAGGATCTTCATCGCGGATCCCGCTGAGCATCGGATCCGGCCGAAGACCCCCGGCGTGAATCAGCAAACGCGGACGCCAGGATGCAGATCCTGAACGCCGCTTGAAAACTCTCATATTTCTCGGAGAAAGCGCCAGCATCGATCAGAGGACCGCCTCCTCTTCAGGCGGCCGAACTCTCACGAAAAGAGACGCGGTCGGGATCGCGCACGAGTCCTGAACGCCCGAAACACTCCGCAAGGCATGCAGCACAGCGCTCATGTCTTCGTTCGACAATCGGACACAGCCGAACGTGGGCCTGAGCGACCCGTCTTCGCGGCACTGACCTGAATGGATGTAGATCCCGTTGCGGCCATTCTCCTTTGCCGTCAAGGCGGGCCCGGAGACCGGATCAATCGTCAGCGCCGCTTCCGGGCCGTAGGACCGGGCGGGATAGTCTGTCTCATCGCCCGTCTTCACAATGCTTGAGACCGCATACTCGCCGTTCGGGGTGTCACCCCACTCCAGGAGCGGATCGCGGATGCGATTGCCCTCGCTGGCGGCTTTGGCGTTGTCCGCCTTGCCGTAAGCGATGAACGGACCAGCCAACAGCGCGCCCGTGTCTTCGATGAGCGCAAGCGTTCCGTAATGCCTACGGTCGCTGGGCAAAATTATTTCGATCGTAACCTGCGTCATACCCAAGCGCGATTTGCCGATATCCTTAAGACTTACAATGTTGAGATAACAGACTTTGCATCGCAATTGGAGCTGTTTTCCTGGCCAACACCGGCAAAATTTTTGGCGGAACGCTCCTTACAGGCATGAACTCAGAGGCTGAATGCGCTCCCCGGACGGACGGGGCGCGGGGCGCGATTGCCGGCGCATTCCCGCTGCAGGGCCTCGCCATGCTGGCCCGGAATTGCAGTCATAGGAGAGCCAAGCCGTCTCGAAGAGACAATTGCACGCGGCGGAGCCCCTACCAGGGTTTCGGGCGGGGCTGGGTGCGGGGGATGCCGTCGTCGGGAAGCGGTTCGTCGGCGAGCGGATCGTTCTCGATCACCGGCGCGCTGACGGGCGGACCATCGTAATTGTCCGGCGGCGGCACGTTGGAGTACTGCTTGCAGTCCGTCAGCCACACGTCATAGACCGCGTGCTCGATGGCGTGCAGGCCGGGGCTGGAGGCGAACATCCATCCGGTGAAGATGCGCCGCACCTCGTTGTTGAGCGTGATCTCGTCGGCCTCGACAAACGCGGTGGTCTGCGGCGGCTCGGTGGGCGGGCGGGAGTAGCAGACCCGCGGCACCACCTGCAACGCGCCGAACTGCACGGTTTCGCCGATGTAGACATCGAACGAGATGATCCGGCCGGTGATCTTGTCGAGGCCGGCGAAGACCGCGACGGGATTTTCGATCTTCTCCGCGCGCACGGACCCGGGCAGCGCAGCCACGCCGATCAATCCCGCAATCACTGCCAGCCGGCGGCGCATACTCTTGACCATCATCACTCGTTCTCGCGGCGCGTCACGCGCCCTAGTCAGCAAACAGGCCTGATTCGTGAGACCTTGAACAGCCTTGGCTTTTGGCTCGTCAATCGCGCCAAGATGTGGCGGCGCGGTGTCATTCTCAAAAAAACACCGCGCCGTGGTCATGGCGCATCATCGGAGACCGGCGATCAGGCGGCGTCGCCCAGACGGCGCAGGGCCGCCTCAACCTTCTCGCGCCGGGCGACGAACTCGTCGCGCTTTTCCTTCTCGCCGGCGACCACCTCTTCGGGCGCCTTCTCGACGAACTTCGGATTGGCCAGCTTCTTGTCGATGCGCTCGATATCGGCGTCGATCTTGCCGATTTCCTTGGTCAGCCGCGCCTTCTCGCCATCGAGATCGACGACGCCCGCAAGCGGCAGGCAGACGGTGGCTTCGCCGACGACGATCTGCGCGGAGCCCTTGGGCGCCGCGTCCGCCATCTCGATGCTCTCGACCCGCGCCAACTGGCGCAGGGCGGGGCCTTGCGTCTCAAGCCGGCCCATCGTTACGGCGGAGGCGCCGACGATGACCAGCGGCACCCTGGCGCCGGCGGGCACGTTGGATTCCGAGCGCACCGAGCGGATCTGGGTGATCATGTCGATCAGCCAGTTGATCTCGCCCGCCGCATCCTCGTCGCTCGCCTCGAGCTCCGGCCAGGCGGTGAGCGCCAGCGGCGCGTTGCGCGGGGCGCCCGTCTCGCCGATGCGCTGCCACAGCTCCTCGGTGATGAACGGCATGAAGGGATGCAGCACCTTCAGGATCTCGTCGACCGCCCAGGCGGCGGTGGCGCGGGTTTCCGCCTTCAGCGCCGCGTCGTCGCCGTTGAGCGCGGGCTTGGCCAGCTCGATGTACCAATCGCAGAAGGTGTTCCAGACGAAACGGTAGACGGCGCCGGCGGCGTCGTTGAAGCGGTAGCCGTCGAGTGCCGCGCCCACATCGGAGACGCAGCGCGCGGTCTCGGTGACGATCCAGCGGTTGAGCGTCTGGGTGACGGAGGCGGGATCGAAACCCTCAATCCGCGCGCATTCGTTCATCTCCAGAAAGCGCGTGGCGTTCCACAGCTTGGTGGCGAAGTTGCGGTAGCCCTCGACGCGGGAGGTGGCAAGGCGGATGTCGCGGCCCTGCGCCGCCATGGCGGCCAGCGTGAAGCGCAGCGCGTCGGCGCCGTATTCGTCGATCAGCGACAGCGGATCGATGACGTTGCCCTTGGACTTCGACATCTTGGCGCCGTTCTCGTCACGGACCAGCGCATGGATATAGATGTCGGCGAAAGGCTCGGTGCCCATGAACTTGTTGCCGAACATCATCATCCGGGCGACCCAGAAGAAGATGATGTCGAAGCCGGTGATTAGCACCGAGGTGGGATAATAGCGCTCGAGCTCCGCCGTCTCGTCCGGCCAGCCCATGGTCGAGAACGGCCACAGGGCGGAGGAGAACCAGGTGTCGAGCACGTCGGGATCGCGCGTGAGCGTCACGGCCTCGCCATAGTGGGCGGCGGCCTCGGCTGCCGCCTCTTCCTCGGTGTAGCCGACGAAATGCTTGCCGTCGGGACCGAACCACGCCGGGATCTGATGGCCCCACCAGAGCTGGCGCGAGATGCACCAGGGCTCGATGTTCTCCATCCACTCGAAGTAGGTCTTCTCCCAGTTCTTGGGCACGAAGTTGGTGCGGCCCTCGCGCACCGACGCGATGGCCGGCTGGGCCAGCGTCTTGGCGTCGGCGAACCACTGGTCGGTCAGCATCGGCTCGATGACCACATGGGAGCGGTCGCCGAAGGGCTGCATGATCTTCTTGTTCTCGACGAAGGGAACCGTGGCGCCCTCCTCGTCCGTCGTGGTGACGGCCAGGCCCTCGGCGGTGATCGCGGCAATGATCTTTTCGCGCGCGTCGAAGCGGTCCAGCCCCGGTACTCATCGGGCACCAGGTTGATGGCGTCGACCTCGGCCTCGCCGGGCAGCGCGCCGCTTTCGACGATGACGCGCGCCATGGCCGCGCAGTCGGCATAGGCCGGTCCGTCGGACCGCATGGCGGCTTGCTCGTTCATCAGCCGGTAGAGCGGGATGCCGTTGCGCCTGGCGACCTGGTAATCGTTGAAGTCGTGCGCGCCGGTGATCTTCACCGCGCCCGAGCCGAACGTGGGGTCAGGATACTCGTCGGTGATGATCGGAATGCGGCGGCGGTGTTCCTTCGGCCCCACCGGGATCTCGCACAGCTTGCCGACGATCGGCGCGTAGCGCTCGTCCGACGGGTGCACGGCGACCGCGCCGTCGCCCAGCATCGTCTCGGGCCGGGTGGTGGCGATCGAGATATAGTCGCGCGTCTCGCGGAGGATGACGGCGCCGTCCTCGTCCTTCTCGACGTATTCGTAGGTCTCGCCGCCGGCCAGCGGGTACTTGAAGTGCCACATGTGGCCGTCGACCTCGGTGTTCTCCACCTCGAGGTCGGAAATAGCGGTCTCGAACTTCGGATCCCAGTTGACCAGCCGCTTGCCGCGATAGATCAGGCCTTCGCGATACAGCTCGACAAACACCTTGAGCACGGCCTTCGACAGGCCCTCGTCCATGGTGAAGCGCTCGCGCGACCAGTCGCAGGACGCACCAAGCCGCTTGAGCTGGTTGATGATCGTGCCGCCGGATTCCTCTTTCCACGCCCAGACCTTCTCCACGAAGGCCTCGCGGCCGATGTCGCGGCGCCCGGGCTCGCCGCGATCGGCCATCTGGCGCTCGACGACCATCTGGGTGGCGATGCCGGCGTGATCCATGCCCGGCTGCCACAGGACGTCCTTGCCCAGCATGCGGGCGCGGCGGATCAGGATGTCCTGCAGCGTGTTGTTGAGCGCGTGGCCCATGTGCAGGGAGCCCGTGACGTTGGGCGGCGGAATGACGATGGAATAGGCGTCCGCGCCCGGCTTGGCGCCGGCGCCGGCGGCAAATGCGCCCGCCTCTTCCCAAGCCTGGTAAATCCTCGGCTCGATCGCCGCCGCGTCATAGGTCTTGTCCAGCATGGAACCCGTCTCGAAATTTCGTGGTGTCTGCGTGTAATGCCAAATGGGGGCATCAATCAACCGGACACAAACGAAAACGCCGCCCAAAGGGGCGGCGTTCGCGAATTTGTGCCGTCTGAGGAGATGACGCGGTCAGCGGCCGCGCGAGACGCGTTCGATTTCCTGCCGCACCATGCGCTCGACCACCGTCGGCAGGTTGGCCTCCAGCCAGGCCTTGAGCATCGGCCGCAGCATCTCACGCACCAGGTCGTCCAGCGTCTTGCCGTTGTTGGACAGAACCGTGTGGTTCAGGCTGCTGAAAGCCGACGAAACGGCGCCGCCCGTCAGGGCCGAGAGCAAAGCTTCCTGGTCCGCGATGGGCTCGATGTGGTCGGGGATCGGCTTGTATTCCGACGCGTCCATCACCGGCTCGTGCCGCGGTGCGGCCTTGCGCGCTGCCGCCTTCGCGGCCTCGGCGGCTTCCGCTTCGGCCGCGGCCTTGGCGAAGGCGGCATCCGCCTCGCTTTCGTCCTCGGATGCGCCCTCGAAGGCGATGTCGCCATCGCCCGACGCCATCGCGGCTTCCATGTCGACCATGTCGACGTCATCCGGATCGACCGCGAAGTCCTCCGTCAGCTCAAGAATGGAGTCATCGTCCCCGGCGGCTTCCTCGGCCGCCTCGAAGGGATCTTCCTCGACAGGTTCCGGATCCGGCTCAGCTTCAGCGACATCAAAGCCGCCACCATCTTCATCGAACAGCTTGTCCAGGTCGTCCTGAGACATCCCGGCTTCCGGATCGAGTTCAGCTGCCATTTCCACTGCTTCCGGTTCCGGGGTCGCATCCGCATCAGACGTTGGGCCGGCGGCTTCCGCCGCCTCTGGCGCATCTTCGTCGGAGATTATTCGGCGAATAGATGCCAGGATCTCCTCCATGGAAGGTTCCTGGGCCTGTCCAGCCTTCGCCATGACATCCCCCAAAACAAGTAACTACCACCGCATACCCGAACCGCCGCAATGGCTCTTGCAGCGATTCGCATCCTGGTAACTATAACCCTTCCTTAACCTGTTCGGAAATTCCGGCTTTTCCCAATGGGGGTTATCCCCGTTCAACGACCATCGGGGGTGCGCAGGCCGAACCACTTGTCGCGCACCTTGCCGGCGTGCTCGACCGGGTCGTAGCGGGCAACGTGAAGCTGCAAATGCTCGGACGTGAGGCGCCCGATGGCGGAAACCAGCGCAAACGCCGCCACGAGGCTGTCGCGCTGGGCGGTGACGAGGGTGACCTGGGCGGTGATCAATTCACGCTGGGAATCGAGCACGTCGAGCGTCGTGCGCTGACCGACACGCTGCTCCTCGACAACGCCGCTGAGGGCCAATTGCGAGGCCTCGACCTGCGACCGCGCGGCGACAATGGACGCCTCGGCCGCCTGGAACTGCCCCCAGGTGGCCACGACGGCGGCCCGCACCTGGTCGCGGGCGACGTCCACGAGAATGCGCGCATTGCCCAGTTGCTCCTTGGCCTGGCGTACCCGCGAGGACACGGCGCCGCCCTGGTAGATGGGCACGGACACCCGGCCGAAGACCGAAGCGCTGCTGGCGTCGTTGATCGCGCCGGTGCTGGACGGGTTCCACTGGTGCGCCAGGTTGCCTTCCAGCGAGACGGTCGGAAGCAGCTCGCCTTCGATCGACTTCACGTTGAAGGCCGCGGCGTCGGTGTTGAACTGCGCGGCGAGAATGGCCGGATGGTTGGCAGTGCCGCTGGCGATGGCGCTTTCCATCGACCTGGGCACCAGGCGGCGGATGTCGGTATTGGGCACCAGCGAGTTGGCGTCAACGCCGATCACCTGGCGGAACACCGCGCGGCTGGCGTTGAGGTTGGCGAGCGCCAGGTTGAGCGACGATTGGGCGGCCGCGAGCCGGGCGTCGGCCTGCGCGGTGTCGGTTCGGGTCCCCTCGCCAACCTGGAAACGGTCGCGCGCCGCGCGCACCTGCTCATCGAGGAACTTGATGTCGGAGCGGCGCAGCGAGACGATCGCGGTGTCGCGGATCACGTCCATGTAGGCCTGAGCCGCGTCGAACATGACCGTCTGCTCGGTCGAGCGCAGGCTCTCGCGCTGCGCGCTGACCGCGGCCTCCGCCTGACGGGTGCCGTTGACCGTGCGAAAGCCGCGGAACAGCGGCTGGTCGATCTGCACGCCGACGGTGGCGGTGTTCTGGTGGGTGCTCGACCCCGGCCGGGGATAGGTGGACGTATGCCCCGCGCTGAGACTGCCGAAGACCTGCGGGCGCCAGCCGGACAGGGCCTGCGCGACGCCTTCGTCCACGCCGCGCAACTCGGCACGCGCCGCGTTCAGGGTCGGATTGTTGGAATAGGCCGCCGCCAACGCATTGTTCAGCGTCTGCGCATCCGCGCCGGCAACCGAGCACACAAGCCCCAACAACGCCGCCGCACTTGCGGCCGATTTACGAATACTCACTGCGCGATGCCTCATACTAAGCGCCTCTCGCGACAGCCGTTGCGGCCGCCGCTCCTGCATCCGGGGCGCTGGTTCGGCGGCAACGCGCCACCGTCCGATCGCCAACAGCCCCGACTCCCGCATTCTGCGCCGCCACGCGCACCGGAGAGCATCCTTATCGCCGGAGAACCGGCGTGTTCGCGACAAAACCGCCCGTCCACGACAGCCCGGCCCGCCACACGGCACTTCATTCCATTCAAAGGCGAACAGACCGCCTCCGGCTGGACCCACCCAGCCCGGACACCCCGCCGATCGATCCAGGTTTCACACAGGGGGCTGTGGAAAGATCGAGACTGTCACACAATGCAACGCGGCTGGCGCCGCCCCCATGGGGAACAAGGCCAACCGTCGCGCATCGCCGCCAAAAACGAAACCGCCATAAACGCAGCCGACAGAACGACTTAAACCAGCTCACGCCAGCAGCCGCCCATGCCTGACCCGCTTGCCATTGATAGTAGGACCGATGGCGCCGCTTTTTAACCGCCCGAGGGAGCAAGTGTTAAAAAAACCCTAATTGAGGCTTCAGGGCAACAGGCTGGCGCGGCGGATTCACGCAGGGTCAATCCGGCGAAAGGGCTTCGCCGGGCGCATTCAAGTGATTGAAGTTGCTTCAGGACTCTAGAACACGAAGGCGCGGGGACGCTCAAATCCGGGCAACGGATGCACCGCCGCGTTGAAGGCGGCGCGGGCACCCACGGCATCGCCGCTGCGGGTCATCAGCAAGGCTTCCGCGGCGTTGCCCTGACCCGCACGCACACCAGGCGTCCGCCCTCCTTGAGCTGGGCGGTGAGCGCGTCGGGAAGCTCCTCGATGGCGCCGTCAACAACGATCACATCATAGGGGCCCTCGTCGGGCAGACCGGCGCCGGGGTCACCGGTCACCACCGCGGCGTTGTCGATGCCCTCGTCGACCAGAATCTCGCCGGCCGCGGCCGCGAGTTCCGCGTCCGCCTCAAGCCCCACGACGGAGCCGGCGATTCGCGCCAGAACGGCGACCGAATACCCCGTGGCGCACCCGACCACCAGCACCAGATCGTCAGGCTCGATCTCGGCAAGCTGGACCAGCCGGGCGAAGACATGCGGCTTCATGAGATAGCGGGCGGGGCTGCCGTCGCCGGCATCGCGGATCGCGACGTCGTCGTCGATATAGGCGACCGGACGGCGCGTCTTGGGGAGGAACAACTCGCGCGGCACGGCGCCCATCGCGTCGAGGATCCGCAGATCCGTCACATCGTTCGTGCGCAACTGGTTATCCACCATCCGCTGGCGGGCTACCGCGAAATCGCCCATCACACCCTCGTCCTGTCCGATTGCCTTGGCTCACGGTTCATTAGCCCCCCAACACCCCCTGACAAGGGCCACCGCCGGACAGGCCCGCGCATTTGGCCGCCGACGCGTCATAGCCACGCGCGGAAACGACATTTTTCGCGACGCGGATCAAAGCTGTGCAAATTGTGGCGCCTCCCCATTGTGATGCCGCCGGACCTCTGCTAATCAACCCTCTCGCCAATCATGTTCACGGCTCCGTGAACGGAATCAGGTGCTTGAGGCCTCGTGGCGGAGTGGTGACGCAACGGATTGCAAATCCGTGTACCCCGGTTCGATTCCGGGCGAGGCCTCCAAATTTCCCCTTCCGTAATAGATGCGATCCGACGCCGCGCCGGCGGCGGGCGGCTTCATGCGCCGCGCCTGTCCGCGACCACAGCCGGCCGCGCCAGGCGCCGCCTCCACGCGCGCCCCGCCTGCTTGGGGACGCGCCGCCGGAAGAGCACGAGCGCGCCGCCATATTGTGCGTTGCAACATAGCGTCACGGCGGAGGAGCGCTGCCTTCCCGATGATAGAGAATGCCTATCGAGCGATTTGAGATACCTATCAAACCCTTGATATAAAACAATTTCTTCTTACATGGTGAGGTGTGGCGCCTGCGGGTGCCGCGGGATGCCGGAGCCCTGCGTTTCATGCATATCTGCGTTGCAACATTTTCAGGGACCGGGATATTGCGCTGCTCGAGAATTGCGTTATATCTCTGGTATACCAGATGCCAGACACCGATTGCCACCGAGTGGTGGCGCTCTGGCACTCACGAAATTCAGCCAGCCACGGCGCCGAGACGGCCCGCGGACTGCAAACAGGAAGGACAAGCCAATGACCAGCATGACCTTTGAGAACACCTACACGAAATACTCCTTCGCGCCGCTCGTTGCGCTCGCCCTGGTTCTCGGCCGCTTCGTCAAGAGCGCCCTGACCGAGACGAACGGCAACAGCGCGGACAACATTCGCGGCGTCTCCGCCTGATAGCGACCGCGCCCCCTCCTCCCGGGGCGCACCCGCAGCTTCCCTCCAGACTGCGACCGCTATCACGGATACTCCGCACCTTCGCTGGAGCGCTTTTCAAGACTTCAAATCCTCCCATTGAAGGAAAAGCGCTCCAGTCTTTCTCTCTGCCCGAGCATGATCTCCAAGCATGTTCGGGTTTCTTCCAAGACCGGGTCTTCTCCCTCCGACAGCCGGGTCTTGTACCTCCCAAAAACTGAAGGCGGATGATCGCAACGACGATCATCCGCCTTTTTTGTTTGTTCGGACCGGTTCACGCGCGGAGTCGCACGCGCGCGCTTTCAGTTCCGGGCATCTTCGGGAAGGACGGGGTCAGTTCAGCGGGCCTGGTCGAGAAGCCGCTTGCATTCGAGCAGTTCAAACAGCGTCGCCTGCAGCCGGCGGATATCGTCCTTGGCAAGCTGCTGGCCGGGCTCATGCTGCTCGCTGTCGCGCCGGCCCTCGCCGCCACGCAACCGCTCCATGAAACGGAACGAGGACCGCGCCGCCGCCGGCTCGCCAACCTCATCGTCGGCAAGCACGTCGCGCGGCATCCGCTCGGCCTCGTCGCCGTTGACCGGCGGGCCCGACGCGCGCTCCTGGACAATGCCGCGCACCCCGCGCGCCGGCGGGCCCTCTGCGTCCGCCGGCTCCGGGCGACGCGCCCGCGGCGCGGCGTCCCGGGTCCCTGTATCCTGCCGCCGGCTGAGCATCGCCGGGATTTCGGGCACCTGATCCGCGGCGGGAGCCGTTTCAGGCGCCGCGGCCTCGTCATACGCCTCTTCCTCGTCCCCGCCGGACGGCTCGCCGTAACCCTCGTCATCCGCTTCATCGGACGATCCTGAGGGTGCGCGGGATGGTTTGGACGCCAGCGACGGCTCGACGCGCGCGGTCTTCGCGCCGCTGGGTGCGGCAGCGTCGTCAGCCTCCCCCTCGTCGCCTTCGCGCCAGATGTCCATGACGTAGCGCACGCCCTGTTCCTTCAGGATGCGCTGCACGCCCTTGATGGTATAGCCTTCGCCGTAGAGGAGATGACGGATGCCGCACAGCAGCTCAACGTCTTCCGGGCGGTAATACCGCCGCCCGCCGCCGCGTTTCATCGGCTTGATCTGGGAAAACCGTGTTTCCCAAAAGCGCAACACGTGCTGCGGCAGATCAAGTTCCGTCGCGACCTCACTGATCGTCCGAAAAGCGTCGGGACTCTTATCCACTGGGCTTCTTCACGCTCAGAAATCGGAGTGTCCGGCTCACTCGGCGCCGGAACCGTTCGCAAGCAGTTCCTGATTGATCTTCTGCTTCAGGACATTGCTTGGCTTGAATACCATGACGCGGCGGGGCGAAATCGGAACCTCCTCGCCGGTCTTCGGATTGCGGCCGATCCGCTCACCCTTGGAGCGGACGACGAATGAACCGAACGACGACAGCTTCACCGCCTCGCCGGCCACCAGACAATCGGAAATCTCCGACAGGACCTGTTCGACCAGATCCGCCGATTCCGTGCGCGAGAGGCCGACCTTCTGGTAGACCGCTTCGCAAAGGTCGGCTCGTGTAACGGTTTTGCCGCTCATGGCCCCTCCTTGGGCGAAATCGTCGACAGTGCTGAATTTAAAGACGAACTTCGAACGCCAACGCTCTACGGTATGCGCTCCGCCGCATTGGGTCAACCACCGCCATACGCAATAATGCCGCTGGGGCGCAAGCATGGCCGATATTGGCCGCCGCGCGCCCGCGCACGATCGCACGGGGACTGGCGCCGCCCCGGCTGAACGTGGCCGCGCGCTACCAGCGCAGCAGCACCGAACCCCAGGTAAAGCCGCCGCCCATCGCCTCGAGCATCAGCAGGTCGCCGCGCTTGACGCGGCCGTCGCGCACCGCGGTGTCGAGCGCCAGCGGGATCGAGGCGGCCGAGGTGTTGCCATGCAGGTCCACCGTGATCACGACCTTTTCGGGCGCGATGCCGAGCTTGCGGGCCGAGGCATCGATGATCCGGCGGTTGGCCTGATGCGGCACGAACCAGTCGAGATCCTCCGCGCAGGTATCGCTGGCCTCGAACGCGTCCATGATCACGTCGGTGACCATGCCGACCGCATGCTTGAAGACTTCCTTGCCCTTCATGCGCAGATGGCCGGTCGTCTGGGTCGAGGACGGCCCGCCATCAACGTAGAGCTTGTCCTTGTGGTTGCCGTCCGAGCGCAGGTGGCACGTGAGGATGCCATGGTCGGTCGACATGTCGCCCGGCACGTCCTGAAGCTCCAGCACCACGGCGCCGGCGCCGTCGCCGAACAGCACGCAGGTGGTGCGGTCTTCCCAGTCGAGAATGCGCGAAAAGGTCTCCGCGCCGATGACCAGCGCGCGGGTGCCCTGTCCGGCCTTCAGCAAGGCGTCGGCCGTGGTCAGCGCGAAGACGAAGCCCGAGCAGACCGCTTGCACGTCGAAGGCCGCGCCGTGGGTGATGCCAAGCGCGGCCTGGATGGTGACCGCGGTCGCGGGAAACGTGTTGTCCGGGGTCGAGGTCGCCAGCACGATGAGATCGATCGACTGGGCGTCGACGCCCGCATGGTCGAGCGCGGCGCGCGCCGCCTTCAGGCCGAGATGGGAGGTGAACTCTCCCTCGGCCGCGATATGGCGCTCGCGAATGCCGGTACGCTGGACGATCCATTCGTCCGACGTGTCGACCCGGGTCGCCAGGTCATCGTTGGTAACGGTATTTTCCGGAAGATAGCTGCCGCAGCCCAGTACAACGGATCGACGTACACTCACTTCTCACCTGCCTGTTGATCGATCCGTTCCTGAAACCCGCCGCTTTGGTAATGCACCAGGTCATCCGCGATCTTGTGTATGAGTTCACTGCGCGCCATGTCGTAGGCCAGCTCCACCGCATTGGCGAAGCCTTCCGCGTCTGTGCCGCCATGGCTCTTGATGACAATGCCGTTGAGACCGAGGAAGACGCCGCCGTTGGCCTTGCTGGGGTCCATCTTCTCGCGCAGGCGGTCAAATGCGCTCTTGGCGAAGAGATAGCCGATGCGCGCCATCAAGGTGCGGCTCATGGCCGAGCGCAAATAGGCGCCGATCTGCTTGGCCGTGCCCTCGGCGGTCTTCAGCGCGATGTTGCCCGAAAACCCTTCCGTGACCACCACGTCGACGGTGCCCTTGCCCAGATCGTTGCCCTCGACAAAGCCCGCGTAGGACAGCGAGGGAAGATCCGCCTCGCGCAACAGCCGCCCAGCGGTGCGCACCTCTTCCAGCCCTTGACCTCCTCAACACCGATGTTGAGCAGCCCGACCGTCGGCTTTGCGATGCCGAACAGCGCGCGCGCCATGGCGCCACCGAGAATCGAGAAGTCGATAAGCTGCTGCGCGTCCGCGCCGATCGTCGCGCCCACGTCGAGGACGATCGATTCACCGCGCAAGGTGGGCCAGATCGCCGCGATCGCCGGGCGTTCAATGCCCGCCATGGTGCGCAGGCAGAATCGCGCCATCGCCATCAGCGCGCCGGTGTTGCCGGCGGAAACGGCGACATCAGCCTCACCGATCTTCACGGCCTCGATGCAGCGCCACATGCTGGAGTTGCGGCGGCCCTGCTTGAGCGCCTGGCTCGGCTTGTCGTCCATGCGCACGGCGATGTCGCAGTGATGCAGCGTCGAGGCCTCGGCAAGCCTGGGATGCTGCGCCAGGATCGGCGCGACAATCTCCTGCTTGCCGTAAATTTCAAAGCGGATGTCCGGCCGGCGCTCCAGCGCGATGGCCGCGCCCGGAATCACGACTTCCGGCCCATCGTCGCCGCCCATCGCATCAATCGAAATTCTAATCGGTTTTGCCATAGGGCGTTTCGCCGGGCTCCATTTGTCTCGGATCGGCCACGCAAGCGGGCGCCGCGCAGCAATTCGAAGGCCGTCGGACCATACTCAATTCCCCCCGACTGACAACCTAGTTTGTCGCGCGTGTGACAGATGACATGGTGTCAACCGTCATCATCCGCGTTCTTTTTGGCAAGCGCATGCGCCGCCAGGGCCGCGAAGGGAGAGCGCTTTGCCGGCGGCGCATCGGAGGCGTCCTCAGCGGCGTCACCCACCGCCGCGCCGCCCTCGCGGGCCGCGACCGCCGTTTCGAAATCGACGCCGGGCTTGCGCGGATAGTCGTCGATGGCCAGCGCCAGCTGTTCGGCGCTCAGCCCGCCGATATCCAGCGAGGTGCCCGTGAAGCCTTCGGGAGGATCGCGGCTTTCCATGTCGACGATGATCTCGCCCTCCTCCTCCTGGCGCGCGGCCAGCCGCTCGGCCTCCGCCTGCGGCAGGAAGGTCATGTCGACGGTCTCGTGAATGGCCTGGACGACCGGCTCCAACGTGACCACGCAGGTCTGCACGACCTCGGCGTCGATGGGGCCCAGAACGCGGTAGCCGTTCTTGCGCCACGGACGGATTTCATAGGCGACCTTGAAGGAGAGCACGTCGACGAGGCCGTAGGCGTCACGCAGCGCCGCGCGTTCTTCCTCGCTCGCGGCGCGCTCGAAACGGGTGCCGCCAGGCGGGATCGCATCGAGCATCTGCCGCCAGCGCAAGGGGGGCGAAATCAGGGTCATGGGCTACTCCACTCGCTCCGGAGACGCGTTGGCGCCGGTTGTGCCGCCGGATCGCGGGCCAAACGGCGCCGGGTCGATCCACGTCAGCGTTCCGGCGACGATCGCGGCCGGGTCCTGGGCCGCCAGCGCGCCGGAGGCCGCCCGCGTGTAGTCGGCCAGGCTCCGGCTTTCGGTTTGCGCCCCATCCGGGGCGTTCATGAAGACGTTGCGGTCCAGCGCCAGCGCCAGCGCGGCATCGTCTCCGGCGTCAAGCGCGCTCGCGTAGGCGTCGGCGCAGCCGTAGAAGACCTCCGCCATGCGGGTGATCTTCTTCTTCATGCCCTCGTCCGATGCGCCGAGCTCGCGCAGGCTCCGGTCCATGTCGAGAAAGAACGTGTCGAAGACCTTCTGGCCGAAATCGCGCGCGGCCGCGCCCTCGCCCGAGAACCGGTGAAACAGCAAGACCGCGTGCAGCACCATCATGTCGAAGCGGCCCTCCAGCGTGTCGGGCACGCCCAGGCGCGCATAGAAATGCGGCTGCCGCGCCTGTGCCACGATCGCGACGTAAACCGCCGTTACAGCCGGGTCATTGCGGCCGCGACGAAAAAAATTGAAGATCATGCGGCTGAACCTGATACGCGAACCATACTTGCCAAGTGGCCTAACGCAGGATACGGACTTTGCCAAGATCGAACAGAGGGACAGGGCCACTATGCGGGTGACGACAATCAACACCGACCATGGCATCGACGGCCAGAGCAAGGCTCCGCGCAGCCGGACGAGACGGGCCGCGCGCATCGTCGCGCTCAGTCTGGTGCTTGGTGTCGCTCTCGGCGGCTGCCTGACGAAGACGATGAACCGCGGCCACGTCATCCCGCCGGACACGCTGACCCAGATTCAGGTCGGCTCGTCGCGCGAGCAGGTGCAACTGGTGCTGGGCACGCCCTCGACCACATCGACGATCGGCGGCGAGGCCTATTACTACATCTCCCAGCGCGAAGAGCAGACCGCGTTTCTCGCGCCCGACATCGTCGAGCAGCGCGTGGTGGCGATCTATTTCGATGACGAGGGCCGCGTCGCCAATCTGGGCGATTACGGCCTGAAGGACGGCAAGGTGTTCGACTTCATCTCGCGCAAGACCCGCACCGGCGGTTCGGATTACGGCTTCCTGAGCCAGATCCTGAAGGGCGCGGCCAACCCGTCCCTGGGACTGTAGCGGCACACGCTGTCACACAACACAAAGGCCCCGCGCGGTGCGATCCGCGCGGGGCTTTTTCATGTCCGCCAACGCGTGATCAGTGCGCCAGCACCGCGAGCAGCAGAAGCGCCACGATGTTGGTGATCTTGATCATCGGATTGACCGCGGGGCCCGCCGTATCCTTGTAGGGATCGCCGACGGTGTCGCCGGTCACCGACGCCTTGTGCGCCTCGGAGCCCTTTTCGTGCTTGACGCCATCCTTGTCGATGAAGCCGTCCTCGAACGACTTCTTGGCGTTGTCCCAGGCACCGCCGCCCGCCGTCATCGAGATGGCGACGAAGAGACCCGTCACGATCACGCCGAGCAGCATCGCGCCGACCGCGGCGAAGGCATCCGCGGGGGTCGCGACCAGCCTGACGACAAGGAAGACGAAGATGGGCGAGAGAACCGGCAGCAGCGAGGGAACGATCATTTCCTTGATCGCCGCCTTGGTCAGCATGTCCACCGCGCGGCCGTAGTCCGGCTTCTCGGTGCCCAGCATGATGCCCGGCTTTTCCTTGAACTGCCGGCGGACCTCCTCCACGACAGCACCCGCAGCGCGGCCGACGGCTGTCATCGAGATGCCGCCGAACAGGTACGGCAGCAGCCCGCCGAACAGCAGTCCGGCCACGACGTAGGGGTTGGAGAGGTTGAACAGTGCGTCGACGTTGATGCCCTCGAAGATCGAGCCCGGCGTGGCATTCGCCGCGAAGAACCGCAGGTCCTCGGTATAGGCCGCGAACAGCACCAGCGCGCCGAGACCGGCCGAGCCGATAGCATAGCCCTTGGTGACCGCCTTGGTGGTGTTGCCCACGGCGTCGAGCGCGTCCGTCGTGGCGCGGACTTCCGCCGGAAGATCGGCCATCTCCGCGATGCCGCCGGCATTGTCGGTGACCGGACCGAAGGCATCGAGCGCCACGACCATGCCGGCGAGCGCCAGCATCGTGGTCACCGCGATGGCAATGCCGAACAGGCCCGCCAGCGTATGCGTGACGATGATGCCCGCGATGATGATGATCGCCGGCAGCGCCGTCGCCTCGAGGGAAATCGCCAGACCCTGGATGACGTTGGTGCCGTGTCCGGTGACCGACGCCTGGGCGATCGAGCGCACCGGACGGTATTCGGTCCCGGTGTAATACTCGGTCACCCAGATGATGAGGCCGGTGATGATCAGACCGCTCAGGCCGCACAGGAACAGGTCCTGACCGGTGAAGCTGGTCCCCGTCGACGTGGTGTACCGGGTGTCGAAGCCGAGCCAGAACCAGACGATCAGGAACAAGGCGACGGCGGAGAGGACCGCCGTGGCGATGAAGCCCTTGTACAAGGCCCCCATGATCGAGTTGTTGGCGCCGAGCTTGACGAAGAACGTGCCGGCAATCGAGGTGAGGACGCAGACGCCGCCGATCACGAGCGGGAACAGCATGAACTGCTCCGCGGTCGCGCCGACGAAGAAGATCGACGCCAGAACCATGGTGGCGACGACGGTCACCACGTAGGTCTCGAACAGGTCCGCCGCCATGCCGGCGCAATCGCCGACGTTGTCGCCCACGTTGTCGGCGATGGTGGCCGGGTTGCGCGGATCGTCTTCCGGGATCCCCGCCTCAACCTTGCCGACCAGATCGCCGCCGACGTCCGCGCCCTTGGTGAAGATGCCGCCGCCCAGACGCGCGAAGATCGAGATCAGGGAGGCGCCGAAGCCGAGCGACACCAGCGCGTCGATGACCGGCCGCGACGCGGTCTCCATGCCCATGGGACCCGTCAGAACCCAGTAGTAGACAGTGACGCCAAGCAGCGCCAGACCGGCAACTAGCAAGCCGGTGATCGCGCCCGATTTGAAGGCGATCTCCAGCCCGGCGCCGAGTGATTTCGAGGCCGCCTGCGCGGTCCGCACGTTGGCGCGCACCGAAACGTGCATGCCGATGAAACCGGCCAGGCCCGACAGCACCGCGCCGATCAGGAAGCCGATCGCCGCCGTGGCCGACAGCAGCCACCAGCCAATGACGAAGACAACGGCGCCGACGAGAGCGATGGTGGTGTATTGCCGCGACAGATAGGCTTGCGCGCCTTCCTGGATGGCGGCCGCAATTTCCTGCATGCGCGCGTTGCCGGCATCCGCCGCCATGACGGAACGGGTCGCCCATGCCCCGTAAGCCAGAGACAAAAGTCCGCAAAGAATTACCAAATAGAGCACGTTCATGGCTCCTCCCCTTCAAGATACGCCCGGGACTCTTGCGGTCCTGTGTGGGCGGCTGGATCGGCCCGGTCCGGCGATGTCGCCTGAACCTCGATGCGGCCGATCGATACTGGAATGCCGGAACAGCCTGTCCGCCTTCAGCGGGACGCAAGCCACACCAACCCGCCACCACGGGTCTGCCGCCGCCCCTTGCGGGGAACCGGCGGCGGACCCGCAGCGTCACGCTGACGGTATCGAGAGTCTGGCCAAGGTCAAGATGCCGCAGCCATTAAACCGCTGACAAAGCTTTAGACTTACGTTGCGATACGGCCCGAAATCAGAGCACCGTCGCGCGCCTTTCGCTCCAGACCAGCCACGCCAGCAGCGTGAGGCACAAGGCGACGGCGGGAAACAACATCCAGTTTATTGTGGCCCAGCCGGATATGTGCAGCACGGTTCCGGACGAAAACGACGCCGCGGCGACGAAGCCGAAGACCAGAAAATCATTGGTCGCCTGCACCTTGTTGCGCTCCTCGGGGCGGTAGGTGTCGGTCACCATGGCGGTCGCGCCGATGAACCCGAGATTCCAGCCAAGGCCAAGTAAAACAAGGGCAATCCAGAAATTCTCGACCGCGACCCCGGCCAGCGCGACCATGCCGCAACCGGCCAGAAGCGCCAGACCGGTGGCCACCACCCGCTCCTTGCCGAATTTGGCGATCAGATGGCCGGTGAAGAAGCTCGGTCCGAACATCGCCAGCACGTGCCACTGGATGGCCAGGGTCGCATCGGTCTGGGTGAGCCCGCAGGCAACCATCGCCAGCGGCGTGGCGGTCATCACGAAGCTCATCAGCGCGTAGGTGGCGATGCCGCAGGCCGCGGCGACGATAAACCGGCGCTGGGAGATGATTTCCAGTATCGGACGCCCGCGCGCGGTGACGACGCCCGTCTCCGGCGGCGGAATCCGGATCAGCGAGAGAATCACGAAGCTCAGGACATTGAGCCCGGCGAGCGCGACGAATGTGCCGGCGAACAGCACCGGCTCGAACAGATCGACCGTGAAGATGACCGTCTGGGGCCCGATGATCCCGGCCAGCACCCCGCCGGCCATGACCCAGGAGATTGCCTTGGGCTTGAACATCTCGCTGGCCGTGTCGGCCGCGGCGAATCGGTACTGCTGCACCAAGGCCCCGACAAAGCCGCTGAGCGCGCTGGCCAGGCAGAACATGACAAAGGCCTGCTCGAAGATCGCCCAGGCGGCGAGAAGTCCGGCGGCCACGCCAACCAGCGCGCCACCCATGAAGGCGGTGCGACGGCCGAAGCGGCGCGACAGATACCCGCGGGCAGCGTGCCGCAGGCGGTGCCCAAGACCATTGCGGTGACCGGCAGGGTGGCGAATTCCTTGTCCGCGCCCAGCAGCGCGTGGCCGACGAGCCCGCCAAGGGCCACGACGATGGCCGCCGTGGCCCCGCCGAGCGACTGCGCCGCAGCCAAAACCAGGGCGTTGCGCCGGGCCAGCCGGTCACCGGCGGGCGGAACCGCGCCAACGGAAGAAGGGATCATTGAAGCTCCAGAACAAGCGAGGAATACCAACGGTCGCAACGAATGACCCATTTGACCGGTTTTGCGCGACGTCTGGCAAGGAGCGGTTCGCGGGCGATGCGGGGCATCGTTCAAGAAACGCGACGCTGTCCAGTCGTTGCGCAAAGCCGGCCTTCGGTGGGCCAAACCGGTCCACCGGACAGCGTTGCGCCGCTTGCCCGACCGGGCAGGTCGCGCCGCGCGACGCGCCTTGCCGGACGAACCGGTTTGGCTCCATCAAAGGGGTCATACGTTACGATCGTTGGTATTAAGTGCGTTACGAATCAATATCCAAACAGCCTTGAAAACCGGCGCCGTTTCGCGCGGCGCCACAGATCCAACAACAACGACGGATATTATGAGGTCATTCCGCGAGAAAATGCCAGAGCCCTCTGCCAAATTGCAGTAGTTTAGCTCAAGTTGCTGAAAATAATGCTCAATTCGCCCAAGTAAATATATTTTCCAGCGCCAGGCCGCAGCCCCCGCCGGCATCAGAAATGCGCGTAGCTGGCCTGCCCCAGCGTCAGTTCCCCGCCACCGTCATTGATGAAGCGCGCGCGAGCCGCGCCTTGCGTCACCACGCCGATCCGGACGGACTCGACACGCGCTTGCGCGAGCATGCGTTCGAATGCCGGAGCGTCGTCCGGCGACACCGCGACAAGGAGCTCGTAGTCATCGCCACCGGTCAGCGCCGTGGCGAGAGCCGTGGGGTCGGAGGCCGTGGCGCGGCGCGCGGCATCGGACAGCGGAACGCGGGCGACCTCCACATCCGCGCCGACACCGGACGCGCTCAGGAGCTTGCCGAGATCGCCCGCAAGACCGTCGGATATGTCCATCGAGGCGCGGGCGTAGCGCAAGACGGCGGGAGCGGCGGCCACACGCGGACGAGGCAGCAGATAGCGGCCGAGCAGATGGCCCCGCTCCGCCTCGCTCAGAGCCCAGGCCCCGCAGGATGCCGGGTCAAGCCGCAGCCTCAGCCCCAGCGCCGCATCGCCGATGGTGCCCGTCGCATAGAGATGATCCCCCGGGCGCGCGCCGTGGCGGCGCACCGCCCGGCCGGCGGGCACGTGGCCGATGGCTGTCACAGATAGCACCATGCCGTTGCCGGACTTGATGGTGTCGCCGCCATAAAGCACCACGCCGTAGTCTGCCTGATCGGCCCTGAGCCCGGCGCTGAATCCGGCGATCCACTCCTCCTCCCAGCCTTGCGGCAGGCCGAGGCCGAGCAGATAGCCCAGCGGCTGCGCGCCCTTGGCGGCGAGATCGGAAAGATTGACGCGCAGGGCCTTTTGCGCGATGGCGGCGGGCGGGTCATCGGGAAAAAAATGCACCCCCGCGGCCAGCATGTCCTTGGTCAGAACCAGGTCATGCCCCGGCGGCGGCGTGAGCACGGCCGCATCATCGACAAGCTCGAAACTGCCGGGGTCGGTGGCCAGGGGCGCAAGATAGCGCTCGATCAGCTCGAATTCGCCTATTCGGCTCATGTTTGATCTCACGCCCGTTCGCTACGCTCATGGCTCCAGCGCCCGCCGCTTGCGTCCCTCTCCCCTTGAGGAGGAGAAGGAGCACGTGTCGGACTTCGGGCCACACCGAAATCCGTCCGCTTATTCCGCGTCGCCCGGAGCCTTCGTTTCGAATTCCTCGGGCCGCAGATCGCGGGCGATCCGGTCCAGCACGGCGTTGACCATGCGCGGCTCGTCCTCGCTGAAGAACGCCTTGGCGACCTCGATGTACTCGCTGATGACCACGCGGGCCGGCACGTCCTTGCGGCGGATCAGCTCGAATACGCCCGCGCGCAGGATGGCGCGCAGGATGGAATCGATGCGCTTGAGCGGCCAGTCCTGCGCCAATGCGGTGTGCACGCGCGGATCGATCTCGCGCTGCTCGGCGACGACGCCGTGCATGAGGTCGCGGAACCAGCCGGCGTCGGCGTCGCGGTACTGCTCGCCGTCGAGCTCCTTTCCGAGCCGGAAGGTCTCGTACTCGGCAACGATGTCGGAAAGCTGGGTGCCGCCGAGTTCCATCTGATACAGCGCCTGGACCGCGGCGAGCCGGGCCAGACCGCGCTTGTTGGCGGGCTTGACCTCGCGCGCGCCGCTGGCGGGCTTGTCACCGGACGGATCGGCGGACTTGCCGCCTTTGCCTGGGGCGGACGGATGCATGGTCAGGCTCCGAGGCGGTCTCGGACCGCGATCATGGCAAGCGCCGCATCGGCCGCGCCGCCGCCCTTGTTCTTGTCGCTGACGCGGGCGCGGGCCCAAGCCTGGTCGGAATTTTCGACCGTCAGGATGCCGTTGCCGACCGCCAGGGCGCCGTCGATGGTCATCTCCATGACGGCGCGCGCGCTTTCGCCCGCCACGATATCATAATGGCTGGTCTCGCCGCGAATGACGCAACCGAGCAGCACGAACCCGTCGTACTGCGCGCCGCCGTCTTCCGCCGCGATCAGCGCCATCGACAGGGCGGCCGGGATCTCGAGAACGCCGGGCACCGAGATACGGTCGTAGGATGCGCCGGCGGCGTCAAGCGATGCGGTCGCGCCATTGACGAGTTCATCGGCCAGATCGCCATAGAAGCGGGCGTCGATGATGAGGATGTGCGGTGCCGCCATGGGAAATGGTGCTTTCAATGCGTGAAAAGAGGAGGCGACAGGAACCATGCCGGGCCGGCTTTGTCCAGTGGCAAATTGCGCGATCCGACCCTTGCGGCGATGCCCTGTTATAGCAGCGGCGACGGGCCCGAGCCATCGCAGGTCTACGCATGCGCCAAGCGGGTTGCCGCGTTCCGTCTTCGTGGAATGAATTCAGCCGAACTCGGCCAGCCGCGCGGCATAGCGCGCCATGGTGTCGACTTCCAGGTTGACCCGGTCGCCGGCCTTGCGTTCGTTCCACGTGGTCTCGCTCAGCGTGTGAGGGATGAGGAAAACGGAGAATTCGTCGCCCTCCACCTCGTTGACGGTCAGCGAGGTGCCGTCCAGGGCAACCGAGCCCTTTTTTGCGATGAAACGGGCGAGCGCATGCGGCGCGCGGAAGCGGAAATAGGCGCTGTCGGGATGATCGCGGCGCTCGACGATCTCCGCGAGACCATCCACGTGCCCCGCGACCATGTGGCCGCCGAGTTCATCGCCAATACACAGCGAGCGCTCGAGATTGAGCCGCGTTCCCTCGCGCCAGTCGCCCGCCGTGGTCAGGGCCAGCGTCTCGGCGCCCGATTCAACCTCGAACCAGTTCCGCTCCCCGTCACGGCCCTTGGCGGTCACCGTGTGGCACGGGCCGCCGCAGGCGATCGACGCGCCGATGTCGATGCCGTCGGCATCGTAGCGGGTGGCGATGCGGGTGCGCCGGCCGGCGGGAATATCGATGGCCGATAGCACGCGGCCGATGTCGGTGACGATGCCGGTAAACATCAGATCACGGTCTCCACAGATGGATCAGCCGGTCCTGGCCGAGAACGCATTGGTCGCGCA
The DNA here is from genome assembly GCF_003432385.1 of Breoghania sp. L-A4. NCBI lineage: Bacteria > Pseudomonadati > Pseudomonadota > Alphaproteobacteria > Hyphomicrobiales > Stappiaceae > Breoghania > Breoghania sp. L-A4. The sequence continues at coordinate 2,063,027 of NZ_CP031841.1, read as the reverse complement.
GCTCGAAATGGGGATCCTTGGTCAGGGTTTCCAGCGGCACGGGTCCCAGCGGCGGCACGCCGCCCTCGCCGATATCCACCGGTCCGAAGGAGAGATAGGCCTCGTCGACGAGACCGGCGGCCACGAAGCTGCCCGCAGTCGCTCCCCCGCCCTCGACCATCAGCCGGGTGATGCCGCGATGCGCCAGCGCCCCGAGCGCGGCGGGCACCTGCACCCGGCCGTGCTCGTCCTCGGCGACCGTGATGATCTCGACGCCGGCGGCCATCAGCGCCGATGTGCGCTCGATGGGGGCCGCGGGCGTTGTGATCAGCTTGACGGGCACCTCGCGCGCCGTGCGCACCAGATTCGAGCCCAATGGCAGGCGCGCGGTGCTGTCGAGCACGAAGCGGATCGGCGAGCGGTCCTCCATGCCCTCCAGGCGGCAGGTGAGATCCGGATCGTCGTTGAGTACGGTGCCCAGGCCCACCAGAATGCCGTCGGCCTCGGCGCGCATGACGTGCACGAAGCGCTGGATTTCCGGGCCCGTGATGTGGATCTGGCTGCCTTCCCGGCGGCCGATGAAGCCGTCGCGCGAGATCGCCAGCTTGAGCTGGACCTGCGGGCGGCGTTCGGCGAAGCGGCGGAAGTGGCCGATATGGGCGTCATGGCATTCGCGCGCGAGCACGCCCATCACCACCTCGACGCCCGCGGCGCGCAGGATTTCGACGCCCTTGTCCTTGACGCGGGGATTGATGTCGGAGGCGCCCACCACCACCCGGCGCACGCCGTGCTCGGCCAGCGCCACCGCGCAAGGCCCGCTGCGGCCCCAGTGGGCGCAGGGCTCGAGGGTGACATAGGCCGTGGCCCCTTTCGCCGCATCGCCCGCCTGACGCAGGGCGAGGATCTCGGCATGAGGGCGGCCGCTCGGGGCTGTCGCGCCGCGGCCGACGATGACCGGCTGGCCATCGATCTCGCGCACGATCACGGCGCCGACGGCGGGATTGGGCCAGGTGAGACCGCGAGTGCGGCGGCCGATGGCGAGCGCCGCGCGCATGAAGCGCGCGTCTTCAGGCGCAATGGCGCCGGCATCCGGGCGATTGGCCGTCTGCGGCGCGATCAGGGTTGAGGCGCCCGCCGGGATCACAGGTCCTCGCGCTCCGGCGGCGGGTCTCCCGGGGCCGATGCCGCGGGCTCCAGTTCGCCGCCGCTCAACTCGTCCAGCAGCGCCTCGAAATCCTTGGCCTCCCGGAAATTGCGGTAGACCGAGGCGAAGCGGACATAGGCGACGTCGTCAAGCGTCTTGAGCCCGTCCATCACCAATGTGCCGATGAACTCCGAGGCGATATCGCTCTCGCCGGAGCTTTCGAGCTGACGCACGATGCCGGAGACCATGCGATCGATGCGCTCGGGCTCGACCGGCCGCTTGCGCAGCGCGATCTGGACCGATTCCATCAGCTTGTCACGATCGAAGGGAACCCGGCGCCCCGTCCGCTTGACGACCGTCAGTTCGCGCAGTTGCACGCGTTCGAACGTCGTAAAGCGGCCGCCGCAGGTCGAGCAGATGCGGCGACGGCGGATCGCCGTGTTGTCCTCGGTCGGACGCGAGTCCTTGACCTGGGTTTCCTCGCCGCCGCAATAGGGGCACCGCATGGGTTTGGCCTAGCTTTCGTAGATCGGGAAGCGGCTGGTCAGCGCCACCACCTTGGCGCGCACCGCGGCTTCCACCGCCTGATTGGCGTCTTCGCTGTTGGCCGTCTTCAGGCCGTCCAGCACTTCGGTGATCAGCAGCCCGACTTCGCGGAATTCCGCCGCGCCAAAGCCGCGCGTCGTGGCGGCCGGGGTGCCGAGACGGATGCCCGAGGTGATCGTCGGCTTCTGCGGATCGTTGGGAACGCCATTCTTGTTGCAGGTGATGTTGGCGCGACCCAGCGAGGCCTCGGCCGACTTGCCCGTCAGTTCCTTGGGACGCAGATCGACCAGCATCAGATGGGTGTCGGTGCCGCCGGAGACGATGTCGAGACCGCCTTCCACCAGCGTCTGCGCCAGGACCTTGGCGTTCTCGGCAACCGCCTTCGCATAGACCTTGAAGTCCGGGCGCAGCGCCTCGCCGAAGGCCACCGCCTTGCCGGCGATCACATGCATGAGCGGACCGCCCTGCAGGCCCGGGAACACCGCCGAATTGATCTTCTTGGCGATCGTCTCGTCGTTGGTCAGCACGAGACCGCCGCGCGGACCGCGCAGGGTCTTGTGGGTCGTCGAGGTGACCACATGGGCGTGCGGGAACGGGCTCGGGTGCACGCCGGCCGCCACGAGACCGGCGAAATGCGCCATGTCGACATGCAGATAGGCGCCGACTTCATCGGCGATCGCGCGGAACTTCGCGAAGTCGATGACGCGCGAATAGGCCGAGCCGCCGGCGATGATCACCGCGGGCTTGTGCTCGCGCGCCAGGGCTTCGAGCTGGTCGTAGTCGATCAGGCCGGTTTCCACATTGAGACCGTACTGCACGGCGTTGAACCACTTGCCAGACAGGTTCGGCCTTGCGCCGTGGGTCAGGTGACCGCCGGCGTCCAGGCTCATGCCGAGAATCGTGTCGCCCGGCTTGGACAGCGCCAGCAGCACCGACTGGTTGGCCTGGCTGCCGGAATTGGGCTGCACATTGGCGAAGGCGCAGCCGAACAGCTTCGTGACGCGCTCGATGGCGAGGTTTTCCGCGACGTCGACAAACTCGCAACCGCCATAATAGCGACGGCCCGGATAGCCCTCGGCATACTTGTTGGTCATGATCGAGCCCTGCGCCTCGAGAACGGCGCGCGAGACGATGTTCTCCGAGGCGATCAACTCGATCTCATGCCGCTGACGCGACAGCTCCGAGGCGATCGAGGCGGCCACCTCGGGATCCGCTTCGGCGAGCGAGCGGGCGAAAAAATCAGGGCTGATCGGCGCGCCGAGCGAACTGTCTGTCATCGACATAGAGAGAGGTCCTTCCCATCCGCTGAAAAAAGCGGTCCGACCATCGTCGAACTGCGTATACCACGGGTAATCGTGGCCAATACCATACAAGATCTGGCGATCCAAGCGCCTTCGGCATGCACGATGTCGTGCAGCAACAGCACAGCGCCGCCACCGGAGGCGGTGCTCCGGCGGTGGATCCCGCCGTGGTATACCAGAGAATTGTCGCTGAGTCCTCACCCCGGAGCGGGGATTTTCAAGCGCCGGACTGCATCTGAATGCGGCGCTGCAGTTTGCGCACGGCGATGCGCTGCAAATCGGAGCGCGGCACCGATGCGGGCCCGAAAACGCTGACCTCGACGCCCGTGGTGGCGCAGATCGCGATGACCTTTATCTGCCGCCCGATCTGCTGGAATTCGAGGTAGACCTCACCCGAATGTGACGTTCCGTCGCGTCCGCTCATGCCGCCACCCCCGATTTGCCCGGAGCCGCCCGCTATTGCAGGACCACGACCGGGCCGTCCTCCGGCATGCTGCCGCCGAGACCATCGCGATTGTAGATGTCCTCGCGGAAATGCACCACACCATTGGGACTGCTCCAGGCGGTGACATAGGTCAGATACAGCGGAATGCCGTCGTCCAGCTTCACGTCCAGCCGCTCGCCGGAGGCGATCGTCTGATCAACACGGGCGCGCGACCAGTCGGGCGTCGTGGATTCCAGCAGCCATGTGACCAGGTCGCGGACGTTCTGAACCCGCACGCAACCCGAGGAATCGAAACGGTAATCCTTGGTGAACAGGCTCTTGGACGGCGTGTCGTGCAGATAGACCTGGTGCTGGTTGTGAAAATTGATGCGCACCGAACCAAGCGAATTTTCCTCGCCCGGGTCCTGACGGAACTGAAGCTTGGTGGCGTCATCCGTGTTCCAGTCGATCTGGGTCGAATCCAGCTCGTTGTTGTTCCAGTCGTAAATCCGGATCTTGTTGCGCGCCAGATACTCCGGATCCTCACTCATCTTCGGGATCAGGTCCTTGCGGATGATGCTGACGGGCACGGTCCAATACGGGTTGAAGTTCAACTCATAGATCTTGCTGGCGAGAATCGGCGTCTGGCGGTCGATCTTGCCGACAACCGCGGTATGGCGCGAACGCACGACGCCATTGTCCACGGCCTCGATCTCGGCGGCCGGAATGTTGACCATCACGTAGCGCTCGCCGAGGAAGCCGGACATGGCGCGCACCCGCACGATGTTGGTTTCGAGCTGGCGCAGGCGGACAATGGCCGGCACGTTGAGCGCGCCCAGGGTGCCGCGGTCAAGAATGCCGTCCGGCGTCAAACCGTGACGCACCTGAAAGCGGCGCACGCCCTCGTCCACATCGGAATCGAAGCTGGGGGACAGACTGAGGTTGGCGTCCATGTCGCCCGACGTCATGAGCCGCTGGCGAAGGGCGACGACGATCTGGCTGCGCGCGCCCATGCGCAACTTCTGCGGGGGATTGGGGACAGCCGCCCAGCCGCCGTTGGCGACGATGGCGCGGTATTTCTCGATCGAGCGCTCAAGATACGCCACGGTATCGGCGGAAAGCGTCGGCTGGTCCGACTTGAAGGCATCGAGCCCCTTGATGGTCTCGTCGAGACGCGACTTCCACTCCTCGCGCTTCTGGTGCTGCTGCAGCACCTGGAGCGGCGATTGAGCGTTCGCGGAGAGCGGCAGCATCGCAACCGCGCCGAACAGCGTCGCCTGTGCGATCACCGCCACCTTGGCGCCCGCACGAGCAATCCGAACCATTTTGGCGCCGATCAAGCCGGCCTTGCAGAATTCCACAGCGCTCACTCCTGAAAGCGGTTCCCGGTCCGAAGCCCTTGCGTGGATACGCAAACGACCTGCTTCGGCGCCGTGAGAGCGATCAACGCGACCGCGCGCCGATGATCGCACCGGCGCACACGCTGATCAGTCACTGTGACGACCGGACGCTTCGCGGCCAATCGGGCCCAAAACGGCTCCTGTCATCACCCTGCCAGACGGGACGTCCGCGTATTGCGGGCGCCTTGGTCTGGACAACCAGACGAAACGAGACAAACGGACATGTCCGATCTGCTTGAATCGCAACGCTAACTACTTGAATCCACGTACAGTCTAGCCGCCATGGAAGACGATTTCCCGAAACTGCCTATCCACTACCATCATGCGGCGGGCGAGGCAATAAAAGACGCGCCTGCTCACCGATCATCTCACGCCAGTGTGACGCAGGATCCGCACCTCGGTCCGCAGGCCGCAGCACACGATCGACCCGCGCGGCGCGCGGTCGCCAAACGCCCGGACGTCCGATTGATGCGGCGCCATCGGGCACCGGGTGACTGGCATCATCCCGCCGGAAGGAGCGGGACGACCCTGCATCTCACCGCATTAAGGCGATCTCGTGTCGCAAAGGGCTCCGATACCGAGATAGCGGCGGCGACACAAACGCAAAGCGCCGCCCGTGTTGCGGGCGGCGCTTGGGGATCGGCTGTGGTTTGCCCCAGCCATTTTTCTCTTGCTATCCGCGACGTTGCGATGCGTCCACGTCCGCCCTGGGTCTTGCCCCTAGAGACGATACAGGATCTGGTCGGTCCAGAAGCGCTCGAGGCGCCGCAGCGACTGGTTGAGCTGCTTGAACTCATCCGCATCGATTTCGCCAACCTGGGCGACCGACAGGATGTGGCGCTCATAGAGATCGTTGACGATCCCTGCGACGGCCAGACCCTGCTCGGTCAGGCTGACGCGTACCGACCGGCGGTCGACCCGCGACCGCTCATGATTGATAAAACCGGTGTCGACCAGTTTCTTCAAATTGTAGGAGACGTTCGAACCGAGATAGTAACCACGTGTACGCAGCTCTCCGGCCGTCAACACGCTGTCACCGATGTTGAACAGCAACAACGCCTGCACGCTGTTGACGTCCGAACGGCCCATCCGGTCAAACTCATCCTTGATCACATCAAGTAATCGACGATGCAATCGCTCAACGAGGGTTAGCGCTTCAAGGTAAAGCGGCTTCAGCGCCACTTCATCCTCATCCTGCGCCAGGACCTCGACTGCCCTTTTTGCCGTGATCATCTGATTGCGCCTCTTTTGTCCTGTGCTTTGGCAGATATTCTTTCCGCCTGAGACCGACATTAGGCGGTGCAATCTAAGATCCGCTTAAGAGGCAAGATGAATCTTCTGTTAAGGGAGGAACGCGGCTTTTAGCGAAATGCGGCTCAAAACGGCAGACTTTCGCACATTGCGCATCAACCTTGATCGGCGACCTTGCCGCGCAGGTATTTTATGATGCCAGAAAAATCCATTCCTTCGTTGCCAGCGTTACAAAACAGTGAATAGAGCGCGGAGGCTTCCGCGCCGAGCGGCGTGGAGGCGTCCACGCTGCGCGCGGCGTCCTGCGCCAGCTTGAGGTCCTTGAGCATCATGGCCGCGGCGAAGCCGGGCTGATAGTCGCGGTTGGCCGGCGAGGCGGGCACCGGGCCGGGGACCGGGCAATAGCTGGTCATCGACCAGCACTGGCCGGAGGCGGTGGAGGCGATATCGAACAGCTTCTGATGATCGAGACCAAGCTTCTCGGCCAGCACGAAGGCTTCCGAGACGCCGATCATCGAAATGCCGAGGATCATATTGTTGCAGATCTTCGCCGCCTGGCCGTTGCCCGCGCCGCCCGCGTGCACGATCGTCTTGCCCATGATCTCGAGATAGGGCCTGGCCTTGGCGAAGGCCTCCTCCGGGCCGCCGACCATGAAGGTCAGAGTGCCGGCCTGCGCGCCGCCGACACCACCGGAGACCGGCGCATCGACCATCGCCATTCCCGCGGCCTGCGCCGCGTCCGCCACGACGCGGGCGCTGTCGACGTCGATGGTGGAGCTGTCGATCAGCACCGTCCCGGGACGCGCATGAGTCAGAATGCCGTCATCGCCGGTATAGACCTCGCGCACATGCGCGCCCGCGGGGAGCATGGTGACCACGACGTCGGCGAAGGCAACCGTCTCGGCGATGCTGTCCGCGCCGGCGCCACCCGCCGCCTCCAGCCGCTTGACGGCTTCCATGCTCAGATCAAGACCGGTGACCTCGTGACCCGCCGCCGCCAGGTTGGCGGCCATCGGCCCGCCCATGTTGCCCAGTCCGATAAAACCAATGCGCGCCATGCGCTCCTCCCGTGCTTCTTGATATTGGTTGCGCCGCATGCGCTCCGCGCCGGCCGCCCTCCCCGGCGACCGTCTCCGCGCACGGGGCGCTAGCGGCGATTTTCGCGTTCCATCAGCACCAACAGCCCCAGATAGATCAGGATGGTGATCAGGTAGAAGGAAATCTCGTAGGGCCGGTGAGCGAAGATGTCGGCGAAGACCGTGTGCATGGCGACCTGCGACAGGGTGCGCAGCAGCCACATCACCGGCCCCCAGCTCGCGGTCAGCCACAGGCCCACGGCGGCGACCAGATCCAGCACGCCGAAATAGACGGTGGCCACCTGCCACTCGACCTGCATGTCGGCGAAGAAGACCCCGCGCCAAGGCGTGTAGCCTATAATGCGCGCCCAGTGGATGAGCCCCGCGCCGATCAGCAGGATGGCCAGCGCGCGCAGGTACCACACGAAAAGCTCGCGCCACGACGGGCGGTTCCGTAAGACGTCTTGCAGTGCCACGATCATGATCAGGTCCGGTCTTCGAAGTGTTCGGGCGATCGGCTCAGGCCGTCAGAACCAGATCGCCGTCCTGCGGTCGCACGAAATGGGTCTCGACATCAACCGCGGCGACATCCTCAAGCCTGGCGGGCCTCCACTGCGGCGCGCCGTCCTTGTCGATGATCACCGCGCGCACGCCCTCATAGAAGTCGTGTCCCTTGAGAATATGCGAGACGATGCGGAACTCCAATCGCATGGCGTCGTCAAAGTCCAGCTTCGCGCCGCGGCGCATCTGTGCGAAGACGACGCACACGCTGGTGGGCGACTGGCGGCGGATGGCCGCCGCCGTCCTTGCCGCCCACTCGGCATGCGCGCCGCTCTCCGCGTCGAGACCGGCGAGAATCGCGGCGACATCGGGGCCGGAAAAGATCCGTTCGATGTCCGGCGCCAGATCGGCCAGCGGCTCGGCCTTGGCGTCCGCCGGCGGCTGTTCGTGGAAGCCGTCGAGAACGGCGACGATGTCGGTGGCCTGCTCCAGCGCCAGTGCGATCGCGGCGAAGCGCTCGGACGGGACGGCGTGGGTCAGGATGCCCGCCCACAGCGCGTCGGCCTGCTTCAGCCGGCCGCCGGTGAGCGCGCAATAGATGCCGGTCTGACGCGGCATGCGCGGCAGCACATAGGTGGCGCCGACGTCGGGGAAGAAGCCGATGCCGACCTCCGGCATGGCGAAGGTGGTGCGCGCGCCGCCGACACGATGGGTGCCATGTACCGACAGGCCGACGCCGCCGCCCATGACGATGCCGTCGATCAGCGCCACGGTGGGCTTGGGATAATGTTTCAAGCGGGCGTTGAGGCGGTATTCGTCGGCGAAGAATTCGAGCTGCGCGGGATTCCCCGGCGCGCCGTGCCCCCGCCCCTGTTCATAGATCACACGGATATCGCCGCCGGCGCAAAAGGCGCGATCGCCTGCCGCCTCGATCACCACATGGGCGACGCTGGGGTCATCGTCCCAGGCGTCGAGCTGCGTGATGATCGCCCGCACCATGGCGTGATTCAGCGCGTTCAGCGCCTTGGGCCGGTTCAGCGTGACGAACCCCGCCCGGCCGCGCACGTCAAACAGCACATCGTCAAACACCGCGCCATCGCTGGCGTCATTCGTCTCATGGGTCATGGTTGTCCGGCGATCTTTCGGGAGGCGCGCGGGAGGAGGCCCGCAATCGGTTGCTCCAAGAGATAAAGTCTATCCGGGACCTTGCCAAGGCGGTTGACGCGCGGAAGCTGCCGGCCTCGCGCACAACAGATGTGTCGCAAGGGACGCTTGACCTACTGCCGGAACAGCTCTCGCGCGATGATCAGGCGCATGATCTCGTTGGTGCCCTCGAGAATCTGGTGCACGCGGACGTCGCGCAGATAGCGCTCGATGGGATAGTCGCGCAGATAGCCATAGCCGCCGTGCAGCTGCAACGCCTCGTTGACCACCGTGAAGCCGACATCGGTGGCCAGCCGCTTGGCCATGGCGGCAAGGCGGGTGGCGTCGTGGGTCTTGGCGTCGACGTGCGACGCCGCCTTGTGCAGCAGCAGCCGCGCGGCCTCGAGCTCGGTCGCCATGTCGGCGACGCGGAACTGCAGCGCCTGGAATTCGGCAAGCGCCTGGCCGAACTGCTTGCGCTCCTTCATGTAGGCGATGGCGCGCTCCAGGCAGGTCTGCGCCGCGCCCAGGGAACAGGCGCCGATGTTGAGCCGCCCACCGTCGAGCCCCGCCATGGCGATGCGGAAGCCCTGCCCCTCCGCGCCGATCAGATTCGCCGCCGGCACGCGGCACTCGGAGAAATTCACCTGGGCGGTGGGCTGGCTCTTCCAGCCGAGCTTCTGCTCCTGCGCGCCAAACGACAGGCCCGGCGTGTCCTTTTCCACCACGATGCAGGAAATGCCGGAAGGCGTCTCGTCGCCCGTGCGCACCATGCAGACATAGACGTCCGCCACGCCGCCGCCGGAGATGAACGCCTTGGAGCCGTTGAGCACATAGTCGTCGCCGTTGCGTGTGGCGCGGGTGCGCAGGGCGGCCGCGTCCGACCCCGAGCCCGGCTCGGTCAGGCAATAGCTGGCAAAGGTGTTCATGGAGCACAGATCGGGCAGCCATTTCGCGCGCTGCTCGTCGTTGCCGTAGGTATCGATCATCCACGACGCCATGTTGTGGATGGAGATATAGGCGGCGGTCGAGGTGCAGCCCTTGGCGAGTTCCTCGAAGATGATCGCCGCGTCCAGCCGCGTCAGGTCCGAGCCGCCGACATCGTCGCGCACATAAATGCCGCCAAAACCCAGCGCCGCCGCCTTGCGCAGGGTTTCCACCGGAAAGGTGGCGTTCTCGTCCCAGTCGCGCGCATACGGCTCCATCTCCTCGGTCGCGAAGGACGCGGCCATGTCCTGGAAAGCGCGCTGTTCCTCGGTGAGATCGAATTCCATCCGCCCGGTTCCTCCCGCAAGGCCATGCGTCGTGATCGCGCACAGTCCCGTTCATCCGGGATATCGGCGCGCGCGCCCTGCGTCAATCGCACCCGGCAAACGCCGGTCCTATGCGATTGGTGTGTCTTGTGCTGTATGCTAATGCTGGCCGACAAATCATACAGAAGCGGACGCAGGTGCGACAAACGTCCGACAAGCCGCCGAAAGGCGGCGTCTCGCCAAGCACATGGAGCCAGACGATGAACGTTGACCCGCGCAAGAGCCTTCGCGCGCCCGCCGACCCGGACATGGCGTCGATTCTCGGCGGACGGCGGATGCGCCGCAACCGGCGCGCGGACTGGTCACGGCGGCTGGTGCGCGAGAACGTTCTGACGGTCGACGATCTCATCTGGCCGATCTTCATCGTGGCGGGGAGCGGCGTGCGCCAGCCCGTCGCCTCCATGCCCGGCGTCGAGCGGCTGTCGGTCGACGAGGCGGTGCGTGATGCGGAAAAGGCAGCAAGCCTCGGCATCCCGGCGATCGCGCTGTTTCCCTACACCGATCCCGCCTTGCGCGACGCGACAGGCTCGGAGGCGCTGAACGCCGACAATCTCGTCTGCCGCGCCTGCCGCGCCATCAAGAAGGCCGTGCCCAACGTGGGGCTGGTCACGGACGTGGCGCTGGACCCCTACACCAGCCACGGCCACGACGGGCTGATGGACGGCGAGACGATTCTCAATGACGAAACGGTGGCCCAGCTCGTGCGCCAGTCGCTGATCCAGGCGGACGCCGGCGCCGACGTGATCGCGCCCTCGGACATGATGGACGGGCGCATCGGCGCGATCCGCGCGGCGCTGGACGACAACGGCTTCACCGACCTTCAGATCATGTCGTATGCGGCGAAATACGCCTCCGCCTTCTACGGCCCGTTCCGCGACGCGGTGGGCACCAATGCGACGCTGGTCGGCGACAAGCGCACCTATCAGATGGACCCGGCCAACACGGATGAGGCGATCATCGAGGTGGAGCTGGATCTGGCCGAGGGGGCGGACATGATCATGGTCAAGCCGGGCATGCCCTATCTCGACATCGTGCGCCGCGTGAAGGACACCTTCGCGGTGCCGACCTACGCCTACCAGGTGTCGGGCGAATACGCGATGATCATGGCCGCCGCCCAGAACGGCTGGCTGGACGGCGAACGCGCCATGCTGGAAAGCCTGATGGCCTTCAAGCGCGCGGGCGCCGACGGCGTGCTCACCTATTTCGCGCCGCGCGTGGCTGAGATCCTGAAGAAGGGATGACGGCCGGCCCGCGACGGAGACTTCACGCGTCGATTCAACAGCGCTGGTTCAACGGCCTGAGACGGTGATTCAAGCCGCACGGAAAAGCGAGTCGCGCCAGGGGCTTGGGGCGGAGCGCGAAAGGCACGGTTGATTCATAACGGCGAAGCCGCTGTGAGACTGATGACAGAGCCGAGAAGCCCCCTCCCTCGTCATGGTCGGGCTCGTCCCGACCATTCATAAGTCCTTGAAAACATGGATCCTCGGCACAAGGCCGAGGACGACGATCGCGGGGGTATGAACCTTGTCATCGAGATCATACCGATCTCGAGCGCCGTCGCCATGGACGTGTCACTGAGTCAATCGGGCCGCATGCCGGCTACGGCGCCATGGCGCCGCCGGCATAGGGCCGGGCGACGAGTTCGGCCAGCGTGTCGATGCCTTGCCGGAACCGCGCATCGCCTTCGACGGAGACGAAGCTGATGCGCACCGCGTTGGGCGCCAGCGTGCGTTCGGCGGAAAAGACGTGTCCGCTGCTCACCCGCACGCCCAGCGCCTCGGCCTCCGCGCAAAAGGCATCCCCCGCCAGCCACCGGGCAGCGTCAGCCACGCCAGCCCGCCCTGCAGATCCGGTTCGGCAAGGCCGGGAAGCGTTTTCGAAACGTACTCCGCGCGCTGGCGCACGCCGCGCCGGATCGCCTCGATGCGCCGGTCCAGCGCCCCGTTGCGGATCACCTGGCTGGCGATGCCGGACAGAAGGGCCGAGGCCATCATCTGCATGGCGTTGTGCGCGCCGGCGACCCGGCGCACCAGACGCCCCGGCCCCGCCGCGTATCCAATGCGCATCGCCGGAGCGATGCATTTCGACATGCCGGTGACCAGCAACGTCTGCTCCGGAAGGAGAGCCGAGAAACTCGATCCCGAATCCGCGCTGAGAAAGCCGTATATCTCGTCCTCGACGATCGTCAACGCGTGGCGCGCCGCGACCTCGGCGATGGCCTCGCGGCGTTTGACCGGCATCGGCCGGCCGGTGGGATTCTGCACGCTCGGCATGAGCACCACGAGCGAGACCGCATTGGCGCGGCAGCAGGCGTCCAGCGCGTCCGGGCACATCCCCTGTCCGTCCATGGTCACGGGCAGCAGTTTCACGCCGTTGAGCGCCGCGGCACTCAACATGCCCGGATAGGTAACCTGATCGCAGGCGATGCCCGTGCCCGGCCGCACCAGCGAACCGAAGGCCGCCGACAGCGCCGACTGCACACCGTTGAGAATGCAGACCGTGTCCGGGGTTATGTCGTGACGCCAGCGGGCGAGATAGGGCAAGGCCGCCTCGCGGTCGCCGGCCGCGCCCATTTCCCCGACATAGTCGAGCGGTGTCGTGCCCGCAGCCGCCCGCGCGCCCGCCGCCTCCAGACCCTCGCGCAGGAAATCACCCGCCGGCTCCATCAGGAAACAGTTCACCGCCATATCGATCACGCGGGCCGGATCGGACGGCTTGAACGGCATCGTCAGCAGCCGCGGCCCCTCGCCCACGAAGGTGCCACGGCCGACAACGCCGTGCGTCAGGCCCGAGACGGTGAGCGCCTGATAGGCGCGCGACACCGTGCCCGGCGCGCAGTTGAGCTGCCAGGCCGCCTCGCGCACCGGCGGCAGCCGCGTGCCCTCCGGCAGGACGCCGGAGGCGATGCGGTCGCGCAGGAAGGCTTCAAGCTGGCGGGCGCCGATGGGCGTGTCGCCGCCCGCGTCGCCCCGGAGATCGGAGAATATTGTCATTAGAACAATATAACGATTGTATCACGTATCTGTCACCTTCAATCATGCGGGCCATGCCAAAGGAGCGGCCCCATGCCTGCCATCATGTCTCTCGATCAGTACCTCCTGCTGTGTCTGTACATCATCGCGCTGACCGGCACGCCGGGTCCGGCCAATGTGGCGTTTCTCGCCTACGGCAGCACCTATGGAGTGCGCCGCACGGTGCCGTTTTGGCTGGGGACGCTGTTCGGATTCTCGATGATCTACGTGCTGGCCGTGGCCGGGCTGCTCGCCATCGTCACCGGTCTGCCGTGGCTGTGGAACGCGTTGCGCGTCGCCTGCCTGGGATACATCGTCTATCTCGCCTGGACGATCGCGATGGCGTCACCGCGGCCGGTGGATGCGCCCATGCCTGCAGACAGCCGAGCGCCGGGCTTCCTGCGCGGCTTCTGGGTGCACCCGCTCAACCCCAAGGCCTACGCGATGCAGATCGCCGCCATCTCGCAGTTCGTCTCCCCCGAGCGCTATGTCGCGGACGCGACGACCATCGCCATCACGTTCTTCTGCCTCGGCGGCGCGGTCAATTTCGGCTGGATCGCCGGCGGCAGGATTCTCGCCCGCCTCGCCAACAGTCCGCTGCGCTTCCGGATCGTCAACGGCACGCTGGCGGCGCTGATGCTCGTGAGCACCGCGGTCAGCCTGCAAATGGCGTGAGCGGCAAGCTCCGCATTTTTGCGGATATGACGACGCCCGTTGACTCAATCGGCTCACGACGTGATTCAACGACCTGTCATATTGATTCAGGCCGCTGGCAAACTGATTCAAGCGCCTGAGGTTCTGAGTCAACAAAGGCCGAAAGACGAGTCGCTTCAGAGGCTTGGTCGCCGTTCCTGGAGGAATCCCGTAAGGGCTTGTACGCAGGACGCTGCGGCGCGCGCTTGCATTAGTGTGGTGCTTGGTGGCACATCGGCGCCACCGCAACGCCGCGCAGGCCCCCCATGCAGATCACGCTCGCCACCATCCAGGACGCCGCCGCCGCCATCGAAGGCGAGGTCGTGCGCACACCGCTGCTGCCGGCGCCGCGCCTGTCCATCCTGACCGGCGCGGATGTCTGGGTGAAGTTCGAGAACCAGCAGCGCACCAACGCCTTCAAGGAACGCGGCGCGCTGACGAAACTGCTGACGCTCAGCGCCGAGGAGCGCGCGCGCGGCGTCATCGCCATGTCGGCCGGCAACCACGCCCAGGCGCTGGCCTGCCACGCGACACGGCTGGGCATCCCGGCGACCATCGTCATGCCGACGACGACGCCGCACGTGAAGACGGCCGCCACCCGGGCCTATGGCGCGCAGGTGGTGCTGGCGGGCGAAAGCGTCGCGGAGGCGCAAGCGGAGGCGTATCGCATCGCGGACGCCAAAAACCTGGTGTTCGTGCATCCCTTCGACGATCCGGACATCATCCGCGGCCAGGGCACCATCGCGCTGGAGATTCTCGCGGACGCGCCGGACACGGAGATCATCGTCGTGCCGGTGGGCGGCGGCGGCCTGATCTCGGGCGTCGGCATCGCGGCCAAGGCGCTCAAGCCCGAAATCGAGATCATCGGCGCGGAGACCGCCTTCTACCCCTCGATGCACAACGCGCTTCACGGCGCGCAGGCGCCCTGCGCCGGCAACACGCTGGCCGAGGGAATCGCCGTGGCGACGGCGGGAACGCTGACGCGCGAGATTGTGGCCAAGGTCGTCGACGAGATCATCCTGCTGCCCGAGGCCTCCATCGAGACCGCGGTCAATGCCTTCCTGGAGCTGCAGAAGACGGTGGCGGAGGGAGCCGGCGCGGCGGGCCTCGCCGCCCTGCTCACGCATCCCGACCGGTTCAGGGGACGGCGCGTGACCCTGGTGCTCAGCGGCGGCAACATCGACCCGCGGCTGCTCGCCTCCATCATCACCCGCGAGCTGGCGCGCGAGGGACGGATGGTGACCATCCGCATGGAGATCCCCGACCGGCCGGGCGTGCTGGGCGACATCTCGACGCTGATCGGCGATCTCGACGGCAATATCCTCGATGTCTCGCACCACCGGCTGTTTCTCGACGTGCCGGCCAAGGGCGCCTCGCTCGACGTCACCATGGAGACCCGCGACTCGGATCACGCGCGGCAGATCATCGAGATGCTGCGCACCCGCGGCTTCAAGGTGGACTGGCTCAAGGTGGCGGAGACCTCCGGCCGGTGAGAGCCCACGGGCTGCGTCATATTGACAGGGGCGTCCCCGCTCACCACCTGTTCATTGCATTTCAGGGATCATTACGATGACGCAGGATATCGCGCGGACCGACATGGCGCAGGCTCACGACAACGACGCACCGCGGGCACAGGCCTTCGATCCGCTCAGCCAGCCCGAGCTGTTCGACGGGCTGCGCACCAAGCGGATCTTCGCGTTTTTCATCGACACCATCGCCATCATCCTGCTCACCTGCGTCGCGGCCGTCGTCATCTTCTTTGTCGGCATCTTCACCCTGGGTCTCGGCTGGCTCGCCTATGCGTTCCTGTGGCAGGGCGTGGCGCTGCTGTACACCGCCTTCACGCTGGGCGGCCCGGCATCGGCCACCCCGGGCATGCGCGCCATGGGGCTTGAGATGCGGCTGTGGCACGGCGGACGGATGTATCCGCTGCTGGCGGCGGTGCATCTGGTGCTGTTCTGGATTTCCGTCAGCGTGATCACACCTTTTGTGCTGCTCGTGTCGCTGTTTTCCGACCGCAAACGTCTTCTGCACGATATCATCCTCGGTACGCTCGTCATCAACACACCGGCGAATGGGCCGCTTGCGTGACGGGCAAGAACCGGTTACCGCTCGGGTGATTGGTTGGTGCCAACAGTGTTGATGAAACGCGATAACGCGGGCAGTGCATGACGGTAGTTGGTCTCCAAATGGCGCTCACGTTCATCGTGATCGCCGGCACCATCGTGCTCTACGCGATGGAGCGGTTCCGGATCGAGGCGGTGGCTCTCGGCTCCGTGGTCGCGCTCATTCTGATTTTCACGATCCTGCCGCTCCAGACCCCCACAGGCCCGCTCGGTCCCACCCAGTTCCTTGCCGGTTTCGCCAATCCCGCGCTGATCACCGTGATGGCGCTCTTGACCATCGGCCAGGCGCTGTTCCAGACGGATGCGCTGGACAAGCCCGCGCAGCTGCTGATGCGGATGTTCCGCGGCAGCCGCATCGGCGCGACAACACCGCTGTTGCTGGTCGTCGGAGCCATCAGCGCGTTTCTCAACAACACGCCTGTGGTGGTGATGTTCCTGCCCGTTCTGGTGGCGCTTGCGAGCGCTCAGGGAACATCGGCGACCAAGGTGCTGATGCCGCTGTCGTTCATCACGATCCTGGGCGGCATGACGACGCTGATCGGCTCGTCCACCAACCTGCTGGTGGCCGATGTCGCCCGGCGCAGCACCGACGTCACGCTGAAATTCTTCACCTTCACGCCGCTGGGGACGGTGCTGGCGCTGATCGGCGTTGTCTACATCGTCTTCGTCATGCCGCGTCTGTTGAAGCCGCGGCGCACGATGGCGGACGAGTTGCAGACAGGCGCGGGCGGCAAGCAGTTCATCGCGCAGATCGCCATCAGCTACGACCATCCGCTGGTGGGAACGACGTCGGTCGCCGGCATGTTCCCCAGCCTGAAGGACATGACCGTCCGTCTGGTGCAACGTGGCGAGAAACCCTTCCTGCCGCCCTTCGACAACCTCGTGCTGGAGCCCGGCGACACGGTGATCGTCGCCGCCACCCGCTCGGCGCTGACACGGGCGCTGTCGGGACGGCACGCGATCATCGGCTCGGAGGGCGTGGAGCAGCAGCCCAGCGAGGACAAGCAGCCGGCAAGCGAGGGCGCGGCGACCCTGGCGGAGGCCGTGGTGGCGCCCGGCTCGCGGCTGATCGGCCGCACCACGGCGCAGGCGAGCCTGCGGGCGGAAACCGGTTGCGTGGTGCTGGGGCTGCAACGGCGCTCGCGGATGCCGCGCATGGCCATGACCGACATCCGACTCGAGGCCGGCGACGTGCTGCTGCTCGCGGGAACGCGCGGCGACATTGAATCGCTGCGCGGCAACCACGACGTGCTGCTGCTCGACTGGTCGGCGGCCGAGGTGCCGCAACGCCAGTATGCGCCGCGGGCGCTGACGATCTTCATGCTGGTGGTGGCCTGCGCGGCAACCGGTGTGCTGCCAATCGCCACAGCGGCGCTGGCGGGCGCCTTCGCGATGCTGATGATGGGCTGCCTGAACGTGCGCCAGGCGCTGCGCGCCATCGACAGCCGCATCTTCATGCTGATCGGCGCCTCGCTGGCCGCCGCCACGGCGCTCGAGGCCACCGGCGGAGCGGAGGCCGTGGCGGAGGCGCTTGTCAACGCCATGGAGGGACAGTCGCCCCGGGTCATCCTGTCGGCGCTGTTCCTGCTGATCGCGGTGCTGACCAACGTGCTGTCGAACAACGCCACCGCCGTGCTGTTCACGCCGATCGCCGCCGGCATCGCCGCGCGCACCGGCGTCGATCCGGAGGCCTTCATCGTCTGCCTGATCTTTGCCGCCAACAGTTCCTTCGCGACCCCGATCGGCTATCAGACCAACCTGATCGTCATGGGACCGGGGCATTACCGCTTCAGCGATTTCCTGCGCGCCGGCACGCCGCTGGTGCTGATTATCTGGCTCTCTTTCACATTGCTCGCGCCGTGGTACTATTCCTTCTGAGATGATACCTTGCGTGCGAGACAGATGCGATGACACGCGCCGTAACCGACAACCCTCAATTCTACCTGACCGCCCCCGCACCCTGCCCCTATCTGGAAGGCAAGCATGAGCGCAAGGTGTTCACGCATCTCGTCGGCGAGCACGCTCCGGCCCTGAACGACGTGCTGACCCATGGCGGCTTCCGGCGCAGCCAGAACATCGCCTACCGTCCGGCCTGCGAGGACTGCCACGCCTGCACCTCGGTGCGCATTCTCGTGGATCAGTTCAAATGGACGAAATCCTTCCGGCGGGCGCTGAAACTGGGCCGCTCGCTGGTCGGCGAGCAGCTGCCGGCCGCGCCCTCGGGTGAGCAGTACGATCTGTTCCGGCTCTATCTCGACGCCCGCCACGCGGCCGGCGGCATGGCCGACATGGGGCTTCTCGACTATGCGCTGATGATCGAGGACACCCACGTGAACACGATCGTGGTGGAATATCGCGAGCGGCTGGAAGGCTCCGGCCTGGACCGGGCCCGGTCGGGCAAACTCGTCGCCGCGGCGCTGACCGACGTGCTCTCCGACGGGCTGTCGATGGTCTATTCGTTCTTCGATCCCGATTTCACAAAGATGTCGATCGGCACCTTCCTGATCCTCGACCATATCGAGCGCGCCCGCCGCATGGGCCTGCCGTATGTCTATCTCGGCTATTGGGTCAGCGGCTCGCGCAAGATGGACTACAAGACCCGCTTCCAGCCGCAGGAATATCTCGGCAGCCAGGGCTGGACGCGGTTCGACTAGAGCGTTTCCTTGTTAAATGGAATCAATTCTGTTGGTCCACACCGGTTCGATCCGCGAGGAAACGGGCGAACGGCGTAGCCCATGCTACGGCGGAGGCCGTTGACGCGGCGGACGGCCGGTTTCGACCAACCCTTTGGGCGGGATGAATTTTCCCGATTATCGGCGAGGCCGTCTCGGCCATATCCGCGATATGCCCTTCGCCAATCCTCTTGATCCTCGACAAAATTCATCTCCGCAGAATGGTTCCATTTGACAAGGAAACGCTCTAGCTCCCGTGGCGAAGCGGTCAGAACATCCGGAACCCGGGAATCCTGACCACTCCGAGAAACACCGCGACGAACAGGCAGATCCCCAGCAACCCGGCCAACGCCGCAACCCACCACAACGCAGGGCCGGTGACGGTCGCGCCGCTCCAAACGGCGTGCCCGCCGACGGCCAGCGCGCGCACGCACCACAGGCACGAGACCGCCGCGCCGATCTGCACCGCACTCGCATACAGGTCCCAGGGCATGGCGGAAAGGGCGATGAAACACAGCACGAGAGGCGCGAACTTCAGCCAGTAGATCCTTTGGCTGCGCGCGGCCTGGGCCTGCGCGTCCACGGCAAAATCACCAAGCGGCAGCGCCGCCACAACGAAGGCGACCGCCACGCAGGCCAGGGCGGCAAGCGTGCCGAAGGCAAGATTGGCGGCCAGCCAATGGGCGGCCTCCAGCCAGCGTTCGCCAAGCCGCTGCGCGGCGACCTGATCGTAGATCCGGTCCTTCGCGATATCGGCCACCCAGCACATGATGCCCAGGGCCAGCGCCACGGCGTAGAAGAGACCCGACGCCGCAGTGGTCCACGATGACATTCCCCGCCCCTCCTCCGCTCCGGCAACCAGCCTTGGCAACCGGCTCTGGCAATCAATTCTGGCAATCAGCCCAGATGCTGTTTGATCCGCGCAAAGACCGCCTCGAACATCGCTTCCGTCAGCACGCCGGTGTTGGTGTTGTAGCGGGAGCAATGATAGCTGTCGAACAGCCGGACGCCGTCCAGATCATGCTCGCCGCCATGGGTGAACGGATAGGACGCGCGCCGCCGCTGCAGAGTCGACAGCAGCGTGTCGTGCGCGATGCGGCCCAGCACCAGGATGGCGCGCAGGTTCTGCATGGCGTTGATGGTGTTGACAAGAAACGGACGGCAAGCCTTGATTTCGGCGCCCACCGGCTTGTTTTGCGGCGGCACGCAGCGCACCGCGTTGGTGATCGCCACATCGACCAGCTCGAGCCCGTCATCGGGCCGCGCCTGGAAGTGTCCGCGCGACAGGCCGAAACGGTCCAACGTCTGGTACAAGAGGTCGCCCGCATAATCGCCGGTGAAGGGGCGGCCGGTGCGGTTGGCGCCGCGCACGCCGGGCGCAAGACCAATGATCAGCAGCTTTGCC
Source organism: Breoghania sp. L-A4 (assembly GCF_003432385.1). Taxonomy (NCBI): domain Bacteria; kingdom Pseudomonadati; phylum Pseudomonadota; class Alphaproteobacteria; order Hyphomicrobiales; family Stappiaceae; genus Breoghania; species Breoghania sp. L-A4. The sequence continues at coordinate 2,043,042 of NZ_CP031841.1, read as the reverse complement.
TCCAGCGACCCGAAGGTCCGCACGGGCGCGTTGAACCACGCCGGCTCGGCCGCACGCAGCTCCTCGCGAAAGGCGACAAGGCGCGGGCACAGCGGGCAGTCGCGGCCGGGATCGGTCTGTGGCATGGCGGTCTCGGGCATGGGGCTGGCGATCGCTGAGAGGGACAGGAGACAGGGCGCCGCCGTATCGGGATCGGCCCCGGATCCGGCGGGTCCACTGTGAGCGATGACCGCGGATGAAATCAACCGGCGTGACTGACCGTCAACAGACGCCTGCCCCGGAATCAAAAAGGACCCGCCGTTGGCGGATCCCTTGAGACACGGGTCTGAAGATCGAGGCGACTAGAGATCGTCCTCGAATTCCTCCTCGCGGACATTGCCGCTGCGCTCGGCCACGCGCGGCGTGCGCTCAGCCGGGTCGCGGCCGACGATGGAGGCCAGCGTGTTCAGATCGATGAAGTGGTCGGCCTGGCGGCGCAGGTCGTCGGCGATCATCGGCGGCGTGGTCTGCAGGGTGGAGACCACGGAGACCTTGCGACCGCGGCGCTGCAGCGCCTCGACCAGCGAGCGGAAGTCACCATCGCCGGAAAACAGCACGATATGCTCCACATGCGCCGCCATCTCCATGGCGTCGACAGCGAGCTCGATATCCATGTTGCCCTTGACCTTGCGGCGGCCCGAGCTGTCGAAAAACTCCTTGACCGGCTTGGTCACGACCTTGTAGCCGTTGTAATCGAGCCAATCGATAAGCGGGCGAATGGAAGAGTATTCCTGATCTTCAATCAAAGCAGTGTAGTAATATGCACGAAGCAAATAACCTTTGCCTTGAAACTCTTTGAGCAGTCGCTTGTAATCGAGGTCAAAACCCAACGCCTTTGCAGTAGCGTAAAGATTTGCACCATCAATGAAAAGCGCTACTTTTTCACGCGGATCGAACATTGTTTTTCTCTTTCTTCAGATAGATTATTTGAGCCATTCTGGCTCAACCCCGACTCAGGGAGATGAGGACTTGGAATTCTTCATAGGGCTCTCGGGCCGAAAAAATTGAGAATTCAAGCTCACACATTCACTGATGAATGTCTTTAACCTCTACCTATTATATCCAGGCTCCGGATTCAAGAACAGCTGTAGGAATACCGAGATTTTTGGGAACCATACACTCATTGTACAACATCCGATAATTTATAACGGCTGGGGTGACAGCTTGCCCCCACCCCCGGGTCACGGCATCTTTTTACAATACACGGCGGACTGCAACCCGCGGCGGCGGCGGGCTTGCATTTGACAAAAAGACCGCCTACAGATGCCGCTTCGAATCCCCTGAAAATCGGAGTATTTCCATGGCGCGCGTGACCGTCGAAGATTGCATCGACAAAGTCGACAATCGTTTTGAACTGGTCCTTCTCGCGAGCCACCGGGCCCGCATGATCTCCAGCGGATCGCAGGTCACGATCGATCGCGACAACGACAAGAACCCGGTTGTGGCGCTTCGCGAGATCGCTGATGAGACCATCAGCCCGGAGGATCTCAAGGAAGACCTGATCCACTCGATGCAGAAATACGTCGAGGTGGACGAGCCGGAGCCCGAGGCCGTGCCGATGGTGCCCTCGCCCGGCTCCATGAAAGCGGACGAGCAGGACGGCGGCATGGAATTCGACCGCATGTCGGAAGAAGACCTGCTCAAGGGTCTGGAAGGCCTCGTGCCGCCGGATCGCTCGGACGACTATTGATCGCAGCGCGGAAGCGCCCCATTTGCATCAGAGCGGCGCGACATCGTGCCGCTCCGCTGCGTTCAGGCGGTTTTCGTACGTCACTTGACTCCGAAGCGAACCCCATTCGCGCGACCGTTAGGCGCGAACAGCGCTTTGCAAACGCGTCGCCACGCCAATGATGCGACAATATGAACTGGTCGAACGGGTCAACCGATACAACCCGAACGCCGACGAAGCCCTGTTGAACAAAGCCTACGTCTACGCCATGCAAAAACATGGCGCGCAGATGCGTGCTTCGGGCGACCCCTATTTTTCCCATCCGCTGGAAGTCGCCGCCATCCTCACGGACATGCGGCTTGATGACGCAACCGTCGCCGTCGCCCTCCTGCACGACACGATCGAGGACACCGACGCCACGCGCTCGGAAATCGACACGATGTTCGGCGAGGAGATCGGCAAGCTCGTCGACGGGCTCACGAAGATCAAGAAGCTCGATCTGGTGTCGCACAAGACCAAGCAGGCGGAAAACTTCCGCAAGCTGCTGCTGGCGATCGCTGACGACGTGCGGGTGCTGCTGGTCAAGCTTGCCGACCGGCTGCACAACATGCGCACGCTGCACTACGTGCCCGACGAGAAGCGCCATCGCATCGCCGAGGAGACGATGGAAATCTATGCGCCGCTGGCCGGGCGCATGGGTATGCAGGAGGTGCGCAACGAGCTGGAAGACCTGGCCTTCCGCACCATCAATCCCGATGCCTACGACACCATCACGGAACGGCTGACCCGGCTGCGCGAAAAGAACGAGCGCCAGATCGCCGATATCGCGCGGGACCTGACCGAGCGGCTCGCCAGCCGCGGCATCAACGCCGTGGTGCACGGGCGCGAGAAACGGCCGTACTCGATCTTTCGCAAGATGGAGCAGAAATCCATCGGCTTCGAGCAACTGTCCGACATCTACGGGTTCCGGGTGATCGTCGACACGCTCGAGGACTGCTACGCGGCGCTCGGCATCGTGCATACGAGCTGGCCCACCGTGCCGGGCCGGTTCAAGGACTACATCTCCACGCCCAAGCAGAACGACTACCGCTCGATCCATACCACCGTCGTCGGTCTCAGCCGGCAGCGCGTGGAGCTGCAGATCCGCACCGCCGCCATGGACCGCATCGCGGAATTCGGCATCGCCGCGCACGCGCTGTACAAGGACGGCGAGACCGGGGGGCGCAACATCGCCCGGCTGACCGAGGACTGCCGCGCCTACGACTGGCTGCGCCACACCATCGATCTGCTGTCGCAGGGCGACACGCCGGAAGAGTTTCTGGAAAACACCAAGCTCGAGCTGTTCCACGACCAGGTGTTCTGTTTCACGCCCAAGGGCCGGCTTATCGCGCTGCCGCGCGGCGCGACCCCATCGACTTCGCCTATGCGGTGCACACCGACATCGGCAATACCTGCGTGGGCTCCAAGATCAACGGCCAGATCGTGCCGCTGGTCACCGAGCTGCGCAACGGCGACGAGGTCGACATCATCCGCTCGACCGCCCAGTCGCCCCCGCCGGCCTGGGAATCCATCGCCGTTACCGGCAAGGCCCGCGCCGCCATCCGACGCGCGACCCGGGCGGCCGTGCGCGAGCAATACGGCGGGCTTGGCCGGCATATCCTGGAACGCGCCTTCGTGCGCGCCGGCCATGCCTTCGACGAGGACGGGCTCGCCGCCACCCTGCCGCGGCTCGGCCAGACCAGCGTGGCCGATCTTCTGGCCGCCGTCGGACGCGGCGAGACCTATGCCGCCGACGTCATCAAGGCGCTGTACCCGGACTATCAGGACGAACGGGTGGCGCCCGAGCGGCCGGCGAGCAAGGAAGGCTGGTTCGACGTCAAGGGTGGCGAGGGCATGAAGTTCCGCGTTCCCGGCGAGGTGAACGGCGATGGTCGCTCGCTGCCGATCCGCGGCCTGAAGGGCGGACTGCCGGTGCGCTTCGCGCCCGCCGGCGGCGCCGTGCCCGGCGACCGGATCGTCGGCATCATGACGCCTGGCGAGGGCATCACCATCTATCCGATCCAGTCGCCGGCGCTGACCGCCTTCGATGACGACGAACGCTGGCTGGACGTGCGCTGGGATATCGACGAGGACAATCCCGAGCGGTTCCCGGCGCGAATCTCGATTTCCTCGATCAACGAACCGGGGTCGCTTGCCACGATCGCGAAGATTATCGGCGAGAACGACGGCAATATCGACAATGTCCAGATGCTGCGCCGGGCGACCGACTTCCACGAGATGACCATCGACCTGGAAGTCTGGGATCTTAAGCACTTGAACCGCATCATCAATCAGCTGCGCCGGTCGAGCGTTGTCTCCAGCGTGACGCGGGTGAACGGCTAGGCGGCTGCCGGATGGAGGGGGCCGGAGTCATCCTGCGCCACCCGCGGGTCGATCCGCCGGCTGCGTCAATCGCCGGAGAATTCGGGCGATAGGAGCTTGCCTGACTGGCATTGCGACCGCACATACAGCATGATGAGCATCACCGGAGTGCTGATCGGACACGAATAACGGCCCCCAAGAATGGGTCCCCCGCAAGAGCGCCGCACGCATGCACGCCGCATGAACTCGAAAACAGCTTGCGATTTTTCGGGATTTGCGAAATTTCAAAGAATGGGCGCGATACTCCGCTCACGCTTGATCGGAATCCGCTCCAGTAACACCGCGTCTTGAGGCCTCTATCGAATGCTCTTCCAACGCCGGCACCCTCCGCACTGGTTCGAAGTCTTGCGCGTCGCCCTGTGGCCGCGCCGCAGCTGGGTCCGTTCGGGCAAGTATTTCGCCAAACGCGTGCTGCGCCTGACCGCAAGTCCGCATGCGATCGCGGCGGGAATCGCCGCCGGCGCCCTGGCCTCGTTCACCCCCTTCATCGGCTTTCATTTCATCATCGCCTTCGTCATCGCCTATATCATCGGCGGCAACATGCTGGCGGCTGCGCTGGGCACATCGGTCGGCAATCCGCTGACCTTTCCCTTCATCTGGGCGTCGACCTACCGGCTCGGCACCTGGATCCTGAGCGGCACCCTGCCCGCCCATCAAAGCAACATGATCACCGAGAGCCTGTTCGAGCACTCGATCGACACAATCATGCCGATCCTCAAGCCGATGCTGCTCGGTTCGGCGATCCTCGGGATCATCGCCGGCGCGGTGCTTTACGCGATCGTCTACGGCACGGTGCGCACCTATCAGGCCACCCGCCGGGCGCGTCTGGCGGCACGGCGCAACGCGCGCAGTCTGGCGCTTGGCGAAAAGCCCCCCGCGGCATCCGAGCACGCGTCCGCGGCCCTTGCCGCCGCAGTGCCGGAAACCGTGGTGGGAAAGCCCGCCGGCCTGTCGCCCAGCGGCAAGCTGCTCGAGGAAGAAATGCAATGAGCCTGCGCCTGGGCATCAACATCGATCATGTCGCGACGCTGCGCAACGCGCGCGGAGGCGCCCTGCCCGATCCGCTGCGCGCCGCCCTTCTGGCGCAGGAAGCCGGCGCCGACGGCATCACCGCGCACCTGCGCGAGGACCGGCGGCACATCCGCGACGACGACATCGCGCGGTTGATGGAGACGATCGACATCCCGCTCAACTTCGAAATGGCGGCGACCGACGAGATGCGCGCAATCGCCCTCGAGCACCGTCCGCATGCCGCCTGTATTGTTCCGGAAAAGCGCGAGGAGCGCACCACAGAAGGCGGGCTGGACGCCGTCGGCGGCCACAATGCGCTCAGGCCGCTTGTCGGCGCATTGGAAGACGCGGGCATCCGCGTCTCGCTGTTCATCGAGCCCGACAAGCGGCAACTGGACGCAGCGCTTGCGCTCGGCGCGCCGGTGGTGGAACTGCACACCGGTGCCTATTGCGATGCGGCCATGGCCTTTGACGAGACCGCGCGCCGCGCGCATCTGGCGCGCATCGAGGAGGCGGCCTCGCACGGCGCGGCGATCGGCCTGGAGGTGCACGCAGGACACGGACTGAGCTTCGACACCGTGGCGGACATCGCCCGCCTGCCGCAAATCATGGAACTCAACATCGGCCATTTCCTCATCGGCGAGGCCGTGTTCACCGGGCTGGGCGCGGCCATCGCCGAGATGCGCCGGCGGATGGTTGCGGCGCGCGGCGAGAGCGCCGCCGCATGATCATCGGAATCGGCAGCGATCTGATCGACATCCGCCGCATCGAAAAGACGCTGGAACGCTTCGGCGAGCGGTTCATCCGGAGGGTGTTCACCGAGGTCGAAATCGCCCGGTCCGAACGCCGCAAGGAACGCGCCGCCTCCTACGCCAAGCGCTTCGCCTCCAAGGAAGCCTGCTCAAAGGCGCTGGGCACCGGCATACGCGGTATCCGCTGGCAGGAAATGGGCGTCGTCAACCTCAAGAGCGGTCAGCCGACGATCGCGCTCAACGGCAAGGCGATGGCGCGGCTCAACTCCATGCTGCCGCCGGGATTTTCCGCCCGTATCGATCTGACGATCACCGACGACTATCCGCTGGCACAGGCATTCGTGGTGATTTCCGCGTGGCCGGTCGATTGGCCGCACCCCCTCGCGCCCCCGCCGAAATCCGTTTGAACCGCGCCGCAGTGTGAAAAACGCAACCGCGCGCGCCGGATCACGCGACTTTCGGGCTTTTCAACCCTGCGCGCGCTTGACCGCGCGGCGCACAGGATCCATTTAAGCGATGCGTTGCGTCCTCCGGTCCGACCCAGTATCAAGGTCTCACACGGTGGCGGGTCCTTGATGCCTCCCCCGCAAACCGCCCACAGATATGCAGCGAAGGCGCGACAGGCCCGATGAGCGTTTCAAGCGAGAAGACGGACAACAATGGCGGCCTCGGCGAGACCGTGAAGGTTGTCGCGCAGGCACTGGTGCTGGCGCTGGTTTTGCGGACCTTTCTGTTTCAGCCGTTCAACATCCCCTCAGGGTCGATGATGGACAACCTGCTGATCGGCGATTACCTGTTCGTGTCCAAATACAGCTATGGCTACAGCCGCTACTCGTTCCCCTATGGCCTGGCGCCGTTCTCCGACCGCATCATGGCCAGTGAGCCCGAGCGCGGCGACATCGCCGTGTTCAAGCTGCCGCGCGACAATTCCACCGATTACATCAAGCGGGTGATCGGCCTGCCGGGCGACGAGATCCAGATGATCGACGGCGTGCTCCACATCAACGGCGTGGCCGCCAAGCACGAGCGCATCGACGACTTCATCGAGACCGACCGCTACGGCAACGTCCGCCGCGCGCCGCGCTACCGCGAAACGCTGCCCAATGGCGTCAGCTACACCACGCTGGACACCTCGCCAAACGGCACCTGGGACAACACCCGCGTCTACAAGGTGCCGCAGGGCCACTATTTCATGATGGGCGACAACCGCGACAATTCCTCCGACAGCCGGGTTCTCAGCGGCGGCGTCGGCTATGTGCCGTTCGAGAATTTCGTCGGCCGCGCGGAAATCCTGTTCTTCTCGCTGAAAGACGGCGAGGCCGCCTGGAAGGTCTGGAACTGGCCGTGGTCGGTGCGCTGGGACCGGCTGTTCAAGACGCTTTGAGCACGCCATGAAGCGGAACAGCCGCGGGCAGATCGAAACGCTTGAGGCCAAGATCGGGCATCGTTTCCACGACCGGGCGCTGATCGAGCGGGCGCTGACGCACGCCAGCGCCCTGCCGACCGCGCGCGCCTCCACCGACAGCTATCAGCGGCTGGAATTCCTCGGCGACCGGGTGCTGGGGCTGGCCATCGCCGACATGATCACCGCGCAGTTCCCGCAAGCCGACGAGGGCGAGCTGGCGCGCCGGCTCAACCATCTGGTGCGACGCGAGACCTGCGCGGAGGTGGCGCTTGAGCTGGATCTCGACGCCGCCATGATCATCGGCGACAACGAGGCGCAGACGGGCGGACGCCAGAAGAAGGCGCTGCTGGGCGATATCTGCGAATCCGTGCTGGCGGCGCTGTATCTGGACGGCGGCTGGGACAAGGCCCGCGCTTTTGTGGAGCGCCATTGGCGCGGACGCATGATATCGTGGGGCGGTTCGCTGCGCGACGCCAAGACGACCTTGCAGGAATGGGCGCAGGGCAAGGGCCTGGACGCCCCGATTTACCGCGTGACGGGCCGCAGCGGCCCCGATCACGCACCGCGCTTCACCGTCACCGCCAGTGTCAACGGCATGGATGACGGCATGGGCAGCGGATCTTCCAAACGGATCGCCGAACAGGCGGCCGCCGAAACGATCCTGCGCCGCGAAGGCGTATGGACGGAGACCGAGACGTGACAAAAGAAACGGCCCCCAAGGCCGAGGCAGCCCCGGAGACGGCGGCTGCGCCCATCGACGAGACCACGCCCCCGGCGGCGGACACCTCCTGCGGCTTCGTGGCGCTGATCGGCGCGCCCAACGCGGGCAAGTCGACGCTGCTCAACGCGCTGGTGGGCACCAAGGTGTCGATCGTCACGCACAAGGTGCAGACGACGCGCGCGATCATCCGCGGCGTGGCGCTGCATGGCCCCGCGCAGATCATCTTTGTCGACACGCCGGGCATTTTCGCGCCCAAGCGGCGGCTCGACCGCGCCATGGTGGACACCGCCTGGGGCGGCGCCAAGGATTCCGACTGCGTGGCGCTGCTGATCGACGCGCGCAAGGGTATCACCGGGGACATCGAGGTGCTTCTGGAAAAGCTTTCCTCGATGAACCGGCCCAAGGTGCTGATTCTCAACAAGATCGACGTGGCCAAGCGCGATCATCTGCTGGCGCTGGCCGCGCGCGCCAACGAAATCGTCAATTTCGAGCGCACCTTCATGGTCTCGGCGCTGACCGGCAACGGCGTGCCGGACCTGTTGGACTATTTCTCCACCAAGATGGAGCCCGGCCCCTGGCTCTACCCGGAAGACCAGATCTCCGATCTGCCGATGCGTATGCTGGCGGCCGAGATCACCCGCGAAAAGCTTTTCATCCGGCTGCACGAGGAAATTCCCTACGCCTCTACGGTGGAGACCACCGACTGGAAGGAATTCCGCAACGGCTCGGTGCGCATCGAGCAGACGATTTATGTGGAGCGCGACAGCCAGAAGAAGATCGTGCTGGGCAAGAACGGCCAGACCATCAAGGCGATTTCGAGCACCGCGCGCGAGGAAATCGGCGAGGCGCTGGAGCAGACCGTGCACCTGTTCCTCTTCGTCAAGGTCCGCAGCTCCTGGGCGGATGACCCCGAGCGCTACCGCGAGATGGGGCTGGAGTTCCCGCGGTAGAACACGCACCCGGCGCTCGCGAGATGGTTGCGGGGAGTTCATGCGATAGGCCAGGCACCCTCACCCGGCGCTTTGCGCCGACCTCTCCCTCCAGGGAGAGGTGACGCCCTTCGGGCGTTTCGGAAAATCGCCGCACCGGTTGGCGCCTGCAGCCTCCTCGCCCTCAGGGAGAGGGTCGGGGTGAGAGGTCTTGCAGCCCCCCTTCCCCGCTCAATCCTCGATTTTCACCTTCGCATTGACCTCGCCGCGGCTCCAGTAGCCCGATGCCTTGACCCATTGGCGCGGATGGCCGCGTTCCTCGACGATATAGCCGCGGATGGCTTTGGCCACAGTGCCTTCCGCCGCGATCCAGACGAAACCGTCGCCCGACGGCAGCTCATGCGCGTCGAGCGCTGTGCGCAGCATCGACGCATCGGCATCCGGCCGCGTCCGCACCAGCCAGTGCGGCGTCCAGGCGGCGCGGGTCTCGACCGACTGGGCATCAGTGGGATCGGCCACTACGACGAAACTGGTCACGGGCACGCCATCGCGCAGCTCCTCGACGCGGCGGGTGATCGCCGGCAAGGCGGTCTCGTCGCCGATCAGCAGATACCAGTCGAAATCGTCCGGCACGATGGTCGAGCCGCGCGGGCCGCCGATTTCCAGCGTGTCGCCGGGCCGCGCCGAGGTCGCCCAGTCCGTCGCCGGTCCCTCCTCGTGAATCGCGAAATCGATGGTGATCATGCCGGCCGCCACGTCAAAGCGGCGCGGGGTGAAGTCGCGCATGAGCGGCTTGCCGGTCTCCGGGCCGCCGGGCCCGGGGAAGAACAGCTTGATGTGGTCGTCATGCGCGGGGCTGACGAAATCGGCGAAGTCGTCGCAGGTGAACTCCACGCGCAGCATGGTCGGGCTCAACCGGTCGATGACGGCGACGGTCAGCGTGCGGCGGCGCGGTTCGCGACGCTCGCGGGTGATCTCATGAAGAGGCAAGGTGACTCCCGTTCCTGTGTTTGCTTGATAACCGGCTTGGGTCCAAAGGGTTCCGCTCCCATCGCCTCGGTCTTGCGCGTGGTCTCGCCGGTCAGCGTCCCGGCGGCCGGCAGGCTCCGGTTCTCTCCATCCCGGCCGTTTTCCGGCGACTACAGGCGGATGCTCGGCGTAACGTCTTCGGCGACGCTGGCGACGTGACGCCTTTCCGTTGATCAATGACGGAATATTCCTGCATTTCCCACTGTTTTGCCGAAATCGGATAGCTGGCATCCCCTCACATTTTTAGGTTGAGCTCAAAGGCAGATGGCCTTGAGCGCCAGCTCGGCTGCGCTCGATTCCGGAACCACGGCATCAACGCCGTCTTTTGAGCGCTTTTTGGAACACGATGCATCTGTTACAGGCTATCCGCCCGCAAGACTTTTTCCGTCACCTCGCCGTTCCCTATTCGCCTATCCGGAAAACCCGCCGCGCCGCGTTGCTGCTGGCGTCCGCGTTGACGGGAAGTCTCTTGCTGACACCAGCCTTGATGACGCCTGCCGTGGCCGACGAGATCATCGACGGCAGCAGCGAGACCGTTATCGGCACAGGCGGCGGCACCAAGACAAGCCCTTGGGATGCTTCCGGGATCCTCACAGTCGGAAATACCGGCACCGGCACGCTGACGATTTCAGAGGGCGGCGCGGTCACGAACACCATTGGATATGTCGGCCGCCAGAACGGCAGCGACGGCACGGTCACGGTTACCGGCGCGGGCTCGACATGGACCAATGACGCCCTCTCCGTCGGCTCGTCAGGAACGGGCACGCTTGTCATTTCCAACGGCGGCAAGGTTAGCGCCGGCACTTTCTACGCGAGTGATTATTCCGGCAGTTCCACGACGGTGACCGGCGCCGGATCGGTTCTGACCGCTGGGGATTCCTTTATCGGCGGCGACGGCGATGCCACGCTGACCGTTTCCGATGGCGGCAAGGTCGATTTCAGCTCCTCCAGCACCTTTCTCTATCTTGGCTCCGGCACCGGCTCCGGGACGGCCACGGTGACCGGCGCCGGATCGGAATGGATCACCGGGACGATTTCAGAATCGGTAAAGGCGCCGGTTCCGGCAACACGCTGACCATCTCCGATCGCGGCAAGGTCACGAGCAAATTCGTCGCCATCGGCGATGGCGGCACGGCCACGGCGACGGTGACCGGAACGGGATCGACCTGGTCCATCGAAAGCCACATGCAAATCGGCAGAAATTCGGCAGGCACGCTGACGATCGCCGACGGCGGCACGGTCTCGACAGCAAGCAGCTCCATTGGCGCCAGCGCCGCCGGCAACGGTACGATTAACGTCACCGGCGCTGGCGCGACATGGACCAACACCAACGACATCGACATCGGTCAATACGGCACAGGCACGCTGACGATTGCCGATGGCGGCAAGGTCAGCGCCGGCGGCACGGTCACCATCGCCAAGGAGACCGGATCGACCGGCACGCTCAATATCGGCGCGGCGGCGGGCGCGGCGGCGGTTGCGGCCGGAACGCTCGATGCCGGCACGATTGCCTTCGGCGCGGGCAGTGGAGCGATCGTCTTCAATCACACCGATACCGATTATGTGTTCGGGGCTGATGTCACGGCGGGCGCGGGCGCGAGCACGCTCAATCATCAATCCGGGAGCACGGCGCTGACAGGAAGCGTCGCCGTCAACGGCGATACAACCGCGGACGGCGGCACGCTGAAGCTCACGGGCGGGGCGAGCCTGTCGAACGCGAGCGGATACGTTGGCAAGGCGTCAGGCACCACGGCCGCGATCGAGGTGTCCGGCACGGACAGCCACTGGACGAATTCGGGAGATCTTCATGTCGGCGGCGACGGCACCGGCACGCTGACGGTGTCGGAGGGTGGCGCGGTGACGAGCGCCGCCGCGTCTCTGGGGAATGGCGGCGCCGGCGTTGGCACGGCCAGCATCACCGATGCGGGCTCGACATGGACCAATGAGTTCTTAATCGTTGGCCGGTCAGGTACGGGCGCGCTGCGCATTGCCGATGGTGGCAAAATCACGACTGATGACAACGGATTTGTCGGTATGCAGGTCGGCAGCAAAGGTGCGGTTACGATCACCGGCACGAGTTCGACTTGGACCACCGGCGGGTTTCTCGACGTCGGTGCCGCGGGCAATGGCACGCTGGCGATTTCAGCCGGTGGAGCCGTGAACACCGATTTCGGATTTATCGGTCATTACGGAACCGGCACCGGCGCGGTCGTGGTGACCGGCGCGCACTCGCGCTTTACCAGCACCTCGGGGCTGGAGATCGGAAGTCTTGGCACCGGCGTCCTGACGATTGCCGATGGCGGCACGGTCGACGTCGGCGGCGGATCCGGCACCGTGACGCTCACTCTGACGGATGGGGCGACCGCAACGATCAACATCGGGCCGCCGCCGGCGACACGGCCGTGGCGGCCGGCACCCTGAACGCCGGAACCCTGGCGTTTGACATCGGCACCGCCAAGCTCGTCTTCAACCACACCGATACCGACTACGAATTCGACGAGCGCTTGACCGGTTCCGGTGCCCTTGAGCACTATTCCGGCACGACCAGCCTGACTGGCGATCTGTCGGCTTTTACCGGCACGACATCGATTCTCGGCGGCACGCTGTCGATGAACACGGCCTACGGCGGGGCGATCACCGTCGGCAATGGCGGACGCTTCGGCGGCAACGGAACCGTCGGGTCGATCGCAGCCAGTTCCGGCGCGACAGTCGCGCCCGGCAATTCCATCGGCACGATGAACGTGACCGGCACTGTGGTATTCGACCCGGGCTCGACATATGAGGTGGAGATCGACAGTGGTGGCAACTCCGACCTGATCGCGGCGACCGGAGCCGCGACGATCAATGGCGGCACCGTCTCCGTGATCCCCTATCCGGGCTACGCCGTGGCCACCCCCTATACGATCCTGACGGCCACCGGCGGCGTGACAGGGACCTTCGATGCCGTCACCTTCGCCTCCCTCTTCCTGACGCCGTCGCTCACCTACAACGCCAATGACGTGCAGCTGACGCTGGCACAGACAGCAAGCTTCGCCAGCGTGGCCGCGACACGCAACCAGGCGGCGACGGCCGCGGGACTGGATAGTGTAGGCAATGGCAGTGTCTTCGATGCTGTCCTGGCGCTCGGCACCACTGCCGAGGCGCAGGCTGCCTATGACGCCCTGTCGGGCGAGATCCACGCCTCCGCCAACGGCCTGTTGCTGACCGGGAGCCGGTTTGGCCGCGACGCCATCGGCGATCGCATCCGGGGCGCGTTCTCCGGCCTCGGCGCTTCGGAGATGCCGCAGATCGCCTTCCATGGAGAAGGCGGCGTTCCGGGACCCGATGGCGGCGCCATCGCCTGGGGCAGGCTTTCGGCAACTGGGGCGGACGGCCGGCGACGGCAATGCGGCGCGGATGGATCACAGCAGCGGCGGCTTCCTGTTCGGCGCGGACGCGGAGGTTCAGGACGGCTGGCGCGTGGGTCTTCTCGCCGGCTACGGCCACAGCAGTTTCTCCGCCGACGGCGTGCGTTCGAGCGGAAACGCCGACAGCTATCATCTGGGCGCCTACGCCGGCCGGCAGTTCGGTCCAATCGGGCTGCGGACGGGCGCGACCTACGCCTGGCACGATGTTTCCACGACGCGCTCCGTCACCATCGGCTCCTTCACCGACACGCTCACCGCCGACTACGCAGCCGCCACGGCGCAAGTCTTCGGCGAAGCGGGCTATACGCTCGACACCGCATTCGCCCGGTTCGAACCCTTCGCGGGCCTCGCGCTGGTTCACCAGCACAACGACGGATTTTCCGAGAGCGGCGGGGCCGCGGCGCTGACCGTATCCTCCGCGTCGCAAACGCTCGGCGTCACGACGCTGGGCGCGCGCGCCGAACGGCAGTTCGCGGCCACGGGCACCCTCACCGCCTCGCTCGCCGGCACGCTCGGCTGGCGTCACGCCATCGGCGACGTCTCGGCCGGCTCCACCATGCGGTTTGCCGGCGGCGACGCCTTCACGATCACGGGCGCACCGATCGATCGCGATACGGCGCTGATCGAAGCCGGTCTGAAACTCGGCCTTGGCGACAACGCCAGGCTCGATATCAGCTACCAGGGGGAACTGGGCGCCCGAGCCCAGGATCACGGCGTGAAGGCCGGTTTCTCGGCGCGCTTCTAGAGCGCTTCCTTGTCAAATGGAACCATTCTGCGGAGATGAATTTTGTCGAGGATCAAGAGGATTGGCGAAGGGCATATCGCGGATATAGCCGAGACGGGCCTCGCCGATAATCGGGAAAATTCATCCCGCCCAAAGGGTTGGTCGAAACCGGCCGTCCGCCGCGTCAACGGCCTCCGCCGTAGCATGGGCTACGCCGTTCGCCCGTTTCCTCGCGGATCGAACCGGTTTGGACCAACAGAATTGATTCCATTTGACAAGGAAACGCTCTGAAGCGCGTCGGTTTCCCTCCATTCACCCCCTCGCCGCGCCCGGAATCTGCTAGTCTCGCGGCATGGAATGGACCGGCGAAGCGATCATTCTGGGCACCCGCAAACACGGGGAGACGAGCGTCATCCTCGAGGTGATGACGCTTGAGCGCGGCCGGCATCTGGGACTGGTGCGCGGCGGGCGCTCGCGCAGGCTGCAGCCCATGCTGCAGCCGGGCAACGCCGTGCATGTCACCTGGCGCGCGCGGCTGACCGACCATCTGGGGCATTTCTCCGTCGAGCCGGTGAAATCCCGCGCGGCCGCGCTGATGGAAAGCGCCGTGGGCATTCATGGCGTGCAGCATCTGGCGGGGCTGCTGCGGCTGCTGCCCGAGCGCGACGCGCATGCGACCCTCTATGATGCCTTGAGCATCGTGCTCGATCATATGGACACGCCGGCTGTCGCAGCCGCCCTGATGGCGCGGTTCGAGCTGGAAATGCTTACGGAATTGGGATTTGGGCTGGATTTGAGCCAATGCGCGGCGACCGGCGCAACGCGGGACCTGATCTGGGTGTCGCCGAAATCCGGTCGCGCCGTCTCACGCGAGGCGGGCGCGCCTTACGCGACGAAACTGCTGCCGCTGCCGGGCTTTCTCAGCCACCGCGAGGGCGCCAACGCGCCGCCCAGCGCGGACGCCGACGACCTGCGCGATGCCTTCAGGTTGACGGGTTTCTTTCTCGACCGCCACGTTTTCGCGCCGCGCGGGATCATATGGCCGGCGGCAAGGGAGGGGTTTGTCGAAGCGTGCAGGAGAGTGCGAGCGGAGACTGGATAGCGGAACAATATTCTCAATCTGCCGACAAAGCTGAAGAAGCCCTCCTTCGTCATGGTCGGGCTTGTCCCGACCACCCATAAGCCTTTGAAAACATGGGTCCTCGGCACAAGGCCGAGGATGACGACCGAGGGGTATGAGGGTCGTCGCCATGCTCCCAAAGCTCTGCTGGTGCGTCCGGTCTGACATTCGCGCCGGATATTCGAATTCAACCCCGGTTTTCCGCCCCCTCCGCACTCTCCCGCCTTGCAGGTTTCCGCCAATCACGCTAGCCAGAGAGCATGGGAAAAGAGCTGATTCCGCCGGGAGGCATTGAGAGCGTCAACCTGCGCGATGCGCTGGAAGAGCGCTACCTTGCCTATGCGCTGTCGACCATCATGCACCGGGCGCTGCCGGACGTGCGCGACGGCATGAAACCGGTGCACCGGCGGCTGCTTTACGCCATGCGGTTGCTCAAGCTGGATCCCGGCCAGGGCTTCAAGAAATGCGCCCGCGTCGTCGGCGACGTGATGGGTAAGTTCCATCCGCACGGCGACCAGTCGATCTACGACGCGCTGGTGCGGCTGGCGCAGGAATTCGCCCAGCGCTACCCGCTGGTGGATGGCCAGGGCAACTTCGGCAACATCGACGGCGATAACGCCGCCGCCATGCGCTACACGGAAGCAAGGCTCACCGACGTCGCCAAGCGGCTGCTGGACGGCATCGACGAGGATGCGATCGATTTCCGCGAGACCTACGATGGGCTCGACAAGGAGCCGATCGTGCTGCCGGGCGGGTTTCCCAACCTGCTCGCCAATGGCTCCGCCGGTATCGCCGTGGGCATGGCCACCTCGATCCCGCCGCACAACATCGTCGAGCTCTGCGACGCCTCGCTGCACCTGATCAAGCATCCCAACACCGATGTCGACAAGCTGGTCGAATTCGTGCGCGGCCCGGATTTCCCCACCGGCGGCATCCTGGTGGAAGAGCCCGCGGCGATCCTGGAATCCTATCGCACGGGCCGCGGCGGCTTCCGAGTCCGCGCGCGCTGGGAGAAAGAGGACACCGGCCGCGGCACCTGGGTGGTGGTGGTCACCGAGATCCCCTACCAGGTGCAGAAGGCCAAGCTGATCGAGAAGATCGCCGAGCTCTTGATCGCCAAGCGGCTGCCGCTGCTGGCCGACATCCGCGACGAGTCGGCGGAGGACGTGCGCGTGGTGCTGGAGCCGCGCTCGCGCAACGTCGATCCGGAAATGCTGATGGCGTCGCTGTTCAAGCTGACGGATCTGGAAAACCGCTTTTCGCTCAATATGAACGTGCTGTCCAAGGGACAGGTGCCCACGGTCATGAGCCTCAAGGACGTGCTCGCCGAATGGCTCGAGCACCGCAAGGAGGTGCTCGTCCGGCGCTCGACCTTCCGGCTCAAGCAGATCGAGCACCGGCTGGAGGTCCTGGAAGGCTATCTGATCGCCTACCTCAACCTCGACGAGGTGATCCGCATCATCCGCTACGAGGATGAGCCGAAGGCCGAGCTGATCAAGGCCTTCAAGCTCTCCGACGTGCAGGCGGAAGCCATCCTCAACATGCGGCTGCGCTCCTTGCGCAAGCTGGAAGAGATCGAGATCCAGGGTGAGCACGACAAGCTCAGCCTTGAGCGCGACGAGCTGAAGGCGCTGATCGCCTCGGACGATCTGCTGTGGGGCAAGGTCTCCGGCGAGATCAAGGACCTGCGCAAGGCCTATGGTCCCAAAACGCCGCTGGGCAAGCGCCGCACCGGCTTCGGCGAGGCGGTGGAGCACGATCTCGACGACATCCAGCAGGCGATGATCGAGCGCGAGCCGGTCACCGTCGTCGTCTCGGACAAGGGCTGGATCCGGGCCCTGAAGGGCCATATCCAGGACACCTCGACGCTGGCCTTCAAGCAGGGCGACAAGCTGAAGATGGCCTTCCATGCGGAGACCACCGACAAGCTGCTGGTGTTTTCCACCGGCGGACGGTTCTACACGCTCGGCGCCGACCGCCTGCCCGGCGGGCGCGGCAACGGCGAGCCGATCCGCCTGATGGTCGACATGGACCAGGACCAGGACATCGTCGCCGTCTTCGTGCACAAGCCAGGCCGCAAGCTGCTGGTCGCCTCCACGGACGCGCGCGGCTTCATCGTGCCGGAGGCCGACGTGATCGCCAACACCCGCAAGGGCAAGCAGGTGCTCAACGTCGGCATGCCGGCGGAAGCCACGCTCTGCGTGCCGGCGGACGGCGACCACATCGCGGTGATCGGCGCCAACCGCAAGCTGCTGATCTTCCCGCTCGAGCAGGTGGCGGAGATGTCGCGCGGACGCGGCGTGCGTCTGCAGCGCTACAAGGACGGCGGGATTTCGGACGCGGTGGTGTTCAAGGCCGAGGACGGGTTGAGCTGGATGGATTCCTCGGGCCGCAGCTTCACCCGCTCGATGGAAGAGCTTGCCGACTGGCGCGGCGACCGCGCCCAGGCCGGCCGCCTGCCGCCGCAGGGTTTCCCGCGCTCGAACAAATTCGGCACCAACACGCTGTAGGGCAGGCTTTCGCGGCAACTATCGCATCGGCGCAGGAAACCGCTCATCGCCGCGATGCGGGGGAGCGCTTGAGCAGGCGAAATCCGACCACGACGGCATAATCTGCAATTTGCGTGGTCATTCCTTCCATCCCTTCACAACAGGCTCATCGAGCGTTGACGGTCCGGCCAAAAGACTCATAAATACAATGAATTCATCCAACTCGCGGACATAAACTGGCACTTGTTTAGAGAACGCAGCCCAAAGCATCCCCCCGTCCCAATCGACAGTGAAACTTGCGCCCTTAGACTCATCCTTGGAATAGGTCTTGTTTGACCAAAAAGATTGACTGCGTCCGGGATACAAGACGTCATAGTTGCAGCCAAAGGAGCCGGGTCTTTCCAGATCGACAAACCGGCCCTTGTCGGTCGAGATCACAGGATGGATCGTGTCGTAGGTTGCGAAGCGGCCTACCTTCGCCACTTCATCCGCCGGCGCATATCCGACCGGCAGCAGAGAAGGCACATTGCGCGCACCGAGATACCGAATGGCTGCATCGAACTTCAGCCAAAACTCACTTGCAATCAGGTAAGCGCGCCCGTCTTTCGGTAGATCAGTAACCCAATCCTCTAGCCCCGGTACCTTGGACCATTCAGAGCGTGGCACCCGCCATGCGCCGTAACAGACGGATACGATGTGAATTCCCGGTCGCATTCCGCGTTCTTTATAGAGTTTCAGCTCCTTTGCGGCGTCTTGGTCCCTGGGAAAGATAAACGGCGTCAGATCCGGGCTTTCCGTCTCGGCCCGTTTCTCGGACGCCCTGAAAGCCCGTCTGTCCACCTTGACCGGGGGATAGACCTTGATGAATTCCACATGGCCATGCTTGCCGGATAGCCCCGTCGCGCTGACGTAATATTCCATCCGGTCGAAGGTCTCGGCATCGTTCACCCACAGGACCGGCATCTTGGAATCCGGTTTCAGCTTCCGGTGTTCTTCCGTGAAAGGTTGGACCAGAAACCGGTGGACCTGTTTTTTGTCTTCCTCGATCTCCCTTCGGCTGGCCGACGCCCAACTGCAAGCGTGTATCACCGGCGTGTAGACAGCCGCCTTGCTGTCCGGCACCTTGGCGCCGATCACCGGTGGATTTCGGTAGTCTGCACCGGTGGTGGTCCCGGGAGAAACCATCCAGTCCGTCACCAGCGTGCCGGTACACTTGATCACCCGCTCGATGGTGACCGGCACCCCGTCGACCTTCACATCGACCGCGTAGCGATAATACACCGGGTAGCGTGGATCATTCCGCTCGCAGCCGGCAAGCAGCAGGCTGCACAAGAGCGCCATTGCGCCGGTGCACAGGCGTGATCCGGGGGCCGGTCGGCGGCGGATGGAGGCATTTTCTGGGGATCGGAAACTATTCATCAGGGCAATCTCGTTGAGGTAATACCCCTACCCTAGGTTACAAACGTGAATAGAAATTCCCCGACAGAGAATGATGATCCGGAATGGATGCTCCCGCTCACGCATCTGACTGCCTCAGACCGGGACCACCTACGATCGTTCCGCCGGCCACACGGCGGCCTTCGCAGCCTGCTGCCGATGCTTCGAGACGGCGCGTTGCGCCTCCTCAGCATGAGGTGATCGTGTTGATGATCTTGTGAATTTTCAATTTCTGTTCGCGCTACCTCCACGGGCCTCATCCTGAGGTGCCCGCGCACGCGGGCCTCGAAGGATGGGCGGCTTGTGGTCCCCGGGACGGCGCTTGCGGCATCGGAGCGTTCCGCTCGTTCGCCCGCATGTGGTAGGCTCTATGCATGGGCGCCACGGTCTATATCCTGCGCTGTGCAAACGGCCGATATTACACCGGCATCACGCGCCGGGACCTCGCCCATCGGCTTCATGAACATCAATCGGGGTTGCTTGACGGCTACACAGCGCGGCACAGGCCGCTTGAGCTGGCGTTTTCAGAGCATTTCGAGGTGATTGCCGAAGCCGTGGCCTTCGAGCGCCAGACCAAGGGCTGGAGCCGGGCGAAGAAGGAAGCGCTGATCGCTGGTGATTATGCGCGCCTGCCGGCTCTGTCGCGCCGCGGAGCCAAGACGCGCTAAGGGGCATGTGGTGGCGAGGTCCACGTGTGCCGCCCATCCTTCGAGGCCCGCGTGCGCGGGCGCCTCAGGATGAGGTCCGTGGGGGGCAAAGTCTGAAACTGAAAATGCATAAGACCATCAACACGACCACCTCATCCTGAGGAAGCCGCGCAGCGGCTGTCTCGAAGGATGGGCGACAGCGGCGGTGCGCGGCGGCAGCCAAGCGCAACAACAGTATGCACGCCCGGCGCTACGACCGTTCCGCGGGCCAGAAGCCCGTCTTGGCGTCGCGGTGGATGACGATCACGCTGACGCCGGGATCCAGGCAGCGGGTGCATTTCAGATCCGTGGCCAGATCCTCCACGAGCGCGGCATCCGCGAACCGGCCGATATTGAGATAGCGCATCCGGTGACAGTGGCCGCAATCGATGGCCAGCCGCAGGCCCTTGTCCTTCACATCGGCGATCGTGGTCATTGTGCGGGCCTTTCGTGGATGTGACACGGCATCGAGACATTCAAGAGCCGGATGCCCCGCCACCCTAGCCCTTGTCGCGCAGCAGGCGGCCCTTTTCGCGGTCCCAGTCGCGGTTCTTCTCGCTCTGGCGCTTGTCGTGCAGCTTCTTGCCGCGCGCCAAAGCGAGCTCCAGCTTGGCGCGGCCCTGCTCGTTGAAATAGAGCTTCAAGGGCACGAGGGTCATGCCGTCGCGCTGCACGCTGCTCATCAGCTTCGAGATCTCGCGCGCGTGCATCAACAGCTTGCGGTGGCGGCGCGGCTCATGATTGTTGCGGTTGCCCTGCAGATATTCCGGAATATAGCTGTTGATCAGGAAAAGCTCGCCGCGCTGCTCGGTGGCGTAGGACTCGCCGATGTTGGCCTTGCCAAGGCGCAGAGCCTTGACCTCCGTGCCGGTCAGCATGATGCCGGCCTCGAAGGTTTCCATGATTTCAAAATTGAAGCGCGCCTTGCGGTTGTCGGAAATGATCTTCCCACCCGCCGGCGCGGCTCCTTTTTTCGCAGCCATATGGCTCTTTCTTCCTTACTTGATCCCGCTCTAGTTGAGCAGACCCGCATGCACCATGGCGGCGCGGACGCGCGCCTGCGTCGCCTCGGCAAGCGGCACCATCGGCAGACGCATCGTCGCCTCCATGCGGCCCAACAGCGACAAGGCATATTTGGCCCCTGCGGGATTGGGTTCAAGGAACAAAGCACGATGAAGCGGCATCAGCTTGTCCTGATAATCGAGCGCGGTGGTGAAATCGCCCGCCGCGCACGCCGCCTGGAACTCCGCGCAAAGCTTGGGCGCCACATTGGCCGTCACCGAGATGCAGCCATGGCCGCCATGCGCCATGAAGCCGAGCGCCGTGCCGTCCTCGCCCGTGAGCTGGTTGAACCCCGGCCCCATCGCGTCGCGCTGATCACTGGCGCGCTGAATGTTGCCGGTGGCGTCCTTGACGCCGGAAATGTTGGCGCAGTCCGCAAACAGCCGCGCCATCGTCTCGACCGACATGTCGATCACCGATCGCGGCGGGATGTTGTAGATGATGATCGGAATGCCGATGGCGTCGTTGATGGCCTTGTAGTGCTGGTACAGGCCTTCCTGATTCGGCTTGTTGTAATACGGCGTCACGACCAGCACCGCGGCGGCGCCGACCTTCTCCGCATATTGGGCCAGATCGATCGCCTCACGGGTGTTGTTGGACCCCGCACCGGCGATCACCGGCACACGGCCGTCCGTCGCCTCCACGCACAGCTCGACGACGCGGCGGTGTTCGGCATGGCTCAGCGTGGGAGATTCACCAGTGGTTCCAACGGGTATGACGGCGGAAGAGCCTTCCTTGATCTGCCAGTCCACGAAGTCCTGAAACGTTTTTTCGTCCACGGCTCCATCGCGAAATGGAGTCACGAGCGCGGGCATCGATCCATAGAACATCGTGGCAGTTTCCTCTGAGTTCGCCGTTTTCCTGCCGCCTTCACACGGTTGGATAGCGCCGGACAATATCCGCACCATCCGGCCTCGGCAAGACAAGCCTCAATTTATCCGCCGGGCGGGAATCGCCGGAAACCAATCGTAAATCGTGACAGGCGTATCGTTAACGAAATCGCAAGATCGACACTGCGCAAACAACCCATTCCCGGCGGCCGACCCGCAGCCGCCAAACACGCAGAGCCAAGTGGACAAGACCATGCAACTGCCTGGAACATCCGGTATCCGGCACGCAGCCCCGAGACTGATCACTTTTACGACCTCAAGTCCCCACACAGCATTGCGGCGCTGGAGCCGGCGGCTGTGGTCGTTGCGCCTGGTCGGCGTCCTTGCGGCCGCCACCGGCGGCGCGCTGAGCCCGGGTGTGGCCCACGCCATGATGCCGGAAGCCAAGCCCGGCGCGGCGCAAGCCGGCGCCGCGCAGACCGACCCGGCCATTCCGAAAGCCAAACCGGGCGCGGCGGCGCGTATCGATCCGGTTGACGCGCCGGCTCAAAATGCACCCCAAGCCATTACCCACGTCCTGAGCGGAGGGGCTGCCGTACCCGCGCGTAAGCCCGAGATCTCCCGGGCGGCGCCTGCACTGGCCTATGCCCCCGTTGTGGAAGCACCCAAACACGAGCCGGATGTGCCGCGCCGCGCAAGCGGCCCCTCCGCGCCCGCCTCCACCGGCTCTGTCGCGGAACTCAAGAAGGCGCTCGAGGCCATCGGCAAGGGCAACATCGGCGCCGCCATGCTGATCCGCACCGCAATGCGCCCCTCGCTCGATCGCCGGATCATCGACTGGCGGCTGATCGTCAGCGGGGATCCGTTGATTTCCACCCGCTTCATTTCCGACTTCGCGCGCGAGGCGCCGCATTGGCCCGATGCCGAGATGATGCGCACGCGGGCGGAAATCGCGTTTTACCGCGAAAAGCCCACGACGAACCTGATCCTCAAGGAATTCTCACGCGAAGCGCCGAGCACCATCACCGGCCGCCTGCTGTATGCCCGCGCGCTGCTGGACGCGCGGCATGGCGGCGACGCCGCCCGGGTGATCCGCGCGCTGTGGCGCGAAGAGGAGTTGTCCGCCGATCTGGAGAAGAGCATTCTGGGCGACTTCTCCAAACAGCTCCGCCATGAGGACCACCGCTGGCGCGTGGAAAGGCTGCTTTACGCGGAGCGCACCAACGACGCCCTGCGCAACGCAAAACACCTGCGGTCTGATGAGCGCGCCTACGTCAAGGCGCGCGTGGCGGTCATCCGCCGGACCAAGGACGCCGCAAGGCTTATGGGCCAGGTGCCGCGCTCCATGCACGCGGACGCCGGCTACGTCTTCGCAAAGATCCAAATGCTCCGCCGCGCCAACAAGGACAAGGACGCGATCGCCCTGATGCTCAAGGCGCCGCGCAAGCCGGAAGACATCGTCGACGGCGACGAATGGTGGATCGAACGGCGGCTGCAATCGCGCTCGGCGCTCGACCTTGGCGACGCACGCTCGGCCTACGCGATCGCGGCGGGGCACGCCGCCCAAAGCCCGGCCAAATACGCCGAGGCCGAATTCCACGCCGGCTGGTTCGCGCTGCGATTCCTCAACGATCCGCGCCGGGCGCAGCCGCATTTCGCCAACATCACCAAGGTGGCGACCACGCCGATCACCAGCTCGCGCGCCAGCTACTGGCTCGGCCGCACGGCGGAGGCGCTGGGGCAGCGGGCCGAGGCCACGAGCCACTACCGGCGCGCGGCGCAATATTCCACCGCCTATTACGGGCAACTGGCCCACGCGCGGCTGGGACTCAACGGCCCCGCTGTGGCGCAGCCCCCGGCACCCAGCGCGTCCGAGCGCCGGGCGTTCGAAAGCAACGAGTTGGTGCACGCGATCCGCCGCATGATTAAGGCCGGACGCATGAACGATGCCGACCGGCTTTTCCGCCATCTGGGCCTCACCCTGAAGACGCCCGGAGAAGTGGCGCTGGCCATCGACCTGGCGCAAAGCCAGGGCGAACACCAGACGGCGCTGATGATCGGCAAGCTGGCGGCGGGCGAGAACAACGATGTCGCAGCGCTTGCCTTCCCCACGGCGGCCATTCCCGCCAAGACAAAGATCGTCAAGGGCGTGGAAAAGCCGGTGGTCTATGCGATTGCGCGGCAGGAAAGCGCCTTCAACCCGCAAGCCGTCAGCCATGCCGGCGCGCGCGGGCTGCTGCAGCTCATGCCGGCTACCGCCAAGCGCACCGCGCGCAATGCCGGGCTGCCCTACAACAAGGGAAAACTGACAAGCGACGCGGCCTATAACGCCACCCTGGGCGCGGCCCATCTGGGCGAACTGGTCGACGATTTTGGCGGCTCCTACATCATGACGTTCGCCGCCTATAACGCGGGCGCCCGCAGGGTGCGCGAATGGGTCGAGCGCTTCGGCGATCCGCGCTCGCCGAAGGTCGACGCTGTCGACTGGATCGAGCGGATTCCGTTCACGGAAACAAGGAACTACGTCCAGCGGATTACCGAGAACCTGCAGGTCTACCGGGCCCGTCTGGACGGTGGAAAACTCGCGATTGCCCAGGACATCAAGCGCGGCGGCTGAGGCAGCCGTCACGCGATGCGCGCCTGACGAAGGCCGGCTGCGGCCAGTGCGCGTGCGGCTTGCATTCCGCACGCCGCTTTGCGCTACTTTGTGGTGAACAACCACAGAGGGCAAACGCTTGAGCACCAATATCACCACCCAGAGCCAGGACGGGTTGCGGCTTTTCGCGCGCGCCTGGGGCCCTGAAGACAGCGCCGAACCTCCGGTCGTCTGCCTGCCCGGGCTGACGCGCAACTCCCGCGATTTCGACAGGCTGGCATCACACCTCAGCGATCGCGCCGGTCCGGCAAGACGGGTCATGGCGCTCGACTATCGCGGCCGCGGCGGCAGCGGCCGGGATCCCGACTGGCGCAACTACGCCCTCCCCGTCGAGCAGGCGGACATTCTTGCGCTGCTCGGTTATGCCGGCATCGATCATGCCGACTTCATCGGCACCTCGCGCGGCGGGCTGCACATCATGATGCTGGCCGCAAGCCGCCCCGGGTTGATCCGCAAGGCGGTTCTGAACGACATCGGACCGGTGATCGAGGCGCAGGGCCTCAAACGCATCGCCACAACCGTCGGTTTCAAACCGCCGAATGCCAGTTGGGACGTGGCGGCGCAGGCCCTGAGGCGCGAGCAAGGCGCGATCTTTCCGAAACTCACAGGCCCGGACTGGCTGGAGTACGCCCGGCAGATTTTTCGCGAACAGGACAGGACAATCTTCGCGGATTACGATCCGGCGCTTGGCAAGACACTGGAAGATCTGGATTTTTCATCACCACCCCCGCCGCTGTGGGAGCTGTTCGCGGCGCTCGAAGGCATGCCCGTTATGGTGGTCCGCGGCGCATTGTCCGACATACTCTCGGAAGCGACGGTGTGCGGGATGGAAGCGCGGCACAGCCGGTTCTCACATCTCGCAGTCCCGGATCAGGGACACGCGCCCCTGCTGTGGGACACGCCAACGTTGCAGGCGCTCGCCGCATTTCTCGCGGCCTGAATAGCCGATTGACGACAAAAAAACCCGGCGGATTGCTCCGCCGGGTTTCTCACATCCGATCAGATGATCAGATTAGAACGTGCGCTGGACGCGGAACAGAGCGACCAGATCGTCGTCGTCCGTACCACCAACACCGAAGTTCTCGTTCAGGTATTCAACTTCAACACCGATGTCGAGGCCGCCAACCGGGTGCCAGACGAGGTTTGCCTGTGCGCCGATCTGATCGACGTCAAGCGACGTACCGGCTGCGTCGAGCGAAGCGTAGGACGCGGACGCGGAGCTCGACCATGCGGGTGTCCAGAAGTGGGTGAAACCACCGCCGATGCCCCAAGCCGTTGCCGTGTCGATGCTGGCCGCGGTCAGTGCGACAGCATCGGTGCCCAAGTTGGAGCTGACGTACTTCACAGCACCATTGGCGTAAGCGGCCTGGAAGCTGACCGAGTCGCCGGCGGCGATCATCGGCAGGTTGAAGGTCACGCCTGCGCCGACTGCCCAGCCCATGGCCGAGTCGTCGACGCGGGTCGTCACGCCGCCGCTCGTGATGGTGCCAGCATAGACTTGGTGCAAGACACCCATGATCTGAGCTGAGCCCCAACCCTGATCGACGCGCAGGTTTGCGACGAAATCAGGCATCTTGTGGCCGCCGTAGATGTCGAGCGTGTCGGCGGTGTCGGCATCAGCGTTCAGATCAACACCAAACGTTGCTTCCGAGATGGAGATGTTGCCGCGGCGCTGCTTGCCATCTTCGACGGAGACCGAAGCGGACATGCCGTTGCCGAAGGCAGCGGTGTAGCCGAACAGCGTCGTGTGCTGATCAGCAAAACCCTGATCGATCAGCGAACCCCAAGCGTCGCCGGTGTAGAAGTCGTAGAACGAACCGGTACGACCAGCGGTGAAGCCGCCGAGCTGAACGAAGGCATCCCACAGGATCACGCCAGCGCCGATGCCAGCACCGGAGTCGGAAGTGATCCAGGTATCAACGTAGGTGCGCAGGAGGCCATATTCGGTCTCGGTGCGAGCGTCGAGGCGGACGTAACCACGGGCACGGAACGTCGTGGCGTCGCCGTTACGGGTGCCCCAGTTGGTGTTGCCCGTGTCTGCGAAATCGCGGACGCGGAATTCTGCACGAACACGACCGCCAACGCGGAGGCAGGTCTCGGTGCCCGGGATGTAGAAGAAGCCCGTGCCCTGTGCATCGCAAACGCGAACGTAGTCAACCGGCTCCGGAGCGATCGGCAGATCGGCTGCGTGAGCGCCAGCGACGGCGAGAGTACCTGCGGCTGCGCCGAGGATGAGAGTCTTAACAGTCATTCCTGACCTCCAAATATATTCCTGTCGAATGCAACAATCCCCGTGCGCCGAACGTGCCGGCACATGCATGCTGCATCCGTTTCCCCGCGAATTTACCGAAACAAACCGCGATCTCTGGCGAGACCGCTACTCAGAACTTGAACCGGTGGTGACACACTGTGTCGTTGTTCGCAGGGCCAAGATAGTCAGAGGATTTTGGAGGCATCAAGCGGCAAAGGCGCCGGAGGGGGGCTCCGACGCTGTAATCAGGTCACAATGTTGCAGATAGGACACAAAAACCCCTCCTCCATTAACCAATGGCTAATGAAGGGAGCGCTTTTCGACCTATCCGCAGTGCGATTCAGGACAAGGGGCCCAGAATCGCTCCGGCTGCAAATATCAGTCAAGAAAATCACGTCAGATTTTCAAGACTAAAAGCTTAAAAGACAAAAAAGTAATCTCATTAGCCGTTACAAAATTCAAAGATCAACTTTTCTGAATGAAACTCTCACGCAAAACACAAAGTCTGTAGTAACAATTTTCGAATTTTTAAAACTTACGCTACGGGATGAAAGCCATTCAATCGCTGAATAAACGGCAACAGACCAACAGGATTGACCTATACGCTGTATCGGATGACCCGGCGGCGCATGATGCGCCGCCGGGTCGATTGGCGATTACGAGATTCAGAAGGTGCGCTGGACGCGGAACAGAGCGACCAGATCGTCGTCGTCCGTACCACCAGCACCGAAGTTCTCGTTGAGGTATTCAACTTCGACACCGATATCGAGACCACCGACCGGGTGCCAGACCAGGTTGCCCTGCGCGCCGATCTGATCGACGTCATACCGTGTGCCGGTCACGTCGAGCGAAGCGTAGGACGCGGAAGCCGAGGTCGACCACATCGGGGTCCAGAAGTGGGTGAAACCACCGCCGACGCCCCAAGCCGTTGCCGTAGAGATGTTGGTTGCGGAGGTCGCGACAGCATCGGTGGCCAAATTGGAGCTGACGTACTTCACAGCACCATTGGCGTAAGCGGCCTGGAAGCTGATCGAGTCGCCTGCGGCGATCATCGGCAGGTTGAAGGTCACGCCGGCGCCGACAGCCCAGCCGATAGCCGAGTCATCAACACGCTGCGTGAAGGTGGACGTGAAATCGGGAGCGCCAGGCGTCACGCCCGTGAAGCTGAAGTCATCAGCGTTCACGAGATGCAGGGCGCCCATGATCTGAGCCGAACCCCAGCCCTGGTCGACGCGCAGGTTGGCGACGAAATCAGGAAGCTTGTGGCCGCCGTAGATGGCCGTGCTCGTGATACCGACAGCCGTATCAGCGGTATCGCCATCGTTGTTCAGATCAGAACCCAGCACGGTTTCGTTGTAGGTGAAAGTACCGGAGATGTTGCCGCGACGCTGCACGCCGTCTTCGACGGAGACCGAAGCGGACATGCCGTTGCCGAAGGCAGCGGTGTAGCCGAACAGCGTCGTGTGCTGATCAGCAAAACCCTGATCGATCAGCGAACCCCAGGCGTCGCCGGTGTAGAAGTCGTAGAACGAACCGGTACGACCAGCGGTGAAGCCGCCGAGCTGAACGAAAGCGTCCCACAGGATCACGCTGGCGCCGATGCCAGCACCGGTGTCGGAGGTGATCCAAGTGTCAACGTAGGTGCGCAGGAGGCCATATTCGGTCTCGGTGCGAGCGTCGAGGCGGACATAGCCACGAGCACGGAACGTGGTGGCATCGCCACCGCGGGTGCCCCAGTTGGTGTTGCCGTTGTCTGCGAAGTCGCGAACGCGGAATTCTGCGCGAACACGGCCGCCAACGCGAAGGCACGTCTCGGTACCCGGGATGTAGAAGAAGCCCGTGCCCTGTGCGTCGCAAACGCGAACGTAGTCAACCGGCTCCGGAGCGATCGGCAGATCCGCCGCCTGAGCGCCGCTCGTGGCGAGCGCTCCCGCAGCAGCTGCAAAAGCCCAATGTCTGATCGTCATTTCCTGACCTCCAATATCAAAATCATCGGAAGAGAACCTGTCAGCTCCCGGGTCGCATGACCCGGATGTGCTCACTTCCATTCCCCGCGACAGGTTCACCGATCTCTTTCAATCAACCTGACGTAGAGTCATCTATCAACGTCAGAGTCGATCTTTTCACTATGTGGAGCATCGGCGCCCTAGACACACCGAGAGAATATCCAATGCGCGCATGTTATCAACCTGACTCTACGGCATTTATCAGCAGATTTTGGAGTTTGGGCCACACTGTAGCAAAAATGCCGCAAATTATATGATATATCAAATTTTTTCGCTTCGAAAGTGACGCATACGGCCTGATTGAACTTCAGCTTGCTTCAATTTCCGGAAAGTTGCGCCGTTCTATAAATCTTACTCTGCGTCAGATTCGTCTGCCGGATCTCCCGCTGCGGGCATCGCAATTCGGCCCAATCTGATAAATGGTAGTTAACTTATTGTTATCATTATATTTTTGGCGGAGAATCCGGTGGCCCGGGCCCTGTTCGCATCCAGAGAGGAAACGGCGAATCCGATGACCAGAACCACGGGCACTCACCTGCCGTGCTCGGCGCGGTTATGGGCGCTATCGCAACTGGACGGTGATGCTGGCCGAATGTCCGGCCGAGTCGATGACCGAAAGCCGCGTGAAGCCCGGGCCGTCCGGCGTCCAGGCCGTGGCCCGGCGAAACGCCGGCGCACTCACCGGAGCGCCATTGGCGAACCACAGGAACGGCGGCTTGCCGGATCGCACCTTGACGCGCAGCGCGCGCGCGGTGCCGCCATCGGCGAATCCAACATCCACCACCGCGCCGCTGGGCGGATAGGCGATTTGCGGGCCGTCAGCCGCGGCGCCATCGGCGCGGGATGCCTGGCGGACACGGCGCAAGGGTTCGGGCAGGCTCGCGGATGAGCCCTCCAGCACCGCGCGCGGCGGCGGCCTCAGCGCGGTCAACTCACGACCGAGCCTGGCGAAGCTGTCAAACAGCACGGGCGCGGCCGCGGTGTAGCCCGTGGCGCCGGCCACCGCGCCGCCGTCCGCGCGTCCGCTCCACACGCCGATCACATAGCGGCCATCGAATCCCAAAGCCCAGGCATCGCGATAGCCATAGGAGGTTCCGGTCTTGAAGGCGATTCGTCCGCCGATCGCATGACGCGGCGGCGGCGTGCGCAGCAGAATGTCGGCGACGTACCATGCGGCAAGCGGCTGCAGAACCGGGTCGGCGCCGAGCGAACCGGCGGACGACTCATTCGCGCGCATCCCTTGCCGCTCGCGCAGGGCGACCGGTTCGCCACCGCGGGCGATCGCCGCATAGAGCGCCACCAGATCGTGCAGCGAGACGCCCAAGCCCCCGAGCCCGATGGCAAGCCCCGGCTGGCCGCCTTCCGGCAAGGCGGCATGGGCGCCGGCCTTGCGCAGGCGCGCGAGCAGCCGGGTCGGGCCGACGGCGTCCAGAAGGGTGACGGCGGGAACGTTCAGCGACAGCGCCAGCGCATCGCCCACCGTGACGGTGCCGCGAAAATCATGATCGAAATTCTGCGGCGCATAGCCGCCGATCGACATCGGCCGATCCTCGATCAGGCTTTGCGGATGCGCCACACCTTCCTCGAACGCCAGGCCATAGATGAGCGGCTTCAGCGTCGAGCCGGGCGAGCGCACGGCCCGCGTCATGTCGATGGCGCCGAAGCGCCGCGCGTCGAGATAGCCGGGCGAGCCGACGGAAGCGAGGATCTCGCCGGTGGCATGGTCGGCGACGACAATCGCCAGCGACCGCGCATCCCCCAGCCGTCCCGCCGAAGTACGCGCCAGATCCTCAAGCCGTGCCTGCAGGCCGCGCTCGATGGTCAGGCGCACCACACGCCGGTCCGGTTCATCCGCCCGCGCGCGGTCCGCCGCATGGGCGGCCAGCATGGGAAAGGGCCTGCGGCGGTCCGGCATGGGCTCGCGGGCGGCGGCCTCCGCCCGGGCCCGCGACATGATGCCGGCCGTGACCATGCGATCGAGCACGCGTTCGCGCGCGTCTCGCGCCGCCTCGAGGTGCAGATCGGGCCGGCGCGCTTCAGGTGCCTGCGGCAGCGCCACCAGCATGGCCGCCTCGCCCAGACTCAGGCGCGCGGGCAGCTTGCCGAAATAGGCGAGTGACGCGGCGGCGATGCCTTCGATATTGCCGCCATAGGGCGCGCGCGCCAGATAGAGGCCGAGAATCTGCTCCTTGCTCAGCACGCGCTCTATATAAAGAGCGCGCAGGATCTGCCGCAGCTTGCCCTGGGGCGTTCGCGTGCTCTCGCCATCGATCAGCCGCACCACCTGCATGGTCAGCGTGGAGCCGCCGGAGATGATTCCCCCGACGTCACCGCCTGCCATGCGGCGCGCAGCAGCGCTTGCGCATCCACCCCGGGATGGCGGGTGAAACGCTTGTCCTCATAAGCCATCAGCATGTCGAGAAACAGCGGATCGACCTCGTCGCGCGCAACCGGCAGCCGCCAGCGCCCGTCCGTCGCGGTGTAGGCACGCAACAGTTGCCCGTCGCGATCCAGAACGACGGCGGAGACATCAAGCTCCGAGGGTTTTGGGACCGGCCCGCCGACGAGCCCGGGGCCCAACACTATAAAGAGTGCCGCCGCCAGGCACGTCACGGCGACCGCGCCCGCGATGGCGGCCGAAACGGCACGCCAACGCCTGAGGCGCGATGCCCGGGTCCGGTCTGATCGGGTGCGATCTTCATCATGGTCCGGCACCATCCGGCATCCGGCTATCGGTTCGGGCCGATCACCTCGACGCGGCCCGTCTCCGTGTGCGCGGACCGGTACGGACGGTACATGTCCTCCACGCTCGCCGGCGGATGCACATAGGCTCCCGGGGTCACCGCCCGCGCCAGATAAGCAAAGCTTGCGTTGCGCGCGTCGCCGCGGGCGCGGTTGAACGCCGCGACAAACCGGTCATCGCGGAACTCCGTGTGCGCCGTCTCGGTCTCCAGCGCCAGCCAGTCGAGCGCGCCCACGTCGCCGCTGCGCAGCAGGCGCGGATTGTCGATCTCCAGTCCGGCGGGCAGCCGATCGACGAGCAGCAAGCGCCCCGCTTCGTCGTCCAGCGCCAGCACCTTGAGCACCACCACGACCCGGGTGTTCTGGGCGATCGCCGCCAGATCCACCGGATTGCCCTCGAGATCATAGATGTCGCGCATCACGGTGAAGCCATTGCCACGCGGCCCACCCGGCCTGATCGGCGGACCGGTCACCGAGGTGACCACGTCGACGGGCGTCTCGCCCTGGTTGGTCAGCCGCACCGGCGCCGCGATCAACGACGCCCCATTATAAAGACGCGTCGCGGGAGCGCTGAGGACATTACCGTCCAGCGCCAGCTTGGCGTCGGCGGTGCTGTCCGTCAGCGCATTGGCCGCGAGCAGCATCCAGGCCATTTCCTGCGTGCTGTAGCCGCGGTCGTTCGTCGCCGCCTCGCCCATCAGC
Organism: Breoghania sp. L-A4; assembly: GCF_003432385.1. NCBI lineage: Bacteria > Pseudomonadati > Pseudomonadota > Alphaproteobacteria > Hyphomicrobiales > Stappiaceae > Breoghania > Breoghania sp. L-A4. Next base: position 2,010,954 of record NZ_CP031841.1, on the reverse strand, counting down.
GAGACGAGTTCATCCAGCGCGACGCCGGCGGGCTTGGTTTCCGCCGCAAGCGTCACCAGGGCCGCCCCGTCGCGCAGCATCGAGCCATAATCGGAGCGATAGCCGTCCGCGGTCTCGCTCATGCCGGTGCGCAACTGCTCCGCGGCAGAGCCAAACGCCGCTCGGGCGCGTTCCTGCTCGCCATAGAGCGCCAGCGCCGCGCCGAGCTGCGCGCGCGCCATGGGTGTGGAGAAATCCTCGAGCTTGGTGTCGTGGAAGTAGCGCAGATCGCCGATGGAAACGCGGGCGGCGCGCGCCAGAACATAGAGCGCATAGGCGATGCCCTCGCCGCCGTCGGAGAAGTCCGACGCATAGGCGATGCGGTTGGCGAGATTGTCCAGCGCCTGGTCATAGGCAAGCGCCGGCACGTCATAGTCGAAACCGCGCGCCCGGATCAGGAAATCGGACACATAGGCATCGAGCCACAGATCGTTGTCGCCGTAGCTGTTCCACAGGCCGAAGCCGCCTCCGGACGACTGGTTCGCCAGCACGCCGGAGATCGCCTTCGTCACCCGCGCGCGAATGGCGGCATCCGTATCGAGGCCCGACGCCAATGCGACCTGATTGAGATAGAGAAGCGGCAGCGCGCGGCTGGTCGTCTGTTCCGAGCAGCCATAGGGGAACCGGTCGAGCGAGGCCAGCAGGCCCGGGACATCGATCCGCGCGGCGCCGGTGACGGAGAAACTCACGCGGCTGGCGCCAGCGCGGAATCCCGCAACGGTGGACCCCGTCAGATGAATGCTTCCCGCCGGCGGCAGATTGACGATCCGCCGTTCGGTCTCGTCGGGCTGATTGTCGCGCACGCCCAGCGCCAGGGACTTGGCCGCGACCGCCTCGCTCGGGCCGCCCAGCGGGCCGTTGAGCACCAGGGTGATCTCCGCGTCGCCCACCTCGCGTCCCTCGATCGGGATGCGGATGGCGCGGCGCTCCTTCTGCGCAAGCTCCACGGTGTGTTCGGTGTCGGCCTTGCCGATGACGATTTCAGGCGTCTGCTCGAACACCAGTTCATAGGTTCCCGCAGGACCGTCGACATTGTCGATCTCGACCAGCATGCGCGAGGTATCACCCGGCGCCAGGAATTTCGGCAGCGACACACTCATCACCACCGGATCCCGCACGATCACGTCGCTGACCGCGTGTCCCAGACCCGACGCGCTCCAGGCGGTGGCCATCAGACGCAGGGTGCCGTTGAAGTCCGGCACTTCGAATTCGACCAGCGCCGCGCCGTCGTCGCCGACGCGCACGATGCCGGAGAACAGCGCCACGGGCTTCTCGGTCGGCGGCGGCCCCTGGATGCCCAGCCCATGCCGTCGCCCCCCGAGCGCACGCGGCCACGGGTACCGGCCATGCGGTCGATGAGCTGGCCGTAGAGGTCGCGGATTTCCATGCCCAGCTCACGCTGGCCGAAATACCACGCATCCGGCGCGGGCGGCTCGTAGCGCGTGAGATTGAGAATGCCCAGATCCACCGCGGCGAGCGTCACATAGGCTTCCTCGCCGGGCGCCAGATTGGCGAGTTTCAACGGCACGGAAAGCGTGTTGCGCGGCCGCATCTGTTCGGGCGCCTCCAGCGACAGATCGAGACGCCGGTCGCCGGGCTCGACGCCAAGCCACTGCACGCCGATGGCGCGCGCGGGCATGCGCTTGGCCTCGATGTCCATCGGACGGTACAGCGTCGCGGTAACATAGGCGCCGGTGCCCCAGTCCTCGGTCACGGGAACGTCGATACTCATGTCGCCGGCTTGCGCGACCTCCACCGTCTGCGTGGAGACCAGACCGTCCGCCATCACACTGATCAGCGCGACACCGGGGAACCGGGCCTTCAGGCGCAGCTTGGCGGTGTCGCCGGGGCGATAGGCCTCGCGATCCAACCCGACTTCCAGAACATCGGGCGTCTCCGAACCGGCATCGGCGACATACCAGCCGGCGGAGAAATCCACGGACGTGGCGGTCGGAGCAGCGCCGCCCACGGTGATTTCGAGCCGGTACTGACCCCATTGAACCGGCAAGGACAGAGCGGCGACATCCGTGTCCGACACGTCCAGCGTGCCCGTATCCACGCGCTGCGTCGTGGTCACCGCGTCGTACTGCCAGGTACCGTCCGATTGATACCACTGGTAATTGCGTTCGAGCTTGGACAGCGTCCACGACAGGCCCTTTGCCTCCTGGCGCGCACCGGTCTCATCGACGACGATGACGTTGAAGGCGGCGGGACCACCCTCCTCCACCGCATCCTCGAACAACGGACGGATGCCGATGCGCGGCCCCTCCGGCGCCACGGGCAGGCTCAGCGTGCGTTCGACAAAGCGGCCGCCGGCGTCCACCAGACGCGCAACGATCTCGGCCTGCGTCAGTTGCGTGTCCGCCGGTGTCTCCGGCAGCAGCGGCACGAACGACAGCGCGCCGTCCTCGTCGGTGACGAGATCGGCCGGCAGCGCCTGACTGTTGGGATAGGATTCCTCGTCGGCGAGGCCGAAGAGATAGCCCTTGTGCTCCGTACCCCAGGTGCGCGTGGGGCGCAGGGTGATCTCGCCTTCCAGCCGCTGGCCGCCGGCGGGCGCGCCGTAGAGGTAGCGGGCCGAAAGCGCGATTTCCGGCGGGTCCTGCGGATCGATGCGCGTGGCGTCGGTCTCAAGGTCGAAATCGACGCGCTCGGGCTGGAAATCCTCGACAAGGAAGGTCTTGCGGGCCAGCGCCTCGCCCTTGGGATCGGCGTAGACGGTCAGCGACCAGGTGCCCTGTGCGGCGCCCGGCGACAACGGCAGCGTCACATTGTGTCCGCCGAGCCCTCCGTCGGGGCTGTTGATCCGCCGGTGCTCGACGCCGTCCGGACGGGCGAAGACGAAGGTCAGCGGCACGTCGCCCGAGGCCACTGCCTTGGAATCGCGCACCAAAGCCATGGCATGCACCTGCGCGCCGGGACGATAGACCCCGCGCTCGGTGAATGCGTAGACATCAAGCGGCCCCGGCGCGGGCCGGCCCTCGACGCCGCGATCGGTCAGATCGAACGCCGCCTTGGCCAGATCGAGAAACGCATAGTCGCCGTCGGCGGCGCGCGCCATCAGCACGGCGGGACGCATGCCGCCGGTGCCACGCGCCAGCCCCGGCGCGAAGCGCGCATAACCCGCCTCGTCGCTCTCCGCCTCGCCCAGCACCTCGTTGTTGGCGGCGATCAGTTGCAGCGTCACGGCGCCGCGCGCCTTGGCGCTCGCCAGCGAGCGCACCATCACGTGCAGCCCGTCGCGGCCGCTGTAGCTCGTCAAGCCGAGATCGGAGACGACGAACCACTGGGTGGCGAAGGGTCCCCACTGGTTGCGCGCGTCATTCGCCGGCCGGGCCACCAGAGCATAAGCGCCGGGCTTCAGGTCAATGCCGATATCGTCCAGCGGCACGGCGGTGGTCACATCCTGGTTGAGGACCTGATCCACCTCGATTTCGCCCTCCCAGATGCGCGCGCCGGTGTCGTTGCGGATCTCGTCCGCGCGATAGGCGCTCAACTGGTCGAGAAAGCGGCCGGAGCGGATCAACTCGGCGATCGCCCGGTCGCCGACGCGATAGATCTCCGCGCCGATCAGGCCTGTGTTGACGGAGACGAGCGGAATCGTGGGATCCTTGCCGCTCGGCAGCACATAGGCGCGGCCGATGACGCGGACGCTCGGCGCGCGGTCGCGCACATAGATGGAAAGCCGCACCGGCTTTTCGATCGTTTCGCCGTCGGCCGACGGCAGGCCGGGGCGAACCTCGATGGCGTAACGGCCACCATGACGCACGCCGTCGACGCAAATCTGCGCGTCCTCGACCTCGACCGAGGTGCCGGGCGCATCATCGACATGAACGAAGTCGGCGAGATTGGGACGCGCGGTCTGAAGCTTCTCGGAGAACACCAGACAGATGCGCGGCGCGGCGGCGTCAGAATCCACCTGATGGTTGATGATGCGGAAGCCGTGCTCGGCGACAAGCTTTTCATAGTCGGCGCGCAGGGTGTCGTCGTCGCGGATCGTCAGCGCCAGGCGATAGGAGCGGATCGCCGGCTTCCACAACTGCCGCGGCATGTAGGAGCGGGCGATCAGCTCCAAAGCGCGCACGCGCTCACCGTCGTTGCCCGAACGCAGATAGGCGTTGACGGCGGCAGCGCTTGCGGCTTCCTGCAAGCGCTGGCGCGCCTGCCAGTCGTCGGGTTCCGCGGCCAGCGCGCTCTGCGCCAGTCCGGCCCACAGGTCGAAGCGCTCGGGCGCCAGCGTCAGCGCGCGGCCGAACAACGCATGCGCCGCCTCGGTCCTGCCCGCCGCCATGGCCGCATCCGCATCGCGGGTCAGCGCGCCAAGGCCCGCGCCATTGGCGTAGAAGCGATCGGCCAGGCTCGACGCGTAGCGTTCCGCCTCGTCGCTCAGCGACCGCGGCAGGTAGCCGAGATCCGCCCGGCGTTCGGCCACGGCCGGCACCGACGGCGCGTCACGCACCGCGACAACACGGCCCGCGATGGCGCCCTTGAACTTCTTCAGGTCGCCGAAATCGCTCTTCAGGAAGCACCAGGATGCACTGACGTTATAGGTGAAGGCCTGGCAGATGGGATCGTCGAGGCAGGTAGCCTTGCAGGCTTCCAGATCCACATCGCGCACGGTGCGGTAATCGGCGCCGAAATAATCGGCATCCTCGATCACCACGATGCGCCGTTCCGCAGCAAAAGCCGGTTGCACCGACAAGGAGGGGACGAGGACCGTTCCAAGCGCCGCGACGACACAGGCGACAACCGGTATCAGGCAGCCCCTCAAGGCACCCAAACCCACATATGTCCGGACATGCTTTCGACCGCTCATTCCACTGTCTCCCACCCGCGCACCGGACTATTGCCGACAGCGCAACAGGGTACAAGTGAACTGACCATGCGTGACAAAAACAAGTCACTTTCGCACACCTGATTCGATTTTGGACGGCCAGGGCGCGTTCAGGATACGAGGACGCCGGCTTTTCGGCCAGCCTCGCATCTGAACCATGACGTGGGCAGAAAATCCGGCTCCGCGGCGAACAAAACCGCTTCGGCGCGGCCGCAGCGAAAGACTAGCCTCCCACGTCCCAGATCTCGCGCTTGCGATACAGGGTGGAGGGGCTGACCTCGAGGATGCGAGCCGCCTTGGGAAGGCTGCCGTCGCACATGTCGATCGTCGCCTCGATCACGGCGCGTTCCATCTGCGACAGCGACAGGCCCAAGGGCACCGAGACCGCAGGTCCGCCGTTCGCGGCGGCCGCACGATTGGGCGTGGGAACGGTGCCGTTGACATTGGCGGACACGTCAGGGGCCGACATAGAGACCCCGTTCTGCCCGCCGCGCCGCCGGCGGCCGCATCGCCGTTGGGGCCGCTCAAAGACAGCATGGCTGACGTCACCACTTCACCGTCGTTAAGCACAACCGCGTTGCGCACGACGTTCTGCAGCTCACGCACGTTGCCCGGCCACGGCTGGCTCATCAGCAGTTCCTGCGCTTCGGTGGATAGCGACATGAACGCCTTGCGCTCCTCACGGGCATAGACGTGCAGAAAGTGGGTGGCGATATCGATCACGTCGCCGCTGCGCTCGCGCAAGGGCGGCAGGTGAATTGGCAGAACATGGAGCCGGTAGAACAGATCCTCGCGAAAGCGCCCGGCGGCGACTTCCTGTGCGGGATCGCGGTTGGTCGCGCAGATGACCCGCACGTCCACCGTCTTGTGCTCGGAGCTGCCGACCGGCTGAATGCGGCCCGTCTGCAGAAAGCGCAGCAGCTTGGACTGCAGCGCCGTGTCCATCTCGCAGATCTCGTCCAGGAAAAGCGTTCCGCCATCGGCCAGCGCCGCGGCGCCGTCGCGGTCGGCGATCGCCCCGGTGAACGAGCCCTTGATGTGGCCGAAGACCTCCGATTCGATCAGGTCACGCGGGATGGCGGCGCAGTTGATGGCGATGAACGGCTTGTCGCGACGCGGGCCGCCGCGATGAATGGCGTCGGCGCAGACTTCCTTGCCGGTGCCGCTTTCGCCGGTGATGAAGACGGTCGCGCGCGACTTGGAGACGCTCTCGATCATCCGGTAGACCGAGCGCATGATCATCGACCGGCCGATGAAACCGAAGAAGCCGGCGGTGCCGATCTCCGGCGACAGATCCTCCACCGTCCGCTGCAGCATCGCCCGTTCCTGAGCGTTGCGCACGGTGGTGATCATCCGTTCGGCAGCCACAGGCTTGACGAGGAAATCGTAGGCGCCGCGGCGCATGGCCTCCACGGCGGTAACCACCGAGCCCTGGCCGGTGACCACGACCGTGGTCACGTCAATGCCGCGCTCGCGCAGGGAGCGCATCACCTCGAAGCCATTGATATCGGGCAGTTGCAGGTCGAGCAGAACGACCTGATAGGCGCCGGTCTCCAGATGTTCGAGAGCTTCCTTGCCGGTGGCGACATGGTCGACGGGCAATCCGGCCTGGGTCAGCGACGCGCCGTAAAGGGTGGCAAGCGAAAGCGTGTCTTCAACCAGAAGGACACGGGCCTTGGATGCTGCCGGCTCGGATGCCATGATCAACGATCTCCCGTCGTGGTCGGAACCACAGGCGCGGCGCCATATTCCTGCTCTCCATAGCCGGTGATGGCAGAGATGGCGGCTTCGGCGTGATCCAGTAATTCGTACACCAAGTCAAGCTCGTCAATTTGCGCACCCAGCCGCACCTGATGATCGATTTCCGCTGACATTTTCGAAGCTTCCATGGCACCGAATGTGCCCAGGAGACTCGTCAGCGCATGGGTTGCGGCACCGATCGACGCCAGATCGCCACGCGCTGTTGCATCGGAGAGCTGCGCCAGCCGCTCCCGGGTGTCGGCATCGAACTGGGCAAGGACCCGCCCGCGCATTTGCTGGGGCAGGCCGGAGAGCAGCGTCGACAGCACATCCGGCTCCACCGCCGTTGCAGGAAACAGTCCAGCGTTTGCCGCCATGACACGCTCCTTGATCGCCTCAACCGCTCCGGTCCCGGCCTCAATCCGCCCGCCGCCGGCCGGGTCGCGCTGACGACGAATCACGCCCGAGTCCATGTCCGGACGCGCAAGGACATCTTGTTGTGCCTGCGGCAAACGCGCATCTGTAGTTTCCCTCGCCGCCGACGGGTCCATGGCCGAATTCCGCCGTCTGCCGGTTTCCAGCAACGCGGCGAGGGTTGTCACCAACTCCTGCTTGGAGACCGGCTTGGACAAGAAGGCGTCCATGCCATTGGCGAGAATCCGGTCACGGTCCACGGCAAGCGCATGGGCGGTCAGGGCAATGATCGGAACGTCGCCCACGGGGGCCGCCATGGCGCGCACCAGGCGCGTCGCTTCCTCGCCGTCCATTTCCGGCATGGAGATGTCCATCAGCACGGCATCGAAGGTCAGCGCGCGCACCATGTCGACGGCCTCGCGGCCGGTGTTGGCGCAGTGGACCGTGCAGCCAACGCCGGCGAGCATTTCCGAGAGCACCATGCGATTGGTGGCGTTGTCCTCCGTCAGCAGAATGCGCGCGCCCCTGACCCGCGACAGCACCGCGTCATCGACCACACGCGCCTGCGCGCGCGGCGGCGGAGCGGGCGCCTCGCGCAAGGGCAGTTCGAAATAGAACAGGCTGCCCTCGCCCAGCACGCTCTCCACCGTGATGCGCCCGCCCATGCGCGAGACGAGTTCGCGACAGATGGCCAAGCCCAGTCCCGTGCCTTCGTAGCGGCGCGAATAGGACCTTTCCAACGTCGAGAATTCCTCGAAGAGATCCGGGATCTTGTCTCCCGGGATGCCAATTCCGGTGTCGCGCACCGCGAAGCGGATGCGGTGCACGCCTTCGTTGGCGCCGCGCGCGTCCCGCGCTCCGACACGGCTGAGCTCCATCGAAACCGTCCCCGTCTCGGTGAACTTCAACGCATTGCCCACGAGGTTCAACAGCACCTGCCGCAAGCGCCCCATGTCGACCAGGACAAGGTCCGGCGTCGCCTCGGCGATGGATATCCTCAGCGTCAGTCCGCGCGCATCGGCGCGCGGGGCCATGAGCGACCCGACACCTTCGAGCAGCCGGCGCAAGGAGCCCGGCTCGGGCTCCAGATCGAACTTCCCCGCCTCCATCTTGGAGAACACGAGCACGTCATCGATGATCGCGAGCAGCGCCTGCGCGGATTCACCGGCCGTGTCCACATAGGCGATCTGCTTGTCGTCGAGAGCGGTCTCCGCCAGAAGCTCCAGGAGCCCCAGCACACCATTGAGCGGCGTGCGGATTTCATGGCTCATCATGGCCAGGAAGCTCGCCTTGGCCTGACTCGCCACTTCGGCCTTGTCGCGCGCATCCTCCAGCGCGAGGGCCCGCGCCTTCTCCTCGGCGATGTCGCGCACATTGGCGATGAACAGCCGCTCGCCGACGCCCTCGGATACATTGACCGACGCTTCCACCAGCACCATCGTGCCATCCTTGCGCCGGCACTCGACCTCGGTGCGGCGCTTCAGCATCGCGCCGTATCCCGTGGCCTTGTAGTTCTCCAGGCCCAGTACGTATCGCGACCGCAACGGCTCGACGAGCAAAAGGTCGAAAACATTGGCGCCGCACGCGTCCTGCTCCGAATAGCCGAAAATCGACTCCGCCGCCGGATTGAACGAGACGATGACACCGCAATCGTTCACCACGATAATCCCGTCAAACGCTCCGAAAACCGTGGCGCGCAGCAGGTTCTCACTTTGGCGAAGCGCCATTTCGCGCTGCTTCAGCTCGGTGATGTCGACGCGGAAGCCCACCGTGCCGCCTTCCGGCGTGGGCTGCTCGAAGATTCGCAGCCAGCGGCCGTTGGCAAGCTCCTGCTCGACGACCGACCCTGATTCACTGTGCTGGCGCAGGCGCTCGAGAATCCACGTTTCGGGATCCTGCTTCGCATGCGCATATTGCCCGCGCCGCACGCCCTCGCGCAGCATGTCCTCGAACTTGCGCCCAACGAGGATGAAATCGGAGCTGCGGCTGTAAATCTCGCGATACTTGTTGTTGCACATGATCATCCGGTCGTCCTGATCATAGAGGACGAAGCCGTCCGGCAGGGCGTTGATGGCGTTGATCAGCCGGTTCTCGACCTCATCGATGCGGGCGAGCGCCGACTTGCGGGCGGAAAGATCGCGCAGAATGAGGACAAATTGCCGCCGGCCGGCCAGGTACATCCGCGAGAGCGACACATCCAGCGGCACGGTGCGGCCGCAACTGGTGATGCCGGTGAACTCGCCATGCCGCGTATCGGGCCGCCCGCCGCTTTCATCGGCGATGAAGTCAGAGAGGCTCTCGCCATCGCTGTCGCAAAACAGCGCCCGGATGTCCAACCGCATCAGATCCGCCGCCGCATAGCCCAGCAGGCGCTCGGCGGCCGGATTGCACGACAGCACGCAACCGCGCGCGTCGATCGTCAGCACGCCATTGATCATATTGTCGAGCACGGCGCGCAATTCCGCCTCGCGCTCGCTCGTCTGTCTGTGCGCCTCCGCGATTTCGGCGCCACGGGCGCTTTCCATCGCCGCGAGCCGCTTGAAATCATGCAGAACGCGACGGTGCCGCAACGCCAGCACCACAATGATCAGGGTCTTGACGATCACCAGCGCCACAAGGCCGACAAACGCCATCAGGGCCGTGGCGCGGAAGTCCTCGTAGCGGTGCTCAGGCGAGCCGGATCCGGCCGGTTGTCCGTCGGCAATGACCGATGCGTCCTGGGCAAGCGCGCCGTCCACGCCCCCTGCAAGAACGCCCAGGATGATTGCCATCGCGGCCGCCGCCAGCACGAGCGGGATGATGACACCGCGCCGCGTGCGCGCCCGCCCCGGACGGTATTCGACAGGTCCGTCAGCCGTGCGCATGCATGCCCCTTTCGCGTGTCGCCCTGACACCTCCGCGAGATGCCGCCGGCGAGCGCGAAACCACTTCGCCCAGGAGCAATCCCAGATCGGCTTTTATCACATAGAACCAATTCTGCCGGTCCAAACCGGACCGGTCCTCACGATGGCGGATCACCGCCGAGGACGGCGATGCGGTGGCGGCCACGTTTCGGGCAACCCGGAGCGGGAGGAACTGTGCCGAGCTTCACCGGGTCGCGTCCCGGCCATATCCGCGACGCTCTTCGTCGGCGCTCGTGAGCTAAAAAACCCACCCCCGCACACCGGTTCCCTTTGCCCGGAGAACGCTTTGCCCCCTGGCTCCGGCGCCGCAGGCACGGCCGTCGATACGCATTATTGTTTCGCAAAATGAGCATCGCCCTTTGCAAATTGCGAAAGATACCTGTCAAAATTTTCAATTCGGGAATTTTGCCAAGGGTTTCAATCGCCAGTTTTTTCCCGCATCACAGGCCAACGGGGCCAATCCATTGAAACTTAGCCGTTTTTCATATCACACATAGCGATTGGCACGGGTCTTGTTACGCTTTCGACAGGCCTCGTCGGGAAAGGTACCCCGCCGCGGAGACTCCGGACCCTCCAAGTCCCGGTCTCATGGCGGCTCCACCGACCCCGCGCGCAGATGCCCTCGAAGAGTTTCGCGGACCCCATCGACCCGTCACCGCGATTACAAAAGCCGGCGTGTTCGCATGAACCGGTTCTCTTTCTCAAGGCCTCGTGCACCCGGTGGGCTCCATCGGATGCATGAGGCCTCCTTCCTCCCAAAAGACGCTGCCGTCCCATTCCGGAATTCGCGGGAAGTCGACCGGCTCCCCGGACTCCCCCGCCCGCAAAACCCGAGCATGCCCGAACGGGTGACTCGGCATGGCGCCGAACGATTGCCCGGGTACGGCGCGACATTTTGCCTTCCCTTTGGGAAGCCGCGCAGGGCAAACGCGGAACCGCGCGCGTTCGTCGAGGACATCGTCGGCCGCCGCGCGCGAAGAATGACGGGCCTTCGCTTCCTTAGCGTGGGCGCGCGGTGACTGTGACTGTGACTGTGTCTGTGTCTGTGTCTGTGTCTCTGACTGATGGAACCAACCGGCGCCCTGGCGATTATGCTATGGCATCATTCGTCACCGCTCCGGGATCCTCACCATGACCACCGACACGTTCGCCCGCGACGCCGCCGATCCTGCCGCGACGGGCCGCAAGGTCTGCATTCTCTTGAACGAGAAGGCCGGCACGGCGCGCACGCAGGATTCCGAGGAACTCGGGCGGCTGATCGCGGCACCCTTTGAGGCGCGCGGCGATCGTGTGGAGGTCAGGGCCCGGGCGCCGAAGGCGTTGGGCGAAGAAACGAAGCGTCTCAATGACCCGGATGAAGAGCCGTTCGATTTGGTCGTGCTGTGCGGCGGCGACGGAACCCTGTCGCGCTGCGCTGCCGATCTGGCGGAGAACGCCGCAACGCTCGGCTTCCTGCCGCTCGGCACCATGAATCTGTTTGCCCGGGCGCTCGGCCTGCCAACAGACGTTGAGGCCGCGGCCGCGGCGCTGGCGGAAGGACGCGCCCAGAAGATCGACGTCGGTTCGGTCAACGGCCGGATGTATCTGCACCATGTGTCCTTCGGCCTGCACCCGAGGCTGTTGCGTCAGCGCGAGACGATGACCCACCGCTCGCGCGCGGGAAAGATATTCGCGGGCATGAAGGCCTTCTGGCTTACGGTGCGCGCGCCCTCACGCCTGGAGCTTGCGCTCCAGCTCGATGACGAAGAGCGAGCCCGGCCCTCCTCGGCCATCGTCGTGTCGAACAATCCCTTCGGCCCGGGGCACATGCCCTATCCCGATGAAATCACGACAGGTAAGCTCGGGGTCTACGTCTGCCACAGTTTCGACCCGCCGGCGCTCGTGCGGCTGGGCGCGGACGCCATGCTCGGGCGGCTGGACGAGAACCCCGATATTGAGGCCTGCCTGTCCGAGCGGCTGACGCTGACCGCCATGGGCCGCAAGCGCTCGAGGATCACGGCCTCCGTCGACGGGGAACTGGTCAAGGTCGCGCTGCCGGCCAAAGTGACAATCCTGCGCGGCTATCTGGATGTGATGGTGCCTGCCGGCGTCTGAACCGGCGCCCGAACAGGCGCTGCGGCCCCTCTTGCGGTGCCTCTCCCGGGAAACAACGCCTGGCCAGGCGCGAAATCGTCATGAAGATTTCGTTTTTGAATTTTTAATGCAACCAAATCATGCGCCACCCGTTGTTGAAGCGGAGGTAGTGATATGAAAATGCCCATCATGCATCTTTGCGCCCTGACCTTGGTTCTCGCCATCGCGATGTCGCTCGCAGCGACCGCGTCGCTGATCGCCGCGCCCAATGAGCAGTCCCTGACCCGGGACGCCACGATCACCAACCGCAGCGCCAAGCAAGACCGCGCCGAGGTCTCGGACACACGCGAGACGCTGCGCGTCCGTTGTGTCGAGGCCGGGCAGCTGACGTCGTGCACCGGCTGGCCCGCCGAGAAGGACATCGTCGTCGGACGGCTGTAAGCTGCCGCCGGCACTTGCTCCGAACACAGCAACCGATATGCGCCAAAGCCGCCCGCGACACATCGCCGGCGGCTTTTTCATGACCTCGCGCCGGAACGCGGATGCAGGTCCGCGTGACGGTCTCAGCCGCGCTTGTCCAGGACCTTCCATACCCGATCGCATGCGCGGCCCAGTTCCGCGCGATCGTCGTCATTGAAATCGAACGCATTGGCGTCCTCAACGATCAGCTCCACATGGTGCGCCAGGAAATCGCGGTAGCCGGGACGCGCGACGATGCCGAGCCGCTCGATGGCCGCCAGAAGCCGCAGGACGACGGTCAGATTGCTCATCCCGTCACGGCGCAACGGGTGAAACGCAGTGCCCAACAGCCGCTCGACGGACACCAGCTCGCACCAGACCCGCGCTTTCCCCTCCTTGTCGCGATAGACCGACGAGGGCTCCGGCCGCGTGAGAATTTTCGAAAACGCCCCGGAAAGATGGTCGATCACGGCGATCGCGGTAAAACCGTCGTTCAGCCCCGGCGACAGCGCCCGCTGGGCGATTTCCACCATCAGCAGAATGGAGAAATCGAGATCGGCTTCCGGTGTCCGGTTGTGCGCGATCATGAACGCCGTTTTCAGCGCCTTGCGCCCGTCCTCATCCAGGGTGCCGGAATAGCTCAGCAGCGGGCTGCCCCGAACCACGAATTGCCCCGGGGTCGCAATCACCTCGATAAACAGATCATGTTTTGCAGCCACCTTGCGCAGCCGCTCGACATCGACGGCATCGACATAGCCATTGCACCCGCTCGCCACGTCCGTGGTCTCGGCGTCCGGACGGATATCATCGAGCCGATCAGGGCTTCCGGCCGGCTCTTCCTCCTCGGAGTCCTTGATCAGCATCTCGATGTGCCCGGACAGGCTGCGGCCGATGCGGGCGATTTCCTCGTCGATGGTGATGCGCGTGGCCACGTTGTGGATGAACACGATGACCAGGCAGATCGACAGCACCGACCAGATCACGGCTCCACCGGTGGACAAAGCGTGGTCGATATTCGTGTCGGATCGTTGCAGCAGGAGGATCGAATAAAAGAAGGTTGCCGCCAGCGCCCCGGCCGTCACCTGAATCACGTTGTCCTCGGTGAAACGGGTCAACAGCCGCGGACCGATGTTGCCCGCCGCCAGCGTGAAGACCACCAGCGTCAGGGAGTAGACAAGGCTCAGCACCGTCAGCGCCGCGCCCGCGATGGTCGCCAGCACGGTGCGCACCGTCGGCAGGGCCGGCGTCGGGAACACCAGTTCCACCCAGTCGCGCAGCCCGTCGCCGACATGCACCACGGCCACCGCCGACAGAATGCCGGTGAGGCCGATCAGGGCGGGCACCAGCATGAAGCTCCGGGCAAGCCGGGCGGTGATCACGCGGACGAACATCAGCATCGATACGAATTTCCCAAACGAAGACCCGGGTGCCGCCGGCGGACGGCGCCCTCACAGCATCAATAGAGCACATTCGAGCACGCGGAGGGACCGCACGCACGATCGAAACCAAACGCGCCCGCGTCCCTGGCGCGGCCGCCGGTTCAGAACGCGGCGGATGCCGGCCGTACGCGCGCCGCGCGCGCCCGCGAAACGGCGGGCGGCAGGGAGTTGCTGAGGATGGCGTTGACCACAAGCAGAGACGGAACGGCGATGAAGCCGCCGACGGGTCCCCACAACCAGATCCAGAAGGCCAGCGACAGGAACACGGCAAAGGGATTGAGCGCCGCGGTGCGCCCGATGACATGCGGCGTGACGAATTGCGCTTCCATCAGGTTCAACGCCAGATAGGCGAGCGGCGGCGTCATGATGCCCAGCGGATTGTCGGCCGTGGCGAGACCAACGCCGGTGAGGATCAGGAGCATGATGGCGGGGCCGATGTAGATGACGTAATTGAGCACGCCCGCCAGCATGCCCCACAACAGCGGCGACGGTATGCCGAGAGCGTAAAAGACCCCGGCGACGGCGACGGCAAGCACGAGGTTCACACCGGTGATCGACAGCAGATAACCGGAGACCATGGCCTCCACATCCCGGAAGATGCGCGCGATCCGCCACCGCAGATGGCGGCCGAAACACCACGCGAGGACGGCGGCGCGAATGCGCACCCGCGTGGCGATGAAGAAATAGAGACTTGCGAGAAACAGCACGATTTGCGCCATCAAGGCCGGCGCGAAGAACACGACGCTCTCCACCGCCGAGTTGTCCTCGACGTTGACGCGCATGCCGCCGGGTTGCCCCATGGCCGCGCGCAACTGCTCCTGCAGCCCGGCAACGGACGCGATGGCGCCGCGCCAGCTGGTGAGTTCAGACTGCAGCCGGGCCCAGATCGCGGGCAGCTTTTCGAGCCAATCCGACAGCGGCACGGCAAAGCCGGTGATGGCGATGCCGATCAGGGCCACAAACATGAGAACGACCGCGATGCCTGATATCCAGGGCGGAATGCCCACGCGCTCGATACGGTCGGCCACGGGGCCGAACATCAGGCCGATGACAACGGACAGAAAGACAGGCGCGAGAACGACCTGCGCATATTCCAACGCGGCGACAAACGCCACCACGCCGAGAAGCACCATCGACAACCGCGATGCCGCGGCAATGATGATGCCCAGATTCGGCTCCGCCACCCCCGGCCCGAGACGCGACGCACGTCTGTTTTCGTCATTCGGAACCCCTTGTTTCGGAGATAAAACGCGCAAGACGGGCATTGGTTCCACCCAGGCGCGACGAGGCTTGGAACGATGTCAACGGGGCGCGCGCCGCGGCGGCCGGCCTGCGCTCAGGCGCCTTGGGCCGAGTCGGTGTCCGCGGCGGCCACCTTCTTGTTGCGCCTCTTGCGCATGCCGGGCTTGCCCTTGCGGCCCTTGCCCGTGGTGATCGCGCCGGTGCGGATCGGGATTGTCATGCGCACGACGAGGCCGGCTTCACGGAAATCCCTCTCGATCACACCACTCAGTTCACCGCGGATATTGGCGTCGATCAGGCGTGACCCGAAACTGCGATCGCCCGGATCGCTGACCGGAGTTGCGGAGGTTTCCACCCAGTCGAGAATCAGGTTCTCGGAGTTCCCGGCCGATTCAACCACCCAACGGATGTTCAAATCACCGTTCTCCTCGGTGATCCCGCCGTATTTCAGCGCGTTTGTGGCCAACTCGTGGAACGTCAGGCCGAGCGCCTGCGTCGTGCGCTCGTCGAGCGAGATACCCGGCCCCTTGGCCTTGTCCGGTCCGATCCGGCGGCCGAAGACCTGCTCGAGCTCACGGCTGAGAAGCTCGTGCAAATCCGCGCGCTGCCAGTGAGACCGCGTCAGCATGTCCTGCGCGTTGGCCATCGCATTCAGCCGCGCGGAAAACGACGTGGAAAAATCCTCCAGTCCGTCGGAACTCGAGACCGTCTGCCGGGCGATGGCCAACACCCGGGCGATGGAGTTCTTGATGCGATGCTTCATTTCCTGAAGCATCAGGTCCTTCTCCTGCACCGATTTCTCATAAACCTCATGCAGCTCTTCGGCGGCGGAGACGGCTTGGACTGGAACCAGGTCGACGTCGCAAGGGCGGCCGCAAGCAACAATGATATGGCGCCGAGAACGAAGGTATTCAGCCATTCGTTTGCACCGCCGAACTGGGCCGTCTCGCGAATGGTGACGGTCCATTGCCGGCCGCCGATCTCAAAGGAGCGATCAACGCCGTAGGCGCTCCGGGCGCTTTGCTGCGCGAAATCGCTGGAGCGGTAGAGAAGCGTCTTGCCGCCGTCCGTCGTATCAAAGGTTTCAACGACAACGGGCATCTCCGCCGTGCGGCTGAGCGCGGCAATGTGGAGATCCCCGGCGCGAAACGGCGCGTAGACGAAACCGGCGACCGGCACCGGCGTCCGGGCGGACGCCAGAACGTTCGCGGGAATGTCCGTGTAGGGGATATAGACGAGAAAGCCCGCCTGTTTGTCCTCGGTGATTTCCTGCACCAGCTCGACGGGAGCGGAAACGCGCATCTCGCCGCTGTCGAGCGCCGCCTGCATGGCGGCGCGACGCGTGGCCTCGGAGAACATGTCAAACCCCAGCGCCACATGATTGCGCATGTCGTCCGGCGACAACAGAACGATCGGCGTGCGCCATGCCTGATCGGTGGTCTCGGGCCACACCCGCCGCTGCAGATCGTAACTGTCAGCGAGATCCGCTTCGGCGAGAGCCTCGTCGCCGGTATTGATGAGACGTGCGTAACCGATGCCGCGCAGTCCATCGAAGTCGCCCGCCCGGCCGATGCCACCGACAAACGTGTCAAACGCAGGCCGCGTCACCACACCCGGATGCGCATTCATGAAGGCGCCCGTCGCGGATACGAGCGCGACATGCTGGCGCACTTGGTCGCGAATGCGATCGGCGGATTCGCCCGCGACGATCTCAAAGCGGGCGCGATTCGCCGCTTCCTCGGCGCGATAGACCATCAGCGTCATGCCGATGCCGATGGCCAAAACCACGACAAACACAATCGCCGGCAGAATGCGGTTCACAACCCCAGTTTCCTTGCGGTGAAGCACCACGATAAACCTTCAACAAACATGATTAGTCGGGTTTCCCGCGCCGTGACGGCCGAAATCCCGCGCGTGTCATTCCTTTGCAAAGCATAGGGAACTTTCGCTGGGTCAGGGCGTTCTTATCACGAGACACGCCGATGGGGCGTTTCTTAGGACCAAGGAGATTCTCATGAACTGGAATCAAGTTGAAGGCAACTGGGAACAGGCCAAAGGCAAAATCCAGGCGCAGTGGGGCAAGCTCACCGGCGACGATCTGGATGTGATCGCGGGCAACCGCAAGGAACTCGCCGGCAAGCTGCAGGAGCGCTATGGCAAGGCGCAGGAAGACGCCGAACGCGAGATCGACAGCTGGCTGTCATCCAACAACTGATCTGCTTTGTGAACCAGCCGCCGGCGGGGCCTTCGGGTCCCGCCCGCGGCCCGCTCCGGCGGCGCGCCTCGCAAACACCGCAGACCGTCCGCCCCGTACTTCCTGACAGCCCTCACCCGCATCTGATCTCGGCAAAAAGGCCGGCCGCGCCCTCAAGGCGCGACCGGCCTTTTCTGTTTCAGTGAGCCGGCACTAGAACAGATCCGCTTCTTGCAGAATCGGATCTTTGCTCCAAGTCCTTGTTTTGGCGCAAATCCGGACGGATAACCGGTATCCACTTATCCTGGATTTGCTCTGGAAGCCGTGCGCTGCTTACCCCGGCCAGACCGTCTCCGCGATCAGGCGACGGCCTCCACACTCTGGTCGAAGAACAACGCCTGACTGATCAGCGCCTTGACCATCTCCGGGTTGAAGGGCTTCGTGACGAGGAACGTCGGTTCCGGCCGCTCGCCGGTCAACAGACGCTCGGGGAACGCGGTGATGAAGATCACCGGCATGCTGTCGGTCTTGAGAATGTCGTTCACCGCATCGATGCCCGAGCTGCCATCGGCGAGCTGAATGTCGGCCAGCACGAGGCCCGGACGGCGGCGGTTGAACAGTTCCACCGCTTCGGTGCGGGTGCGCGCGATGCCGGTGACCGTGTGCCCAAGATCCTCAACGATATGCTCGATATCCATCGCGATCAGAGGCTCGTCCTCGATGATCATGATCTCGGTCGCCACCTGCGCGGAGATGCTCTGGCTGGCATCACGAAGCAGATCGCCGACACCCTCGACATCCACACTGAGCACCTGGGCGATTTCCGCAGGCGAAAAGCCCTCGACAGAGGCCAGCAGGAAGGCCTGGCGGGCGACGGAGGGGATGATCGACAAATTCGCGCTGGCGCGCTGTTCCCAGGCAAAGGGAGACTCCTCGGAGGGAATTTCGATGTCCGTGGAACCGAAGATGGTCGCGAAGAGTTTGTAGAGTGAAACCCGGTCATTCGAGCCTTCGGGGAAGCTCGAGACGTCAGCGATCAAGGCTTCGAGAACAGCGGCGACATAGGCGTCGCCCGACTTTTGCGAACCGGTGACCGCTCTGGCGTAGCGCCGCAAATACGGAAGATGTGACGCGACGCGAATAGATAGTGACATGTGTAGCTCCCGGTTTGCCAGAACAGGCATCAATGACAGGCAAACGCTGAACGACGGAAAAAGTTCCATCGGTTTGAATATTTTTTGATGTTTGGACTATAGTCCAATCCGACCGCAACAGGGTGACCTGCTTCTATGAACGGCACAAAAAAATCTCCCCAATCTGGGCAACGCGCGGACCAGGAACGCCATACGGGCGCGCTTGCGCCGCTCGATTCGCATTCACAGATCACGCAAAAATTGCGTGCATTCTATGACTCCGTGCAGGACGAAGGCATTCCGGACCGGTTTCTCGATCTTCTGGAAAAACTCGATCAGGCAGAAAAGGCCGCCAAGCCCGCGGACGACTCATGAGCGGCTCGGACGACCGCGAACCGGGGTTCAAGCGCGCGCTCCTTGCGGAGCTCCCCAAATTGCGCGCCTTCGCGGTTTCGCTGTGCCGCCGGCATGACAGGGCCGACGACCTCGTCCAGAACGCCATCATGAAGGCGTGGGCCAAGCAGGAGAGTTTTCAGGCAGGGACCAACATGAAGGCCTGGCTGTTCACGATCCTGCGCAACGAATTCTATTCCCATATGCGCAAGAGCGGCCGAGAGGTGCAGGACAGCGACGGCCTGTTTACCGACAGCCTCGCGGTGCCTCCCGAGCAATACGGCTCGCTGGATCTTCTCGATTTCAGGAAAGCGCTCGACACCCTTCCCGACGATCATCGCGAAGCCATCGTCCTCGTCGGCGCCTCCGGGTTCTCCTATGAGGAGGCGGCCGTCATCTGCGGCTGTGCCACGGGCACCGTGAAGAGCCGGGTGAGCCGGGCGCGGGCGCAGCTGCGCGAATTGCTGGAACTGACCGAGGAGGATGGCTACGGCTCGGGCACGGAGATGTCGGGCGTCCGCAGCGCTCAGTTCGGCGGCTGACACCACGACGGGACCGTTCCGGACACGCTGCGCGCGCCCTCAACGTATCCTCGCTTCGCAATACAAAAGCGGCCGGCCTCTGAAGAGACCGGCCGTTTGCTTGATGCTTTCGGGATACAGTCGCGCCGGCCGGCGATCGCGGCCCGGCGCACGCATCAGTTGGACGAAATCGCCCGCAGCATCCACAGCGCCTTTTCGTGAAACGTCAGACGCGCGGTGAGCATGTCCTCGGTGACCAGATCACCGGCATCGCCCGCCGTTTTACCCGCCTTGCGCATCACCTTGACGCTGTCTTCGTGCTCGGCGATCAGGTCGTTGACCATGTCGATCGCCGTGAGGTGCTTGACCTCGGACGCCTTGGGCGCGAACTGCGCGGCGTCACCCAGGGTCGCGGGGCGAGGTGGCCCAATGCGCGGATTCGCTCGGCGATGGTGTCGGTGGCTGCAAAGAGCGTGTTGTAGTGCTCCTCGGTGAGCTCATGCAGCGGCTTGAAGAGCGGACCGACCACGTTCCAGTGGTAGATGTGGCTCTTGATGGTCAGCCGGTACGTGGCCGCCAGAATGCCCGACAGGGTTTCAGACATCTTGGCGCAATAGGTGTCATTGAGGCCGATATCGATCGTTTCGTCATGCGATTTCGGCTTGAGGGCAGCGGAAACAGTTGCCATGATAATTACTCCTGTTAGCAGTCGTTCAGTCAGCGGATCCGCGCGCTTCCAGGACCAGCCGGCCCCGCAGGCGCGGATGCATTCAGTCTTCGGAGCCGCTGGCGGCGCGCGCCGCCAGGAAGGCAAGACCGGCGGCAATGGCGATCGGGACCAGCGCCTTGGATTTCAACAAGCGTGGCAGCAGCGCCATCGATGCGGCGGCCGCCATGGCGCGTGTGGCGTTGCGCTCACGTTCGCGCCGTCTCTCCAGCGTGTTGACCGCCCAAACGGCGGACACGATGATCAGCGCCACCACGATCTGGCCGCCGGCGATCACGAAGGCCGCCTGAACGGCGCCCATCGATTGCGCAAGCGCCAGCCCGGCGCCCAACAGCGCCGAGGCATAGGCGGCGATCGCCAGGATCGACACGAAGACAAGGCAGATGGCATTGCGCCGTGCCCTGGCAATCATCGCGCCGATATCCCTGGAGGCGAAGGATGCCGCGAGCGGGAGCAGCCGCAACATCGCCTAGCGCCGAAGCAGCATGGCGATCAGGAAACCGACGCCGGCGGCAATGCCGAGCGACTGAAGCGGCTTCTGACGCACTTGGCTGGCCATGGTCTTCTCAAGTCCGGCCAGCTCCTTGGTCAGGCTGTCGAGCGTCTCCTGGGACATCTTGGCGATGTCCTTGCCGGCCTGGCCGGCGCGCGCCTTGTACTCGCCGCCCTTGCCCGCGCCGTATTTGGAAATCGACTGGGCCAGCGCCGCGATGTCGCCGCGCACGCGCTCGACGTTTCTCTCGATATCGTCAGCGCTCACGACTTCAATGTTGTCGCCGGCATCGTTGGCAGCGGTTGCTTTTGCAGTAGCCATGTCAGTGCTCCTTGTTCATTCAGTCACACAACGCGTCCGCGAGCAGAAGGTTCCTCGGAAAACACGCGTGACAAGAAAAAAACGCCAGCTTGCGCTGGCGCTTTCGCTTCACTCCGGCGAACCGGAACGGACGGTCTTAGTTGGCGAGAACCGATTCCGGGTTCTTCGCATAGGCCTCTTCCGAATACTCGGGGAAGGACTCAAGCTGCTTCTGCGTGAACGTCGTATAGATGTGAAGTGCGCCCGCATCGTCCTTCTTGATGTCGAGCTTCGAAGCGTTCAGTGCAACCGGCTTTTCGCCGATGCCCAGGAAGCCGCCGACGTCGATGATGTAGGCCTCGACCTTGCCGTCGGCGGAGACGATCACGTCGCTGACGTCGCCGAGGTTCTCTTCCTGGGCGCCGTAGACCGCGGTGCCGATCAGTGCGTCGGCGCTGGCCGTGGACGCATCGACGACAACCTGCGTGTTGTGGTCGTCCGTGCCGGTGACGTCACGCAGCATGGCCGTGCCGGACGACATGGTGTCGTCGTTCATGTCGGACGCCATCTTTTCGTTCTCGCCCTCGATCACGGCGCGATCGAATGCCGGGGCGTTCTTGAGCTCGCTCTCCGTGGCGGCCATCGTCAGCCACTTCTGGCCATCGCGCTCGGTCCAGCCGAGACGATCGAAATCGACGGCGACGTCTTTCTCGCCCATGCCGAGGAAACCGCCGACACTGACGACAACCGCTTCGGCCTGGCCGTTCGGGCCAAGCACCACGTCGTTGACGTCACCAATGGCCTTGGCTTCCTCGCCGGTGCCATTGTAGATCGTCTGACCGATCAGCGTGCTGGCCAGAACCTGGTCGGCCTGCGCGGTGAAATAGCCGGCGTCGCTGTTCATCGACGGCATGTCGGGCGACATGGTGAAGACCGCGATGCCAACCGCGGAGCTGGTCTCATTCGTCGACTGCGTGTTTTCCATGGCCTTGGTGTCTTCCATGGGCTTCGTGTTGTCGGCCGCAAGCGCACCGGTCGAAATAAGTGCTGCAACGGCGGTTGTGGTCAAAAGAGTGCGGATCATGATATCTTCTCCCGATATGTCGAATGGCATTGAGGCCGCGTCCTGCAGACGTTTGTTCAGGACAGATGCATGACGCGGCCGATTTACATGGAGACAACCGCCGGTCAGGAGAAAAGTTCCGGCGCGTTTCAATTCTTTTTTAAGTTTGGCGAGCGATCGCGGGCGCGCCCTGACGCGGATTCATTCCCGCTTCTTGTCCCATTACGCCTCCCCTTTCGCGACGAACACGGCGCGCACGGGTTACGGCCGCGCCAGGAAAGCGGGCTGCGCGCAACGGGCGCGCGGCGTGACGACACATCTCTTATGGATGGGAACGCAAGACTTCCGTTTCGCTGGCGCGACCGGCGAGTGTGAGGTGCGTGTGAACCGGCGAACACCGCGCGGGCCGCTCTGTTTCGGGACGAACCCACGAAAGAGTCCGACGCTTCGTGTCGCCGCCGCGCACTGGTGCGGCCGACGCCCCGAGCGCACGCCTGAATCGCCCCGAGAGAAATTTTTCGAATAAAAAATGAACCAATTGCCGCACCACCCGTTGTTCCCACGACGGCGCATCTTGCACCGACCCATTTTACAGGAGATCGACCATGTTAGGCTGGGCACTGACTTTCTTCATCATCGCCTTGATTGCCGCTTTTCTTGGCTTTGGCGGCATCGCAGGCACAGCGATCGGTATTGCGAAGATTATTTTCTTTGTGGCCATCGCGCTGTTCGTCGTCTCGCTGGTCTACGGTCTGGTGACCGGTCGCCGTCCCCGGCGATCTGATCGCGGCCGAACCGGACTGACCTCCAAGCACTGAGAAACTCCCATGGTCCCCGCCATGGGAGTTTTTTTGCGTGCTGATGGCGGCCGGCAAGCGCGGTCACGGCGGGCAGACGCTCGATCGTTGCAGCGGGGAACTCAGCCGGCGGTCTGCTAAAGCCAGCCGCCGTCTTTCAATGAACGCCATCCAGGGGCATTTCAAGCCGGGTCAGGGGACCGACGGTCGTGCAGGTCGCCGAAAGCTGGCGCAGGTAGGCGCGCATCAACCGAGCCTTCAGCGGCGCTTCGTTTTCTCCGCCCAGCGACATGTCGTTGATCGCCGCCGCGCCGGAAATCTCAAGGACGGCGCTTGTGCCACCCGTGACATCGATCTGTATCGTCTCGCCCGGCGACAAGGCGCTGAAGCGCGGCGGCAGCAGCTCCGCGAGAATGAAGGCCAGCGGGATCGCCTTGTCGAGCACGATCACCGCCTGCGATTGACCGTCCGCGGAAATATGCACGGCGCTGCGCGGCAGCTTGGCCGGTTCGCGCAAGGATTCCACGACCTCGCGCACCAGGGATTCAAGCGCCACATCGGTTCCCTCATTGGTGGCGTAGGACACACGATAGGCGGCGGAAATGCCGAGCACGCGCTCGAGCGCGACGCGCAGGGCCGCCTGTTCGTCCGGCTGCGTCGCCTCCCGCCTTTGCATGCCCAACAGGCTCGAGATCATCTGCAGCGTGTTCTTGATGCGGTGATGCAACTCGCGCGTCAGACGCTGCTGCTCGGCGAGCGATGCCTCAAGATCCCGGGTGCGGTAGGCGATCCGGTCGGCCATCATGTCAAAGGTGATGCCCAGCAGCTTGATCTCGGCCGGCGCGTTGTCGAGATTGCCCACACGCGCATCGGACTGACCCGATCCGTAGCGCCGAAACGTCGCGTAAATGTGCCGGATGTAGCGCAGCATGAACCGCTGCATGCCGAACCGCAGAACGACAAACACCACCGCCAGCAAGGAGATGGGCAACAGCAGCGCCTTCGCCATGCTGATCCATGGCTCGAACAATGTGGCAGAGGGGGGCGCGCCCGTCAGGATCCGGAAGTCGGTGCCGGGCAGAGCCACGGCGGCGACCGACCACCCTTCGGAGGTGGTCCGGCGCGTCTGCGGGGACAACGCCCTCAGCTCGGGATCGTCGAGCATGGTGCGAAATGTTTCGGGCTCTTCCGAACTGTCGGCATAGGCGGCGAGAACGTCACCACTCGGGCTGAGCAGCGCGAAACTGATGTGGCTGGAAATGGTGGCGGCTATCGGAGCGGTAAGCAGCGCGTAGGGGCGCAGGCCGATGTCGACACGGATCCCGGTCGTCCCGTTTGCGCGCGACACGGGCACCGTTTGAATCATACGCGAAGGCGCCGGCTCATTGCCCTGGCCCTCCACACTCTCCCGGGCAAGCGCGCGTTCGCACACGACGGCGTCCGCGGCCGATGTCACCCGGAAGTACACAGCCTCGTGCATTTCCGTGCGCATCGCGTCGAACACCTGCGCGCAATCGCTGAAATCACCCGGATTCCCGGCGGCGAGCGCGGCGGCATATCCCTCGGTGCGCGCGATGATCTTGGCGCTCGACTGGCCAATAAGGCGCGCGTAGTCAACGAACCGGGACTGCTCTTCCTCGGCCCGGCGCACATAATCGGAATAGGAAAACACAAACGCCAGCGCGGCGAGCGGCACCAGAGCCGCCGCCACGTAGCTGAACAGGCGGCGATCCAACCGCGTACTTGTGGGGGGAAGTTTAGCCCATGGCACGACTTTTTACTGCCGTTGTCGTCGTCACTGAAAGGATGGCCTGCACCGACCGGTCAGGCCCGAAGTCTTCTGCCGACTCAACGGTGAGAAGTTCCGCAAGCCGCACGCGCGCGCGGTTCACGCGGCTCTTCACGGTGCCGACGGCACAGCCGCAAATTTCCGCCGCCTCGATATAGGAGAAGCCGGAAGCGCCGACGAGGATCAAGGCCTCGCGCTGATCGCTGGGCAGCGTCTCAAGCGCGCGCCGAAAGTCCGCGAGGTCCAGATGGCCGTCTTGCGCGGGGTGTTCGGCAAGCCTGCTGGAATAGGCGCCATCCACGTCCTGGACTTCCCGTTTGTTTTTCCGATAGCTGGAGTAGAAGGCATTGCGCAGAATTGTAAACAACCAGGCCCTGACATTCGTCCCTTCGGTGAAGGAATCCAGGTTCGCCCACCCCTTCATCAGTGCTTCCTGCACCAAATCGTCGGCGCGGTCGCCAACGCCCACCAGCGACGCCGCGAAGGCGCGCAAGCTGGGAATGCACGCGATGAACTCCGCGCGCAGAGTGTCCGACACATCACCCATCAATTGCTCTCCTGCGCGGATTCAGAAGCGGATTGCGTCTCAAGCCTGCGGAGGAGTTCGGCAAATCTGTCCGGAACCGGCTGCTCGACGACGTCATTGTAAAGCGCCTTAAGCTGGCTTCCTATCCGGGAGTGGATGTCCGTGTCGACTTCTCGGCCGCCGCCGGAGCGCCCGGATGCGTTCAGTGTCTCGTGCGTCGTGGATCCTAGATCCGCCATTCCGGGTCCTTCATCGCTCGCATTGTGGAAAGCTGCATGGTTCGATTCATGCCCCGTGCTACGATAGCCACTCCGAAGCGGGGCGCCGCAGTGGTGCATCTGCCTGTTCGCGCTCACTTTTCCGCTCCACTGAATGATGGCCGACCCAAGCGGGTAAACTCCCTGAGGCGGCGGTTGCAATTCATCTCTGTGTGGGAAACGTCCGATGCCGGATTCAGTTCCGCCGGAGCGGAGATTTTTTGATTGCTATGGGACTTGAGACGGACATTCGCCTCGCTGACGTCCGCCACGCGCCCGGCGCACCCGGCCGTCATCCACCTCGTGTGCGCATCAATCGCGGCAACAGATAAAAAAAGCCACCGCCGCCGCGAAGGGCATCGCGGCGGCGGCAGGGTCATTTCTCGCCGGAAGGCTCAAGCGGCGGGGCGGTTCGCGCCGCCATGTCCTCTTGCGTCTTCTCGGCGGAGTCGCCGAGCGCCGGATCGCTGCGCGGGTCGCTCTTTGAGAGCTCGGCCCACCTGGCGAGAAGCTGCTGTTTCTGCGCCGCGCTCAGCCCGGGCGCGTCTTCGATTTCCTGCGGAGAGCCGTAAGCCGTTCGCGGATCGATGTCGGCGACGGCGCCGCCGTCCACCTGGGGCAATCGGTCGATCATCATCGTCTCCTTTCAAGGATCGTTGCACATCCGTCAGTGCGCCCTAGGCGTAGGACGGTTTGGACGGACCCGCGAGCAGCCAGATCAGGAAGCCGATGACCGGCAGAACCAGAATCAGGACGACCCACAAGACCTTGCTTGCGGTGGAGGTGGCGGAGCCGACGATGCGCACGATGGCGTAGACGTCGAGCACCAGAATGACGAGGCCCAGAAGGCCGCCAATTTCAATACCCATGACTGTTCTCCTTTTCAGTGTTGTGTTTCTCAGAGTTGCGTTTCAACTCTTCGTTCGCGACCCGCTCAGTCTGCGGAAAGCGTCGCTGGACGAGCATGGCCGCGGCGTGACTTCCGTGGCGCGAACCGGAAGGTGTTGACGGCCCCGTGCCCTTGGCGCGCACCGCGGTCCCGACAGTTCCTCGATCGTCCTGATCAGGCCCGTGCGTGAGGCTCCTCCGTGGGGGCGCCCCTTACGGACTCCTGCGGGAACTCAGCCGGCGGGGGTGCCGCGCAATGTCTCAACGCCAACCTGCGGCTCGGAATCATCCATGTCCGTACTCAGGATCCAGAGGCTCGCGGCGCCCAGAAAGAGGGCGCACAGGAAAAGACTCACGAGGAGCACATACAAGACCGGCCGGCCTCTGCGGCCCTGACGGGCCTGTTCGGTTGGAACAGTCTTCTGCATGACGTGTCCTTTCGTTGCCGGTGTCCGATTATGACTTCGCGTGGCGAAGTCAGGCGCGCGACCGGGCCGTTGCCATCGCCGCCGTTCTGTTGTGTCAACGCCGCGAAGCGGGCTTGGTTCCAATGCTTACATGACCGCGTCGCGCTTTGGCCGCGTCCCGCGCGACGGGGTATGCGGGGGAAGATGCGCGGGAACCATCCGGCGTGATCGCGAGTTATCCCTTCGGCATCAGCAACAGGAGCGACACACGACACCGGCCCACAGAGACTTGTCCGCCGGGCTTTCGCTGGCGGCGCGATGACGATCCATGGCGAAAGCGCCAAGCGCCGCGACGCCGTCGCCCCGTCGCGTGCGGATCTGTGGATCCGGACTACGGCGCCGTCTGCGAGACGCGAGGGCCGCGCTGTCGGCCAAGGCCGGCTGACCCGCAGTTCACGGGCGGCATGCCCGTCGCCCCGGCTCACAACCCAACCATTCGGAGACAAGACATGAACACGCAGACCCCATTCGATGAGATACTGAAAGACCCGCGCGCGCATTTCGACAAACCGGCCTCGGTCCTCTCCTCGTCGCTCGATTCCGGGAAAAAGCGCGAACTGCTCGAGCGCTGGGAACAGGACGAACGGGCCCTGGTGCGCGCGGCCGGAGAATCGCCGATGACGGGCGGCGAGCAGCCGATGCTGCGCGACGTGGAGCTGGCTCTCTCCCAGCTTGACAAGACGAACTGAGCCCATCGCGCGACGCGCATACCCCGGGCGGCGTGTCTGAGCTCCTCACACAGGCCGCCCGGCCTCCCCTGCCCGCCATGATCCGCCGTTTTACCGACCCGCCGAAACCCTGCTACCGTCGTGACACTGACACGTGAACGGGTCAGAACGACCGTGCCGATACAGGCGGATTCTGGGGCGGGTTCCGGGGGCAGATCATGGATGCGAAGCGCGACGCCGTGAGAACGGCTCAGACCGCCGGGACCGCCGGAGAAGTGTTTCTCGCCTTCCTGAAGCTCGGCCTGACCTCCTTCGGCGGGCCGATCGCGCATCTGGGCTATTTCCGGGACGAGTTCGTCACCCGCAGACAATGGCTGACGGATCAGGCCTATGCCGATCTGGTGGCCTTGTGCCAGTTCCTGCCCGGCCCCGCCTCCAGCCAGACCGGCTTCGCGCTGGGGCTGATGCGGGCCGGCTGGCTCGGCGCGCTGGTGGCCTTTGTCGCCTTCACCCTGCCCTCGGCGCTCATTCTCTTTGCCTTCGCCATGACGGCGGCGCGGATCTCAGGCTCCCTGGGAACGGGCGCGCTGAATGGTCTCAAGATCGTCGCCGTCGCCATCGTGGCGCAGGCCGTGTGGGGGATGGCGCGCAGTCTGTGCCCCGACCGGGAACGCGCCAGCATCGCGCTTGGCGCCGTGATCCTGCTGGCTTTTCTGCCCGGCGCATTCGGCATGGTTGGCGCGATCGCGCTTGGCGCGCTCGCGGGTCTGGCGCTGGGCCGCGGCGGGGCGGCCGAGGGAGCGCACATCGCGGGTCCGGTGCCCCGGGCATCGGCACTCGCCGCGCTGGCGCTGTTTGGCGCGGGCCTGATCGTCTTCCCGCTTCTCGCGGGCCAATCGCAGGCACTGGCCGTCGTCGACAGCTTCTATCGTGCCGGCGCGCTGGTGTTCGGCGGCGGTCACGTGGTGCTGCCGCTGCTTGAGGCCGGCACGGTTGCGCCGGGCTGGGTCACGCCCGATGCGTTTCTCGCCGGATACGGGGCGGCGCAAGCCGTTCCCGGACCGCTGTTCACCTTCGCGGCCTATCTCGGTGCGGTGCTCGGACCGGAACCGAACGGCGCGCTCGGCGCCGCGCTGGCACTTCTTGCCCTGTTTGCGCCCGGCTTTCTGATCCTGATCGGCGTGCTTCCGCACTGGGACGCCTTCCGCCGCAAGGCGTGGGCGCAATCGGCCATGCAGGGCGCCAACGCGGCCGTCGTCGGCATTCTCGGCACGGCCCTCTATTCACCCGTCTTCACCAGCGCCGTTCATGACCTGCGCGCGTTCGCGTTGGCGCTCAGCTGCTTCGTGCTGCTGATGGCCTGGAAAGCCCCGCCGTGGGTCGTCGTGATCATCGCCGCCGCCAGCGGCGCGGCCCTGGCGCTGCTCGGCTCAACCTGAGCCGCTGAACTCCTTCAGTTTTTGGCCGGGTCCGTCGAGTGCAGGAGACGGACGAATGAAGCGCTCGCGTGCGCATGAACAGCCCGGGATATCCTGTGAGCGTATTCACCCGCCGTTGGAGCGGCAGCGCTCCCTCGAATTGTGACGGCCCGGACAGGTGGTTGGCATGACGAGCCGCCGGCCCGAGCGGTGTCGCGCCCGGCAATGTTGCGCACCACGTGTCTACACCCTCCCCTGTTCCATTTTGACGCGACTGCCGGTCATCGCGCACCGGGCTGGCCCAACAAATAAGATAATTCAAACACATCGGCCATTCCGTTATCCAATTCGAAGTAACGCCTCGCCCGGATGACTACTCGAAGAATCCCATTCCCGCGCCGGATTATTAAACAAAATCAAGGCTACCTCTGGGTAGTTGACTCAACGTCAAGTCGCGTTTACCAATCTTGGTCCAACAAATAGAGTCTACGTGTTTTTGCGCGGGCGGTTTGAATGGCGGACAAATCCAGACAGGACACTTCGGCGATCGATGCCGGACCGATGGCGGGATCCGCCGTCGACGCTGTCGTGCGGCAAATCCGCGAGATCATCTCCGATCTGGGTCTGACCGTCGGAGACAGCCTGCCGACGGAGCGCGAGCTTTGCGCCCGGTTCAATGCCAGCCGCAACACGGTGCGCGAGGCGATGCGTATCCTGAAGGCTTACGGGATGGTCGATGTTCGGCCGAAGGTCGGCGCGACGATCACCGACAACCGGATGGCGCGCGCCTTCGAACTGTTCTCGTTCAACACAATGGACGTCTCCCGCAAAACCTTTAGCGAAGTCCAGGCCTTTAGGGATCTGCTGGAAGTCGGATCAGCCGAACAGATCATCGACAACCTCACGGAGCGCGACCTCGAGGACCTTCGCCGCATCAACAAGAAGCTTGGCGACATTCATGATCTGCAGGAGGCCTCGGAGGTCGACTACGCCTTCCACGTGCGGCTGATAGCGATCCTCGACAACACCGCGATCCTCAACGTCTACAGCGTGATGAAGCCGATCATTCTGCGGATCATGCAGAAGGGCAAGACCCGGAGGATCTTCAAGATGGAAACCTTTGCCGAACATCGGGACATCGTCGACGCACTCGCCGCGCGCGACCGCCTGGCATTTCAGTACCGGCTGAGGACGCACCTGATGGTCGGGTACAGGTTCTTCTCCGAGGAATTAGAAGGGGCGAGCTGACGGGAGAAAGCGCCCGAACAAGACAAGCGGGGCGAACTGCGCCGGTTTGCCGCCAAGAACCGTGAAGTGGCGACAACTTTGGGAGGAAAGTCATGAAATCCATGCTGAAATGGTCGACGGCAATCTCTGTGCTTGCCATCTCGACGCAGTTTGCGTTCGCCGGCCCCGAGATCGTATCCGGTCCGGGCGCCGATCCGGCTTGCTTCGCGCCGGTGTCCAGCGACACGACCTACTTCAAGTGGTCGGCCAAGGAGGGGCCGTACAAGGTCGCCCTGGTCAACGGCTTCATCGCCAACGACTGGCGCGTGCAGATGATCGCCGTTGCCAAGGCCTATGCCGAGCAGCCGGATGTGGCAAAGAACCTGGAGGAGTTCAAGGTTGTCTCGGTCGGCGAAGACATTGCCGCCCAGATCGCCGCAGCCAACAACTTCATCGATCAAGGTTTCGACGCCATTATCGTCAACGCCAACAACACCGCCGCCTTCGGCTCCGTGGTGCGCAAGGCCAACAACGCCGATGTGGTGGTGCTGTCGTTTGACAACGTGATCGACGATCCGAACCAGATCGCCATCAATGTCGACCAGAAGGGCCTTGGCAAGGCGGCCGCGGAGTTCCTGCTGTCGAAAACCGACGCCAACCCGCGAAGTTCCTGCATGTGCGAGGCCCGGCGGGCCAACCCGTGGACATCGCGCGCAACGACGGTTTCCAAGAGGTCATTGCCGCATCCGGCCGTGATGTGGAGGTTACCGACGTGGTGGGCAACTGGGCGCCGGGGGACGCGCAGAAGGTCACCGCTGACGCGGTTGCCGCCGGCGGCGTGTTCGACGGCGTTTATGTGCAGGGCGGCACGCAGGGCGCAACGATGGCTCTGCTCGACGCGGGTCACCCGCATGTGCCGATTACCGGCGAGACGGAGAATGCCTTCCGCCAACTCTGCAACAACGAGGGCCTGGTCTGCCAATCCGGCGGCACCGGACCGGCTCAGTCGTCGGTGACCATCAAGACCGCGATCGCGGCGCTTCAGGGTGAAACCATTCCGCAACAGATCGCGCTGCCGACCTCAATCTCCTATTCGCCGTTCGAGGAAGGCGTCGAGGTGTTTCCGGAACTGCCGGGAAGCTTCTTTGCGGGCAACAACTTCGAAGCCTGCGACATTGGCTTCACGGCCGACGAGATTGCCGCGCAGAGCGGGGAAAACAACTGACATCCGACTTGCCACACGCGCTGCCGGTGACATGCTTGCCGGCGGCGCCCTTTTTCATGGGATCTCGAAAATGTTGGACTCAGGCGCTCCCCCGCTGCTGCGCATGTCGGGCATCAGCAAACATTACGGCGGCGTTCGCGCGCTTGAAAATGTCAACTTCGAAGCGACCCGGGGCACTATCCACGCTCTTCTGGGGGAAAACGGCGCCGGAAAATCGACACTGATCAAGGTGCTGTCGGGAGTCGTCCAGCCGGATTCAGGGACCATCGAACTCGACGGCCACCCGGTGCACTTCGCAAACCCGACGGAGGCGAACGCTGCCGGCATCGCCTGTATCTTTCAGGAGCTCTCGCTGCTTCCTGACCTGACCGTCGCCGACAATATCGGCATCACCCGCCCGCCCCAGCGCTTCGGCATGATCGACTATCGGGCTCAGCGAAAGATGGCCGAAAAGGCGCTGGCACGCGTCGGCGGCGAAGCGATCAACCCCTCCTCCACCATCCGCGAGCTGCCGCTGTCGCGGCGCCAGATGGTGGAGATCGCCAAGGCGCTCGCGCGCGATCCGAAGATCCTCATCCTCGATGAGGCCACGTCAGCGCTCACCGCGCGGGATGTCGGGAAGGTCTTCGCCATGCTGCACAGGCTTCGCAAAGAAGGGATGTCGATCATATACATTTCGCACAGGATGAACGAAATCGCCGAACTCGCCGATGTCTGCACGGTTTACCGCAACGGCCAGAAGGTCGAAACGTTCAAGGCGGGCACGAAATCAGACAATGCCATCGTCGAGATGATGATCGGCCGGGAGTACGAAAGTGTGTTCCCGCCCAAGGCGGGGAAAAAACCGGTTGCCGCGCCTGTTCTCAAGGTCAGCGATTTTTCGTGGCAAGGAGAACTGAACAACATCGATCTCGAAATCCGTCCCGGCGAGATCATCGGCTTGGGCGGCCTCGATGGCCAAGGGCAGCGCCAGTTGCTTCTCGGCCTGTTCGGAACGCTCATCGGCACGACCGGCACGGTCGAAATCGCAGGCAAACCCGTCAGCCTTTCGAGCCCGAAAAAGGCAAAATCCGACGAGATCGGCATGGCGCTCATCCCCGAAGATCGCAAGGCGGAAGGGCTGATGTTGTCGATGGCGGTTCGGGAAAACCTGTCGTTCGCCGCGGTCGAGAAGGTCAGCCGCGCGGGCATCATTGATCTCAAGGCGGAGGAACGGGCGATCGACCAGATCATGGGTCTCCTCAAGATCAGGTCGGATGGCATCGACGGGCCGGTCGGCGCATTGTCGGGAGGCAATCAGCAGAAAGTGGTGATTGGAAAGTGGCTGATGACAAGGCCGCGCATCATCCTGCTCAACGATCCCACCCGGGGCATCGACGTCGGCACCAAGCAGGAGATCTATCAGCTCTTGCAGAATCTGGCCTCTGAGGGCGCGGCGATCCTTTTGTATTCAACCGATTATGACGAGCTGATCGGATGTTGCGATCGGGTTCTGGTGATGTATGGAGGCACCGTGGTGCGCACATTGGCGGGCGATGAACTCAATGAAACCAATCTTGTCTCCGCGGCGCTCAACCTGCCCGCCGGTGTCGATGAAGCGGCATTGGCCGCACGCGCGAAGGAAGTGACCGCATGAGCGCGCCCGTCGAAGCAACGCGACCGGAGCGCGGCCAGCGCCTTCGGCACAGACCGCGTCTGTCGGCCGCCCAGCGCGGCATCCTGCTGGCGGTTGCGATCTTCGCGGTCATGTTCGCGGTCTATGGCTGGAAGCAGCCGGTTGGTCTCACCGCCAATGTCATCAATACCGCCTCCAACAAGGGCGCCCTGCTTGCGCTCGTTGCCATGGCGCAGACCCTGCCCGTGCTGACCGGCGGGCTTGATCTGTCGGTGGGCGCGATCTTCGTTCTCTCCAATTGCCTGGCCTCCAGCATCGTCGTGGGCGATCCTGTTTCCACCGCCTTCGGAATCATTGCCGTGCTGCTCGTCGGCCTGCTGTGCGGCGCGACGAACGGGATCATCATCGTCTACGGTCGCCTGCAACCGCTCATTGTCACCCTCGCAACGGGGGCGGTCTATTTCGGCATCGCGCTGGCACTGCGTCCGCAGCCGGGCGGAACGGTGAATTTTGAACTGGCCGATTTCATGACGCGCTCAAGCTATGCGGTGCCTCATTCGGCGGTTCTCCTGCTGCTCGTCGTCCTGCTCGTTTGGATACCCTACCGTCGCTCCGTACTGGGCCGGGCGGCCTTCGCCATCGGCACGGCCGAACAAGCCGCCTACATGTCCGGAGTTCCGGTGCAACGCGCCAAGGTGCTTGCCTACGCGCTATCCGGCATGATGGCATCCATAGGCGGGCTGCTTCTGACCGCGGTCACCTACTCAGGCGCGGCCAAGGTATCAATCGCCAACGACTACACGCTCAACTCGATCGGCGCCGTGGTGATCGGCGGCACATCGCTGTTTGGCGGCGTGGGCAGCGCCGTCGGTTCCATTTTCGGGGCATTCGTGATGCGAACCGTCGGCGATCTGCTGATTGTTTTCGACATCAATCCGGTTCTCCAGCCGCTGTTCGTGGGCCTTGTCCTGCTGGGCGCGGTCTGCATCGGATCACTGCGCGTCCTGCGCATCAAGAACAAGCTTGATCTGTATCGGTAGGTCGCTCGGCATGAACGCAATCCTCAGACAATTCGACAAGGCCACGCTGATCGCGTTCGGCTGTATCGTGGTGCTTCTTTTCATCGGAGCGCTCGCCGAACCCGCGTTCCTGTCGCCGAAATACCTGGTGCAGCAGCTCCACGTAGCCTCGTTCCTCGGTGTCGTCGCCACCGGCGTGATGCTGGTCATCCTGCTCGGCCATATTGACCTGTCCATTCCCTGGACCATCGGTGTCGGAGGCATGATGGCGACAGGTGCCACAGGCATACTGGGGCCCGAGCTCGGAATCTCCCTCGCCATCCCCTTTGGTATCCTGTGCGGCGCCACGATCGGCCTCATCAACGGCCTTGGCATTGCCTATCTGCGCGCGCCAGCGATGATTTTCACCCTCGGCATGAATGCGGTCGCCCAGGGTCTGATGGTCTATCACACCGGCGGTTTCGCGCCACAGGACCGGGCGACCCCGTTCATGCGCGAACTCACGGTGGGGCATCTCCTGCCCGGCGTGCCCAATCCGCTGCTGATCTGGATCGTGTTGGGCGCCGCCACCATGTTCATGCTCAACCGGACGATACTGGGGCGCCAGATCTACGCCATCGGCAACCAGGAGCGCGCGGTGTTCCTCAGCGGCGTCGATACGCGCAAGGTCGTCGTAATCTGCTTCGTGATCTCCGGCGCCTGCGCGGCCGCCACCGGCGTCCTGCTGGCCGGATGGGCCAACCGGTCCTATCAGGCCATGGGCGACCCCTATCTGCTGCCAACGATTGCGGCTGTCATCCTCGGCGGAACCAACGTGCTCGGGGGGCGTGGCAAATACATTGGCACCGTCGCCGGGGTGATCCTGATCACCATCCTGCAGTCGATGCTCTCGGTCGTTCAGCCACAGCGCTATTTCGCCGGACTCGGCGTCGACTTGCCCGCCGACACATTCCGGCAGGTGGTCTTCGGCCTTGTCATCATCGCCATGCTGCTGCTGTACGGACGCCAAAAACTGGTGCGCTGATCGGTGCGGTGGCCCGGTTTGTCACCCGGCGTGATATCGGGGCCCGGCACGGGGCGCGAAAGGGCGGAGCGTTCGAACTCGGCGCGCGACGGCGCGGCCCTGGCGCTGCTCGGCTGAGTGCAAAGGCGCGCGCCAAGCGCTCACGCCATTGCGCGCGGCTCGAAAGGCTGAATTTCAAGACATTTGGGGCACGATGGAGGCTTGCGCTTGATATCAGGCGATCTCCAACCCCAAGTCTTTAAACTGCAGAAATGCGATTCAATGGAGCATTGATGCATGTCAGTGCAAACATCAGGAATTGCCTTGTAAATTGTTAGAATGAGCCCGCTCGACAAGAAGCTCTTTCGGGACTTGAGGCGCCTGTGGGGCCAGGCGCTCGCGATCTCGCTGGTTATGGCTGCAGGTGTTGCCACCGTGCTCCTGGCCATCGGGTCTTATCGTTCACTCGAAGAAACCCGGATCACCTACTACCAGCGCCAGCACTTTGCGGATGTGTTCGCGAGCGTGCAGCGCGCGCCACGCAGGCTTGCAGACCGGATTGCCAGGATTCCCGGCGTCGCGACCGTCGAAACCCGGATCGTAAAGTCTGCGCTTCTCGACATCGACGGGATGCGCGAACCAGCCACGGGGCACTTCGTCTCGCTCCCGGACGGCACCATGCCCGCGCTAAACCGGCCGTATCAAAGGCTCGGCCGCATGCCTGGCGGGGGAGCCACGGACGAAGTGGTCGTCAATCAAGCCTTCGCCGAAGCGCATGGCTTTCGCCCGGGCGACAGCTTCGCGGCCACCCTCAACGGTCGCAAATACCGGTTGCAGATCGTTGGAACCGCCTATTCCCCGAATTCGTCTATGTTGCCGGACCGGGCGATATCATGCCTGACGACCGTCGCTTTGGAATCGTGTGGATGAACGAGAGCGCGCTTGCAGCGATCTACGATCTCCAAGGCGCATTCACGTCGGCGCTTGTCCGCACGACGCGCGACGCCAACGAAGTCGGCGTGCTGAAGCGCATCGACACCCTACTGGCGCGTTATGGCGGTCAGGCGGCGCATGGTCGAAGCGACCAGTTTTCACACGCCTTCCTCAATCATGGGCTCGACATGCTGCGCAGCATGAGTCTGACGCTACCTCCTGTATTTTTTGGCATCGCCTTTTTCCTCGTTCATCTCACGCTCGGCAGAATCGTCCTTTTGGAACGGGGTCAGATCGGCCTGCTGAAGGCGTTCGGTTACGGCAATGCCACCGTCGTCGGGCATTACGTGAAGTTCGTGGCGATCATATGCCTTGCGGGATTTCTTGCGGGATCTGCTGCCGGTATTCTGCTCGGCCAATACGTCACCAGACTGTATGCGGATTATTTCCGGTTTCCGCTGCTTGTCTTCGCGCCATCTGCGGATATCTACTTCCTCGCCGCCCTGCTGCCGACGCTGGCCGGCATGACCGGCGCGATACAGGCGGTGTCGCGCGTCGTGGCACTCTCGCCCGCCGTCGCAATGCGCCCCTTGGCGCCGCCCCGTTACCACGGCAGCGAAAGCGGTCTCGCCAGGCTTGCCGCTGCGCTCTCGCCGCTGACAAGAATGGCCTTTCGCAGCGCAGTCCATAACCGTCTGCGCTCGTTCATGACCATGATCGGCCTTGCCATGAGTTTGGCGATCCTGATCGCGTCGCTCTATCTGGCGGACTCGATGGAGCATCTGGTCGAAGTCAAATACATGCTCTCGGAACGCCAGGATGCCACCATCGATTTCGTCAAGCCGCAGCCGCTCGCAGTGATCGGTTTGGCAAAGCGGATGCCGGGAGTTCAGGCGGCGGAGCCGACCCGGATGGTGCCCGCTCGGATCCGTAACGGCGCCACGGAGCGCCGGGTGACACTCTATGGCCGACCGGCTGACGCAAAGCTCAACCGGATCGTCGACAGATCCCTGCGCCGCGTCATGCCGCCTGAGAGGGGCATCGCGATCAACTCCTGGTTGGCGAGAACTCTTGGAGTCGGGATCGGAGACAATGTCGAGATAGACATGCTGGGTCAAACGCGCCGGACCGTTTCGCTGCCCGTGACGATCCTGACGGAGGATTACATTGGCCTGCAGGCGACGATGGAGATCTCGGCACTGTCCCGTCTCCTCCACGAAGCGCCACGCGTCGACCGCACCGAGTTGCGCATCGACCCGGCAAGGCTCGACGCCCTCTATGACGAGGTAAAGGCGACACCGGCGTTCGGCGGCATTGCGCTGCAGGCAATTTCCTTGGCGAATTTCCAAGCCGCACTCGTCATCATCGTTACCGCCATGGCGTCGATCTATACCGGTCTTGCCGGCACGATCGCCTTCGGCATGGTCTACAATGCCGTTCGGATCTCGCTGTCGGAACGCACCAACGAACTTGCGACGCTGCGTGTGCTCGGCTTCGGCCAGGGGAGGTTTTCTGGGTCCTGGCTGGCGAGCTCGTCATTCTGCTCGTGCTCGCGCAGCCACTCGGATGGGCTGCTGGATATGGGATCGCGTGGATCATGAAGAACGCTATGGATGCGGATCTGATGCGCATGCCCCTGGCGCTCGACCGCAGCACCTATGCCTTGGCCAGCGCCGCGGTCTTCTTGGCCGCCGGCTTGTCGGCGTTGCTCGCGAGACGTCACATCCGGCGCTTCGATCTGGTTGCGGTTCTCAAGACGAGGGAGTGAACCATGGGCCAGTGGGTTAGGAAATCGCTTCTCGCGGGACTGCTGGGCTTCGCTGTACTCGCCTTCGCAGTCTGGTTTCTGCGACCGCAACCGGTTTTGGTGGATTTCGGCCAAGTCCATATTGGTACGCTCAAAATCACGGTGGAGGAGGAAGCCAGAACCCGGGCGCGCGATATCTACACGGTTTCGGCGCCGGTCGCGGGTCGGGTGGTTCGAAACCCGCGCATTGCCGGCGACCCTGTCACGATGAACGAAACGACGGTGGCGATCCTGCGGCCGACCATGCCGGCTTTCCTCGACGAACGGTCGCGGAGCGAACTGCACGCGTCCCTGACTGCGGCTGAGGCCGCGATCCGACTGACACAGCACGAAGTCCGGCGCCTCGAAGCCGAACGGGAACTCGCCGGGAACAAGTTGACCCGTGCTCATGCGCTTGCCGACAGAGGAATCCTGCCGATCGAAAAGCTCGAAGAAGCCGACCGCGCGGCTGAGGTGAGCAAGCATGCGCTCGCGGCCGCGCGGGCAGAGCTGGAGGTCCAGCGCAACAGACACGCCGCGATCCAGGCGCAATTGGCCGACCCGAGGGATTTCGATCAGAAGAGCAACGAGTTCCAGGAACTGCGTCTGACCTCGCCCGTCTCGGGCGAGGTGCTGCGGGTCCTGCAGCAAAGCGAAGCCGTCGTCGCGGCGGGAACGCCGCTCATTGAGGTCGCCGATACCAGCGATCTCGAGATCCGGGCGGACCTGTTGTCAACCGATGCCGTTCAGGTTGAGATCGGCGCATCGGCACGGATCATAGGCTGGGGTGGACCTCCACTGGGGGCCCGCGTGACGCGTCTGGATTCGGCCGGGTTCGAGAAGGTCTCGGCGCTCGGAATCGAGGAACTCCGGGTGCCGGTGATCCTCGAGTTGACCAGCCCCGAGCAGCAGTGGCGGCGGCTCAAGCACAATTTCCGGGTCACCGCCGAAATAACGCTCAAGCGGATGGAAAACGCGC
Source organism: Breoghania sp. L-A4 (assembly GCF_003432385.1). Classification (NCBI taxonomy): domain Bacteria; kingdom Pseudomonadati; phylum Pseudomonadota; class Alphaproteobacteria; order Hyphomicrobiales; family Stappiaceae; genus Breoghania; species Breoghania sp. L-A4. The sequence goes on along the minus strand of NZ_CP031841.1, from coordinate 1,972,390 downwards.
TGCTCGCGCCCTCTGCGGCCCTCTTTCGTAGCGGCGACGGCTGGACCGTCTTCGTTTCGGAGCAAGGCCGCGCCCGCCTTCGCAACGTGGACATAGGGCTCGGCAACGAGGCCTTCACCGAGGTCATCCTGGGGCTCGATGACGGGGAACGGGTCGTCCTCTACCCGGACGAAAGGATTGCCGACGGCACCAGGGTCAGGGAACGCGTGCAACGGTGAGGCGACGTGATGACGACACCGAGGGCGTTGCCGCGAGGCCGGGCACATAGCCCGCAATGCAGGCCGGATTGCCTTTCGCGGCGGGCGTCGGCGCTTCAGATCGTCGGTGGCAGAGCGAGTTGAAGGGATGACGACGGCCAGCGGGCGCGAAAGCATGAAACAAGGAAACATGATTTTCCGTACCGAAGGTCTGACCAAGATCTATGGCGAAGGCCCTGCGGCTGTCAACGCGCTGCGCGGCGTCGATCTGGAGATCTCCGCCGGCGAGATCGTGGTTCTGCTCGGCCCCTCGGGTTCGGGCAAATCGACCCTACTGAACATCCTCGGCGGGCTCGATAAGGCCAGCGGCGGCCGGGTGTGGTTTCGCGATCAGGAATTGACGGCAATGAGCGACCGTCAAATCACCGCGTACCGTCGTGAAAATGTGGGATTCGTGTTTCAGTTCTACAATCTCATGCCCGGTCTCTCCGCGCGGGAAAATATCGAGCTGGTCACCGTGTACGCACGGCACCCGCTCGATGCGGACGAGGCTCTGGCACTGGTCGGTCTCGCGGACCGCGCCAGTCATTTCCCGGCGCAGCTCTCCGGCGGTGAACAACAACGGATCGCGATTGCACGCGCCGTAGCCAGACAACCTGACGCCCTGTTCTGCGACGAACCAACCGGCGCGCTCGACAGCGCCACCGGACGGGGCGTGTTGAAGATGCTGCGCGACGTCAATCAGCGCCTCGGTTCGACCATCCTGATCGTTACCCATGCCGCGGCCACGGCCCAGATGGCGGATCGCGTCATCCACTTCGCCGATGGACAAATCCGGGAAGTCGCGCGCAATGCGACGAAACTCGACCCCGAACAAATCGAATGGTGAGCACGCGCATCCGGCCCGCGCGACACCTGTCCGTCAGCGCGAGACCAACCGCCGTTTCGGCGCGCCCCATCAAAGCGAGGAGCGAAGCGTCACGATATGAAATGGATGGCGGAGGGAATGGGCCTGACGTCGAACCTTCTCCAAAGTATTCAAGCTCTTGTTCCTGATCTAATTCACTGGCATCAAGATCAGTCTTTCTCAACAACTCCAGATTATTCAGAATATCAATCTCGGCCGCGCTGTCGCCCTACTCGGATCACATTCCCTGAATCTTCTTCGTAATCTCCGTATCCGCTCACATAGAATAGATCACTCACTACTGCCACCCGACTTTCATCAGCTGCAGTCCACTCTACCGGCACCGCCGTGTGATCAATGAAGGACGGAAAAACAACTAGACGGCCCGGCTTCGCATGCACAACCGTTGATCGTGGAAATATCTTCTCGCTAACAAACGCAAAAGGATTTCTGAATTGGGTGCCCCCTTCTCATTGTCAATAAGATCGCTCGGAACAGACAAATAATATATTGAAGACAGAAACGCAGGGTAGTGGTTGTGTACCGACTCTCGCAAAAGACGCTCTTTTTCCTGATTTGATTGGCGTCCAAGTCTGACAGCCCATCGCCTCCAGTGGAACTCCCCTGAGTACCATCGTTGGAAGTTTTCTTCCACCAACTCTTGAAATACTTGTTGGCACCGAGCCTCCAACAAGCTCCAGCCGCGTGAATCAAGGCGAAACGGATCCTCCATTGTTTGATCAGCTAAGTGCACACGCGTCTCCTTTGCATTATCCAAAAGTGACTCCACGTCCCTGACCATTTCGTGATGATACTCTGCCACGTCGGTAAGATCACATGTCCAAAATGGTATCGAGAAAAGATTATCCTTTTTCAAACTTATCGTCATTCCTCTGCCTTCCTAGACCAGTGCAAGCGAACGCCCTGAAATGGCAAAATGCCTTTGTTGTAACTCACCAGTAAATCCCCATTATGCATTCGGCTTACTGGTATCTTCTCCATAAGCATAGATTGTACTGAGACATTAATTAGAGAAGGTGGGCATGTAACACGCACCTCCAATTCTCGCGCTGGAAAATAGCAACCAATTAACTCCGAACCCACACGAGGGTAGTGGGTTTCCGCTGCCACTTTTACATCGAAAGTCGAACGCCCATCGACCTCTTTGCTTATAACAATCCCCCGCCCGTGCGAGTAATCTGGATCTAAGACGTCAATAACCTCTTCACCTATGCTAGCGCTTTTGAAGCAAGACTGTTCGCCGGAAGGATCAAAGATATCTTGATATCGCGCAATCTTTTTGGAACGATTTACGATCTTAAAGTGCAGTTCAAAACTGAAAAGCACGCCATCACTGCCGTCCTCTGACAACTCGATGAGATAAGTTGCCTTATCAATCAGAAAAGGGGAGTGAAATATCTGTGATTTAGCGCTCTGAATTATGGATTCAGGAAGCGCAAGTAGTAGACTTTCGGGCCGCTTATTGTAGCTGATTAAGCACACACCCAGCGGCATACCGAATGCCATAGAGCAATATAGCGTAAACCAGCGCTTATCAGTACGAACAGTAGCTCCAAGATCGGATGGAAGCAAACTGCCAACTGGAGTAACGAGCATCACTAAGCAGCCAAATATTAATGCAGACACAAAAAAAGTCAGCGGGAAATTTTGGCTTATATACTCTCGAAAGACGTAAACTAAAACGAAGGACCCAATAATGCCGAATATCCACACGCTCGGATCAAGCACAGTATCGAGCCCAAACGCTGTAAGCGCTACACCTGAAACAATAAAAAGGTGAGTCCACTGGACTCCAAATTCATTTAGGACCCTTCCCATGAAACTGTCAGGTACTGTTTGGAGATCCATCTACTCTACGACCTCGGGTGAGTAATGGGCGTCAACGGCGAGAACAACTCTTTCCCCGCAGATGGGACTACTGAGTGAGATAGACGGGGCGTGCACTACTCCGCTGTTAAAGATTATTAATCGGCCTTCTCGCGCTGGAACAATTGTCCCATAGGGGCCAGATCCATAAATCATCGAAAGTGGATTAACAAAGTATGTACCTGTTTCCTCATCGTTTGCCTCTGAAAGAAAGTATACAGCAGAAAGGAGAGCTGTGTTATGGCTATGAAGCGACTGCGATATTATCTTTTGCGGCGTTTCAGTGCCCGTTACAACAGACGCCCACGACTTGAAGTGAAACTCACCCGAATCAAGTTGCAGACCCTTAGTGTCAATTACCTTGGCCATCTCAACATGCACAAATCGGAAAAAGCTCTGCCAGTGTTCATCCTGCAAGCTCTGGAGAATTGCTTCTGTTTGCTTCCCGTACGCTGAATGATGAATGCGGCCGGACGAAATTAGTCCCGATATATCTCTGAGCATATCGGGGTGGTGAGCAAATAAATCACTACCATCGCTATGCCAAACTTCCAGTTGGCAAAGCGTAGTGACCTGTAAGTCCGTCCGGCTCCTGGAAAGCTGCAAAAGATTCTATTTTTCTTTTTTATCAGATTTTTGATCTTGAGCAACTTGCGCAGGTTTAACTCCCCCACAAATGTCTGATTGGTTCCCATTGCCAACCGTAAACTTGATCGGTTTTTGAGTGTCCTTTTTCATCACTCAACCTCCTTGATGTACGGAGAGAGATTATCTGACGGCGAGAAAGTTTCAAGCCATCTTTCGTCGAGGTCCATCGACAGATGTCGTCACGCCAAATCCGCTTCATCCGGCCGACATCCAGGGCCGTGATGGCGGCGTGCTGGTCCTGAAGACGCTGTTCGGGCGCTATCCGTTCTTGAAGAAACTCTTTGCCGACGGCGGCTATCAGGGCCCGGTCTTCGCAAAGGGTCAGAAGAAAGCCATGCCCGGACGACCGAGATCGTCAAGCGATCCGACACGGCCAAGGGTTTTGAGGTTCTGCCTAGACGCTGGGTGGTCGAACGAACTTTCGCATGGCTGGGGCGATGCCGCAGGCTGGCCAAGGATTTCGAGAACCTGTCGCGCAACGCGATCGCATTCAGCAAACTCGCCTCTATCCGCCTCATGCTGCGAAGGCTCTGTTCAAAACGAAGAACTTTCCAGACCGACTCTGACGGTTTAGGTTTTTGACAGCTGTCTCGCCGAGGATCGAAAAGCTTGAGCTTCCTGCGATCCGCAGCCATGCAGCTTTGAAATACGGAAAAAGGACCGGAACCCCTACAATCATTCCGATCACGGTGATAATTATCGCTATGATTTCAATAGTTTCGAAGGTTTTCCCATCGGCTTGGCTAGATTCGCACCGGGTAGATCTTTTGTCCAGAGTATGCGCGGGTCTGTTCGAGAGCAAGAAGCGAAGCCCGCTAAGATGAGTGAATTTATTACTTGGAGAAAAAGCTATTCTAGAGCATAATTGTGAGGTCAAGCAACGGCAAGAAGGCTCGAAGTGGAGGACACATGCCGGATTTCGACCCCGCATCTTCCAGAGAAGACATGGAGAATATTGCTCCTCCGCCGCCACCTGCACCAGCGTCTGGGGATCCGAGACAAGCGATCCAACGTGATCTAGAGCTTCTCCGAGAGTCTTTGACCAATGTCAAAAGCATCGCCGGCGCCGCCTCGCTTTACCACGACGCGTGCGACGGTGCAGACACTTACGAGAACAACTGCGCACATTTCCTATCAGACGCATTTTTGAGAGCTGGCTATAGCAACCTCAATGCTCCCGCAGATTGCATCAATGCGCGTTGTGGAACATCGGCCAAGAGGCCCATTCGGGCGCGAGATATGTGGTGCTGGTTCAAGGAAATGGCAACTAAAACTAAGATGTCTCTGCCTAATTCGGAAGGAATTTGGACTGTGTTTCAGCTTGATGAGGCAGTCTATTGGGGTGGCCACGTAATAATATATGACAGCGACAAGAAATTGTATTTTGGGACGCGGCATTATCCAAATTGGTCACAGCATTGCTATCAGTGGTAAGGACAACTTGGGCAAGCCAAAATTAATTCTGCTCCACTAATGGGTTTGTAGAAACGATATACAGCGAGCGACCCTTAGCCTTGCGCGATTTATCGCGAACACTTTCTCCAGACCAAGTGCGAAAGAAACCGCAACGCGTCCGGAGTGATGGTCAAGTCACAGAGTAATTCAGCTGTCTCGGGGGGTGAAAATGTTTCCACATTCAACGGCGCGATTATTGCTAATAGTTGGCATATGGATCACTTTTTCTTCTTCGGCCGCGCTGGCCCTCTGCCCAGTGACGTCCACCCTAGACCGCGATGCCCAAAACGAAAGCGACTTGAACAGCACCGCAGCAACGGTTCCTCCCGTGGATGCGCTAGTGATGTCCATTGCAGAGTTGAATGGGACTATTGGCGCAGGCAACGAACCAGTGCTCACATTCGATTTTGCAAGCAACAATCTGGATGCTGACCGGAGAGCGTGTTTGAGAGCGCTTGGGCGCCTCGCTGTCCGTGCCGACAGGCTCGGTTCGATCGAGCTTATTATTATTGGTCATGCGGACTCCGTGGACAACGACTTTACGAACAATTTGCGATCTCTGGAGAGGGCACGAGCAGCAAGGACATACCTGCAGGAAGAGGTAGATGATTTCAACGAACGGGTGACGGTCGACGTTGCAGGCCGAGGAGAGGCCGAGCCATGGGCCTGCGGTCCACCGGACGGGGATGAGGAGTCCATCGAAACAGAGCCTTGCGCACCACGCCTTCAGATGTTGCGCCTTTCTCAGGCGGGCGGAGAAGCGCGTGTTCGAAATGACCGACGACTAGAAGTGCGTCTTGCCTCGCCAGTTTTTGCTGGGCCTCGATACGAAGTGTTGAGTTCCGCACTGGCAGGTCAAGACGGCAACATCCCAAATGCGGATTCAGAAGCATTGCGGGATCACTTCGCGGTGCTTCGCCATTATCCGGCGGGCACAACGCCGTTACATCCGGTGATCGTACCCGTTTCTGATCCCACTGGGGATGCCATCGAGGTTTGCAGCTTGGCAGAACAAGACGCGGACGGAGGCCGTCTGTGGCTCGATACGGGTTGGCAGAGGATCCAACTGGAAATTCCTAATTCTGCTCCTGTTGCGTGGGACACAGAACCCGGATTTGTTGTATCCGCGATAAACTCTTCAGCATTGGGCAATCGGTTGCTGGTGCGATTGCGGGCGCGGCCCGATGTCAGATCCGCGAGCGGGCCGCTGCGGGGGCAGATCGAACTGCTTCTAGCCACCGCGATCGTACAGGACGGGCAAGAAGGCCGACAGGATGCAGCGGCGGGCGTTCCGGACCCTTGGCGGGTGCGCGTGCGACTACCGCATTTCCTTGACGCCTTGATCGCCGACGAAGACGAGACCCTGCTTAACGACACGCAGCGACGCCTTTTGCGAAGCTGTCTCGGGCTCGATCCTGACGACGTCGGCAGTCAGCAGGATCGCAAATCTCTTTTAGATAGCCTTTTGTTGCAAGCCTTGGACTTATTGCCGCGAGACGGAGCAGGTTTGCTGGCATGGGCTCATGATTATCACGCACCTACTGGCATGTTTGCGCTCCGGCCTGGCATGCATCTACGGCTACTGACCGGACGGGACCAATTACCTGAAATTCCTGGCTCAACTATTGGACGACAGGACTTTTCCGACTTAACCTCGGAGATCGTTTTCCCCCTATATTCCGCACCTACACGGCCTTTTGTGGGGGCATCACAGGATGCAGTCCCTGTGCTCAGCGGACTTTTCGGACAGAACGCCGTCACACTTGATCCCGGCCTTGCCCTGCGCTGGTGGGATGCCCCCGCTTTGGCCAACCTGTCACAGAGAGCCGACGATGGCACCTTCGGGATTGGAGATCCGGCAGCACTTGAACTGTTGCTCTCGGGGCGGCTGGCTTACGTCATACCGCCCAACGGGCGACCGACTGATCCTTCGAACAATCCTGATTACCTTCGCGTCATTCCAAGGCCCTTCATCGCCACGGAGGCGCTCCGTCCCACCCGGGACACGTTAATCGTCGCGGCGCGCTCCCACGACGATATCTCCGAATTTTTAGCACAAGACCGGGATGGTCGATTGTTCGGATCCATCGAAACAGACTTGGGTGATGCCGTTCTAACTTCAGCCTGTGCTTGGGGTTCGCGGGATGATCCGAACGGAGGGCCACGGGCACGGGTGCTCTGCGGTCTCTTCACGCAACCGATGCGGGCCTCGCTTCTGATAGACGTGGAGGTCAATGGCGAGCCTCGCCGCGTGCCCCTGGGAACCAGCGTTGGCTCTCTGTTGCCACCGGAGGTTATGGCCCCCTGCTTTGTCGTAGGGACCGGGGCCGCGGACCAGCGCTTACCGCCGGGAAGCCGACTGGCCGCACGGATCACGTTGCCGACCTACGGAGACAATTCGCGCGCGGTCTATAGTTCAGATGATTGCCGGCTTCTGGCGCTTCCCCTGGTTCATATGGAGAGATTTTCATGGACGAACTGATCCTCCAACGCATTGCCGAGGGGCTGTATGCCACCGCATCTGTCAACGACGACACCGGGCTTGTCTTCATGCCTGAGAGCGATCCCGGCCTGACGTCGCTGACACTTGAAGGCAAAGTTACCGAGGCCGGACGTTGGCTGGTCTGGTCGCATGGGCCGCTGGCCCCGGCGTTGAGCCAAGTGGCCCCGCTCTTGCTGACCCGGGACCGCCGGATCGTCTTCAGCCGGGGACCCTATGGCGGCGGTGTCATCAGTACGGGCGCAGCAATCGGCACAATCCCCGGCAACAGCTTCCTAACGACCCTCCGTCCTGACTTCCCCTCTCTCACCGGTCAAAAGATCAAGAGTCTGCCCGCGATTTCTATTGGACAATCGGATTTGCTCTGCGACAGAAATGGGCTGTTCCTGCAACCAAAGCCCGGGCAAAGACACGTCTTTGAAGGTACCGGGGTGCGTACGGTCATTCCAACTTTGCTTTTGACGGCCAGCGGCCTTCGGGAGGGTGTTTCGTCTTCAATGTTGGCTTGCGTTTTGAGCGGCTCCAGGAATTCGGCATTCGCTCAGTAGTCACTGCGGAAGGCACGCAGCCAGTGGGGGCGACCGTTAAGGCGCTGCGTGAGGAAAGGCCGCTATTTCACAAAAGCAATCAGCCCGCGGGGACTCGACTGCAGGCCACCGTGGTGTTTGACCCGATGGATGGCGAAAACTGGGAACGTATGCATTTCGTGCCGCATGCAAGCATAACGCTAAGGTCTCGGTTTAAGGGGGTGCATGGTCACGATGTGCTCCTGACCGTGCCAGCGGCCGGAACAGTACCTGAACCGCCGCGCTTTCGGCTCGTGCTAAACCGCGACGAGCAGGACCTTGCCGGAAGTGTCAGAAGCTTTGAAGCCTCGCTAATGCCGGAGGGGCCGTTTGACCTCACGTTGGCGATGCCAGAACAAGTCACGGCGGTTGCAACCAATGACACCGGGTTTGCCGTGGGGACACACCGCATGAGTTCCTGCGCATGGGCCCGATGCAAAAGGGCACACCAAGACGTCTGATCTTCCGGCTTGGCGGCGGACACGTGAAACCCGATGACGAAAGCGGACCGGGCGACGGTGTACTGATTGGTGCAGACCGGCCATTTGAGGATGCAACACTCTGGGCGAAGCTAGAGCTTGCGCCCTTAGGACCGGCAGCGGACTTCATCTCCGAAGCGAGAGCGCTTAGACAGTTTGAACATGATCAAACAAACACCTCTGGCGTGCGGCTGCGCAGACCGGATCCGCGGCCCTTGCCCGGGGCCAAGCTGGGCGGTGATCTGGGCTTCGTTCCGATCCTGCCCGCACCGACGGGCATGCCGCCTGCCGGGGACGTACCGGTACCGGCCCAGTTGTCGAACGCTCGGCGGCGCGCAGCCATGCCCGAAGTCTCAGCCAAGTCCGCGACACAAAAAAATTTAGCCCGCACGTTGTCTCCGACGCTGCTCAAACCTCGAGTGACCACTGCGGGCTTTGAAATCTATGAAGACACCGAGGGCAATATCCGCGAGATCGTTTTTGCTCGCGGCGCATGGGATAAAACGATCGAGGGTCGGCTCTCCCTGGCGGGCAAACCGGACGAGCTCGACGTGCCGGGATTAGTACCCGGAGACCTCACAGCAGCGATCCTGCGCAACCAACTTTTCATGGCGCTAGATCGCGAGGCGGCTTTGGGTCAGCAAGACCCCGAGTTCCAGATCAAGGGTAAGATCGCGATCTCGGGCTGGGGTTTGAGGCCAAGCTCCTTACCAAGGCAGGCACAGCGGCCGAGGTTGCCAAAGCCGCGCCCAAGGATGCGTTGGTGTTGTTCAAAGGCTATGAGGGGCTTTCGATCCGGCAATTGGTCGAGACGATCAACCTCAAGCTCTGGTCGGGCAAGCGCTATGTCACCGATGCCGCTGGCGCGGCAAAACGTGTCCGCGACCTGCATAAAAAAATCACCAAAGACGAGGCGTTCAAGGACGATCCGCGCTATGAGGCGCTGCGCACTGCTCTCGACGATCCCAATTGGAATGGCGTACTGGTGCTCGACATGTCGATCAACCCGTCGAACCTGCCGGCCCAGATCAAGGGCCTGATGGGGGGATCGGCAAGGACGAGTTTCGCGCCGATCACATCGGTTTTCCCGTTCAGCGCGTACGCGATAGCGGTAGCAATCCGAAGGCCAAACCGTTTGCGGCTGTGACTTATGAAAGCAAACCGCTCGAGCCTGACGAGTCCAAGCAATATGAATTCAACGTCAAGAAACTCGCTGCGGGCTTTGCTGTGGGCAAGCTGCAGGATTTCGATTGTGAGCTGGAGTTGCGGGTCGGTCAGCTTTTTGGCGATGACGGGCTGACGCTCACCAAGAACGGCACAATTGTCGAGACCAATGTCGTCACGCTCGAAGGCAGCTATGAGCGCCGCACCGAGAACGGGTCCAGTGTCGAGGTCTACAAATTCCTGAGCACGGATGATCTCGAAATAAGGATGCAGGACGACTTTCCGCTTATCAAATCACTCAGGATCGACGAGATCGGCTATTCGGCCAAGGTTGTCCCAACCGAGGTGAATGGTAAGTCTGTTGACAAGGTCGAGGGTAAGTTCCTCATCGATGGCGATATGGACTTCAAACCCTTCGATCTCGGCATGGGAAGCAACTTCGACTTCTTCGACATCGAAAAGGTAAAGTTTGGCGATCTGGCGATCGACATGACGTTCCTTATCGACGCTTTGGGCGACGTGCGGAGCCTTGACCTCGACTTCAGCCCCGGTGCGCTCCGTTTTGATTTCCTGCGCGGCGACAAGAAACCCGGCGGCGGTTTCTTCAGTTCCTTCCCGCTGAAATGGAAGGGCTTTGGAGTGTTGTCCTCCGGGCTTAAGCTGGGCGATATAGATTTCATCTCGATAGCTCTGAAGAATGAATTCAATATTGATACGGAATTTTTCCTAACATTCGATCTCGATATGGGTAGCTTCGGGTCGCTGGGCTCTTTGCTCAAAGACTTCAAGATGGAGCTTGCCCTCGCCTTCGGCTTCAACAAGGGCAAATTTGCGCTCGAGCTGGGGATGGCCTTCCCGTCATCGCCTTCGGGCAGCCTCGATATCAGCTTTCAGGGCGTGCTGGAGCTGAAAGCGAAAAAATACGAGCTGGTGCAGCTCACCTATGAAAAAACACCGGGGAAGAGGGCAAAGCCTGGGGTTTCCGCGGGGTCGAGGTTGAGCTCAAGGTCTTCAACGTGGATCTGCCGCCCGAGGGTACGAAAACCGGGGTCTATATCTTCGCTGATCCGGGCAACATCGATGCCGGGGTGGGCTGGCTTCTCTCGACTGTGGCACCAAAGAAGGGCGGATCAATCGACCTGCGGCAATTGACGCTGGGCCAGCGCGTCGATCCGCTGCCCGGGATCGATGCAAGCGGCGAGCGGATTTCCACCCAACTTGTGCTTGAACAGCTTGCGCAAGGGGCCACAGGCATGCCCGTTGGCAAAGAGGTGGGCGATAACACTGCGGAAGAGATTGAGATCCCGGATGTCAGGTACGCGCCGCAGCGGGACTGGACCGTGGGATTCGACGTCAAGCTCTTCGACTATCTCGGCTTGGGGCTCGCGATTCGCGATCCCGATCTTGCGGGGCTTCGTGTCGAGGTTGCCGATCTCTTCGACATCGACGTGCTCTATCGCAAACTGGCCGACGATCTGGGCGTCTATTCGGCGGAGGTCGCGCTGGCCGAGAACCTGCGCCATTGGCAGTTTGGCGCGGCGGGCATCACGATCCCGGTGATTGCCTTCGACATCTATACCAACGGCGACTGGGGCGTGGATCTCGGTTATCCATACAACAAGGATTTCACCCGAGCCTTCCATCTCAATATCTTTCCTTTCACCGGTGCCGGCGGCTTCACCTTTCGCCGGGTCTCTGGACCGGGGGCAAAACTATTGCCGAGTGAGGGGAGACTCATCGACGGTACCTTCGCCCGCTACGATCCGATTACCGAAGTACAGATGGGGGCCCGCGTTGGGCTCGGTCTGGCCGTCGGCGGCGGAATCTTCCGTGCCGGTCTTTCCCTCACTGTCTACATGTATCTCAGCGGGGCGTATGGGCGACTGCGTATCCCGAGCGGGAAAGCTCCGGTCGCGTCGCCGTCATACATCCTTGTCGAGGGCATCGTCGGCATTATGGGCGAGCTCTATGGCTATGTTGATTTCGGCATAGTTCGGGCCGGTGTGAATATTACACTTTGGGTCGAAGCTGGGGTGCTCTTTGAGACGGATAAGGCGCTGCGCCTGCATTATGAGGTGGGCGTAAGGGTGCGTATCCGCGTGGTGATTGCGCGGGTCTGCGTATGGCGGAAATGCTTCGAGATCTCCGTCAGCTTCTCGTTCGGCACGCAAGTGCGGATCGAACAGACCATTGGCCGGGACAAGAATCGTGAGCACTACAGATATGGTTCGTCCGCACTGGAGGCCTTAAACTCCAAGAAGCTTCTGACGAGCTTGCGGACCGCCGGCTCCGCTTGGGCGGAGATGCCCGTCCCTGGGGACTGGGGGGCAACGGGCCCCACGGTGCCGATTAGCTGCGTGTTACAGCCCGATATCACGCTGGCCTTTGCCGCCTCTGACGGCGCGCCTGAGCCGCAAGCGGTGATGCTGCTCGCCACTCAGCTGACCGATGAGGCACGCGATACGCGTATTGCTGGCCCGATCTCGGCGGCCGAGGAACTGGTCCGCGGTCTCACTGCTTGGGCGATCAAAGCCAATACCACCGATCCGACTAAACTCACTGCCTCGTTGCTGCGCGCTATCTCTGCCCGCATCGCTGGTGATGATGGTGCACATGAACGCAACCTGCACGCGCAGCGGCCCACTGTGAAGGAAATATACCAATTTCTCACCGATGCGTTTGATGCGACCACACTTGATCTTCCCGACCGCGGCACCCAGTCCGCGTCAACCGGGGCGCGGGGGGCGCTGATTCCGCTGCCGTCTGCGCTACAGATCAAACGAAATGCTGATGCGCCCTTTTCGCCTGGCGATTTCGACTTCGTGACCGCGGATTATCTGACCCGGGTCAATACTCTGACCAAGGACCAGCTGCTCACTGATATCAGCGACGGCACGCCAGGCGCGCCAAGGCAGAGTGTCGCCGATGTTCTGACGCAGGAATGGGTCGCTCTGGTCATGCGTAGCGCGCTTGGCAAGCTGGCCGATTATCTCGACACGCTGGAGCCAAATAGTGCCGACCTCGATGCAAAGCAGTCTTTGGCGCAGCTCATGACCTGGCTTAGCGAAGCCCATGATTCCGAAACAGCAAAGAGCATAGAGCTGCGCAGCCCTGCGGCCGAGGTTGCCATGCAGGCCGGGCGCAGTCTGATTGCCGGGCCGCGAATTCCGCTGCCCACGAACGGCAACACCCCCGACTGGCTGGAGAACGCGCCCCAGGGGGCAGAGGCTGACTGGTTCCATCCGCTGTTCCGACTGGGAGGCATGCAATTTCCCATCGATCTCGCCCACGGGCCGGTAATCCCGGCGGGGCAATATGGCTGGCTCTCTGTGCCGCAGGAGATCGATTTCGAAGCCGCCGAGCCTAGCACGTTGGTGGCGCTCAAGGCTGCGGCGGAGACGCTGGAGCAAGATGCAGATGCCAAGAAGGTCAATCTCTTCAACACGCACCTCACCCGTGCCCCGCTCTTCGACAGCCGCCCGCGCCATCTGCGCTTTGGAGCGTTGCGGATGGCGGACACAATCGACAGTCGGCCTCTCTGGTCACTCGATGAGCTGCTGAGCGAAGGCAAAATGGCCTTCAAGCAGGTTGAGCGTTTGCGCCGCTCGGATACCAAGGACAATGCGCCGCTCAGTTATTTGGACCTGACACCGGGTGAGCTTTCGGCTCTAGTGCCGGCCATGGTGCTCGACCTATCGGTCAATGCCAACACCTCGGAGCAAACGAACCCGGCCACCGAGACCTCAGAGCCCGAGATCACGGCGCTGATGATCCAAGCCATGGAAGAAACCGCGCGGGCGCTGCTCGACGTGGCCCTTGATCCCGACCGTCTGGATCGGCCTGAGATCGGTGCGGTGAAGCTCTATCTGGTGGATAAGGACGGCACAGCGGGGAACGAGGTAGGGGCCACACCCGATGGGCGACCCGTTATCATCAAGACCAATCCTTCCCGCGAAGTCGCCCCTGCCAAAGCGGCTAGGGGCTTCCGGGCCGCGGACCGCAGCGTCGTGTCGGCCACTGATGGAACCGCCTTCCTTGAGCTCATCCGCCAGGCTGTCATCGTCAATACCGGTGGCTTCACGCTGCTGGTGCCCAAAGAAGACCTGCCAGAGAAGCCCAACCAAGGGGGCGGCGACCCGCTCAAAAGCGGGCTGCGGTTGCGTATCGTGGTAGAACTCGGCACGCCGGGCCAGCCGTCCGGGCTCGCGAGAGCCAATGATCCCCGGCTAGAATTTGCCAACCGGCTAATCGGCGCGCCGGCCTCGTGGCCGGAGCAGACGGTGCTGGCCGCCGATATGGGGTTGGAGCTCTATCCACTGCATCAACCGGGTGTTCTGCCGGTGAATGTGACCCGTGATCCAGCCTCCGAACAGATGAGGGAGGAGGTTGAACTTCTTGCGCAGCGGTTCTCCACGGCGAGCTTCGAGTTGTCGTTTGAAGGCAATGTGATCCTGGCGCGAGACCGCTCAGTGGCAGTGCAGCCCGATCACGAGGAAAAACAGGAAGGCGCTGCGCGAGAAGCCGCGGATGCCCCGCTACGTTACCGGGCTTCTATGGCGGTGGGGCAGCTGACCGGGCATACAGCTTCACCGGCCGTCGCCCGCACCGAAGCGATTGCTGGCGTCGCCCGCCATGTGACCCTCTACGACATGGTGGGAAAAACGGTCGAGACCGCAGTTCATTGGCGCGACGTCTACGGCAATCTCTGGGGTAACAAGGCGGGAGCGTCGCGTGACCTTCCCATGCACTATTGCGACCGGATGATCGGCATTGTGGGGCTGCCGTTCCTGCGCATCGTGCAGACCCCCGCGACGGTGAACGGCGGCTTTGGTATCGACCTCGAACTTAGCTTCGATCTCAAGGCAGTTAAGGCCGCCATGGGCGATGGGATGGACCCTGGACAGCTGAGGCTTGCCGCGGACACTCTGCAGAGGGCGGCAGCGCAGCTGCGCGATACGAGGGTGACGCTGGAGCTGGGCCTTGGGCCCCAAGCGCAGACAACCTCAACCGCCTTTGACGCCACGCGCAAGGGGGAGATCATCAGCTTCCTCGATGCCATGGCCACTGAAGTGACGAAAGCTGCTGAGAGCACAGCCCCGAGCACGCTGATCCCGCTGTCGCTGGCGGTCAAGGTGGCACTGCCCGACCTGGCCACGCCGGTGGAATATTCCGTGGCGCTGCGTGTCAAACGGCCTGCTCCGCAGGACGAACCTAGGCTCTATCCGCTCGACGATGTGCGCGTGGCGCTGCCGAGGCTGGTCTCCGACAGCGAGGTCTATGCGGCGTTGGAGCCTTTTGCTACCACCGCCCAGGAAGTGCCCATCGCCACCGATGCCACGCCAGAGAAACCGACGGTAGCGCAAGCGGGCACAACCACCCGCCCAAGAACCTCGCTCAATGCCTATCTCGATGCGCTTGAGAATGCCGTGGCCACATCCCATCGCGTGGCCACGGGCCGCTCAGGCCGCCCGCTGGGCGGGGCCGCCGCGATCTGGCTGATCCCCAAAGCCATGCTCGATAAGGTCACCGATGGCACGCTGTCCGCGCGCATGGGGAAAGCCTTTGCCTTCCGTCCGCTGCGCAACAGCCGCATGAGCGTGGATTTCGGTGGCGATACCGGTGCCGCGGCGATTTCCCAGCCGCCAAATACACCTGAGCGCGACGTGCGAGTGGTGGATGCGGATGTCGATCTTGAAACCCGCCGGGTGATCGACTACCTCGAACGCCTAAACGATCCCAAGCTGATTGCAGCCAGTATCGCCGCAGACAAGGGCGTGACACCGAAACTCGATGGCTTTGTCGCCGCCTGTCAGGAGCTGCGGCGCGCCTTCGCCGCCCGTCTGGTGGATGCGCAACTCGCGCCTGTGCTGGCAAACCAGAGCGGAGCCGAGCTGACCCAGCAGATGCGTGATCGGGTGAGCGATCGTTTGTCGCGCGATTTGACCCGCTATGACACCACCGGCGGCTTCCTGCTATTCCCCGAAAGCGGCGTGGCAGACTCGGACGAAGGGGGCGAAGTCTATGCTGAGCTGATCCTGCCGGAGGCGACGCCCACCGGAACGGAGCTCGATGCCGCGCCGCCAACATTGGCGATACAACCTTTCTCGATCCAGATCGGGGCGACGACCCTAGCGGCGGACAACCGACGCAGTGATGTGTTGCTCTACTTCCCGGTGCAGACCGAGAACATCCAGGCCGCGCCGCCCGCCGGGCTGCGTATCACCCATCTGCAGAGTCTCAAGCGTGCGAGTGCGGGCAGCGACGGCGCGGGATACCGCCCGACCGCCTGGCTGAAACTGCACGACCAAGTGGCGCAGGATCCGTCACAATCGTCGCAGCTTGCGGGCTGGACGGAGATTGCTCTCTCCGAAGCCGCCAAGGCGATCATTCCGGTCCGCCGGGTGCCCAAGGCCCCAGTGCTTGTGGGCGAGCGCTTCCTGCCCCAGATCTCTCCGGAGCAACCGCCGGTGAGCCTTGGAGCGCTCCGGCAATGGACTTCGATTCACCGGCTCGACATTGGCCCGATGATCGCCCAGGACCGGCTCACGAGCAGGGTGACCTATTCCCCCGGCGGTCTGGCAGATACTGTGCGGCAAAAGCTCCAGCGCGCTGCGGATGAGCCTTTGGCGATACGCATGCTGCGCTTTGGTGAGGAAATCCGGCTAATCCCGGTGGAGGACGTCTACCTTGCGCCGAACAGAGGCGATGTCCAAGACTGGCTTATCGCGCGCCTCGAGGCGCTTGTGACCCCGACTGCCCTGCGCGCGGAACGGGTTCAGGAGGCGCAACCGATGCGCGATACAGTTACAGTGGTCGAACGCAAGCCAGACGGCACAGGCGAGCTCATCGTGACCCTCGCACGCCTCGATCAGGTCGCGCCAAAGGCGCGGTGGTTCATCGAAGACGGCGGCGCAGGCAAGGAGCTTGCGGTGCCGGATGCAGGCAGCGGTGCCTCTGAATACGCGCCGCGCCCTGAACCTGACACCCAGCGACGCAGCTTGAGGTTTGAGCGGCTCGATGCTCTGGTGCAAGGCGATGCTGTCTCAGAACATTGGATCGACCGCAACCGCACGGCGGGCAATGCCGAGCTGCACTCTGATTTCGTCTACACCACCGCCATAGTTGGCTCTGGCGAACCCGTCACACCAGTGCTCGATCACAAGATGCCGGTGCGGCTCAGCGACCCGATTAAGGCTGATGGCAAAGGCGACGTCGATGGGGCAGCATTGAAACAACAGATGCGGCGCATCATCCACGATCTGCTCGGTGGCGCCGCGCGGCCGCTGAAGACCGACATCGTGATCGAGTATGAAAGCGATGCATTCATAGGCACTGCGGATGAATGGCGCGAACCCGGCGGTCCGATGATATTTGCGATTACGGGCTATCAAGAAGACAACGACACTACTCTGGATAACTTCGCGGACCAAATCACGGAGAACCTGATGTCGTGGTCGCTGCGCGGGCCGGTCCGCGATGGGCAAAACCGCCCGTTGGGTCGTCTGCTCTTCGACGTCCGTATCTACAATGCGACGCCGGATGGTGAGGATTTCGATGACACGCGGGTTCTCTGGCTGCGGCGCGGCGAGTTGTCTTTTCCCGGCGAGCTTTATGGTCAGCAGTCGAACGAATGACGCCGACCAGAAGCGCCGATCTGAAGCCTTTCGCAAAGGAAGAAATCTCTCATTTGATACTTTTTCGGTGTCTTGTTTTGAGATATGGTCTCCTTCGGGCTTGCTTGCTGCGCTAAGGCAAGGGCACCTGATACACTTTCGGGATCTCAACGACCTTTGTCGCTCGCTGTCGACACTATTACATGGTAACTTCAGCCGATCTTGCAGCCCCAGAAGCATGTCTGGTCGGCGGCGAAGTAGCCGTTCGCGACCCGGAAATACCCCTGCAACTCGACGGTATCGCCCGCAGTCAGCGGCACCATGGTCTGCAGCCAGATCGCGGTGGCCAGCGAGACGTGGGTGGCGGAGACTTCACCGAGGGAGCCGCGGATTTCTGTCGCGCCGTTCAGCACGAGCCGTCCGCGCATTCGAGCCGTGGCGCTGGCGTTGATCTTGTAGAGCAGCGTCGCGCCGAAGAGGTAGGTGCCGTCGACCGGCGCCACGAAACGGTTGTTCGCGGCGTCGAACGCGCCCTGATCGTTGTAGTCGGTGTTGTTGAGGCCGATCTTCGTCCAGGTCCCGACGCCAACATAGTTGTCGTAGTTGGTCCAGGCCTTGAACCGCGGGAGCCGCGGCTGGTCGACGATGCCGCTCGCATTGTCGACGCTCAGCCCGTCGAAGAAGGTGCTGCCGTCAGCCGAGACTGCGAGGCGGAAGCGGTCGGAACCGAACAGCCCAACCAGCGCCTTGGTCACGAAGCCGGTCTGCAGGGTCAGCCCGAGATCGTCGCCCGCAGCCTCCTTGTTCATGGTGTAGAACAGATCGCCGGTCCCGCCCTCGGCCACGGTCTTCGCGGTCCAGAGCGCGGCGTTCAGCTTGGCCGAGAACGGGTTCGACGCATCCGCCGTCGTGCCGACCCCGAGCAGCGCCATGTTCTGCAGCGCCGTCGGTGTGGTCCCGATCCAGCCGGACCCGTCGTAGACCAGCAACAGCCCCTGGTCCTCGACCCATACCCGCCAGCCCGTTCGTGGCGGCAGCCGAAGCCAGGCGCCGTCGGCCCAGAGCGCGACATTCAGGTCCCACCCCGCCCAGTCGCCCGTTGCGCCCGAGCCGACGATGTAACGGTCGCCATCCGCAGGGCTGCCGGGCGGGGCCGTCAGGTCCCGGTCGAGGACGGAGACCCGGCCGACGCGGGCAACGAATTGGGACAGCTGATAGATGAGTTCGCCGACGCCGACG
The DNA here is from genome assembly GCF_003432385.1 of Breoghania sp. L-A4. Taxonomy (NCBI): domain Bacteria; kingdom Pseudomonadati; phylum Pseudomonadota; class Alphaproteobacteria; order Hyphomicrobiales; family Stappiaceae; genus Breoghania; species Breoghania sp. L-A4. The sequence goes on along the minus strand of NZ_CP031841.1, from coordinate 1,953,735 downwards.
ATCAGAGCGCCGATTCCGGTGCGGATCAGCGCTCCGCGCAACACGACGAGCGCGGTGACAAACCCACGGACCGACAGTGCGGCGGCGGCCAACCCGGTGACCCAGCGGCCCGCGAGGAAGGTCGCGAAGGTCACGGCATAGGTGGTCAGGCGGCCGATATTGTCGAAGAGGCCGCGGATCGCGATGCCGAGCGGGCCGGTGCGGCTCGCGACCGCCGCCATGGCATTCGCGACCGCTTCCAGCGCCGGAGCCGCTGCGACCGCCAGCTGGTTCGACAGCCCGCGCCAGATCAACCCGAGCCGGGAGATGGCATCGTTCGTCCGCTCGATCTGGTCGGCGTCCTGCTCCGACACCACGACACCGAACGCGAGTACGTCCTCTGTCGCCTGGCGCAGCGTCGCGGTGTCGATCCGGCTCATGGCGATGGAGCCTTCCTCGCCGAAGAGCTGGCCCGCAACGGCGGCGCGTTCGGCGGCAGGCACGAAGCTCTCGATGGCCGCGTTGATCACACCAACCCGCTGGTCCAGCGGCAAGGCGATCAGCTCGTTGGCCGACAGCCCGAGCCGGTCCAGCGCATCGGCAGCCGGGCCGCTCCCGGCAGCCGCCTGGCTGAGACGGCGCGTCAGATCCTTTGTGGCTTGTTCGATGCCGGAGATCGACACGCCCGCCAGCTCGCCCGCGCGCTTCAGCGTCTGGATCGAGGCGACGGTGGTTCCGAGGGACTGGGCGAGCTTGGCCTGCGCATCGACCGTCTGCAGGCCCGAGCGGATCATCGCCACGCCAGCGGCGGCGGCAGCTGCCACGGCGGCGGCGGCTACGACCCGCACCCGCCGCGAGAAGGCCGCGAGCCGGGCGTTGGCGGCTTCCATCTCCCGGCTCAGCCGTCCGAAACCGCGCGACCCGGCTTCGCCCACGCCTTCCAGCTCGGCGCGCACCTGCCGTCCGCCCACGGCCGCGAGGCGGACGCTGACCCTCTTCTCAGCCATGGGAATGATCCATCTGTTCGTTGAGCTTCGTGACCATCACCGTTTCGATGACCGGCAGCAGTTCGGCCATGGCGGGCGGCGAGACCCCGAGCGCGTCGCCGAGAGCAAGCGCCGCCGACATGTCCCAGCCGATCACCGCGCCGGGCAACACACGCAGCTGGCCGCCGAGACGGCCGACGAGATCCCAGACCTGCCAACCTTCCGGAGTTTCCGGACGGTTCAGCCGCGCCGGGCAGTCCGGGCACGCTTGCGTGCAGGCTTCGCAGTATCGGTCGCCCCCACCGAAGGACCATTCGGCGAGAGCGCGGAGGCGTTTTTTCCTGCTCCAGCAGCAGGCCCTTCGAGACATAGGTCAGATGGAAGGCCTCGAAGATCGGCCAGACGTCGAGCAGCGCGTCGATGGCCTCGGGGCTCGGATCGATGGGCTTGCCGTCGGCGTCGCCGATGCCCTCCCAGGCGAGCACGGCCCGTCGCGCCAGCGCTTTCGCGAAGGCGACGGCGCGCTCCTCGTCGGGCGTCTCATCGGGCACCGCCTCGACGGCCGGATCGCTGCGGGTCGCCACCATCAGCGCGGTGGTCAGCGGGCGGAGCTGCACCCGGACGCCTGGGGGAGGTCATGCCAGCGTGGCGCGTTCGTCAGGTCGAGCGTGAGCATCAATACGTCTCCACGTCATTCACGAGGGTTGCAGTGCACATCCGGCCGACCAAGCTGTCGCGCGCGGCCTGCCAGTCGAAGGTCGCCTGCACGCCCTGCGGCCCGGAGATCTCGATGCGCGGGCGCGGCAGGTAGACGGCGTGCACGGTGAGGGTAAAGCTCTCGCCCGAGGGCAGGACGTAGGCGAACTCCATCTCGCAGGCCTCGCCGTTGATCGCCTGCGTCACCAGCGTCTGGTCGGCGAAGCGGACCTCGATCCGGCCGGTCAGCGCGGCGATGGACGGGTCCGCCCCGTCGATGCGCCCGTCCGAGCGGATGGTCTCGATCCGGTCGAGGTTGTTGGCATAGGTGATCTCGGCCGAGACCACGTTGCCGAGCGCGGTACCGTTGCGGGTGATCGCGCCGTTGAAGTGCCCGAAGCGCTTCAGTTCCAGCGCGGCGGGTGTTCCAGCGCTGGTCGTCGTGCCGACCGTCTCGCCCTGCGCCACCAACCGCGCCGTTGCCGTCAGCAGGCCCGAGCGCTGCATCTGCCAGGTGATCTGGTCGAGCACGCAGCCGGAATACATCGCATAGCGCAGCACCTCGGGCATGCCGGTCTCGATCGACATGCTGGGCAGCGTCCAGGACCCGGACTGGAACTCGTGCGTCCAGGGGCCGGTGCCTGTGGTGGTCGGCGCGCCGAAGGCCGCCTTCAGCCAGAAGCCGAAGGCCTCGGCGTCGAGCGGCACCACGACGTCGCCGTCGGCCGTGACCGCATCCTTGATCGGCGCCAGCGGATCGCGGCCGTACCCCAGCAGCTCCGAGTTCAGCAGCGGCTGCTCTGCGCCGAGCGAGGTGCTGGCGAAAGGCATGCGGGTGAAGCCGCTGGCGGGCGGCGTTCCATAGGTCGTCTCAAACGCAAGCGCCATCAGCGCCCGCGCCCCCTGGGCTCGTGCCATTGTTTTCTCCTCGGGTTGTCGGGATCAGCCGAGCGGATCGGCCGTGGAATAGTGCAGCACGACCGGGATCACGGCGGCCTTCAGGCTGGCCGCGCCCTCGACCGGCAGATCGACCGGGCGCGGCGCTTCCGCCTCGACCCAGTCGCAGAGCCCGCCCAGCGTGCGGTCGGCGGCGAGTGCCGTGCCGATGCTGGCGGTCAGCGTGTCGAAGGCAGCGTCACGGTCACCGCCCTGTACGACCGCCTCGATCTCGACGCGGTGCTGGTAGTGGTAGGCCAGCGGCGACAGTGTCACCTCGGGCTCGCCCGGCTCGCCGTCGCGCAGGATCAGCAGGCCATCTTTGGGCACGCGCTCGGGCAGCACGACGCCGCGCAGGGCGGTGGCGGGCAACGCCGAAAGCCGCGCGTGCAGCGCGGTGAGGATGGTTTCACGGAGGGTGGGCATATCTAGGCCTTAAAGCGAACGGCCTGCGGTGCTTGAGATGGCACCTGAACGGAGAGACTGAAACTGTGTATGCTTGCGATCTTGAACATCGCGGGTCCTGCACCGAAAAAAGTTTCCACAACTGTCGGGTCGTCGGCGTTTTTGACGCTCACTGATTGAAGATCGCCACTCTCCGAAACCAGCAGCGTCCGGTCAGAATATCGTACCACCGAGCCGTACGGCCGCCACATCTGGTCCCGAGCGTTGGTCCTTCGCCAAGCAAAGTGGAATGCCAGAGGAATGGTTTGGTCGGCGTTCACACTTAGTTCGAAAGCAGCATAAACGCCTGATACAACAGATGGAGTATGTTCGCGGACCTCAACCGTCCAGGATCTTCCATAGAAGCAGTTAGCCACTTCATTGGAGGGCCAATGAACACCGGGCAAGAAAATCGCGTCAAAGGGCGCAAGATCGGTTCGTCGAGATGGATTTATTTGGATACGTAGCCGTTCTTTGGCGAACTGATGTTCTATGAAATCTTGGTCCAAGGGAAGCAATGTCACCGGATCGATATCCAAAGCTCCGCAGATTCCAAACAAGTCGTCGACCCGCGACGGAATTCCGTTATTCAGCCACCGATAGATTGTGTTTCGATCGCGTGCATTCCCACGGCACTGCCGCTTTTCCTTGACGCGTTCCCCCCACGCCACCGCAAAGTCATCCACTGAACCAAAACGACCCTCGATTAAGGACTTCAGAAGTTCGGGGTTAATGGGAACTGGCAACCTTTACACCTCGAGTCTCAATTTCTTTGATCCTACTGAGATACGAGATTCTTCTTTTTTATGCATCCTTGGAGTGCGGGGGTTCAAGCGAAAAATCGATCAGGGTTCCAGTAAAGGGAAAGGACCGGAACGATGACGAAGAAGACCAGCTACCACTCCACCAACGGCAACTTCACCGGTAAGACCGTCACCGAAAGCAGCGGTGGCCACACCAAGTCCACGAGCTACAAGGCCACAGGAAGCGGCCTTTCGCGGACGATCATGGGGCCCGGGTGGAAGGCGACCTCCACCACTACGACGGATCCCAAGGGCAATACGCGCACGACCAAGTACTGACCGTGCAGCCAGCGTAAAGTGGGGAGCCGCCGAGACGCGGCTCCCTATCTGTTTCTGATGACTCTCAAGACCGCTCTTTTTGGGGCGGCAGGCTTTGAACATCTGGCCGGAGTCATCTCATTGTCTCTGATGAGATGGATCCACGTTAGGCAGTCGTCTCATGTCCGATCTGGCTCAGGTTTTCATTCATTTCGTCCAGCCAATCCCAGAAATCATTCAATGCCTCGCTTTCGGGATCAATCGACAAAAGCATCCCGTCCTGAGCTGAGGTTTCTTGAACAATCTCATAAAATATCAGGCCGTTAAGGATAGTTTTCCGCTCTTCAATCGTCGAGGAAACAGCGAAAGACCTCTTGGCGACAAAGTCATAATCCATGGGGCCGTATTTTTTTTATCGCGATGATCGACTCGATCATCTGTATCTTCTTTTGGATCTCCTCTGCCCGCTCCTTCAAGACCCCCAGCAGGTCCCAGAAGATCCGTAGAACGCCACCGACGATCATGCCACCTGCAAGAACGGCGGCTCCGCCGACGAGACCCGCAACGAAATCACTACCGGCCTTCTCAATACTTTTGCCGTGTCTGTCGGCGGCGTCCCTATACCTGTCACTGCTTTCGCCCATTCGATCGGACAAGTCGTCGAGGTTCTCAGCCAGCGCCTCCAATATCTCTTTCCGCGTCGGCAAAGCGATTCTCCACGTTGAAACAGCATCGCGAGAATACCATCGATCTGGCGATGCGCCTGCAGGTCAGACAATGCTTCGTTGTCAACCAGATAGCGTTTGTGAAGGCTGGGGCGGGTCACGCAACGTAACCCTCCACCCAATTCGCCACGATCATCCCCGGTATACCATCCACTGCGCGCTCCGCATCCCGCGCCAGGTCCAGCCGTTTCGGCAGCTTGACCTGCGGCACCAGCAGGAAGATCGGCGCGGTGACCCTTCCGCGCCCGGTCTTCGAGCGGGACACCACGGCCTGGCCCTTCGTGTTCAGCCGGCCCTCGGCTACCAGCAGGCTCGGGCCAGTGCGGCGATAGACAAACCGCAGGCGCAGGCCGCGCCGCCGCTCCCATTCGCCGGGCGTGATCCGGCCGCCGCGCAGGGATTTGCCTGCGGCGGGCAGCGGGATCGCCAGCCAGAACCCGTCCTTCGAGCGGATCAGCGGTCCCGTGTCGTGCGCGCCGACGATGACCGGAGCCTTGGACCAGACCAGCGCCGCCGCATCCAGGCTCTCGCCCGACTTCGGGAAGTTCTGGCTGCGGATCGAGTTGGCCAGCCGTGTGCCGAGCCCCGCGCCGGTGATCTGCAACCGCCACGCCGTCTTCAGCCCGGTCCCGGCCTCGCGCATGGCGGCCGTCACCGCGCGTTCGCCCGCCGCGACCTCCGCCGCCATCATCGCGACGATGTCGGAATCGATGTCGAGCTTCAGTTTCACGCGGCCCTCAGATCGACAGCCCAGACCAGCCGCTCGCGGTCGCGAACGGGCTCGCCCTGGATCAGGAAGGCATCGCCGTCGATCTCGAGGCGGTCGCCGGGACGCGGGTTCGCCACCTCGGCCACGCGCAAGTCGATCCGCGTGGTTTCGGACCAGAGCCGCGCATCGCCGAAGTCGGAGACGACATCCGCGCGCCGAGCGACGGCACGCACCAGAACGGGCGCGCCGCCATCAGCGATGTAGACCGCGTCCCGGCCGATGTTCGGATTGGCGAAGAGCGCACTGAGCGCGGCGGCGAAGGCGCTCATCAGAACGTCGCGTTCAGGCGCACCCGGCCGATGGTGTCGCCCGCGCCGCTCGCCACCGCCTCGACGGCCACGCCGATCAGCGTGTTGTCAGTCGCGACCGTAGTGCAGCGCTTGTTGGTGTCGTCCCAATAAACCTTGGCGCCGACGGTCCAGGCCTGGGAGCCGACCTTGGTGATGTCGAAGACGCCGACGAGCGCGGTCTCGACGGGCTCGGCGATGGCGGCGTCCCCGGCGGCGATGCCGAAGATGGAACCGACGAGCAGGCCATCGCCCGAGGCGACGGCATAGGGCGCTGTCAGGGTGATGGTGTTGCCGGGCTGGACGTAGGTTTTCATGGGGGTGATCCTCGTGGAAAGACGAAGGGCGGCCCGTCAGGACCGCCCGCATGTCAGGGTTCAGCATGGGGTGCGGGTTACGCGCCCGGGTTCTTGTAGAGGCCGCGCCAGTCGATGGCCTTGGCGCCGAAGTCGAGGCGGCACTTGATCTCGACGCCGTCGACGTCGAAGCCGTTGCGGGTCTCGATGTAGGCGCCCTGCTGACCCTCGAGATAGGCGTACTCGATGGTGTCGATCTGGTTCGGACTGGCCGCCAGGTACCAGGCAGTCTCGCTGGCGGCGTCGAGCCGGGGCTCGCTGATCGGCGCCAGCGTCCGGATCGACTGCGGCACGACGCTGGACGTCGCGGCGGGCACGAGGTTCTGCGCGACCAGCTGTTCGGCCTTCAGCTCCAGCGAGGCGGGCACGATCAGGAAGGCGGGGCGGAGGTTCGATCCAGCAGCGCGGTCAGTTCCGACCACGCGTCGTGCCGGTCGGGGCCGCCCTCGATGACGACGTGATCGACGAGCCAGCTTTCCAGACCACGGCCCCATGCCCAGACATCGACTTCGATCCGGTCCTTCTGCACGTCGGCCCCGGCCGTCAGGAACAGCCCACCCGCAGGCACGGTGCCGGATGTCGAGCGCTCACGCCGGTCGTAGAGCCGCTGCCAGTCGGGGGCTTCCCCGGTTTCGACCCATGTCTCGCCGAGGATCGTGTTGCGAAACGCCTTGATCGCCTCGTCCGAACCTTGAGCCGCGTCCCATGCCCGCACGATCCGCTCCCAGCTGAGCCAGCCGATCGGCGAATAGAGCGCCGAGAGGTGATACCCGACCGTGGTCGGATCGGCGGCCACGGCGGTCGCCCGCCATTCGCCGCCCTCCAGCATCGCCGTCTTGCGGTGTTCCGCGATGGGCGTGTCGCAGCCCTCGCAGTGATATTCCGCAGTCTCCGGGCGGCCCTTCTGCCAGCGCAGCCGGTCGAATTTCAGCCACTGCATCGCCCCGCAATGCGGGCACGGCACGAAGAACCGCCGCTGGTCGGACGCCTCGTATTCCCGCTCGATGCGCGACAGCCCCCGGATGGTGGGCGTCGAGACCAGCAGCACCTTGCGCCGGTGGGCGAAGGTCAGTGACCTGGCCTCGGCCAGCGTCACCGGGTCGCCTTCCTCGTCGGCCGAGGCCGGATAGGCATCGACCTCGTCGAGAAAGATGTACCGCGCCGGAGTGGACCGCAGCCCGACCGCCGAGTTCGCGCCCGTCATGATCAGGATGCCGCCCGCGAATTCCTTCGACAGCATTGTGTTGCCCGCGTCGCGGGACCGGGCCGGTTTGACCCGCTCCCGGAGTTCCGGGCTTTCGTCGATCAGCGGGTCGATCCGCTGGCGCGAGTTGCGCTTGGCCAGTTCGACAGTCGGCTGGACCGCCAGCATCGGGCCCGGCGCCTGGTGGATCGCGAACCCGATCCAGTTGTTCCCCGCCTCGGTCGCGCCGACCTGCGCGGCCTTCATGAACACGATCCGCTGCGTGGGATCGCCGGGCGAGAGCCGGTCCATGATCTCGCGCATGTAGGGCGTGCGCACCGTGCGATACCGGCCGGGCTCGGCCGAGGCGCGGCCCGACAGCATCCGGTGCCGGTCCGCCCATTCCGAGACGGTCAGGTCCGGGTCGGGCCGGAGCCCGTTGCCCCAGGCGCGCAGGATCTCGCCCGCGCCATCGAAGCTTGCCCCTAACAACGATCCGGGGTCCGTCAGTGCGTCATCATCACCGGAAGTCGGGCCGGACCTCGGCGAGTTCGTCGAGGTGGGCGCGTACATGACTCGAAAGGACCTTCTGCATCGCGGCTGGCTCCACGGTGATTTGCTGGCCCGTCGCGTCGCTGCACGAGGCCGAGAGCTCGGCCGCCATCAGCGCCGCGGCGCGCGCAGGCCAGTTCACCCACGTGTCCCGTTCCTCCCGCGCCAGCCGGAACACCAGCGCCAGCGCGCGGGCCCGCTCGATCAACTCCCCCTTCAGCTTCTGGAGCCGGATGCGCCGTTCCTGCGCCTTCAGCACCTCGTTCGCGGTCTTCGCCTGCAGGAACGTGGTGCCGCCGCCGATGGCGGGGACCGCCAGACCCTGTTCGCGCAAAGTATCGCCGACGGCCGCTACCGCCGCCTCGGGACGGGTTTCAGCTTCGGCGCGGGCGGCTTTCTCGTCTTCGACGGGTCCGTCGTCTCGGCCCGTCTGGCGTCGCTGGCGGCCGCGTTGATGCTGCCGTCGGGATAGAGGACCAGCCGCTCGGCCGTCTTCGCCTTCTGGATCGCACCGCGCGACAGCCCGACATGCGCGGCGTACTGGCGCTCGCTCATGCCCTGCATCGGCGGCTCCGATTATCATTCTAAATCATGTGCTTATCGAGTTGATAAGCGTCGCCACCGGAGCGAACGTCACTCCAACGCAACGATGCAACTCGACCCAAGGAGCCACCCCGATGACCCGCCGCGCGACCGACATCACGAAAGCCCTCGACGCCTTCATCGCCGCGAAGACCGAGATCGACGCGATGCTGGAGCGGCTCGCCGCCCTCAGCGCGGACCATTTCGAGACCAGCCCCGACGAGATCAACTGGGGCCATGTCGGCACCCTGAACCACTACCGCACCAAGTTGCGCGAGATCACCGACATGGCCTTCAGCGAAGGCGAACACGCCGAGTGAGACGACCCGCTCCCGGTCCCGCCCGCCGACTGGCGGGCTCGACCTCGTAGAAGGGCCCGCATCCTGCGCGCCCCGATACGGGAGACGACGATGTCCAAGCTTTCCGATACCCAAGCCCTGATCCTGAGCGCCGCCGCACAGCGCGAGGACCGCATCGCCCTGCCGCTGCCCGAGAGCCTGCGCGGCGGCGCTGCCGCCAAGGTGGTCGGCGCGATGCTCGCGAAGGGCTTCCTGCAGGAGGTCGACGCGGACATGCGCAAGGGCGAACCCGTCTGGCGCGAGACCGGAGACGGCCACGGCGTCACACTGGTCGCCACCGACGCTGGCCTCGCCGCCATCGGCATCGAGCCCGAGGACGCGAACACCGCGCCTGCGGGCGCGACGGACGCGCCGACAGAGAAGCCCGCGCCGGACACCCCCACCGGACCCGAAGCCACGCCCAAGGCGCGCACGCCGCGCGAGGGCACCAAGCAGGCCACGCTGATCGCCATGCTGCGCGCACCGGACGGCGCGACCATCGAGGAGATCATGGCCGCGACGGGCTGGCAGTCGCACACGGTGCGCGGCGCGATGGCCGGGGCCCTGAAGAAGAAGCTCGGGCTCGAAGTAACCTCCGAGAAGGTCGAGGGCCGAGGGCGGGTCTACAGCCTGCCGCGCGACTGACGCGCACGCCGAAAGTCGAGCTCGATACCGCCGTCCATCTGGGCGGCGGTTTCTCATCATCGCGCAAACCCAGACAAATTCGCCCTGCCGCTACATTTGGTTCAACAAACTTGAAACGAGGGTGGCGCATTCTCCCCGCGCAGTTCCATCGCTTTGCTCAGTGAATACTCCAACTATTTCGACCATTCCGTTCAAAAGATTCACTGTATTCAACATCGGCCCACCCGAGAGGCCGCGTGGTATAGAATTGAATATCGCTTCGCTTGTTTTGGACTCCACGTTGTGCCGCTTCGGGTAGAGAAGACCGACCATGCCGCTTTCATCCCCGACACTTTTGTTGCTGTAGACCCACGGCTTGGGCTGCAGAACACCCCATCCCTTTTGAAATCGCGCGAGAGAAACCCACCGATAGTGATTACGTTCGCCGTCTCGTTGGCGGCAGTTACAGCGGGTGGCGGCAAGAGTTGGCGAAATTTAAATTCATCGGCGTAGAACGCAGCTAGATCTCGATCTTTAGCCTCAGATAGAGATCTGGGACCGTCACCGACGTAGACCCACCTTCCGTCAATATGAAATGCTTTCTCAGCGGGCTCCTCGTCGAAGTTGTGGCCACGAAGTACGTGCCGCGCGGTCACAAGGACCGGACGCGACTTGTGGTCTATCAAGATCCCCGTGCCCACTTGGACTGGGGCCTCGGGATTCAGGTGATGTGAGGCATAAATCGCCACTAGGCTCGGCAGGACACGGGTCGCAAATGAAGATTCGACATCAACCATGAGACCTTGGACGCGCTCAGCATCACGATCTCCTTCGTCCAAGTTATCAATTGATGGCACCCTGGGCGTCCTTGCTACGAGAATTCAGCTGCATGCTGTGCATACCTCAAAACTAGGACCGAGGGCCAAGGTGATCCAGGTTCTTAAGCCCCTTCTTCGGAAAGACAACCAGCGACCGATAGTGGATCGCCTCGAACAGGCGCCGCAGGACGTAGGACCGCGCTATGCTCACCACGGTGAACACCGCACCCATCTTCAGGTTCTGGGCCAGCGTCGTGTGCAGCCCGAAGACCGGGAAGATAAGGATCTGCGTGACCACGGCGACGCCGTAGCCGACGATCACGTTGGCGACGGACTCGAGCAGCGACATGGCGCGCGATTGCTTCATGCCGTCACCTCATCCATCGGCCAGCAGTTCAGCCGCGAGAGTTCGCAGCGCATGCGCCGCAACCAGGGGGACCACGCCGTTGCCACAGAGGCGAAGCCGGTCCACCCGGTGGGCCAGCCCATCAGCGCCTCGACGAACAGCGGGTTCAAGGGCCGGCGCGGCTCCGAGGTATCGCTCCCAGCCATCGGCGTCACCAGGACCTGGCGGCCAAGCAGGCCGTTCACCGGTGTGTTCGCCAATGTCGTCGTCCCATCCTTGTGATCGCGCGCTGTCGGCGTCATCCACATACGGCTGGCGTGGCTCAGATCGGCCGTCTTGCGGTTGCCTGCGCTCGGTTTGCAGCCGTCGTTCGCCATCGGCGTCGGCCAGAGCGCGGCCGTCGTCGCGAGGTTCATCCCGTGCTGGCCCGCTGTCTGCGACGGCGTCGGCTTCGTCTGCCTGTTCTCGTTGGCGCTGGCTCGCGGCGTCGGCCAAAGCCGCAGCAGTTCCGTCCGGTTCCCGCCACTCGACCGGGTGCCAGAGCAGGCGCGCGGGGTCGGCCAGTTCGTGTCCCTCGCGGATGGCGAGGATGAAGAGCCGCTCGCGCTTGTGGGGCGCACCGACTTCCGCCGCCGTAAAGAGGCCTGCCGCAAGCTTGTAGCCCATGCCGACCAGTCCGCCGGCGACTTCGGGGAAGCCGAGGCGGAGATGATGGGCGACGTTCTCGAGGAAGACGAAGGGCCACTATTTTACGTTAGGTAAATTACTCGGTCTGTGGCAACTTTAGATTGTGCATTGGCGATAGGAGGCCCACATGAAAGCACTTTTTTTTACCGCGTTTGCAGTTGGCGCATTTTCGTCCGTAGTGAGTTCGCAAGTAATTGCGCAAGAATCCCATTCCTTTAACCTACGAGTTGAATGCAGAAAGCCAGCTGATGGCCGTGGCTGCACTGCGGATGGAATCGTTTGCGCCAACGCGCCTGAGGGAAGCTATTTTGCGGCAGGACAGTCCGTTAGCGGCCAGATCGCTAGCATCAACTCGCCTAGAACTCACTGGTGCCGGGAGGCGAGCACAAGTGCTCAGGGCGTTCCAATCGGTGGGCTCCTAGCACCTACATCGATGTGTGCCAGTCTTCACGCTGAAAGCGGCGGCGGATATGATCAAATCGGGCAGGTCTTCTACATCGACTGTTCGTACACCACGACTGTCTATCCAATCCCATCACAGTAGCAGACTGCTTCTAGAGTCCTAGTTCCTTTTCCCGCGCGGCCGGGTTCTCGCCCAGCCGCTCGGCTCTCACTTGCGCGAAGGTCCGACCGTCGCCGTCGAGGATCGCGTCGCGGCCGGTCGCGGCCTGCCAGCGCTCAACGGCGACATCGACATAGGCGGGGCTGATTTCCATCGCGAAGACGCGGCGGCCATTGGCCTCGCCCGCCATGATCTGCGAGCCGGAGCCCGAGAACGGCTCGTAGCAGAGGCCACCGCGGGCGACGTGCTGGCGCATCGGGATGCCGAAGGCGTCGAGCGGCTTGGGCGTCGGATGGTCGGGGCGCTCGTCTTTGGCGAAGGACGGCATCTCCCAGGTCGAGGGCAGCGTCTGATCGGCCACCTTCGGCGGGCGGTTCGGACGCCGCCAGCCCATGAAACAGGGCTCATGCTTCCAGAGGTAATGGGAGCGGGTCAGAACCCCGCGGTCCTTCACCCAGATGATCTGCTGGTGCACGAAGGCGCCTGCCTTTTCCCAGCAGGCTTCCAGCATCGCCTGGCGACGCGAGGCGTGCCAGCAATACCAGGCGGCGTCCTCGGCGATGGCCTCGGCCACGGCCGCAGCGATGAAGCCGTCGTAGAGCTCCGCGCCCTGCGAACTGTCGTCCCAGGTCGTACCGTAGGACGCCGACCAATCCTTGTTCCGGGTCGGGTGGTTCGAGCCGTCATAGTCCACAAGATAAGGCGGGTCGGTCGCGAACAGGATCGCGCGCTCGCCATTCATCAGGCGACGCACATCGTCGTGGCTGGTCGAGTCCCCGCAGAGCAGCCGGTGGTCGCCGAGGATCCACAGATCGCCGGTGCGCGAGGCCGGATTCCGCGGCGGCTCGGGGATGGTCACCGGCGGCACGGAGCCCCCGGCGCCACCTTCTTGCCCGTCCACCTCCGGCACGAAGGCCAGCAGCTTGTCGAGTTCGCCGTCGGAGAAGCCGACCAGCGACAGGTCGAAATCCTCGGCCAGCAGGTCATTCAGTTCCGCCGACAGCAGCGCCTCGTCCCAGGTGCTGAGCTCGGTCAGCTTGTTGTCCGCGATGCGGTAAGCCCGCCGCTGCGCCTCGGTCAGATGCCCCAGCACGATCACTGGCGCCTCGGCCAGACCGAGCTGCGTCGCGGCCAGCACTCTCCCGTGCCCGGCGATCAGCTCGCCGTCCTCGGCAACCAGGCAGGGAACCGTCCAGCCGAACTCCGCCATGCTGGCGGCGATCTTCGCGACCTGGTCCGCGCCATGCGCCTTCGCGTTCTTCGCGTAGGGCTGAAGCTTGGCCAGCGGCCACATCTCGATCGTGTCCGGGGCGAAGCTCAGCGTCATGGGCGGGTGGTTCCCGATGTTCAGGTGGATGCTGGCCGGACTCCGGACACCGGATGCCGCGCCGGACTCCACGCGGGGTCCAGCGGCGTCAGGGCTATCCAGCCCGAAGGCCAGCGTTCATTGGGGTTTGCGCGGGGCTCGGGTGGATCCGGCTTCCGGGTGGCTTCCCAAAAATCCGGCCCTGTCGCTGGCGATGTCCCGCGCTTCGCCCGCCAGCATACGAATATCGCCAGGAAGGAACCGGAAACTGCCGTGGGCTGGACCCCGGCCGGACCCCCGCTGGATACCGGGGTCCAGCAGGCCCCCGTCAACGCAAAGGGGAGAGCGGGCTTTCCAGCGCACTCTCCCCATCTTGCCTTCGGAATAGCACGATCATGTTGCAGATGTCGAAGGAAAAAGTGTTGCAACACATTGGAGTCACTGTGCATTCAGGCGCGCAGCGATCTTGGTCAGCGCCAGCTGCCAACGCCGCCATGCGGTCGTGCGGTCGCAACCGAGTTCTCCGCTAATCTGCTTCCACGGCACGCGGGCCGCGCGAGACCAGACCAGTTTGCGCTCCGCCTCCTCGATCCAGAGCACCCAGTCGAAGGTCTGCTCGAGCCGGGTGATCGCGGCGGCCGAGGGCCAGACCCGCATCGGCTGCGGTTCCATCGCCGCGATCTCGCGGCTGGTGTGCAAGATGTCGGGCCAGGTGTTGAAGTAGCCCTGGCGCCTTCACTGGCGGCAGTTTGCGCGGGGTGCGGAACGCCTCCTCGAAATGATCGGCGACACAGTCGGCGGTCCATTCACGATCAGCCATGATGCGCCTCCCTGTCGGAAGGGCGCGGGCCGTAGAGCTTCTCGCCCAGCTGGCGGACCAGTTCACGCTCGGGCCAGATGAGGCGGTCGTCATCGGCGGAGACCGCGAGGACGCCCTGTTCCCGCCAGTCCTCGCGCTTGACCTGCTCGGGATCGCGGCGCCGACCGCCGTAGCCATGGGGTGCCATCTCATGCGACACCTCCGTTCGTCTCGATCGCCCCGAGCAGGATGGCGATGGCGTCGGCCTCGTTGTCGTCGGCCGGGCTGAAGCCGCGGGCACGGACGGCGGCGACCATCGTGGCCTTGTCGGCGTTGCCCTTGCCTGCGGCATGACGCTTGATCGTGCCGACCGGGACGCCCTCGTAGGGCACGCCGCGCAGCTCGGCCCATGCGGTCAGCGTGGCCATGAGCCCGCCGTAGATGTGGCTCGCGTCGGTGCCCGCGTGGCGGCGGACTTCCTCGAACCAGATCGCGGCGACAGGACCGGACAGCCGGTCGATCTCGGTTAGCCAGTTGGTGAAACGGAGGTAGCGCATACCACCGCCGTCGAAGCGGCCGGGGCGCAGCGAGACGGTGCCGCTGGTGATCTGGCCGTCATGGGCGCGGATCAGCCTCTCGAAAGCCTTGCTCTCAAGAAATCCAGACAGCAGTTCCGGCTCTGCATCGTCGAATAGCCGAGAAAGATTGGGGCAAGTTCTGGCCGGGGCGCGTACCATATAAATCTCCGGAAATGCTGATTTGGACTATAGATCGCGATTGCGGGGCCGTGCTCGGCGCTTGACACCGCGATGTCGTCTCTGGGGACTGCGGTGACTATCACCTCCCTCCCGGGCCGAGAGAATCGCTGGGGCAAGAGCCACGCGCGCATCCTCGATCAGCGCCAGGACAAGGGGACTGATCGGAGTTGCTTTACGCGCCATGATCTTACCTCAACGAACTACTGCTCTTGCTTGATTCAACCTGCGATAATCATGGACAAATCCGTGATCGGCAAGCCCTGATGTTCTCTTCCTGTTCGCATTTCCTGATCCCGCTTTCATGAGATGTCCCATCCCGGGTGGCCGGGTGGCTTTTGTTCGGTATCCACCACCGAACACGGCCACGAGACATGAAACGTCCCAATCCGCTCCCACCTGACCAGCTGCCCGCCGCCGAGCGTCGCGCCGAGCTGTGCCGCTTGCTGGCGCTCGGGCTGGTTCGGTTGCGGATGCGGGATGGGGGCGAAGTATCTGACGATACTGGAGAACGTTGCCTACACTATCCGCCCGACCAATGCCGTCATGCAACTCCAACTCACCGGAGAAATGCATGAACAAGCCCGATCCCATCCCCGCGCGCCTGGCCGCGCTCAAGACCACGCCGACGCCCGATCTGAAGCAACAGTGGCGCGACCTGTTCGACAGCGAGCCGCCGCCGTTCAACCGGCGCTTTCTCGAAAGCCGCATCGCCTATCGTATCCAGGAACTGGCCTATGGCGGACTGAAACCGGAGACGGTCCGGCGCCTGGAGCGGCTCGGTGAGGAACTGGACGGCGGCGACCGATCCAAGCGCGGCATCCGCGCCGACCGTGACCGCCCGATCACTGGCACGCGCCTCCTGCGAGAATGGCAGGGTGTCGAGCAGGTGGTCACCGTCACCGCCGATGGCTTCGAATGGCAGGGGCGGCCCTACAAGTCGCTGTCCGCCATCGCGCGGGCCATCACCGGGACGCGCTGGAACGGCTGGGTCTTCTTCGGGCTCAAGAACCACAGGGGGCGGACATGACGAAGCCGCCGGAGAAATCGAAGGTCGTCCGCAAGCTGCGCTGTGCCGTCTACACCCGGAAGTCCAGTGAGGAAGGGCTGGAGCAGGAGTTCAACTCGCTCCACGCCCAGCGCGAGGCCTGCGAGGCGTACATCGCCAGCCAGCGGTCCGAGGGATGGGTGCTGGTCCGCGATCAGTATGACGACGGTGGCATTTCGGGCGGTACGCTGGAACGCCCCGGCCTGAAGCGGTTGCTGGAGGATATCGAGGACGGGCTGGTCGACGTGGTCGTCGTCTACAAGATCGACCGTCTCAGTCGTTCGCTCGCCGATTTCGCCAAGCTGGTCGAGGTGTTCGACCGGAACGGGGTGACCTTCGTCTCGGTGACGCAGTCGTTCAACACGACGACTTCCATGGGTCGGCTGACGCTGAACATCCTGCTGTCGTTCGCGCAGTTCGAGCGCGAGGTGACGGCCGAACGCATCCGCGACAAGGTCGCCGCGAGCCGCAGAAAGGGCATGTGGATGGGCGGCGTCCCGCCCTAGGTGACCGACTCATAAGTTCGCAGCCATATGCGGATTGAAGCGAGTTGGACTGACGCGAGAAAATTGGCGTCGCGCTTGTCGTATCGTGTGGCAATGGCCCTGAAGTGTTTGAGTTTGCTAAAGAAACGCTCGACGGCGTTGCGTTGCCGATAAACCCAGGGGCTGAAGGGGAAGGTTTTGACGCGGTTCGGCATGGCGCGGATGTTGGCCCATGCGCCCCGCGCGGCCATTTCGGCGCGCAAGGCATCGCTGTCATAGGCGCGGTCGGCGAGCAGGATGTGACCGGCCTTGAGCGTTTCGAACATGTCGGCGGCCGAGCGTCCGTCGTGGGCCTGGCCTTCGGTCAGCTTGAGGCGGATCGGCCGGCCCTCGGCGTCGACGAGCGCATGGATCTTGGTGGTCAGTCCGCCGCGCGAGCGACCCATGCAACGGGATCGCTCCTCTTTTTTTGGCCGTTGGCGGCGTGCTGGTGAACGCGGATCGATGACGAGTCGATCATCTGCACGTCACCGTCGTAAGCATTTGATACCGCTTCAAGAATGCGTGCCCAATGGCCAGCCTTGCGCCAGCGGTTGAAGCGGTTGACGCAGGTCGTGTACGGGCCATAGCGCGCCGGAATGTCGGCCCAAGGCGCTCCCGTGCGCAGCCGCCAGAAGATGCCGTTCAGCACCTTGCGGTCATCGGCGCGCGGGACCCCACGCACCTTTGTCGGCAGAAGCGGCTGTATCACAGACCACTCGAAATCCGTCAGATCGAAGCGAGCCATCCTGACCTCCATTGATGATGGTCAGTGAATCAGAACTCTCGCGCCAAGGGAATCCCGTTTTATGAGTATGTGACCTACGGCTACCGCGTCGAGAACCGGAAGCTGGTCATCGACGATGAGCGCGCCGAGCATGTCCGCTGGGTCTTCGCCCCCTTCCTCGAGATCGGATCCTGCACGGAACTGGCGCGGAAGGTCGGCGCGCGCGGTATCCGCACGCCGCGCGGCAACCGGATCGACAAGAAGTACCTCTACCGGATGCTGAACAATCGCGCCTACATCGGCGAAGCGGTCCACAAGGGCGACAGCTATCCCGGCGAGCACGCGGCCATCATCGACCGCGAGACGTGGGACAAGGTCCACGTCATTCTGCAAGAGAGCCCCGAAAGCGCGCCGCCCGCACCCGCGCCGACACGCCCGCGCTGCTGAAAGGGTTGCTGTTCGGCCCGGACGGTGCCGCGTTCTCGCCGACGCATACCCGGAAGGGTGGGAAACTCTACCGCTATTACGTCAGCCAGACGGTATTGAAGCATGGCGCAGGGTCGTGTCCGGTCGGACGCGTTCCTGCGGGCGAGATCGAAGCCGCCGTCATCAACCAGTTCCGCGTCGTGTTCCGCCAGCCCGAGATCGTGGCGGGGACTTGGAAGGCGGCCCGGGCGCAAGACGGCGACATCACCGAGGCCGACGCCCGCGCCGCCCTGCAACAGCTTGACCCGCTGTGGGACGAACTCTTTCCCGCCGAGCAGGCGCGCATCGTGGCGCTGCTGATCGAGAGAGTCGATATCGGCGCCGAGGGGCTCGACATTCGGCTGCGGGTGGATGGCCTCCACGGCCTCGCGCGCGAGTTGCCGGCCGGCGACATGGGCGCGGCAGCATGACCCGCGCGACGCCGATCCCCGAGACGGTGACACTCCATGTCCCGTTCCGTGTCGTGAAGCGCGGCGGGCGCAAGGAGATGCAGCTGTCTGAGGACTCGCCTCAAAAGCGCAAGACCGACAACACGCTGATCAAGGCGCTGGCCCGCGCATTTCGCTGGAAACGCATGCTGGAATCCGGCGAGTTCACGAACATCGCCGAGCTTGCCGAGCGCGAAGGGATCGCCTCCTCCTACATGACCCGCGTCCTGCAGCTAACTCTGCTCGCGCCCGACATCGTCGAGGCAATCCTGGACGGGCGACAGGGGCCGGAGGTGACGCTGGCGCGGTTGCTGGAGCCGGTTCCGGTGGAGTGATCGGAACAACCATCAAGCTTGCTTACTCGGCGCCCTTGACGCCCACACGGGCCGCACAAGCGTCATTCTCGGCCGCCCAGCACAGAATCGGCTCGGCTCTGGCGACATCTCCAATTTACAGTGGGTCGCGGAGACTGCTACACAAGACACAGATAAAGCGAGTGAATCGCGCCTACACAAGGGGGACAGTAGTTTGATGGACGGCGCTGAAGCACTCGCCATTGAAGATGAGAGCGCAGCGCTCTTTGATGCTATTCAGGCAGAACTACTCGATGAGTATCGCCAAGATCACGATTGGCCTTGGATCATCGGCTATTCCGGGGGCAAGGATAGCACACTGGTCACGCATCTCGTGTTCGAGATGCTTTTGTCCCTTCCACCTTCGCAGCGCACGCGTCCGGTGCACGTAGTGGCCAACGACACTCTGGTCGAAAGCCCTCTTGTCGTCCAGCACATCATCGAAAGCATGGAAGAGATCGAAGGAGCGGCCAGCGCGTTCAGGCTTCCGGTCATCACCAAGATCACGCGGCCTTCGCCGGACCAGTCCTTCTGGGTAAACCTGATTGGCCGGGGCTATCCTTCCCCGAATCGCTCGTTCCGCTGGTGTACAGATCGGATGAAAATCCTTCCCACCAGCCGGTACATCAAGAGCCAGGTTGACCAAGCCGGAAAGGTTGTTCTCCTGCTCGGGGTGCGCCGATCAGAGAGCGCGACGCGCGCCGCCTCGGTAGGGCGCTATGACAATGGAGAGCGCCTGAACAAGCACAACGATCTTGTTGGCTGCATGGTCTTTCGACCCATTGTCGAACTGCATACCGATGATGTCTGGGAGTTTCTGGCCCTTAACGAACCGCCTTGGGGCGGTTCGCATCTCAAGCTTATCGGTCTCTATCGCAATGCAAGCGGTGGGGAGTGCCCGGTCGTCACCTCCAAGGATGATGCACCGTCCTGCGGTACGACGTCCTCGCGCTTTGGCTGCTGGACCTGCACGGTTGTGGAGAAAGACCGGAGCCTTGAGGGCTTCGTAGAGTCCGGTTACGCCGAATTCACGCCCCTTCTGGACTTCCGGGACTGGCTGGTTTCGATCCGCAACGAGAAGGAGCGCCGCCAAGCCCGGCGACGTGACGGCCGCATCACGATTACGGATGGCGGAACGTTTATCCCTGGCCCCTTTACCCTCCAGACCCGCGCTGAGGTTTTCGAACGGCTCCGCGGCTTGGAGGAGGAGACTGGACAAAGCTTGATCACAGAGGAAGAAGTTGATCTCATCCACCAGATTTGGTCCGAAGAGATCGCGGGCCACAGCAAGTCGAGGACAATGAGTGTCCGTGAAATCGTGAAGGACAAGTAGATGCCGCGAAATGTTGTTGTGCTTCTCGATAATCCAGATGGACGGACCATGATCAAGGATGCCTGCAAGGCCAATGGGATGCTTTTCGCCGAGTTTGAAGAGCTGGTACAGGCTGAGGTTGAACAAACGGGAAAGCAACGCCGAGCTGGCCTGTGGGATTCCTTTGACGATATCCTTGACCGCATTCAAGTGGACGAATAACAGCCCATGCATCTTTCACACATCACGTTGCGGGACTGGAAGGCCTATACGACGGCCAATTTTGATTTCCCGGCACCGGCAAGCGGTCGAAATATCGTTTTGATCGGCGCCCCCAATGGCTACGGCAAGACAAGTCTTTTTGAGGCCATTGTGCTTGGGATGTTCGGGCGGGATGGCCTGCCGCTGATCGCCCGTTCGCCGTTTTCAGGTGCGGACAAGGAGCGTCTCGCTACCTCCTACAAAAACTTTCTAGAGAAAGCGCTTCATGGTGGCGCAACTGCGGCGGGGCGTACGTCCTGTTCTGTGAAACTGATCTTCACCGACGACAATGATGAGCCGCTTGAAATTCAGCGCATCTGGCATTTCAGCGACTCTGGCGCGTATCGCCCTCAAGATGAGGAAATCCACATCTACGAGGGCTCAACCCGCAAGGCCGTTGGCCCAGGGGCGTTGCAGGGAAACGACCGCGCAGATTGGTTTCGCGAGTACATTGCAGAAAATCTTCTGCCCTTCACATTGGCGCACTTCTTCATGTTCGATGGCGAACAGGTGAGCGTGCTTGCAGAGCGGGAGATGTCGGCGCAGGTTCGTGCTGGCATCGAAGGTCTGCTCGGTATTCCAGTTCTGAAACAACTTGCAAAGGACTTGCGCTCCTATGCAGAAGTTCGGCGCAAGGAGTCCCCGAACGTTTCCGACAAGACTATCGAAAAGCTGGAACTCGAGCGACACACGCTCACCTTCTAGTATGACAAGAAGTCAACTCGTCTGGCCGAAATAGAACCCAGTCGCGCCGCTCTAAAGGAAGAGCAGGAGCATCTGATCCGCGAACTGGCCAGCTTTGGCGCTGGTTCGCAGGCCCTACTTCAAGAACAATTCGAGCAGATCAAGAACTATGAGCGCGCTATTGAAGACGGAAATGCACAGCTCGAAGATCTGATGATGAAAGACCTTGCGCTGGCGCTGTGCGGCCTACCGCTTCGAAAGAGCGTCAAGGCCCGGCTTCTGAGCGAGGGCGTGCTCGAGCGCTGGGAGAATGGGAAAAGCCAGGGAGACAGCAATCTGGAGCGTTTCCTTGCCTCGGTCGATGCCGGCATGCAGGAGCTTGATCCGGCGCTCACGGGTGGCCAGCGAGAAGGCGTTTTGAACAGCGCTCGCAGTGCTTGGGAGAAGCTCTGGTATCCGCCTCCCGACAACTGTGCAGAGGTCTATCTGCACCCATACCTGAATGAGCTGGAACGCTCCAAAGTGATCGACCGGCTCGAAGAGCTGGATGAGTTGGGAGCGCCGGCGATTGTCGAACTGTTGGCCAGCATTGCAGCCAACGAAGAGGCGCTTAAGCGTCTGCAAGATGAAGTCATGCGCACCGAAGCGGTAGCACCACATGTGGATACGAAGCGCGAGCGCCTATCCCATGTCGGCAGCGAACTTCAGAGGTTTGATCAGGAGATCGGGGCGCTGCGGCGTGAGATGGCCTCGCTGGAAAGCCAAATTGGCCAGAAGAATACGGATCTGACGAAGCTCTCTGGTCAGCTTGACCAAGCTGCCCCGTCCGCCCGGCGCGCCGCGCGTGCGAACAAGGTCGCGATGATGGTCGACCAGATCGTGGCAAAAGCAGTGCCAAGCCAGATTGACGCAATAGCGGCGGCCATGACGACGGCGCACCGCTCTATGGCACACAAGAAAGACCTGGTGGAGCGTATCGCCATCGATGAGAATTGCGACGTGAAGCTCCTAAATGCTGCTGGCGTTGACTTGCGTGGTTACGACCTCTCGGCTGGTGAAAAGCAAATCTTCACCCAAGCCTTGATCTCTGCCGTGTCGTCGGTTTCGGGCCGCGGCTTTCCAATGGTGGTCGATACGCCGCTCGGACGTCTTGATATCGAGCATCGTAAGGGTGTGCTGAATCATCTCGTGCAGCGCGAACATCAGGTTATCTTGCTCTCCACAAACACCGAAGTCGTGGGAGAGTATCTTCGGGAAATTGCGCCGCACGTGCAGAAAAAGTATCTGGTCCACTTTGAGCGGGTTGGTGATATCGGTTAGTCCACGGTTCGTCCCGGATACTTTGACGAGACGGGAGGACAGGCATGAGCATTTCCCTCGTTGAAGTCGCGGGCGCCAACTTCCGCACAGATTACGACAGCGACAAGCTCAACACAGATTTCATGGGGCGGCTTGGGATGCGCAAACGCTATCTCCCCGCCCGCTTAGCAATCTCGCGTTCCCTGGCGATGAGCGCTCCAATTTCCCTTTCAGCTGATGAGCTGGAGCCGGGAAAAGTGATCAAGGGCGACACGCTTTTCGGCACAGGCACAGCGCTTTCCGTATGGCTGGCGCTGATCGTGGAGCGTGCCGGGGAGCCGGACGTCGATATCAAAAGACTTGTCACGCTGGTCGGTGCCCATTGGCGGCGTGGGCTAGCAAAGCTAGACGACGAGTGGGAACAGGCTGGAGCCGATCTCGGACAATTTATCCGGCGTCTTGTAGACGTGGCTGAACTTCCCTCAGCGGGAGGCCGTTTGCCGACGTCCGGCGGCGCGGGCGCATCCGGCGCCACTTTCTCCAGCGGCGAGATCAAAGTTCCCCTCGGCGAGATCGGGGAGGATGTCGCCACCAAGGAAAAGGTCTTTTGGAGCCTGAATGGTAAGGGTGGCGCGCCCCACACGGCAATCATGGGCGGTAGCGGCTCGGGCAAGACGGTTATGGCAGCCGCCATGCTGCGTTCCATTCGTGAGCAGGCTCCGGTGCCGCTGCTGGCCTTTGATTTCAAGGGGGACCTCGCAGGCTTTACTGGCACGAAGGCTCAAACCGCACTCGGTGAAGCCTTTGAGGCACAGGTAATCGAGCCTCCGCGCATGCCCATCCCGCTCGATGTTCTTGCACTCTCGCAGAAAGACCAGTTCGGGATTGACGAGGCGGCGATGCGGTTCCGCGAGTCCTTCTCGCGGCTAAAGGGCTCAAAGCTGGGAAACATCCAGCGCAACTACGTCCATGAAGCGGCCAGTCGAGCGCTTTCCTCGGAGGAACCCTGTGAACTGCGGCACATCCGCGACCGCTTGCATGATGTCTATCAGGAGCATGAGGTCAAGGAAGACGGCGCCGTTTCAAGCATGGAAGAGTTGTGCCGGTTTCCGCTGTTCGAGCCAAAGTTCTCTCCGGCGGAGTTCTTCCAGAAGAGCTGGATCATCAAGCTGCCGCCAAACGTCCCGGAAGACAGTCGTACAATTGTCGTCAACCTACTGCTGGATGCGCTGGACCAGTATCTGAATGGCCTTGTGGATGCCGAGACAAGCCCAGATGGCGCGCGGGGTCTTCGCATCCTGTGCATGATCGATGAAGCGCACCAGATCCTCGGGACCAAGCTGCCCTCGCTATCTCGTCTGATCCGTATGAGCCGATCCAAAGGCGGCGTTGTTATGCTGGTCTCTCAATCTCCCGATGACTTTTCCGGCGAAGACGATGAGTTCCTGGACAACATGGGCTTGGTCGCAGCGTTCGCGACCAACGCAAAGCCAGGGGCTGCAGCGCGCGTTCTCGGCAAGGGTGCCAACCTTACGAACCTTCAGACAGGCCAGTGCTTCGTGCGGTTCGACAAAAACACCAAGAAGATCAGAGCCTGGTAATCAAATGAGTGAAGTGGATAAAACAAACTCCGAATATAATCGTGAGTTTCTTAAAGAGTTGAGGCGCCGTACGAAAACGCCCTTGTCCGATCTGACCTTCATTTTCTATCTAGTTTTTGGCGTAGTCCTCTTCAGTGGTTTTGGCGTCTTTGTGGAGATTGTAAAGTATTGGTTCTCGGGAAGCCCTTTGGACGTCCAAGGCTTACAGGGTGTGCGTGCCGCATTGGCTGTGTTCTATCCCGCACTAATAGGTGCCGCGTCTTTACAGCTCACGCTTGAGGCAGTCAAGAATTCGAAAACCTTGATGGCGGTCTTTGCAATCAGCTCACTTTTGATAATGTTGATTGCAGCGGCTGTTCTTGGCATACAAGAATTCCGCCAAGAGGGGCCGAAGCATATTTTTTCGTTGTCATTTATTTTGTCGCTTTTTGGGCTTTGGATTTGGACAGTCGCGAACGCAGATAACCCAGACCTAAAAACGAAGCCCAAACCTGAAGACGCCGTTGGCGGTAGTGTGACCCGCAAGCTTCCAGGCAGTACAACTGGGTTCACAGAATGACCAAATTCAGCTTCCCCTATGAGACCCACGCCCTTCGTGTCGACCAACGCCTAGGCACTTTTTTCGTTGTTGCCCTCCCGGCAGAACTTCTTCTGCAAGTTGCCGCCAGTGACCGGATGCGAGCGACTATGAAGCAGGATGGCAGCGGCTACACTCTTGAAGGTACCCAGCGTCTCATCCAAGACAAGCGCCTGAACGAGATTGCATCCTACATCAACCGTGTGGATTCCGCCTTCCCAAATTCGATCATCGTGGCCGCAAATTATGATATTGATACCGGTTTCGATCAAGGCGAGTTGGAATACATGTCCTCAGACGAGGAAGGGGTTCCGCTTGTTAGATCGGACGTCTGGTCGATCACCGAATCTAAAGATGGCTGCCACAAGCTCACAATCCCGTCTTCGAAGAAGTTAGCTGCCATTATCGATGGCCAGCATCGGCTCTTTTCGTTCGCTCGCGCCGAAGCTGATGCCATGGACAGCATGACTTTGCTATGTTCGGTTTTCCTCGATCTGCCTAAGGCGCTCCAGGCTCAAGTTTTCGCCACTATCAATTCGACGCAGAAGCGTGTGGACCGCAGTCTGACCTATGAGCTGTTCGGCTACAACGTATCGGACGAGGCTGAGGAATACTGGACGCCAGATAAGCTGGCCGTATTTTTCACGCGTAAACTCGGTACTGATTCCGACTCGCCGCTTCAGGGAAGGATCATGGTTGCGCCGAAGCGTGATGTCGCCCTTGAGAAACTGGCGGCGGAGGCGAATTGGCGTGTTTCGACAGCCGTGATCGTAGATGGAATCCTTCGCCTGTTCTCAAGCAATCCGAAGCGCGACGCCAATCTTATGCGAAAGGACGAGGCGAGACCGCGCCGTGGATTGAAGGACGGACCAAACGATCGCTCACCGCTCCGCGAGGTCTTCATCGAAGGAAATGACGCGCTTATCTACAAAATGGTTCTGAACTATCTCAAAGCGAGTGAGGATGTCTTCTGGAAGAATGCCAGTGAGGAATCCTTCATATTCCGGACAATTGGCGTTCAGGCCATCTTCGACATACTTCGAAAAGTCGCCGGGCAATCACTGGAGGCGAAGGATATCAGCGTTGGGTTTTTCACAGCGCTTCTGGAGGGCGCGCGCCCGATTGACTTCGCAACGGAGCGTTTCCGAAATCCATCTGGATCTGGGCGAACAGTGATCCGCCGCGCCATCGAGGAAGCTATCGGTATCACGTAGGGTGTATCGCAATCATGAGTTGTTCGGTCAGCTCGCGCATCAAATGGAAAAAGCTCCCCTTCAGGTTTGGATCTTGGTTCCATAAGCCAAGTGCCACTGACGTCGAAGTGCTCAGCCGCAGACTCGAAAAAGACTCGCAATTCCAGGTATTTGCAAGAAATTCACCAAAACGGCGCAGTCATGAGGTCCGGAGAATATGGGCCCGGAGAGAACGCCTCTGGGCCTCCTGACACCAGGACCGGTGCTCAGCCCCTCCCGCATAACCCTCGAAAACAACGCAAAAATCCGGCCGCAGCCGGATCGGGAGAGCGCTTTCGTTTGGGCAAATGGCGGAGAGGAAGGGATTCGAACCCTCGAGACAGTTTAACCCGCCTACTCCCTTAGCAGGGGAGCGCCTTCGACCACTCGGCCACCTCTCCAATTCCGTCTGTAAGGGAGTGCGGCGGGCGGCGCAAGGGTGGAGGTGCCTTTCCACATGATTTTCGGCGACCGATGGGCGCAAGCACGCCCGAAAACGCCGACAAAGCCTGCCGAGTGCGCGTGGCATTCGCGCTGAAATCGACCCGCTTTCGCCGGCAATTCACGAGGGCCGGGCGCGCCGTCCGGGTCAGCGCGACCGTCCGGAAGCATCCGGGCCGGCCGGGCCGGATGCCCTGTCGCGCTGTTCCTCACGGCATCGGGATCGGGCCCATGTCCTTGGGCACCTGATAGCCGCGCTGCACGGCGGGACGGGCGGCCACGTCGAGATACCAGCGCTTGACGCTGGGAAAGTCGTTCAGATCCACGTCCTGCCACTCGAAGCGCGAGGCCCAGGGCCAGATCGCCATGTCGGCGATGGAATAGTCGCCCGCGACATAATCATTGTCGGCCAACTGCCTGTCGAGCACGCCATAGAGACGCCGCGCCTCCTTCTTGTAGCGCTCGGTCGCGTAGGGCGCCTTGTCGGGGTTGAAGTGCACGAAATGATGCGCCTGACCCAGCATCGGGCCGAAACCGCCCATCTGCCACATCAGCCACTCCATCACCTTCCAGTAGCCGGCCTCGTCGGAGGGCAGGAATTTTCCGGTCTTCTTCGCCAGATACAGCAGGATCGCGCCCGACTCCATCAGCGTGGTGCCCGTCTCGCGGTCGACGATCGCCGGAATCTTGTTGTTGGGCGAGATTTCGAGGAATTCCGGCGCGAACTGCTCGTCCTGCATGATGTTGATGGCATGCGTCTCGTACGGCAGGCCGCATTCCTCCAGCATGATGGAGACCTTGCGGCCGTTCGGTGTCGTCCAGGAATAGAAATCGATCATTGCTTCCCCCTCGTTTGATCCGCGGCGCGCGTGTCGACGCCGCCATCCCGGGCGCACCACCGCCAGCCGCACCGCGGCCCGGATGGCCGTGTGACGCGCTCAGGCCTTGCTGTTTTCGTATTCGGCCACCGTCGCCGCCGCCTCCTTGAAGGCGGTGTTGGCGGCGGGCACGCCGCAATAGATGGCCGACTGCATCAGCACTTCCTTGATGTCATCGGGCTCCAGCTCGCCCTCGAACAGGGCCGCGCGCACGTGCATGACGAATTCCTCCCAGCGCCCCAGCGCCACCATCATGGCGAGTACCAGCAGCCGCCGGGTCTTGTGGTCGAAGCGCTCGCGCGTCCAGATCTCGCCCCAGGCATAGCGGGTGATCAGATCCTGGAATTCCTCCGAGAACGAGGTCTTGCTGGCATCCGCGCGGTCCACATGCGCATTGCCCAGAACCGTGCGGCGGGTCTTCATGCCCATCGCGTGGCGCTCGCGTTCGTCCATCTATTGGTCCTCATGACGGTTGACTGGCTGGCCGGACACAGGATCCGGATTCGGCGCATACCGTGACCGCGACGGCCGTTTCGGTCAACCGCCACGGCCGTCCCCCACCGCAACAGCAAGCGTGCCAACACCGCGACCCGATTGTTCGCCACGGCTGAACAGTGCGTGCAGTTGCAGTGCAGCATGCGCGACGCGATGTGAGGGCGAGCGCGTTGCCTTGCGCCCGCGCCACCAAAACACGTCATGCACCCGTTTCAGGAGCCTTCCATGTCCCGTCTCTCCACCGCGCTTCTCGCCGCCAGCCTGCTCACCGCCCCTGCCCTTCTCGCCGGCACGGCCAGCGCCGAACCGGTCGACTACGCCATCGACCACAGCCACGCCGCGCTGACCTTCACGGTCAACCATTTCGGCTATTCCACCGTGCACGGCCGGTTCTCGGATTTTGACGGCACCGTTGTGATCGACGAGGAAGCGCCGGAGAACTCCAAGGTCGCGGTGACCATCGACACGGCGAGCCTGGAGACCTTCTGGGATCCGCGCGACGAACACCTGAAGACCGCCGACTTCTTCAACGTCGAGGCCTTCCCCAAGGCGACGTTCACCAGCACCAAGGTGGAGAAGACCAGCGACACGACGCTCGATGTCACCGGCGACTTCACGCTGCTCGACGTCACCAAGCCGGTGACCATCACCTTCACCGTGAACAAGAGCGCGCCGAACCCGGCGACCCAGGTTCAGACGATCGGCCTTGTCGGCACCACCACGCTGACGCGCAGCGACTTCGGCATGTCGACCTATGTGCCCGCCGTCTCCGACGAGATCCCGGTGCGCATCGACCTGGAACTGAACCAGAAGTAAGCCGCTGAAAGACACGCCGCGCCCGCGGCGTGTCCCCGCCCCACCGCCCAAGGACAGACCATGCTGCGCAACAGCCCTTCCGGATACGGCGCCATCGCCATCGCGTTCCACTGGACAATGGCCGTGCTGATCCTCGGCATGCTGGGGCTCGGGCTCTACATGCACGAACTGCCGCAGGCCGACCCGGCCACTTTCCAGCTCTACCAGTTGCACAAGTCCTTCGGGTTTGTGGCGCTGGCGCTGGCCGGCCTGCGGCTCGCCTGGCGGTTCGCCAACCCCTCGCCGTCGCTGCCCGCCACCATGCCGCGTTGGGAAAAGCGCGCAGCGCATCTGGGCCACACCGGCCTCTACGCCCTGATGCTGGCGATACCGCTCACCGGCTGGGCGATGGTCTCGGCAAGCCCGTGGAACATCCCCACGGTGCTGTTTGGCACGCTCACCATGCCGCATCTGCCGATCCCCGACGCGCTGGGCTCCAAGGCGGCGGTCGAGGGGTCTTTCGCGAGGCGCACGAGCTTCTCGCCTGGGGCCTGATCGCGCTGCTCGGCCTTCATATAGCTGCCGCGTTCAAGCACCACCTGATTGCCCGCGACGACACGGTGCGGCGCATGACATCGCCGCGTTACGCCCGCGGCGCGTGACCTTTTTTGGAGATCCCCATGCTGAAGATTCTCGCTCTCGCCGCCAGCCTCGGCCTGGCAAGCACCGGCGCGCAGGCCGCCCAGTGGCAGATCGATCACGACAACAGCAGCCTCACCTTCGAGGCCTCGCAGGCGGGCGCCGCGGTGCCGGGCCAATTCCGGACCTGGGACGCCGAGATCGACTTCGACCCCAAGACCTTGCGGCGGCGAAGATCCGCGTCACCATCGACACCGGCTCGGTGACCAGCGCCAACGCGCAGGCCGCCCAGATGCTGCCCGGTG
Organism: Breoghania sp. L-A4; assembly: GCF_003432385.1. Lineage (NCBI taxonomy): Bacteria > Pseudomonadati > Pseudomonadota > Alphaproteobacteria > Hyphomicrobiales > Stappiaceae > Breoghania > Breoghania sp. L-A4. The sequence goes on along the minus strand of NZ_CP031841.1, from coordinate 1,924,859 downwards.
AGGGCTGGTTCAACGCGGGCGCCTTCCCGAAAGCCACCTTCGAGGCGCAGGACGTGATCGACACCGGCAACGGCGCCTATGAGGCCATCGGCACCCTGACCATCAAGGACATCGCCATGCCCATGGTGCTGCCGTTCACACTGACGATCGACGGCGACACGGCAACCGCCTCCGGCACGGCGGAGGTGCTGCGCGGCGACTACGCCATCGGCAAGGATATTTCGGAAGCCACCGTCGCCGGCGGCGTCAAGGTGATGTTCGAGATCGTGGCGGCGACGAAGTAGCGCTGCGGGCCTGAGGTCCGCACGGCACTTGCGGACAAGGCTCATACCCTCGATCGTCATCCTCGGCCTTGTGCCGAGGATCCATTCTTTTCAATAACTTATGGGTGATCTGGACAAGCCCGAGCATGACGAACAAGAGTTCGGGGGTCTTTCCTCAAGCTCAGCGGGCGCGCCTCAATCCTTAAGGTGCGCGAGCACGCCGGCGATGTCGCGATCGGACTTGCCGTTGGCGGCCGCCACCTGCTGCAGGTTGAGCGCATCCAACGGCACCGAGTAGCCGTTCTGCTCAAGCGCCGCGACAAGCGTCTCGCGCGTGTGCCCGAAGACCGGCGCGACCGCCTCGAGCGGGCTCGATTGCACGGACCGCAGCACCATCACCATGGGATTGCCCGACGGCGCGTCGCCGGATGTCGGCCATGCGAAAGGCACCGCCGCGATCACCGAGACCGCCAGGGCGACGGCCATGGGCGTGCGCCTGAAATAGGCGAGAAACGGCTTCCAGTTCTTCCACACATGCAGCACGAACGGCGCGATCAGCACCATCGACAGCCACTCGTGCATGCCGTGGAAAAGCCCCTGCCCCCAGTGGAAGAACAGGGCGATGCCGGAGACCAGCGAGACGATGAAAAGACCGGTCAGCAAGGGGTCGCGTAGCGGGAGAAAAGTCCGGGCATGGGAGGCGCCTCACAGATGGAACACCCTGAAACAGCTAAATGCCGCGGCGATGATTGTCCTGTTAATCTTTGGTAATGTCGCGCCGCGCCACCCGCCCCTTGGCCTTCCCCCCATCCCGCGTAAAAGGCATGCAATCCCCTTGGCCGCGCTTTTTGGGAGAGCCGCACAACTATGACCGCCCAGCCGAAGACCCCGCCGGACTACACCCATTCCTCCATGTATCCGCTGTCGGAGGACACCACGCCCTACCGCAAGCTGACCTCCGACTTCGTCTCCACCGCCAGCTTCAACGGCGAGGAGGTTCTGGTGGTCGAGCGCGAGGGCATGCGGCTGCTCGCCGAGGAAGCCTTCAAGGACATCAACCATTTCCTGCGCCCCGGCCACCTGGAGCAGTTGCGCAAGATCCTCGATGATCCGGAAGCCACCGAAAACGACAAGTTTGTGGCCTTCGATCTGCTGAAAAACGCCAGCATTTCCGCGCATGGCGTTCTCCCCATGTGCCAGGACACCGGCACCGCGATCGTCATGGGCAAGAAGGGCCGGCGCGTGTGGACCGACGGCTCGGACGAGGCGGCGCTGGGCGAAGGCTCGCGCGACGCCTATTTCCACAAGAACCTGCGTTATTCGCAGCTCGCGCCGCTGTCGATGTTCGAGGAAAAGAACACGTCGAACAACATGCCCGCTCAGATCGACCTCTACGCCGAGGGCGAGGATTCCTACAAGTTCCTGTTCATGGCCAAGGGCGGCGGCTCGGCCAACAAGACGTTTCTGTTCCAGGGCACGCCGTCGCTGCTCACCCATGACCGGCTGATCGAGTTCCTGAAGGAGAAGGTGCTGACGCTCGGCACCGCCGCCTGCCCGCCCTATCACCTCGTCATCGTCATCGGCGGCACCTCGGCCGAGATGAATCTCAAGACCGTAAAGCTGGCCTCCGCGCGCTATCTCGACAATCTGCCGACGCAAGGCTCGGAACTGGGCCACGCCTTCCGCGATCTCGAGATGGAGGAAGAGATCCACAAGCTGACGCAGGCGACCGGCGTCGGCGCGCAGTTCGGCGGCAAATATTTCTGCCACGACGTCCGCGTCATCCGGCTGCCGCGCCACGGCGCCTCGCTGCCCATCGGGCTCGGCGTCTCCTGCTCGGCCGACCGCCAGGCCACCGGCAAGATCACGAAGGACGGCATCTTTCTCGAGCAGCTCGAGATGCACCCGGAAAAATACATGCCGGAAGTGACCGACGAGCATCTCGACGACACGGTCGTGAAGATCGACCTCACCCGGCCGATGACCGAGATTCTCGGAGAGCTGACGAAACACCCGATCAAGACGCGGCTGTCACTCTCCGGTCCGCTGATCGTGGCGCGCGATCTGGCGCATTCGAAACTGCGCGAGCGGCTGGAGGCGGGCGAGCCGCTGCCCGATTATTTCAAGAACCACCCGATCTATTACGCCGGGCCGGCCAAGACGCCCGAGGGCATGCCGTCGGGCTCCTTCGGCCCGACGACGGCCGGGCGCATGGACGCCTATGTGGACCAGTTCGAGGCCGCCGGCGGCTCCATGGTGATGCTCGCCAAGGGCAACCGCTCCGCCCAGGTGCGCCGCGCGTGCCAGGCGCACGGCGGGTTCTATCTCGGCTCGATCGGCGGACCGGCGGCGCGTCTTGCGCAGGACTGCATCAAGTCGGTGGAATGTGTCGAATACGAAGAGCTCGGCATGGAAGCGATCTGGAAGATCGAGGTCGAGGACTTTCCCGCCTTCATCGTCATTGATGACAAGGGCAACGACTTCTTCAAGGAACTGAATCTGGGCTGACACCGGGCGGCGCAAGATCTTCAGAACCGGCCCAGCGGGCGGCGAATCACTTCGCCGCCCGTTCGCGTGTCTTGGCCGGTTCGCCGCGCATACGCGGAATTGCGGGATAACGCCCCGTCCGTGATCACTTTTTGTTCAATATGAATGCGGGTTTCGAAAGCTTCGGGCGAAAATGTGGCCTATTCACAACAGACCTTGCGTTATATGCATTCGACGACCGTGTGATGATGATCACAGCTTGCGAAAGCGGCCGCGCGTTAACATCATCGCAACCGCCGCTTGACATGGTTAACAGCAGGCACGGGTCCCGCAGGGCGCGGACATTCAAGAGGCATCAAAGGGGAATAGGATGCGCAGGTTTTTCCTGGTCGTGACGGCATTGATCACGGGCGCGGTGGCGGCAACCACCATTGTTACGGCCGCTTCGGCCGCCAACAAGTTTTTTGATCCGACCACAAAGCGCTGGGTCGAATACGGCAGCAGGCTGAGCCACAGCGGCAAGTCGCCGATCAAGCGCGAAGTCGTCAGCTACGACGGCAACTACGCGCCGGGCACGATTGTCATCGATACGGCCGAGCGCCGCCTCTACCACGTGCTGGAAAACGGCAAGGCCCGCAAGTACGGCATCGGCGTTGGCCGCGACGGGTTCCAGTGGTCCGGTACCCACCGCGTGAGCCGCAAGGCGGAATGGCCGGGCTGGACCCCGCCGCCGGCCATGCGCGCCCGCGCCGCCCGCAACGGCCAGACCCTTCCGGCCCACATGGAAGGCGGCCCGAACAACCCGCTCGGCGCCCGCGCCATGTACATCGGCTCCACCATCTACCGCATCCACGGCTCCAACGAGCCCTGGACGATCGGCGGCGCGGTCTCCTCGGGCTGCATCCGCATGGCCAACGAAGACGTCATGCATCTGTATGAAAACGTTGAGGTTGGCGCGAAGGTCGTCGTCCAGCGCTAGTCCGCCGGTCCTGATCTGAACAAGAAGCCGGCCTGGAGTGATCCAGCGCCGGCTTTTTTGTGTCTCGCCTGGGACACATCTGCAGCGCCATTGCCGGCCGCCCCTTGCGCCGATGAATTCCTGTTGCAATCATTTCTCCCTGTTCGGAGCGCAGGCGTGATTGAAGGGAGAGCAATCATGGACGAATGGCGCGTGACCGGTGCCGCAATCCTTGGCGCCCTCGTCATCGTGCTGGCGAGCACGGGCGCGCTCCGGGCCTCGGCGCTGAGCGAGCGCGGACGGCACCTGGCCGAGACCCATTGCGCGCGCTGCCACGTGGTCAGCGAGCAGACCCGCATGGGCGGCATCAGTTCCACGCCGTCGTTCATGATCCTGATCAAGGCGCTCGAGGACTGGCGCAACCGCTTCGCGACCTTTTTCGACCGGCCGCCGCATCCGGCCCACATACGCTTCGAAGGCGACGCGGAACGCCCTGAGGATCTGCCCGCCACCATCGCCGAGGTAATCCTCAGCCACGCGGACGTGGACGCGCTCCTCGCCTATGCCGACCAGTTGGCGGCGGACACGAAGGACTGACGCCCGAAACAGATGCGGCGGCCCGAGGGCCGCCGTATCTGTTTCCGTATCCGCGCGCGTGCGCTCCGAACGAGCGCGCGGAAAGCCTGATTACATGGCGCTGAGACCGCTGAAGCGCCAGACCAGTGCCGCGCGCACCGTATTCGTCTCCAGGTCAGCGCCTTCGGGCGTGGCGCCGATCTGGAACAGCTCGCTGCCATATTGGCCGTACATATACTCGACCCGGCCCGTCAGCGAGCCGCCGCCGATCTGCAGGCCGAAAAGCCGGCTGAGGTCGGCCTCCACACCCGCACCAACCACGAAGCCGGTCAGGAGTTGACTGTCGCGGGTCGGTCCGCCGCCAATGCTGTCGAAAATCTCGAGATCCGCGAAACCCGCACCTCCGGTGACAAACGGCATCCAGGTATCGAATGCATAACCGAGCCGACCGCGAACGGTCGCGATATAATTCACATCCGCGCTCTGCACGCCCACAACGCCGAAATTCTTCGGCCCTTCGGAAATGTCGCCGAGGGTAATGTCAGCTTCAAGACCGAACACAAAATTGTCGATCTGATGATTGTAGCCAACGAGCGCGCCACCGGCGAAGCCGGATGGTTCGACGACAAGCGGCACGCCTGGCCCCAGATCCCAATCGGTCTGGCCATCCACGTAGCCGGCATGCACGCCGAGATAGAATCCGGACCAGTCCGTTGCAGTTGCCCGCTGCGAGTAGCTGGGATCCGCGGCCTGCGCGCTCCCGGCCGCGGCCGCCATCAGAGCCGATACAGCCGCACCAAGAAGATACCTGTTCACGATTGTCACTCCGCCAAAATCAATCTCTGAAAGCCGATGCGAACGCCGGTACTCGCCGTCCGGGCAGACAGCGGCGCCTGGCCGCTCGTCACCAGGGCAGAGCCACGAAACCTTGGGAAAACCATCGCGGACGCTGCGTTAGAATAAGAAGTATCGCAATATTTTTGGCGGATAAACCGGAAACATCCGTAAATCAACGCATGAGCGACCAAGCTTCCGCAGCGTTGCATTCACGCAACTCTCGGCTCAGCCCTCCCGCTTCAGCCCCTTGGCCTCGAGATCCTTGAGATAATCACCCCAGATCGTCTCGAACTCGCGGCCCAGCCGCAAAAGGTAGTCCCAGGAAAAGATGCCGGTGTCGTGCATGTCGTCGAAGATCAGTTTCACCGCGTAGTTGCCGACCGGCTCGATCTTCATGATCCCGACATCGCGCTTGCCCGGCATGGTCTGTTTCTGGGCGGGCGAATGCCCCTGCACTTCCGCGGAGGGTGAGGCGATGCGCAGATATTCCGCTGCGAGCGCGAAGCGCTCGCCACTGTCGAAGCCCACCGTCAGTGTCTTCTTGTCCTTGGACAGCCGCAGCTCGCTCGGCCAGGGCTTCTTGTCGTCGCTCACGGGCATCTCCCTTTGTGGTGGCGCGACGATACGCAGGCGCACGCAAAGGTCAAGCGGCGCTCTCCGCCTCCGCGTGCGCCCCTTTCACCGCCTCGTAGCCGGCAAGCGCCGCCTGGCGCGCCGCCTTGTGATCGACGATCGGGCGCGGATACTCCCGGCCCAGTTTGATGCCCGCCGCCGCCAGCGCCTCGGGCGGCGCCTCGAAGGGCGCATGGATGTAGCGCGTCTCAAGCGCCGCCAGTTCCGGGCACCAGCGGCGGACATAGACGCCGTCGGGATCGAATTTTCCGCCCTGGCCGATGGGCGAGAAGATGCGGAAATAGGGCGCGGCGTCGGCGCCCGAACCGGCCACCCACTGCCAGCCGGCGGCGTTGTTGGCGAGATCCGCGTCCACCAGCGTGTCGCGGAACCACGCCTCGCCCTTACGCCAGTGGATGCGCAGGTGCTTGACCAGGAAACTCGCCGCCAGCATGCGCACGCGGTTATGCATGGTGCCGGTGGCCCAGAGCTCGCGCATGCCCGCGTCCACCATGGGATAGCCGGTGCGTCCCTCTTCCACGCCTCCAGATCCCCGGCACTCTCGCGCCAGGGATAGGCGTCGAAACCCGGCTTCCAGTTCTCCGACGGCAGGTTGGGGAAATGATAGATCAGATGCTGCGAGAACTCGCGCCAGCCCACTTCGGCGAGGAACTTCTCACCGTCCGCCCGAGCGACGGATCGCGCGCCATGGCCGCGCGGGTGCGCGCCCAGACCTGGCGCGGCGAGATCTCGCCGAAATGCAGATGCGCCGACAGCCGCGAGGTGCCTTGGAGGTCGGGCCGGTCGCGCAACCGGGCGTAGCCGCGCAAGCCGTCGTCGAGAAAATCCGCCAGCCGCACCTGGGCGCTCGCCTCGCCCGGCGTCCAGAGCGCGTCCCAGCCTTCGGCCCAGTCCGGCGCTTTGGGCAGCAGGCCAAGCTCGCCGAGCGTCTCGCTGTCCGCGTCGCGCGCCAGCGTGAGCGCCTGCGGGCGGGGCAGCGGCGGCGGCACCTCGAGCGCGCGCGCGGTGCGCCAGAACGGCGTGAACACCTTGTAGGGCCCGCCGCCTCCCGTCGTCACCTCCCACGGCTCGAACAGCACGCCCGCCTTGAAGCTGCGCGCCTCCAGCCCGGCCGCCCCCAGTTCATGCTTGATGTCGCCGTCGCGCGCCACGGCATGGGGCTCGTAGCAGCGGTTCCAGAAGACAGCCGAAGCGCCCGCGCGCCGCGCCAGATCCGGCAGCACGAGGCGCGGATCGCCGCGCAGCAGCGTCAGCCCGCCGAGCGAGGTCTTGAGCGCCGCAAGCCCGTGATGCAGCCACCAGCGGCTCGCCCCGCCCAAGGGATGCGGATCGCGGCCCTCATCCAGAATGAAGACGGGCAGCACCGCGCCCTTGTCCGCCGCCGCCGTCAGCGCGGGGTTGTCGGTGACGCGCAGATCCTGGCGGAACCAGACAATGGTGGTCATGCTCTCTCCTGGCGATCGCCGGAACCGGGCGGGCGGGCGATCAACGCATCGTGACCGGTATACGACCGCACCGCGCCATCGGATCACCCGAAGCGGGCTTAAATGCGCAGCAGCTTTGCTCAAGGGCACTCTTGCTCCTTGGCAAAAAACCATTACCTTCCAACATCACGACAAGAAAGCGGGCCGCGCGCGCGGACCCACCGTAAGGGAGAGTTTCATGGCGGATTGGCCGATCAGCGGGTTTCCCGTGCACCCTGCCACTGACGCGGCTGCTGGGGCGGGCGCCGGGGCGGGCGCTCCTGCGTCCCTGATCGATCCGTTCGGCCGCGAAGTCAGCTATCTGCGCGTCTCCGTCACCGACCGCTGCGACTTCCGCTGTGTCTACTGCATGGCCGAGGACATGACCTTCCTGCCCAAGCGCGAGGTCCTCAGCCTCGAGGAACTCGACCGGCTGTGCTCCGCCTTCATCGACAAGGGCGTGCGCAAGCTGCGGCTGACCGGCGGCGAGCCGCTGGTGCGCAAGAACATCATGAGCCTGTTCCGCTCGCTCGGCCGGCACCTGGATACCGGCGCGCTGGACGAACTCACCGTCACCACCAACGGCTCGCAGCTCGCCCGCTACGCGCAGGAGCTCTACGACTGCGGCGTGCGCCGGGTGAACGTGTCCATGGACACGCTGGACGAGGAGAAATTCAAGCGCATCACCCGCTGGGGCGACCTGCCCAAGGTGATGGCGGGCCTGGAGGCGGCCCGCGCCGCCGGCCTGCAGTGCAAGATCAACGCGGTGGCGCTGAAGGGCGTCAACGAGGACGAGATCGAGGGCATGATGGCCTGGGCGCACGGCGAGGGCTACGACCTGACGCTGATCGAGACCATGCCGCTGGGCGAGATCGACGGCGACCGCACCGACCAGTATCTGCCGCTGTCCCAGGTGCGCGCCCGCCTCATGGACCGCTACACGCTCGAGGACATTCCCTACAAGACCGGCGGGCCGGCGCGCTACGTCACCGTGAAGGAGACCGGCGGCCGCATGGGCTTCATCACGCCGATGACCCACAACTTCTGCGAAAGCTGCAACCGGGTGCGCGTCACCTGCACCGGCATGCTCTACATGTGCCTGGGCCAGGACGACAGCGCCGATCTGCGCGCGCCCTTGCGGGCCTCGGAAGGCAACGAGCTGCTCAACCAGGCGATCGACGAGGCCATCGGCCGCAAGCCCAAGGGCCACGACTTCATCATCGACAGGCGCAGCAAGACCCCCGCCGTCGGCCGCCACATGTCGGTGACGGGCGGTTAGCCGCAGCGGGCGCGTCATGAACGGCACTCATTTCCTGGATTCCTTTCGCGCCCGCGGCCTCGCCGTAGCCGTGGCGCTGCTCGCGGCCTCAGCCCTTGGCTGGATCAACCGCGCCGCCCTGCTGCCCTCCGAGCAAGCCACCGCCGGCGCCGGCAACCCCGAGTTGGCCGCCTGCCTCACCGAGCGCGTCGGCGCGGTGGAGACCATGCGCGCGGAGGCCATCCTCAACGACGCCCAGTACAAAGCCTTCAAGACCCGCGCCACCGACTATTGCCGCGCGCAGTTTCCGGGCGAGTGAGGGCGCGCCTCAGGCCTCGTCGGTCCAGACCTTGAAGCCCGCAAGCGTGTTGACGCCGAAGGTCGTGGTGATCGCCACGTCCGCGGCGTCCCTGCCCTGCGCCAGCAGGACCCGGCCCAGCCGCGGCTCGTTGTTGCGCGGATCGAACATGTGCCACTCACCGCCGAGATAGGCCTCGAACCAGGCGGCGAAATCGCCCGGCGGATGGGGTCTCGGCGTGCCGAGGTCGCTGAGATAGCCGGTGCAATAGCGCGCCGGGATGTTCAGCGCGCGGCAGAAGGCGACGGCGAGATGCGCGTAGTCGCGGCAGACGCCGCGGCGGTCGTCATAGGCCTCGAACGCCGAGCGCGTCACCCGCGCGTGCTCGTAGCCGAAGGCGATGTGGTTGTGCACGAAGTCGCACACCGCCTGAACGCGCGCCCAGCCCGGCTCCGTCTCGCCGAACAGGCTCCACGCCAGGTCCAGCAGCCGGTCGCTGTCGCAAAAGCGGCTGGCCAGCAGAAACACCAGCGTTTCCTCCGGCAGATCCTCCACCGCGTGCTGGTGCGCGCCGCGCGCCACCGGATCCGGCAGGCCGCTGTCGCGGATCACCGCGTCGCAGGAAATCGTCATGCGCCCCGCCGGCGCGAGCAGCCGGCTGCACCAGTTGCCAAAGCCGTCGCGATAGCCCGAGACCGGCACCGAGGGGCTAACGATCATGTTGTCGGGGCGCGCCAGGTCGGAGACCCGCGAGAAATGCACGTTGAGCATCGCAATCAGCGGTGTCGGCTGGGGAAAGTCGTATTGCAGTTCGTAGCCGATGCTCAGGTTCATCATGGTCTCCGCTGGGCCCGCCCGGCCCGGATGGGCAGGACGGCGCGCCAGGATTTGGGTCGCAGGCAAGGCGAGATGATCGGCAAACGGGCGCCGCGGCGTCCGGGCCGCTCAATCCTATCAACCCGGCGCCCCGCCCGCCAACGCATTCGGCCAACGCATTAGGGCCGCGTGAAGAGAGCCGGCGCACTTCAGCGCGCAGGGTCCCGCCCTCAACGCGCGGAACGCGGAAGGGTTCCGGGGGGGCGAGGTGGAAGGGGCGGGTTGGCTCGATCATATGGAAGGCGAGCCCTGAAAGATGGTGTCCGCGGAGATGGGCCGAGCGAAGACAATTGGCTTCGGTAATCTCAGTGTCCCGCCTTATCAGCGCGCATCCCATTTCCGCTTGAGTTCAATTAGTCGCTCGTCGCTGTTGAGGGCGCTGTCGGCCTCACCAATACGGGTAATCGTTGCATCTATACCGTAGGGCCAAGCGGCAACGTTGTCCGGGAGCGCAGCATGAAGTAGCTCTAATGTTTCGCGAGGGTGCAAATCTACAATATTGTCGCGAGATCGGCGAAGGTTTGGAAGCATCAAATGGTCACGGTCAATTTTTGTGAGCAATGGTAGAACAGCCGCCGCCAGTTCTGGAAAACGTGCTTCGTCGGAAAAAGCTATGTCGCACAATCGAGCGGATACGATGCCCGATTTGGCTGCAATCTGCCTTGGCCAAACGTTGCGCAAAAGATCGAGCAACAGTGGCGCCCAAGTTTCTTGTTTTTCTTTGGCCCAACGTTCCGCCTGCCACAAAATGCGAGAACGAACATCATCGTTTGAATTTAACAGAACATTGCGCAATTCTTGATCGGATACCCATTTTTCGCCCGTATCATCGTCGGTCAATGCCCATGCAGACAATATCAGACCTGATAAAGTCTCAGCGTGACCTCGGCGTTCAAGATTACTTGACACGGCAAGTCGCAGCATGTGCGGCTTGAGGTTTTCGAACAACTCACGCCCTTCGGCTTTGCCTCCCCAAAGAAAACCTCCCCAAAAGGCCTCTCGGTCCTGCTCGACGCTTGAATCCAAGGCCGATAGTAAGTTGACGTACGTCCATTCCGGGTCCACGGCAAAAAACCAACTCAGATTATGCGCAAAAATAACAAGGGCATGCCGATGAAGGTCGTCGGGTAAAGCCAACAAGCCTTGTACGAGTCGCAACCACTCTTCAGGAAGTCCTTGTCCTCTTGACAGGCCATCCTTTTGTGGATCGTCAAAAAGTGCCTCGGCCAGTTTTCCGGTAGGCGAATTGATCGCCTCCATCGTCCAATCGATTTCTTTGTTGCTCCGAACAACTGATGAGGTACTTTCATCTGTTTCCAGCGACAGCACCTCAATGGCCTTTAAGAACAATCGCTTGAATATATCGGGATATTTTTTTGCGAGGACCTTTGCTGACTTTTTTATCCATTCGGCTACGGGGCGAATTATTGAGGTCAACTGAGACGCAGAATAACGCGCAAGTTGTTCTCCTATCAGTCCAACAAACCTCGTTCCATCCGTTTTCCGGCGGTCAGAATCCAGGAACGCCCTCCAAGCCCAGTCAGGAAAGCTATCCCGTTTTGCTTCCAGCCTTAGTGCCGCAAACGCACGTGCTGGATACGCTGCTGAAAGACCCGCAAACGGATCGTACTGAACCAATTCGCTCCCCTGCCTCCCGGAGAGTTCCATCGCCTTCGCAAGCGTAGTGCCCAATGGTTCATTCAAAAGTGCGGAATGATCAGTCTCTGTTCGAACCCAGCCACCATGCCCTTCCAGCGATTCAGCGGCCCCTCTCGCATATTCGGGTTGCCACTTTGGAACCTTCTTACGCAGTTCTTCAGTGGTTTTTTCCAAGTTCAACTGCAGTATGCAACCCTCCTCATGGAGCCAGTTCAACCTGTTGACACTGGCCCAAGCTTTCCTCTCTTCAAAATGGCCATCTTCTTCATCCGACCACCGCTCTGGACCATGAAGAATACGCTGCTCAATTTCGCTTCTGTCATCCAAACCTAATTCGATCCATCTGGAGGAAAGCGCCAAAAGCAAATCCCGAGCATGGTATGCATCCCAAAACGCCTTCTCAGGCAATTTCCTGATGGCATCTCCAAACTCTTCACTGGTTACAAGCCTGTCTTGCCCCAATGCCCAAATTCTCAATCTGGCAAATATGGTGGCGTCTTCGATGGACCAGCACTGAAATTCGGTTCTCGCAGCATCCAGATTCAAGTCCATCAATCTCTGAAACTGGCTGATGAAGTAGAGAACCCACGCCGACAAACCGTGAGTTCGGGAGTACGAATCTCCGTCGGGATTTTCATCTGGAGTTATTGGACAAATGTCATTCAAACCATATCCGCCAAATTCATTTTCCAATTCCAACGCTGTTTCGAGGTTCTTACGCAAGACAATCACAACCCGTTCAATCCACTCGTCGGGAATTGATATATTACGTGGCAAGTCTGTGTATTCGACATCAAGGCTAATAAGGTCTTGTAGGCGAATTTCTTCTTTGAACCCAGGAACCGGGCCTCCCCAGTGATTCTGCTTCACTTTTACGCATGGTTGCCCGAGATCAGCAAAGCGCCGTTGAATGATCTCATTCCACCCGCTGGCTACGATGGCGGTTCCCAACTCATACCAACCTCGTCGAATTTCTGTGCGGTCTACCTCCCAATAATCGGAGAGATAACGCCATGCCTCGCGGACCGCCGCTGGAATTCCCGGATCAGATTTTTCCAGCTGCCAAGTGATTTTCTGTAATATTTCCGGATGCAAACCGAGCTGACGAACAGCCCACCAAACAGTCTCTGGCTGATGTGCAATTTTGCTGATCCAGAAACCAAATTGAGCTTGCCTGGCCGGTAGACGCGGCGGTTGCCGGGACCAATGCCCCCGTAATGAGCTAGTATTATCGTCCCTAAGCCCAGTACGGTCTAACTCATTCAGAGCAAACCCATCCCATACCTCGTTGGGCACTTCGCGCTTGGAATAGTTATCTTCCGGGGTGCTTTTTTCAGGAATCGGGTCTGAGTCGAGTGAATAAAGTTCAAAAGGATCTATGTATGGACCCTGCTCCATGAAGCCGCCCTGCCGGCCCGGCTCAGCGAATCTCCGAAAAGGATCAAAAACACAAAGCCATGTAGCTGGAGGAGGACTGTCTCCTTCTGCAAACTTCCGTACGCCTTCAATTGTGGAGACGATATGGGCAACCTGCCCTCGTTCATGAGGTTGCAGACTCTCTGGGCCTGACCTCGCCCGATCCACCACACCCTGCATCCATGCGTTGGGGTCATCTGCTCGAACGGCCCAAGCCTCTAATGTGCTCCAAAGCGCCGAGTGGCCATTCGCACTATCATAAGGAATCGCGGCAACACCTTTGTGTTGCCATCTGGAATTTGCGTAGTTTTCATCACCAGATTGAAACGCATATATCTCGTCTACAGATCCAGCTGTTCGGTGAAGTGCTTCCAGAAGATACTGCATAGGCGGGTCGTCCGCAGAATATCCGATGAAGACGACTGAGTATTTGCGTAGGACACTTCGAACAAATGACGTCGCCCACCCGTCAGACAAATACGCTCTTCCGAACTCGGAACTTGAAAGGACGAAGCCATCTCCTTCGGCTCCATTACCCTCAGAGTTTATCTTTCCATGTAGATACACAATTCCATTGAGGTCAGTAGCACGCGATGGGTCAGGAAGCTTCGGCGGAGAAAAGGTCGTTAGGCCGGCGCGGCATTCATCGAACAGCCGATCAAAATTGGTTGTCACCAAACGAACCAAACCCTCTTGGGTGGTTGCAAGCCTCAGCAATACCTGATGTGCACTGAGGTCCGTTGGAATATTCGGCGTAAGTGCCCGCGCTACAGCTTCTTGAATATCGCGCGAAAAAAAATCACGTTCAAGTAAACCGAAAATTCTATCTGCGGAGATGAGACCATCGACACCCGTCCGCTGACCTATTTCTCTCGCTTCGGCAATGATTTTCATTGCCGGATCGTTTTCACCAACCCCAAGAGCACGGGTAACCGTAGTTGCCAGTTCAAAGAAGTCAGGCAACTTCGCCTTGGCGCGTGAAATGCCTGCGCCACAAAAAAACACGACGCGTCCTTGATCGCGAGCAAGAAGCAATTCGTCGGGTATTGAAGGGCCGCTCGCGATAAATCTCATCTCAAGCACCTCAAAGTGTGATGGGACAAGCTACGTTAGAGCCCCCTACTCCCAGTCCTTGAGCGCGAAGCGGCGGCGGAGGGGGACGCGGGGCGGGGCGTCAGGATCGGCCGCATTTGCGGAACCGGCGGCGGCATCATCGGGATCAGCCGCATCAAAGCGGCCGGCAACATCCGCACGACCAGCGGAACCGGCCACATCGGCACGACCGGCGGCATCCCCGAATGACCGGATGCGCCCCCGGATGCGTCGCCGGAGCCGGCATCAAAACCGTCGCCGGCGGATCCGTCCGGCGAGGCGTCATGCGTCCCGAAAGCCTCATCACGCTCCGCGTCCGCCCGCTCCGCCTGCTCCGCTGAGGCATCCGATCGCGCGTCCGCCTCCGCCCGGTCGGCCTCGGCGCGGGCCTCGCCGGCCTCGATCATCTTGCTGACTTCTTCCTTGGTCTTCTTCCTGTAGCCCCGGCCCGCCTTCCAGGCGGACTCGAACTTGGTCAGGATCGTGTCGGTGACGTTGAAATCCTGGTTGTAATCGTCGAGCCCGTCGATGGCGGTGATCACCGGATTGACGCTCCACAGCTTGCGCAGCGCGGCCTGGCGCAGCGCCTTGGGCACGCCGTCCTTCATGAACGGCTTGAAGTCGGTGGTCTCGTCGGCCGTGTCGAGATCGACCGCCTCGGCGGCGGCGCGGTTTTCCGCCTCGCGCCCGGCGCGTTCAGCCGCCGCGCGCTCGCGTTCCGCGCGCTCCTCGGCCGCGGCCTGCTCGGCGCGCGCCGCAAGCTCGTCAAGCTCCGGCTCGGGCGTGCCCGTGGCCGCCGCGTTCTTGCGCCGCGCCCAGCGCGACAGGAACGCGCCCTGCGCCGGAGCCTCAATGCCCTTGCGGTCGTCCTCGGCCATGCTCGCGTTTCTTCCTCAGCTCTGGTCCGGCCTCAGCTCTGGTCCGGCGCGTTGCCGGAGCGTTTGAAAATCGGCTCCTTGCCGAATTTCTGCTCCTCGATCCTCAGCTTGTCGCGCTTGCGCTTCTTGAATTCCTCCTGCGCGGGATGGGCGCGCACGAAGTCGACCAGCCAGGCGAGCAGTTCCGGCGGCACCGGCACCGGCTCGATCAGCCCCTCGCCCGAATCGGCATAGTCCTGCGCCTCGTAGGGACTGGCGGTGACGGCGGCGACCGCATAGGGCATGTCGCCCGCATCCGCCTCCTCGGCGTCGCGCAGCACCACCCAGAGGCTCGGCGCGTCGCGCGCCAGATTGACCCGATAGGCCTCCACCAGCTTGCGATGCAGGGTCACGGTGGCGTTGCCGGCGTGAAACCGCGTCACGTCGCCGTCGGCCACCAGCACGCGCCAGGCGTCGTCCTCGGGCGCATCGGTGAACACCGCCACCGGCCGCCACGACCATTGCGCCCAGCGGTTGTCGATCCGCAGCCGCTCGACAACCACGCCGACCCTGATTGAGACTTCCGCCTGCAAGGCGCATCCTTTCCCCGGTATCCCTCGCCCCGGCCCCGCGCGGCCCTGCGCGCTTGTGGCGCGTGATGCGATTTCCTATCGTATTTCTGTCGTATCTCGCCGCGCGCTCCGGTCCCCTCCGGCGCCGGCCCCGTCGAGCCCGCGCGGCAGCGGCATGAGTGCGTCGCCGCGCCTTGTATAGTAGGGGCGGAGAAACGGTTGGCAATGGCCGCGGGCGTGCGTAGAACGGAATAACGAGAGTATGTTCGGGCGAAGAGGCCCGGTGGGAGAGAGTTCGATGAAAATCGCCGGCCGCAAGCTTCTGGTGTGCAATTGCGAAGGCACGATGGATCTCGATCCGCACCGGCTGCGGGAGGCTCTGGGGAAATCGGATATCATCGAGGGCGGCGACCCGGTGATGCACCGCCACCTGTGCCGCACCCAGATAGAGGCCTTCGAGCGGGCGCTTGAGACCGGCGAGCCGCTGCTGGTCGCCTGCACCCAGGAAGCGCCGCTGTTTTCCGAGATCGCCGAGGAAACCGGCCCGCAGGAGGACGGCGCCGAGGAGCGCGTCCGCTTCGTCAACATCCGCGAACGCGCCGGCTGGACCGACAAGGGCCAGGACCCGCACGCCAAGATCGCCGCACTGCTGCACGAAGCGGTGCTCGACAGCGAACCCGCCGGCCTCAAGTCCATTGCCAGCGACGGGATGTGCCTCGTCTACGGCGCGGGCCAGCAGGCGCTGGACGCGGCGCGCGCGCTCAACGGCAAGCTGTCGGTGACGCTGCTGCTCAGCGCGCCGGGCGACATGATGCTGCCGTCGGTGATGGACGTGCCGATCTACCACGGCCGGGTGCGCAACACCTCGGGATCGCTGGGGCATTTCGAGGTGACGGTGGACGGCTACGCGCCGATCCTGCCGTCGTCGCGCGGCGAGCCGCAGTTCCTGATGGGCAAGGACGGCGCGCGCTCGCAGTGCTCCCTGATCCTCGATCTGTCGGGCGAGGCGCCGCTGGTCACCGGCTGGGAGAAGCGCGACGGCTACCTGCGCGCCGATCCGGGCGATCCGGCCGCCGTGGCCCGGGCGATCTTCGAGATCTCCGACATGGTCGGCACCTTCGAGAAGCCGCTCTACGTCTCCTACAACGCGGACATCTGCGCCCATTCGCGCTCCGGCAGGACCGGCTGCTCCATCTGTCTCGACGTCTGCCCGGCGGGCGCGATCACCGACGACGGCGACACTGTCGCCTACGACCACGCCATCTGCGCCGGCTGCGGCTCCTGCGCCGCCTCCTGCCCCACGGGCGCCGTCTCCTACGCCTTTCCGCGCCGCGCCGGCCTGATCACCCGCATGCAGGCGCTGCTGGGTCACTATCTGGACGCCGGCGGGACCAATCCCGTGCTGCTGCTGCACGATGGCGACCACGGCGGCGGGATCATCGCGGCCATGGCGCGCCACGGCCGCGGCCTGCCGGACAATGTGCTGCCCATGTCGCTGCACGCGGTGACCGCCACCGGGCACGAGAGCATCCTGGCGGGCTTCCTCGCCGGCGCGCAGCACGTCGTGTGGCTCGCCGATCCGCGCAAGGCAGACGAGCTGCCCGCCCTGCAACGCGAGCTGACCCTGGCCCAGGCGCTCGGCCAGGGTCTCGGCTTCGACATGGTTGGCCGCTTCAGCATTCTGGAGGAAAGCGACCCCGATCGCGTGGAAGCCGCGCTCTACGCGCTCGCGCCGCGCCCGGCGCTCGAGGCGAAGCGCTTCGCCCCTGTCGGCGGCAAACGCGACGTGGCCCGCGCCGCGCTGTCGCACCTGCACGCGATCGCGCCGGCGCCGTCCGAGGTGGTCGCCCTGCCCGAAGACGCGCCCTATGGACGGATCGCGATTGCGTCGGAAGGCTGCACCCTGTGCCTGTCTTGCGTCTCCGCCTGCCCCGCCAACGCGCTGGCCGACAATCCCGACCGGCCGCAGGTGCGCTTCACCGAGGCCGCCTGCGTGCAATGCGGGCTGTGCGCGGACACCTGCCCGGAAGGCGTCATCACGCTGGAGCCGCGCTATTCCTTCCGCGCCGACGCGTCCCAGCCCGCGGTGCTGCATGAGGAGGAGCCGGCGACGTGTCTCTCCTGCGGCAAACCCTTCGGCACGCAGTCGACCATCAACCGCATCACCGAGCGGCTCGCCGGCAATCACTACATGTTCCAGTCCAGCGACCAGATCAAGCTGATCCAGATGTGCGACGACTGCCGCGTCGCCGCCCAGTGGACCATGCCGAACAATCCGTTCGGCGGTGGCGAGCGTCCCCGCCCGCGCACCACGTCGGACTACACCAACGCCCGCGACAAGGGGCTCTCGGTCGATGATTTCCTGAAGGGCGAGTGATCGAATCACGCCGGACGCGCGCGCATGCAATCCGCCATGCCGGCGTCTCCGGCGGCCTGTGAGGCGTTTCGGCGCCCGTCAGGGCGCGCGGACGCGCGCTGCCCGGCCGGAACAGCCGCCTGTTTTTTTGGCATGATCGAGATTTATGCGGACTGATTTTCCAAAGTTTTTGGACAGCAAGCGCAAAGCACTCGGCACTAATTATCGATCTGCAATTTTTTCAGACAGAAGCCTGACAATTAATTCGGCGTTAACACTCTAGTCAGCACTATTTCTTAGAGGCAATGTCTAGGTGGTAGATTGCCGAATTGCTTCACCAGGGTGGAAACATCATCATCGACCAACGCCGCGAAGACGGCCGTCGAATTCGCGGCACCCAGCCACAGACTGCCAGGTGCTCGCATTCCGCACAGCCTCGAAGAGGCGCAACCTGGATCTGGTCATGCTTGTGCTCGCACTCTCCGTCTGCCTTTCCGCCGCGCCCGCCGCCTGCAAGGACGTCAATCTGACGTTCATGGCGGACAACGCCACCCCCATGCAATGCATCCGTATGGGGCAACCCGAAATCGCCAAATGGTCCGTCAGCCATCCCAAGTGGACGGTGAAGAAATGGCGCTGCGTGCCCGAAAGCCGCCTTTCCAAATCCGCCTGACGCCTCCCGGTGGGGCGCGGTCTCATCGGGGAGCGCGCCGCATCCAATACGCAGTTCGATATCCGACTACCCGGCTTTTCAATACGCAATGGGGACGATCGATATGCTGATACTTGCGCTTTCCGTCTGCCTGGCCCAGGCGCCCGAGACCTGCAAGAACGTGCATCTGCCGTTCTTCACCACCAACATTCCGGTCAAGGAATGCGTCCGCTACGGCGAGCCGGAGATCGATCGCTGGGCGCGCAAGCATCCCGAATGGACCATCAAGGACAGCGCCTGCCTGCCGTCCATGTCGCAGGAACAGCCGGCCTGACGCCTGCGGCGGTCAAACAGCAAGAGCGACCCGGCGCATTGCGGCGGGGCGGTTTGCGCCGCGGGCCGGGGCACGCCTCAGCTCGATCCCGGTCAGCCCAGCCCCGGATCGGCCAGGTGCTGACGCAGCATCTCGGTGTATTGCTTCACCATGTGCTCGACGAACTCTTCGTGGTTCTCCACCTCCATCACCGATTTGGCCACATGGGCGTTGTAGCGCGCGGCGGCGAAGAGAAAAATCATGTGCAACTGCGTGGCCGGAACCTTCTGGTTCTCGCGGTTCGCAACGTCGATGAACTTGCCCGCAAGTTCCAGAAACGCGGCGGCGTCAAGGTCCCCTTGCGCGCGCGCGGCGCGGCGTTCCTGCCGGTTGGCCGGTTTGTCTTCCATCCCTGATCCCTTGTCTTTTGTGGCGCGGGCGCGCTTCCCTCATGGAAAAGGCATAAAGCGCAAGCACCCAAAAGGCCAGCAGTGCACGCGCCTCTTCACGCCACCGCGAACCAGGTCCCCATTCCGGCCGCCTGATGCTCGAGCATGTGACAGTGCAGCATCCATTTGCCGGGATTGTCGGCGACGAAGGCCACCACCACCCGCTCGCGCGGCGCGACCAGAACCGTATCCTTCCACGCCTCTCCGGCGACCGGCGCGCCATTGCGCTCGAGCACGCGAAAATGGTGACCATGGATATGGATCGCATGCGGCCAGCCGGTATCGTTGATCATCGGAATCCGCACCGTGCGCCCACGCGCCGCCGACAGCAGCGGCGTTTGCTCCATGCCGACGACGCCGTTGAACGCCCAGGCCATGCCACGCCCCACAAGCGCGCGCATGTCCATCATTTCCCCGCCCATGCGCGCGCCGGCCATGCCACCCATGGCGCCGCCCTCCATCAGCAGGTCCTGCGACAGGGCGTCGCCGAGTTCAAGCCCGCGGACGAGCGGATTGGCGGCAAGCCGCATCGGCGCGTCCAGCGGATGCTCCCGAGCCGTCTCGCTTGGGTGATAGACGAATCGCGCGATTTCCAGCCCATCCTGTCCGCTGACTTCCTCAATGGAGGCCTTGGCTCCGGGCGCAAGCGCCATGTCGAGCATCACGTCGGCGCGTTCACCCGGCGCCAGGATCAGATCTCCCGCAAGGGCCGCGGGCTCCACCGGCTGGCCATCAAGAGCGATCAGCATCGGCACATGATCCGTGAACCGGAATGACAGAACGCGCGCGTTGGACGTGTTCAGCACCCGCAGACGCAGCCGATCGCCGGCCTTCACCGAAATGGTCTCGAAAGGCTTCCCGTTGACCGTCAGCACATTGCCCAGCCGGCCCGCATGGCTCCAGTCCATCAGGCTGCCAAAGCTTTCCTCATGCAGCTTGCCGGCCGAATCCAACCGCCAGTCATCGAAATTCAGCACCAGATCCTGATCGACCGCGGGCGGTTCCGGCTCGTCGACAATCAGCGTGCCATAGAGGCCGCGCGCGAGCTGCTCCCACGAGCGGTTGTGCGGGTGGTACCAGAATGTCCCCGCGTCAGGCGCGACGAAGTCGTAGTCGAAGGTCTCGCCGGGCGGCACGGCCTCCTGGGTCAGCCCCGCGACGCCGTCATTGGCATTATCGATGCGGATGCCGTGCCAGTGGATCGTGGTGGGTTGCGGCAGGCTGTTCTTCAGGCGCACGCGGACGCGCGCGCCCTGCTCAACCCTCAGGACAGGCCCCGGAACGCCGCCGCCAAAGCCCCAGATATCGGTCAGCGGGCCGCCGTCCTCAAGCAGGCTCGCGGTACCGGCGCGCGCTTCGATCTCGCGCATGATCATGGCCGGCGCGCTCGCGGCGCGGGCGAGGCGTGGCGCCGCGCCTGAGGCCAGAACGGCGAGGCCTCCGGCCAGAACCCGGCGCCGGTCAGGCATTCCATCACGATTGTGCACAGGCTTTTCTCCCTGAACCGGGCATCGCCCCGGTGTGATTGTGCGGCCCCGAAATCCCGCAGACGAAACGATCGCAAGACGCCGCGAACAGATCACCACTTTATGCGCGATCGGAGAATCCAACAATTCTCAACCGCCGGAAGGCGGCACTCCTTGACCTCGCAACTAAATGTCGCTTCGCAAATTCTATTCAATTTTCCACACCTCTATGTATTTGTTCGTAAACGAATGATTAATTGTATGTTAGCGAATATTCATTTTAATCGCCCAGTCGACATTTCAATAAAGTCGCACACAAAATACAATCTCATCAGCAATGTAAAAAATATCGAGACGGGAAATCTACAAACAAACGGAGCGAACGCCCTGCGCTCGCCCCTGAATCGAATAATTCGCTCATATTCACTTTACGCATTTCGCCCGAAATGCCTCTCTCACAGGACGAGGAAGAAGATGATTGGTTCCATGGCTGGCCTGATCAAGATACGTTCCGTCTCGACGAAAATATTGGGCCTGGTCGCCCTGATCAGTACGGCGACAATCGTTGTAGCCACCATCGGCATTCTCAAGATGGACAGTATCGGTCAGGAACTCGAGTCGATCGCCGAGAAGGACATTCCTCTCAGCGGAGCGGTCAACCGGGTCACCACCCACCAGCTTGAGCAGGCGCTGATGCTCGAGCGCATGCTGCGCTTTGGGAACATCAACGCGCCGGACGCCAGGAACCGGTTGGGTGATGTGGAGAAGAGTTTCGAGACGCTTGCGAAGAAGGTCGAGGCCGAAATCATAGCGGCCGAGAGAATGGCCGAGGAAGCGCTCTCGCATTCGGTCAGCGTGAAGGAAACCAACGAATTCAAGGCCGTGCTCGCTAGCCTCAAACAGATCGAGACCGAACACGCCGCTTACGACGAACATGTCTACGCCGTCATTGGCATGATCAACGACGGCAGGATCGCGGAAGCGGAAACGCTCGCGGAGCAGATCGTCGTGGAGGAGGAGAAACTCGATCACGAGCTGATCGCCTTGTCGGAGAATCTCGCGGGCTTCACGCTGGCCTCGGCACAGCTTGCCGAAGAGCACGAACACAGCGGCATCAGACAACTGGCCATGGTGTCCGTCGTCTCGCTGGTGCTGGGCGTGATGCTCTCGCTGGTTCTGTCGCGCAACTGCATCTCAACCCCGCTGCGCAAGGTGGCCGGAGCGCTCGACGAGTTGGCCAAGGACAACACCGACGTTCAACTGGACGTGCGCAGCCATGACGAGATCGGCCAGGTGGCCGTGGCCTTCGAGCGCTTCAAGGAAAACACCATCGAGATGAAGCGCCTGCGCGAGGAAGCCAAGGAAGAGGAAATCCGCATCGAGGAGGAAAAGCGCGACGCGACGATGCGGCTGGCCGATGAGCTGGAACGGACCGTGAAGTCGGTCTCGGACCGCATCGCCGGCGCCGTCGCCGAACTGGAAACCACGGCGCACGGCATGGCGGCCAACGCCACCCAGACCTCGCAGCGCGCAAGCGCGGTGGCGGCGGCGGCGGAACAGGCTTCGGCCAACGTCCAGACGGTGGCCTCGGCCTCCGTCGAACTCTCGGCCTCGATCGAGGAAATCAGCCGTCAGGTCTCCAACGCCATGCAGGAGACCACGACCACGACCCATCGGGCCCGGACCTCCAGCGAGACGGTCGAGGGGCTGTCCGCCGCCGCGCAGAAGATCGATGAGGTGGTCCGGCTGATCAGCGACATCGCCGACCAGACGAACCTTCTGGCGCTCAACGCCACCATCGAGGCGGCGCGCGCCGGCGAAGCGGGCAAGGGATTCGCGGTTGTCGCCTCGGAAGTGAAGATGCTCGCCACCCAGACCGGCAAGGCGACAGAGGACATCAGCCAGCAGGTCGGCGAGATGCAAAACGGATCGGCGCTGACGTCGGACGCCATCCTCGCGGTCGTCAAGGCCATCGCGCGCATCGACGAGCAGATCAGCGGCATCGCCTCGGCGGTGGAGGAACAGAACGCGGTGACCGCGGAAATCGCCCGCAACGCCAATGAGGTCGCGACAGGGTCCACGGACATCTCGGCCCATATCTCCGATGTGAGCCAGGCGGCGACCGACAGCAGCGCCAGCGCCGAACAGGTGATCGGCACGGTCGGCACCCTGTCGCAGCAGTCCGCGCTGCTGCAGGAAGAATTGAGCCGCTTCCTGATGACCATCCGCGCCGCCTGAAGCCGCGGACGAAGCGCTCGCAAGCAACCATGGCCGGCGTTCAGCGCCGGCCTTTTGCTTTGCAGCGCCGCCCGTCCGATGCTTAGGCGATGTACTGATCCCACCTCGGTTGGATGATCGTGAATTGGCGAATAAAACCACAATCGCCGTAAAGCGGCGCTTCGGTCGCATTGCGTCAACAGCGGACTTAACCCAGTTGCCCGCTATTATAAAAAGAGAGCCGCATTAGAGGTTCCTCTTCAGAAATGTCCTCATGTTCTCGGGTGCGCATCCCAGTATTTTAGCAAGTGCAGGATCAGTTGCCGCGAACTCTCCCGCATGGGCTGCGCGGTAATATCCCAGCATCACCGCTACTGCCCCATCAGGAATCCCTGCGGCCTGCGCATTCGCTTTCACATCCTCTTCGCTCACCACCGTCCTTGAAATGGGCTCGCCCAGAAGTTCTCCTGCGACACGCGCAAGATCGGCAAGGTCCAGGCACTCGCTTCCGGTGAGCGGCGCTGTCGGGCCGTCGATCGCCGCGTCCCCGACGAGCAGCGCAGCGTCGGCGGCCGCGAGGTCGTCATGCGTCGTCCATGCAACCTTGCCGTCTTCAGGACCTTCCAGCTTGCCCGTGTGGAAACCACGCTTGTTCATCATCAGCGCACTTGCCGCGTAGAAACCGTGACGCATTGCTGTCCAGGCAATACCCGACTCGGCCAGCATGGCCTCTGTCGCGGCATGATCACGGCCAGGCGGAAAATAAGACGTAGCCGAACTGGATACCTGACTTGTGTAGAAGATGCGTTCAACGCCAATTTCGCGTGCGACGCTTATGGCGGTGGCGTGCTGCGCCAACGGGTTGCCACCTGTTGCAGCGGCGTTGGAGGAAATTAGGAGAAGTCGTTTTGCACCGGCCCACGCATGACGCAGGCTGGCGGCGTCACTGAAATCGCCCTGGCGCACGCGCACCCCGCTTGCCGCCATATCCAAAACTTTGTTCGGATCACGCACGCTGACACCGATCTCCCTGGCTGACACATGACGCAACAGGTTTTCGACGATCTTGCGGCCGAGTTTGCCAGAGGCTCCCGTAACGATGAGCATCGCTGAATTCCTTTGAGTAAGAGTCCTGTCCGGACAGGCGGCTGTTGCAATCAACCTAGTTGCAGGCCGTTTTATTGATAATCCGCTGAATCTCGAATAGCCTGTTCTCTATGAAGAACAATGTCTCTCCGAACGACCTGCAGGTGTTCCTGACAGTGCTGAACGAAGGAGGGTTCCGGGCTGCCGCAAAACGGCTGGGGATTGCGCCATCGAAGGTCAGCACGACGGTCTCCCGGATCGAGAAGCAACTCGGCGTGCCGCTTCTCCTGCGAACCACCCGGAGCGTTCGGGCAACGGAACAAGGCCAGGTCCTGGCAAGCCGCATACAGCCTCTGATGACCGAAATGGAGACGGCTTGTGTAGAAACGGTGCACTCGGCAGACGTCGTAAAAGGGCGCCTGAAACTGAACGTTCCAGGTGCGGTCATGCCGGACATCCTGCCGCCCCTTATCGTGGAATACCAACGCAGACATCCGACCGTGGAGGTCGAGATCGTTATGGAGAACAGTCTCGTCGACATCATTGAGGCAGGATGCGACGCGGGCATCCGCTACGGCGCGTCCGTCGAGAAGGATATGATTTCCGTTCCAATCGGTCCTCGCGTGCAGCAGCTGGCGCTTGCGGCGGCGCCATTCTACATCGAGAAGCACGGCCTCCCTGAGACCCCACGTCAACTGACGCACCATTATGCGATCCGATATGGCCTGCCCGGCGGACCGCTTGTTCCCTGGGCGTTGCGAAACGGAGACAAAACGGAAAACGTCAAGCCGTTGACGCGACTCATTCTAAGCGTAAGCGCATTGAACACGGGACTGAGCTACGCCCAAGCCGGACTGGGCATTATCGGCACGTTCCGCAACTGGCTTGATGATGACCTCCGTGCCGGGACTCTGGTTCCGGTATTGCCCGACTGGTGGGCCGAGCACGAAGGACCGCGCCTCTATTATCCAAGCCGCTTCACATCGACACCGTTACGCGCATTCATTGATATGTGCCGCGACGAAACCCCGGTCCGGTAATTTTGGCCGGATTTCCGCTCAGGGCCAACTGCGGTCAATGGCGAGAAATGCATTGTCCGGCGGGAGAATTCCACGGCGGCAGACCCTTTATCTGGCTTTATGACGGAGGTCGAGGAACAGAACGTGGTGACCGCGGAAATCGCGCGCAACGCCAACGAGGGCGCCACCGGCTCCACGGACAGCAGCGCCGGCGCCGGCCTTTTTCAATTCAGCCTCGGGCCGCCTGGGCGCGGGCCTTGCGCTCGCGGACGAAGGTGTAGATCCCGGTGCCGATGATGATGGTGATGCCGGCCAGTGTCGCAGGATCGGGGTACTCTCCCCAGATCACGATGCCCAGCAGGATCGCCCACAGCACGATCGAGTAGCGGAACGGCGCCACCACGGAGATCTCGCCCGTCCGCATGGCGATGATGACGCTGACGAAACCCACGAGAATGAACAGCGCCGCGCCCGCCAGATAGGCCAGCGTCACCAGGTCGGGCATGATCCACACCTCGAAGGGCTTCATCAGCGCGCCGATGGCAAGCGTCGTGCCGGTGATGGAGGCCAGGGCCACCGAGAACGTCGGCACATGCGCGGGAATCCGCCTGGTCGACAGGTCGCGCAACGCCATGAAGAACACCCCCAGCAGCGCGCTGAGCGACCAGATGGTGAAGCCTT
Source organism: Breoghania sp. L-A4 (assembly GCF_003432385.1). Taxonomy (NCBI): domain Bacteria; kingdom Pseudomonadati; phylum Pseudomonadota; class Alphaproteobacteria; order Hyphomicrobiales; family Stappiaceae; genus Breoghania; species Breoghania sp. L-A4. The sequence continues at coordinate 1,899,375 of NZ_CP031841.1, read as the reverse complement.
CCAGGCCGGGGCGGACGATCAGCAGCACGCCGCAAAAGCCGACCGCGATCGCCGTCCAGCGCCGCCAGCCGACGACCTCATGCAGAAAGATCGCCGAGCCGGCGGTGACCAGCAGCGGCAGAACCTGCAGGATCGCCGTGTTGACGGCAATCGGACTGCGGAACAGCGCCGCGAGATAGAACACCGTCGCCACCGTCTCGCCCAGCACCCGCAGGCCGACGGAGGGGCGGATCACCTGACGCATGTTGGCCAGCGCCCCGGTGTACCAGGCGGCCAGCGTCATGAAGGTGATGCCAAAGGCGCCACGCAGGAAGATCGCCTCGCCCTGCGGCAGTTGCTCGGCCGCCAGCTTGATCAGCGCGTCATTGAAGATGAACCCCATGGAGCTGAACAGCATCGCGATGATGCCGATTGTGTTGGGGCTCAGCTTTGTCATTGGACATCCAGACAGCGCTCAAGACCGGCGCCGGGCCGGCAGGGCGTGGAAAACACGGAAAAAATGGATCGGGCCGCGCGACTCCGCGCAAGCCCCATCATACCTACCGCGCGAAGCGCCGCATTGGCGAGCCCGTTCACGACAGCCGTTTCAGCGGCAGGTTCTTCAACAGGTTCTGCGGCTTGACCTTGAGAATGTTGCCCGGCCCCAACGCCATGCCCAGCCACACCGGCTTGCCCTTCATGGTGTCGATGACGTCGCCGCGCTCCTCGAAATCCATGCGGAACAGCGCCACGATGCGCGACTGTTCGGAATCCGTCAGCGGCGTGCCTTCATAGAGCGCGTTGAGAATGCGGGTGGCCTCCGCGTCCAGTCCCACATGCCATGACCAGTGCGGGTCCTTGATCGACTGCACCGGCTGGATTCGGACACGGGTCTGGTGAAAATGCTGCACCCAGGACTCCAGCACCCGCGCGAAGGCGTCGAGCGCGGGCTGGGTGAAGCGGAAATCAACGGCCGTGTCGAACCGGTCGGAGCGCGCCCAGTAGATTTCCTTGTTGTCGTCGTCAAGCACATCGAGCGCCACTTCGCGCGTCGGCGTGCCCGCCTCCATCAGCAGCGCGCCGAGACCGCCCATGCCGCCCGTCTCCGACATCATCTCGACGATTTCCGCGTCCGCCAGCATCAACTGCCCCTCGTCGGTGGAGACCGACTGGTCGCGGAACAGCAGCTCGCCGGCGCGCAGGCGCATCGGATCGGCCACCTTGCGCAGGATGTTGCGGGCGATCAGATGCACCATCTGGTCGATGAACATCGGCGGAATGGTGATGTTCTCCTCGCCCGCGAACAGCGCCGCGTAGGCCGCCTCGATGGTGCCGTGCTTCACCAGGAAATCGCGGAACCCCAGGATGAAGCGGTAGTTTTCCGCGGCGTCCGGATCCGCAATCGCGCTGATCTCGGAGGCGTCCACCGCCGCCATCGGATCGGCCATCAGCTTTTCGAACAGGTGCTGCTCGGCGGCGCAGGAGTCCTCCACGGGGTGGATTTCCGGCCGGGTGTAATAGGCGCGCAGATAGTCCGGCGTCACTTTCAGCCAGCCGCTGCCGTCGAGCTCCAGCAGATGCATGCCGGCTGATTTCCAGAACTCACGCATCGCCATCTTCCTCCACGTCCCACACACGCGCGTGCGGCGCCTCGCCGGGCATGGAGACCGTGCGGTATTCCTCGTGGATGCCGCCTTCGTCATCGAAGGAGCGGACAATCGCCAGCACCGTGTTCACCGGCTGGCCGTTGGCCAGTTCGCAGGCGAAATCGATCTCGCCGCGGGCGATCGGCAGCGCGGCGCCGCGATCCGGCGCCCCATAGGCGGCGACGAAATGATCCGCCAGCCGCAGGGACAACGACATGATTGTCTCGGCATCCGTCTCGCCGATGGTCACGAAAGTGGCATGCGAAAAGCTGTCGAGCGACAGGAAGCCGTTTGAGAACGCCTGTTTCACCTTGCCGGTGATGGCGGCTTGCTCGAGACCGGAAAAGACGAAACCGCCGGGCACCGCCCATTCGCCGGAGCCGGCCGCGCGCTCGAAGACATGGTCGTCGGAATTGTCGAAACGGATCGTGCGAAGAAATTTCGGCAAACGTCTACTCCTTCGCTTCGGCCAGGCCGGACGACGCCCCCAGCGCCGTCTCGACATGCAGAAGCGTCGTGCCGCCATCGGCGTTGAGAAGCATGTTGCCGTGATCGTCAAGACCCAGGAAGCGCCCCGTCACCTCGGCGCCCTCGTAGACAACGCCAATGCTCTCGCCACGGCCGTTGGCGCGGAACATCCAGGCTTCATGCACGGGCCGAAACCCCTCCTCGCTCCAGGTATGGATCCAGGTGAGCAGGTGCCGGCAATAGGATTCAATCAGCATGGTGCGGTCCAGCTCCACGCAGCCTTCGTCATACAGCGTGGTGCGGTCCATGGAGAAACCGGGCTCCGGGCCTTTCGGATCCGGCCGGATCGGCAAATCCATGCCGACGGCCATCCATGCGGGCGCGCCGTTCTCGTCTTCGTCCGGCGCAATGGCGAGTTCCATGGCGCCCAGCCGCGCGCGGTTGACATGGACGGTGCACGGCCAGCTCCAGGTGATCGCCACCTCGGGCGGCGCCAGCGCGCCGAGACTGTCGCCCAGCGCCACCATGGCCACGAACAACATCTCGCGGGCGCGGACCCGCTCCACGTCAGGCTCCAGCACCACGGCCAGTTGCAGACGGTCGAGATTGCGCGCCCAGACCACGTCCCCGCGCCGAGCGCGCCCGCGGCGGCTTGCGCGCAGGCGTGGGCGAAGGGCTGCACGGGCGCCTTGACCGAGTGGCCGGACATCAAGGGCGGGAAAACAGGATCGGGGAGATTCACGTTCAGGACTTCACTTCAAACACGCAGGACCAGACACGGGTGCCATCCCGGGGCGCCGTCACGGGGCGCCGTCAGGCGAACGGCACCGGATGCCGTCCTCATCATTCAGCCGAGGTCGATTTCGCCCTCAACGACGTGGGTGAGATCCGTTCCCTCAATGGTCAGCACGACCTTCGCCTTGAGCTTTCCGCTGGTCATGCCGCCTTCGCGCACCTGGCGTTCGATCGCCTGCTGCGACGTCACGCCGACCTGCTTGAGGAACTTGCGCATGGACATGTTGGAGGCTTCGTCGTTCATCGTTTTCTCCCGTCCGGTATGGTTCTTGTGGCGCCGGGAGCGCGCTCCCGAACCGTTTTCGTCTTATACGGCATTCAGGACGGCGCGTCGCGCCCCGCGGCATTTATTCCCGCTGTTTGCGACCGCGCACCCGGCAAGCGGCACGCTCACCGTGGGGGCCCGAGAAGACCGCCCAAGGGCACGCGCACCGTCTCGCCGTCGCGCACAAGGCTCAGCGCGCCCTGCCCGTCAGACCGCGCAAGAAGCCCCCGCAGACCCTCGATCGCGGCAACCCGCACCGGCCCGACGGCGGTGACCAGATCGCCCACGGCAAGCCCTGCCCGCTCCGCGCGGGAGCCGGCTTCAACCCGGAGCACCCGCAATCCGGCCGGTCCCGAGGTTCCTGGCTGCGGCTCGCTCTGCAGCACCACGCCGAGCCGCAGATGCGCGATCGCATCATGCTCGTCGTATTGGCGCAGCAGAGCGGCGAGCAACGGCGCAGAGACCGCGAAATTCACGCCGATGTCCGCATCCGTGCCCTTGGTGAAGATCGCCGAGAGCAACCCGACGAGATGGCCCTGCGCATCGACCAGCGCGCCGCCGGAGGCGCCGGGATTGACGCTGGCGTCGGTCTGCACGAAATCCTCGATCGGATTGAAGCCGGCGCCGGCGCGATGGATGGCGGAGACCACCCCGCAGCTGACCGAAAGCCCCAATCCGAAGGCGTTGCCGATGGCGCAGACGGGTTCGGCCGGCTCCGGATCGCCGTCCCGCGCAAGCAGGATCGGCGGCAAGGGGCTCGCGATTGTCAGGATGGCGACGTCGGTTTCCACATCGCGAAAGGCGAGTTCCGCCGGCATCACATCGCCATTCTCCAGGCGGATGCGCAGCGTCCGCGCCGATCCGATCACATGATTGGCCGTAAGTACGGTGCGCCCATCGCCGACCACGACGCCGGAGCCTTCCGGCTCCTCGACCCGGCCGGCGTCTTGCGGCCAGTCGGGCAGAACGGAGACCACGCTTTGCCGCGCCTTGGCGACGGCCGAGACCATGGACTGGTCAAAGGCGCCCGCCGGCGCGCACAGGCACAGCGTGAGGGCCGCCGCGATGGTCCAGACGCGCTTTCCCGCTCCCCGCAATCTCGAGGGATTGTCAGTCGGCACCGGGCCGCTCTCCCATCCCCGGCGACAAGCGCACCGAGCCATGGTCGGACTGGTAGACGGCGGAAGAGGAGAAATCCATCTCCAAGGACAGAATGGCCCAGGCGCCAATGCCGATCACCGCCATCGCAGCCAGACCCAAAACGAATGCCTTCATGGCGTATGTGCTCCAAGCTTCCAGTAGAGTTGGTATCAGTTTGTACGGTTTTCGGAATTCAGCGCGCGACCCGTCTCGGTCGCCCGCTTGAGAAAGGCGATCAGGGCGTCACGCTCCTCGCGGGTGCGGATACGCTGCATCGGCATCTTCGATCCGGGCGTCACCACATCGGGCCCTTCATCGAACAGCCGGGCGATGGTTTCCTCGCTCCAGACGATGGTAGCGTCCTCGAGCGCCGGCGAATAGTGATAGCCCGGCAGCGTGCCCGCTTTGCGGCCGAACACCTTGTAGAGCGACGGGCCGGCGCGGTTGGCGTCATCCGGTGTCAGGGTGTGGCAGACGCTGCATTTGCGGGCGAACTGCCGTTCTCCCAGATCGTCGCCCGCGCCCTGATGGAACCGGCGCGGCACGGTGACGTCCACCGGCTCGAACGCCTTGCGCGGCGCGATCTGCCATGTGGCGACAAAATCGTCGAGCCCGGCGTAGAACGTCACCCGCGTGTCCGGCGCATCGGGCCTGTCGGGCGTGATCGCCAGTCCCCAGACCGGGCCGTAAGGGTTCTCGAAGCTTTCCTCCAGCGCCCAGTCGACGGTCGAGAACACCTGGATCTTGCCGTCGCCGCCGCCGCTCGCCGCCATCTTGCCGTCATCCGACAAGGCCAGAGACAGCACCGGGCGCTCGTGTTTGGGCAGCACCTTGGCGAGCTCGCCGCTTGTCACGTCGATCACCCGAGCGCGCCGTCAATGCCGCCGAACACGAGATGCGCATTGTCCGGCAGCGGCCTGAGCACGTTGACGCCCCAGCCGTGACTGTAGATCTGCCGCACGAAGCGGCCCGAAGGCGCGTCCCACATGCGGATCGTGCCATCATACGACCCGGTGAAGAGATTCCGCCCATCAGGCGAGAACCCCACGGTGTTGACGTTACCCCGGTGGCCCTGCAGCACGGCGATCTCGCGCGCCGCGTCCAGATCATAGAGCCGCGCCTTGCGGTCCCAGGACGCCGTCGCCGCATAACGTCCGTCCGGCGAGACCGCCACATCGAGGACCTTGTCGCCCGTGCCTTCGAAACGCTTCGCGATTTCACCGCGCGCCAGGTCCCAGATGGCGAAGGAGCCGTCGTCGGACACGGAAACCGCGCGGTTGTCGCCGGCGAAGGCCGCGTCGTTCACCGCCGCGTCATGGCCGATGAGCCGCTTCTCGATGACCGCCTCGTCCCCCTCGATCCGCCACAGGATGATGGCGTAGTCGAAGGAACCCGACAGCGCGCGGCCGCCGTCGGCCGACAGGGTGATGGACTTCACCGGACCGCCATGGCCCGCGAGCTTGTCCGGCCAGGCGCCGGCGGTGTGAGGCAGCAACACGCAAAGGCCCGCCGCTGTCCCGGCAAGGACGATGCGAAGCGCGCTCAGTGTGTTGCGAAGGATTCCAGCATGCTTGTCGATCAGCGCCATGACATACCCGACACGTTCCCGAAACGGGCGCCCCCGGGATGAAACAATCCGCGAGGCGCGCGCCGTGAAAGCGCGCGCCGCGGTTCTCGCGTCCCGCTACTCGGCCGGCTGCGCGGCGCCGGTGTTTGCCTCGCGTTCGGTCACATCCTCGACCCACAGATTGTGGTGTTCGCGGGCCCAGTTGAGATCGACCTCGCCGGACCCCATGGCGTCGAACGCGCCTTCCATGCCGACGGTGCCGATATAGATATGCGCGATGACAATGCAGATCAGCGCCAGCGCCACGATGGAGTGCCACAAGGCTGCAAGCTGCTGCTCCTGAATGGCGGCCAGCGGCGTCGGCAGCTCGGTTCCGGCCACCGTGTTGATCAGCGCGAAGGTGTCGGAAAACAGGCTCGTGGTGAAGGGAAACAGCAGCGCCCAGCCCGAGACCGCAACCGATGCGCCGCCCAGGATCACCGACCAGAAGATGATCTTCTGACCCGCGTTGAACTTGTGCGCGTCGGGGTGAACGTTCTTGGAGAACAGCCCGCCGCCCTTCATCAGCCAGATCAGGTCGAGCCGGTTGGGGATGTTGTGCCGCACCCACATGACGAGGACCATCACCAGCCCCGCGATGAAGGCGAAGGCGAGATAGTTGTGCAGATATTTGCCCCACAGCGTAATGGCCGAGAACGCGCTGTCTCCGATCACCGGCAACAGCACGTAGCGGCCGTAAAGCACGTTCAGCCCGGTGACGGCGAGAATGAGAAATGATACCGCGAGCAGCCAGTGGCCCATGCGTTCGATCGTCGCGAAGCGGGTGATCGTGACGCCTGATTTTCCGTGCTCGATGCGGATGCGGCCGCGCAGCGCGAAGAACAGTGCCAACAGCACGACGATGCCGAGAAGCGCCCAGGCTCCGTAGTTGGCCAGCGGCCCGTTGCGGAACGCACGCCAGTTGTCGCCCTCCGACTGGATCAGTTGGCCGGCCTTCTTGTCGGGAATCGACACCGTGCCCTGCAGGCCGCCGCGCACCGCGCGCCACAGTTCCGCATCCGAGGCGGTGCCGAGCGTGTCGCCGGGCACCTGCCCCTGCTCGGGGCTCTGCTGCAGCGCCTGCGGAACACTGGCAGGCTGCGCGAACGCCCGCTCGGCGCCCGCCGGCAGCGCCGCGAGAGCCAGCACGGATAGGATCAAAAGTGTCGCGCCCGGACGCAACGCCCGTTTCAACGCCGCCGAAATGGAAATGGTCCGATCCATGAGATCTCTCCTAAGGGCCTGAAACCGGCCTCTCGTCCCGTCATGCCTGCGGCTCGTGAGGACGCGATGGCGTCCGCGCCGCGGCAACAGGCTCAGAATTTCTGGTTCAGGCCGCGATGCTGAAGCTCGCGCCGTTGTTCGTCCGTCAGCGCCGTGTCGGGCTTGCCGCCGTAGACACCGGGCTCATAGGTCAAGGGCCGGTCCTGTTCGGACTCCCTGCAGCCCGCCAGTCCCAGGGCGAACACCGCCACCAGGAAACCGGCCATCACACTCCGTCCAACACCCATCTGATCGTTCACGTCCTTGTCTGGTCTGGTGACTTTTGTGCGGCCGTGAACCACGTCCGGTTCACGCATCCCCGATGCGCCGCGCGCTCACGTGCGCCGGTCCTGTGAAGCGCCGGACACTCGCGTCCCTGAGGCTGGCGTCGAAACGCCTGCCCGCCGGGTAGCTCATACCGTTAGGGAAGCATACCGCCGCCGCGCGAAATCGCAAGAACCGCAGCCCGCGCCGGACCTTGCCGCACCGGCCTGCGCACGTCGCGCCGCGCGGTCCGTTCGTTCAGCCACAGTCGTCGGCGAGGCGGCCCCGAAATCCGCTGGGGCCGCCTCGCGCGGTGTCGTGAGCAGGCGTGTTCCGCTTTTAGAACGCGCCGGCCTTCTGCTCGTAGGCGGTGCCCCAGCCCCAGGCGCCGGATCCGAAGCCGCGGGCGACAACGCGCTCGCGGTAGATCGCGGAGACGACGTCGCCGTCGCCCGCAAGCAGGGCCTTGGTCGAGCACATTTCCGCGCATAGCGGAAGCTTGCCCTCGGCCAGCCGGTTGCGTCCGTACTTCTGGAACTCGGCGGACGAATTGTCGGCCTCCGGGCCGCCGGCGCAGAAGGTGCACTTGTCCATCTTGCCGCGCGAGCCGAAGTTGCCCGCCTGCGGATACTGCGGCGCGCCGAAGGGGCACGCGTAGAAGCAGTAGCCGCAGCCGATGCACAGGTCCTTGGAGTGCAGCACCACGCCTTCGTCCGACTGGTAGAAGCAATCCACCGGGCACACCGCCATGCAGGGCGCGTCCGAGCAATGCATGCAGGCGACCGAGATCGACCGTTCACCCGGCTTGCCGTCCTGGATGGTGACGACGCGCCGGCGGTTGATGCCCCAGGGCACCTCATGTTCGTTCTTGCAGGCGGTGACACAGGCATTGCACTCGATGCAGCGCTCCGCGTCACACAGGAATTTCATCCGTGCCATGCGTTTTTCCTCCCTCAGGCCCGCTCGATACGACAGAGCGTGGCTTTGGTTTCCTGCATCTGGGTGACTGAATCGTAGCCGTAGGTCTGAGCCGTATTGGACGACTCACCCAGGACATACGGGTCAGCGCCCGCGGGGTATTTGGACCGCCGGTCCTCGCCCTGGAAATGACCGCCGAAGTGGAACGGCATGAAGGCGACGCCCCTGCCGACCCGTTCGGTCGTCATGGCCATGACCTTGACCTTGCCGCCCTCGGGACCGTGCAGCCAGATCATCTCGCCGTCGCGAATGCCCAGATCGTTGGCATCGCCCGGATTGATCTCGCAGAACATGTCCTGCTGCAGCTCGGCCAGCCACGGATTGGAGCGGGTCTCGTCGCCGCCGCCCTCGTATTCCACCAGACGGCCCGACGTCAGAATCATCGGGAAGTCCTTGGAATAGTCGATTTCCTGGATCGACTTGTAGGCGGTGGGCAGACGCCAGGCCTGCTTGTCCTCGTAGGTGGCGTATTTGTCGAGCAGGTCCCGCCGGTTGGTGTAGAGCGGCTCGCGATGCAACGGCACCGGATCCGGGAAGGTCCACACCACGGTGCGCGCCTTGGCGTTGCCGAATGGTGCGCAGCCATGCTTGATCGCCACCCGCTGGATACCGCCCGACAGGTCGGTCTTCCAGTTCACGCCGCCGACCTTGGCAGTGTAGTCCGACGGAATGTCGCCGGTCTGGGAGGTCTCGCCGACTTCCTCGGCGCTCGGCCGCTTGTCGATCAGGCCCGAGACCCATTCGATCGTGCGCCGCTCGTAGGCGGTCAGATCCTTGTCCCAACCAAGCTCCTGCAGCATGGCCATGGTGAACTCGGGATAGCCATCCTCGATTTCCGAACCGGCAGACCACGAGCCTTCGGCGAGCAGATTGTCGCCATTGCGCTCGACACCGAACCGGGCGCGGAAGGTAAGGCCACCTTCAGCAACCGATTTGGACGGATCGTAGAGGATCGGCGTGCCGGGATGCTTCATCTCCGGCGTGCCCCAGCTCGGCCACGGCAAACCGTAATACTCGCCGTCGCACGGCCCGCCATTGGCCAACAGCGTGGTCCGGTCGAAGGTGTGCTGGTTGGCCATCTGCAGCTTCATCCGCTCGGGCGACTGGCCCGTATAGCCGATGGTCCACATGCCGCGGTTGAATTCGCGGGTGATGTCCTCGACCAGCGGCTCGCCGTCGTTGACCTCGATGTGCTTGAACATCTCGTCAGCGAAGCCGAATTTCTCCGCGAACATATGCATGATCGTGTGATCAGGCTTGCTCTCGAACAGCGGCTCGACGATCTTGTCGCGCCACTGCAGCGAACGGTTGGACGCGGTGACCGAGCCGTAGGTCTCGAACTGCGTCGCCGCCGGCAGCAGGTAGACGCCGTCGGTGCGGTCGGAGAGGATCGCCGAGACGGTCGGATAGGGATCGACGACCACGAGAAGCTCCAGCTTCTCCATCGCCTCCTTCATATCCGGCAGTCGGGTCTGGGAGTTCGGGCATGGCCCCAGAACACCATCGCCTTGACGTTGTCCGGCTGGTCGATCTTGTCCTTGTCTTCCAGCACGCCGTCGATCCAGCGCGACACCGGAATACCGGTCGCGGTGATCATCGACTTGTCCTTGCCGTCCGTGTCCTTGACGACGGCAAAGCGTGCCTTCATGGACTCGAAGTCCACATCCCAGACGCGCGACCAATGCTTCCAGGAGCCCTCGGCCAGGCCGTAGTAACCGGGAAGCGTGTCCGCAAGCACACCCAGATCGGTGGCGCCCTGGACGTTGTCATGGCCGCGGAAGATGTTGGTGCCGCCGCCGGGTTTGCCCATGTTGCCAAGCGCCAACTGCAGCGCGCAATAGGCGCGCGTGTTGTTGTTGCCGTTGGTGTGCTGGGTGCCGCCCATGCACCAGATCAGGGTGCCGGGACGGTTGTTGGCCAGCGTCTTGGCGACGCGGCGCATCTGCGAGCCGGGAACGCCGGTGACCCGTTCGGTCTCTTCCGGAGTCCATTTGGCGACCTCGGCGCGGATCTCATCCATGCCCCAGACGCGCTGGCGGATGAATTCCTTGTCTTCCCAGCCGTTCTCGAAGATGTGCCACATGATGCCCCAGACCAGGGCAACGTCGGAGCCCGGGCGGAAGCGCACATATTCGCTGGCGTGGGCGGCCGTGCGCGTGAAGCGCGGGTCGCAGACGATCAGCGGCGCGTTGTTCTCTTCCTTCGCCTTGAGGACGTGCAGAAGGGAAACCGGATGCGCCTCGGCGGGATTGCCGCCGATGATCAGGATCGCACGCGAATTGTGGATGTCGTTGTAGGAGTTCGTCATCGCGCCGTAACCCCAGGTGTTGGCAACACCTGCGACGGTCGTCGAGTGACAGATACGGGCCTGGTGGTCCACGTTGTTCGTGCCCCAGAAGGCGGCGAACTTGCGGAACAGATAGGCCTGCTCATTGGAATGCTTGGCGGAACCGAGCCAATAGACCGAGTCCGGTCCGGCGGTGTCGCGGATCGACATCATCGTGTCGCCGATCTCGTTGATCGCCTGATCCCAGGACACGCGTTCCCATTTGCCGCCGACCAGCTTGGTCGGATACTTCAGCCTCCGTTCGCCGTGGGCGTGTTCGCGCACCGATGCGCCCTTGGCGCAGTGCGAACCCAGGTTGAACGGGCTGTCGAAGCCCGGCTCCTGGCCGACCCACACACCGTCCTGGACTTCCGCCAGAACCGTACAGCCCACGGAACAGTGGGTGCACACGGATTTGATCACATCGACCTTGCCGGTCGCAGGCCCCGCGGCCTCCGCCTTGCGCACCATCCCGCTGGACAGGCTCACCGCGGCGATACCGCCAACGGTCAGGCCTGAACGACGGAGAAATGCGCGCCTGTCGATGGCGCCGTTCGTCAGCTCTTGAAGGGCAGACGACAAGCGGGGCCTCGCGCAACCCCGTTCGTCTTCTTCCTGAGCATTCGCTCTCTCCCATTTTATTGCCCGTCGCCTCTTGAGCCGCGATCCGGAAATCCTTCCAAGGAGATTTCCTTCGCGGACGACGACAGTGCCCCTGAATTCCCCGGTTCAGCCGGCGCGGACACAATGTCCGCCGGGATGCCGGTCACGCGCTTTGTCCTGGGCCCGCGGCGGCTCGCACCGCCCGCGGCACCCGCTCGGATCAGAAGCGCGACGTCTCGTAGACCCGCTTCACGTGGTCCGTGAGCCGGTAACCGCCCGACTTCGTTTCGACGGCTTCCGCCGCCTCCACACCGCCGCCCGTCACCACGGCCGCACCACCGGCGACCGTGCCGAGTCCGGCAAGCTTGAGGAAGCCGCGACGATCCGTCTTGTGATCGTTCGCTGTGTCAGACATCCTCTATCCTCCTGCTGCGGAACGCTGGATCCAGCATTCCCTCTCGTTTCGGGAAACCGAGCGGCCTCCCATCGAAACCGGCCATCCGGGACACCTTCTGAAGGGTCCGGCGCCGGCCAGTCGGCCGCGATCATTCGACCATGTCGAACGCTGCGGCTTCTATCTCCAGAAATACCCGGCCCAACGCGCCGACAGGCGCGTAGAACCGGCTGCCGCCGGCCGCTTCCAGATCGCGGAAGAAATGAGGAGCCCAGGCAATGACATGCGCCTTGAAGAAGGCCTTCTGTCCCGACAGATCCAGGATGGGCCCGAAGCCTCCGGTGATCAGCCCGCCATCATGTCCATGACGGCGGCGACATGATCCTCGGGCTCCTTGACCGACGGGTCGCGCTCGATGCCGAGCTCGGCCATGCGGCCGCGCAACTTGGCGAGCGGCTTCTCGTTGAGAAATCCCGTCAGATAGTAGGACGCGTAGGGCAGCAGCTCGCCGCGCCCCACTCCGATGAACAGATCATGGTACTCGCGCGCCACGTCCGTATCGCGCGCACCGGCGGCCACGCGCGACAAGGCGCCCAGAGCCTGGCCCAGCTGCGATTCGTCACCGGGCAATTGCGCAAGGCTCTTGAGGGTGGACGCATCCGCCGGCGCCGCGAGCAGACCCGCTAAAAGCCCGTAAATCTGGGCCCGGGTCACATCTTCTTCGGTTGCTCGGCGATCAGATGCAGGTTCGGCCATCTTCGCTCCATTGGTCTTATTGCGGAGATTTACGCACGTATTTCAACACCGTGCAATTGTTTTTGTTTTCGCGCTGCAGCAGCCTGACCCATCGTCAAAGTAGTTTTGTCGGAATGCGTACAATGCAATAAGTTGAATATAATACTCCAGTTTTATTATTACTGATGGACGCCAGAAAATTGCGATTCTGTACAGCGCCATCCACTTGTTCGATAGCCGAACGCCGGTCGATTACCGCGAAAACAGGTCATGCTATGCGATCTGGCGTGAATTTTGATCTAATTCAACTTTGGATGCGCAAAACATCGTTTTTCGCACAAAATTGCATGGCGCATCGCCGGCAATGACGCTGCCGCGCATGGAATAGCGGGAATGGGGGATCGGCGCTTGGACACAAATAGGTGATCGGAACGATTTCGGCGCGCGTTCATCCGCGGCGGCAGCGCGCCACGCCGGAAATCGAGTCGGGTGCAGCGCGAAAGGGCACCGCGTGCGATGCCCCCGTCGTGCCTATTCGTAGACGATCGCAGGGGCGGCGTGGGCCGTCTCCTCGCGGTTGCGTTCAACCTCCGCCCAGACCTTGGTGGCGATCTCGCGGTAGAGTTTGGCGTGCGGTCCATCGGGATCGGAGACGACCACCGGCGTGCCGGCGTCCGACTTCGACCGGATGTCCATGTGCAGCGGCACCTCGCCCAGGAACGGCACGCCGAGCTTCTCCGCCTCGTTGCGCGCGCCGCCGTGGCCAAAAATGTCCGAACGCTCGCCGCAGGAGGGGCACAGGAAGTAGCTCATGTTCTCGATGATGCCGAGCACCGGCACATCGACCTTGCGGAACATGTTCAGCCCCTTGCGCGCGTCAATCAGCGCCAGGTCCTGCGGCGTCGAGACGATCACCGCGCCGGCCAGCGGCACCTGCTGCGCCATGGTCAGCTGGGCGTCGCCCGTGCCCGGCGGCATGTCGACGACGAGCACGTCGAGTTCGCCCCAGGCGACCTCGCGCAGCATCTGGGTGAGCGCCGACATGACCATCGGTCCGCGCCAGATCATCGGCGTTTCCTCATCCACCAGGAAGCCCATGGACATGACCTTGAGGCCGTAACCCTCCAGCGGCTTGAGAATGCGGCCCGACACCGGCTCGGGACGGCCGGTGATGTGCAGCAGCCGCGGCATCGAGGGACCGTAGATATCGGCGTCCAGCACGCCGACCTTCAGTCCGTTGGCCTGCAGCGCCAGCGCCAGGTTGACGGCCGACGTCGACTTGCCGACACCGCCCTTGCCCGAAGCGACCGCGATGATCGCTCCGATGCCCGGCACGCCGGGCTTGTCGGCGGGCTGTTCCTGAGCGTGACTGTGTCCGCGCGCGGCCATCGGCGGCGGTACGGCGCCCATCTGCGCCTTCGACGGCGCGGGGCGCGCCTGTCCGGACGGCTGGGACGCGGCGCCCTGCCCGGCCTTCTTTTCCGCCGTCAGGGCAACCATGACCTTGCCGGCGCCCGGAAGGTCCGCGACCACCTTTTCCGCGGCCTGACGCAAAGGCTCAAGCTCCTGCGCGCGTTCGGCCGGCACGGTGATGGAGAACACCACCCGTCCGTCGGAGACGAACACGTCCGACACCAGCCCCAGCGACACCAGGTCGCCTTCCAGATCCGGCCCCTTCACCCTGCGCAGGGCGTCAAGCACCTGTTCCTTGGTCACATCGGCCATCGTTTCTCCCGTTTCATCCTGTCACCGGCTCGCGCAGCCGTCCGGCTTTCGCCCGGCCTGTTGCCCGAGCCTGTTGTCCTGCACGCCCGCTCGCGCTGGCATGCCAGTTCGGTGCCGCGTAAACTAACCGCGGATTGCGCGCGGTCAATGTCCCATCCGGCGACGGAGCGCCGCGCGCATGGTGTTTGTGTTCAGGCAGAACATGGGAAGGCGGCAAGCGGGCTGCCAGAGGCGGCTGCACGCAGTCCCTCCTACGAAACAGTACGATCCTGCGCTTTTCGAAAAACCCGCCTAAACTCTCAATCACTCCGCCGGAGCTGTCCCTCGGTTTTTCACGATGTATTTCGGACGCCCGCGGTGCGATCACCCTGCGCGACACCATGCGGACCGGCGCCACCGGGACGCGGGATTCTTCCGGAGTTCGTCATGCCCGCCATCCAATTGTGCTTCAGGAGCCGCGCCGTCGCGATCGGCGATCCGTGCTCCTCCGACGACTGCGCCTCAAACGCATCCTCGCCAGCGCCCGTCAGCGCAACGCACTGAATGACGTCTCCGGTGCGCTTCTGATGGCGGACGGATACTACTTCCAGACTCTTGAAGGTCTCGCGGACGCGGTCGACACGATTTTCCACAGCGTGGAGCGTGACCACCGCCACAGCGACGTCACGCCGCTGCGCCGCCGCACGCTGACAAACCGGTTCTTTCCAGGCCGGCCCCGTATTTCTCCCATATACCAACAGCGCGGGCCCGGCCAGAGCCCGCGCTGGGACGCGCGCGTCAAGGACCCGCTCGCCATCGACGGCGCGGATCTCACCGACATCTTCGGACAATTGGCTCAGGATGCCGAGCACCGTCGCGCCCGTGCCGACGCGCTGCTGCTGTGAGCCGTCCCGGCCGCAGGTTCCCGATCACCGACGGCCGGGTGCATTCCTTCAGCGCCCCTTGGTAACAGAGAACCGGCGCATCGCCTCCAGCGTCTCGGCGCTGACGTGTTGCTCCATGCCTTCGGCGTCATCGGCGCGACCGTCATGCCGCACGCGGTGTTCCTGCATTCCGGGCTGACCCAGCACCGCGCCGTCGCCGTCGACGCTCCCGGCCGGCGCTGAACTTCGTCCTGCTGGCGCTGACCTTCGGCATCGACGTTCCGGGTCTGAACCAACTCTAAAACGCGCCACAATCTGAACGGCACGATACGCGATGACGGAAGTGCGGGGACAAGACCCGCTCTCATGCCGTCCGCATCCGTTCCGGCATGCGTTGGAAGACGGTTCCGGGCGCTTCAACTGCATCTCAAATCCGTCTCGAAATCTTCTCAAATCCATCGCGAATTCGTGTCGAATACAGCGAAATTTGAAAGCCGTATTAGCGCGCCGGCGATCACGCGATCTCACTCAAACGTGCATCAGTGTGACCAGCGCCTTAAGGAGCGCGAAAGCACCGGCGTCCGATTTTCCGTGCGGGGGATCGCTTGGAAAGCAAAGGAAAGCTCATGGACATCGGAAGCGCGACCAGTTCACTCGCATCGTCGGCCTCGGCCTCAATCTCCACCGCCCAGCAGACGCCGAAGCAGGCGCCGCCACCCACCGAGACAACCGAGACGCAAGCCGCTCCGTCGGAGGGCTCCGCGCCCACAGGTCCGGGGACCGGGAACAAGCTCGATATCTCCGTCTGATGTGAATGCGAACTACGGGAGGCGGCCGGCATCGCGGCGGCCTCCCGATCCCGGCCCCGCCGTTGCTATCTGCTTTTTCAAAAACCCGATTTCCGCTTCGCGCCGCCACACCTGCGTCATAACCGGGCTGCACAGTTTGGAGTGCGGTCTCTCGGCCCGCCGGCTGTCTGGCGTGGACAACTGCGCGCCGCGCGCCGTCGACGCCGGACTGAAAATCACCGATGAGGAGTGGTTGCATGCAAGAATCGCCTATCCTTTCTCCGGACCCACGAATCTCGTTCTCCCGCCGCGCCCTGCTGACGGGAGCCGCCGCCACCGGAGCCTGTGTCTTGATGCATCCCTTTTCGGCCCGGGCGCGCGAAAACACGGCGCATCTGCGCATCATGGAAACGACGGACCTGCACGTTCACGTCTTTCCGTACGACTATTATTCCGACAAGCCGATCGACACTGCGGGCCTGGCCCGCACCGCCGCGCACATCCGTCAGATCCGCGCCGAGGCCACCAATTCCGTGCTGGTCGACAACGGCGATTTCCTCCAGGGCAACCCGATGGGCGACTACATCGCCTATGAGCGCGGCATGAAGCACGGCGAGATTCACCCCGTCATCAAGGGCATGAATGTCTTGGGCTTTGACTGTTCGACGCTCGGCAATCACGAGTTCAACTACGGGCTCGATTTCATGCTGAAGGTGCTGGACGGCGCGAATTTTCCGTTCGTCTGCGCCAATCTCTCCAAGGGCACCCTGTCAGCCTCGGCGCGCAACGACGAGCTGTTTCTCAAGCCCTACGTGCTCATCGACCGGCAGATCACGGACGGGGCCGGCAATGCTCATCTCGTGAAGATCGGCTTCATCGGCTTCGTGCCGCCGCAGATCATGAACTGGGACCGCCGCCACCTGGAAGGCAGGGCGATGACCCGCGACATCGTGCAGGCCGCCAAGGCCTGGGTCCCGGAAATGAAGGAAGCCGGCGCCGACATCATCATCGCGCTGTCGCACTCGGGCATCGACGCCACCGCCTATTCCGAAGGCATGGAAAACGCGGCGCTTCATCTTGCGGCGATCGACGGCATCGACGCGATCATGACCGGCCACCAGCACCTGGTGTTTCCGGGGCCGGATTTCGCCGATCTGCCCGGCGTCGACGCGCAGGCGGGAACGCTGTTCGGAAAACCCGCCGCCATGGGCGGCTTCTGGGGTTCCAACCTCGGGCTTATCGATCTGATGCTCGAGCAGGACGGCGGCCGCTGGAAGGTTGCCAGCTTCACCACGGAAGCGCGCGGCATTTATCATCGTGACGGCCGCAAGGCCGAGCCGCTTGTGACCAGCGAGCAGGATGTGCTCGACGCCGTGCGCGCCGATCACGAGGCGACGCTCGCCTATGTGCGCCGGCCCGTGGGCCGAACTTCCGCGCCGCTGCATTCCTATTTCGCGCTGGTGGCCGATGACCCGTCCGTACAGATCGTTGCCCGCGCGCAGATCTGGTACATCACCGAGATGATGAAGGGCACCGAGTGGGAGGGCCTGCCGGTGCTCTCCGCCGCGGCCCCCTTCAAGGCCGGCGGACGCGGCGGGCCGGACTATTACACCGACGTCGCCCCGGGCCCCATCGCCATCAAGAACGTCGCCGATCTCTACCTCTACCCCAACACCGTGCGCGCGGTGGCGATCTCCGGCGCGATGGTGAAAGAGTGGCTGGAGATGTCGGCCGGCATCTTCAACCGGATCGCGCCGGGCAAGACGGACCAGATGCTCATCGACGCGGACTTCCCCAGCTACAATTTCGATGTCATCGATGGTGTGACCTACGAGATCGACCTGACGCAGCCGGCGAAATACGGCGCCGACGGCAGCCTGGCCGATCCCAAGGCCAATCGCATCGTCAATCTCAGCCACAATGGCGCGCCCATCGACATGCGGGCGACCTTCATCGTCGCCACCAACAATTATCGCGCCGGCGGCGGCGGCCATTTTCCCGGCATCGAGGACGATGTCGTGGTCTTCGTCGGCCCCGACACCAACCGCGACGTGGTCGTGCGCTATATCGTCGACCGTGGAACCATCAATCCCGAAGCCGACGCCAACTGGTCCTTCGCGCCGGTGCCCGGCACCACCGTGCTGTTTGAAACAGGGCCAGGGGCGCGGGCGTTCATGGACGACGTGAAGGGCGTGGCGATCGAGCCGGCGGGCGACGGCGCGCGCGGATTCGCCCGCTACCGCATCACGCTCTAGGACATTCCGCGGCTGGCGCGCTCCGGCAGACCTTTGACCCTTGATCGGCAACAAGGAATCGCGGCTGATACAGGGCAACGCGCATTGATAAGCGCTGGAAGTTTCGGTATGTGACGATGCGTCAGCTATGCGCCCGCTGCTGCGGTATTTCATAACGGCGGCGCACAGCGGCCCTCTGCCTTTGATGGGGAACCATTGGTCCGGACCAACAACCGGCGACACCACAAGCGGTATGAAACAGAAGAGACAATATGCAGCGCTGCCATTCCGGGTCGCTGAGGATACTGTCGAGGTTCTGCTGCTGACCAGCCGCGGCACGGGACGCTGGATCCTGCCGAAGGGTTGGCCCAAGAAACGCATGGCACCGCACAAGCTGGCGATGCTCGAAGCCTTCGAGGAAGCCGGCGTGAAGGGCACCATCGCCAAGCGGGCGATCGGCCACTTCCACTATGTCAAACGCATGGAAAGACGCCCGGATGTGCAATGCCGGGTCGCGGTCTTTCCCATGCATGTAAAGATGGTATTGGCCCAGTGGCCGGAAATGGATGAGCGGCAACGGTCATGGATCAGTCTGACACAGGCGGCCGGCATGGTTGAAGAGGCTGAACTCTCCACGATCCTGGAGTCGTTCAGCCCGCCACACTGAACGCGCCGTGCCGTGTCGTCGCGGCCGATATTTTCTCGTCCCGATGCGCCTTTCGCATCCGGTTCCTCGCCCAATGCGCCAATCCGAGGCACTTCGTTGACCGACACACGATCAGAAATCTTGAAAGTCGTCTCCGCCGTGCTGAGACCCGGAACAATGCGGCCGCAGCGCTCGTCGCTCAAGCATGCCCGCCAGTACGCGGCGCTGCCCTATCGCCTGCGCGAAAACGGGGACATGGAAATTCTGCTGGTGACCAGCCGCGACACCGGCCGCTGGGTCATCCCCAAGGGCTGGCCGAAGAAGCGCATGTCGCCACACAAGCTTGCCTTGCTCGAGGCCCATGAGGAAGCGGGCGTGCGCGGCAAGATCGGCAAGGACCCGATCGGCATCTTTCGCTACACCAAACGGATGGACAAGAAGCCCGATGTCATCTGCCACGTCAGCGTGTTCCCGCTGAAGGTTCTGACCGAACTGAACAAGTGGCCGGAGAAGCATGAACGCGAGCGTCGCTGGATGACCCCGGCCGAGGCGGCCGAACGGGTGTCGGAAGACGAATTGGCGGCGATTCTCACGGGTTTCAAACCAGCGGCCTGAGCCTCTCCTTTCCCCGCCCACGTCCCTCAATGCGTAATTCTGCGGGCTAATTCCCGGTTTTCCGCGCGTTTTTTGCCGCTTGGCGACGAACGGTTTGTCATCAGCGCGTCACACTTCTATGACGGTGCGCAGATCCGGCCGCCCTGGAGAGTTCAGGTCGCGGTCGCAGGCGGAGGGATTTCCAGGGCATGCGCCCAGGGGAGCCAAGGACCGCACAGGGAAAACCCGCCGCAGAGCGGACTGGACCGGCCAGAAGCAAGAGGCTCTTGATGACGCTGAAGACCGACGCCGACGTGCTGCCTCAGGCGCACTCCAAGAAGACGTCCCTGGACAAGGATCTCGACAAGATCGTCCATGTCGAATACGCGGCGCGCAGGATCTCCCAGCGCCTCGTCGCTCCCGGTCTGGCGCTGCTGTTCCTGTCGCTCACCGCCGCCTTCGCCGCCAGCCAGACCGGCGTGCAGACCAGCGCCGTGTTCATCGTCATCGCGGCCATGCTGGGCGGCTACATGGCGCTGAACATCGGCGCCAACGACGTGGCCAACAACGTCGGTCCCGCGGTCGGCTCGCGCGCCCTGACCATGACCGGCGCGCTGATCATCGCCGCCGTGTTCGAAAGCGCCGGTGCGCTGCTGGCCGGCGGCGACGTGGTCTCGACCATCTCCAAGGGCATCATCGATCCCTCGCTGGTGCCCGACAGCCAGACGTTCATCTGGGCGATGATGGCGGCGCTTCTGTCCTCCGCGCTGTGGGTCAATCTCGCCACCTGGATCGGCGCGCCCGTCTCCACCACCCATTCCGTGGTCGGCGGCGTCATGGGCGCCGGCATTGCGGCCGTGGGCTTCGGCGCCGTCAACTGGACGACGATGAGCATGATCGCCGCGAGCTGGGTGATCTCACCGGTCCTCGGTGGTGTCATCGCGGCGCTGTTCCTGGCGTTCATCAAGGCCAACATCATCTACCGCGACGACAAGATCGCCGCCGCGCGGCGGTGGGTGCCGCTGCTGCTGGCGACCATGGCCGGCGTCTTCTCCTGCTATCTGGCGATGAAGGGCCTGAAGAAGGTCTGGAAGGCCGACGCCACGGCCATCGCCGTCATTGGCGTCGCCACGTTCGCACTGTGCTGGGCGATCGCGAAACCCTGGGTGCACCGGCAGTCCGAGGGGATGGAGAACCGCAACCAGTCGCTGCGCAGGCTCTTCCACCTTCCCTTGATATGTTCCGCCGCCCTGCTCTCCTTCGCCCATGGCGCCAACGACGTGGCCAACGCCGTAGGCCCCCTGGCCGCCATCCTGCACGCGGTGCAATCCGGCGACATCGTCGCCAAAGTCGGGATTCCCGTCTGGGTGATGATGATCGGCGCCGCGGGCATCAGCCTCGGGCTGTTTCTCTACGGCCCACGCCTGATCCGCATGGTCGGCGAGCAGATCACCAAGATGAACCCGATGCGCGCCTATTGCGTGGCGCTATCGGCCGCCATCACCGTGATCGTCGCCTCGGCCTTCGGCCTGCCGGTGTCCTCGACGCATATCGCCGTGGGCGCGGTCTTCGGCGTCGGCTTCTTCCGCGAGTACTACACCGCCAAGAGCAAGCGCCGGGCCGACTACCTGCGCGCCAAGCGCAACGATTCCGATACCGCGCTCGACTCCGACTACCAGGCGCCGGAAGAAATCTCGCGGCGCAAACTGGTGCGGCGCGCGCATTTCACCACCATCATCGCCGCGTGGATCATCACCGTTCCGGCGGCGGCGCTACTGTCGGCCGGGCTTTTCCTCGGCCTGACACTGATGCAGTGAGCGGCGACCTCTCTCAATCCACCTTGCTGGCGTCGCGGAACATCACCTTGTGGCGCTTGGTCCTGATCCAGTCCTCGAGCTCGGCGTCGGACATAAAGTGTTCGGGATTGAACCGGTCCCAACTGACGATCTCGCCGAGCTGCTTCTTCCAGCGCTTGTAAGGCGGCTTGGCGGGCGGGCCGAAGGCGAGTATGTCGAGGACCGAGAGCTCCTCGGGAATGCCGAGCAACGGCTTCATTTCCTTCTGCGCGTTCTCCTGGCCGATCGCGGTGACCCACCAGACGTTGTAACCAAGCGCGGCGGCGGCCAGATGCGCCGACATGGTGGCGGCGGCCACCGATTGCAGCAGGATGCGCTCGGCGTTTTCCTTGTACATGCGGTTGAGATCGGACTCGTCGTCCTTGAGCACCGGGAACGCCTGCACCCAGCGGAAATCCGAGACCACGACGATGAAACCCGGCGCACCCGCCAGGCCGCGATAGTCGGGCGTGGGGAACTTCATCTTGAGTTTGGCCCGCGCCCGCTGCTCGTCGACGAAATAGGCAGCGATCTGGTCCTTCACCGCCTGCTCCCGGACAACGATGAACTGCCACGGCTGCGCATTGGCGCCCGAGGGCGCGTGGCGGGCCGCATCAAGGATCATTTCGAAATGCTCGTCCGGTACGGTGCAGGCGGGATCGAACGCGCGGCTTGTCACCCGGTTGCGGATGACCTGCATCAGCGCGTCGTAGCGCTCGCGCTCGCCGATGGGCGTCAGATCGACGCCGGCGTCTTGCTCGATCGGCTCGGCATCGGATTGCGGTTCGGACGGATGGACGGACATGGCGCGCGGGCTCCCTTTGAGGTATGCAATGGCCGCTTCTTGCGCGGGCCTTGTCTCAGCATCGCGCAGGGAAAGCGGCGGTACAAGAGCGCGGACACGCGGAGGGAGCGGACGCGATGATCGACATCACCAATCAGATCGCGATCGATCCCGACGAGATCGAGGAGACCTTCGTGCGCGCGGCGGGACCGGGCGGGCAGAACGTCAACAAGGTGTCGAGCGCGGTGCAGATGCGCTTCGACATAAGGCACTCGCCGTCGCTGCCCGACTACGTGAAGGCCAAGGCGGAAAAGCTGGCCGGCAGCCGGCTGACCAAGGACGGCGTCATCGTCATCCAGGCGATGCGCTACCGCACCCAGGAACAGAACCGGGCTGACGCGCTTGAGCGGCTTGTGGAGCTGTTACAGAAGGCGGCCGTGCGGCAGGCCTACCGGGTCAAGACCAAGCCGAGCAAGGCCGCCAAGAAACGCCGGCTGGAGTCCAAGACCAAGCGCGGCGTCGTCAAGAAGCTCCGCTCGGGCAAGGTCGGACTGGATTGATGAGAATCATTTCCTGACCGATGCTGGCTGCTCTGCACCCTCTCCCACGCCAGAGGTGAAGCATGACGTACG
Source organism: Breoghania sp. L-A4 (assembly GCF_003432385.1). Lineage (NCBI taxonomy): Bacteria > Pseudomonadati > Pseudomonadota > Alphaproteobacteria > Hyphomicrobiales > Stappiaceae > Breoghania > Breoghania sp. L-A4. The sequence continues at coordinate 1,876,812 of NZ_CP031841.1, read as the reverse complement.
CGCATCAACCAGCCGCCTCACGCCAGCTCCTTGCGCAACAGCCTTGCGCCGGCGCCCAACGCCTTGAGCTTGCCGATGGCGACATCGCGGGCCAGCGGCGCCATGCCGCAGTTGGTGCAGGCGGTGATGCGCTCCGCGTCGGCGTGTTTCATCGCCTCGCGCAAGGTCGCCATCACCTCTTCCGGCGTCTCGATGCGCGCCGTGGCGACATCGATGGCGCCGACGAGGATCTCCTTGTCGGGCAGCAGCGAGATCAGAGAGACCGGCACCTTCGAACCGGTGCACTCGAGTGACACCTGGTCGATCTTCGAGGCATTCAGTGCCGGAAAAATCTCCTCATACTGACGCCACTCGCCGCCCAGCGTCTCCTTCCACTTGATGTTGGCCTCGATGCCGTAGCCGTAACAGATGTGCACCGCCGTCTTGCACTTAAGGCCGCGCGCCGCGCGCTCCAGCGCCGCCACGCCCCAGTCCTTCACGTCGTCCATGAAGACGTTGAAGGCAGGCTCGTCGAACTGGATGACGTCGACGCCCAGCGCTTCCAGCTCGCGCGCCTCCTCGTTGAGCACATCCGCGAAGGCCATCGCCATGTCGGCGCGCCTGCCGTAGTGGTCGTCGGCGATGGTGTCACAGATGGTCATTGGTCCCGGCAGCGTGAACTTCATCGCGTTCCGCGTGTAGTTCCGGGTGAACCGAGCCTCCTCGACATGTACCGGACGTGGCCGGCGGACCGGACCCGTGACCGTCGGCACGTCGACCACATAGCGGTCCGCGCGAATGCCCATCCTGGTCTTCTTGTCCCAGTCGATGCCCTCGATATGCTCGAGAAAGCCGTGCACGAAATGCACCCGGAACTGCTCGCCATCGCCGACGACATCGATGCCGGCCGCCTCCTGCTCCTTGAGCCAGACCATCGCGGCGTCGCGCTTGGCGCGCGCGAGGTCTTCGCCGCTTGAACGCCACGCGGGCCAAAGCGTTTCGGGCTCGGCGAGCCAGAACGGTTTCGGCAAGCTGCCGGCGATTGTCGTTGGAAACAGATCCGCGTTCATGCGCTTTCCCCCTGCATACCGGCCTGTCGATGACCTTTGGGGAAAGCGTAGCGCGCACGGCGGACTGCGCCAAGCCGCCGCGTATGGCGCCTAGAGAACCCGCACTTCACCGTACCAGGCATAACCGCGAAACATCGCGGCGGTCTGCAAGGTTGCGTCCTGTTGCGCGGTCAAGCCTTCCATCGCCTCGCGCATGGCGGCGCGCGGGGTGACATGGAAGCTCTTCAGCCAGGCATAGAGCAGTCCCTTGAAGGCGCGCGGCAGGCGTTCCTGGCGCCCGAAGTCCACAACATGAAGCCGCCCGCCCGGACCCAGCAGGGACATGCCCTGCGCCAGCGCCTGCCGCCAGGGCGGGATCATCGACAGGGCATAGGAAAAGAACACCCGGTCGAAATCGCCGCGCCCGAACAACGCGCATGCATCGAAACCCGCCGCATCGCCCTGCGCAAGCCGGATCCGCTCGCCCAGGCCCGCACGCGCGATGTTGGCCCGCGCGGTCTCCAGCATGGCTTGCGAAATATCCACGCCATAGAACTGAGCCCGCGGATAGGCTTCCGCCGCCGCGATGAGATTGCGTCCGGTGCCGCAGCCGATCTCCAGCACATGGCCGCGGGTGGGCGGCTGCAGCGCCGCGATGAGCTGGTCGCGGCCGAGAAGATAGTATTTGCGGGTCAGGTCATAGACATGCCGCTGGTAGCGGTAGACCCGGTCCATCAAGTCGGCGTTGGCCGCATCCGCCTTGGACGCCAGCTCGAGATCGGAGGATTGGGCGAGATCGGACATGGCGCGAATTTCCCCAAAAGCTCAGGTGTCAGCCCTTGAAGCTGTAGAGATGGAAGCCGCCGTAGATCGACGAGCGGTCCTGGCGGCCGAGCTCAAGGCTTTCCGCCTCGTGATAGTCCCAGCGGTCCAGGGTCTCGTCGGCGACGCGGCCGGGCAGCAGCGAAGGTTCGGCGGCGGTGCGGAACACCACCCGGGCGCCGGGGCGCGCGGTGCGGGTGATTTCCGACCACACGGCGTTGAGCTGCGCGTCCGTCATCCAGTCCTGGGCATCCAGCAGCACATAGGCGTCGAGGCTCGCCCCGTCTTCTTCCGCCAGGCGTTCGGTGAAGGAGCGGTTGACCACGCTGACGCGATCGGCGCGGTCGCGGATGGCGTCAAAGTGCTCGGCCCGCAAATAGGGCGGCAGGGGACCGGCCGGACCGGTGGAGACGGTTCGGGTCGAACCGCCCGGCGCATAACCGCGCGAAAACGCCTGCCAGGCGAAATAGTTCTCCGACATGGGAAAGTCGCAGGCGAGCTTCTCAAGCCGCGCGCGCAAGACGCCTGCCATGTCGCCGCCGCCCGCCAGCGCCTCGTATTGCGCCGGCGGAATGCCAAGGCCGTAGAGCGACATCTTCTTGGACGTCGCCCAGCGCACCAGCCGCTTGTCGAAGAGCGGCGCGAGCGCCGTGTCGAAGAAGCTGCGCTGTTCGTCCAGCGAGCGCGTCTTCACCATATGCGCCGGATCGATGCCGTAGAGCTTGGCGATGAAATGACCGACGCCGATGAAATAGCCCAGCAGGCCGTGGTGATAGAGATCGCGCGAGAACAGGGTGATGCGCTTGCGGCCCCAGCCCGCCAGGTCGCGGCCCTCCCAGTAGGAGCGGGTGTCCGCGTCGATCTCGTCGCGCAGGAAACGCTCGTAGGCGCCAACGTTGGCCTTCTCGTCCGCCTCGCCGAAGAAGCGGTAGAAGCTCTCGTAGCCGGGCAGCTTTTGCGCCGCCGCCAGTTTAAGCCGCGTCAGCGCCACATGGGCCCGGTTGAGATCGACCGCGATGATCTCCTGCGGGTCGGCGGTGAGGTAGGAGAGCACATTGCAGCCGCCGGAAGCGATGGTGATCATGCGGCTGTGCGGGGCGAGTTTCAGAGCGCGCATGTCGACATCCGGGTCTTCCCAGATCTGCGGATAGACGAGGCCCTTGAAGGCGAAGGTGAACAGCCTCTCCAGCATGCCCTCGGTCAGCGAGGCATTGGAGCGGTGGACCGCCGTCTTCAGACGTTGGGAGGAAGCCCGCAAGGTGCCGTTTGCCATGATCGCTCTCCGGAATCAGGCGTTGAGATGATCGTTGAGCGATAGGCACATTGCGCGACAGTTTGGTGACGCCCGCAATTCTCCGGCGAAGCACCGCAGAACCGATTGCCGGGGCTGTGCTCTCGCATTCCGCTGCGTGATTTGCAAAACTGCCCATCCGCACGGCAAGGCTGCATCATCGCAGCGGCCTGAGCGCGATCGCCGGACGGCTCCGCCGCGGGGACCCGCGACGGGGTGGCGATTGACGCGCCCGAAATGCGCGGAAGCATCACAGAGGGAGACCATCATGACCGTTATGACATGGACTTGTACGGCGGCGCTGGCAGCCGCGGGAACGTTGGTGATCGCCGCGACACCGGTCGCCGCGGCCAATGTGAAGATCACGCCGCTGGGTGCCGTCGACGGCGAATTCTGCCCGCTCGACCGCGCGCTGATCTTCGAGGACCCGGACGGCACGCGCATCCTCTATGACGCCGGGCGGACGGTTGCCGGCGCCGGCGACGCACGCCTTGGCGACATCGACGCGGTGCTGCTCAGCCACGTGCATGGCGACCACCTGGGCGACCGGACGATTGCCGCGGTCAACGCCAGCCCCTGCGGCAAGCCCGAATTCCCCAATGTTACGGCGCCCAATTCCAACAGCGTCGACATCGTCATGGCGAAGAACGCCAAGTTCCTCGTCGGCGGCGAGATGGCGAGCTTCTTCTCCACCAAGATCAAGGCGCTGGGCGGCGACCCATCGCTGGTGCAACTGGTGCGCTTTGGCGCCAGCCGGAACGTGGGCGGCGTCAGCGTAGCGAGCGTGCCGGCGGTGCATTCCAACGGCCTCAGCCCGGCATTTCTGGACAAGGACCATGCCGACGCCTTTGCCGCCAACGGCTTGACCGCCTACGTCGGACCTCCCGGCGGCTACGTGGTGAGCTTCACCAACGGGCTGGTGGTCTATCTGTCGGGCGACACCGGCATTACCGCCGAACAGGACCTGGTGGTGCGCGGGCACTACCGCGCCAACCTGACCGTCCTCAATATCGGCGGCACCTTCACAACGGGGCCGACGGAAGCCGCCTACGTCATCAACGACCTGGTCCGCCCCTCCTCGGTTATTCCCTCGCACGCCAACGAGGAAGCGACCCGAGACGGCACCGTGCTCACCGGCACGCGAACCGAAACCTTCATGAACGCCGTCAGCGTGCCCGTGCACGTGCCCTTGAGCGGAAAAACCATGGAATTTGACGGCTCCGGCACCTGCGTAGCCGGCTGCTGACACCGGAACCCGATGCACGCACAGCGAGCCCCGCTCACCGCGGGGCTGAGCTTGATGACAAAGCTCATACCCCTCGATCGTCATCCTCGGCCCTGTGCCGAGGATCCATGTTTTCAAGGGCTTATGGATGGTCGGGACAAGCCCGACCATGACGAAGGAGAGTTTTCCCGGCTTTGTCAGCGGTCTGAGCCCCGCTCACGGCGGGGATTTTTCTGTTCTGTGAGGAGAACCACAGCAGCACACTGAGGCAACCACTTACTATAATTCTCAGATTAGTTTACTCGGATTTTACTAAATTGCCCCCATAGTTATTGCTCATAAGCGGTGACCCCCGGTAGCAATACACCGAGTTCCCATCGCGGTTGCGCGCGTCATACTGACAAAAGCCAAAGCAGGAGGGCGTCATGGGCCTCTATCAAATCTGCTACCGCAGTCAAATCCACGACCACGTGCTGCACGGCGATATGGACGCTGAAATCGAGCGCACGACGACGCGGCTGCGCCGCCTGAACAGGCTGAACGGTATAACCGGCGCGCTGATCCTGACCGATACCCACATTTTCCAGCTTATCGAAGGCCGCGTCGAGACAATCGAGGACGCGCTGGAGTGCGCCGCGCAGGACCCGCGCCACCACAGCATCGAGATCCTCAGCCGCAAGGCCGTCGAATACCGCCTGTTCCACGACAGCTGGCTGTATTTCGCGGACCTGCGAATGGACACGGACCGCGATCTGCCGGCCGATATCGCCGCCGTCATGCCGAACCCGGCGACCGCCTCCGTCTCGGACGTCCTGGGCCTGATGGGCCACGTCTCCGGCGACCTGGCAGAAGGGCATCTGACCAACGAGCTGATGCTGATCTAGGCCGTCTCGGCGCCGCCGTTTTCGGGCACTGGCTCCGTTTGACCAAATCGCTCTCAATCGTCGCGTTACAGACAGCGCTTTCAAGGTCTGTCTGTAACCGGACGCCGGCGTCTCTCCGACCGCGCCAATTCCGCCGAATGGCCATTGCGCCGCCGTCCCTCCCCTTGCCAAATTGGCAAAACAGGTTTGCCATAGGGCATCGCGCCGGAATCGTCCTATGTATACGATAGGAACGAGACCGTTGGGCCAAGGCCTGCAAGCGGTCCGCGCGCGAGGGACACCATTGAGCACCACCAGCGACATGCAGACATTCCTCATCCGGCCTGACCCGGACGACGCGAGGCTGTCGACCGTTGTCACCGGCATCGATCACACCGGCGCCACCGTGGACACGCGCGTGGTCACCGAGCGGGCGCTGACGCTCTATCTCAACTCGCAGGAAGTCGTCACGATGATGACCATCGGCGACCATCCGGATCTGCTCGCCGTCGGCTATCTCAAGAACCAGAACATGCTCAAGCCGGACGACGTCATCACCGGCATCGACTATGACGACGATCTCGACGTGGTGGTGGTGCGCACCGAACGCGCCACCAACTACGAGGAAAAGCTGAAAAAGAAGGTGCGCACCTCGGGCTGCGCGCAAGGAACCATCTTCGGCGACGTGATGGACAGTTTCGAGGACATCAAGCTGTCGTCCGACGCGCGGCTGAAGACCTCCTGGCTGTATGGGCTCACCAAGGCCATCAACACCGCGCCCTCGCTGTATCTGACCGCGGGCGCCATCCACGGCTGCGTGCTGTGCGAGGAAGATCGGCCGCTGGTCTACATGGAGGACGTCGGCCGCCACAACGCGGTGGACAAGATCGCCGGCTACATGGCGATGAACGGCGTCTCTCCATCGAACAAGATCTTCTACACCACGGGCCGGCTGACCTCGGAAATGGTGATCAAGACGGTGATGATGGGCATTCCCATTCTGGTCTCGCGCTCGGGCTTCACCGCCTGGGGCGTGGAGCTCGCCAAGAAAGCCGGACTGACGCTGATCGGCCGGGCGCGCGGCAAACGCTTCGTGGCGCTGGCCGGCGCCGAGCGCATCGACTTCGACATGGATCCCGAGAGCGTCGGTGAAGAAGACAAGCGGCACGGCCGCAAGGGCGATGCACCGAATGCGCGCGCCGCCGAGGAGGCCGGGGCATGACCGGGGCCATTCTCCCCAAAACCATCGGATGCGTGCTGGCGGGCGGCCTGTCGCGGCGCATGGGCGGCGGCGACAAGGCGCTCAAGGCGCTTGGCGGCAAGCCGATGCTGGCCCACGTGATCGAGCGCCTGCGGCCGCAGGTCTCCGCCATGGTGCTCAACGCCAACGGCGATCCGGCGCGGTTCGAGGACTTCGGCCTTCCGGTCGCCCCCGATCCGATCGAAGGCTTCGCCGGTCCGCTGGCCGGCGTGCTCGCGGGCCTGCGCTGGGCGGAGACAAACGCGCCCCACGCCCGATGGGTGGCAAGCGCCGCCGCCGACACGCCGTTCTTCCCCTCCGATCTTGTGGAGCGTCTGGGCAAGGCCGCGGACCAGCCGCAACCGACCATCGCGCTGGCCGCCTCCGGCGGGCACCGGCACCCGGTCTTCGGACTGTGGCCCGTGGCGCTGGCCGACGACCTGGAGCATTTCCTGCGCACGGAATCCACCCGCAAGGTGCTCGCGTGGGTGTCCCGCCACGCCAATGTCGAGGTGGCGTTTGAGCCGACACACGTGAACGGCGCGACGCTGGATCCGTTCTTCAATGCCAACACGCCCGACGACATGGCGCAGGCGGCCGGGTATGTCGCGGAGCCGCAAGCATGATCGGCGGACCAAAGACACCGGTCTTTGGCGTGACCGGCTGGAAGAACTCCGGCAAGACCACGCTGGTCACCAAGATCGTGGAAGAGCTGACGCGCCGCGGTTACCGCGTCTCGACCATCAAGCACGCGCATCATGCCTTCGACATCGACAAGGAAGGCGCGGATTCCTATCGCCACCGGCAGGCGGGCGCATCGGAAGTCGCCATCGTCTCCGGCCACCGCTGGGCGCTGATGCACGAGCTGCGCGGCGAAGAGGAACCTGCTCTCGCCGACGTCATCGCGCGGTTGTCGCCCTGCGACATCGTCATCATCGAGGGCTACAAGCGCGAGGATCACCCCAAGATCGAGGCCCGCCGGCTCGACGCGCGCAACCGTGAGCCGTTGAGCGCCAAGGATCCGCATATCGTCGCCATCGCCGCGGACTTTCCGCTGGAAGGAGAGACGCTGCCGGGCTTCTCGCTCGACGACTCCGCGGCCATCGCCGACTTCATCATCCTTCACACCAGATTGCCGAGACGCGATGCCGCCGAATAAGCCCTCCCGTCGCCTGCTCGACGACTGCTTCCTGCATGACAAGGAGCGGCTGAAGCATGCGGAGGCGCTCGCCATCCTGCGCGCGCGAGTCCAGCCCGTAACCGACGCCGAAACGGTTCCGCTGGATCAGGCCGCCGGACGCATTCTTGCGCAAACCGTCACCGCGCCGCGCGACGTGCCGCTCAACGACAACGCCGCCGTCGACGGCTATGCGTTCGGGCACGCATCCTACGAGGCGACGGGCGGCTTCTTTCCCGTGGAGACACGCGTCGCGGCGGGCCATCCCGCCGAGGCGCCCCTGCTGCCCGGCCGCGCCGCACGCATCTTCACCGGCGGCGTGATGCCCGAAGGCGCCGACACGATCGCCATGCAGGAGGACTGCGAGAACCACGACCAGGACGGCGCCCCCTTCGTGATCATTCCGCCGGGGCTCAAGAAAGGCGCCAATCGCCGGCGAGCCGGCGAGGACCTGGCGTCGGGCACCGTGCTGCTGGACGCCGGCACGCGGCTCAGGCCGCAGGACATCGCCGCCATCGCCTCCGTCGGGCTGGCGGACGTCTTTGTCTCACGGCGCCTGCGCGTGGCGCTTCTGTCGACCGGCGACGAGATCGTGCGGCCCGGAGCGGAGCTGCATTCCGGCCAGGTCTATGATTCCAACCACTATCTGCTGCGCGCCCTGCTCGAGACGCTGGGCGTGGAGATCACCGATCTGGGCGTGCTTGCCGATGATTACGGCACCATCCGGACCGCCCTTGAGGCCGCCGCCGAAACCTATGACGTGATCATGACCACTGGCGGCGCCAGCCGCGGTGAGGAGGACCACCTGGTCACGGCGCTGGACGATCTCGGCTCGCGGCACATGTGGCAATTGGCCATAAAGCCGGGCCGGCCGATGAATTTCGGCCAGATCGGCGACTGCGTGCAACTCGGACTGCCGGGCAATCCGGTGGCCGTGATGGTGTGTTTCCTGCTCTATGCGCGGCCCGCGCTGCTGGCGCTTTCCGGCGCGCCGTGGAGCGAGCCGGTGCGCTACCAGGTGCCGGCGGACTTCGAGATCGCGAAGAAAAAGCCCGACCGGCGCGAATTCCTGCGCGGCATCCTGCGCACGGATGCCGACGGGACCCTTCGAGTGGAAAAATTCGCCCGCGACGGATCCGGCCTGATCACCGGCCTGCGCGAGGCCGACGGGCTGATCGAGATCGCCGAAGAGGTCACCAGCGTTGCAAAAGGCGCCCTCGTCCCGTTCATCCCGTTCAGCGAGTTCGGACTGCCACCGCGTTGAGGCGGCCGAACGCTGCCGCCTCGCCCCGCAAAGTGATGGCCGCGTATCGCGCAATTGCACAAAATTGACCCCTTGATCAAAAAACACACAGATCTCCGGCATATGCCGTTGGGGAAGACGGTTGCGTGCGCCGAAAATTTAGTGGGAGTATGCGGGTAGAGACGGGAGACGCACAACGCGCCCCTGACCGTTCGCAGCGCCAATGAACGCGGCGAACACCGTGCATGACAAAAACCAGAGGGTCTTCACATGGGTTTCATCAAACAGATTACCGCCATTGCCGCGGTCTCGATCATCGGCCTTTCCGCCTCAATGGTCGGCGCATCGGCCGCCGACAAGATCCGCATCGGCACGGAAGGCGCCTATCCTCCGTTCAACAACCTGACGTCTGACGGCCAGCTCGTCGGCTTCGACATCGACATCGCCAAGGCGCTGTGCGAGGAAATGAAGGCCGAGTGCGAGTTCGTCACCCAGGATTGGGACGGCATGATCCCGGCGCTGATCGCCAACAAGTTCGACGCCGTCATCGCGTCGATGTCGATCACCGAGGAGCGCCTGCAGAAGGTCGACTTCACCAACAAATACTACAACACGCCTCCGGCCATCGCCGTGCCGAAAGACTCCGAGATCGCCGGCGTGACGCCCGCAGATCTTGACGGCGTTGCGCTCGGCGCGCAGTCCTCGACAACGCATTCCAACTACGCGGAAGCCAAGTTCCCCGGCGCCGACATCAAGCTCTATCCGACTGCTGACGAATACAAGCTCGACATCATCAACGGCCGCCTCGGCGCGGTGATCGACGACGTGGTGGTGCTCAGCGAATGGATCGACAGCGCGGACGGCGCCTGCTGCAAGATCCTGGGCACGCTGACGCCGGACCCGGTGATCAATGGCGCGGGCGCAGGCATTGCGATCCGCAAGGGCTCGGACGAGTTGAAGGCGAAGTTCAACGCGGCCATCGACGCCATTCGCGCGAACGGAACATACAAGGAAATCAACGACAAATACTTCAAGTTCGACGTCTACGGCAGCTAGGCTCGCGGTCCGGGCCGGCCTTGTGAACAAGGCCGCGTTCGAATCTGACTGCATGCCGCGGGCCTCGCGCCCGCGGCATCACGCGACACCATCATGGCGCGGCGGGAGCCTGTGTTTCCGCCGCGCCCATGAGTTGCGCGCGGTATCAACGGACCGGATTTGATGGATCAGACATTATTGCTGTTGTCCTTCGGCGCGGACGGCTGGGGCGACGAGATTGCCTGGGGGCTGCTCGTCACCGTCACGCTCGCGCTGGCGACGCTGCCATTCGGCCTGGCGTTGGGCTTCTTCCTCGCGCTGGCCAAGGAGTCCTCCGAGCCCTCCATGCGTGCCGCGGCCAACGTCTACACGACGATCTTTCGCGGTCTGCCTGAGCTTCTCACCCTTTTCATCGTCTACTACGGCGCGCAGATCCTGCTGCAACTGGTCATTCAGCTGTTCACCGACAGCTATGTGGAGATCAACAGTTTCATCGCCGGCATGGTGGCGCTGACCTTCGTGTTTTCCTCCTATGCGAGCGAGGTCTTCCAGTCGGCCTTCAAGGGCATTCCCTTAGGCCAGTATGAGGGTGGCCATGCCCTGGGCCTTACCCGCGTGCAGACCATGCGGCTGGTTATCGTGCCGCAACTGATCCGGCTTGCGCTGCCGGGCCTGTCCAACCTGTGGCTGGCATTGCTCAAGGACACAGCGCTGGTTTCGATCGTCGGGCTGTCCGATATCCTGCGTCAGGCGGGTGTCGCGGCGAAGGTCACGAAGGAAGCCTTCCTGTTCTACGGCTTCGCCTGCCTGCTCTATCTGGTGCTGGCGATCATCTCCTCCTACGGGATCTCCTCGATCGAGCGCTGGACGCGACGCGGGGAGGTGCGCCGATGAGCGATACAGCCCTCGGCGCCGCGGCCGTCGAACATGCCCCACCGCCGCCGCAGGCAAAATGGACAGGCCTTCGGATTGCCGGATATCTGCTGGTGTCGTTCTGGAGCCTTGCCGGCCTTGGCCTGATCTGGTTTCTCGTCGACAGTTACAGCCCCGTGTTTGTCGTCCGCTATGGCCCGAAGTTCATCTCCGGCTTCATCGTCACGATCGAACTGGTGCTGGTTTCCATCATCCTGGGCGCGCTGATCTCGCTGCCGATCGCCTTCGGGCGCATGTCGAGAAACCGGATCATCGGCGCCTTCGCCTATGCCTATGTCTATTTTTTCCGCGGCACGCCGCTGATCGCCCAGACATTCCTCGTCTATTACGGCGCGGGATCGTTCCGCGAGTTCTTCGAGGACATCAACCTGTGGTGGTTCTTTCGCGACGCCTGGTACTGCGCCATCTTCACCTTCTCGCTGAACACCGCCGCCTACCAGGCCGAGATCCTGCGCGGCGCCATCGAGAACGTGCCGCGCGGCCAGATCGAGGCCGGCCAGTCCCTGGGCCTGCCGCGCTGGGTGATCTTCATCAGGGTCGTGCTTCCACAGGCCTTTATCGTGGCGCTGAGGCCCTACGGCAACGAGATCATCCTGATGATCAAGGGCTCGGCCATCGCCTCGGTGATTACGGTCTACGACCTGATGGGCGAGACCAAGCGCGCGTTCTCGCGCAGCTACGACTTCCAGACCTATCTCTGGGCCGCGATCATGTATCTGGTGATCGTGGAGACGCTTCGCAGGTTCTGGGACAAGCTTGACGCGCGCCTCACCCGGCATCTGGAACGCGCGGGCTGATCCGCGCCCCGATGGGAACGTCGGGTCCCACGCGGACCCGCGATGGCCGCGTTGCCCACAGCACGCCAAAGCGCCACGCGCGCGCTTTGAGATTTCGCGCGCGATACCTATTGTGCCGCGACCGAGCGGTCTGCCGCTTCCCACTGTCCCTTGTGCATCGGATTTCGCCATGAGCACGAACCAGCATCACGTCGCCACCCTGCTTGCCCACGCCAACGGAACCCCCGATCCGGTGACAGGCGCCGTGGTGCCCGGCATCGCGCCCGCCACCACCTTTGCGCGTGGCGCGGACTACGCGCTCACCAGCCCGCAGCATCTCTACGCGCGCGACGACAACGACCTGTTTCGCCAGACCGAGGGCCTGATCGCCCGGCTGGAGAACGCGGCGGCGTCCCGGCTGTTCGCCTCCGGCATGGCCGCGATCTCCTCGATTTTCCGAACCGTGCCGCCCGGCGCCGCCGTGGTGCTGCAATCGGGCATCTACTGGGGCACCACCGCCTGGGCGCGCAAGTTCTGCAAGCGTCAGGGCATCGCGCTGGTGGAAGCCGACTCCACCGATGGGCCGCGCTTCTGCGAGATCCTGGCGGAGACGAACCCCGATCTGGTGTTCATCGAAACACCCGCCAATCCCGGCCTCGGCGTCACCGATATCGCGCTGGTGGCCGAAGCCGCGCATGAGGCGGGCGCCATACTCGCCGTGGACGCCACCGCCGCGACGCCGCTGCTGTGCAAGCCGCTCGATTTCGGCGCCGATCTCGTCGCGCATTCGGCCACCAAGGCGATGAACGGCCATTCCGACCTGCTCGCCGGCGTGGTCTCCACCGGCAATGCGGAGGACGAGCACTGGAAGCTTATCGTCGAGGACCGGCACGACGCCGGCGCCGTGCTCGGCTCCTTCGAATGCTGGCTGCTGCTGCGCGGCTTGCGCACCCTGGCCTTGCGGGTGGAGCGAATGAGCGCGAACGCGCAGGCCATTGCCGAGTACCTCGAGAGCAATCCGGCTGTGGAGCGCGTGCTCTATCCGGGCCTTGAGAGCCATCCCGGCCACGAGATCGCGCAAGCTCAGATGAGCGGCGGCTACGGCTCCCTGCTGTCGTTCCTCGTCAAAGGCGACGAGACCGATGCGCTGGCCGTTGCCGGGAGGCTGAAGCTGATCCTGCGCGCCACCTCTCTGGGCGGCGTGGAAAGCCTCGTTGAGCACCGCTACACCATCGAGGGCGATGCGACGGGCGTCGCGAAGAACCTTTTGCGGCTGTCGGTCGGTATCGAGCATCCGGACGATCTGATCGCCGATCTGCAACTGGCGCTGGGCGGCTGATCCCCTTTGCCGCATCGATTATATTCATGATCTGGAATATTATCGTGACACGTTCAAAAGGGAGAGAGACCGCATGCATAGACCCAAATCCATGCTGTTCGGCGCCGTGGCCGCGATTTGCTACGCATTGCTGCCGCCGACAGGCGCCACAGCCGATCCGGTCGCCGGATTGACACCCGTTGCGGTCGCGCCCGGCATTCATGCGCTCGTCGGGCCGCTGGGCCAACGCGATGCCGACAACCTCGGCAACAACGCGACGTTCGGAGTCATTGAGACGGACGCCGGCGCCGTGGTGATCGACTCAGGCGGCAGCCGGCGCGGCGCGGAAGCCCTTCTCAAGGCCATCCACACCCTCACCGCAAAGCCGGTCGTTGCCGTCATCAACACAGGCGGTCAGGATCACCGCTGGCTTGGAAACGGCCCGTTCCACGACATGGGCGCCGCGATCTATGCCACTGAAGCCGCTATCGCCGATCAGAAAGACCGCGCCGACATGCAATTCATGGTTCTCGAGAACCTGATCGGCGCCGAGGGGCTGGCGGGAACCGAGGCTGTCTACGCCGATACGGCCGTGAGCGAGGAGACGACGCTGACGTTCGGGTCGACGACGGTCGTTCTGATACCCGCGGGCCCGGCGCATACCCCGGGAGACATGCTGGTCTGGCTGCCGCAGTCGCGTGTCGTCTTCGCCGGCGATGTGGTGTTTCTGGACCGGCTTCTCGGGATCCTGCCCGTCTCCTCGTCCTCGGGCTGGCTCGAGGCCTTTGGCCGGCTCGAAGCGCTGGATCCGAATATCGTCGTGCCCGGGCATGGATCCCCGGCGCCGCTTGCCAAGGCGCAGGCGCAAACCCGCGACTACATTGCGAGCGTGCGCGCGGCGATCGGCACCCTGATCGAGGACAATGGCCTTATCCAGGACGCGCCGACGATCGACCAGTCCGCCTACGCGGCGCTTCCCGGCTTCGACAGCCTTGCGGGCCGCAATGCGCAAGCGGTCTATCAGGAAATGGAATGGGAATAGCGCGACAGCGCGCGGCACAGGCGAGACGGAAGCGGTGACGCACCCGGGCTCCCCGCAGCCCCACCGCATGACCCGCGGCTTGCGGCCTCCGGTATCAGCTGCAGGCGGCGGCGTGACCACGCAACCAGGACGCGAAGGCCTTCAGCGGCGGGCGCATCACGCCGGGCCGGGTAACGATGTGATACCCCGAACCATGGCTGCGCGTATCCTCAAACAGGACCTTGAGGCTGCCGGAAGCGATGTCCGGCTCGATGAAAGCGCGCGCGGTGGCGGAGACGCCATCGCCACGGCGCAGCCCCTCGAGCACCATGTAGCCCGGCAAATGGGTGACATTCATCTTCCTGGTCGGCACCACACCTTGGCGCTGCACCCACAGCGCGAGCTCGTTGGTACCCAGTTCCTGCAGCCAGGGAAATTGCAGCAGGTCCTCCGGCGTGGTGATCGTCCGCTCACCGATCAGGCTCGCGGCGCCAACAACAACGAAACTCGTCGGCAGCAGCAGTTCTGACTCCAGGCCCGCCCAGTTGCCGTCACCGAAGCGGATGGCCAGGTCGACACCGCCCGGCTCGAAGGTGACCACCTCGCCGGTTGGATTGAGCATCAGCTCGATGTCCGGATGGCTGTTTCGGAAATCGGAAATGCGCGGCATCAGCCAACTTACCGCAAAGGCGGGCGTCATGGTGATGTTCAGCGGCCGGACACCCTCCTCTCCGGTGAGATGGTCGACGGTGGCGCGGATCGCCGAAAACCCTTCGTTGACGCCCTGAAACAGGGTTTCGCCTTCGGGTGTCAGGGCAATGCCCCGGCCTTCGCGGACGACAAGCTGCAGGCCAAGATGCTTCTCCAGCGCGCGGACCTGCTGGCTGACCGCCGCATGGGTGACATTCAGCTCGCGTCCGGCCGCGGAAAAACTCTTTTTCTCCGCAACGGCGGAAAAAGCCCGCAGGCTGCTCAGGGAGGGAAATTCACGCCAATTCATCTGTTAGCCAAACTTATATTCGAACATTCTTCTTGGGTCGCATTTTTCGCGCTCAATTGCAATATTCCGCTCAACGCAAGCTCAGAAGGATATTAGGTCATGTTAAGTATTTATGCTCATGCATTCATGGAAGCCAGCCGCTTCCCGCGCGCGACCGGGCGGACCTGCCCCAACGGCACGCGGACAAGACCCGGCGAGATCGGTCACGTTTCGCCAGACTGTGGCGTCGCGGGCCCGACGGGGTCTAGCCAGCGCCTGACAGATTTGGTCAAATGCCCTACAAACATTGCGACACCAGATAATTCAAGGCTCGGCGGTTACGCCGGGCCTTTGGTCTGTACAGGAGGGCATATCCAATGGCGAAGGTTGCATTCATCGGTCTCGGCGTCATGGGCTATCCGATGGCCGGTTTTCTGAAAACCAAGGGCGGCCATGATATTACCGTCTACAACCGCACCACCGCCAAGGCCGAGAAATGGTGCGCCGAATATGGCGGCGACCATGCGCTGACGCCCAAGCAGGCGGCCGAAGGTTGCGACTTCGTGTTCTCCTGCGTCGGCAATGACGACGATCTTCGCGCCGTCACCATCGGCCCGGACGGGGCCTTCTCCGCCATGAAGCCGGGCTCGGTGTTCATCGACAACACCACGGCGTCGGCGGATGTCGCGCGCGAGCTCTACGACGCCGCCAAGATGAACGGCCTCGACTTCCTCGACGCGCCGGTCTCCGGCGGCCAGGCGGGCGCGGAAAACGGCGCGCTCACCGTGATGGTCGGCGGCGACGAGGCGGTGTTCGCCAAGGCGGAGCCCGTGATCCAGTGCTATGCCAAGATGGTCGGCCTGATGGGCGGCGCCGGCGCGGGACAGCTCACCAAGTGCGTCAACCAGATCTGCATCGCCGGTCTCGTGCAGGGTCTGTCGGAAGGCATCCACTTCGCCTCCCGCGCCGGCCTGGACGTCGAGAAGGTGATCGGCGTGATCTCCAGGGGCGCGGCGCAGTCGTGGCAGATGGAGAACCGCTGGAAGACCATGGCGGCCGGCCAGTTCGAGCACGGCTTCGCCGTCGACTGGATGCGCAAGGATCTCGACATCTGCCTGGGCGAAGCGCGCGAGAACGGCGCCCGGCTTCCCGTCACCGCGCTGGTCGACCAGTTCTACGCGGAAGTCCAGGCGATGGGCGGCAAGCGCTGGGACACGTCGAGCCTGATCGCCCGGCTCGACAACGCCGACAAGTAGGGCGTCTCAACAGCCCAAACGAAAACGGCCGCCCGGTGGGCGGCCGTCTTGCGTTGCGCCGAAGAAGCGCCGAGACGATTACTCGCCCGCGGCTTCCTCGACGATCTCGGTCAGCACGCCGTCGATGTCGCCCAGCGCCTCGGCGGAGGCGGCGCTGGTGCCCTCGCCGAGCTTGCGGTGGCCGACCGTGACGGAACCCGGCGTATCGGCGCGCTCGTAGACGAACAGCACATAGGGGCAATAGGCGATGTTCATCGGATCCGCCTCCATCGCCTTGCGCGACAGAACGGCGGAGCAGAACTGCATCGCCTCGGCTTTGGTGTAGATGGCCCTCCCCGCCCCGACATCTTCCGCGGTGCGTGACAGCATGTCGCCGATGTGGGCGTTGTAGTCGACCACATAGCCGCGGTTGACGATCGCGTCCTCCAGATCCTGACGGACCTCGTCGTAGGGGCGTTCGACAGTGACTGAGACCACACCGGGCATGTCGCCATTGGCCTTGGCGGCCGATGGCGCCAGGGGCGCGAGCAGCATCAGGGCGAGGCAGAGGGCCAGTTTCGGAAGCACAGGCTTGAAGATCGCGGAATTGGGGCGCATCGGATCACCTCTCAAATATGAATTCCTGAATATTACGCCGATCTCGCGCAACCGCAATTGATCTCGCGCAAGCGCCGGTCTGCCGGCCGTTCCCGAAGCGCGCGCGGACTATGCCTTGTCCTTGCCGCCATCCTTACCGGGAAGGATGTAGCTCAGGGGCAATTGCGTGGTGTATTTGATCTGTTCCATGGCGAAGGTGGTGCTGACATCGGAGATGTCGATCTTGGCGATCAGCCGCTTGTAGAAATTGTCGTATGCGGCGATGTCCGGCACGACGACGCGCAGCAGGTAGTCGACCGAGCCGGCCATGCGATAGAATTCCACGACCTCGGAAAACTCGGTGATCACGTCGGCGAATTTCTTCAGCCAGTCATCGGTGTGCTGGCTGGTGGTGATGGCGACGAAGGCCGTCACTTTGGCATTGACCTTTTCCGGATCCAGAACGGCGACGCGGCGGCGGATCACCCCGTCCTCCTCCAGCTTCTGGATGCGCCGCCAGCACGGTGTGGTCGACAGACCGACCCGGCGGCCGATTTCGGCGACAGGCACGGTGCTGTCCTCTTGCAGAATGGAGAGGATTCTACGGTCGACCTTGTCGATCATCGCGGTTTTCCCTGAAATCAAATTCCAACATATTCCCATATGACGATGCATGCATTCCAATTTCACATGCGAAGTCGAGAATATTAGATTTTTCTTCTAGTCAGCGAGCCCCGCACGCTTGTCGCCTTTCACCGAAAATGTCAAATGATGCCTTACAGACCGGCTGTTCTGCGCACCTGAAAGCGCGGCCTGCCGGCCAACAATCAACGAGGTAACCCATGGTCCGGATCAAGGCGGCGCTGCACCGCATGGCAGCGAAGGCATCCAAACTCGCTCTCGCGCTGACCGCGGCCGTCTGGCTCGGCCTGCCCGCCATGGCCGCCGTCGACGCGCCGCCGCTGGTCAGCGCCGAATGGCTGAAGACGCATCTGAATCGCGACGACATCATCATCCTCGACATACGCTCGCCCTACGCCGATTCCGGAAAGCCCGACTATCTGAAGGGCCACATTCCGGGCGCGCTTTGGAGCGAGTATCCCGGCGTGTGGCGCACCGAGCGCGACGGGGTGGAAGGCATGCTGCCGTCCGTCGAAAAGCTCGAGGCCTCCCTGTCGGAACTCGGCGTCACGGAAGAGAAGACCGTGGTCATCGTGCCCGCCGGCAAGGACAGTCAGGAGTTCGGCGGCGCCGCGCGCATCTACTGGACACTGAAGCAGCTTGGCCAGCCCTCGGTCACCATCCTGGACGGCGGCCACAGCGCCTGGACGGCCGATGCCTCCAACCCGATCGAGACCGGCGATGTGACGCCGGAAGGCGACATGTTCATCGCCGAAGCCGACACCGACATGGTGGTCTCCGACGAGCAGGTGAAGGAACAGATCGGCACGCGGATCGTCATGCTCGACGGACGCCCGCACGCCCAGTTCATCGGCAACGACAAGCATTCCAACGCCAAGCGCGCCGGCCGGATTCCGGGCAGCGTCAATCTCGACCAGGACCGTTTCTTCGACGCGGCTAAAAAGCGCCTGCGACCGCCGGCGGAACTTGCGGCAATCGCGTCTTCCGTGGTCGACGACCCGGCGGCTGAAATCGTCTCCTACTGCAACACCGGCCACTGGTCCGCGACCAACTGGTTCGTGCTGCACGAACTGCTCGGCTACGAGAACGTCTCGCTCTACGACGCCTCGATGGTCGGCTGGAGCGCCAATCCGGCATTGCCGATGGAGATCGGTGAAGCGGTTGGTTCGGCCAAGCCGGCGGTTGCCGCCTCCCCCAACGGATAGTCTCCACCGGCCGGGAGCCGTCAAGCCCGATACCGGGCCCGCCCTTGCAGCGCGGCCGGGTCGGGCTTATCTGCGCTTGACGACAGACCCCTGGCATGACCTTCGGAGCGGCATCGCGCAATGCTCTCCCTCGTGCACGACTCCCCGCTTCGTGCCGGCGTCTGATTGTTTCGAAACCGCCGGATTGACGATTGGGTTGAGACATGGCTGACGCGAGATCGATGGGCGCACGGGCATTTGAAACGAGCCGCGCGCCGGACAAGCCTCACGTCAGCCCGATGTGTCCGATCTGCGGCGGGCGCCGTTTCATCGCCTCCGACGCGGGCCGTCTCGCCAAAGGCGGCGTGCCTCCGAAATGCGAAGCCTGTTCAGGCCTCGAGCGTCACCGCATCGTCCGCGCGATGTTCGATTGTCTTCCGGACGGCTTTCTTCGGGGCAAATCCGCCTTGCAATTCTCCCGCGACCCCGGCGTGCCCATGGAGCGGCTCGGGGACGTCGATGTCTCCGTCTATGGCGGCGACAATTCCCTCGACATCTGCCGGCTCGACCGGCCCGCCGACAGCTATGACTGGGTGATTGCCAATCATGTAATCGAGCATGTGGGCGACGATTCCGCCGCCTTGCGCGAAATGCTCAGGGTGGCGAAGCCCACGGGTTTCGTGCAGGTGACGGTGCCCAGCCCGTCGAGCCAGTTGTGGACCGAGGACTGGGGCCGCGCCGACCCGGCCGCCTACGGCCACTATCGCGGCTACGGCTCGGATCTGCCGTTCGTGCTTGCCAACGCCCTTGAGGGCGCGCACGGCCTGCAGGCCATCGGCTGGGACACGGTGATCCCCACGCGCTGGGAGCCGGTCTACTTCTTCTCGCCGACGCGCGACGCGATCACCGCTTTGGGAATGGCCTTGAAGGCCGGCGGCTTTCCCGTTCTCGCCGCGTCGCGGTAGGGCACTGCGACTCTAACGGCCGGCTTCAACCGGGGCCGGCTCCCCAGGCTGTTCGCCGATGACGTGATATTTCTTCAGCCACCAGCGCAAGGCCAGCGGCGCGAGCAAGGTGCTGAGCACAGAGGTCGCGACAAGAGCGGAGTAGAGATTGTCATGGAAGACATTGTTCTCCGGATCGAGCAGCCCCGCTTCCACGGCGACGGAAAGCACAACCAGTTCCACCGCGCCGCGCGCCGTCATGCCAATGCCAACGGCGACGGCCGCGGTACGCGACAATCCACTCATGCGGGCCGGAACGCCTGCGCCGATCAGCTTGCCGCAAATCGCGACGCTTGTTGCCAACGCCACCAGTTCCGGTGCCTGCCATATGGCGAACGGATCGAACCCCATGCCAACGGAGCAAAAGAAGACCGGCGCCAGAAGCCCATCGGATATGCCGCCCAACGCCATGCGCACTTCGTTGAAGCCGCGCTTGCCGATGCGCACCGGCTCGAAGAAGATTCCCGCCATGACGGGACCAAGCACCCAATGCAGGCCGAGAAGTTCAGCGAGAGCCGCATAGGCGAGCGCGACTGAAACCAGCGCGAACAACTCTGCCGCGGCAAGATCGAGAGCCTTCACGCCGCGGTGAATATGGGGAAAAATTCGCGTACCGATCGCGATCGTCGTGCCGCCATAGATCAGCAGGCCAAGCACCGTGGCGCCAATATCCAGAGCAATCGACGTCGTCGTGCCGCCGCCGATATCAGTGAAGGCGGCCATCAAGGCAACGAGCAACAAGCCCATGACATCGTCGAACAAAGCGGCTGCAATGATCGTGCGCCCGAGTGGCGCATGCAGCATTCCGAGTTCCGACAGGACCTTCAGCGCCGACGGAATGGCGGTGATCGACATGTCGATGCCGAACAGGAAGGCCAACGCCAGCAGTCCATCGCCTTTCGGGAAAAACACAAGCGCCAGCGCGAAACCGGCCGCCAACGGCACGGTGACGCCCCCAAAGGCCACGATAAGCCCGCGGCGCAACGAATGCGCCAACTCGGAGGGCGCGATTTCGACAGCCGCCGCGAGCAAGACGATAAACATGCCGGCGGTGGCGGCCGCCGAAACGGCGGCGGAATCCTGCAACAGCTCGAAATACGGCACACCAAAGACCGACACGGTGGCAATCGCCATGCCCGCCAGCAGTGCGCCGACCACCGCCGGCTGACCTATGCGGCGCGCCGCGCTGCCCGCGAGCCTCGCACTGACGAGAACGACAAACAGCGAGACAATCACCTCGAACGGGTGTTCGGCAGACATCAGCCTTTGCTCCGGAGGTCGCGATTCACAGTGAAACCGGTCTCGACAGTCCGGTCAGCCTGCTTGGGATCTTGATGCCGCGCCTTGATATCGATCAGCCGCGCCACTTCAGCGCGCAGCACGGGCAGCAGATCCGTCTCGAACCACGGGTTCCTCTTCAGCCACGCGTTGTTGCGCCAGGAGGGATGCGGCAGCGGCAGGATACGCGGGCGACGCTCACCGGCGAAAATCTGCCGCCAATGGCCGACGGTTTCCGTCAGGTTTCGCTTCCGGTCCGCGCCCAGATGATACGCCTGTGCATATTGGCCGATGGCCAAGACCAGTTCGACCTGCGGCATGGCCTCATACAGACGGTCATGCCACAGCGCCCGGCATTCGCGGCGCGGCGGCAGGTCTCCCCCCTTGGCGTCGAGGCCGGGGAAACAGAATCCCATCGGCACGATGGCAAGGCGGCACGGATCGTAGAAGACCTCGCGGCCGACGCCAAGCCAGTCGCGCAGCCGGTCGCCCGACGGATCGTTGAAGGGAATGCCGGTGGCGTGCACGCGGGTGCCCGGCGCCTGGCCCGCGATGCACAACCGGGCCGTCGAGCTTGCCTGGACCACCGGCCGCGGCCGATGCGGCAGGCTGGCGCGTATCGGCGCCTCGACACAGGCGCGACAGGCACGGATCTCGTCGAGAAGCGTCGCGAGGTCGTCTTTCCCGGTGATGTCAGACTCTCCCATTGCCGACTGCCTGCCTCGCCCGGTCAAGCCCGGGCGCTGGGGCGCGCGGACACTTCCGCATGCCAGCGGTGCAGGTTGACGAGTGTCTCGGGGACCTCGACCTTCGCCGGCTTGCAGAAATCGACCGCGCACAGAGCGGTTATGTCCGCGATGGTGAAACGCTCACCGGCAACGAACGGCCGGCCGGCGAGTTCTCCATCAAGAAACGCGAGCTGGTCCAGCGCCTTCGGGCGGTTCGCCTCACCCCACGCGGCGATCTGCGGCACCTCCATTCCCGCCATTGATGGATGCAAGTGGCGAAAAACCGCCGCCACCGCACCAAACAGGTTCATCTCAACGCGCCGGTTCCACATTTCCACGATCGCCTTGTCACGCGCATCCACCCCCATCAGCGGCGGTTCGGGCCGCAGCTCCTCGAAATAGCGGCAGATGGCGACGCTTTCGGCGATGACGGTGCCATCCTCGAGCTGCAGCGCCGGGGTCCGCTGATACGGATTGAGCGCGGTGAACTGCGGCGATTTCTGCTCCAGCGCCCCGATATCGATTGGCGAAAGCGGAACCGTGATTGCCTTTTCGGCAAGGAAGATGCGCACCCGGCGCGGGTTCGGCGCGCGGCCTCCGTCAAAGAGTTTCAGTGTGGAAAAATCAGATCCCGCCATGCGCATTCCTTCCTGTCATTCGAGGGCTCTGCGTCCCTGTTCGCATGTCGCAAGGAAAGCCCCGAATGCGCCGGTTTGCAAATCGTTAACCATATTTCTGAGGCCGATCTTAAGAGTTTGTGACGAAGATGCCTCGGAATTGGATCCTGATCGAAACTCCCGCGCAACCGAAGAGCCGCCGTTCGGCATGATAGACAAACCGAATGTATCGGGCGTCGAAAAGACCGCCCTCAACAGCGAACGAGCAGGCCGCCGCCGCGCCGTGCAGCGCACGGTCACGGGCATGCGCGAGCAGTTGAACACGGTCAACGGCATGCGGCCGGAGTTCGACCACGAGCTGACGCTGATCTATGCCAAGACGCGCATCAGCGCCGCCTTCGCCCTGCCCGCCTTCGCCATGATCATCGCCGGCATCTGCTACTTCTGGATCGGTGCCGCCAACATCGTCACATGGATCAGCGCGGTGACGCTGGCCCATCTGCTGATGCTGTCGATCTGCTCGCGTTTCGAGAAGACGCCGATTGCGGAGATCGACCTGAAACGTTGGCGGCGCAATTTCGTCATGGGCGATTTCCTGCAGGGCCTTGCCTGGGCGGCCATCATGATGCTGCCGGTCAACACCGTGAACACCGCCAGCTTCGAGGTTTTCCAGTTCGCCACCGTGCTGGTAATCATCGCCATGATGACCATGCTGTCATCGAACCTCCCGCGCGCGCTTTTCGCGGCCACGCTGCCGATCACCGTGGCGATGGTCTATGTGTTCGTGCAGCAGCAGGAGCCGATCTTCTTTGCCATGGCCGCGATGGCGGTGGGCGCGCAGATCTTCTTCGTCATCCTCGGCTTCCGCATGCATTCCTCCAACGTGATGATGCTGCAGTACCGGGCGCAGAAGGACGAGCTGATCGGCGAGCTCGAGCAGGCCAAGGCCGTCAGCGACGACAGCCGCCGCCGCGCCGAGGAGGCCAATCTCGCCAAGTCCCGGTTCCTGGCCACCATGAGCCACGAGCTGCGCACGCCGCTCAACGCGATTCTCGGGTTTTCCGAGGTGATGCAGAACGAAGTCCTGGGGCCGATGCAGAACGCGACCTACAAGGACTATGCCTCCGACATCCACAATTCCGGCCAGCATCTGCTCAACCTGATCAATGAGATCCTCGACCTCTCGCGCATCGAGGCGGGCCGCTACGAGCTCAACGAGGAAGCCACCACCCTGGTGCACATCGTCGAGGACTGCCTGCATCTGATGAAGCTGCGCGCCAAGAGCAAGAGCATCAGCTTCAACGACCAGTTCGAACAGGATCTGCCAAAGCTTTGGGCCGACGAGCGCGCCGTGCGCCAGGTGGTGCTGAACCTGATGACGAATGCGGTGAAATTCACGCCGACGAATGGCGAGATCTCCGTCAAGGTGGGCTGGACGGCCAGCGGCGGGCAGTATGTCTCGATCCGCGACAATGGCCCCGGCATCCCGGCGGACGAGATCCCCGTGGTGATGCAGGCCTTCGGACAGGGCTCCGTTGCGATTAAGAGCGCGGAACAGGGCACCGGCCTCGGGCTGCCGATCGTTCAGGCGCTGATGCAGATGCACGGCGGCAAGTTCGAGCTGAAGTCCAAGCTGCGCGAAGGCACCGAAGTGATCGTCACCTTCCCGCGCTCGCGCGTGATGGAAGCCATGCCGCAGATCGAGCCGACCCATCGCCCCCAGGCGGCCGGCATGCGCCAGGCGTCATAGCCCGCACCGTTGCAGCTCAGTCCTTGTTCGTGACGCCCGCATCCGCGAACGTCGCCATGCCGTCGTGCACCTGGGCGGCGGCCTTGACGATGCCGGCGGCGAGCGCAGCCCCCGTCCCCTCGCCCAGCCGCATGCCGAGATCCAGCAGCGCCGTCTTGCCCATGGCGTCGAGGGCGCGGCGGTGCGCGGTTTCCGCCGAGACATGGCCGAACAGGCAGTGGTCGAGCGCGGTGGCATCCATCTTGTGAAGGACGGCGGCGGCGGATGTCGCCACGAAGCCGTCGACGATCACGGGAACCCGCTGCAGCCGCGCGGCCAGGATGGCGCCGGCCATGGCGGCGATTTCCCGCCCGCCGAGACGGCGCAGCACCTCCAGCGGATCCTTCAGGGCGCCTTCGTTGCGCGCGACGGCCTTGGCGACCACCTCCGCTTTGCGGGCAATGCCGGCCGCGTCGTGCCCGGTGCCCGGGCCGACCCAGTCGCTTGCCGCGCCGCCGTACAGCGCGTGGAAGATGGCGGCCGCCACGGTGGTGTTGCCGATGCCCATCTCGCCGATGCACAGAAGATCCGTGCCGCCCGCGATCGCTTCCATGCCATAGGCGATGGTCGCCGCGCAGGTCGGCTCGTCCATCGCGTCCTCCTCGGCGATGTCGCCGGTGGGAAACTCCAGCGCCAGTTCAAAGACCTTCAGGCCGAGATCGTGGGCGATGCAGATCTGGTTGATGGCCGCGCCGCCGGCGCCGAAATTGGCCACCATCTGCGCGGTGACGTCGGAAGGAAACGGCGACACGCCCTGTTTGGTGACGCCGTGGTTGCCGGCGAAGACCGCGACCAGCGGCCGGGTCACCTTGGGACGCCCCTCGCCCTGCCAGGCGGCGAGCCATTCTACCAGATCCTCGAGCCTGCCCATGGCGCCCGCCGGCTTGGTGAGCTGCGCGTCGCGCGCGCGCACCACCGCCACCGCATCCAGATCGGGACCCGGCATCTGCGGCAGGAGATTGCGGATGTCGTCGAACGGAAGGCCGGTGGGCGTCTGGCCGGACAGGGTCTGGGACATGCGGGGTTCTCCGAAAGGGCGATTGGCATTGGCGCGGATTTGGCCGCGATCTATAACCAGCAAGGTCGCAAACACAAGCACGGACGCCAACACCCATGAAGACGCAGGGAAACCCGCTTTGGAGCGCACTCGCGCCGTGGCTTGCCGACATCGCGGCGGCGATGCGATTCTTCTCGCGCCTTCCCGTGCCCCGGCTCGGCCCCGACGACGACCCCGCCGCCATGCCCGATTTCACCCGCGCGTCCCGCGCGACGCCGGTTGCGGGCGCGCTGATCGCGCTTCCCGGCGCGCTCCTGCTGCTGGCTCTGAGCCTCACCGCGCTGCCGCCCCTGGTGATCGCCGCGCTCACGCTGTGCGCCCTGATCGCCACGAGCGGCGGGTTGCACGAGGACGGGCTGGCCGATGTGGCGGACGGATTCTTTGGCGCGCACACGGCCGAGAAGCGGCTGGACATCATGCGCGACAGCCGGGTGGGCACCTATGGCGTTCTGGCCCTGGCCATGGCGCTGATACTGGCGGCGGGCCTGCTCGAGACGCTTCTGATCCGGCACGGGGCCTGGGCCACCGCCCTGGCGCTGGTGGGCGCGGGCGCGATCAGCCGCGCGGTGGCGCTTTGGCCCTGGGTCATGCTGCCGTGCGCGCGGCCGGGCGGCCTCGCCGCGCAGGCAGGCCAGCCAGGAAAGGATGCGGTCGTCGGCGCCTTCGTGCTCGGCGCGGTGCTGACGCTGCCGCAGGCGGTCACCATCGGCCTTGCGCACTGGCTCGCGGCGCTGGGAGCAAGCGGCCTTGCCACCCTGGGCACCGGTTCTCTGGCCCGCGCCAAGATCGGCGGCCACACAGGCGACGTTATCGGCGCCGCGCAACAGCTCGCCGCGCTTGCCTTCCTGATCGGCCTTCTTATGTTTGCGTAAGCGATGTCCCGAGGCGCGCCACGGCCTGATTGAGCCAAAACAAAGGACGGCAATGACGGTTTCCCGCTCGAGCCCTTGCATCAAGATCTGTGTGATCGACCAGGCCAGCGGCCTGTGCCGGGGATGCGCACGCACGCTTGATGAGATTGCAGCCTGGGGCGGCCTTGATGACAGTGCGCGCCAGACCATCACCGACCGGTTGCCGGCGCGCATGGCCGCCCTCGCAGGGGAGACCGCGTGATGACAGCGCTGAAATACATCGTCATCGCCGGACTTGGCGTCTTCATGGCCGGGGCTGTGGCCTATTACATCGGTTTCTGGGACCAGGATCCCGCAACCGCGAATCTCGATCGGAGCGGCCCGCAGCTCGTCAAGCTGTCCGCCCTGGCGCTCATCCTGGGAGCAAGTCTGCTGTTTTCACCGCGCAATCTCGGCACCGCCCTGCGCTCCATGCTGATCTGGACAAGCCTCGGCGTCATCCTGGTGGCCGGCTACGCCATGCGCTATGAGCTCGAAACCGTCTTCTGGCGCACCGTCGGCGTGCTGGTTCCCGGCTATGCCATCGAGCAGAACGACGGCACCATCGCGCTGGTGCAGGATCGCTCCGGCCATTTCACACTGGATGCAACGGTCGACGGCGCGCCGGTTCATTTCCTGGTCGACACCGGCGCGAGCATGATCACGCTGACGGACGAGGACGCGCGCGCCATCGGCCTGGACACAGCGGCGCTGAATTTCCGCACGCCGGTGACCACCGCCAACGGTCAGGCGCTCGTCGCCCAGGTGCAGCTGGACACGGTCACGATCGCCGGCTCGGAACTGCGGCGCCTGCGGGCCTTCGTCGCGCCGCCTGGAAAGCTGCGCAGCAGTCTCTTCGGCATGAACGCGCTCAACCGCCTGGCCTCCTGGCGGGTGGAAAAGGGCCGCATGATCCTGCAGCCCTGACGATCAGGCCACGGCCACGTCGAATACGCCGCCGGTGACATGCGCGAGCGCGGCTTCGATGACCTCGAGCCCGGCGCCCTCCTTCACAGCTTCCGTCGAAAGCGTCCGCCGCCAGGCGCGGGCGCCGGGCGCGCCCTGAAACAGCCCGAGAATATGGCGCGTGATATGCGACAGGCGCACGTCACGCGCCAGTTGTTCCTCGATGTAGGGCAAGAGCGCTTCAATCGCCGCCTCAAGCTGCACGGGAGGCGTGTCCTCGCGATAGATGCGGTTGTCGACCGCCGCCAGAAGCGCCGGTTGCTGATAGGCCGCGCGGCCCAGCATCACGCCGTCGACGCGCTCGAGGTGACGCTCGGCGTCATCGAGCGTCGCGATGCCGCCATTGATGCCGATCCAGACATCCGGCAAGCGCTGCTTGAGCCGATAGACGCGGTCGTAGTCCAATGGCGGCACGTCGCGATTTTCCTTCGGCGACAGGCCCTTGAGCCAGGCCTTGCGGGCGTGCACCCACAGCGCGTCCACGCCCGCCGAAACCACGGCGTCGGCCAGCCGGTCCAATGCCTCCTCGGGGTCCTGGTCATCGATTCCCAGCCGGCATTTGACGGTGACCGGAATGGACACGGCCTCCTTCATGGCGGCGACGCAGTCGCCCACCAGGTCCGGCTCCGCCATCAGGCAGGCGCCGAAACTGCCCGACTGCACCCGGTCGGACGGGCAGCCGACATTGAGGTTGATCTCGTCGTAGCCAAAGCCTTCCGCGATCCGCGCGGCCTCCGCCACATCGCGCGGCTCGGAGCCGCCAAGCTGGCAGGCAACCGGATGCTCCACATCGGAGTAGCCGAGCAGCCGCGCGCGATCGCCATGGATCACGGCGCCGGTGGTGACCATTTCCGTATACAGCAGCGCACGGCGCGTCAGCTGACGGTGAAACACGCGGCAATGCCGGTCCGTCCAGTCCATCATGGGCGCGATGGCAATTTTCTTATATTTTTCAGCCATTTACATTAATTTTAAAACCGAACTGAGATTGGGCGGACTGACACTGCCTACAGACGTGTTATGTGACTCATTTCAGCCAGTTTTTCAAATTGTAACGTCCAATGTCAGTCAACACCACTTCTCTGAGCGAAGCGCTCGGCCAACTCGATAATGGGAGTTAATAGCATGGGCATGCCATCATCGATGTCCGGTGGCTGCGCATGATCGGCAAGAAAAGTCCGACCCATATCTACCTGGAACAAAGAACACTGCAAACCATCGACAATCCGTTCGCCACGAGATTGTCACCCATGTCCTAGGAACAAACTGTTACCTATCTCCCAGGGTCGGACCCCCAAGGAAACTGGAGCGGGCGAAGGGCTTCGAACCTGAGACCTCTACCTTCGGAGGGATATTCCGGTCAGAGCTTCACTTCTGCGCCAAAGTCCTTCTGCCGCGTCTGGATCGATCGCGTAGGCCTCGACACCGATGAGGCGCTTCGAGCGGTCTTCTGTGCCCAGATCGACGGAACCGCCCTTCGGAATCATGGGCGTTATATCGGAATCGGCGCAGTACACACCGCCCATGCCGTCAAGCTTTGGGCTGACCGCGCACCAGACATGCGTGGCGGCTCCCTGTGGCACCGACTTCAGGTCACGGCTCAAATCTACGACCGGCCGATCATTTTTATCGACGAACCCGGTATTTTTCAGCATTTCCACCCCGACATGCGTGCCGAGATTGGTTGCCGCTATCCCGCCGGGATGGAGTGAGAACGCACGAATGTCGTCTTCCTTGCCGCGCTGGTCGACACCGACCGCGAAGAGAATATTGGCCGTTTTTGACTGGCCGTAGGCCTTGAAGGGATCATAGTCGCGATGCTCGAAATTGATGTCGTCGAACACGACCGGCGAAAAGCGGTGACCGGCGGAGGAAACCGAGACGACACGCGCGCCGCCGGCTCGCTTCAAGGCGGCCCAGAGGCGCACGGTCAACCGGAAATGACCGAGATGGTTGGTGGCGAACTGCAACTCGTTGCCTTGTGAATCGCGCTTCAGTTCGGGCAGCGCCATGATGCCGGCGTTGTTGACGAGCAGGTGAAGCGGCAGGCCCGTTTCGACGAAGTCGCGCGCGAAATCGTCGATCGAGCCTGGGTCGGTGAGGTCCATGAATTGAACCTCCATGCCGCCGCCAGCCTCGGCAATCGCCTTGCGTGCGCGCTCGACGTCACGGGCCGGTACGATGACCCGCGCGCCGGCCGAGGCGAGCGTGCGCGCCGTTTCGAGCCCGAGGCCCGAATATCCGCCCGTGACGATCGCAACCTTGCCGACAAGATCGACGCCTTTGATGATGTCGATCGTCGTGCTGGCTCGACTGAATCCGGAATTGATCGGTGATTGTGCTGTGGTCATCGCGATAGCTCCTTCTGATTGGGGCAAAGATGGATCATGAGATCTGAACGATGAATTCTTGATCATGCGGAATTTATAAGAGATCGTTCAATGGCGAAGGTGACAGCTCGGTCTGCGGACCGTTGCCTCAACCCGCTTCGGCCAAGGCGTCGGCCGTGTTCGAATCGAGGAGCAGTTGCTTGCCAGGCCTCCCACGGTCTGATCACTCTTCGCCCATAACGGCGCCATGAGCGACGCCGGCCGAGGTGGCGTGACCCCGAAACCGGCCTATCTGGATCGGTTGCTGAGGTGCGATGTTCCCGGCACGGTCCGACCATCCACAGTGGTGCCCGGAAAGCCGGCAGCAGACCAGAGGCACCAACTTCTGAGTAAGTGGAACCTCCGATCAACCCGGTGCGGTTCAAAATGACGCCGTCAGCCGTCCTTATAGTGGTAGCTGTAGCCGTTCAGTGCAGGCGCGCCGCCGAGATGGGCATAAAGAACCCTTGATCCTTCGGGGAAAAAGCCCTTCCGGGTCAGGTCGATCAGGCCCTGCATCGATTTTCCTTCGTAGACCGGATCGGTCATCATCGCTTCCGTGCGGGCGGCCAGGCGGATAGCGTCGTTGGTTTCTTCGGAAGGGACGCCATAGGCAGGGTAGGCATAGTCGGGGTTGATCACGATCTCGTCTTCCCGGACGGCTCGTTCCAGCCCGACCAGTTTGGCGGCCTTGTCGACGATCTGGCGAACCTGCGCCCGCGTCTGATCGAGGGTTCCGGATGCGTCGATGCCGATAACTCGGTCGGCCCGGTTCTGTGCGGCAAATCCGACAATCATGCCGCCCTGGGTGGAACCGGTGACGACACAGACGATGATGTAGTCGAACTTGAAACCGAGATCGTCTTCCTGTCTGGCGACCTCCTCGGCAAAACCGATATAACCGAGGGCTCCGTATTTGTGCACGGATGCACCGGCCGGGATCGGATAGGGCTTGCCGCCGGCATCCTTGACCGACTGGATGGCGTCTTCCCAGCTCTTGCGGATGCCGATATCGAAACCGTCGTCGACCAGGCGGCTGTCGGCGCCCATCAGCCGGGTCATCAGGATGTTGCCGACGCGATCGTAGACGGCATCATAATGGGGCACCCATTTTTCCTGGATGACCACGCATTTCATGCCGATCTTGGCTGCGGTCGCGGCGACCATCCGTGTGTGATTGGATTGAACGCCGCCGATCGAAACCAGCGTGTCCGCTCCCGAGGCAATGGCATCGGGGACGATATATTCCAGCTTGCGCAGCTTGTTGCCGCCCATCGCAAGCCCCGAATTGCAGTCGTCCCGTTTGGCGTAAATCTGAACCTTGCCGCCGAGCGCCTGCGTCAGGCGCGGCAGATGTTCGATTGGCGTCGGGCCGAAGGTGAGCGGGTAACGTTCGAATTTTTCCAATAGTGACATGGCTTGGCTCCGCGGACCTGATGCCGGAAACCTTATGGAGATTTTGTTGAAAGGTGCTCCCGAATTTTCTTGTATTTTTTCTTTTAATTTTCAATCAAGCGCAATAAAAATAGAATTTCTATCAAAATTATAGATATTTATGAAAGATTCTCTCTTGAACGAACTCGATCGGACCGACATGAAGATTCTGCGGGCCTTGCAGGCAGAAGGCCGGTTGACCAATGCGGACTTGGCGGCGCGCGTGAACGTTAGCCCCGCCACCTGCCACCGCCGCACCGAGAGACTGATGCAACAAGGATATGTGATGGATGTCCGGGCGTGTATCGCGCCGGAAGCGGTCGGTCTTGGTGCGCTAGTGATGGTGGGTGTCGTCCTGGACCGGTCGACCCCGGAGAGCTTTGCCTCCTTTGAGGAGGCCGTACACGCAATGCAGGAAGTTCTCGACTGCAACCTGGTGGCGGGAGATTTCGACTACCTGCTGAAAATCCGCGTTTGCGACATGGCGGATTTCAACAAGCTGCACGGCGAGCGGCTCATTGCGCTTCCGGGAGTGCGGCAGACACGGACGTTTTTCGTTATGAAAAGCGTCAAGGACAACGCTCCCCTGCGGTTTTGACCGCTTCCGCCGCGCAGGCGAATGTTCAGCACGCAGCTTGCAGAAGTGGGCTTGCGCGTTTGAGCGCGTCAAGATCCGGCTTCGGTGCGCCGAACGCGCTGTCACCGGCAAAAGCCGCTTCGATCTCCGCGGCAAATGCCAATACGCCGAGGTCGTCGTTGCGCTTGCCAACGATCTGCAGGCCGAAGGGCATGCCAAACTCATCCCTGCCCATCGGGATGGTGATCGAGGGATGGCCCGGGATCGTGGAGGCATAGGCCAGGGCCAGCCACTGGTAATAGCTGGCTGTCGCCACACCGTCGATCTGCGCCGGATAGAGTTCGTGCCAATCGCGCGGACTGATCGTTACCGCAGGTGACAGGACAAAATCATAGACATCGAAGAAGTACTGCCACTTGCGGTAATACTCACCCTGACGGTTCATCGCGTCGGCGACGTCAAGGGCCGAGTAGGACAGGCCTTCCTCGACATTGGCCATGATATTCGGTCCGTATCGGCCCGGATATCTCGTCGTATTGGCGTGGTGGGCGCCGAGCATCATGACAGCGCGGAGCACCGCAAAGATCCGGTCCGCATATGCACAATCGGGTGCCGTCTCCTCCGCCACGGCAAACCGCGGGGCGAGAAGCTCCGCCCGTTTACGGAAGGCCCGGCGGACGACCTTTTCCGTCATGGCGAAACCAAAGTCTTCAGTGAAGGCGACTTTCAAAGACGACAGCTCGCACCGGGGCAGTGCCGCAAAGTCGCGCGGGTTCCAAAGCGTCTTGCCATTTGCCACTGCGGTGAACGGGTCAAGCCGGTCGGGCCGTGCCATGACCGACAGCATCAGTGCCGTATCGGCAACCGTGCGCGCCATCGGGCCGGAGGTCGACAGATGCATAAGCGCCATGCCACGGCCATCACCCGGCACCACGCCCGGAGAGGGGCGGAAGCCGACGACCCCGCAGAAGGCGGCGGGGCTGCGGAGGCTGCCTCCGGTGTCCGATCCGGTGCAAAGGGGCGCCATACCGGTTGCAAGCACCGCGGCCGAACCGCCGGAGGAGCCGGCAGCGCTCTTCGAGGGATCATGCGGATTGCCCGTCGGACCGTAGACTGCATTGACCGTATTGCCGCCGGCGGAAAATTCCGGATTGTTGGTCTTGCCGAGGACGACGGCTCCGGCCCGGCGCATGGCGGCGACGATGGCATCGTCCCTGGCGGCAACATTGTCCCTGAACAGCTCCGAGCCAAAGGTGGTTGGCAGGCCGACGACGTCGATCATGTCCTTTACCCCAAAGGGCAGGCCATGAACCGGACCGAGCGGTTCGCCTTTCAAGACCTGCTCTTCCGCCTTGCGGGCTTGTGCGCGCAGGCTGTCGAAATTGGTTGCGACGATGGCATTGACCGCCGGATTGATAGCCTGTGTCCGGGCAATGCAGGCTTCCGCCAGTTCCACCGGCGATAGCTTACGCGCGCCGATGAGCCGGCGGGTCTCAATGGCGGTCAGGTCTGCGGGGTCGGACATTGTCATAGGTTCCTCAGGCGGGCGGGTGATAGTTCCGGTACGGGAACCTGGCCGGTGATCATTTCCTCGGCGAGCAAGGCCGCGGTGGTCGGTCCAAGGGTGAACCCCTGATGACCGTGGCCGAAATGAAACCACATCCCCTTGTGGCGGGGCGCCTTGCCGGTGAGCGGCAACATGTCGGGCATGCATGGCCGGCAGCCGGACCAGACTTCGGCTTCGACCGGCTTGCCGATATCAATCAATCCGGCGGCGGCTGCCGTGCTGCGCCGCAATTGAACGGGCGTGGGCGCCGCGTCGAAGCAGGCCAGTTCCGCACCGGTCAGGATCCGCAAGCCTTTCACCATCGACGAAAGAACGGTGGCGCTCTCGTCGTGCAGCAGAGGCGCATTCAGTGTACCGCCGCCGGCAAAATGACGATGGTAACCGCGCTTGCGCAAAAGCGGGATGTCGTAGCCGAAGCGGTTGAGCAGCACCGGCGACCATGGCCCCAGGGCAATGACAACCTCCTTCGCGGTGACCGGCCCCTCGTGTGAGCTGACTGCCCAGCCGCCACCTCTTTCGCACAGAGTATCCGCATCGCTGACGAGGATGCGCCCGCCCCTCGATGCAAAAAGAGCCGCATAGGCTTGTGTCAGGCCTCCCGGATCCGCGCAGCTCCAGGCTTCGGGCCAGTAAACCGCACCGGCAAGCCCAGGGTTCAAATGCGGCTCGGCAACCGCGAGTTCACTCGGCGATTGTGCGACGACCTGGACACCGTATTCGCTCGCAAGACGAGCAGCGTTCGCCGCTGCAGCGTCAAGGGCCGGCTGCGAGCGGTAGACAAATCGAAGTCCCGTCCGGCGTATCAGATTGTCAGCCCCTGCCGCGGCAATCAAAGGCGCATGATCGGCCGTCGCACGCCGGATCAGCCCGGCATAGGTCTGAGAGATCGCCTTGTGCCGGGCCGGAAGCGATGCCGCGAAATAGAGCCGGAGCGGACGCAAATAGGACGGCAGCGCGTTCCAATGGTAATTGACACTGTTGCCGCGCTTGAATGCGATCTTAAGAAGCGTTGTCAGGGCAAGGGGAAGTGGATAGGGCTCGACCGCCTCCGACTGGATGACCCCGGCATTGCCATAACTGGTCTCCAGCCCCGGCCCCTTTCGGTCGGCGAGGACGACATCGCGTCCCGCCTCCTGCAGCGCCAGGGCGGTCGAGACGCCAACCATGCCGGCGCCGAGAACAAGAACATCCGCCATTGCCGCGGTCCTCTCAGGGGGCAAGATCCGCGCGGCCACGCGGCGAACCGATGTCCCAGAAAAGTCCGGTCATCATGCGCAAGGCTTCGCGGCTTGAAGATAGGAGCAGGTGCTCGTTCGGCGCGTGCTGGGAACAGCCGGGATAGGAATGCGGCAGCCAGACCGTCGGCAGGCCCAGTGTTTCGGAAAAGCTCCTATTGGGGATGGATCCGGCAAGATTGGGCAGGAGCGCCGGCTTCTTGCCGGTGGTCGCAGCCACGGAGGCGGCCACACGCCCGACCCAGGGATGACCGGGATCGAGACGCGTTGCGTGGAAAATTCCCCGCTCCATCGGCAGGATTTGCACATCGCCGAAGCCCTCCCGGTCGAGATGACGGCGAAGCGCCGGCAGGATATCCTGCGAGTCGGTGCCGACCACATAGCGCAACTGGCAATGGGCGTTCGCCCAACCGGAAATGGCGTTGACGGGTGCTTCCGGCACGCCACTCTTCTGGGCAAGCACGGCGAAGGAATTCCAGCCGAACACCCGCTCCGACGGCGTCAGGCTTTCTTCACCCCAATCCGCGTCGATGGATGGGCCGTCAAAGCCGCCGACCGGACAGTCCCCAAGCGCTTTGCGGATGTCCGGTGTCAGGCTTTGAGGACGCCATTCGGGCACCTTGATCTGCCCGCGGCGGTCGACGATCGTGGCAATGGCATGGGCGAGAATGATCGCAGGATCCTTCAGCAGGCCGCCCCAATTGCCGGAATGATGCGCGCCCTCGCGGTATTCGACACGCAGATTGAAGTTCACCGCGCCGCGCGACCCCATGAACAAGGTCGGCCTGTCGGGATGCAGACGCGGTCCGTCCGATGCGATCAGAACATCGGACTTCAGGAGATCCTTGTGCATCGAGAAGAGCGCATCAAGGCCCGGAGAACCGCATTCTTCCGCCATTTCCAGAATGATCTTGGCGTTGAAGCCAAGGGCGTCGCGGGCCGCGATCACCGTTCTGAGCGCGGCGAAATTGATGAGGTGCTGGCCCTTGTTGTCCGCGGTGCCGCGGCCATAGGCCTTGTCGCCCTCGATGACGAGCTTGAACGGAGCCAGACCCGGCCGCCATTGATCGGCCTGAGCCCGGATCACATCGCCGTGGCCATAGATCAGAACGGTCTCGAAACCGGGATTTTCGATCCGTTCCGCGTAAAGAAACGGAAACCGCGCCTCGACGGGGTTTTCTAGGATGCGGCAGGCAAAGCCCATGCCTTCCAGGAGAGGAATGGCGCCTTCATTCAGGTAGCGGAATAGCTCGGATTGACAGGATGGCTCCTGGCTTTCGGTCGGATAGGACACAAGCCTGGAAAGCTCTTCGACAAAGCCTCCGTGATCTGCGTAGGTCTCAATGTCTTGCAATGCTGTTGCGCGGGAGGTCATGCTCGCTCGTCGTTTCCTTCTCGGCCACTGCGTCGCCCCAGGGCGACATGATCTCGGTGCAGCCTGTGTTCATTCCATTTTCGCGTATCACTGCGGCCGGACAGGCGAAGGCACTGGGGTAAACCGTGCGCCTCGCCGTTTCAGTCGGCTGGATCTTTTCAAGCGATGCGATGATGTCTGGCGGCAGGTCCTCGTCCGCGACGGTTGTCCCACCGCCGGAATTGTCGACGCGGGGCTGGTGGAAGGCTGTCTCCAGGTCCATCCCGAAATCCATCAGGAACGAGGCAAGGTTCAGGACCGCCGGCAGGATTTTTCTGCCTCCGGAAGCGCCGATCGCAAAGCGCTTGCCGTCTTTCTCGCCAAGCGTTGGACAGACGTTCATCAGACACTTCTTGGCGGGGGCGAGCGAATTCGGTTTGCCGGGCTCCGGATCGAACCACATGATGCCGTTGTTCATGAGAAGACCAGTCGACGGCGAGACGACGCGCGAGCCGAAGACGGAAAGCAGGGTCTGGGTGACGGCAACCATGTTGCCGTGCCGGTCGACGATGGAAAAATGCGTGGTGCAGGACGGCGCGTGCGGGGCATCCTGGTCGCCCATGTTTTGCAGGCGGTTCCGGTAGGCGATGGTGAGCGCCTCGACCATGGCGCCGTAGCTTGTTGCATCGGGTAATGTGCCCGGTTTGAAGGCCTTTTCCATCATGGCGAGGCATTCCGCCAGGTTCGGGCCGGCCGTGAGGTGCGGGGGCACCTGCAAAGTTCCGCCGCGATAGGGAACCGCGATCGCCTCATACAGCTCGGCATGATAGGCCGTCAGATCGGCAAGGCCGAGCGAACCGCCCTTTGCTTTGATGTCGGAGACCATGGCACGGGCAATGTCTCCTTCATAGAAATCCCCTGCGCCCGCTTCCGCAAGCTGCTGGAGCGTTTGCGCCATGCGGCTCTGATCGAGCCGCTTTTGCGACAGGGCCGTCCAGCCTGCAACCGGCGGCCAGCAGCCGTCCTCGAGAAACAGCTCCGCCGCATCCAGGTCCCCGGCGAGCTCGCGGGCCGTGGAGGCAATGATCAGCGAGGCATGCCAGTCGACCTGCAGGCCTTCCTTCGCCAGTTCGACGGCGGGCGCCAGCAATTCCTTCCAGTCGGTCCGGCCGAAGCGCTTGTGCGCCAGATCCATGCCGGCGACCGTGCCCGGGACGGCAATTGCCATGGCGCCCTGGACGTTGCGGTCGTCCTTTACGGACGGCCAGGGAAAGAGGTCGGAGGCTCGGCCGGAGCCGTCGAGCGGATAATCCGCGGGGTTGAGCGCCAGGGGTGACCGCATGCCGAAAAATAGCGAATAGGCCTTCTGCTCGGCCTCGCGCCAGATCATCATGCAGCCGCCACCGGCGGGACTGCTCATCCACGGTTCGACGACACCGATCGCAAAGGACGTGGCAATCGCCGCGTCCACGGCATCACCACCGGCTTCCAGAATGGCGGCGCCGGCTTCGGCCGCCATGCGGTGCTGGGCCGCGACGATGCCGCCGCGGGCCGGCGTGACGCGTTTGCGAATGATTTGGGTGGTTGAAAAATTGCTCATCAGGTGACGGTCAGGCGGGCTGGATCGAACGCCCGTCGGCGCTTTTGCGGAAGAGATGGCAATCGACATGGGCGCCGCCGTATGCAAGCCGCGGCGGCGCCCGTTCGCTGCAGACCTTTCTTGCTGCTGAACAGCGCGGATGGAAGTGGCATCCCGCCGGCGGCGAAATCGGGTTGGGAAACGCCGTGCCAAGATCGACATCCGGAACGGCGAGCGTCGGATCTGGCGTCAGCACCGAGGCGAGAAGCGCCTGCGTATAGGGATGCTTGGGTCCGGCAAAGAGATCCGCAGCCGGTGCTTCCTCAATGACCCTGCCGAGATACATGACCGCAACACGGGTCGCCAGATGCTCGACGACAGCCAGATTGTGGCTGATGAAGAGATAGGTGAGGCCAAGTTCCTCACGAAGATCCGCAAGGAGGTTGAGAATCTGGGACTGTATCGACACGTCGAGCGCGGATGTCGGCTCGTCGCAGATGACGATTTCCGGATTGATCACCAGGGCGCGGGCAATGGCGACGCGCTGACGCTGGCCGCCGGAGAGCTGGCCTGGATAGCCGCGCCGCACCCGCTCGGGCAGTCCCACCAGGTTGAGCATCCTTGTGACCGCCTTCTGCCGCGAAGCACTGGTGCCGATTTTATGAACCACCAAAGGAAGAGAGACGATTTCCTCGATCGACTTGCGCGGATTGAGCGAGGAATAGGGATCCTGAAAGATGGGCTGGATGCGCCGGGCGAGAAGCTGCCGGTCGGACGCGCCGATCTCCTTGCCGTCGACCAGGACCTGACCGGTCGTCGGCTGTTCCAGGCCAAGCAGGATCTTCGCCAGTGTCGACTTGCCGCAACCGGATTCGCCGACAAGGCCAAGCACGTCCTTCTTGTGCAGCCGGAGCGATACGCCGCCGAGCGCCTGTAGCGGCTTCGGCTTCGAGAACATCCCCTGTTTGACCTGATAGGTTTTGGTGATGCCGCAGAGTTCCAGCACCGGCTGGCCTCCATTGATGCCCGCCATCATGCCACCTCGCTCGCCAGGGTTTCACGAACGCAGCGATACATGTGTCCGCCGCCGGCAGAACGTGCCGGAATTGCCGCGGCACAGCCCACCGTGGCGAAGTCGCAGCGGCCACGGAACGCGCATCCCGAAATATCGCCCACCAGGGAAGGCACGATCCCGGGGATAGACCCGAGAGGCTCGCCAGGCTTCGTCTCGCCAGGAACCGGGATGCAGTTGAGCAGCCCGCGCGTATAGGGATGAGACGGCGCGCCGAATACTTCCCCTGCTGTGCCGCTTTCGACGATTTCGCCGGCATACATCACCGCCACCTTGTCCGCGATGCGGGCGACGACGCCAAGATCGTGCGTGACAAGGATAAGGGCGAGGTTCATCTCCCGCTTCAGGTCGGCGAGTAGACGGAGAATTTGAGCCTGGATCGTCACGTCAAGCGCCGTTGTCGGTTCGTCGGCGATGATCAGGTCCGGTTCGCACATCAGCGCCATGGCGATCATCACACGTTGGCGAAGACCACCGGAGAGCTGGTGCGGATACTGCCGCAGCCGGCTTTCAGCCGCGGTGATGCCGACCTTGCCAAGCAGTTCGGCGGCCCGCGTCATGGCTTGAGCCTTCGACACCTTTCGGTGCAGCCGCAAGGTTTCGCAGAGCTGATCGCCGATCGTATAGGCGGGATTGAGCGAGGTCATCGGCTCCTGGAAGATCATGGCCATGCGGTCGCCCCTGAGCGCCCGCATTTCCCTGGAGGTCAGCGTCCGTAGGTCCCTGCCCTCGAATTCCAGTTTCTCGGCGCCGACGCTCAACCGCTTGTCAAGAAGCCCCATGACGGCCAGCGACGTCAGCGATTTTCCGGAGCCCGATTCCCCGACAATGCAAAGCGTTTCGCCACGTCCAAGCTCGAAATCGATGCCGCGCACGGCGTGCAGCGCACCGCCGCCGAGCGGAATGTCGACGGTGAGGCCTTTCACATTGAGGATCGGCTCGCTCATCCCTTTGCCTCCGGCGCGGTGACATCGCGCAGACCATCGCCGAGGAGATTGATCGCCAGCACCAGAAGGAACAGCGCAATGCCGGGAATCGTGATCAGCCATGGCTGGAACAGCATCATATCCTTGCCTTCGGAAATCATCAGGCCCCAAGACGGGTTGGTGGCTGGACCCCGAGGCCGAGGAAGGAAAGGGCAGCTTCCAGCAGGATGGCGTGCGCCATCTCCAGCGTCATCACCACGATGAGGTTGTTGATCACGTTCGGCATGATTTCCGAGAGCACGATGCGGGTCGTTGTGCAGCCGATCGCCCGTGCGGCATTGACATATTCAAGGCCGCGGACCTGCATGACGGAGGAGCGCATGACGACCGCAAAGCGATCCCAGAGCAGAAAGCCGAGCACCAGGATGACGATCTGAAGAGAGCCGCCGAATAGGGCGACGATCGCCAGGGCGACCAGAACCACGGGCATGGCAAGGCGGACATTGATGAGGAAGGTCACCACAAGGTCGACCTTGCCGCCGAAATAGCCGGCGGCGACACCGAGCGTTGTACCGATGATGCCGGATATGACGGCGGTCACGACGCCGATCACAAGCGAGATGCGAGCGCCGTAAAGAAGGCGAGCCAGGTAATCACGGCCAAGCTGGTCGGTTCCGAGCACATGGGCGGGATCCGTTCCAGCCATCCAGAAGGGCGGCTTCATCCGGGCGAAGAGATCTTGCGCATAAGGACTATACCCGGTCAGAAGCGGCGCAAAGATCGCGGCGGCTATGACGAGGGCGAGCACGGTGAGGCCGAACAGCAATCCGTAATGTCCGCAAACACGGCGGCGAAGCTGGGCGGCGGGCGTGACGCCGACGATGCTTTCAGCGGTTTGGACAGAAGCGCTTGCCATCTCAGCCTACCCGGATGCGCGGGTCGAGCCAGGCATTTGCCAGGTCCGACAG
Organism: Breoghania sp. L-A4; assembly: GCF_003432385.1. Taxonomy (NCBI): domain Bacteria; kingdom Pseudomonadati; phylum Pseudomonadota; class Alphaproteobacteria; order Hyphomicrobiales; family Stappiaceae; genus Breoghania; species Breoghania sp. L-A4. The sequence goes on along the minus strand of NZ_CP031841.1, from coordinate 1,836,793 downwards.
CAACGTGAAAAGGACATAGAAGCAGGAGAAGATCAGGATCAGCGCCTGAACGGTCGGCAGATCGTGGCGGCCGATCGACTCCCATGCCAGGAACCCTGCGCCATGCAGGGCGAAGATGGCTTCCACGACGATTGATCCGCCGAGCATGAATCCCATTTGCACCGCCGCGAGCGACACCACCGGCACGATGGCGTTTCTGAGCGCGTGCTTGAACAGCACCCGGCCGGCGCCGGCCCCCTTCGCCCGGGCCGTTCGGATATAATCCGCGCTCAGAACATCCAGCATTCCGGCGCGGGTGAGGCGCATGATGGCTGGCATGGCGTAATAGCCGAGCACAATCGTCGGCATGATAAAATGCCGCCAGGTTTCCGAGCCGGACGGCGGCAGCAAGGGGAACTTGATCGAGAAGACGACGATCATGATCAGGCCAAACCAGAAGCTTGGCAGCGCCTGTCCGGAAACCGAAAGAAACAGGGCGGCACGGTCGATGACGGAATTCGGCCGGACAGCGGCCGCAACACCGAGCGGCACGGCAGTCAGGAGTGCGAAGGAAATGGCGCAAACGCCCAACAGCATCGTGACGGAAAGCCGGTCCGAGATCAAATCGACGACCGGCAGCTTGAAGTAATAACTTTGACCGAAGTCGCCATGGAGGGCCTTCCAGAGCCAGTCGGCATATTGCTCCAAGAGCGGCCGGTCGAACCCGTATTGCCGGTTGACGGCGGCAATATCGATCGCGGTTGCGTTCTCGCCGGCGATGGCGGTCGCCGGGTCTCCCGACAGGTGCAGGAGTGAGAAACTCATGGCCGAAACGGTGAACGTCACCAAGACGGCCAAGCCTAACCGCTTGAGAGCAAAGGTCAGCATTGATGGAACTCCGCGAGCAAGGCGGGCCCCGCTAGGCGGCGAGGCCCAAGCGGTGGGACGCCCTATTTCCAGCTCATATCGAAGAAACGGACGATTTCGTCCGGCGTTGGCTCAAAGTCGACCTCCTTCGTGAAGACGTAGTTGGAATTGTAGGAGAAAAGCGGAATCCAGTAGGCTTCTTCGGCAATCTTATTCAGGGCCATGGAGTAGTTTTCCTTGCGGACTTCTTCATCGACGGACGTATCGCCCGCATCAAGCCAAGCCTTGACCTCTTCGTCGCGGGCGAAGTCCTGATCACCGAACTTGAAGAACTGGCCTGTGATGGCCGAAATATCGTTGATGGAGTTCGAGCCCCAGGTCAGGAAGCCAAAGCCGGCTCCGCCCTTTCTCTGCATATCGCGCAGGGCGGAATATTGCAGGTAGTTGAGATTGGCCTTAATGCCGACTTCAGCCAGATAGGCCATCATGGCTTCCGCATAGGGCCGGTTCCGATAAGCATAAAAATCGATTGAGAAGCCGTCCGGATAGCCGGCCTCGGCGAGCAGCGCCCTGGCTTTGGCCGGATCATACGAATAGGTCGTGACATCCTGCTCACAACCGAACTGACTCGGGAAGCAGGCGGAATTGACGACCTTCGAGCTGCCTTTCAGAAGGTTGTCGACTAGCGCCTGGCGATCAATGGCATGGCCGATGGCCTGCCGGACTTCCTTCTTGGTCAAGGGGCCGTCACCGCCACGGGCCGCCGCGTCCATGGTTATATAGCCGATCCGCATGGTGCTTTCATTGGCCACGGTGAACTGGCCCATTGCGGTAAGCTGTTCAGCCTGGTCGGCAGGAACGTTCCAGACCAGGTCGATGCCGCCGGAGAACAGTTCGGCCAGTTGCGTGTTGATGTCCGGGATGGTGCGGATGTCGACCTTAGCAATCGAGGGTTTCCCCTTGGGGCCGTCATGATAGCCTTCGTATTGTTTCAGAACATAGTGCTTGCCCGGTTCGACGCTATCCACCATGTAGGGGCCGGTGCCGATCGGCTTGAGCGCCATGCCGGAAGGTCCGACCTTGGCGTAATATTCGTTCGGGTAGATCGCGACCAGGCCGGAAAGGTATTCAAGCGCTGCCGGGAAAGGTCCGTTGGTGGTGATCCGCACCGTGAACTTGTCGACCTTTTCTGCACTCTTCATCCAGTTGACATTACCGGGCACGACGACGTGGCTGTCCGGATCGACGACGAAATTGACCGTATGGACAACGTCGTCGGCGTCAAACTCCTCGCCATTGTGGAACTTGACGCCTTGGCGAAGTTCAAATTCCAGGGTCGTGTCGTCGATCCACTTCCAGGACGTGGCCAGGTTGCCGACATACTCGCCGGTTTCCTGATCGCGATACACCAGACCGTCCCAGACCTGCCGCGCCAGGACCACGCCTTCGCGCGCAGACTGGAAGTAGAAATCGACGCTTTCGAGTTCCTTCGAAAAGGCGGTACGAAGCGTGTCGTCCGCCTTTTTTGCAAACACCTGGCCGATGGAGAGCGCGGCGGTGAGAGCGATTACACCTGTCGCAACGAGTGGTCTCATCTGTTCATAACCGGCCGACGGCCGTCCCTCTGTTTCATTGCGGTTGTATTATTATATGATACTTTATATCTTATTGTCATTAAGTGTATTTTAAGCGTCCGCATTGTCAAGCGCGAGCTGGTGAGTTTATGGGCATGACTAAAGAAGTGGCGATGAAGGCAAAGGAAAAGCAAGACACCCTGTTCGTGAGCTCGCTGGAAAAAGGGCTGCGGATCATGGCGGCCTTCAATGCGCACCGCACCGAACTGGGATTGACCGAACTCGCCGAAATCGTTGGGCTGGACAAGAGTGCGGCTCAGCGGTTCACCAATACGCTGCACAAGACCGGTTACCTTGAGAAGGACCCGGAAAGCAGGCGGTTCCGCCCGTCGACGAAGTTCCTGGAATTCGCTGCCGCGTATCTGTGGAGCGATCCCTTCGTCCAGCTTGCCATGCCGAAGCTGATTGAACTCAGCCGGGACCTGGGCGAGCGGATCAACGCCGCGAGACCTGCCGGCACCCACATCATCTATGTCATCCGGATCCCGACCCAGCACACCAGTTTCGCCGCCATGCTGGTCGGCAACAAGGTGCAGATGCTGAGTTCGTCATCGGGCCGCATCATGCTCGCACATATGAGCGAAGAGGAGCGGCGCGAAGCGTTGGCAACCTGGCCCATCGACCAGGCCACGCCCCGCACCGTGACGGACCGGTCGCAGATTGCCAGAGAGGTGGAGGAAGCCGGTCAGCGCGGATACGGCATGACGGTCAGCCAGAACATCGTCAATGAAGTCGCTCTTGCAGCCCCCGTGTTCAACCGGGTCGGCAAGGTCGCGGGAACCGTACAATGCTCGGTGTCGTCCCTGAAATGGCCGATCGAGCGGGTCCACCGAGACATCGCCCCCCGGCTCATGGAAGTTGCCAACTCCATAAATTTGCTGCGCTGACAGGCGAGCGCCTTGCGGCACGCGTCGCAATTGCCTTCGCGGAGCAACGCGCTGGCGGCGAACTGATGATCGCCGCGATGATCCGGGCGGGAGGCGGCGCTGTGCCACGGCCCGATAAGCCGCCGGGCCTGAGCCCTTCCCGTCTACACCACAGGACATCGCCGAACCGATCGGCACCGCAGACCACGGCAACGATCATGCTCGCACGCAAATCCAGCCAAGCCACGCGGCGCCCGGGCCGGCCCAACAGGGGCCGGTCCTTGGATGGTGTGAGAGAAGCGGCTGGTTGTTTGTCCTGTAAGCATAATCTTCATAATCCTCGCTTCGCTCCGACCGGATTATGCTCTAGCGAAAAGGACAACCAACCAATTGCCTCCCTAAAATCAGATCGCCGCGCCAGATTTCAGAACGGCTTGTACCGACGGGCGCTCCGCAATGCGCTTGAGGTAGCCTTCGACGTTCGCCCAGGCTGACAGGTCGACGTTCTGCATCTTCGTCCATCCGAGGACAACGAAGGCGTAGGCGATTGAAAAGGTATCGCCAGCGAGGAAGACGCTTTGCGAGAGCTGGGCATCGAGCACGTTGAAAACGCGCGGCAGCAACGCCGTCCTCGTTATCTCCTTGAACTCCTCAGGCGTGTTGGGGCAGTTGAGCGGGGAAAAGGTCTTGTGCAGTTCCGTAGCGATGTAATTCGTCCATTCCAGCACGCGGTAACGCGCCATACATGATGATGGCGCCCTCGGTGAGGATGTCGCCATTGTCGAGAATAAGCGTCGGAACCTGTCCTTTCGAATTGACCTCAAGAAAGCTGCCGCCGTCCGCAAGCGACTTGTTGCGGATATCGACTTCGACAAGTTCGACGGGGATGCCGGCTTCTTGAGCGACGATGCGGAAGGCTGTCGAGCAGGCGCCGGGCGTATGATAGAGCTTCATTCTAGGGACTCCGAGAGAGGTTGGGCGGTCAGGTTGGCAGCCCCGCAAGGAACAGGGCGCCGCGGCAACCAGAGTTTAGCCGTGTTTAGGAGGGGCGGTCTTGTTGACGCTGCTCCAATGTTCCGCCAGCTTGCCGTCACGAATTTGAAACGCGTCGAAACATAGTAGTCGTAGGTTTCGCCGGGACGATCGGGATCCGGCTGGGGCAGATAACCGGCAAGCACGACATGTCGCCCTCGGCGACGATCAATGCCGGCGCGTGCAGCATTTCCGCAGGCTCCGGAACCGGTCCATTGGGAAACACTGTCAATCGGCGTTGAAGATTGGCTCTGACACATATTTCATCGAATTCAGGTGCCGACTGAAGTTGGTTTCGCAAAAGGAATCAACATCATGGGTCATTCGTTCAGATCATCGACGCTCGTCCCCCGCGGCTTTATTGTCAATTCCACTGCCATTGATGACGGGGCAATGCTGATCGCGGTTCGTCCGACGAACTGGGCGAGCGCTTGCCCGCTCTGCGGAACAAGGTCGGAACGGATTCACAGCCGATGTCAGCGGCACCTGGCAGACCTGCCTATGGCCGGAAAGCCTGTTCGACTGGTCATCGAAGCGCGGCGGTTCCACTGCGACGCGGTGTTGTGTGGCCGCCGAATTTTCGCTGAGCGCATTGACAGGGACATTTTGGTACCTTGGGCGCGGCGAACCGCTAGGCTTGATCATATCGTCCATCATCTCGGGCTTGCGCTGGGCGGCAGGCCAGCAGCCAGCTTTTCCAAGCGGCTGATGTTGCCGGTGAGCAACAATACGCTGCTGCGCGTCGTGCGGCGGCGAGAGAACCCGTGCTTTATCCCGCCGACAGTGATCGGGATTGACGACTGGGCGTGGCGACGCAACCAGCGTTATGGGACCATCATCTGCGATCTGGAACGGCGCAAAACCATTGCTCTACTGCCAGATAGGGAACCTCGACAGCCCAAGCATGGCTCTCGGAGCAGCCTCAGACCAGCATTGTCGCCCGGGACCGCGGCGGCGGTTACGCGGCGGCGGCAGCCAAGGCATTGCCGCAGGCGGTCCAGGTCGCTGACCGCTGGCACTTGATGGAAAACGCCAGCCGGGCTTTCCTCGATGCTGTGCGTAAATCCATGCGCCAAATTCAAACGGCAATCGGAGCGACCACGATCGATCTCGAGCTGCTGAGCGCAGCGCAGCGGATCCAATACGAGGGATATTGTCGCCGTGAGGACACCAACGCTGCCATTCTCGGCTTAGCCAAGTCGGGGGGCACCATTAAGGAAATGGTTCGCCAGACCGGATTGAGCCGTGGCCTGGTCCGGCGCGTGCTGCGCGGTCAACGTTCGGACGTCTTCCGCGTCCGCGAGAGTTCGCTCGCACTCTATCTGCTTTGGCTTGACGCCCAATGGGAGGCGGGACATCGCAATGGGACGGAGCTATGGCGGCAGCTCAAGAGCCAAGGGTTCCGCGGCTGCCTTCGAGTTGTCACGGAATGGGCCACACGCCGCCGAAAAGCGGAGAAGATCGCTAGCGGCATCTTGAGCCGAGCGCCTTCGGCCAGGACGATCGCGCGTCTTATGACCATCGGCCGCGACGACCTCTCTAAGTCGCAAGCCGTCACGGTCGCAGCGATTGAAGGCGGCGTACCGCTGTTGGTGGAGGCGCGGGAAGTCATCGCCGCCTTTCAGGCGATGGTCCGCAAGAAATCCATTACCGATCTCGATCCATGGTTGAAGAAAGCCAGATCAGGTTTGGTTGCCTTCTTCGCCAGCGGCGGCGTCAAAGACCGCGCGGCCGTCAGCGCGGCGATCACGTCGCCATGGTCCAACGGCCAAACGGAAGGGCAGATCACCAAGCTCAAACTCGTGAAGCGCCAGATGTATGGTCGTGGAAAGATCGATCTCCTCCAAGCCCGCATCATTGGTGCCGGATAGGGTCCATCACCATCAAAACTGCGTCAGAGCCATTGTTGAACGCCGATCACCCCGCTACGGGGGCAATCTTGCTTGCCGGTTCACAGGCATTCCGCCAGTGGCTGGAGCGTGATCCGGAAAACCAGCGCGCCTATGACGCCGCCGAGCAATTGCTGGGAGATGCCCGCACGGCGATAAAATCCGATCCTGCCCTGGAGTCTTTCAAGGCCAAATCCGCACGCTCGCGCAAGACCGTAACCAGCGGCTTGCTCGGCCTCACCATTGTCGCAGGCCTGTTCCTCTACCTCGACGGGCCGATGCGCTTGCAGGCCGATGTCATTTCCGGAGTCGCGGAACTGCCTGTCATCGAGCTTGATGACGGATCAACAGTCCATATGAATGCGGAATGCGGAATCCGCAATCGCAGTCGACTATTCCAACCAGGTCAGGCGCATTCTCCTGCTGCGAGGAGAGGCCTACTTTGAGGTTGCAAATGATCCGGCCCGCCCTTTCAGTGTCGACGCGGGTGACCGCGCTCGGTGCAGCCTTCGACATTCGTCGCGGAGACGAAGAGACCGAAATCACCGTGGCGCACAATGCCGTCCTGGTGGAAATCGATGATCCCAAACACACACAACTGCGGCTGAACGAAGCGGAACGCGTCGGCTACAGCAGCGCCGACAACCTCAGCGAAGTAACCGCCAAGGACGCGGCCACCGCGCTTGCCTGGCGCCGCGGACCGCTGGTTCTTGACAATGCCCCGCTTTCCTATGTGATCGAGGAAATTGAACGGCACTTTGGCGGTCAGGTCGTGATCGCGGGCCGCCGTTTGTCCGACCGGCGGACCAGCGGCACCATCGCGACTTCAGATACGTTTGCCGCGCTTGCGTTTCTTGAACATGCCCTGGACCTAACGGTGACCAAGATCGGCCCACTGGTTCTGCTCCGCAACTGACCTTCCGGTGGTCCGCCCCACTTGAATGGCCCGGCTTTTCGCGCCCCGCCTGACCGGCGACGATTGTTCGATAATTGCGGCCGCTGGCATCATATGAGCGCAGGCGACATATTGATCAATTCAACGCCGCATTCGCGCGCGTTCCGCCGAGTGACCGAAACGGTGTCCGGGCAGCCTCCCACCAAAGTGCGTTGATTTTGACCGATCCGACCGGGTCATAATCGACGCTCTTTGGTATCAGTGCATCGCCGACAGGGAACGCCGGAACACAAGCAGACTGCCCGCAAGAAAGGTGATCCCCATCATCAGCACGGTCGCAAACTCCTCCCAGACGATTGAAAAGTCCGCGCCCCGGTAGACAATCGCCTGCATGAAGCTGATGTAATGACGGGATGGGAGAAACCATGTGACATATTGAACCCATTGCGGTTGGCTCTCGATCGGGGACATTCCCCCGGACAGCATCATCATCGGCATGACGGTCATTATCATCAGCAGCGCGAACTGGGCCATGGTGCGCGCGAGGGTGCCGAGGAAGATGCCGATGGCGGCGGCCGCGAAGACGTAAATCGTCGTGCCGAGAAGCAGCAACGTGCGCGAACCGGCAATGGGAACGTCAAGCGCTCCCTCAATCACGAACAGCAGCGAGCCAATAAAGGCGACGATGATGACCAAGCCGTTCGCCCACACCTTGGCGAGGGCGATTTCAAGGGCCGAGATCGGCATTACCATGAGATGCTCAATGGTGCCGTGCTCCCGCTCCCGCAGAAGCGCCGCACCGGTTAGGATAATAACCAGCAGCGACAGCTGATCGGCCAGACCCGCGATTGCCCTGAACCAGGACTGCGTTCCGTTCGGATTGAAAGCGCGGCGAATGACGAGATTGGAGGAAAGGCCGTCGGTCTGTTCATACTCCTGACGGTAGTCGCTTATCACATCCGAGATGTAATTCTGGATGTAACTGGAACCGAGTCCCGCCTGTTGCGAGGCTGTCGCATCGATAAGAAGCTGATATTCGGTGTCGCGCTGCCTGATCGTATCTTTTTCAAAGCCTGGCGGAATGACTACGACAAAGGTGTAAAGCCCCTTGTCCATCGCCGGGTCGATATCTGAGACATCGATGGTTTTGGCGGACTGGAAATACGGTGGGGAAAATTGCGCGGCAATCGTGCGCGAAAGTCGCGACTGATCTTCATCGACGAACGCGATCGCAGCGTTGTTGACCGTCTCCCCACCGCCGCTCGCTTGCGTGTAAATGCTGACGCCGAAGGACCAGACGATGAAGAGGATCATCATAGTGTCCTTCCCCAGCGCTCGAAGCTCCTTGGTTCCAAGCCAGAAGATGTTAGCCGGGCTCACGATGGTCACCTTTCCTGCTTTTTCAAGAGGAGCGCCGCAAGTGCCAGAAAAACAGGCGGAAACACGGCGAGCGCCATCAGTTCCGTCGACAGATCAGCGAAGCCAAGTCCCTTGGTGAACGCTCCGACACTAATGCTCATGTAGTGGGAGGTCGGCCACATGTAGCCCATGATCCGCGCGCCGCCTTCCAACGTCGAGACCGGCTGCATCATCCCTGAAAACTGCATCGTCGGCAGCATCGACAGGACCGCTCCGGCGAAAACCGCGGCAACCTGGCTCTTGGTAAACGTGGAAATGAACAGTCCATAACCGGTAGAGGCCATTGTATAAAGAAGCGCGCCGATGGCCAGCGCGTAGCCGTTTCCCTTCAGCGGCACCTCGAACAGAAAAAGGACTGTGGCCGTCATGATCACGAAATTGGCGAGACCGACGCCGATATAGGGCAATTGCTTTCCAAGAAGGAACTCCAGCCGCGTCGTCGGCGTCGCATAGAAGTTGGCGATCGTGCCTATCTCCTTTTCCCGGGCAACGCTGACCGCCATGATGATGGCAAGAAACATCATGAGCAGCATCGCCGGTACGGAGGGCCCGATGGCGTAGATGCTCTCGGCGGTGGGGTTGTAGCGATAGCGAACCTGGGCGGAGACAGACCCGATGGAGCGATCCGTCGAACTCGACTCGCGCTCCCGCTGTTCGGAGAAGAGATTGTGCGCCTCCTGCACATAGCCTTCGATGGTTGAGGCCCGGGACGTATTGGCCCCATCGATCCAGGCCGAGATCTGCCAGTCCGATCCGCGCGTCACCGCCCAGCCAAAATTCGGGGGAATCTCGATGGCCAGAGCAATGTCGTTCGAACGCAGGCGGTCTTCCATCTCCTGAAGGCTGCGTATCGGCGATTTCTCCGTAAAATAGCTGGAGCTGGAAAAATTCGCGAGATAGGCGCGGCTCTCAGGAGTGCTGTCATGATCGAAGGCCGCGAAGCTGAGGTTGGTGACATCGCTCGACATACCGAAGCCGAAGATCAGCAGCATGACAAAGGAGCCGATGAAGGCGAAGGCAAGCCGGATCGGGTCGCGCATGAGCGACCGGGTTTCACAAAGGGCGTAGGCCAGCAAACGCCGGAGAGGCATGTATGCGGGCCGGGAGGGAGAGGCTTCGGGCGGGGCGGCCGCAGCGACCGGCATCTGCGGGATTGCAGGCGGTTCACCGGGCTGCGGCGCATCAGCCTGTTCAATATACGAGATAAAGGCTTCCTCCAGATCGGCGCCGTTTCCGGAGGCAATGACTTTCTCCGGCTCGTCGCAGACGAGCACCCGGCCGGCATGCATCAATGAGATGCGATCGCACCGCATCGCCTCGTTCATGAAATGCGTCGAAATGAATATGGTGACGCCCCGGTTGCGCGACAGATCGACGAGCAGTCTCCAGAAATCGTCTCGCGCCAGCGGATCGACGCCGGACGTTGGCTCATCCAGGATCAGAAGCTCCGGATCGTGGACGATCGCGACCGCGAGCGAGAGACGCTGGCGCACGCCCAGAGGCAGCGAATTCGCCTCGGCATCGGCGTAGTCCGTAAGACCGACATCCGTCAACAACTTGTCGACCCGCTCCTTGATCCGCGCCCCGGCGAGATGAAACAGGCGTCCGTGAAGAAAGAGGTTCTGGCTCACCGTCAACTCGCCATAAAGCGAGAAGGACTGCGACATGAAGCCGACGCGCCGGCGAACCGATAAATCGCCGGCATCGATGGCACTTCCGCAAACTTCCGCTTTCCCTTTACTCGGGGCCAGAAGTCCCGTCAGCATCTTCATCGTTGTGGTCTTGCCGCAACCGTTGGAGCCCAGGAACCCGAAGATCTCGCCTTGCTCTATCGTGAAACTGACATTGTCCACTGCGATGAACGTGCCGAAACGACGGGTCAAATCCTTTGCCACGATTATGGGCGGCTGCGAGCCGGGCACGCGCGGCGGAATGACGAGACGCGCCCGGCCGGCTTCACGACCCGGCTGGAGGGCGATGAAGGCGGCTTCGATATCCTCTTCTCCCGTGGCTGCCCGCAGTTCATCGGGCGCCGCGGAAGCGAGTATCTTGCTCTGATCCATGGCGACCAGCCAATCGCACTGGGTCGCCTCGTCCATATAGGCCGTGGACACGATCACGCTCATTCCCGGCCGCTCACGGCGCAAGTCGGCGATCAGGGCCCAGAATTGACGGCGCGACAGAGGATCGACGCCCGTGGTCGGTTCATCGAGGATCAGAAGTTCCGGGTCATGGATAAGGGCGCAGCAAAGCCCGAGTTTCTGCTTCATGCCACCCGAGAGTTTGCCGGCTGGGCGGTCAAGGAAAGGCCGCAGCCCGGTCGCGGTGGTAAGCCGCTCGATACGGGCATCGCGCTCCAGCCGGGAAAGACCGAACAGCGTGCCGAAAAACGCCAGGTTCTCCCCGACGCTGATTTCCTGGTAGAGGTTCTTGCCCAAGCCCTGCGGCATGTACGCGATACGGGTGCAGACCGCCCGGCGATGAGCGGAATTCGCCATGTTTCCGCCCAGGACCGCCACGCTGCCTGACTGTATCCGGCGCGTACCGGCGATCAATCCTAGGAAGGTCGATTTGCCCGCTCCATCGGGCCCGATAAAGCCAACCATCTGGCCTGCCGGAAGTTCAAGCGACGCATCGAGAAGCGCCGAGACCTCACCGTAGCGATGGGTGACGCCGGAAACGCGTGCGATTGGATCGTTCGCCATCGTCAATCCTCCGCATCGAGAGGATCGCCTTCGAAGCGCTTCTGAAGAAAGTCGGGCCACTCCGGTGGATTCGGGTCGAGGCGGACATAGCCGGTCCCGCGCGCGCCCGACTTCACCATCTCCAGGTGGCGTTCTATTAGGCTCGGCGGAATTCGCAGCTTGACCCTGAAGACAAGCTTGTCGCGCTCGCTACGCGTCTCGACCTGCTTCGGCGTGAACTGGACCTCCGGAGACACGAAGCTCACCTTGGCCGGAATCGCGAACTCGGCATCGTCGAACTTGATACGCGCCTGAGAACCGATCGGAACGCGCATCGCCTCGCCCATCGGCAGATAAATCTCCATGTAGAGCTCGGCGAGATTGACGATGGTCAGCACCTTGCCGCCGGCGCTCACGACCTCTCCGGGATTCGCCAACCGGTAAAGAACACGCCCCTTCGCGGGCGTGGAAAGCGTCGCATCAGCGATCTGGGCGTCCGTCTGGTCAATGAGCGCACGCGCCGCATCGATGGAGCGCTCGCGGGCCGTAACGTTCTTCCCGGCTGCCTCGAGAATGGCTTTCGCGACATCGTGCTCGCTCTGCGCCTCATCACGGGAGTGTTCGCTGACAGTGCCCCTTTCAAACAGAGAGAGCGCCCTGCGCAGGTTCGCTTCCTTAAGGGCCAACTCCGCCATTCTCTGAACGACAGTGGCTTTGGCTTCCTGCATCGAGGCTTCCTCAGCGGCAAGATCCGCAGCATATTTCGCGCGCAGGGCCCGCAACTCCGTCGTATCGATATGAGCAAGCACCTGCCCGGCTGAAACCAGATCGCCTTCCTGGACCAGCACGTTTTTAATGCGCCCGGCCGATATCGCGGCAATGTCGACCTGATTCGCCTCGATGCGTCCGTTTCCGGACACGATGCCTTCCGGCAGTTGGTCTTGCTGATTCTGCCACCAGTTCCACGTGCCCGCGGCCCCCGCCGCGAGCAGGACCACCATCAGGACAGCCGTTTTCTTCGTGATACCGCGCATATTCAAAAGCGTGCACTCCTTTGGAAACCGGGGCAGTAAGCGGCGATCTCCGTTGAAAGTCTTTATTCTAAATCAAAGATGAGGATCAACGGCTTCGGATGTGGTCTCTGTTTGGCTTTCGTCATCAACCCGGTTTCGATACGGGGCATCGGGACTGTTTTCGTCACCGTCGTCACGTGTGGACGCGGGATCAACGGAGATCCGGGACCGGCGGACGAGGGCTTGGCGATTGAAACCGTGAGGTCGCGGCGCATCGGTTGCGAGCGCAAGCGAGACCCGGGACCGGTGCGCGGATCCCAGATCAACGCCCGGCTTCGCCTCACGTGTTTGGAGTGGCGATTGAAACAATAACGATGTATTCCGCCCTCTCCATCGTCATCCTGGAAAAATAGTCGGAAAGACTTTATCCAGGATCGGCGATCCGCAAGCCTGTCTGGAAAAAGCATTTTACTACCTCTCCGGCTCCGGCTCGGCGCTTGCACTTGACCGACGACAAGGGACGGACAAATGACTCGAACATACTCCAATACAGAGTGGGAGCAGATGACCGTTCGTGAGCAACGAGACAGAAAAGCAGGCAAATAGCGAGCTTGATGACAAAGCCCACCGACCTCTCGTTCGTCGTGCTCTTGCCTGTCCCGATCATATATAAGCCCTTGAAAGAATGGATCCTCGGCACAAGGTCGAGAACGACGGAGATCACTGAGGTGGTTTGTCGTCAGTCTGATATCGTTTCCATATTGCTGCATGGATACCTCAATGGGTTGATCGCGCGATGTCCATCGCGACAGCCAAACCTGCACCGTCGGCGTTCGTGGCCGAGATCGCCCCGCCGTGTCTTTCGATGGCATGCTTGGTAATTGCCAAGCCTAGGCCGTAGCCATTTAGGACATTGGCATCTTCACCGCGCGAAAATGGCTGGAAAATCCGTTCCAGATCGGATTCGGCCACGCCTGGGCCCTCATCCACGACGAGGATATGCAGCCTATCGTCTTTGACCTGAGATCGAATGGAGACCTTCGCGCGGTCAGACGTGTATTTGACGGCGTTACGAATGACATTCTCCAACGCCCTATAGATCAGTTCCCCGTTGACTTGCGCGACGAATGACTGCGCGCCTTGGTGCGTGACCGCGATCTTGCGGGCTTGAGCCTCAAAAGCCGCATCCGCGACAATATCGTTTAGCAGTTCGATAACATCGAGCGTCTGCAATTCGATCGCATCCCTCGATCCATCCACCAGCCGGGCGAGCGTGAGTATCTCATCGATCAATCCGTCGATGCGCTCGACTTCTCGAACCATACGTTCCATCACGACATCGAGCTTGGCCGGGTTCTGCTGTAGAACGCCGACCGCAGCCTGAAGGCGCGACAGCGGCGAGCGCAGCTCGTGCGACACATCGTGAAACAGGCGTTGCTGGGTTTTGTGCAGCTGCTCCAAACGCGCGGCGCTGGTATCGAAGTCATACGCAAGGGCAGCGACCTCGTCCTTACGGCCATTCATTTTATCGCCGATGCGCATGTCGAAGCGGCCGCGTGCAAGAGCACTCAGCCCGCTGCGCAAATAGCCGACAGGCCGGACAAGATACTGCGCGAGCCAGAACGCAGCGATTGCCGCCGCCAGCAAAGCAGACAGCCAAGGCACAAGTCTGGGCCAAGTTGCCGAAACAAAGCCCTGCTCGTGAGCGTGAAGAACAATACTGTAGCAAGCGCCATTTCTTTCAACAGTACGCTGATAACCCTGCGTTTTGATTTCACAGCCTGCGGATGCTTCCTGTTTGGCGACCGTCAGTTTGACCGACTTTTGCGCGTTGGCCGCTTGGATCGCGAACGCAATGGCGGCGTTCTCACCTTCGTGGGTCAACAGCCGCATCGCGACGTCAAGTGCAAAGGTCTGCTGTCCACGTTGGATCTCACTGGCGAGCGGCGTGATCTGAAAAAAGGAACTCGCGGCAAATAACACGGCGATCGAGGCCAGCATGGCCAACCAAATGATGATGAAGAACTTCCAGAAAAGGCGCTGCATTATCGGTCCTGCAGAAGCTGATAGCCCTGTCCTCGTACAGACTGGATCCAGGATTGACCGTCATCTCTTGCCCCCAGCTTCTGGCGGACACTGCTGATATGAACATCGATACGACGGTCGAACGGCGTCAAGGGTCGGCCGAATGCGCGTTTGGATATTTCCTGTTTCGAGACGAGTTGACCAGCGTTGCGGGCAAGGACCTCGAGCAAAGTAAATTCGGTGCCAGTCAGTTCCAGCGGTTCGCCGCGCCACTCGGCAATCCGGCTTCCTGGATGCATGATTAGCTCTCCTGCCCGCAGTATTTCGGAAGCGGCCCCGGCCGCCAGGCCAGCGCGGCGCAGGATCGCTCGTAACCGTGCGGCAAGTTCGCCGGGTGAACAGGGTTTGGGCACATAATCGTCGGCGCCGAGGTTGAGCCCGGCAATCCTGTCGGCGTCATCGCCCTTCGCAGTGAGCATTAATACCGGCACGGTGCTCTTGCGGCGAATACGCTGCAAGATCTCAATGCCGTTCATGTGCGGCATCATGATGTCGAGCACGATAATATCGACGGTGTTAGAGGATGCTATTCCGATTGCGGTGCGCCCATCGTGAGCGGTCGAAACCTCAAAACCTTCCTCTACAAGATATTCTTTAAGGAGCGTCGTAAGCTCCACATCATCATCAACCAGCAAAACCTTTTCCATGCGGAACATCCATTACTCGTGCCACAAGAACCTATAAAACAGTGTCGGGTGAAGCACCAAATTTTACATATCTTAACTGATATTTGACGGCACTTTACAGTAGACCGTCTAACTTCTCCGGCAGCGTGCAAGATCGTAAAGGAATGTGATGAGCGTGGAAAATCGTAACATTTTCAGCTATAGCGCTATTCTAATTAGCTTTTTTCTTTCAGGCTGCGCAAGCTTCTCCGAACTCAGGCCAGCCGATGCCAGAATCGCAAGTATATGGCATGCCACGCTGCCCCATGATGGCCAGACATCTGATCTCGTGTCCTGGTGGTCGACATTCAACGATTCGTCGCTCACAGCGCTCATCGACGATGCGCAGACGGAAAATCCCAGCCTCGACTCTTCGATCGCCGACATCGACAAGGCGCGCGCAACGCTGGCGTCCGCAAAAGCTGGCCTGTTCCCGGGACTGGACGGCTCTGCTTCCCTAACGCGATCCGGCACCGATGGTGACAGCGATAACCGGGTTTCAGTGTCCACGACGACGAGCGGCGGCCTTGATGCCTCCTGGGAGATCGATTTTTTCGGCAAAAACCGGAAGAACAGCGAGGCGGCGCGCCTGCGGGTTCACGAGCAAATCGCCAATTGGCACGATGCTCGGGCATCCCTCGCTGCGGAAGTCGCCGATTACTACGTTCAATACCGCGCCTGCCGGCAGCTTGAAAATGCGTATAGCGCCGAGCTCAGGTCGCAAAAAGAGACCATTCGCGCCACCGAAAAGGCGGCCGAGTCAGGTTTGATCTCAAGTGCCGATCTCGCCCTGGCTCGGGCGAGCGCGGCGTCCTCCTCATCGACCCTGACGGGGCAGCGCGCCGAATGCGAGGTTCTGATCAAATCACTGACCCAAGTGACTGGCGACGATGAACCGCGTGTCCGGCAACTGTTGGCCAAGGGCAAGCGCGGTATCCCAGCGCCGAAAAACCTGAAGATCGCGCATGTCCCGGCTGATGTGTTGCGCCAGCGCCCTGATGTCAACGCTCTTGAGCTTGAACTCGCGGCCGCCGTCGCCGACATCGGCGCCGCAAAGGCGGACCTCTACCCGAGCTTGAGCCTCGGCGGCTCGATAACCTTGTCCAGCTCATCGCTGACGGGTCAGTCGACACCATGGTCCTTTGGCCCCGCGCTATCGATTCCCGTCTTCGACGGCGGGTCTCGCCGCGCCGCGGTCAAGAGCGCAATCGCCGACTATGATACGGCAGTCGCCAACTACAAATCGGGTGTGTTGAACGCGGTCTCGGAAGTGGAAACCGCTCTCGTGCGCGTGGAGAGCACCCGCAAGCGGATTGGCGATGCGCTCATCGCAGCGCGCAATTATCGCGCCTATTTCAATTCGGTCGATACCAATTGGAGAGCCGGAGGTGTGAGCTTGCTCGACAGGGAGGACGCGCGCCGCACGGCGCAAGCGGCGGAAATCACGCTCATTGGCATTCGCCGCGACGCAGTGCGCTATTGGATTGCGCTCTACAAGGCTCTGGGCGGAGGTTGGTACACAGAGACGGGTGCCTCGACACTCGATCACACAATAACAAAAGGAGGCCTTCTCTGATGCGGCCCACCTATCGCATTCTGCCCCTGCTTGCCTGGGCATATCTTTCCTTTGCCAGTCAACCGTCCCACGCACAACAACAAGAAGCTGCCGCGCTGACGGTCGAAATCACCAAGCCGGCTAAGCGTCAATGGCCCGAAACGGTTCCCGCGAGCGGCTGGCTGAAGCCTTGGCACGAGGCCATCATCGCATCCGAGATCAGCGGGCTTCGTATTACGGAAGTACTCGTTGACGTCGGTTCGATTGTCACGAAGGGCGAGCCGCTAGTCCAGTTGACGCAGGAAACCGCCCTTGCGGATTTGCGCAAGCAAGAAGCCGCGGTCGAAACGGCAAAGGCAGACCTCGCCCAGGCGAAGACAAATGCCGAACGGGCGCGCAAGGTGCAAGGCAGCGGGGCACTTTCGGATGAAAAGGTCGCGGAATACCTAATCGCGGAGCAGACCGCGGCCGCCAGCCTGAAATCCGCGCAAGCCGAATTAGAAAGCCAGGAGATCAAGGTCGATCAAACCACGATAACAGCGGTCGACGACGGACTTATTACGTCCCGTTCGGCCCAACTCGGCGCTGTGGTCTCCTCCGGCACAGAACTCTTCCGTCTGGTGCGGCAGCAGCGCATCGAGTGGCAGGCGGAAGTGTCCGCCCGCTTTGTCCCCCGTATCAAGCAGGGTCTTGCTGCCACGATCTTTGGACCGGCCGGCCAGCGTGTCGAGGGCAGCGTCCGACTGGTCGGACCGACGGTGAGCACCAATACGGGCCGCGTGATCACCTACGTTGCGCTCCCGACCGGGGACCATCCCCCTGAGGGTCTGTACGTGACCGGGCAGATCGAGCTGGAAACCACGACTGCGGTTGCCGTGCCCGAGACGGCACTCGTGTTCCGCGATGGCATCAACTACATCTTCACCGTTGGCGACGATCGGCGCGTCAAGCGGGTCCGTGTCGAAACAGGCCGGCGCAATGGCGGTGAGGTCGAAGTTCTTTCAGACATCGATCGATCTGCGAACATTGTCGTGTCAGGTGGCGCCTTCCTTTCGGACAACGCCCTTGTCAGGATTGCAGGAGAAGCACAATGAACGTCTCCTCCTGGTCAATCCTCAATCCGGTGCCGGCTATTCTGCTCTTCATTCTGCTGACCGTGTGCGGGCTGCTGGCTTTCGACCGCCTCGCCGTCCAGAATTTTCCAGATATGGATTTGCCCACGATCAAGATTGCGGCGTCTCTCGAAGGCGCGGCTCCGGCTCAGCTGGAAACGGAAGTCGCCCGAAAGATCGAGGACA
The DNA here is from genome assembly GCF_003432385.1 of Breoghania sp. L-A4. Taxonomy (NCBI): domain Bacteria; kingdom Pseudomonadati; phylum Pseudomonadota; class Alphaproteobacteria; order Hyphomicrobiales; family Stappiaceae; genus Breoghania; species Breoghania sp. L-A4. Next base: position 1,818,912 of record NZ_CP031841.1, on the reverse strand, counting down.
ATCTCGCCTCGCTCAGTCTGCTCGATCACATCACCACGACCATTACAGACGGGTCCGTTTCGATCAGCGTTTCCTTCGAACTCGAGAAGGACAGCGAAGAGGCCCTGAACGAAGTGCGCAATGCCGTCGACAGCACGTCGGCGGACCTGCCCGCGGAAATGGAGTCCCCGAGCGTGACGAAAGTCACGGTGCAGAGTTCCCCGCTGCTTACCTATGCCGTTCGATCAACGCGCCTGGACGAAACCGAGCTCTCCTGGTTTGTCGACAACGACATGACCAAAGCGTTGCTGACCGTTGACGGCGTCGGCGAAGTCACCCGGTTGGGAGGGGTCAACCGCGAAGTGCACGTCGATCTCAACCCGAACCTGATCGCGTCGCTGGGTGTTACGGCGGCGAGCGTTTCCTCGCGCCTGAAATCGATGCAATCGGACACCTCCGGCGGCCGCGGAGAGATCGGAGGAACCAGGCAGACGATCCGCACGCTCGGAGCGGTCTCGTCTTTGGAAGAACTCAAGGCGATCTCGATTCCGCTGTCGAATGGCAGTCAGATTCGCCTCGATGAATTAGGAGTTATATCCGACAGCTTCTCCGATCGCTCGTCGCTCGCCTATCTCGACGGCATGCCGGTCATCGGCGTGGAGGTGAAACGTTCGAACGGTTTTTCGGACACGGGCGTTGCCTCCGCAATTCAAACGGCGATGGAGGAATTCGCCAGTTCCAATCCCGAAGTGGAGATCGTTCAGGCTTACAGCACGGTTGGGCCGATCATCGAGAACTACGACGGCTCGATGCACATGCTGTACGAGGGCGCGATCCTGGCAGTGATCGTGGTTTGGCTCTTCCTGCGCGACTGGCGGGCAACCTTTCTGTCCGCGGTGGCTTTGCCCTTGTCGGTCATACCGACCTTTCTGGCGATGTACATGGCGGACTTCAGCCTGAACACGATAACGCTGCTGGCGCTTTCCCTGATAGTCGGCATCCTCGTTGACGATGCGATCGTGGAGATCGAGAACATCTCCCGGCACCTTCAGATGGCCAAAACGCCTGAGGAAGCGGCTATGGAAGCCGCGGACGAGATCGGTCTAGCCGTTATCGCAACCACTTTTACGTTGGTCGCGGTCTTTCTGCCGACCGCCTTCATGAGCGGTATTCCGGGGTTGATTTTCCGTCAGTTCGGGGTCACGGCCTCCGTCGCGGTGCTGGCCTCACTGCTTGTCGCCCGTCTGTTAACGCCCATGATGGCGGCGTATATGATGAAAGCGCATCCCGTTGAAAAGAAAGACGGTCTGATCATGCGCGCTTACATGAGAACCATGACGCGCTGTTTGCGCCATCGCCACCTGACACTGCTCGGGGTCGCGATTTTCCTCGGGCTGTCCCTGTCGGCCATTCCCTTGCTGAAATCAGGCTTCCTGCCCGCGTCCGACGACTCTCAAACAAAGGTCACCCTTACGCTGCAACCCGGCAGCACGATCGAACAAACCGACGCCATCGCACTCAAGGCCATGGAGATCATCTCGGGCGTACGGGACGTCACGCATGTGTTCGCCGCCGTGGGGTCAGGGTCCTCAGGCTCCGGGCTTGACTCGTCTGCCACGAGCGATATCAAAACGGCGACACTTGTGGTCGACCTGACGGCCATCGACGACCGGGAGGAGGGTCAGCAGAAAATCGAGAACAACATCCGACAGGCTTTGACAGCCGTGCCAGGTGTCCGGGTCGAAGTCGGTTCGGGCGGTAACGGCACGGCGCTCGAAATTACCCTCGCCGGCGATGATGCGAATACGCTCAATCAAGTTGGAGCGGCCCTTGAGGAGGAATTGCGCGCCCTACAGGGCATCGGCGCCGTCACCTCCAGCGCATCGCTGCAGGCACCGGAAATACAGATTGTCCCAGATTTCGCACGCGCCGCGGCGCTCGGTGTCACTTCGGACTCAATTGCCGAGGCGGTCCGCGTCGCAACCAACGGCGACTATTCCACATCGATGGCGAAACTCAATTTGTCGCAACGGCAAATTTCGATCCGCGTACGGTTTGATCCTCAAACCCGGACAACGTTGGATGACATCGCAAACCTTCGTGTCAGTGGCGCGAATGGCAACGTCGATCTCGGTTCAATCGCGGAAATTCGCATCGGCGGCAGCCCGTCTCAGATCGACCGCCTCGACCGCGCCCGTAACATCACTTTGACCATTGAACTCAACGGACGAATCCTCAACGATGTTTACAACGAAGCGAAAGAACTGCCGACACTCAAGAACCTGCCGCAAGGCGTCAGGCTTGTCGAGCGCGGCGGGGTCTGGGTTGTCCAGCAAGGCGAATTGCAACGCAGTTCCGAATTGTTCGAAAGCTTCGGCATCGCGATGGCAATCGGCATCTTCTGCATCTATGCCGTACTCGTCCTTCTCTTCCATGACTTCCTGCAACCCGTAACCATCCTGATGGCACTGCCGCTGTCTCTTGGCGGTGCTCTCCTGCCCCTGGTCCTGACGGGTACGAGCTTTTCCATGCCCGCCGTGATCGGATTGCTGATGCTCATGGGGATCGTGACGAAGAATTCCATCCTGCTGGTGGAATACGCGATCATGGCGCGGCGCGGCGGGATGTCCCGGTTTGACGCCCTTGTCGACGCCTGTCACAAGCGGGCACGCCCGATCGTCATGACAACCGTCGCAATGGGATGCGGAATGCTGCCGGTGGCCATGAGCCTCAGCGGTGGCGATTCAAGTTTCCGGCAACCAATGGCAATTGTCGTGATCGGCGGACTGCTGACGTCCACCTTTCTCAGCCTGCTGGTCATCCCCGTCATCTTCACGTTTATCGACGACTTTCTGATATTCCTGCGGAGGACAGTCACGAGAATGTATCACGAACAGGATGACGAGGCGGTCGACATCTCCCCCGGAAAATAGCCTTCTCCGTCCGTTCTGCGCGATAGACAGCGATCCACTGGAACCGGCCACCTGCGGACCGGTTCCAGTGGTCTCGGCATTGCCGTTGCCGCTCGAAATTGCGGGCGGCTATATCGCCTGTTGATTTTCACGAATGCCGCGCGGGCCGTCCGCGCACGGTGTCGGACGATCAGGTCGCAGAGGTTGTCAAGCAGACCCTGGAAGCCACGCCAAAGATATGCCACGCATTGGTCGAAACGCCCCACCGGGGCCTTTCCTGATCCTCCTCACTGTCGAACCGGACGAGGCAGGTCTTGGAGACCGGGGCCGGCACGGAATGGAAGCCGTCGAAGGGGCCGACATAGGGCAAATCCAGGATAAGTGGATGCCGGTTATCCGTCCGGATTTGCGCCAAAACAAGGACTTGGAGCAAAGATCCGATTCTGTAAGAAACGGATCTGCTCTAGGGCACAAGGCTCGGCTGCTCCTCTTCGAAGACCTCCCAGGTGGTTCGCTCGCGCTGCTCTGGATGAGGTGGTCGCGCCGTCGATCAGAACGATCTCATGGCTCCAGTCGAACTGGTAGGCCGCGCCGGGATCGAAGCTGAGCGGGACATAGGCCGCCGCCGACGCTTCGCGCTCCGACTTTGCCCACGTCGCCGCGTGGCGCCGCACGGCGTCGTAGCCACCCTCGCAGCCGAGCGCCTGGAGCTCCTCGAATATCCGAATGCGGGCTAGCCGTTCACGCTTCGGCTTGCCCGCGTTCTCGGCTAGCATGCGGTCGAGTTCGGCCCGCCACGGCCCAGCCTTCGGCTGGGGCTGAACATCGCGCTCGTAGGTGAATTCGGTCGCACCGGTTCGGATGATCTTGCGCACGGTGTTCCGCGAAATCCGGAGCTCCCGACAAATTTGTTTGATCGGCTTCCTGTCCTGAAAATACGCCCGACGAATCTTCGCAATCGTCTCCACGACCAACATCCCCAACCTGCTCCTAAGTTGCCCCGGAAGCATCATGGCCACCAATGTGAAGGGGTCATTGTTGAACGCCGATCACCCCGCTACGGGGCAATCTTGCATGCCGGTTCACAGGCACGCGGGGCGCGGATATCTCAAACGCGTCGTGGCCGACGTTCAAATCACCTATTACTAACCATTTTCGGGATCCGTGGCCGGCTCTCCATGAAAAATCCTCTTCTTCAATTCCAGGGCAGTGTCGCGAATCTCTTTCGACATCTCGTCGACGGCAGCGGTCCGGTTTGCCCAGGTCGGATAAAGAAACGCATATCTCAAAACACCTGTGGGCTCGAAAGGGCGGAGCACGAGATTCTCGACTCCACTTGAAAGCGCCACAAAAGGATCCGCCAGGCAGCACGCCAGATTGAGCCCGGCCAGTTGACAGGCGATGACGCCGTTGCGGGCCTGAATGCGGATCTTCAGCCTTTTCCCGGTGCGGTTGCACAATGTTTCCAGATGCTGCCCGAGCAGGGACTGCGCATGTGTGGCGATAATCTCATGTTCCACGAAATCGTCGAAGCTGACCGTCCGCAATCTGGCAAGCGGATGGGAAACATGCATGGCGACCACCATGGGCAAATCCAGGAAGGGCTCGATCTCGAAAGGCCCTGCCTTGATGGGCAGCGGCGCAATCCCGAGGTCGAAGGTCTCCTCGGTTACCCAGACATCGATATCCAGGCGCACGCGAGACTCCACCTGGGCGGTCATGCGCGGATGGCGCGCCATCACCCGCGCGAGGGAATGATTGATCAAGGCATGGGAGATGAACGGCGCGGTGAGGATGCGGATGTGATCCTTCTGCCCGCGTCGGATCTGATCCGCCCGCCGATCGAGCTGATCGGATGCGGACATCAGGTGTTCAACCTCTTTGTAAAACTCCTCTCCGGCCTTGGTGAGGTGCAGCTTGCGCCCCCGACGGGAGAAGATCTCAAGGCCGACCTCCTCCTCGAGAGCGGACAGCAATCGACTGACTTGCGGTGGCGTGCGCAAAAGGCGGGCCGCGGCATTGCTGACAGAGCCGCATTCCACGAAGGCCCTAAGGGCTTCTAGACACCTCTGATTTATCATCTCACCTGCCAGTTATTACGAAAAATGCACGTATAGTGACTTATTATGCACTTTACGCAATCAAGAAAAGAGGCGCTGATTGGAGGCAGAGAAGTAAAACGGATCACAAAACATGCCCATCTCCCCGGATCTCCGAACACGGGTGACCGCCTACGAGGCCGCGCGAAAGGTTCCTTTCGGATTGCCGCCGCAGCCGGCTTCGCAATACGTCGAGATGAAAGACGGGTGTCGGATCGCGATCGATGTCTATCTGCCGGATGGAGGTGCCAAAACCGCACGCTTTCCCAGTCTGCTGGTTTTCACGCCTTACTTCCGCCGCTTCAAGCGCACGGCTAGCTCCACCGTCACCGCCAGTCCCAACACCGGAAAAATCAGCGATTATTTTGTGCCGCGCGGCTACGCTGTCGTCGTCATTGATGTACGCGGTACCGGTGCCAGCTTCGGGACGCGCGACGGCTTCCGTTCGCCGAAGGAACGCGAGGACAGTGCGCAGATCGCCGATTGGGTGATCGCGCAAGCCTGGTCGAATGGCGTACTCGGCGCCACGGGCATATCCTACCTCGGGGCTGCCTCCGATTTCCTCGCTTCCACGGGGCACTCGTCCGTGAAGGCGATCGCGCCGCTTTTCTCCGTCTGGGATACTTATTCCGACAACTATTTCCCCGGCGGAATGCAGTGCGCATCCCTGACGAAAATCTATGACCGCCTGATGATGGGCCTCGATCTCGATCAGCGCGAATATCTGAAGGACTTCAGCTACTACGCCAGCCCTGATTACCAGGGCCCGCACCCGGTCGATGAGGACAGCGACGGCAGCCTTGCCAGGGCCGCCGTGCAAGAGCATCAGGGCAACTTCCGACAGACTGACTTCATGGCGGATTTGAGCTATCGCGAAGATGGGCTTCCTTACGACCCACACTACAGCAGCGCCTCGATCAGTCCTTATTCCTATTGCAAGGGCATACGCGAGGATGTGGCCATCCTGTCGATCTCCGGCTGGCTGGATGGCGCCGGATACGCCAATGGCGCGATCGCGCGTCATCTGACGCTCAGCCGCAATCCGCGTCATCTCGTGCTCGGCCCCTGGGATCACGGCGCGCGCATCGACGTGTCGCCGTGGCGAAAGGACGAGGCTCCGGACTTTCCTGTCTTAGGCTGCGTGCTTCGCTTCTTCGACACCTATCTGCTGGGCGCCGATACGGGGTTGAAGACAGAGCCTGCAGTCTCCTATTACCGGCTGCATGAGGAGCGCTGGGGCGAAGCGGAGACCTGGCCGCCACGCACAAGCGAAGTCCAGCTCTTCCCGGCCGCCCACGGCGCGCTTGCCACGAAGCAAGCGGACGGGCAGGCGGCCTACCAGGTCGATCCGACCCTGGGCACCGGGTCCCAGACCCGATACGAACGTATCGCGGGAATGGATTCGCGCGACTATTACCACGACTGGCAAGGCCGCACCGCCCGGATGCTTTCCTGGGATAGCCCGCCGTTGGAAGCCCCGCTGGCCTTTGCCGGACATGCGGTGCTGGATCTCGCGGCGGCGTTCGACGCCCCCGATGCCGGTCTGTTTGTCTATCTGAGTGAAGTCGAGGCGGACGGATCCGAACGCTACGTGAGCGAAGGCGTGCTCCGCGCCCTGTTCCGACAGGAAACAGAAGCACCGGAGACAATTCGCATCACCTGGCCCTACCGTGATTTTCATCGGGAGAGCGCAAGCCCCTTGCCGCTTGGCGAGGTGCTGAGCATACGCGTTGCGCTGCTGCCGACCGCCTGGGTGTTTCAGGCTGGCAGCAAGCTTCGCCTTTCCATTTCCGGCGCCGACAAGGACCACTTCAAGAAGGTTCCCCATGGCAAGCCGCCGCGGATCACCGTCGATCTTGGTCGGACAAGCTTCCATCTCCCGCTCGATCAGGAGGTGCCAATCCGCTTTTCAGCAGGCACCGACGGCTTTGCCGCACTGGTCCGTGAGATGCGCGAAACCGCCAATATTGAATACCTTACCGTGCTGCGTTACGAGGACGGCGGCGCAAACCGGCTCTATTCCACGGCGCCGGAGCTCTTTGCCCATGACGGGTTCAAACGGTTCTCCGACGCGCCGTTGATGGAAAAGGTGCGCGTGTCCGCGCAGCCGATTTTGTCCGACGGCATGGAGGCGCTGCGCATCGATTTTCCCGACTGGGAGACGATCATCAAAAGCGGCTGCGAGGCCGTGCTGAACCTGCCTGTGCGCCGGCAAGACGGCGCCGCGCTCGGTCAGATCAATCTTCTGGGACAAAAGGGCGCCTTTTCACCGGAAACCATTGCCCGCCTGAGTGCGTCCGCCGCGCGGTTCGCCGGGCTTTTCTTGCCCGATTTGCGGAAGGAACCCGTGTGATGCGCCTGTCGGGCCTTTTATATCGCAGCGGTATCTGGATCGCCTACACCGTCATGCTGTTGCCGGTGGTCCTGCTGATCGTGACGTCGTTCTTCAGCGACGCGATCATCACGTTTCCGCCGTCAGGCCTGTCGCTGGACTGGTATCACAACGCCATCCGCAGATCGGAGTTCCTGGGCGGGTTTACCGTCAGCCTGAAGGTCGCCGCGATCGCGACATTGATTGGCGTGCCGGCCGGAACCGCCGCCGCGCTGGCGTTGGTGCGCAGCCGAATCCGCTTCAAACAGGCGATCTCTACGTTTCTGTTGGGGCCGATCATCGTGCCGGGGATCGTGGCAGGCACCGCGCTGTATCTGATCTACCTCATGGCGCAAAACCGGTTCGACATGGACATCGTCGGAACGCTGCCCGGCCTCGTCGCCGCCCATGTCCTGCTGACGATCCCCTGGACCGTTCGCGTGGTGACGGCCGGTCTGCAGGGTCTGGACACCAGCGCGGAGGAAGCCGCCGCGAATCTCGGCGCCAGACCATGGGTCGTTTTCTACCGCATCACGCTGCCGCTGATCCGTCCGGCGATCGTGGCGGCAAGCCTGTTTTCCTTCATTCAGAGTTTCGAGAACCTGGAACTGACCCTGCTCCTCGTCGGCCCGGGCATGAGCACGCTTCCCATCGCAATGCTCAACTACCTGGAATTCCAGATCGATCCGACCCTGGCGGCGGTCGCCTCCATTCAGATCGTCGTGATCGCGACGATGATGCTGATCACCGACCGTTACGTGAAGCTCTCGCGCATCGTCTGACCCCTTGAGAAGGTCCCGGCCAATGAAATCCCTCGAACTCATCAACATCCGCAAGGATTTTGGCAGCGCGGTTGCCGTCAGCGGCATGAACATGACGATCCGCAAGGGCGAACTGGTTTCCCTGCTTGGCCCGTCGGGCTGCGGCAAGACGACGACATTGCGCATGGTCGCGGGCTTTGTCGAGCCGACCGCCGGCTCGATCGTCATCAATGGACGAGATGTCACCCACCTGCCCCATACAGCCGCAACACGGCGCTGGTGTTCCAGTCCTATGCCCTCTTCCCTCATATGACGGTGGCGCAGAATGTCGGCTTCGGTCTGGAAATGCGCAAGATTGCCAAGGCCGAGCGCGACAGCCGGACGATGGAGACCCTGCGCCGGGTACGCCTCGACCATCTGGCCGAACGCTTTCCCCGCCATCTGTCCGGTGGCCAACAACAGCGCGTCGCCCTAGCGCGTGGACTGGTGCTCAATCCCGACCTGTTCCTGCTGGATGAGCCCCTGTCCAATCTCGACGCGAAACTGCGTGGCCAGGTGCGCAGCGAGATCCGCACCCTGCAGCAATCGCTGGAATTGACCACGTTGATGGTGACCCATGATCAGGAAGAAGCCCTGACCATGTCCGACCGGCTGGTGCTGATGGAGCACGGTACAGTCCGCCAAAGCGGCACGGCTCAAGACCTCTACGAGCGGCCCGCCGATGCTTTTGTCGCCGATTTCGTCGGGCGCTCGAACGTGGTCGGCGGCCGGCCGGGGGACGGCGGCTTTGTCACCGACACCGGCGAACTGCTGCCTCTGGACGGGGAAAGCCCGCACCAGGATGCGGTCTACTACAGCATCCGCCCTGAAAAAATCGGTTTGAGTCGGGAGGGCGACGGGCTGATCGGCGAGCTGCGTGAGGTGCTCTATCTGGGCGCCCAGACCGAATACACCGCCCTGGTTGGGCAGACCTCCGTAACGGTCATCTCCGCCACTCCGGGACCCGACGACACTTTGAGCGGACTTCGGTCCGGCGAAACCGTACGCCTGCGTTGGGACGTCGCAGACGTGCGCCTCCTACAAAAATAAGTCCGGACCTTCCTTAAACCAACAGGAGAACAGCATGTTCAATCTCAACCGTCGCGCCTTCCTGGCCGCCGCCTCCGCGGCCGCCCTGCTTCCAACCGGGCTGCACGCGCAGTCCAACCAGGATGTTGTGGTTGGCACGTGGGGCGGCACTTTCGGCGACCTCCTGAAGAACAATGTCGACACCATCATGCAGACCAAGGGGTTCAATATACTGCAGGAAATTTCCGGTCCGGTTCCGCGCCGCACGAAGCTGATCTCCGAGCGCATGAACCGCCGCGGCAGCATGGACGCCGCTCTTCTGGCTGATTTTGACATGCATGCGGCGGCCAAGATCGGAGCATTGGAAAGCCTTGATGCATCCAACGTCGCGACATACCCCAACATCCTGCCGTTTCTGCAAAAGAAGTACTCAATTCCTCTCATCTATTCCGCCCATGCGATCGTTTACCGCAAGGATCTGATCAAGACGCCGCCGCGGTCGATTTCGGAACTGTGGAACCCGGCCTACAAGGGCAAGATCGGGCTCAGCGATTTCCTCTACACCACCAACATGGCCTACGCGGCCATCGCCAATGGCGGCACTTTGTCCGATTTCGATGGCGCGCAAAAAGGCCTCGAGGCCTGGAAAGATCTGGACGCGAAGCTCCTGCCGTCGACGGAAGCCGTCGGCAACGCCCTGGCGTCCGGCGATATCTGGATCACGGTCATTTCCGCGGCCCGTGGCTTCAGCTGGAACAAGAAAGGCATCGACCTGGGCTGGGTTGTGTCCGATGAGGGCGCATTCCCTGCCGTCTATGAGGCGGGCGTTCCCAAAAACGCGCGCAATTCGGTAGGCGGCCTGGCCTATATGAACGCCCTGCTCGACCCGGCCGCGCAAGCTGCCTTCGCGACCAAGATGGGCTATCTGCCGACGGTCAGTAACGCGAAAATCGATCCGGAGCTGGAAGCGCAGATCGGTTTCAGCGAGGCCGAGCAGAACCGCCTGTGGAAGCCGGATCTCGACTACATCATGGAAAACCAGGCGTCCATGCTGGACACCTGGAACCGGGTCTTTAAGGGCTGAACCATGGCCTTGCTTGTTCTTCCGGCTGGTTTTCTAGTGCTCTTGCTGCTCGGCGCGCCGATGTTGCTGATGGCACGATACTCGTTCAATCAGTTCGATCCGCTCTATCTGATGAAGGAGGCCTTTACCGCCGAGAACTATGTTCGCGCGGTAAGCGACCCCTATTATCAGAAGATCCTTCTGACGACGGTTGTGATCGCGCTGATTTGCACGCTTCTGACGACCCTTCTTGCCTACGGACCGGCCTACTGGCTGGCTCGGATGGATAGCCGCTGGAAGAGCAAGCTGACCATTTTGACCATGTTTCCCTTGCTTGTGGGCGGTGTGGTGCGGTCTGCCGGCTACATCGCCCTGTTGAGCACGGAGGGGCTTGTAAACTCCTCGCTGCGGGGGCTCGGCGTGATTTCCGAGCCTTTGCAGATGCTCTACACGCCGGGCGCCGTTGTCTTCGCCACCGTGGGCATTGTCTTGCCCTATATGATCCTGACACTCGCCTCGGTGATCGAAAGCATTCCACGTCATATCGAAGAGGCGGCGGCCAATCTCGGCGCACGGCCCGACGTCACGTTCTGGCGGGTGCTGTTGCCGCTGTCCCTACCAGGCGTTCTGGCCGGGGCAACGCTGGTTTTCATCCTATGCATGAATGCCTATGCCACGCCGAAGCTCCTGGGAGGGCCTCAGTTCCAGATGATGGCTCCGACCGTCTATGAGCAGTTCTCGCGCGCCAGCAACTGGCCGTTCGGTGCGGCCCTGGCGCTTATTCTTCTGGTCGTCACCGCCGTTCTGACCACGGTCGGGAGTATCCTGATTTCCAACCGGTATAAAGCGACTGACCGGTGACCTGCTCCCCGTGGGGTGCTACCCAACATGCCCTCGGGGTGGGCCAGAGATTTCCGGACTAAATCAGGATCACGTCCGGCAAGCAGCTGATCCAATAGTTCCTTCTCAATGGCCATGCGATGATTCTCCTTTCCATCATCATGGCCTCAAGCACGAAATTCCTGACAGTCCCGCTGCCGATCGCCCCGCCGACCGACCACGTCGCCAAGCGCGCCGATCCCGAGAAGCTCAGCGCAGCCGATAGATCCTGAGTGCATTGGCCTCCGCCACCGCCTCCCTCTCCGCCGCGCCGAGGCCGGATAAGTAATCCAGCGAAACGGATATCCAGCGCGACACGCCCATACCGAGGTTGCAGACCGGCCAGTCGCTGCCCCATACGACACGATCCGCACCGAACAACTCGAATACCCGGTCAAGATAGGAAGAGAGGTGCTCGAGAGTGTGCTGATCGGCGCGGGCATTCGCTGAGATCCCGGACATCTTGACCGCAAGATGCGGAAACGCCGCCAATGCGGACAGGCTCCGCGACCAGGCGTCGAAACCATCAGCCGCGATATCCGGATTTCCGCAATGGTCGAGAACGAACTGCTGATCGGGGCACGCCCGCAACAGGTCGGCGGCAATATCATGCTGATCCGCGCGAACGCACAGATCAAACGTATAGCCGCGCCGACCGATCTCTCGTAGGCCGATGCGGAACGCCTCGGTCTGCGCGAGGTCGTCCGGCATGACATGCAGGATGCGGCGGAAACCAGCCACCCCCAATGACGCGCATTCGTCCAGCCAGTTGGAGAGACCCGGCTCTTCCGGCCGGCAGGACGCGATCTGCCCCAGATAGCGACCGGCCCGAACCCACCGCGCAATATGGCGGGTCTCGGCCCTGTAGTCCGGATCGTCCACTCCTGCTTCCATATACAGGGCGCCCGCTACCGGGAACCCGGCCACCGCCAAGTCGAAGTCCTCCGGTGTGAACGACCCTTCCGCCAATGCGGGAACCGCGTCCGCCCAGGCATAGCCGAAGCGATCCCGCAGGATAAGATGCTGGTGCGTGTCGATCAGACCCGTCGGCAATCCGCGACCACCTCCTGGCGCTGGCGCCCCAAACCGTCGATACCAGGTTTCACCACATCGCCCGGTTTCAGGTAGAGCGGCGGCTTCATGCCCAGTTCGACGCCTGGCGGCGTTCCGTTAGAAATCACGTCACCCGGACGCTGCATCATGAATTGCGACAGATAGGAAACGAGACGCATGGCGGAATCGACTGTCGGCGGACTCATCGGATCAACCGCCCGCAGGCGATCCAATCCATCCGGTGAAATCGCCGCGCCTGCGATATCCGAGACATGCGCCGACAGATCGCGAACGGTACCGTCCTCTGCCAGCGTGCCAGTTTCCCGTCCCCTGCGGGACCAAAACGCAAAAGCTTCATGTCGGGCTCCTCAAACGTTGGCCCAGCCGCCGTCGATGACATGGGCGACGCCGGTGGTATACGCGCTCTCGTCTGAAGCGAGATAAACCACCAGTGCGGCGACCTCTTCCGGTCGGCCGATCCGGCCGATCGGCTGACGCGCGACAAACGCCGCACGGGCGGCTTCGTAGTCGCCCGTCGCCCGCAGACGATCGTGCAGCGAGGGGCTCTCCACCGTGGCCGGACAGATCGCGTTGCAGCGGATACCCCTGTCGATGAAGTCCGCGGCGATCGACTTGGTCAATCCGATCACCCCCGCCTTCGTCGCGCCGTAGACGAAACGGTTCGGCGCCGCGATGATCGAGGAGGCGACCGAAGACATGTTGATGATCGACCCGCCGCCGTTCCCGATCATTCCGGGCAGAATGGCGCGGCACATGCGGTACATGGCGGTCATGTTGAGATCGAGCGAGAAGGCCCATTGGCCCTCATCGCAATCGAGAATGGTGCCGTTGGCGACGAAACCGGCGCAGTTAAACAGAATGTCGACCGCGCCCACAGCCGCCGCAGCGTCGACGATCGCCTTCGGGTCGCGCACATCCAGCATACGGGTTTCAATCCCATGCTCAGCCAGCGCGGCCAAGGCGTCGCCGTCAATATCCGTGGCGACGACCCGCGCGCCTTCCGCCGCCATGGCGAGAGCCGAGGCCCGTCCGATCCCCTGCCCCGCCGCCGTCACAAACGCGGATTTGCCTTTCAGCCGATCAGTCACAGTGAAAAACCTCTTCCATCATCGCCTGCCACTACATCACCGCCCCGATCTGCCAGGGCACGAACTCAACGCCACCGAAGCCCAGCTCCTCCGACTTGGTCGTCTCGCCCGAAGCGACGCGGATGAACAGTTCGAACAGTTCCCGTCCCTTATCCTCCAGCGACACCCCGTCGAGCACATCGCCCGTGTTGATGTCCATATCGTCTCGCATGCGCAGATACATCTCGGTGTTCGTCGAGACCTTGATACAGGGGACCGGCTTGAATCCGGACACCGAGCCGCGGCCCGTGGTGAAGACGATCAGGTTCGCGCCCGAGGCGACCTGGCCGGTGACGGAGCACGGGTCGTACCCGGGACTGTCCATGTAGACCAGGCCATGCCGGTCGATCGGCTCGGCATAGAGATAGACGCCTTCCAGCGGCGCCGATCCGCCCTTCGCCACGGCCCCCAGCGATTTCTCGAGAATCGTCGTGAGCCCGCCATTCTTGTTGCCGGGGCTGGGATTGTTGTTCATCTCGCCACCATTGCGTACCGTATAATCCTTCCACCAGCGAATGCGCGCGATCAATTTCTCCCCGACCTCGCGGCTGACGGCGCGACGCGTCAGAAGGTGCTCCGCGCCATAGATCTCCGGCGTTTCGGACAGGATGCTGGTGCCGCCATGCGCCACCAGCAGATCGGAAGCGACGCCCAGTGCGGGATTGGCGGTGATGCCGGAATAGCCGTCCGAACCGCCGCACTGCATGCCGATGACGAGTTCGGAAACCGGAACCGGCACACGCCGGCAGGTATCGGCGACCTCACACAATTCGCGCAGAATCCCGACGCCGCGTTCGACGGTCCGTTTCGTGCCGCCCATGTCCTGGATCGTCATGTGCCGGATATTGCCGTCGGCGCGCGGCCGATCCGGACCGACGAGACCGGAAACCCGCATAACCTCACAGCCCAGCCCGACGAGAAGAATGCCGGCGAAGTTCGGGTTCCGGGCATAGCCCTGCAGCGTGCGGTGCAAGGTGAGGAAACCCTCGTCATCGCCGGCCATGCCGCAACCTGTGGTGTGGACGATGGGGACGATCCCGTCGACGTTCTTCAAGCCGGCAAACCAGTCGCTTTTCTCCGCCGCCTCGGCGATGAAGCGGGCGACGGAACCGGAGCAGTTGACCGTGGACAGAATTCCGACATGGTTCCGCGTCCCCACCCGCCCGTCGGCGCGCCTGTACCCCTGGAAGAAGCGTTCCTCATTGGCCGGCGCGACCCGCTGAACCTCACTGCCAATGCCGTAATCCTGCGTGTGGTCGGCCATGGCCAGATTGGCGGTGTGAACATGCTCCCCGGGGCGATGTCCACGATGGCTTGGCCGATAATCTGACCGTAGCGCCGCACCAGCGAGCCGGCCGGAACGGCCTCCCGGGCGACCTTGTGGCCGCGCGCAACTGCGCCGGCCAGGGCGACCCCGCCGAGGATCGTGCCGGCGGGAAGATCGGCCAGGGCGATCAGAATATTATCCTTCGGGGACAACAAAATATAATTCGATGTCATTCGCCCTTCCTTGCAAGCGCGCGGTCGAGATGCATGTGTCCCCCGTCGACGAAGAGCCACGGGCCCGTAAGATACCGCGCTCGGTCAGACGGGGCGAAGGCGACCGTGGCGGCGATTTTTGCGTGCCCGGTCACCCGGACGCCCAGCGGGCGGAACGCTGCCCGCATTTTTCCGATGAACCGGCCCATTCGCCGAAGGCGCCAAGCCACGCGAGGGGACCGGCGCAGTCCCGAGACAGGCGAGCCCACTTACGCCTTGCCACCCGGCGGACCCAATTCCGACGTGGATCGGAGCAAGGTCTCACGTGCCGACGTCATATGCGCCCGACACGCAGCATCGACCGCATCGGCATTCCGCCCGAGCAGGGCGTCGATGTAGGTCAGATGTTCCCGTATGGCGACCTCGTTGCGTTGCCGCTCATCCTGCTTGTTCCACTGATAGTGATAGTGAAAGATCACCGTGATGATGTCGTAAAAGCCCTCGATAAACCGGTTCGGCGACGCGGCATTGATGAGACTGTGGAGCCGGCTGTCGAGATCCGAGAAGTCGTGATAGCGCTGCTCGATCTCGCCGAGCAGGGCCATGTGCTCGTCCCGCAGGATCTCAAGCTGTCGCCAAAGCGGTGAACTTCGCGAAAGCGCCACGAAGGCACGCGCCGACCGCAATTCGAACATCTCCCGTATTTCGAAAAGCTCCAGCGCGAATTCAGTCGTGAACCCATTGAAAACCCAACCCGTATTAGGTCGCTTCTCGATCAGGCCGAAGCTTCTGAATCGGTTGAGAAACTCACGGATGCCAGTGGTCGCGACGCCAAACCGGCGTGCGAGCTCAAGCTCGTTGATAACGGTTCCCGGCCGGGCGTTGTCGCGCAGCATCCACTCCATGAACCGCCGTTCGACCTGCGCCGCAGTCGGAACGGTTTCAGCCTCCGGGAACCGCTCGGGCGCGCCGCTTGGTGCCTGAACGATCCAATGCCGTCCCACTCCGGAGACGACGCCTCTTTCCGACAATGCGGCGAGGACTTTGCGAACTGTGGTCCGGCTGACACCGAGTTGCGCGCTGAGCGAACTCTCCGACGGCAAGGGTTCCCCTCCCGGAGCCTGACGACCAGATCGAGGGCGTCATTGAACGCGCGTTTGAATACCGTATCCGTCTTCAAGATATCGCTTCCAGATTCCAATTCGTTCTTAATGGATAAAAAACCTCTTGACGAGTCACGTCAGGTGGCTTTTTGTACTTAACAATCGTTTTTTCTCCATAATAAACATTCGGGATGGGGAACTCCATTGCAAAGGTCGGAACCCGCACCACAAGAAACCGAGGCGTGGGCTACGCAATTCAGGGGCGGGGGCGACAAGCCGGGCAAGGGATTGCTCGCCGTTTCCCTTGCCCTGAAGCTCCTCGGCTTCGGTCCTTTGCTGATCCTGTCGCTGCTCGTCGCGTTGATCGGATTTTTCACGCCAAATTTCCTGAGCCCCGGCAATCTGAGCAACATCGCCGCGCAAACCGCGGTGATCGCCATCGTTGCCATGGGTCAGCAGCTCGTCATCCTGACCAAGGGCATCGACCTTTCGGTCGGCGCGAACCTTGCTTTCGCAACCGTGATGGGCGGCCTGATGTATCGCGTGGCGGACTCGTCGACGGTGGTCATTTTGACGATGGTTCTTACCGGCGCTCTCGTCGGCGCGGTCAACGGTATCGTCTATGTATATGGACGGCTGCCGCATCCCTTTATCATCACCCTCGCGACACTCAGCATCTGCCGAGGCCTGGCGCTCGAATTCTCGATCGGTCACACGACCATGCGCGGCATGCCGGAATTTGTGACATTTCTCGGCGGAGAGTCCAGTCTCGGCTTGCCGAATTCCTTCTTCGTCGTGGCAGGTGTCGCGCTTCTAATTCTCGTCATGACCAAGTCCATGGTCTGGGGCCGCTGGGTCTATGCGGTCGGCGGGCAGCCGGAAGCGGCGCTTGAGATGGGTATTCCGGTCAAGGGCGTCCTGGTATCGGTCTACACGATATCTGGCCTCTGCGCGGGGATTGGAGCGGTCGCGCTCGCCGGAAGGACCGCGGCCAGTTCCCCGCTTTACGGAAATCTCCTGGAACTGGATACCATTGCGGCCGTCATTATCGGAGGCGCCAGTTTCCTCGGCGGGCGCGGTCATCTCGGTCATGCCCTGATCGGCGCCGTGATGATCGGTGTGATCCGCAATGCCTTGAACCTCCTCGGTGTCGACGTGTTCTTTCAGATGATCGCCATAGGCACCATCATCGTGCTGGCGGTCGAGGCGGATGTGTTTCGCAACTATCTGGAAGGCCGGGCGCGCGTCCTGCAGGCAGGGAGGGTCCAATGAGCGCCGCCGCCGCATCGCCGGTGCTGTCCGTCCGCCATGCGCATAAGCGGTTCGGCGCGGTCCACGCGTTGCGGGACGTCGGTCTCGACGCCTATCGCGGCGAAGTTCTCGCCCTGTTGGGCGACAATGGTGCCGGCAAGTCGACACTCGTCAAATGTATCAGCGGCGTACACAGCCTGGACGAAGGGGAGATTCTTCTCGACGGCGAACCGGCGGCCCTGCATTCCCCGGCAACGGCCCGCGACGCCGGGATCGAAACCGTCTACCAGGACCTCGCGTTGTTCGACAACCTGACGCCGGCGCAAAACTTCTATTGCGGTCGAGAACTGTCGTATCCGAATTGGCTGCCCCTCCCGCTCCGCTTCTTGCGCAAGCGCCCAATGGACCGTGAAGCCTCCGCGGTGATCGATCGGCTGAAGGTAAGGCTGCCGAAATTCGATGCCCCGGTCGCGCTGATGTCAGGTGGTCAGCGCCAGGCGATCGCCGTCGCCCGCGCGACGGTGTTCGCCCGCAAGCTGGTGATCCTCGACGAGCCGACGGCGGCGCTGGGCGTGCGGGAGTCCCACAAGGTCTTGGACCTGATCGCGCAACTGCGCGACGAGGGCAACGCGGTGATCCTGATCACCCACAACATGGAACATGTGGTCGAACTCGCCGACAGGGCGGTCGTGCTGCGACAGGGACTGAAGGTCGGTGAACTCAAGCCGGAGCGCACCAATCAACAGGACATGGTCGCCATGATCGTGGGGGCGGAGGCCTAGCGAATTCACCGCCCCGTCACGGCGGTGAACAAGGGGATCGCGTCGCCGTGATGCGGTCATGAGAGGGAGGAGTGATATGAGACTGAGACTCAGACTGTTCCTGGTCGGACTCGCGCTCGCCGCTGCGACTGCCGGTTCTGCCAAAGCCGAAGACGTCAAGATCGGCTTCATTACCAAGTTCCCGGTCCCGTTCTTCGCCACGATGGAAAACGCCGCCAAGACCTATGCCGAAGCAAATCCGGGCGTCGACATCATCTACGGCCAGGGAACCTCCGCCACGGATATCGAAGGGCAGATCGCCCTTATCGAATCCATGGTCACAAGGGGGGTTCAGGGGATCGCGTTGACCCCTGTCGACCCGACCGTGGCGCCCGCGCTCGACAAGGCAATCGCCGCCGGCGTGAAAATCGTCCTGATGGATAACAACATCCCGGACTGGGATGGCAGGACGGCGCTGGCGACAACGGATAACTATAACGCCGGCAAGATCGCGGGGCAGTATCTGAAGACCGTGCTCACGGATGGCGACACTCTGGGGATACTGGAAGGCGTTCCTGGCGTTCCGTCGCTCGACGACCGCGTGAACGGTATGCTCGACGGTCTGAAAGGCGTCGACGTCACGATTGTCGGGCGCGGTACCACGAACTGTACCGAGGAACTGGGCATCAACGTTGCCGAAGACCTGTTGACGGCGAATCCCGACCTGAAGGCGATTTACGCGGCATGTGGACCGCCGGCGGCGGGTGCCGCGCAGGCTGTCAAGAATGCCAAAAAGGACCTCGACGAATTCGTACTCGTCGGCTTCGACTTCTGCTGCGGCGAGGAAGAAGCGCTGACCGCCGGTATCGAAGACGCCACGGTGGCCCAGTTCCCCGCCAAAATGGCGGAACTGGGCGTTGACGCCCTGGTCAAGGCCATCCGCGGTGAAAAAGTCGATTCTCTGATCGACTCCGGTGCCGCCCTGGTAACCAAGGCAAGCATGGCTCAGTTCAAGTGAGCAGAAGACAAGGGGGCCGGCCTTCCGCCGGTCCCCTCGCCTGCCTTTCCGGCCGGCCTTCAACTTCAGCGACGGGCGAGCGTGTCATGCAGTCGAACAAATCTCTCGTGTGTTCCAAACCGGGGTTCCTGCATTTGGAGCAGCGACCACCACCTCACCCGGAACCCGGGCACGCGTTGGTGCGGACCCATCGGGTCGGCATCTGCGGTACCGATTTTCACATTTTCGAGGGGAAGCACCCGTATCTTCAATACCCACGCGTCATGGGTCATGAGCTCGCCGTCGAAGTGTTGGAAGCCCCGGCGGGTTCGGGATTCGCGATCGGCGAGCTATGCGTCGTCAATCCGTATATCGCCTGCGGCGGGTGTAACGCCTGCCGCGCCGGCAAGCCCAATTGCTGCGCGCGGATCTCGGTCCTTGGCGTGCATCGGGACGGAGGCATGGCGGGACTGCTGTCCATTCCTGTGGGAAACCTTCTTCACGCGGATGGTCTTTCGGCCGACGCCTGCGCATCCGTCGAGTTCCTGTCGATCGGCGCCCATGCCGTCCGGCGCGGCGCGGTTGCCGAAGGTGACCGGATTCTCGTCGTCGGCGCAGGCCCGATTGGCCTGGGCGTCGCGCTGTTCGGCCGTCTGGCCGGCGGCGACGTTACGGTACTGGACATGTCGGCCGAGAGAATCGCGACGGCAAAATCCATTCTCGGCGTCGACGCGATTGGCGGTGACGGCAATCCGGCGGAGGCCATCTCGGCACGCACGCGGAGCGAGGGGTATGACGTCGTTTTCGACGCCACCGGCGACCAACGATCGATGCAGGCGGGATTCGGGTATGTGGCGCATGGCGGCCGCTACGTTCTTGTCAGTGTGGTCAACGACATGATCACATTCCCTGACCCCGTATTCCATAGCCGCGAAATGACACTTTTCGGCAGCCGCAACGCAACGTCCAGCGATTTCGAGCGCGTCATCAGCGCCATCCGGAACGATGACGTTCCCCTCCGCGATTTCATCACGCACCGGACCAGCCTTGCCGAGGCGATCGGCAACATCCCGATATGGGCGACCGACAAGTCCGGCTTGATAAAGGCACTGATCGAATTCGATGGATGATCCGTTGCGATCGCGACTCTCGGAGTCAAATTCGGCAGCATTGATCCCTTACGACCGGCCCAGCGTGACGCCCGGGATCGTTCATCTGGGCGTCGGCGCGTTCCACCGCGCGCATATGGCCGCCTATATCGACGACCTGCTGTCCGGTGATCCGTCCTGGGGGATTGTTGGCGCGTCGCTCAGGCGACCCGACACGCTCCGTGCTCTGGCGCCCCAAGATTTTCTCTATACGCTCGTAACGCGTAGCGGGTCGGAAACGAAATGTCGCGTCATCGGCGCCCTCATCGGCGTATTGCATTCCGGATCCCGGCACCGGGAGCTGCTGCGAACGATGACGGATCCGAGAACCCGCATCGTCTCGCTCACCATCACGGAAAAGGGCTACTGTCACGACCCGGCCACAGGACGTCTATCGCTTGCCCACCCGGCTATCGTCCACGACCTTGCCACGCCCGATGCGCCATTGAGCGCCCCCGGACTGCTCTGCCGTGCGCTGGAATTGCGCCGGACCGCTGGCGTCATACCGTTCACCGTCCTCTCGTGCGACAACCTGCCGGAAAACGGGCGAACGACGGCGGCGATCGTTACCGAATTTGCGGCTCAGCACGACGAGGAATTGGCACGGCATATCAATACCGAGGTCGCCTTCCCGTCGACCATGGTCGACCGGATCGTACCGGCGACGACTGATGAGGACAGGATGAATGTGGTCGAGGAGACCGGCCGATACGATGCATGGCCGGTCGTGACCGAACCGTTCACGCAATGGGTGATGGAGGACAGATTCACCGCGGGCCGGCCAAAGTTCGAAACGGCGGGCGTTGAGCTCGTTGCCGATGTCCGGCCATACGAGATTATGAAGCTCCGCATGCTCAACGGCGGTCATTCGATGCTCGCCTATCTTGGGTATCTGGCCGGTTTTGAGTTTGTCAGCGATACCGTCGCGGATCCCGCGTTCCGCGACCTCGCCCGCGACTTCATGAACGCCGAAGTCATGGAAACGCTGCCAAGCGGGACCGGCGATCCCGGTGCCTATTGCGATATGCTGTTGGAACGTTTCGCCAATCCGGCCCTCAGACACCGGACATGGCAGATCGCCATGGACGGCAGCCAGAAACTGCCTCAGCGACTTTTGGGAACCATCCAGGACCGTCTTCGGCTCGGTCTGCCGATATCCCGTGGCGCGCTGGCCGTCGCGGCATGGATGCGCTACGTTTCAGGCATCGACGAAACGGGGCGGGAGATCGATGTCAGGGATCCCCTGTCCAGGCGGCTGCGGGCGATCGCTCGGGCCGGCGGCGACCCAGCCAACATGGTCGACGGGTTCCTGCAGGTGCGCGAGGTCTTCGGCGAAACCCTGGCGCGGGACCCCGAATTTCGGGCCGCATTGATCGGCCATCTGGAGTCACTCCTGCATCGCGGCGCCGCGCAGACCGTTCGGTCCCTCGCACAGGGAGGGACGTTCGCGTGCTGATCTTCGTGCGTCCCCGCGGCCGCAAGGCTCGTTCCCTGAACCCAAAACCGTAGGCGTCCGATCCAGCGTCCGGCGCTCGGCCAGCATGTGTCGTGTCGGTGAGGCGATATGGAGGGGTTCCGACCAAAGCTCGACGCATTCGCGGTTCCGGTACTCGCATTCGCCCGGCACGAAGACGACGTCAAGTTCGCGTGCTCGTAGAGCAGCTATGTGCTGGTCCCTGCCACCATCATGGACCTCGATCCGAATCTTCGGATATTCCTGCTGATAGCCGACGATGAGCTTTCAAAGGAAACCGCCGGCAAGTGATGTCAGAACGCCGATCAGAACGTTTCCGGTATCGGCGCGACCCGCCGAATGGGCTGCGCGCCGCGCCTGGTCCAGTTGCTGAAGCGCGGTCCTGCACCTCTTCAAGATGCCGTTGGCCGGCATTGGTCAACCGGACGCCTGTATTGCCCCGTTCGAGAAGCGAAACACCGAGCTTTTCCTCCAGACGCATGATCTTGCGGCTTACGCAGGACTGCCCGACACCGAGCAATTCGGCCGCCTTTCGCAGGCTTCCGTTCTCAGCGGCGGCTACGAGGTAGCGGATTTCCGAAAGTCGAGGCATCGGCTGCAACGACCACCACAAAGATGCTCAACTTCCGAGACACCGAGGGTGCACGCAGGAGCACATGCGATCTCGCAACTCTCGTCCGTCCCGAACTTCTTTCATTTCCTTGGCTCGTGCTTCAATGCCGCAGCTTTCCAAATCGATCGAATCGAAATGGCTCCATAGAAACAATCGGCGTTTCAGCCGATATGATGTCAGCGACCAAATGCGCCGCACCCGGTCCGATGCCGAACCCATGGCCCGAGAAGCCACTTGCGAGAACGAGGCCACTTATTCCTTCAACACTATCAATCACCGGCACGGCATCGGGCGTAACATCAATTGCGCAGCCCCAGCCTTCGGCGAGTTGGGCGCCCGCAAATTCCGGAAATGCCTTTGTCAGATTGCGCAAGCCCTCCCTCAAAATATCCTCGGAAGGTTTGGGATTGAGCACGCGCAGCTTTTCAAACGGCGTCACCTCGCCGCTCGTCCAGCGTTTCGCCATTGCCAACTCGTTGAAAAACGCCTGACCAAATCTGAGGCGGATTTCATTACCCTCTGAGCGGAAGGCAGGCAGGAACTGGAAAAAAAGCCGGAAACTGTCGGGCACAATTTGCGCCAGATTGGCATTCTTTTGCGCAATCGTGTAGCCGCCATCAAGCCGTTTGCGGAATGCAAAATCATTGCCCGCCACCGCACATTCCGGCGCGCCTTCCAGCGGCTTGGTGCGCATTACCGACCCGATAACTTTGAGCTGCGGGAAATCGATACCCAAATTGCCACAGAACAGCCGCGTCCACGCGCCGGTCGCCAAAACGACATTACTACATCTAATCTCGCCATGTTCGGTCACAACCGAATGCACAGCCCCGCCCGCGGTCTCGATGGTGCGCACGGCACAGCTTTCGATAATCGTGCCGCCGCTCTCGCGGAACGCCGCCGCGATCGCAGGTGTCGCGAACGATGGCTCCGCGCGCCCATCGCTCTTGGTATAAAGCCCGCCTTCCCAATTTCCGGCCAGACTCGGTAGTTCATCGGCCAATTGCTTGGGCGTCAGCAACGTTGAGTCGATGCCGTGCTCTTGCGCGATGTCCAACCAGTCGGAGTATTTCTGCAAGTCCTTCGGCGTCATGCAAAGATAGTGGATTCCGGTTTCCCGGAACCCCGTTTCCCGCCCGGTCAGTTCGTTCATCCCCGCCCACAGTGTGGCGCTCGCCAGCGACAAGGGGATTTCCGAAGGATCGCGACCCATTTTGCGCACCCAGCCCCAATTGCGGCCCGACTGCTCGCAGGCCACGTGCGCCTTCTCGCAAATCACCACCGAAAAGCCGCGCTTGACGAGAAACAGCCCGGTCGCTGCGCCGATAATCCCGCCCCCCACAATCACCACATCAGCGCGTTCGGGCAGTTCAGGGCGCCCGATGGTGGCGGGCCCCTGATAGGTCCCTGAGATCTGGTCGTTCATCTTGTCGACTGACTATGTGTAAGTGGGAGCGGAATGGGTCATAGCGGCAACGCCCACGTCTAGCGCCACCATGCCGGGGTCGTCGGACCCAACGCCTTTGGAAGGTTCGAGCCGCAGCCGGCCCATGATCGCGGGCTTGTCGCGAAAGGCGGTCAGTGTTTCGGCTGCGGCCCCATGCGCGGCCCGCGCCACTTGATGCGCGTCCTCGAGGCCTTTCACTGCCTGTGAAATCGCGTGCACGCCATCAAGCACAGTCTTGCTCCCCAATTGCGCTTTGGAGCGCTGCCGCATGGCCGTGAGCGCTTCGGCGAGCAATGCGTCAAGGTCGAGATAATCAGCGCATTTCTGCCCTTTGGTTTTCATCGACAGTGTCATCAAGCCCGTCATCATCACAGCGCTGAGGCTCGAGCCGGAGTGTTTGGAGATGATTTTCGCAAGCCGCATAAAGGCCTCGGAAACGTCATCACCGTAAGGCGCAATATCCGCCAGAATGGCTTTGGAAACCGTTGAAAGCGTCGTGCCCATATCCCCGTCGCCGCCCGCGGCATCAAGCTTGTTGAAGCGCTCGGTGTTGGCGACAAACGCCTCAGCCACGCGCTGCGCTGCCGCACCGATATCCTTTCCGTTGAAAGACTTGGACATCAGGCTCTCCAAAGCGGGCACTTGACCGGCGCATTGAGCATATCCAACAGCTCATCATCGACCGCCATTATCGATAGCGAGGCGCCGGCCATTTCCATCGAGGTCGCATAGTGCCCGACAAGCGAGTAAGCGACCGACAGTCCCGCCGCGTCGAGGAGTTCCGCAACCTTTCGGTACAAGATGTAAAGTTCATCCAACGGCGTTGCGCCAAGACTATTGACGAGCACAGCTAACCGCCCACCCTTCTTGGGCTCCAAATCGGCCAGCAGGCGCTCAACCATTTCGGCGGCAATCTCGTCAACGGGCTTCAGCGCACCGCGCCACAATCCCTTTTCGCCATGGATACCCATGCCCATCTCGATGGAATTCGCATCGAGCACAAATGTCGGCTCACCTGCCTGGGGCACCGTACAGCCCGAAAGGGCAACACCCATGGAGCGGCATCCGGCCATGGCCTTTTCAGTGATGGCCTTGACCGCTTCAAGCGTCAGGCCTTTTTCCGCCGCCGCTCCGGCAATCTTGAACGCAAAAATCAGGCCCGCCACGCCGCGCCGCGTCTCCGCATTCTCTTTGGGCGCACTGGCCACATCGTCGGCCACAATAACGGTGGCCCAGTCGGTGCCTTCTGCTGCCAGCACATCATTGGCCATGCCGAAGACCATGGTATCGCCGCCATAATTGCCAATGATCGACAAAACCCCGCCGCCAAAATCCGCCGCCTTCAGGCTCTCGGACACATCGTCAAAAGAGGGACCTGCAAACACGTGCCCAACCGCACAGCTATCGAGTAGCCCCTCGCCCACATAACCGGCAAACAGCGGCAAATGACCAAACCCGCCGCCAGACACCACGCCAACCTTACCGGCCGGTTTCCGCGCTGCACGCTCCACGACACGACCATTGCTGCCCGAAATTTTATAGCTCGAAGGATGGGCGAGGCGCATGCCTTCAAGCGCTTCGTCGACATAACTGTCAGGGTTATTGATGAGTTTTTTCATCAGAATTGGTCTTTCGCTTTTGGTCAGTATCCCGCAGGGGCATGCACCAGCCCGCCGCGGTGTTTTTCAAAGGCGCGTGCGATGCGCAAAGCGCGCGCATCGTCATATTTGCGCACCACAATCTGGATGCCCGCCGGCATGCCTTCAGATGTCAGCCCGGTCGGCGCCGTCACCGCCGCAAGGTCCAAGAGATTGACGACCCGGCCATAGAAATTGGGTGGCGCAGCTTCATCGACATCGTTCAACGCGCACGCGACGATATGGCTGCCGGGCATGATGAATGCGTCGTAGCCCGCCGCGCGTTTGGCAAATTCTGCCTGCGCCGCAAGCCGCGATTTCAGCGTCTGTTGATACGCGTCGCCAGAAATCGTCTTGCCGGCCATGATGCGGCCCTTGATAACCGGGTCGACAGGGCTATTCTCCGCCTCGACATATTTGCCGAGCGCGCGATAGCTCTCATAGCTCATGATTTCGCCGCCCGATTTCAGATAATCGGCAATGCTGAGCGGCAGGCGAACGGGCGAAATTCTGGCGCCGAGCACTTCGAGTTCATCAAGCGCCTTGTTGTGCAGCCGCAAAATATCCGGGTCGACGCCCTCAAGATCGGCATCGACAAGCCGGCCGATTTTCATGCCTTCAATGCCCGCCTCGAGATCGGTCAGGGCATCGATTTTCGGGGCATGTCCGCTCGCCGGGTCACGCGGGTCGGTGCCTTGCATCACATTGAGCAGCAATGCCGCATCATGCACAGTGCGGGTAAACCACCCCACACTGTCATGCGTGCCGCAAAGCGGCACCACTCCGCCGCGACCAATCAGGCCGTGCGATGTTTTCATGCCGATGACACCACACCAGGTCGCCGGCGTTCTGACCGATCCACCCGTGTCAGTTCCGATGGAGACCGGAGCGAGCCCGGCGGCGACCGCCACTGCCGACCCGCTGCTTGAACCACCGGCCACCCGATACACATTTCTATCCCACGGATTTCGCGGTGGCTCCATGACCGGATTGGTGCCCCAGCCGCCAAAGCCGAACTCGGTCATGTGTGTGCGCCCCAGCACCACCATCCCGGCCTTTTCCAGCAATTGCAGAACATAGGCGGAAGCGCTTGGATGGCGATCGGTAATGGCGATGGATCCGGCGCGGGTCGGCAGGTTGGAGATATCGAACAGGTCCTTGACTGCAACGGGCACGCCCCAAAGCGGCCCACCTTGTCCACCCTTTGCCCGGACGTCATCCCGCGCCCGCGCGTCCGCCAAAGCACGCGCTGCAAAAACCTCGGAAAACGCGTGAAGTTCAGGATCGAACCGCGCGATACGGTCAAGGTAGAAGCGCGTCAACTCCTCGGCGCTTGCCGCCTTGCCTGCGGACAGTTCATCCAACTCATTGGCAAGCTGCGGCCTACCGCATCCCACCTCGATTTGTTCATCTGCCGCAGTCATTAGTTTATCCCGAGGACCAGGCGCGGCAGCCACAGCGACAGTTCTGGAATGAACGTAGTGAGCATCAAAACCGGGAGATAAGCGAAAAGCACGAGAATGAGTGTCGGCTTAAGCATGCCCTCAAGACGCGTCTTGCCAATCCGCGCACCGAAATAGAGAAGGGGCGCGGTAGGCGGCGTAATGTTGCCCATGCCCAGATTGACACCGATGATGGCGGCGAAATGCACGGGGTGAATGTCAAGTTCCCGGATGACGGGAAGCAACATCGGCGTCGCCAACAACAATCCGCTGAAATCATCCATGATCATGCCCAGCACGATCAGAAAGACATTGATAAGCAGCAGCAGAACGATGCGGTCCTGGCTTATTGAAAGGAGCAGATTGACCACCGATTGCGGCACGTTCTCCATCGTATAAAGCCGGCTGAGCATCACGGCGAAGAAGACCAATACCATGACGACGCCCACGGTGGTTCCGGCCGTATACCCGATCCGCCAAAGCTCTTTCAGTGGAATGTCACGGTATATAATGACGCCGACAATGAGAGCGTAAACGACCGCGATCGCCGCTGCTTCGGTCGGCGTTGCCAGACCTCCGTAGATTGATGTCAGGATGACCACTGGCATCACCAGGCCAAGCGTCGCTCGACGGCCCTTGTGGCCAATATCCTTCACGGCCTCGCGGATCCCGACCGCCTCAGGCTGCACAATCGGCATCTTGCGAGTCAATACGAAGTTCCAGACGGAAAACAGCCCCATGAGCAAGAAAGCCGGAACAATGGGAGCCAGAAAGCAGGCCGCAATCGAGGTACCCGATATCCAGCCATAAACGATTTGCGCTGAACTGGGGGGGATGAGAAGCGCCAGCACAGACGATGCAGCGACCAGGGCTGCCGCATAGCCCCGATCGTAGCCGCGTTCCACCAATCGCGGCACCATGATCGTGCCCATCGCGGCGACAGCGGAGGATGCGGTGCCTGAAATGGCGCCGAACACTGCCGTGACGACAATGACCACCACTCCCAAACCACCTTTGAGACGCCCAAAGATGCTGTCGCAAAAGTCGACAAGCCGGGCGGCGAGGCTGCCAGTGCTCATGATCTCTCCAACGAGAATAAAGAGCGGCATGGCCAGAAGGATTATCGAGGAGGTCTTGTTGAATCCGGCAGCAACCAGAAAGTTGGATCCGCCGTAGTCGCCAGTCAGAAACAGGAACAGCGCAGCCGCCGCAAAGCAGAACGGAACTGGTACGCCGATAATCAGCAATCCCATCAGCAGCAGGACATCGATGATGATTTCCGCACTCATCCAACCACCCCTTCCCGAGCACTGGCAAAGGGTGTTCTTCCCGTAAGCCGTAGGACCACCAGAATGAAATCGACGAGGAAATAGAAGCTCATCAGGCCGAGACCGACGGCCATTGCAGCATGGACGTAGTAAAGTGGCATCTGCAGCTCAAGCG
The DNA here is from genome assembly GCF_003432385.1 of Breoghania sp. L-A4. Taxonomy (NCBI): domain Bacteria; kingdom Pseudomonadati; phylum Pseudomonadota; class Alphaproteobacteria; order Hyphomicrobiales; family Stappiaceae; genus Breoghania; species Breoghania sp. L-A4. The sequence continues at coordinate 1,790,784 of NZ_CP031841.1, read as the reverse complement.
AGTGCGGCCGGCGCTCGATGCTCCAGAGAAGATACTGAACCACCCATACTGTCATCCAGGCTGCGACCACTAAAGTGATCAACTTGATAATCAAATCGATCGCTCCAATGACCTTGGCATTCTTGACGATCACATCCAGAAGACTGGCGGATATGTGGGAGCGTTCGTAGGCTCCATAGGCGCCGCCGATGAAGTAGGTCCACACCGCCAGATATGTTGCGAGTTCCTCGATGCCGTGGAGCGGCAAGAACAGGAAATAGCGAAAGATTATCTCCATCATCACGAGGATCGTGACGCCCGCGCAGGTAACAACCAGCATTAACTTCTGCAGCCATAACTTGAAGGCCCAAAGCCCCTGCAGCAGCCCGCTTAATCCGATTTCGGCCATTTCTCTCCTCCCCGAGAGCCAACAGATGCTGCCGCCAATTTGATGGTTGATTGTTTATCGATGGTCCGGCCCGCCAAGTGAACCTTTCCACCCAGCGGACACGGAACCGGCGTACCGGCTCCGTGCGCTCGTGCTGTTACATGCCAAGTTCCGATTTCAGACGCGAATAAAGCTCTTCGCCGATCTCGTCCTTGATCTCGGGCCATACGTCCTGACGCGCAGCCGTGGCGAACGCCAGCATGGCATCCTTGTCCAGGGTCACGACCTTGATGCCGGCATCGCGAAGCTGCTGCATGTAGGCTTCGTCCGACGCTTCCGCGACCGGAAACCGCTCGTTCATGACCTTGACTGCGGCCTCCTGAACCGCGGCCCTGTCGTCCTCCGACAAGCCGTCGAACAGCTCCTTGTTGATCATGATGTAGTGATTTTCGAAGTGATCGTTGTACTGGACATACATCTTGGTGATGTCCTTGAAGTGCGTAACGGTCAATTCGGGATTGCCGCCGATGACGCCATCGGCCACGCCGGTTTGCAGTGCGGTATAGACTTCGTCCCATGGTATCATCGAGACGGTAAAGCCGAAGCGCTCCATCAGGGCCCGGTGCGTCACGCCGCCCGGCCAGACACGAACCTTCAGCCCCTGCTGCGCATTCGGGTCCGTCGGCGCCGGCAGTTCCTTGGTAAAGGCGCCGCCGCCCATTCCAAGCGCCCATGTGCTGAGAATCTGAACGCCCTGGTCGGCAACGATGCCGCTGACGATTTCGTACATGTAGCCGCCCGGCGCATAAGCCTTGGCCGCTTCTTCATAATCTGCGACCGCGTACGGGAACGAGTCGATCGCGAGGCGGGCATCGAAGGTGGATGGCACGGCGCCCATGGTCATTTGCACGGCGCCACTCGTCACCTGTTCGTAGACCTCGGTCCAGTCTCCGAGCTGATTGGACGGAAACACCTGAATATCGATCCGCCCGTCAGATATTTCCTTAACAAGTTCGGCAAAGCGCAAAGATCCTTCATGCGCTTCCGAGTCGGGCTGATACGACGTCGACAGACGCCATTCAGCCGCGTGCGCTGCCGTCATTGTCAACGTCAGGATGGAAACGACACCTGCCGTTTTTATCCAGGATTTCAGATCGTTTGACATTCCATACCTCCTTGATGGTGGTCACACCGCATTCAGGGCTTGAATCAGTTTTGCAACCGGAAGCCGGCGGCACGGACCCACAGAACCCACAGACGCCCTGTTCTTGAAGTCTGCGGAATCGGGCCCGATAGAACTTTCGGGACGAAAGAGAGTTCGCCGCGGAACCCGGCGCCACGCATGCCGAGCCGGCGCAGGTGCACGTTTCCCCCCGCTTCCACCAACCACGAAACGCACGCAGGTCTGTCGGCCAGGTTGGGCGTTGCCAGGCATCCTCATGTTCATGCTCCTCCATTCGACATGCACACCATATTTCACGATATGATTTTTTCAAGTAGTTTTTTTCATATTATGGAAATACAGTGCACGGCAATATGGGAGGCGACAAATGACGGTTGCGGAGCAGCTTGCTCAAACACTCACGGACGTGAACACAGTGCCCGCGGAGGTGTCCGCCAAGGTCATTGATGCCATTCAGGACCTCACCGCTTCTGCCCTGGCAGGCCTGGGCACACCCGCAGTCGAGGCAAGCAAAGCCGCCGCCGCTCGAATTTGGGGCGGAGGAGCTGCCGTGAGCTGGTTCAGCGACACGCGCCTCACCGTGCCCGGCGCGGCCTATTTGAACGCAACACTGTCAAGCGTAATGGACCTAGATGATGGGCATCGCGCAGCGGTCGGCCATCCCGGAGCGGGAATCGTCCCCGCAGTTCTGGCGACGTGCGATGTTTTTGACGCTCCCTTTGAAAGTGTCATCACCGCAATTGCCATCGGCTATGAAGTGGCGGTACGCATTGCGGCGTCCCGGCATCATTCAAAACTCACGACTATGGTATCAGGCCCTTGGATCGGGCAGGGTGTCGCTGCAGCTGCAGCCCATCTTCGCAAAATGCCGCCTCACCAGATGGCTCAAGCGATCGCACTCGCCGGAGCGTCCGCGCCCAATCTTCTCGCGGTCGGGTACTCAAAAGTCATGGGCAATCACCTCAAAGAGGGTATTCCCTGGGCAACAGCCGCGGGATTGAGTGCTGTCGACCTGGCAGATGCAGGTTTCACCGGCCCCATCGATTTGCTGGACAATGAGGAGATTTACAGGCGCAAGATTCTTCTTGATGACCTTGGTGAAAAATGGGTTCTTCCGGACGTCTATTTCAAACCCTACAGTTGCTGCCGTTGGGCGCATGCCGCGATGGACGCCGCATTGCAACTGCAAGCCGAACATCGGCTGGAAGCCGACGAAATTCGGCGCATAGACATTGAAACCTTTGGCTGGGCGCTCCGGCTGAACAATGACGTTCATCCGGCATCCCTTGAGTCCGCGCAATATAGCGTTCCGTTTTGTGTTGCCCTGGTGCTGACGGCCGGCGCTGACGCGTTCTTGCCCATGAGCGAAGCAGCCTTGAGTGACACAAGGGCAGTTACGCTTGCTGAAAAAGTTCGTCTGCTCCACTCGGATCGGTTTGAAGCCATGTTTCCCCAGGCAGTGCCAGCCAAGCTGACCATTCACACATCCCGAGGACGCTGGGGCTGCGAGGTTCTCACACCGCTGGGTGAGGCCACCAACCCGATGACTGCAGAGCACATGCGTGCCAAGTTCCAGAGTATTGCCGCATCCAAACTTGCGCCAGTCGATGCTGAGAGGATCGACAAGGCATTCCAAGCTCTACGCAACGGACAATTGCAGAAATTCAAGAATGATCTCGCTGCGCCATTGACTGTATATAGTGGCACGACTCGCTTGACCGGCTGAGCGAAGGACCCGAACCGAATAAGATGTTGACCAAAGCAGACAAAACCACCGGCACGCAATTGCTGGACCGGGCGATCTCCATTCTCAATCACCTCGGAGAGGCCGGTGCAGACGGCGCGCGCATGTCAGATCTTGCAGAGGCGTGCGGTCTCAATCCCTCGACCGCGCACCGGATCATCTCAAGTCTTGAAAACCACGGTCTGATTGAACGCATTGAAGGCACCCGCCGTTTCCGGTTGGGACTTGCTCTTTTTGCACTGGGCGCAAAAGCGGCAGATGGCACCGGCTTCAGGCGAGCCTGTCATCCATCATTGGTCCGCATTGCCGGCGAAACCGGCGACATGATCTTCCTTATGGCGCGCTCTGGTTTCAATACGGTTTGCGTCGACCGCCAAGAAGGTACCTATGTGATCGAAACCTTGACCGGACAGGTGGGTGGCCAGATCCCGCTGGGAGTCGGCTCCGCTGGCCAAGCGATCCTTGCCTTCCTCCCCGAAACTGAGGCCAACGCCATCATCGCCGCCAATTCAACGACATATGAGGGTTACAACAAGCTCACCGCTGGCGAGATCCTCAGGCGCCTGCCCGAAATCAGGAAACTCGGCTATGCCTTGGATCACGGTCAACTCGTCGAAGGTATTTCGGCACTGGCCATGCCCATTCGTCTGAAAGACAATAGCGTGGCCGGCGCGCTCTCCATCAATATGACCAGCGTCCGAATGAAAGCCGAAAGACTTGACGAGTTGCTCAATATATTGCGCCGGGAAATCGCTATCATTGCCGATACGGTCAATCCCCATGAAGTGAGTGCAGCCAAGAAAGCGCGCTGAAGCTTCGTGTAAACACCGCCGGCGCGGGGTGAAAATCGCCATTCAAAAGCTGTTGCGGCGCGAGCGAGCACCAGCCGAGGAACTGATCCACAAAAGAAAGAAATTACCTCGACCAGAGACCTCGGGGACATCCAACGGCCGCGTGACCAATTTACCTGCTCGCGTCGCGGCAACCGCCTCGCCCGTTCATCGGCCGCTTCGATGAAGCGCTATGGTCGGCCTGCCGGCGGGTGAGACTTCCGATTACTTCGCCTTGCTATCCAGTCATGCGCCGGGCAACCAGCTTCGCTTCTCTCGCGCAGAAGAGTCTGCTTTTTTGCGGGAACATGAACACTGCATTTCAATTGATAGCGATGTACTCAGGTCAGCCGGTCATTTCGGCTGAGGAAGTGGCAAGGGACTTCTTCGGTTTGACGAAGGCGAAGTTTGTCCGGAAAGTTACGGCCGGTGATATCGCCCTCCCCTCGTTCGGATGGAGGCGCCGCGGAATTGCGCGAAGGGCGTGCGCATCAACGACCTCGCCGCATACCTGGACAAGCGCAGAGCTGCGGCAGTGAAAGAATGTCAGCAGCTTCAAGACACGGGACGTCCATGGAAATCTCAGATGCTGGACGGGAAGCACGCTCTGTTCCCGCAGCGCACCGGGAACTCCACGTTGGAACCGCTTGCAGGGCTTCTGGTACCTGGCACAAGGACAACTCTACTAATGCACTGCTCTTGCCCTTGAATTTAGCCGTTGTCCGTCCAATCCATCATGGGCGCGACTGCCAGTATTTCCTTGCGATCGAGGCGCATGCGGCCCTCGGTTCGATTTTCAGCGCGTCGCATAGACGCGCGTGGTCTTTGTGTAAAACAATGCAAACCCACCTGATGCGCCCGCACGAGGCGCGGCTCCGGGGAAACCAGACAAGGGATGCCGCGCATGCCTCACGCGTCGAACGATCACGTCGCCACCCGGCTGTTGGTGCTCGCGGCGGGCCTTAGCTGGGCCGCCAATGTCCAGTTCCCGATCAGCGAGTGGGCCACGATGGCCTTTGCCGTGGACTATTCCGCCTGGACCCAGGACATCAGTGTGCTGGGCATCACCCGTTGCGGACCGTTTCTGTCGGGCGACGCGCCCGCGCCTGTCCCGGTGTGCTCACCAAAGCACATGGTACTGAACGTCAGCCTGTTCATCCTCGGACTGCAGGTGATCACCGGCGCGGCCCTGTCGCGCGCGGCGTGGCCGGACGGCTGGATGACGACAGTCGGACTGTGCCTTGTCGCGGCCTCCGGTGTCGGGCTGCTGCTCGTCGGCGTCTCGCCTCTCGATGTGGCGCGGGGACCGCATTTCATCGGCGCCGCGATGAACTTCTGTCTCGGCGGCGCGGGCTTCGTCATCCTCGGCGTCGCCTGCCGGAAAGCGGCCCCGCGCCGGGCCGCCTTCAGCCTACTGTGCGGCGCAACTACGCTCATCGCGACCTGGCTCTACAGCGCGCAGATTTACGAAACGCTGGGACGCGGCGGCATGGAGCGGCTGGCCGCCTATTCGATGACCCTGTGGTTTGTCGGCACCGGCCTGTCGTTGCTGGCAGGCGAGTGCCGCGCGGCAACGGTCACCGCGCAGGCGTAGAAGTCATTTCTCGCTGTCGAGCTGCGCCATCTGCATCGCCATGTAACGCTCGCCGGCCGCGGCTCCCTTGGGCATGGCCGCCTCGATCGCCGCGAGGTCGCCTGGATCGAGCACCGCGTCCATTGCGCCCAACGCCTCCGCAAGCTGGTCGCGGCGGCGCGAGCCCACCACCGGCACGATGTCGGTGCCTTGCGCCGCCACCCAGGCGATTGCCGCCTGCGCCGCCGTCAGCCCCTTGTCACGCGCCACCGCGCGCAAGGCTTCCACCAGCGCCAGGTTGTGATCGATATTGCCGCCTTGATAACGCGGGGTATGGCCGCGGAAATCCCCCGGCAACTGCTTGTCGGGGCTCCAGTGGCCGGAGATCAGCCCGCGCGCAAGCACGCCGTAGGCGGTGATGGCGATGCCGAGCGCGCGCGTCGTGGGCAGGATCTTGTCCTCGATGCCGCGCGAGATCAGCGAATACTCGATCTGCAGGTCGCAGATGGGATGCACGGCCGCCGCGCGGCGGATGGTGTCCGCGCCGAGTTCCGACAGGCCGATATGGCGCACGTATCCCGCCTGCACCATCTCCGCAATGCCGCCGATGGTTTCCTCGATCGGCACGTTCGGATCGAGCCGCGCCGGGCGATAGATGTCGATGTGGTCCAGCCCCAGCCGCTCCAGCGTATAGCTGAGAAAATTCTTCATCGCCGCGGGACGGGTGTCGTTGCCGTGCCAGCCGCCGGCGGGATCGCGCAGGGCGCCGAACTTGACAGAGATCTGGTAGCTGTCGCGCGGCCGGCCCCTGATGGCCTCGCCGATCAGCATCTCGTTGTGGCCCGCGCCGTAAAAATCGCCCGTATCGAGCAAGGTGATACCGGCATCGAACGCGGCATGGATCGTGGCGATGCTTTCGTCGCGATCGGCCGGACCGTACATGCCGGACATGCCCATGCAGCCAAGACCAAGAGCGGAAACCTCCGGGCCGGTCGTTCCAAGCTGTCGTAACTTCATTTCCCGTCCTTTCGTCCTGCGGCGCGATCCGCATCCACGGACTATGGCCATTCGTTCGATAATCCGTCACGCGAAACACATTGCGCGAATTATGGAACAGGCGACGCCTTCGGTCTCGATGCTTTCGCCGCCCTTGCGCTCCATTGCTGCATACGCAGGATTGCGGGACTGCATTCACTCAAGCCCATCGTGCCTTATCATTCCGGTGCGCCGGTTGCCCGGCAGAAGATGCGCCAGCCCCCTGACAATCAATCCCCGCGCCGCAGAGACGTATTGGGAGACCTTTCGTTGTGGCGTGCGCCGGAATTGCGACCGATCGTTTGGTACATGGCCTCCCCCACACGCCATCGTCTTTTACATTGCCGGCATCTGGCGACTGAGATATCGTGATAAGCCTTATCCATATGGTGCAGGCACGGGAGGCTTGCTCCCATGGGTTTTCATCTCATGAACGGGAAGATCTTTGTAGTGGCGGCCGGCGTTTTTGCCTCGCTCGCTACGCCTGTTGGTGCGCAGACGGCAGGAGACTGGGTGCTCGGCAAATACCAGGGCGGCGCGTACTGGTATCCGGGCATTGTCGAATCCATCGGCAATGGCACCGTGACCGTGCGCTACGACGACGGCGACCGCGAGACCGTCGGCACGAGCGCCGTCCGGCCTTATGACTGGATGATCGGCATGAAGGTTGAGTGCAATTTCAAGGGTGGCGGAGAGTGGTACTCCGGTACGATCGCATCGCTGGCCGGGGAGAAGATCGGGATCGCCTATGATGACGGAGACAAGGAAACGACTAAAACCGGCCGCTGCCGGACAGACTAGTCGTTCGATCACGTCAAAGACTGCTGCGTCAGGCTCATAGACGCGCCGCCTTACCGACTATGACCACTAACGAGAGAAAAGCCCGCTTCGGCGGGTTTTTTTGCCGCTTTGCCTCTGACATTATGGTGCGCATCAATCCGCCGGGGCCGTTATTCAAACGCGGTGCGCTGGAACCGGTGCTGCCGGACTGGTGGCAGAGCTTTCCGGGGCCATTCCTCTCCTATGTCAGCCGGACGCCCCATGCCCGCCCCTTGCGCGCCTTCGTGGATCATATCAAGGCCGTGGGCCGCGAAAGCTGACCAGGACGGCCGCACCATGCGCCCGCTCGCCAAACCACTGTCCCGGCGCTATCGTCGGGCGCTTTCCGCAACAGAGTTCCCGCATGACCCGCCTCTATTCGCCGCACGCCTATGACCGCTCCCGCCTTGTCGGCAGCTACTGGGAAACCACGGTCGATCCCGACAGCCGGCGCCATGCGGCTCTTGCGGAAGACACGCATGCGGATTTCGCGGTCATCGGCGCGGGGTTCACGGGGCTGAACGCCGCCAAGCGGCTTGCCGAGGCGCATCAGGCGGATGTGCGGGTGCTCGATGCCGGCGATCCGGGCTGGGGCGCATCGGGACGCAACGGCGGGTTTTGCTGCCGGGGCGGCATCAAGCTTGGCGATCCGGAGATTGCCCGGCGCTTCGGCATCGACGAGGCAAAGCGGCTGTTTCATTTCCAGCGCACGGCGATCGACCATGTCGCGGCGATTCTCGACGACAACGGCATCGACGCGCAACGCCATTCGCATGGCGAGACGGCGCTGGCGCACCGGGCCAGGGAGTTCGATGCCTTCGCCGAGGAAGCGGCGTTCCTGGAAAGGAATTTCGGCGTCCGGGCACACATCCACCCCAAGGAAGAGCTTGGCGAACTGGGGCTGGCGGCGCAGGGGTTTCACGGCGGCATGACGGTGCCCATCGGTTTCGCGCTCAACCCGATGCGCTATCTCACAGGTCTTGCGACGGCGGCGGCGCGGGCCGGCGCGCGGATCCACGGGCGCTCTCCCGTGACCCGCGTCGAACGAGCGGACGGGCGCTGGCGCCTGTCGACGCCTCAGGGCTCCTTGACCGCGAAGCGGCTGATCGTCGCCACCAACGGCTACACGCAGGATGACCTGAGCCCCGCACTGGCCGGACGCCTTCTTCCCGCCGTCTCCGCCATCATCGTCACCCGCCCGATAAGCGCGGAGGATCTGGCCCGGCAGGGCTGGACATCGGACCAGATGGTCTACGACACGCGCCACCTGCTGCACTATTTCCGGCTGATGCCGGACGGGCGGTTTCTGTTCGGCATGCGCGGCGCGCTCGACACGGCGCCGCGGGACGAAGCCTGGATGCGCCGGAGCATCGAGCGGGATTTCCGCGCCATGTTTCCCGCCTGGCGCGATGTGGCGATCGACCACTTCTGGTCCGGCCTCATCTGTCTGGCCCGTGATCGCTCGGCTTGCATCGGACCGCTCGGCGAAGCGCCGGACGCCTGGACGGCGCTCGGCTATCACGGCAACGGCGTGTCGCTGGGATCATACTCCGGCGCCATCGTCGCCGACCTCGCAGCCGGAGCGATCACCCCGGACGCAATCCCGGCGCCGCTGCGCGGCCCGCTGAGGCGCTTCCCATTCCCCGCCCTGCGCAAGGCCTACCTGCGCGGCGCCTATCTCTGGTACGGGCTGTCGGATGCTTTGCCTTGGAGCGGTTCGTCGAACGAACACCCGGATGACGGAAGACAGCTCTGAGCACAGCGCTGGCGCGCGATTCTCAGCCCTTTCGGAAATACAGATGCCCGCGCGCCCACATTGAGGACATGAAGCTGCGGGCGCCGGCAATGGGGTCTTCCGGCACGATCCTGGAGCGGGCGCACGCCCGCTCCACACATTGTGCGACGGTCTTCTCGCCATCGACCGCGACCATGAGCTCATGGTCGAACGGTCCAAGCGCCAAAACATGCCGGTCGCGTTTCCATACAACCTGCCCTTCGCCGCAGTGTCAGACGGCGCCGGGCGAAGCCCGATACGCTTGTGCGGCGAAAAATCCTGCCATTCGTTTCCGTCGAAGTCGATTTCATACCCGGAGGCAGAACGGTGACAGAGGTTGAACCGATGCGTCTTGTGCATTTGGAAAAAATTGTCGACGAAAGTGGCTTGCTCCTTCAACGGCAAAGCGATCAGGCGTTCGTATCCAGGAAAATTGGGCAGAAGGAAATTGATCGCCGCGTAGGCCCCGTTGTCCAGCCAGCCCCGGAATTGCATGTCGATTTGCTCGACGAACTCGAAAATCTCGGGGACCGAGTAAGCCCGGTCCTGAGGGTGCAACAAGATGTCGACGAGGCCGGCGTCGTCCTTCCAGTCGTCTGATTGCGCGATGAACGGGAGAACGGCGTGGTGCCGCGGCAAATGCTGGCACATTTCTCTCATCAGCCCGACGTCGGCTTCACTTTGGTCGATCCCGGCGGCGCGAAAGGCCTGCTGCAGCATGTAGACGCCTGCACGCAGGGTGGAGCCGTAGAGCATGAGATGCATCACGCCGTCGGGTTCCAGCACCTCCGCCAGCGCCTTTCCCCCGGCGACGGGGTCGGGAAGATGATGCAGGACCCCCGTGGAGACGATGAAGTCAAACTTCCGGTTCAATGTCCCGACATCAAACAGGCTGAGCTCGACCACGTCGAGGTTCGTCAACTGATGACGATCCTTGAGGTCGCGGGTGTAACGCAAACTGCTCTCGCTGAGATCAATCGCGGTAACATGGCAGTCCCGGTTCAGATAGGCATGGGAAGCGCCCTGAGACGTTCCACACCCCGCGACGAGGACGTTCAGCGGCCTCTTTTCGCGGTCGGGCCAGAACAGATTGAAGTCGCGGCCCGGATCCGCCAACTGGAAGTTGCCCGACTTGCGCCATTTGTCGAGATCCTTCACCGGTTTTGGGTATACCCATTTCCGGTATTGCTCCCGCACTTTGGGATTGTCCCTGTCTTTTCGCATCAGCAATCCAGATCCTGCTCTTGACCACTCCAGCAGCACGCGCGCAAGCAAGCGGCGCTCCCGTCAGCGGTACTCGTTCGGCCGCACGGCATTCACGCCAACAGGCGAACCGCCCGAGAGAATGACGTCAGGTTGTCCCGTCTAGAGCGTTTCCTTGTTAAATGGAATCAATTCTGTTGGTCCAAACCGGTTCGATCCGCGAGGAAACGGGCGAACGGCGTAGCCGATGCTACGGCGGACGGCCGGTTTCGACCAACCCTTTGGGCGGGATGAATTTTCCCGATTATCGGCGAGGCCCGTCTCGGCCATATCCGCGATATGCCCTTCGCCAATCCTCTTGATCCTCGACAAAATTCATCTCCGCAGAATGGGTCCATTTGACAAGGAAACGCTCTAGATGTGAGCTTTCAACAGGTTGTCCATTCGGACCTGACCGAGGAGACTGGAGTTACCACGCTTCAGCACGCATCGGAGGGTCCGAATGAACATCCACAAGAATGCCCGCCTGACACCGTTGCGTCGAGGGGAGATGGCCCAAGCGGTCATTGAAGGTCGTCTTTCCCGGGCCCAGGCGGCGCGGGTCTATGGCGTGTCGGCCAAGATCGTTGCCCGGTGGGCCGAACGCTACAGGGCGGAAGGCCCGGCCGGCATGGTCGACCGCTCCTCTCGGCCAGGCCGGATGCCCAGCGCAACCGATCCGCTCCTCTGTGAACGCATCATCGCCCTGCGCCGTCAGCGCTGGACAGGTAAGCACATCGCTCGGGAGGTCGGCGTGTCACCGGCCACCGTCAGCCGGGCGCTGCGGCGGGCAGGCCTCTCCCGGCTCAAGGACCTCGATCCGGCCGAACCGGTGCGCCGCTATGAACGCCAGCATCCGGGCGAGTTGATCCACATCGACATCAAGAAACTCGGTCGGTTCGACCGCGTCGGCCACCGCATCACCGGCGATCGCACCGGCCAGTCCAACAGCCGCGGTGTCGGCTGGGAGTTTGTCCATGTCTGCATCGACGATGCCTCGCGCATCGCCTTCAGCCAGATCTTGCCCGACGAGAAGAAACACAGTGCGGTCGCTTTCCTGCGCGCCGCGCTCGCCTATTACGAGAGCCTGGGCGTTACCGTCACCCGCGTCATGACCGACAATGGCGCCTGCTACAAATCGAAAGCCTTCGCAAAAGCCTGCCGCGATCTCGGCCTCAAGCACATCCGCACCCGACCCTACACGCCCAAGACAAACGGCAAGGCCGAACGCTTCATACAGACCGCGTTGCGGGAATGGGCCTATGCCATCGCCTACCCAACGTCACGCCATCGCGCAGCCGAACTGCCGATCTGGCTACACCGCTACAATTGGCACCGGCCACATGGCAGCCTAAAATCCAAAACACCGATCAGTCGACTCGATCTAACCGAGGACAACCTCTTGAGGCTCCACATCTAGACGTTGAACTTGGGGTGCCGGCACGGCGGATAATCCAATTCCCGGGCACGTTTGACCACCAGTGCCGGTCGGTCAACGCTGGGTTTGAGCAATACCGTATAGCACGACGATTGACATAAAGCGCTGCCCCGGACCCCGGCTGGGGAGCACCAGACAGAGCGCCTTGACCCCCGCCTGCATTGACGCGGCGCGCGCGTGATCCCATGACCGATCCCGTTTCCCGCAGGCGCACCTTCGCCATCATCCCGCATCCGGAGGCCGGCAAGACGACGCTGACGGAAAGGCTGCTGCTGTTCGGCGGCGCGATCCAGCTCGCCGGCGAAGACAACCGGTCTTGCACTGGGACCAAGATTTCCGTCCGCGTTTGTCCGCCGTGCCGGCGTCCGGAAAACCCGCTCAACGGTAGAGCGCGGTCGGCAGCCACATGGAAAACTCGGGCACGAAGGTCAGCAGCAGCAGTACGGCAATCAGCGGTACGAGGAACGGCGCCGTTGCGACAACGCAACGCTCGAAGGGCACGTCGGCTACTTTCGACAGCACGTAGAGCACCATGCCGACCGGTGGCGTCAGCAAGCCGATCATCAGGTTGAGGATCATGATGATCCCGAAATGGACCGGGTCGACACCGATGCTGATGGCGACCGGCAGCAACACCGGCGTCAGAATAGTGATGGCGGCAATCGTTTCCATGAAGCAGCCGATGACCAGCACTATCAGCGTGATGATCAGCAAGATCGCGACTGGATCGTCGGTGACCGTCAGCAGGTTGCGAGCGAAGAGCTGTGCCACCTGATTGGCCGTCAGGATCCAGGCGAAGATCGCCGAGGCGGCGACAATCAGCATGATCGAGGCAGTGGTCTCGATGGTCTCCATCGAGACACGGAGCACGCGCCGCCAGTTCAGCGTGCGATACACGATGACCCCGAGGAACAGGGAATAGGCCACCGCCGCGATCGCGGCCTCGGTGGGGGTGAACATTCCCGACAGGATGCCACCGACAATGATGACCGGCGTGAACAGGGGCAGGATCGCATCGCCGAAGGTGCGCAGGAACACCGGAATGCGGAACCGGTCGTCGCGCGGATAATCGCGCCGCCAGGCGTAGAACGCGACCATTGCCATCAGCGCCATGGCCATCACCAGCCCTGGGATCAGGCCGGCGGCGAACAACTGGCCGATGGAGGTGTCGGCGATCACCCCATAGACGACCAGGGGCAGCGACGGCGGGATGATCGGGCCGATGGTCGACGACGCCGCGGTAATCCCGACGGAGAAGTCCGTGTCGTAGCCCGCGTCGCGCATGGCCTTGATTTCGATATTGCCGAGCCCTCCCGCATCCGCTGTCGCGGCCCCCGACATGCCGGCAAAGATGACCGAAGCGCCGACGTTCACATGGCCGAGACCGCCGTGCATCCAGCCGACGGCGGCGCGCGCGCAGGCAAAGATCTTGTTGGTGATGCCGGCCGTGTTCATCAAGTGCCCGGCCATGATGAAGAACGGCACGGCGATCAGCGGAAAGGAATTGATGCCGTTGACCATGTTGTGAAGCACCACAAGGTTCGGCATGCCTGTGGTGGAAATGAAGAACAGCGACGCGACGCCAAGCGCCACAGCCACGGGCGCCCCCGCAACCAGCAGCACGAACAGCAACACAAACATCAAGGCGAGCGACATGCCGGTTGGTCCCCAGGATCAGTCGGAAAGGTCAGACAAGGCGTGCGCCTTGAGGTCGCGCACCACGTCCGCGGGCTTTGCCGGAGTTTTCGCACCAGCCAGACAAGCGAATAGAGCGCCATCACGGCCAATCCGGCGACGACGCCCCAGTAGACGAGGCTCTTCGGGATGTCGGCTGACGCCATCTTGGTTCTCGTCTTGAGCGCAAGCTGCACCCCGACAAAGGCCATGTAGCCATAGAAGGCCATGGTGAGGCCTTCCATCGCGACGGACAGCCATTTGCCCGCGCGCGGCGGAATGAAGCGGTAGAAGAACTCGAGGAAGATGTGGGTGCCCTTGCGGCTCACGGTGACCGCGCCAAGGAACGTCACGAGGATCAGCACGTAGCGGGCGATCTCTTCCGTCCACGCCAGGCTGTCGTTCAGAACGTAGCGGGTGAAGAACTGCAGGAAAACGATCGCGGCCAGTCCCCAGAGCGCGATGAGCCCTGGCATGTCGACGAGTTTGATGTCGAGCGGCCGCTGTTCGTCATCCGCAACGAAAACGGAGCGCGCGGGATCCGTCGCGCGCTCCGGTTGCGCTGCATCGTCTTCGGACGAAGTGCTCATGTGTCGTCTCGGCCTTGCGGTCTTCAGAGTGCCTGAAGCCGCTCAAACTGCTCTTTGGTATAGGGTACCTTGTCCCAGTCCGTGAGCTTGGGCAACACCGCGTCCTGGAACGGCTTGCGGTCGACTTCGTTGACCTGCACGTCCTGGTCGCGGAACCAGCCGATCAGATCGGTCTCGGCCTGGTGGATGGCGTCCGACACATTGGCCGAAGCCTCCTTGAGCACACCCTCCACGACCGGAGCGTCGTCGCCGAGCTTATCCATGGCGCTGTCGGATGCGATAATGAGCAGCGAGTTCAAAAGGTGCCCCGTCAGGTTGATGTTGGACTGCACCTCATAGAACTTCTTGAACTTGATGGTCGGCAGTGGGTTTTCCTGAGCGTCCACCACCTTCTGCTGAAGCGCCAGATAGACCTCCGAGAACGCCATCGGAGTGGGGTTGGCGCCCACCGCATTGGGGAACATCAGCATGACCGGCGAGTTCGGCACCCGAATCTTAAGCCCCTTCATGTCCTCCGGCTTCAGGATCGGGAAATTCGAGGTCACATGCCGCTGGCCGTAGTAGACGAGCGCCATCACGGAGTGGCCCGTGGCGTCCCTGTAGCCGGCCGACAGGTCCTTGAAGAGATCACTTTCGCGATAGCTCTTCCAGTGATCCCAGCCGCGCATGATGAACGGATAATCCGAAATGGCGATGGGTCCGTAGTAGCGCTCCACGAAACTGGGGCCCGTGTAGATGATGTCCACCGAGCCGATGCCAAGTCCTTCGTTGATCTCCACTTCCTTGCCGAGCGAGGAGGCCGGATAGACATTGATGGTCACCCGGCCATCCGTCTTCTCCTTGACCTGCTCCGCGGCCCAGAGCGCCCATTTGTGATAGTCGGACCCCTCTTCGTAAACGTGGGCCCACTTGAGTTCCGCAGCAAAAACGCCACCAGCCGACGCCATGGCGAAAGCGGCGGCCAGCGCGGCCGCCTTGAACAGTCTTCCGATCATCTCGTCCTCCCTTGCGCCCGCCCGCGCGACGCGATCCGGTCGCTTCTTGTTATCAAAATAACTAGTATACTAGATGTATTTGATATACTAGCGTTGGGGAAACATCAAGAGTGATCCGGACACACGCCTGAGAATCGTGCTTGCAATCAGCACAGGACTGAACAGGGCACGCGCCCATGGCGGCGCGGCTGGACGACACAATGACGGCCAAATCCCCGCGCGCTGCCGCGCTTCCCGAGAAGACACGCAAGCCCCGTGCGCGCAATGCACCGCCGGGGTGAATGATCATGCGCGGATTCCTCGAGCCGCCAAGAATTCGGAGGTGGTCTATCACGATCTGAAAAACGCGATCATCGCCATGACCCTCCCCCGGGCGCGCCGATCGTCGAGAAGGCGCTGACCGAGAAATATGGCATCTCCCGCACACCGGTCCGCGAGGCGGTGCTGCGCCTCGCCGAGGAACGGCTGATCGACGTGGTCCCCAAGTCCGGCACGTTCGTCGCCCGGATTCCGCTATCGATCCTGCGGGAAGCCCTGGTCGCCCGGCGCGCGCTCGAGGAAGTCACGGTTCGTGCCGCCACCCGCCGCGCCAGCGAAAGCCAGATCATGCAGATGCGGGCCCTGATCCAGCGTCAGCAGGAAATGGCGGATGCAGGTAACGAGGAAGCCTTCCACCGGGCCGACGAGGACTTTCACGCCGCCATTGCCGCAGCCGGCCATTTCCCCGGCTTCTGGGACATGATCCAGCAGATCCGGGTGCAGGCCGAACGCTACCGCCGCCTCACCCTGCCCCAGGCCGGCCGCATGCAGCTCGTGGTCGGCGAGCACGGCGCGGTGCTGGACGCCATCGCCGCGGGCGATGCGGACACGGCGGTCGCGAACATGAACGAACATCTGAACAAGCTAAGGCTCGACTTCTCGATTTTCCGGGATCTCTGGCCGAACTATTTCATCAACGATCTTGCCGCGGACGACACCATCACCGACGTCTGAACCGGCTCCCCACGGCAGACCGTTGGCCGCGCATCGGCAGCAATCCCATTTGACAAAGCCATCGCTTCGGGCGAGACACGGCACGTTCCGAGCGCGGCGACAGGCTCGCGTTCCCGACCGGCTCCGAAAAGACATCATGACCGATCCCGTTTCCCGCAGGCGCACCTTCGCCATCATCTCGCATCCGGACGCCGGCAAGACAACGCTGACGGAAAAGCTGCTGCTGTTCGGCGGCGCGATCCAGCTCGCCGGCGAGGTCAAGGCCAAGCGCAACCGCCGCCAGACCCGTTCGGACTGGATGGGCATCGAGGCGGAACGCGGCATCTCGGTGATGACCTCGGTGATGACATTCGAATACGCCGATTGCGTCTTCAACCTGCTCGATACGCCGGGCCACGAGGACTTCTCCGAAGACACATACCGCACGCTGTCCGCCGTCGACAGCGCCATCATGGTGATCGACGCGGCCAAGGGTATCGAGGCGCGGACGCTGAAGTTGTTCGAGGTCTGCCGCCTGCGCGACATCCCGATCATCACCTTCATCAACAAGATGGACCGCGAGAGCCGCGATCCGTTCGAGCTTCTCGACGAGATCGAGCAGACGCTGGCGCTGGATCTGGCGCCCGTCACCTGGCCCGTCGGCCGCGGCCGCTGCTTCGCCGGCACATATGATCTGCGCCGCGACACGGTGCGCCAGCTCGACGAACAGGTGGAGGGCGCGAAAGTCTCCGGCCCCACCGACGCGACCGTCGCGGCCATGCTGCCGGACGGCGATCGCGAACAGATGCTGGAAGAGCTGGAACTGGCGCAGGTCGGCTGCAAGCCGTTCGACCTCGCAGCCTTCCGCGAGGGCCATCTGTCGCCGGTGCTGTTCGGTTCCGCCTTGCGCAACTACGGCGTGCGCGACCTGATCAACCTGCTGGCCGAAATCGCGCCGACACCGCGCGGCCAGCCAACCAACGCGCGCTTCATCGATCCGCGTGAGCCGAAGATGACCGGCTTCGTGTTCAAGATCCAGGCGAACATGGACCCCAACCACCGCGACCGCATCGCCTTCATGCGCGTCGTCTCGGGAAAGCTCACACGCGGCATGAAGGCCAAGCTGGTGCGCACGGGCAAGACCATCGGCATCCACACGCCGATGTTCTTCTTCGCCCAGGACCGCAGCCTCGCGGAAGAGGCCTACGCCGGCGACGTGGTGGGCATTCCCAACCACGGCACGCTGAGGATCGGCGACACGCTGACGGAAGGTGAAGGCGTCGTGTTCCGCGGCGTACCGAGTTTCGCGCCGGAAATCCTGCGCCGCGTCTCGCTCAAGGACGCGATGAAGGCGAAGAAGATGAAGGAAGCGCTGCAGCAACTCGCCGAGGAAGGCGTCGTCCAGGTGTTCAGCCCCTATGACGGCTCGCCGGCCATGGTCGGCGTCGTCGGCGCGCTGCAGCTCGACGTGCTGGTGGAGCGCATGCAGGCGGAATACGGCCTGCCGATCGGCCTCGACATGGCCCGCTTCGAAGCCTGCCGCTGGGTGACGGCGGAAGACCCCGCGGAGCTGGACAAGTTCATCGAGAAGAACCGCGGCGCCATGGCCGCCGATCTCGACGGCGCGCCCGTCTTCATGGCGACCTCCGCCTTCATGCTGCAGTACGAGAAGGATCGCAATCCCAAGATCACCTTCTCCGACGTGAAGGACTATCAGAAGGAACTGGTGGCCTAATACATCGGCATCCATGACCCTTCCTGCCGGTTCCAAAGATTTCTGATGACGAGCCGGCACGCTCCGCGCCCTTGATTATAACGACATTTGTAGTTACACTCGACCATGCCATTCGAGTGGGACGAGACGAAAAACCGTTTGAATATTGCCAAGCATGGCGTGGGTTTCGGCACCGCATGCCGAATATTCGAGGGCGTCGTCCTGACGGCTGAAGACCGGCGTTTCGACTATGGAGAGAGACGCTTCATTTCCATTGGCATTATCGACGGAATTGCGATCCTAACAGTTGCCCATACGGACAGGGCTGACCGGATCCGACTGATTTCCGCACGCCCTGCCAGCCGCAAGGAACGGAAACACTATGAAGAAGCGTTACAACGCAGAACTGAGCCTTGAGGAACTGGCCGCGCTGCCGGACGAGCAGATCGACCACAGCGACATTCCGGAACTCGATGATGCCTTCTTCGAGGCCGCGAAGCTGACGCGTCCCGCGACAAAAAGACAGGTCACGATCCGCTTCGACGCGGATGTGCTCGACTGGTTCAAGGCGCAAGGCAAGGGCTACCAGAGCCGCATGAACGCGATCTTGCGCGCCTATATGCAAAGCAAGCAGCAGCGCTGAGCGAGACAAACGTCACCGCGCGCCCTCTCCCACTTTCGTCCCATGCCGTTTGGAAAGACAGCTTTTCCACTTCCCCAATTAAAGCCGCACCGGCAAGCTGCTATCTGACTGCTCACAGGATCGGGATCTCCCGTCCGCAGACACACGTCCGCATGCGCGCCAGGCGCGCCCGGGCCTGCCGAACGTCAGGAACCAGAACATGACAGCCAACCGCGTCGACATCAGCGGCATCAAGGTCGCCCGGGAGCTTTACGACTTCATCGAGACGGAAGCGCTGCCGGGGACAGGCGTCGCGCCTGGGGATTTCTGGGATGGCCTCGGCGCGCTGGTCAACGACCTTGGCCCGAAGAACAAGGCGCTGATCGACAAGCGCGAGGCGATCCAGGCCAAAATCGACGCCTGGCACGCAGGCGGCAAGCCGCAGGACATGGCCGCCTACAAGGCGTTCCTCGGCGACATCGGCTATCTGGTGCCCGAGGGCGGAGAGTTTTCCGTCGACAGCGACAGGATCGATCCGGAAATCTCGATCATCGCGGGTCCGCAGCTCGTCGTGCCGGTGATGAACGCCCGCTACGCGCTCAACGCGGCGAACGCGCGCTGGGGCTCGCTCTACGACGCGCTCTACGGCACCGACGCGCTGGGCGACCTGCCCAAGCCGGGCGGCTACGATCCCGAACGCGGCGCCCGCGTCATCGCCTGGGCCAAGAGTTTTCTCGACGGCGCAGCACCCCTGGCCGGCGGCAGCCATGCCGACGTGACGGCCTACAGCGTGCGCGACGGCGGGCTTTTCGTCGCAATGGCGGACGGCACGGAGACCGGGCTTTCCGATCCGACGCAGTTCGCCGGTTACCGGGGCGAGGCGTCCAATCCGTCTGCCGTGCTGATCGTCAACAACGAACTGCACGCCGAGATTACGATCGACCGCGACAGCACCATCGGCGCGTCGGACAAGGCGGGCGTCGCGGACGTCATTCTCGAGAGCGCCATCTCGACGATCATGGACTGCGAGGATTCGGTCGCGGCCGTCGACGCCGAGGACAAGGTCGTCGCCTACCGCAACTGGCTCGGCCTGATGAAGGGCGATTTGACCGAAGAGGTGACCAAGGGCGGCAAGACCTTCACCCGCAAACTCAACGGCGACCGTGTGTACACGGCACCCGACGGATCCGCCCTGTCGCTGCACGGCCGCTCCTTGATGCTGGTGCGCAACGTCGGCCACCTGATGACCAATCCGGCCGTGCTCGATCGGAACGGCGACGAGGCCTTCGAGGGCCTGCTGGATGCCGCCTTCACCTCGCTGATCGCCATTCACGACCTGAAGAACGACGGCCCTGGCAACTCGCGCGCGGGCTCCGTCTACATCGTCAAGCCGAAGCTGCACGGCCCGGAGGAAACCGCCTTCACCGACGAAATTTTCGGCCGCGTCGAGGGCTTCCTGGGGCTTGCGCCGAACACGCTGAAGATCGGCATCATGGACGAGGAACGCCGCACCACGGTCAACCTCAAGGAATGCATCCGGGCGGCGAAATCCCGCGTGGCCTTCATCAACACCGGCTTCCTCGACCGCACCGGCGACGAGATCCACACTTCGATGGAAGCCGGCCCCATGGTGCGCAAGGCGGACATGAAGAGCCAGCCGTGGATCATCGCCTATGAGGACTGGAACGTCGACATCGGGCTCGAGTGCGGCTTGCGCGGGCATGCGCAGATCGGCAAGGGCATGTGGGCCATGCCTGACCTGATGCACGCCATGCTGGAACAGAAGATCGGCCATCCGCAGGCGGGCGCCAATTGCGCCTGGGTGCCCTCGCCCACCGCCGCCACCCTGCACGCGACGCACTATCACACCGTCAACGTGCAAAGGCGCCAGGACGAGCTGGAAAGCCGCGGCCGCGCCTCGCTCGACGATATCCTGACGATCCCGGTGGCCCAGGGCGCCAACTGGTCGGACGACGAGGTGCGCGCCGAGATCGAAAACAATGCGCAAGGAATCCTCGGCTATGTCGTGCGCTGGGTCGACCAGGGAGTCGGCTGCTCCAAGGTGCCCGACATCAACGACGTCGGCCTGATGGAAGACCGCGCCACCTGCCGCATCTCCTCGCAGCATATCGCCAACTGGCTGCACCATGGCGTGGTGTCCGGGGATCAGGTGATGGAGACCATGAAGCGCATGGCCGAGGTGGTCGACCGCCAGAACGCGGGCGATCCCGCCTACACGCCCATGGCGCCGGCCTTCGACGGTCCGGCCTTCAAGGCCGCTTGCGATCTGGTTTTCAAGGGCCGCGAGCAGCCGTCGGGCTACACCGAACCGGTGCTTCACGCCCGCCGCCTGGAACTGAAGGCGATGCAGGGCTAAGACAATCGCAGCCGGCCGGACCCGTATCATTCGGGCCGGCCGGCTGCGGAGGGCGCGCACCTCGATGCGACCGCAACGCTTAACAAGTCATTCGCGCAACTTTTCGGAAACACTGGTGAAAAATGGACTGCAGCGGCAGAATCATTTGCCTCTGAACGGCCCACGCGACTAGATTCAGCCAAACATATTGTCAAAATTGCGCTGATTCGAATTGACTTTGGGCCGTTTCCTTGGGAGTGCGGCGCGGAACGGGCACGGACCATGGGCATCACGCTCACTATTATTCGGTATTGCAGCCTCTACACTTTGTGCGCAGCGGGGGCTTTTCTGTTTTTCCCGACATCACAGAACATTCCGATCGTCTGGCCCGCAACGGGCGTGTTCCTGGCCGCGCTGCTGGCGACGCCGCGACGGCACTGGTGGATACTCGTGCCCGCCATCGTCGCCTGCGATGTTGTCGTCCTGACGCTGATCGGCCGGATCCCGGCCCTTGCAGTCGCCATTTTTCCGTTGATTTCTTCGGGTCAGGCCATCGTTGCCGCGCTGCTGATACAGCGCTTCCACAGGCTGGATCTGCGCTTCGAACGCCTTCACGACGTCATGGCGCTGCTGCTGTGGGGCGGCATTCTGCCCGCAGCGGTCTTCGGCGTTCCCGCGTCGATGGTTGCCAGCAATTCCTTCAACGCCCTGCCTTATGACGGCTGGATCTGGTGGCTGATCGGCAACTGCTTGCAAGTCATGACGGTGACCCGGCCGTGCTGCTGCTGCTGACCGACGACAGCGTGTCACGCATCCGGCAGGCAAATCGCGTCTTCTGGGTCGAGGTGACGGCTCTGCTCGTCGCCCTCACCACGACAACCATTCTGATATTTTCCTACGGCGCCTCACCCGGGACGGCGCTCCCCTCCTACAGCTTTCTGCCCTTCGCGCTGTTGATCTGGAGCGCCTTGCGGCTGGGACCGCGCACGACGGCGCTGGCCTGCCTGACATTTTCTCTCGTGGCGCTCTGGTTCGACACAAGCTTCGTCGCGGCGGGTACCGGAGACGGTCTCGCCGATGTCGGCGCGCTTGGGGTGTTCCTGCTGATCGCCACGGTCAGCGCCCTGTCGTCGGCCGCCGTCATCGCCGAGAGCCGCAGCGACACCGAGCGGCTCGCCGAAAGCGAGCGGAAGCTCCGCGAGGTGATGAAGCTCGCGCCGATCGGCATCTATGTCGCGGACAAGGAGAAATACTCCTTCACCAACCCCGCCGGCGCCAAGATCGTCGGCCTCTCCAGCCCCGAGGAGATCGTCGGCAAGAGCGTGATGTCCTTCTACCCGCCGGAAGGCCAGGCGGCGGCACAGCAGCGTATCGACAGTCTGGTGGATGAAGGCAGCGGCTCCCGGCCGAGGATGGTCAACACGGTCGTCGACGCCGACGGCAACCGCCGCGTTGTCGAGGCGATGGCGACCGCGATCCGATGGGAAGGAAGATCGTCCTTCCTGGTCATGGTCAACGACATCAGCGGGCGCAAGCAGGCCGAGGACGCCATGATGCGCGCGCAGAAGATGGAGGCCGTCGGCCAGCTGTCCGGCGGCATCGCGCATGACTTCAACAATATTCTCGGCATCATCATCGGCAACCTGGAACTGGTTCAGGACATGGCCGCCGACCGGCCGGAAATTTCGGAGCGGATCGAACTGGCCCTCAAGTCCGTCAACCGCGGCGCAAGCATTACCCACAAATTGCTGAGCTTCTCGCGCCAGAAGACGCAGGCCACCAAGCTGACGTCGCTGAACGCCATCATCGACAACATGCAGGAGCTGATCTCCCGATCGCTGACGGCGGCGATTACGGTCGAGAACCGGCTTGCCGACAACCTGTGGATGGTCGACGTGGACCCGGGAGAGTTCCAGGACGCTCTCATCAATCTGGCGCTCAACGCCAGGGACGCCATGCCCGAGGGCGGGTCGCTGGTCATTGCCGCGGAGAACACCAAACTGGATGCCGAATACGTAAAGCTGAACCCGCTGGCCCGTGAAGGCGAGTTCGTGATGATTTCCGTCGCAGACACCGGCGTCGGCATGGAGCCGGATGTCGTCGACAAGATTTTCGAGCCGTTCTTTTCCACAAAGGGTGAAGGCAAGGGGTCCGGTCTGGGCCTGAGCATGGTCTATGGTTTCGTCCAGCGCTCGGGCGGCCACATCAAGGTCGAGACGCATCCCGGAAAAGGCGCCACCTTCCGCATCTACCTGCCCCGCGCACGCCGGACAGTCGCCGAGGCCAGCCCCAAGGCACAAACGCCCGTCGCCATGCTCCGGGGCACCGAAACGATCCTGATCGTCGACGACGAGGCGGATTTCACCGACATCGCCGCGCACAACCTCGGCTTCCTTGGCTACACCGTGCTGAGCGCCAGCAACGGCAGCGAGGCGCTCGAAATCCTGAGAACCAATCCGTACATCGACCTGCTTTTCAGCGATGTCGTCATGCCCGGCGGACAGGACGGCTATCAGCTCGCGGTCGAGGCGCACAAGATGTTCCCGGAACTCAAGATCCTGCTGACCAGCGGCTACACGCAGCGGCGCGAACACTCGACCAGCGGCGATGAGACGTTTATCGCCAAGCTGGCCAGCGAATTGCTGAGCAAACCCTACAACCGCAGGCAACTGGCCGGGGCCATCCGGCGGGCGCTTGACGCCGGCGGCTGATACCGCCGGCGGCGCCATCTCACGGAAGGTGCGCGGTTTGCTCCGCAACGGATCGGGTGATGTCGGTCTCGACGTCTCCCGTGTGCTTCGTCGTGGCGGGTTCCACGAAAAGCAGCCAGGTTTCCTCGGGCGCGAAGGGATGATGCGCGACGCCTTTCGGCGTCACGTGGAAATCGCCTTGCTTCAGCGTCACGTCCTCGCGGCCGGGATAGCGCAAGACGAATGTGCCTTTGACGACAAAGAAGAACTCATCCTCCTCGTCGTGGCTATGCAGCACGAAATCGCCCTTCACCTTGGCCAGCTTGACGAACTGGCCGTTGGCCATGGCGATGACACGCGGCGACCAATAGTCGGTGATCTTGGCGAACTCGGCGTCCAGATTTCCGATTTCAAGCATGGCGTTCCCCGCAAGAGTGTCGCACGCCCTCCCACAGCTCACCGACGGAAGGATCGTCAGGGAACGGCTATTTGGCGGGCTTGCTGAAACGTTCCTTCAAGTCCGCGCAATGATCGCTGACGTTTCCCTTGGGCGTAAACCAAAGATAATCGAACGGCGCGATACCATCAACGAACCCCGCACCGTCTTGCCCCGGCAGGTAGGCGCGCGGATCGACCTCGTCCGGTTCCACTTCCGTGAATCCGATGCTGATGATCGTCGCCTCCGGATCGCGGGCACGCAGATACCACGGCACGGCATAGTCCGCGCGCGCATGACCGCCGCCGGCAATAAGCACGGCGCCGGCCTTTCCCCCGACGACAGCATGGCGCGTGCCAGCGCGGCATCGCGCGCCCTCTGCACCTTGAAGATGGCGCTGACCGCGGCGTCGGGCAGCATGCCGCAGTGAGAGATCCGCAACGTGTTCTCCAGATCGGCGGCAGCGCCTTCGCTCAACGGCTGATCAAGGGCCAATTCCGCGCGCTCCTCCGGCGGCACGGCATCAAACCCCTGCGTGCCGATGCGCTTGCGCTGCGATGGATCCAGATCGCCGGCAACAAGCGTCAGACCGGCATCGAGCGCGGCTCGCGCCACCGGTTCATAGAACGGCCACGCGGGCCAGCCGCTGGCGCTCCAGCCGAGCGCCTCGCCGAGCCCCGCCGCATCGTTGGGATGCGCCGCCAGATGGTCCGCGAGCGCTTGCGCCTTGTCTACGGACACCATCTCGAAGACCACAGCGGGATCGCGCCCGGCCGCGGCGAGTGCCGCGATCACACGCGCCTGCAACAGATGGTGATCGGCGTTGTCGTGGGTTTCGCCCAGCAGCACATAGCGGGCGGCTGCCGCGTCACGGACAAGCGCGTCCTCGCTGACGAAGGCCTCGAGCGCCGCGGAATAGATCCGTCCGACAAGCGGATGCGCGGTGAAATGCTGCGACCGCCATGCGCCAGGGTCTTCCGCTTTCGCCGCTGCGGCGTGCAAAAAGCAAGCCGTCAGGGCAAGGATCGCCAAGCGCAATTTCATGGAGATCGCTCCCTCCTGGTGAATGCCGGTTCCGCACGCACGGGTGAAAACCCGTCAGCGCAGCCGGTGTTCCGCCTGTCCAGGCACGTCGACGTCAATCGCCAGCACCGCGCCCGCGTAGGGTTGCTTCTCCAGCGCCTCTTCATCGAGGTCCTCGCTTGCCGAGGTGATGTAGAGGGTCTTCAGATCCGGCCCGCCGAAGGCCGGGCACGTGGGCTGGCCAACGGGAAGCTCAATGGTCCGGTCGATGCTGCCGTCGGGCGCGTAGCGCACCACGCGCCACGCCCCCACTGGGCGTTCCAGAGATAGCCTTCGCTGTCGACCACGCTGCCGTCGGGCACCGAGTCGCTGTCGTCCAGCGAGGCGAACACCCGCTGGCGCAAAATATCCCCGGTCTCCGGGTTCAGATCGAGCGCCAGGATGTTGCGGCTGGGACTGTCGGCGAAATAGGCCCGGGCGCGGTCGGGCGAGAACGCGATCGAGTTGGGGATGCTGATGTCCTGCTTGAGAACCTCCAGCCGGGCGCCGTCGAGCCGGTAGAGCGCGCCGGCCGCCGCCTCAAGCTTGCGTCCCATGGTGCCGATCCAGAAGCGGCCCCAGGGATCGACCCGGCCATCGTTGGACCGGGTTGCGGGATTGTCGTCCTCCAGCACCATATGCGGATGCAGGCTGCCGCTTTCCATGTCCAGCACATAGAAGCCATCATCGCCGGCAAGCAGCAGGTTGCCCGCGTCGATCCAGCCCGCGGCCGATCCCATGAACGGCAGGTCCATTACGGCGACGTCGCCCTCGCCCGCCATCCGGTAGAGTTTCGAGCGCAGGATATCGAACCAGAACAGGCACTGCGCCTCGGGATGCCACAGGGGTCCTTCGCCGAGAATGTTTCCCACGTTGGCCGCGATCCGCACGCCGCTGTCCGTTTTGACCACAGCGCCACAGTCGACCGCCCGCCATTGCGACACCTGACCCAGTTTCTGCACGCCTCGCTCCCGATTGGTTCTGCCCGCTTGCCCGACCAATGATACGGGCAAGCGGGCGTGTGGTCAGTAAAATTACGACGACGAATCGCCGGAAGGGCTACGCGAGGTTCTCGATCGCGATCGCGATGCCCTGGCCGCCGCCGATGCACATGGTGATCAGACCAAAGCGGCCGCCGATGCGCTTGAGCTCGTACATCGCCTTGATGGTGACGATGCAGCCCGTGGCACCGACCGGATGGCCGAGCGCGATGGCGCCACCGTTGGGATTGAGTTTTTCGGCCGGCAGGCCGAGATCCTTCGCCACCGCGCAGGCCTGGGCGGCAAAGGCCTCATTGGATTCGATCGTGTCAAAATCCGCGACCGACAATCCGGTCTTTTCCAGCAGCTTGCGCACGGCCGGAATCGGGCCCACGCCCATCACGCTGGGCTCCACGCCCGCATGCGCGTAGCCGACGATCCGCGCCATGGGCTTGCGGCCCTCGCGCTCGGCCCGCTCGCGGTCCATCAGGATCACCGCCGCGGCGCCATCGTTGATTCCGGAGGCATTGCCTGCGGTCACCGAACCATCCTTCTGGAACACGGCGCGCAGGGACGCCAGCGTCTCGGCCGTGGTGTCGCCACGCACATGCTCGTCGGTGTCGAAGGAAACCGTGTCGCGCCGGACCTTGACCTCGACCGGAACGATCTGCTCCCTGAAACGGCCGTCCTTGATGGCGGATGCCGCGCGCTTTTGGCTTTCCAGCGCCAACGCGTCCTGATCCGCGCGGGAGATGTTCCAGTCGCGGGCCACGTTTTCCGCCGTAACCCCCATGTGGCCGGTGCCGAAGGGGCAATTCAGCGCGCCCAGCATCATGTCGGCCATCGTCGCGTCGCCCATCTTCTGGCCGAAACGCGCATCCAGCGAGGCATAGGGCGCGCGGCTCATGCTTTCCGCGCCGCCCGCGACCGCCACCTCGACGTCGCCCAGCAGGATCGTCTGCGCGGCTGAGACGATGGCTTGCGCGCCGGAGCCGCACAGCCGGTTGACCGTCAGCGCCGGAACCTCCACCGGAATGCCCGCCTCGACGGCGGCGATGCGCGAGAGATACATGTCGCGCGGCTCGGTGTGGATGACGTTTCCGAAGACCACATGCCCGACAGCATCCGGCGCCACGTCCGCGCGGCCCATCGCCTCGCGCGTCACCAGCGCCGCCAGAGCCGAGGGCGGAACGTCCTTCAGCGCCCCGCCGAAGGTGCCGATGGCGGTGCGGGCGCCGGCGAGAATGACGACTTCACGATTGGACATGCTTTCCTCCCACGGAGACGCGCAACGCGTCCGTCCTGTTTGAAGCATCCTATTGGGGTCCGCGGCAGCACGTAAATGCCCCAGACGGATTTGGGACGGAACTGCACAGATTGCTATTCCAGACGGGAGGCCTCAGTATTAATTGCGATATTTATTCCATTGATTCCAACTTCGGAGGTAATATGCGGCCCATTTTCCCCGCACTTGTGATTTTCCCCGCACTTGTGATTTCCGCACTGTTTGCGAGCATCGGCTCCGCTTCCGCCGGCACGGCGATGCCGCCGTGCAACGTCCAATACAAAGGCATCGAAAAGGTCGCGGGATATGACGTCCGCGTCTACAGCGGCGTGTACAAACCTGGCAAGGGATGCCGTCAAATCATCGAGCTGTCATCGCGCGATTTTCCCGCGACCATGCTGAAGGCCGAGCTTTTGAACAAGCCTCTGAAAGGGAAAGTCAGGACCCAAAAAAGCTATTTCGAATATACTCCGAAAAAGGGATATTCCGGAAAAGACGATTTCGTCCTCTCATACTATGTTAAGAACAAATTCGGGACCGGGTATCAATTCACGCATATCAAGCTGAGACCCAGATAAAACAAGCCCTATCGCTTACTTGTTTATTGGAGCAGCACACAAGCATCGCGGGCGCGCCGCGATGCTTTTCCGGTTTATCCGCCAACACCCTCACATCGTCGGGATGACGAATTCCGCGCCGTCCTTGACGCCGGAGGGCCAGCGGGCCGTGACGGTCTTGGTGCGGGTGTAGAACTTGAAGGCGTCCGGGCCGTGTTGGTTGAGGTCGCCGAAGCCGGAGCGCTTCCAGCCGCCGAACGTGTGATAGGCCAGCGGCACGGGGATCGGCACGTTGATGCCGACCATACCGATGTTGATGCGCGAGGCGAAATCGCGCGCGGCGTCGCCGTCGCGGGTGAAGATCGCGGTGCCGTTGCCGTATTCATGGCTCATCGGCAGGTCGAGCGCCTCCTCATAGGTCTTGGCGCGCGCCACGCACAGGACGGGACCAAAAATCTCGGTCTTGTAGATGTCCATGTCCTTGGTGACGTTGTCGAACAGGCAGCCGCCCATGAAATTGCCGTTCTCATAGCCCTGCATGGTGAAGCCGCGGCCGTCGACCACCAGCTTGGCGCCTTCCTTGACGCCATTGTCCACCAGACCCTTGACGCGCGCGAGCGCCTCCTTGGTCACCAGCGGGCCGAAGTCGACGTCGTCGCCGGCCGTGTACGGCCCGATCTTCAGGCTTTCGACGCGCGGGGCCAGCTTCTCGATCAGCCGGTCGGCCGTGGCGTCACCCACGGGCACCGCGACGGAAATCGCCATGCAGCGCTCGCCGGCCGCGCCGTAGCCCGCGCCGATGAGCGCATCCACCGCCTGGTCCATGTCGGCGTCCGGCATGATGATCATGTGGTTCTTGGCGCCGCCGAAGCACTGCACCCGCTTGCCGTTGGCGCAGCCGCGCGAATAGACGTATTCGGCGATCGCCGTGGAGCCGACGAAGCCGACCGCCTGGATGTCGGGATCGTCGAGAATGCCGTCGACCGCGTCCTTGTCGCCGTTGACCACATTGAGGATGCCCGGAGGCGCGCCGGCTTCCAGCATCAGCTCGGCCAGCATCATCGGCACGGAGGGATCGCGCTCCGACGGCTTGAGGATGAAGGCGTTGCCCGCGACGATCGCCGGGCAGAACTTCCACATCGGGATCATGGCCGGGAAGTTGAACGGCGTGATGCCGGCGACGACGCCCAGCGCCTGGCGCATGGAATACATGTCGATGCCGGGGCCGGCGCCCTCGGAAAACTCGCCCTTGAGCAGATGCGGCGCGCCGATGCAGAACTCGGCCACTTCCAGGCCGCGGATCACGTCGCCCTTGGCGTCGGGAATAGTCTTGCCGTGCTCGCGCGACAGGGCTTCCGCCAGCTTGTCCATGTCCCGGTGCAGCAGCGAGACGAATTTCATCATCACGCGGGCGCGCTTTTGCGGGTTCTGCGCGGCCCATGCGGGCTGGGCGGCCTTGGCGTTCTCGACGGCTGCGCGCAGCTCGGCCTTGGTGGCCAGCGCCAGTTTGGCCTGAACCTCGCCTGTGGCCGGATTGTAGACGTCGGCGAAGCGCCCCGACGTGCCCGCAACATGCTTGCCGCCGATGAAGTGACCGATTTCCTGGGTCATGGAGACCTCCCTGAATTGTTTCGCCAAGCGGCTTAGAGCCGCGTCGTGTTTCGCCTCCGGCACGCGGCCGGATTCTCTGTGGCTGGCATTTTGTGCTTTAATTTTTGAAACACAATACTCGACTTAGCGCATCCGATGTGCGCATTTTGACCCTCACGTTCAATCTGAAAGCATGCCATGAACTGGGACGACGCACGGATTTTTCTTGCCATCGCGCGCTCCGGACAGATCCTGGCGGCGGCCAAACGGCTGGGGTTGAACCACGCCACGGTGGGCCGGCGGCTGACCGCGCTGGAGGAGGCGCTGCAGACCAAGCTGTTCGAGCGGCGCACCAACGGCTGCGTGCTGACGGCGGCGGGCGAGCGGTTCCTGCCGGCGGCCGAGCGCATCGAAGCGGAAATGCTGGCCGCGCGCGCGGCGATCGGCGGCACGGACGTGGAGGTTTCAGGCACCGTGCGCATCGGCGCGCCGGACGGCTTCGGTGTTGCCTTCCTGGCGCCTCGCCTGGGTGAGCTCACCGCGCACTATCCCGATCTCACGGTGCAACTGGTGCCGGTGCCGCGCTCCTTCTCGCTGTCGCGGCGCGAGGCGGACATCGCGGTCACCGTCAGCCGTCCCGAGCACGGCCGGCTGGTGGCGCGCAAGCTGGTGGACTATTCCCTCGGCCTCTATGCCGCGCGCGGCTATGTCGAGGCGCACGGCGCGCCGCGGTCCACAGCCGAGCTGGGCGCGCATCAACTTGTCGGCTATGTGGATGACTTGGTGTTCGCGCCTTCGCTGAACTACGCCGCCGAGATCGACCGGAACTGGTCGGCGCGTTTCGAGATCGCCTCGGCGCTGGGCCAGACGGAGGCCGTGCGCGGCGGCGCGGGCATCGGCATCTTGCACGGCTTCATCGCGCGGCGCGATCCGGATCTTGTCCAGGTGCTGCCGGACATCACCATCCGCCGCGCCTACTGGATCACCTATCACGAGAGCCTGCGCGACGTGCGAAGGGTCCGCGCGGCGGCGGACTTCATTTGTGAAGCCGTCGCCGCGCGCAGGTCTATTTTCGAGTAGCCGCGCCGGCCATCCCCCTTGAGGGGGCCGCCCTGCCCGTCGCGTTACCGGCCGAACCAGAAATAAACCATGACGGCCAGCGCCACGGCCACGGGGACGATCCCCAGAGGGCCCTGGTACCAGTATTTGGGCTCAGGTGCCGCCGCCGCATCGGCAGCCGGGATCGCGGCCCCTTCCAACGCGGGTTCGGACGTGCCGCCGGTGGCTTCCGGCGTGGCAGCCACGCCCTGGGATTCCTCGACCATGCTTCCGAACTTCTCAAAGAACTGCTTGGCGAGTTTCTTCGAGGTGGAATCGATCAGCCGCGAGCCGAGCTGTGCAAGCTTGCCGCCCACATCCGCATCCACATCGTAGCGCAGGATCGTGGCATTCCCGTCCTCTTCCAGCGTGACGGTGGCGCCGCCCTTGGCGAAACCCGCCGCCCCGCCCTTGCCCTCGCCGACAATGCGGTAGCCCCTCGGCGGATCGAGATCGGTCAGCGTCACGGCGCCGGTGAACGTGGCGCGCACGGGCCCCACGGCCAGCCCGACCTTGGCCTCCAGTTCGGTGTCGCTGAGCTTGTTGAGCTCCTTGCAGCCGGGAATGGCGGCCTTCAGCACATCGGGATCATTCAGTGCCGCATAGACGGCTTCGCGCGGAGCGGCGATGCGCTCTTCGCCAGACATTTTCATGGATCGTTTCCTCGTTGATGGTCCGTTCTTGAAGGAGTGACGGTGATCCGCTACGCCGCGCTCGTCTGCGAATTCGCGCCGCTCCGCCGGGTGGCGGCGCGACGCACCTGGATCACCTCCGCCATGATCGACAGGGCGATTTCCTCCGGCGTGATGGCGCCGATATCGAGACCCGCGGGCGCATGTAGCGACGCAAGCCTGGCTTCGGGAACACCAGCATCCGCGAGATCGCGTTTCAGGGCTTGCGCCTTCTTGCGGCTGCCGACAAACGCGACATGCGCCATGTCGCTGGCGAGCACCCCGGTCAGCGCCTTTATATCACCGCGCCCCTGGGTCGCAACGATGGCGAACACGTCGCCCTGCGGCAGGGCGCTGGCCTCGTAGCCGTCGATCCGCCGGTCGGCGGTCTCCACCGACGCCCAGTCCTTCTCGGGCGCGGCGAGCACCACCTCGAAGCCGAAGCGCGGCGCCAGATCGGCGACGGCGCGCGCCACCGGCGCCGTGCCGCAGACCAGCACCACAGGACGCGGGCGCATCGGCTCGATGAACACATCCACCGTGCCCTTCGACGGGCAATGACTGCGATAGTATTCCACGCCGCCGCGCGCCTCGCCCTGGGCCACACCCTCCGCGCTCATGATCTCGTGCGGCTGCACCGAGATCAGCCGGGGCTGGCCGTCGGCGAGCGCGCTCTTGACCGCGCGGGCCACGGCGCCTTGCGCGCAGCCGCCGCCGATCCAGCCATGCATGGTGCCATCCTCCAGCACCACGGCCTTGGCGCCGGCCTTGGCGGCCGTGGCCGCCACGGTGCGCACCACGGTTGCCACGGCAAAGGGCCTGCGCTCGTGGCGCAGGCGGTCGATCATGTCGAGAACGGTTTCCTTGAGATCGCTCATTGGTGTCCTCCCGTTCAGATACGGGCGAGATAGGGTTCGAGTTCCGCGAGGCTTTCGAGATTGTGCGCGGGAGCGAAAAGATCGAGATACGGCAGCGCCGCCTGCATGCCGGCGGCCAGCGGCGCGTAGTCGTCCCAGCCGGCCATCGGATTGAGCCAGACGATGCGCCGGGTGCGCTTGCGCAAACTCGCCAGCGCCTCGGCCAGCCCTTCCGCGTCTCCGGTGTCGTAGCCGTCGCTCATGATGATCACCGCCGTGCGGCCATGCACCACCCGCGCCGCATGCTGCCGGTTGAAGGTGGCGATGCTCTCGCCGATCTTCGTGCCGCCGGAGAAACCGCGCGCGACCAGCGACAACCGGTCCAGCGCCTTTTGCGGATCCTTTTCCCGAAGCACCGGCGAGACGTGCACCAGCCGCGTATGAAACAGGAAGGCGTCCGCCTCGCGCACATGATCCAGAATACCATGCAGAAAGCGCAGGAAGAACGCGCTGTACTGGCTCATGGACGCCGAAACATCGAGCAGCGCCACGATGCGCAGCGGCGTCTCGCGGCGCTTGCGCCGCATCAGGTCGATGGGCTCCCCGCCGCGCCCGACCGAATGCCGGATGGTGGCGCGCAGATCGATGCGCCGTCCCTTGCGGCGCAGCCGCTCGCGCCGGGTCAGCCGGTAGCGCATGCGCCGCGCCAGCCGCTCCACCAGCGCGTTGACTTCGGCGATGGCGTCCGGATCCGCCACATGGCGCAGGTCGGTCGTCTCCAGCACCTCGGCGCGCGATGCGCCGCCGCGCGTCGCCTCGCCCTCGCCGGCCGCTTCCGTGTCGCCGCCGCGCTCCACATGGTCCGGCAGTCCGTCGGGCGCGCCCTGCGCCCCGGGCTTTCCCGCCACCCGGTTGACGCCGGCCGGCGCCTTTTGCGGCTGGCCCGCGATCATCGTTGCCGCACGCACGCCGCGACCCAGCCAATGCGCGTCGAACAGCGCCTCGAACCGCTGCCAGTCGGCCGGGCGCGCGCACAAAAGGGCCCGGAGCGCGGGGCGCAGCGCCGACGCGCGGCGGCCATAACCCGCCTCAGCCAGCACCAGCGCGTCGCGTGCTTCATCCAGCCCCACAGCGAAATGGTTGTCGCGCAGGGTCTTCAGAAAACCGGTCATGCGCGCGCGCACGGCGGCGCCGGCGGCATCCCCGACCTCACCGGCCTCGCGCGATGCGGACGCGGCGTTCATGTCAGGCCACCTTTCCCAGCAGACGGTCGGTGACTTCGCGGGTCATCGACGCCTGGTCGGACCGGGTCTTGAGCAGACACAGCAGGGTCTCGTGGATGACTTCGGGCTGGTCGGCGAGATGCTTGACCCCCAGGCCGACGAGCGCGGCCGCCCAGTCGACGGTCTCGGCCACGCCCGGAACCTTGGAAAGGTCCTCCTTGCGGATCATCGCCACCATGCGCGCGATCTCGATCGCCAGGCTGGTGTCGATGTCCGGCAGCCGGGCCTGCAGGATGCGGGTCTCGCGCGCCTCGTCGGGATAGTCGACATAGTGATACAGGCAGCGCCTGCGCAGCGCGTCGGAGAGCTCGCGGGTGCCGTTCGACGTCAGGATCACCCGCGGGATCGTCACCGCCTTGATGGTGCCGAGCTCGGGCACCGAGACCTGCCAGTCCGACAGGATCTCCAGCAAAAACGCCTCGAATTCCTCGTCCGCCCGGTCGATCTCGTCGATCAGCAGCACCGACGGCGTCTTGGAGCGGATGGCGGCCAGCAGCGGCCGCTCGAGCAGATAGTCTTCGGAAAAGATCTGCGCCTCGACCGCCTCGGCCGCGAGCCCGTCGCGCTCGTGCGTCTTGATGGCCAGCAACTGGCGCTGATAGTTCCATTCATACAGCGCCGAAGAGGCATCCAGCCCCTCGTAGCACTGCAGGCGGATCAGCGGCGCCTCATGAACCGCGCTCAAGGCCTTTGCGACCTCGGTCTTGCCGACTCCGGCCTCGCCCTCCAGCAGCAGAGGCCGCTTGAGCAGGTCCATCAAGACGAGTGCTGTGCCCAGTTCACTGTCCGCCACATATCCGGCACCGGCGAGACGCGTGGCGATTTCGGCCTTGTCGAGGGTCATGGGGAAGTCCGTTCCTTCGGCGCAGACATTGAATTCATCTCTGGAAGTCGATCAACGACTTTACCCGTGATGTCATCCCGGGCGAGCGCAGCGAGACCCGGGACCCAGTAA
Organism: Breoghania sp. L-A4; assembly: GCF_003432385.1. NCBI lineage: Bacteria > Pseudomonadati > Pseudomonadota > Alphaproteobacteria > Hyphomicrobiales > Stappiaceae > Breoghania > Breoghania sp. L-A4. The sequence goes on along the minus strand of NZ_CP031841.1, from coordinate 1,756,392 downwards.
CCATTGGGGTCGGTTGTTTCGCGGGATCACTGGCGGCGTTGATTACTGGGTCCCGGCTTTCCGCTAACGCTCCAGCCGGGATGACACCGGGAAGAGGCACTATTGCGCCCACCACCAGGTCTCAGCGCCCCCCGCCCGCGTGGGAAGGCATGATGGGAGCGGCCGCGCCATGTCGGCAATAGCCGCCGCTCCCATTTTTCTATCCCGTCAATCCCAGCCGCTTGCTCACGCTCCACAGCCGCCAGTTGTCATGCGGCATCTGGATATGGCCGGCGTCGAGGTGGGCGAAGGCGTCGTTGACCGCGTTGGAGAAGCACGGCACGGAGCCGACGTTCGGGCTTTCGCCGACGCCCTTGGCGCCGATCGGGTGATGCGGGCTTGGCGTCACCGTGTGATCGGTCTCCCAGATCGGCGTCTCCACGGCCGTGGGCAGGAAGAAGTCCATCAACGAGGCGGTTTTCACGTTGCCCATCTCGTCGTAGGCGATCTCCTGGCCCATGGCGATGGCGTAGCCTTCCGTCAGCCCGCCGTGCACCTGACCCTCGATGATCATCGGGTTGATGCGCGTGCCGCAATCGTCCAGCGCATAGAAACGCCGCACGGTGTGCGCGCCCGTATCGGCATCGATGTCCATCACGCAGAAATAGGCGCCGAAGGGAAAGGTCATGTTCGGCGGATCATAGTAGCTCACCGCTTCCAGCCCCGGCTCCATGTTGGGCGGCAGGTTGTTGTAGGCCGCCCAGCAGATTTCCTTCATCGACTTGGTCTTTTCCGGCAGTCCCTTGACGCGGAAGCCATCGACATCCCACTCCAGATCGCCCTCGTGCACTTCCAGCAGGTGCGCCGCGATCATCTGCGCCTTGGCCTTGATTTTCCGCGCGGCCATGGCGGTCGCCGCACCGGCGACCGGTGTCGAGCGCGAGCCGTATGTGCCGAGGCCGTAGGGCGCCGTGTCGGTGTCGCCTTCCTCGATGTCGATCATGTCGGCTGGAATGCCCAGTTCCGTGGCGATGATCTGGGCATAGGTGGTCTGGTGCCCCTGCCCCTGGCTGATCGTCCCCATGCGGGCGATGGCCGAGCCGGTCGGATGGATGCGGATCTCGGCTGAATCGAACATGCCGACGCCGAGGATGTCGCAGTTGCGGGTCGGACCCGCGCCGACGATCTCGGTGAAGAACGAGATGCCGATGCCCATCAGCTGGCGCGTTTCGCCGCGATCGAAGGCGGCGCGCTGTTCGGCCTGCTCACGGCGAAGCCCGGCATAGTCCACCGCCTCCATCGCCTTGCGCATGGCGGTCTCGTAGTCGCCGCTGTCGTATTCCCAGCCCAATGCCGACTGATAGGGGAACTGCGCCGCCTTGATGAAGTTCTTCAGGCGCAATTCCGCCGGATCCATCTTCAGCTTCTGCGCCAGCAGATCGATGGCGCGTTCAATCGCATAGGCTGCTTCGGTGACGCGGAAGGAGCAGCGGTAAGCCACGCCGCCCGGCGCCTTGTTGGTGTAGATGCCGTCCACCGCCACATGCGCCGTCGGGATGTCGTAGGAGCCGGTAACGATGTTGAAGAAGCCGGCCGGCCATTTGGTCGGATCGGCGCAGGCGTCGAACGCGCCGTGATCGGCCAGCACGTGGCAGCGCAGGCCGGTGATCTTGCCGTCGGCCGTGGCCGCCAGTTCCGTGGTCATGTGATAATCGCGGGCGAAGGCCGTCGCCGCGAGGTTCTCGATGCGGTCCTCAACCCACTTCACCGGCTGGCCGAGCACGATCGAGCCGACGATGGCGCAGATGTAGCCCGGATACACGCCGACCTTGTTGCCGAAACCGCCGCCGATGTCCGGCGAGATCACGCGGATCTTGTGCTCGGGTATCGTGGACAGGAGCGACGCCACCGTGCGCACCACATGCGGCGCCTGGAAGGTGCCCCAAAGGGTCAGGTCGCCCTGGATCTTGTCCATCGAGGCGACGCAGCAGCAGGTCTCCAGCGGGCACGGGTGACAGCGATGGTATGAGATCAGGTCCTTGGTCGTGACCGCCGCACTGGCGAAGATCGCGTCGGTCTCTTCCTTCTGGCCCACCGTCCACTCGAAGATGTGGTTGTGATGCTTGCGGGGGCCATGCGCCCCTTCCATCTTGCCTTCCAGATCCTCGCGCAGGACCGGCGCATCCGCGTCCATCGCCTTGAACGGATCGATGACGACCGGCAGATCCTCGTATTCGACCTCGACCAGTTCCACCGCGTCGGCCGCGATGTAACGGTCCTCGGCGATAACGAAGGCGACCTCCTGCATCTGGAACAGCACCTTGCCGTCGGCCAGCACCATCTGCACGTCGCCGGCCAGCGTCGGCATCCAGGCGAGGTTGACGGTCTTCAGCGTTTCCGCCGTCAGCACCGCCTTGACGCCCGGCAGCGCTTCGGCCGCCGATGTGTCGATCGACTTGATGCGGGCGTGGGCATAGGGCGAGCGGACGAAATCGCCAAACAGCATGCCCGGCAGCTTGATGTCGTCGACGTAGTTGCCCTTTCCTTGCGTGAACCGCACATCCTCGACGCGCTTGCGCTTGCAGCCCATGCCTTCGAGTTTTGCTTCGCGCTCCTCGCGCGGCAATGTCATGTCGTTCATTCCGCTGCCTCCTTCGCGTCAGCGCCGTTCATAACCTCGGCGGCGGCCCGGATGGCCTTGACGATGTTCTGATAGCCGGTGCACCGGCACAGGTTGCCCGCGATGCCCATGCGGATTTCCTCGTCCGTCGGGTTGGGGTTTTCCTGCAGCAGGCGGTAGGCGCGGGTGATCATGCCCGGGGTGCAGAAACCGCACTGCAGGCCATGGTGCTGGCGGAAGGCTTCCTGCAGCGGATGCAGGCTGCCGTCGGCTTCCGCCATGCCCTCGATCGTGCGGATGTCCGCGCCGTCGGCCTGCACCGCGAACAGCGTGCAGGACTTGACCGACTTGCCGTCGATGTCGAGCGTGCAGGCGCCGCAGTGGGTGGTCTCGCAGCCGATGTGCGGGCCGGTCAGCGACAGCTCCTCGCGGATGAAGTGAATGAGCAACGTGCGCGGCTCTACGAGGGCTTCCACCTCTTTGCCGTTCACGGTCATCTTGACGTGTGTTTTAGCCATGAATGTTTCCTCTCCCTGGTCCGCGGATCACGCCGCGCGCGTCTTGGCGCGCTCGATCGCACGGCGGAGCATGACGCCGGCCATCTTGGTGCGGTACTCCGCGGGGCCGCGTCCGTCGGACGCAGGATCGGTGATGCCTTCCGCCGCCGCGACAGCCGCATCGATGGCCGCCTTGTCGATCACGGTGCCGACGAGGGCGCTGGCGGCCTCCTCAGCAAGCAGCGGTGTGTCACCGACGTTGGTGAGCGCGATCGCCGCGGAGGCGCACGTCCCGCCACTCATCGTCAGCACGACGGCGGCGGCGGCGGTCGCATAGTCGCCGACCTTGCGCTTCAGCTTCTCATAGGCGTAGCCGTGGCCCGCCGGCGACGCCGGGATCCGGATTTGCGTGAGCAGTTCGCCCGGCTCGAGCTTGGTGAAATAGGCCGCCTCGTAGAAGTCGCGCGCCGCGACCTCGCGGGTGCCGTTGGGACCCGCCAGCACATAGGTGGCTCCCAGGCACTGCATCAGCGCCGGCATGTCGTTGCCGGGATCACCATTGGCGACATTGCCGCCCATGGTTCCGACATAGCGGACCTGCGGATCGGCGATCAGTTTGGCGGTCTCGATGAGAATCGGCAGGCTCGCGGCGATCTCGGCCGAGTCGATCATGTCGTGCTGCGACACCATGGCGCCGATGACGACCGTGTCGCCCTCACGCGTGATGCTCTTCAGTGCGGCGATCTGGCTGAGGTCGATGAGATGCTCCGGCTGCGCCAGGCGCAGCTTCATCATCGGAATGAGGCTGTGGCCTCCGGCGAGCGGCCGCGCTTCTTCACCCAGTTCGGTGAGCAGGGCGACTGCCTTGTCGACGGAATCCGGCCGGTAGTAGGAAAAGGTTCCCGGTATCACAATCGTCCTCCCATTTTCGGCCCGCCGCGGTGCTCTCCTCAGCCCCATCAGCGGGTGTGCGATACGACAACATGGTGCCTGATCGCGCCGCGCCCCGGTGCTCAATTCCATGAGAGACAAGGCGTTTTGCACGAACGACGGAATATGCCGCACGAATGACGGGAGGCCCGCATGAGCGGCGAAATGCCTCGTCTTTGTGGTTCCGTGGAGGCCGGATTCGCGGTGCCGGCCGCGTCCGGGCTCGACAGGCGGGGCCGGATCCCTGTAGAAGGCGCTCCCGGCCGCGCACCGCACGCAGGTTTCGTGCACCGTTCCGATCCGCGCCATCCCCGCCGGACGCGCTTTCCCCGCGCCCTGCCATGGCGACACCGACAGAGGCATTCTCGTGACGCACCTTGCTTGCGGGCTGGATTTCGGCACCTCGAACTCCACCCTCGCCATCCACGCGGAGAACGCGCCGCGCCTGTTGCCCCTGGAAGGCGACGAGGTAACGATTCCCAGTGCGGTGTTCTTCGGCACGGAACCGCAGGACGCCTTCCTGGTGGGCCGCGCCGCCATGCGCGCCTACGTGGAGGGCGCGACGGGACGGCTGATGCGCTCGCTCAAGTCGATCCTCGGCTCCTCGCTGATCGAGGACCGGACGCAGGTCTACAAGCGCCGCATCGCCTTTTCGGAGGTGATCCGCCTGTATATCGCCGAGTTGAAGGCGCGCGCGGAAATCGCCGCCGGGGCGCCCATCGATCATGTGGTGCTGGGCCGCCCGGTGCATTTCGTCGACAACAAGGACGAGGCCGACGCCCAGGCCGAGGCGACCCTGCTGCGCATCGCACGCGAGATCGGCTTTTCGGATGTTTCCTTCCAGTTCGAGCCCGTCGCCGCCGCCTTCGACTACGAGCGCCGGATCGATCGGGAACGCATCGTGCTGATCGCCGACTTCGGCGGCGGCACCTCGGATTTCACCGTCGTGCGTCTGTCGCCCGATCGCAACGTCGCCGACGACCGCGCCCGCGACATCCTCGCCAACGGCGGCCTGCGCCTGGGCGGCACGGATTATGACCGAACCTTGAGCATAAGCGCCTTCATGCCGACGCTCGGCCACGAGACGCTGCAGACACGGGGTGATCTGGAAATTCCGGCGGGCCCCTACTGGGACCTGTCGAACTGGGCCGACATCCACCATCTCTATGATCCCAAACGACTCATCGAGATCCGCCACACCCGGCAGGTCGCGCAGCGGCCCGAGTTCATCGATCGGCTGATCCATATCATCGAGGAGCGCAAGGGCCACAGCATGCTGATCGAGGTGGAGGCGGCGAAAATCGCCCTGTCGTCAGCGCCCGCGTATCAAGCGGCGCTCGACTGGATCGAGGCGGGCCTCACCGTCACCGCGACCCGCGACAGCTTCGAACGGACCACCGCGCGGCTGCGGGAACGCCTGCGCGGCGCATCGCTCGCCTGCGTCGCCGAGTCGGGGCTGACGCCGGAGGCGATTTCCGCCATCTTCTTCACCGGCGGCACCAGCCAGATCCCCAACGTCCGCGAAGCGATCACGCACACCTTCCCCGACGCCCAGGTCATCGACGGCGACCGCTTCGGCTCCGTCGGCCTGGGTCTGGCGATCGAGGCCAAGCGGCGCTACGGGTAGCGGGCCGGACCGCAAACATGATCCTACAAGTCGCTCACAGCAACCGTTGGCAGTATAATGTGCTGAAGCGCATAGAGTTCTTGACTTCGCTTCCCTCATTTCCTTATCTGACTGCATGGGGATTGCGAGCTCCCCACGAGGCGCCAGCCGAAGATCGCGTTCCACATCAACCCCGGAGACGGAGGAACGCACATGTCTGCGCCCAATGCCATTTCCTGTGACAAGCTCGCCCGCATCATCGGAACCCCACGCACACCTATTCTGCTTGACGTCCGCTCTGAGGACGACTTCATGGCCGACCCGAGGCTCCTGCCCGGTGCGACCAGAGTTGACGACCAGGCGCTTGCCGATCTCGCCGCGCAGTTGGGAAATCAGCCAACCATTGCTGTTTGCCAGGCCGGACACCGGCGCAGCCAGGGCACAGCCGCATGGCTCCGCGCGGAGGGCTGTGTCTCGGAATACCTCGAGGACGGGTTCGAGGCATGGCGCGCCGCCGGTTTGCCATTGATCGATCCCGCCAAGTTGCCGCAACGCGACGCCCAGGGCCGCACCGTCTGGGTTACGCGATCGCGCCCGAAGATCGACCGCATCGCCTGCCCCTGGCTAATTCGCAGGTTCCTTGATCCCCGCGCGGTGTTCCTGTTTGTAGCCCCCGCGGAAGTGACCGCGGTTGCCGAGCGCTACAATGGTACTCCCTTCGACATCGAGGACGTGTTTTGGAGCCACCGGGAGACGCTATGCACTTTCGACGTGCTGCTGGCGGAATTCGGTCTGACCATTCCCGCGCTCGACAGGCTCGCGACCATCGTTCGCGGCGCCGATACCGCCCGGCTCGACCTCGCCCCTGAGGCGGCGGGTCTGCTCGCGGCGTCGCTGGGATTGTCTCGGATGTATTCAGACGACCTGGAGCAACTCAAGGCCGGAATGCTGCTCTACGACGCGTTCTATCGCTGGGCGCGTGACGCGAGTGAGGAGACCCACAACTGGCCCACGAACACACCAAAGGCAGAGCGGTGAAGGGCCGTCGATATCCCACGCTCGCCGAGGCCACTCACATCTGGGCGCGGATCGGGCTGCTGAGTTTTGGCGGTCCCGCCGGGCAAATCGCGCTCATGCACCGTATCCTTGTCGAGGAGCAACGCTGGCTGGGCGAGAAGCGGTTTCTGCACGCGCTCAACTACTGCATGCTACTGCCCGGCCCGGAGGCGATGCAGCTTGCCGTCTATATCGGCTGGCTAATGCATCGCACCTTGGGCGGCATCATAGCGGGCGCCCTTTTTGTCCTGCCGGGTGTGGTGTCGATCATGGCGCTCAGTTGGGTCTATGCGCTTTATGGCAACGTCGGCCCCATCCAAGCGCTGTTTTTCGGGCTCAAAGCAGCGGTGCTGGCCATCGTCATACAGGCCGTGATCCGCATCGGGTCGCGCGCCTTGAGAAATGCCGCGATGCGGGCCATTGCCGCGACCTCCTTCATCGCGATCTTCGGTTTCGCAGTACCGTTTCCGCTGATCATCCTGGCCGCAGGGATGATCGGACTTTTTGGTGCCCGCGCAGGTATGCCCGCCTTCCTGGGTGGCGGCGGACATGGCAAGGTTGGCGCGATACAGGTCAACGACGCCGACACATTGCTGGGCGAAGAGTCACCTGCCCACACACAGGTCAACCGTGCGTGGGCCTTTCGTGTATCAGCGGTATTCCTCATCCTCTGGCTGACTCCGGCGGCCCTGCTGTTCGCCGTGTTCGGACCTGCCAACATCTTTGCGCAGATCGCGGCCTTCTTCAGCGTCATGGCTGTGGTGACCTTCGGAGGTGCCTATGCGGTGCTCGCCTATGTGGCGCAGGAGGCGGTACAGAACTTCGGCTGGCTCGCGCCAGGCGAGATGCTCGACGGCCTTGGCATGGCGGAAACGACCCCCGGCCCGCTGATCATGGTGACACAGTTCGTGGGCTTCATGGGGGCCTTCCGCGGTGCGGGCGGGCTCTCGCCGTTGGTGGCGGGAACGCTGGGTGGGCTTCTAACCACGTGGGTAACGTTTACACCTTGCTTCCTTTGGATATTCCTCGGTGCGCCCTTCATCGAGCGGTTGCGCGACAACAAAGTGCTGTCAGCCGCGCTGACCGCGATTACGGCGGCGATTGTGGGTGTTATCCTGAATCTCGCCGTCTGGTTCGGCCTGCATGTCATCTTCGACGAGGTCCGTACCGTCATGTCGTTCGGGCTCAGTCTCGATATGCCCGTCTTGTCATCGCTCAACGGCCCCGCGGCGGCTCTGGTGCTGGTCGCACTGATCGCGGTGTTGCGGTTCCGTCCCGGACCCGTCTCAGTCCTTGCCGGGTGTGCCGCGGCCGGGCTCGCGCTAAACTTCGCCGGGATTACGTGAAGGAGACACGTCGCCCGACCTGGACGAGCGCCAATCGGCGCGGCGCGGCGAGCGTTCAATCGACTCTCAAACCCCCAGCGCCACTTTCAGCGGCTTCAGACGGGTGCGGCTGACCGGGACCTGGTAGGGGGTGTCGCCGTCGAGTTCCAGCACGCCCTGCTCGCCATTGCGGCGCAGGGTCTGGGCGTGGCGGAGGTTGACCAGGTGGCTGCGGTGGACGCGCACGAAATCGGCCCTGCGCACCCGGTCTTCCAGCTCCGAGATCGACAGCGAACAGAAATAGGTGCGCTCGCCGTCAAAGATGCTCGTGTAATGCGCGTCGGCGCGCGCGGCATAGACCTGCTCGGGCGCCAGCAGGATGATCTTTCCGTCCTTGTTCACCGGGATACGGATCATCTCGCCGCCTTGGGCCGCGGAGGAGCCCGCGTTCCAGCCTCGCGGCGTCTCCCCGGCCATGCCTTGCGGCACCGCAAGCTCGCCGTGGTTCATGTCGCCGAAGACACGCGTGGACCAATGCTCCGCACCCTCGCGCGCGTCCATCTCCTCGCCGGGCTCGTCGGGAAGCAAAGTGAGGAAGAAGACCGCTGAAATGGCAAAGGCGATGATGGCGACGATGATCGCCAGCATGTCGTTGGACATGGCCGGCGCGGTCACCGGCTGCACGGAGGACAGCGGCTCGAAGGTGGCCGCCGCCATGGCGGTGTAATGCATGCCGGAAATGGCCGCCCCCAGCGCCACCGCCGAGGTCAGCACGTTGTGGCCCGGGCCACGCACGAACAAGAGCCACAGCCCCAGCATGGACGAGCCCATGCCGACGGCGACCGACGCGGACACCATGACCGGATCGAAGGTGCAGGTGACGCCGGTCAGCGCCGCCATGCCGATGTAGTGCATGCCGGCGATGCCGGCGCCCATCGCCGCGCCGCCGATCCCCAGGCTCCAGCGGCCAAGCCGCAGCACACGGCCGCAGCACAGGCCGGCGCCCACCACGAGCGCCGCCACGAGGGCCGAGACCAGCGTCAGCAGCACATCGTAGCCCACGGGAATATCCAGCCGGACGGCAAGCATGCCGATGAAATGCATGGCCCAGATGGCGACGCCGAGCGAAACGGCCGCGGCGCCGAACCTGACCTTCCAGGCGGCGCCAGAATGGCCCGACAGCGACTTCGCCAGAAGCAGCCCTACGTAGCTGCCCTGAATGGCGATGACGACCGACAGGATTGCGAGCCCATAGTCATAGGTAAATTGCATAAATCGGCGGGTCCTCCCAAACCCTCCAGAACATCCGCGCAACCGTCCCGACTGGCGGCGCCCGAACAGCGCGACCCACGCTTGCCGAATACGCGGTTTCGCAAAATGAGCGACTCCATGTGGCAGCATTCGGGCAGGCCTGGCCGGACGCAGCACGCAGGCACGTCCGGATTTCACAATATGCTGATCCCGCGCATTGATAAAGCCTCATGCATGATCGCCGGTAGAGGATTGGAAACACTGCGTTCGACGGCCCGATGCTTCTCTCACCCTTGGTAAGGCGCTACTGTCATGGAGCAGTATTGATGCGGTATCGGTCCCCCGGGCGCCCCGCGCGACGGCCGCGCCCCAAGCACGAGACGCCGAGATGAGCAGACTGCCCGACGATCCCACCCTGGGCGATGCGATCAGCAGCAACGCCATCGACACGATCATCGTGCCGCGCGCGCGCGATCTCGGCGGCTTTTCCGTGCGCCGCGCCCTGCCCTCGCCCAAGCGGCAGATGGTCGGCCCCTTCATCTTCTTTGATCAGGTCGGCCCGGCGGAGTTCATCACCGGAGAAGGCATCGACGTGCGGCCGCATCCGCACATCGGGCTCGCCACCGTCACCTATCTCTACGACGGCGAGATCTACCACCGCGACAGCCTCGGCTCGGCGCAGCCGATCCAGCCCGGCGACGTCAACTGGATGACGGCCGGGCGCGGCATCACCCATTCCGAGCGCACCGCGCCCGAGGTGAAGGCCACCGGCTCGAAACTGTTCGGCGTGCAAAGCTGGGTGGCGCTGCCCGGACACGCCGAGGAAACGGCGCCGGACTTCACCCATCACGCCAAGGCGGCGCTGCCGGTGATCGAGACTCCGGGCGCGCGCGTGCGCATCATCGCCGGTGAACTCTATGGAGCCAAGGCACCCACGAAGACCTTCTCCGACATGTTCTATGCCGACGTGGCGCTGGAGGCCGGCGCCACGATTCCGCTCGACGCGGGCTACGAGGAGCGCGGCGTCTACACGCTGTCGGGCGACATCGAGATCGCCGGCGACACCTTCGGTCCCGGCCAACTGCTGGTGTTCAAACCCGGCGACGCGCTTTCGATCACCGCGCGCACGGATGCCCGCTTCCAGTTGCTCGGCGGCGAGCCGATGGACGGCCAGCGCTACGTGTGGTGGAACTTCGTCTCCTCGTCGAAGGAACGCATCGAGCAGGCCAAGGAAGAATGGCGCCGCGGCCGTTTCGACATCGTGCCCGGCGACGAGGCGGATTATATCCCGCTGCCCGACTGACCGGAGTTTTTATGGCCACGGCGGAACACTCCTGACAGAAGGCTGTCAGGAGGCCTCTCCTAGACTGCAACCGTTGCATCACTGAGGAGAGACGCCATGACGTCCGCATCGAAGCCTTTCACCCCGGATCATTTCACCGTCTGGACCGAAATCCCGGTCACCGACATGGACAAGGCCATCGCGTTCTATGGCGCGGTGTTCAAAACCGAATTGAAGGTGGATGACACCGGGCCCAACCCGATCGCCATCTTCCCCACCACCGGCACCGACAGCGTCGCCGGGCACCTGTATCCCGGCAAGCCCGCCGCCCGGGGGGAAGGCCCGACGATCCACCTCGCCTGCCCCGACGCGCTGGAGCAAACCATGGACCGGCTGCACGCCGCTGGCGGCACGGTGCTGTCGGATCCGATCACGATTCCGCCGGGCCGCTTCGCCTACTGCCAGGATCCCGACGGCAATTCCATCGGCCTGTTCGAAAGTGCGCGCATGGCGAAGACGATTGACCATGCGGAAATTGATCGTATGCAGGATGCGTGAGTACTGTGTCCGCGGCTGTTTCAACGCGGAATAGTCGGGGACAGAGACCATGCGACGCGCCGACCGCCTCTTTCAGATCGTGCAATATCTGCGCGGCGGTCGGCTCGTTCGCGCGGCGCAGCTCGCCGAATGGCTGGAGGTGTCCGAGCGCACCATCTATCGCGACATCGCCGATCTTCAGTCCACCGGCGTGCCCATCGATGGCGCGGCGGGGGTCGGCTACATCATGCGCGACGGTTTCGACCTGCCGCCGCTGATGTTCACCCATGACGAGATCGTGGCGCTGGTAGCCGGCGCGCGGATGATCCGCGCCTGGGGCGGAGCCGCGATGGCGCGCGCGGCCGAGGAGGCGCTGGTGAAGATCGAGATCGTGCTGCCGGACGCCGAACGCGCTCGCGCCCATCAGGTCGAGGTGCACGCCATAGCGCCGGAAATGACGCCGGAGGTGCGGTCCTTGATCGACGCGCTGGAGCGGTCTGTGCAGACCCGCACACGTCTGGCGCTGTCCTATCTGGATGCCGAGGCGCGCGCGAGCGAGCGCACCGTGCGGCCGCTGGGGCTGTGGTTCTGGGGCAAGGTCTGGACACTCGTCGCCTGGTGCGAGCTGCGCGCGGATTTCCGCATGTTCCGCCTCGACCGGATCGAGACGATGCGGGACTGCGGCGACAGCTTCCGCCATGAACCCGGCAAGACGCTCGCCGACTTCTATCGCACCATGGAACGGCGGCCGAAGCGGGAGACATGACGGCGCGATCCGCCCCCCTGCCTCTTGCGCGCGTTCGTCGCCTCGCCTAAGGCTTGAGAATGACGAAAATTGTCCATCACCCAGACACGGCCCTGCGGCATGCGATCATCGAGACGTGCCGGGCCATGAACGCGGCGGGCCTCAACCAGGGCACCGCGGGCAACGTTTCCGCGCGCAACGAGGACGGTTTTTTCATCACCCCCTCCGGTGTGCCCTACGCGGCGATGGAGCCTGCGCAGATCGTGCAGATGGACCTCGACGGCGGCTATTCCGGCGACATGCTGCCCAGTTCCGAATGGCGCATGCATCTCGACATCTACCGGGAGCACGAAGACGCCGGCGCGGTCGTGCATGTGCATTCCACACACGCCGCCGCCCTCTCCTGCCTGCGCCACGATATTCCGCCGTTCCATTACATGATCGCGGTCACCGGCGGCGCGACGCTGCGTTGCGCGGATTACGCCACCTTCGGCACCGGGGAGCTGAGCGAGGCAATGAACCGGGCGCTGGAAGGCCGCGCCGCCTGCCTGCTCGCCAACCACGGCCAGATCGCCTTCGGCGCGAATCTCGCCAAGGCGCTGTGGCTCGCCGGCGAAGTCGAGGAGCTCTGCCGCCAGTACACCATCGCCATCTCGCACGCGGCGGCCGCTCGGCGCCCGCTGGTCATCCTCGACGACACCGAGATGGAAACAATCCTCGAAAAATTCAAAACCTACGGCAAGCAGCCGGAGGATTTCGCGCCCGGCGAGCACGCGGCCTTCGACGTTCCGGTGCAGCGCGACTGACATGACGGTCCGCATCGGCATCGACTGGGGCGGCACCAAGATCGAGGCCATCGCGCTCGATGAGACGGGCGCGGAACTGATCCGCCGCCGCGTGGCGACGCCGAAGGGTGATTATTCGGCGTGCATCGCCTCAGCCCGCGATCTCGTGCTCGGCATCGAGCGGGAGATCGCGACTGCCGGGAGCATCGGCGTCGGCATCCCCGGCACGCTGTCGCCCGCGACCGGACTGGTGAAGAACGCCAATTCCACCTGGCTCAACGGCCGTCCGCTAAAAAGAGATCTGGAGTCCGCCTTCGGCCGGCCCGTGCGGGTGCAGAACGACGCCAACTGCCTCGCAGTCTCCGAGGCGCGCGACGGCGCGGTCGCGGGCGCGCATGTCGTCCTCGGCGTGATCCTCGGCACCGGCTGCGGCTCCGGCATCGCGATCGATGGTGAGGCGCTGGAGGGACACCAGGGCATCGCCGGCGAGTTCGGCCATGTGCCGCTGCCGTGGGTGGCTGCTGACGAACACCCGGGCGCTAGATGCTGGTGCGGCCGGAACGGCTGCCTGGAGACCTTCATTTCCGGCTCGGGTTTTGAGCGCGACTATTTCGAGACCACCGGAACCGCGCGCTCCCCGCAAGCCATCGTCGAGGCCGCGCAAGCGGGCGACGCGGAGGCCGCGGCCGCCTACCGCCGCTACGCCGAGCGGCTCGCGCGCGGTCTGGCGCTATTGATCAATATCCTCGATCCCGACGCCATCGTGCTCGGCGGCGGCATGTCCAACATCGATGCACTCTACGCCGACCTGCCGGATCTCATCGCGCCCTTCGTGTTCTCGGATCAATGGCACACGCCGATCGTCCGGGCACGACACGGCGACAGCTCCGGCGTGCGCGGCGCGGCGGGGCTTTGGGAGACGTGAACGCCACGCCGGCCCGCAGAGCGGATGCGGGCCAGATGCGTTTTCACGTTCTGAAGAAAAACCGTGCCTCGTCGCGACTTCGCCACACACATGCCTTCTGTTTTTGCACACGTTCCCTTTGACCCTCCCGACCCGTGAGGACCCGATGATCAGATCAATGCTCGCCGCACTGTTTTCCGCCCTTTTCCTGCTGCCCGCGTTCGCCGCGGAGGTGCAGACGCGCGACATCACCGTTGGCACCGGCGAGGAAGCCAATGTCGGCGAGACGGTGATCGTGCATTACACCGGCTGGCTGATGGACGGCACCAAGTTCGATTCCAGCCACGACCGAAACCAGCCGCTTGCCTTCACGCTGGGCGAGCGCCGCGTCATCATCGGCTGGGAACAGGGCGTCGAGGGCATGAAGGTCGGCGGCAAGCGCGAGCTGATCATTCCGCCGGAACTCGCCTACGGCGAGCGCGGCGCGGGCGACGCGATTCCGCCGGGCGCCACGCTGAAATTCGAGGTCGAGCTGCTCGAGGTCCGGGCCAAGAGCTACACCGACCTCGACAACGACGCGCTGAAGGCCAGGATCGCGGCGGGCACGACGATCGTCGATATCCGCCGCCCCGACGAATGGCAGCAGACGGGCGTGATCCCCGGCAGCCATCTCATCACCTTCTTCGACAAGGAGGGCAAGGCGAACCCCAGTTTCGGCGCGGCGCTTCAGGCGGTCATCGCCAACCCCGCCCAGGAAGTGGTCTTCATCTGCCGGACCGGCAGCCGCAGCTCCGTGCTGTCGAAATATCTGGCGGAGCGCGCCGGTTTCATCAATGTGGCCAACGTCGAGAAGGGTATCATGGACTGGATCGCGTCCGGCGGCGAGGTCGCCAAGCCGGAGATGCCCGAGGATTGCTGGTTGTGCTGAGGGCGTTCTCAAGGCGCGATCATCGCATCGCGATCAACCGTTGCAACGCGCGCGCGACTGCGCTATCCAACTGACCATGAACATTTTGATCAAAGCAGTGGCAGGCTGGTGGTGGCGCCCATAGGGTGGCCGTGACGACGCATGCGCGCATGAGATCGTAACGACAAGGCCGCCCAGGGACCCCCGGGCGGCCTTGTCGTTTTCGGGGTCCAATTTCCGAACACTGTGGCGGTATGGATTTTGGCGATTCGCATGGGCCCGCACGAGAGCGGGATGCGAAGGTGGAGGTTTGAGGCTATGAGTTTTTCGGCGGAACAGCGCTACATCACCGGCGGCGGTATCGAGATCATCCGCCGCCCCGCGCGACCGACTATGAAGACGGCACCTCCGCCTGGCTCGACCGGCTCGACAACGAACGCGGTGCGGTTCTCTCCTCCAACTACGAGTATCCCGGCCGCTACACGCGATGGGACATGGCCTTCGTCAATCCGCCCCTGATGCTGGAAAGCAAGGCCGACCGCGTCACCATCACCGCGCTCAATGAGCGCGGCACGGTGCTGCTGCCGGCCATCCGCGCGGCCGTCTCGGAGATCGAGGAAGTGGCGTACTGCCAGGCCGAGGGCGATCACATCGACATCGTCATCGCCAAGCCGTCGCGCGCGTTTACCGAGGAAGAGCGCTCGCGCCAGCCGTCGGTGTTTTCCGTCATCCGCCGCATCGTCGCGCTGTTTGACTGCGAGGACGAGTATCTCGGTCTCTACGGCGCCTTCGGCTACGATCTCGCCTTCCAGTTCGAGCCTATCGAGCTGAAGCTGGAGCGCGCCGGGGATCACCGCGACGTGGTGCTCTATCTGCCCGACGAGGTCCTGATCCTCGATCACCACGGCCGCCGCGCCACCGTCTACAACTACGACTTCATCGCCGGCGGCCAGTCGAGCGAGGGGCTGTCCTCGGTCGCCCCGTCCGCCGCCTTTGAACCCGCCAACCACGAACCGGGGCGCGGCGACCATGCGCCGGGCGAATACGCCGATCTGGTGCGCGAGGCGGTCGACTATTTCCGCCGCGGCGATCTGTTCGAGGTGGTGCCGGGGCAGATCTTCACCGAGCGCTGCACGTCCCTGCCCTCGGCTGTCAGCCGCCGGCTGAAGGAGATCAACCCCTCCCCCTATTCCTTCTTCATCAACCTCGGCCAGAACGAGTTCCTCGTCGGCGCGTCGCCCGAGATGTACGTGCGCGTCAGCGCCGGACGGCGGGTGGAGACCTGCCCGATTTCCGGCACCATCCGCCGCGGCAAGAACGCGATCGAGGACGAGGCGCAGATTCGCAAGCTGCTGAACTCCGCCAAGGACGAGGCCGAGTTGACCATGTGCTCGGACGTCGACCGCAACGACAAGAGCCGCGTCTGCGATCCCGGCTCCGTGCGCGTCATCGGCCGCCGCCAGATCGAGATGTACTCGCGGCTGATCCATACGGTGGATCACATCGAGGGCATCCTGCGCGACGGCATGGACGCGCTCGACGCCTTCCTGTCGCACACCTGGGCGGTCACGGTGACCGGTGCGCCGAAGCGCTGGGCCATGCAATTCATCGAAAACCACGAGCGCAGCGCGCGTTCCTGGTACGGCGGCGCGATCGGCGTGGTGCATTTCAACGGCGATCTCAACACCGGCCTGACCCTGCGCACCGTGCGCATCAAGAACGGCATCGCCGAGGTGCGCGCCGGCGCCACACTGCTCTACGACTCCGTGCCCGAGGACGAGGAAGCCGAGACCGAGCTGAAGGCGTCGGCCATGCTCGCGGCTGTGCGCGAGGCCGGCAAGGTCAATGAGGCGGCCGTCGCGCATGAGGCGGCCGGCGTCGGCGAAGGCGTGAAGATCCTACTGGTGGATCACGAGGACAGTTTCGTGCACACGCTGGCCAACTACTTCCGCCAGACCGGCGCCGAGGTCGTCACCTACCGCTCGCCGGTGTCCGACACGATCTTCCACGACGTCGACCCCGATCTGGTGGTCATGTCGCCCGGGCCGGGCAATCCGAGCGATTTCGACTGCGCCGCCACCATCGGCCGGGCCCGCGCCCGCGGGCTGCCGATCTTTGGCGTCTGCCTGGGGCTTCAGGCGCTCACCGAGGCCTT
Source organism: Breoghania sp. L-A4 (assembly GCF_003432385.1). Taxonomy (NCBI): domain Bacteria; kingdom Pseudomonadati; phylum Pseudomonadota; class Alphaproteobacteria; order Hyphomicrobiales; family Stappiaceae; genus Breoghania; species Breoghania sp. L-A4. The sequence continues at coordinate 1,739,813 of NZ_CP031841.1, read as the reverse complement.
TGGCGGCTCGCTCAAGCAGCTCAACGTGCCGATGCACGGCAAGCCCTCGCCGATCACGGTCTCCACGGAAAGCAGCATCTTCGCCGGGCTGGAAAATCCCGTCACCGTCGGCCGCTATCATTCGCTCTATGCCGACAAGGACACGCTGCCCGGCGCGCTCAAGGTGACGGCGGAAACCGACGACGGCGTGATCATGGCGATCGAGCATGCCGCCGAGCCCGTCGCCGCGGTGCAGTTCCACCCCGAGTCCATCATGACGCTGGACCAGGAAGCCGGTCACCGCATCATCAGTAACGTGGTGGAGAAACTGGCCAGACGCCGGACCCGCGCGGTGGCCTAGGGCAGCCTGGGGTTACCGGATTGAGGGCTGCAAGCCCGAGGCTTGCAGCCCTCTTCGTCCACGCGAAGGAAGAGCGAGGCGGCCGCATGCCGCTAAGCCTTCGAGACGGCCCGCATGCCGCCCGCCAGGAACTACCCTACGTTGCGGTTTCCAGGCTCAGTTCGTAAACGGTGGCGATGAGGGAGCGGACAAGCTCCGCGGACGGCGGTTCGTAGAACAGGATGCGGTAGACCAGCGGCGCAATGACGTGGTCCATGATCGCGGTGGTGTCGGGAAACGGCACGCCGCGCGCCTTGGCCCGCGCCGCGATCTCCTCGATCTGCACCTTCGTATAGGCGGAACACTTGCCCGGCTTGCCGGCGCCAGGCATTTCCGCGCCGGATCGGCCCGCCAGCACGTCACGGATCATTTCCCGGCCCGGGGCGGACGAGAATTCCTCTGCGAACGCCTCGACCCACAATTCCAGATCCTTGCGCGCGTCGCCCGTATCCTTGGGATCCTCCTCCGGCCGGAAACGCTCCACGGCCACATCGGCCAGAAGTTCCTGAAGGTCGCCCCAGCGGCGATAGATCGTGGAAGGCGTCACGCCCGCGCGTTCAGCGATCGCGGGGATCGTCAGCGCATCGCGGCCGATCTCCTCCAGAAGCTCCGTCGTCGCCTTGTGCACCGATGCCTGCACCCGCGCGCTGCGCCCTCCTGGCCGAGTCTGCCCATGCGAAACCACAGAATTCTCCCGTTTTCGAGCCAAGCTCATTTTCTTAACGCAAATTATTTGCTTTTAGCCGCAGGCTACGCTACATATACCTAACGCAATTCATTTGCTTTTAAGGCACTCTATCATCATGTCAACGACTGCGAAACCGGCAACGGCCACCCCGGCCGATGTCGATCATCCCACCGCGCTTGTCTTTCATTCGGCGACGTTGATCCTGGTCTTCGCCGGCGCCGGCGCGCCCACGCCGCTGTACCGGCTCTATCAGGAGCACTGGCACGCCTCGCCGCTGATGATCACCTCCATCTTCGGCGTCTACGCCGTCAGCCTGCTGGCGGCTCTGCTGATCGGGGGCTCGATTTCCGACCATGTCGGCCGCCGCCCGACGATCTTCGTGGCGCTTTTGCTTCAAATCGCAACCATGGCCGTCTTCATCGTAGCGGACTCAACCATGGCGCTGCTCGCGGCGCGTCTTGTTCAGGGTCTGGCCACAGGCGTGGCCGCAAGTTCGATCGGCGCGGCGCTCGTCGACTCCAGCCGTCGGCACGGCCCATTGATCAACAGCCTGTCGCCCCTCATCGGCATGGCGATCGGCGCGGCCCTCTCCGGCGTGCTGGTGACCTTCGCGCCCGCTCCCATGCGGCTGATCTACATCGTGATGCTCGCCGTCAATTTGCTGCTGGCGCTAGCGATCTGGCGAATCCCGGAAACCATTGTGCCGCGTCCGGGCGCACTCGCCTCGCTCAAACCTCGCGTGGTGGTGCCGGTCCAGGCCCGCCGGGCCCTGGCGCTGACCGTGCCGATCATCATCGCGCTGTGGACCCTGGGTGGCTTCTACATGTCCCTCATTCCGACCCTGATCGGCAAATCCACCGGCATCCAGTCGCCGTTGCTTGGAGCTCTCGTGGTGTCGGCGTTGATGTCGGCGGGCGCGGTCGCAGTCTACCTGCAGCGCAACCGGACACCGTTCAGCACCCTGACACTCGGCTCGAGCGCGATCGTAACCGGTGTCACGATCCTGATTGGGGGTATCCATATGGGCAATGTGCCCGTGTTGTTGGGCGCCAGCCTGCTTATAGGCATCGGCATGGGGTCGAGTTTTCTCGCCTCCGTCGGCATGATCCTGCCGCTCGCCGAGCCAGACCAGCGCGCCGAACTGCTCGCGGCCTTCTATATCATTTGCTACCTGTCGATGTGCCTGCCCGCCATTCTCGCAGGCTTCACTGCCAATGCGATTGGGATTCCCGCCACCGCGGACATCTTCGCGACCGCTGTCGCCATCATGACGCTTGGCGGCTATGCCGCGATCGCCATCTTTCGCGACCGGCCGGGGTACGCGGTGGCGTGAGAAACGCATCCAATCGCAGGAAACGGGTCGCGGCATCGCGGCCCGTGAGACATGGATGAACTCCCGACACAGGAGACACCCATGAGCGACATTCTTATTCAGGCGATGCCGACCGAAACCGCCCGCGCCTACCAGTCTGGCGGCTTGGACGCCAACGGACAGCCTCCCGAGCGCCATATATCCGATGGCTCCGGCGTGCCCTGCCGCCATTGCCTGCGCGGTGTCCCGGCCGGTCAGGACTATCTCATCCTGGCGCATCGACCATTTTCAATGACCCAGCCCTACGCCGAAGTGGGTCCGATCTTCCTGTGCGCCGCCCCTTGCGAGCGCCGTGCGGACGGGACCAGTTTGCCGGAGATGTACGACAGTCGCGGCGCGCTGATCCTGCGTGGCTATGGCGCGGACGAGCGCATCGTCTACGGCACGGGTCAGGTCGTGCCGGTTCCACAGATCACGGCAGTGGCCCGCAACCTGCTCGACGACAGCCGCATCGCCTTCGTGCACGCGCGCTCGTCGACGAACAACTGCTTCCAGTTCAGGATCGAGCGGGATGTTTCGGGCGCAATTGGCATCACCGGTCTTTGACAGGACGCAACGCCGCGAACGCGCGGTGGCGTGAGAAACGCGATCACACCCACCACGTCATCTTCGCGGGGCCTCCCGAAGGTGACGTGGTCTAAACCCCCAGATAGCGCATCTTGAGCTCCTCGACGGCGGCGAGGTCGTCTGTGGTTCCGGCCCAGACGACGCGGCCCTTCTCGACGATGACGTGCCGGTCGGCGAGCTTTTCCAGGGCGTCGAAATTCTTGTCGACGATGAGGATCGACTGGCCCTCGCCCTTCAGCCGCTCCAGGCACTCCCAGATCTCCAGCCGGATCAACGGCGCGAGGCCCTCGGTGGCCTCATCCAGAATCAGCAGCTTCGGGTTGGTCATCAGCGCCCGGCCGATCGCCAGCATCTGCTGCTCGCCGCCCGAGAGCTGGGAGCCGAGATTGCGCGCCCGTTCCTTCAGCCGCGGGAAGAACGCATAGACCCGGTCCAGCGACCAGCCGGGCTGCGCGCCGAAGCGGTTCGCCGCGGTGGCCACGAGGTTTTCACGCACCGAAAGCGTGGGGAAAATCTGGCGGCCTTCCGGCACCAGCCCCAGCCCGCTCTGGGCGATCTCGTGCGACGGCCAGCCATCGACACGCTTTCCCTCGACACGAATCTCGCCGCCGCGCGCCGGCAACATGCCCATGATGGTGGAGATCGTCGTCGTCTTGCCCATGCCGTTGCGGCCCATGAGCGTCACGACTTCACCCGCCTCCACATTGAACGACATGTCGAACAGCACCTGGCTGTCGCCATAGCTGGCCTCGACGCCGATCAGCTCCAGCATCGCGCTCATACCGGTTCCTCGCCGAGGTAGGCGGCCTGGACGTCGGCGTTGGCGCGGATCTCCTCGGGCGTGCCGGTGGCGATCAGACGGCCGTAGACCAGCACGGATATGCGATCGGCCAGCGCGAAGACGGCGCTCATGTCGTGCTCCACCAGAACCATGGCCACCTGGCCGCGCAAGTCCTGCAACATCGCGATGAGGCTGTCGGTCTCCTCGCGGCCCGTGCCCGCCATCGGCTCGTCCAGCAGCAGCAGTTTCGGCCGCGCGGCGAGCGCGATCGCCAGTTCCAGCGCCCGCTGCTCGCCGTGGCTCAACCCGCGGGCGCGCACAAGAGTCCGCTCCTCGAGCCCGACCCGGCGCAGGCACGCCATGGCCTCGCTGTTCAGCGCCCGGTCGGAGGCCGCGCGCCGGACGAACCGGAACGAGTGGCCCTGTTGCGCCTGGACCGCCAGCGCGACGTTTTCTAGCGCCGTGAACTCGGGCAGCACGTTGGTGATCTGGAACGACCGCGCCAGACCGCAGCGCGCGCGCTTGTGCACCGGCAGCGCGGTGATGTCCCGGCCCTTGAAAGTCACCCGCCCCTGATCGCTCGGCAGCGCGCCGCAGATCTGGCCGATCAGCGTCGTCTTGCCCGCTCCGTTGGGACCGATGATGGCATGGATTTCACCCTCGCGCACGTCGAGCGACACGTGATCGGTGACGTTCAACGCGCCGAAATGCTTGCACAGGCCATCGAGCCGCAGGATCGGGTCAGTCATCCTTGCGCCTCCCCGCCTGCAGGCTGTTGAGAAATCCCGTCAGCCCGCCGCGCGCGTAAAGCACCACCACGATGAGGAACGGGCCGAAAACCACCCGCCAGTGCTCGCTCACCTGCGAGAGATTTTCCTCCAGCAGCAGATAGGCCGCCGCCCCCAGGATCGCGCCGTGCAGCGTGCCCATCCCGCCCAGCATCACCATGACGATCAGTTCGCCCGAGCGGTGCCAGTTCATGTAGGCGGGAGAGACGAACTCCGTGTGGTTGGCGAGAAACGCCCCGCCCAGCCCCGCGATCATCCCGGCGATCGCATAGGCGGTGAGCCGGTAGCCGAACGGATTGATGCCGATGGCGGCCAGCCGGCTCTCGCTCTGCTTGGCTGCGCGCAGCACCCGGCCGAAGCGCGAGGCGATGATCATTCGGCACATCAGGTAGCAAGCCCCAAGCGCGGCCAGCACGACGTAGAAGAAGGTCCGGTCATCGCTCAGCAGATCGGCGCCCAGAACGCTGTTGCGGCCCCAGATCGTCAGCCCGTCGTCGCCGCCATAGGCCGACAGCGAGGTCGCGGTGAAATAGGCCATCTGACCGAACGCCAGGGTGATCATGATGAAATAGACGCCCCGGGTCTTCAAACTGATCGCGCCGGTGATCAGCGCGAAGATCCCGGCCGCCGCGATGGCCACCGGAAAGGCGACCAGCCCTTCGGCCTGGCCGCCTTCCGCCAGAATGCCGACCGCATAGGCGCCGATGCCGACGAAGGCCGCGTGGCCGAAGGAAACCAGCGCGCCGTAGCCGAGAATGAAATCCAGACTCAACGCGACGATGGCGAAGATCATGATGCGGGTGACGAACAGCATCAGAAAGCGGTCGTCGGAAAGATGGGCCAAGAGCGGAACCAGCGCGAAGGCGGCGAACAACGCCAGCGGCAGCAGGATCGCGCGGCGCGGCGCCGGGCTCGTGTTGGTGCTTGCCATGGGCTCAGCCGGCCTTGACGGGGAAGAGCCCGGAGGGACGGAAGAACAGAACGCCGGCCATCAAGATATAGATCAGCATGGAGGCCAGCGCCGGTCCCACGTCGTTGGCGGCCGCGGGCGGCAGCACCAGCTTGACGATGTCGGTGGCGAACGAGCGGCCCAGCGTGTCGACAAGCCCGATGATGAGCGCCGCCAGGAACGCGCCGCGGATGGAGCCTATGCCGCCGATGACGATGACCACGAAGGCCAGGATCAGCAGGTTGTCGCCCATGCCCGGCTCCGCCGAGAACAGGGGCGCTGCGAGAATGCCAGCAAACCCCGCCAGCATCGCGCCGAAGCCGAAGACCACCATGAAAAGCGCGCGGATGTTGATGCCGAGTGCGGCCACCATCGGCGCATTGGAGGCGCCCGCGCGCACCAGCATGCCGATGCGGGTGTGGCTCACCAGCACATAGAGGACCGCGGCCACCACCAGCCCCGCGACGATCAGCGCGATGCGGTAGACCGGATAGAGCAGCCCGTCCATGAGCACGAAGGAGCCTGACAGCATATCCGGCATCGGCAGCGACAGCGGCGCCGATCCCCAGGCGATCTTCACGGCCTCGTTGATGAACAGGATCACGCCGAAGGTGGCCAGCACCTGGTCGAGATGGTCTCGGTCGTACAGATGCCGGAAAATCAGGAACTCGAGCGCCAGCCCGCAGACCAGCGCCGCCACCATGCCCATCAGCAGCGCCGCCCAGAAGCTGCCCGTGGGACCGTAGAAGGCCACGGCCAGATAGGCGCCGAGCATGTACTGCACCCCATGCGCGAGATTGATGAAATCCATCACGCCGAAGACCAGAGTCAGGCCCGCGGCAATCAGAAACAGCAGAATGCCGAGCTGAAGCCCGTTCAGCGTCTGGACGGCAAGAAGGGTCGCGCTCACTGGAAAGACCGTTTGGATCGGACCTCTGGCGTGCGCACGGGTCGATCCACCTCAGATTGTCGGACGAGGAGCGGCGGGAGGGCCACTCCGGAAAAGCGACAGGCCGCGGCGCGCCCTTGGCGAGGCGCGCCGCGGCCAATCCGTCATGTTACATCTTGCAGGACGCCGCGTATGCGTCGGAGTGATCGTCAAAGACCTTTTCGACGACTTCCGTGGCGTATTTGCCATCCGCCCGCTTCACCGCCTTGACCAGATAGAAGTCCTGGATGGGGAAGTGATTGGTGTTGTACTTGAAGTCGCCGCGCACGGAGGCGAAGTCGGCCTCGGCCATCGCCGCGATCAGCGCGCCCTTGTCGGCAACGCCGCCGGCCTTCTTGACCGAGGCGTCGATGAGCTGCGCCGCGTCATAGCCTTGCGCGGCGTAGAGCGACGGCACGTAGCCGTACTCCGCCTCAAAGGCCGCAACGAAGGCCTTGTTGGCGTCGTTGTCGAGGCTGGGCGCCCATTCGGCGCCGGCAAACAGACCCACGGCCGCGTCCTTGGTCGCCGGCAGCGTCGTCTCATCCACGGTGAAGGCGGAGAGGAACGGCGTGCTTTCGGACAAGCCCGCCTGCGCGTACTGGCGCACCAGATTCACGCCCATGCCGCCGGGCATGAAGGTGAAGATGGCGTCGGGCTTGGCGGCGGCGATCTTGGCGATTTCGGCGGAGAAATCGAGCTGGCCGAGCTGGGTGTAGATCTCGTCGACGATCTCGCCCTTGAAGAAGCGCTTGAAGCCGGCGATGGAATCCTTGCCCGCCTGATAGTTCGGCGCCATCACCACCATGCGCTTGTAGCCCGCGTCCTGCGCGTGCTTGCCCATCACCTCGTGGTTGTTGTCGTTCTGATACGAGGTGGTGAAGAAGTATTTCGAGCAGCCCTTGCCGGCGATCGGCGAGGGTCCGGCGTTGCCGCCGACAAAGATCGTCTCGCTTTCGATGATCGGCTTGTAGACGGCCATCATCACGTTGGAGAAGACAACGCCGGCCATGATGTCGACCTTGTCGCGCTCAAGCAGACCCTGCACCTTGGTGATCGCGCTGTCCGGCTTCAGCTCGTCATCGACCACGATGACCTCGGTGTCCATGCCGCCGAGCTTGCCGCCCGCCTGTTTGACGCCCAGCAGAAAGCCGTCGCGCATGTGCTGGCCGAGGACCGCCGGCGGACCCGACAATGTTGCCAGAAAACCGATCTTCAGGCCCTCGGCGGATGCCGGCAGACCCATGAGCCCGAGCGCGCCAAGCGCGACTGCGGTGGAAATGATACGCTTCATTGGAACTCCCCTATCGATCGGCGTTTCGCCGTTCCCGATTGCCACAGATAAAAGCGTATTCCACCGGCAAATACAATGCGATGTGCCGCAATGCGGCGCGGCGGGGACCCTGCAAGCCTGACAGAACGCCGCCCGGACACCTATCGGGGGTCTCCAATGACGGCCAGACACCCGCCTGGCGTGTCCCGCACGCGGTCGCGTGACGATCCCCATGCTCAGGCGTTGTCGTTTATCGCATCGAGAATCTCCTTGAAAATCTGCGGCGTGATCCGCACCGCACGATTGAGGCTCCCATCGGCGTCGGTGTGAATGCCGATCACCGTGCGCTTGCCGTCGGTCGAAGTGTGAAAGATCGGGCTACCGCTCTGGCCTTCCTTGGTGTCGACGCTGTGCCAGAGATAGTCATCGGCGAAAGCCCGGATGCGGCCCGGGCAGGACACCTGGATCACGTAGCCGCCGTCTTGCGGATAGCCGAGGCTGTTGATGCGCATGTTGTCCAGATGAGAATCCTTCGTCGAGGCATAGCCGAACCAGCCGGTCTGGCTGCCCATGTGCTTGTCGGGCAGCACGATGACGCCGTAGTCGAACCGGTCGTCCTTTGCCTTCGTCCATTGCGTCGGAACGCGCACCACCTTGGAGCGTTGCGACTGGAAAGGCTCCTGGCTGCGGTTGAGACCGGGCGTCACGTAGATCTCGAGCGGCGTGTGCCCCTCCTTGGGAAACAGGCAGTGGCCGGCAGTCACCACAATGTTGGGCGAAGCGAACCAGCCCGTGCCGAAGGCGACGGCGCCGGTGGTCATCACCGTCCTGAGCCGGCAGATGCAGCGGTGCGGCGGCGAGAGCGTGTTGTCGACCGGCACCCGGTCATCCTTCGGATCGAAGATGATCTTCTGCTTGGTGTCGGTGGGTGGCCCGCCCTCGCCATCGGCCTGGCTCGCGGCATCGTCCGGCATAGCCGCGGGTTTGGGACGCGGAAGCGGCGGCGGAAGGAGCGAACCCGTCACGGCGGCCCGCGCCGCGCGGTGCGATGGCTCGATCATCCCGGCGCCGAACATATCGTCCATGTAGCAGGGCGCGTAGAGCTCGAGCGGGTCGCGCAGGCTACGTGGTCCAAAGATGCCCGCCGGCGCCGGGCCGAAATAACCTTCCGGAAAGGCCTCGCCGCGCTCGAGACCGCCGAGATCAATCTCGACCATCTCCGGCAACCGCTTCGATGTGCTTCCCGGCGTCTTCTTCCTCGCCATGGCCATGCCTCGCTCAATCGCCGGAGCAGTCGCCCCGCGTGCAGTCCGGGGTCTGGTTCTCGAAGGGGCCGCTTTCGGGGTTCGCGCCGCCGCTCGATGCGCCCCCACCAGATGCTCCCCCACCAGATGCGCCGCCGCCCGATGCACCGTCGTTCGATGCTTCCGCCTGGTTGGTCACGCCGCCGTCACCGCCCTGCAGCTTCTCGGACGTTCCCATGCCGACACTCATGATCGACGTCCTGCCGTCGAGCAGCGACGTCTCCTTGTTGCTCCTCGCCTCTTCCAACTTCTGGATCTCATTCACATAGGCCACTTCCGCTTTGAGCGCCGACTCGCGGCTCGTGAACGTGTCGGCGATCGAGGCGAACAACGCCTCGATGATGGTCGCGGGCAACAGCGCCACGGCCGCCGCCTCGCTGGGCTTCTCGACCTTCAGCGAGGTGAGAATGCCATTGGTGAAGCCGGCATTGATCACCTTGTTGACGAACGGAGTACGGGAGAAATCCGTCGCCACGACAGGCCCGCCATTGGGCAGCGGCACGATGACGGAACTGACCGCCACGTCGCCGCCGATCTTGAAACCGGCGGATATCCGGTAGGGAACGGGAAGCCGGTAGCACACGCCGATCCGGCAATCGGGCAGCGTGGCTTGCGGAACGAGGTCCGGCGCGAAGGCCGTCAGCTTGACGCTCGGACGCGTCGCCCTCAGGGAGCGGTAGACGCCGCACAGATTCACCTTGTCCTCGTCCTTGGCGGCGGCGGCGCCGCAATTGTCGCGAATGCCGGCGGCCGTCCGGATCCTGATGGCGGCGGCGATGGCGTCCTCACCCGCGCGCATGGTGACAGGGTCGTCTGGATCGATATCGACCTGGGCGATCAGCGTTGCGCCCTGCAGGCTCGATTCCTTGCCGAACGACTTGATCGCGCCGTAGGACTTGGCGAGGTTGATCAAAAAGTCGCCTGTCTTGTCGTCGGCCGCCACATTCACGGTCTTCAGCAGGCCGTTGTCGCCGACCGTCACATCGACCGTGTCGGAACTCAGCGGGTTTGGCCTGTAGCTGACGTAATAGGTGTGGCGCGGGTCACCGACATAGGCCGGCGCGCCCGCATTGATGATGAAGTTGCCGCGGCTTTCCAGCAGTTGAACCGGCAAAACCGCCTTGGGCAGCATGTAGGCGAAAGACGTGTTGCGGCGGTTCTGCTCACTGAGTTCGTCAACGCTGGTAACCGAGGCGCAGCCGCCCAGCCCCGCGGCCACGAGAACGGCGGCGCCACGAAGCCACGGGCGGCGGTCGCGAACTCGGCGCCTGGCGCCTGGCTTGCCAGCGACATTCAATGCCCGAACGTCGTGGGATGACATCTTGACTGAAACAATCGTCGAAACGAAAAAACGCATGGACCGCCCCCGATACATCGCACAGCAGGGCGCTGCTCGGGTCACAAATCCTCATTTGTGACAGAAATGCCGCAAATCCGCCCCGCGCCATCCGCTTGGCGCCTGTTGACCAGCGCTCCGAATGGCATTTGGCAAGAGCGTTATGAAATCCACCCCGCCGAAAGATATCATTAAATCACAAATCAATAAGAGACGATATGATTTCCAGCATCCGCGAGTGGCATGCCGGCCTCCGGGCCGCAAAACGGCGTCTGCCTCTGGGGAAGCAGACGCCGGACCGCATGAAATCGAAAGTCGTTGCTTGAACGGAGCCTCAGCGCGGGGCGAGGCGGATGGCGCCGTCGAGACGGATGGTCTCGCCGTTCAGCATCTCGTTCTCGCAGATCGCGCGCACCAGTTGGGCGTACTCGTCGGCGCGGCCGAGCCGCGAGGGGAACGGCACCTGCTTGCCGAGCGAGGCCTGGATCTCTTCGGAAAGACCCATCAGCATCGGCGTCTCAAAGATGCCCGGCGCGATCGTCATCACGCGGATGCCGTACTGCGACAGATCGCGCGCCACTGGCAGCGTCAGCGCGGCGATGCCGCCCTTGGACGCGGCGTAGGCGGCCTGGCCGATCTGACCGTCGAAGGCCGCGACGGACGCCGTGGAGACGATCACGCCGCGTTCGCCGCTGATCCCGCGCGGTTCCAGCGTCGTCATGCCGGTGGAGGAATGCGCCATGTTGCGGAAGGTGCCGGACAGATTGACCGCGATCACCTTCTCGAACATTTCCAGCGAGTGCGGCGCGCCGCGCGACACGGTCTTGGCGGCGGGCGCAATGCCCGCGCAGTTGACCAGGATGCGCTCCTGTCCATGCGCGGCGCGCGCCGTCTCGTAGCCGGCCACGACGCTGTCCTCGCTGGTCACGTCGACGGCGACGAACAGACCGCCGATATCCTCGGCCACCTTGCGGCCGGCGTCCGCGTTCATGTCGAACACGGCCACCTTGACGCCGGCGGACGCCAGCATGCGCGCGGTTGCCTCGCCAAGTCCCGATGCGCCACCGGTCACGACCGCGGCAACGGTTTCATCAAGCTGCATGTATCCAAATCTCCCTCGCGCCCGCCGCGGCGCCTTCTAGCAAGCGGCGGGACGCACCCATACCCGGTAGCGGCCGGAGTCACCGCGGTGATGCCCGCGTGCCCCTGGCCAATCTCGAAATGGAGAGGTCGCAGGTTGCCGCGCGGCGGTCAAGACCGGGCGAGCACCGCGATGTCCAGCGGCTGCGCGATACCGGCGACCGTCACGCCGGGGCGCATCTCCACATCACCGACCAGACTGCCCTGACTGCGGGCAATCCGCAGACAGTCGGCGGTGAGGATCGCCGATGTGCGCAGCGCCTTGTTGGCGTCCTCGAGCTTTGCGGCGAGGTTCACCGGCGACCCGATCACCGTGTATTCCAGCCGACTCGCGGTGCCGATGACACCCACGGTGACCGGACCGCAGGCGGCGGCGACGCCAACGCGCAGCGGCTCCGGCCATCCCTCGTCGACGAACTCGGCGGCGACGGCACGCATCCGCTCGGAAATGTCCCGCATCGCGGCGACCGCGTCGGCGGCGTAGGTCTCGGAGGCCTGCACCGCGCCGAAGGTCGCCAGAATGCCGTCGCCGAGGAACTTGTCGATGCGGCCGTTGTTGCGCTGGATGATCGGCACCACGCATTCCTGGTAGCGCGAGAGCACGCGCATGACGGTTTCCGGCGGCAGGCTCTCGGCCGCCGTCGTGAACGAGCGGATGTCGACGACCATGACGGCGGCGGTGCGCGACACCCCCTGCCCGGCTTCGAGCGCCACATCGGCGCCGGTTATCGACTGCGCCACTTCCGGCGCGAAGAACCGTTTCAGATCCTCCGCCGCGACATGGTCGCGGATCGCCTCGAAAAAGATCGTGCGCGCCCGGTACAGGCTGACGGAGAGAATACCCGTCACCGCCAGAATGATGATCAGCTTGTCGAGCTCGGCGCCGATGAGGATCGAATTGGAGGTCAGATACTCCACATAGTTGCGGGTCACATGCATGCCGTCCATGTCGGCGATCACGGCATAGGCGACGAGGCCGAACCAGCCGGCGGCGGCAACGAGCCCCGTGGTCAGCACGAAGCTTGGATCAAGCCGGAGCGCGCGCAGGGAGATGAACAGGAACACATACATCAGCGTCGGCGCCTTCAGGTAGAAGGTCGGATGCTGCCCGTACTGGATGTGAAACGAGAAAATGATGCCGACAAGCAGGCAGACGTCGACGACGATCGAGATCATCAGATACCAGTCGGGCAATTCCCGCTGGTAGGAGATGTACAAGCGTATGATCGTAAACAGGAAATAGGTGCTCAGGGCGAAGGGAACGAAATTGAACCCCTGCGTGCCCTCGGCGCGCGGCGCCAGCGAATAAAGCAGCGCGAAGAACAGCACCACCCCAAGCTGGACCCAGCCGATGAGCCGTTCGGCGGCCGCGTCACGGCGGTGAATCTCATCACGGATGCGCACGGGCACCACCATCCGGCTGGGCGACGGCTGCCAGAGCTGCTTGAATCGCGCCATGATGCTTGGCCTTCTTTCAAAAGAAATTCAGGTTGATTTCAAACGAATTCCAATTGATGCACCGGCGCCGGACCAACGGCGATACCCATCCGGATATCACCCCGGCACCGGCCGATGTCCCCGTGCGTCTTGCGCCCTTGCGGCCGCTACAGGGTCAGCACCATGCCCTGGCGCGCCACCAGCGCGCCCGCATGCTCGCCCCGCGCCGCGGCCCCAATCACATCCAGTTGGTCATCGGTCCGGCACGGATCGTGGTGAAACAGCACCGGCCGCGCGACATCGGCGCGCCGGGCCAGCCGCGTCGCCTCCTGCCAGGTGGAATGCCCCCAGCCAATGTACCGCGGCAGTTCCTCGTCGGTGTACATGCTGTCGTAGACCATGACATCGACACCCTGCACGAACGCGGCGATCGCGGCATCGATCGCCGCATCGCCGTGCTCGTGATCCGTGATCACCGCAAGCGCCCGTCCCTCGAAGTCGACGCGGTAGCCGCAGGCGCCTCCGGGATGGTTCAGCTTGATGGAGCGGACGCTCACATCGTCACCGAGCGCCAGAGCACCGCCGGCCTTGAACTCTTTGAAGGTCACGGCGTTCAGCGTGTCGGCCGCGACCGGGAAAATCGGCGGCGACATGATGCGGGAAATGACGTTTTGCAGGCCCGAGGGTTCTGGAAAATGCCCCGCCCAGCAGCGGATCTGGAAGTTCTTGTCATAGGCGGGCGAAAAGAACGGCAGCCCGCATATGTGATCAAGATGTGTGTGGGTGAAGAGCAGATCGAAGGAGCGCAGACTCTCCGCCATGAGCTGCTGACCGAAGCGGCGCGCGCCGGATCCGCAGTCAATAAGGATGAGCCTCTCGCCCGCACGAATCTCAAGCGCCGTTGTTTCGCCGCCGTAGCGCAACGTATCCTCGCCCGGGGTTGGCGTGGAACCGCGAACCCCCCAAAATCGCACCGAAAAGTCACGCGTCACGCGGTCAGTCTCCTCAGCCGGTCGCCGGCCCGGTTGCTTGCGCCTTGGAAATCGCCAAGTCGCGTGTTGTCTTTTCCAGCCGCTGGGCCAGCACCCGCATCACCTCCAGCGCCATTTCCGGGAACTCCTCGAGAAGCTTGAGGAAGTTTTCCTTGGACACCGTCAGCACATCCAGATCCGTTTTCGCCACAAGCGTGGCCGTGCGCGGTACGTCGCAGAGAATGGCGATCTCCCCGACAATATCATTGGCCCCGATGGTGGCGACCGTTCGCTCTCCGCGATCCGTCGCCACGACGACATCGGCGGAGCCTTGCAGAATGATATAGGCACTGTCGCCCGTATCGCCCTGCTCGCACAAATGCTCACCCTCGTGGAACTGCGTCCGGTCGCTGATAAAGGCCAGCAGACGCAATTTTCCGGCGTCGATTCCGCGAAAAAGCGGCACCTTGCGCAGGGCATCCACTTCAGTTTCCAACGACATCGTGGCAGCTCCCTGTGTTGATCACCGTCACCCCGTATCGCCCCGCCCGATCACCGGTCAGACGCTCCGGCGCGTGGCTCACGCCAACCCTTCGCCCAGATGGCCGGCCGCGCTGCGTCATTCACGCCTCGCCCGCCGACATCTCAACCGGCCGCTCACCATTTGTCACCTGACTCCGGGCAAGACTGCCACCGGTCATTCTAAGGACCATGTCGAATTCGGCTGCGACCTGCTGATCGGAGATCCCGAACAGCACTGTCTTGCCGACCAGTTCACGGCGAATCATCGCGCGCAACCGCGCGTCTTCCGCTCCGGGCCCGGCGGCGATATCGTCGAGAATCATCATCTCCGGGCGTTTCATGATCCCGCGCGCCAACGCGATCTTGCGCCGCTGGCCGCCTGTCAGGCGCGAGCCCGCGACCCCGACATGGAAATCCAGGCCGGCGCTGAGAATCGGCTCGCGCAGATCCAGTTCGTCGACCATCGCACCGATAAGCTGGTCGATGCGCTCGCGGCTGTCGCGCCGGTCGACCCGCGGCCGGCCGAACAACAGGTTCTCCTCGATGGTCAGCGGGCCGATGTAACGGTCGATATCCAGAATGACGTAACGCTTCGACGTGGCCATGATCTCCTCGTGGAAACGCTTGCGCGCGGTCACGATGTCGGCGGCCAGTGCGTCATCGACAACGCCGAGACGGTGGCGGGAGGGCACCAGCTTGAAAGCCAGGCCGATCAGCCGCCCGCATTGCGCTTCGGAGAGCGCGCTCGCACCGGCTGCGCGCGTCTTTCGAAGAATCTTCTCGAACTCCGGCAATTCATCCGGCGTGATGAAGGAGTAGGCGCCCAGCAGCACCGAGTCGGCGCTGACGCTGGCGAACAATTCGATCATCGTATCCGCGATCTTGATGCCGATCGCCACGAAGCGGTCGTACAGGCTCTGCCGCTTCAGAAAGGCGACAAGCCGGGGATTGGCGGCGATCTTCTCGATCGTCATGTCCATATCCGCCGGCACGCCGTAAAGCAGGTTCTCGCCCAGGGTCGCGGACTGGTTGAACGTCTCGATGTTCCACAGTTCGACCACATGCTGCAGTTTCGTGTCGGACGACACGCGCTCGGCGATCGCCTTGCGCACCTTCAGAATATGCTCGGCCACGCCAGGATGAACGTCGGGATCCAGCCGCGCCTGCAGGCCCATGCGGTAGACGTCGTCTCCGAGCCCCACGGCGTCGACGATGGACAGCGCGCGCTCGTCCAGCGCCGCCGGGCTGTTCACGCCGGCCGCCACAAGATCCTCCCAGGGCAGTTCCGGATCGAAGGGCGAATTGGCCGTCTGCAGCGCTTCGCGGCGCTTGTACTCGGCCTCCGCGCCCGTCGCCTCGACATCCCGCGCGGCCGGTGACGCAGACCGTAGAACAGATTGTCGCGGATGGTGCCGCTGAAGATATGCGGCGCGGCGTTGACATAGGAGATGAGCCGCCCGAGCGTCGCCTCGCCCAGATCCTCCAGGTTGCTCTTGCCGATCTCCACCCGTCCCGAGGCCGGACTCAGAATTCCCGCGGCAAGCTGCAGGGTTTCCGAGCGGCCCGAGCCGTCCTCTCCGACGATGGCCACAGCCGTTCCCTGCGGCACCTTGAACGAGACCCCGTTGACCTCCTGGCCCGCCGCGCCGCCGGAAAACGTGACGCTGGAAAACGACAGATCGCCCTGTAGCGCCAGCACCTCGTCGGCCGTCAGCCGTTCCACCTTGTAGAGATCGGGCGGATCGAAATTCTCGATCACAGCCTGATACTTGACGTTCACGTCCGCGAGGATCTGGTAGTAGGCCAGCAGTTCCTTCCAGGGTCCCGCCAGGTCCTTGTAGGCGGCGAGCACGGCCACCAGCGCGCCGAAGCTGATCTGGCCGCGAATCACCAGATATCCGCCGATGGAGTAAAAGAAGAAGGGCGTGAGCTGGTTCATGAAATTGTTCACGAACTTGATCATGTATTTGCGTTTGAAGATCGCGTAGCGGATGTCGTAGTTGGTGTGCAGCCGCGCCGACACTTCCGCCATATGCAGAACCGACGTGTCGTTGGCGTGGATCTCCGTCGCCCCGTTGATGCTCTCGCCGATCTTGTCGGCCACGGCGCGCACATTGCGCACCCGCATCCGCGACAGCTGGATCACGCGCTTCTGCAGCTTCGGAATGATGTAGGCCTGCACCGGATACAGCGAGATGGCGGCCGCGCCGAGCAGCGGGTCCTGCGCGAAAATGAACGTGATGTAGACGATCAAGGTGCCGCCCTGATACGCCGGAACCGCCACCGCATCGCCAATGAAGCCGCCGAGATCCTCGACCTCGGCCGTGATCATCGGAATGATCTCGCTCGATGAGACACGGCGGAACTGCGGCAGCCGGAAGCGCAGCACACGTTGGAACAAGTCAAAGCGCAAGCGGCGCAGCATGCGCTCGCCGGTCTGGCCCTTGTAGACGTTGAGAACGTATTTGACCGCGTTGTTGATCACCACCAACGACAGGAAGCCGAGGCACAAGGCCATCAGATAGGGAACCTGAGCGAACTCGATGCCGAAGAACGTGCGGGGGCCGGGCCCGCCCTGAATCGCATCGTTGACGATCAGCTTGGGCACTTCCAGCATGGTGTACAGCGCGGGAAACGACAGCACCGTTATCAAAACGATATAGAGCTGCTGCCGGGCGCTGTATTTCCAGATGAAGCGAAAGAGGGTCGATTCCATTCAAAGGCGCCCAAGCGAATTGTCACATGATCGTCAATACTTGAAACCTGAAATCAGCCAGGATTGGACACACACTATCGCCGATCCGCCGGATTTTCATAGAGGCCGGGACAAATTTGCTCACATGGTGGTGCCAAAACGATATTGAGTAATTCCGGCATGCAATGCATGGTGCGGGAGCAATCACCCATTTGCACGGCAATCGAATTCGGGAGATCCGTCCGAATGCCTGTGAATTCCAATACGGGCAAGACGGGCACGATGCGAACTGAAAAGCCGAAAATCCTTATCTACAGCCACGACTCCTTCGGATTGGGGCACTTGCGCCGCTGCCGCGCAATCGCCCATTCGCTCGTCAACGAGTTCAGCAACCTGTCGGTTCTGATCCTGTCGGGCTCGCCGATCATCGGCAGCTTCGATTTCCGCAGCCGCGTGGATTTCGTGCGCATTCCCGGCGTCATCAAGCTGCGCAACGGCGAATACACATCGCTGGGGCTGCATATCGACATCGAGCAGACACTGGCGATCCGCTCCTCGATCATCGAGCACACCGCCAAGATCTACCGCCCTGATATCTTCATTGTCGACAAGGAACCGCTGGGCCTGCGCGGCGAGGTGCACGCCACCCTGCAGCAGCTCAAGCAGACCAACACGCGGCTGGTGCTGGGTCTGCGCGACGTGATGGACGATCCGGACATCCTGCGTGAGGAATGGGAACGCAAGAACGTGTTTCCCGCGCTTGAGGAGCTGTACGACGAATTGTGGGTCTACGGCCTACCCGGCATCCACGATTCGCTCGCCGGCCTCGGGCTGCCGCAATCGGTGCACGACAAGGCGCTTTACACTGGCTACCTCAAGCGCTCGCTGCCACGCACGCCGAGCATTCTCGAGCCGTTCCCGTTCATGGACCAGCCGCATATCCTGGTCACGCCGGGCGGCGGCGGCGACGGGGTGGAACTGGTCGACTGGGTGCTGCGCAGCTACGAGGCGCGTCAGGACACGCTTCTGCCCGCGCTGGTGATCCTGGGTCCGTTCATGCCCGCCGAGGCGCAAGCGAACTTCATCGCCCGTGCCGACAAGATGGACAATGTGCACATCATCCGATTCACACCGCACATGGAGCCGTTCCTCGATCAGGCGACGGCGATCGTCGGAATGGGCGGTTACAACACATTCTGCGAGATCCTGTCCTTCGACAAGCCGACGTTGCTGGTGCCGCGTATCGTGCCGCGCCGCGAACAGGCCATCCGCGCCAAGCGGGCCGAGGCCTGCGGTCTGGTGCGCGTGCTGCCGATCGACGATTATCCCGACGTGTCGCAGATGTCGCGTGCGCTGGCCGAGCTGCCGTACTCCGCGCCGCCCGCGACGGCCGGCTACGCGGGACTGCTCGACGGGCTCGACAACATCAATGCCCGGGTCGAGACGATCCTGTCTGGAGAGCGCGTCCTGCACGAACCCGAAAGCGCCGTGTCCGCGCCGGTCTATTCCGGCCCCTGAACGGGCCTTGACCGGACCGGCCGGCGGCTGATGTGCGCGGGGCGACCGCCAGGCGCGCCGCTTGACAGCCAATCACCGAACCAAGAGCCGCCCATGTCCCGCGTCGCCGTCGTCGTCAAAGGCTATCCGCGCCTTTCGGAAACCTTCATCGCCCAGGAAATCCTGGGCCTGGAACGCCTCGGCGTCGAGCAGCTGATCGTCTCCCTGCGCCATCCGACCGATCCGCACGTGCACGACATGCACCGCGAGATCCAGGCCGAGGTGCTCTATCTGCCGGAATACCTCGAGGACGATCCCGCGCGCGTCGCCGCAGCCGAACGCTGGGCCGGGGCACAACCTGGCCACGCCGCGGCGCGCGCGGCGTTTGAAGCCGATCTTGCCCGCGATGCCTCCGATGGCCGCCACCGCCGCTGGGGACAGGCCTGCGTGATGGCGCACGAACTGCCCTCAGACATCACCTGGCTGCACACCCACTACCTGCACACGCCGGCGTCGGTCACACGCTACGCGGCACTCATCCGCGGCATGCAGTGGTCGTTCTCGGCGCACGCCAAGGACATCTGGACATCCGAGGAATGGGAGTTGCGCGACAAGCTCGCCGACGCCGCCTGGGGGGTCACCTGCACCCGGCTCAACGCCGAATACCTCAACGGGCTCGCCGACCGCCCCGACAAGGTCGAGCTTGTCTACCACGGCCTCGACATGACGCGGTTTCCTCCCGCGCCCGCGCAGCGTCCGCCGCGCGATGGAACAGCGGATCCGGTGCGCATCGTCTCCGTCGGCCGCGCCGTGGAGAAAAAAGGCTATGGCGTCCTGCTCGAGGCGCTGGCCGCCCTGCCACCCGCGCTCAACTGGCGGTTCAGCCACATCGGCGGCGGCGAGCTGCTGGACGCGCTGAAGCGGCAGGCCGACGCGCTTGGACTGTCGAGCCGCATCGACTGGCGCGGCGCGCTGGCCCGCGACACGGTGATTGAAGCCTACGCGGACGCCGATCTCTTCGTGCTTCCCTGCACCATCGCCGCCTCGGGCGACCGCGACGGGCTGCCCAACGTGCTGATGGAAGCCCAGACCATGGGGCTCGCCTGTCTGTCGACCCGTGTCTCGGCGATCCCGGAGCTGATCGACGACGGGGAGACCGGCGTGCTGGTCGCCCCGGACGATTCTTCGGAACTGGCGCAGGCGCTCGCCCGGCTGATCGAGGATCCCGCCCTGCGCGCCCGTCTGGGCACCCGCGCCGCCGAACACGTGCGCGCGAAATTCTCCTCCCAGCCCGGCATAGCCCGTCTGGCCGAGCGCTTTCGTCCGCTTGTGGAGACCGCCGCCGCGTGACCAGCGTTTTGGGGATAGAGACCGTTGCGGTCTACGCGCCGATGAAGCCGCTTGACGACCCTGTGCCCTCCGGCGACCGCCAGGTGGGCCGGCTGATCGTGCAGGCGCTGGAACGCGGCGGCCGCGCGGTTGTCCAGCCAAGCCGCTTCCGAAGCTGGTGCCGGGATGGCGGCATCGAACGACAACAGGATCTCGAACGCGCCGCACTTGCGGAAGCGGACCGGCTGGTCGAGGCGTTTCAAAGCGGCACGGCCCCGTGCCCGGATGCCTGGCTGACCTATCATCTGTATCACAAGGCGCCGGACTGGGTCGGTCCCGCCGTCGCCGACGCGCTCGACATCCCCTTTGCGGTGATCGAGGCGAGCCGCGCGATGAAACGCAAGAGCGGACCGTGGCAACACGGTTTCGCCGCGGCCGACGCGGCACTCGTCCGCGCTGATGCCGTCGCCGCCATGCACGCCGCGGATGCGGAAGGGCTGGAGCCCATCGTGCCGGCCGGCGCCCTGCGCATCCTGCCGCCGTTTATCGACGCCAGCCCCTTCGCTCAACCCAAACAGCCCCGCCCGGCCGGCGCGCCGGTGCGGCTCCTCACGGTTGCGATGATGCGCGAGGGCGACAAGATGCGCTCGCACCGATTGCTGGCCGAGGCGCTCGCGCAGGTGGCGGATCTCGACTGGCATCTGACGCTGGTCGGCGACGGCTCGATGCGCGACGCGGTTCTTGCGCTCTTTCCCGCATCCCGAATCACCTGGCTCGGACGGCTGGCGCCGGAAGACATGCCGCGCCCCTATGCGCAGGCCGATCTGTTTGTCTGGCCGGCGATCCGCGAGGCCTTTGGCCTTGTGTTTCTCGAGGCCCAGGCTGCCGGCCTGCCGGTGATCGCCGGCAGCACCGGAGGCGTGCCCGATATCATGCGCGACGGCGAGACCGGCTGGCTGGTGCCGGTCGAGGACACGGACGCCTTCGCGCGCGCCTTGCGGCAGGCGATCAACGGCGCGGATACACTCGAGGCCATGGGCCAGGCGGCGCGCGCCCATGTGCGCGACCGCCATGATATCGCCGCCGCCGTGCCGCAACTCGACGCCTTCCTGCAATCCGCCGCCGCCAGACACGCCGCACGCCGCAACCAACGGATCCCCCGCACGTGACAGCCCCCACAGCGCTCATCCATGTCCAGCATCTGCTCGGAACCGGCCACGTGGTGCGCGCCGCCGCCATCGGCCGGGCACTGGTGGATCTCGGCGTCCCGGTGACGATGGTCTGCGGCAACACCGTGCCGCCGACGCTCGACGCACGCGGGCTCGACGTCGTCTGCCTGCCGCCCGTGCGCGCACGCGACGCCCATTTCAAGGAATTTCTCGACGAGACCGACGCGCCCATCGACGACGCCTGGCGGGACAATCGGCGCGACTTGCTGCTGAAGGCATTCAATGACGTGCGCCCGGATATCCTGCTGAGCGAAACCTATCCGTTTGGCCGGCGCAAATTCGCCTTCGAGATGCTGCCGTTGCTGCAGGCTGCGCGCGCCCGCGCCACGCCGCCGCTGATCGCCTCCTCCATCCGCGACATCCTCGTGCGCAAGCCCGATCCGCGCAAGGAAGAGACAATGGCGGAGATCGCCAACCGCTTCTACGATCTGGTGCTGGTGCATTCCGATCCCGACTATGTGCGGCTGGAGGACAGCTTTCCCTTCACCGACCGCGTCGCGCACCTGCTGCGATACACCGGCTTCGTGCACACCGGAACACGCGCGGAGCCACCGTCCGGCGAGGGCGACAACGAGGTGATCGTGTCCTGCGGCGGCGGCGCGGTGGGCACGCATCTGCTGGATACGGCCGTGCATGCGCGGGCCGTCAGCCGCGCCGCGAACGATCTCACGTGGCGGCTGCTTGTCGGTCATGACGTGCCCGAAGAGCGCTTCACGGCCCTGCGCGCGACGCTGCCCCAAGGCGTGATCGCGGAACGCGCGCGGCCGGACTTCCCGGGCCTTCTCAAACGCGCGCGGCTGTCGGTCAGCCAGGCCGGCTACAACACGGTGCTCGACGTGCTGGCGGCGGAAGTCCCCGCCGTGTTCATCCCCTTCGCGCAAGTGCTCGAAACGGAGCAGAGTCACCGCGCCCAGGCGCTGGCGGGCCGCGGCCTGGCAACCATCGCCGACGAGAAGACGCTGACGCCCGAGGCGCTCGCGCAGGCTGTCGACGCGGCCATGGCCTTGCCGCGCGGACGCGAGCGGGTGGGGCACGAAGCGCAGATGCGCGGCGCGGAGACAAGCGCGGAGCTGCTGCTGCGCGCATGGGAGGAAAGCCGATGAGCACACGGGAGCTGCACATCTTCCGCGCGGCCCTCACCGCGCATCTCGACTGGTTCGCAGAGCGCGGCAAATCCGCGCGCTTCTGGTGGCGCGACGATGACGCCATCGAGCCGTCCCCGGCGCTCGACCGGCTGCTCTCCATCGCCAACACATACAAGGTTGAAGTCGGCCTCGCTGTGATCCCGGAGCCGGCGACCGAGGCACTGGCCGACCGGTTGCGCGAGGAGCCTTACGCCAAGGTGCTGCTGCACGGCTGGCGGCACAAGAACCACCAGCGCAAGGATCTGGGGGAAAAGGCGGCCGAATTCGGCTCCCGCCGGAACCCCGCGGAAGCGATCGACGAGTTGCGCCGCGGCAAGGCGCGACTGGAAGCGCTGTTCGGCGAGGCCTTCATTCCCGCCTTCGTGCCGCCCTGGAACAGACTGTCTCCGGAGATCGCCCGCGGCGCGCAGGCCATCGGGTTGAAGGGAATTTCCAGCTTCACCTGGTTCCATGCGCCCGACCCGCACCGGCTGCAGACCCATATCGACATGATCAAGTGGAAGAAGGGCCGCCGCTTCATCGGCTGGCCCGCGGCCGCCATGCGTTTCGACCTGCAGATGACCCGGCGGCGCAACGCACCCAGTGAGCCGATCGGCATCCTCAGCCACCATCTGGCGATGGAAGACGACAGCTTCCGCTTTCTCGAGGAGACCTTCGCCATCGCCGCCGCCCACCCGGGCGCGCAGTGGCCGCCGATCCGCGATCTTTTTGCCGTGTAACATGGCTGAATCGGGGGCCGGCGCGACGGATCTTGCGCGCGCAGGCCCCTGTAAAAAATATCGAGACAAAAACAGATAGGTCAGGTTACCCCGCGTCCGCCCACGGTCCTCAAATGATTGTTTTACCGGATGCCCGCGTTCATCTCGAATTAACGAAACGCGCCGAAGTTCGCCATACCCTTTATGCATCCGAAACAGACGGGCCGCCCGCGACAGGCTGCCCGACCGTCCCTTGGACGCCCGGAAAACCAGGTGAAACGCCATGCGCGACGTGCCTCTCACAGGCGTTGAACGATTCTTCGATGACAACGACATCATCGTCAGCAAGACCGATCTCAAGGGCCGGATCACCTACGCCAATCAGGTTTTTCTCAAGATCGCCGACTTCAGGGAAGCCGAGGTTCTGGGCGAGCCTCACAGCATCATCCGGCACCCCGACATGCCGCGCTGCATCTTCAAGACCCTGTGGGATACGGTCCAGGCGGGACACGAGATTTACGCCTACGTCGTCAACCGCACCAAGGGCGGCGATCACTACTGGGTTTACGCGCATGTAACCCCCAGTTTCGACGCGCAGGGCCGCATCGTCAGCTATCACTCGAACCGCCGGGTGCCCGATCGCGCGATTCTTGAGAGCCAGATCATTCCGCTGTACCGCCAGTTGAAGGCGATCGAGGACGCGCCCGCCAGCCGCAAGGACGGTCTGGCGGCCTCCGAACGCGCCATCGCCGACCTGCTGGCGGAAAAGGGTTTGGCCTACGACGAATTCGTCGCGACCCTCGCCGCTTGACGGCGCAACCGGCCGTCCGGCGCGGTAGCCCCGATATTGTGAACACGACCGGTTCCGCCGGCATCCAAACCTGAGTTGAAAACCATGGCGTTCAGAAGCAACAAAGCCGCGATCCGCAAAGCCATCGACGTCTGCAACGCGGTGGCTGCCGGCGACTTCGAAAAACGCATCATCGACATCCGCGAAACCGGGGAGATGGGCGAGCTGATGCACGCGATCAACCTGATGATCGACCGCACCGACGCCTACCTGCGCGAGTCGAAAGCCTGTCTCGACTACGTCAGCCGCAACCAGTATTTCCGCCTGATCTCCGAAAAAGGCATGGTCGGCAGCTTCGGCGATGCGGCGCGCAGCATCAACACGGCGACGCTCTCCATCAAGACCAAGCAAGACGGCTTCCGCCACATGGCCGAGACCTTCGAGACGCAGATGGGCGACATCGTGGAAAACGTCTCCACCGCCGTCGTCACCCTGCAGTCGGCATCCGACAGCGTCACCAAGGCGTCGAACACCGCCAACGAACAGTCGCTGATCGTCGCTTCCGGCGCGGAAGAGGCATCCGCCAACATGCAGAACGTCGCCTCCGCCACCGAGGAACTCACCGGCTCGATCGGCGAGATCAACCGGCAGGTGCGCCAGTCGGCGGAGATCGCCACCGGGGCCGTGGCGCAGTCACGCGACATGAGCCAGGACATCGAGAGCCTGTCGGGCGCCTCCCAGAAGATCGGCGAGGTGGTCAATCTCATCAACGCCATCGCGGCGCAGACCAACCTGCTGGCGCTCAACGCCACCATCGAGGCGGCGCGCGCGGGCGAGATGGGCCGGGGCTTCGCCATCGTGGCGCAGGAGGTGAAAAGCCTCGCGGGGCAGACCGCCACCGCGACCGAGGATATTGCCGCCCAGGTCGAGGGTCTGCAGCGCGCCACGACCAAGGCCGTGGAGGCCAACGCGCAGATCAGCACGACCATCGAGCAGGTGAGCGACATCTCCGCGGCCATCGCCTCGGCGGTCGAGCAGCAGAGCGCGGCCACCAGCGAAATCGCCCAGAATGTGGAGGTCGCCGCCAAGGGCACCCGCAACGTCAGCTCCGGCATCATGTCCGTGCAGATGGCCACCAGCGAGACCAGTGAAGTCTCCGCCCGCGTCCTGGACTCAGCCAGCGCGCTGTCGCGTCAGGAACGCAGCCTGCAGACCCTGCGCGAGGAGATGAACAGCTTCCTCGCCGAAATCGGCAAGGTCGGCTAGCCCATAAAGGGCGTCCCGGCCGCCCTACCCCAATATTCCGCCACGAGCGATCCGGCGTCCATGTCGACGGGCGCTCACGCATGTCCCGTCAGGCCGGCGATCTCCATAACGTCGGCCCGGGCATCCTGACCAGCGCCCACGCCAACTCCCAAAGCAAACATCCTGCGATCCTCTGCGCCGCGCGGGACTCGAGCCCTCCGGTTTCATAAATCCGGGACTGCATTGCCCTGTCCACCGCGCTTACGCAACGGGACATGAAGCCGGTTTTCCACAACGTCACGCCCTGACGTAACGATTTTCACGAATTTATACGTATCTCTGAGCCGGCAAGCGGACTTTGCCCCTATGCTGCTCAACGGAAGGATCAATTTTGATCTGATATCCGTTCTTTCGCGCAAATTGCATCCGCGTCACTTGAAGCTCGCGAGACTATCCTTCCATCTGCCTGCGAAACGACGGCGCACTCAGGAGGACTGCAATGACCGATACCATCGTCGTCGGCTTCGACGGCTCGGACGCATCGAAACGGGCAGTGGACTTCGCGAAGGCCCTCGCGGATCGCAGTGGCTCCGCCCTGCACCTCGTGCATGTGCTGGAATGGTCGCCCTACAGTTTCCACTCCCCGAAGAACTCGCGGAGCGGCACATGCGGCGCGAGCAGGAGCTGTCGCGCGCGCAGGAGCTGCTGCAGCCCACCGTCGACGCGCTGGCCAAGGCCGGACAGGCGGTCACCAGCGAGGCCCGGCACGGCGACACCGCCGATCTGTTGTGCAAGATCGCCAAGAGCACCGGCGCGTCCCAGATTGTCGTCGGGCGCAAGGGGGCGTCCGCCCTGGCGAACCGGATTCTCGGCAGCATGGCCATCAACCTGATGCAGAGTTCGCCCGTCCCGGTAACGATCGTGCCCTAGGGCGGCGACGCTCCATTTGATGATCGATTTTCAATAATCCGTATCCAGGGGGACAATAATGTCCGTACGCATCCTCACAGCGGCCTTGAGCCTGCTCCTGACGACCCAATTCGCGCACGCGCAATCCAGCATTGACCAGGCGATCAGCGACGCCGTCGCCCCGATCGTCAATCCGATTGTCAGCCTCGTGTTCTATTCGGTGCCGGTCTTCGGCACCCAGTTTCCGCTGATCGTCGGCTGGCTGGTTGTCGCCGCCGCCGTCTTCACGGTCTATTTCGGATTTATCCAGTTTCGCGGTTTCAAGCACTCGATCGAGCTGGTGCGCGGCGACTATTTCGACCCCAAGGACGCCGGTGAGGTGACGCCGTTCCAGGCGCTGGCCACCGCGCTTTCGGGCACCGTGGGCCTGGGCAACATCGCCGGCGTCGGCGTCGCGGTCTATCTCGGCGGTCCGGGCGCCACCTTCTGGATGATCCTCGCCGGCCTGCTCGGCATGGCGTCGAAATTCACCGAATGCATATTGGGCGTGAAATACCGCAATGAATACACCGACGGCACCGTGTCCGGCGGACCGATGTATTATCTGTCCAAGGGCCTTTCCGAGGACGGCAAGGCAGCACTGGGCAAGTTCCTCGCGATCTTCTTCTCGATCTGCTGCATCGGCGGCGCGCTCGGCGGCGGCAACATGTTCCAGGCCAACCAGTCGTTCGCCCAGATCTCCTCGATCATTCCCTTCTTCGAAGGCAAGGGCTGGCTGTTCGGCCTGATCATGGCCGCCATCGTCGGCTTCGTGATCATCGGCGGCATCAAGTCGATTGCACGGGTCACGGAAAAGATCGTTCCGGGCATGGCGATCCTCTATGTCGGCTCCTCGCTGATCATCATCGCGATGAACTTCAGCGCCATTCCCGAAGCGGTTTCCTCGATCTTCACCGGCGCCTTCGCACCGACAGCGGTCGCCGGCGGCATCGTCGGCGCCCTGATCCAGGGCTTCAAGCGCGCGGCATTCTCCAATGAGGCCGGCATCGGTTCCGCCTCCATCGCCCACTCGGCGGTGCAGACGACCCACCCGGTCACCGAGGGCTACGTGGCGTTGCTGGAGCCCTTCATCGACACCGTGGTGATCTGCACCATGACCTCGCTGGTGATCATCGTCACCGGCTCCTGGGTCGCCGGCGACGGCGTCACCGGCATCGCCCTGACATCGCGGGCCTTCGAGTCCAGCTTCTCCGGCTTCGGCTACCTGCTGGCGATCGCCGCCGTGCTGTTCGCCTTCTCGACCATGATCTCCTGGTCCTACTACGGCCTGAAGGCCTGGACCTACATGTTCGGCGAGGGGAAGACCAAGGAGCTGATCTTCAAGTCCATCTTCTGCGTCTTCGTGGTCATCGGCTCGTCGCTCAGCCTCGGCCCCGTCATCGACTTCTCGGACGCGATGATCTTCGCCATGGGCATCGCCAACATCATCGGGCTGTACATGCTGATGCCGAAGGTGAAGGCGCTGCTGAAGGACTACCAGGGCAAACTCGCCTCCGGCGAGATCTCCAAGGTCGCAAAATAGACAGCGCGAAACGGATGACAACAAGGCCCGCCCCGGAACGCTCCTGGGCGGGCTTTGCCAGCGGATGAAGAGGAAAGCGTCGTGTTCGCCATGCCCGTGCGCCTTGGCGGGAACTTGGCGCCAGACGGCCAAAAGGCTGCGTTTGCGGACGCTGGGGAAATACGTAGGTAGTATACCAAAGCAGATACCACTATACGCGGTTGACACATTTATCTGTGCTTTAATCCCCTTGATGCCCAACAATCCGGCGTGCCCAGGATCATGATTCTCGAGCTCATAAAAGGCGTAGCCCTTCTCCTCGCTCTGAGTCAGTTGCAGAATCTCGTTCTCCATTTGAGGCGGCTGGGCGAAACCAGTCAGAAAATCTTGTCCGGCGTGTTGTTCGGGGGCATTTGCATCATCGGGATGATGCTGCCCATCGAAATGACCCCCGGAGTGATTTTTGACGCCCGCTCCGTCGTCATCAGCATGTCGGGACTGTTCGGCGGCCCGATCGTCGGCGTCATCGCATCGCTTATTGCGGCCGGATACCGTATTTGGCTTGGCGGCAGCGGCGTCTACGTGGGCGTCGGCACCGTCATCATATGCGTCTCGCTCGGCCTTGCTTATCGGCACCTCCACAGGAAGGGTCTGGTCAAGGTCGGAATCGTTCAGCTTCTGGTCTTCGGGCTGATCGTGCACATCGCAACGGTCCTTCTGTTCACGCAACTGCCTGCGGAGATTGCCCAACGCGTCATGGAACATCTGGCGGTTCCGTACGTCCTCACGTTCGCGCCCGCCACCGCAATCCTTGGAATGCTGCTCAAGGATCTGGACGATCGCATTGAAACCGAAAACGCGCTGACGGAGAGCGAGGCGAGACGCGCCCTTCACATTCAGAACACGCCCCTGGCCGCCATCTCATGGGACCGCGACTTCTGCTGCACCGAATGGAACAAATCAGCGGAAAGGATATTTGGGTACACCGCCGAAGAGGCCATTGGCCGGCGCGCCAGTGACTTGATTGTGCCTGCCGAGATCCGGGACGACATCAAGAATTACTACGGCGTCTTGTTGGAAAACCAGGAGGGAAGCCGAAGCGCGAACGCGAATATCACGAAAGATGGGAAGACCATATTCTGTGTTTGGTACAACACGCCCATCGTTGACCGGAATAACCATACCATCGGCGTGGCGTCCCTGGTGCAGGACCTGACCGACCAAAAGCGCTCCGAGGAACAGCTTCGCCAGGCTCAGAAGATGGAAGCGATCGGTCAGCTCACGGGTGGCATTGCGCACGATTTCAACAACATGCTGTCGGTGATGCTTGGCAATGCGGAGATCATCGAGTCCGACATGCGTGAGGACCGCCTGGCGCGGGACAGGATCGAGAAGCTCAAGCAAACCATTGACCGCGCCGCCTCGCTCACCCAGCGGCTGCTCGCCTTCTCCTGCCAGCAAACCCTGTTTCCACGGAGCACAGACGTCGAAGCGCTGATCGGCCAGCTCGAGGACATGCTTCGCCTGACGCTTGGGGAGACGATCGTCTACAACTTCAAGGCTGCCGACGACCTCTGGCGCGCATGGGTCGACGGGCCACAGCTCGACCACGCTCTTCTCAATCTCGCGATCAACGCGCGCAGCGCCATGCCGGACGGCGGAACCTTGACCATCGAAGCGGTCAACACGACGCTCGACAAGGCCTACACCAGTCAGCACGAGGACGTGACACCGGGAGACTACGTCAGACTATCGGTCAGCGACACCGGTCACGGCATGACCCGGGAGGTCATGGAGCATGCGTTTGAGCCCTTCTACACCACCCGGGACGTGGGTGAAGGCAGCGGCCTCGGCCTGAGCATGGTCTACGGCCTGATCCGGCAGTCCGGTGGCCATATCACGATCTCGAGCGAAGTCGATCAGGGCACAACCGTCACACTCTATCTGCCGCGCGCCCAAAAATCCGCGACCGATGAGGTGGACGGCGTGGAGCCGCCTGAGGTCACCCGTACGTCCGCGCGCATCCTCGTCGTCGAGGACGACCCCAACGTCCGGGAGATCCCCGTCCGCATTCTGAGAACCGAGGGCGGCTACGAGGTTGTCGAGGCGGAGGATGGCGAGGCGGCCATCGAGATCCTCAAGAGCGATCGACCGGTCGATCTGCTGTTCACCGACGTCGTCCTTCCAGGCGGCATGAACGGCGTTGCCATTGCCGAGGAAGCACTCCGCCTGAACCCGGCGATCAAGGTGCTCTATGCCACCGGCTATGCGGAGAACGTCGTCATCGACAAGAACAAGATGGCCGACGGTACGACCTTGCTGAACAAGCCCTACCACCGGTCGGAGTTGCTGGAAAAGGTTCAGGTGCTTCTCGACAGCGAGAACGGTTGAGCGTCAAAGATCCGGCAAGCGGCAAGCGCGCTATGGCAATATTTGCCATAGCGCCTGACATCATTTGTCATTCCGTTGTATCGTGATCCCCGAAAGGAGCGCAGTCCATGGCAACGATGAACGTCTCCCTGCCCGACGCGATGAAGGCGTGGGTGGAAGATCAGACAGTCCGCGGCCGATACAGCAACGCCAGCGACTACGTGCGTGATCTGATCCGCAAGGACCAGGAGCGGCATCATGCGATCGGCATCCTTCAGGCAGCAATAACCGAAGGCGTCGAAAGTGGGGACCCGCAACCGTTCGATGCGAGCGCCTTCAAGCTGAGAATGCGCGATCGGCATGTCGTCCGGTAAGCCAATGCAATACCGGCTGGCCCGAAAGCTCTCGGCGATCTCGACGACATCTGGCGCTACACTGCGGAGACATGGTCGCTCGATCAGGCGGACACCTACATCGACGAACTGGCGCGATCCTTCGAGACGCTGGCCGCGACACCCGAGATGGCGCGCGAGAGGACGGAATTCGATCCTCCGGTGCGCATCCACAGTCACAAAAGCCATATGATAATCTACACTGTTGACGACGACCATGTCATGGTCCTGCGCGTCCTTGGCGGCCAGCAAAACTGGCAGGCGATCCTCCAGGCCATTAGCTCGTAGCATGCGAGACGCGCGGTTGCGTGCGTCGCCAGCTTTCGCCCCCCTTTCAAACCGGCCGCACCAGCCTGAGCTTCCATGTCACGTTCTTGGCGCCGCTGGTCAGCGAGAGATCGTCCAAAACCTCCCAGTCGGCGCCGTCGGTGGCGTCCCAGAGGCGCTTGATGATCCTGTTGGCGCCGCTGTCGGGGCGGTTGGGGGCATACATGGAGACGGCGATCACGCCGCCGGGACGCAAGAACGCCTTGTAGCGCTCGAACTGCGCCGCCGGGTCCTCGCAGAAATGCAGCACCTCGTTGAACACCACCGCGGAAAACGTCTCGCCCGGCTGCGGCTCAAACGTGTGCAGGTCGGCCGCCTCGAAGCGGCCCGGCGCGGGATCGATGCCGGATTTCGTGAAGGATTCCGGCGACAGGTCGATGCCGACGTAATGCTCGGGCTTGAGCGGCGCGATGTGGCGGTAGAACACGCCCTCGCCGCAGCCGACATCGAGAATGCTGGTGTGCGTTCCGGTTTCCGCCAGCCAGCTTGCGAGAATGCCCGAGCGGCCGCTCTCGGTCAGCGAGCCGAGGAAGTCCCAGCGGCCCTTCCGGTATTCCGCGTCCCATTCGGCAGCCGTGCTCGCGTTCTTCGCCATGCCCGTGCAGGTCCTTGTCGCTACTTGTAGGGATCGGCCGCGTCGCGCAGACCGTCGCCCAGGAAATTGAAGGCCAGCACCACCAGGACCACCGGGATCACCGGCGCCATCAGCCATGGATAAATGGTGACCACCGTGATGTTCTGCGCCTCGTTGAGCAGCACGCCCCAACTGACCGCCGGCCGCCGCAGCCCCAGGTCGAGGAACGACAGCGCCGTCTCGCCGAGGATCATCGAGGGATAGACAGTGTGGCGCTGGCGATCAAGTGGCTGGTGAAGCCGGGCAGCAGGTGACGGCCGATGATGCGCGAGGGCT
This sequence comes from Breoghania sp. L-A4, assembly GCF_003432385.1. Taxonomy (NCBI): domain Bacteria; kingdom Pseudomonadati; phylum Pseudomonadota; class Alphaproteobacteria; order Hyphomicrobiales; family Stappiaceae; genus Breoghania; species Breoghania sp. L-A4. The sequence goes on along the minus strand of NZ_CP031841.1, from coordinate 1,708,281 downwards.
TGGCGCCCATCAGCACCGCGGCCTTGGCGTAATCCTCCTCGCGCAGCGACAGCAGCTTGGAGCGCACCGCGCGCGCCAGCCCCGGCCAGTCGAGCAGCCCGAGGATCACCGTGATGCCGAAATAGATCCAGATCGGGCTCCATGTGACCGGCAGCGCGGCCGACAGCGCCATCCACAGCGGCAGTTCGGGCAGCGCGCGCAGGATCTCGATGACCCGCTGGATGAGACTGTCCGCGAAGCCGCCGAAATAACCCGCGATGCCGCCCAGCGTCACGCCCAACACCATGGCGATGGCCACGCCGATGATGCCGACGGTCAGCGACAGCCGCGCGCCGTAGACGATGCCGGAGAACATGTCGCGCCCCAGCCGGTCGGTGCCGAGCAGATAGAGCGTGCCGCCTTGCGCCGCGCACATCAGATGGAATCGCGCCTCGAACAGCCCCCAGAACTGATAGGGCTCGCCGTTGCAGAAGAAGCGGATGGGCTGAACCTGGTCCTTGAGGACCGCGTAGTCCCACTTCAGCTCCTCGAAATTGACGCTCGCCTCCGTGCCATAGACGAAGGGGCCGACGAACGTCCAGTCGTCGAGAAACAGATGCACGCCCTGCGGCGGCGCGTAGAGATGCTCGTTGTCGCGCTGGCTGGCGGTATAGGGCGCGATCACCTCGGCAAACGGCACGCAGAGATAGAACAGCGCCAGCAGCACCGCCGACCATACGGCGATCTTGTGGCGCTTGAACTTCAGCCACATGATGCGCCATTGCGAGGACTGGAAGTAGCGTTCCTGCTCGCGCGTCAGCTGTTCGCGCTCGAGCGGGTCGAAGGGCGCGGGATTGACATAGTGGGGCGGACCCGGCCGCGCGCCCTGCGCGGAAGTGTCGACCGTCGGATCGCTCATGCGGACACCCCCCGCCGAGACGGATGCGCGGGTCGAGCACCGCCAGCAGCAGGTCGGAAATCAGCATGCCGACCAGCGTCAGCACCGCCACGAACAGCAGGATGAAGCCGGCCAGGAACTGATCCTGGCTCTGCAGCGCGTCAAGCAGCACCGGGCCGACGGTGGGCAGGTTAAGCACCACGGAGACGATCACCGAGGAGGACACCAGCGAGGGGATCAGGTTGCCGATGTCGGCAATGAACGGATTGAGCGCCATGCGCAGCGGATATTTGACCAGCAGGCGGTTCTCGGACAGCCCCTTGGCGCGCGCGGTGACCACATATTGCTTGTGCAGCTCGTCGAGCAGGTTGGCGCGCAGCCGGCGGATCATCGCCGCCGTTCCGGCCGTGCCGATGACGATGGTCGGCACGATCAGGTGCCCCAGCACCGACATCACCTTGGGCATGCTCCACGCCTGGCCGATGAATTGCGGATCCATCAGCCCGCCGATTGCCAGCCCGAACCAGCGGTTGGCCAGATACAGCAGGATCAGCCCGAGCAGGAAATTCGGCGTCGCCAGTCCGATGTAGCCCAGCAGCGTGAAGCCATAATCGCCCCAACTGTACTGGCGGGTGGCGGAATAGATGCCGATCGGGAAGGACACCACATAGACGAAGAGGATCGTCACCATGTTGAGCACCACGGTGAGCGGCAACGCCGGCCCCACGACCTCCGAGACCGGCTGGTTGTACTCGAACGACCAGCCCCAGTTGCCCTGCAGCATCCCGTCAAATCCGTGCGGCCCCGACCAGGCGCCGAGCCAGATCAGGTAGCGCTCGAAGAACGGCCGGTCGAGCGCGAACTCGCTGCGCAGGAACTCCACCTTGGCGATGGCCGATTCCTCGCCCTGCGCGCGCAGCTGCGAAATCTGGTTCGACAGGAAGTCGCCGGGCGGCAGCTCGATGATCAGGAACGTCAGGAAGGAAATGACCAGCAGCGTGGGGATCATCACCAGGATGCGGCGAAACACATAGGCGAGCATCAGCGCCGTTCTCCCATGTCCGCTGCGGGTGTCCGTTGCAGGGCCGAGACTGTCGTTTCCGGCCCGCGCGCGCCGTCCTTCAGGCTCGCGGTGCCGGTGCCCTCGTCAAACCAGAATTCATCCATCCGGTGGATGCCGAAATGCGCCCCCGGGTCCCAGCCGTAGATGCCCTCCTCGGGCACATTGCGCAGCTTGTCGGACACCACCACCGGCTGACGCACGGCGGCGATCAGACCGATACGGAAGGTTTCGTCGGCATGAATGCGCAGCATCTCCTCCCAGATCATGCGGCGCTTGTCATGGGTGTCGGAGCCCAGCCAGGCGTTGTAGAGCGTCAGGAGCCGCTTGGCCGGCGGGTAGTCCACCGCTTCGCCCGACTGGCCGCCGCTTTCCACATAGTCGCCCCAGGCCGGCCAGACCAGCGCCTCGCCCGTCACCGGCGCCAGGTCATCTGGCGGCATGTCCGCCGTCGGGATACCGTTTTCCAGCCCGTACCACACCGACATGACCAGCGCGCCGGACAAAGCCCGGTCGCGCATCACCTCACGTTGCGAGGGTTTGGGGAACAGCGCGATGCCGATCTCGCGCCATGTCTCGGCAACCAGCTCCAGCACGTCGAGCTGCTCCTGGCTCTCGCCCGCCGTCTCGACGATGATCTCCAGTGGCCGGCCATCGGGAAGCAGCCGGATGCCGTCGCCGCGCCTTTTGGTCAGGCCCAGTTCATCCAGCAGCGTGTTGGCGAGCACTGTATCGAATTGCGTCCAGGCCTCGCGGTAATAGGGCTCATACAGCGGGCTTTGCGGCAGCACCGTATCGTTGCTCTCCGCCGCCAGACCGAAATACAGCACGCGGTTGATCATCCGCCGGTCGATGCCCAGCGAGAGCGCGTGACGGAACCGCGGCCGCCGCATCAGGGTGCGCCAGATCGGGTCGCGCACCGTGAGATTGGGCAGCAGCGCGATGTGCGCGCCCTTGGCGATCGGCCACAGCCGCGTGGTGTAGCCGCTTTCCTCCTCGCCGCGCTTGAGCACCGTGATGTCGGAAAACGCCAGGTTGCGCGCCTGCAGATCACTCTCCCCGGCCTGGGTCTTAGCGGCGATCAGCCGCGCGTTGGCAACCGTCATCACCACGCGGTCGATATACGGCAGTTGCTGCCCCTGGGTATCCACCCGGTGAAAGTAGGGATTGCGGATCAGCACCTGGCGCTGCTTGGAGTTGTGCGGCGCCACCATCCAGGGTTGCAGCGTCGGCAGCTCCGCGTCGCTGGCGCGGTACATCTCGTCGCGGTCGTTGTGCAGCGACGCCCAGAAGCGAACCTTCTTGCGCGCGACCATCTCGGCGATGTCATCCGCGTCGCCGTATTTTTCGTGGAACCGCTTGAGGAAATGCGCCGGCCGGTAGATGAACGGCGGCAGCGCCTTGGCAAGCGATGGCAGGAACAGCGGGTTGGGCGCGTGCCAGCTGTAGCGCACCGTCACCTCGTCGATCACCTCGAAGGCCGGCTTTCGGCCTTCGACCAGCATGAACTTCGGCGGGCCCGACGGGCTCAGATGCTCGTTGTTGGCGATGTCCTGCCACCAGTAGCGAAAATCCTCGGACGTGAAGGGCGCGCCGTCCGACCACTTGTGACCGCGGCGCAGGCGCAGGGTGAAGGTGCGTCCCTCCTCCACCTCCACGGACTTGAGAATGTCCGCGTGCAGCGTCAGGTCCGTGTCGTAGCCGATCAGTCTTGCATAACCCCAGACGGTGATCAGCCGCACGTCCTTGGTCCGCCCGATCAGCGTGCGCAGATCGCCGCCGTGGTGCCCCGGCTCGCGGCCCTTCGCCTCCAGATCGACGACCAGCGGCTCCAGCGGCAGCCGTTCGGCGACGGGTGGCAGCTTGATGCTGGGGTGCGTGCGGCCCAGCGTCTCGGTCTCTGCCAGGCGCGGCACCGGCAGCGGGGCGGGATCGGTGATGATCTCCGCGCGCGCCGGAAACTGCGCAAGCATTAAAAGGGCGAGCGCCATTCCGGCGAAGGCCGTGAGGAGCCTCATGCCACACCCTCCGTGTTCTCATTCCAGAACCGCTGGGACGCATGTTCGCGGCCCACGGCATCGACGGTGGCGCTGGCAAGTCCCGGCGCGCAGACGAAATGCCCCGGCGCCATTTCCACCAGCGTCGGCGCCGTGTCGCCGACGATCCTGTAGGGCTCGCGCCACTGCGCGGGATCGGAAATCATCGACGCGGAAATGCCCTCCAGATCCAGCCGGTCGTCGAGGCTCGGCTCCGGCACCGCCTTGAGCAGCGCGCGCGTGTAGGGATGGATCGGGCTGGCAACCACCTCATGCGTCGGCCCCAGCTCCACCAGCCGGCCCTTGCACATCACCGCCACCCGGTCGGCGATATAGTCGACGACGGCCAGGTTGTGGCTGACAAACAGGTAGGTCAGCCCGAGTTCCTTCTGCAGATCCTTGAGAAGGTTGAGGATCTGCGCCTGAACGGACACGTCGAGCGCCGAGACCGGCTCATCGCAAAGCACGAATTCCGGCTCCAGCGCGAGCGCCCGGGCGATACCGATGCGCTGGCGCTGACCTCCGGAGAACGAATGCGGGTAACGACGCAGGAAGCGCGGATCGAGACCGACCAGTTCCACCAGATCGCGCACCCGCTGCGCGCGTTCGGCCGACGAGCCGATGCCATGGATGATCAGCGGCTCCATCAGGATATCGTTGACCGTCATGCGCGGATTGAGCGAGGAGAACGGATCCTGGAAGATCAGTTGCACCCGGCGGCGGAAGGCCTTCAGGTCCTTGCCCTGCAGCGTCGCCATATCCTTCGGTTCGCCGTTCACGAAATAATCGATGCGGCCGCCTTCCACGCCGATGGCGCGCAGGATTGCCTTGGCCGTGGTGGTCTTTCCGGAGCCGCTTTCGCCCACAAGTCCCAGGCATTCGCCGCGTCTGATCGTCAGGTTGACGGCGTCCATCGCCTTGATGGTGCGCACTTCGCCGCCCCAAAGGCCGCTCTTGCGCAACTGATAGATCTTGGAAACGTTGTCCAGCCGCACCAGCGGTGTGCCCGGCTCGCCGCGCCAGTTGGCGGGGCGGCGCGCATGCAGCGCCTCGACCTTGGCGGTCACGGGCCGGATCGGCACCAATCGCTCGCCGGGCGCCATGTCGAAACGCGGCACGGCGCGCATCAGGGCCTTGAGATAGGGGTGGGAGGGCTTGTTGAAGAGATCTTCCGCCGAGCCCGATTCCATGATCCGGCCGTGATAGATCACCACCACTTCGTCCGCCACATTGGCGACGACGCCAAAATCATGGGTGATCATCAGCACGGACATGCCAAGCTCGCCCTGCAGGTCCTTGATGAGTTTTAGAATTTCCGCCTGGATGGTCACATCGAGCGCGGTTGTCGGCTCGTCGGCGATCAACAAGGCCGGCCGGCAGACCAGCGCCATGGCGATCATGGCGCGCTGGCGCAGCCCGCCGGACAGCTCGAACGGAAAGGTGTCCAGCGCCCGCTCGGGATGCGGGAACTGAACCAGCTTGAGCATGTCGCGGGTGATTTCGGCAGCCTCTCGCCGCGACAGTCCCCGGTGCAGTTCGATCGCCTCGCCGATCTGGTCGCCGATCGTGTGCAGCGGCGACAAGGAGGTCATCGGCTCCTGAAAGATGATGGCGATGCGGTCGCCGCGGATGGCGCGCATCGCGGCGCTGTCGGGCTTCAAGGCGGCGATGTCGACCTCCCGGCCCACATCCATACCGGTCGGCATGCCGGCCGGCGCCCCGGGCACAACACCCGCCCCGGTCCCGACCGCGCATCGCGGCCCCGTGTCACGAAAATGAATGTGACCGGACGCGATCCGCGCATTGGCGGGCAGCAGCCCCATGATGGCCTGCGAGATCACGCTCTTGCCCGAGCCGGATTCGCCCACCAGCGCCAGGGTCCGGTTGGCGGGAATCGACAGGGACACGCCGTCGACGGCGCGCACCAGACCTTCCGGGGTATCGAACTCCACCGTCAAATCGTCGAGCGTGACGATATCCAAAGCGCGCCTCCAACCGAAGAGTATCCCAGCCACTATAGGCGACACATCGGACACGAAAAGCAAATTCAGATGTAGAAACAAGATCGATTTAACATCGCTTGCCTCTGTGAATATGACAAGCCGTGACGGCGGCGGCCCTCCATTTGCGTCATGACCGGCGGAGCGGGGCGAACAAAGCCCCGCCAACCGGCTCGAACCAGCACCGAGACGACGGCCTTGCGGCGCCCATGAGCAACACGCGAGCGTTCGTTTGATGCCGTGAATGGCCCGCTCGCGGCGGTGTGGAGTCAGCCTTCGCCTTGAATATCCCGGGAGAAAAGCCGCCACACGTCGATTTCCGAGCCACGACCGCGCAGGTGATGCTGGCCGATCGAGGCGCGCGGCACCTTCAGATTGAGGGCCGAGACGGTCTCCCCGCTGGCCAGCACAACGGTTTCGTCATGCGGACCGACAATGCGGCCAAAATCCTGCAGCCGCTGGGTGACGTTCACCGCGTCGCCGACGATGGTGTAGTCGACCCGGTCATAGGCGCCGATGTTGCCGACCACCACACGGCCGGTGTGAATGCCGATGCGAAGCTGGGTGAGCGTTTCGCCCGCGGCGCGCGCCGCGACATTGGCCGCGTGCTGCGCCTTGACGATCGCGCGGGCCGCGCGTACCGCGGCGTCCGCATGATCGGCGCGTTCGTCCGGGGCGCCCCAGAACGCCAGCATGCCGTCACCGAGGAACTTGTCGACGGTGCCGTCCTCGTCCTCCACCGCGCGCACCAACAGCGCGAAATGTCCGTTGAGAAACCGCGCCACCTCGCTTGCGCTCATCGCCTCGGACTGGGTGGTGAAGCCGGCGATATCGGTGAACAGCATGGTCAGTTCCGCCTCACGCGAGCGCGCGGCCTCCGCCATGCCCAGTCCCATCAGCTTGCGGAACAGCGACGCCGGCACGTAGGTGTTCAGCGCCCGCAAGCCCGACACCATGGCGTTGAAGGCCACCGCAAGCTGGTCGATCTCCGCCATCCGGCTGTGCGGCAGCGGCTGGACGTCATCGATCTCCATGGCCGCCACCCGCCGCGACTGGGTCGCGATGTGGGTCAGCGGCCGCGACAGCGTCCGCGCCAGCCATAAGGCGAGCACGCTTGCGACGATCAGCGCCACGACGCCGGCGATGCCGGAGATCATCATCCGCCGGACCTCGCCTCCGAGACTGGCGCGCTGGAAATAGGCGCCGATGATCCAGTCGTGCGGACCGTAGCCCGGCAGCGCGCGCGACATGAGGATGTAGTCCTCGCGTCCCGCCTCGATATGCCGCACATCGACGCCTTCGGCCTGCGCCTGGCTGAAGCGTTCCAGCACCGGGGCCTGCGCCATCGCCCGCAATACCGGGTCGGCGAAGCGGTCCACCGGCAGCGGCAGAAGGATCTCGGTTTCGGGCGACGCCCGGCGCAGCGGCTCGAGATCTGAAAACGCCAGCACCTGCGCCCCTTGCGCAAGGATGAAGTTGGACATCTCCGGCCCGGTATCCAGTTCGGTGACGATGTCGGTCAGGAAGTCGATGGAGGTCGCCGCCGTCAGATAGGCGATGATCTCTCCGGCGCGCTTCAGCGGCACCGTGACGTTGGTAAACACCCCCTCGGGCACGGTAACCAGCGGCCCCCACGTGGGGCCGGAGGCGGCGCGCACCTCATCGACGGGATACTGACGCCGCCGCTCCGCCGGCACGGGATACCATCCCTCGGCTTCGATGGAGCCGTCGCTCGTGCGCACGGCGGACAGCTCGCGGTCGTCCATATCGAGAACCAGCAGCGCGGTAATGCCCGGATGAGCCGCCAGCGCCCCGGTCAGAAACGACAGCACCCTCTCCTTGTCGGCAAGCTCGAATGCGCCCGCCTCATGCAGCCCGCCGAGGCGTTGTACGGTTTCCGCCACCGGATCGAGATTGGCGCGCAGCCGGTACTCGAGGCTGTCTGCGATCAGCACCGCCTTGTCGTTGAGCAGGGAAAACGTGTTCGAGAAATTGGCCTGCATCGACAGGCCCACAACGACGGCAATGGACACGCCGAGAAGCGCCGTGAACGCGCCGCCCACAACCCAAGCAATCGGCAGTCTCCGCCTGCGCCCGTCGCCCATGCGCCCCTCTTGTCTCAGCCGCGCGGTCCGCGCTCATCCATGCGTCAGTCGCCGAAACCGCGGAACAGCGGCTCCTCGCAGATATAGCCGACGAGACATTGCGGCTTGTCGCGCGTCGCGGCAAGCGCCGGCACGACCGTTTCCCATCTGTCGCAATAGCGCTGGTGGGAGACAAACCGTTCGTAGGTGAAGCGGCCGGTGGTCATCACCACCGCGCCTCGGTCCAGAACCATGTCATGGGCCTGGGCACAGGTCATGCGCCGGACATCGGGACGCGCGGCAAGTGCGGGCGCCGCCGCGAGTGGCACCGCGAAGAGAGTGACCAAAACGAGCTGCGACAGTGTCCGTGTCATCGAAACCTCCGGTTTCCGTACTCCAATGTGTATCGGGAATCATCATGCAAAATAAGGGGGATCTGTGACGCCGCGCGACAGGCCGCCAGCCCGCATCCGCCTGGCGATCGTCCTGAGCAGCCCGGCTTCAAACCGCCGTCACCGCGCCGGCCAGCCGATTTCCGCGAGAATCTCGTCACTGTGTTCGCCCAGTCCCGGGGAGGCGCGGTCCATGGTCATCGGTGAGCGCGAGAAGCGGATCGGATTGCGCACGGAAGGCACGGTTCCGCCCTTCGCCGTGCCGCTGGCCAGTTCCAGCTTCAGCCCGCGATGGATCACCTGGGGATCGGCGAAGACGTCGGCCACCGTGTTGATCGGCCCGCCAGGCACACCGACGGCTTCGAGCTTTTCAAGCAGGCCGTCGCGGGTCATCGCGCGCGTGAGCGGCGTCAGCAGCGCGATCAGCGTGTCGCGGTTGCGCACCCGGGCGGCGTTGGTGGCGAATTCCGGCAAGGCCGCCAGATCGGGACGCTCGAGTGCCTCGCAGAAGCGCTTGAACTGGCCGTCGTTGCCCACCGCGACAATGAGATGCCCGTCGGAACTGGGAAACACCTGATAGGGCACGATGTTGGGATGCGCGTTACCGAGCCGCCTGGGCGCGGTGCCGGTGGCGAGATAGTTCATCGCCTGATTGGCCTGGATCGCCGTGACGCTGTCCATCAGCGCCATGTCCACCTGCTGGCCCTGGCCGCTCGCCTCGCGCTCGCGTAACGCCGCCAGGATGCCGATGGTGCCGTAAAGCCCGGTGACGATGTCGGCCACCGCCACGCCCACCTTCTGCGGTTCGCCATCGGGCTCGCCGGTCACGTCCATCAGCCCGCTCATGCCCTGGATGATGAAGTCGTAGCCCGCGCGATGCGCATAGGGCCCCTGCTGGCCGAAGCCGGTGATCGAGCAATAGACCAGGCGCGGGTTGATCTCCTTCAGGCTGGCGTAGTCGAGGCCGTATTTCTCAAGCCCGCCGACCTTGAAATTCTCCACCAGCACGTCCGCGCGCCGGACCAGTTCGCGCACGATCGCCTGGCCGTCCGCGGTGCGGAAATCCACCGTCACCGAGCGCTTGCCGCGGTTGCACGAGTGATAGTAGGCGGCGGCGTCCGGACCCGTCTCGTTTTCCACGAACGGCGGCCCCCAGGTCCGGGTGTCGTCGCCCTGCGGCGCCTCCACCTTGATCACGTCGGCGCCGAGATCCGCCAGCGTCTGGCCGATCCAGGGGCCTGCGAGAATGCGGGCAAGTTCGAGCACGCGGATGCCGTGAAGGGGAGCGGAAGCGGCAGGGTTCTGGGTCACGAGCGAGATCCGGCGTTGGCGAAGGGACAGCAATGGTCAATCATTGGCGCACGGGAGCTTCCCCCTCAAGGAAAAGCCCCCGCGCGTCCGTCAGCGTCGCCTCAGAAAAATGCCTGCAGGCCGGTCTGGGCGCGGCCCAGGATCAGGGCGTGGACGTCGTGCGTGCCCTCGTAGGTGTTGACCGTCTCCAGGTTCTGCGCGTGACGCATCACGTGGTATTCCTCGGAAATGCCGTTGCCGCCGTGCATGTCGCGCGCCATGCGCGCCACGTCCAGCGCCTTGCCGCAGTTGTTGCGCTTGACGATGGAGATCATCTCCGGCGCAGCCTTGCCCTCGTCGAGCAGACGGCCGACGCGCAAGGACCCCTGGAGCCCCAGCGCGATCTCGGTCTGCATGTCGGCGAGCTTCTTCTGGAACAGCTGGGTCTGGGCCAATGGGCGGCCGAACTGCTTGCGCTCGAGACCATAGGCCCGCGCCCGGTGCCAGCAATCCTCGGCCGCGCCCATGGCGCCCCAGGAGATGCCGTAGCGCGCGCGGTTGAGGCAGCCGAACGGTCCCTTCAGGCCGGAGACGTTGGGCAGCAGGTGCTCCTCGCCGACCTCGACGTTGTCCATGACGATCTCGCCGGTGATCGAGGCGCGCAAGCTCAGCTTGCCGCCGATCTTCGGCGCCGACAGCCCCTTCATGCCCTTTTCCAGCACGAAGCCGCGGATCTGGTTGTCGTGGGCTTCCGACTTGGCCCAGACGACGAAGACGTCGGCGATCGGCGAATTGGAAATCCACATCTTGGAGCCGCGCAGCACATAGCCGCCCTCGGTCTTGATGGCGCGCGTCTTCATGCCGCCGGGATCGGAGCCCGCGTCAGGCTCGGTCAGGCCGAAGCAGCCGACGTATTCGCCGCTGGCGAGCTTCGGCAGGTACTTCTTCTTCTGATCGTCGGAGCCGTAGGCGTAGATCGGGTACATCACCAGCGACGACTGCACGGAGTTCATCGAGCGGTAGCCCGAATCCACCCGCTCGATCTCGCGCGCCACCAGCCCGTAGGCGACATAGGAGGCGTCGGCGCAATCATAGGCTTCCGGCAGCGTCAGTCCCAGCAGGCCCAGCTCGCCCATCTCGTTGAAGATGGCCCGGTCGGTGGTCTCGTTGGCATAGGCCTCGAGAACCCGCGGCTGCAGCTTTTCCTGGGCGTAGGCGCGCGCCGTCTCCATGATCATCCGCTCGTCTTCGGTGAGCTGGTCGTTGAGCAGGAACGGATCGTCCCAGGCGAAGGTGCCGCCGCCTGAGGGAGAGGATTTGCCGGCTGTGGGTGACGCGGTCATGTGAGGTCTCCGATTGCACGCATGGGGTCCGTACGCAGGGCGGGAATTTAGCCACCCATGTGGCCTGTGTCTCCCCCGCCGGAAATGGCCGGCGTTTCGCGGCGCATTTCCAACGGATGCATAATTATCTACCGTCTGGCCGGTTAATAACTCAGCAGCGGAAAATGTCAATCCGTCCGCATGCGTGTCAGACGCTGTTTCCGGCGCGCTCTGGCCGCAAGACGCTTCAGTCCGCGGCGATGCCCTTGAGGATAATCCCGGCGTAGTCCGCGGCGATCTCCTGCGCCGTCTTGCGGCCGTCGGGATGATACCAGCGGGTCATCCAGTTCAGCATGCCGAGAATGCCGCGCGCCACGATGGCCGCGTCCTCGAAGGCGAAGGCGCCCGCGGTTCGCCCCTCGTCCAGAAGGTTTGTGAGATAGTCGGTATAGGCGCGCCGCGCCGCCATCTGCTGCGGCGTGAACACCGAGAGATCGCCGCCGCGCCCGATGAAGGCGGCGCGGTAGTGATCGCGGTTGGCCTCGAAATAGGCCGCGTGCGCGCCCATGAAGGCCGCCACCCTGTCGGCGTTTGTGTCCGCCGTCGCAACCCGGGCTTTCGCCGAGGCCAGCATGTCACGGAGCACGCCGAGGACGATGGAGTCGAACAGCTCCTGCTTGGTCGGGAAATAGTGGTAGAGCCCGGCCTTGGTCACGCCGACCACGGTGGCGACGTCCTGCAGCGACGTCCCCTCGTAGCCCTTTTCCGCGAACAGGGCGGCGGCCGCGTCGCAGATCGTGCGGTGCGGATCGCGCATGCTGGGGGCCGCCCGGGGCGCGGGCTGTCGTCTCGGTTGCTCATGGACACAGTCGCTATCCCATGGACCCGCCTCGGGCAAACCCATTCTGCCGACGCCTGCCGGCCGCCAGCCCCCGCCGCTTTGGCTTTTCCCCGATCCGCCTTTTCCCATCGCGGGCAAAATGAGGCATCCTGCGACAGAGCCGCCGAAAGATTCGAAGAAACGCCCACGGCGGCCCGCGCAAGGAAAGCCCCGATGATCGACTACGAAGCCGAATACAACAATCGCGCACGCGTGCCGGAACATCCGGCGATCATCGAAGGCTGGGCGCGGGACGCCGCCGCCTACCGCGAAAGCGCGAAGGCGGAGTTCGACCGCCCCTATGGCCTGGCGCCGCGCCTGCACTACGATCTGTTCCACCCGCAAACGCCGGCGGACGACGCCCGCGCCATCGTGGTGTTCATCCACGGCGGCTACTGGCAGGCGCTCGACGGCAAGCACTTCAGCCACATGGCGCGCGGACTGAACGCGCAGGGCTTCACCGTCTGCATCCCCTCCTACGACCTGTGCCCGCAGGTCCGGATCGGCGACATCGTCGCCGAGATCCGCGATCTCGCCCGGTATTTGTGGGAGAATTATCGCAAGCCCGTCGTCGCCTGCGGCCATTCCGCCGGAGGCCATCTGGTGGCGGCGCTGCTGACGACCGATTGGGGCGCGATGCACCTGCCCAAGCGGCTGGCGCCTGCCGGCATGGCGATTTCCGGGCTGTTCGATCTGCTGCCACTCGTTGGCACCTCGATCAACACCGCCCTGCGCATGGATCTCAAGGAAGCCATCGCGCAGTCACCGCTGGCGATGGGCACACCCTACGGCACCAAACTGATTGCCAGCGTCGGGTCCGAGGAATCGGCGGAATACCTGCGCCAGTCGCGGGTCATCGTCGACATCTGGGGACGCGGTGGTGTCGGCACCAAGCTGCGCATCGAGGACGGCGCCAACCACTTCACGGTGATCGCTCCGCTCGCCGATCCCGAAAGCTCGATGGTGGCCGATCTCGCCAATCTGGCGCGGCTCGCGGGTTAGCAAGACCTCCGACGCGTCACCTCAGGGCCTGGAATCTCTCGCGGTCGGCCGTCATTGATTGCAGCCGCGCCGTACCAGTTTCGACCAGAACGCTGAGCGCGGCCCTGGCGTCACCGGTCGCCGCCTCCATCTGCGCGCTCCAGCCGTCGACGTCGGCGCGGGTGCGCGCGATGCCGCTTTCCAGCAATGTGGCGACGGTCGCGCGCTTCTCGTCGATGAGCGCGCTCAACTGCGTCCGCATCGCCTCCACCTGCTCCCGGCCATCGGGAAACGGCATGTCGGTTGTCCCGCGCCCATAGCCGCCGTCGGTCTCCTGCAACGACAGCATCGTCGGCAGAGGCAGCCCTGCGCCCGGGAACGTGGCCGGAAACGAACTTGAAAACGCGGACTGCCGACGATTGCGGTCCATGCCCGGCGGTGTGCCGAAGATGGCGGCCATGGAATCGCCCCAGCCGCGATTCTCGTCACGCTCGCGCGCCGCGCTGCGACCGAAGGACGGCAGGCTGAAGCGCCGCGCCATCGCCGCCAGATCTCCCGTTTGGAAAATTGAATCGGAAAATGCCATGTGATCGTCCTTCCGGGCTGGATTACGCGCCTGCTGGCACATCACATCGCAATATTCACGCCAGCCGCGCCGTACCCGATTGTGGCCTTCTTTCAATGGTTGGAAGCCATCGCGCGCACCGTCGCGCGGAACCAGCCCCGGCCAATCCTGCCGCTGGGAATGAATTGCCGGGCAGGCACCGACAGGCCGCCCGGCTGACACATGACGCGGATCAATGCGGCGTCCTGCGGAGGCCGCACAATCTCGAACTGGCATCGCCGCGCCCGATAACAGACACTGCGCGGGCGCGCTTCGCCCGATTCGCGATCCGGATACAGGAACTGCTGACCATGCGCCCCGATGCGGCCCAACCCGTTCGCCTGGAAGACTATCTGCCCACAGCCTACGCCATCGAGACGGTTCATCTCGATTTCCGGCTGACGGCAAACGCCACGCGCGTGATCGCCCGCACGTGCTTTGCGCCGCGCGAGAGCACGGCGCCCGGCACGCCGCTTGTCCTGGATGGCGACGAATTGACGTTGACGGGACTGTCCCTCAACGGGGCAGCGCTTGCGGGCGACGCCTTCGAAGCCACGCCGGGCAAGCTGGTGGTGCACGCGCCGCCGGCCGGCGGCTTCACACTGGAGGTCACCACGCAGATCGATCCAGAAGCCAACACCAAGCTGATGGGGCTGTTCCGCTCCAATGGCGCCTATTGCACCCAGTGCGAGGCGGAAGGCTTCCGCCGCATCACATATTTCCATGACCGGCCCGACGTTCTCGCCGTCTACACCACGCGGCTTGAGGCGCGCAAATCCGATGCGCCCGTCCTGCTGGCCAACGGCAACCCGGTGTCGTCCGGCGACATCGATGGCACGGACCGGCATTTCGCCGTCTGGCACGATCCCTTTCCCAAGCCCGCCTACCTCTTCGCCATGGTGGCCGGCGATCTCGCCTGTGTTTCCGACACGTTCACCACCATGAGCGGCCGCGCGGTGGATCTGCGCATCTATGTGGAGCACGGCAACGAGGACCGTTGCGACTACGCGATGGACGCCCTCAAGCGCTCGATGCGCTGGGACGAGACGGCGTTCGGCCGCGAGTACGATCTCGACATCTTCGTCATCGTCGCGGTGTCGGACTTCAACATGGGGGCCATGGAGAACAAGGGCCTCAACATCTTCAACGACAAATACGTGCTCGCCAATCCGCAGACCGCCACCGATCAGGACTACGCCCATATCGAGGGCATCATCGCGCACGAGTATTTCCACAACTGGACCGGCAACCGCATCACCTGCCGCGACTGGTTCCAGCTCTGCCTGAAGGAAGGCCTCACCGTTTTCCGCGACCAGGAGTTTTCCGCTGACCAGCGTTCGGCGCCGGTCAAGCGGATCGCCGATGTGCGGTTGTTGAAATCGCACCAGTTCCCCGAGGACGCCGGTCCGCTGGCGCACCCGGTACGCCCGAAAATCTACCACCAGATCAATAATTTCTACACGGCGACCGTCTACGAGAAGGGCGCCGAGCTGGTGCGCATGCTCAAGACGTGGCTGGGCGAGGCCGACTTCCGCAAGAGCATGGATCTCTACTTCGAGCGGCACGACGGCGATGCGGCCACCATTGAGGATTTCCTCGCCTGCTTCAGGGACGCGGCGGGGATCGACATATCGCAGTTCTCGCTTTGGTACGATCAGGCCGGCACGCCCGCGCTGAAGGTCGGCGATCGCTGGGACGAGGCGACAGGCACCTACACGCTCGACATCGAGCAGTCCTGCCCGCCGACGCCGGGACAGGATGCCAAGCTGCCCATGACCATCCCGATCCGTTTCGGTCTCGTCGGGCCCAACGGTCACGATCTGGCGTGGCAGTCGGTCTCCGGCGGCGAGGTGCGTGGTGACGTCATCGTGCTCACCGACAAGACCCAGCGGCTGAGCTTCACCGGCGTGGGCGCGCGGCCCGTGCCGTCGCTGCTGCGCGGCTTCTCCGCTCCCGTGACGCTGAACCACGACCTGCCGCACGCCGACCGGGTCTTTCTCGCCCGGCACGACGGCGACACCTTCAACCGGTGGCAGGCCGTTCAGACGATCGCGATGGAGCTGTTGACCGTCGGCACGCGCGCGGGCAAAGCCGCCATGCCCTCGGTGGATGTCGCGGATCTCGCGGCCTTGATGGATGAAATCGCCGCGGACACGGGTCTGGAGCCGGCCTACAGGGCCCTGGTGCTGCAACTGCCGGGCGACGCCGATGTCGCGCGCGAAATCGCCACCGACGTGGACCCCGACGCGATCGCCTCGGCGCGCAAGGCGCTGGCTTCCGCCGTCGCGCGCGCCTGCGCGGCGACGTTCGAACGCGCCTACGCGGAACAGGCGATTGACGGGCCCTATTCGCCCGACGCCGCGCATGCGGGCCGCCGGGCGCTCAGCGCCGTGCTGCTCGACTATCTGGCGGAAAACGACGCCGCGCACAGTGCGCGGTCAATGAACCACTATGAGACCGCCGACAACATGACCGACCGTCTGGCCGCCCTGAAGGTGCTGGTCCACCGCGGCGACAGCAAGGCGGATGCGGCGCTGGAGGACTTCTTCCAGCGACATAGCGACAACGCTCTGGTACTGGACAAGTGGTTCACGGTCCAGGCCACCGCACCCTTCGACGGCGCCCTGGACCGCGTCAAGACGCTCATGCGCCACCCGGCCTTCTCGTTCACCAATCCCAACCGGGTGCGCGCGCTGATCAGCGCGTTCGCCACCGGCAACCAGACCCAGTTCAACCGCGCCGACGGCGCCGGTTACGACTTCCTGGCGGCCACGGTGCTCGAGCTCGACAAGCGCAACCCGCAGGTCGCAGCCCGGCTTCTCTCCGCGTTCCGTTCCTGGCGCGCGCTGGAGCTGAACCGCCGCGGCAAGGCGGAAGCCGCGCTCCGTCGGGTGGAGAACGCCGAGACCCTGTCAAGCGACGTCCAGGACATCGTGGCGCGCAGCCTGCAGCAAGGCTGACCCGCCAGGCGCGAGACGCTGCACCTGCTAAAAACGAATGACGCCTGCCCGGAAACGGATCCGGGCAGGCGTTGTTCGTTCACATGAATATGCGTGCGGCAGAACCGCTTCAGAATGTGACGCCGAGATTGGCCCGCAAGGCATGATCGTACATGCCGGTGCCGAGCTGGCCGGAATAGGCGACGCCCAGCGTGGTGTTCGCGCGGACGTCGAAATCCAGCCCCGCCTCCAGCAGCAGCGCATCGCGCGCCACCGGCGCGCCATAGACGGTAAAGGCGGTGCCGCCGGCAAAGGCCAGCCTCTGCGAGGGCGTCGAGGAGCCGAAGCCGTGCCGCCAGCCGATCATGCCGGTCGCGCGCGCCTTTGTCGTCTCGCCAAACGCCACTTCGGTTTCGCCGCGAAGGCCAAGCGTCGTGAAGGTGGTGCTGAAGACGTCGCTGGCGCCGGTCAGCGCCGCCGCGCCCCCGCTTTCCGTGAAGCCCTCGGTTGCGTGGCGGACGTGCGCCAGCTTCACAAAGGGCTCGAAGCGGGCCGTGCCCATGGTCATCCCGTAGCCGACCTCCGCGAACAGCTGCCCGGTCGCCGCGTCGTAGGACGATGAGAGACTGTCGCTGAAGCCGGAGATGGCGACGCTCCGGTCGAAGGCCAGCGCATGCCAGCTGTAGGCGCCGCCGGCGCGCAGCGCCAGCTTGCCCCATTGCGTTCCGCCATAGGCGGCGAGATGGAAAGTGTCGGCTTCTCCGGACGAGGATCGCGCGTCGGCGTCGAATGCCGAATGGCTGTAGCCGGCCAGGACGCCGATGGTCACATCGTCCGCGACCTCGCCGTCCACGCCGACGAATATTCCGCCGACGGAGCGGCTGAGCGCCGCCGCATTGCCGTCGCTGTCGGTCCGGCCGATGGCGCCGAAGCTTTCGACCCACAGGCCGGTCGTCGCGTTCGCGTCCCTGTCCGCGCCGACACTGCCGAAGGCCGCGCGAATGCGGTTGTTGGCCGCGTCGTGCACGAAGCGGCTGTCCTCGACCAGCGCCGTCTTGGCGGAGGCATGGATTTCGCCGGAAACCGCGTCGAAGGCGGCCTGCGCCTGCGCGGCCGTGGCCAGCACCGCGATCGCGTCGTAAAGCACATTGCCCGCGCCAAGCGCGTCGGTCGCAACCGCCGCCGCCTTCTGGTTCACGGTCACGGCGGCGCTGTCGAAGCTGGCGATGGCCAGTTCGACGAACACATTGTTGAAATCATACGTCAGCGTCGGCGTCAGGAAGATCTGGGAGGTTGCGGCATCAAACGTACCGACCACGCCACCCGTGGCGGTGATGATCGTATAGGGCGCGCCGAGCAGGTAGTCCGGAGAAGCGATGACCTGGACGGTGCCGCCGTTGATCGTGACGATGCCGCTGGCGTTGATCAGGTCCGACGTGCCACCGCTTTCCACCTCGGCCGCGTAGAACGAACCGGCATCGAAGGTCACCGAGGTCACAGTGGTCGTGCCGATCGAGTTGCCCGGCGCGAAGGTGCCGCCCGAGGCGATGGTCACCGTATCGAGAATGCTTCCCGTGCCGCCGAGCGAACCGCCGGAGACCGTCACCGGTCCGCCGAGCGTGCCGTTGACCGAGAGGCTGCCGCCGGAGACCGTCGTCAGGCCGGTGAAACCGGCGGAATTGCCGGTCAGGCTGGTCGCGCCGCCGATCTGGCTGATGGCGCCCGTCGCGCCGCTCATGTCGGTCGCAAACAGATAGCCCGTGTCCGTGTGGTTGAAGACCAGCGTTCCGTCGCTAAAGGTCAGCGCGGTGGCGGTCAGGGTTCCCGAGGCGCCGGCCGCATCGCCCGCGGCCGCGCCTATGTTCACCGTCCCGGCACCCACCCCGCCGAGGGTGAGATTGTCGGTGACGACTGCGCCGCCGTCGGACAGCGTCAACGCGCCATCGCTGTCGGCGCCGAGCGCGATGTTGGTGCTGGAGAGGGTCGCGCCGGCGCCGCTGACCGATATCGTGCCGCTGTCGGCCGACGTGGTGGTCGCGTTCACGATGCCGCCTGCGGCAACCGCCAGCACACCGCCGCCGGTGCCGCCGACATTGACGAGAGTGCTGCTCAAGGTCGCGCCGCTAACTGTCGCGGTGCCGCCAATCGTGGTGGTGTTGGCGGAGACCGCGCCGCTGTCAGCAATCGTCAGAGCGCCGGTGCCGAGATACCCGACAAGAAGCGTGTCCGTGTTCAACTGGGATCCGGCGCCGGTCACGGTAACAGCGCCATTGCTGCCCGCGCCGAATCCGATCCTGGCCTCGGACGCCACGTCGATCTGGCCCGCATCGGACACCGTCAGTGACCCGGTGCCGTCCTGGCCGACGGTCAGGTTGCCGGTGTTGTCCCACAGCGAACCGGTGCCGGTGACCGTGGCCGTGCCCGTGCCGCTGGCCGCGCTGCCGATCACGCCCGACGTGCTGTAGAGCGCACCGCCCTCGGCAATGGCCAGAGTGCCCGTGCCCAGCATGCCGACGGTGATCGCGCTGCCGTTCCAGGACGAGCCGGCGCCGGTCACCGTGACCGCGCCGGTCCCGTTCGTATCGCCGCCGATGGTGCCGTCGGTGCTTTCGACCGCGCCGCCGTCCGAGATCGTCATCGCGCCGGCGCCTTTGACACCGACAAACACTTCATCGACGCTGCTCAGGATCGACCCTGCGCCGGTCACCGCAACCGTGCCGCTGCTGCCCGTATCGACGCCGATGGCCGCGCCCGTCCCCACGAGGACCTGGGCGCTGTCGGATACCGTCAAGGTGCCCGTGCCGGCGTTGCCCACGTAGAGGGCACCGCTGCTGCTCCATTGTGATCCGACGCCGGTCACAGCGACAGTGCCTGTGCCACCCGCCGCCGCACCGATATGGCCGTCGCCGCTTGCAAGGGTGCCGCCGTTGGAAATCGTCAGCGAACCCGTGCCGGTGTTGCCCGTGACGGCGAGTGCCGACAGCGCCGCCGCGCCATTGATGAGCGTGGCATTGGGGCTAGCGGTGTCGAGAAAGACATTCGTCGCCGCATCCGGTACCGCGCCGCTCCAGTTCGCCGCGTTGAACCAGTCCGCCGACGCCGTGCCCAGCCAGTCGTCCGCCTGCGCGATGCTTGGGAACACGGCGGCGCCGAGCGCCAGCGCGGTGATGGATGTCGCCAGCTTGTGTAAAGCCGTTGTCCGCAAAAGCATATCCGGAGACATCTTGAAATCGTCTTCGGCTTTCAGGTGGCAAAAGGGCATGCAGTCCTCAATGATTTGGAGATGGATCCGGCGCGAGTGCCGGTCCGCTCGGCGATTCTTTTGGCATTCGTCCATTTCGTACGGACAGGCGCGGAGGGTGCCATCGGGGACCGCATGTCTGAAATCACATGGGGATGTGCAAAATCGCGCGCATCCGCAAAGCGGGTCCCGGTCGGCATCCTGTGGGCGAACCTACCCCGGTCGCGGCATCCGATCAGGCGAATGCGCATGACAAAAATCGCCAATGCATAGCAAAAGATGAAATGGGATTAGTCGCCGCCGGTGTTTATGCTATCAGCGGAACAAATACGGTATCGGGAGCCGCGCCCGTTTTCTGCGTCAGGAACACAATGGAAAATTGGTTGCACGAGCCTTCCACGCCCATTTTGATGCAAAAAGAACGGAAAATTACTGTCGAATCTGCGGAAATGACAATAACGGCGCGGGTGGACAACTTTTCACGGTCCAACATGTTCTGGGTTGACGGAAGCGTGGACGTGCGCAATCCCGGCTTGATGAAGCCGACACTGCCCACGGAATTGCTTCAGCCGATCGTGTTCATTCCGCTAACGTTTCAGGGGGACGCGAATGTCATCGTCGCCGATCTCCAGCCGCACGCCTACAATGCGAGCAAGGACCTGAGAGCGATCCGCCTGTATCCGGACTCGATTGTCTACGACTTCCAGAAGGTGACCCGGAACCGGACCTTCGTGCCGTGCGTGGGCGTGCAGAGTCTGGCTGACTGGTTTGGCGGGCGCCTGCCGAAGGAATTGGCGGCCTTCACCGCCGATACCGTCAGCAAGAGCATCGCGGCCCCCATCGTCAACCGCAGTCTTCTGCAAATGCTGGCCCTGCAAATCGACAACTATGCCGAACCAATGCGCGCGCTGGCCTTCGAGAGCCTGGCGATGCAGATGATCACGCAGTTTCTGCATGAACTCTGCGGGGCGGACGCGCGCAACGGCACCTTGAGCATCAGCGAAATCCGCGGCGCCAAAGAAGCGCATGAACGGCTTTTGCTGGACTTGCGTGATCCGCCGACAAGCAGTGCGCTGGCGGAAACCGCCGGCATGAGCGAGAGGCGTCTCGATCACGCGTTCCGCGAGCTGTATGGCACCAGCATCTTCAAGACGCTGACCAACGCGCGGCTCGACCACGCCTATCAGATCCTGCACACCGGCACGGTCTCGGTGAAGGAGCTCTCGTTCCGGCTCGGCTATTCCCACGCGTCAAGCTTCAGCCGCGCCTTCTTCCTGCGCTATGGCGTCTACCCCGCGCAGATCCGCTCCAGTTGACGCCCGTCGCCGCGCAACGGTGCGATCCGGACGCCGGCTGGCGCGCCAATGCGGTCGAGCCGGCAGCCACACGCCGGCGGAAAAGGAACCCCGCCACACCGTCAAGCGGCGTCCCCGGCATTCTCGCGTGCAGCCCGCAATAGACGCATAGACCTTTTCACCAATGGTCGCGTTTCGGCAGACCCTGGCAAGACACTCTCGCCGCTTTGGTTTCAACGCATATGGTATTTTCACGATTACGTTACGGCAGTTTCGCGGCGTTCTGCGCTTCGGCTTTTCAACGTGCGGATGAATAAGCACAATTCCGCTTGCCAGCTTTCAGCTTATGGTTAACGCGAATAGATAAGCCCTTCGGATTCCGTTAATAATTTTTTGTTCACAGACTCTGGACAAGTCGATTCGGCTGGATTCAAATGAAGGTGATTCGGCGCGGCGGAAATTGTCGGATCATCGAAAAACATCGAAATCGAGAGGACTCTCCGATGGCGCGGGCCTTTACGGGCAACGCGACAGAACGTCGCTTTGCCTTTTTCCCGGCGCGTAAACCGTCTTCCGCGAAATCTCGCGCGGAGACGTCGCTGAGCGGCCACATCCGGCTGCTGGCACGCCCCGCATACGCACGGCTGGTGTCTACCGAACCGCTCCTGCGCCGGGCGATCCCGATCCTGTGCCTCTTCTTCATCGCAACGCTGGCATGCTATCGCGGCATCGAACTGTCCAACAACTATACGGAGGTGGACGCCCGCGCCCACGACGATCTCACGATGATCGCCACGACGCTCGCCGCCCGTCTGACCGCCGAGGAAGCCTCCCTGCCCGAGACCGGCTACGCCACGGCGCTGCGCAGTGCGCTTGCCGAAGCCATGCCGCCGCGCGCAACCAGCTTCAACCGCCAGATCCTCCTCACCGACGCCGAGGGAACCGTCGTCGCCAGCGCGCCTGCCAACGCCGCCCTCGAGGGCAGTCCCTGTCGGCGCTTCTCGGCACCAACCAGCCGCTCACCGTCTTCGGCGCGCGCGCCGGCGTCATGGAAATCAACCAGCCCGCCGGCCCCGAGGCCCTTGCCACCGTGCATCACCTTGGCGGCCGCATCGGCATGGTCGCCGTCATCCAGTCCAAGGACGATGTCTTCGCCGACTGGCGTTCCGACATGCACGGCAACGTGACGCTTTTCGTCGGCACCAGCTCGGTGCTCATCGTGCTGATCTACGCCTTCTACAGCCAGGCGGCGCGGGCCGAACAGGCGGACGACATCTATGCCGCCGCCCGCGGACGCATCGACACAGCGCTCATGCGCGGCCGCTGCGGGTTGTTCGACTGGGACCTGGGCCGCGGCCGCATGTTCTGGTCCAGCTCGATGTTCGAGATCCTCGGGCAAACGCCGAAGACGGATCTCGTGGGCTTTTCCGATTTCGCGGAACTGATGCATCCCGACGACGGTAATCTGTACGAAATCGCCTGCGATCTGATGGAAACCGGCGCGACCATGCTCGACCGGATGTTCCGCATGCGCCATGCGGACGGCTCCTGGATCTGGGTGCGGGCGCGCGCCGAAGTGGCGCATGAGCCGGGCGTCTCCACGCCGCATCTGATCGGGATCGCCGTCGACATTACCGAGCAGCGACAGATCGAGGAGCACAGCCGCACCTCCGACCTGCGCCTGCGCGACGCCATCGAGACCATCTCCGAAGCCTTCGTGTTGTGGGATTCCAACAATCAGCTTGTCATGTGCAACACCAACTACATGGAGTTGCACAATCTGCCCACCGCACAGGTCCGGCCGGGCATCGCCTACAAGGATCTGATGACCAACGCGCGCCAGCCGATCATCACCACGCAGATCCAGCCCGACGCCCGCGTTCCCGCCGGCGCGCGCTTCTACGAGGCGCAATTGGAAGACGAGCGCTGGCTGCAGATTTCCGAGCGCCGCACCAAGGACGGCGGCTATGTGTCCGTCGGCACCGACATTTCCGCGCTGAAGCGGCACGAAGAGAAACTGCTCGAAAGCGAACGCCGGCTGATGGCCACCGTCGCCGATCTGCGCCAATCACGCCAGAAACTGGAATTCCAGGCGCAACAGCTCGTCGAGCTGGCCGAGAAATACGCCGAGGAGAAGAACCGCGCGGAGAACGCCAACCGCGCCAAGTCGGAATTCCTCGCCAACATGAGCCACGAGCTGCGCACGCCTCTCAACGCCATCATCGGCTTCTCCGAAATCATGACCGAAGGCATGTTCGGCGACCTCGGCTCGGACAAGTACCACGGCTACTGCGGCGACATCCACAAGTCGGGCACGCATCTGCTCGGCGTCATCAACGACATTCTCGACATGTCGAAGATCGAGGCCGGCCGCATCGACATGAACTTCGAGGCCACCGATCTCGGCGCGCTCATCAGCGAGGCGACGCGCGTCATGGCGCCGGAAGCCGACATGAAGCGGATCGCGGTGAAGATGGAACTGGATTCCATCGACGCAATCACGGTCGACACCAAGGCGGTCAAGCAGATCCTGCTCAACCTGATGTCCAACGCCATCAAGTTCACGCCGGAGGGCGGCCGGATGACGGTCCGCTCGCGCCGCCAGGGCGAAGCCGTGAGCATCATCATCGAAGACACCGGCATCGGAATCGCCAAGGCCGACATCGCCAAGCTGGCGCAGCCCTTCGTGCAGGTGGAGAACCAGTTCACCAAGAGCCGTCCCGGCTCCGGGCTGGGGCTCGCCATCGCGCGCTCGCTCATCGACCTGCACGACGGCACCATGATCATCCAGTCGGAAGTCGGCGTCGGCACCAAGGTCACGGTCACCCTGCCGCTTGAGCACACGCAGTCGGAAACCCGTCCGGCCGCCACCGCGCAGATCTTCCGGAAAAAGGCCGACGCCTAGGCTTATGTCCGCTTTGCGGAGCGCTTCTAAACAGCCTCTTCGCGTCACTCCGCCCCGCGCACCACCGGCCCAATGATGCGCTCGAAGGCGGCGCGGACGGCGGCCTGGGTTTCATCCAGATGCGCCTCGAGGCGCGAGAAATCGGGCTCGTTGCTGACCCGCGCCAGCAGATCCAGCACGCCTCTGGGCGCGGCCTCGGCGGAAAATTTCCCCGCAACCGACAGCCTCAGGATCTGCATCAAGCCCTGATACAGCCGCGTCGCGCGCACCAGCAGCTCCGCGTCGTCCGCCGCCAGCAAACCGGCCTCCCCGGCCTTCGTCAGGGCGTCCAGGCTCGCATGCGCCAGGATTTCGGGATGGGCGGCGGCATTGGCCAACTGCAGATATTGTCCGATGAACTCCACGTCGACCAGCCCGCCGGCCACCTCCTTCAGCGCCCAGCGGTCCGTCGATCCCTTCTCCGCCTCGATGCGGGCGCGCATGGAGGCCACGTCCCGGCGCAAGGCGACGATGTCGCGCGGCGCGCACAACACGTCCTCGATCACCGCCGTGGTGCGCTCCCAAAGGTCCGCATCGCCCGCGATCACCCGGGCGCGGGTCAGCGCCATGTGCTCCCACGTCCAGGCCTTTTCGCGCTGATAGTCCGCAAAGCCCGCGAACCGCGTGGCCAGCGGCCCGGCGTTGCCGGACGGCCGCAGGCGGAAATCCACCTCATACAAGGTGCCTTCGGCGGTGGGCGCGGAAAGCGCCGCCAGAAGCCGCTGGGTCAGGCGAATGAAATACTGGCTCGGCGAAAGCGGCCGGGGCCCCTCGCTCGCCGTCACGTCGTCGGGAAAATCATAGAGCACGATCAGATCGAGATCCGAGGTCGGCGTCATCTCCAGGCTGCCGAGCTTGCCCATGGCCAGCACCACCACCTGTCCGCCCTCAACCGCGCCGTGCGCCTCGGCAAGATGCTGCTTGGCGGCTTCCAGAAGGTCGCGCACCACCACCTCGGCCAGCCGCGCATAGGCACGGCCCGCCCGGCCCACGGCGAGCGCGTCGCCCAGAAGCCGCACGCCGATGAGGAACTGCTGCTCCTGCGCGAAGATGCGCATGCGGTCCAGCGTCTCCTCATAGGAGCGCGCGTCGCCAAGCGAGGTGTGCAGGCGGTCGGCGAATTCCTTCTCCCGCGGCATGGCGTCGAAGGCCGCTCCACGATCGCCCCCACGGTGATCAAGCCCGAGTTCCTTCTTAAGCTGTCGATGCGCCTGTTCGCAGACCCGTCCGGCCTCGCACCTGCCAGTCGCTTGAGCGGGATGTCGGCGGGAAGGTGGGGAGACGATATTCGTGCTCGCCGGTCGAGCGATGCTCACCGACGCCCCGGACAGGACCGATCCGCACGGCGGTCTGGCCGGGATACCGAATGTCGCCGTGGGCAACGACAAGTCAACAAGAATCATTGATCTATAAACGTTGCAGGCTACGGTAGCCGCTCGTTGAGCCCTTGCGACACACATTCAGACATTCTCGAAAACAACCAGGTGATCCCGATCTTGTGCGACGAGGCTTATATCCTGCGTGACGGCGGCGCCAATTCATCAGTCGATAGTTTTTCCAATTACATTTTGGCCATCCAGAAATTCTCGTGGCTGCCACCTTCCGATACGCGGGTTTCGATATCAACCTCAGTCTTAAACTTGAGTGAAATCAAACTGTGACAAGCTTACAATTTCATCGAAAAAAGATAATTTTTGCAATATTGGCCGTAGCGCATGTCCTTTTATTGTACATTTTCTTTACGGATGACGGCGTCTTTGACTGGGCATTCGAGCGACACCAAAACGTATTGTCATGGGTTGCACGACCTCTGCTTATGATCCCTTATTGCTATTTTGCATATCGCCGAAGCCTGAATGGAATTCTATTAACGACTCTCGCAATTTTAACGTCCATGTTCTGGTTTCCCGCCCCCACAGAAGTCAATACGAGTGTGCACGAATTTCTTCTGATGGAACGCCAGCGTCTCAACGCCGGGTTTGACCAACAAAACATCATTGCAATTATATTTATTTTCGCTTTTCTTTTCATGACAGCAGCAGCGTTTTGGCGGCGCTCGCTGTTATTGGGCGCCTTCATAGCAATCGTTGGCGCTGTTGGAAAAATTTTGTGGAGTCTAATCGCAAGTCCCGAAAGCGGCGGCGCCGTCATACCGTTCGCTCTCGGCGGCATGATAATATTCATTATATGCTTGGCCCCATCTTTCTTCGTCGCAACAAGAAAGATGACGACATTTCATAACAAATCATCCAAGTCGAGAGGCGCGGCATCCGCCAATCGACGAAAACCTCCGTCACTGACCAAAATCAGCGCCCCTTGGGCAGATGACCGGCTATCTGAAAAGGTAGCTGTATTGATCAACACCCTTCTGAGCCTCCGCGGATGAACCCGCCTTGCCATACGCTTCCAGGAAGGGCAAGGATTCCTGCATCTTGGCGAAAACCGAGCTCATTGAGTTCAAATCACGTAATTCCCTGGAAAGGCCTGGATTTTCTTCCAAAGCTTGCTGGAGCTGGTCCGTATAAGGATAACCATCCGGCAACTGCATTTTACCCTGGTTGTCATAGGTAATTTGTTCCGGCGCAGTCGGTATATCATACTCTTCCAACAACTCCTGAAGACGGCTTGACGCATGCGCGGACAACGCCTTTAAATTCTCCGCGCTCGGCATAAAAAGAGGAACCTTATCAAGGTCCACATTTTTATTTTGCGTCCCGTTATAATATTCATCCAAATCAATTTCGACATCTCCGTGATTGGTGTCCATGCTCACTTTGCTTGCCGCCGGAGCGTCTCTGATTTGAGCACCATCTCTTTCTTGCGCGATCTGTTGCGCCTTAAACTCGGTATAGGCCTGTTCGCTCTTGAAAACACTTTGGCGCATCTGATCAGGGTTCTGCGCCCTCGCGCCAGCCGTTGCTTCTCGTTTTTCGGCATTTTCAATAGCTTTGTGAGCCGCGACATCTGAAGCGGAGGATGTCCTTGTGCCCGGCCGTACAAAAGAGGAAAGCAAGCCCGAAATCGAGGTCATGCCGTATATCCTTTCTAGGGTCTTCTTCGTTTCTCTTGATTAGGAGATCGCAAGCGCGCCGCAATAATCATCATGTCTCTTGCGATCATCGGCGCGACCATCAGGCAATTTTTCCCCACACGGAAAAAGTTGCTCGGTCAGAATTTCCCGCGGAAGCGCATGACGCCTCATATGCGATATCCATATTGTCTGAGAACATCGCCCACGGCATCTTTGCTGACATACCCTCTTCCAATCTCATCGATGACGCTTTGAACGCTGCTTTCAGCGCTCTTCAAGTTGTCGTAATTGGCATCATCCGGAGTGAGCATGACGTAACCATTGTCGACATGGCTATAGATCAGCTTCACATCGGCGCCATATTCCGCCTGCAACTGACTTTCGGCATCAACAACATTCATCAAGCTTTTAATTCGCGTCCGCTGATCCGCTTCAACATCGTCCTCCAAATTACTTTTCTTTATGGGATCTCCTCCATCCCACGTTCCTGCCGTCCTGAAAAAATCAATATTCATATAGGGTCCAGACGCTCCATCCGGGAGCGCTTCAAGTGCCTTGGATTCAAGGACCGTCATGCCGCCGGTGAACTCCAGAGCTATGGTGTCATCATTCGCGGAACGAGCCGAATTTTCCAGGTCTTCTTGTTGCGTTCCAAACGTTGAGAGTCCTGAAAACGCTCCGTCCGCGCCAGCGCCGGAGACTGTCCGCAACAGCGAAACGCCTTCTCTGCTATCAATGCTGTGACCGGATGTCACAATCGTGAGCCCATTTATGTTGACCGAGCTTTTCTGACTATCCACCCCTTCGGAAATCTCTTGCAAAGCCAACAAAGCGGCTTTCACCTCATCGGAAACAGGTGGGACCGGAGCAGAATCATTGCTTTGTGCTTTTTGCGGCTCATCAACAGCCTCTTTCGCGGAGGCCGGAACAATCTTGGCAGGAGAGGAAGTATTACCTGCACTCGATATTGTCGTTTGATATACGGGTAAATAGCTTGCGCCACCAATATTCATAGTCGACCTGATCGTTTGTTGTACAGCTTATCTCACGCCGATCTACGAGCAATTAGCGTGCCATATGCATTTAACGCATCTATTGTCGGAGCAATTGGCGCTTTGCGGCGTGATCGTTTGGAGTATCCGCCTCGTCTGTTTGTTTGATGTCGCGCGGCGCGCTCGCGGCAAGGCACGGACGGTCATCGGCGCATGACGGCGAAGGCCGCTCCGTGATCGTCTCTCGACGTGATCGACCTCGCATCCCGGCCCGGCGCCGGCGACCACAGCCGGCAACGGGACGATCCTCGCCAGGTCGGCGGGACAGGCCTCTTGCTCGAACGGGATGCCGACCGCTCGACCGGGTCCGCGCGAACTCGGTCGATCCCGGCCGGGGCGATCTCGGGCGTGGTTGCGCCGGCACGATGCCCATCGGGGGACACCGCAGCGATCGAGCCAGGCCGCATCGGAAGTCGAGCTCTCGCGCGAAAACCGCCGCCGCCATGACCGGCCCGTCACCGGAAGCGCGTGTCGGCGACGTCAGCGTCTGGCAGCCGGCCTTCCCGCCCAGGGCCGAGGCATGTTGAGTGGCGCTTCGTGGTCCGCTCGCTGCCTTCGCGCCCCGCGTCTCACCCCTCCGACCTTACAACAGGCCCAATAATGCGCTCGAAAGCGGCGCGGACGGCGGTCTGGGTTTCGTCCAGATGCGCCTCGAGGCGCGAGAAATCGGGCTCGTTGCTGACCCGCGCCAGCAGATCCAGCACGCCTCTGGGCGCGGCCTCGGCGGAGAATTTCCCAGCAACCGACAGCCGCAGGATCTGCATCAGGCCCTGATACAGCCGCGTCGCGCGCACCAGCAGCTCCGCGTCGTCCGCCGCCAGCAAACCGGCCTCCCCGGCCTTCGTCAGGGCGTCCAGGCTCGCGTGCGCCAGGATTTCGGGATGGGCGGCGGCATTGGCCAACTGCAGATATTGTCCGATGAACTCCACGTCGACCAGCCCGCCGGCCACCTCCTTCAGCGCCCAGCGGTCCGTCGATCCCTTCTCCGCCTCAATCCGCGCGCGCATGGAGGCCACGTCCCGGCGCAAGGCCGGGATATCGCGCGGGCTGCGCAGCACGTCCTCAATCACCGCCGTGGTGCGCTCCCAAAGGTCCGCATCGCCCGCGATCACCCGGGCGCGGGTCAGCGCCATGTGCTCCCACGTCCAGGCCTTCTCGCGCTGATAGTCCGCAAAGCCCGCGAACCGTGTGGCCAGCGGCCCGGCGTTGCCGGACGGCCGCAGGCGGAAGTCCACCTCATACAGAGTGCCTTCGGCGGTGGGCGCGGAAAGCGCCGCCAGAAGCCGCTGGGTCAGGCGAATGAAATACTGGCTCGGAGAAAGCGGCCGGGGCCCCTCGCTCGCCGTGACGTCGTCGGGAAAATCGTACAGCACGATCAGGTCGAGATCCGACGTCGGCGTCATCTCCAGGCTGCCGAGCTTGCCCATGGCCAGCACCACCACCTGTCCGCCCTCGACCGCGCCGTGCGCCTCGGCAAGATGCTGCTTGGCGGCTTCCAGAAGGTCGCGCACCACCACCTCGGCCAGCCGCGCATAGGCACGGCCCGCCCGGCCCACCGCGAGCGCGTCGCCCAGAAGCCGCACGCCGATGAGGAACTGCTGCTCCTGGGCGAAGATGCGCATGCGGTCCAGCGTCTCCTCATAGGAGCGCGCGTCGGCGAGCGATGTGCGCAGGCGGTCGGCGAATTCCTTCTCCCGCGGCATGGCGTCGAAGAACGCGGGATCGAGCATCGCGTCCAGCACCCTTGACCGCTTGGAGACGATTTCGGCCAGCCGTGGCGCCTCGCCCATCACCGTCGCCAGCAGCTTCAGCAGATGCGGGTTGGAGCGCAGCAGCGAGAAAAGCTGCACGCCGGAGGGCAGCCCCGCCAGAAACCGGTCAAACGCCGCCAGCGCGCCATCCGGGTTGTCGGTCTGGCTGAAGGCGTCGATCAGCGCCGGATGCAGCTCGGTCAGCCGTTCACGCGCCTTGGCCGATCGCATCGCAGGATAGCGGCCGAAATGCCAGGCGCTGACGATGCGGATGGCGTCGCTCGGCCGCTTGAAACCCAATGAGCTCAGCGTCTCCAGCGTGCCCGGATCGTCGTCCCCGCCGGTGAACACCAGGTTGCCCAGTTCCGACGACAGCTCCGGCTCCGCCTCGAACAGCTCCGCGTAATGCCCCTGCACCGTGCGCAGGCGCTGCCTGAGCGCCGCGTCGAATGTCTCGCGATCAGGCATGCCCATCAGCGCGGCGATACGCGCCAGTCCCTCGTCGTTGTCGGGCAGCGTATGGGTCTGCTCGTCATTGACCATCTGGATGCGGTGTTCGACGGCGCGCAGGAAACAATAGGCCTCGGCAAGCTCCGCGCGGGTATCGGCGTCCACCCACGTGGCCTCCACCAGCAGATCCAGCATCTCCAGGGTTCCGCGGCGGCGCAGATCCGGGTTGCGGCCGCCTGCGATCAACTGCTGCGTCTGCACGAAGAACTCGATCTCGCGGATGCCGCCGCGCCCGAGCTTCACGTTGTGACCCGCCACCGCGATGACGCCATGGCCCTTGTGCGCGTGAATCTGCCGCTTCATCGAATGCACATCGGCGATCGCCGCGAAATCCAGCGACTTGCGCCAGATGAACGGCACGATCTCGCGCAGGAAATCGTCGCCCGCCTCGATGTCTCCGGCGCAGGGCCGGGCCTTGATCAGCGCCGCGCGCTCCCAGTTCTGGCCCATGCTCTCGTAGTAGATCAGCGCGTTTTCCATCCCCAGCGCCGGCGGCGTCGCGCCGGGATCGGGCCTGAGCCGCAGATCCGTGCGGAACACATAGCCGTCGGCGGTGCGCTCCTGCATGATTTTCACCAGCCGCTTGGTGGCGCGCACGAATTCCATCGCCGGCTCGACGCCCTCGGGCAGGCCGGCCCGCGCCGCGTCGAACAGCACGATGAGATCGATGTCGGAGGAATAGTTGAGCTCGAAGGCGCCATATTTGCCCATCGCCAGAATGATCCAGCCGCTTCCCTTGGCGGGATCGTCCGGATACCTGGGCACATAACGGCCGCGCGCGGCCATGTCGGAAAGGAGAAAGCGGATGGCCGCCCCAAGCGCCGCATCGGCGACGCGCGTCAGGGCGCACGTCACCTGCATCACCGGCCAGATGCCCGCGAGATCGGCAAGCCCGATGGCAAGCGCCGCCTCCTGCTTGGCGCGGCGCAGGGCGCGTGACAGATCGGCCTCGTCAGTGGGACGGAAGGCGGCGAGATCGCGCTCCAGCGTCGTGATCGCCGCTTCGGGGTCGCCCGCGACAATCCGCGACAGACGCTGCGGGTCCTGCATGGCGAGATCGCGCAGGAACGGCGCGTTGAAAAACACCCCTGCGAGAAACGCCCGCAGCCTCTGATCGGCGCGAATCGCGGCGCAAAGCGCCTCGCCCCCCTCAGCTTTCCCGGCGCGGGCAACAAGATCCGCGATCAATTCCTCGCCATGCGCGGCATCCGCGCATGGCGGAACCACGCTGATCCGCGCGCTGAGCGCCCCATTGGTCGGCTCTGTCATTCCTGCCCCGGCTTGTATCCTCTCCCCGGTATGATCCGGGCTGCGCCCATCCTGTCACGGACCGGGAGCGGATGCAGCAGGGTCTGTTCAGCCTTTACGTCTGCACGCCGCCGCCAGTTGTTCCGGTCTCGGCCAGCGGCAGCCGCATGGTCACCCGGAGCCCCGGTGCATTGTCGTCAAGCTCCAGCGTGCCGCGGTGCAGCCCGGCCACCGCCTGCGCGAGCGCGAGCCCGAGACCCGAGCCGGGCTCCGAGCGGCTGGTCTCCAGGCGCACGAACCGGCGGCGCACCCGCTCGCGATCCTCGGCAGCGATACCCGGGCCCCGGTCGCCGACCGAAATTGTCACATCCGTTCCCTCGCGCCGCACCGACAGGGTGATCGCCGGCGCGGATTCACCGTCGGTCTCACCGTTGTCCGCCTCGCCGTCCTCCGCGCGGCCGTACTTCAACGCGTTGTCGATGAGATTGGCGAGCGCCTGGGCGACCAGCTCGCGGCTGGCCTCGATCGGCGCGGAGCCGTCCACATCCAGCGTGAAACCGACGCCCGCCTCCTCGGCCACGGGCTCGTAAAGCTCCGCCACCTCGCGCGCGATCTCGCCAGCATCGATCCGCGCCATGCCCTCGTCGGGCGATCCGGCCTCAACCCGGGCGATGCGCAGCAGCGCGTTGAACAGGCGGATGAGCTGGTCGGAGTCCTCGATCGTCGCCTCCAGCGCGGCGCGATAGCCCTCTTCGGAGGGATCCTCGCGCAGAGCCGCCTCGACGCGGTTGCGCAGCCGGGTCAGCGGCGTCTTGAGATCGTGCGCGATGTTGTCGGAGACGTCCTTCAGCCCCAGCATCAGCTGCTCGATGCGGTCGAGCATGGCGTTGACGTTTTCCGACAGCCGGTCGAACTCGTCGCCCGATCCCGTCACCTGCAGCCGGCGCGACAGATCGCCCGCCATGATGCGGCGGCTGGTTTTCGACACGGAGTCGATGCGCTGCAGCACGCGTCGGCCGACAAACACCCAGCTGAGGATTGCCAGCGCGCCAACGACCACCATGATCCACCTCAGCGCATCGTCGATCACCTTGCGGAAGCGCTTGCCTTCCGAGACGTCGCGGCCGACCAGCAGATAGAAATTCCCCGGCATCGGGAACACCTGCACCACCGCCTCATACGCATCGTCGTCACCCCCGCCCTCGCGCCTGTAGCGCACCATGCGCAGGCCGTCGGGCGGATTCGCGAACACATCCTCGTCGATGTGGGCGATGTTGCCGGTGAGCACGTTTCCCGCGAAATCGGTGATCAGATACAGGCTGGCGCCGGGCTGGCGGGAGCGCCGCTCGACGACACTGGCCAGCCGCCGCAATCCGCCCTGGCGGTATTGCTCGCTCAGTCCCTTGACCTCGGCGTCGATGGTCTGGTTGAGCTGGTCGCGCATCATCTGGCTCGTGGCGTGGCCGATGTAGAAGACCAGCCCGACCGCGAACAGCGCGAAGACCGCCAGATAGGCGGCCGACAGCTTGAAGGCGGTGGTGCGGACGAGTCTCGACAGCGTATTCACGGACGCGCCTCGTCGCGAATGGTGTAGCCCGCGCCGCGAACGGTGTGCAGCAGCGGCCTGTCGAATCCCTTGTCGATCTTGCCGCGCAGCCGCGAGATATGCACGTCGATCACGTTGGTCTGCGGATCGAAATGATAGTCCCAGACGTTTTCCAGCAGCATCGTCCGGGTGACGACCTGGCCGGCGTGCTTCATCAGGTATTCCAGCAGACGAAACTCGCGCGGCTGCAGCGGAATGACCTCCTCGCCGCGCAGCACGGTGTGCGCCAGCCGGTCGAGCTGCAGGTCGCCCACCTTGTAGGTGGTGTCGACGTCGGCGGGACGGTTGCGCCGGCCAAGCGCCTCGACGCGGGCCAGCAGTTCGGAAAAGGCATAGGGTTTCGTCAGATAGTCGTCGCCGCCGGCGCGCAGGCCGGTCACCCGGTCGTCGACCTGACCGAGCGCGGAGAGGATCAGGATCGGCGTCGTGTCGCCGGTCGTCTTCAGTCCCTCGATCACCGACAGCCCGTCGCGGCGCGGCAGCATCCGGTCCACGACCAGCACGTCGTAGTCGTTCTCGCTGGCCTTGAAGAAACCCTCCTCGCCGTCGAACGCCGGATCGGCGACGTGGCCCGCCTCCTTCAGCGCCTTGACGAGATAGGCCGCCGCCTCGCGGTCGTCTTCGATGATCAGGATACGCATGACTTACCTGCTGGGTTTCGCTGCCGGGCACTGGGGCGCCGCGCATGATCCGCGCGGCTGGCGCCATGGCGCCGAATCCGCTCCGCCCGTTCCCTATATAGGCGCTTTGCAGCGGGAAAGAAAAAGCGGCAGGTTCTGGGGAGAACCTGCCGCCGATACGGCCTCGCCTGCGTCGGGGGACGACGAATGACTGCGGCGAGGCCGGTTCGTCAGGCCTTGGGCGCGGGGATCGCGACGAAGCGCGAGCGCTCGCCGGTGATGATCCGCAGCAGAACCGCCTTGCGGCCCTCGCTCTCGGCCTTGTCGAAGCTGGCCGCAACATCCTCTGGCGTCGTCACGGCCTCACCGCCGGCTTCAACGATGACGTCGCCCTGGCGCAGGCCCTTGCGGCCGGCCGGGCCATCGGGGTCGATGTCGGCAATCACCACACCGTCCTGGTCCAGGCCCGCCTCACGGGCATTGGCCAGTTCCAGACCCAGCGCGTCGAGCGAGGCCGTCTTCTCCGGGCTCACGTCGTCCGCGGAGACCGCGGCCTGCTGACCGGGAAGCGTGCCGAGTTCGACGGTGACGTCCTTCTCCGCGCCGTCGCGCCACACCGTGACGTCGACAGAGGAGCCAGGCGCATAGCTGGCGATCATCCGGGCGAGTTGGCGCGGACCCTTCACCGTCTTGCCGTCGACCGCGACGATCGCGTCGCCGGTCTCGATGCCGGCCGCCTTGGCGGGACCGTCGGCGGGAGTGTCGGCGACCAGCGCGCCGCGTGCGTCCTCAAGGCCCAGACCGTCGGCGATGTCACGCGACACCGGCTGGATCTGCACGCCAAGCCATCCGCGCACCACCTGACCGTCGTCCTTCAGATCGGCGACGATCTGCTTGGCGGTATCAGCCGGAATGGCAAACGCGATGCCGACGTTGCCGCCCGACGGCGAGAAGATCGCCGCGTTGATGCCGATGACCTCGCCCTTGGTGTTGAAGGCGGGTCCGCCCGAGTTGCCCCGGTTCACCGGCGCATCGATCTGGATGAAATCGTCGTAAGGGCCCGCGCCGATGTCACGGCCGCGCGCCGAGACGATGCCGGCGGTGACCGAGCCGCCGAGACCGAAGGGATTGCCCACGGCGACGACCCACTGGCCGACCTGCGGCGCCTCGGGGGCGAATTCGACGTAGGTGAAGTCCTGGTCGCCGTTCTCAACCTTCAAGAGCGCCAGATCCGTGCGCTCGTCGGCGCCGATCAGCTTGGCGTCGAGTTCCCGGCCGTCGTCCATGACCACGGTGAAGCTGCTGCCGCGCTCGACAACATGCTGGTTGGTCACGATGTAGCCGTCGGCGGAAATGAAGAAGCCGGAACCCTGCGACATGCCGAAGCGGCGCGGATGGCGGCGCTCGCCGCGCTCTTTGCCACCACGCTCATCGCGCCAGAAGCGGCGGAACGGATGGTCCTTGGGAAGGTCCTCGAAGAACTCCGGCGGAGTGCCGAAGCCGAAGCGGCGCTCGTGACGTTCGCCACGGCGGTCGTCATCGCGCTTGCCACGGTGCTCGCCACGTCGACCGTCGCGGCGGCCGTCGCGCGGGCCGTCGATCTCGCCGGTCACCTTGACGCTGACCACCGCCGGCTGCACGGCTTTGACGACGGCTGTGAAATCGGCCGGGGCCTGGGCGTCGACGCGCACCGGAGCGGCGAGGGCGAACTGGCCGGACGGCACAAGCGTCTGCGCGGTCAGAACGCCGGTCACCGCGATCGCCAGCGCACCGGCCATCAGCCGCGTGCGGTTGCGGCGCAGAACGCCGGTGACTGTGCGCGGTGCCTGATTGGGTGTCTTCTCGGGGAAGAATGGCTCATGGGGGTAACTCCGTTTCGAAGGTCAGATCTCGCGGACCGGGTGTTGCGGGGAGAACACCGCGATCCTTGAGACGCACTCTGACGGAGCGAGCCTTACAGCTCTCTGTCGGGGGATTACAAGTTGGTAAGGTTGGGAGAATGCAGCCGCGCTTGGTCCATCAGAGACAGGGATTGGACACAGGCAGCTTGGGTGATGCGAAGAGTTCGTCAAACCGCTCCTTTTCGAGCAGGCCGGGTACCATCATCCGGACATTCTCTAGCTTCGAACATGACCTGCCGCGTTGCACCACCTTCGCGACAGCGGCTTCGTAGGCTTCGCTCGCCTTGTTCGCGGCGGCCGGCGGAAAGGCACTTTTCGCATAGAATCCAAGAAGGCGCGAGCGCTGGTCGGCAAAGGCGCGAGCCTCCTCCTTGCTCATCAAACTTGGACAAATACGCGCTGCTGCATCGATCTCGACGAAAAAATAGGTCAAGCACCCGATGGCGTCGGTCGGATCTGTACCAACATATCCCTTGTTGGTATGCCGCACCGTGATCCCGCTCGGTAAAACCAGCGTTTCAACTCCGTCGGAAGAGACTGTGACACGGTCGGCGTGGCGCTCGAAAAGCGCCGGATAATCGACCAGCCCGAGCGGATCAGCAAATGCGGAAGAAGTCGTAGCGACCAGCACGAGAAGAAAACCGGTCGCGAGGCAAGAGCACGCCTTGGCGAGAATTCGCAATCCCATGGCACACCCTCTCCTCCTCATGATGCCCCCTACCCCTCCATCACGCGCTTGAGCTCCGCCTGTTCCGCCTCGCTGAGCGGTTCCACGCCCGCGCTGCGGGCCGCGGCCTTGTTGCGGCTCGCGCGGAAGACCAGAAAACCGCCCAGCAGCAGCGCCAGCGGCGCGCCGAGCCACAGGGCCAGGGTGTGCAGGGCGAAGCGGGGTTTGAGCAGCACGAATTCGCCGTAGCGGTCGACCAGATAGTCGATGACCTCGCCGTCGCTGTCGCCTTCCTTCAGGCGCTCGCGCACCAGGATGC
Source organism: Breoghania sp. L-A4 (assembly GCF_003432385.1). Taxonomy (NCBI): domain Bacteria; kingdom Pseudomonadati; phylum Pseudomonadota; class Alphaproteobacteria; order Hyphomicrobiales; family Stappiaceae; genus Breoghania; species Breoghania sp. L-A4. The sequence goes on along the minus strand of NZ_CP031841.1, from coordinate 1,671,631 downwards.
GCAGGTCGCGGGCCAGCGGCGCGTCGCTGTCGTCGATCGACTGGTTCTGGCACACCATGCAGCGCAGCTCCTTCGACAACGCGCGGGCCCGGTGCTCCAGCACCGGATCGCTGAGCACCTCGTCGGGCTGCACCGCAAGCGCCGGACCGGCGCACAGGAGCGTCATGGCGCCGGCAGTTGCCAGCGTCAGAACCAGGGCCACCGTGAAGGTGGAAAGCGCCCGGCGCATCGCGTAATCCCTCATCTCGCGCCCCTACTCCGCCGCGACAGGGGCCGCGCGGCGCGCGGGCCTGGGCGCGCCGACGCGCAAGCGGCGATCTGATAACGACACCAGTCCGCCGAACACCATGATTATCGAGCCGAGCCAGATCAGCGTCACCAGCGGCTTGTCGTAGCCGCGCACGGTGATGCCGCCGCCATCCTGCACGTCGCCCAGCGACACATAGAGCTGGTTCAGGCCGAACGTCTTGATATCGGCCTCGGTCGTCGGCATCTGGCGGGCGGGGTAGAAGCGTTTCGTCGGCTTCATCTCCGCCACCACCACGCCGCCGCGGCGCACGGTGAACTGGGCGACATCCTCACGGAAATTCGCGCCCCGCGCCGGCGTCAATCCCTCGAACGTCGCCTCGTATTTGCCGATCGTCACGCTCCCGCCGGGCTTGACCACCTCGATGGTCTCGCTCTGCCAGGCGGTGACCGCCACCATGCCGAGCACCGACACGCCGACGCCGAAGTGGGCGATCGCTGTGCCCCAGACCGAGCGCGGCAGGCCGATGGCGCGGCGCAGCGACTGGCCCGGAGGCAGCGAGAACAGCTTCGTGCGCACCGCAAGCTCGCTCATCGAGCCGACCATGACCCACACGGCGGCGCCCACGCCCAGCGGCGCCAGCACCCCGGCCTCGCCGTTCAGCCAGGCGGCGAATACCGCCACCAGGATCGCAAGCCCGAGAACCGCCAACAGCCGCTGCGAGGCGGCCAGCAGATCGCCGCGCTTCCACGCCAGCAGGGGGCCGAAGGGTATCGCCACCATCAGCGGCGCGACCAGCGGAATGAAAGTCAGGTTGAAGAACGGCGCGCCGACGGAAATCTTCTCGCCGGTGATGGCGTCCAGCGCCAAGGGGTACAGCGTGCCGACGAAGACGGCGGCGCAGGCGGCGGTGAGGAACAGGTTGTTGAAGATCAGCGCGCCCTCGCGCGAGATCGGCGCGAACAGCCCGCCCTGCTTGAGCAGCGGCGCGCGCCAGGCGAACAGTGCCAGCGATCCGCCGATGAAGACGATCAGAATGCCGAGGATGAAGATGCCGCGCTCGGGATCGGTGGCGAATGTGTGCACCGAGGTCAGCACGCCCGAACGCACCAGAAAGGTGCCCAGCAACGACAGCGAGAAGGTCAGGATGGCCAGCAGTATGGTCCAGATCTTCAGCGCGTCGCGCTTCTCCATCACGATGGCGGAATGCAGCAGCGCGGTGCCCAGGATCCACGGCATGAACGAGGCGTTCTCCACCGGATCCCAGAACCAGAAGCCGCCCCAGCCGAGCTCGTAATAGGCCCAGTAGGAGCCCATGGAGATGCCCAGCGTCATGAACATCCACGCGACCAGCGTCCACGGCCGCATCCAGCGCGCCCAGGCGGCGTCGATGCGGCCTTCCAGCAGGGCTGCGGCGGCAAACGAGAAGGTGATCGAGAAGCCGACGTAGCCGAGGTAGAGCAACGGCGGATGGATCGCCAGGCCGATGTCCTGCAGCAGCGGATTGAGGTCGTTGCCCTCCATCGGCGCCGGGTTCAGGCGCAGGAACGGATTGGAGGTGAACAGGATGAACAGCAGGAAGGCCGAGGCCACCCAGGCCTGCACGCCCAGCACGTTGGCGCGCAGGGTTTCGGGCATGTTGCGGCCGAAGGCGGCGACCAGCGCGCCGAACAGCGCCAGGATCAGCACCCACAGCAGCATCGAGCCCTCGTGGTTGCCCCAGACGCCCGAGATCTTGTAAATCAAGGGCTTGGCGGAATGCGAGTTCTGCCAGACGTTGAGGAGCGAGAAGTCGGACTGCAAGTAGGCCATCGTCAGCGCGGCGAAGGACAGGCCGACGAACAGGAACTGCATGCCGGCCACCGGCGCCGCCACCGCCATCAGCCGCGCGTCGTGCCGGGCCGCGCCCCACACCGGAATCACCGATTGCACCAGCGCCATGACCAGCGCCAGCACCAGCGCGAAATGGCCGAGTTCGTTGATCATACCGGCTCTCCCCTTGCCGCGCGGTTCCTGCCCGCGCGCCGTTGTCAGCAACGGTCAATTGGTTTCCTTGCCCTGCCACACGCCTTTTTCCTTCAGCGCTTCGGCCACTTCCTTGGGCATGTAGTTCTCGTCGTGCTTGGCCAGCACGCTGTCGGCGCGAAAGGTGCCCTCCGGCGTCATCACCCCTTCGGTGACCACGCCCTGGCCCTCGCGAAACAGATCCGGCAGCACGCCCGTGTAGCGCACCGCCACGTCGTGCTCGGTGTCGGTCACGGCAAAGCTCACCGTGGTGCCCTCGCCGCGCACGACAGAGCCTTCCTTGACCAGCCCGCCCAGGCGGATGCGCTGGCCCGGCGCGATGTGCTTCTCCGCCACATCCGAGGGCGACTGGAAGAACACGATCTGGTCCTGCAGCGCCACGAGAATCAGGACGGCGGCCACGGCCAGCACCGCGCCGGCGGCGGCGATCAGCGACAGGCGGCGTTGTTTGCGGGTCATCGGCGGGCCTGCTCCTGCTTCAAACGGACGGTTGTTCCCGCCCCATGGCGGTCGACAGTGTGATGGTTCATGATTTCAGCCCCGCGTCGGCGGCCAGCTTGTCGAGCGTGGACAGAGCCTGCGCGTCTCCGGCCATCGCCGCCTGCGCCTTGGCCAGCGCGCCGCGGGCGGCAGGCTTGTCGCCCAGCACCACATAGGCGCGCACCAGCCGCGTCCATTCCTCCACCGAGCCGCCGTCGGCGCTCAGCCGCTCGTCGAGCCGCGCCACCATGCCGGTGATCATCTCCTGACGGTCACCTTGCGACATCTGCGAGGCCGCGGCGACATCCTCGCCGCTCGGGCCCGGCAACGCGCCGCCCTGCCTGTCGGGCGCCTGTATTGGGGGTTGGCCGGCGATCACGGGCGGTTCGACGCCGAGCTCGGCGAGTTCGGCCTGAGCGGCGGGCACCCAGGGCTCGGTTCCGTCGGCGCCGGACAACAGCGCCTGCCAGGCCTCGATCGCCTCCTCGCGGCGGCCTTCCTGGGCCAGCGCGATGGCGAGAAAGAAGCGAGGTTTCACGGCTTGCGGCTCCAGCGCCACCGCGCGGGTGAAGGCGTCGGCCGCATCCGCCGTGATCATGCCCTGATTGGCGACGACCAGCGCCTCGCCCAGATTGGTCTGCAGGCTCTGGCTTTCGCCCTCGATCCGGATGGCGTTGCGGTAGGCGCGCGCCGCATCATCCGGCCGGCCAAGACGCATGTAGACCGGCGCGACCACCGCCCAGCCGCGGCCGTCCTCGGGGTTGTCGGCCAGATGGCGTTCCACCCGCGCGACCATCACCTCGATATCGGGATTGTCGCTGCTTGCGGCGATGCGGTCAGCCAGCGGCTGGTCGGCCAGTTGCGGCGAGCCCGCCATCAGATAAAGACCCAACGCGCCAAGCGGCACCAGCACAATGGCAGCCGCGCTGGCGATCATGCGGCGCGGCCCCGCGTCATCGCCCTCGCGATGGCTTTCTTCCTCGGCCGCTTCCCGGCGCGAAGCCTGCAGCAGCCGCCGGGCGATTTCCGCGCGCGCGGCTTCCGCTTCCGCCGGCTCGATGACGCCGCGCGCCAGGTCGCGTTCAAGCTCGCCGAGCTGATCCTTGTAGATGGCGACGTCCTGCTGATGGTCGGGCGCCACGGAGCGGCCTCCGCGCGTCAACGGGATGAGCACCGCGAGCGCAGCGAGGACGGTGAGGAAGGCGAACAGAATCCAGATCATCATGGTGCGGCTTTAATAACGCGATTGGACGCGCCTCACATAAGTATCGACAGATCGGCGACATTGTGTCGCTGGGGCACCCAGGGGCCGCCCGACGGAAAGCCTCATCATGCGCCTGTTGAGAACCCCGCCCCGCGTGCTCGCCGCGGACACCATCGGGCAACCACAACCACCGGCGAGGACACCGGACAAGGGCGCGCGGTCCATGGGTAGCATGACCACCACCGGATCGGCACAAATTGTTTGGAATGAATATAAGGTACGCCCCCGCACGCCGCAATCAGCCAAGCTGACGCATGCCAACGGCTGAGACGTCGCGAACCGCGGTGGATCCGGGGGGCGGCGGGGTTCAGCCGCGCGCGCTTTTCCGCGGCGTATCGGCGAACAGACCGTCTTCGTCGGCGGTGGAGAGATCCTCCCCCTCGCACAGCTTGTCACGGCGCTCGCGCAGACGACGGGCGTAGTCGTCGCCGAAATAGATGGTGCAGAAATCGATCGAGGCGTTAAGCGCCGCCAGACAGGCCCGGCGGTGATCGCCAGTGGCTTCGCGCAGCTTGTCGGCCAGCGCGCGGCTGCCGATGTCGAGCACCTGCTCCACGCTCTGATGCAGCCGCCGCGCCAGTTCACTCACCGCCAGCGCCTCACCGGCGTTGCGCGCGACCAGCAGCAGGCGCAGAATCTGCGCCGCATCGTTGACCGCCGCCGTGTCCTGCACGAAACGGCCATCCTCATCGACCGGCGGGATCTGCATCGCGCGGCGCAACTCGGCGACTGCGCTGTTCAGCGTCTTTGTGACGAATGCCGCCATGTCGGCGCGGGACTTGGCCAGTTGCTCGCGCCATTCCGCCACATCGTCCACGCGTGTCTCGATGTTCAGGTCACGCACCAGATCACCGAAGCCGCGCACCGCATCGACCATGGCCGCGCCGCGCGAGGGATTGCCGCGCGCCTGCTGCGCCACAAGGGTCAGGCGCTGGGTCTCGGCCAGCAGAGCATCGACCAGCGGGCGGTAGGGCGACTTGTGGATCAGATTGGCCTTGCTGGAGCGCGCGGCGCGCGTGGCGAACGCCACCAGCCAGGCGGGGTCTTCCGCGCGGGCCAGCAGCAGGGCCGCCAGCCACCAGGCGCGGCGCGGGTCCTTGCCCACGAATTCCTTGGCCTGCGCAAGCAGGAGATCATCGGTGCGCAGATCCACCGCATCGAGCGTATCGGACAGCCCGTCGGCGAAGGCGGCGATCTCCTTCTGCTGATCGAGAATCGCGTGGACGTCCTCAAGCTCCGCGAGAATGTCGTCGCCGCCGACGCGATAGGCCACCTTCTGCTTCGCCAGCGTGTCGGCGGCCGCCTCGTCGAGCGTCTCGCGCATCGCCTTGAGCGCGATGGCGCGCAGGGCTTCGGAGGCCTTGTCCACGGCCTCTTCCTTGAAGTCGCGCTTGGCGAGTTCCTTCTGCAGGCGAATGATGGCGTCGGGCGCGATGTCGCGTTCCAGCCACAGCCAGATGGCGTCCAGCGAGGGCCGGTAGATCCGGCCCGGCGCCTTGGTGTCCAGCACTTCTGAAATCAGGAAAGGCCGCAGCGGCGCGAAAAAGGCGCGCTTGAGGAGACTGCGCCGGTGGGCGTCGGGCTCGCCGTCCGCTTCGGGCTTGCGGATCAGCGCGCGCGCCGCTTCCAGAATCACGTCGCTCTGGGGGTCGTCCACACCGTTCTCGCGGGCGGCTTCCAGCCCGCGCACGAGCATGGCCAGCGCCCTTCCGGACAGGCCTTCGAGGTAGGAACGGACTTTGAGCGCAATTAGGCTCCGGTCGACCATGAGGACGTCCCAGGCAAGGGGTTGGGGCACGCAATTAATCATTTCCCCTAGGGTGTCGGAAAAAGTTTAATCAAATCTTGCAGATGGAGGAGAAACTGGCGCATTGGCGCGGTTTCTTCCGCTACGGAACGGGACGGCGCCGCCAGCAGCCCGGCGCGCTGGCGGCGATCGGGCCCGAAAAATACGGGCCGCGCACAGCAAAACGGCGCGGCTGATGCCGCGCCGTGTCGTCGCAATAATATTCGTCGTCGAAACCGTCGCGGGCTAGCCCACGGGGCGCCATGTGCCATCGGGCTGGCGGCAGGCGGTGCCGCGCGCCACTTCCGGCTGGCCGTCGATATAGATCGTGTGCGTGTAATCGCGGCAGTCGGCGGAATTGATCCGGTAGGACGGGCCCGGGACCACGTTGCCGCGGCGGCCCGTGTCCGGGTTCTCCCAAGCTGACGGCTGACCGGAACGGTTGTACTCCAGAGCGCGGTATTGGGCATTGTAGGCGTATTCACGGTCACGCTCGTCAAGCGACCGGCCGATCTCGCTGCCGATCATCGAACCGATCACGGCGCCCGCTGCGGTTGCGGCCAGCTGCCCGCTGCCCGCGCCGAACTGCGCTCCGATCACGCCGCCGGCGACGGCGCCGGCCACCGTGCCGATGCCCTGCTTGGGGCCGGTGTCGGTGCAGGCCGCCATGCCAAGTCCGACGGACGCCACAACCGCAACTTTCAAAATCTGCATGTTCTCTTTGTCTCCCGCAGCCCGGGCCCTGAGACCCTGAGGCACATGTCAATATTCCCGTGATTCGGGAAATATCCGTGAGCTTCTCTCGCCCGCCAATTCAAACCAGGACCGGACAGTATTCCGTGTCGCTTCGGGTCCCACAGGTTTGTGGCCGAAGTTGGTCAAGAACTCGGGTTACAACGGTCAACCATCATGACCGGCATTGGTTCCCAAGAACTTTACACGCTTGCCGGGCCACATCACACCGCCGGCAGTTCGAGCCGCGCCGCAAGACCGCCCAGCGGCGTGTCCTCGAGCACGAAGCGGCCGCCATAAAGAGCCGCCAGATCGGCGACGATCGACAGACCAAGGCCGGATCCGGGGACTGTCTCATCCAGCCGGCGGCCGCGCTGCATCGCCTGTTCGCGTTGCGGCGCGGACAGGCCCGGCCCGTCGTCCTCGATGAGAATCGACAGCATCGGCCGGCGCACGTCCTGGTGCGGCGCCAGGGTGACCCGGACCCTCCCCTCGGCCCATTTGCAGGCATTGTCGATGAGGTTTCCCAGCAGTTCCTCGAAATCCTGGCGCTCGCCGCGAAAGCGCAGATCGGGCGGAGCGATGGCCTCGATGCTCAGGTTCCGGCCGCCATGGATCTTGCGCATGGTGCGCACCAGGGCGTCCACGACGGGGGCTGTTTCCGTGGCCACGCCGATGACCCGGCGCTGGGCGGCCATCCGGGCGCGTTCCAGATGATGCTCGATCTGCTGGCGCATCAACGCGGCCTGTTCCGCGAGCTTGCTGTTGCGGGCCTCGTCGCCGCCCGCGCCGCGCACCTCGTTGGTGATGACGCTCAGCGGCGTCTTCAGCGCATGCGCCAGATTGCCCACATGGGCGCGGGCGCGCTCGACGATGTCCCTGTTGGACGCGATCAGCCCGTTGAGCTCGACGGCCAGCGGCGCCAGTTCGCTCGGCAGGTCCTCGTCGATCTGCTCCGCCTCGCCGCGGCGAACGGCGGCGAACGACGCCTTGAGCCGGTTGAGCGGCTTCAGGCCGATGCGCACCTGCAGGAAGATTGCCGCCACGAGTCCCAGTCCGAAAATGCTCAGGGTCAGCGCCACCTGCCCCGCGAATGCCACGGTTTCCTGTGCCAGCGTCGTGGTCTCCCCCGCCACCGCGATGAGCCGCCTGCGGTCGGTTCCGAAATCGACCAGCCGCTGGCTGACACGCACCTCCTCGCGGGCGGGACCGCGCGCGTAGCCGCGCCACTCGGTTTCCGCCTCTCCGATCGGCGGCAGCACCAGCGCGTCGCCCACCAGCGACGGCGAGGCGAACAGGACGTCATTCGACGCATCCGGGTCGCGCACCGTCCAGTACCAGCCCGAAAGCGGCAGCCGGAAGCGCGCCTCGCCCGGCGGATCGGGTTCCGAGCCTTCCGCGTCGGCCACCGACAGCTCGCCGATCAGCGTGGTCATGTAGACGTTGATGCGTTCGTCAAACGCGCGTTCGCTGGCCGCGCTGTACAGCTCGACGAGAATGAACCCCGCGATCGCCAGCGCGACGACCGACCAGACGGCGGCAACCAGAATCAGCCTTAGGGAAAGCGAGCTACGGCGCATTGCCCGTCCCTGGGCCTGCTCCCGGGCCTGTGTCCGATGCCGCCTCGCCCGCCGGCGCGTCGGGATCGTTCAGCCGGTAGCCCAGCCCGCGCACGGTCTCGATCAGCTCCGCGCCCACCTTCTTGCGCAGCCGCCCGACGAACACCTCGATGGTGTTTGAATCGCGGTCAAAATCCTGATCATAGAGATGCTCGGTCAGCTCGGTGCGCGAGACCACCCGGTCACGGTGGTGCATCATGTAGGACAGCAGCCGGTATTCGTGCGAGGTCAGCTTGACGGGCGTGCCCGCGCGCGTGACCCGACCCGCACGCGTATCCAGCGCCACGTCGCCGCAAGTCATCTCGTTGGACGCATGACCGGCGGCCCGGCGCAACAGCGCGCGCAGCCGCGCCATCACTTCCTCGATGTGGAACGGTTTCGCCACATAGTCGTCGGCGCCCGCGTCGATGCCGGCCACCTTGTCCGACCAGCGGTCGCGCGCGGTGAGCAGCAGCACCGGCATGGTCCGGCCGTCCGCGCGCCATGTCTCCAGCACCGTCAGCCCGTCCATCTTCGGCAGGCCGATGTCCAGCACCACCGCGTCATAGGGCTCGGTGTCGCCGAGAAAGTGCCCCTCCTCGCCGTCATGCGCCGCATCCACCGCGTAGCCCGCGTCGCGCAGGGCCTCGACAAGCTGCCGGTTCAGGTCCTCATCGTCTTCCACTACCAGCAGCCGCACGCCGATCCCCTTGTATGATGATGTTTGTTCAATCCGCTCAGCGCAGCACCGCGCCGGAGCGCGCGTCCACGGTCACGCGCCGCACCTGGCTGCCCGAGAGCACAGAGAGCTGATAGACCAGCCGCCCGCCGCTCTGGCACAGGTCCGCGCGCACGATCTTGCCCTGAATGCCGGCACTGATCGCGCCGAGCGGCTGCGCCTGGCCGCTGGCCACCGCCTGGCGCGCCTCGCCGCCCGACAGGCACTGCGCCGCAGCCGTCCCCGTCAGCGCGAGCGACAGCGCCACCGCGTACGATACCTGCCGCAAGCGGCTGCCCAATGTGAAATGTTCCCGTGTCATGCCGCCTTGATAGCGCATTTTCGTTGAATGGGACATGAACGGATCGCGCTGTGCGGGGAGAAACGACCGCATGTCCGGCCCTGTTCCTCACCCCCTCCCCGCCTTCTTCTCCGAGCTGCGCTGCCAGACGTAGACGCCGAGCACGGACGCGCCAAAGCCGAGATACGTCGTGATGTAGCCGCCGGTCAGCCCCAGCGCGCCCACCGGGTTCTCCGCCCAGCCCACCGTATAGGCCAGCACCGCGCCGATGGCGGAATAGACCAGGCCGAACTGGATGCCGAACAGCGGCCGCCAGATGCGCGTCAGCAGTCCCGGCGCGGTCTGTTCCGCGCGCATGGTGGCATTCACCTCCGCCAGCATGGCGGCCAGGTCCTCGCGCCGCTCCACGTCCACCTGCCGGAACGCCTCGCCGACGTCGGTCGGGTTTTCCCGAAACGCCGTCTCGATGGCGATCGGCGTGTTCGGCACACCGATACCTTTGGCGATTTCATCCACGACGGAGCCGGCCAGCTCGCCGGCCGCGCCGCCGAGCTGCTTGCGAAACAGTCCCGCGATCAGCGGCGCGCCCACCTGGGCGGCGATTCCGGCAAGGCCGGCAAGGGCGATGGGCATGGGAGGTCTCCTGTGAGCACGTGTGTTCTTCGCGGCGTCCGCGCCCCGCCAGGCCATGGCGTCGAGCGGATAGCATGCAAGCGGGGGCAACGTCGAACGCACCGCCGATCCTTCGAGACAGCCGCTGCGCGGCTTCCTCAGGATGACGCCGAATGGGTGGCGGTTTCAAAAGACATCAACACGACAACGTCACCCTGAGGAGGACCGCAGGTCCGTCTCGAAGGGTCGGCCACCGGTTCGGGCAACGGCCAAGCCAATCGGTGAAGGAAGGCTCAAAGTCTGCCGAGCAGATGCCTGATCTCGTCGCGGTAGCGCCAGGCGAAGAAGGCGCCGGCCACCAGCAGCACGGCAAGCCCGATGCCGACGCCCCAGGCGGTCAGATCGACGCCGGTCACATGGTTGACGACGGGCGACTGGTCGGCCGCGGCCACGCCGCCGCCCGAGCCGCCGGCGGCGGCCGTCGTCTGCGCCGCGCGCTTGCGCAGGTTCATGGCGCGGATCAGCGCCGCGCGCGTGGCCGGGCCGACGATGCCGTCGTCGTCGAGATGCGGGTGGCTGCGCTGGAAGGCGAGCACCGCGTTGCGGGTATCCGGGCCGCGATGACCATCGACGGGGCCTTTGTAGAATCCAAGCGCCTTGAGCTGGGCCTGATAGGCCTCCACCTCGCGCCGGTCGGTGGAAACGGAAGGACCCGACGCCGACAGCCCGGCCGTGGTCTCGCTGCGCAGCCGGCCATACTGTCCGCGAAAGATCAGATCGGCCTCCGCCTTGCGCCGGCGCACCAGGCCGGGCAGCACCTTGCCGTCGCCCTTGGTCCACTGCATCAGCGAGGCCTCGGCCGCCGCGAACTTGTTCGCCGCGTAGTGCTTCACCCAGGAGGCGTTGTGGATCCGGCCGGAATTGAAATCGAACGATGTCGCCCCCTCAAAGGGCTTCTGCGCGGCAAACGCGCCGGTGGCCGTTACCCGCTTCTCGAAGCGCTTGACGTCCTGCGCCAGCAGCGCCATGGCCTGGGCATGGGTGATCCGCATGCCGGGCTTGGGAACCAGCCCCCCGGCGCGCGCCGTGTGGCCCACGCCGATGGTCAGCACGCCGGCGGGACAGCGGTAGGTCTTGAGCACGACGCCCTCGTGCTCGGCGATGAAGGCGCGGCCGCGCGGGGATGTTTCCATGGGACAGCCTCCCGTCCATCGACACGAGGTTATTGTGGGAAGAAGAGGCCTCGCCGGGATCGCCTTGCGGCGCGGAAAAACGGCGTGATACGGTCGCCCGATCAGGAGACCCCATGACATCGCTGTTCCTTCACGTCGGCCTGCCCAAGACCGGTACGACAAGCCTGCAGAGGTTCCTCGACGACAACCGCGACGCCCTCGCGGCGCGGGGTTTCGGATACCCGAAAACCGGAATACCTGCCGCGCCGCACAATTGGGGGCACCACGGGCTCGTCTCGGCGCTCGACGACGGCGATCCCGGCGGCTTGTGGCACGCCTGCGCACGCGAGGTCGCCGGCAGCCCGGCCGCGGTCGTTTCGTCGGAACTGTTCTCGCGGACTTTAGGGGCGGTTTCCGCCGGGCCGATCCTCGACGCCTTCGCGCAGTGGACCGTCGTCCCGGTCATCTATCTGCGGCGGCAGGATCAGTTCCTGGAGGCAGCCTACAACTACAACGTCAAGGCCAATGGCGTGACGGCGGACATCATGACATTCGCCGAGGAGTTTGCCTGGCGTCTCGATTACGTCCGTCTCCTCGAGGAGCTGGAACGGGCATTCGGCCGATCCACGCTGCGCGTCAGGATCTACGGCCGCGAACTGGTCGGCGGCGACACCGTTTCCGACTTCCTTTCAGCCATCGGCCTGCCTTTCGATGACGCCCTCAGGCGCCCGCAAGTGGCTCTGAATCGCGGCCTGACACGGGACGGGATGACGCTGATGCTTGCCGCCAACCGCCGCCATGCCGACGCCCCCGATGCCCTCGCCGCTGCAAGGCGGGAGATTGTCGCGGCGAACCCTGCCGCCGCCCACACCGAGCATTCGATGCTCAGCCGCACCCAGCGTCAGGCCATCCTGTCGCGATACAAGGCCGGCAACGCGGCCATCGCCGCGGCCCATTTCGGGCGCCGGGTGCTTTTTCGAGACGAGTATCCGCGAGCCGTCCGTCAGGCGTAGGCAAGTCAGCGCGCTGGAATCGAGTTTGCGGATGAAGACCGTGGTGCCGTTGTTGTGGCGCGCGCAGGTGACGCCGGCGAAGCGCACCGAGCGGCCGGGACCGCCGGCCGTCATCCGCGCGGGTATGTCAGCGGAACAGGCCGATGACGGTTGCGGCGCGCGGCGAGGATCGTCAAGCATGACTTCTTGCCAGGGACACGCGGTGCTCTACAAATGAGGTCTGAGCGGTATGTCTTGCTGTCGGAACGCGTGGAGAATTGTTTCCGGTCAGCTTCTTATGACGCTTGTTGATGTGGTGGATAGCTGTTTAGATGCGCGCCAATTGCGCTCCAATCCAGAGGTACCGAACCTGTGACGTTTCCCGATAACCATTACAAAGAAGTAGCGTTTTTGGCTGGCGTGCAGGTCTCCGAAGCCGGTGAGTACGTGATGAACCCGGCCTGGGATATGAGGCGCGATTCCTATTTCAACTTTCTGCGAACGAAGGGGCTGGACGAAGACACCCGGCTGCTGGACATCGGCTGCGGTGCCATGCCTCTGGGTCATGCGGCGATCCCGTTCTTCGAGGGCGGGAGTGGCCGGTATTTCGCTGCGGACATCAGTCAGAAGACGATTGACGTTGCGCGGGACCTGCTGCGCCAGAAAGAACTCTCTCTTCCGGATAAACATATCAGCATCTCGGATAATTTCGACTGGCCGGACGACTGGGCGCCCGTCGATCTGGCGTTCTCGAACTCCCTGTTTTCCCACCTGACACTCAATGCAATCTATCTTTGCCTAGTCAATGTTTACCGCGTGATGAAGCCTGGCGGGGTCTACTATTCGACGTTCTTCCTGTGCCCGGATGATCACGATCAGCGGCACGAATTCAAAATCGGGGGATTGCGTCTCAAACTCTGGGCCGATGCGTATTGCTACAAATTTGCCGCGATGGAAGCGATCGCACACGCAGCCGGCTTCGAATTCAGTCTTTCCGAAAAATGTAACTTAGGCGAGCAGGTGACGGGGACGTTTTCGAAACGCGCCTGATCGCCTCGCCAGGAATGGCGGCCTTAACCAGCGTTCTCGCGCGCGATCAGTCATAGCGGCCATCGAGCAAGATAGCGCCGGCTGCGTCTCCAGGCAGATAAGCGGCGCCCGCGCCGCCGGTGACAATATAGCTCCGACCGGTGGAGAAATATCGGCTTCCTGTCGCGGAACCGGCAAAGGTATTGCTGTTGCACCAGATATAGCCGAACGCCGTCGCCATAGCGAAGCGGTTTGAAAAATCGGGCGCGCCGGTGATCGTTATGGTTCTTCCAACCACCCGAATGACCGAGCGCCCATCGGCAAACCAATGCGCGCCGGCGCTCCCGGAAATCGAATAGTTGCCATCGGTATCGAGCATGCCGAATCCGTCGAGATAAATGTGCCGGTTGCTGCCGCCGGCGGCGATGGCGCCGAAATCGAGGTTGCGGATGATGACCTTCGTACTGTTGTTGTAGAGCGCGCAGGTGATGCCGCCGCCCACGATCCGCAACCCGCGCAGATAATAGGCCTCCGCTGTGATATTGCTGGCGGCAATCGCCGTTCCGGCGGCCGGCGCGATGAGCACATTGCCCGGGTCCACCTCGTTGCCGGTGACAACGACGGCTCCCCCCAGCACGCTCTTCAACACCACGTTCTCGGCATAGCTCCCGTCGGCGATCGCGATCGTCGCCACGTATCCTCCCAGATCGAGCCGGGACACCGTGTTCACCGCCTTCTGGATTGTCGCGAACGCGCTGCCCGGCGCGAGGCCGTCATTGCCGTCGCTGCCGGCCCCGGCGTCCACGTGGTAGGTGCGGTTCGCGCTCAGCCGTTCGCGCGCCCAGGCGGCGCCTGAGGGAAAGCGCACCTCGCCGCTGGCGCGGTCGACGGAGAGCGCGGTGCGGTAGCTGGCGCCGTCGGCGGACACCTTCACCGCATAATCCTCGTCGCCGAACAGGCCGGCGAGCGCGCGCGTCGACCAGCCGACCTTGAAAGCGTGGCCGGCATCGTTGCCCGCCGCCGCCTTGTTCAGCGTCGTCACCATGCTGCCGGTGCCAGGCGTCACGTCGTCGTGCGAGAGCACCACCTCGTCGGACTTCACCGACAGCCGCTGACTGTCCGAGGCTGTCGTGTTGACCCCCACGTGCGGCAGGTTCTGCAGACTGAGCAGCGCGGAAAAATCCTGCCAGCCCGACGCGGTGTAGGCGATGATCGCGCCCTCATTGGCGACGAAGCCCACCAGCCCGGCAAACGGATCGTGGAACGTCCACAGCCCGTCGAGCGAAAAGGCGATCTGTCCGTCCGCACCGGCCCACTCGCCGCTCGCGCCCGCGGCCACCAGATAGGTGTCGCCGTCAGCGGGGCCTGCGGGCGGATCGCTCAGATCCCGGTCAAGGATGTACAGATGCACCAGCGCATCGAGCCGCACCAGCGCCTCGTTGTGGGTGACATGCTTTTGCGCCTGCGCCGCCATGATCAGCGGCAGCGCCAGTCTCGGGGTATCAGACATCGAAAGTCTCGCTCCTTGGCGTTCCCCGGCCGTGACTGGCGGAGATCTGCTGCACGGCGATGGTGAGCGTCGCGGGCGGCGCGCCGAAATCCACCGCCTGCTCGGCAGCGGTGTAGCGCACCGCCGGACCTCCGACGGTCAGGGTGCGCGCGACGGATGCGCCGTCCAGAATGTCCACCGCGTAGGCTTCGGTCTCTTCCGCCAGCGGCACCTCCACCTGCTCCCAGGAGTCGCCGCCGATCCGCGTCCGCCGGATCCAGGTGATCAGCACGTCGCCGGTGGCAGGCTCCCGCCGGGCGCGCGGATGCACCGGCGACAAGGGCTTGAGCCCGGCGCCGCTCGCCGCATGGGTCAGCGCCGTCATCGCCGGATCGCCGACCGGCCGGCCGGTTGGGCCCACCTGGTAAAACTGCTCCAGCCCCAACCGCGCGCGTCCCGCGTCAAGCAACGGCACGCGGGGCTCGAGCAGCACAAAGGACGCGCCGGCGTCGGCGCCCATCGCGGCTTCCGTTCCGGCCTGCGCGCGCAACAGCCCGAGAGGTGCCACGTGTCCGCGCCGACCAGCTCCGCATCGGTGAACTGCAGCACCTCGAAGGCTCCATCCGCGCCCTGCACCGCCGCCACATTGGCGCCGCCCAGCACGTCCTGAAGCGGCCTGGACGACAGTGCTCCGCCGTAAAGCGTCACGCTCAGCGTGTTGGCGCGGTCGATGCGGCCTTCGGGTCCGGGCGCCAGCGGCGCGGTCAACTCGCCCATGGTGGCGGGCAGATCGATCTCGAGCATCGGTTCGAAACCATCGCCCGTGGCCGAGCGCCACACCGTCATGCCGCCCAGCCAGGGCCGGGCGAAGGCGGCGATGCGCGCGGCATGCGGCGGCTCGTCTCCGGTGAGCAGCGGCAGATCGAGAATGCGAACCGTCGGCGGACCGGCTGTGGCGGGCAAGGGCGTGGGGCGCAGATCCGGGGTCAGCCGCCGTCCGCGCAGCGGCTCGGGCTCGCACGCCCGCGCCTCGATCCGCCGCAGCACTCCGTCCTCGATGCTCTCGATGCGCACCAAGCGGGGCTCACCGCCGTCCGGCGTCACGTCCAGCAGATCGCCGGGCTCGAGCGCCAGATGGCCGGGCGGCACCGCGAAGGCGAAACGCTCGCGCCCCGCCCAGGCGTCGTGCAGCCGCGCATCCGCTGCGCCCTGCATCGCGCCCGTCTCCGCCGCCACGTTGAGATCCAGCGCCGTGACCCTCCGGCTCTTGCCCGACAGCCTGCGCGAGGCGACGGAGACGCGGGCGAAATCGCGCAAGGGATCGACAAAGCTCAGCCGCAACTCCAGCGGCAGCTCGGATTCCTGCGCCCGCGTGATGCTCAGAAGCGGCGCGTCCTCGTCCGTCTCCGCCAGTGCGGACGGCACAAGCGCCGCCACGGGCCTGCCCTGCGCCGGACCGAAGCTCAGCGCCACGCCCGTATCGCTGGCGACAAAGCCGAAGGCGCCGGCGAGTCCCTCCAGCACCCGGCGCGCGGAGGACGGCCCGTCGATGACGAATCCGTCAAGCGCGCCTTCCACGCCCCCACATGCGCGTCCCCTCCGTGATGCCGAAGTCCGCCAGCACCGCGCGGATCAGCCCGTCCAGCCCGCAGCCGCCCAGCCGGCCGCCCAACCAGTGGCCGCGCCGCCAGTTGACCCCATCCGACCATACCTCCGCCTGCAGCGGAAACGCCGGCCAGGGCCGCGCGTCCCAGGTCCACAGGTGCAGGTTGTCGGCGTCCACCATCGGCGCGCCATAGACGGATGAGACCGGGTTCGCGCCTTGCGGCCACGCCGGATGATCATCGCTCCACCAACTCAGCACCGCCTCGAGGAACCGCCGCTGGGCGAAATCATCCTGCCCGCCGTTGGAATACCGCGGCAGCGCGCTTTCGGATGATTTCGCGTCATAAAAAACATTCGGCTGGTTGGCGCCCCGGTCGATCGCCGGGCAGCCCAGCTCGGTGAACCAGACCGGTTTCGACTGCGGCACCCAGGCGGTGGGGTCTTCCGCCTCCACCCGCCGGGGCGGTTCACATGCGGGTTCGACCACCAGGCCACCAGATCCTTGTTGCGAAATACCCAGGGCTTGCCGTGCGCCCCGTCGGTGATTGGCGTGCGCGTCTGCGCGTCCCGGTCGGACTGCGAGGCGTAATACCAGTCGAACCCCTCGCCGCTCGCGATGTTGGAACGCAGATAGTCCGGATCATGGATCGAGGAATAACTCTCTGCGTCCGCGTTGGCCCCATCGCGCCAGTCGGCCAGCGGCCAATAGGCGTCGATGCCGACGAAATCGATCGCGGGCGAGGCCCACAGCGGATCGAGATGGAAAAACACGTCGCCCGATCCGTCCTGTGGCTGATGGCCGAAATATTCCGACCAGTCCGCCGCATAGGAGAGTTTCGTCTCCGCACCCAGAACCGTGCGCGCGTCTCCGGCCAGCGCCACCAGCGCATCGACGAAGGGATAGCTGTCCGCGCCGCCGCGCAGCTGGGTGAGCGTGCGCATTTCCGAGCCTATGAGGAAGGCATCCACCCCGCCCGCCGCCTGCGCCAGATACGCATAGTGCAGAACGAAGCGCCGGTAGCCCCAGTCCGCCCCGCCGGAAAACGCCACCGCCTCGCCAGTGAACGAGAAATCCTCCGGCGCCGCCGCGCCCAGAAACTCAGCGAGCTGCGTGGCGGCCGCAGCGCTCTTGTCCGGCGTGCCCGGCTGCCCCGGCGCGGGATGACACGCCAGCCGCCCGCGCCACGGATAGGCCGCCTGCTCCACCCCGCCATAGGGATCCGCCAGCCCGTTGTCCGGCGGCACGTCCATCAACAAGAACGGCGTCAGCATGACGCGCAACCCGCGCGCCTTGAGATCACGGATGGCGGCAATGACACTGGCGTCATCCGGCGTGCCGCCATAGGCGGGGCGGCCGCCCACCCGGCTGACCTCCAGCGCCGCGGCGCGCGTCAGTCCCGAGACCCGCCAGCTCAGCGGAGCGGTGGCGCGCGCGTGATCCTCCACCTTCGGGCGGATCGTGCATTCGCCGCAGCGGAGGTCCGAGCCGAACCACGCCACCGCCAGCGACACGCTTTCCAGATTGGGGCACAGCGCGGTGAGCTCGTCGATCGAGGCCTGCCAGTCGGTTTCGGCATAACTCACGTGCCGGTTGACGGATGCCGTCTGGCCAGGCCCCGCGTGCACGGTCAGCGCGGTGTCGCAATAGCCGAATTCGGTGGCCGCCGGGATCACGGTGACGGCGCGCACCATCGGCTCGAGCCGGTCGACGACGCGCACCACCTCGACGCCCAATTGAGGCAGCCGGTTGCCGAAGGCCTCCAGCGGCAGACGCTCGAAAACGACATAGGCCGTGCCGCGATAGGCGGGCGCGGTGCCCTGCTTCGCCTCGATCAGCGGGTCGGGCTCCTGATCCTCGGAGCCCAGATACACCCGCCAGGTCAGCCCTGTGACATCCAGCAGCTTACCGTCGGCCCAGATGCGCCCACCCGGTGGATCGGCCCCTCGCACAGGGCGACGGCGAAATTGGCGAAATAGGCATAGGAGCGCACGGTCGTGCCGCCGCCGCCACCCTTGCCGCCGCGCGTCTCCTCGCTGACCACTTCCTCGAATTGCGTCGCCCAGATCACCTGTCCCGACAGCCGCACGCGGCCGTAGACCTTCGGCAACGCGGCTCCTTCCGTGGAGGCCTGCACGTTGAGATCGGCAAGCCGGCCCCCCTCGATGGTACCGCCGCCGGAGCCGAACAGCGCCTGGTCGACATACTGCCCGGCGATGGCGCCCGCCGCGTAGCCCAGCGCGGCGCCGATGGAGCCGCCCAGGCTGCCGCCGATCGCCTGCGCCGCGACACCGAGGATCAGGGTTGCCATGTGTCACTCCACACTGGGAAAGCGGTAGGCAAACGCCAGCCGCCGCGCCCACCAGGGCACCAGCCGGGTTTCCAGCGCGCCCTGCCCCTCGTAGGCATGGATGAAGCGCGCGCTTTCCCGCTGCGTCGCCTGAACCGAGAGAATGCCCGCATGCTTGGCCGGATGGCCCGGCGCCCAGCGAAACAGCAGCACGTCGCCGGGCCGCGCCTCGGCGGGCGCAATCTCCAGAAGATGCCGCCCCGCCGCCTCGGCAAGCGTCTCCGCCCCGCCGGCTTCGGCCCAGTCGGGCGCATAGGCCGGCGGACGCTCCGGCTCGGCGCCATGGACCGCGCGCCACACGCCGCGGATCAGCCCCAGGCAGTCGCAGCCCGCGCCCTTGAGCGAAGCCTGATGACGGTAGGGCGTGCCGATCCAGCTCCGCGCCTCCGCAACGATGTCGTCCCGCCGCGTCATGACGCGTCTAGCCGCCCACCATGGCGCTGCCGTCGTTGCGGCCGGTGTCGCGGTTGGGATAGGAGAGGACGAAGTCATTGCCGGGCATGTGCGGAAAGCCGCGAAAGTTGATCAGATTGGCGAACCGCGCCTCACACGTGCCGGCGCGCTTGTCGCATCCGGCGGTGAGCGTGAACGTGTCCCCGGGCACGATCGCGGCGGCCGGCTCCAGCCACAGCTCCAGCGACGCGGATGTCTCCCCTGCCGCATGCGCCGCCACCTCGATGGACGCGCCCGCGTTGCCGCCCGTGAGCCAGCGCAAGAGCCCGCGTTCGAACCAACCGTCGGCGAAGCCTTGCAACCCGGAAGCCGAGAACCGCCGCGCGGACTGGCCCGCGAGCACCACGCCCGTGGCCCTGAACGCCGGATCCTCAAGATCCACGCCGCAGCGCGCATCCCCGAGATCCGCGTCGCAGAGATGGCTGAACACCCGCCCGCGCACCTCCTCCAGCGCCTGGGCGAGCGAGCGCACCTCGGCGCGGAACGCGCGATCGGCACGCGTCACCTCGCCGATCTCGCCCACCCGCAGCAGCACGCGCTCGGAGGGCGCGCGCCAGTTCACCCGCCACACCTCGATGCGCGCCCGGTCCCACAGTCCCGCCTCCAGATCCGCCGCGCTCAGCGCCTCGGAGGAGAACGCGCCGAAGATCTCCTCGCCGCCCACCGCCAGTCCCGGCCCGGCCGTCGCCTCGCTCGCCTGCGGCCCGCTGTCGGCGGCAAACAGCGTGCCGTCAAACGCGATGTCGCGGTCGTGGTCGGTGAAGCCCAGCGTCACGCCGTCGCCGCGCGTCGCCTTCCAGCAGGTGCACAGGCTGGTTGCGCCGCCCGAGACATGCTCGGCCAGACCGGGATCGAGAGTTTTCATGAGATGCTCCGGTTGCGCCCGTTCGGACTATCGGGGAGGTCGGGTCCACCACCCTGGCCGCCGTCATGCCCCGGCGAAGTCCGGGGCATCCACTCTGCGCGCCGCAGCGACAAGGCGATCGCGGAAGCGCACCGGTCACGTCCCCTCCTGCCGAACGCTGGATTGGATTGCCCGGACTGGCGCCGTGCAATGACGTCTTCGTGGGAATGCCCGCGCCGGTTTCACAAAGAGCTAGGCGGCGGGATCGTCCCCGAAATGTCATTCCAGCCTGCGCGCGCTCCCCCTCACACGCGGATCTCGATGATCGGCACGGAGGGGATGTCGCCGGCCTGGAAATGGCTCAGGCTGATGTCCAGACGATCGGTGTCGAAGCGCACCGGCACGTCGAATGCGAACCCGGCCGTGACGACGGCGCCGGGCGCGGGGATGGCCGAGGGCGAAAAGCTCACCAGCCCGGTGGTCTCATCCACCGTCACATCGCCGGCCGGCGCGCCGTCCACCGCAACCACCACGGAGCCCGCCACCGGCTTGACGATGGGACGGCTGTGCGCCGTCGCGCCGGCGCCGTAAGGCTTTGTGAGCGCGAAATCGGCGGTGACGCCATCGCCGGTGCCGATCTCCACATCCGTGGCGGCGGGTTCTTCGGAAGGCAGGCAGGATTTCCAGTCCAGCGGATCGCGAAACCGGAAGCCGAACAGCCGGCCCTGGCGTTCCTCGAAGAAGGCGGCCACCTGATGCAGATCGTCCAGCGTGCGGATGCCGGTGCCCGCGTCATAGCGGCGGCGCGAGCGCGCCCAGCGGCTGTTGCGCGCCTCCGCGCCCGAGCCCAGCGCGACAATGTCGGTGCGCCATTGCGGCCCTCCGCTCGCGCCGAAGCCGACGCCTGCGGGAAAGCGAATCTCATGAAAGGCGGCCAGAAGTGTCATGGCTGTCGATTCTCCCGCAGGCGGCCCGGAAAAGCGGATCCCGGTTTTCCATCGAGATTTGTTCCAGGAAAATGAGGCTGGAGGGCCGTTTGGTGGCAATTGGACCGGACATTCTCGAGCCGGATTGATCTGCCTCAAGGAGGCCGGCGGGCGAACAGCAGAAGGTCATCCCAATAAGATAAGGAAAGCGCCCATGACCCACGTTCCTCACGAGTTGCACGAAGAGTTCCCCAACGCCGCGGAAGCGCTGCATGCGCTGAAGATGGCCAACGCCCATTTCAAGACGCTGGCCGAGCGCTACGAGGCGATCAATCACCAGGTGTTTCGAATCGAATCGGAACTCGACGCCGCTTCCGACGATGTGCTTGAGAAGCTGAAGAAGGAACGTCTTCAGTTGAAGGACGACATCGCGGGCATGATCCGCGAGCACGGGCACACCGACGCCTGAGCCCCTCCTCGAGGTATCGGTGTCAGAGCCCGCGTCGCCCCCGTCCGGCGGCGCGGGCGACCATTCTTGTCAGTTGCACCTCGGACCGTCGAAATCCGTCCACGTCGGGCGTCGTCACGTTGATCGTGACCTGTGTTGACTGCCGCCCTGCGGCCGAACGCACGCCGAGCCGTCCGTCCGTCCCGCGCGCCAGCGGCAGGATAGCCTCCGCGCCCGCCTCCCCCATCAGCCCGAGGCCGCCGCGCGGCATCGCGAAATAGCTCGGCTGGGCGATGACCCCGCCGGACGCGAAGGGCGTGACCGGCTGCGCGATCACACCGCCCTTGGCAAACCCCGTGGCGCCCCGAACAACCCCGTCAGCGAGCGCGTCAGCACGCCTTCCAGACCGTTCAGCGAGCGCGTCAGAATCCGGCTCGACAGGCTCAACGCCAGACGGCGGAAGATTGCGTCGAGATCGCGCCCGCCAGCCACCGCCAGCTTCAGTCCGGTGCTCAGCGCGCGCGAGAAATCATCCGCCGTGTCCTTGATCGCACGCATCTCGCGGCCGAAGCGTTCCAGGTCAATCAGCGCCACATCGAGATCGGGCACGTCGTCAGGCATCGTCGTCTCCTGTGCGTCTTGCGCGCGCATCGGGATAGCGCGCCAGCAGCGTCTCCAGCGTCGCGCGCGCCAGGGCAGGCGCATCGCCGCGGCCCAGCGCCATCGCCACCTCGCGCGGCGTCGCGCGCCAGAAGGCCTCCGGCGTCCAGCCAAGGCCGCCCGCGGCCGGGCTCGACAAGCACACGCGCATCACCGCGTCCCAGTCAAACGCGGGTCTCGCCGGTGTCGTCCGCATCCGCCTCGTCCCCGCCGAAGGTCACGCGCAGCAGCTCCGCGACGATTCCCGCATAACCCGCCGCCCCACCGCGCGCGGTCATCGCCGCCACCTCGTGATCGGAGACCGGTTCGCCCGCGCCGCGCAGACCCGCGCCCAGCACCTTCAGCGCGTCGCGTGCCGCCAGCCGGCCCTCGCCGAAGCGCCGCGCCAGCGCGCCCAGGTCCTCCGCGCCGAACGCGTCCTCCAGCTCCGCCAGCGCCCCGAGCGTCAGGCACAGCGTGCGGCGTTCGCCGCCCAGTTCCGCCTCGATCTCACCGCGCCTGCGATTGGCCATGATCTGCTCCTGCGGTTGGGGGCCGACACCGGCCACACCCAGCGCCGTCATCACCCGGGGGCGGCTCACTCCCCATTGTCATCCCGGCTGCAGCGAAGCGGAAAGCCGGGATGACATTGCGAGGGGGCGGCACCAGCGCCGATGCCACGCAGCCCCTACTCCGCCATGAAACTCAGTTCACCGGCGGATTCCAGCGCCAGCTCGAAGGTCACCTCGCCGGCGTGCTCGCCGGCGTATTCGAGACCCGTGAGCTGGAAGGCGCCCTGGATGGTTCCGAAGTCGGGGATCACCACCTGCCAGTCGCGGATCGTGCCGTCGAAGAACACTTGCCGCACGGCGGCATCCGACGCGGCGTCGCGGAAGATGCCCGAGCCCGACAGGCTGGCCGAGCGCACGCCCGCGCCCGCCAGCAGTTCCCGCCATCGTCCGGCGGACTCGCTGTCGGTCACGTCGACCGCGGTCGCGTTGAAACTCAGCCTGCGGGCGCGCAGTCCGGCGACGCTCCCAAAAGCCCCCAGCCCGTCGGTGTCCAGCTTCAGCAAAAGATCCCTGCCGGCTTGCGCGCCCATCGGCTCACTCCTTGAGTCTTTTGAATCAGTTATGCGGCTCGGTTAGAGCGCGGAATACAACAACGCCGCGCCACGAGCGGCCATCGCGCCAGCGGCTCACGCGGTCGGCCAGGCGCACCAGATTGACCAGCCGGAAGGCCCCGATATCGGCGGAAATACCCTCCGCGATAACACCGACGCGTTCCATAATCCGGAGCGCTTCAGACCGCCCGCCCGCCCGCGACCACACGAGGATCTCAAAGCGGTGATCGCGCCCAGCCCAGCCTTGCGCGCCCACGTCCCGGTCATCCCACGTCCCGATCTCGACATAGGGAAAGCGCGCGCCGCGCGCCGCGCCGTCGCGCACGCCGTCGGGCGACAGCATGGCGATGAGCGTGTCGTCCGCCCGCAGCGCGGCCACCAGCACGCCCTGCAGTTCCAGCGCCGGATGGCTCATCGCCTCTCCTCCTCGCAGCGGCAGAGCAGACGCCGCGCGCGGCCGTCCAGGTCATGGGTCGCCAGCACCCGGAAGATCTGCTCGCCCGAGACGATCCGCCAGCCGCCGCGCACGTCGTCGCGATAGCGCAGGATCACCGCGTGGGTCACGACGCCATCGAGATGGCCGGAGACGGCCTGCTCGCGGGCGGACTGCGGTTCGACGAATGCCCAGACCGTGGCGACGTCCGCCCAGGCCACCGTCACGCCGCCCGACCCGTCGTCGCTTTCCTGCGGCGCCTGCAGCGCCACCCGCGCGCGCAGATCGGCGATGCCCGCCTTGTGTCCGGCGCTCACAGCGACACGATCCTGTAGGGCGCCAGAAGCGCCGCGACGTTCGGCGGAATGCTGCCCTCGGTCTCGCGCCGCTCATACCAGTGCGCCACCAGCCGCCGCACCGCCAGGCGCAGCGGCTGCGGCACGTCCGCCGCGCTCGCGCCATACCCGGCCGTGATGTCGATCGCGACGCCATTCACCGAGAGCCCCGGTTCGGGCGCCTCGTCGGAGACCACCAGACGCGCCGGCGCCGTGGCCCCGTCGGCGGAATACAGCGCCGCATCCAGCAGTTCCGCCGCACCGTCGGCGTCATACACCGTGACCGCATCGACGCTCGCCAGCGGCGCCCTCGGCAGCCGCACGATGCGGCGCGACGGCCAGCCATCACGAAACACCCGCCAGCCCTGATGGATCAGCGCCCGGCCGGTCGCCGCCTCCACATGCCCGCGCGCGGCGGCGATCAGCGCGCTCACCAGCGCATCCTCGTCGCTGCTGTCGAGCCGCAGAAACAGCTTCGCCTCCTCCAGCGTCAGCGGTTCCGCCGCCGGCGGAGAGATCAGGATCGATGCCATGGAAAATCCTGTGGTTGGGGGGCGGCAGGCGGTGTGACGCGCTGGCGGGTCGCCGTTGTCGGCCTTCCAGACCGCGCCCCATAATCGATGTCATCCCGGCCCCGAGCCCGGACCCACTCTGTCATCCGCTTGTTGAGGCGGTGCCTGCGGCCGTTGACTGTGCCGCGCGTCAAAAACCCTTCCGAGCAAGCGGACGGGCGCAGTGGGCCCCCAATCACGTCGGGAGTGACATTGCTGGGGGCCGGCGTGCTGCGCCCTCCCGATGGTCAAGCCCCCCAAAACCGGCGGCCCGCCCTCGCGTGAAGGCGGGACCGCCAGGTGCCGGCGGCGTGGGGGGAGCCGCCGCCGGTACGGGAGGCGATGGTTTGGAGGCTTAGCTGGCGGCGAATTTCAGCAGCTTGATGGCGTCGAAATCCTGCACCCCGCCGCCGACGCGCTTGGTGGTGTAGAACAGCACATACGGCTTGGCGGAATAGGGATCGCGCAGCACCCGCACGCCGAGACGATCGACCACCAGATAGCCGCGCCTGAAGTCGCCAAAGGCGACCGGCGTGGCGTCGGCGGAAATGTCCGGCATGTCCTCCGCTTCGGTGATCGCGAAATTCATCAGGCTCGCCTGCCCGCCCGCAGCGGCCGGCGGCTGCCAGAGGTAGTTGCCGTCGGCATCCTTGAGCTTGCGGATCTCGGCCTGCGTGCGCCGGTTCATCACCCAATGGGCGTTCTGGCGGTGACCGCTCTTGAGCGCATAGATCAGATCGACAAGCACGTCGGAGGCGTCCGACGCGGGGAAGGCCCCGGCGACGCCGGTGGGCACCGTGCCGAGCTTGCCCCACACCCAGGCGCTCTCGTCCACCGTGTCGTAGTCGAGGAACCCGCGCGGCTTGTTCACCCCGTCGCCGGAGACGAAGGCCGCGCCTTCCTGCTCGGCAAAGGCGGTCTCGACTTCCGCCGCGATCCATTCATCCACATTGACCGCGGCATCCTCCAGCAGCGTCGCGGTGGCCGCCGGCATGGCGTAGAGCTCCATCGCGGGGAACGTGAGTTCAGCCAGCGTCGGCGAGGCGGTCTGCGGCCGCGCGTCCGTCTCGCCCACCCAGCCGACGGCGGGGCCGGAGATCGCGTAGGGCTTCTTGAACACCGAGCCCGAGACCTGGCGGTTGCCGGCGATCGCCCGGATCGGCGAGATCTCGGCCAGCCGCGAGAGCACCATGCGCTCGGTCTCGTCGGGCACCAGATAGCCGCCGTCGGGATCCGAGCCGACCGACAGCGCCTTTGCCTCCAGCCTGCGCAGATTGTCCTCGCGGCCCGAGCGCATGTAGCCCTCGAACGCCGCGCGGTGCTCGATCGCCTGGGTCGGCGTGAACCGCCCGCCGCCCGGATGGGTCCCCTCCGACAGACCCGGACGCCGCGCCTTGAGCATCAGTTCATCCAGCGTCGCGCCGATGCGCGTCAGCTTGTCCTCGGTCACAACGTCACGCGTCCGGGTCTCCAGTTGCGTCAGCCGCGTATTGTTGGTCTGCTTGAACTCCTCGAACGCCTGCATCAGATCGTCCAGCGCCGCGCCGACGCCCTCGCCGTCACCGGGTGTCCGTCCGGTCTCCGGGCCTGTCACCTTGGTCTCCGGCGCGCGCAGCGGGTCCGCCGCCGTCTTGATCTCCAGTGCCATTGCCTTGCTCATTGCGTCACCTTTGTCGTGGTTGCGTGTTTCCAAATCCGCCGCGCAGGACGCGCGCCGCGCGGCCCAGACGGAACGTGAGCGCGCGGGTGCTCATGCCCCCATCGTCCCGGCGGGCGCGATAGGCGCGACCCGCGCCGCCTCCTGCATGGGAAAGGTCACCAGCGAGATTTCCCAAAGATCGAGCTCGAACAGCCGCCGCAGGCCCGTGACCGCGTCGCGCCGGCCGCGCAGGGTGCGAAAGCCGATGGACAATCCGTCCAGGACGCCTGCGCGCATCAGGGCGTGCACCTCGCGGGCACGGGCCAGATCCAGCATCAACCGGCCGGTGACGCGCAGTCCGCGCGAATCCTCGGCGATTGTCAGCCACTGGCCGATGGGCTCGGCCGGATCGTGCTGATAGAGCATCTTGACGCCGTGCGGCCCGCGCCGCCCAAGCGACTGCGCAAACGCCCCGGGCTGGATCACGTCGCCGCCCATGTCGGCCACATTGAACAGGCTGGCGTAGCCGGAAAACACGCCTTGCGCGTCCACCGCCTCCGCAAGCGGCGCGTCCTCGAGCTGCCGCGCGCTCACCGCCCGGCTCCGGCGCCAGTCCGGCGCACGCGGGGGCGCTGCGCCGCGCATCCCGCTCCAGCATCCTTTGCAGCGTGTCGGCGAACGCCGCGAACACGCCGCGATGGTCCGGCCGCCGCCGCAGGTTTTGAAAAAACCGCTGCATGAGTGTCGCCCCAAGTTTTGTGCGGTGAGGAAGCGCCCCGTAAGCGTGCCGCCGGAGCGGGTGGCTGGTTCGGCGCGAACGGCCCATCCTTCGAGACGCGCGCTATGCGCGCTCCTCAGGACGAGGTCCGTGGGGGTGGCCGAGCTGAAACCGAAGAACAAGACCATCAACACGATGACCTCATCCTGAGGAGCCGTCGAAGACGGCGTCTCGAAGGATCGGCGGCTTGCCTCCTCGGAACCCCGTGGAGCGGGCCGGGTGCCTGCACGCAGCCTGCCTTCCGTGGCATCCCGGCCTCCGAGCCGGGATCCAATAACCACAGGCCTCAAAGGCTGTGCGCCACGGCCGGCAACACGGGATACCGGATTCCCGGAAAGGCCTGCGGCCCTGCCGAGGATGACGCCGCCGAGGGCCCAGCGCCGCCCGCCCTCATTCCCCGCCGAACCGCCGGTTCAGCCGGGCGATCTCGCGCACGAAGTCGTTGAAGCGGCGGTTGGAGGCCGCCAGTTCGCGCAGGGCCCACACCAGCAGGCCGCTGGCGCCCGAGGCCCAGAGGAACAGCGCCAGATGCGCCAGGTCGCCGCGCGCGATGACCGATTGCGTCACCGAGTCCATGGCGGCCACGCGTCGCCTACGCGGCGGGATCAGCCGCCGGACCGCCCTCGGCCGCGTAGCCCACCGCCTCGCGCTTTTCGCCCTGCGTGAGAAAATCGGCGCGGCCGAGCCGCCGCCACAGCGCCTCGCGCTCCACCGACAGCGCCTCGATGGCGTCCACGTCGTAGCCCAGCCGCAGGCCCGGACCGAACGCCGGGACCAGCCAGTTGCCCAGCGCGCTGGCGGTGCGCGCCACCAGCGGCAACACGGTCTGGCGCCAGAAGGCGCGGTTGGCCTCGAGATAGTTGGAATAGGTGTTGTCGCCGGGAATGCCGATCAGCATCGGCGGCACGCCGAAGGCCAGCGCGATCTCCCGCGCCGCCTGGTTCTTGGCATTGATGAAATCCATGTCCCGGGGCGTCAGCCCCATGGGCTTCCAGTCGAGCCCGCCCTCCAGCAGCAGCGGCCGGCCGGCGTTGCGCGCGCCCTGGTAGCCGTCCTCCAGCTCGCCCTTGAGCCGCTCGAACTGCTCGTCGGTGAGATTGCCGCCGTCGCCCGCGGCATAGATCAGCGCGCCGGAGGGCCGCGCCGCATTGTCCAGAAGCGCCTTGTTCCAGCCGCCGGCGGCGTTGTGAATGTCGAGCGACACCTGCGCCGCCTCGATGGGCGCGAAGCCGTAGTGGTCGTTGAGCGGATGGAACAGGGTCAGATGCAGCACCGGCGGCGCGCCGTGCTCCGCCTTCAGCCGCAGGGTGCGCCCGCCCACGGTGTAGTCGTATCCCTTCGGCCAGCCGTCCTCGCCCGGCACCACCTTCATGCGGTCGGGACGCAGCGCATGCAGCTCGCGAATAATCCCGTCCAGCCCGACGGCCTCCAGATAGGCGTTGCCGGACACCAGCAGATGGCCATAGAGGCATTCGAAAATCTCGCTGCCCGCCTGGCGCGGATTGGGCTTTTCCAGAAGATCCAGCAGCGGATGCGCGTCCAGCTCGCGCGCTCCCTCATACAGCAGCCAGGGCACCGACGCCGCGCCTTCGGAAATCATCCGCACGCAGCGGTAGACCACCGGGTTGCGCGCGAACCCCTCGCGCGCCAGCGCCGCGTAGTCGCGCGGCGTCCAGATAGGGCGCCCGGCGCTCTGCAGCGTCACCATGGAAGCGGTGCGCGAGGCCTTGGCCTCGGTGGGCTTGGCCGCACGGCGAAACAGATCGGCGAATGTCATGACACTGATCCCATTGCTGCGCGCACGGTCCGAAGACTTGCGCGCCAAAGACCCTCCGGCGGACGCATAAACGGCTGAAACTGTGGGTTTTCTCACCCGAAACCCGGCGCATTCGGCCTGAAAACCCGCAAAGCGTGACGCCGGTCACATCGCGCTTGCGGGCAATCCCCTAGGGTCAACTCATCGGCGGAGAGACAAGCCGCCTCCCAAGACCGAACCAGACACAGCAACAGGGGCCGCGAGGCCGTCAAGCAGAGGGAAGACCGAGATGTTTCGCAAGACCGCAATCACCATTCTGACCGTCGCCGTCGTCGCCGCCTCGGCGGTCTCCGTGACCACCACCACCGCATCGGCCAAGAACGGCCGCAACGGCGCCGCCGCCGCCGGCGCGATCTTCGGCCTGGCCGCCGGCGCCATGCTGGGCGCCGCCGCCAGCGACCGCTACTACTACGACGACCGCTACGAAGACCGCCGCTACTACCGTCAGCGTCCGCGCCGCACCTGCTGGGAAAAGCCGGTTCGCCGCTGGGACCCCTACTACGGCGAACGCGTGATCGTCGGCTACCGCACCGTCTGCCGCTGACCCAGAACCTGCCTCCAAATGCAAAAGCCCCCGGACTCCCCGCCCGGGGGTTTTTGCCGTCTGGGGAGAGGTGTGTTGGGCCGGCTCCGGCCCCCAACCGCGATTGTCATCCCGGGCGCGATGCGATGCGAAGTATCGCCTCGCAGACCCGGAACCCACTCTGGTCTCCGCTTGTTGAGGCTCTCGCGACTGTGCGGCGCGGTTTGGCGACGCGCCCCAGGTGTCAGCTTTTGCCGATCGGCATAGTGGGCCCCGGCTCTGCGGCCGGGGTGACAATCGAAGCTGTGGCGCGCTCGAAATGCTAAGATCCCCCGGACCTCATGCCTCAAGGCGCCCGCGCACGCGGGCCTCGAAGGATGGGCGGCACGCTCCGGCTGGCCACACCCTCCGACCTCATCCTGAGGAGGCGCGACAGCGCCGTCTCGAAGGACAGGCCACACCCCTGCAGCGCCCCACAGCCAACCGGCCCGGATCGCCTCACAGCCGGCCAGCACCCCCCTCGTCAAAACCGCCGATCCGTGATCCCCGTCACAACTCTCTCCCGCAAAACCCGTATTGTTGGATTGTCAAAGGAGGAGGCCACCTCCGTGCACCGCAGACGGCCGGCAAGCGGCCGAAATGGGAGTAGCAACATGTCTCGCAATTCTGCCATCGCCACTGCCGTCTGCGCTGCTGTCCTCGCGCTCGCGACCGCCACGGCCGCCGTGTCAACCGTTGCCCTGGCGGGCGCGGGCGTTGAGAAAGTCGCGGCCCGCGTTCCGGCCGCATCGCGCGATTGCACCGTCACCTCCGTGCCGGCCACCGATCCGGTCACCGGCACCGCCGCGTCCGCCCTCGTCCTGCGCTGTTCCTGAGCCTCATCGACCCGGCGGTTCCCCGGCCGCCGGCATGTCCTGCCCCAATGACCTGCCCCAATGACCTGCCCTGACGCAAAGCCCCCGGATCCCCGCCGGGGGTTTTGCTGTTTTGGGGCTGTGTTCAGCGCAATCCGCCCATCCTTCGAGACGCCTGCTCGCGCAGGCTCCTCAGGATGAGGTCATCGTGTTGATAATCTGAATATTTCCAGTTGCGAGGCCCGCCACAAACTCCGACCTCATCCTGATGAGGCGCGACAGCGCCGTCTCGAAGGATGGGCCACAATCACGAACCGCGCCGCAGCCCCCTCACATCCGCCGCACCTTCGGCTCGCCGCTCCTGCCCAGGCACAGCGCCGTGAGCGCCCAGACCAGCGCATCCAGCCGGTCCGGCGAGCGGCCGGAGGACAAGCCGTCGAGGCCGAAGTCGCACAGCTCATCTTCCAATGCGGGGAACGCGCCCACATGGTGCACCTGGCCCTGCTCGTAGAGTGCGGCGACCGGTTCGGCGCGCAGCCATTTGCCACGGGTGGCGCGCACGGATCTGACCGGCACCGAGGAATCCGCCTCCGCCAGAACGCTGGCCACCATCTCGCCGCCCTGGTTGACCTCGGCGACCAGACAGTCGGCCTGGTGCCGGTGATACAGCGCGATCGCCGCGCGCGCCCAGCGCAGCGGCTGCACCTCATTGAGCGTCGCATCCTCCAGCACATAGGCGTGCCCGTCGGCGGCGATCCCGGCGGCGACCAGCCCGCAGGCGTCCGCCCCGCGTCTTGAGGAAGCAGGCGGATCGACGGCGACGACGATGCGCACCAGTTCCGGCGCCGCCTCCACCCGGGCCCGCTCGATCAGATCGCGCCGCCACAGGGCGTCGACCCGGTCCTCGATCAGCTCGCCCTCGAGTTCCTGCCGCCCCAGCCGCGTGCCGGCGTAGCGGCCGACGATGGTTTCCAGAAACCCCGGCGCCAGGTTGCCGACGTTGGCCCGTGTGGCGGCGCGCGAGACCCTCGTGCGCGCGTCCTTCAGAAGCCGTTTCATCAGCGGGATCGGCCGCGGCGTGGTGGTCACCACCTGGCGCGGCGCGTCGCCCAGCCTCAATCCGAATTGCAGCATGTCCCATGTCTCCTCGGCGTTGCGCCACTTGGCCAGTTCGTCGGCCCAGGCGGCGGCGAATTGCGGCCCGCGCAGCCCTTCCGGGTCCTCGGCGGAAAACGCCTGGGCGATCGCGCCGTTGGGCCATTCCAGTCTTCGGCGCGAGGGCAGCCAGACGGGCCGTTCGCGGGCGCGGTGCACGGCCAGCAGCCCCGAGACGCCCTCGATCATCACCTCGCGCACCTCGCCTTGCGTCTCGCCGAGCAGCGCGATGCGCCCGATCGGCTTTCGGGCATAGGGCGGCTCGCCCAGCGCCATGCCGCGCACCCACTCCGCGCCGGTGCGCGTCTTGCCCGCGCCGCGTCCGCCCATCACCAGCCAGGTAGACCAGGCGCCTTCGGGCGGCAGCTGGTCGGGCCGGGCGAAGATGGAGAAATCGCGCGAGAACCGTTCAGTCTCCGCCCGGCTCAGGCTCGCCAGCAGGGCCTCGATGGCTCGCGCTTCGGATTGCTTCAAGGCGTCGCGCAAGATCGCGGCGGAACGCGTCGATGTCGGGCTCGTCATCCGGGGCCTCGCCGTCGTCGGGCGCGTTGATGCTTGCATCCAGGCCGACCAGCCGGTCCAGCGTCTGCGCCAGCGTCGCCAGCGTGCGCGCGTCGCGGTCGTCCGCCTCGCGCCCGTCGAGTCCCGCCAGCCGCGCCTCCATGTCACGCACCTGCCGCTCAAACGCCGCGAACAGCCGCGCCGTCATCCGCCGCCGCCGCGCGGTGCCAACACCGGTGAGAGGCCTCTTCCCCCGGTAGTTCAGCGGCCGTGACCACTGCTCCTGCCGGGCGCGGCCGTAGACGGTCGTGGGATGCACATCCAGCATTTCCGCGATCACCGCCACGTCCTGCCCCTCCACCTCGAAAAGCCTGCGCGCTTCCGCCCAGAGTTCGGATGGATATTCCATGTCGCCCCTTTCGCAAGGAACCGGATGGACGGAAGGGAACAGCCGCGCGGGCCATCGGCAAAGCCGGACGCGAGACGTCGCCCGCGCGCCACATGCGGCGACAGGACGGCACCTCGCAACAGCGCCTGCTGGACAGGCACAGTCATCGCCGGAGGAAACCTTCCCGCCCGGCGCGCTTCGTTGCGCAACTGTCTGATGATGGCAAAACCATGCCAGAACAACGTCGCGCTGTCAATGGTTTATTTTTCATTTTGCGAGTATTTTAAAGTAATTCACGCAGGTATGAGCGATAAATACTGAGTTTCCGCGATTTTCTCGAAGAGCCCCGCGAGGATATCCCCGCCATCCGCGCGAATGCGCCCCACAGTGTATTGCCCGCCGCCGCGCTTCAACCCTTCTGTGTCATTCCGGACCGTGTGCACCGAAGGTGCATCGCGAGATCCGGAACCCAGGAGGGACTCGCCGAAGGCGCCTTGCGCGCGCGTCAGCGCGCCACGTGCCCGTCGCGGACAAGAGCCCCGGACGGCGCAAGCGCCGCCTGATGTGCTGGATCCCGGATCTGGCCATGCGGCTTCGCCGCAGGCCGTCCGGGATGACGTCGTGAGAGGAAGCCTGACAGAGGCATCGATACCGAAGAGACGTCGCTGCACGCGCCACCGCCCACCGCCGTGCTTCAACCCTCCACGTCCTTCCGGACCGAGCGCGCCGCAGGCGCGTCGAGAGAGCCGGAAGCCAGGAGGGACTCGCCGAAGGCGCCTTTCGCACGCGCCAGCCTCCCACGCGAACAAGCGCGTTGGACGGCGCGCGCCCCTCACTGCGCCAGCAGCACATCGGCGGCGAGGTCCGTCCAGTCGGGGTTGCGATCCTCAATCAGCTTGTCCGTCCAGCTGCGGTCCCACGATTTGAGCAGCGCGACGCGCTGGGCGGCGGCGTCCCTGGTGTCGTGAAACTCGTAGTAGACGAGGCGGCGCGCCGGGAGACGCCGGCCGAAGCCGGTGCGCGCCCGGTGCCGGTACTGGGTGATGCGGTCGGAAAGATTACCGGTGAGCGCGATGGTGAGGTTGCCGCCCGTCCGGTCGGCCAGAATATAAACGCAATGCTCGTCCCGGGACGCACTCACCGCAGACCGTCAAACCACCTTTTGCAAAACCCGACCACTCACGGGAATATCTGACGCAACGTCATTTAATTCTGTAAAGAAAATTATTCAACCGCTTCCGCCCCGCCCGGGCGCTTTTGAATGTTCATTCAACCCGAATGCCGCCGCATCAACAAGATCCGCAACATTCGCCGCGCAATGGCGATCGCGCGACAACCCTAGGCTTTCAAGAACGTTGCCGTAAAGAAAAATACGGGAAAATTCTTCACGCACCGGATTTATTTTCTGATTTTACTTGAAAATTGTTCGGACAATTGCCGCCGGCGCACGCGGCCCGAAACAAATCGTTTCGCGGGCGGAAAGGCACGGGCGGCGGTCGGGCCGGACCTGCCCGCGCGCCGAGGGCTGTCCGGTGTCCTGCCCCGCGCGTCTTGCGCGCCGCACCGCGTCCCGGGCTTGGCGCATATCCCACCGCCGGGACGGGAACGCGCAAGGGGACGGACCCGACTCCGCGGACCACCGCAGGTGGTCCCACCGGTTGGATCGCCCCTATCCCGGCGTCTCATCGACCCAGTCGACGATGAAATTCTCGTAGTCTTCCACGTCCATGCCGGCCTCGGAGACCGTGCGGTGCCGCACAGAAATGCCGGCGTCGTGCACGGTCTCGGCGGAGCCTGAGATCAGCGGATGCCACCAGTATAGGTCGCGGCCCTCGGAGACCAGCCGGTAGCCGCAGGTGGGCGGCAGCCAGCTCAGCGTGCGCACCTCTTTCGGCGTGAGCTGCACGCAGTCGGGGATGATGGCGGCGCGGTTGTCGTAGTCGCGGCAGCGGCAGCTTGAATCGTCGAGCAGCTCGCAGGCGACGCTGGTCCACAGGATCTCGCCGGTGTCCCAGTCCTCCAGCTTGTTCAGGCAGCAGCGCGCGCAGCCGTCGCACAGCGACTCCCACTCCGCCGTGCTCATCTCGTCGAGCGTCTTTTGCTGCCAGAACGGCGCATCGGGAGCGGTGCCCATGGGGGTCTCGGTCGCCATTGTCATCGGGATCGCCTGTCTGTCGCCGCATGGCGCCGCGGCGGTGAAAGCCGGCCGCCGGCGCGGAATGTCCCTGTGTCGGGCAAATCCGGTTTGTTTTCCAGTGCGACTATACTAAAAAACGTCCGCGGCACCGGCGTGGAGCCGCGCGGTTTACGCCATAATCCCGCCAGTGTCCCCCTCGGTGCACCGGAATGTGATGAAAATCATGGCTCGATAAACCGTTTGGCAATCTGTTAACGATAGTGCGGAGTGGTCCGCAAGCCCGTGTGGACGCCACGCGGCTTCGACTGAAAATCGCCAGAAACAGGCCCGACAGTGTCCCCCGAACGGGCATCGCGCGGGCCGAAAGGGGCCGGCCGGCCCGATGACACGCCCAGGTGAGCCCAGGTGAGCAACGAAACGCCCCATTCGCCCCGTGACGACGCGCAGCCCAGACCCAAACGGCGCCGGCAGCGGATTTCCAACCGCCTGCTCGCCGCCGACGCCTGGATCGACAGCTCCGTCTTCCGCTTCGGCTTCGTCCTGCGCCGGGCCATCGAGGCGTTTTCCACCTGGATGCGGCGCTTCCGGGTGCGCGGCTTCAAACGGCTGATGGCCGAACTCGCGTCGGACGCCTTCACCTTCGGGCTGGGCGGCATCATCATCATGCTGGCCTTCGCCCTGCCGGCGTTCCAGGAGACCCGCAAGGACGACTGGCGCACCACCGACGATTTCTCCGTCACCTTCCTCGACCGCTACGGCAACGAGATCGGCAAGCGCGGCATCCTGCTCAACGACACGGTGCCGCTGGAGGAACTGCCCGACTACCTGGTCAAGGCGGCGCTGGCCACCGAGGACCGGCGCTTCTTCGAGCATTTCGGCATCGACGTCATCGGCACGGCGCGCGCCATGATGGAAAACCTGCGCGCCCGCTCGGTGGTGCAGGGCGGCTCGTCGATCACCCAGCAGCTGGCCAAGAACCTGTTTCTGTCCAACGAGCGCACGCTGGAGCGCAAGATCAAGGAGGCCTTCCTGTCGCTGTGGCTGGAGGCCAATCTCACCAAGCGCGAGATCCTGAAGCTGTACCTCGACCGCGCCTATATGGGCGGCGGCGCCTTCGGCGTGGGCGCGGCGTCGGAATTCTACTTCGGCAAGTCGGTGCGCAACCTGACGCTGGCGGAATCCGCCATGCTGGCCGGACTGTTCAAGGCGCCGACCAAATTCGCGCCGCATGTGAACCTGCCCGCCGCCCGCCTGCGCGCCAACGAGGTGCTCACCAACATGGTGCAGGCCGACTTCATGACCGAGGGCCAGGTGATCGGCGCGCGGCGCAATCCCGCCACCGCCATCGACCGCTCCAAGGGCCAGGTGCCGGACCATTTCCTCGACTGGGCGTTCGAGGAGGTGAAGAAGATCGCGCCGGGCAACGACCGCATCCTCACCGTGCGCACCTCGCTCGACCCCGGCCTGCAGCGCCAGGCGGAGGACGCGGTGCAATCCACCCTGCGTCAGCATGGCGAGGCCTACCGCGTGAAGCAGGCGGCCATGGTCTCCGTGCTGCCCGACGGCGCCGTGCGCGCCATGGTCGGCGGCATGGACTATGGCGCCAGCCAGTTCAACCGCGCCACCAACGCGCTTCGCCAGCCCGGTTCGTCGTTCAAACCGTTCGTCTACATCACCGCCTTCATGAACGGCTTCAGTCCCGACAGCATCGTGCCGGACAGGCCGCTGTGTATCGGCAACTGGTGCCCGCGCAACTACGGCCGGTCCTATCGCGGCCCCGTCTCGCTGAAGCTGGCGCTGACCAAATCCATCAACACGATCCCGGTGCGCCTGGCCCAGGCGATCGGGCGCAAGAAGATCATCGCCACCGCCTCCGCCATGGGCCTGACCCATCAACTGGAGGACGTGGTCACCCTGCCGATCGGCACCTCCGAGGTCACCGTTCTCGACATGGCCGGGGCCTATTCCGTCTTTTCCAACGGCGGCATGAAGGCGACGCCCTACGCGGTGCTGGAAATCAAGAACTCGGCCGGCACCACCATCTGGAGCCACGCCCGCGACGTGCCGCCGCCCGAGCGCGTCCTGCCGCTGGACAAGGTGGAGCAGATGAACGACGTGCTGCACAACGTGGTGGTGGCCGGCACCGGCCGGCGCGCCATCATCGACGGCCTCACCTCGGCGGGCAAGACGGGCACCACCCAGGCCTACCGCGACGCCTGGTTCATCGGCTACACCGGCAACTACACCACCGCCGTCTGGTTCGGAAACGACGACTACACGCCGACGGGACGCGTGACCGGCGGCTCGCTGCCGGCGATGACCTGGAAAACCTACATGGAATACGCCCACACCGGCATCGATCTTCTGCCGCTGCCCGGCGTGGGCCTTGAAGGCGACGCAAAGCGCATTGCCAGCACCACGAAGCCGGACGCGGACGGCCAGTCCTATGGCGACCGGCCGCGGCTCTTGTCCCAGCAGTCGGCCGAGGTGATCCGGGGCATCGGCGCGCTGCTGCGCAACGCCACGCCCCTGCCGCCCGCGCCGTCGGGTCAGGCAGCGCTCGCCGCCCCGGCCAAGGATTCCTGACAATGGCTCTTGCCGACGCCGCGCCGCGCCGCTTTTCTCCGCTCGCCTGGCTGCCCGCGAAGCGCAAGCGTCCGCCCGCGCGTCCCCGCCCGCGCGAGGACGTCGCGCAGGAGGCGCTCGCCCGTCTCTCCGGACAGGGTCCGGCGGAAGGCCCCTTCGCGCTGGTGGCGAAACTCTTCATCACCGTCACCATCGCGCTCGTCGCCGGCATCGGCTCGGCCTATCTGGCGGTGGACCGCGGGCGGCTGTTCAACGCCGTCCAGCTCGGCCAATGGACCGCCTATCCTTCTGCCGGAACGCCCGACGCCGACCCCTATTCGGCCGCCACACTGGCGCGCACGGGCCAGGTGCCGCTGGGCGCGGGCGAGGGTCTTGCGTTTTTCGCCGAGCACGACAGCGAGGGCAACGCGCTGACCGGCGCCTGCGACTACCGGATTGCCGGCGACACGCCGCCCGCGCGCCTCTGGACGCTGACCGCCACCGACACCGCCGGGCGGCTGATCGAAAACTCCGCCGGACGCCAGTCGCTCGACAGCAAGGCGCTGCTGCGCAACACCGACGGCAGCTTCTCGGTCTCCGTCTCGCGCTACGCGCGGCCGGGCAACTGGCTGCCGCTGGGCGAGGCCCGCCGCGTCGTCTTCGTGCTGCGGCTGTACGACACGCCGCTGACCACCGGCACCGGACTGGCCGATCTGGAGATGCCGGAGATCAATCGCGGGGACTGCCGATGATCCGCCAGTGGTTCTCCTCCCTTTGGATCTGGGTGCTCGGCGGCATCATGCTGGCGGCGGTGATCCACCTGCTGGCGGTGATGAACGTCCCCGACTTCACCACCGACGACGCCTTCACGCGCGCCGCCCGCTTCGGCCCCGACGCCCGCTTCAACGTGCTGCCGGCCGTCAAGCCGGGCGCCGAGCCGCTGCCGATGCTGGACCCGCACATGGCGCACGCCGCCTGCCGCTTCTCGCTGGAGCGCGGCCCGGTGCGCATGGACGCCGACGTGCCCGACACCTTCTGGTCGTTCTCGCTGTTCGACCAGCGCGGCGAGACCACCTATTCCTTCAACAACCGCACCTCGGGCGACGGCAAGCTGGCCATGCTGGTGCTCACCCCCGCCCAATTGTCGATCCTGCGCGAGAATCCGCCCGATGATCTGGAGCGGCTGATCGTCATCGAGACCCCGCACGAGCGCACCGTCGCCCTGCTGCGCGCCTTCGTCCCCGACGCTAAGCACGCCAAGCCCATCCGCGACGCGCTTGCCAACGCCAAGTGCATGCAGAACCCGCTCGGCGCGGACGCCGGGATCTAGCTGGCCTCAACAGACGCATGTACGCACCATTCTAGCCCGAGCGTTGCTTGCGCTGCGCGTCATTGCCGGCCGCTGATCACGCCCGGAAATGTGTAACAGCGCGCGCCGCAGTTGCTGGTACGCTTGTTCATGTTGAAGGAGTCCATCATGCCTTTTTCTTACCCACGCGCCACTCTCGTTGCCGCGCTTTTTCTGCTTTTTGCCACCGCCGCCCGGGCAGAAGAACTCGACCTTGAGCTCGTGCTGCTGGCCGACGCAACCGGATCGATCGACGATGCCGAAATCCACTTTCAACGGCGCGGCTACGCGGATGCCATCACTGACCCGGCGGTGCTCTCGGCGATCCGGCGCAACGCCTACGGCAAGATCGCGGTCACCTATGTGGAATGGGCCGACGCGGCATCTCAGGACGTCGTCGTCGGCTGGACGATCATCGACGGCGCGGCGTCAGCCGAGGCCTTCGCGACGGCCCTCATGGCGCCGCCGCGACGGGCCTATGGCCGCAACGCCATCGGCGCCGCCTTGCTCAAGGGCAAGGCGCTCATCGAGGAAAACGGCATAACGGGCTTGCGGCGGGTGATCGACCTGTCCGCGGACAGCGCCAACAACTGGAACGGTCCGACCATCGCGGACGCGCGTGCGGAGGTTCTCGATGCGGGGATCGTCATCAACGGGCTCGCCGTCCTGTGCCGCTTCTGCTCGGGCCGGCCGGTCTCCTACGACCTGGAAGAGCGCTTCGCGCGCGACATTATCGGCGGCCCCGGCGCGTTCGTCGTGACGGCGGACGATTCCGCCTCCTTCGCGCAGGCCGTACGGCAGAAGCTGATCCTGGAAATTGCCGGGATGCAACCCTCGCCTGCGGCCCGGCTCCAGGCGTCCGCGGCGCGTTAGAGCGCTTCCGGCCTTCGTGGAATCGACCATTTAGACATGCCAAGGCGCGCCGCGCGCGGGCCGGAAGAACAAGAGCTGGAAGCCCAGCCGAACAAGCGGCCCATCCTTCGAGACGGCGCTGGCGCGCCTCCTCAGGATGAGGTTGGGAATGTAGTTATTTCATAAAATATATCAACATGATGACCTCATCCTGAGGAGCCGTCGAAGACGGCGTCTCGAAGGATGGGCCACATGCCCGCACGCCACCCCGATATTCGTCAGGGCCCCTCGATTGACGGACACTGACCTCTGTTTCCATGAACAATGGATCCGGCCACATGTGAGCCCTCATCTGAGGGCGGCATAGTTCGTTGTGCCGATTTCTCTCAGCAGCTTGCGTTTCATCGCCACCGTATAATCGGCGAAGTCGTTTGCAACTTCGACAAACGCGCCCGGACCTCGGATAACCTTGTCCCGGTAGTATGCGACCGGGTCCGGCACGGCGCCGGCGATCGCCAGTCCATTGACCGTGATGCCGTCGAACGCGAAGGCGCGATAGGCCGTGGCGGCATCGAAACCTTCGTTGTTGATGCCGTCTCCGGCCACATCGATCACCTTGCGCTCACAGGGAGCCGGGACCTTGGCCAGATGGTTGGAGGCATAACCGAGAGCATAGCCGAGCGCGGTTGGAAACTCGGTGTAGCCGCGTTTGGACGCGGCCAGTTCCGACGCGGCGGCAGAGATGCTGTCGTCAGCGTCCAGGAAACGCCAGTCGACCTGCATGACTTGCTGATACCGCCCGCTCCACTCGAAGCTGGAAAACCAGATCCCGCCGACGGCCTGAATGGCCGATCTGACGTCGCTGTCATTCAATGCGTCCGCCATGCCCTGGAGCTGAAGCGTATGTTCGTCGGCGCTGACGCTGGAGGAGCCATCCATGGCAATGACCAGAGCCAGCGAGCAGGCTGTGGATGACTGGCTGGAAACGATGGTCGCGCAGGAGAAGGCCACACTCGCGGCGAACACCCGTGACACAAGGGGGCCGGCCCGCGGTCCGAATAAGGTCATGCTGCCTCTCGCTCTCCCCATGCCGCCACACCCGATCATGGACCCGATTTGACCGCAAGAACAGCTTTCCGGGAAGCTGCGCCTCCCTCCATGTCGTCTTCAGCTCGGACACGCTGAACCGGTTCCAAGAAAATGAACAGCGGGCGAGCCGCCCCAATCCGGCGGCGGGCCTCATGTTGACCGTGCCTCATGTTGACAATGGGGCCGGCTTTCCGGACCTGTTACCGCCCCTTCGAGACAGCCGTTCGCGCGCCGCGACGCGGCCCCGAATGGGGCCGTGCCGCCTTGTCACCTACTGCCGCATCCGGCGGACGAACAGGTTTTCGTGATCCGCCCGGCCCGGACGCGGCTACGGGCGCCACACAAGCCGCAAATCCTGGATGCGACGCCTCGCATGACCGGTCGCCCGTACCGGGGCGGGCGTGCGGGCACGTGATGCTACGCCTCCGGCGGGCCCGGGCAAGCCCGCCGGAGGTCGCGTCCACGCGCCTTATCAAAGACGCGCTTCTGGGATCCTGTCCGGGCACCGTCGCGCACGGCGACCGGCGTATGAACTCACTCTTCGAACGCGGGCGTGAACACGCACAGCAGCGTCATCGGCTCCGACACGTGCATGCGGTACCGGTCATGCTGGTCCAGGACGAACATCACACCCGGTTCGATCGGCCGGGAATGCTCGTCGTCGGCGCCATATGTGATCGTTCCCCGGCCGTCCATGCAGTAGGCGGCTTCAACGTGCTCCGGATACTGTGCCGCACCGATATCCCCGGCATGCAGCCTGGTGACATGCAAGGAGTACCCGAGGCGATCCTCGGCGAGCGCCATGCGGACCGAATCCCATGACGGCCGCTCGATGAGATAGCCGTCCTGTCTGCGCTCGGCGTAGGATCGTATCTTCACGGCGCCCTCCTTCACGCTGCGAGGGAGCCCGAAGCCGGCGTCATCGGCCTGATCTCGCATGAATCCGGCATCAGACCGCCATCTGCCGCGACGGTTCGGCCACCGGTTCCGGCGCCTTGGCCGCCTTTTGCAGCGCCGCGACCCGTCCCTGCATCGACCAGATATAGGAGAAGCCCACACCCGCGGTCTGATCGAACCCGACATCCGACTCGTAGGAAGAGATTTCCAGGTTGTAGAGCGCCTCGGGCGCGCTTCGCGACACGATGGTGACACGTCCGCGATTCAGGCGAAGCTTGATCGTCCCCGTCACCTTGTGCGCATAGCTCTCAAAGAACGCATCCAGCGCCTCGCGCCGGCCGCTGAACCATTTCCCGTCGTAGATCAGCTCGGCATAGTGCTGGGACAAACCCGTCTTCATGTGCAGGAGGTCCCGGTCCAGCACCAGGTTTTCCAGCTCGCGCATCGCCTGGGAGAGGATTTCGGCGGCGGGGCTTTCGTAAACGCCGCGCACCTTGAACCCGACGAGCCGGTTTTCAATGATGTCCAGCCTGCCGATCCCGTGCGCGCCGCCGATCCGGTTCAAAGCCGCCACCAGTTCGGCCGCGGACAGGGCGGCGCCATCGAGCCGGACCGGAACTCCGCCGGCAAAGTCGATGGCGATGTCCACCGCCTCGTGCGGCGCCTCGTCCGGATCGGCCGTCAGCGTGTAGGCGTCGCGGGGCGGCAGCTTGCCGATGTCGTCCAGTTCGCCGCACTCCACGCTGGTTCCCCACAGGTTGGAATCGCGGCTGTAGGGGCTGCTCTTGAACGCCGGAATCTCGATACCGTATTGCGCGGCATAGCCGATCTGCTTCGACCGCGTGGTCAGGTCCCACTCCATCACCGGCGCGATGACCCGCAGCGTGGGGTCCAGGGCCATGACGGAGGAAAAGAACCGGACCTGGTCGTTGCCCTTGCCGGTCGCGCCATGCGCGATCGCATCGGCCCCTTCCATGTGGGCGATCTCGACCAGCCGCTTCGCGATCAGCGGGCGGCCAAGCGATGCCGCCATGTGATACCGTCCCTCATACAGGGCGCCCGCGCGCAGCGAACGGAAGGCATACTCGCGAATGAACTCCTCGCGCAGATCGTCCATATACACGGCCGAGGCGCCGTTTTTCCGCGCCCGCGCCTCCACATGCGACAGATCGTCGACCTGGCCGAGGTTGGCGCAGAACGCCACCACATCCGCGTTGTAGGCCCGCTGCAGCCAGGCAAGCGCGATCGAGGTGTCGAGCCCCCTGAATATGCCAAAACCAGTTTCATGGACGTCCTCCCTTATGCGGAAATCTTCAGCGGTGGCGTTGCCAGCAGATCCGACGCTTCAAGCTCGGCCAGCATCTTCCGGGTGAACAGGCGCTGCCCCCACCGCTCCGACGCGGCCAGCGGCAGGGTCCTGCGCTCGGCGATCGTGTGCAGGATTTCGTAAAACAGCGTCAGGCAATAGGAAGCCGTGCGCTCTCGGAGCGCGTCGACGGATTCGGCCGGCAGGATGGGAAAGCGCTGGACCTTGATGATCGGCCCGGAGTCGATTTCGTCGACGATGTGATGGCACATCGCCCCAAAAATCCTCCGCCCGTCCAGAAGAGCGAAATTATAGCCGCCGACGCCGCGATAGTCTGGAATGCTGGGATGGAAATTGATCGCCGTCTTGCGCACCCGCCCCAGAACGGCCGGCGTGAGAACCCAGTCGGCCTTGAAGGTGAAGATCCGGTCGCATGCAAAATCGTCGCGAAAATCCAGCGGGGTGTCTCCGTAGTCCCAGAACCGCGCGTCGACCTCGGCGAATGTGCATTTCAAGCTCTCGGCCGCCAGTTTGCTCCATCGCGACGAGTCGCCGATAAACAGTATCTCTTCGTCAATCATTGCTTCCTCCCCGATGCGGTTGGTGTCACAACTGCTTGCCGCCGAAACGTTTCTAGGCCTTGTTCTTGTCTTCCCGGCCGCGGAAAATGCACCACACGCCGAGCAGGACACTGACGACTGCGAGAATCGTGAACCGGGATACGGATTCCTCGAGAAAATGGACGCCGAGCAGGATGGCGACGACCGGCGTCACGAAGGCGTAGCTCGTCGCCACCGACGTGCGCACCTGCTGCAGCAGGTACATGTAGGCGGTGTAGGCGAAGAAGGACCCGCCGATCACCAGATACAGCCAGCCGGCGAAGGCCTCGGTCGTCGGCCACACGGTCATCCTCTCGCCGAGCGCGAAGGCGGCGATGCTCAGGGCGATGCCGCCCGTCAGCATCTCATAGGCATAGGCCGTGGGGCCCGTCGGCAGGGGAACCACGCGGCTGAGCACCGAGCCGAGCCCCCAGAACAGGGCCGCGCCGACGATGATCAGGGCGCCGGATGCCGCCCCGTTGAGCGAGCCCTCGACGT
Source organism: Breoghania sp. L-A4 (assembly GCF_003432385.1). Taxonomy (NCBI): domain Bacteria; kingdom Pseudomonadati; phylum Pseudomonadota; class Alphaproteobacteria; order Hyphomicrobiales; family Stappiaceae; genus Breoghania; species Breoghania sp. L-A4. The sequence goes on along the minus strand of NZ_CP031841.1, from coordinate 1,628,536 downwards.
TGAGAAACACGACGCCGACGAACCCCAGCGCGATGCCGGCCATTTCCCACCGGTTGGGCCACTCGCGCAGGAGCAGCCCGGCCAGCAGCACGGCCCAGATCGGGACCGTCGCGATGCCGATCGACGCCATGCCGCTCGAGATCGTCTGCTCCGCGATGCCGATGCTGCCGACGCCGAGACCGAGCATGCTGGTGCCGACGACCGCCGCGCCGCCAAGCTCCTTCAGCGACGGCAAAGGGTGTCCGCGCAGCGCCAGGAACAGGACCATCGTCAGCCCGGCTGTGAGAAACCGCGTGGCCGCCATCAGCAGTGGTGGAAAGCTCTCCAGCGCATAGGCGATCGCCAGATAGGTCGACCCCAGACGATGTAAACGATCACCAGGCAGGCGATGACGAGCGGCGCGAATGTGGTCTTGGCGTTCTGTTCCAGAATTGTCATGGTCGAACTCCCTCTCGTTCCAGGAGATCTGGCGTGTGCGTGAAGCCGAGAATGAGGATGTCGCGCACCGCCGGCCTGTCGCCGTCGGTGGGCGAGATCGGCGTAACGGAATGCAGGATCTGCCGGTCGGCCCAATACAGCGTATCGAACGGGCCGACAGACAGAGCTCCGCCTTGATGCTCCTGTCTTCGTTGTGGATGCGGGACAGCCCGCCGAGCGCGTTTTCGCGCTTCATCAGATGCATCGCGCCGAAGTCGATATCGTCGCGATGAACCCCTTCGGGCGTGGGCTCTCCAAGTTCGTTGGATCGCCCGATGATGCGGAACATGTGGCACGCGACCAGCCACCAGTCGTCCGGTGGAAACGCGTGCGCCGGAAAGCATTTGAAGTCGTGCTTGATGAGCAGGCTCAGGACGGGATTGGAGTTGATCGACGCCGTGACCGGCGCGACCACGCGCTCGATGCCGCCGGCGTAGGAATTCGTCGCCTTCGACTGAAGGTACGGCTTGTGGGCAAGCAGGACGATCCGTTCCGTGCTCGGCTGGAAGGCGTATCTCCCGTACCGCCGCTCGCGGAATGTCGCGCCGTCCCTGAGATAGTTGTCGGGCTCGAGATTGTCCCATTCAAGAGCCAGCGCGTCCGATCGGGACGCAAGCTCGCCCGGGATCGGCAGTTCGTCGCCCGCGTGAAAGGCGAAGCCCGCGGAGCGCAGGTTTTCTTGTGCGGCTTCCTGCATGAATGCCCTCCGTCATCGTCTGAAACCGGCTGCAAAGCGCCGTCCCGGGCGAGGTGTTAGGCTTGCCAAGCACCGGGCCATATGCGATTGTCTTGTTTACATTCGTTTTGTTAAACTTATCATATGCAAAATATTATTCTGCATATTGAGGTTTATACCAAACGATGTCAAGCGCGATCCGGGAAGAAAACAACCGATGACTGGAATTGACGAAGTCGACCTCGCCATCTTGCGCGTTCTGTCAGATGACGCGACAGCGACCAATGTCGCGATCGGAAAGCAAGTCAATCTTTCCGGACCGGCAACGTTCGAACGCATAAAGCGCCTCAAGAACGATGGAATTATTACGGGGTCGCGCACGGAAATAGATCCGCACGCCATCGGAAGACCGTTTCTGGCCTTCATTTTTCTTAAAGCGAAGGGAGGACTCAAAAAGAAGCAGGTGAAGGAGCTTGAAAAAATCCCGGAAATCGAGGAAATCCACTCGACTGCCGGGCAGTTCTCCATCCTGCTGAAAGTCCGCACGCGGGCTGCGGCCGACATGGAGGACATCTTTGAGAGGATCTACGCGATCGAGGGCGTGGAATCGTCGGAGACGATCATCACGTTTCACACCTTCCTCTCCCGCGCGCCCCATATCCCGTGACAGCCCGGCGCACAGCAAGAGCGGCGCCAGGGCGATAACCCCAATTCGCGCAAGGCCCGCGCCGGCCCGGGCACGCGTCAGCGTGTCGAGAGAGCCGGAATGCGGGAAAAGCTCGCGCGAAACGCCCGGCTTGCGCGGCCGGTGCCCGCTTCACGCAGCCAGCACGGAAAACAGATGAAGGCCACTGACGGCGCAATCGTGCTGGATGCCGGATCCGGCTGCGCCGCGAACCGTCCGGCGCAAGGGCTGGACCGTCCGCACACATGACCCGCCAACGCCGCGGCGTCGAACGCGCCTGCGGTGCCACAAGGCCGCCCCTACTTGATCGGCGCGGGCCGTTCATTGCCCCAGCCGGTGAAAATCCGCGACCTGCGGACCTTCCCGTCCGCCTCGAACGGACGGCTGGGGCGACACCCCTTCTCGGCGAAGAGGATGGCGGCGGCGAGCTTGCGCAGCGCCGTATTGACGTCCCACACCTTCTCGCGCGAGGGCGTCTCGATCTCCAGCTTGTCGACGGCGATCTTGTAGGCCTGGTAGCGGAAGCGCATGGCGCGCTTGGCCCAGGCGATGAGATTGTGGTTCTCCTCCACCCGGGCGACGCCGCCGGCATAGTCCTGGCGGGTCAGATTGGCGCGCCGGCCGATGGTGCCCATGCGCTCGCGGTCGAGATCCTCCACCCGCGTCGCCACCTCGCAGAACGGCGGGATCAGCGCGGCGTCGCTATTGGCGTCGGCGACGATCCGGTCGTAGCGCGCCTCGCTGGAGCGGTAGCGCTCGGAGCTCAGCAGCACGTAGTAGCTGTCGGGGGAGAGAAACTTGTCGATCGGATCCACCAGCCGGGTGCGCTGCGCCTCGACCATGACGGCGCTGATCCAGTCGGCGGCGTGCGGCGGGCGGATCAGCGCCCAGGCCCGGTCGCGCAGCAGCCGCTCGTCGTCGGTCATGTTGAATTCGGACACGCCCTTGCCGCGAACCTTGGCGATCAGCTTGCCGGTCTCGGGCATCACGGTGTCGTGGATGACGCTGGGCTGGGCGCGGCCGAAATCGCCTTCGGGCCGCGCGCAGGCGGACAGGAGGCCTGCGGCAAGCCCCACAGCCAGCACCGCGGCGGTGCGCGCCTTGTGCCGGCGGCTCGCGTTCATTGCGTCTCCAGTTTCGCGTTTCGGCCCGGGGGGCCCTCGCCCCGGCCGCGCCGGATTCATCCGTGATGGAATCACCGCGCGTCGGGGCGATTTTACGGCCTTGCGCGCCAATGTGGATACGGTTTTCCGCGACCTCCCGGTTTTACCGTACGGCGGAAACGCTCTAAGTCCCTGCCGGGCGGTCATCCCGTCAACGCGCGCCGTCCGCCTCAGGCGTCGGGGCGCAGCTTTCCCTGGGTATCGGCGGGCGTCCGCCGGACCCGCGCGCCGAGATCGAGCGCGGCCGGTTCGACGCGTACGCCGGGAAAGATCACGATGTCGGCGCCGGCGTCGGGAACGGCGCCATGCGTCGTCTCGCGGCGTTTCGGCGTGAGGGAAAAATCAAGCAGTAGGCCCATGTCATCCTCCGTCGTCGTCCGCGCTGGAAGATGTACGCCCTGAACAAGAAACGCCGGACGACTGTGCTGTCTCTGGACCTCATTAAAGATTCCTCAGGGTTAATGGATTGCTAACGGTTTTGACGCAATTTGATGCAGTTCGGCTTAGACATCCCAGTGGCCCTTTGTATTGCGTGTGCGGCTTCATGACAGACCAGCAAACCCCGAAAGGCGTCGTAGCCCTCGTGCAGTCCAATGTCGGGACCCGCAAGACCCGTATTCTTCTTGCCGCCACAGAGCTCTTCGTCGGCTGCGACGCGCCCGACAACGTGGAAAGCCACGTTTTCGCCGAGCTGTTTCGCCAGTACATCACCGAGACGCCGATCGAGGAACGCCGCCGCATCGCCAGCCTTCTGGCGCGCTGCGCGCACGCGCCGCACGAAACGGTGCTGACCCTGATGCGCGATGAGGACGCCTCGGTTGCGCACCGCGTGGTGGCCTATTCGCCGCTGCTCACCCATTGCGATCTCGTCGCCGCCGTGGGCCGCGGTCCGGAGGCGGTGCGCCGCGCCGTCACCCTGCGCCCGGACCTCGCCCCCGACGTCATCGCCGCGCTGCAGCGCCACGCCGCCCCGGAAACGCTGGCCGGCCTGTCGATCCCCGGCCGCCATACGACCGGCCCGCACGCGCCCGAAACCCCGGCCGATGGCCCGACCAACATCGTGCCGGCGGCTGATGCTCCGCGCAAGGACGCCCCGCGCGCGGACACCGAACGCGACGCCGAGCTCGCCGGCCTGCTGGCCGAGATCCGCTCCGACATCCGCGACTATTCCGGAACGCGGAACGACACCGTCGCCGAAGAACCCGGCGCGCGTGAAACGATGGCGCCGGAACAGGCCACGGACGACTCCTGGGCGGAACCTCTGGTCCCGGCGCCCGCCGAGTCCACTTCCCTCGCGCCCGTCGCGCCAGCACCCGAAATCGCGGCCACGGCCGGCACGCCCTCCCACACCGATGAAAGCACGCGCATCGAGGCGCCCGTCCTGCAAGCCGCCGCCGACGCGCCGGCGGCCGCCCCGCGCCCCGCCCCAAGCGCCGGCGATCTGAGTTTTCTCCACGCCGACAGCACCCAGCGCACCCGCGCCATCACCGCCGCGCAAAGCCGCATCATGGCCGAGATGGCCGCGCGCAGCGGCGCGCGCGTCGGCACCCGCGCCAGCCTGCGCGCCGGCACGCCCACCTCTGACATCGATCAGGACATGCTGCGCTGCCTGGAGCAATCCGCCATGGCGCGCGACAAGGAGAGCTTTCTCGGCCTGCTCGCGCCGCTGCTCGACGTGGACACTGCGACGGCCGAACACATCATGCTGGATGCGGGCGGCGAGCCGCTGACCGTGGCGCTGGCGGCATTGGGGCTGAAGACCTCGCGCTCCATCGCCGTGATGATCCAGATGAGCCCCGCCGTGCACGGCATCCAGCGTCTGCGCGAGATCTCCGCCCTGCGCGCCAATCTCGACATGCGCACCGCGCAGGCCATCGCCGGCGCCTGGCGGCGCACGCCGCAGCCCGCGCCCGAGGCCGCGCACCAGCCGCATCTCGACGCCAGCCAAAGGCCGCAGCGCGGCGCCGGCATCGCGGAGACCGCAAAGCCCCGCTTCGACAAATCCGACGTGCTGGTTTTGCGCGACGTCGTCAACTGAGGCGACGCTCCCCGACATGACGGTGGGCCCGCGAGCTTGATGACAAAGCTCATGCCCCTCGATCGTCATCCTCGGCCCTGTGCCGAGGATCCATGTTTTCAAGGACTTATGGATGGTCGGGACAAGCCCGACCATGACGAAGGCGGGATTTATGGGCTTTGTCAGCAGTCTGACGGGCCCGCCCCGAAGGGCGGACCCGCCTTGGTCATTGGTCGGGACCCAATCCGCTTACGGATCGTTGCAGGTGCCCGCCGCCACGCCGACGATCGTCTCGTATTGCGCCACCCGCAGCGCATCCACCCAGAAGTTCTTGTAGGTGACATAGGCGTTGGGCATGAAGCGCAGCTTCGGATTGCCGGAGCCGCAGACCGCGTAGCTGGTGAACGAGAAGTCGTTGAAGTCGTCGAAGACCAGCGCGAAGCCGCCGTCACGCGCCACGTGACAGGTGCGGCAGCTCTGGCCGTAGACCTCGTGATAGTCGTTCTCGTGGCCGACCCAGCCCGCCGGCACCGCCGGCTGCACCGGCGCGGGGCCGCCCGCGAAGCCCAACGGATACCACGCGTCGATCAGATCGGCGATCGGCGTGTTGTTGTCCACCGAGTTGCGCACCAGCTCGTTGAGGTTGGCGAAATTCGCCAGTTCCCCCGCGTTCAGCGTCGCCTGGCCGAAGTCCCACCCCCGGTCGCCGGAGTAGCGGAACGACGGCAGGTCAAACTCGCGGAAGCGCGCGTGGTTGACCGTGTTCGAGGCGTTGAGCTGGGAGTCGCCGCCGTGGCACACCGCGCAGAGGAACGGCACCGGTTTCGGCCCGAGCCCGTCCAGATCCGCGAAGTTGATGCGCGGTGACCCGGCCACGCCGCCGCCAAAGACGTAGAACTGCACGCGTTCGGCCGCCGGCGCGCTGGCGTCGTACTCCATGGCCACCGTCGCACCGCGCTGCGCCGGATCCTTGTTCTCCGCCGCGTCCGCGTTGTTGGGGTTCTGGTCGGGCAGCCCGTAGTTGGTGACGTAACAGGCCACGTCGGCGCCCGACTGCAGACAGTGCATGTCGCGGCCGAAGCCCAGGTCGTTGTTGTTCAGATAGGCCTGATTGACGTAGCTGGGGTTGCCCGCGCCGAGCCCGTCGGCGCCGAACCCGTTGACCTGCCACCACTCGCCGAGCGTGTCCTTCAGCCCGCCCGGATCGAGCGCGATGTAGTAGTCCACCACCTGCTGCGCGCCGTCGGAGGGATTGAACTGTCCGAAGGGACCGGAGAGGAACGCCGGCCGGCCGGTGGCGTCGAGATCGCCGTAGGCGGGCACAACGCCGGGTTCCGGCGTCAGCAGGATCGGGTCGCCGCACTCGGTGTAGGGATAGGGCGGCCACAGGTCGTTGCCGGTCATCTTCGGCCGGGCGTCGGTGTTGATGATGTCGTCCAGCAGCACCAGTTCCTCGCCGTTCGACGTGCCGCGCAGCTCCAGCCGCAGGGTGTTGGGCGGGAAGCCGTTGCCATAGGGGATGCGGTAGATGGCGTGATACTGCGCGTTGTCGAGCGCGGTCTCCTTGGTCTGCACGGAATCGCCGTTGTAGGAGACATAGGCGCGCAGAACCAGATTGCTCCAGCCGTTGAAGGCCGCGTCGATCTCCAGCCGCACGCAGGTGGCCAGCGCCGGATCATTGCCCGCCACGTCCATGTTGATGGTGGAGAAATGCTCCACCTCGGCGCGGTAGGCCGGGCCCGTTGGCGTCATCACCTTCTCGGCCTTGCCCTCCTCCATCCAGAAGCCGGTGTCCTCGTCGTAGGACCACAGCGCGATGGTGTCCTTGGCGGTGGGGTTCTGGAAGCCGGAGATCGGCGTCAGCACCTCGGCCGTCTTGCCCGGCCGCAGGTTGAGCTTGTTGCCCATCAGGTCGGTGAACTCGGCGTAGACGGCGCCGAAGCTCAGCATCTCGGCCTGATCGCCGCCCGCCGTGATCGCGCGGTAGTCGCCCGGCAGGGCGCGCCGCGCGGGGTTCAGGGTGGCCACGGAGGCGCGCACGGCGCCCGTCCAGGTCTCGCCGTTGGAATCCACCAAGGTGCCCGCGCGCACGACGATCTGCGCACCGCGCCGCTCGCACTCCTGCTGCTCCTTGAGCGTCACGCGCAACGCCGCCTCGACCTCGCGCGGATCCTGTTGCGCGCCGCTGTCGTCACGGGGTCTCTCGTCCGTGGGCTTCTCCTCCCGGGAGGTGTCCTGCTTGCCGGGCACGCCTTCCAGGTCATGGCGGAACCGCCGCTGGGCGAGCCGCTTGACGCGCGACCGCTCGCCCTTGGGCGAGGCGCCGCAGGGGCCCGAGCTGCGCGTGTCCTCGATGATCAGGTCGCTCTTGCCGCTGCCCGTGGTCACCTGCGCGCGCACCATCTGATAGGTGTTGCCGTAGGCCGAGCGGTCGTAGACGCGCGACATCAGCGCGTAGTTGGGATGGCTGATGTTGAGCACGTAGCGGTCGTCGGGTCTCGGCGCGGTCGTCAGCCGGAACCAGCCGTTGGCGTCCGTCACCGTACTGGCGCCGCCCGAGGAGACGATCGCCATGGGCACCGGATTGCCGGTGGTCTCATCCACCGCCACCCCGCTCAGGTCGATCTGGTTGTCGCCGACCTGCATCTCGAAGCGCTTGTAGTTGAAGCCGCCGTTGCCGTCGCGCGCCATCACGTAGACGCTTTCGCGGCCGTTGGTGGACGGCAGCTTCCATTCCTCGGTGGCCGCATTTCCGCCCGACAGCACGCTGACGCTCGGCGCCGCCGTGCGCCAGATGTATTCCACCGTGTCGCCGTCGGGATCGCGGTTGCTGGAAATGATCTTCAGATTGCTGCCCATGGTCGAGCGGGTGACGAACTTGGCGCCGTCCGTCGCCGCCACGCTGGTGATCTGCGGCGCGCGGTTGGCGAACCCCAGGTCCCGGCGCATGGGGCCGTTGCCCAGGGTCACGACCTGGCTCACGTCCGACTTCTCGCACATCGCCGCCAGCCGGAAGGTCGCCTGGGCGGCCGGGCCGATCAGCGCGTATTCGCCTTGCGTGTTGGCGCGGGTGCGGTGACCGCCGCCGCGCACCTCGGTGGAGACGTCCAGGCCAAAGAAACTGTCGTTGACCCAGCACGGCCGGTCGTCGCCGGTCAGCACGGTGCCGTAGACGAAGGCGCCCTTGTAGCGCGTGCCGATGCGCCCCAGTGCCTCGGCCTTGTCCCTGAGCGCGAACGGCCGGTTGCAGCTGCGCTGGCCGCCCAGATTCCAGCAGATCTGGTAGGTGCCCGGCGCCGGCGCCGTGGTGCGGAAATAGCCGTTGAGCTGCGTGACGGCCGAGTTCGCCACGACCTTGCCGCCGAGCAGCAGGTCCACCTTGACGTCCGGCAGCTCGATCTCCATGACCTCGCCGGCGGACGTCTCCGTCCCGCCCGGCTCAAGATAGAGAATGCCCGAGACGCCGATGTCCTTGGGCGCCTGCTGGGCCGCCGCGGGCACGGCGCTCAGACCCGCCAGCGCCGCGGCAAGGGCGGCGGTGCGCCAGGTCCGGATAACGGGATGGGAGAAAATGCGAAGAATGTCAGGCGCGAAAAACCGGTCACGTTTCATGGTCTTGGCCTCCATGGTCAATCAACTTTAACGGTAATCTTGTTGTTGTCGGGCCGGTGCGGATCGTCAAAATACGCCGCACGGCGCATCGTTTAAGATATCAATAAATTAATCGTCGGCACGAATAGAAAAACCGGACCGTCCGCTGCCTGAATCCGCCGATTAACAAGACAACATACGCCGGATCGCGCCAATAGACTCTCGATACATCCTTAAAGGAACCGAGTATTTGAATATTACAGCGTAACGGGATGCGAGTAAAGATTACTTGCATCAAGTGCCATGGCAACCAGGTGAGAAATCCGGGAATTCACAAGTCCCCGGCGCAATGGCGGACGGGCGCCTACTCCACCACGTCGAGAAAGCACCGGCCGGCGCGGTCTTCCACCTCGACCACCCAGAAATCCGGATCCATCGCCTTCTCGCGCTCGAGCTTTGCCGTGGCCTCGGCTTCCGGCGCGGCCGCCAGCCGCTTTTCGAACTTGCGCTCGCCCGGCCCGTCGTCGGAATCGAAATAGCTCTGCGGAGCGGGCGCGTAGTAATCCACCGTGCCGTCGAGCCGGTTGACGATCACGAAGATCGCCCCGGCCTCCTTGGCCCCCCGCCGCGCCACGGCCGCCATCGCGCCCTCGCCAAAACACCGGCGCACATAGGCGCCAACCCAGAATTCCGATGTCAGGCGCATGGTTGATCGATCCTCCGCGCGGTCGCATTCTTACCCAGCTGCCGTGCGGTTGGATCTGGAATAGGCGCTCTTGTCAATTGCAGGTCGACTTACACGCGTTGTGGCTCTCTTGGCACTCCCTCCGGGCCTCCGGGCTGTTCGCGGTGTTGTTGCACGCGGTATAATTGTCGTAACAGTCCTTGAAGCACTGAACGCGCCCTTCATTGCTGTTGTCATATGCCAATTGAACGCCGTTCCAGGTCGCATCGGCGCGCAGACAAGCCTGCGGCGTCGGCGTATTTGCCCAAGCCCCCGCCGTCAGCATCGACATGGCCGCGATAGACCAGAAAAGGTGTTTCATCATATCACTACCCCCGCTTGGTGAATGTTTCGCTCTTCCACTTTTTTTTCGTCATTTCACAGCTTGTCGAAGCTGATTTCCGCCTTATCCCTTTCGTTCGAAACTCGGCCGGTCAGCACCTTGCGGTCGCTCTCCGCGCGTAATAAAAACGTAATCTTGTCGCTGCCGTTCGCCATGCTGAAACTGACGCTCGAGCCACTGACGTTGATCACGTTCAGCGGACGGCGAATATCCTCACCATCAAGCGTGACGACAAAATACCCGGTATAACCGTTGCCGTTTGCCTCGAACTGTAACGTCGGAACCAGCCCGCGATGCTGCGGCGTGATCCGTTTTCGCCACCGCCCGGAAAGGTCGACGGCCGTCTTCTTGGGGTGAAATGTCTTGGACAGGTTGCGCCAGAACCGGAAATCATCCTTGCTCTTATGCTGCTTCAGCGCTTCCAGTTCGCAAAAGGTGCGGAGCTGCTGACGGTAGTGGGATGAAAGCCCTTGTACGGCTGTGCCGAAGACGTCCCACGGTTCGGCCGTGATTTCAAACGGATCGGTTATGCCGGCTCCGTCGAGCAGGCTCCGAAACGGGGCGATCGCCACCAGGACATTGGCCAATGCCTGCATATCGGCCATGTCACCCTGAATTTCCTTGAACACCCTGAATTCGCTGGCTGTCCGCTCCGACAGCGTATACGGCTCCGCACGCGCCGGAACCATCGTGACGATAAATGCCGAGAGGAGCAGTGCGAACCAGAAAACCTGTTTAAGTCCAAAATATCGTGCCATGATAATAACTCATAACAATGATAAATATACTATTTCATTCTCTGTGCATCCAGGCAAGCTGAAAACAACATACCATTACCAACGAGTTGCGTTCAATACCCCGAATGAGTGCTGATGGCTTTACGTCATGGCGCCCGGGCCGCGGCTGAACTTCCTCAAATTTGGAAAGTTCAGGCAAAACATCCCGCGTCGTCAGCGCGGGATCGAAACCCCTGCGGTCTTTTCCAGCGCGGCGTAGATTTCCGGGCGCACCTTGCCGGTGATCGCCATGCCGCGGTCGAGCTCGAAGCGGCGGATGGCGCTGGCGGTCTCGCCGCCCATCAGCCCGTCGATGGTGATCGGGCCGTAGCCGAGATCGGCGAGCGTCTGCTGCACGGCGCGCAGGGTCTCGCGATCGGCGTCGGTGCCCGCGGGGATCGACGCGGGCGGCACCGGGGCGCTCCGGCCGTGGCCGGTGGAAATCGACTGAGTCTGCACGGACTGGGTCCCTGCGGGCATCGGGCGGGCGGGCGGCACCAGGGCCGGCGCACCTGAGGACCGCGCGGCCGGCTCCAGCCTCGAGGGGCCCGGATTCATCAGCAGGTGCGCCAGCAGCGCGTGGCTGACCTCGCCGGTCTCCGAGAGCCCCACGCGGCGCTGGTAGGCGCGGATGGCGTCGTCGGTCATCGGGCCGCTCATGCCGTCGAGCGGGCCGATGTAGTAGCCGCCGCGCTGCAGCGACACCTGGATCTCATGCACCAGATCGGAATAGGCGGGGGCCGCGTGCGGCGCGGGCTGCGGCACGAGGCCGGCGGGGCGTGCGGCGGAAGCCGCGCGGCCTGCCTGATCCCAGGCGCCGAACAGCGGCGCGGGATGGCGGCCGGGCTGGAACGACAGCGCGTTCGCGGCGATCAGCGTCGCCGTCAGCACCATCACCAGCACGCCGCCGGTGGCGACCGGATTGTCGAGCGCCAGGCCGCCGAAGCGCCGGGTCTCTTCCGGGTCGTCATAGGGAGTCGGCCGCTGCGCTCTCATCGCGTGCTCACCTTCTGAAATGCCGCAATCGCACCGGGCCCGCGCGGGCCGGACGATTGCATCTGCTCGAACTGGCGCCGCTCGATGCGCCCGCGATCCATCCGCCAGCGCGCCTGGTGTCCGCGCCAGAGCTGCCTCGTCACAACCGCCTCAGGCGGCTCCCCGCGGGCCCAGCCCAGAGCGCCGCGCATGTCCTGCCCGCGCATGCTCACGCCCTCACGCGCTTGGGCGCCTCGCCCGCCAGCGGCACGACGACCGCATCCTCTGCCCCCGCGGCGGCGCCTTGCGCCGCGATCGGCGTGACGGCCTGCGCCACATGGGCCGCCACATGAGCCGGCAGACGCACGGTCACGCAGGTGCCCACGTTCAACTCGCTCTCGATGAAGAAATCGCCGCCATGCAGGGCGACCAGGCCCTTGACCACGGAAAGCCCCAGCCCGGTGCCCTCGTGGTTGCGGTCGTAGCCGTTGTCGACCTGCAGGAACGGGGTTCCGATGCGCGGCAGATCCTCCTGGGAAATGCCGACGCCGGTGTCGCGCACATACAGGTCCACCATCTTGCCGTTGCGCGCCGCGCCCATGGTCAGCGAGCCGCCGGCGTTGGTGAATTTCACCGCGTTCGACAGCAGGTTGATCAGGATCTGCTTGCAGGCGCGGCGGTCGCCGGCCACTTCCGGCAGGTTGTCCGGCACGGACAGCGTCAGTTTCACGCCGCGCTTCTTGGCCTGCTCGCCCATCATGTCGGCGCATTCGCGCATGCAGCGCTCCAGCACGAAGGGCTCGCAGACCAGCTCGAAGTTGCCGGTCTCGATCTTCGACATGTCGAGGATATCGTTGACCACCTGCAGCAGATGCTGGCCGCTGTCGTGAATCAGGTCGACATACTCCGCGCGGCGCTCGTCGGGCAGCATTTCGGGCGTGAACTGGCGCAGGATGTCGGAGAATCCGATGATCGCGTTGAGCGGCGTGCGCAGCTCATGGCTGACATTGGCGAGAAACCGCGTCTTGGCGGCGCTGGCGCTTTCCGCTTCCTCGCGGGCGCGCTCCACCTCTTCGGCCTGCGCCTTGCGCCGCGAGATGTCGCGGATGACCGTGACCACGGCGGCGTCGCCAATGCCCACGGGCTGATAGCCCAGCGGCCGGCAGCGCATTTCAAGCCACACATACTGCGGCTGGCCGCTTTCGCCGGGCTTGGAGGCCCCGCGGCGGGCGCGGAATTCCAGAGATGTCGTGGTCTTCTGGGTCACCACGTCGTTGAGCGCGGTGAGAAACGCGGGGCGGTCGATCACGTGAACGCGCTGGAACAGCCCGTCGTCCAGCGCCTCGTGCACGCCCATGTCGAGCAGCCGGCGAATCGACGGCGTGATGAACACCGTGTCGCCGCGCAGCGTGTGCAGGGAGATGGCGTCGGAGACGTTCTCGGCCACCAGCCGGTAGCGTTCCTCGCGCACGGAGGCCAGTTGCGCCGCCGTGCTGCCGGTCCATTCCACCCGCAGCGCCACCTGCACCGCGTAGACCAGCCCCGCCAGCAGCGCGACGGTGCGCACCTGCTCGGCCGGCCAGCGGAAGGTGAAGCTCTCGGCGGCGATGTGCAGGCTTTCCAGCCCCAGCAGCACCGCGATCACCGCGGCCGCGCAGAGCGTCGCGGCGACGATCACCCGGCGCGAGCCCGAAAGCGCCGCCTCCACCGGCACGATCGCCAGCCACAGCAGCGCGAACGACGTCATGCCGCCGGTGATGAAGGCCATCCAGCCGAGGAATCCGGAAAACAGGGCGGCGGAGAGGATATGCGCGGTTTCGAATCGCCCCGTGCAGGAGAGATACATCGCCACCGGCAGATGGCAGGCCAGCCAGGCAAAGCCCAGCGCCTGCGGCAGCGTCATGCCGCCGGTCAGCGCCAGATGCAGCGGCAGGGCGAACAACGCCAGCATTCCCGCGGCCAGATGGGCCGCGATGAAGGTGCGCTGCCGGGGCCCGCAGAACGCATCGGACGCCACGCTCGGATGAACGAGGCTGTCCAGAAATCGCCGGCCGGACGCTATGAACTCAAGGATACGCAAACGCCACAATGCGATGTGCTCGAACGCGACACACCGTCCCTTACTACTTTTCGCGATGATCGTCTCACCAACGGCTTAAAGAACGCTAAAGCGCCGCGTTCAAATTTGCCCGACCATGCCAAATTGCATTTCGGGGCGGGCGGTGGGTCCATGTTGTGCCGCCTCGCGCGCGTCGCGTGCGCGGTGACGAAAGCCGGCTGCGGGCGTAAAGATCCCGCCTGCCGGCCCGATTTCTTTTTGCGGATAAGCGCCGTGCGGATGCGCGCAGGGGCGGGTTTCGAATTTGATTCAAATTTGAATCGAATTTCACTCAAATTCGTCTCAAAGAAGCGGCAAATATGCTGAAAATTGACAGCCGCAGTTGAACGGGATGTTTGAACGCCCTTGCTAGTGTTGCCATGAAGTCGAGCACCGCCATCAGCGAAAACGCGTGGTGCCATGCTTTGAAAAACGCAAAGGGTAGTGTCATGTTTTTTATTCTGCGAACGGCATTCTGGTTGTCACTCGTGGTCTTGCTGATCCCGGCGGACCCGGAGACGAAAGCCCAATCAAAAGAAGCGGATATCAGCTCCCTGCAGGCCATCGGCGCGGCCCAGCAGGCCTACGTCGACATGACGAGGTTCTGCGAACGCAACCCGATGACCTGTGAGACCGGCGGCGCCGCCGTGGAGATCTTCTCCGCCAAGGCCCGCACCGGAGCGCGCATGGTCTACGAGTATCTCGGGCCGGGCGACAATACCGATCGGACGCCGGTTTCCGCGAGCCGCGACATGGCTTCGGGGCCGTCCGACCGCGAGCTTTTCACCGGATCGACGGCCGCGCGGCCGTCAAACGGCCCGGCAAACGGCACGCTGACGCCGGCGGACCTGCAGCCTGAATGGACGGTGCCGGCGCCGCTGCGCAAGCCGGTCTGAACCACCGCGCCTGACCGGCTTCGGCTCCACCAAACCCTTGGCATTCCGGGTTTCTTCCCGGCCGCGCCTGCCCGATCACGAATTCAGCTTCGCGTCCCGCCCACGTGTTGACGCCGTCCGCTGCCCCTCGGGGCACTGGCGGCTTGGCAAAGGAGCGAGAACTTGGCGGCTCATGCCGCCGCAGCGCCGCAAGCGTTTCACTGCCCTTTATGCTTGCGGCGCCTTTTCTTCCTCCCCGGCGATGAAATCCCGTTTCCCCCGATTTGCCTAAGCCGTCCGGACCCTATATGTGGAACCTGGAACGCGCGGATCTCCGCTGGCCGCGACGAGGCCGTGCTCCGCACCCGCGGTCCGTGACAGACACCGGCACGACAACCATCCGCAAGGCAGACATCGGCGCGCATGACGAAAATTGACGAGATCATCGACAATTTCGAGTTCCTGGACGACTGGGAAGACCGCTACCGCTATGTGATCGAGCTGGGCAAGGACCTGCCCGAGCTGCCGGAGAACCTGCGCACCGACGCCAACAAGGTGCGCGGCTGCGTTTCCCAGGTGTGGCTCGCCACCCGTGTCGAGCCGCAAGCCGGCGCGCCGGCGCGGCTGACGTTCGAAGGCGACAGCGACGCCCACATCGTGCGCGGTCTGGTGGCGATCCTGCTGGCGCTGTATGACGGCTGCGACGCCCGGGAAATTCTTCAGGCCGACGCCGAGGCCCTGTTCCAGCGGCTGGGTCTGCGCGACCATCTGACGCCGCAGCGCTCCAACGGACTGAGCGCGATGATTCAGCGCGTGCGCGCCGATGCCGAGGCCGCGCTCGCCGCGGCCTGACGCCGATGACGCGCCGGTCCCGTCGCCTCGTCGCTGAAGCCGTAGTGCGCCGCAAGCCCCTCGAGCGCGATGGACAGAATCACCTTGGCTGACCGCGCCGGCCAGCCGCGCTGCCGCTCCACGCTCTCCAGTCCCTTCAGATGACAGCACACGTCGACGAGGACCGCGGACAGCCCCGGCCCGGTGCGATCGAGCGCCGCGCGGACCCGGGCGCGCGCGGCCAGCACCGCCTCCGTCAGATCGGCGCCGCCGCCCGCGCCGCCCGACCGCCGCCGTCCGCCCTGCCCGATCGCGCTCCAATCCGTGGTCACCCGGGCCATCATGCCGCCGCGGGTAAAATCCGCCCTCAACCGTTCGCCCGCGGCGACCTGCGCCGATGACAGCCACGGGCGGCCATCGGGCCGCTTGCGCCGCGCAAGCCACGACAGCGGGCTTTCCGCCAGGTTTATCGTCACCGGCCGATGCGCCGCCGGCGCGCCCTGCGTTTCGCCATCGAGCGCGCAGCGCGCGCGCTCCTGATGCTGGGCGCGGAACGGATCCTCCCCCTCACTCAGGGCCCGCCGCAGCCACGCCCGCCCCGGCCCGGTAACCGCCAGGGTCGCGCGCCCTTCAATCATGCCCTTCCGGGCCGCCTCCGCGTTATCCCACCGCTCAACAATGCCTTCGGACACCAGGATCCGGATGACATCCGCGGGGACGGAAACCCGTGAGCCGGCGCACATCACCGATTGCACACCGTCGTCCCCCGCCTCCCCGCAGCAGGCATTCTCCCGGCCGCGCAGCATCGCCTTCAGCAGCCGGACCGCATGCCGCCGCGTGGCCCGCCCAAGCCGGAGATCCGGCGCGGCCCGATTAGGACTTCGTCGCCGCGCGCTCAATGCGACCACTCCCAGCGCACCCGCGCGGCCGTGCGACAGGCGGCGGCCGCCCGCTCGATCGCCGTCAGCATGGCATCGAATGCCGGGTCGTCGCGCTGGTCCTCGACCCTCCGGCACGCGTGTCCGGCGGTGGTGCGGTCGCGGCCGAAGTGCCGTCCGACGCTGGTCAGCGACCAGCCGAAGACCACGTGCATGACATACATAGCCACCTGACGGGCAAGGGCGACCTCGGCGCAGGAGCGGGTCGGCGCGCGCAACGCCTCCGGCGTCACATTGAAAACGGTCGTGATGGCTGCCTCGACGAAGCCGCAATTGGCGGCATCGTGGTCATAGACCGCCGCGCCCAGGCGCCCGGCATAGCCATGATTGTCTGGATGGCTCACGCAATCGACTGTCATCCCTCACCTCCGTTGACACCCTGGCAAGCGCACGAATTGCCGAGACGATGCAGGCAGTTCGCGTGCCAGCAGCAGGAATTGGGACAACTGTGATAAAACGAAAGCGAGTGACTGGGGATAACTTTACCGACTTGGTAAATATTGCGATGAGACCAGACATGCCAACAAAGTATTTGGCTATTTATTTGATCTATTATTTATCCCCGCGCCGGAATTACGCTCCATGATGGTCGCACAAGGCAGTGGCGGCATGGCAATCGTCTGTCCCGAACGCCGCCACGGGAACGCTCGCGCGGAGCATTACGGTGGTGCCGCCAGAGACACGAATCGCGCGCCTGCGGCTGGGCAGGCTGGCCGTCCGGCGCGTCGCGGAAGTCCCGGCCGCGCCATCGGGTCCATCGGCGCTCGCCCGCCAGAAGGTGCTGGTCGACTCGCTTCGCCGCGCGCTCGAGGGAGAACGCTCACGCGGCCGCGCAGGCCATTGGAGTTTTGATGCGAACCGCTGCCTGGGGCTCGAGCGGGCCTACCGCGAGGCCTCCGACGCGCTGGACCGGCTCAACAAATCCGAGCCGCGCTGACGCTGTCCCATGTCATGGCGACGAGCCGGGAAACAAAAAAGGCCGCAGCGCTGACGCGCCGCGGCCTTTTGAACAATACGCGCTGAGCCTATTTGCTGCGGCGACGCTGCTGGCCGAGGCCCATCTTCTTGGCGAGCTCCGAACGGGCCGCCGCATAGTTCGGCGCAACCATCGGGTAATCGGTCGCAAGACCCCACTTCTCGCGATACTCTTCCGGGGTCATGTCGTAGTGCGTGCGCAAGTGGCGCTTGAGCGACTTGAACTTCTTGCCGTCCTCGAGACAGATGATGAAGTCCGGGGTGACAGAACGCTTGATCGGCACCGCCGGCTTCAGGGGCTCCGGCTCCGGCTCGACAACGGCACCGCTGGTCTTCTGAAGCGCGGTGTACACTTCATTGATCAGCGAGGAAAGATCGGTGGCAGCAACCGAATTGTTGCTCACATAGGCCGACACGATGTCCGCTGCGAGATCGATAAGGTTTGCTTCATTTGTGATTTCTGTCATAGGTCACCCGTCATGTTATCTGAATAGGCAATGATGTTTGCCTTTGCGCCTTCCATCCGTGAAGACCGAAACAACGTCAACCCGCAGGCGACGAAATATGGTTACTGGACGCCAAGACGATTCTCGATGCGATAATCTCGGATATTCCTATATACAGTGATTTGTTTAATAACAACAGAAAATATTGCTTTATTTGTGTCAAACGCTGCCACGTTGCGGCCAACTTCGTCTGACGCGCAAGAAACGGCCCCGAAATCAATCTTTTCAGGCATTATTTCTGATCATGTGAGACATGGCGTGCGCGGAGTATCCACGTTTGCCTACAGAATATCGCGCCTGTCGAAATATCGCGCAATAATTGGAACAATTCCGATACCTTGTCGGCAAAATATAGCCGGGCCCTGAAAACGGCTGCGAAAAGTGTGCATGCTCATCGTTGGAGCCCGTTTTCGCGGCACAGTTCACCGTGCGAAGTCAATCAGCCGATTGGCTCGCTTTTTTGTCGGCCATTGCATCGATTTTTGTGTCAGCGCAGGGCCTGTAACCTACCCTGTAGGCAGCGGTGGCAAGTAGATGCGAGGAGACCGGGGCCGTCAGCAAAAAGAACACAACGCCGGCGATGGCGCGCGTTACCACGTCGAGCTGACCGGAGTGGATGGCGAGCGCCAGCAGCAGCAGCCCCGAACCGAGCGTGCCGGATTTGCTGGCCGCATGCATGCGCATGTAAACGTCCTTCAGGCGCAGAATGCCGACCGAGGCCGTCAGCGCGAAGAGCGATCCGATGATCAGCAGGATGCCGACCAGCACTGCGAGAATTTCGCTCATTGACCTTCCTTCCGCAGAACATGGGCTTCGCCGGCCTCGCGGATCGGCTTCGCCTGGCCCGCCTTGCGCATTTTCGCCGTGTCTGCGGTTTCCTCGACGATCGAGGGATCGTCGGCGAGGCCGCGGTTGAGCACGAAACGGGCGAAGGCCACGGTCGCCAGAAAACCGACCAGCCCAAGGGCGATGGCGATGTCCACGTAGAGATAGAAATCCGTCTTCACGCCGATGACCGCGATGAACCCGATGCCGACAGCCACAAGCATGTCGAGACCGACGATCCGGTCCGGCAGCGTCGGACCGCGGACGATGCGAATGACGATGATGAAGAACGACAGCGACAGGATCGCCAGCGCGATCTGAACGCAGACATCGAGAAAAACCTCAGCGCCGCTCATCGGAACGCCTCCAGAATCTTGCGTTCGAACGCCTCGCGGATATCCGTGATGGTCGCTTCGGGATCCGGCACATCGATGCAATGCACATAAAGCACCTTGCGGTCCTCGGAGACATCGACGGTCAGAGTGCCCGGCGTCAGCGTGATGAGATTGGCAAGCAGCGTGATCTCGAAGTCCCGGTCCACCGTCAGCGGATAGGCAATTATGCCCGGCTGCAACGTGCTCAGATCGGGCGTGCAGACGATCTTCGCGACGCGAACGGCGGAAAGAACAAGCTCGTAGATGAAGGTCCAGACGAGAATAAAAACACGCCAGGACCGGACAAAGTAGCCGCCGGTGCCGATCTGCTCACGGATCATGTAGAGAACCGCGGCCCCGAGCACGAAGCCGAAGACCAGGCTGAGCGGCGAGAACGATCCCGTCACCGCGCCCCAGGCGGCGGCCAGCAGGATGTTGATCAGGAACAGACCCATCATCAGTGCGTCCCTCCGAATACGGACCCGATATAGGCCGTCGGGTCGATCATGCCGGCCGCGCCCGCGCCGGTGATCCGCATCAAGGGTTCAGGCGCCACGCCGATGATCACCACCAGGGCGACCAGAATGCCCAGACCCAGCCAGGCGGAGCCTGCGACAGGCACGGTCGCGGCCATCTCGGCGCTCTCGCCGTCCTCCGTGCCGCGTGGTCCGCCGCGCCAGAAGGCAAACAGCCACACCCGGCCGACGGCGATCGACGTCAGAAGCCCGGTTGCCAGAATAACACCCGCCAGCACGGTGTGGTCGGTATCCAGCGCCGCGTTGACCAGGATAACCTTCGGCCAGAAACCGGAGAACGGCGGCAATCCGGCCACCGCCAGCGACAGGATCAGGAACACTGCGGCGAAGGCCGGCGCCTTGCGGTAGAGCCCGCCGAGCAGGTCGAGATCGAACGATCCGCCCAGCCGCGCCGCCATGCCCGAGGCCAGATACAACGCCGTCATGACGATCATCGAGTGCACTGCGTAAAACAGCGCGCCGCTGATCGCCGCGCCCGTACCGATGGCGATGCCCGCCATCATCGAGCCGATGCCCGAGATGACCAGATAGCCCAGCGCCCGGCGAAGGTCGCGTTGGGCCAGCGCGCCGAGAACACCCAGCAGCATGGTGGCCACGGCCACGACGGCGATCAGGGAGCTCATCTCGGCCCTGTGCGCCGGCAGCAGCATCACCATGACGCGGATCAGCGCGTAGACGCCGACCTTGGTCAGGAGTCCGGCGAATACCGCCGACACCGCGACGCGCGGCGTGTGATAGGAGGCGGGCAGCCAGAAATTCAGCGGAAAGGCGGCCGCCTTCATGGCGAACGCCGTGAAGTACAGCGCGGCGAGCGTGGCCACCGGCGCGCTTTCGGGTAGCGCCGCCATCGATCCTGGAATATCGGCCATGTTGAGTGTGCCGACCAGCCCGTAGAGATAGCCTGTGGCGATCAGAAACAGCGTCGTGGCGATCAGATTGAGCACCGCGTATTTGACCGCGCCGTCGAGCTGCGCCTTCTCGTTGCCCAGCACCAGCATGCCGAAGGACGAGATCAACAGCACTTCGAACCAGACATAGAGATTGAAGATGTCGCCGGTCAGGAAAGCGCCGGAGACGCCGGTCATCAGGAGCATCAGAAAGGGATAGAAGCCGTAGCGCCGGGAGCGGGTATCGGAGTCGGCGATGCCGTAGATGGCGGCGGCGAGCGCGACGATGGAGGAGATCAGCGTCAGGATCGCGCCGGTGGCGTCCACCGTGAAGGCGATGCCGAACGGCGGCAGCCAGCGGCCCATCACCATGGTGATGGCGCCGTGATCCAGAACCCGGGCGAGAAGCCCGATGTTCGACAGGACCAGCAGCCCCAGCGCCAGAATGGCGAGCCGCGGCTGCGCGTCCGTGTTCCGGCGCATCATCAGGCACAGCGCGCCGCCCAGCAGCGTGATGATGATCGGCGCGATCACCAGCCAGTCGCCGTAGGCGACCGGATTGGTGATCATGGCGTGGGCGATGTCGGGCGCGTGGGCTGAGGAAGAAGCGGCCATTGTCAGTACCCCATCGGCGGCTTCACGTCGCCGGCAGGCTCCGCAACGCGCATGTCATTGGCGTCATCCGTGCCCAGTTCCTGGTAGGCGCGAAAGGCCAGCACGAGCAGAAAGGCAAAGAACGAAAACGAAATCACGATGGCCGTCAGGATCAGCGCCTGCGGCAGGGGATTGGCGGTCACCTCCACGGGCACCATGGCGCCCTCGGGAATGACGGGCGGCACCTCCCGGGTCAGCCGGCCCGCGGTGAAGATCAGCAGGTTGACCGCGTTGCCCAACAGCGCAACCCCGATCAGGATGCGGATGAGCTGGCGCGAGAGCATCAGATAGATGCTGGCGGCGAAGAAGATGCCGATGAGAACGGAGAAGCCGGCTTCCATCAGTCGTTCTCCCGCTCTTCCAGGCCCAGCGCGATCGAGGTGATCACGCCGACGACGACAAAATACACACCGATGTCGAAGAACATCGGCGTCGACAGCGCCACCTCGACGCCAAAGACGTTCGGCGTCACCCACAGTCCCGTGAGGAACGGAACCTTGAGCAGAAACGACGGCAGCCCGGCCAGCGTCGCAAGCACAAGCCCGAATCCCGAGAGAGACATCGGGTGGAACCGGATCGCCCGGCGCACCGGCGCGACGCCGCAGGCGATACCGTAGATCGCGAAGGCGGACGCCGCGATCAGCCCGCCGATGAAGCCGCCGCCGGGCTCATTGTGGCCGCGCAGCAGCACGAAGAGGGAAAACAGCACCATCAGGGCCACCAGATAGGGCGCGATGGTTCGGAAAATCAGCGTTCTCATGCGCGCGTTCCCTCCGCACCCGTACTGCCTGCGATCCGCGCATCCGCGCCGTCGCTGGCGCCGGCAGGCGCCTTGGAGCCGCGCGCGCGCACCCGGATCAGCGCCACCACGGCGAGGCCGGTTACCATCACCACGGAGATCTCGCCCAGCGTATCAAGGCCGCGGAAGTCGACGATGATCACGTTGACGATGTTGCGCCCATGCGCGATCACCCGGCTGTTGGCGGCGAAGAACTCCGACAGCCGGCCGTCGAAGGGCACCTGGGTCACCGCCAGCAGCAGCAGCGCGAAGCCGACGCCGCACGCGATCGCGATGACGCCATGGAACAGCGACTCGCCGAACGGCCGCTGATCCTGCACCGAAAGCTTCAGCCGGGTCATAACGAGCGCGAGAATGACCACCGACAGGGTCTCGACCATGAACTGGGTGAACGACAGGTCCGGCGCGCCGAACAGCAGGAAGATGACCGCGACCGCGAACCCCTGGATGCCGAGCGAGACGATGGCGATCAGCCGCGTGCGGGCCGCGAGCACGGCGATGATGCCGACGACCGCGACCGCGAGGATCGACCATTCGTAGAACAGGAAGTCCGGCACCTTGGGCATCGCCGGCCATTCGCCGTAGACGTACATCGGAACCAGCAGAACCGCGGCAACCACCAGGAAGGTGACGTTCATGTAGGTCTGCATCGTGCCGGGCTGGGCGATCCGGGTCACCGCGCCGGCGATGCGCACGATCAGGCCGATCACCTGGTCAAACCCCGGTCCGGGCCCCAGCCGATGGCGGTGAGGATGCGGGCGATGATGAAGCGCAGCCCGTCGATCTGCCAGAAGGCCACGAGCCCGAGTCCCACGGTGATCAGCGACAGGATCAGCGGCTCGGCGATGTGATCGGGGAACAGATGCAGGGTCGAGGTCACGCCGTCGCCGACGATGGCCGAGGTCATGGGACCGATCAGCGTCTCGCCGGTCCAATGGGCGACGAGCGCGGAGGCCAGGCCCAGCAGCGCCAGCGTCAGCGGTCCCAGCCACAGAAGCACGGGGCCTTCGTGCGCGTGCTTGGGGGTTTCGACCTTGGGCCCGAGGAACGGCTTGAAGGCGACGGCGAAGGCAACCGCCAGCATCAATGCGTTGCCGCCGACTGCGGTCAGCGTCACCAGCGTCTGCGCCGTCTCGGGCCCCAGGTGCCCTCATAGAGCACTTCCTTGGCGATGAACCCGATGAAGGGCGGCAGACCGGACATCGACAGCGCGGCCAGCACGGCGGCGGCGAAGGTGATCGGCATCGCCTTGCGCAATCCGCCCAGCCTGGTGATGTCGCGGGTGCCGCTCCCATGATCGATCAGGCCGGCGACCATGAACAGCGCGCCCTTGAACAGCGAATGGGCGAAGAGATAGAGCACCGCGCCCTCGATCGCCTTCTCCGCGCTGGTGCCTGTGAGCATGACCAAAAGGCCCAGCGAGGCGACGGTGGTGTAGGCGAGCATCAGCTTCAGATCGGTCTGGCGCACCGCAAGGATGGTGCCCACCAGCAGCGTCACGCCGCCGAAGACCGGCAGGATCGTCATCCAGGCGGTCGTGTCGCCGAGCACCGGATGCACGCGCATCAGCAGATAGACGCCGGCCTTCACCATGGTCGCGGAATGCAGATAGGCGGAGACCGGGGTCGGCGCCTCCATGGCGTTGGGCAGCCAGAAGTGGAACGGGAACTGTGCCGATTTGGTGAAGGCGCCGCCGAGCACCAGCAGCAGGATAGGCATGTAGAGCGCGTTGTCGCGCAGCACGTCGCCCGAGGCGAGCACCGCCGACATTTCCATCTCGCCGGTGACCGAGGCCATCAGCAGCAGACCCGCCAGCAGCGCCAGTCCGCCGCCGCCGGTGACCACCAGCGCCTGAAGCGCCGCGCGGCGCGAGGCCGTGCGCAGATGGTCGAACCCGATCAGCAGGAACGAGGTGATCGAGGTCAATTCCCAAAATATGAAAAGCGTGATCAGATTGTCCGACAGCACCACGCCGAGCATCGATCCCATGAACAGCAGGATGAACGAGAAGAATCGCCCCAGATGCTCGTGGGTCTGCAGATAGCCGCCGGAATAGAGCACGATCAGCGTGCCGATGCCGGAGATCAGCAGCGCGAACAGCATCGACAGACCGTCGACGAAGAAGCTGAAATTCACCCCGAAGGCCGGCACCCAGGAATAGCCGGCGCGCACCGTCTCGCCGTGCGAAACAGGGTCGATGAATCCCAGAAAATGTAAGAAAATCAGGGCCGGAACGGTCGCCAGGACCCAGGCGGCGTTGTGTTTGAGGTAGCGCGTCAGCACCGGGGCGACAACGGCTGCCGCAAAGGGCGCCAGCACGGCGACAACTGTTTCATCCATCCCGAAAAGCGCCATCCGCGGTCCCTGAAAGATCTTCTCGCCGGCTCGTTCGGGGAATCACGCGGGCCCCGCCCGGCCAACTTGTTATCCGATAGAAGTCATGGTGCAATATACGCCAGCGCCGCAATGTGCAAGATTGCTTGGCGCCAACCTATTGCCGGTTTTGTTAAAAAATGCTGTTGAGGACCTCCGGGACCGTATTTTCCCCGATGTGTGGCCTTTTGCGATCCCCCGCGCCGGGCGAGAGGTGCCGCAAGGCGGCGGCAATACGCCGCGGCGCCCTGGCGAGACCCGGCTCCCGCGCCGGGCCCTCAACAAATCGTGCGCCACCGCCGCTTGCGCGGGAGCCGGCATGCACGATGTATGCGGGTGCGCCGGTGCGCGCGGCCGATCCGCTCCGAACATCACGCGCGATCCGGCGCCGAGGAACGAAAGGGACGACATGAGCGACCAGAACCACGCCGCGGACACAAGATCCGGGCGGCTTGAGCTGAGCGACGCCGAGTGGGCCAAGCGCCTGACGCCCGCGCAGTATCACGTGATGCGCCAGGCCGGCACCGAGCGCCCTTCACCGGGCCGCACTGGGACCGCTTCCAGGGCGGCTCCTATTCCTGCGTGGGCTGCGGCGCGCCGCTGTTTCGCTCGGACACGAAATTCGACGCCGGCTGCGGCTGGCCCAGCTTCTTCGAGGCCGTCTCGCCGGACGCGCTCACGGAAATCACCGACAGCTCGCACGGCATGACCCGCACCGAGATCCGCTGCGCGTCCTGCGACGCCCACTTGGGCCACGTCTTCCCCGACGGCCCCCAGCCGACGGGCCTGCGCTACTGCATGAACGGAACCGCGCTGAAATTCGAGCCCGAGGATCTGTAGGGGGGAGTCGCCTTTGGGCGCCCGTTGCTGTCACCCCGGACGCAATGCGGCGCGCAGTGCCGCTTTGCAGATCCGAGGCGGGGGAGCATCCACACCCTCCGTTGTCACCCCGGGCTTGACCCGGGGCCCACTATGCCACCCGGCGACCGCTGTCGCCCGGAACGTGCCGCCAGACCGCGCCGCGCGCGCCCAAGCGCCTCGACAAGCGGAGATCAGAGCGGGTCACGGCTCTCCGCTGCGCTGCGGCCGGGATGACAATCGGGGGAGTGGCCACAGGCAACCGCCCGCCGCCGCGCTTCAACCCTCCGCGTCACCCCGGACGCAACGCGGCGCGCAGTGCCGCTTTGCAGATCCGGGGCGGGGGAGCATCCGCACCCTCCCTTGTCACCCCGGGCTTGACCCACTATGCCGCCCGGCGAACGCTGTCGCCCGGAACGTGCCGCCAGACCGCGCCGCGCGCCCGCAAGCGCCTCGACAAGCGGAGATCAGAGTGGGTCCCGGCTCTCCGCTACGCTGCGGCCGGGATGACAATCGGGGGAGTGGCTACACCCACGGAAAAAACTTCAGCCACGGCTCGATCCAGCCATAAATCTCGGGAAAGCGTGCCGCAAAATACGCCAGCAAACCTGATGCCTCGCCAATGACGCTACCAGCATAACCGGCTACTCCGATGACGACACCACGACCAGCTGCCCTCGCAATCATCTTCAACTGATGAAATGCACCTTCGACAAATTCGGCGTATACGACTTTCCCGGCCCTGCGAAGAACTGGTGCGGCTGCCTCAAACAGACGCTTCAGCGTGTTGTTGACGCTTTCCAGCAGATCGCGGGCCAACAGGCTGCGGCCCGAGGCAGTCTCTTCGGATGGCGTCTCCTGAGGCGCTGACAGTTCTCCGGCGAACTTCTCGATGACATCGGGAATGATGGCGTCCACCGGGTTGTTCGGGGTCTCGTCGCGCAGGCCGTCGGCAAAGGCTGTTCCGATTTCGGCGGCGGCCTCAATGTCGGCCTCACTGAGCGGATCGCCGCGCGCGTTCTCAAGGAACTCACGCCATTCGGGGAACTGCCGCATGATCCGGCCGAAGTGCAGCGCAAGGCCGTGGTATTGGGCGGCGAGAAAGTCCGGCCATTCGCTGGAGACGGCCTTGCCGTAGCCAATGAGGATTTCCTCATTGTGAGCGAGGGAAAACAGCACTTCCTGTGAAGGTGCAGCGGTCGGGATACTCTCGGTGACCTGCTCAAAATAATCGACAAATCGGCTATCGACATTGCCCGTATCTGTCTTCAAGACATCCAAGAAACGCTCAAAATCGCGCTTGAGCGCCGTCAGTGCGGCATCGATGCTGTCGTGGCCGGACGGCAATGTTCCAGCGGCCAACGTCAGCCGCCCGTCACGCCAGACCGGCTCAAGCGCAGCGCGTTTCTGTTCAGGGATGACCAGTTCGCTTCTTTCGCGGTCCTGCCTGCTTGCCGATTGGACCTCAGGTTCCGGAGCACCCTCGATCAACTCTCGAATCCGTGCGTTGACTGCCTTCGGTCCCTCCTCCCAGAGGTCTTCGGGCAACGTCACGCGCTCAACTTCCAGCGCCTCGACCGGTGTCTCGCCTCTCAACCGATCCTCATACCAGTCGGTCCAGACCTGCCAGTCTTCATCGAGAGGCCGCAGCTCGGATTTGAGACGCTCCCACAACCGGCGCAGCTCATCGGGCATGCCGCGCGCCGGCCAGAAGGGCGCGACGCCCAGATCGGCCGCGGACCCACCGGCTTCAATCCATTTCCGATCGGCGGCGGCGGCTCTGGCAGCGGCGGCGGCGGCGGCGGCTCTGGCGGTGCCGTAGGCGTCGGCGGCGGCGCTGACGGCATTGGCGGCGTAGGCGTCGTTTTCGGCGGCGACGGCAGAATAGGCGGCGGCCGCGGCGGCATTGGCGGCGGCGAAGGCGGCGTTGGCGGCTCTGGCGGCGGTGTAGGCGGCGTTGGAAGCGGCGGAGGCAGAGACGGTATTGGCGGTGGCGCTGGCGGCGAACTCTCTGCCATGGGCTGGATATATGGCCGCAGCCCATGGCAGAGCCATGCCACGCAACAGCGGCAAAAGGACGACTGAGCCGAACCACCCGGCGTCGTCCAACTCCTCAACTTCGAGTATGATACCCAGCAGCGGCATCACGCGTAGCGCTGCGCGGCTGGCGATGGCGAGCGAGACCTCACGCGGCTGGGTCTTCAGCCAGCGCTCAAATTCGTCGCGATCAAATTGCTCCGCCATGCCCTCCCCTGTCGGCGCAGCATAAGTGGGGGATGCGGGCAAGGGAAGCGCGGAGCAGCACCGGGTGGAGCAGCGGTTTCTCGTGGTCCGCGAGAGACTTTTCTGAATGACCGGCGGGTGCTTTGAGAACCCGGTGTCCGGGATGCTTTCACGGGTCTTGCCATCCCTCTCGCTATCACCCTTGCTGTCATCCCTGCGAAAGCAGGGACCCAGTAGCCGACGGCGCGCGTGGCTGCGCCGGGCCAGCACCACAGCGCGGTTGAACCCCTTCGGCAAGCGCCGAAAATCCGGCGATTACTGGGTCCCGGCTCTCCGCTGCGCTGCGGCCGGGATGACAATCGTGGGGGGCCAAAGGCAACCGCCCGCCGCCGCGCTTCAACCCTCCGCGTCACCCCGGACGCGATGCGGCGCGCAGTGCCGCCTTGCAGATCCGGGGCGGGGGAGCATCCGCACCCTCCCTTGTCACCCCGGGCTCGACCCGGGGCCCACTATGCCGCTCGGCGAACACGGACGCTCGATCCATGCAGCCACCGCGCCGCGCAATCTCAAACTCCTCAACAAGCGGGGGTCAGAGTGGGTCCCGGGTCTCGCGGTGCTCGCCCGGGATGACAATCGTGGGAAAGTGCCCCAAAGTGCAGATCCCCGCTGCCGGGCTTCAACCCTCCGCGTCATTCCGGACCGCGTGCACCGCAGGTGCATCGCGAGATCCGGAACCCAGGAGGGACTCGCCGAAGGCGCCGTTCGCTCACGCCAGAACAACACTCCCGACACGGACAAGGGGGTTTGACGGCGCAAGCGCCGGCTGATGTGCTGGATCCCGGATCTCGTGATGCAGCGTTGCTGCACACGGTCCGGGATGACGTGGAGAGATGAAGCCTTCCAATAGCGGTCATGGCAGGTGAGTCTGCCCACCCTCCGTTGTCACCCGGGCTTGACCCGGGCCCACACTGCCGCTCGGCGACGGCTGTCGCCCGGAACGTGCCGCCAGACCGCGCCGCGCGCGCCCAAGCGCCTCAACAAGCGGAGATCAGAGTGGGTCCCGGCTCTCCGCTGCGCTGCGGCCGGGATGACAATCGTGGAAGTGGCCTGGACGGGCAAAGGATGCGGCAACGGCTCACTCGCGCTTGGTCGCATCTCGCGTCAGGCCGTGGTGCTTGGTGGGGCCGGTGTTTTCCGGATTGACGCCGCCGAGGCGGTCGAGCGCCTGCAGGATGCGCGCGGTCAGGTCGTCGTCGCCGCCCGGCATGCCTTCTTCCGTGGCGACGGAATCCTCCGAGGCGTCGTATTCCCAGCGGCGCAGGATCTCGATGCGCTGCGCGGCGCTCAAGCCGGCATGGGTCTCGACCTCTTCGGGGTGGCGAAGACGGATGCGGGATCGCGCAGCGCCTTTTCCAAGGTGACGGGGTCCATCGTTTTCATCGCTGCGTCTCCCTGAAACACGCGCGGCGTCCGCGCGGCTGGAATCCGCGATGCACGACGGCCGGGCGCCCATGGGGAGAGTATACCCCACATCCCGGCGCGCGTTGATCCGCGTCATGTCAGATTTTCAAAGAGAGCCTCAGGCGGTCCACTGCAGGCGGGGCACGTTGGTCGAGATTTCCAGCGGCGTGTCGTCGTCCGAAGCGGCATCGTCCGCGGGTTCCGCGGCGAAGACATCCGCTGCGGGCTCCGCGTCCAGGCGCGGTCCATCGCGTTCGAAGGCCTCGCGGGCGGCGGCCTGCTGGGCGAAGACGTCCGGGCCATGATCCGGCGCGGCGGCCGCCTGGTGCGAAGGTCCAACATCCTGTGTCACCGGCGCCTGGTTGGCCCGGGTGACGAACATCACCCTTCCGTCGTCCACATCCGGCGTTCCGGCCGGCCTGGCGACGGCCTCCTCGAAGCCGATGTCGTTGGCCGCCGCCAGTTCCACGCGGTTGCGGCCGTTGCTCTTCGCCGCATAAAGCGCCGCGTCGCCGGCTTCCACAAGCGCGTTGCGCGTGCGCCCGGCGATGGGAAAGATCGCCACGCCGGCGCTGGCTGTGACGTGGACCGGCGCGCCGTCGGTGGTGGTCAGCGGCAGACGGTCGATCGCCTCGCGCATGCGCTCGGCAACCGCAAGACCGGTCTCGGAGCTCTTTTCCGGCAGGCAGATGATGAATTCCTCGCCGCCGAAGCGGGCGGAGAAATCGCCGCCGCGCAGGCAATTGCGGATGGTGTCGGCAACCGCGACCAGCACGAGATCGCCGGCGGCATGGCCGTAGGTGTCGTTGATCGACTTGAAGCGGTCGATGTCGACCATGATCACGGTTAGGTCGTGGCCCTGGGCCTCCGCCTGCTTCAGATGGCGTTCAAAGCGGGTATCGAAGCCACGCCGGTTGAGCATGCCGGTGAGCGGATCGCGTTCCGACAGGCTGGCGAGATGCAGGTGCGACTGCTCGATGTCCTGCGCCATGTCGTTGAAGGCGTCGGCCAGGTTGCCGATCTCGTCCGTGCGCTTGACGTCCGTGCGCACGGAGTAGTCGCCCTCGCGAAACCGGGTGATGGAACCCACCAGCCCATTGAGCGGATCGACCACGTAGCTCGCAAGACGCAGGTTCACATACATGATGAAGACGATCACCAAGGAGCCGATGGCCATCGACAGGCCGAGCACCCGCTGGCTGTGCGCGCTCTCGACGCCCAGCCGTTCGTTGACGGAGGTGGAAATCCGGTGGTTGAACGCCTCGATGCCGGAGACCAGATTCTGGTTCAGCCGATCGTATTCGGCGAAGGCGCGGGCGTGCTGCGGCGCGCTTGCCTGCAGGTCAGACAGCGCCGCCAGTTGACGGCCCTGCTGGCGCAGCACCAGCCACTCGCCGTAGAGCCCGTAGGTGCCCTGAAGAATCTCCGGCCAATCGGCCATCGCCCTGCGCGCGGCGATAAATCGCGCGCGCACCCGCTCCGCCGCCGCCTCGTAGGCCTGAAGCTGGCTGCGTGTGCCGGACGTCGCGAATGCGGGCGCATCGGACGCCTGACCGGGCGTCTCGTTGCTGGCCATGGCGGGAAGGCTGGTGCGATAGCCGACGAACACACGGCTGCCGTGCACAATCGCTGCGCTCTGCAGCACGGCGATTTCCAGATCGCGCATGGTATTGGTGGCGTTCACGAAACCCGGCACGGCGACCACATCGCGGCGCAGCGGCAGATAGCCCCACAGCGTGTTGAACGCGAAGACGGCGAGCAATGGCATCACGACGGCGGCGCCCGCCACGGCGAAGCTGCGGCGCAGCTTGCCATTCGCCTGATCCGCCATGGTTGCATCCGCCTTCTGAGTGTCGCGCACGTTGTGACATCCGTGAGAGTTCTTATCGGTTCACCACATAGCCGACGGGCGCCTTCAATTCCCTGAATCGCGCCTGTCAAATTTTAACGATCCCCGGAATGGGCCGCTTTCAGCGAGGCGGATGGCATCAACGGAGACGAGAGACGCCGGCGGACCGGTTCGCCGGAAGAGCCCAAAGCGCGGATTGGGATTGAACGCGATCGCGTCCCGGCCTATTTCGGGAGGCATGATACAGATCCTCCCCCGATCGCTGCAAAGCGCACCCGCACCGCCGTTCATCACGGCATTTCCAAAACCGACGACTACGCGTGGATCCGCGCCGACAACTGGCGCGAGGTGATGCGCGACGGGCGCCCCGCGCTGGCCGACGACATCGAAGCCTATCTCGACGCCGAGAACGCCTTCACGCAGGCCGAGATGGAGGATACGGCGGCGCTGCAGGAGGTGTTGTTTGCGGAGCTCAAGGGCCGCATCAAGCAGGACGACAGTTCCGTGCCCGCGCCCGACGGCGCCTTTGCCTACGCGATCCGCTATGAGGAAGGCGCGGAGCACCCGCGCATCGTGCGCACGGCGCGCGACGGCGGCGGCGAGGAGCGGGTGCTCATCGACGCCAACCAGCTCGCCGAAGGCAAGACCTATTTCCGTCTGGCCGGCGCCGACCATTCACCCGACCACAAGCTGATGGCCTGGGCGGCGGACGAGAAGGGCTCGGAGTATTTCACGCTGCGGCTGCGCGACACGGAGACAGGGCAGGATCTCGCCGACGAGATCGCGGAGACGGCCGGCGGCTGCGTCTGGGCCAACGACGGCAAGACGCTGTTCTACGTGTGGCTGGACGACAACCATCGTCCGTCGAAGGTTTTCCGCCATGTTGTCGGCACCAGCCCGGCGGACGACGTCTGCGTCTACGAGGAGGCGGACGCGGGGTTCTTCGTCGGCGTCGGCAAGACGCAGTCGGGCAAGTTCATCACCATCGACTGCCACGATCACCAGACGTCCGAGGTCCATCTGATCGACGCCGACGCGCCCGAGAGCGCTCCGCGGCTGGTCGCGCCGCGGCTGGTCGCGCAGGAGTATTCCGTCGAGCACCACAACGGCCTGCTGTACATCCTCACCAATGCCGACGGCGCGGAGGATTTCAAGATCGTCACGGCTTCGCTGGGCGATCCGGCGCGCGCGAACTGGAAGGACCTGGTGCCCCACCGCGAGGGCCGGCTGATCCTGTCGCTGACGCTGTTCGCCGACCACATGGTGCGGCTGGAGCGCGAGGACGGTCTGCCGCGTGGCGTCATCCGGCGGCTTTCCGACGGCGATGAGCACAGCATCAGCTTCGACGAGGAAGCCTATTCGCTCGGCATCTCGGACGGTTATGAGTTCGACACGGCCTTGATCCGCTTTACCTATTCCTCCATGACAACGCCCGCGCGCGTCTATGATTACGACATGGAGACGCGCGAGCGGGTATTGCGCAAGGAGCAGGAAGTGCCCAGCGGGCATGATCCGGAGGCCTATGTCACCCGCCGGGTGATGGCGCCCTCACACGACGGCGAGCTGGTGCCGGTGTCGCTGCTCTATGCAAAGGACACGCCGCTGGACGGCTCCGCGCCGTGTCTGCTCTACGGCTACGGCTCCTACGGAATGGCGATGCCGGCGAGTTTCTCCACCAATGCGCTGTCGCTGGTCAACCGCGGCTTCGTCTATGCCATCGCCCACATCCGCGGCGGCAAGGAGAAGGGCTTTCGCTGGTACGCCGAAGGCCGCCGCGAAAAGAAGGCCAACACGTTCCGGGATTTCCTCTCGGCGGGCCAGTATCTGTGCGACGAGACGTTCACCGCGCGCGGCAAGATCGTCGGCCACGGCGGCTCGGCCGGCGGCATGCTGATGGGCGCGGTCGCCAACATGGATCCCGAGCTGTTCGCCGGCATCGTCGCCGAGGTGCCCTTCGTCGACGTGCTCAACACGATGCTCGACGACACCCTGCCGCTGACCCCGCCCGAGTGGCCGGAATGGGCAATCCGATCGACGACGAGGAGGCCTACCGCTTTATTGCCTCCTATTCGCCCTACGACAACGTCGGCGCGCAGACCTATCCGCCGATCCTGGCGGTGGGCGGGCTGACCGATCCGCGCGTCACCTACTGGGAGCCGGCCAAATGGGTGGCGAAACTGCGCGCAACCCGCACCAATGACGCGCCGCTGCTTTTGAAGACCAACATGGACGCCGGCCACGGCGGCGCCTCGGGCCGCTTCGACCGGCTCAAGGAGGTCGCCTTCAACTGGGCGTTTGCGCTGAAGGTGGCGGGAAAGGCGTAGTCGGCGCACTGGACCGGTCAGGGCCTGAGCGGAGCGCTCAGGCCCTATTTCATCAGCTTCTTCAGTTCCTTGACAAGGGCATCGACTTCTTCTGCCGCCTTGCCGTTGGGTTCGGTCTCGCTCGCCGTGCGGCCCTCGCCCATTGAGGCGGCGAAGGCGATACGGTTGCCCAGCCGCGCCTTGGCGGTTTTCGAGCCCAGCGCATCCAACGCCGCGGCCATTTCGCCGGTCAGCAGGGCGCGCGGCGGCACGCGGTTCATCACCAGGATGGCGGGCACGTCCTCATGGGCGGCCATGTCCAGCGTCATCTGACTGGCCCAGACATCGACGGGCGATGGCTGCACCGGGATGGCGACGAGATCCGCCGCCTCGATCGCCGGGCGCACGTCGCGGTCGGATTTCGGCGGCGTGTCCAGCAGCACGAAGTCATAATCGCGCGCCAGGCTGCGCGCCTCGCGTCGCGCGCCCCAGCCCGACGCGGTGCGGAACTCCAGTCCCGTGGCGTCTTCGCCCAGAAGCTGCTCGCGCGCCTCCAGCCATTCTCCGAGGCTGCCCTGCGGGTCGATATCGAGCATCGCCACGGAAATTCCACGTCCCTTCCCCAGCGCAATGGCGAGATGAGCGGCAAGGGTTGTCTTTCCGGACCCGCCCTTTTGTTGAGCAATGGTGATGATTTTGCCTGTCATTTACGCGCGCCTCTAAAAGTAGCACTGCAAGATCGCACCCGAATACGCATGGGGTTGGCCGCAGCCTCACAGCTTCGGGTGCCGGCCAGCGCATCCGCCCTATCCGATGTAAGGCCTATGCCCAGCAAACGCCATGCCACGAGGGTCGAACGCGGTGTGATCGGATGACGCAGCGGCGACGGCACCCGGCCGGCGGGCGCTCACGCCGCCTCACATGTGCGTGAACCCGAGGCTTTCCGCCAATCGCGGAAGTATCCATTAAGGTTGCGGCCGCATAGTTTCCCGCAGTGCGCCCCGCTCTCGCATGACGCCGTCATGCTCAACCGGAACAGGAACAATGGTCGTGGCCCTTTCGGCATCGCTGTTTTCTCCCTCAGCCTCCGGCAAGTCCGGCGGATCGGAGGAGGCGTCGAAAGAGGTCCAGCAGCTCAAGGCCGAGATCCTGTCGGCGCGCAGCGAAAAGCAGTGCGCCACCTGCGAAGGCGACAAGAAGAAGCTCGACGAGCAGATCCAGCAGCTCGAGACGAAGATGCGCCAGGTGCAGTCGGGGTCCAAGGTCGAACCGGAACGTGACAAGGACCGCTTGAGGTCCGGCGACGCCCCCGGAGCGGCCCCAGCCGGCGGACCGGGGGCTGCGGACGGCGCACGCCCGCCGGGTTTGGAAACGAACCGAGCGACCGCGCTGGAGTCCCGCGGCGATGGATCAGGCGTCACGCCACAACGCTTCCAGCCGCCACCCGGCCAGCCCGGGCATGTCCTCGATATCTCCGTGTGAGATATCGAGGACATGCCCGTCAATACAGACGTTACGCGGGCAGCCCGTCTCGTGCGTGGGTAACGGCGAGCGGCACGTCCAGCGGGAAATGCGCCTGGAAAGCTGCCTCACCCATAGCGGTGAAGATGACGGCCCTGCCGCCCTCGACGCGTGACGCCCATCCCAAATCAAAGACCTTCCGGGCAAGCGCCGCCCCGAGTCCTCCCGCCAGATGATGCCGGCGGACGCTCCAGTCCAGGCACGCGCGGCACATCGGACGGCGTTCAACCGCAAGCCCGTCGGTCCCGATCCCGAGTTCTTCGCAGAACCGGGCTCCCGGCGCCGTCAGGACCAGATCACTCTCGCCGCCGCCGACAAAGCCGCGCTGAAGAAGACTTTCCAGAATGCGCACGCCCATGTCCCCCGCCAGATGGTCGTAGCACATGCGCGCCTTGCGCATCGCGGGTTCGCGCGGACCGGTGCGCACCCGTGCGTGGCCTGCGCGCGCCGCCAGCCCCATGATGGTTTCCAGCACATGGGCGACATCTGGATTCGCCAATCTGAAGTACCGATGGCGCCCCTGCTTCGTCACCCTGACGAGATCGCCGTCGAGCAATTTTGAAAGGTGCGAGCTCGCCGTGGGCAGGGACACGCCAGCCTCAAGCGCCAGCTCGCTGGCGGTCAACGCCTGGCCGCCCATCAGGGCGGTGAGGATGTTGGCGCGGGCGGGGTCGCCGATCAGCGACGCGATCCGCGCAATATCGGGGCCTGTTTTCATGGTTCGATGATAGTCGAAGCATTGTCGTGCGGCAAGACGCTAGGGTGTCCCGACGGCATGAAGCGGGGCGTCACTCTCCCGCCCGTGCACGCGTGAAAACACTGCCCACCGGAGACATATCGTGACCATCACCTGCTTCATCCGTTACCAGATCGACCCGTTCCAGCGCGCCGCGTTCGAGACCTATGCGGAGAACTGGGGCACCATCATTCCCGCTTGCGGCGGCGACCTGATCGGTTACTTCCTGCCCGAAGAAGGCAGCAACGACATCGCCCACGGCTTGATCTCCTTTGCCTCCCTGGCCGAATATGAGCGTTATCGCACGCGACTGAAGCAGGACCCGCAGGGCCGCGCGAATTTCGAATTCGCGCGGGACAAACGGTTTATCCTGCGCGAGGAGCGCACATTTCTTACCCCCGTCGAGGGCACCACACAGGACATGCGCCGATGATCGCCATCATCTTCGAAGTCGAACCCGCCTCGGGCCGCAAGCAGAGCTATCTCGATCTCGCGATGGAGCTGAAGCCGCTGCTGGAATCCATGGACGGGTTCATTTCAGTGGAGCGGTTCGAAAGCCTGACGACGCCGGGTAAGATGCTGTCGCTGTCGTTCTGGCGCGACGAGGAGGCCGTGCGCGCCTGGCGGGAGACGGCGGAGCACCGTTCCGCGCAAGCCGCCGGCCGCGGTGGTGTTTTCAGCGGCTACCGGCTGCGCGTGGCCTCGGTGCTGCGCGACTATGGCATGAATGAACGCGCCGAGGCGCCCAAGGACAGCGTGGCGGCTCTGGGGTGAACCGGAATCAGGCGGCCAGTGCCGCGTTGAGCTTGTAGCCGGAAAGAATCGTCACGCCGCGCACCAGCAGGACCTCCAGGTCGGGATGATCGGCGCTCTTGGCCTGCAGCTTCTCCAGCCGATCGAGCGAGACGGGGCCGCTCTTGGTGTGGACCTGAAACGTCTCGCCGTCGCGCCGGTTGGCTCCGGAGAAGTCCGATGCGGCGGGGCGCCGCCGATCAGGACCGCAGTAGCCGATGCGCGCGTGTATGTAGACCCGGGGGCGCCGCATCAGGCTGAGCATCTGTTCGTAGAGCCGCACCGCACGGATGGGTTTGGGCAGCAGTGCGTCAAACCCCGACTCCACGGCTTTGCGCGCCACCTGGGTGCCGCCCGAACCGCTCAGCAGGATCATCGGCACCGTGCGCCGAAACTGTTGCTTGTCCTGACGCAGGGCCATGGCAAACTTGAAGGCGGTGGCGTTCGCAAGCGCCCCGTCAACGAGAATGACATCGACCGGGTTGGCGCGCAGAAACGTAATCGCAGCTTCGGAATCGTCGAAAACCGCCAGCGAGCGCACGCCCATCCCACGCAGCATCGTGCTGATCAGCGCACTGAAGCTTCGACTGCCGTCGAGCATGAGAACCTTAAGAGTGTCGGTGCCTTGCATTTTCATCACCCCGGCCCGTCGCGGCGACGCCCCTATTGCGCAGACTGCGCTCAGGATATTGGGCGGGGGTTAAAAAGCGGTTTGCCGGACGCCAGAGCATGCGGTTCCCGGCGGACAGGAGGACCTCAGGTCTTGATGCCAAGGATCGAATAGAGCGGACACCAGTTGATCACGGCGGTGGCGATCGGCACGACGCCGATCCAGCCGATCCACTTCCACGCGATATCGGCGGGGCCGTAGAGCGCGAAGACAATCAGTGCGATGCCGACGACGATGCGCAATATGCGGTCGAGGCTTCCAATGTTCCTGGTAATCGCTGCCATGGTCTTCTCCTGTGCTGGGTTCCGCGCGCCCGGCACGCCAAGCCGGGCGCGGCGGAGAGTGACCATACGATAGCGGCGCGGCGGGCGGCGTCTTTAAGATGGATCAAATCGGCCGCCTTGCTTTGGCCTCCGAATGATCGCAATCATTGGCGGATATCAGGAGCATGGCGGAGCCGCGGCATGCTCCGGCCATGCACGAGCGAACAGGCGGATACAGAATGCGAAACACCACGACCACAATGATGCGCGCCGCCGCGGTGGCGCTTCTGGCCGGAGCCGTCTTGAGCGGCTGCAACGGCCGGGACACCTTTTACGACGCACGCAGCGGTCAGGTCTTCGAAGCCTACGGCACAGCCTACGATTGCCGCATCGCGTCACGGAAATACGGCCCCGAAAACGTCTGGCGCGGGCTCGCGGGCGGACGCCTGTTCATCGCTCCGGGCGAGAGCCGCAACATTTCCCGTGAAGCCTGTTTCCCGAGCCGCGCGGAATGCGAGTACTGGAGCGCCCAGATGGACGGCGCCATCACCCGCATCGTCACCAACAGCTGCACCCGGGGCCTGCGCGGCTGAGGCGCATCGGCGGCACTGTTGGCGCTGACCGGTGTGTTGGCGCCGCAATGGACCGCCCATCCTTCGAGACAGTCGCTTGCGCGGCTTCCTCAGGATGACGTTGAATTGGTGGGGATTTCCCAAAAAATCAACACAATGACGCCATCCAGAGGAGGCTGCACGAGCAGGCGTCTCGAAGAATCGGCGCCAGGTGCCTGGAAACCCCACATCAACGAAAAAGGCGGAGCCCGGGGCCCCGCCTTCAAACCGCTAACAACACTCATACCCCTCGATCGTCATCCTCGGCCTTGTGCCGAAGATCCATGTTTTCAATGGCTTATGGATGGTCGGGACAAGCCCGACCATGACGAAGGAGGGATTTCTCGGCTTTGTCATCAGGCTCAAGGCGGACCAGATGGCCCGCCTTTTTCCATTTCGCCATCACGGATGACGGAATCGATCGCCCGGATTACGACGCCTTTTCGAACAGCTCGGCGACATAGTCCCAGTTGATCAGGTTGTCGACGAAAGCCTCGAGGTATTTCGGACGCGCGTTGCGGTAATCGATGTAATAGGAGTGCTCCCACACATCGCAGCCCAGCAGCGGCGTTCCGCCGTGCACCAGCGGGTTCTCGCCGTTCGGCGTCTTGGTGATCTCCAGCTTGCCGTCCTTGTTCAGAACCAGCCATGCCCAGCCGGAGCCGAACTGGCCGGCGCCGGCGGCGCAGAAATCGGCCTTGAACTTGTCGTAGCCGCCCAGGTCGCTGTCGACCTTGGAGGCCAGCGCGCCGGGAAGCGAGCTGCCGCCGCCGTTCGGCTTCATCCATTTCCAGAAGTGAATGTGGTTGTAGTGCTGGGCGGCGTTGTTGAACAGGCCGGCGTTCTTGCCGAAGCTCTCGCGGCAGACGTCCTCGAGGCTCTTGCCTTCAAGGCCCGAGCCTTCCAGCAGCTTGTTGCCGTTGGTGACATAGGCCTGGTGGTGTTTGTCGTGGTGATACTCGAGCGTTTCTTGCGACATGTAGGGGCCGAGCGCGTCATAGGCGTAGGGAAGATCGGGAAGTTCAAAAGCCATGGGTTTTCTCCTCGGCCGCTTGTGATGCGGAAGTTCGGTCACGGAAACGCGCGACCTCGTGAATGCTACGAAGCGCAAAATAGGCATCCCGCCGCCCGACGGCAACGCCTGAGACGGCGGGTTGAAAAGATATTCCCCTCCGTAGCACGGAAGCGGATACCGTATCGCGATCATCGACATGCGCCGGCGCCGCCCGACCGCGGCCGCATGGACGGCGAAAGCCGCGCATGACAGACCAACGCCCGACCCCCCGCCCGCGTTCCATCGCGCGCCATCGCGTTCGGCGGACCGAACGGTGCTTCGCTCGCGTCAGTCGTTTCGGAAGGCGTCGCGGATCATGGCGCTGTCGAACTGGTCCGGCACGGTGCCTTCGATCGCGTAGATGTACAGCGCCGCCTTGAGAATGGCGCCCAGCGTCGAGAGCACCAGCGCCGTGATGATGAGCCAGGCAATGGCGCATCCCCAAAGCGCGCCGGCCAGCAGCGGATCCCGGTCGAAGACGAACAGCCCGCCGAAGAAGATCAGAGCCGCGCCGATGGCGCCGATGAACTGCAGCGCCGAGAGACCCGCATGGGCGATCAGCGACTCGCCCCATGTCTGGCGGACGGTGGCCACCGAGCGCCGCACGGCGCCGATCGGGCCGACATCCTCAAGCACCAGCACGGGCACGACGAAATAGGTGGCGATCGCCCAGGCCGCGCCCATCAGGCCGGCGATGAACCTGCCGACGCCCTTGAGCCGCTGCTCCACCATATTGAGCAGGAACCCGATGCTCGCCGCAAACAGCGCCCAGGCGAAGATCTTGTGCAGGTTGCGCATCGAGGAGCGCAAGCCGTCCATGACCGTCGGATCGCCACCGGCGAACCGGATCATGGCGCAGGTCACCAGCGCGGTGTTGAAGAAGATCATGATAAAATAGCAGACGAAATAGAAGCCGAAAGCCACGGCCATCACCCAGGGGTCCTGGGCGCTGTCCGGATTGGCCCGAAACCCTTCCATGATCGTCTCCAGCGTGCCGCTGGCCCAGAGCGGGCCGACACTGCCGCCGATCGCCAGCAGGAGAGCCGCGGTGGACATGATCGGAAACAGCAGCATTTCCTTGTCCAGCAGCAGCGCCTTCCAACAGGCATTGCCGAGGGTCCATGCCCGGTCGAACTTCTCAATCATTCGCATCCCGCCCCTGTCCGGATCCCCGCAGGCCCCGCCTTTCCGGCGCCCGGGCCATCGCCGTTGCGCCGCGCGTAACGCGAGCAAACGACAGTCTCCTGCCGGTATTTGAACCAAGGAACCCTAAGGCGAGGTGAAAACGGTTGCCGATCGGCGCACATCGGCGGTGCGCCGATTGCGCTTGGCGACGCCGCGCGGCGTGCTACTTGTCTTTCCATGACACAATACGCGCCGCCACAAGCCTCGCCCCTATCGGCCACCCTGCCCGTCGCGCTCGGCGGGCTGCTCGCCATGGCCGCGTGCATGGGCATCGGACGCTTCGTCTACACGCCGATCCTGCCCTTCATGGTGGCCGAGGCCGGACTGACGCCGGCTCAGGGCGGAATCATCGCGTCCGCCAATTTCCTCGCCTACCTGATCGGCGCGCTGGCCGCCGCCTCGACCCGGCTGACCGACGCGCTGCCGATGAGCCGGCGCACGCTGTTTCTGTCGGCGCTGGCGCTGTCGGCCGCCACCACCGCGGGCATGGGCCTGACGGACGATGTGTCCGTCTTCATCATCCTGCGATTCCTGAGCGGTCTGGCCAGTGCCTACGCGATGGTGTTCTCCACCGCGCTGGTGCTCGATCGTCTGGCGGCGGCCGGACGGCCAGGCCTCGTCTCGCTGCATTTCGCCGGCGTTGGCGCGGGCATTGCCGGCTCCGCGATGCTGGTCGCCGCCCTGGACGCCGCGGGCGCCGACTGGCGGCAGCTGTGGTTTGCGAGCGGCGTGGCCTCCGCGGTTCTGCTTGCCCTGGTCGCGCGGCTGATCGGCGGCGGCGCCGACCCGGGCGCGGCCCCCGCCCAGCCCGGCGCGCCGGCGGGACGGCGTCTGGTGGCGCTGTATGTGTCCTACGGGCTGTTCGGCTTCGGCTATTCCATCACCGCCACCTTCATCAACACGCTGGCGCGGTTGTCGCCCACCCTGAGCGATGTCGAGCCGGTGATCTGGACCGCGGTGGGACTGGCAGGCATTCCGTCGATCGCGGCCTGGGTGGCGCTGGGCAAACGGATCGGCAACCAGCGCGCCTACGCCGCGGCCTGCGTGGTGGAGACCCTTGGCGTCACCCTGTCGGTGACATCGGACAGCGGCTGGGTGGTGGTACTGGCGGCGATGATGCTGGGCGGCACGTTTATCGCCATCACCGCGGTGGGGCTGATGCACGCGCGCAGCCTCTCGCGCGGCGATCCACGGACGGCGCTAGCGCTGATGACCGCCGCCTTCGGACTGGGCCAGATGGCCGGTCCGACCGTCGCGGGGCTGGGTTTCGAGGCGACGGGCAGTTTCCTGCTGCCCTCTCTGAGCGCCGCGGCAGCCCTTGTCGTCGCGGCCGCGCTGGCGCTGACGCCGGCACGCCGGACGGTCTGAGCGTCGAGTTCATCCGCTTGTTGCGCCAGCACGGCTTCATCACCGCATAGCCGCCGCTACAAAGAGAAGATCCGCCCCAGACCTTCCATCGTGTAGGGTTTTGCCAGCACCGGAACGTCGCCGAATTCGGGCGGCACCACGGCCGGATCGTCAAAATCACTCACGAAAACGAAGGGAATGCGCGCCGCCCGCAGATGCTCCGCCACCGGCAGGGACGTCTCCGTGCCCAGGTTGATGTCGAGGACGGCGAAGTCGATCGCCTGACTGTCGATCACATCGATCGCGGCCTTGGCCTGATCGCATGTCACAACGGCCGCGACGCCGAGGCGCCGCAACATATCCTCGGCGTCGAGCGAGAAAATGATGTTGTCCTCGACCAGCAGCACGACGGCGTCAGCGCGCACAAGCCCGCCGTCGCCGCCCCCGAAACGAGATCCGCATTACCCGCACCGGCTGCGCACGGACGCGGGTCATTTGCAACGAACTCGGCGTCCATCGGCTTGGGAATCAAAACAGGCGCATCCCGGAATACGACGCAATCATCGCGGAATGGATCCGCCCCGTCGACATCAACAAAAAACGTCTCGGCCATTGTGTACTTGAAGCTCCATGTGGCCGGCGGCGCGGCGCAGCACATCGTTGGGAATAAATTTTCAACACTGCCCGAGCATAGCCACACCCCTCCCGGCGCGCCTTAACATTGGTTAAGCGCGGAAGACGGAACTTGCACTTTTCGACAATCGGGGCCGCGGGGCCCGAAGCACGCTCGGGCGCGGTTCAGATCATTGGCCGCCGCATCGTGGGATCGCTTTCGAAGGAGGCCAGCGCCTGCAGCCGGTCGCGGTCCCTGATCAGGATCGTATCGTCCGTCCAGCGGATGAGTCCGCGCTCGTGCAGCTTCTTGATCGTGCGGCTGGCGTGCACCGGCGTGATGCCCATGGCCTCCGCCAGGTGCCCCTTGCCAAAAGGCGCGCACAGCGCATTGTTGCCCGCAAGCCCCAGCGCCTCGGCGCGGTCGTACAGATGCAGGATGTAGTAAGCCGTGCGCTCCAGGGCGGTGCGCTGGCCAAGACTCAGCAGGTGACCGTCCAGCATCTGCTCCTCGCGCGCCGCGAGCCAGGTCATGGAGAAGCTGAGTTCGGGAAACTCCTGGAACAGGGTCCAGATCTTGTCGCGCTGGAACACGCACAGGGTGGCACGCGTCAGGGCCGTCACGGAATGCTGCATCTCGCTGAGGATGGCCGCCTGCAGGCCGATAAGATCGCCCGGCAGCGCGAAATTGAGAATCTGGCGGCGGCCGTCCTCAAGCTGCTTGTGACGAAACGCCCACCCCTCGAGGATCGTGTAGAGATGCGGGCTGTTGTTTTCCTCGAGCAGGATCGTCGATCCCGGCTCGACGATCAGCTCGCCGGTCTTGAAGCGCGCGATGAACCCGAGTTGCTTGTCATCAAGCTTGCGGAATACCTCAAGCGTGCGCAGGGGGCACTGTTCGCATTTGGTCTGGTCCGCCATGGTCGCGACAACGCCCGTTTGAAATGGACGAGTGGCCCCGTTCTCCCCGAAGGCACTCTTTCCATTCATCTAACATGCAATCCATCTCGTCCGGCATGCTATTCGTCTGTCAGTCAACCGACCACCGCACCGTTCGGTTCCGCGCGCGGTCTTGCGCTGCAGGACGCTCTGCCACGTTCCGAAACGTGGCACTGCCCGCCCCGGTCTGCTCCGAATGGACGACCCGTCAAGAGCTCACGGAGAGAGCGCCGAGCGCTCGAAAACGATAACCTGCGTGCCTTTGTAAATCGTGCGCGAAAACTCCTTGAAGCCGAGTTTCTGCGCAACCCGCAGGGACGGTGCGTTCCCGGTGTCGACGATGCACGTCGTGCGCAACGGCGGGAGGCTCTTTTCCGCCCACATGAAGACGCCGCGCATCGCCTCCTCGGAAAGCCCCCTGCCATGCGCAGCCGGCACCAGGCCCCAGCCGGCCTCAAGCGTTCCTTCGACCGACGGTTCGATGTCCCGGCGAAGTTCGTGCACGCCGGCCTCGCCAACGAACGCGCCTGTCGCCTTGTCTTCAAGCGCGAAGAAGCCGAAACCGAGATGATGCCAGAGGCCGGCGTGACGCACGAAGCGAAGCCAGGCCTGCTCGCGGGTCAGCGGCGCGCCTCCGAAATAGCGCACGACGGCGGGATCCCGCCACATGGCGGCGTAGACATCGAAATCGTCAAGCCGGTGCGCGCGCAGGAGCAGCCGGTCCGTTTCGAGGGTTGGCGTCTCCATAAACTCGCTGTCCCGATGAAGCGACGGCTCTCTCCGACAGGAAAGGCCAATGACACTACGTCATTTGTTGCTGCAATGTCCGCCACGATCTGCTCGTGACGGCACAAACGCGCGGCCATGATGCGGCCACGCGCTCGGAGACGGTGATAGCTGCTGAACCCATCCAGAGACTGTGAGAAAACTCACCTGCTCAGGCGTGCGCGAAATCCCAGTAGAGCGCGCGCGCCTTCGCAGCGACGGGTCCCGGCTGCTTTTCGCTCTCCTCGATGCGGCCGACGGAGACGACCTTGTGATAATTTCCAGTGGAAAAGATCTCATCGGCCTCGAGAAAATCGTCGTAGCCCAGCACGCATTCGACAACCTCATCGCCGACGGCGCCCAGAAGCCGGATTATGCGCTGACGTGTAATCCCGTTGAGAAACGATCCGTTGGGAAACGGCGTCTTGATCACCCCGTCCTTGACCATGAAGATATTGGCGGTGGCCAGTTCCGCCACGTTGCCCATCATGTCGAGGAACACGGCATTGTCGAAACCGCGTCCCCTGGCCTCGACGAGCGCGCGGGCGTTGTTGGGGTAGAGGCTGCCCGTCTTGGCGTTGACTGGCGCATATTCGAGCGACGGGCGGCGGAAGGGCGACAGCGTGACGGAGATCGAGGCGCCACTGGCGGCGATCGGCGATTCGTACAGGCACAGGCAGAAGCGGGTCGTCTCCGGGTCGCCGGCAACCGTGCCTATGCCCTCCCCCTCGGCCCAGTACATCGGCTTGATGTACAGCGCCGTGCCGGGCGCGAAGCGGCCAATGCCGTCCCGGGTCAGCGTCATCATGTCCGCGACACTCATGGTCGGCTTCAGGCCCATTGCCACGGCGGAGACATTCACCCGCTCGCAATGCAGATCAAGATCAGGGGTGACACC
Source organism: Breoghania sp. L-A4 (assembly GCF_003432385.1). Taxonomy (NCBI): domain Bacteria; kingdom Pseudomonadati; phylum Pseudomonadota; class Alphaproteobacteria; order Hyphomicrobiales; family Stappiaceae; genus Breoghania; species Breoghania sp. L-A4. The sequence goes on along the minus strand of NZ_CP031841.1, from coordinate 1,584,351 downwards.
TTCGAAGGTGCGCGCGCCGTCGAAAACACTGGATCCCAGCCACGCCGCATGCGTGCGTGGCCCCATCATCGGCGGATTGCCCTCATGCCATGCGCCGTCGATCCAGGTCCAGGTTTGCGACCAGTCCGTCATAAGTCGTTCCTCGTCTCGTATTGTGTGTCCGACGATCGAACGCCGTTCGGGTGGTCAGGTCAAGGTACCGCCCAAAATTCCAGCATTTGCGCAATTTTTGACTAGACGCCATTTGATGTTCATATAATGTTCCTACTTCATCATCCCCAACGCGCAATAAAGTTGTTTTGTGAGGTTTTCGGATAGTGGAACAGCGGCTCTCTCTCATCACCCTGGGCGTTGACGACCTCGGCGCCGCCCGGCGGTTCTTCGAACACGGTCTCGGCTGGACGCGCGCCAACGTCGACAGCGACGCGGTCGCCTTCTACCAGTGCGGCTCGACCGCCTTCGGACTGTTCGGCCGCGCGGATCTGGCCAAAGATGCCGGTTTGCCCGACGATGCCGCCGCACCGGGCCATTTCGTGCCGTGCTCGATCGCCTGGAACGCGCGCAGCGAGGCGGAGGTCGACGCGGCCTTCGCCGAGACAATCGCGGCTGGCGCCACGCCGGTCAAGCGACCGGAAAAGGTCTTCTGGGGCGGCTATTCAGGCTACGTGCGCATCCCCGGCTGCGATCATCTGCTGGAGATCGCCTACAATCCGGGCTTTCCGATGGGCGAGGACGGCTCCGTGGTGCTGCCATGATCGCTCAGTCAAAACGCAATAAAAAGGTTGCATATTAAGTCGACCTTCGGCAAGATCACTCGCAACTGATTGGTTGCATATAGAGGAGAGTGAACATGACCGAGGTTCTTGATACCGATCGCATCGAACGCAGCATCGACATCGCCGCCCCCGTCTCGCGGGTGTGGCGGGCGCTGACCGACCACACGGAGTTCGGCGCCTGGTTCGGCGTCGCGCTCGACGGTCCCTTTGTGCCAGGCGAGAAATCCACCGGGCACATGACGATCTCAGGCTACGAGCATATTGCCTGGGATGCAGTGGTCGTGGCGGTGGAGCCGGAGCGGCTGTTTTCCTTCACCTGGCACCCTTACGCGGTCGACCCGGAGATCGACTATTCAGCCGAGCCTTCGACACTGGTCGAGTTCCATCTCGAGCCCGCCGACTCCGGCACCCGGCTGCTGGTGCGCGAAACCGGCTTCGATAAAATCCCCAAGGGGCGCCGGTTGGAAGCCTTGCGAATGAACGGCCAGGGATGGACATTCCAGATGAAAAACATCCAGGAGCATGTGGCCGGTGCTTGAGGCGCGGGAGCCAGAGGCTGGCGGTTTCGCGCCGCCGGCCGCGCTGTTCGCCGCACTGGGAGACGAGACCCGCCTGGCATTGCTCAACCGCCTGGCCGAAGGCCCCGCGCAGTCGATCACAGCGCTTGCATCCGAGCCCGGACACGCGCGCCTGACGCGCCAGGCGGTCACCAAGCATCTCAAGATCCTGGAACGCGCGGGGGTTGTGCACAGCAGCCGCAGCGGACGCGAAACGCTGTTCGAATACCAGCCCGGGCGGCTTGAGGAAGCCCGCCGCTATCTCGCCCGCATTTCCGCCCAATGGGATGATGCACTGACGCGCCTGCAGCGCTTCGTCGAAGACTGAGCGCGGCCTCCTGATACCCAATGCCGCCTTGACGCAGGCACCGCTTCGCGGTCTTCTGCCCGCACCTTGGGATACGCGCAACTCCGGAGCCAGCTCATGTCCGCGTCCGCTTATGTGTTTGATGCCTATGGCACCCTGTTCGACGTCCATGCGGCGGTGCGCAGACACGCGGAAGCGGTGGGACCGGACGCGGACCGGCTTTCGGAAATCTGGCGCGCCAAGCAGCTGGAATATTCCTGGATCCGCAGCATGATGGGCCGCTACCAGGATTTCTGGACCCTGACCGAGCAGGCGCTGGACTATGCGTTTCAGCGGGTGCCTTCCGCCGACACCTCGACCAAGGCGCAACTGCTGGAGGCCTATCACCGGCTGGACTGCTACGGCGAGGTGCCGCAGGTTCTGAAAAGCCTCAAGGACACCGGCGCGAAGCTTGCGATCCTGTCCAACGGCTCCCCCGCCATGCTCGAAGGCGCCGTGTCCGCCGCCGGTCTCGACGGCGTGCTCGACGAGGTGTTCTCCGTCGACAGCCTGCGGGTCTACAAGACCGACGAACGCGTCTACGACATGGTGACGACGCACTTCCGCATCTATCCCGAGGCCGTGTCGTTCCAGTCGTCCAACCGCTGGGACGTGGCGGGCGCGACGGCCTTCGGATTCCGCACCGTGTGGATCAACCGTTCTGGCCTGCCCGACGAATATACCGACCTGCCGCCCGCCGCCGTGCTCTCGGATCTGAACGGGCTCAAGGCGCTGGGATAGGGGTTTTCTGCGCGCGCCTCACACGTCGTCGCGCTCGATCCATTTGGCGACGCGCGGCGCCTTGTAGGCTTCGAAAGCGTCGAGCAGGGCGTCGGCGTCGGAATTGATTTTAAGGATCTCGCGGTGCTCGGCGCGGACGAAGCCCTCGATCACCTGGTGGTCGAGGAAGGTTTCCAGCGGCTCGTAGAAGCCCGAGACGTCCAGCAGCCCGCAGGGCTTGTCGTGGTGACCGAGCTGCGCCCAGGTCCAGACCTCGAAGAGCTCCTCCATGGTGCCGACGCCGCCGGGCAGCGCGATGAATCCGTCGGACATGTCCGCCATCATCCGCTTGCGCTCATGCATGGAGGCGACGACATGCATCTCGCTGAGCCCGTTGTGCGCGATCTCCTTCTCCACCAGCGCCTGCGGCATGATGCCGATGACATGGCCGCCCGAGGCCAGCGCGGCATCCGCCACCGCGCCCATGAGCCCGATCGACGCCCCGCCATAGACGAGCCGCAGGCCGCGCCGGGCGATCGTCGCGCCAAGCGCGGTCGCGGCGGCGCTGTAGGCGCCGCGCCTGCCCGGGTTGGAGCCGCAATAGACACAGATGCTCTTCATGCGTTTTCCAGTTCTGGCCCGATCGCTGAAATCTAGCTTGCGAGCTCATTGAGAATGCGGGCCCAGGAGCGGATGCCCTTGTGGTAGCTGGTGACGTTGTACTTCTCGTTCGGCGAATGAATCCGGTCGTCCTCCAGACCGAAGCCGATCAGCAGGCTGTCCATGTCGAGCTTGCGCTTGAAATCGCCGACGATGGGAATCGAGGCGCCGCAGCCGACCACGGCGGCGGGCTTGCCCCACTCGGCGGTCAGCGCGGTCTTCGCCTTGTTCAGCGCCGGGCTCTCGAAATCCAGCATCAGCGCCGGATTGGCGCCATGGTCGATGAACTCCACCGAGCAATCGGCCGGGATCTTCGAGCGCACATAGGTGCGAAAGCGATCGCGGATCTTCGCCGGGTCCTGCTCTCCCACCAGGCGGCAGGAGATCTTGGCGGATGCCTTGGAGGGGATCACCGTCTTGAAGCCGGCGCCGCCGTAGCCGCCGGTCACACCATTGATCTCGAGCGTCGGCCGGGTCCAGACCTGCTCCAGCGGCGTGCGGCCCTGCTCGCCGGCCGGGATCTTCAGATTGACCTTGCCGAGATAGGTGTCGGCGGAAAAGCCGAGCGTGTCCCAGATGGCGGCCACGTCGGCGGGCGGATCGATCACGCCCTCATAGAAGTCGGGCAGCGTCACCCGGCCTTCCGCGTCGTGCAGGCCGGCGAGAACATCGGCCATCACGTGCAGCGGGTTGCGGGCGATGCCGCCGTACATGCCCGAATGCAGGTCCTTGTCGGCCGCCGTGATGATGATCTCCTCCGCCATCAGCCCGCGCAGCGTGGTGGTGATCGCCGGGGTCTCGGCGTCCCACATGCAGGTGTCGCAGACCAGCGCCAGATCGACCGACAGCTCATCCTTGTTGGCGTCCAGGAAAGGCTCCAGCGACGGCGAGGCGCATTCCTCCTCCCCTCGAACAGCACGGAGACCGACAGCGGCAAGCCGCCCGTCTCGGCAATCCAGGCGCGCGCGGCTTCGACAAAGGTCATCAGCTGGCCCTTGTCGTCACCCGAGCCGCGCGCCACGATGATTTTCGTCCCGTCAGGCTGCGTCGCGATCCGCGGCGCAAACGGATCGGTCTCCCACAGTTCCAAAGGATCCACCGGCTGCACGTCATAGTGGCCGTAAAACAGCACGTGCGGACCAGGCTTGCCGTCGTCCGCAAGATGACCCACCACCATCGGATGACCGATCGTGTCGCGCACGCTGGCCGGGATGCCGATTCTGGTGAGTTCCGCGGCCAGCCATGCGGCCGCCTCGCGGCAGTCGCCGGCAAAAGCGGGATCGGTCGAGATGCTATTTATCTTCAGCAGCTCGAACAGGCGATCGAGACTCTGGTCGAAGTCGGCGTCGATACGCTCAAGGACGGCATTCAGCATGGCTTTTCAGATCTTCCCCGGCGCAAGGCGCCGAATTTGGGGTTGTGGCGCAAGGCGCCGAAACTCATGGTGGCGGCACATCGCTCGCTGCCGACGTTTGCATGACGATAGCGGCATCAGCCCGTGCCGGGCAATCCGTCATGCGCGCCGCTCACCCGCCTTCCACTGCTTGCGAGTGTGGCGGTTCCCACGTATCGTTACGTCAGTTTCATCTATTGCTTCGCGATGACCGCTTCACGCGCCACGCACTTTATTGCGGCGCCGGCGGCCAGCCGGCCGTGCCGGCACCGCACAAGAGACCACCGCGACGCAACTGGCAGCAGGGAGACCCCTCATGCCCGATCCGATACCCCGAACGCGCCTGTCCCCCCGCCGCGCGGCCCGACCCCGCGTTGAGAAAGCTTCAGATCCGTTTCGCGCTGGGATTCTTTCTCGCCGGCACCGTCTTTCTCGCCGGCTTTTTCATCGCCGATCAGCCACCCGGCGGCGAGGCGCTGCTCGGTCTGTCGGAAACCCGCACCGCCGTGTCGCTGTTTCTCGGCATGATGGCGATCCTGATCGGCGTCGCCATGGTGTTCTATGCGATCTTCGACAGCAACACGAATTTCAAGGACAGCAAGTGGAACCTGACCGGCGCGGTGGGGATCTTCGCCGTGCTGGTGTTCGGTCTCAACCTGGCGGCGCCGCGCTTCTACGACCCGGCCGAGACCATAGAGGCCCAGCGGGCGCAGATCGCCGGGCTCAAGGCGCAGGTGACCGGTAAGGACAACGAGATCGGCAAGCTGCAGGGTCAGATCGAATTCGCCACCGCCTATCGCGACATCTACAAGAAGGCGCTCGAGGAAGGCCCGCGCAACATCCACTTCAAGGTCGATTGCCATCTGGCCGGCGCCGCCCCCAGGCGCGCCGCCGGCGGTCCCTTCGACGATCCGCTGATGCCGCGCGGCGCCGGGCTGCATTCCGACGAGATCTATTTCGGCACCAGCCTGAACGGCAACATCCGCCCGACGGAAACCCGCAACCGCCGCGCCACGCGTCCGGGCGAGCCCGCGGTGCCGATCCGCTTCCGCCGGCTGCTGGAGGATTTCGAGGACATGGAAGACCTCAACATCTTCGTGTTCTGGCACGACCAGTCCAACGCTCCGCCAGTGGTGGACGGGGTGCATATCGAAGTGGTGCCGGACGGGCATCTGATCACGCTGCTGCTGGCCAATGGAAATTGCCGATGACGGGTTTGAACCGCGGACGCCGCGCGCCCGATGCCGCCTTGATGAACAACGCCACGGGAAGACGATGATGGGGAACCGGCTGGCCTCCGCCGCAATCGCTGTGACCATGCTGGGCGCGCATCTTGCCGCCCCGGGCTGGTGGCCCGCGGACACAGTGGCCCCGTTCGCCGGCGTCTCTGCGGCGCGGGCTGCCAGCGTCGACATCCAGGAATTGCTCGAGCGCGCGGCCCGCGATCCCGCGCGCGTGCTGAAGCTTCTGGAAGACGACCGGAGCTTTCCCGGCGGCCGCAGCCACTACGAAGCTAAGATCGAAGGGTTGGTCGATGTGATCCTCGAAGCGCCGCCCAACTCAAGCGAGGTGGCGGTCGCGGCGCGGATTCTCGGCTCGCTCGAACACCCCTGGGAGACAAACCGCCCGGACCTCGCCGCCAGACGGCTGAACGTGCTGGTGGAGACCGGCAACGTGGAGGCGCGCAACGATTTCGCGCGTGCTCTGGCCAACCGAAGCGGACTGTATCTCGACGCCAGCGGTCAGGACTTCACTGATCCGCAAGGTTACATCAAGGCCATCGCCGGCTACGCGGAGATGGCGCGCTTCAGCCAGACGCCCCATGCGTTGGTCTCGGCCTTGCGGCTGGGCTTGTTGCTGGCGGGCTGCCAATACACCGCCGCCTGCGATCCGGAGATCGCCAGCCAGACCGCCGGCCTGCCCGGAACGGCGGGACAGACGCCGGGGGAGCAGGCGCTCGCGCTGCTGCGCGACCTTGCGCCGCTGGATCCGAAATCCCCCGCCTTCCGCCTCTCGCCGGGACACTGGCGCTGGCGCAATGACGCCGCCTTCACGCTGGGGCTGGCCCAGGTCTACGCCGGCGATACCGGCGGCGCCCGCGAGACCTTCAACACCTTGCGCGACTGGCCGGTCCAGCTTGACGCCTATGCGCACGACATGATGGACGATGCGGCAATGGAGCTTCGCCGCAGCGAACCGGATTACCGCGATCAGGTGTTCGTCTGGTCCGTGCTCCCGGGGCGCGCCTTGGTGCACAACCGGCATTTCGCGGCTGAAACGGTGGGACAGCACGCGCTGGGAGCGCTCGACCGGACGGAGAGCGAGGATCCCAAGCGCATCGACATTTTCATCGAGACCTTCGACCGTATCGAGAACACAGACAATACGATCATCTTCGGCTCGTTCCGCTCGCGCACCCAGGCGCAGAATTTCATGGACGCCTATCAGCCGCTGCTCGACAGCTCGCGCCGCAGCTTCAACGGATCGCTGCCGGATCTGATGCTGGAGGTGGGAGCGCCACAGAGCGGCAGCGCATGGTATTCGGTCCGCACACACACGTCCCTGAGCGACAGCGATGTGCAGACCGTGCTGGAGGCATTGCGCGATACGCCAGCCTTTCAGAAGATACAACCCTATACGGACAGGCCGCGGGTGCAGTAAGACTGTGTTCCAAAATGCGTGCAAGGGGCGGCCGCTCAGGCAGCCCGGCCAATCACCGTTTCGAATTGAGTGACCGCAGATGACGCCGCTGGATGTTCTCAAGGCCCCCTTGTGGATCGCGGAGATCGGAGGCGCCGCGAAGTCCTTCGCCGCCAATCCGATTCTCGGCAATCCGACGCTCAACCGCTACGGGTTGCATCTGGCCAGGGTGAAGACCGCCGGCTGGATGGCTGACCGCCGCCGCGCATGGCTCGCCCGCGCCCTGGATGAGGCCGACCGCGCCGCCTACGCGCGTGACGGATTTCTCGAAAAGCGGGATTTCCTGGCGCCGGACGCCTTCGCGCAACTGCGCTCGGAGATCTATGGCAGGGCGTTTCCGGCGCGTGAGATGCGCCAGGGCCCGACGGTGACCCGCATGGTGCCCCTGCCCAATGCCTTGCTGAAATCCATGCCCGCAACGGCCTCCGTGGTGCGCTCGCGCGAGATCCGCGCCGCCATGCACTACATGTCGTCGCGCGGCGGGGAGCCGACCTTCTTCATCCAGACGGTGCTGGCCGACCCCAGCCGCAAGGCGGCCGATCCGCAGACCGATCTGCACGCCGACACGTTTCATTCCACGGTCAAGTGCTGGCTGTTCCTGCATGACGTGGGCGAGGACGACGGGCCGTTCGCCTATGTGCCCGGCTCGCACCGGCTGACGCGCGAGCGGCTCGATTGGGAATACCGCCAGAGCCTCGGCGCGCGCGACGCGCGCGGGCACCATTCGTTCGGCTCCTTCCGCATGCCCGAAAGCGACCTCCAAGCCCTCGGCCTGCCAGCGCCCCGGCGCATGGCGGTGAAAGCCAACACGCTGATCATCGCCGACACCTTCGGCTTCCACGCCCGCTCGCCCTCGTCGCGAAAGACGCTGCGCGTGGAGATCAACGGCAACATCCGCCGCAACCCGTTCCTGCCGTGGACGGGGCTGGACCCGGTTTCACTTCCGGGCCTGAAAGGCAATGAGCTGACGCTCTATCTGAAATACCTCGACTGGCGCCAGAAGCACTTCAAGAAGGGCAATGTCTGGCGTGACGTCGGAGAAGTGATGGTGGATGCGGACGCGGTGGTGTGACGGGACGCACGAGAGGAAACGGCTTTTCGCAACCGAACGCTGTTTCAGGCCAATTCCAAACGCAATGTACGACCGACTTCACGCGCAGCGCGCGACAGCGCGGCCAGGGTGACGCCAACATTGTCAGGATCGAGCAGTCGATCCAATTGCGAACGACTGGTATCCAATCGGCGCGCCATTTCCGCCTTGCTGATATTTTTCGTTTTCATCTCTTCAGCAAGTTGGAAGGCGACAACACGCTTGATCGCACGCGCGGTAGTTTCCTCAAAGGTCCCCTGTTCCTTGAGAAAATCCTCAAAGAATTCGCCTGCGGTTCCAATTTCGCGTTCCTGGATCATTTCAAACCTCGCATTCGCTTCGACGCCAGTTCGAGATCCGCATTCGACGTCTTCCGCGACTTCTTGACAAAACCATGCAAGAGCACCATCGCTCCATCTTGGATGCAGAACAAAATTCGCGCGATCCTGCCATTCGAAAGATCCGACCGGATTTCCCACAATCCCTTGCGCTTCATGATCGGCCGACAAAGCGGCATGCCAACCGGCCAGCCAAACTCCGCCACACGAATGTCGTCTCCGACACTTTTCCTATCTTGCGGCGAGAGATCCAGCAGCCAGTCCCTCACCGGCATGCGGCCGCTTTCGAGCATAAAGAAACGCGCCGAAAGACGCTTTGGATCCCCCATGGCTTGCATGTACCATAAATAGTACACATTCGCCAAGCGTCATGTCGCGACCGCGCACCGGGTCGCGGTCTATTCGGCCGCCCGCGCGAGCTTTGGCTCAGCCGCTGGTTGAGCTTGTGGATCAGACCCTGGGCAGCTTCGGTGATCACAGAGGCCGGCGGGAAGATCGGCACGCCCGGAGGCATCACTCTGCGGAAAACAAGGTGCCGTCGAACAGCCAGTTCGCCCGCAATGTCACCGCGTGAACATCGGCGCCGACCGTATAGTCTTCCGGCACACCGAAGGTGTTGGTGGTCGTTCCACTGTGCGTCGCGTCGCCCAGGCTGACGTAGCTGTAGTTGAGACCCAGCACCAGATTCTCGGTCACGCGATAGTCGAGACCGCCGCCGAGCGTGAAGCCGTGGTGCCACTTGGTCGTGTCAAAAAGACATGCCGCCGGAAAACAGTTCAGACGATCGGTATTTGTCACGCTGACATTGCCGCCGGCATAACCACCTTCGACATAGGGCAGCAGACTGCCGAATGCGTATCCGATCCGGGCCGTGACGGTCGCAAGCAGATCCACCTTCGTTTCCAGGGTATCGCTTGGGGGAAAGAACGGGCTTGTCTCGCGGGTTTCCAGACTCATCGCACTCAAGCTGACGCCGATGCCGCCGACGACATGGTCCCATTGGGTCAGCATTCCGAGCTGCACACCGCCCGTCACGCCGTCGCCCGAGGACATGTATGAATTCCCGGCGAAATTCGTGAACCAACCGCCCAGATTGTCGGTCCAATCGATGTCGCCGTGACCCAATCCGCCATGCACGCCGAGATAGATCGCGTTCCAATCCCATGCAGGCGCCGCGGCCGGGGCATCACGAGACGCAATCGAGGACCCCTGATCCCCGAACAGCCAATTCGCACGCGCCGTGACGGCGTGAACGTCCGCGCCGACCTTGAAGTTCTCCAGCGTTCCGGCGTTCCCGGTGACGCCGATGTATGCGTGATTACCAAGGTTTGCGTATCTGTAGTTCACGCCGAGCGCGATGTTGTCGCTGATCCTGTAGTCCACGCCGCCACCCAGCGTGAAACCGTGCTGCCACTGCGAGGAATCATACACACAGGGAACGGCACATCCGAAAAAGCCCGCGCCGCTCGTGTTTCTCATCGACACCATGCCGCCTGCGTAGCCACCCTGGACATAGGGAAGCCAGTCGCCGAACGCGTATCCCAGCCGTCCGGTGACGCTGACCAGCGTGTCGATCTCGGTCTTGTATGTATCGATTGCGGGAAAAAACGGGCTGGCCGCGCGTGTTCCGCCGCTTGCGCCGCTCACCGAGAGTTCGAGACCGCCAACGATGTTGCCCTGTTGCCGCAGGATGCCGACCTGCCCGCCGCCGATGAACCCGTTGTCGGACGCGGAATGGGTAAATCCTGGCGGCGCCCACCAGTTCCCGGTGTTGTCCGTCCAGCGCACATCGCTGCCGACCCATCCGGCGTGAGCGCCCATGTAGACGCCATTCCAGTCCCAGACGGGCCGTTCATCAGAGGCGTGCGCGGACGCGGCAAACGACACGGCGAGGACCGCTGCGTGGAGAAGGATCTTGTTCATTGCCCCGCCTTCGCGAATCCGGCGTCGCGGGCTCTGCCGCCGTCCGAAATCGCCATATTTTTTGGCAACTTATTCTACCGCAGCGGCATTTTGGTGGCGCGCTTGCCACATGTACATACAATTACGCATGGCAAACGGTTGCGCATGCGACGGCACAAGGTCTCTCCGAGAGTGGCAGACGCAAGAGCGCGCGCCGGAAAGCCTCCCGCCTACTCCGCGGCTTGCGCGGGCTCGTAGCCCAGCCGCTGGTTGAGTTTGTGGATCAGGTCCTGGGCGGCCTCGGCGATGACGGTGCCCGGCGGGAAGATGGCCGCCGCGCCAGCCTCATGGAGCGCGTCGTAATCCTGCGGCGGAACCACGCCGCCGACGACGATCATGATGTCCTCGCGGCCCTCGTCCGCCAGCGCCTTTTTCAGCGCCGGCACCAGCGTCAGATGACCGGCGGCCAGCGATGAGACGCCGACCATGTGCACGTCATTCTCCACCGCCTGACGCGCCGCTTCCTCGGGTGTCTGGAACAGCGGACCGATATCGACGTCGAAGCCGAGATCGGCAAACGACGAAGCGATCACCTTCTGGCCGCGGTCGTGCCCGTCCTGGCCCATCTTGGCGACCAGAATACGCGGGCGGCGGCCGTCGTTTTCCTCGAACGCGGCGGCCAGCTTCAAGACCTTGTCCACCGCATCCGACATGGCTCCGACCTCCCGTTTGTAGACGCCCGAAATCGACTTGATCTCGGCCTTGTGGCGGCCAAAGACCTTTTCCATCGCCAGGCTGATCTCGCCCACCGTCGCCATGGCGCGGGCCGCCTTGACCGACAGATCCAGCAGGTTGCCGGAGCCCCGCGCGCCTTCCGTCAGCGCATCCAGCGCCGCCTGGCAGGCCGCCTCGTCGCGCATGCCGCGCAGGCGCTCGAGCTTGGCGATCTGCTGCGCCCGCACCCCGGCGTTGTCGACCTTCAGCACGTCGATGGTCTCTTCGGTGTCGGGCTTGAACTTGTTGACGCCGACCACCGTCTGCCGGCCCGCGTCGATCCGCGCCTGGGTCTTGGCGGCCGCCTCCTCGATGCGCAGCTTCGGGATGCCCTTCTCGATGGCCTTGGCCATGCCGCCGAGTCTTTCGACTTCCTCGATGTGCTCCAGCGCGGATGCCGCCAGCTCGTAGGTCAGCCGCTCCACGTAGAAGGAACCGCCCCAGGGATCGATGGTCCGGGTGGTGCCCGTCTCCTGCTGCAGGAAAAGCTGGGTGTTGCGGGCGATGCGGGCGGAGAAATCGGTGGGCAGCGCCAGCGCCTCGTCGAGCGAATTGGTGTGCAGCGACTGGGTGTGGCCCTGGGTCGCCGCCATGGCCTCCACGCAGGTGCGCGCCACGTTGTTGAACACGTCCTGGGCGGTGAGCGACCAGCCGGACGTCTGCGAGTGGGCGCGCAGGCTGAGCGACTTGGGGTTCTTGGGATCGAACTCGCGCTTGATCAGCTTGGCCCAGACAAGGCGGGCGGCGCGCAGCTTGGCGACTTCCATGAAGAAGTTCATGCCGATGGCCCAGAAGAAGGACAGCCGGGGCGCGAAGGCATCGATGTCCATGCCGGCGGCGACGCCCGCGCGCGCGTACTCAATCCCGTCGGCGATGGTGTAGGCCAGTTCCAGGTCCGCCGTCGCGCCCGCTTCCTGCATGTGATAGCCGGAAATCGAGATCGAATTGTATTTCGGCATATGAGCGGCGGTGAAGGCGAAGATGTCGGAGATGATCCGCATCGAGGGCAATGGGGGATAGATATAGGTGTTGCGGACCATGAACTCCTTGAGGATGTCGTTCTGGATGGTCCCGGCCAGCTTCTCGTGCGGCACGCCCTGCTCTTCCGCCGCCACGATGTAGAGCGCCAGCACCGGCAGCACCGCGCCGTTCATGGTCATCGACACGGTCATCTTGTCGAGCGGGATGCCGTCGAACAGGGTGCGCATGTCGAGAATGGAATCGATGGCCACGCCCGCCATGCCCACGTCGCCCGACACCCGCGGATGGTCACTGTCGTAGCCGCGGTGGGTGGCGAGATCGAAGGCGATCGACAGTCCCTTCTGGCCGGCCGCCAGGTTGCGCCGGTAAAACGCATTGGAATCCTCGGCCGTCGAGAAGCCCGCGTACTGGCGCACCGTCCAGGGCTGCTGGACATACATCGTCGGATAGGGGCCGCGCAGATAGGGCGCCATGCCCGGCCAGGTTTCGAGAAAATCCAGCCCGTCGAGATCCGACGACGTATAGACCGGCTTCACAAGAATATCCTCGGGCGTCTGCCACGGCTGCGCGGCGCCCGCGTCCGCCTCGGGCAGCACGTCGGCATAGTCGATCTGGGAAAAGTCCGGGATCCGGCTCATCGCGTTCGCTCCCCCGGGCAAGCCGCCCGCGTCCTCTCGGCCATCATGTTAGCCCAAATCCAGCACGTCGTGCACGTGACGCAAGGCGGCGAGCACATCGCACCCCTCGTACAGGAAATCCGTCACGCCGGCATCCGTCAGCGCGTCCCGCAATTCGCCAGGCCTTCCCGCCAGATACACGGCCCGGGCGCCCGCCTCCCTCAACGCCCGCGCCAGCGCTTCGGCATGGTCGGCATACAGCGCGTCGGTGGAGCAGATACACGCGATGCGGGCGCCGCTGTCCGCGAATGCCGCCGCCATCTCCGAGACTGCATCCGCGGGCGCAGGCTCGCCCGTGACCGCCTCGATGCCCCGGCGGCAAAGAGCGTGCGCGCCCAGCCGGACCGGGCCGCATGGTCGGCGGCACCGCCGATCGTCGCCAGAAACACCGCCGGCCGCGCACCCGTGGCGGCGAAAGAGCAATCCGCCGCGTCGCGCAACGCCTCATACGGCTCGGCCAGACGCATCGGCGGCAGCGCCTCCACCTGGGTCCGGGACGGCGCGCCGCGCGCCAGCGTCATCTCCGATACGCTCGCACCGTCGCGCACCGCATCAACAAGCGCGCGCATCAGATCACCCTTGCCCGGAGGCGGCAGTTCGAGCGAACGCGAGGACGCGGAAAGATCCACAGGCTCGGCCACGACAACGCTCACCGGGCGCTCGTCGAGATTGGCGAACGCGCTGGTCCCGGTCAGCGGATCGCGGCGCGTGGCAACCCGCTGCAGCCGTTCGTCACGCACCTTGACGATGCCGGGCGTAATCCTGCCGTCGACATAGGCCCGCTCGATTCCACCGGCCGCCTCGGCATCCTGAAACAGCGCCCATGCCTCCTGCACAAGCTGCTGGGTGCGCGCTTCGACCGCGCCAGACCCCGCCGCCGGATCGGCCACCCGGTGCACATTGGATTCCTCAAGCAGGATGGTCTGAATATTGCGCGCAATCCGCCGCGCAAAGGAATCCGGCACGCCGAGCGCCTCCGTGAACGGCAGGACCGTTACGCTGTCCGCGCCCCCGACACCCGCGGCGAAGCACGCCACCGTGCCGCGCAACATGTTCACCCAGGGATCCCGGCGGGTCATCATGCGCCACGCGGTCTCCGCATGGATATGCAGCGGACGCTGCTCGAGACCGGATGCGTCCAGCACCCGGGCCCACAGGCGCCGCATGGCGCGAATCTTGGCGATCGTGCCGAACTGGTCGGTGTCGGCGGCAAGCGCAACGTCGACCCGGTCCTGCGGAACGAAGCCGGCGATACCGGCATCGTCGAGCAGGCGCAGATAGGTCACGGCGCTGGCGAGCGTGTAGCCAAGCTCCTGCGCGTCGCTGGCGCCGGCCGCGTGCCAGACCCGCCCGTCCGCCTTGGTCACCGAGCCCTTGAGGCCGCGATCCTCCAGATAGTGCGCGAGGTCCTGCAGACGCGGCGCGAGCCGCTCGAGCGGCGCCGACTGACGGCCCGACTGAACCATGGCCGCGATCGGATCGACGGCAGCGCGGATATCAAGCGCCGCAATGTCATGGCCGCGCCGGCCGGCAAGTTCCAGGAGCATGGCGATGAGCGGGCGGCACTCGTGGCCGGCATTGAGCCTCAGGGAGATAAGGTCCAGATGCACGCCGCCCAGGAGCGTTTCCAGGTCGGCGAACGTGTCGACAACGATGCCCGAGCCGCGGGCGTGATTGGACGACGACATGATCAGGTCGAGACCGTTGGCGCCCCGTCAAGGTCTTCCAGAATCATGCTGTTCGAGACGGCTGGACTGGGATGCGCGATGCGCGTCACGACGGTCCAGGGCTGCGCGGCGGGCCTGCCGGAGACCGCCGCCACGTCACGCCTGCCGGAATACAGCGGCTCGATCGGCAATCCACCGTCGGTCACCGAGCGCAACCTATCGAAGGACGCGCCCTTCAGCGCCTTTTCCACCAGTTGCTGCCAGTCGGCTTGTGTGCCGGGCGCAAAGCCGGCCGCAAAATCAAGTGCCTGCACGTCGGTTCCGGGTCCTGTTGTTCAATCGGCCGTTACGCTTGACCGAAACAGCAATACTCTCGCATCGCACCACAGGTAACCGGAAAACGCGATCGCATGCCAGTGCGCATTCCGTCAAATAGTCGCACGAGGATGACGCATCGACGCCGGATTCGCTCCCTGCACCTGTCCCGCGGCGGTCCCGCCCGAACGCCCGCCCCTGACGACGATGCGGATACGGGCCCCTTTCACCCGATCCAACCGACATTTCAGCATCAGCGTGAATGAATATTGAACTCAACGCCCAATCAGGACAAATCATATTGTTCAAATTGCCAGTCCCAGGAAGGATGGCTCGAAAGCCGGAATCGGGGTTCGTCTCGGAATACGGCCATTCAGGAACAACGGGCGGCCCCGGATGAACCGCCGTCCGCACGCGGACGGAGCAAGACAGAACAGGAGCAATACCTGCCGTTTCTGTGCCGTAACGGCACTTGGCTTATTCGCGCAAATACGAACATAAGCAAATTTGATAGACCTCACGGCAAATTCACCGTAGAGTTATTTTGCAACGTCGATCATGCACATAGTAATAGTTACTGCTGTGAACGTTGTCATGCGACAGATGATTAACGAGGCTAAAATAGCCCAAAAACAATGGTTTCCGACGAAATGCGCGCGGAACCAGAACATAATAATACGAAGACCGAAGGCCCCATCATGACAGAAATGCTAGAACTCTTCGACATAGCCAAGAAACTGAACCGTGCAAGCGATCCGAAGCACGTCTTGGACGTTCTGGAAACCCAGTTGCGCCGGCATGGCGCATCCCACATCCTGATCACCGGGCTGCCGATGCCCAACCGGCCGATCGACAACCTGATCCTGCGCTTCCGCTGGCCCGACCTGCGGCGCGACGGGGTCGAGTTGAGCACCGTCACGGCAAGCGATTCGATCCTCACGGTCTGCCTGACGGCGGTGCGCCCGTTCCTGTGGCAATCCGACACCGCCGATGGCGAGCATTCCGATCTGCTGGAAGCCGCGGGCGCGGCGGACGGCGACGTCAATGTGCTCGTGGTGCCGGTGGACGACGTGGATCCCTTCCAGGCGGTCATCGTCTGCGCCGGCCGCGACATGGCCATTTCGTCGGAAGCCCTTTCGGGCATCGACATCCTGTGCAGCGTCGCGATCCGCCGCCTCATCCAGCTCGGTTTCGTGAACTCCGACCGCCCGGGCGACTTGTCCGCACGCGAGCGTTGCGTGCTGGAGCTCACGGCATTGGGCAAGACCGCGTCCGACATTGCCGAGCTGCTGAAGATCTCTCAGCGTACCGTGCACGCCCATCTGCAGAACGCGGGATCCAAGCTCAACGCGTCCAACAAGACGCACACCGTCGTGGAAGCCCTGCGCTACGCCCAGATTCGCATCGGCCAGCGCTAGGCCGGTTCATCGCCCCGCAGCCGATTTGGGCGAGACCGGGGCGCGCCAGAGACCGCCGGCGCCGGATTTCAGTGCCGGTCCAAAATGAAACGGGGAGCTTCTCAGCTCCCCGTTTTGCATTCCGGCGCCACCGCGCGGCCGTTGGTATCAGTAGGTCATCATCGGCTCGAGCGTCTTGGCCTGCTCGACCCAGTCGGTGACGGACTTCGCGCTCGGAACCAGACGCACAAGCTTCTTGGTCTCGTTGACCTCGGCCATCTTGGCGGCAAGGTTCTCCGCGTTGCGGTTGCGCAATTCCTTGACCGTATCGACGCCCGCGGCTTCCAGCAGTTCCGAATATTCCTCGGCGACGCCCTTGATCCGCATCAGATCGGCCATGTTCGCCCACTTCAGGATCCGCGACGCCTCGATGCCGGTCTCCTCGGCCAGCGCCTTGCGTCCCTTCGGATCCTTGGCGCGGTCCAGATAGGCCCCTGTGTTGGTTATGCCCGCAGCGGACAGCTTCGCGGCGTAGGCCGGGCCGATCCCTTCAATATCTGCAATCGGGTAAGAAGACATGATCAGTGTGCTCCCAAATAAAACATCTCACGAAATTGAGTTGAAGTGCCGGGCAGCCGGAACGGCCACCCGTTTCATCACACGACCTGGCTGAGGCCGGGAATCGCATTGATGATCTCGTCGACGGTGTCCTCGTCAGCCTTTTCCTTGGCGAAGGTGACGACTTCCTTTGTGACCGACTGGACCTGGCTCATGTCGAGCCCCGCGCTGGTGAGTTCATTGAGCGCACCCATGGCGCCCATGCCGCCCATCATGCCGGCCAGTCCGCCCAGCATGCCGCCGCCGCCGGCCGTGTCCTTCTCCTCGATCAGGTCACGCGCGCCGGGAATGGCGTCGATCACCTGCCTCACGAGATCGGACGGTCCGTCCTTGTTCAGAAATCTGAGGATAATGGCGACCGCCTGCCGGGCAAGCTCCGGGCTGATGCCTGTTTTCGCTACGATACGTTCGATCAGTTCGTTCATTGCCGCCTCCGTGACTGGCGTATTTCATGGCAATGTGACAACAGTCGCGCCGGCTTCGCAAGCCGATAAGGTCTTGGAAGCGAAGAAAATACACGGCATCCTGTGTTTGGCCCCGATCGCGGGGAACGAGCCCGCCAACCGGGCTCTCCCGGTGCCGCGGACACCCAGGCGGGAACATCCCGGCCCCCTGCATCAGGCAGCGGGCGTCGCGACGTTTCAGCCGACGGACAATCAACGCCAGGGCGCTCCGGTCAACGCGCGTCCCGCAACTCTGGGAGAAACGCGTGCTCGTCGACGGAAAACTCTTCATTGGCGCGGGCTCGAAGCCGCAATACCTCGACCTGAAATACGCCAACCGGCATGGGTTGATCACAGGCGCCACCGGCACCGGCAAGACGGTGTCGCTGCAGATCCTCGCGGAGGGCTTTTCCGACGCGGGCGTTCCTGTGTTCTGCTCGGACATCAAGGGGGATCTGTCCGGCCTTGCCACGCCAGGCGAGACAAAGGATTTCCTCACCAAGCGCGCGCAGACCATCGGCTTTGCCGACGACTACGCGTTCGCCGGCTTCCCCACGGTGTTCTGGGACCTGTTCGGCGAAAGCGGCCATTCGGTGCGCACCACGATCTCGGAAATGGGACCGCTGCTGCTGGCGCGGCTGATGGACCTCAATGCGACACAGGAAGGCGTGCTCAACATCGCCTTTCAGATTGCCGACGACGAGGGCCTGCTGCTGCTGGACCTCAAGGACTTGCGCGCGATGCTGGTGAACCTGGGCGATCGCGCCAAGGAGGTCTCGACGATCTACGGCAACGTCTCCAAGGCCTCCATCGGCGCCATCCAGCGCCAGTTGCTGGTGCTCGAGCGCCAGGGCGGCGAGGCCTTCTTCGGCGAACCCGCGCTCGATATTCGTGACCTGATGCGCACCACGCGTGACGGCCGCGGGATAGTCAACATTCTGGCCGCCGGCAAGCTGATGGAGTCGCCACGGCTCTATGCGACATTCCTGCTGTGGCTGCTGTCCGAGCTCTTCGAGGAACTGCCCGAGGTCGGCGATCCCGACAAGCCGCGGCTGGTGTTCTTCTTCGACGAGGCGCATCTGCTGTTCGATGAGGCGCCCAAAGTGCTTCTGGAAAAGGTCGAGCAGATCGTGCGGCTCATCCGGTCGAAGGGCGTCGGCATCTATTTCGTGACCCAGAACCCGCTCGACGTGCCCGACAGCGTGCTGTCCCAGCTCGGCAACCGGGTGCAGCACGCCCTGCGCGCCTTCACCCCGCGCGACCAGAAGGCGGTCCGCGCGGCTGCGGAAACCTTCCGTCCCAACCCGGATCTGGACACCGTGCAGGTGATCACCGAGCTCGGTGTTGGCGAGGCGCTGGTCTCCACTCTCGGCGCCAAGGGCGTGCCATCGATCGTGGAGCGCACGCTGGTGCGGCCGCCATCGTCTCGACTGGGCCCGCTCACGGAGTCAGAGGTGCGCAAGGTGATCCAGGCCAGCCCGCTGTTCGGGGTCTACGACGAATCCCAGGACCGGGAATCGGCCTACGAGATCCTGAAGGAGCGCGCGGCCAAGGCGATTGCTCTGGAAGAAGAGCAGCGCGCCCGCGAAGACCGGGACCGCGAAAGCGGAAACCGGACCCGTCGCACGCGTTCGGGTTTCAGCGTGCCGGACTTCGGACGCGACGACCGGCCCACGAAGACGGCGCGGCAACGCACGACCCAACGCCGCTCGCAGCGCCAAAGCGTGACCGAGGCGGCGGTCAAATCCGTGGTCCGGTCCATGGGCTCGTCCATTGGCCGGGCGCTCGTGCGCGGCTTGCTCGGATCACTCAAACGCGGGTTTTGAGCGCAGCGCAGTCTCACAGGCAAGATGCCGCCCCGGATCATGTCCGGGGCGGCCGATTGCTAACTCGCCGGGCGCGTGCGGAAGACAATGACCGCGAAGAGGACCGTTGAGGCCAGCAGGATCAGCGAGCCGATGGCGGCCACCGGCTCGGCTTCCGTGGTGCCGGCATAGATCAGCGCGATGCCGGTGATGATCATCACGAACCCCGTCTGCGCGGACCAGAAATGCAGACGCGGCAGCCACCCTTCCGCCGCCTCGCGGAAGCGGTCGTAGTAGAGCCCGAACAAGGCGAAGCTCACCCAGCCGATCAGATTGATATGGGCATGCGTGACATGCTGGTCGTGATTGTGCGAGGACGCCATATGCACGCCCAGCGACATGCCGATGATCGCGTAGACAACGGCGCTTTTGAAAAACCAGCCGGAAATTCCCGACATTTTGCCCCCCTTTTTCCCTGCCCACACGCACCACGCTGAAATCGACTGGCGCAGGTGCGGCCTCAAGATTCTCCGTCCGAACGCATACGGGCAGGCGCCGAAACGCTACCGCAGCGCCGCGTTACACACAACGGCGAAGGATCCGTGGCCACACGGAGGCGGCAACCGGCCCGCTTTGCCGAAATCAGTGGTTGATGGATACCCGGCACGGGTTTCACAATGCCGCCCAAACTGGTATTTGAAACTCCGCTCATGCCATCCGAGACACAACACTCCATGCAGATGAACCTTGTTTGCGCCGCGTTCATGGCGCTCCTCACCGCAGGCTGCGTCACCTCGTCGGACACTGGCTCGTCGTCTTCCGCCATGCCTGATCAGAGCCTGCTGCGCATCACCGCGCAATCCGCGGGCACGCTGACCGCCGAGACCCCCTATTCGACCAAGGCCATCGAAGCGGTGCATGAGGGTTTCACCACCCAACCGATCCAGATCGCGGTGGAGGACCACACCCTGTGGACCATCGGCGCCTTTTACGAAGGCTTCCAGATGCTGCAGGTGATCAAGGGCAAGGATGGCAAGATCGGCCAGGTGCACGGCGTTTCGCCGCATCTGACGGGTCCGAACGGCGAACGCATCGGCATGAGCTTCGCACAGGTAGGCATGGCGCGAGGCGACTGCCGCGTCGGCACCAACCTGTGGCGTGGAATGGCGGTCTGCCCCGCGCGCGGCGCGGACAACATCACGCTGGTCTTCGCCATTCCGGGATACGCCGGCCCCTTCGACCAGATGCCGCCCCCGAGCAGCTTGCCGACGCGGCGCTGCAGCGGATCATCTGGACGCCGGCGAGCTAGAGCGTTTCCTTGTTAAATGGAACCATTCTGCGGAGATGAATTTTGTCGAGGATCAAGAGGATTGGCGAAGGGCATATCGCGGATATGGCCGAGACGGGCCTCGCCGATAATCGGGAAAATTCATCCCGCCCAAAGGGTTGGTCGAAACCGGCCGTCCGCCGCGTCAACGGCCTCCGCCGTAGCATGGGCTACGCCGTTCGCCCGTTTCCTCGCGGATCGAACCGGTTTGGACCAACAGAATTGATTCCATTTAACAAGGAAACGCTCTAGGCTGTAGTGACAATTTAATCATTTGAGCCAGAGCATTATGCTGGCGAGTTTGACGAAGCCTAGGAAGTTGGCGGCAAGCTTGTCGTAGCGGGTTGCGATGCGGCGCCACTGCTTGAGCTTAGCGAAGAAGCCCTCAATGCCCCACCGGTTCTTGTAGGCAATCTTGTCGTAGTCGTGCTGGTATCTGCGATGCCGGCGCGGCGGGATGACCGGCTCGCCGCCCTGTTCGAGAATGAGGTCGTATAGCCGGTCGGCATCATAGGCGCGGTCGGCGATCACCTGTGTCACCGCCAAGCCCTCGATCAGCTCGCAAGCGGGCGCCATGTCGTTCTGCTGACCCGGTCCCAGCTCGAAGCGCACCGGCAGACCGAGCGCGTCTACGACGGCGTGCAGCTTGGTGCCGAAGCCGCCGCGGGAGCGGCCGAGAGCCTGGGTTTCAGGCCCCCCTTTTACGCCGCGCTCCGGCGGCCTGCGCCTGGGCGCGGATGACGGTGGCATCGATCGACAGCCATTCCATGTCCGGATCGCTCGCGATCGCCTCGAACAAACGGTCGAACACACCCGCCTCGATCCAGCGGTAGTAGCGCCGCTTGGCGGTCTGGTAGGGGCCGAAGCGATCCTCCGGCAGATCCCGCCAGCGCGCTCCGGAACGCGCCAGCCACAAAATCGCATCGAAGAAGCGTCGGCCGTCGCTGCGCGGGCCGCGCTTGCCCTTCAGGCCGCCCGGAACAAACGGCCTGATCTGCTCCCATTGATCGTCGCGTAGAACTTCGCCTTCCAAAGCCGACCTCCAAAAGTCAGCCTTGAATCTGATTTGCGCCTCAAAGGGAATCCCCCAGTGACGTTAAATTGTCACTACAGCCTAGATGTGAGCTTTCAACAGGTTGTCCATTCGGACCTGACCGAGGAGACTGGAGTTACCACGCTTCAGCACGCATCGGAGGGTCCGAATGAACATCCACAAGAATGCCCGCCTGACACCGTTGCGTCGAGGGGAGATGGCCCAAGCGGTCATTGAAGGTCGTCTTTCCCGGGCCCAGGCGGCGCGGGTCTATGGCGTGTCGGCCAAGATCGTTGCCCGGTGGGCCGAACGCTACAGGGCGGAAGGCCCGGCCGGCATGGTCGACCGCTCCTCTCGGCCAGGCCGGATGCCCAGCGCAACCGATCCGCTCCTCTGTGAACGCATCATCGCCCTGCGCCGTCAGCGCTGGACAGGTAAGCACATCGCTCGGGAGGTCGGCGTGTCACCGGCCACCGTCAGCCGGGCGCTGCGGCGGGCAGGCCTCTCCCGGCTCAAGGACCTCGATCCGGCCGAACCGGTGCGCCGCTATGAACGCCAGCATCCGGGCGAGTTGATCCACATCGACATCAAGAAACTCGGTCGGTTCGACCGCGTCGGCCACCGCATCACCGGCGATCGCACCGGCCAGTCCAACAGCCGCGGTGTCGGCTGGGAGTTTGTCCATGTCTGCATCGACGATGCCTCGCGCATCGCCTTCAGCCAGATCTTGCCCGACGAGAAGAAACACAGTGCGGTCGCTTTCCTGCGCGCCGCGCTCGCCTATTACGAGAGCCTGGGCGTCACCGTCACCCGCGTCATGACCGACAATGGCGCCTGCTACAAATCGAAAGCCTTCGCAAAAGCCTGCCGCGATCTCGGCCTCAAGCACATCCGCACCCGACCCTACACGCCCAAGACAAACGGCAAGGCCGAACGCTTCATACAGACCGCGTTGCGGGAATGGGCCTATGCCATCGCCTACCCAACGTCACGCCATCGCGCAGCCGAACTGCCGATCTGGCTACACCGCTACAATTGGCACCGGCCACATGGCAGCCTAAAATCCAAAACACCGATCAGTCGACTCGATCTAACCGAGGACAACCTCTTGAGGCTCCACATCTAGCTGCCCTCAGGTGTCGCCGGCCGGCATATTGCCGGGACAGCAAAGCCCGGACGCATTATCCTTGCCGCAACGGTCGATCCGAGCCGTCCGGTGGAGAGTGGGCAATGTCCCCGAGACGCGATCCTACGTGGAGCGACCCGCCACAGATCAGCGCCCTGCGGCTGGCGCTGATCTTCGCCTTGGTGCTCGCCGCAATCCTGGTCCAGGCTTTTTCGCCCATCCTCGTGCTGCTGAGCGCGCTGGCCCTCGCATTTGCCGCCGGCGGCTGACGCGGCGCACGACGCCGTGCGTGACCGCCGCCGGCGGGCCCGGCGAACTACCAGCCGCGACGATGATGCCGACGGAAATCCCAAGGACTCACCTTGCCATCGCTGTCGCCATCGGCCTGTTCAAACCGCGCTTTGGCCGCATCCATGAACTCCTGCTTGGTGACCTTGCCGTCGTCGTCCGCGTCCATGGCGCCGAAGCGATCCTGCTTGGCCTCCTGCCGGCTTGCCTGACGAGCCTGGTTCCAGCCGTATTGCGGCCCCATACGCACGGCCATGAATTCCTCAAGCGTCAGCGCCCCGTCATCATCCGCGTCCATGGCGGTAAAAACATCCTCGGCGGCGGAGGCCGCCTCATCGGCGCTGATGATTCCGTCCCCATCGGCGTCGACCACAGCGAAGCGATGCATGCCGCGCTGGCCGTAACCCGGGCCCATCATGCCGTAGCCCGGGCCCATCATGCCGTAGCCCGGGCCCATCATGCCGTAGCCCGGGCCCATCATGCCGTAGCCCGGGCCCATCATGCCGTAGCCCGGGCCCATCATGCCGTAGCCCTGGCCCATCATTCCGTAGCCCTGGCCCATGCCGTAGCCCGGCATCATCGGCTGTTGTCCGGGCATCACCGGCTGTTGTCCCATCCCATATCCCTGGCCGTAGCCGGGACCGCTCATTTGCGCGCTCACCATGCCCGAGGCTGCCACGAGCAGCACCGCGGCGCCGATCAGAGGTTTAACAAACGTCATTTCCTTGCTCCTCATATTGTCCCCCGTGGCCTCCGTTCCGAAGCCTGCTGAAGTCTAGGAGGTTCGGAAATCCGGCGGAATGACGCAGATCAACACCCTCGTTTGTGATCCGTCCGTCCGGCGGCGCGCGGCCGGGAGCGGCCCGGTGGCAGCCGTTCAGCTTCGAACACGCATCCTCAAGGTGACCTGGCGGCCGCTTTGCGCTATGCGGGATGTATGGTCAAGACAACCGATTCCGCCCGCATCGCTGACCTCGCCGCCGGCATCCGCGCGGGCGCACGCGCCAAACTGGCGCGGGCCATCACACTGGTTGAATCCAGAAAGCCCGCCCACCGCGAGATGGCCGAAGCCCTGCTGCAGGAATTGCTGCCCGATACCGGCGGCGCCCGGCGCATCGGCATCACCGGCGTACCCGGCGTCGGCAAGTCGACCACCATCGACACGCTGGGCTCCAATCTGACCGCGAAAGGCCACAAGGTGGCCGTGCTGGCTGTCGATCCCTCCTCCAGCCGCACCGGAGGCTCGATCCTCGGCGACAAGACGCGCATGGCGCAACTGGCTATCGACCCCAACGCCTTCATCCGGCCCTCGCCCTCCTCCGGCACATTGGGGGGCGTGGCGGCCAAGACGCGCGAAACCATGCTTCTGTGCGAGGCGGCAGGCTTCGACGTGGTGCTGGTGGAAACCGTCGGCATCGGCCAGTCCGAGATCACCGTCGCCGAAATGGTGGATTTCTTTCTCGTTCTCATGCTGCCGGGCGCGGGCGACGAATTGCAGGGCATCAAGAAGGGCGTGCTGGAAATCGCCGACATGATCGCCGTCAACAAGGCCGATGGCGAGGGCGCCACGCGTGCGCGCGCCGCCGCGGCCGAATACCGCGCCGCCTTGCACATCCTCGCGCCGCGCAGCGCCGTGTGGACGCCGCCCGTCGTCACCATCTCCGGTCTCGCCAACGAGGGGCTGGATACGATGTGGACGCAGATCGAGATGCATCGCGAGAAGACGACGGCAAGCGGCGATTTCCAGAAGGTCCGCGCCACCCAGAAGGTCGCCTGGATGTGGTCGATGCTTGAAGACCGCATGATGCAGGCGCTGCGCAACAACCCTGCTGTCGGCGCCCGCCTGCCCGAACTCGAGGCGTCGGTGCGCGACGGCCGGCTCTCCGCCTCGCGCGCCGTCGGCCAGATCGCCAAGCTGATGGGATTGTAGGATGGGCACGCAGCCGAAGACCCTGCTGGTCACCGGCTTCGGCGCCTTTCCCGGCGTGCCGGCGAACCCCACCGAGGCGCTGATCGCAAATCTCGCCGCCGGGGATCCCCTGGCCGGCGCCGGCATCGAGATGCGCTGCCATCTGCTCCCCGTCACCTGGGCAATGCTCGAGGCCGAACTGCCGGCGCTCTATGGAGCCCACCGCCCCGATGCCGTGGTGCATTTTGGCGTCGCCGCGCGGCGCGCCATGGTGTGCATCGAGAGCCGGGCCCGCAACGCGGCCAGTGGCCTCGACGCCGCCGGGTGCTGCCGCCCCGGCCACAGCCTTCTGGCTCCCGGCGGCCCCCTGGCCCGATCCTCGACCCTGCCGACAGGCAGGCTCGTCTCCGCTGTCGAGGCATGCGGCGTGCGTGCCCGCGTTTCACGCGACGCGGGCGCCTATCTGTGCAACGCCACGTTATGGACCAGCCTTGCGCAGGGCATTCCGTCGGTCTTCATGCACATGCCGCTGCCGGGCGCCGGCGATCCTGCCGACACGCGGCCCGACGCGGAAGGCCAGGCCCGCGCCGCACGCGCGGTCCTGGCGACCGTGAGCGCGCATCTAAACCGCTGAGCCGTCAGGCTTCCAGCTCCGCGCGATGTTCATGCAGGAAATGACGCAGGGCGGCGAACAACACCTTGGCATGGGCCCAGTCACCGCGCGCGCGGGCGTCGCGAATATCGTCCTCGATCATCCGGCGGATGTGATCGGCGCCATGATGCCTGTGCAGCAGATAGTTGCCCAGGGCGGCCGCGGCCATTTCGGGCAAATGTTCATGCTCGGCCAGCGCCAGGATTTCCTCCTCATCCAGCCCACTCAGCGCAATGCAGTCCTCCAGCGAAATCATGCGCTCCTCCCACCTCCCGTTGGTGCATGTTCCAAGCATGGCCGATCTGACCAGCGCCCACCTTGAGCGGTGTCAAATCAGTGCCAATCCGCTACACAGGAAACGGCATCCCGATTGCACCCCGTGTCGCGGGTGAGACCTGTTTCTGGAGGACACCATGAACCGCCGCGCCTTTCTGTTCGCCGGCGCCGCGATGTTCGCAGCCCCTGCCCGCGCGTTCGCCACCGGCGCCGGAGCCATCTCCGCCACCGATCTCGGCATCCTTGCGGACAGCAGCGACGATCAAAGCGCCGCCCTTCAGCGCGCCATCGACCATGCGGCATCCGAGCGGGTGCCGCTGTATCTGCCGCCAGGGCGCTACGCGGCCGCCAATTTGCGGCTTCCGTCGCACGCACGGCTCACCGGCGTTCCGGGCGCCAGCACGATCGCCTACAGCGGCGCGCCGGGACAATTGCTTCGTTGCGACGGCGGTGCGTTCATCGCGCTCGACGGCCTGACGCTTGACGGCGGCGGACTGCCCGTGACCGGGTCCAACACCGGCCTCGGGTATCTCGCCCATGTCGAGAGGCTGGCGATCGACGATTGCACGATCACCGCGAGTGGCGCCTCCGGCCTGTCGCTGCTCGGCTGCGCGGGCCATATCGAGCGCTGCACGATCTCGGGCGCGGCCGAAGCCGGCATCTTCAGTCTCGATGGCGCCGGCATGAGCCTGGCTCAAAACACCATCACGGACTGCGCCAACGGCGGCATTCTGGTGTTTCGCAGCGAGGACGGCGAGGATGGCACGCTCATCATGCGCAACCGTATCGAGCGCATCGGCGCGGCCGGCGGCGGTTCGGGCCAGAACGGCAACGGCATCAACGTCTATCGCGGCAACGGCGTGCTGATCGCCGACAACCGCATGGCCGACTGCGCGTTCACCGCCGTGCGCGTCAATTCGGGATCCAACGTCCAGGTGAGCGCCAATTCCTGCCTGCGTTCGGGCGAGACCGCAATCTTCGTCGAGTTCGGCTTCCAGGGCGCGGTGGTCTCCGGCAATCTCGTCGACGGGGCGGCTACCGGCATCTCGATTTCCAATTTCGACCAGGACGGCCGGCTGGCCACCTGTCACGGCAACGTGGTGCGCAACCTGAAAACGACGATCCCCTATGACGATCCCTCGCAAGGCGCCGGCATCGGCATCGCGGTGGAAGCCGACACGGCGGTGACCGGCAACGTCATCGAGAACGCCCCCACCTTCGGCATCAACCTCGGCTGGGGACCGTTCTTGCGCAACGTGTCGGCCACGGGCAACGTCATCCGCCAGGCCGGCACCGGCATCGGCGTGTCGGTCGCCGAGGGCGCCGGCTCGGCGGTGATCGCCAACAACGTCATCTCGCAGGCCGAACGCGGCGCCATCATCGGCTACCGCTGGCGCGACGCGGCGACTGGAGACCTCGCGGTCACCCCGGAAGACTGGCCGCATCTGACCGTCACCGGCAACCGGGTCGACTGACCGCCGCTCCGTGGCGCACTATCCGGCAGCGGCCGCCCGGCGCCCCTCGAGCCACACACTCAGGCGCTCGAGCGCGCCGTCGATGACGTCGTCACGCTTGCAGAAGCAGAAGCGCACGAACTGGGTCGGTGCATCGCTCACGTAGAAGGCGGAGACCGGCACCGCCGCCACGCCCGCCTCGACCGTCAGCCGCCGGCAGATCTCCACGTCATTGTCGCCGATACCGAGGCCAGAGACGTCGCAGGTGACAAAATAGGTGCCCTCGCACGGCATCACGTCAAAGCCGAGAGCCGACAGTCCGTCCGCGATCCGGTCGCGCTTGGCCTGAAGCTCCCCGAAAGACCTATGAAATAGCTGTCTTCCTTGGCGAGCCCGAAGGCGACCGCCTTCTGCAGATTGGGCGGCGTGGTGAAGGTGACGAACTGGTGCGCCTTGGCGATCGGCTCCAGCAGCGCGGGCGCGGCGGTGATGTAGCCCACCTTCCAGCCGGTCAGCGAAAACGTCTTGCCGGCCGAGCCGATGCGCACGCAGCGCTCGCGCATGCCGTCAAACCCCATCAGCGGCTGGTGCTTGCGGCCGTCGAACAAAAGGTGCTCGTAAACCTCGTCGCAGATGGCGTAGGCATCGTGCTGGACGCAAAGCCGCGCGATGCCGGCGAGCTCAGTCTCGGTGAAAACCTTGGCGGCGGGATTCATCGGATTGTTGAGCAGAATCGCCTTGGTCTTCGGCGAAAACGCGGCCGCCAGCGCCTCAAGATCCAGCCGCCATTCCGGCGGGGTCACGCGCACCCGAACCGGCGTTGCGCCCGCGCGCTTGACCAGCGGCAGGTAGCAATCATAGAGCGGCTCGATGAGGATCACCTCGTCGCCGGGCTCGACCAGCGCCATCAGGCTATCGGCCAGCGCCTCGGTGGCGCCCGAGGTCACCATCACCTCGCGCTGCCAGTCGACATCGAGATCGTAGAAACGCTTGTTGGCCTCGGCGACCTGCCGGCGAAGTTCCGGAACGCCCAGCATCGGCGGATACTGGTTCGGCCCCTCGATCAGCGAGTCGGCCGCCACGCGGCGCACATCCTCGGGTCCGTCCACGTCGGGAAAGCCCTGGCCGAGGTTGATCGCGCCGTGCTCGATCGCCAGCCGCGACATGGTCTCGAACACGGTGGTGGCCAAGCCGGTGAAAATGGAATTGGTGGGTTTCATGTTGCCGCCTCCGCCCAAGAGGAGCGGACTATAGGCACGACCCCGGCCGCCGGCAAAGCGAAAATCGACGGTTCACCTGTCGCCGCGTCCGTCCGCGATTGCTCGTCGAGATTTCCGGCGTCGGCCGACACGGGCCTTCCCGGACAACTCCAGGAAGCGCACCGGACGGAAGCAGATCTGATCACGCCGGGCCGCATCGCCGACCATCCGATTTGACGTATCGGATGCCGGATCGACGGTGACGCTTCAATCCCATGCAGGCAACGGGGTGACCGCCCTGCCGGCAACCCGGCTCCGGATTCGGTTGCGGCGCCATTGTGTAACGCGCGCGTCTGAGCTTGGAACGCAGTTGGTGCTGTGGAACGCTGCCGACGATGTGGCGGCGCATATGGACTTATCAATATCGGATATCTATCGTCGTCACTCCTCACGGGAGCCTGGGGCAGACGCTCCTTACCCGGACCATCTTTGCATGTGGGTGCATCGCCAACCTATCGGGAGATCGCTCGTTGAAATTGCTGATGACGCTGCTGGTTCGCGACGAAAGCGATATCATCCGCGAAAACATCGAGTATCATTTGGCGCACGGTGTTGATTATATAATCGCCACCGACAATGGGTCGATGGACGGCACCCGCGACGTCCTGGCGGAATACGAGCGCCGGGGCGTAGTGCGCGTCATCGACGAGCCGGAGCATACGTTCGCGCAAGCACAGTGGGTTACGCGGATGGCCCATATGGCGCGCGACGATTTCGGCGCGGATTGGATCCTGAACAACGATGCCGACGAATTCTGGATGCCTCCGAGTGGCAACCTGAAGGACTGTCTGGTCTCGACGGCGGCGAATGTCCTCGTCTGCCGTCGTCGCAACATGGTCTATGCCTATGACGATGAGGCATCAGGCCCCTGGCACCAGCGCATCGTTCACCGGATCGCGACGCCCCATCCGATGGAATTCCGCGCCGACCCTCTGCACGACGTGCTGCCCTGCCCGCTCTACTATCAAAATATCGCGCCCAAAGTCATGACTCGCGCCACGGGGCTGGTTGCCGTGACGCAGGGCAATCATTCCGCAAGGTATGAGGGACGAGCGGCGCGCGAAGAATCCGAAATCGCCATCTATCACTTCCCCGTTCGATCGGTCGATCTGTTCCACGAAAAGATTCTCAAGGGCGGCGCGGCCTATGCGGCGAACCCGCCCGTTCACGAAGGCGTGGGATGGCATTGGCGGCGCTGGCACCGGATGATCCTTGAGGACAAGTTCGATCAGGTGCTGGAGGAAGTGCTCCCCAGCGCTGCACGGCTCAGGGCGGACGAGGCGTCCGCAACCGTGATTCGGGACTTCACGATACAAACGTATTTTCGCGCCAACAGCCTTGTCGCAGGCTAGTGCCAGCGAGGATATCCGCGCGCACCCACCCCCCCCATCCTGACTACCCTCAGGCCGAACAAGCGTTCCGATCAAGAAACACACGAGGACGAGACAAGCAGCCATGATCGATGACCTGATAATCGACGCAGGCATGCACAAGGGGGAGGACGCTGAATACTACCTCAAAAAAGGTTTTCGCGTCGTTGGCATCGAGGCCAATCCGGAGCTTTGCGCGTTCGCGCAAGATCGCCTGAAAGGCTTTCTCGATTCCGGGCAGTTGACGATCCTCAATGTGGCGATTGTCAAAGATCCCGGACCGACCACCTTTTATGTGAGCAGCAAATCCACCGTCTGGGGAACAACCAAGAAAAACTGGGTCGAACGGAATGAGCGGATGGGCTCCAAGGCCCACGAAATCATCGTCGACGGCGTTCCGTTTTCGCAAATATTGGAAACCTATGGCGTCCCCTACTATCTCAAGATCGACATCGAGGGCAGCGATATCCTGTGCCTCGAAGGGCTTCTGGGCAGCCCGACAACACCCAAGTATATTTCAATAGAATCGACCAAGACATCCTGGAAGGAGCTCAAATACGAGTTCGACCTGTTCGAGCGGCTTGGATACTCGCACTTCAAAGTGGTCCGGCAATCGGATATCAGCGATCAACGCTGCCCAAATCCTCCGCGCGAAGGCAAATATGTCGATCATGCGTTCGAGAGCGAGTCTTCCGGTTTGTTTGGCGAGGAGGCGCCCGGAATCTGGTTGTCCAGGAGAATAGCGCTCCTCGTATACTTCAAGATTTACATAAAATACTTTCTTTTTGGCAATTATGGCGTTATTCCCAATCTGCATAAACGTATACACAATTGGCCGCGATTGCGCAGGCTCGTACACCCATCTTGGTACGACACCCACGCCAAGCAATCGGCCCACCGCGCGGCGATATCAGGGTACGATCGCACACAGGGCGAAGGCGCATCGTGACAATCGATTGCCTCCATCGGCGGCAGGCTGCCGGCGTCAGATCAGTTTCGTGGAATGAGGGATAAGCATGCGCTTTTGTATTGTCGGGTCCGGGCGTTGTGGCACGTCCCTGCTGCGACGGACGCTTGACAGCCACCCCGATGTATTCGTCCATCGCGAGACACATTGGTTTCCCAGGATGTATGAATACGCCGGCATGGGCAAATGCTCACCCGCTGAATTGGCTCACATATTTCTGAAAACAACGCACACCACTGGCGCCCCGGTGGTCCCGTTGAGCCAAGATGAGCTCGACGACATTTTCAGGGACAAGGACGACATCACGGTACGCGAATTTTGCGATGGCGTCGGCTACCACATGGCCCGCCTCGAGAACAAATCGATATGGGCCGACAAGACGCCAGACTACGGCTTCTTCATGCAACAGATACAGACCGTCTGGCCGCAATGCAAGTTTCTGCATATCATAAGAAACGGACTGAATGTCGCTCTTTCAATGTCGAAGCATCCCGGATTTCAATGGATTGTGACGTCTGGTGAGGCGACGTGGTGCTCAGCCGCATTCAACAACTACTACTCGGTCATTGAAGCGACGCCGCAGCCCCTCTCGGGATATCTCAACAGGTGGCAACATGCCATCCGCCGGACCCGCGATGAGGCGACACGGATTCCTGCCAGCAACTACACGGAAATCTTTTACGAAGATCTCATTGCCGATCCGGGCACAGCACTGGAAGGCATTTCCGATTTTGTCGGAATATCCAGGGATGCGGACTGGCTTTCCACCTTGGAGGCAATGATCAATCCAACGAAGCGGTCAACAGCTCTCGACCACTCGTTGCTGGAAGGAGCCCCCCAAAGGCCATCGCACTGATGCATGAATTGGGCTATCTGTAGCGGCAAGAAGACAACGCGCAATGTTGGACGACTGGAATACCGGACTATAACACCCTATGACGCCATCCGCTTCCAACAAACTCGCGTTGATCATGTGTGTCTGCAATGAAGCCGAAGTCATTGCCGATCATCTGAGATATCACCATCATCAGGGCGTCTCGAAGGCCTATGTATTCCTGGATCATTGCACCGACGGCACCAGGGATGTGCTGGCGTCTTTTCCCTGGGTGGACGCTATC
Source organism: Breoghania sp. L-A4 (assembly GCF_003432385.1). Taxonomy (NCBI): domain Bacteria; kingdom Pseudomonadati; phylum Pseudomonadota; class Alphaproteobacteria; order Hyphomicrobiales; family Stappiaceae; genus Breoghania; species Breoghania sp. L-A4. The sequence goes on along the minus strand of NZ_CP031841.1, from coordinate 1,552,413 downwards.
GAACACTCCCGGCCGGCAGAGTGCCCGGGATTGCCGGAGCATCAGAAAGACTGCGCGGCGCAGGCATTGGAGCTGGCGCGGGCGGATGGCTTCGAGTGGCTCATCCATATCGACCCTGATGAATATGCATGGGCCGACAATGCCGGCGCGACCCTGCGTGAGAGAGGCAATCTGTTGACCTTGCTCGAGCGCGCGAGGCCAGATACGGAACTGATCCATCTTCGGCCCAAAGAGGTCATTCCGACGCGGGAAGCCGGAGACCGCCCGTTCTGGCACCAGGTATATTTCCAGGAACGCAACCAGACCTTCGAGCGAGACATTCTGGACCCGACGACGGGGCAGATTCGGCGGCTGGAGAAATGGGCGGGCCACAGGATTGGCAAGTCCATCGTCCGCACGGCATGCGACATCGAGCCGCGCGATGCTCACAGCTGGATCCGCCGTCGCCAGGAGCACGACACCGCTCCGGCACAACTGGTGACCGAATCTCTCGGATTTCACTATCATTTTGTGTTCATGGGCCCCATCCGCTGGCTGGAAAAATACCGGAAACTAGCTTGGGAACCGGATACCTGGATTACCGGCAACAAGGTTCCCTTCCCCAAACAGGCGTGGAAGGATGCGTCGCAGGTTTTTTCTCAGCGCGACGCGGAAGAATATTACGAGCGCTGGATCGTGGTCGACAACGACATCGTGGAACAGCGCGTCAGCGCTGGCTGTGCTGTGCGGGAAACCACCGTCAGAGATACGATGCTGTCCTTGAATTCCATATGACTGTCTCGACCAGCCACCGTGTCACAGCACAACACCGAACGTGGATCTCCTTGGTAAATGAAAACGTATTGCATTAAAGAGAATTATTCGTGCAACCTTGAGCCGACGAATCCAATGTATTCCGAGGAATCGTCTCTTATCTACCAAAAATCGGTATATGAATACGTTAAATCATTTATAGAACTTGAAGAACCGTCTTCAATTCTTGATGTCGGGTGCGGGCTTGGTTACAAGTTGGAGAAATATATTCTTCCAACAGGCATCGGTATTACGGGTGTCGACCAGGCGGAAACGATCGAGCTTTGCCGAAAGCGCAATCAGACCATTCACTGGGTCGAGGACGATATCGAACAGCCTCACGCTGACCTGGGATCTCGATTTAACTTGGTCATCAGCGCCGATGTGATCGAACATCTGTTCGATCCTGATTGCCTGATAGATTATATCAGGAAATGGGCGGCCCCTGGCGCGCATATTGTTCTATCCACGCCGGAACGCGACTTGCGCCGCGGGCCAGCGGACATGGGCCCGCCAGCCAACCGCTCGCATGTCAGGGAGTGGAATGAGGCAGAGTTCAAAGAATACCTGACTGAGCAGCGTCTCGACATAGTCGATTATCGTATCGTGGAGTTGCGCGAGGGAATAAGCACCTGCCAGCTCGCCAGATGCACCGTGAAACGATAGCCCTCCCAAAGCCTCCGAAGCTTACAATACGAAAACCGCACCGGAGGCCTGACGGGTCATTTCTGAAATACTTGGAAAACTCACAAGAAAACCGATGGCCGTTCGGTGATGGTCGTTGGCGTCGACTTTTGTCTCCGATCTCGCGATCCGGGCATGGAGGTGCACAATATGACTATACGCCCTTTCCAGCTCATCCAGATGCCGGCTGCCGCGCCATCCGGACGACGCGCCCGCCGAAACGGTCAACGGACCTTTCTGGGCCGGATTCGGGGAGCCTCACCGCGCCATGCCGGACGCGCCATTCATGGCCGCACGACCCAATTCAGGCGCCCTCCGGAAAACCCGGTGCGGCTCAAGCGACTTTGTTCTACGGCCGCAAGATGCGGTTTCCTCGCAAATTGAGCCCTTGCCGCTCAGACCGGCCTTCTTTACAGACACACGTGGGCTCGTTTTCAAGGAGGCGTTCGCGTGGGGATTCTTGGCCTGATTGCGCCGGCGCTCCAGGCCATTCCGACAACGGACCTCTATTTTCTCAATGCCTGCCGTCCCTATGTCCGCAAGCTGCCATTTGGCTTCGGTCACGCCCCGATTGAGCGTGCTGGCGCCAACAGTTTCATTTGCGGCCGGAATGCCGTTGTCTGTCGGCGCGACGCGCCCGCGGTGGTCGACGCGATCCTGCGCGATCCGGATTTGCGGCTGAGCTATGTGATCGACGACGATCTGGCCGTCGCCGAGCGCGATTCCTCATTGCCGCCGGACTATCGCGACAGGCTGAAGGCCCTGCGCGATGGCCAGCACAAGGCACTGGTCGAGCGCGCCGAGACGATTGTCGTCTGCTCGGAGCATCTGGCGCGGACGTATGACGCAATGGGCAAGGCGACGCAGGTTCTCGATCCCTTTTGGGCCGAGCCTCTCGCGGGCGCGGAGCATTTCGCGCGCATTGAGGCGGGCGGTCCCATCGATGTCGCCTACCTGGGATCGGTGACGCACGGCGCGGACCGGGCCTTCATCTTCGACGTCATGGCGCGCCTGCTCGCGCGTGATCCCCGGGTTCGGATGACGCTGATATCCTCCAAGCCCGTGGGCAACGCGCTCGACACGCACCCCCGCGTACGGCGGCTGAGGCCGCAGCCATGGTGGCTGTACCGGCAGAGCCTGAAGCGCCGGCGCTACCACCTGGCGCTCTATCCGATGCTGGACGTGCCGTTCAATCAGGGCCGCTCGCTCAACAAGCTGATCGAACACGCGGTCCTCGGCGCTCCAGGCATCTTCAGCGCGGACTGGGACTATGCCCATCATGTGGCGGACGGCATAACCGGCATGCTGGCGGAGAACACAGTCGATGCCTGGGTCGCGGCCACAGAGAAGGCGCTGGGAGATGTCCACTCGCTGCACCGGATGCAGCTTGCCGCGCGCGCGTACGCGCAGACGCTCAACGATCCGCGGGCGCAGCGGCGATTCTGGAGCGATCGTCTGGAGTTCGAGGCCGGATAGGTTTGTCGTTTCAGACCCTGCTCAGGCGACTGTCTCGGCAATCAGCCGCCTGATCACCTGATCCACGCTGTCGCGCCACGGCGGCAGGCGGATTCCGAAATCCACTTCCAGCTTGGCGCAATCGAGCCGTGAATTGGCGGGCCGGCCCGCCTTGGTGGGAAACTCCCGTGTCGGAATCGGCTCAACGCGGACCGGCGGTTCGCCGAGGCTGTTCGCAACCTCGAAGATGGCTTGAGCGAATGTGTACCAGCTGGTTGCACCGGTCGCGTTCAAGGCACCCTGCGGATCGGAGCCCGCGAGATGGTAGATGCCGCCGCGATCATCCGCCCGGTCACGGTCGAGCCGTTGCGCCACATCCAGCAGCGCGTCCGCGATGTCGAGCGCCGAGGTCGGCGAGCCGTACTGGTCGTCGACGACGCTCACGCAATCGCGATCGCGCCCCAGGCGCAGCATGGTCTTGACGAAGTTGCGCCCAAACGGGCTGTAGACCCATGCGGTGCGGAAGATCAGAGCGCCCGGGTGTGCCGTCCGCACGGCCTCTTCGCCGGCGAGCTTGCTCTTGCCATAGACCCCGATCGGGTTGACCGGATCGCTCTCCACATAAGGAGCCGGCTTGGTGCCGTCATAGACGTAATCTGTGGAAAGATGCAGCAGGGGAAGGCCGCGGCGGGCGGCGGCCTCGGCCAGCCTGCCCGCGCCCCGTGCGTTCACCGCAAACGCAGCCTCTGCATTGTCTTCCGCGTCGTCCACCGCCGTATAGGCGGCGGCGTTGATCACGATTGTCGGCCGGAACACGTCGGCTTGCGCGGGCAGGTCGTGGAACGACGCCAGATCGCAGTCCGCCCGCCCAAGCGCCAGCAGCGGCAATCCGCGCGCTTGCGCCCGTTCCGCCAGCGACCGTGCGACCTGACCGTTCCTCCCGATCACGAGAAGCCTCACGCTCATATTGGGCCTTTCCCGTCAGCTCTTGAGCAGTCCCAGGCGCTCACCCGCGTAGCGCCCGTCGCGCAGCGGTCGCCACCATGATTCCTGCTCAAGATACCACAGGACGGTCTTCTCCAGCCCCGTCTCGAAGGTCTCCTGCGCCCGCCAGCCAACCTCGCGTTCGGTCTTGGTCGCGTCGATGGCGTAGCGCGCATCATGTCCGGGCCGGTCATCGACAAAAGTGATCAGATCGGCATACGGGTGGTTCTTTGGCGCATGCGCGTCGAGCAGCCCACAAATCCGCTCCACCACTTGAAGATTGCTGCGCTCGTTGCGCCCGCCGACGTTGTATTTCTCACCCACCCGTCCCTTGCTGAGGAGCAGGTACAACGCGCGCGCATGATCCTCGACATAGAGCCAGTCGCGCACGTTGGAGCCGTCGCCATAGATCGGCAACGGCCGGCCTTCGAGTGCGTTGAGCACCACCAGCGGGATCAGTTTCTCGGGAAAGTGATAGGGGCCGTAGTTGTTGGAGCAGTTGGAGACGATCACGGGTAGGCCGTAGGTCCGCCCCCAGGCGATTGCCAGATGATCGGAGGCGGCCTTTGAGGCTGAATAGGGCGAGGACGGATCGTAGGGCGTGTCTTCGTGAAAAAGTCCCTCGCTCCCCAGGGACCCGTAGACCTCGTCCGTGGAAACGTGCAGGAAGCGGAAAGCGTCGCGCCGCGCGCCGTCAAGGCTCTCCCAGTAACCCCGCGCCGCTTCCAGGAGCTGGTAGGTACCAACGATGTTCGTATCGATGAAGTCCGCCGCGCCGGTGATCGAGCGGTCCACATGGCTTTCCGCCGCCAGATGCATCACGGCGTCGGGCGCATGGCGGGCGAAGATCGCGTCCATGGCCGCGCGATCCGTTATGTCGGCGCGTTCGAACCGGTAGTTCGCGTCCGTCTCGATCGATGACAGCGAGGCGAGATTGGCGGCATAGGTCAGCTTGTCGACATTGACCACGCTGAGCCCGCGTTCGCTCACCAGATAGCGGCAGACCGCCGAGCCGATGAACCCGGCGCCGCCGGTGACGAGGATCTTCATCGCCGCTCCCGTTGTTGTGCTGCCCGCAGCCGCTGACCGGCGTTCAGGAATTTTTCCCGAATGTGAAATAGGCGGGCAGGTCGTGCAAGCGCGGATGCGCCCGGTCCTTTTCCGAGAGAATCGCATCGCCTGGAGCGACCGGCCACTCGATGCCCAGGGCCGGATCATCGAAAGCCAGGCCGAAGTCACACTCAGGCGCGTAGTAGTCCGTGACCTTGTAGAGAAACTCCACGTTGTCGCTCAGAGTGCAGAAGGCGTGCGCCAGTCCCGGCGGTACCCAGAGCTGCTTCCAGTTCTCCGCCGACAGTTCCACCGCCACATGTTGGCCGAATGTGGGCGAGCCGTGGCGGATATCGACGACGACATCCAGGGCCGCGCCGCGCGTGACTCGCACCAGCTTGCCTTGCGCGTGCGGCGGGCTCTGGAAATGCAGGCCACGGATGACGCCGCGCCGGGTGGAGAGCGAGTGGTTGTCCTGAACGAACTCCGCCTCGATACCGGCCTCGCGGAAGCGCTCGCGGTTGTAGACCTCGGAGAAGAATCCGCGCGCGTCGGCGTGCTTGGCGGGAGTCACGGCGACCACGCCGGGGATCATGAACTCTTCGACGATCACTGAGTTTTCAGCCTTCCTGGGTACAGTCCGCTATGTGTTTTCGTTGCGGCGCGCGCACCATGCACGATTGCCGTGGAGGTCACAAATCGATCTGTGGACCGTCCGGCTCCTGATCGACGACCGTCTGCAGATAGTCACCATAGCTGTTGCGGAATGCGGCGGCGAGGGCAAGCACCTCGGCGCGGCTGATCAGCCCCAGACGCCAGGCGATCTCCTCGGGACAGGCAATCTTGTAGCCCTGCCGGGATTCCACCGTCTGCACGAAATTGGCCGCCGCCAGCAAGCTGTCCACGGTTCCCGTGTCGAGCCAGGCGGTGCCGCGCTGCAGCTTGATGACGTTGAGATCTCCGCGGCGCATGTAGACCTCGTTGATCGAGGTGATTTCCAGCTCGCCGCGTTCGGACGGCTTGATCGAGCGGGCGATATCGACCACGTCACCGTCATAGAAATACAGCCCCGTGACCGCGAGGTTGCTCTTCGGCTTGTCCGGCTTTTCCTGCAGCGAAATCGCCTTGCCCGCGGCGTTCATTTCGACGACGCCGAAGGCGCGCGGATCGGCGACCGGATAAGCGAAAACGCTGGCGCCGCGTTTCAGCCCCGCCGCGTCGATCAGCGTTTTGGTGAAGCCCGCGCCATAAAAGATATTGTCGCCCAGCGCCAGCGCGCACGGATCACCCCCGATGAAATCCGCGCCGATCACAAAGGCCTGGGCGAGGCCGTCGGGGCTTGGCTGCTCGGCATAGGAGAGCGTGAGCCCCCAATGCGCGCCGTCGCCCAGCAGCCCTTCGTAAAGCGGCAGCGCCTGCGGCGTGGAGATGATCAGGATCTCGCGGATTCCCGCCAGCATCAATGTCGACAGGGGATAATAGATCATCGGTTTGTCGTAGACCGGGAGCAATTGCTTGGAGATGATCTGGGTCACCGGATTGAGCCGCGTGCCCATGCCGCCGGCGAGAATGATGCCTTTCATGAGGGAGGTCCCAGTCTGTTATAAAATGTCTATATATATATATATGTGGGGGTGTGTACCGTACCGCGAACCGCAGTTTTTCAGAGAAAAATATTCGAGAAAATGTTTGTTGCAAGCATCGCAACCCGCATCCTTGTTTGCTGTTTCGGCCGCTTGATTTGATAGCCTTGCGCAGCTACACATTTCATCGATCCCGGCCTTGGCTTGATGTTTGAGGCAGGGTCTGTGACCGTCATTTCTTTCAGGTGCGGCTCGGCCGAGCGGACCATCCTCACTGTGATTACGCGGTTCGACAAGGAACGAGATGTCGGCGACGATGAAAGTCATCATTCACATCGGTGCGACGAAGACCGGATCCTCGGCCCTTCAGCATTACCTTCATAAGAACTCCTCACGCCTGGCTCAAGATGGCGTCTGCTATCCGAACGTCGGGATCGCGTCGGGCGCGCAGCATCTCATCGCCGCCGCACTGCATCCGTCCGCGTTTCGCATGCATTCCAACGACCTGCCCGATCCCCTGCCCGAGCGCTTGGTCAGGTTTCGGGGCATGATGACGCAGGCATTGGCGGCAGCGCGATCCACCAATGCGCATACGCTGCTGCTCAGCTCGGAATATCTGTGGGGTGAATTTCCCGACTCGTTCTTTGCAAGCTGGATGGAAAGCCTCGCCGGCTGCGACGTCTCCATCTACGCTGTCTTGCGCCGGCCGGATCAATGGCTTCAGTCATCCTACCTGCAGGCCTTAAAATCCGGCCAGGATCGCGATTTCGGACCCTGGCTGGATGCGATCCTGGAGTCGTCTCGCGGCGCGAACTACGCCAGCGTGCTGAAAGGCTGGAAGACCGGGATTGGCGACGGTGAGATCCACCTGTGCAGCTACGAGGATCAACTCGCGCGCAACGCAGTGTTTTCCGACATTCTGAAATTCGTCGGAGTATCGAAAAAGAGAGTGCCCGCACCGCCCGCCGGACGGATCAATCCCTCGCCTTCCGAAGACGCCATGAAGCTGATGCTGGAAGTGAACAAGAGCAATCTCCCCGACAGCACGAAGGGCAAGGTGCGGCAAATGATCATGGCTATGATGCCGCAGCGCGAAGTCGGCACGCCGCTGAATTTTCTCGATGCGGCGATGCGAGCCCGGATTGATGCCTATTACAATCCGATCGTGACCGAGGTCATCGACACGTTTTGCGTGGAAAAGACCGGTTTTATGAGCAAGTATCGGTCGGGTGCGTTCGAATCCTGAACGCCTCGACGTCTCCGGCCAGCACCTCAGATCGAAGGGTTTCCCGTTTTGACCACAAACCGTTTTCGCCGCACGCGCGTCCTCGTAACGGGCGGCGCCGGCTTCGTTGGGTCACACCTGTGCGAACGCCTTCTGGCGGATGGCGCCGAGGTGTTGTGTCTCGACAATTTCTACACGGGCCGGCGGGAAACGGTAGCGCATCTGCTCGACAATCCGCGTTTCGAGCTGATGCGGCACGACGTCACTTTCCCGGTCTACGTCGAGGTCGACCGGATCTTCAATCTGGCCTGCCCGGCGAGCCCAATTCACTACCAGAAAGACCCGGTCCAAACTCTCAAGACGTCGGTGCACGGCTCGATCAATATGCTGGGCCTGGCCAAGCGCCTGCGCGCGCGTATTCTTCAGGCCTCGACGTCGGAGGTCTACGGGGACCCGATCGAGCATCCTCAGAAGGAGAGCTACTGGGGCAATGTGAACCCGATCGGGACCCGCGCCTGCTACGACGAAGGCAAGCGCGCTGCCGAAACGCTGTTCATGGACTACCATCGCCAGCACAAGCTGTCGGTGCGGGTCGCGCGCATCTTCAACACCTACGGCCCGCGCATGCATCCCAACGATGGCCGTGTGGTGTCGAACTTCATCGTTCAGGCGCTGGAGGGTGAACCGATCACCCTGTACGGCGATGGCAGTCAGACCCGCTCGTTCTGCTACGTCGACGACCTGGTCGAGGGTTTGGTGCGGCTGATGGACCATCCGGACGATGACATCGGCCCGGTCAATCTCGGCAATCCAGGCGAGTTCTCAATGCGCGAACTGGCGGAGAAGGTCATCACGCTGACCGGCAGTTCCTCAAGACTTGTACATCGTCCGTTGCCCGAGGATGATCCGAAGAGACGATCACCGGACATTGACAGGGCGAAGGCGCTCCTCGGCTGGTCACCAAAGGTCGATCTGGAGGCCGGTCTGGAAAAGGCAATCGCGTGGTTCAAGAGGCTTCGAGAAGGTGAAGCGTAGCTTGGTCGACAGACTTGCCACGACCGTTATGGCGAAATTCGGCAATGGTCCGAGAGGTGCCTATGCGGTGCAGGGGGATCGCCTCACAGGCTGGGCCGTCGGTTCCGATCGTGACATGCCTGCGCGGGTCGCGGTCTATATGGACGATCTCGAACTTTGCGTCCTGAACGCGGTGCTGCCGCGACCCGACGTCGCCCGGAAACTTGGCTTCGCGTCGGACCGCTGCGGCTTCGACTACACGATTCCCGACCATTTCATCGGCCCCCTGCAGCATTCGCTCCGCCTGGAGATCCTGCCCGAACGAGTGGTGCTGGCGGGCCCACCGTCCAAGGTAAGCTTCGACGTCTCGACCCTGCTCACAACCGAAAAGATGGTGCCGCTCGCAGCTCTGGCGCGTCCGGCGGAGCCGTCGGGCAACGGCGCACCGGCTCGCCCTGCCAGCCGCTGGCTGGCACCGGCGATCGAGAACCTTGCGCAGATCGCGACGGGCGCGCACGCGCCGTTCTTGCAGGCGGTAACGGCGCCGACGGAGATCCCGATCGAGGATCGCGCCGAGGTCAGTCGGGTGGCGTCGGTCATGGTGGTGCGCAACGGGCCGGTCGTCGCGCTCGGCCGCGGGTCCGTTGAGGAATATTGCGAGAACTCGCTGCGCGTCCATCAGCGCTGGATCACCCGCGCGATGCGGGGCGGCCGCCAGGCCTATGTGGAGCGGCCGACGCTGGTGGTGCAGCGCAAGGGCATCGACAACTACTATCACTGGATGACGGAGTTCCTGCCGAAGATCCTGGCGAGCCGCTGGGACGGGCCCGCCCGACCCGTCGACATCACGACGTTCGGAAACGCCTTCATCCCTTCCTCGATTGATTATCTCGGCTTGTCATCGCAGGTCGGCACGATTCACGAGGCCGACGCCCTGGTGCTCGCCGACGCCTATCTGCCGCAGTTCAACCGCAAGCTCACACCGCGTGACACGCGCATCGACGGATATTTCTTCGAGCTGCGCGACCTCATCGAGGCGCGTGCCGCGTCCGCGCCGCGCGCGCCGGGCCGCGGCCGGGCGATCTTCGTCGATCGCGGCGACGCAGGCACCCGGCGGCTGCTCAACCGCGAGGCGCTGCTTGCCGAGCTCAAGCGGCACGACATCGAGCCGGTGCTCATGTCCGGCCGCACGATCGCCGAGCAGGCCGAGATCTTCGCCGGCGCGGACGCCATCGTCGGCATTCACGGCGCCGCGCTGACCAATCTCATGTTCGCCCGGAAAGGGACGAAGGTGCTGGAAATCATTCCGGCCGCGCTGGTGCCGCGCATCCGTTGCTACATGGATCTCAGCGCTGTCGGCGGGCTGGGCTATTCGGCTTATATCGAGGAGAATGAAATGCTCGAGCGAGAGAATTTCAATCTCGACGTGGAGCGCTTCACGCGCTGTCTGGAGGAATTCCTCGAACCGGCGCGCTGCTGAACGCCATCCGCTACAGCCAGGCATGACCCTGAAATTGAGCCCCCTGCCCGGCGCGGCCAACGGCTATCCCAACGGAATAACGGTCGCAGATCGCGGGACCGGCGACGCAATTCGGCCGCAACGGCCGATGTCCTATTGGTCCGGAGCCGGGTCGGCCATGGCCGTCATCGTGTCCCTCAGCGCCGCGGCGATCGCGGCCGGGTCATCGCTGCTCGCAATCGGGATGATGCGGGCGCGCTCGTAGTCGGCCAGCCGCTCGGCAGGCGCGCCGATGTCAAAGGCGACGATCGGCATGCTCAGCGCCATCAGTTCCGCCGTGACGTAGGAAAAGGTCTCTGGCCAGATCGAGGGGAGCAGGCAGACGTTTATGTTGTGCGCCTCCAGCAGGTTCGGCAGCTTTGAGGGGTCATAACGACCGGTAACCGTGAGATTGCCGAGGGCGCATGCCTCGTTCAGAACACCAATGACGGTGATATGAGCGCGCGGATCAGAGCTGCGCAGATGCCGGGCCAGGTTGACGACGACCGTCGCCCCCTTTTGGTAGCTGATCCCGCCGATGACGCCGATGCGCAGCACGTCAGGACTGCCGATGCGCGGCGGCCGGTCGAACGTCAGCGACAGGACATGAGGCTGCACGGTGACCTTCGGTGCGACGTGCGGATAGGCTTCGAGCAGATGCGTTCGACTGTCCCGCGAAAAGCAAACGACCTCGTCGGCGGCTTCGAAAAACTGACCCCAGCCCTCGCGCCACTGGTCGATCGTTTGGGCTTGCGGGTTGCTGGCATAGGGGTTGTGCGGCAGGCAAGCGCGACAGGTGGCCAGATCGGGGATGCCGCAGAAAATCCCGTCCTTGTTCAAAAGGGTGTAGGCGGGGCACACGGGGTAGAAGTCGTGCATCGCGATGCGCATCCGCGCCGTGTGGCGTTGCTTGAGCCGGATCGCGAAGGCCACCAGATCCAGCGGCGCGCCATGGCTGACAAGGTTGTTGTAGAAGATCTCGCCAACGGCGACATGATCGTCGATGAGCCTGTCGATCTCGTCGAGCGAGTGGGTCACCAGATCAAACCGGCTGTCGTCCAGGTACAGGCGCAGCGCGAACCCGCCGGCCGCTGTGCCGCGAAGATTGTGCAGCAAGAGCACGGCCTGGCCGGCCGCGGTGCGCTCGTGAATCAGGCGGTCACGATAGTGCGTGGCGCCACCGCCGAGATCGTGGTCAATCACCAGCACCGGGGCCGCGCCGCGGCGCGCGCCGGCGATCAGCAGCGCAGCGATCGTACGGGACTGCAGCGGCGGATCGCTCTTGACAAATGCGTCCACCGCGGCCGCGTAACCAGGGTGGCGGTCCTGCACGCGGCGCAGGTTCTTCTGGCGCAGACGCTGGCGTGTCTCGCCTTCGAATGAGCCGCCATGCTCGTGTTGCACGAACAGGTTCTCGACCAGGACGTTACGGTGACCAGCCGCAACGGCGCGCAGGCACCAATCGTTCTCCTCGCCATAGCCAAGGCCGAAGGCCTCAGCATCAAACGGGCCGATTTTCCGCCAAACATCACGGTTGACGCCCATGCAGAAGCCGATGGCTGTCGGCAGTTCGATCGGCTGGACCGGGGGGCGGATCCGGCCGAACGCCGCATCCACGCTCTCAACGCTTTCCCCGCGCAGCATCCTGTTGTCATGGCAGAAATCCGGGAAGCTGCAAATGGTGGCGGCGTTGGAGAAGGGTGTCGTGGAGGCGATGGTGCGATCGCGCCCGATCGGCGCCATCAGCCGTTCCAGCCAGCCCGGCGGCACAATCGTGTCGGCGTTGAGCAACACGAAATCGTTCGATGCGTGCTCCACGGCGCGGTTGACGGAGCGCACGAAGCCGAGATTGACCTCGTTGCGGAGCAGAAGCGGATTGTCGAAGCCGTCAAGCAGTCGTTCGAGCAGCGGTTCGATCCTGGGATCCGGGCTGGCATCGTGAATGACGAGCAGACGAAAGGGCGTCGACGTATTGCGGCGCAGGCTGTCGAACAGCGGCTTGAGATGGTCGAAGCCATTGTATACGGGCACGATGACATCGATGGGCGCGTCGAGAGGGGCGAATGACGCCGGTTCGGCGATCCGCTCGAGTGTGGCGGCGAGAGGGACCGATTTGTGCGGTGGCGAGCCGCTGTCGAGCAGCCCGAAGATTTCGCGTCGGAGGCGGCGAAAGTCGCCGCGCAGTATCCAGCCGGCGGCGAGCCGGATGTTGCCGGCGTCAAGTTCGGCCCACACGGCTTTCGCCAGAGACCACCAGGCCACCGGGGCGCGGCGCACGCGCGCGGTGACAGTGTGTTTGCGGCCGTCGGAGGCGGTGAAGACGAGCTGCACACTGCGGCTGCGGAAGGCGGGCACCGGCATGCTTGCGGTGAAGCCGCAATACTGGCTTTGGGCAGAAGGGAGGATATCGCGCACGTCACCGCGTGCGAGCCCGTATTCGACCGAGAGAAGCCTGCTGTCGCGCCGCGGATCGCGTCCGAGCACGACACCATCCACGGCGGCCATGGCGGCGTCCTCGAAGAACGCCCAGCCGCGGACTGTCAGCGTCGTCGGGCTTGTATGGCACCGGTCGACACAGGCATGAAGCCGAGGCGCCACACTGAAGCGGTTCAAGCGATTGCGGCCGTTCGCCGCGCGCTTGCGAAACAAGTCGAAACGGCGGAGCATTTCTGAGACGGCTCTGGACCCGGACAGAGTCATGCTTGAGATCACCTTGCCGCCATCGATAAACGTATTGGTGTTTGCCAGAGGATGGCTCTCGAGTTCATCGGAGCGGGCGACAGCCTAACGCAAATACTGGCCACCATTCACATCCAGCACCGCCCCTGTAATAGAACGTGCCGATGCACCCAGGAGCGTGTCGACCAGCGCGGCGATCTCGCTTGCCTCGGCCGCGCGGCGCAGCGGTATCGTCGACAGCGTGCGCTGATAGAGACCATCCACCAAGTCGTCGGTCATGCGTGTGTCGTTGGTCATGCCGGGCGCAATGCCAACAACGCGTGTCCTGGGAGCCATCTTTAGCGCAAGCGACTTGACCAGCGAATGGATGGCGCCCTTGGTCGCGGCATACGGATCATCATGACTGCCCTTGAAGCCCGAGATGGAGCCGAGCAGCACCACGGCGCTGTCCTCAGCCAGACAAGGCGCCAGGGCCTTGATGATGACCATATTAGCGATGACGTTGACGCGGAAGAGATGCTCCATTTGCGCCGGCGTCGATTCAAACATTGTTCGCCCTGGCAGTTCGCCCGCGAAAAGCACGATGCCGTCGAGCGGCGCGGAGAAATCCTGCAGGGTCTGCTCGAGGAGGTCGAGGTTGTCGAGATCGGAGAGACCGTTCCAGACGATCACGTCCGAGTGCACGGGCCGCCGGGACAGCGCGCTCACCGAGTAGCGCCCGCTCTCGGCCGCAAACTTGAGAAAGGCGGCACCGATGCCGGAGGTGCATCCTGTCAGGAAAACATGCTTTGCTGCCGTATCTGCCACATCGTCTCCCTTAACCAGCCTCGGCCGGCCCACGGGGCCGCAAGACCTTGAAGGCCGGCCCATCTCCATCAGAGTGAGCTAAGGAACTGGGGCGCTTCCTGTCCGAGGAACATCTTCAGTTCTTCGCGGGTCCAATCCTGTGCGTACATGACGGGCGCCGACAGGTCGAGTGGGCGCGTTCTTCCGAATGGAATCTTGATCAGGTTGAACTTGCCGCCAAGGTTTTCGCTGAGGCGCACCTCGGCCGGTTTTTCGCCGTCTGTGTACGGTCCCTCGACACAAGCCTTCATCAGTGAGATCAGCCCGTCATTGCGTGCAATTATCAGCGAGACCTGATTGAAGCCGGCAAGTTGCACCAGTTCGGAGGTGCCATGCTTGTAGCCCTTACCCGGAGCGGCCCCGAGCCAGACCGGATAGATGCTCGAATGGGTGGCCTCCTGGAGGAGATTGGGGCCCCGTAGCAGACAATCCTGCTCGACATAGACAAACCAGTCCGCATCGCAGGCCAAGGCATAGGCGCTGCTGAGATAACACGACCGCGTCCAGCCGCTATACTTGGTTTGTATAGTGCCGTTCCTGATAGCGTTTCCGGTGCCGTAGTTCTCGTCGAGATTGATGACCTCGACGCCGTCGTACGCTTTGAAATTCGGCTTGCGTTCATTGGCGGAATTAATGACGACGATTCGATCCGGGTCAATGTACTTGCGAACGAAATGGTGCCACATTGGAAATATTCGTTCGTGTCGGGTCAGAGTGGTTTGCGACAGGGCATCGGGCGCCCACCATCCCGTACCAACAATAATCTTCATGCTTTGATCCCGTCAGAATATTGCGAACTGATCGCTCTCGATAGCGGATACGTTGCCGTCTTTAACGTTGACGATGTCGCTTATAATCGCATTGGCGGCGAAAAATATAGTGTCTATTTTCTCCAGGAAAAGCGAATAGATAGTGTGCTGCCGGCGGACAACGCAGGCGCGGAAAGCTGTTTTTGCAAAGAATTTTGTCTTTACCGATTTCTGAACGCCGGCGAAGCGGAAGGTATCCCGAAAGGCTGGAAAATAGACCATCGCTTCCGATTCCATGGCCTCGCGCAGGGCGGCGACTTCGTTCTTGTCCACCGCATCGAGACGCGCCTGCGCCTCCTGAAACGAGGGGTATTGACCGAGCGGCGTGTGTCGCACGGAGGACAGGGTAAACAGGTTGTCGGCGACCGGGTAGATCGAGAACAGATCGCCGTCGACGAGGGTCAGGGCGAAGAAATCGGGAGTGCCCTCGTAAAACATCAACAGCGCTGGCTCGAAATAATACTCCTCGCGAAACTGCTCCGCAAAGAGTGTGCCCCACGTCGCATCGACGACATAGTCGAACCGTTCCGATCCGACGCTGACGCCACCGTCGGCCGTATGGCAAATGGGGCCAGCCGGTGTGCCGAAGTGGATCTTCGAGCCGAGTTTCTTGGTGAAGTAGTCGACCGCCTTTTCAGTGTAGATCAGCCGTTCATCCACGGCGACCGCGCCGCTCACGTGGTGCAACCCGTAGGCCGACGCGTCGACGGCACGCGACTGCAGCCCGCTCGACGACATGATCGCCAAATAGGTCTCCAGGTCGATCAGCGATTCGTGCTGCGAGACGGCGTAAAGATTGCTGTCCGGACTCGGCGAGATGAGGCTGTTGTAGCGTTCGAGAAAGCGATTGAAGCCATCCCGCGTCTGGTTGCGCGTCGAGAAGGAGCGCGCATAGTGGAAGCCCAGGTGCAGCCGGAACTGGTTGTTGCCGGACGCTCCACTGAAGATGCGGTCTTCCTTTTCGAAGAGATGGATATCCCAGCCCAGGCTATCCATAAGGTTTGCCGTATGGCAGCCGTACCAGCCGGCACCGATGATCGCGACTTTCGCCATTCTGTTTCCCGATAATTCCGATGCGCGTTGCGGCAGGTTCTTGCCGCGGCAGCGCTCCGCGCCGACGTCCGCGACCACTTGCTGCTCAGTGGTTCAACTGAATCGCCACGACGGCGCCTGTTGCAGCAGCGGGCTCCATTCCGGATAGCGTCCGAGAATGGGATACAACAACGGATAGCGTTCGAGAGCTTCGAAGAAAAGCTCTTTCAGGCGCGGGTAGCAGGCCACGATGTCCGGCGAGTGATAATGGGAGAAATAGACGTGACGGGGCGGGAACGCCTTGAGGTGCGAGGGATAGTTGAAGTCTTCCGGGAGTTGCTCCAGATCGTAGCCAAGCCGCAGTGCGGCAACGGGTGCCGCGATCTGATCCAGCCAGGGGCGCTTGTTCCACACGTCCTTGCAGGCATTGAGCGTCTGCGCGACCTCCAGCCATTCCTCGCAAAACCGCGCCGGTTCGTTGACGGCGATGAAGCCGGCATTGAAATAGGGGCGCATACGTTCTCCCGTGGCGGTCGCCACCATATCGGCCTTGGGAAGCCTCATCCCGAACAATCGGTAGACCGCATGCCAGTCGCCACCGCCGCGGCTGAACGTGTCGATGTCTGCCGGCTTTGCGGCGAAATCCGACATCAACAGATAGTGGCTGGTGAAGGGCCGCAGCAGCATCATGTCGCTGTCGAGGAAGATCGCCGGTTCGTCGATACCGCGGAGGCTGCAGATCTTGTTCCCGTACGGGTACTCGAGATCGATCTCGTTGCGGATGGCTACGGTCTCGATGCCGAGCTGGTCGAACAGCGCTTTCGTTTCCGGGCTGAGCGCCCCCCAGCGTTGCACAGGCTCGACCACGCAGCAGCGCACCACGCCGGGCGTATAGTTCATTGCAAGAGTGGTGGCGAGGAGCGCGCTCTTCGCCTCCAGCGGTCCGCCATGAGCAACGAATACGAGCTTATGCATGGGCCTTTACTGCCGCTCCCGAAGCGCTCGCGGCCTCGCGGTCGCGCAAGGCTTCGACGAGGGGAAGGATCTGAGTGTCGGGATTGCAGTAGCGTTCCCAGAACATCTCGGTGCGCCGGCGGGCCTCCGTGCGGGCTCCCGTATCGCCGGCGATTGTTCGAAGAATGTCACTGACAGTGCTTTTTTCGCAATCCGGCACCACCCAGCCGGCACCGGTCTCCTCGACGAGTCCGCCGAGTTCGGTGAAGGCCATCTGCAAAACCGGGCAGCCCGACGAAATCGAACTGACGGTGCGCGTCGAATAGGACATCTCGCGCTCGTCATTGAGGGCGGAGATGTCGAGCGCGACGTCCGAGCGCGCATTCAGCATGCGGTAGCGTTCGAAATCACAGAAGGCGTACGTTGTGACATGCGGTGTCGCCACGATCGTCTCGTAATGCAACTCGGTGCCTGCCGTCAGCAGTTTGGGGTCGAGATTCGGGTTCGTCTCCGCGCCAATGATCAGCATGGTCGCTCCGATTTCCTCGGACAGGTCGATAAGGTCGCGCGGCGTGAGGCTGGAGATCCAGAGCTGGCGATAGCCGCCCGAAAAGATTGCGAGCGGTCGCGATTGATCGGCTGGCCGCTCGATCCAAGGCAGCGACATCCTCACGTTGAGGACATCGCCCTTGGCGGCCGCGCCGGAGAGGCTGGCGCAATAGTCCTGAGCATAGGCGGTATGCCTGGCGCCGTTGGCGATGACGATGTCCGCCTGGCGGAGTACCGCGTCCTTGACTCGCTTCGACTGTTGCAGCCTGCCCGGCGCGTGGATGAAGCTGTGCTCGATCTGTGTCGCGCTGAGAAAGTCGTAGATCAAGGTGACCTCGGTGCTCTTCTCGAAAGCTTCGAGCGTCACCCAGTTGGGACACAGCACATGTGTGTACTGTTTGTTGAGCAATGCGAACATGTGGTTGTCGGGCAGAATCCGCAGATAGGGCGGAAGTGTCATCGGAAAGCCCTGCGACCACCGGTTCATGCGCTGCTGCGCGACGCGGCGCGGCACAACGATGTCGACGGCATAGCCGTGGGCGGTCAGGCCGCAATACAACCCGTAGGCGCGCAAGCCCTGAGCCCCGACCGGCATATGGCAGCCGGGCACCAGATCGTTGCACGTGATGGCAATGCGCATGGTCATGAATATGCGATCAGATTAACAAGAACGGAAGGGCTTATGCCGTCGTAGACGGGATAGGAAATAGTCTGAAACGTCTCGACATTAATACACCCGCCGAAGGCGCCGCCCAGATCGAGTACAATCTCCTCGATCGACACCGCGTGAATGCCAGTCGTGTCGCACGGCAGAACGTTTTCTAGAAGAATCAGAGAGCCCCCGCAGTTTAGCAGCTTGCGCCAGAGT
This sequence comes from Breoghania sp. L-A4, assembly GCF_003432385.1. NCBI lineage: Bacteria > Pseudomonadati > Pseudomonadota > Alphaproteobacteria > Hyphomicrobiales > Stappiaceae > Breoghania > Breoghania sp. L-A4. Next base: position 1,534,391 of record NZ_CP031841.1, on the reverse strand, counting down.
GCGTAAAGCGCCCGCCGCTCCTCGGCAGTGCTGTGCTGCAGCACGTTGAAAGACAGCAGGATGTCGAATCTTCGCTCGGCTGTATCGAGAGCGTCCGCGTCGACAAAGCGGGCCGAGGGATGCCGCGCGCGCGCCGCGGCAAGTGCCTTCGGGTCGCGGTCGACGCCGCAATAGCGTGTCCGCGGCATGCATTGCGGGTACAGCCGCCCCCGCCGCAGCCAAAATCCAGGAGCGACGGGCGGGATGCGAGGCCGACGCGCTCCAGGGTTGGCCGGATCGCCTTTTCCAGGGCTTGGATCTGTTCCATGTGAACGATCTTGCTGGCTTTACGGCTGCCCAGTTGCGGTGCGTCCCTCCATGCCGGCTGCCCGGCGTAGATTGTGGCGAGGACGGCAGAGAGGTCGAGGAACGAGGGCAACTCGACGCGCTCCAGTTCTTCGCGCGCCAGCCTGATCAACGTGTCCCGTTCGGTGTCGGGAGCGATGATATACTCCGCCGATCCGGAGGTATCGCTCGATTCCGTGACCACCAGGCGGTCGTAGTCGGTGAGAGCAAAGCAGGCCGCCGCGGTTCGGCCGTCGGAAAGACACTGGTCCGGGCCATCGACAATGTAGAGTGGCGTTCGCCGCAGGGCCGCGCGAAGCATCCCGAAGTCCACTGGACGGTTTCCGATCTTCTCCGGCAGGCTGCGAAGGACAACGGCGTCGGCGGCGGCCACCGCGTTGACGAGCGCGTTGACATCATCCGGCGCACCGGTCTTGCCACCGCTGTCGTCGATCCATCCGGACTCGTCGATCAGAACAATCGTCATCGGCTTGCGCCTTCCGTGTTGCGCCTAGTCGGCCTTGCCCAGCCTCTTGCGCAGGTCGGTGATTTCCGCGGCCTGACGATCGATCACATGCTGCATTTGACCAAGACGCCGCTGAACGAGTTCGAAGTCCTCTTTCTTGGCCTCGTAACTGGCGTGCAGACGCGCCTGATCCTTGAGCAGGTAGGCGTTCTCATATCGAAGGATATCAAGTGTGGCTGACAACCGAACCGCGTCGGGCAGCAACTCGAAGATCTGTTTTTTCATCGCGCGATCTTTCTCCTGTCGTTGGCCGTCCGGGATCGTTCTTACTGACCGCCGTGGTCCTACCCGGCGACCGGACCGATGCGGCGAGCGCCGCTACGCGTGGTGTTTCTCTTTCGCCGCGGCGGAGGCGGGTTCCGAACACCTCATCAGCGTCTCGCGGTCGCGTTGCACGAGCCGCGCGAACCGGTGTTCCACGCGCTCGATCTCTTCGAGGAGGCGTTCGTCGTGGATGAACTCGTTGGGGCCAGCGTCGGTCATGCTGGATTCATCGAAAATTCCGCCGATCGATTGCCGCTTCAGCGGATATCCCCAGCTGTCGCGCAGGGTGTCGAACACGTCGCGCCCGCGGACCAGGTCGTCGATGCTGACCACCAGGCTCCGTCCCTCAAAGGTTTCGAGGAACTGGAGCGCTTTCTTGGAGTAGGTGAGATACATGTTCACTGCGAGGTCCGGCTGTTTCCAGAACTGGATATTGCTGCCGACAGCCTCGTTTCGCCGCAAATGCGCCGCCGCTCGCTTCTTCAATGAATGAACACATTGCACGCATGGGCGGAAAACGTAGAGAATCGACATGCCGGGAAAAACCCGCTGCCACTCGGGCAGGAACAGGCAGATGCGGGGATCCTTGACGCCCCACGCCGGATAGCGCGACTTGCGCATGCCGTATTCCGCCAGCCAGTTCCAGTCGGCCGTGGCGACGCTCGGCAGGAAGATCTTCGAGGTTTGCCAATCGGTGCCCGCATTCGCCAGCAACCGATTGTGGAACTCGATGACCTCCAAGTCCTCATAGTGGCCAAAGGGGTTGGACTCGTGAGCGCCTAGCAAGTTGTCCCCCAAGTGGAGCCCGGCATTATGCAGCAGGTTTGCCGTCAGAGACGTGCCGCTGCGATGAAACCCGCCGATGATCAATGGCGACGCAAACTGCGCCTGTCCGCCGCGGCCCATCACGACGTGTTTCCTTGGCTGCCTTCTTTGCGGTTGCAGAGGCGGCTGATGCGCATCCTTCAGGCTACTCGTTGAGTCGGTGGGCTGGCCGAGATGCTCGAGAAAATGCGCAAGCGGTTCAATGCCGCTTTTCGCCACCTCGGGATTTTGAGCAAGATAGGCCTTGATGTCGAAATCGGGGCAGGGATTGCGCCCTTCCCTCCAACCGAACTGACGATAATGAAGCAGCGGATCCATCTTCGCTGCCGCAACGTCGGGATTGGTCGCAAGATACCATTGAGCGTCGAAATACTGGTTCGGGTTGCGCAACTCCGCAGCACCCCACCGGGTATAGTGATAAAGCGGCTCCACACCACTCTCGCGCACATCCGGATTCGACTCCAGGTACCACTCCGGCTCGAAAAGCGGACCCGGCTTGCGTCTGCTCTTCCATCCAATGACGGTGTAATGCCATTTGGGCAGCAGCCTGGCCACGACTGATGAATGGTTCTGAGCCGCATACCAAGCTTCATCCAGAAGCGTATAATTTGCACGAAGCCGGTCAAGAAACGAGGTCATTCACATCGTCGTTTGTGTCGTGTTGGGATACTGCAGCACAATCGCATGGTCCTCTGCGCACCCCATCCGCCCGCGGAATGCCGAACGTTCCGGACGCTCCATCCGAATCTGACTCACTCTGAATTCGATTCGCCATGCCGTGCCACGCCATATTGTTAGGACAAGCGCCGCATGTACATGCGGCGCGGGGCTTCGTTTGTCAATTTACAGGTCGTCTTTTACCCTTTAATTGGCCAAGCTACGGGCCGGTATCGTGTTTCCGCCTCCATGGGTGATGACGTTTGTATTCACACATCCGATTTAAGTGCAAAATAAGGAGCAATGAATGAAAAACGACTGGTGCCGCAAGGTTGCGAACGACCACATCATGGATTTTTTCCGGGGACACGACTGCGGCGCGAAATCTTGCCTTGAAATATCCGGAATGGGCTGGGGCGCCGCCCATTTCAACACGTATCGGCACACGCGATATCCGGAAGTCGACGTGACGAATTTCCGGCTCCCGGAGCGCTATGATTTCGTTGTCGCCGATCAGGTTTTCGAGCACATCGCGGAGCCGCGCCGAGGGATCGAGAACTGCTTCTATCACCTGAAGCCTGGTGGCTATTTTGTCATGTCCGTCCCGTTCTTGATGAAGGTGCATGGCGCTCCGGACGACCACAATCGGTGGACTGAAAACGGTCTTCGGCAGTTGCTCATCTCTTCCGGATTCGAGGACACGCGGATCGAGAGCCACAGCTGGGGCAATCGTGATTGCGTGATCGCCAACTTTGACAGCTGAGCGCCTTATGATGCGGAGACCTGTTCGCTTGAGAATGAGCCACGCTTTCCAATCATGGTCTGGGCCTACGCCCAGCGCTAGGCAGTCGGTGCCGACCGGTGCCGGCACGGATTTGGTGCACAACGCGCGGGCAATGATGCCCGCGCCTTGCACCTGACCCCGCAGGACGCGGGGTCCCTGAGCCTCTTGGACCTGCGGGCAAAGTTGCGTGCAGCAACGACATCGTCCGGATGGCGCCACGACTGGGCGCGAACACGCCAGGACGAGTCAGACGCCCCGGCGTCAGATCCTCGGAGACGATGAGCGAGGTGACGAGGGCCGGGCCGGATGTTATATTTGACAGGGCGTCCGAAAACCGAATTCCTGTCGCAAATCATCCGGGAAGGGTCGCAAGCGCGCTGGGCGGTAATGATTTTTATCACGCGTGCTGGTGCGGTTTTGCGCGACGTTCAGGGTTGACCGAAACGCGAGCCCGGGCCCAGTATTGAGTGGCAATTTAATGTATTGACCCATCTCGCCTGTTCGAGGGCGATCGGCGTCCGCGCTTTTGCACAGATGCCGCGGATGCGAGAGATAATCCGACGTAGCGTTTCGTCTAATGCGGCGATGGTGAAGGCAGGGTGCCGGACAGCGACGTGTTCGCATATTTCAATCATTGGCAAATGCGAGTGGCCGCCTGACGCTTGCTTGGAAAAGGGCGGGCAGACATAGTCTCGGCCACGGGAATTTGAGGGAGTGGGGATCATGGAATTGATCGTGTTGCGGCCGTTCGGCAAACGTTTCGTGCTGGCGTTGATGCTGGTGGCGGTTCTGGCCGTGCAATTCTGGACTCAGTCGCGCTATCCGGCGCTCAACGAGAAGGCGATGATGAGCGGTGCGATCCAGCTTGAGGATCCGCTCGGTTTTGAAGCCTGGTTCCCGCTGAGCGACGAGGACACCACCGTGGTGCGGATCGGCAAGTCGACGCTGAACTGGATCAAGACCAACAAGCGCGGCATGACCTTCGGCATTCTCTTCGCCGCCGCCTTCCTGACGCTGCTGGGCTATTTGCGACGACACAGTTTCAAGGGCAGTTTTTCCAATTCGGCGCTCGGACTGGTGATGGGCGCGCCGTTGGGGGTCTGCGTCAATTGCGCGGCACCCATTGCCCGGGGGCTCTATTCGGGCGGCGCGCGGGCGGAATCGACGCTGTCGGCGATGCTCGCTTCGCCAACGCTGAACATCGTCGTCCTGACGATGCTGTTCTCGCTGTTTCCCTTCTACATGGCGGTGACGAAGATCGTGCTGTCGCTGCTGATGATCCTGGTCGCGGTCCCCATCATCTGCCGCTTCCTGCCCAAGGAGCAGTTGCAGGCCGCGACGGGCACGCGCGGCGCCACCGTCACCCCGGATCCGCATGTCAGCGCCGCGGATCAGGAAAACGTCTTCTGGGCGGTGCTCTATTTCGTCAAGGATTTCGCCTGGAACCTGTGGTTCATCCTCAAGACCACGCTGCCCCTGATGTTGCTGGCCGGTTTCCTCGGCGCGCTGGTGGCCACCCTGCTGCCCTCCAGCCTGCTCGAGAACGCGGGCTTCGGCCTCTTCGGGCTTATCGGCGCGGCGGTGATCGGCACCTTCCTGCCTGTGCCTATCGGCCTTGACGTCGTGGCCTCGGGCGCGCTGCTTCAGGCGGGTCTCGCGCCGGGCTACGTCATGGCGCTGTTGTTCACGCTGGGGATCTTCTCCATCTATTCGTTCTTCATCGTGGCGACCGCGATCTCGCTGCGCGCGGGGCTCATGCTCACCGCCGTGATTGCCATCGTCGGCATGCTCGCCGGCTTCGGCGTCTCGCAGTATCACGACTGGCAGACCCAGAGGGCGCTCAAGATCCTCACCGGATGGGAGTTCTCGCTGATCGGATCCGCGCACGCCGACGAGCTCGATCCCTTCCGCATGGTGCGCGATGGCGACAACCGGATCGCGCTGCATCAGCGGCCGTTCCAGCCGCGTTCGCCGGCCGCGGAGACGCCGTTCACGCGCACCGAGGCCTGGCACTTGGGCATCGACAAGCCGGTGGAGTTTTCCTTCGCCGACATGTGGCCGCCGTTCTGGGAAGGACGCTCGATCGCCTCGGGCGATTTCGATCGCGACGGCGACATCGACCTGGTGCTCGCCTCGACCGTGAAGGGGCTCTATTTCTACGCCAACGACGGCGCCGGAAAATTCGAGCCTGTGCCGTTTCCGATCGGCGGGATCGCCGACATGCCGGTGTTCAACGCGGTGCTGGTCGATGTCGACAATGACGGCTGGCTGGACTTGTTTCTCGCCACCTACCAGCAGGGCAATTATCTGCTGCGCAATGTGGATGGACGCTTCGACGTCGCCAACATGACGCCGGTGAAGAACCGGGAGGACGCGCCCCTGTCCCTGGCGCTGAGTTTCGCCGATGTTGATCGCGACGGCGATCTCGACGCGGCGCTGGGCAACTGGGCCGCGGGCTGGTACCGCCGCATTCCCGGCGAGGAGGCGCGCAACCGCATTGTGTTCAACGAGGACGGCGCGCTGACCGGCGAGCGGTTCACGGATCTGCCCGGCCTGCCGGGCGAGACGCTGAGCATTCTGCTGTCGGATATCAATGCTGACGGCGCGCCCGACCTGCTGGTCGGCAATGATTTCGAGCAGCCCGACATCTTTTATTACGGCGATGGCAAGGGCGGCTTTGAGCCGATCCGCCGCCAGGACGGCGTCGTGCCGATGACGACCACAACAACGATGAGCATCAAGACGGCGGACCTGGGCAACAGGGGCGGTCAGGACATCTACGTGGCGCAGATCGCGGGCCGCTCGTCAGGCGTCTCGAAGACGCTCAAGATGCGCGATCTTGATCAGTATTGCGATGCGGTCGAGCGTGACGGGGACAAGGCGACCTGCGCCACCAACATGGCGATCAAGACCTGGTACAAGTCCGGCCACAGCTTCAATCCCGGTTTCGCCGGCAAGTGCCAGGAACTGTCGGGCAACTATCAGACGGAGTGCAAGGCGATGCTGGTCAAGGATCTGGCGATCCAGAACCGCGACCCGGCGATCTGCGCGCTGATCCAGGCGGATCAGGTCCGTGTGCGCCACTTGTGCGACATGCATTTCAAGCCGTTCCGCAAGCCGACCGAGGCCGAGATGGCGGAGACAATTCCGCAGATCCTGCGCCGCAACGTGCTGCTGTCACGTCAGGAAGACGGCAGTTTCGTCGAAGGCGCGGAGGCCGCGGGCCTGGGTGTCGGCGGCTGGAGCTGGGACACGAAGGTGGCTGACGTCGACAACGACGGTTGGCAGGACATCTACATCGTCAACGGCACCTGGGTCCCCAACGAGGTCAGCCCCTCCAACCTGTTTTTCCGCAACAAGGGCGACGGGACGTTCGAGGAAGCCTCCGGTCCCTTCGGGCTTGAGGACTACCTGATCACCGCGGCGGCCGCGTCGCTGGACATCGACGACGATGGCGATCTCGATTTCATCACTGTGCCGGTCAATGGACCCGTGATGGCCTTCGTCAACAACTCGGCGGAGGGCAATGCGATCGCCTTCTCGTTTTCCGACCACATCGGCAACCGGTTCGGCGTGGGCAACAAGGTTGAGATCCGCTACGGCCCCAATGGCGAACAACGCCAGACCCGTGAGATCCAGTTGGGCGGCGGCTTCATGTCGTTCGATGCCTCCGTGGCGCATTTTGGCCTCGGTGACGCCGACCGGATCGACAGCGTCGCGGTCACCTGGGCGGATGGCGGACGGACGGTGATCGACGGCGGCCTTCCGGCGGGATCGCATTACCGGATCGAGAGGCGCGCATCGACGCCGCAATAGCCGGATTCGAGGCGCGCGACGCCGTTCATGCGCCGTCCGGCGCCGCGGCAATGACAACTGAATTCAAGAATCCGGGTGCCAAAAAAGGGCCCGGGGCTGGATCGTGTGAGGCGTTTTCATGAAGTGGCAGGAAGTCCGGATTTCCCGGTGCATTGGTATGGCTTTGGCCGTGAGTTTCGCCTGCGCGGCCGCACCCGGCGCGCTTGCGCAACAGTCCTCAGCCCCCGATGGGACGCCCGCGGCTCAGTCCGGCGCGGCGGACGTGGCGCCGGAGATGGCGCAATCGGAAGCCGCGTACAAGCAGGGCGACTATGCGACCGCCATCGCCATCCTCAAGACGCTCGCCGAGCAGGGAGATCCGCTGGCGCAGTTCCGGCTCGGGCACATGTACGCCGAAGGCAAGGGCACAGAGACGGATTACAAGGCGGCCGCGGAATGGCTTCTCAAGGCCGCCGAGCAGAAAAACGTCGAAGCGCAGACGCTTTTGGCCAAGTTCTATCTGCACGGGGCGGGCGTCGAGAAAGACGCCGAGACGGCCGCCAAGTGGTTTCTCAAGGCCGCGGAAAAGGGCAACGCGGTGGCGCAATACCATATCGGCTTGCTCTACCGCCAGGGCCTCGGCGTCGAGGCGAACCCGATCGCCGCCCTGAGCTGGCTGCAGGCTGCGGCCCGCCAGGACCTGGTGCTGGCGCAGTACCAGCTCGCGGTGATCTACGCCTCCGGGCTGGGAGTCGAAAAGGATGATGAAGAAGCCATCCATTGGATGACCCGGGCGGCGGAAGGTGGCTACCCGAAGGCGCAATATTTCCTGGCGCGAAACTTTGAAGCCGGATCGGGCGTGCCCAAGGATATGGCCGCGGCCGCGAAGTGGTACGAGGCCGCCGCCGAATCCGGTGTTGTCGACGCGCAGCGATTGGTGGGCGGGCTCTATCTCAAGGGAGAAGGCGTTGGCCGCAACGCCGAGAAGGCGGTGAAATGGCTGTCCGCGGCGGCCGACAGTGGCGACGCGGGCGCGCAGAGCACATTGGGCTATATGTACGCGACCGGCGATGGCGTGCCTGCGGATGATGCCAAGGCCGCCACGTGGTACGCGCAGGCGGCGGAAGGCGGCCTGCCCCGCGCCCAGGCGGCCCTGGCCGTATTTTATGAAAAGGGGCGCGGTGTCGCACAGGATGTCCAGCAGGCGGCGCATTGGTATCGTGCCGCGGCGAAAGCGGGCAACGAGCCGGCGCAAGTCCGGCTCGGAATGCTCTATGCAGAAGGACAGGTGGACATCGGGGATTCGGCGGAAGCGGCTGATCTCGTTTACCAGGCCGCTCTGAGCGGTGAGGACGCTGCCCGCGCATGGCTTGAAAAGGCGGCGGCGGACGGGCTTGCCGCCGCGCAGGGCCGGCTCGGGCAGATCTACTCGGAAGGCGCGGGCGTTGCCGTGGATGCCGGGAAGGCGGTGGATCTTCTTTCCAGGGCCGCGCGACAGGGCGATGCTTTTGCGCAGCTTCAACTCGGGCTCAAGTACGCCCGTGGAGACGGCGTGCCGCAGGACTATGTCCAGGCTCACAAATGGGTCAATCTGGCGGCGGCGACAGGCGATGAAGAAGCCATCAAGTCGCGCGCGCTCTTCGCCAAGCTGATGACGCCGGAACAGGTCTCTCAGGCTCAGGCGCTTGCGCGGGATTGGGAACCGTCCTCAGCCGACGGCGCGCAATGATCTCCCACGCCCCACGCGTTCAGAAAATGACGACAGAAACCTTCAATTTCTACCCGGTTTCGCGTGGGCGCGGTTTGCAGCGTGCCGCACGCGCGCTCGTTCTGGGTGGCGCGCTGCTTTGGGGCGCGCCGGCCCTTGCGGGGGAAGCGGTTGATCAGACAGCCGGGGGGCGCCTTCGGCGTCCACGGCGGACCCGATGGCGCGAATGGAGGCGCTGACAAGGGCGCACACGGCTTTGGAGCGCGGACACCATGCGGCCGCGCTGAGTTTGCTGACACCCCTTGCCGAACAGGGACTCGCGGACGCGCAGTCGGCGTTGGCGGGACTCTACGATCGCGGACTTGGGGTGCCGCAGAATTACGCGGCAGCCGCAGCGTGGTACCGCAAGGCCGCGGATCAGGGCGATGCGGCCGCCCAGAATGGCCTTGCGAGGCTGCTGGCGGGGGGATTCGGCGTACCGCAGGATCAGGTTGCGGCCCTTGCCTATTTCCGCAAGGCCGCCGAGCAGGGCGCGGCCGAGCATCAGTTCGATCTCGCGACCGCCTACGACAATGGCATCGGGGTGGACAAGGATCCGCGCGAAGCCGCCAAATGGTATGAGCGTGCCGCTAGTCAGGGCCTGGCCGAGGCGCAGGCGAGCCTCGGCGTGCTCTACTATACCGGGGCCGGAGTGCCGCGGGACCTTGGCAAGGCGCTGGAGCTGTATCGGGCCGCTGCCCAGCAGGGATCGGCGCGGGCTCAGAACAACTTGGGCCGGATGTACACCAAGGGCGAAGGCGTCGCGCAGGATTATGCATCGGCCGTCGACTGGTTCAGGAAGGCCGCGGAACAGGGCCTGCCGCAAGCGATCCGCAATCTCGGCGTGATGTATGACAACGGCTTTGGCATTCGGCAGGACGACGCGGCAGCCATTGAACTCTATCGCCTCGCGGGCCGAAAGGTCACTGTTCAACTCGATGATGTGCTTGCGGAAATCGGGCTGGTCTACGACCATCGCCTGGCGCCGCCGCTGTCGACGGGCGATCCCGCAGCGGAATTGGCCGCGACACGGGCCGCCGCCTCTCACGGCGATCCCGTCAGTCAGTTCATGCTGGCGCATGTGCTCGCCCAAGGGCTCACCGGCGCGCCGGACCTGCGCCAGGCCGGTGATTGGTATCGCAAGTCCGCGGAGAGCGGGCTCGTGTCCGCGATGACCAACCTCGGCCTGCTCTACCTGACCGGACGCGGGGTGCCGCAGGATTTTGTGCTGGGCTACATGTGGATCAACGTTGCGGCCGCCAGCGGCCAGCAAGACGCTGTGCGGGTTCGTGATGCGATCGGCCCGCGCATGACGTCACAGCAGATCAATGAGGCCCAGAAACTGGCAAGCGCGCGGTGGCGGAGCGCGCGTGAATCCGGCGTCCTTAATCAGGAACAATAGCGGAACAAGGCAAGCGCCCGGCTCAGCCCGATCCGGACCGGGAAGGCGTGGCCGCAGAGGTTCGTTAAATTCATATTTTATAGAGTTTTCAAGAGCCCGGCCTGGCGATCAGTATCCTGTGATTTGCGGCAGACAGGCCTCTCAAAGCGACAATTGCCATTGGCATGCCAAGCATCATTGTTTAATGTGCATCCCGTAACGTAATTTCCGAGTGGGACAAGTGCGCATGCACGGTCCCGCCGATCGACCCAGGGCCTCGCGATGAGGGGACGGGTGACTGTGTTTTGGAGAATGGGGACGATGACTCGATATTTGAATGGACAACGCATTGCAGTCGGTTTGACCGCATGCCTGTTGATGGGCTTTGCGAGCTCCGGCATGGCGCAGGGATTTAGCGCGAAAGGTAATTTTTCTGGCGCAACGGTGGCATTCGGCGCGCCGGCCGGTTTCACAAACTACCAGCTCACGGTCACCGGACCGAACGGCTTCAATGCAACGGTCTTCTCCAAGAAGGGCGCTCCCACGATCAATCTTCGCAAACTCGGTGTCGTGGATGATGGCGTCTACAATTACCAGTTGACGGCCGCCAGCACCGAACGCGCGCCCGTGCGGACGCCCATCGACAACGGTCGCGGCGCGCAGGAAAATACGGAAACCCTGGTGGGGGCGTCCAGCAGCGGCACCTTCATCGTCAAAGGCGGTGCGATCGTTCAGCCCACGGCTGAGACCGAAAATTGAGACCTGGGCTCAGGTGGAGAATTAGATCATGACAAATTTCAAGACATTCCGGACGTCGAAGATTGCCGCACTCTGTCTCGGAGCGACGCTGATTGCCGGTGGCGCCAAGGCGGACATCGTTCACAATGATGACGTGATCATCACCTTCAGCCTCTGCGTCGGCATGGACTGCGTCAACGGAGAAAACTTTGGTTTCGACACGATCAGACTGAAGGAAAACAACACCCGCATCAAATTTGATGACACCAGTAATTCGGGTAGCTTCCCGTTCAACGACTGGCAGCTGACCGCCAACGACAGCGGCAACGGCGGCGCCAACAAGTTCTCCATCGACGACATCACAAACGGCAAGACGCCGTTCACCATTGAGGCGAACGCGCCGACCAACGCGCTCTTTGTCGATGACGGTGGCCGGGTGGGCCTCGGCACTGGGGCACCAGTTGTGGAGTTGCACGTCGTGGACGGTGACTCGCCAACGATCCGGCTGCAACAGGACGGCAGTTCGGGCTTCACGCCGCAAACCTGGGATATCGCCGGCAACGAGGCGAATTTCTTCGTCCGCGACGTGACCAACGGCAGCAGGCTGTCCTTCAAGATCAAGCCGGGTGCGCCGGAGAACAGCCTGTTCGTCGCCGCCGATGGCGATATCGGCCTCGGCACCGGCAGCCCGGATTCGAAGCTGCACGTCAATGGTGGCGCAGCCCACATCCAGTCCTCGACCGGCGTTGCGAGCCTGCTCGTCGAAGAAACGAATACCGATGCGACATTCCGGACCATGTTCTCGATGACCAATGCCGGTACCGGCGGCATTGCCTACCGGATGACCACCAATGGCCTGTCCATCGACACCAACAATATCGGCGGCCAGTATCGCATCAACCTGGTGGATGGTGACAATCAGGAGCTGACTCTGGACACCGACGGCAACCTGACGATCGATGGCGGCCTCGTCACAGGCACGGCCGGTAGCTGTAACGCAGGAACGCCTTGCGATCTGGTCTTCGACCAGGAAGCCTATACGGTCCCCTCCATCGAGGACCACGCGCGCGAAATGTGGGCCAAGAAGCATCTTCCGGCTGTCGGCCCGACGCGGGCCGGCGAGCCGCTCAATGTGACCGTCAAGCTGACACGGATGCTCAACGAGCTGGAAAAGGCGCATATCTACATCGAGCAGCTGCACAAGCGGAATACCGCAATGAACGAACGCATCGGCGAGCTTTATGCGCGGCTTGATGCGATTGCGGAGACGAAGTGACCTGGTAGCGGCTCACTGACGGGAGGAATGGCTGGGGCGCGGGCATGATGTTACCCGCCGGCGCCCCGACGCGAAACCGGTGACTTGCGCAGGTCACCATGACGTCTGTGTCGTCGGACGTCTTTCGGTGTCATCCATGTGCTGTTGGTGGCATGGCGCATCACTTACCGTGCAGAATGGAAATATTCATCCGAAAAATCTGCCGGCGAGTAGCGAATATATTGACAAATATCACAGAGATTTTTGTGACATTGAATTATCAATGCTGGTGAGGTGGATATTTACTTCCCGTGCGCGGTCGCAATCGGACCCGCATGATTGATTGTGCATCGGGCACGTCCGGCGTTCCTCCTTGGGAACGATGGTTTCAGTGAGCACCCGGTGAGAAGTGGCCTTCCGCGGGACGGCCAGCCGCTTTCGAAAATGGGCCGGACGTTTCCCGGCTGTGCGGCGGCAGGACGTTTTTTGCCCCGCGCGATGTCCTGCCTGACGCCGCGGGGTCGCGCGCGCATCGGGCCGCTGCGCTCTCACGCGGTTTGAGCCGTGCGTCACCGCGTCGTTGCGACGCCTCAAACCGGCCGCCCCTTGCGCGGTGACAACAATCGGCGATGGCCCCAATGGGCGCGGTCCGGTTCACCGGACGTTGTCTTGCTGTCCGCGCCAAGGTCGCGCCGCGCGTCGTATGAAACATTTATTGTCGAGGAGAAGCATTATGAAACGCGTCTCAGCATGTTTGGCGGCAATTCTGGCTGCGGGGCTTGGCGCCGCGGTCAGTCCACAAGTCGTCTCGGCCCAGGGACTGGAGGCAACGATCAAGTTCACCGATACCGCGGTGATTGTCGAGACCAAGGGTCCCTACACCAACATGATGCTGTCCATTTCCGGACCCAATGAATTCTACACGGACCAGTTCTCCGGGCGCGAGCCGCCGGCCATCGATCTTCGCAAGATCGATGAGTACGACGACGGCGTCTATCGCTACCGGGTCACGGCGGCCTCGCGGCAGGTCGCGCCGATCCGGACCGCGCTGGACAACGGCCGTGGCGACATCGCCAAGGAACGCCTCGTGGGTGTTTCCACGAGCGGCGCGTTCATCGTCAAGGACGGCGTCATCGTGAAACACGAGGATATTCCAGAGGAAAAATAGGGCCTGGACTCTGACCGGAAGGAATTTTGATATGAGTGATTTCAAACACTTCGGGAAGGCCGGCGCCACTATCGTCAGCATCGGCACCCTGTTCGCAGCCAGCCAGGCGCTGGCGGATTTCGTCATCCTCGACGATCTCATCGTCGATGGCAGCGCCTGCATCGGTTTTGACTGCGTCAACGGCGAAAGCTTCGGTTTCGACACGATCCGGCTGAAGGAAAACAACCTGCGCATCAAGTTTGACGACACGAGCACCGCAGCGAGCTTCCCCAGGAATGACTGGCAGATCACCATCAACGACAGCGCCAACGGCGGCACGTCAAAATTCTCCATCGACGACATTAGCGGCGGCCGCACGCCGTTCACGATCGAGGCGAACGCGCGCTCGCACTCGCTTTACGTCGATGATGGCGGCCGCATCGGCAACCGCACCTCCACGCCATCGACGGAGCTGCATATCGTTGACGGCGACACCGCCACCGTGCGTCTTCAGCAGGACGGGACTGCCGGCTTCGCGCCACAGACCTGGGACGTGGCGGGCAACGAGACGAACTTTTTCGTCCGCGATGTCAGCAACGGCAGCACGCTGCCGCTGCGCATTCGTCCCGGCGCGCCGAGCAGTTCCATCTTCATCGATGTGGATGGCGACGTCGGCATTGGCTCGTCGTCTCCCGATGCTGCTCTGAATGTCGAGCGGAGCGACGGCACCGCGAAACTTCTTGTCGGCGATCTGGGCACTGGCTCCGACTTCCTGACGATGCTTGAGCTGAACAACGCCGGAACCGGCGGCATCGCATACCGGATGACGACAAACGGCCTGTCGATCGACACCAACAACATCTCCGGCGAGTACCGCATCAACATCGTCGACGGCGACAACCAGGAACTCGCCCTCGATGCCGACGGGAACCTGACGATTGATGGCGAGATCACAACATCGGGAAGCTGCAGCGGTGGCTGCGACCGTGTCTTTGACGCCGGCTATGCGTTGCCGACGATCGAACAGCAAGCGGCCGCGATGTGGGCCAACCGGCACCTGCCAAACGTCGGTCCGACGCCGGAGGACGCTCCGTTCAACATTAGCCGAAAGGTCGGCGGCATCCTGAATGAGCTGGAAAAGGCGCATATCTATATCGCGCAGCTCCATGCTCGCATCGAAAGATTGGAGACACGATTCGACGCCAGTGACGATCACTGAACCGTCATCGGCGTTCTTTTTGATGCCTCCCCGCCACGTGCCTCCGGCTTGGGTTGGAGATTGTTCGTGTCCCGTGGCGTGGCTGACGGTCGACGGCCGCGCTCTGCGGCGGGCCGGTCAGCGCGCCATGGCAGGCAAGCTGGTGAGGGGATCATCGCGCATGCTTGTCTGGACAAGATGCCGGCCACTCCGGTGCGCCGCTTGATCCCGCCATTCGACCGAGTTCGTGCTGTGCGGCCTGGCGCGCTCCCGGGCGGGAAAGGTCATGTGGGCTGGAGCGTGGGTTCCCGCGCCATTGTTCGCAGCCGGCGTCGGACTGGGCGTCCGATGAAGAGCGAGACGCCGGCCCTGTCGCCCGGCGCGGGCCGGCGCGGTCCTCACGCACGTGAAGCCGGCAGCGCCCTCGACTGGCCGAGAACACCTTGGATGCCGGCCGCCTTGATGCCTTCGTTGCATGGCGGGCCTTCCGACAGGAGATCGCATCCTGCTTCGGTGTCCATCACACCGGCGGCGAGGCGCGCGGCGGCATCGGTTCCTGAATGGACTGTTACAACCGGCGGCGCCCACACGCGGGCCTCGCCGGCAGGCGCCTGACGAGGATCATGCTGCGGCAAACATGACAGAGCCGTTGGCGGCATGGAAACGGAACCGATCCACCGCGGCCGAGCCGCCAGACTGAATAACCGAGCGGAGCCCCTCAGACGGCGGCCGCCCGGCCATTTCCCTTGGCGTCGCCGCTGTTCAGAGCACGCGCGATGCGCGCGACGAGTTCGTCCGGCGAAAATGGCTTCACGAGATAGTCCGCCGCGCCAAGCGACAGGCCTTCCACGACGTCGTTCTCCATCCTGCGCGCGGTGAGCATGAACACCGGTATCGTCGCCCAGCGATCGTCCGCCTTCAGTTCACGCAGGACCTGAAACCCGTCGAGGTGCGGCATCATGCCATCGAGGATCAGCAGGTCCGGGATGAAGGTCGCAACCTGATCCAGGGTCGACTGGCCGTCGTAGACGCTTACAACGTCGTACCCCTTCTGGCGCAACTTGTGCTCGAGCAACGAGACAAGCAACATATCGTCATCGGCGATCAGAATTTTCTCTTGTGCGCTCACAACGCCACTCCAATTCCATCTTCCGTCCGGAACACCCTCGCTCTTAGGCGACAAACAATGACGTTCCACACTCCAGCAACAGGCAACGCCGTTGCCATCTTTCCCCCTGAATCATCGATCTACCATCACTACATAAACTCGGAATCGTTAAATTATGGTTGTTTTCGAATTTTTACTATGTTTCATATACAGCATTGGCACTTTAAACATTACAACAATACACAAATACGTAGTTTAGACCGACACTCAACAGCAACGGCACAGGACATCATTCGTACCGAATACCTTTCATGCGGAATGACAACCCGGGGCGCATCAATGGGCGCTGTGTGGCTCGACGGGCTCCCCGCGCCGACACCTGCATCGCAGCCCGCGCCGGACCTTAAGAAACTCCGGACTTTATTATAACAACTTTCAAGTATTTTTATTACAATACACGTAGTATTGCAGATTAATTTTCGGCAAATCGCCCCTTTTGAAAGTGCGATAAGCATATTGTTAATATGAAATCGCATACGATGCTTACAACAAGACAATCAAGCGGCGGCGGGCGCGGTCGCCTCAACCACGGGCCGCCAGCCGCACCCGCTCCCGCCACAACAGGGAAACGTCATGACCGGCTCGCAGACGTCGACTGCCCTTGAGGATCCACTGCGCAAGCTCGCGCTCGCCTTCAGGCAGCAGGCGATCGCGGACGCCAGGACGCTGCGCGCGCTCGGCGCAACGGCTCATCACGAACAAAACGACGAAGCCCGCGGCGCCGCCCTGAGCGCCATCCAGACCCTCGCCCACAGACTGGCCGGGCGCGGCGGCACATTCGGGTTCCCCGAGATAAGCACCATCGCCTCCGAACTCGAGGTGAGCATCGACGCCGTGCTTCCCCGCCATTCCGGACTCCCCGCCGGCGCATCCACCGTCGCGAGAGCGTCCGCCCTCCCGAAGACTGCTCCCGGCGTATCCGAGCGGATTCAGGCGCTTGTGGAACACCTGTGCGCGACGATCGAGACCCTGAAGGTTTGAGCGCCTCGGATGATCTCGCCGGAGCACTCTCTCTGAGATATCCGCATGTTTTTGACACTCTGAAACCGCAACTGGAGAATATGTTCACAAAGTTTGAATATAATTTCCATACAGGCATGTAATATATGGACATATAGTTACGCATAAACATCAATATATGCGCTATTTTCTTCCGACTAACGACGATCCGACCATGGAATACATCGTGGTCGAAACGTTCCGGGAGGGGTGCCATATACGACCCGAGACAGTCGCACCGCACCGTCGGCGGCACGCGAACCATGCCCACCCTGAGATGCTGGAACCATGTCCTTTCGATTGAAGACCATTTTGGGAATTGCCGCCATTGAAGGCGTGCTCCTGCTGAGCCTGGTCTTGGGCAGCATCGACATTTTACGCAGTTCGAACGAGGAGTCGCTGCAGCAGCGCGCCCAGACGCTTGCCCGTGCGTTCGCCGTGATCTCGGGCAATGCGGTGGTGTTCAGAAAACACTCTCTGATGCAGACGGCCCTCGACGAAGTGGCCACCGAGAAGGGTGTGATCTATGCGCGGCTCAAGGACGTCGATGGCAATATCCTGATCGCGATCGACTTGCGTGACGTGCCCGGCCAGGCCTTTGTGGCCGACCGCACGGTCCGGACACGGGACGACGACATCTTTGAAACCTCCGCGCCGATTGTCGAGAACGGCCTGACGGTGGGCCGGGCGGAACTTGGCGTGAGCACCGCCTTCATCAACACGATGATTTCGTCCTCGGTCATGGAATTCATGATCATCGCGGGGATCGGCATTTTCGTGACAATCGTCTTCGCCTATGTCTTCGGCAGCCACCTGACGCGCCAATTGCAGACCCTGCGCGCAACCAGCAGCAGAATCGCCGATGGCGGCTCGGGAGAACAGGTTCCCGTCAGCGGCGATGCCGAAATCGCCGACACCATCCGCGCGTTCAACGGGATGTCGGCGCGGCTGAAGAGCTACTATGACGAGGTCAAGTTCAGCGAACGGCGCATGCGATCGATCTTCGACAATGTGGCGCTCGCGGTCACCACCTTCGAGGCGGATGGAACCATCCTGGAGTTCAACGCCCCGGCGGAATGGATCTTCGGCCACGCGGCGGAGGATGTGATCGGCAACAATATCTGCATTCTGATGGACACGCCGAGCCGACTGCCGTTCACGGCCCTCATGGAGGACTGCAGGTCCCGTCCCGCCGATGAGCGGCTGGAATTCCAGCTCAACATCGATGCGGTGCGCAAGGACGGACGATTGTTCCCCATCGAACTGATCATAAGCCGTTACGTCTTCGACGGCGCCGACAGCTATACAATGCTGATGCGCGACGTCTCGGCGGAAAAGACGCTGATGCAGAAATCGCTTCAGGCGCAGAGCGTGTTCGAGAACATCGGTGATGCCATCGTCATCACGGATTCCGAGAACAAGGTGGTGCAGGTGAACCCCGCCTACACTCGGATCACCGGTTTCGGGGCCCATGACGTGATCGGACAGACGCGGCGGATCAGCCGCACCGAGAGCCTCGACCACGATTTTTTCGCCACCATCTGGGAAAGCCTGACCGAAAACGGCATCTGGTCAGGCGAGGTCTGGGACGCGCGCAAGAACGGCGAGATCTTCCCCGCGTGGATGACCACCACGGAACTGACCAGCGACACCGGCGAGGTCACCAACTACATCAGCACGTTCCGCGACATCACCGAATCCAAGAAGGTGGAACGGATCAAGCAAGAGTTCGTCTCCACAGTCAGCCACGAATTGCGCACGCCTGTCACGTCGATCAAGGGGTCTCTGGGCATCCTGCAAAGCGGCGCCTTCGGCCCGTTGCCGGAAAAGGCCGCAAAGATGCTGACGCTTGCGGCGAACAATTGCGACCGGCTGATCCTATTGATCAACGACATTCTCGACATGGCGAAAATCGAATCCGGCACCGTCGGGTTCAAGATGAAGCCGGTCAACCTCAACGCCTTCCTCGACGAGGCGATTGCCTCCTGCCAACACTATGGGGAGGATCGCGACATCCGTATCAAGCGCACCGGCGCCGCGCTGTCGGCCTTGCTGCTCGCCGACAAGGGACGGCTCGTCCAGGTGATGGCCAACCTGATGTCGAACGCGGTGAAGTTCTCGCCTGACGGCGGAACGGTGCGCGTCAGCACCAAACGCCTTGATGGCGCGATCCGCATCTCGGTGTCCGACGATGGTCCCGGCATTCCGCCCGCGTTTCACAGCCAGTTGTTCGAAAAATTCACTCAGAGCGACGCGTCCGACGGCCGATCGCGCGGTGGCACGGGTTTGGGGCTCAGCATCGCCAAGGCGATCGTCGACATGCACGGCGGCTCCATCCACTTCGTGACGCAAGAAGGCAAGGGAACCACATTCAACGTCGATCTGACGGAAACGAAAGACCACATCCAGTCCCCCAAGAAGACCGGAAACGGGCCTCGTGACCCCCAGCAACATGACCCGCAGCCAAACCGGATCGCGAGAGGAAGCACAGATGCCGCAACTCAGGAAGATTGTCTACGCGGACGACGAGCCGGATATTCGTGAGGTCGTTTCCATCATCCTCTCGGCAATCGGCAACTACGATGTGGTGTCCTATGCATCGGGCGCCGAAGCGCTCGAAAAGGCCGCGCACGAATCCCCTGATCTGATCCTGCTCGATGTGATGATGCCGGGCCTGACGGGTCCCGAAACCCTTGCCGAGCTCCGTCTCCGCCCGGAAACAATGAACATTCCCGCGATCTTCATCACCGCCAAGGCCCAGGCCCATGAGATCGCCTGGCTGATGGACACCGGCGCCGTCGGCGTGGTGACCAAGCCCTTTGATCCCGCGACGCTGACACAGCGGATCGAGGAGATCTGGGCGGCGCATTCCAGGCAGCTCCTCGCCTGACCCGCGCCTGCCCGCCGCCTGACGGACCTCAACGAAAAGAGCCCGCTCCGGTTTCCCGGGCGGGCCCTTGGCCGCTTCGGATATCCGGAGCGGCCATTTTGTATTGAACGCAGTCCTTGAAGACTGCCTGCTGACAGACGTCAGGCGGCGGCGACCCGCTCAAGGAAGCTGTCGACGGTCAGGCGCAGCTTGCCGCTCTGTTCGTTGACCTCGCCGGAGGCAACCAGAACCTGATTGGCCGACTCCATCGTCTCGCTGACCGCGCCGGTGACATGGTTCATGTTCGCGACCACCGACTGTGTACCGGCCGCGGCTTCCTGGACGTTGCGCGAGATCTCCGTGGTGGCGGCCCCCTGCTCGGTGACGGCCGCCGAAATAGACGACGTGTACTCGTTGACCTTGTCCATCGTCTCGGTGATCAGGCGGATAGCTTCCACAGCCTCTTCAGTCGACGCCTGGATTGCAGCAACCTGCGACCCGATTTCTTCGGTCGCCTTGGAAGTCTGCGTCGCCAGTTCCTTCACTTCGGAAGCAACAACCGCGAAGCCTTTGCCGGCCTCACCGGCACGTGCCGCCTCGATCGTAGCGTTGAGAGCCAGCAGGTTGGTCTGTTCAGCAATCGCCTGAATCAGGCTGACCACGTCGCCGATCTTGGAGGCTGCTGTGGCGAGGCCGCCAATCTTGGAGTCCGTAGCGGCAGCATTCGCGGTCGCCTGGCCAACGATGTCAGTGGTCGTGGTGACCTGACGGGAAATTTCCTCGATCGAGGCCGCCAGTTCTTCCGCGGCCGCGGCCACGGTCTGCACGTTGCTGGAAGCTTCCTCGGAGGCCGACTTGGCGCCGGCAGCCTGCCCGGACGTCTCATTGGCAATGCCGGTCAGGGTGCGCGCGGTTTCCTGCATGTTGTCGGCATTGGCGCCGACGGCGTCCAGCAGTTCGCGAATTTCCGTGCGGAAGGTGCCGATCAGGCTGTCGACGGTCTGCTGGCGCTTCTGACGGGCTGCCTGCTCGATTTCACTCTCCGATGCAAGACGGGAGCGTTCGATCGCGTTGTCGCGGAAGACGGCGACGGCGCCCATCATGTCGCTGAGTTCGTCGTTGCGCTTGCCGCTGTCGAGTTCAAGCCCGGTGTCACCATCGGCAAGCCGCTTCATCGCATCGGTCAGGCCACGGATCGGTGACGTCACGGAGCGCCCGACAAGGATGTTGAAGGCCACCAGGAAGACGCCGCCAAGAACCATCGTTACGACGAAGATGATGATCGATTCCTGGCGAAGGCTCGAAAAGAACTCCGTGTAGTCGCGGACGAAGGCGACAGAACCGATCGGCTCTTCGGATTTTCCAAAGAAGACCGGTGCGGCAGCGACCTGAAGGTCCGTCGCGCCCGAGAAAATAATTGTTTTCTCTACGAGTGCCGCCTTGGCGAACTTCATGGCGTGTTCGGCCTGCGCCTCGATGACAGCCAACTGCGAGATCACCGCACCGTCGTTGTCAAGCGCAATGAAGTAGGCGCCTTCAAAATTCACGTCATCTCGCAGGCTGGCGAACAGTGCGTCGATTGCGTCGGCTTTCTTGAAGCGCACACCGCCCGAAATCTGGCCGGCGGCGAGGCTAATCACCTGTCGCTGCGCGATTTCGATATCGTGGGCCGCATGTTTATTCGACGACCAGAAGGCGAGGCCGGAGGCCACGAGGAAACCAGCGAACAAGCACAGGAAGGCATAGCCCGTGATCTTGAAGCGTATCGACGTACGCCTTGGGCTGCTGCCATTCCCCTTTGCATCGTTCTTAAGTGCTTTCGGCATCTTCATGACCTCCGCCCTCCCTTTGTTCAGTTCAAGAGTTCGACGTTGACACCAACGGTGATTGCACCGATCGGCTCGCCGGAATCCGGATCCGTAACGGTCATGCTCACCTGGCTCTGATAGGCTTGGGTCGATTCATCCTGCTCGACGTCACCCAGATGGATCGCGCCGGCGCCCATGGGGAACGATTTCTGCCATTTGGCTTCATCGCCCTGCCAGTAGTCGGAGGTCACGTCACTCTGGGCGACGTTCAGGCCCTTGGCGTCGGTGACAAAGATCTCGGAAAACAGCCCGCCGCTGGCCTCGCGCTTGCCGGCGAGGAATACGGACGCGGGCTTGGCCAGCGTGGCGCTGATCAGCGGCTGATCGGACGCGCCAACCTCGGCGCGCCACTGCTTGTCGAGCGCGTCGATCTTTGCCTGGTCATAGCCGGAGGTTTCCGCATTCTGGGCCTTCACCGCGGCAACAACTTCGGCCGACTGGGCAATTGCGGCGATGTCGCCGTTCGCCAGTTCGGTCAGCTGCGGTGCAAATTCATTGGCGCTGGCCGAACAGACGGCCAGTCCCATTGCCGCTGCGGCGAGCGGCATCATCAAAAGTCGGAAGTTCATCGTGCGTCTCCACTCTAGGGATATCGTTCTATTGCTTTTATTCGCCGGATCATGCCGACGCGGAATTAACCTCAAGTAAATAACGAAAGTCCGCTTTGTATTTTTTTCGAACACGCCTATGGACAACTACGCATTGAGGCAATTCATAAGATACCATACAAACAACGATCTCGAATAAAATCGATTATCATGCCAATATTTTTAAGTTTTTAATGTCGCAACAACCAAGCCTGATACCGCTCGAAAATATACCTAGAGTCATCGACTGTTTTTTACAAATCTAATTAAATTGGATACAATCCCACTCTTTGTTTCTCGCACCAAATAATCTGTATTTCCAACGCAATATCAAAATATAAAGCTGCCAACTTCCTTCTTTTTCATGTAGCCACACATTTAAATGGTTGTTTAAATTTCCCTTTTTTAAGTTCTGCTCTCTCCACAACGTTCAATCCCGGCTCCTGGTATACCAAATACCTGTCCGCTCGGAGGACAGTCACGGTGCAACGCAAACAAAACCCTGCCGAGTGCCCTGGCGCTGTCATGTCGTCCGCCACACGGCGCGCGATGAACACGCCGGGGGTCTCGTGCATGATCGTGTGCCTCCACAATGATCTGAGAAGAGCGACGCGGCGTGGTCCGGATCACCCGTGACCAAATCGCGTTACACCACGCGCGACGCCGTCTGACGCGCGGGATCAACGCACATATCCTTGAGGATGGTCGATATACGTTATTCTACAAGTTTTCCGACGAATTGGATTCACAAAATGTGAATATATATTGCTTATATACTGAAAACTCGCGGGATCTGTCACCATACATTGAGACTCTCTTGCCCCACAACGCAAACGCTCCGCAAACATTTAGCTGGACCGACAGATGGCTCGACTATGAGTCATTGAATTTCGACATCCCGCAACTGCGATATCTACTAAGTATATTTCCAGAGTCCGTCGCTCTCTTCGATTCAGACATGCGCTACATGGCCGCGAGCAATCAGTGGCTGTCGGACCACGGGCTGGAACACCAGGATTATGTTGGCGTCTCGCACTACGAGTTGTCTCCCGAGATCCCCGAACACGGGAAGGCGCTGCATCGGCGCGCGCTCGATGGCGAGGCGATCGTCAGCTACGATGACGATGTTGATCAGACGGAGGCGACACGAACCTGGCTGAAACGGGAGATCATGCCCTTGCGCGACGCCGGCGGCACCGTCCGCGGGCTGGCGATCTTTGCGAAGAACATCAGCCCCGACATCGAGCCTCAGATCCGGTTCATCGAGCAGGCGCGGGTCCTCGACGAGACCATCAGGCGCCGCACGGCCGAACTGGAACGCAGCGAAAGACGCTTCCGTTCGGCCTTCGAGAACTTCCCCATCGGGCTCGTGATCTACTCCAGTGAAGGCACGATCGAAACCTTCAACGCCGGTGCGGAGGCCATATTCGGCTGGAACGCGGCCGACGCGGTGGGCCGCAACGTATCCACCCTGCTCGCCGACGGGCTGCCCGGTGACCGCGATGCCGAACTGAAGCATCTGTTCCAGACGGCCGATCCGAAGGTCGCCGGCAGGCCCATCGACGCCATCGGACTGCGCAAGAACGGCGATGCCTTCCCGGTGCAGATGAGGGTCGGTGCAATCGACACAGGGGAGGACGGATCGTATCTGGGCGCGCTGACCGACGCCACCGAGATCAAGGCCTTGCAGGAGCAATTGCTGCGCGCCCAGAAAATGGATGCCATGGGCCTTTTGACCGGCGGCATCGCGCATGACTTCAACAACATTCTCGGCATCATCATGGGCAACCTCGAGATCCTCCGCCTGGAGATCGACGAGAACAGCCCGGCCGTGAAGCTCATCGACAGCGCGCTGGCGGGCACGACGCGCGGCGCTGAGATCACGCGCAAGCTGATGGTGTTCTCGCAGGGTGAAAATCCGGTCTCCGGCCTGCACCATCTCAATGACATCATTCGCGGTTTCGACGAGTTGTTGCAACGTTCGCTCACCGCGTCGATCGACGTGGAGCTCGCTCTGACCGATCCGCTGTGGCCTGTGGAAATCGACCCGGGCGGCTTCGAGGAGACCATTCTCAACCTTGCGCTGAACGCCCGAGACGCAATGCCTGAAGGCGGGTCGCTGATCATCGAGACCGCCAACAAGTGGCTGGACGAGGCTTGCGCCTCGCACAATTCGCAAAGCCAGGCTGGCGAGTTCGTCATGATTTCCGTCAGCGACACCGGCTGCGGCATGTCCGAGCACGTGAAGGCGAAGGGGTTTGAGCCGTTTTTCACGACCAAGCCCCGCGGCACGAGCACCGGTCTCGGGCTGGCGATGGTCTATGGCTTCGTCAAGCGCTCGGGCGGGCACATGAAGATCTATTCCGAGATCGGCGAGGGAACCACGATCCGCCTGTTCCTCCCCCGCGCCCGCCTGGGCGAGGTCACGGAGACGCCGGCGGAGGATACGCACGCCCCACTCCCGCGCGGCCACGAAACAATCCTGGTTGTCGATGACGAGCCGGGCCTGATCGCCATCGCCGCAGCCGTTCTTGAGCGTCTGGGTTACACGGTCCGGCACGCCAGCGATGGATCACAGGCCCTGCGGCTGCTCAGGCAGCACGACGACATCGACCTGCTGTTCAGCGACGTGGTGATGCCGGGCGGCATCGACGGTTACAAGCTGACCACGCTCGCCCGGGATATCCATCCCGGGCTGAGGGCGCTGCTCACCAGCGGCTTCACCCCCAAGCATGAAGAACACTCCCAGAGCAGCCGCGGCGAGTGGACTCGGCTGAAGGCCAACCTGCTTGGCAAGCCGTACAATCAGGCGGAACTGGCGGTCGCCATCCGCGCGGCGCTGGACGCCGGGGAAGACCCAGCCTTGGGCTGATGAATGGGCCGGACCTGGCGTTCACGCGCCGGCGCTCCGGCCCGCGGCCTCTACGCTCCGGCCGGCAAGACCGCCTCGATCGCGGCAATCTGCTGCGCATGGCCGATCACCATCTCGCCGATGTTCTGTAACCGGCGGTCTTCCAGCATGTCCTCGCCCGGATGCGCCGCGCCCCATTCGTTCAGCACCGCGTCACGACGGCGCAGGAGGCTCTCCAGCTGCGGCTTGTAGAGCACGACCATGGCGTTGAGCCACTGGCTCACCGCCCAGTTGGGATGCGCCAGGCGAATGGCGAAATGGTCGATCAGGTCGATGACGTCGGCGGCGCGATAGAGCGTCTCGTTGGTGACCCAGCGGTTGGTGGTGAAGATCCGCAAGGGGCGGCCGTGGCTGTCGACGCTGATTGCTCCGATATGAGCGAAGCGCGCGCGCTCATCCTGCGGCACGACGGCGCCGGGCAGGTCCCAAGGCTCAAGGCCCGGCGCGATTTCCGCCGGACGCACGAAGAGATGGAAGTGCCCATTCTCGCCCTCGGTCATCTCTTCGGCCGCATGGGCATGATAGAAATACTGGCTGTGCGTCTCGGCATCGACGATGTCGCCCTTCGGGTAGCGCTCCCAGGTGACGAAGTCGCCCTGCCCGCGCAGAACCTCCGAGACGACGCTCATGCCGGATTTGGCGAGTGCCTGCTCGCATTCGAGCACCGTCGCCGCCGCGTCGTGCATCGCCTCCAGCCGCTCCGGCGAAAGCCGCGCTAGATCGGGGCCTGCGGCGTCGGCCGCCCTTGTCTTCACGGCAGCGGCTTCGGCAGACATGGCATCGATCCTCCTTCGGACATGGCTTGCGGACGCTTTCCCAAAGCAAAACGGGGCCGGCCGGTGGCCAGCCCCGCATGGCGTATCGGCGTTCCGCTCAGAGCGGCGGCATGCCGAGCTGTTCGCGCACCGCCGCCTCGCGGCTCGTTTTCAGACCCACCGTGCGGCCTTCCTGGATGGCGATGTCCTTCGGAATGCCCGTGGAGGCGCGGTAGAGCGCCCAAAGCGCGCCGACGCGGTTGGACGACTCGCAGTGGACCAGGATCGGATAGTTGTTCGGATCGGCAGCGATCTTGGCAAACTCCGCCACCTGATCGTTGCTCGGCGCCTTGGTCGGCACGGCGATGTTGATGTAGCTCATGCCGGCCTTCTCAACCAGCGGGCCTTCCGCCTTTGCGCCTTCTTCCTCGGTGTTCAGGTTGACGATCGTCTTGAATCCGAGCCCCGCCAGCATTTCGATGCCGGTCGGCTCGATCACGCCGCCGGTGCCGATATAGGGCGTGGCGCGCAGGTAGTTGCTGACGATGTTGGGCATCTCGTTTCCGTAGACGGCCTGCTTGTACTTGGTCGTCGTATCGTAGAGATCCTTCGGCAGCGCGGCCGGGACTTCGGCTGCGGGCGCCGCGGCCGGGGCGGCGGCGGCCGGAGCGCACGGATTGACCGGCGCGGCTGCCGCGGGGCGCAGGGATTGGTGGCCTGGGCGCTGACGGCGGCGGGAACGGCGGCGCCAACGGCGATCGCGGTAACGGGAACCAGGGCCGCCTTCAGCAAGCTCTTGCGGGTGGATTTCTTCATGAGACGTATCCTGCCTGTGTGCTGGGAGTGGGGTTGTTCTTGGCGCCGGCGGCGTCGCCGGGCACGCAGACGTCCTCGGCCGTGAACGGGCCGCCGCGGGCGCGTTCCAGTCTGCTGCCGAGACGGAATCCGAGGATCGCGATGACGATCAGCCCGGCCAGGATCTGCCATTCCGGCAGACCGAGAAGATCGGGCAGGCGCTGGGCATCCGGCCCTTTCGCGGCGAAGTAGAAGCCGGTCATCGGCTCGAAGCCATAGGCGAAGACCGCCGTTCCGCCGACCATGCCGGCCACGAAGACCAGCGCATCGATGCGCCCGGAAGCGAGGCCGACGATGGAGGTGCCGGGGCAGTAGCCGCCAAGCGCAAAACCCGCGCCGATCAGCATCCCGCCCGCGGCGATCGCCCAGAAGAACAGCGTCGGCACGAAAACGGCGTTACCGGCAATGACGCCGCCCACGCGCAACAGATAGAGACCAACGGCCGCCACGAGGACCGCGGTGAACATCACCTTGAAGACGGCGAAGTCCTTGAGCGAGAACTGACCCGTCAGCTTGCGGGCGCTGCCAAAGCCGGCCGCTTCCAGCACGTATCCGAACAGGACGCCCGCCAGCAGGCCGCTGGCGACGCCGCCGTCATAGAACGGAATGCTCATTGCCAGACCCTCCGCGCAAGCATGCTGACGAGGAAGCCGGCGATGAAGAAGCCGGCCAGGAAGACGAAGCCGGCGACCGCCAGCGTCGCGCCGCCGGACAGGCCAAGGCCGCTGGTGCAGCCGCGCGCCAGCCGTGCGCCGAAGCCGACGAGCGCGCCGCCGGCAAACGCGTAGGCGAGCCGCTGGCCGCGAGACACATTCGGCCCCTTCTCGATCTGCACGCTGGAACGTCCGGCGCTGCGGGCGCCGAGATAGGCGCCGATCAGCACGCCGATCACTTCCCAGGTGATCCAGCTGGCAAGCACCGCGCCGGCCTTGACGAAGGGACCGAAGTAGGCGTTCGCGAGCGTCGCTTCCGGTGCCAGCCAGGCGCTGATCTGCGCCGCGAGCCGCGTCACGAAGCCCGAGGCCCCAAGACCATGGCCGGTGATCACGAAGGTCAAAAGTAGTGCTAGTCCAAGGGCCAGGCCCGCAGCGAGCGGCGGCCAGAACGGACGAGGACCTGCTGTCATCAGCATCCAACTCCCCATTTGAGTGCGATTTGATTTATTATATTATTATATACTAATGTTCATATTATTGCAATGGAACAAAGGTCCCCTCCCCGCATCACCCGGTCTCGCGCTCCAGGCGCGGGCAAGGCGTGGCATGGCCCCGCCTTGCCCGCAGACAGGCCGGTGCGGCGGATCGGCGCGGCGTCAGAACAGGTTCTCCACCGTGGTCAGACCCAGCACGGTCCAGTCCTGCATGCCGCCGCGATAGTAGTAAATCTTCTGAGGCGGAAAGCCCTCGCGAACCATCGCCTTGATGGCCTGCGGGCTTTGCGGACAGGCGGGGCCGTTGCAGAAGGCGACGACCTTGAGCGCGTCCGCGCAATCCCATGTCTCGCCCTCTTTCGCGCAGCCAAGCTCATCCAGCCGCTGCGCGACTTCGGTGTAGGGGATGTGCATGGAGCCGGGAATGGTGGACTTCACCCGCCATTCCACCGTGCGCATGTCGACGACGCGGAAGCTGTCGTCGGTCAACGCTTCCAGAACCTCCACCTCGCCGACAGGCACCACGCCCGGCACCGGCACGATCGGCTGCAGCACGCCGCCGATCAGCATCACGTCGTTGCGCGTCCGGGTGATCTCGACCGGCCCCTCCTCCGTCTGCACCGTGAGCGAGCGCATGTCGCCGATCATCTTGAGCCCCTCCTCCGCCAGGACCGGGGATGTGGCGCAGGCCATGCCAGCCAGCAGCGCCAGAAGCGCGACCCTCGTCATTTGTCTCATTGCGTTCCTCCATCAAATTATTACATACTAATATACGCATATGATAACAAAAGAATTGCGCCAGCGCAAAGACATTGGCGGACAATCCCGTTCAATGGGGAGCAACAAGGTCATCCGCGAATGGCGATGACCGGGGCGCGCGGGCGGAATCAGGCAGCACCGGTCCGCATCTGCGCCGGGGGGAACGCGCAACACGCAGTGCCGCGAGGCATCAGGAGACACGATCATGGCTCATATCGTTATTCTCGGCGGCGGCATCGCCGGGGTTTCTGCGGCTTATGAAATCCACGAAGCCCTGGGCAAGTCGCACAAGGTCACCGTGGTGTCCAAGGCACCCTACTTCCAGTTCACGCCCTCCAATCCCTGGGTCGCCGTCAAATGGCGCACCAAGGCGGACATCACCATTGATCTCGCCACCACCCTGCCGCGTCATGGCGTTGATTTCATCCATGCATCGGCTGAAAAGGTCATGCCGGAAGACAACAAGGTGGCTCTGTCGAGCGGCGAGCCGATCGCCTACGACTATCTTGTCATCGCCACCGGTCCCGAGCTGGCCTTCGACGAGATCGAGGGGCTGGGGCCCGAGGGCTTCACCGCTTCCGTGTGCGATGTCGAGCATGCCGCCGCGGGCGCCGAGACCTGGGAGGCCTTCTGCGCCAATCCCGGGCCGATCGTCGTCGGCGCGGTGCAGGGCGCGTCCTGCTACGGCCCGGCTTATGAATTCGCGATGATCATGGACACCGACCTGCGCAAGCGGAAGATCCGCGACAAGGTGCCGATGACCTTTGTGACCGCCGAACCCTACGTGGGTCACCTAGGCCTCGGCGGCGTCGGCGACACCAAGGGTCTTTTGGAAAGCGAAATGCGCGAGCGGCACATCCGCTGGATCACCAACGCCAAGGTCGACAAGGTCGAGGACGGCACGATGACCGTCACCGAGCACAACGAGGACGGCAGCGCCAAGAAGACGCAGGAACTGCCGTTCAACTACTCGATGATGCTGCCGGCCTTCCGCGGTATCCCGGCGGTGCGCGACATCGAGGGATTGGTCAATCCGCGCGGCTTCGTCATCGTCGACAAGCACCAGCGCAATCCGAAATATCCCAACGTCTTCGGCGCGGGCGTCTGCATCGCCATCGCGCCGCTCGAGGCGACGCCTGTTCCCGTCGGCGTGCCCAAGACCGGCTACATGATCGAAAGCATGGTGACGGCCATCGCCCAGAACCTGAAACAGATCGTCGCGGGCGAAACACCGACCAACGAGGGGTCGTGGAACGCCATCTGCCTCGCGGATTTCGGCGACGGCGGCGTGGTCTTCGTCGCCCAGCCGCAGAATCCGCCGCGCAACGTCAACTGGTCGGCCAGCGGCAAATGGGTGCATCTGGCCAAGATCGCGTTCGAAAAATACTTCCTGCGCAAGATCCGCAAGGGCACGACCGAGCCCTACTACGAGAAGATCGTCATGCAGACGCTCAACATGGGCGGCAAGTTGAAGGCAAAATAGCCCGGCACGGGACGGCGGGATCGCAACAGGCGATCCCGCATCCGTGGCGCGTCCGGGCCGGCGCTATGCCCGCACGATCACCGGAGTGCCGAGCGGCACGCGGTTGTAGAGATCGATCGCGTCCTGGTTGAGCATGCGGATGCAGCCGGACGACACTGCCTGGCCAATGCTCCACGGCTCGTTGGTGCCGTGGATCCGGTAAAGAGTGTCGCGATTGCCCTCATAGAGGTACAGCGCTCGGGCGCCCAGCGGGTTGGCCAATCCCCCGTCCATACCGCCATTGGCGTATTTCGAGAGTTCCGGCTGCCGCTCGATCATCGAGGCGGGCGGATGCCATTTCGGCCATTCCTGCTTGTCGCGAACCGTTGCGTTGCCGGACCAGGAAAACCCCTCACGACCGACGCCGATGCCGTAGCGGACCGCCGTGCCGTCGCCACGCACATGATAGAGAAAGGTGTTGCGCGGATCGACGACGACCGTTCCCGCCTGTTCCGGCGCCGGGTAGGACACCACCTGGCGATAGTAGACGGGGTCGATGCGGTTGAGCGGGACCGCGGGCACGATGATGCCGCCATCATTCTGGGCGGAATACATCGAGACGTAGTAGGGATCGATGCGAGATGCCGCCGACGCGGAGGGGCCCCTGCGCGGTGCGCCAGCGCAGCCCGCGAGCGCGAGCGAGGCGCCGCCGGCCAGAAGCGCCCGGCGGGTCATTTGCCCGCCGGGCGCCCCGTCCGTCTCATCATTCAAAAATCCAGCGCCGCGCTGGCCACCTTCCGGAAGAACATTCGTCGATTTGGGCATGTTGTTTCTCACCGTTGAGTTCCAATCCGGGACCGACACGCGAGACCTGATCCCTGCGCCTTTCCAGGCGAAACCTTGTCGAAAACGCGGAACAGCGTCCCCTCCACACAGTCAGGGCCGAAATTCGGGCACCACCGCCCGGTCTCCGCCCTTCGACACCCCCCGAATAGACATTCATATCCTGGCGACGCCGCTGATCTGTTCGCAAGGATAACGATTGCGGATGCTTCCGGTTCCCGAGGCCCGCGGAACGGGCCGCCCGCGAGCGGTCCGCTCGGCATCTTTCAAGGATCAATGCGCGGGAACCGACATCCAGACGGTGCTGCCTTCAACCGTTCCCGGCTGAAACGTCACAACGTCATAGGCATCCCCATGATCTCCCATCCCGGGGGAGCCTGCCGGCATGCCTGCGACAGCGATGCCGCGGATCTCCGGCCGCTCGCTGAGCAACCGGTCAACAGCCTCCAGCGGCACATGGCCTTCCACGACATATTGGTCAACCAGCACGGTGTGGCATGCCGCCAGGTCGTCGGGCACGCCGTGCTGGCGCTTGAGCGGAACGAAATCCTCCCGATGCACAATCTTGACCGTGTATCCGGCGGTTTCGGCAATCTCCACCCAGGCGGTGCAGCAGCCGCACCAGGGCGACTTGATGACCGTCATCGGCGGCTTTACGCCCTCCGCATGGGCTGCGGGAGCCGCCATGAGTCCGGCGGCGAAGGCTCCCGTTACAAACATTGCAATACGGTTCATGGGACTGTCTCCATTGCTGATGCGACGCATGGTTATTTCTTCTCCCGATAGCGGGCGTGGCAGCTCTTGCAGGTCTGCGCCGCCATGGTGAACAGCCCGCGCGGCGGCATATCCGCCAGCTCCGCGGCGCTGGCGGTTCCCGTCATCATACCGCCCATGCCTGGATTCGACATCCTCATGCCGCCGCTCCCCAGCCCCCGCCTTCGCGCTGCAACGACACCGCAAGGGCATCCGCATAGAGCTCCAGATCATCGGCCAATTGTTCGAATTCGGCCCACTCGTCCCAGATTCGCTCATGCGCCTCGCTGGTGCCCTTCACGCTGCCTTGCGGAAACAGCTCCGTCAGATCGCCGCCGGAATGCGTGCGCAAGACCGCGGCCGCCTTCTCTGCTGCGCCCGCGTCAAAGGGAACTTTGCCGGAAATCATGTGACCGAGCGCTTTCATGGCGCCGCCGAGGTTTCCCATCATCTCCATGCGCTGCTTGACGACGCCCGTCGCCCCGTCGTGCCCAAAGGCATGCTGCTGAAGTCCCATGCTGCTTGCCGTTGCAAGAATTCCGGCAATCAAGGCCATGCGCGTTGTCGTTCTCATGTAAAAATTCATTCTCTCATCCTGTCCGGGGATCCAAATGCGACCGATGGACAATCGGATTCCGGCCACAGCCTGCGCCGTGACGCATGCGGCAGCGCGTGCGCAACGGCGCAGACGAGGCGCCTTCGCCTCAGCGCCGGAGCGCAATCCGTATTGTCCGCGCTCAACTCCTCGGAGGAGGCGGATCGAGAGAAAACTGGGATAAAGACGACCGTTTCAAGCCGGCAGCCGCCAAACTGGCGCGCACCCATGCGCGCAACGTCATCGTGCCGCGGTCCGCCAGCACTCCGGCGGGCATGCAATGAACCTCGGAATACGTGCAGTCTTGATCGCGACCACCCGCCATGTCCGGGCAGGGGCCGCCCGCGCACGGATGCGCCGCTTCAGGCATCTTGATCATGGCGGCATGCGCCTGAGTGTGCGAGGGCGCCGCATAGGCGGACCCCGCTTCGGGCTGGCCCGCAAACGCACGCGATGCCACCGCCCCGAAGCTCGAGAGAGCGAGAAGCAATGCCAGCAGAATCCGCAATGAACATGCGCGCGCGATCATGAAATCTGGGTAGCGCCAATGCCGGCCAAAGGCAACACGTCAGCGATCACAACAGAGTCATTCCGCAGCCCGCTGGCAACGCCGGACCACCACGCCGCTCGCCGCCGGCATACGCAGTTGTGCGTTTCGCGCCATCCGCGCTGGCATTGCGCCATGCGGCCTCCTATCGTCTGTTCCCGTCGATTCCACGGGCTTGCGATCACAGCCTGAAGATCGGCATTTCATTATCCGTCGACATCTCGAGTGACCATGACCGAAACAGCCGCAGCCCCCTCCCCGACCCAGATCGCCTCAGGCATTGCCGCGCGCATCGCCGGCGAAATCGGCTGCCGGGCGGAGCAGGTCGCCGCAACCGTGCAGCTGCTGGATGAAGGCTCCACCGTTCCCTTCGTCGCGCGCTACCGCAAGGAAGCCACCGGCGGGCTCGACGACACCCAGTTGCGCACGCTGGAGGAGCGGCTGGTCTATCTGCGCGAGATGGAGGACCGCCGCGCGACGATCCTGAAATCGGTCGAGGAGCAGGGCAAGCTGACGCCGGAACTGGCCGGGCAATTCCGCGCCGCGGACACCAAGGCGGCGCTCGAGGATCTCTACCTGCCCTACAAGCAGAAGCGCCGCACCAAGGCGCAGATCGCGCGCGAGGCGGGGCTGGAGCCGCTGGCCGACAGCCTGCTCGCCGATCCCGCCCTCGATCCGCAGGCAACGGCAGCGGGTTACGTGGATGCGGACAAGAACGTCGCCGACACCAAGGCGGCGCTGGATGGCGCCCGCCAGATCCTGACCGAGCGCTTCGCCGAGAACGCCGCGCTGATCGGCCGCCTGCGCGACTTCGCCATGCGCAACGCCGTCGCCCAGTCCCGCGTCGTCGAAGGCAAGAAAACGGAAGGCGCCAAGTTCTCCGATTACTTCGAGTACCGCGAGAAATGGGCCGACATCCCCAGCCACCGCGCGCTGGCGCTTTTCCGCGGCCGCAACGAGGGCATCCTGGCGCTCGATCTGGCCATGGACGGCGAGACCGGTGAGGCGGCGGACGCCAAGGCGCTGTCGCAGCCCGAAATGATGATCGCCGGCGCGTTCGACATAGCCGATCGCGGCCGCCCGGCCGACAAGTGGCTCACCGACTGCGCCCGCTGGGCGTGGAAGGTGAAGATCGCGCTGCATCTCGATCTCGACCTCATGAACACCCTGCGCGAGAAGGCCGAGGAAGAGGCCATCCGGGTCTTCGCGCGCAACCTCAAGGACCTTCTGCTGGCCGCGCCCGCCGGCCGCCGCGCGACGCTCGGGCTCGATCCGGGCATCCGCACCGGCGTGAAGGTCGCCGTGGTGGACGCCACCGGCAAGCTGATCGACACATCCACCGTCTATCCGTTCCAGCCGCGCAACGACGTTCAGGGCGCGCTGGCCGCTCTCAAGGCGATGGTCGTCAAACACGACGTGGATCTCATCGCCATCGGCAACGGCACGGCGAGCCGCGAGACCGACCGGCTGGCCGCCGAGCTGATCAAGATGCTGCCCGGCGCCACGAAGCCCACAAAGGTCATCGTCAGCGAGGCCGGCGCGTCCGTCTATTCCGCCTCCGCCCTCGCCGCGCGCGAAATGCCCGACGTGGACGTGAGTTTACGCGGCGCGGCCTCGATCGCCCGCCGCCTGCAGGACCCGCTGGCGGAACTGGTGAAGATTGAGCCGCAATCCATCGGCGTCGGCCAGTACCAGCACGACGTCAACCAGGCCCGCCTCGCCCGGGCGCTCGACGCGGTGGTGGAAGACGCCGTGAACGCCGTCGGCGTGGACCTCAACATGGCATCCGCGCCGTTGCTGGCGCGCATCTCGGGCCTTTCGGAAGGGCTGGCGCAGGCGATTGTCGATCACCGCAACGCGTCGGGCGCCTTCAAGAACCGCAAGGAGCTGCTGAAGGTCGCCCGCCTCGGCCCCAAGGCGTTCGAGCAATGCGCCGGCTTCCTGCGGATCACCGGCGGCGACAACCCGCTCGACGCCTCCTCGGTTCACCCCGAGGCCTATCCGCTGGCCAAGAAGATCGTCAATGCCTGCGGCCGCGACATCCGCCAACTGATGGGCGACGCGAAGCTTCTCGCCGGCTTCGATCCGTCGGAATTCACCGACGAGCGCTTCGGACTGCCCACGGTGCAGGACCTGTTCAAGGAACTGGAGAAACCCGGCCGCGACCCCCGGCCCGAGTTCAAGACCGCCGCCTTCCAGGACGGCGTCGAGACCATTGCGGATCTGAAGCCCGGCATGATGCTGGAAGGCACCGTCACCAACATCACCAATTTTGGCGCGTTCGTGGACATCGGCGTGCATCAGGACGGGCTGGTGCACGTCTCGCAGATGGCCGACCGCTTCATCCAGGACCCGCACGCCGTAGTCAAGACCGGCGAGGTCGTCACCGTGCGGGTGCTCGAGATCGATCTGCCGCGCAAGCGCATCGCGCTCACCATGAAGAAGGACACGGGCGCCGCGCGCGAGACCCACGCGGATGCGCGCAAGGAGCGCCCGGCGCAGCCGAAGCGCAACAACAATCAGCCGAACCGCGGCGCCCAGGGCAAACCCGGCGGCCAGGCAAGCCGCGGCGCGTCGCCGGATGCGTCCGGCGGCAACAGCGCCATGGCGGCGGCGCTCGCGGCCGCGATGGCCAAGAGCCGCAAGGACTGAGCGGAAGGCGTCCAGGGCCAATCGCGTTTGACCTGGCGCCAACCGGCGGCTATGCAGATTCCACTCGTATTTTGGCCAAGGGATCCGCATGAGCCGGCTTGACAGCTTCATCCGCCGCATGACGGCCCAGAAGATCCTGCTTGAGCGGATTGCCGAATGGATCGCGCCGGTCGCTGGGCCGGTTCTGGAACTGGGCCTGGGCAACGGCCGCACGTTCGACCATCTGCGCGAGATCCTGCCCGGCCGCGAGATCTTTGCGTTCGACCGCAACCTCTACTGCCACCCCAGCTGCGTGCCCGACGACCATCACATGATCGTCGGCGAAATCCGCGAGACGCTGGAATTCTGCGGGCCGCGCATCGGCGCAAAGGCCGCGCTGATCCATTGCGACCTCGGCTCCGGCGATCCGACCACGGATCTCGCCACCTGCGCGTGGCTGTCGCCGCTCATCGACCGGCACCTGGGTCCCGGCGGCTACGTGCTCTCGGGCCTTCAACTGGATCTGGATGGTTTCGACCCGATGGATCTGCCCGAAGGCATTCGCCCGGGCCGCTATCACCTGTACCGCAAGCACGGCTGAGCGGCAGCTCAGAGCAGAAGCGACGCGCCCACCGAGACGAGCAGAAGCACGGCAAAGGTGACGTTGACGATACGGCTGGCGCGCGGGCTGCGCAGAAACCGGGTCATCGCCGCGCCCGCATGCAGCCAGACGATGTTCACCAGCATGATGATGAGCGCGAGAACCCCGATCTTCAGAACGACGTCCCACACGGGATGCGCGCCGATCAGCGCGAAGCCGGAAAAAAGCGCCGCCATCGCCGCATAGGCCTTCGGATTGACCAGCGAGACGAAGGCTCCACCCGAAAACGTCGGCTCGCGCCGGCCGGCAGGATCCCCGTCCAAGGGCGGCGCACTGGCGATGCGCCAGGCGAGATAGACGAAATACAGCGCCGCGGCCACGCTCACCACCGGCACGACGCCAGGCAGCGTCAGCATCAGCCCGGCCAACCCGGTCGCGATCACCGCCATGACCGCCACCATGCCGGTGAGAATACCGCCCAGATAGGCCGCGCCGCGCCGGGGACCGAAGGCCGCGCCCACGGCGGCGATGCTCAGCGTGTTGGGGCCCGGACTTCCGGTCAGCGCCAGTCCAGCGAGGATAAAGCCGAACAGATCCTGCATCCCAGTTCCCATCACCGATCCATGGCTGCGCCTGATGCGGCACGCCGCATTCGCATGTCCGGGCGAGGCTAACGCCGTCCGACGCGCCAGATGTTGAGGTAGTTGCCCAGAAAGACCAGCCCGCCGCCGATGAACACATATGGGTCCAGCGCCTCGGAATAGAAGATCATGCCAACCACGGCGATCAGCGGCAACCGCAGGAAGTCCATCGGCGAAACCACCGAGGCATCGGCATAACGGAAGGCGCGCGCCATGGCGAAATGCGCCGTCAGCCCGCCCAGCGCCACGACGATCACCCAGGGCACGTTGATCATGAGCGGAATTTTCGGCTGACCCAGCATGATGACAAAGGCCATCACGGCCTGCGTCAGCGTCATCCAGAAAACGATCGACAGTGTCGTTTCCGTACGCGAAAGGGCCTTTGTCGTCATGACATTGAAGGAAAAGCAGATGGCCGCGGCAAGCGCCGCCATCTCGCCAATGCCGATGGCGGTCATGCCCGGACGCACCACCACCAGCACGCCGATGAAGCCGATCGCCGTTGTGCCTAGCCGCCACAGGGTAAACCGCTCGCCGATGAACAACGGCGCCAGCACCGCGACCCAGATCGGCGTGGTGAATTCCAGCGCGAAGACCTGCGCCAGCGGAATGATGCCGATTGCATAAAACCAGAGGTTCTGGCCGGTGAAATGAAAGACGTTGCGGGTGAGGTGCAGTCCGATGCGCTGGGTCTTCATCTGCGCAAACTTGCGCGAGACGCCCACCACCGCACAGACGATTGCAAAGCCCATCACGCTGCGCCAGAACATCAGCGAAAACGTGTCGAGATCGCCGGTGACCTCGCGCCCGCCCACCGCCATGGCCGAAAACGACACCAGCGCCAGCGCCATCCAGGCCGCGGCACGCAGGGGGTGGTTGTCCACGGCATGCATGCCGCTGGTCTTCACCAAGGCCGGCGCCTCGCTCATGTCGTGAGATCCTTGCTTGGCCGCCGCGTCTGAGCGCCGGTCTCCCCGTGTGGCGAATGTCCGCTCCGCTTCACGCCCTTATATCCGACTCCCGCGCACTGCAAAGCCCCCTTGCGCGGGCGTCGCCTGCGGTGGCGCAATCCACCGCGCTGATCTTCGCACCTCCCA
The DNA here is from genome assembly GCF_003432385.1 of Breoghania sp. L-A4. NCBI lineage: Bacteria > Pseudomonadati > Pseudomonadota > Alphaproteobacteria > Hyphomicrobiales > Stappiaceae > Breoghania > Breoghania sp. L-A4. Next base: position 1,496,659 of record NZ_CP031841.1, on the reverse strand, counting down.
AAAGGCAACACCCCGCCCGGCAAACCGGACATTCCGCTAGGTCACTTTGACGGATGAAATCACCGCGTCATTCCGATAAGATTCCAGTCTTCCATTGGACGCGTTTTTTCGCCTCTTCCGCGAAGGAGGATTTCAAATGATTTTCATCAAACCATCCGCCGTCCTGGCCTGCGGGGCAGTGATGCTCGCAGCGGCGAGCCTGAGCTGCGGCCTGTCGGGCGATGCGCGCGCGCAAAACCTCAACACGCTGTATATCGAAGCGACGCCGCAGCCGCTGACCACAACCGGCGATACGATTTCCACCTCGGAAATCTCCGCCCTGGCGAACAGCGACTTCACGACCATCATCTTCGCCTTCCTCAACTATTGCGACCCGGTCATCTCCGGCGGCAAGCCGACCTCATGCAAGACCGATCCGCAAGATCCGAAATGGGTGTGGAACCTCTATGACCCGTATGATCAGGGCGGCGTGCACACCGATCTCGCCAAAGCCATCCAGGCACTCGCGGACAACGGCAAGGCCGTCTACCTGTCGATCGGCGCGGGCTCCAACCCGGAGACCTTCAACTATTTCACCAACCACTCCGGCCCCGACATCGCCAAGGCCATGGCCGGGCTGACGCGGTTCATGAAGGACTATCATGTCACCGGCATCGATCTGGACTATGAGGACAGCGCCAATACGCCTGGCGCGCCGCTCGCCAGCAACACCACCGGCTTCATCACGCTCGCAAGCGAGATCGCCGCGCTGTCGCCGCGACCGCCGGTTTCCATCGCCCCCTATACGCCGTCCGACAGCGACCCGGGCGAGCCCGAGCTCACGTGGCCGCTGACCGCCGGCATCACGGCGGACGCCTTCACTTCCGTGCGCTGGCAGACCTGCGCGCTGCTCAACGCCGGGCTCACCGCCAGCATCATCAACCGGCAGTATTATTCCGGCGGTTTCGTCGCCGATGTCCCGGCCGCCGTGGCGCAGGACCTGCAACCCTTCGCCTGCCCCACAAGCGCGACGTGCGGCACGCCCGGCAACCCGGCGTGTCCCAGCCTGAGCATCAATGCCGGCACGCTCGCCGCGGGCCTCGCGCCAGGGCAGAACTGCCAGACGGCGCCCAACGCCCCTTCTTCGCGGGCTGCCAGAAAATCCTGTGCTCGGTGATCACGTCAAAGACCATCCCCGGCGCGCGATCCGCCGGCGTCATGGAGTGGAACTGGTCGGTGCTGGGATCGAAAGCCGACGACTGGGCGGCGGAAATGGCCAACGCGCTGGCGGACGCTCCCGGCGCGTGCAACTGATTGACCACACCGGCCCCCATCCATCGCTGTTGCCGCGCGTCCGCACTGCGTTTTCCACCCTCGCCCCACCTTCCCCGTTGACGCCTTGGCCTGCGCCGCCTACGCACATCGAATGGATCACGTCTCGAAACTCGCTCTGGGCAGCATCGGCATCGGCGTGCTGGTGCTGGCGCTGAAATATGCGGCCTTTGCGCTGACGGGGTCGATCGCGCTTTATTCCGATGCGCTTGAGAGCATCGTCAATGTGGCGGCGGCCTGCGCGGCATTCATCGCCGTGCGCTACTCGGCCAAACCGGCTGACCGCAACCATCCCTACGGACACCACAAGGCGGAGTATCTCGCCGCCGTTGTGGAAGGCGTGCTGATCGTTCTCGCGGCCGTGTCGGTGTTCTACGAGGCCTGGCAGGCCTTTGAGGTTCCCCGCGCCATCGACGCCCCCTGGCAGGGGCTGGGGCTCAACGCGGTGGCCAGCGTGCTCAATGGAATCTGGGCCGTGGTGCTGATCCGCGCCGGGCGCGCCCGGCGCTCGCCCGCCCTGAGAGCCGACGGCCGCCACCTGATGACGGACGTGTTTTCCTCCATCGGCGTCGCCGCCGGCATCATTCTGGCGATCTACACCGGCTGGCTGATCCTCGATCCGCTGCTGGCCGGCTTCGTGGCGCTCAACATCCTGTGGTCGGGTTGGGTCCTGGTGAAGGAAAGCGTCAGCGGCCTGATGGACGAGGCGCCCGCGGCCGAGATCCTCGACCGCATCCGCGCGCAGATCTCGGAGGCCGGGGAAGGCGCGCTGGAGGCGCACGACCTGCGCACCCGTCAGGCCGGCCGCATCACCTTCATCGATTTCCATCTGGTGGTGCCGGGCGATCTGACCGTCTCCGCCGCGCACGCCATCTGCGACAACATCGAGGCGGCGCTTCAGGCCGACATCAAGGGCTCCGTGATCACGATTCACGTCGAGCCCGAGGAAAAGGCGAAACATTCGGGCGTGATTGTGCTGTAGGCGGCGCCATCGGCGCGCCACGCGGTGCCGCTGGCGCCGTGCAACATCTCAAGGCACCCGAAAATCGATATCCTTGACTATCTTTCAAGACAATACCCAATAATTTTGTACATTTTTCAATATATTTCGTCGTAATATTTACTAGATCCCTCTCTTTGTCTTGTACGATGCCCTCGATATTTATTTATTACAATCTTTTGTCATTCTTATATTTCCATATCGAAAATTTAAGTTCAAGAATTTGCATTCGATTTTCATTTCACTATATTAGAAATCCTAATCATAAATACACATCGTCACGTGCACGCATCCTGCGGCGGCAGGGTCCTCGCGCGATCCGCGCCGGTGCTCCAGCCAATCAGTCGCTGCGGGCTCCGCAGCCGGCCTGTGCCGCGACGCGCTGTGAAAGGGAGACCGCGATGAGCGACGAGATTGCCTTCGAGGAGATCAACGAAGCCAAGTTCAACATGGATCACATCTACAATCAGGCGGATCCGCGCGGCTATTTCCGGGAACTGAGGAAGTACGGCTATGCGATTCCCGGCGCCGCCCAGCCGGTGTTCGACACGCTGGTCCGTCACCTGCGGGCCCGGCGCCGGCACACCATCCGCGTGCTGGATCTTGGCTGCTCCTACGGGGTCAACGCGGCGCTTCTGAAATACGATCTTTCGCTGCCGCAACTCTACGACCACTGGAGCGCCTCCGCCTCGGATCCGGCACGATCGGACGAGGTGGTCCGCACGGACCGCCGCTTCTTCGACACGCTCGGGGTCAACAGCGACATCGAGGTCATCGGCCTGGATCAGGCCGAAAAGGCCGTGGGCTACGCCTCAAAGGCCGGACTGCTGGATGAAGGCCTGGCGATCAATCTGGAAACGGATCCGCTGCCCGAGGCCGCCCGCGCCGAGCTGTCGGCGGTGGATCTGGTCACCTCGACCGGCTGCATCGGCTACGTTACGGAGAAAACCTTCGCGCGGCTGCTGCCCGTGATCACCGAGGGCGAAAAACCGTGGCTCGCCAACTTCGTGCTGCGTATGTTTCCCTTCGACGCCATCGAGGAGGAAATCGCGGAATGGGGCTACGTGACGGAAAAACTGCCCGAACGCACCTTCGTGCAGCGCCGCTTCGCCTCGCAAGAGGAGACGGATCAGGTCCTTGAAACATTGCGATCGCTCGACATCGATCCCACGCCGGAAGAAAAGACGGGAAACCTGCTCGCCGAGTTCTACCTCTCCCGCCCCAGGGAAGAGGCAGAGGCGATGCCGATCGAGCGCCTCATCAGCCTGTAGGAGGCCTGCAGCGGCGGCCCGCCAACCGGCGCAAGCCGGCGCCCGGCCATTCATCTGCCATGGAAAGCGCTGTCACGCGGGCCGCGGCGTCACCGGGTCGATGCGATCGCCACCGCCCCCGGAATGGAGCGTAGCGCGGCCGCTTTTCGCCAGATGGCGCAGCCCCTTCGGCGTCGCCTCGACCATCGCGCCGTGCCCGTCCCACACCCGTGTGACGAAATCCTCGTCCCGCGCCGTCTCCCAGACCGTCAGCCTCGGGCACGACGTCCGCCATGCGTCCATCACATCCGCATAGGCGCGGGGTTTCTCCGCGACCCACTCCACCAGATCCAGCAGCAGCGCGTCGAGTTCGTCGGCCATGACTTGCTCCATTGCAACGGCGCCTCGCACGCCTCTGCGGGGCGACAACAGGCGCCGCCACTATAGCGCAGGGAACCAGAGGCCGGAAACCGCGGTCATGTTCCTATTCACATTCATTACTTTGAATGTATAGTGATGGCAAACCACCGCCTGAAGCGGAAGACAACGGGAGACACGCCATGAGATTTCCGCATATGACTGCCGGGAGCCGGGTGAGGGCGTCGGCATGGACCATAGCCGGCCTGCTCGCGGCGCTGATCGCATGCCCCGCGACGGCGAGCCAGGACATCCCTGACCAGTATCCCGCATCCCTGCTCTACTCCAAACCGATCGAAGTGATCCCGAACGTCTGGTCCGCCATCGGCGCCACCGCCCTCCCGGCTATGACAATTCCGGCCACAACAACAATCTCTCCTTCATCGTCACCGGCGACGGGGTGGTGGTCGTCAACGGCTCCTCCGCCTACCTGCTGGCCAAGGCGCTGCACGACGAGATCAGGAAAATCACCGACCAGCCGGTCAAGCTGGTGATCAACGAGAACGGCCAGGGCCACGCCATGCTGGGCAACAGCTACTGGGCGGAGCTCGGCGTGCCGATCCTGGCGCATGAGGACGCCGCGGCCGAGTTCGAGGACCGCGGCGCGCAGGCGCTCGCCTCCATGCAGCGCTACAACCGCGAGAAGGCCGAGGGCACAGAGATCGTGCTGCCGACGGAGACGTTCGAGGACGAGAAGGTCATCGAGATGGGCGGCATGCGCATCGAGGTGAAGAACCTCGGCCCGGCGCATTCGCCCGGCGACATCGCCGTCTGGCTGCCGGAGCAGAGGCTGGTGATCGCCGGCGACATGGCGTTCCACGAGCGCATGCCGCCGATCTTTTCCGACACCAACACCGCCGACTGGCTGGAGAGCTGGGAGAATTTCGAGGCGCTGGGCGCGCTCTACGTGATCCCCGGCCACGGCCATCCCACCAACGTCGACCAGGTGCGCCGCTACACGAAGGACTATCTCGTCTATCTGCGCGGCAAGATCGCGGAGGTGCTGGAAAACGGCGGCACGCTGGACGAGGCCTATTATGTCGACCAGAGCCCCTACGCCCGCCTGGACACGTTCGATGAACTGGCCACCAAGAACGCCGGTCAGGTGTTCACCGAAATGGAGTTCGAGTGATGCGGGCGATGCTGATCGCGGCGCTGGCGGCCTGCCTGGTCGCGCTCCCGGTCCGGGCTGACGAGGACGCCATCGAGGCGATGCAGGGCTACATGGAGTTCGCGCCCTATGACGCGGGCATCATCGTGCCGGAGCAACTGACCGAGGACGTCTTCCCCGACATCCTGTTCATCGACACCCGCGACGCGGAGCAATTTTCGGCGGAGACCATTCCCGGCGCGGTCAACATCGAGTGGCGCGAGGTGCTGGGGCGCATCGACGAAATCCCCGACGACGGGAAGGTCGTCGTCTTCTGCAACACCGGCAGCCTGTCGGCGCAGGCGGCTTTTGCCCTGAGGGTCGCAGGCCGCGAGAACGTCGTGGTGCTGCAGACCGGGTTGATCGGCTGGAAGCAGAACGCGCCCTACAGGCCCTGACGCCATTGCCCTGCCGGGCCGTCCTCTACCCCGGCCAGGGAAGGTCCTGGTGAAAGATGACGGCGAGCACCAGGACATCGAGCGTCAGATGGAATCCGGTGTAGACCGCCGCGCTCCGGGGCTTCAGGCTTTCAACGATCGCGGCGCGGTTGTCCATCTCCCCGGGAAGCATGGCCAATAACGCGCTGCGCAGGCGCCCGAGCTGCTTGATGGCCCCCAGATTGGAGAGCGCGAAGACGATGAAGGCGCCGGCCAGCACCGGCTTGATCGCCGGCGCGGAAACCGTTGCGTCGGAGCCCGACAGCGAGATAACCGCCCCGATGACGGTCGACGCGACGGCGATATAGATGTTCCAGTAGGTGTTGACCGCGCCGGCGCGGTCGATTGCGAAGCCCAGGATGCGGTCGGCGTCCATGGCGAAGGTCCTCCTGCGGTTGCGCGCTGCATGGAAGAGGCTCAGCAGGTCTCAATCGACCGGCATCACGGCGGAATCCTAAATCCTGCAAGCGCTGAAGCCAGCAGAGCGGCACAACGCACCACAGCGTCGGGCGCGCCTGCGAATGCAAATCCCTGCACTGCGGCGACACTGGTCACGGACGAGCGGTCGCAACTCCAGTCGCTGCCGGCCAGCGCGTGGAACCGGTTGACCGTTCCGGCAAACGCCAATGGATCGGCGTCAATGATCAGCGACGCCTCGACGATGACCGCGCCGTCGCCGCGCCAGCGCTGCGCCAAGCCGCCGATCTTGCGGCCGCCTGCGGCGATGTCGTAGCCCCCGGCGCAGGGCGCGCGCGCCACCGCGCCGATGCGCGCCCGCACGCCGAGACGCTCCAGCGCCGCGATGCAAGGCTCCGCCAGCGCCCGGTACATCGCGTCGAAGGACGCCCCGCCCGCGTGCTCGCGGGTCGTGATCACGCTCACCTGCAGCGTGCCGGGCGACACGGCGAAGGCGCCGCCGCCGCTGGCGCGCACCACCACCGGCCAGCCCTCGCCCGCCATCACCTCGCAGGCGTCAGCGTATGAGGGAAGCCGCGTCTGCGAACGAGTCACCACAAGCGCCGGCAAGGCGCGCCAGACCAAGAGGAAAGGCGGGCGCGCGCCCGCGACAACCGCCTCCGCCATGGCCGCGATCCTCGCCAGGCGCTCCTCCGCCGGCGCCGGCTCGAGCAGATACAGCGTCTCAAGCGGCGGGTCCGCGGATTCAGCGGTGGCGGCGGCCAGCAGAACGCTCATGCCGGCTCGATCCGGCCGATCACCGTGCCCGGCGTCACCACGCCATCCTTGGGCACCAGAATCGTCAGCCGGCCACTGTCGGGCGCTCCGATATCGTAACTGGTCTTCTCCGCCATGACTTCCGCGATCGTCGCACCCTCTGTCACGTCGCTGCCGTCGGCGTAGAACCAGTTGGCGACGATGGCCTCGGGGATCCGGCCCGTGTCCCAGAGGCCATCGGGAATCCGCACCTCGCTCATGCGGCCACCCTGGGCAGCATGGCCCGCGCCGCAGCCATGATCTTCTGCGCATCGGGAAGCGCGAAGTTCTCCATGGGCCGGCTGTAGGGCACCGGGATATCGGGATAGGCGATGCGCTTGGGCGGCGCCTTCAGCATCGCGGGATCCTCCTCGGCGATAGAAGCGATGATTTCCGCCGTCATGCCGTAGCTGGAATAATCCTCGTCGACGACGATCAGCCGCCCGGTCTTCTTCACCGAGGCAATCACCGTCTCGCGGTCCAGCGGCACCAGCGTGCGCAGATCGATGACCTCCGCATCGACGCCCTCCTTCGCCAGTTCGCCCGCCGCTTCCATCGCCCGGTGCACCATCATCGACAGCGCCACGATGGTCACATCCTTGCCCTCGCGCAGCACGTTGGCCTTGCCGAAGGGGATCTCGTAGGCGTCTTCCGGCACCACAGCGGCCGCCGTCTCCGGCCAGTCCATCCAAGCCAGTCCCTGCAACCCCTTGTGGAACATGAAGATCACCGGGCTGTCGTCGCGGATCGCCGAGATCATCAGCCCCTTGGCGTCATAGGCGTTGCTTGGTGCCACCACCTTCATGCCCGGCAGATGCGCGAAGGTCGCGTGCAGCGCCTGCGAATGCTGGCCCGCGTCGTTGTAGCCGCCGCCGGTCGCCGTCATCAGCACCATCGGCACGGTGCAGTTGCCGCCGGAGAAATAGATGTTCTTGGCCGCCAGATTCGAGATCGCGTCCATGCAGACGCCGTAGAAATCCACGAACATCAGTTCCACGATGGGCCGCATGCCGGCCATGGCCGCGCCGACGCCCGCGCCGATAAAGCCGGTCTCGGAGATCGGCGTGTCGCGGACGCGTTCCTCGCCGAACTCGTCCAGAAGCCCGGTTGTGGCGCCGAAGATGCCGCCATAGGTGGCGATATCCTCGCCCATGACGAACACCCGTTCGTCGCGTTTCATTTCCTGGCCGATGGCCTCGGCCATGGCACGGGAGATGGTCAGCACTCGATTGCTCTGCATTGTATCCTCCCCGGATGCGGGACTGCGGCGCTTGAGGCGCGCGAGATTGGTGAAACTCAGGCGAAGACGTGCTCCAGCGCTTCTTCCGGCTCCGGATAGGCGCTGTCGCGCGCATACTGGATCGCCGCGTCGACCTCCGCCTTCACCCGCGCCCGGATACCGTCGAGATCAGCCTGGGTCGCGGCGCCAGCCTCGACCATGTGTTTTGCCAACCGGTCGATCGGGTCCTTGGCCTTCAATGCCGCCACCTCGCCCTTGGGCCGGTAGAGTTCCGGATCGCCCTGGAAATGGCCGTAGTAACGATAGGTCTCGATCTCGATCAGGCTTGGCCCCTCGCCGGCGCGGGCGCGTTTCACCGCGTCGCCCGCCGCCGCAAACACCTTCAGCGTGTCGTTGTCGGCAACATGCACGCCTGGAATGCCGTAGGCGGCCGCGCGCACCGAATTGTCCTTGACCGCCGTCGACTTGGACTTGGGCACCGAGATGCCCCAGGAATTGTCCTCGATGACGAAGATCACCCCGAGTTTCCACACCGCCGCGAGGTTGAGCGCCTCGTGGAACGCGCCCTGGTTCGCCGCGCCATCGCCGAGATAGGAGACGGCGACGCTGTCCCTGCCCTGCATCTTCGCAGCCAGCGCGCCGCCCACCGCCGGCCCGGCGCCTTGCGCGATGATGCCCGAGCAGGCGAAATTCACCTTCGGGTCGAGCAGGTGCATGTGTCCGCCGCGGCCGCCGGCGAGCCCGGTCTTCTTGCCGAAGATTTCCGCCGTCATCTTGTTGAGATCCACGCCCTTGGCGATCGCCGCGTGATGCGGCCGGTGGGTCGCGGTCACGGTGTCGTCGTCGCGCAAATGCACGCAGACGCCGGCCGCGCATGGCTCCTGTCCGGCAGAAAGATGCATCTCGCCGGGCACCGGCCCGGATCCGATGTCGAATTTTGGCGATTTGCCTTCCATGTAGATCGCCGCCAGCGTGTCCTCGTAGTAACGCGCCTTGGCCATCCTCTCGTACATCCAGGCAAGCTGTTCATGCGTCGGCGTCATTGCGCCTCCTCCCCTTGGCTTTTGGCCGGGTGCGCACAGCGTCCCGGCACAACGAAACCCTACGGAAGGCCACGGCCCGGGGCATTGAGATGCATCAAGAGAAATGACAGGGGTCCAGCGCCGCCAAACGAAAAACGGCACCACCGATTTGACCCATCACAAGGCACGCGCGCTCCAGATCCTGCAAGATTTGACAAGGTACATTCATCCCTGTGAGAGAGGTCGTCATGTTCTCCCTTCGATGCATCAGAACCACACGCGCTGTCTGCCTGGCGGGGCTTCTCGCCGCGGCATGCACCGTGCCCGCCGCATTTGCGGAAGACGAGCCACGTGAGAACGTCACCTTGTCGGGCAGCCATGCGGACGTGCAGTTTCTCGCCGGGCGCTCGGTCACGGTCACCGCCGACGTCAGCGACGATGTCTTCGCCGCCGGCCGCTACGTGACGTTCGACGCCGCCAGCATCGTCAACGCGATCGTCGCCGGCTACGCGGTGGAGCAACGCGGCGGCAGCATGTCCGACATGATCGCCGCCGGAAACACGGTGACCGTCTCCGGCGTTATTCGCGACGACATCGTCGCGGCGGCCCGCAGCCTGCGCATCACGTCGAGCGGCTCGGTCGGCGGCGACGCCCGGATGGCGGCGGAGACCATTGATGTCGACGGCGCGATCGGCGGCAGCCTGCGCGCGGCGGCCCGTCAGGTCACCATCAACGGCACCATTTCGGGCAAGGCCGATCTCTTCGCCGAGCGCATCGTCGTCGGTCCCGAGGCGACGATCACCGGGGATCTCATCTATCGCGGCGATACGGCTCCAGAGGTCGCCGCCGGCGCCACCATCGGCGGCGCGATCCGCCACATCGACAGCACGCTGCCACAGATGACCCGCATCGGCATGGCGATCCTGGGCGTCGGCATCGCCATCGCGGTGGGCTGGGTGATCGCCAGCTTCGTTCTCATCGCTCTCGTCCAGCTTGTCTTCCCTCGCCTCGTCGCCGACGCGACGGTGCGCCTGCGCACACAGCCCTGGTCCAGCCTGGGAATCGGCATCGCGGGCGTGCTGATCGGCTGCATTCTGATGGGGCTTGCGTTTGCTTCGATCTTCGCGATCCCGCTGGGGGTCGCCCTGATGGTGAGCCTCGGCGGCGTCAAGCTGCTCGGGCTGACGGCGCTGGGTTACTGCATCGGCCTGATGCTCGACCGCAAGAACGGCGCGGCGGAAGACCGGCCGCGCGGCGCGCGCATCAGCTGGTCGCTGCTCGGCGCGCTCATCGTGACCGCGGTGTTCCTCATTCCCTTCGTCGGCGTGGTCCTCGTCGTCCTCGCCGTCGCCGCCGCAATGGGCGCCGCGGCGGTGGAACTGTGGGGGAGGCTCCGGACGGTCTGACGAACAGCCGGATCGTGTTATAGGGTGGTGTGGCAGACGTCGTCCCAAAGGCGCCGCCGCGCCATCCTTCCTTGTCCCGCCCGCGAGTATCCATGACCCTGTTCACGCCGCTCACGCTTCGCGATGTCACGCTACGCAACCGCATCGCCGTCTCGCCCATGTGCCAGTATTCCGCCGGCGACGGTCTCGCCAACGACTGGCATCTGGTGCATCTGGGCAAATTCGCGCAAGGCGGCGCGGGGCTGGTGTTCACCGAGGCCGCCGCCGTCTCGCGCATCGGCCGCATCACTCACGGCGATCTCGGCATCTGGTCGGACGAGCACGCGGCGGCGCTCGCCCGCATCACCGGCTTTTTGCGCGCCCATGGCGCCGCCTCCGGCATCCAGTTGGGCCATGCCGGCCGCAAGGCCTCCATGCAGCGCCCCTGGGAGGGCAATGCGGCGCTGACCGGGGCCGAATTTGCTGCCGGCGACATGGCCTGGCCGACGCTCGCGCCCTCCGCCCTGCCGGTCGACGACGGCTGGCTGGTGCCGCGCGCCATGACCATCGACGACATCGCGCAGACGGTCGCCGACTTCGCGTCCGCCGCCCGCCGCGCCGACTGGTGCGGCTTCGATGTCGCGGAGATCCACGCCGCCCACGGCTATCTGCTGGCGAGTTTCCTCTCTCCCGTCTCCAACAAACGTGACGATGCCTACGGCGGATCGCGCGAGAACCGCGCCCGCGCGCTGTTTGAGACGGTCGACGCGGTGCGCGCCGTCTGGCCGGAGCAAAAACCGCTGTTCGTACGCATCTCCTCGGTCGACGGGTCGCCCGACGGCTGGTCGCTCGACGACAGCGTGTGGCTCGCCGGGGAACTCAAAACGCGCGGCGTCGATGTCGTCGACTGTTCATCGGGCGGCATTTCAGGCTCGGCGACAGCGGCCAAACGCGCCGCACCCGAGCCCGGTTTCCAGGTCCCCTACGCCGAGCGCATCCGCCGCGAGACCGGTATGAAGACCCAGGCTGTCGGGCTGATCTTCGAGCCTGCACAGGCCGAGGCGATCGTCGCCTCGGGCCAGGCCGACATCGTCGCGCTGGGCCGCGAGATGCTCACCGATCCCAACTGGCCCCTGCACGCGGCGGATGCGCTGGGCGCCGACACGGCCTTTGCGACCTGGCCGAAGCAATACGGCTGGTGGCTCGACAAGCGGCGGCAACTGGTCGGCCGGTAAACGAATCCGGTATGCGTGGCGCTCAACGCCTTCCTCACCTCTCCCAAGGGGAGATGTCGGCGCGACTGCGCCGGGTGAGGGGTTTCACTCGTCCCAACCTGCCTCCCCCGCCCGTACTCCTGTCAGCCGAGCGCCCCCCGGACGCCCATCCTTCGAGACAGCCGCTGCGCGGCTTCCTCAGGATGAGGCAGTGCGTGTTACGATTTTCTGACCCATCAACACGATGACCTCATCCTGAGGAGGGCCGGAAGGCCCGTCTCGAAGGATGGGCCGCATCTTCGATGCCCCGCAGAGGACGGCGGGCGCCTATTCCAGCGAAACCCAGATGCCGCCCTTGCCCGACGACTCGATACAGGCCTCGATGAAGGCGAGACCGGCCACGCCGTCGCCGACGGTGGGATAGGTGACGGCGGGATCCGGCGGCGTGCCGTCACGCGCGGCGCGCATGGCGCTCGCGGCTTCCGCATAGATGTTGGCGAAGCCCTCCAGATAGCCTTCGGGATGGCCGGCCGGCACCCGGCTCATGCGCGCGGCCTCCGCGCCCGCTCCCGCACCGGCGCGGGTGATCAACCGCTTCTGCTCGCCGAACGGCGTGAACCACAGCCTGTTGGGTTCTTCCTGGGCCCATTCCAGCCCGCCCCTTGAGCCGTAGACGCGCAGCCGCAGCCCGTTCTCGTTGCCCGGCGCCACCTGGCTTGCCCACAGCATGCCGCGCGCGCCGGTCGAATAGCGCAGCAGCACCTCGATGTTGTCGTCGAGCAGCCGCCCCTCGACGAAGGTGGAGAGTTCGGCCAGCAGGCTTTCCGGCATCAGACCCGAGACGAAGCCCGCCAGATTGTAGGCATGGGTGCCGATGTCGCCGATGCAGCCGCCGGCGCCCGAGCGTTTCGGATCGGCGCGCCACTCCGCCTGCTTGTTGCCGGTGCGCTCCAGGGGCTCGGTCAGCCAGTCCTGGGCGTATTCCACCTGGACCACGCGGATGTCGCCGAGCACGCCTTCGGCCACCATCGCGCGCGCCTGACGGATCATCGGATAGGCGGTGTAATTGTGCGTGAGCACGAACAGCTTGCCGCTGCGCGCGACGATCCCGGCCAGCTCCCGCGCCTCAGCAAGCGTCGTGGTCAGCGGCTTGTCGCAGATCACGTGGATACCGGCTTCAAGGAATGCCTTGGCGGGGCCGAAGTGCAGATGGTTCGGCGTGACGATGGCCACCGCCTCGATGCCGTCGGGCCGGGCGGCCTCCGCCTCGGCCATGGCGGCAAAATCGTCGTAGACGCGGTCGTCGCTAAGCCCCAGTTCCCGTCCCGAGGCGCGGTTGCGCGCCGCATCCGACGACAACGCCCCCGCGACAAGCGTGAAATGCCCGTCCATCCGCGCGGCGATGCGGTGCACCCCGCCGATGAACGCGCCCTGCCCGCCGCCGACCATGCCCAGCCGGATCGGAGATCCCGCCGCCGTTTCGTCGCGTCCCTCGATGGTCATCATCGTCCTCCCGCTGTTCAGCTCAGTCCCAGCATGCGCCGGTTGGCGGCCTCGTCGGTGCCGGCGCCCGCGAAGTCGTCGAACGCATGCTCGGTGACGCGGATGATGTGATCCTGGATGAAGGGCGCGCCCTCCGCCGCCCCGTCCTCGGGATGCTTCAGGCAGCACTCCCATTCCAGCACCGCCCAGCTGTCGTAGTCGTATTGCGCCAGTTTGGAGAAGATGCCGGCGAAATCCACCTGTCCGTCACCCAGCGAGCGGAAGCGCCCGGCCCGGTCGACCCACGACTGGTAGCCGCCATAGACGCCCTGGCGGCCGGTCGGGTTGAACTCCGCGTCCTTGACGTGAAACGCCTTGATGCGTTCGTGATAGATGTCGATGAAGGCGAGGTAGTCGAGCTGCTGCAGCACGAAATGCGAGGGATCGTAGTTGATGCAGCAGCGCGGATGATTGCCGACGCGTTCGAGAAACATCTCGAAGCTGGCGCCGTCGTGCAGGTCCTCGCCGGGATGGATTTCAAAGCAGACGTCGACGCCGGCCTCATCATAGGCGTCGAGGATCGGCCGCCAGCGCGCGGCGAGTTCGTCGAACGCCGCTTCCACCAGCCCCGCGGGACGCTGCGGCCAGGGATAGACATAGGGCCAGGCCAGCGCGCCGGGAAAACTCACGTGCGAATGCAGCCCAAGATTTCTTGAGGCGGCGGCGGCCAGATGCATCTGCTGCACGGCCCATTGCTGGCGCGCCTTGGGATTGCCGCGCACTTCCGGCGCCGCGAAACCGTCGAACGCCTCGTCAAACGCCGGATGCACGGCGACAAGCTGCCCCTGCAGATGCGTCGACAGATCGGTGATCTCCAGACCGTGGCCGGCGAGCATGCCCTTGATCTCATCGCAATAGGTCTGCGAGGAGGCCGCCAGGCCGAGGTCGAACAGCCGCGCGTCCCAGCTCGGGATCTGCACGCCGCTGTAGCCCAGGCTCGCCGCCCAGGCGCCGATCGCGTCGAGCGAATTGAACGGCGCGTCGTCACCCGCGAACTGGGCGAGGAACAGCGCCGGGCCCTTCATGGTTTTCATGTCTCTGCCTCGTCGAAAAGGATGTCGCCCGGATCTCTTGCCGGCCACACGCGCTTGTGCCGCGGGCGTCGGGGAGCGCGCGTGATGGGCCGCGCGCCCCCGCCGGGTGCGGAGGTGCCCGGGCATCGTGTCCGCGGTCCGGTGACCGCGGGATGCCCGAGGCACGGGAGGTTTCTAGAACGGGCTGTCGGGGTAATAGAATTCCTCAGCGTTCTCCGGCGTGACCAGCGGCGCGCCGAGGATGTAGCGGCCCTGGATCACGGCGTTGGAGACGTATTTCAGCGCCGTGACTTCCATTGCCGTGGCGATCATCGCCGGCGGATAGAGCACGTCCACGGGGACCAGCGAATCGTGGTCCATCACCCGCTTGATGATGTCCTTCATGCCGGCGCCGCCGACGATGAAAAGCTCCTTCTCGCGCCCGGCCTGCTTGACCGCCTCTATGACGCCCAGGGCGATGTCGTCGTCCTGCGCCCAGACCGCATCGATCTTGGGAAAGCGCGACAGGAAGTCCTGCATCACCTCGAAGCCGTCGTCGCGGTTCCAGTTGGCGTGCTTCATGTCGAGGATCTTGATGTCGGTGCCCTCGATGCCCTTCTGGAAGGCCTCGACGCGCTCGTCGTCGATCACCGTCGGGATGCCACGCAGCACCACGATGTCACCCTTGCCGCCGAGCTTTTCCTTCATGTATTCGGCCGAGACGCGGCCCAGTTCCGGGTTGTTGCCCGCCACATAGACATCCTCGATGCCGGGCTGCGACAGGCCACGATCCACCACGGTGATGAAGGCGCCGCTGAGCTTGACCCGGCGCACCGGCTCCGTCAGCGGCTCGGATTCAAACGGCAGGATCACCAGGGCGTTGATGTTGTGCACCGACACGAGGTCTTCCAGATCGTTGGCCTGCTGCGTCGGGCCGCTCGCCGTCACCAGCACGATCTCGAGGTTCGGATAGGTCGCCTCCAGCCGCTTCTTGGCTTCGGCGGCGTGCCAGTTCAGGCCGCCCGCCCAGCCATGGGTCGCGGCCGGGATCGACACGCCGATCTTGACCTTCTCCGCGGCCGCCGCCACGCCCGGCAGCACCATCAAGGCGGATAAGGCGATACCCGCCAGTTTTGCCTTCAGTGTCATCGCATTGCACTCCCTGTTTTGGTGAACGGCCGCGATTGTCGCGTGCCCTTTTTCAGACCGGGATCTAGCGTCCCGTTCGATTGCGGGACCTTATTTTCCCGTGTCCTTGCGCCAGCTTCCGCGCTGCAGATAGACAGCCACGATGATGATGATCCCCTGCACCGTGCCGTTGAGATAATTGGAGATCACGTCGGTGAGGTTGAGGATGTTGCCGATCATCGTCAGCAGGATCGCGCCGATGACCGTGCCGCCGATGCGGCCGTAGCCGCCCTTGAGCACCGTGCCGCCGATGATCACCGCGGCGATGGCTTCCAGCTCCCACAGCACCCCGGTGGACGACGACGCGGAACCCAGGCGCGGCACGTAGATGATGGTCGCCAGCGCCACGCACAGGCCCTGCAGCATGTAGGTCAGCGTCTTGACCCGGTCGACCTGGACGGCGGAGTAGCGCGCCACGTCCTCGTTGGAGCCGATGGCGAAGCAGTGCCGGCCGAAGCGCGTGCGGTTGAGCAGCACCCAGCCCAGCGCCGCGATCACCACGAAGACGACCACCGGTACCGGGATACCCAAGATCGCCCCGTAGTAGACGGGGCGGTAGGCGCCGCGAATGGCGAAGTCGAGCGACAGCGTGCCGCCGTCGGCGAGATAGGTCACCAGCGAGCGGAAGATGCCCATCGTCCCGAGGGTGACGATGAAGGCCTCGATCTTGCCGCGCGTCGAGACCAGGCCGTTCAGCGCCCCGGCCGCGAACCCCAGCCCCAGCGACAGCACGACGCCGATGGCGATCACGACATAGGGATTGTCGACCGAGCCGGCGGCCGCGTTCATGGCGATGATCATGACGCCGGAGATGAAGGCGGCCATGGCGCCCACGGACAGATCGATGCCGCCGGCGGTGATGACGAAGGTGGCGCCCACGGCGATGACGCCGATGAAGGCGCTGCGGGTCAGGATGTTGGATATGTTGCCGTAGCTGAGGAACGCCGGGTTCACCAGCGTGCCGACGATGATCAGGGCGATCAGCGCCAACAGCGGTCCCCAGGTCCGGAAATCGAACTCGAACGACCGCGGCAGCAGCCCCATGTTGCGCACAAAATCAGGCATCGGCGTCCACTTTGTTCTTGAGACCGGCGGCGTAGCGCATGATCTCGTGCTCCTCGATTTCGTCGCCCTCCAGCAGGCCGACGATGCCGCCCGCCCGCATCACCGCGACCCGATGCGACATGCCGATGATCTCTGGCAGTTCCGACGAGATCAGGACGATGGATTTGCCCTCGGCCGCCAGCGCCGCCAGGAAATGATAGATCTGCTGCTTGGTGCCCACGTCGATGCCGCGCGTCGGCTCGTCGACGATGATGATCTCGGGTTCGATCTCCATCACCTTGGCCAGCAGCAGCTTCTGCTGGTTGCCGCCCGACAGGCTGCCCACAAGTGCGCCGGGGTCGCGGGCGCGGATGTCGAAGCGGCGATTGGCGCGCGCCAGGGCCAGTTCCTCGTGCCGCTCGTCGATCAGCCCGTGCCGGGTGAAGCGCTCGAGCGCCAGAAGCGTCAGGTTGATGCGGCTGTTCATGTTGAGCAGCAGCCCCTTGCCCTTGCGGTCCTTGGTGAGATAGGCGATGCCCGCCTGCGACGCCTGCGCCGGTGTCTCGAATCGGGCTTGCTCGCCGCGCAGGCGCAGGCTGCCGGCGTCCATGCGGCGCAGACCCGCCACCGCCTCGAACAGCGCCGTGCGGCCGGCGCCGACCAGGCCCGCGATGCCGAGAATCTCGCCCTTGCGCAACTGGAACGCGGCGTTCGTCACTTCGCCGGCAACCGAAATCCCCTCGCCTTCCAGCACTATTGGCGCATCCACGTCCGGTTCGTATTTGGGCGGGAACATGTCGCTGAGTTCACGCCCGACCATGGCGCGCGCCATGTCTTCCTCGCTGAGTCCGGAGGCCGGCCGTGTCGTGATCCTCTGGCCGTCGCGCAGGATGGTGACCCGGTCGGCGAGCAACTTCACCTCGTCGAGCTTGTGCGAGATGAACACGATGCCGACGCCCTGATCGCGCAGCCGCCGCACCTGCTCGAAGAACGAGACCGTCTCCGCCGCGCTCAGTGCCGCCGTCGGCTCGTCCATCACCAGCACGCGCGCGTCGCGGCTCATCGCCTTGGCGATCTCCACCATCTGCTTGTCGGAGACGGCGAGATCCTTGATCCGCGTATCGGGATCGAGATCGACATGCAGGCGCTCCAGCACGTCCTCGGTGAGCGCGCGCATGCGGGCGCGGTCGAGGAACCAGCCGCGGCGCAATTCGCGGCCCAAAAAGATGTTCTCCTGCACCGTCAGTTCGGCGGCGAGGTTGAGCTCCTGGTGAATCAGCACGATGCCCAGCGCCTCGGCGGCGCCGTTCGGCGGCAGCACGACGGGTTCGCCGCCCAGCATCAGCTGCCCCAGCGTGGGGCGCAGGAAGCCGGTCAGGATCTTCATAAGGGTGGATTTGCCGGCGCCGTTCTCGCCCAGCAGCGCATGCACCTCGCCGGCGCGGATGTCGAAGTCGACGGAAAACAGGACCTGCACGTCGCCGAACGACTTGCTGATGCCGCGGCCCTGCAGCAGCACGGGGGCTGAGTCTGCGGTCGCACCGGTGGCGTCCATGGCTGTGGCGGCTTGCGACACGGTGCTCTCCTCCCAAAGAACAGGTGCGGTCACGACGGCAGGCTCGCCATTGCCTCTGGCGATTCCCGAACGGGATTACGCCGCCGGCGACGGGCCTCACGGGGCGGACGAATGAACGTCTCTTTTCCCCACGTTTCAGCCAATGTAAACCTTTTCATAAAAAGTGCAAACATTTTCAATTTCGCCATCATTCGGGCTATCATCGCCACCGCGCCACACAGTAAGACGGCGGAGTCGTTCGGACGACGCCGGATCAGGTGCCAGCCATCCGACGGGCAGCGGGAGACCCTTTTGCAGCACAGCAAGCCGGCCACGATCGAGGACGTCGCGCGAATCGCGGACGTCTCCATCGCCACGGTCAGCCGGGCCATTCATTCACCGGAAAAAGTCGCCGAGAGTACGCGCAAGCGGGTGCACGCGGCGATCTCGCGCACCGGCTACATGGCCAACGCCATGGCGCAGAACCTGCGCCGGCAGTCGTCGCGGATGATCCTCGTGATGATTCCGGACATCGGCAATCCGTTCTTCTCCAACATCCTGCAGGGGCTTGAGAGTGTCGCCAACAAGCGCGGCTACGGTCTGCTGATCGGCAACACCGAGCGCGACCCCGAAATCGAGGCGACCTATCTCGCCTTCACCCGCTCGCACAAGGCCGACGGGCTGGTGCTGCTGACCGGCAACCTGCCGTGGGGCGCCGGCGCCACGCCCACGCGGCTGCCGCCGGTCATCGCGATTTCGGAAATGCTACCCGATGAGGCTGCCCCTTTTGTCGGTATCGACAACGTGCAAACGGCGCGCGGCGCCACCCATCACCTGATCGAGCAGGGACACCGGCGCATCGCCCACATCGCGGGACCGTCGGGCAACATTCTCTCCGTCCAGCGCCGCGCCGGCTACAATCAGGCGCTGATCGCGGCGGGAATCGCCGTTGACGAGGCGCTGGTGCTGGCGGGGATTTCTCCATCGAGAGCGGCCGTCAGGCGGTGGAGCGGCTGTTCATGCGCGACACGCTGCCCACGGCCTTCTTCTGCGCCAACGACGAGATGGCAATCGGCGTGATGCTGGCGCTGAGCGCGCGCGGCCATGCGGTGCCGCGCGACTTTTCCGTGATCGGCTTCGACGACATCCAGTTCGCCAGTTGCACGGTGCCGCCGCTGTCCACCGTGCGCCAGCCGCGCCGCAAGATGGGCGAGGAGGCCATGACCGTGATGCTGGACATGCTGGCGGGCAAGGACGCACCGAAGGAGCCGGTCATTCTGCCCACCGAGCTGATCATCCGCGGCAGCACCGCGCCGCCGGGCGGCGATGCCTGGGGCCCAGGAACTGAAGGCACTGAGCCCGATTCAGATGTGCACCGTCTCGGGATAGGTCTCGCACAAGTCGTCAAGAAAACCGCTGGCGTCCCATTTGCCACGGCCGGCGCGCGGCAGCGGCACGGCGACGTCGCCGACCACGGACGCCGGATGGCCGCCCACCAGCAGCAGCCGGTCGGCCAGACGCACCGCCTCGCGCACATTATGGGTGACCATCAGCACCGTGGCGCGCTGCGTCTGCCACAGGGTCTCCAGCAGGCTGCGCAGCCGCTCCGCCGTGCGCTCGTCCAGCGACACAAACGGCTCGTCCAGCAGCAGGATATCCGGCATCACGGCGAAGGCGCGCGCCAGGGCCGCGCGGCGCGCCAGCCCCAGCGACAGCTCGGAGGGGTAGCGGTCGCGCATCTCCTCAAGGCCCAGCGTTGCGAACAGCGCGTCGAGATCCGGCGTGCTTCCGGGCGGCAGCGCCAGGCGCACGTTCTGCTCCACCGTGCGCCACGGCAGCAGCCTTGGCTCCTGGAACACCGCGGCGATGCGCGCGCCGCCGTCGGTGTCCGCGTCGCCGGCCTCGCGCCGGGCGTCGGGCAGACGGATTGCGCCCTGATAGTCGTCGTCCAGACCGAGGATGATGCGCAGCGCGGTCGTCTTGCCGCAGCCCGACGGCCCGATCATGCAGGTAAACGTCCCGGGCTCCAGCGTGAAGGCGAGATCGCGCAGCACCTCGATGGAACCGCCCTCGGCGATATCGAAGCCCTTGCGGCGGATCGCGACCTCAAGCCGGTTTCGGCCGCCAGCGGTTGAGATGGGCTTCAAGGGGCTGCACCATGAAAAATTCGATTGCGAGCATCACGATGACGAAGGCCAGAGCGTAGCCGAGAATCGCCGCCACATCGAAAAGTTGAAAATAGAGATGGATCTGGAAGCCGACACCGTTCGACCGGCCGAGCAGTTCCACCACGAGCACGATCTTCCAGATCAGCGCCAGGCCCGAGCGCCCGGCCGCCGCGATGAACGGCTGCAACTGCGGCACGATGACATGGCGCAGCATGCGGGCGCGCGAGAACTTGTAGACCTTCGCCATTTCGCCGAGCTGCGGATCCAGCGCCCGCGCTCCCTCGCGCAGGGTGATCACCACGTTGGGGATCTTGTTCAGCGCCACGGCGGTGATGGCCGCGGCCTCCGTCAGGCCGATCCAGATGTAGCACAGCACGATCACCACCAGCGCCGGCATGTTGATCATCAGGATCACCCAGGGATCAAGCACCCGGTCGAGCGTCCGGTGCTGGCCCATCGCGACGCCGATGGCCGAGCCGATGGTCATGGAGATGACGAAGGCCGCCACCACCCGGGCAAGCGTGATGCCGAGATGCGGGAACAGCTCGCCCGCCAGCGCCTCGCGGATCATGAAGGAGACCACGGCCTGCGGTCCCGGCACGTCGGAGCTGCCGGCGATGGCGGCGATCCCCGCCCACAGGGCGAGGAACCCGGCCACCGACAGCAGGCCGATGGGAAGACGCGTCAGGCTTCGCAAGGCGCGTGCTCCCCATCGTCCGTCAGGCCCGCCATGGACACTCCGCCCGACCCGTCAGGACCCATTGACCAGCACGGGCCAGAAGGTGCCTGGCGTCATCGCCTTGGCGGGCCGACCAGCTTCTCGCCGCCGATCTCCGCCAGCACATCGTAGATCCGCGCCGTGTCTTCCATTTCCTCGGCGATGGGGCGGTCGGGGATGCCCTCGCGGAACCGGTCGCGCAAGGCAGCCAGCGTCGCGTCATCGCCCGCGCGGGTCGCCGCGCGCAGCTCCTCCCAGACGGCGTCCGAGGTGCGCATCAGTTCCTTGGCATCGCGCGACGCCTGGATGAAGTTCTTCACCGCGCCCACGTGTTCATTCGCCCAGTCCTCGTTGAACACGTAGCCGATGGCCGAGATGGGCCCGCGGGCGCCGAGCTTCATCGCCGCATCGTTGGCGCCGATCAGCTGGGTGAACCCCTTGGCTTCCAGCCGTGCGCTGTAGTGCCAGTAGTTGAGCACAGCGTCCACTTCGCCCTGCTCCGCCTTCTTGGCCAGCAGCGGCGGCGCGCCGAACACCTGTTCGGTCTCGTCCTTCAGGTCGAAGCCATATTCTTTCTTTGCCAGGCCACGCAGCATCAGCCAGCTCTTGTCGAGCGGCCCGCCGGCCACCGCCAGCGTCTTGCCCTTGAGATCCGCCAGCGTCTTGATGCCGGATCCGGGCGGCACCATGATCGCGCCCACCGACGAGCTGTACGGCACGAAGGTCAGCTTCTTGCCCAGGGAGCGCTCGCGCGAGACCCACAGCCAGTCCGAGACGATCATGTCCACGTCGCCCGACAGCAGCGCCACCGTGGTCGCCTGATTGTTGGCAAGCTCCACCACATCGAGCGAGATCTCGTTGGCCTCATCCAGCTTGTGGCGCTGGATCACGTCCAGTTCCCAGTTGACCGTGCCGAACTTCAGCACGCCGATGCGGATGGTTTCCGCGGCCTGCGCGGCAGGTGTGAGCGCCACGGATGCGAGAGCGGCAACGCCCGCAAGCGCCAAAGCCGCGGCGGATGGCCTGCGCACGCCGGTTGTGTCGCACCAGCCGGCGGCCAACGTCTTGAAAATGCCCATGTGGTCCTCCCAACGGCGGTTCCGGCTGGAACCGGTCACGCCCGCCCGCCGGCGCGCGGCCGGAAGGCTTGTTTCTGCTATCGGGGCTTTGCGGCGGCGTCCGGGTACCCGTGTGCAACCGCCAGAATCCCCTGCAAACGCCTCTTGCGGACGCCTGACTGGCCGTGATCGTAACCAATGCCCCGCACACGGGAAATAGTGCCTATGGGCTATGCGGAACCGGATGATATTACATGTAAGATGCGGACGGCGGCACGCAATCCGCCAGAGGCCGCGCGGCCGTTGAGAAGCCTGCCTCACGGGGTGAGACCCGGCAATGCTTGCGCTGCATGCGACGCGCGCAATAGGCTTTCCCCAACGATCATTCAAATGGATGATTCCCATGGGCGGGGGAGACCATATGAACGGCTCGATGGATCTGGGAATGAGCGACCGCGTCGCGCCACTGGTCGCCGCCGTGCGCGCCATGGTGCGCGAGGAGATCATGCCGCTCGACGTGGAGTATCACACGGAGATCGGCAAGGCCGGCGACCGGTTTGTCTTCACCGCACGCCAGAGCGAGATCCTGGAAAGCCTGAAGGCCAAGGCGCGCGAACGGGGCCTTTGGAATTTCTGGCTGACGGATTCGACACGCGGCTTCGGCCTCACCACCGTCGAATACGCCTATATCGCGGAACAGACCGGATGGGCGCGGATCGCGGCGGAGGTCTTCAACTGCTCGGCGCCGGACACCGGCAACATGGAGGTGATCGAGCGCTACGGCACGCCCGAACACAAGCAGCGCTGGCTGAAGCCCCTGCTCGACGGCGAGATCCGCTCCGCCTACCTGATGACGGAGCCGGACGTCGCGTCGTCGGACGCCACCAACATCGCCATGCGGGCGCATCGCGACGGCGACACCTGGGTGCTCAACGGCGAGAAATGGTGGGCGTCGGGCGCCGGCGATCCGCGCTGCGAAATCTACATCGTCATGACCTGCACCGATCCCGGCGGCGCCAAACACGCCCGTCACTCGCAGTTCTTCGTCCCCGCCGGCACGCCGGGCATCGAGGTGCTGCGGCCGATGGAGGTGTTCGGTCATGACGACGCGCCGCACGGCCACATGCATATCCGCTTCACCGATGTGCGGGTGCCGGCGGAAAACCTGATCCTCGGCGAAGGCCGCGGCTTCGAGGTGGCGCAGGGGCGGCTCGGGCCCGGCCGCATCCATCATTGCATGCGCGCCATCGGCCAGGCGGAGCGCGCGCTGGATCTGATGTGCCGCCGCGCGCTGGACCGCACCGCCTTCGGCAAGCCGCTCACGGATCTCGGCGCCAATCACGACATCATCGCGGAATGCCGCATCGACATCGACCAGACGCGGCTCCTGTGCCTGCGCGCGGCGCACGCCATGGACACGCAAGGCGTGCGCGAGGCGCAAGCCTTGATCAGCCAGATCAAGGTGGCCGCCCCGCGCATGGCCTTGAAGGTCGTCGACGAGGCGATCCAGATGCACGGCGGTATGGGGATCTCCCAGGACACGCCGCTGGCCGCCATGTGGATGCAACTGCGCACCCTGCGCTTCGCCGACGGACCCGACGCCGTGCACCGCCGTCAGGTGGCGCGCGCGGAGCTCAAACGCATCCGCGAGGCCAACGCCTGAACCGCGCGTCTTCGTTTCCACGGCCCGCGCGAACGACGGGCCGATGATCACATGCACCGTCACAACCGTCTCAAGCCGGACGTTGATCCGGCGCCAACCCGGGGAATCAATGGCAGACAAGGACGCAACGTTCGAACGCGGGCTCGAGATACGCCGCGAGATGTTCGGATCGGCGGGCGCCGAGCAGCAGACCGACAACGCCACGGACTTCACATGGCCGCTGCAGGACATGGTCACGCGCTACTGCTTCGGCGAGGTGTGGGATCGTCCCGGCCTCGACCGCAAGACGAAATCCATGATCACGCTGGCAATGCTCATCGCGCTGGGCCGGCCGCACGAGATCAAGATCCACGTGCGCGGCGGCCTTGAGAACGGCGTCACCAAGGACGAAATCCGCGAGATCCTCGTCCACTCGATGATCTATTGCGGCGTGCCCGCCTGCGTCGACGGCTATCGCGCGGCCACCGAGGTGCTCAAGGAACTGGGGCTGGAATGACCATGGGTTCGGAAAACAACACCACCCGCGTCGGCTTCATCGGCATCGGCAACATGGGCGGGCCGATGGCGGCCAATCTCGTGCGCGCCGGCTTTGCCGTCACCGTGCACGACACCAATCCGGAAGCCGCAAAGGCCTTCGCGGCCGAGCACGGCGGGACCGCCGCCGCAACACAGGCCGAGCTGGGCGCCGCGTCGGACATCGTCGTCACCATGCTGCCGACGGGACAGATCGTGCGCTCCGTGCTGCTGGAGGGCCGCGGCCTGGTCGAGGACCTGCAGCCCGGATCGCTGGTCATCGACATGAGCTCCTCCGACCCGCTGGGCACGCGGGAGCTCGGCGCGCAACTGGCGCGGCGCGGCGTCGCGCTGATCGACGCGCCGGTATCGGGCGGCGTGCCGCGCGCCATCGACGGATCGCTCGCGATCATGATCGGCGCCGACGATCCCGCCGCCGTCGCCCGCGCCGTGCCGGTGCTCAACGCCATGGGCGCCAAGCTGTTCGAGACCGGCCCGCTCGGCTCCGGCCACGCCATGAAGGCGCTGAACAATTTCGTTGCCGCGGCCGGTTTCGCCGCAGCCAGCGAAGCGCTGATCGTGGGGCAGGATTTCGGGCTCGACCCGTCCGTGATGATCGACATCATGAATGTGTCAACGGGGCGCAACTTCTCCACCGAGAGCACCATCAAGTCCCAGGTGCTGACCGGCGACTTCGCCTCCGGCTTCGCGCTTGCGCTGCTCGCCAAGGACGTGAAGATCGCCGCCGACCTCGCGGAAGGCATCGGGCTTGACGTGCCCTTGATGCGGCAGACGTCCTCGCAGTGGCTCATGGCGCGCGACGCGGTGGGCGGCGACAAGGACCACACAGAGGCGATCAAGGCGTGGGAGCACGCCGCGAAAGGATAACCAAACCCGCCGTATCCGCCCCCTCTCCCTCAGGGAGAGGGTCGGGGTGAGCATCTGTGTTTCAGGTCAAGTGTATTTTGGGGTCCACAGTCTGTCCTCCTTGAGCAGGGTGTTGGCGAGGATGATGAGCTTTCGCATGACGGCGGTGAGGGCGACCTTGGGTTTTTTGGCGTTGTCGCGCAGGCGTTTGTAGAAGGCGGCGAGGTCGGGATTGTACCTGGCGGCGGACAGCGCTGCCCAATAGAGCGCGCGGCGGGGCATGGCGCGGCCGCCCCTGATGTGGCGCGGCCCCCGGATGTCGCCGCTGTCGTTGGCGAGGGGGCGACGCCGGCCAGGCTGGCGCAGGCGTGGCGGTCGAGCTGGCCGAGCTCGGACATGTCGGCGATCAGCACGGCGGCGACGGTGGCGCCGATGCCGGGGATCGAGGTGAGGATGGCCTGGCGCCGCGCCAGCCCCGGATCGTCGGTGATGCGGCGCCCGATCTCGCGGGCCAGCCGCGCGATGTGCCTGTCGAGGCCGGCCAGCCGCCGCCTGAGCTCGGCCTTGAGGACGGCGACGTGGCTGGCCGTCAGCCGGTTGGCGAGCGCGGTGCGCTCCTGGGTCGCGGCGGCGCGCGCATGCACCAGCTCCCGCAGGTCCTCGAGCGCTTCGGGCGCCGGCGGCGTGGCCTGGGGGGCCAGCGTCGCGCCGAGGATCGCCAGCATTTTCGCGTCGACGCGGTCGGTCTTGGCGCGGCTGCCGAGGACTTCGGCGAACAGCCGCGCGCGCAGCGGGTTGACGACCGCCACCGGCCAGCCGGCCTGGGCCAGCGAGCGGTGGACGAGCCGATGGTAGCTGGCCGTCGGCTCCAGCACGACGCGCGCGACGTCGTGTCGGGCCAGCAGCCGCTTCAGCCGGCTCACGCCGTCGCGGTCGTTGGCGAGCCTCAGGCCGTGCCCGAGGGGATGCAGGTGGATGTCGAGATGGTCTTTACAGACGTCGATGCCGACGTAGACTGGCTGTGCGCCGGGTGTTTGCGGCTGGATCTGGCCTTGCATGCGGGTCTGGCTCCCAATCATCTGTTCAGAACAGGCGCAAAGGGATCGGCGGACCAGGCTCACCCGCGGGTCTTGACCAAGGGGATCGCGGCCCCGTCGATCCGGCCGCGTGCGGATGGCCATCCGCACGCGGCCAGCACAAATCATCGCCGATTTGCGCTGGAAACAACATGCAAGGGGTTGCGATCATTCGGGGTTGCGGAGAACCCTGCTCCCCTCACCCGGGCGTGCCGCTCGACTTCTCTCCCCATGGGAGAGGTGATCGGGCCGTCAGTCGTTGAGGATGACCGAAGGGGCAAAACCCCACGCGCCTACCCGGCTGCGTGGGCCGCAAACCCCTTGGCGCGCAGCTCGCAGGCGGGGCATGCGCCGCAGCCGTAGCCCCAGGGGTGCAGCGTGTCGCGGGTGCCCATGTAGCAGCTGTGACTGTGCTCGACGATGGTCTCCACCAGCGGCGTGCCGCCCAGATCCTCGGCGAGCCTCCAGGTCCGCGCCTTGTCGATCCACATCAAGGGCGTGTGCAGCACGAAGCGGCTTTCCATGCCCAGGTTCAGCGCCACCTGCAGCGCCTTGATGGTGTCGTCGCGGCAATCGGGATAGCCGGAATAGTCGGTCTCGCAGACGCCGGTGACGATGTGCTTGATGCCGCGCCGGTAGGCGAGCGCGGCGGCGAAGGTCAGGAACATGAGGTTTCGTCCGGGCACGAAGGTGTTGGGCAGCCCGCCTTCCGCCATGGCGATCTCGACGTCGCGGGTCAGCGCCGTGTCGGAGACCGCGCCCAGCGCGGACAGATCGATCGTGTGATCCTCGCCCAGCCGCTGCGCCCATTCGGGCTTGAGGGCGGCAAAGCGGTCACGCAAGGTCGCCCGGCACGCCAGTTCCACCACGTGGCGCTGGCCGTAGTCGAAGCCGAGCGTCTCCACATGGGCGTAGCGTTCCAGCGCCCAGGCCAGACAGGTGGCGGAATCCTGTCCGCCGGAAAACAGCACCAGCGCCTTGTCCAAATCAGCCTGTGTCGCGCTCATCGATCAATCGCCCTCGTATTCCGCCCAGCAGTCGGCGGTCTCAAACACGCGCACGGCGCTCAGCAGCGGCAGAAGCGGTTTCGTACGCTGCCAGATCCACACGGCGATGTTCTCCGCGGTCGGGTTTTCCAGCCCCTCCACCTCGTTGAGGCAATAGTGGTCGAGCCGCAGCAGCAGCGGACCGAAAGCCGCCTCCACGTCGAAGAAATCCACCACGAATCCGGTCTCGGGATCGACAGGGCCGTCCAGCACCAGCTCGACCCGGTAGGAATGGCCGTGCATGCGGTGGCAGCGATGGGTCTGAGGCACCTTCGGCAGCCGGTGCGCCGCCTCGAAAGTGAAGGCCTGGGTAATCTTCATGGAATTCCGATCAGCTTGTGCGTTTGCAGGCTGAGCCGCCAGCGCGGATGCGCCATGCAATAGGCAACCGCGGCGGCGGTGTTCTGCGCCACGTCCGGGCCGTCCATCGGCTGCAGCCAGAACGTCTTGAAATCGAGATGCGCCACGGCCTCGGGCATCAGTCCGGGCTGCGGAAACACGAGCTTCAGCTCGTGCCCGCGCGTGGCCACCAGATCGGCGCCATCCTTGGGACTGACGCAGACCCAGTCGAGCGCCTCGGGAGGGGCGATCGTGCCGTTGGTCTCCACCGCACATTCGAACCCACAGGCGTGCGCCGCGGCCAGAAGCGCGTCGTCGATCTGCAGCAGCGGCTCTCCGCCGGTGAACACGATGAAGCGGTTGTTCGGATCGTCGCCCCAGGCCTCGGCGATCGCCGCGACCAGCGCCGCCGCGTCGCGGAACTTGCCGCCGCCCTCGCCGTCCGTACCGATGAAATCGGTATCACAGAACCGGCAGACGGCGGTGGCGCGGTCCTGCTCGCGGCCCGACCACAGGTTGCAGCCGGCAAAACGGCAGAACACTGCCGCGCGGCCCGCCTGGGCGCCCTCGCCTTGCAGGGTCTTGAAGATTTCCTTGACCGCGTAGCTCACGATCGTCTCTCAGCAGTTGGTTGGACGGAGGCGGCCCGCTGCGGTTCGGCCTTGCGTCATCCCCGGATCCGATGATCCGGCGCAAGACGCAGTAGCGCACAAGCCGCGGCCGCGCAAACGGCAACAACCCGCGCGCGGACAGGACAATCCGCTCGCAGGTCGTTTGATCTTTTCAGAAAGACGGTGGCCCGAACGCGCCCGCCTGCTCTAAAGAACAAGCGCGGGCAGCGGGATCAGGCCAGGAGCCTCAGCCGCGGCTGCGGGGAGCGACTTCCGGCTTCTTCTTCGGGCCCGGAATCAGGCCTTCACGCTGAGCGAGCTTGCGCGCAGCCTTGCGGGCGCGGCGGACGGCTTCGCCCTTTTCACGGCAACGCTTCTCCGACGGCTTCTCATAAGCGCGCCGTGCTTTCATTTCGCGGAAGAGACCTTCACGCTGCAACTTTTTCTTCAGTACCCGAAGAGCCTGGTCGACATTGTTGTCGCGAACGAGAACCTGCAATTGCTCACCTGATTAAGTGTGTGCGCCCCGTCGCATCGGACGACGGAAGGCAATCTGTTGATGGCCAGGATGGCTGACCCATGGGAGGCGCACAATATCAACTTTTTCGCCAAATGCACCCCTTGCCCCGGGCTTTTTTCGCCTTTTCCGCCGGGATACGGCCAACACAGGGAATTTTCGGCCGCTGAACCGCGCCAAACCCGCACCACGCCGCCGATTGCCGGCACGCCGGCGGTCTCGCGAATGAGGGCCAGGGACCTGCCCCGCGCCGCCGCGCATCGCCATAAAGCCGAATGCGACAAAGCCGCATCATTGTTTCTGCGCGCCCGATGGGGTACATGAGCGGTGCGGCGCATGGCGTATTGCCGTCGAGCGGCCGGACGAACGGCCGCCCCGTATCATCACCCCACACTTCGTCGGGCGACACCATTCAGTCGGGCGCGATTACCGCGAACGACACAAACGGCACTGACTTCAACACGCACGAGGACTCACTCTAGTATGAAGCAAACGATCGTAGCTGGCTTTTCAGACCGTCGCAAATCAGCGGACGAAGCCAAACAGGAGCTTCTCAAGAAATTCAAATCCGCGCCGAAGGCGGACGATCCTGAAATGATTGCCAAGCGCCAGGAACGCGAAGCCGTTGCGGCGGCGCGCGAAGAGCGCCAGGCCGAGCGCCTGCGCCTCAAGAAGGAAAAGGCCGACCGGCTGGAGGCCGAAGCCAACGCGGTCGCGGAAGCCGAAGCGCGCGCCAAGGAAGAAGCCGAAGCCGCCCTGCGCGCCGAAGCCGACGAGCGCGAAGCCGCGAAGAAGAAGCTGATCCAGAGCGTCGTGATCAACGAAGAAGAACGCAAGGCCGAACGCGACCGCAAATACGCCGCGCGCAAGGCGCGCCAGAAGCGCTAGGCGGAAGCACCCGGAATGCCTACCGGCCGGCGCGGGACGTCCCCGCGCCGCCGGGGCTTGCGAACCAGATCACATGGCGCGCGCCGCGCTTTGCCTTGTTGGCGCGCACCGTAACCTCCTCGACCGCGAATCCCGCCTTCTTCAGCCGCTGGGCGAATGCCCGGTCCGGGCCTGACGACCAGACGGCCAGCATGCCGCCGGGCCGCAGAGCCGCGCGCGCCGCCAACAGCCCCTCCATCGCGTACAGCCGGTCATTGGACGCCCGCGTCAGCCCGTCCGGGCCGTTGTCGACATCCAGCACAATCGCGTCGTAGGCGCCCTTGCCATCCCGAATCAGCGCGCCAACGTCACCGACGTGGACACGCACGCGGGGATCCTCGAGACAATCGCCGAACACCGGCGCCATGGCGCCGCGCGCCCAGCCGACGACCGCGGGCACCAGTTCCGCCACCGTCACCCGCGCCTTGTCACCGGCGGCATCGAGAGCCGCGCGCAAGGTGAATCCCATGCCGAGCCCGCCGATCAGCAGCCGTGGACCGTCCTTCAAGACCGAAGCCCCCAGCCGGTCGCAGGACATCGTCGCCAGCGCCTCCTCGGAACCGCTGAGCCGGCTGTTCATCAGCTCGTTTGAGCCCAGCATGATGGAGAACTCGTCGCCGCGCCGCTTCAGCCGCAGTTCCTCGCCGTCCGGCGCCGTCGCGGTATCGAGGTGAATCCAGGGAATCATGGGCCGCTCGTAGCAATAGGCAGGGTGTCTGCGCCCTCTATAGCGCACCTGAACGCGCAATGGGCGCCGGATGCGATGCGGATGCGAATTCGGCCGC
Organism: Breoghania sp. L-A4; assembly: GCF_003432385.1. NCBI lineage: Bacteria > Pseudomonadati > Pseudomonadota > Alphaproteobacteria > Hyphomicrobiales > Stappiaceae > Breoghania > Breoghania sp. L-A4. The sequence goes on along the minus strand of NZ_CP031841.1, from coordinate 1,466,391 downwards.
CGATTGACGGCCTTCGCGCAATGGCGGTACAGCAACGCCATGCTCAACACCCCGCCCCGCCCCTTCGTCTACGATCCGCCCGCCGAGCCACGGCTGTGCGTGCTGCATCGCGACGACGATCTTCTGGTGCTGGCCAAGCCCAGCGGACTTCTGTCGGCGCCCGGCAAGGCGATGGACCATGCCGATTGCCTGGAGGCGCGGGCGCGCGAAATGTACTCCACGGCCACCATGGTGCACCGGCTGGACTGCGACACCTCCGGCGTCATGGTTTTCGCGCTCAACCGCGCGGCGCACCGGCATCTGGGACTGCAGTTCGAGCGGCGGATGATCGGCAAGCGCTATGTGGCGCGCGTCTGGGGCGACGTTGCGGAAGACGAAGGCGAAGTCGACCGACCGCTGTGCTCCGACTGGCCGAACCGGCCCAAGCAGACCATCAACCACGAGCGCGGCCGCCCGGCGCTGACCCGCTGGAGCGTGCTGGCGCGCGAAGGCGGCGTCACCCGGATGCTGCTGAGCCCGCACACCGGCCGCACGCACCAGCTTCGCGTGCACATGGCCTCCCTCGGCCATCCGATGCTCGGTGACGCGCTCTATGCCCCCGATGCCGCGCTCAACGCAGCGGGGCGGCTGCAGCTCCACGCCGAAAGCCTGAGCTTTCGCCATCCCACCGGCGGCCGGCCGTGCACCTTCACCGAGACCTGTCCCTTCTGAAGCTGCCCAGGTCATGGTTTGGCGCCAAAAGCGGTTGCATTGCGGGCCGTCAGAGCCTTGTATCTGCGTCAATGTTTCTGAATGCACGCGCCGCTCCCTTCCGTCGGCGCGCGGATGTGACCGGGGATGCCGGCGGAGCGCGCCGGCGCGTTTTTCAGGGTTCGCTCCCGCCGATGCCCGACAAGAGGATCGTTTCATGACACCTGGCCTGTTTCGCGCCGCCGCCGCTTGCGCGCTCTTCCTTGTTCCGGGCGGACTGGCCCACGCGGCGCCCTATGGCGCGGACGATGCGCGCTATGTGACGTCGTCGCAGGATCCGGCCGTGATCGACTACGTCATGTGCCTGGAGCGCGAGGTCGGCCGGGTGCCGCGCAATGTCGGCATTCAGGATGCCATCGACACCGCCGCGCGCGCCTGCCGCGATGCCGCCGACCGGATCCCCCGCCGGCCCGGCATCCCCCGGCCCTCGAAATTCAGGTGATGGTGCTGGAATGCGGCTTCCGCCCAGGCGACGGGGCCCCGACAGCGGCTGTGGCGAAGGCACGGGGCTGGACGTCCCCTCTTCGCAGCCCGAGCCGCCCGTGCCCGATCCCGATCCGGCGGACACGGTGACACTGCAACCGCGCGTCATTGAGCTGGGCAAATGGGCCGAGGGCCTCGCCTACGACGGCCAGTGGCTGTGGGCAGCGGAGAGCGGCCAGCGCACCATCGCCCGCATCGACCTGCCGCGCGGCCGCGTGGCCGACCGGGTCCGAATCGGACGCCTGCCCGTCGACATGGCGTCCGCCGGCGACGGCACCGTCTACGCCATGGTCAACACCGACAAGCTGATCCGCCGCATCGACCCGCGCGGCCGCGACAGCGTGCTGGCGACGTTTTCCGGCTGCCCCGAAGCCATGAGGCTGGACGGCGACGATCTCTTCGCGCTGACCATGCCCGAGTGCAGCTCGGTCTCCAGCCGCGTGACGCGTGTGCACGCCCGCTCCGGCGGGATGGCGCACTCCGCCGTGCTGGCGGAGTGGGGGCAGGCTCTGACCACCCACGGCTCCGACGTCTGGGTGGCCCACGCCCGCGTCCCCGCGCTGACCCTCGTCGACAAGCAGACGATGCGCAGCGTCGAGCTCGACGTGCCTGGCGCCTCCTTCTGGGCCATCGCCGCCAATTCCCGCGCCGTCTACGCCGGCGGCCGCGTCGATGACGACAACAGCCGCGGCCTCGTCGTGATGTTCGACCCGGCGACCCGAACCGAGGTCGCCCGCGCCGCGCTGTCCGAGCGGATCGCCGAGATGACGGCCGACGACGGCCACGTGGTGGCGGTCGGCGAGAGCGGCACGGTCTGGGTGTTTTCCGCCGATGACCTGCAGCTTCAACGCACCATTCATCTGTCCACCGGCCCGTTCGAACCGCGCTCGGCGATGATCCTCGACCGCGAGCTGCTGATCGCCAGTTCCCGCTACCGGGGCGACAATGGCGCGGTCTTCCTGCTCGGCGGCTGGCGCCCGGGCGAGCAGCCGGCACGGGCCGGCGGCGCGATTCCGCCGCCCCACGGCGGCGACGATCCGGCTGGCGGCTTCCCCGTCGCGGCCGGCTCCTGGGGCGGCAAGGTGCGCGGCGGCCCCGGCATGAACTACGAGCAGGTCGGCTCGCTCGCCGAGGGCGCGCCGGTGCTGCTGCTCGAGGATACAGGCGTCATGATGAACGGCTATCCGTGGTTCCTCATTCGCTTCAACGGAAACCGGACGGGGTATCAGTGGGGCGGCATCCTCTGTGCCACGCGTGACCCGGTGGACGGCGTCTTCGAGACCTGCACGCGGCCGCCGCGCTAGCCGCCCCGGCTCGCGCCGCGGTACCACACGCACGTCAATCGCAGGGCCGGCCTTGTCCGCTCACACTGGTCTGGTACGAAGCATCCGCGCCGCGCGCCCGCCTGCACCAGTACAAATCACAGTTGACCGCAATAGATAATTGAGATGTACTTTCCATTCAGGTCAATTTCTCCGTATTTATTCGTATATTCCGACCCATAAAGCAGGAGTCATACTGAATGAAACCTTACTTAAGACCCCTTTTTGCAGTATCCATGACAGTTCTCCGGATTCTGGCCCTGGTCCTGGCGGTCGGATCCTTCGCGGGTCTCGCGAGCGCCACCGAGGAACACCTCGGCGCCCCGTCGGCCGGCGCCCAGGGCATGCCGGGCGCGCAAGGCACATTCGAGTTCAAGCCGACCGACTGGACGGGCATGGGCACCTCCTCGTGGTGGACGGACACCGACGGCGTCGATCCGGGAAGCGCGGGCTGCCACATCGGACGCACGGAAGACGGCACGCTCAGCGGCCGCACCTTCGGCGAGGCCTGCACCGAGGCCGGACTTCTGGTGGAATCCAATCCCGGCGCGGAAGAGCTGCACAAGCACACCGACGACATCGGCCATCCCGATCTGTTCGACTGCAACGCCTGGTGCACGGGTCAGGGCAAGGCCTCGGGCATGTGCGTCGCGGCGGAAGCCCCGCCCTGCGCCTCCTCCGCCATCTGCAGCTGCCAGTAACACGACTGGGCACCCCCGGCACAAAGGCGCGTCATCGGCGCAAGACTGACGACACCGCCTTCAAGCCTGTGCCCGGAGGCGGTTTTGTTTGCGCGCCAGACCCGCGCAGCCGGTCCGGGCGCTCAGCGCGCCGCGGGCACATGCCGTGGCTGGTATCGGCCGGCGACGCCGATGCCGGCGGCGATCAGGCACAGGGTGCCGCAGGTGAGCCACAGCGGGTTATAGCTGCCGTACTCGAGCCACAGCAGGCTCCCGGAGTAAGCCATCAGCCCGGCGCCGAGCTGGTGGAAGGTGTTGACCCAGCCGAACACCGACGGCCCGTCCTCGCCGAAGACCCGGTTGCAGACCGCGATGACCGGAGGCACGGTGGCGACATCCATGATGCCGAAGACGATGGCGAAGGTGACGATGCGCGCGTCGAAGACGCCGGTGAGCACGAAGGGCAGCGACAGCAGCGTCAGCGCCCGGGCGGCGAAGACCACCGCCAGGATGATCCGGACCCCGATGCGGTCCGTCAGCCACCCCGACGCCGTCGTGCCGGCCACGTTGAACACGCCGATCAGCAGCAGAACCCAGGACGCGGTCGTCACGGTCAGCCCGCAGATGCTGGCCGCCACCGTGAAGTGGCTCCACATGATGCCGTTGGTCGTCGCGCCGCAGATCATGAACCGCGCCACGAGAACCCAGAAGACCGGCGTCCTGACCGCCCCCAGCAACCCGCTGAACAGACTTTCAGTCATGCTCGCGCGGCCCCGCCTTTGGCGCGCGGAAGGGACATCCGGCTCGGCGCCGCGCAGGAAAATGGCGTTGACAAGAATGGCCAGCAGCGCGAGCCCGGCCGAGCCGATGAGAGGCGCGCGCCAGCCGAAGGCGGTCATCACCTCGGACCAGACCGGCAGCAGCGCGAATTGCCCGAAGACGCTCGCGGCAACCAGATATCCCGAGATCGTCCCCTGCCTGTCGGGAAACCACGTCCGGACGATGAGGCTGCCGTAGGCCATCGTCAGGCAGCCGGTGCCGACGCCGATGACAATGCCCCACACGAGGTTGAAGACCAGCGGCAGCGGCACGAGCGCCATGCCGCTGCCGAAAACAAGCATCAAGAGGGCGGCATTGGCGACCCTGGCGATGCCGAAACGCTGCATCGCATGGATCGAAAAGGGAGCGGTCAGACCGTAGAGGAGCATGTTGAGCCCGATTCCCGGGCCGACGGAGCCCACGCTCCAGCCGAGCCGGGCGACGAGATCCGTGGTCAGGAGGCCGGCGAGGGTCGTATAGGATCCGGCGGCGACAATACTCGTAATGCCCGCGATCAGGACCCCGCGCCGGACCTTTCGCAAATCCAGTTCCTCGCGGCATTCCGAATTCATGGATCCATCGCAAGCGTCCAGCGTGCGTGGGTTTGTCGTGGACATGGAAACGGTCGCTCCCTTGGGTTCAGCAGCTACTCCCCTTGGTGCTTTTTGTTCGCCTCTTTCACAAACGATATAAAGTTGCGTGGGGTTAAGTCTGTCTAATGCCTCCAGAATTCCGCCCCCGGCGCGGCATGCCTCCCTTGAACTGGCTGCGGGCTTTTGAAGCCGCCGCGCGGCACATGAGTTTCAAGAACGCGGCGGAAGAGCTCAACGTGACGCCCGCCGCGATCAGCCAGCAGATGCGCCAGCTCGAGGACTATTACGAGGTCCGCCTGTTCGACCGCTCGCCGCGCGGGCTCACGTTCACGCGAGTGGGGATGCTCGCCGCGCCGCTGCTGACGGCGGCCATGAGCACCATGGAGTCCGCCTGCGACGCGATGAAGAACCACGGCAAGAAGGACGTGCTGGTGGTCACCGCGCCGCCCTCCTTCTCCATGAAATGGTTGATCCCGCGTCTGGAGGATTTCCGCGAACGCCATCCCGACATCGAGATCCGCATTGATGCGCGACGCGCTGACGGACTTCAAGGATGGCTGGGCGGACGTCGGCATCCGCTACGGACCCGGCGACTATACCGGCGTGCACGTGGAGCCGCTGGTCGAGGACGTGTATTTTCCGGTGTGCAGCCCGAAGCTGCTTGAGCCGCGCGGCGGTCCGCTGCGCCCGGAGGATCTGCGGCGCCACCGGCTGCTGCATGTGGACTGGCCGGCGCTGGCATCCACCGCGCCCAGCTGGGAGATGTGGCTGCGGGCGGCGCACATCGAGCATCCCGATGCCGACACGGGCCACCGGTTCACCAGCGAGATGATGGCGCTGGATGCGGCGATCGCCGGGGTCGGCGTCGCGCTGGTCAGCAGCGCGATCGCCGACATCGACATTCGGGCCGGCCGGCTGGTGACGCCCTTTGCGGACAACGCGATGATCAGGACCGGCTTCCGCTACCACCTCGTGCTGCCGAGCGACCGCAAGCCGAGCGGCGACATCTCGCTGTTCTGCGACTGGCTGCGCACCGAATGCGCGTCTCGGAGCTACGTCTCCACCGCCTGGCGCGGCGCAGGCCAAACAGGACAGGCATGGATGCCCGGTCGAGGCGGCGGCGCGGGTATCGGGTATCGGGTATCGGGAAACAGGCTTCGGGAAGGCCTTGAATCCAAGGAAAGAATGGTCGGAGTGGCAAGATTCGAACTTGCGACCCCCTCGTCCCGAACGAGCTTTACCGCATCAAATTTCGCAGAAAACCGCCGTTTTTGATTCGGAACAGCGCGGGAACATCCCGGTTTGTTCCGGGGTTTCCGGGCGGTATATGGGCGGGCGCCCGGTTTTGTTCTCAAGCCGCGATAATCGGGTTCACAAGGCGCCGCCTGGGCTGAACCGATGGAAAGAGCAATCGCGCTTTTTCTAGGGAACCTCCCGCGCGATGGCTGTCCGATGGGGTGCCAAAGCGAACCGGTGTCTGAGACCGTAGCCGGCGGATCTATTTGCCGGTCTATCAGATCGAATTTTGACTTGTGATATTTGCAACATTGGCTGCATTAATTGCAATATACGCATTTGAACCGCGTGGCTATCGTTCCTCCAAACTTGGGAGGAGTTGATATGAAGCACTTCATGAAGCGGATCGTGGGGCCCTCGCTGGTGGCCGCCGCGCTGTTTTCCGTACCCGCAATGGCAGGGCCGGATGACGACACACTGCGCGCGGCGATGAGCGAGGAAATCCTCAATCTCGACTACAATTACACCACCAAGCGCGAGTATATCATTCTTGCGCAGATGACCGACACGACCCTTTTCGATCTGGATCCGGTCACGCAGGAATACCGCCCCGCCGTCGCCACGGGCTACACCTTCGTCGACGAAACCACGCTCGACATCACCCTGCGCGACGACGTGACGTTTCACGACGGCTCGGTACTGAGCGCCGAAGACGTGGCCTATACCTACAACTGGATCATCGGCGACGACAGCAAGTCCAACGCGTCGGGCACGATCGGCCGCTGGCTCGAACATGCGGAAGTCACAGCCCCCGACACGGTGCGGTTTCACCTCAAGAGCATTTATCCGCTGGTGCTGCGCGACATGGCGCAACGCGTCATGCTGCGTAAGGCGGGGACCTATGACGCCGGTGGCACCATCAACCGCGACGCAATGGCCCAGAAGCTGATCGGCACAGGCCCGTACAAGGTCGTCCGCTTCGAGCCCGGCCAGGAACTGGTGCTCGAGCGTTTCGAGGATTTCTTCGGCGACAAGCCGGCCATCAAGACCATCGTCGTGCGCAACCTGCCCGATACCGGCACGCAACAGGCCGAGTTGATGAACGGCAGCATCGACTGGATGTTCAAGGTGCCGCTGGACCTGGCCGAGAGCCTGGGCGCCACGCCGCTGGCGACGCATCTGAGCGGCCCGGACCTGCGCGTTGCCTTCGTGGTGCTCGATGCCGCCGGCAACACGGATCCGAAAGGGCCGCTGACCAAGGTCAAGGTGCGCCAGGCCATCAACCATGCGCTGAACAAGGCGGAAATGGCCAAGTTCCTCATCGGCGGCTCGGCCGAGCCGATCCACACGGCCTGCCATCCGGCGCAATTCGGCTGCGACCAGTCGGTGCGCGACTACCCCTACGATCCCGCCAAGGCCAAGGCGTTGCTGGCGGAAGCCGGCTATCCGGAGGGCTTCGATCTGGAGCTGTGGGCCTATCGCGACAAGCCCGTCGCGGAAGCGGTCTCGGCCGATCTGACGGCGATCGGGATCAACGTCAATCTGCGCTACGTCAAACTGGAATCGCTCAATCAGGCGCGCGCTGCGCACGATATTCCCGCCTATATCGGCACCTGGGGATCGGGCGGAACCGCCGATACCGCCGCAATCGCGCGGATCCATTTCTCGATGGAGACGGACCGCAACCTGTCCGGCGACGAGGCGCTGGCGGCCGACGTGCTCGCGGCTGAGCAGACCAATGACCAGGAAGAGCGGGCGGCCGACTATACCAAGGCGCTGGGCACGATCGCCGAGCAGGCCTATTGGGCGCCGCTGTTCACCTATTCCGCGAACTATCTGGTATCGCCCCATCTCGATTTCCCGCTGGATCCGGATGGCCTGCCCAGGCTGCAGAATTCCAGCTGGAAGTAACAGGCAAAGGGGCGGGCCGGCGGCCCGCCCCACACCGGAGGGCGTCAACATGCTGAAATACATTCTGCTGCGCGGGCTTCTGGCCCTGGCGGTGGCCTTCACCGTCTCGCTTGCGGCCTTCTTCCTGCTCAACATCGCCACCGACCCCGCGCAGGCCATTGCAGGGGAGAATGCCACCGAGGAAGTCGTGCAGACGATCCGGGACCGCTACGGGCTCGATCAGCCGATCCCGGTGCGCTACGCGCGGTGGCTGGGCGGCGTGTTGCAAGGCGACTTCGGCGAAAGCTACTACTGGCACAAGCCGGTGGCCGAGCTCGTGGCCGAACGCGCCGGGGTCACCATCACGCTGGCGCTGGCCGCGCTCGCGGTGACCATCGCGATCTCCATCCCGCTGGGCGCTCTGGCGGCGCTGAATCCCAATACATGGATCGACCGCATGGCGCTGGGCGTCGCGGTGTCGGCGCAAGCCGTGCCCAACTTCTGGCTGGGGCTGATCATGATCATCCTGTTGGGGGTGATGCTGCCCATCCTGCCCATTTCGGGCGACGATAGCTGGCGCCATTTCATCCTGCCGGCCTTTGTCCTGGGCGCCTCTTCGGTGCCGGCGGTCATGCGCCTGACCCGCACCGGACTGATCGAGGTAATGGGCGCGGACTACATCCGCACCGCCAGATCCAAGGGTTTCCGCGGCATCGGACTGCTGCGCCGGCACGCGCTGCGCAACGCCCTGCTGCCGGTCATCTCGGTGCTGGCGGTTCAACTGGGCCAGAAATTCGGCGGCTCGGTGATCACCGAAAGCATCTTCGCCATCAACGGGCTGGGGCGGCTGGCGCTGGAGTCCATTCTGGGCGCCGACATTCCCACCGTGCAGATGCTGATCTTCGTTTTCGCCATCGTCTTCGTGGCCATGAACCTGCTGGCCGATATCCTCAACGCCGCCCTCGATCCAAGGATCCGCATCGCATGACGCAGATCGACACAGTCGGCGCCCTCGAGCCCGAAGAAGCCGCGCCCTACTCGCCACGCGAACTGATGCTCCGCCGGGCCAGGTCGCACAAGGGCTTCCTACTGGGCGCGGCGATCATCGCCACGCTTGCCATCATCGCCCTCTGCGCGCCTTTGCTGGCGCCGCATGATCCCTTCGCGCAGTCTCTGAGCAGCCGCATGCTGCCGCCGGCGTGGAGCAGCGGCGGCGTCTGGGATCACCTGCTGGGCACGGACCAGAACGGGCGCGACTACCTGAGCCGGCTGATCTACGGCGCCCGCATCTCGATCTCGATCGGACTGGGCGCCGCCACCATCGGCCTGCTGATCGGCGTGACGCTGGGCGTCATGGCGGGCTACTTCGGCGGCTGGATCGATCACGCCGTCAGCTTCCTGCTCACGGCGCAACTGGCCCTGCCCGGCCTGCTGCTGGCCATGGCGCTGGTGTTCATCATCGGGCCCTCGATCTGGGTGGTGATCGGCATCATCGGCGTGCTGCACTGGACCTACTACCTGGTGGTGACACGCGCGGCCACGCAGCGCATCCGCAACCTCGATTTCGTTGCCGCCGCCAGCGCGTCCGGCGCCACGCCGCTGCAGCTGATCTGGCACGAGATCCTGCCGAACCTGATCCCGCAAATCATCGTCATCTTCACCTTCGAGCTCGGCATCGCAATCCTGGCCGAGGCCTCGCTGTCGTTTCTCGGCGTCGGCATCCAGCCTCCTACGCCCTCGTGGGGGCTCATGATCGCCGAGGGCAAGCAGGCCATGTTCTATCGGCCCTGGCTCGTGGTGCTGCCCGGCATGTGCCTGTTCATGCTGGTGATCGGCGCCAACCTGCTGGGCGACGGATTGCGCGACATCACCTCCCCGGACGGGCGCAACTGATGAGCAAACTCCTCGAAATCGAAGACCTTTCCGTCTCCTTGTCGGTGCCGACGGGTCGCCTGCATGCCGTGCGCGGCGTCTCGCTCGGCCTCGACCGCGGCGAGGCTTTGGGAATTGTCGGCGAAAGCGGCTCGGGCAAGAGCATGACGGCCCTGGCGCTGATGCGCCTGTTGCCGGCCAGTCCCGAGACAAGCGGCAGCATCCGCTTCGACGGCGCCGATCTCGGCGCGCTCTCGGACGCGGCCTTCTCGGCGCAGTATCTCGGTCACCGCATCGCGATGATCTTCCAGGAGCCCATGACCTCGCTCAACCCCGTCTACACGATCGGGCGGCAGTTGACCGAGGCCGCGGTGATCTTTGGCGGGCAGAGCCAGCAGGCGGCGCAATCGCGCGCCCTCGCCCTGCTCGATCGCGTGGGCATCCCCCAGCCCAAGGCCCGCATGGCGCAATACCCGCACCAGTTGTCCGGCGGACAGCGCCAGCGGGTGATGATCGCGCTGGCGCTGATGCTGGAACCGGAGCTGCTGATTGCCGACGAGCCGACAACGGCGCTAGATGTGACCGTGCAGGCGCAAATCCTCGACCTGCTGTCAGGACTGCGCCGGGAAATGAACATGGCGATGATCCTGATCACCCATGACTTGGCCGTCGTCGCCGAACAGACCGACCGTGTCGCGGTCATGTATGGCGGCGAGATCGTCGAACAGGGGCGCGCCGCAAGCGTCATGGCGGATCCCAGCCATCCCTATACGCGGGCGCTGCTCGGCGCGATCCCCAGAATGGACGGCCCGCCGCGCCGCCTGGGCGCGATCCCGGGCACGGTGCCCTCGCTGACGACGGAACCCAGGGGCTGCGTTTTCGCGCCGCGCTGCGGCTTCACGCGGCCCGACTGCGTCACGAGCCGCCCGCCCGAGCGGGGCGACGCCGATCACTGGCGCCGCTGCGTGCTCACCGACGCCGAACGCCCCGGTGCCGTTGCGGCCGCGCCGCGCCGCGCCGATCATATCGCGGCGGGACATGACGAAGCGGTCATCGAGGCGCGCGACGTCACGCAGGTCTTCACCTCGCGCAAGGGCCTTTTTGGTCCGCGCCACACCATCGTGGCGGTCAAGGACGTCAGCCTGAGCCTGAAGCGCGGCGAAACCCTTGCGCTCGTGGGGGAAAGCGGCTCGGGGAAATCCACACTCGCCCGCATCATGCTCGGCCTGACCCTGCCGAGCGCGGGCAGCGTCACCATGCTGGGGCGTCCGGTCGGCGAGCTGGCGCCGCTCGAGCGCGCCGGTCTGGTGCAACCCGTGTTCCAGGACCCCTACTCGTCGCTCAACCCCCGCCGGACCCTGGCCGAGATCATCGCAAGGCCCCTGGTGCTCCGCGGCACGGACGACGCGGCGAGCTGCGCGGCCAAGGCCCGCGAGGCCATGGAAATGGTCCGCCTGCCGCCGCGCCTTCTGCATTCCTATCCGTCGCAGCTCTCCGGCGGCCAGCGCCAGCGCGTGGCCATCGCCCGGGCCCTGGTCACCCGGCCGCAGGCGCTGATCTGCGACGAGCCCACCTCGGCGCTCGATGTTTCCGTGCAGGCGCAGATTCTCAATCTGCTGACCGACCTGCAGGCCGAGCTGGGGCTCAGTTGCCTGGTCATCACCCACGACATGGCCGTGGTGCACCAGATCGCCGACCGCGTGGCGGTGATGCTGGACGGCGAACTGGTCGAAGACGGCCCCTGTGAAACCGTGCTCAAGACGCCGTCGAGTGCGTATACGGCGAGCCTGCTCGCCGCCGCCCCCCAATTTCGTCCCGAATGGCTCCCAGTCGCATCGGTACAGGAGCCCCAGCAATGACCCTCACCCCCGACACCCTGTTTGCGCGCGATACGCTTTGGCAATCCTGGCTCGATGTCGAGGCCGCGCTGGCGCGGGCGCAGGCCGATCTCGGCATCATTCCCGACTGGGCGGCGGAGGCCATCACCGACGCGGCGCGCCTGGACACCCTGGGGCGCGAGGCCCTGGCCAGCGACATCAAGATCACCATGGCGCCGATCCTGTCGCTGACGCGGCTTCTGGGCAAGGCGTCGGGGAAGGCCGGGGACTACGTGCATTGGGGCGCGACGACCCAAAACGTGATGCAGACCGGGCGCATTCTGCTGATGCGACAGGCCGACCGGGCGATCCGCGAAAATCTGGCGCGCGCCACGCTGCGCCTGGGGCAGCTCGCGGCGGAAGGCGCCGAGACCGTGATGGCCGGCCGGACCAACCGGCAGCACGCCCTGCCGATCACCTTCGGATTCAAGATCGCCGGCTGGATCGAGGAAATGGACCGGTCCGAAGCCCGGCTTTCCGACGCCGCCGGCAGGCTGTTCGCCTTGCCATTCGGTGGGGCCGTCGGCGCGATGCACGCCTTCGGCGGGCAAGGCCGCGCGCTGAACCGCAAACTCGCCGCCGACCTCAGCCTGCGCGAATTGCTGGTGCCCGGCCGGTCGGTGAATGACCTGTTCGCCGAATACGTGCTGCAACTGGCGCTCCTGGCCATGTCCATCGAACGGATCATGTCGGAGTGCTATACGCTGATGTCCGAGGAAATCGGCGAACTCGCCGAAATGCTGGATCACGGCACGGTCGGATCGTCCACCATGCCGCAGAAGGTCAACCCGAAATTCGTCGTCCGCACCATTGCGCAGGCGATGGAACTGCGCGGCCTCGCGGGACCAGCACTGGAGACCGGGCGGTCGAGCCACGAGGGAGACGCCGTCGCCAATCACCTGCTCTCTTCGGTTCTGGACGCGGCGATCCCGCTGGCGTGGCGGCTGAGCGAGGGCTTCGCGGACTCCCTCCGGCGTCTCAGTCCGCGTCCGGACCGAATGGCGCGGAACCTGGCGCAAAGCGGCGGCGCGATTACATCAGAAAGCTTGATGATGGCCCTGGCGCCCCACGCCGGGCGGGCGCAGGCGCATGACATCGTGCATCACGCCCTGGAAGCCGGCGGGCCTGCGGCGCTGCCGGACGACCCGGCGATCACCGCCCATCTCAGCGCAGCCGAGATCGCCGCCGCGCTCGATCCGGCCGGTTATCTCGGCGACAGCGTGTCCATCGCCCAGGCGGCGGCGGATCTGGCAACCGTCGTGGCCGACCGGTTCAACGTAGCCGGCTAGATCAGCTGGAGGAGTTGGCGGGCTTGCGGCTCGCGGGTCCGCAACTCCTCGATGGCATCGCACATGGCATCGAGAAAACGCTCCGCCAGCGGGGCGCGAGGACCGGGCGGGTGCAGGATCGCATAGGTAATCCAGTGCTCTCCCTGCAACGGCCGCAGCACCAGACCCTCGCCCAGCAGAGGTGGCGCGCAGACTCGGTCGATCAGAGTGATTCCGAGCGCGGCGCGGACCATCTCGATGGTGACCAGCGTCGATGAGGTCTCGAACGGCGCGGTGATCGCATGACCGGCGGCACCCAGGATCTCGTCCAGGCGAGCCCGCCAGCGCTGGCCGGGCTCGAGCGTGGCGAAGTCCTGCCCCGCCAGATCCTGGATCGTCACCTCGTCCTTGCCGGTCAGGGCATGGGTGTCGGGCATCAGGACGCAGAGCCGCGACCGCAGGAAGGGAATGATCTGCAAGTCGATGATCGCGTTCTCCACCGGCAGCGAGATCAGCCCCAGATTGTAGCCGCGCGCGGCAACCTTGCTTTCGATCTCGAACCGGCTCTCGACATGGACGGTGCAATGAAAACCCGGCGTATGGGCCTTGAGCCAGGCGAGCCCGGCAACGGCGAGCCCATTGGCCAGCGGCGCCGCCGTGACCACCGAAAGCCATTGCTTGGGCCGCTGCCGAATGTCCTGGGACACCCGGGGAATTTCGTCGATGCCGATCAGGGTATTGGCGATCTGACGGTAAAACTGCTCCCCCTGCTCGGTGAGTTCCAGCCGGCGGCGCCCGCGCGAAAACAGCGCCAGTCCGATGTCCCGCTCCAATTGCGACAAGAGCCTGCTTGCGGCGGAGGTCGACATGTTCAGCCGCTCCGATGCGGCCGACAAGGTGCCGGCGAGCACGATCTGACGAAAAAGTTGTAGCGCGCGCAGGTTCATCCGCCTCAAGCACTCCGGTCCGTTGTCGCTCTGGTTTGTCATGTTAACCCAAACACGCCGGAGGATGGCCTGCTTGTCGATGGGAAAACACTTGACGCTAATATCACCAGGGAAGAATTGACCAGGCCCGAGAGCGTTTAATCAGAAACACCCCTGCATCGCGCGGATCGGACCCTTGGTATTATCGGCATGGACGTCCGCTTGTGGTTTCGCCGGATTGAATAGCCCCTAGATTTTTAGACGCCTTCCTTCCCAATTTTGAGGCAATGAGGCCTATATTGGCAAAGCCAATTTCACTGAAGAGTTCAAGCGCGATGCGGTGCGTCAGATCACCGAGCGGGGCGATCCGGTTTCCGAGGTGTCGCAGCGCCTGGGCGTGAGTGCACATTCGCTCAACGTGTGGCTGAGGCGTAGGCACCGGCGACTGTGAGGATGTGTGTTCTTAGGTTTATGCGGTCACAATTGCGGTACCATAACCCTTTATCAATAAAATTTACCGCATGACCGAACTTGGCGACAATCCAATCGTTTTGCGCATCGACGCGCGTCTCAAGGAGTTGGGCTTGAGCCGCGAGGCTGCTGCCGTCCAGGCCGGCCTGAGCCGCGATGCGATACGAAATCTTGCGCAAGAACCAAATCGCAAGCCGCGCGGCAGCATGCTCGAACGCTTGGCAGACGTTCTTCGCGTGCCGCCAGGCTGGCTGTTAACCGGCCACGACGCCGAGCAGGATCGTTTCACCCAATCGGCAGACTTCAGCCCATCTCCTGCAACGCAGCCAACGCGAAACGATGTTCCTGTGATGGGAACTGCGGCCGGGTCATTGATCCACGGTGATTTTGAAAGCTTTTCGACGAACGGCCCGATCGACCACGTCAGGCGTCCGCCGGTGCTTGTCGACGCCAAGGATCTATGCGCGATCTACATCACCGGCGACTCCATATCGCCCGAGCAAAAGCCGTGCGTCCTGCGATTTGTGCATCCTCATCGGCCGGTTCAACCCGGCTGTACGGTGATCGTTCAAACCCGCCGTTGGAACGACGATCCGAGTCAGGCCTACATCAAAACATTTGTCCGCCGGACAGCAGACCGCATTGTTGTTCAGCAGATCAACCCGGCCGCGACCATCGAGATCCCGATCGAGCACGTCCACACCATGCGGCGCGTCCTGACGATAAATGAGTTGTTTGGCGTGTAATTATCCGGCACAGATAATCTTCAGATCGCAGCCCTAAAGGGCGTTCGAATTTTATATTTTGCGTCAGCGCGGAGTCGCGACGCGACCACTATCCGAAACCGCAGTTCGATCGCTCAACAAAGCTGTTCAAATGATCCTGTTACGAAGAACGGGTCATGCTAGTCATTTCGGATTTCGGGCCGACACGGCCATTTGCGCGATACGCGACGAAGGTCGGCTTAGCGCCCCCCAATTGGACATTCATCAGCTCTCGGATCGCTCGCGAAAGCGGTCGCTCGTTCTGATCCGCACAAGGTCCCAGGTGGGCGGGAAGCGGAAGTTCGCTGCGCCGGACATGAACGGCGGCAACGTGCAGGGAGCAGGCGGCATATTGCACCGTCCAAACAGTTGGAGAAGCGCAGGCCAAGAGACCTAACGTTTGGCACCCATTAGATTGGCGGCGAGATAGTCGATCAGATCACCGTTCTGAGTACCTTGGCGGAAGCGTCGTTGCTCTTCAAAATCGATTGATGGCAGCATGTGGATGAATTGTTCGTCGGCATACAGGGCCAGCAACTGCTCAGGGTCGAGACCGCCACTGCGCAATCCAGCCAGATTGTTCCCGGCTTCGATTGCGGCACCGATCATCACGTCTGCGAGCTGCACCGCCGGGCTCTTCTTGGAATCCACTTGCTTGACCTCGGTCAGCTTCAAGGGGAAGCTGAGGGTCGTGATCTCGGTTGCACGGAATTGCGCGGTGTCGTTGTAGTAGATGAACCGCTGCAAAAGCTCATGATATGTGGCGAGGTTCTTGGACTGGTCGTGCTCAACACGATAGGGGCCATCTGCCATCACTTCCATCCGCGTTATCAGCGACTGCAGTACAACTATCGCTACGTCGGTGCTCAGTTCTGGGGTGGCAATGGCTTCTAGACATTCGGGGTCGGCGTACCGCGCGAGAGGCCCGATAACCTCAGGTATCTGCCCCCAGTTCGTCCCTCTGGCGGCTGCCACCAGTTCGTTGAGCACTCCGTCGGTTTTTTCCTTCATCGCTCGCTGAAAGGACACCATCAGCCTCTTGAACTGCGGCTTTCCGAGCAGAGTTGGCCCAGCCATGTGCAGCATGGAGGCCATCGCGTAATTCTGGCCATCCGCGTAGAAGTCGAAACCCCGTTCATAATAGTAGGGCTCCACGGCGTAGTCGACAAACATGAGCGTCAGCATGAATCGCTTGTCGCAGACGCAGGTCACGCACTTGAAGTCGCTCAAAAGGTCGCGCATCAGCCCAATTAGACGCGGGTGGTTGGTTTCCCGCCTCGACAGCGAACGGTATTTGAGCTCAGGCGCCTGCAATTTCGGAAAGTGCTGCTTAATCAGTCGCTTTGCGTCGTCATCAGCGATGGCGATCGCTGCCGCGCCCTGAAAACGTTGATCTGCGTTGAGCAAGTCAAACCCAGTATAGCCACTCTCGTCAATCCGAAAACATTCCATTGCCAAGCCATCCGTCCAGCACCACACGTCATAGGATAGGTGTCTATGATACTATTGACCAACCAATTCCCACCGAGTGTTAGCTTTCTGGAAGATGGACGTGGAACTTCACACCTGCGTGGACGCTGCATCAGGCAAGAATGTCCGAGAAGAGCTGGCTCCGGACCTTCGCCGCTCATTGGGTGAGGGGCCGGGAGCTACCTTTTACCCGAAACGTGAGAATGTCGGCTTCGCTTGTTCCATGGTCAGAACCCGCCATTCCCCTCCCGGCGCCGATGCTGCTGGGCTGCAACGCGCGCCCATCTCAGTCGTTCGGCGACCTATTCGACGAGCCCGAAAGCGGACGTCAATCGGACGCCGCTTGAACGGCAATGCTGTCGGACGATCCGGAACGGCAGCTGTGGATCCCTAATCGGGCTAAGCTGCCTTTCGTTCACGAAATTGGCGGCCCGCCCGACTAGCCATCAAAGGCTCGCATCATCCGCTTCCAGTCCCTCAATGAGGATCCGAAAGCGTTCGGCGTCGATTGCTGAAGCACGTCGGCGAGCAAGCCATTCGTCCGGCAACCCGGCGATCGCTCGAAAGCGAGGATAGAAGTCGCGCCGACGGTCTGCGTCTAGCGTCTCGAGCGCAAGCTTGGCCTTGTTGGACAGGCGTTGAGGCAGCCAGACCTCTCCGCGCCTGTTCGCGACCGCGATGAGGGACCGGTGGGTAAAGGGACTTGTATCGCCAGCGCGCAAGCTCGATTTCCCCCGATGATACTTCTGCAGCTTGAGTAGAAGGAGGAGGTTTCGATCCGTCGCCTCCAGAAGCGAATTCAACGCAGAGGTGCTGACGAATATTCGTGATCCCGTCTCGCTCCACGCTTGCTCCCCGCGGCCTCCTTCTGCACCCCAAGCCTCGGCATAAAACTGCGGGACGGCGTCGCTCGTCCATTGACGGACGACAGCATCACTAGGGACGACGCCGAGCGAATTCTTGGTGGGTTCTGTCGGGAACGGCCTGTCTAGGGCAGACGTACACCCGTAGGGGTCGTGACGGTCGAGCTGACGTTGGGTATTTGGCGTCTCTGCGATCCATGGTTGGACGCTATGACCCTCTTCCCCGAAATGGCGGGTAATTTCGTCCTCGTCATCCGGCAGCCAGCGAAAAAATGGCTCATCGGAAAGCAAGGTCATAGCCGCCGAACGAGCATCGGTCGGGTTCGCGAACACACTCTGGAGCGTCAGGGTTGTGTCCCGATTGATCGACCAACGACCGGACACTGGCGTCCATTCCGCCGCCAGTTTTCCGTCGCAAATGCCTAGCATCGGTGCCAAAAGCCCGGCATCTTCATGAATGGTGCTCCTCCTGTCACCGCACTCTGGCATGGGAACGTCTGATTCCCTGGCCAAATTGAGCGGATATGGATCGGTGAGATCAGCGAGCCACAATCCGTCATCGCGGGAAAGCAGGTATTCGTTCAGGAAAGCTGCCCAAGCGTCGCCGTTCCAATCTTCACCCACCACCTGACGCGACGAGAGAAAGTCGCCCGCGACAAGCATGAGGGCGTGCCAGCCGAGATATCCTCCATAGCGCTCACGATCGGGAACATAGCCGGAGGACCAACTCTCATCGTAGCTTGAGGTGCGCGGGCATACGTGCATTGCGCTGACGGTGCTGTCCCAACGCCGCACCCAGGCGCCAATACGATCCTCTACCTCCCAGCCAGGACAAGCGAAAACATGACACAGGCGCTCGACCTGATACTTGTTGAAATCGTAGTCTAGATGAAAGGCGTCCTCCGGTCGTGGCGAGGTGTCTGGCCGGGCGACGTAGCGGAACTCTCTATAGTCCACCTTGGAAGCGTGAAGGAAAGGCGAGACATTGGAGGCGGACAGCGTGCTGATGAGCGCCGCACCTTCCGCGGGGACGAGCGTGTGAGCAATTTCTCGCAATGTATCGATCGCGAACGACCGCATCACCACATGCGGAAAATCCGCGGACAGTGCGATGCGCTCAAAGAAGATCCGGTGTTGAGCTAGTCTTTCGGGATCGTCCTTGCTCACTCGCGCGAGCGCAATCAACAGCCAAAGCTGGGCGTGCATCGCATAGAATGGAAGTTTTGCGTCGCTGAAGGGCAGCCCCACGCCGGAGCCGAAACGGGCGATCAATAGATCTATGACATCAAAACGCCGGACCTTTGCTAAGCGCCTCACCGCGTGAACCGCACGCCAGCGCATCGCCGCGACGGGATGTCCAAGTCGAGCCCATACGAGACCAGCGACTAGCTCCGCCTCGTCCGCGGGGACTGAAAGTTGATCATTCCATGGGCCGTCGCCGACTTCGGTCGGCAACTTCTCGCCGCTGCTCGCCAAAAATCGTTCCAAACCATCGGCGATCGCCTGATTGCTGACGTCGGCGGCCAATCGAGCAGCCAATGCGAGCCAGGCGTTACCTCCCAATTCGTGCGCAATACCGCGGAGGCCGGCCACGACGTGCTCGACCAACGCTACCCGGTCAGCGAAGAAATACTTTTCGAGCCCTCGCCAGGCACCCCATGCGTCCGTGCTCGAGTTAGCAAGTTCCGCTGCATGTTTCGATGCTAAGCGCAGTGCAAGTTCTGGAAGCGCATCACGCATTGCAGCGGAGGTTTTACTCCACTCCTCGACGTAATCGTCCAGTGATCTGACCTTGTCCGCCAGCGTTGCATTGCTGGTTTCGACAACAGCTCTTACAAAACCGAGCCGCGCCGCCGGGGTGGATGCTCGCTTTGCAAGATCGAGTAAGGTTCGAACCGGCCATCGCCGACCGGTCTGATCCACTTCTTCGCTTGAGATTTGCCAATCGATCTCATCCGGGTCACTGAGATCCACCGGGAATATCGGGAGTGCTTCGGGACCGGCAGCCGCGGTCGATGACAATGGCGGTGTCACTGCCTCCTTACCACGGCGAGCAAGTAGCCCCTCGATCCGGCGGCGAGACGCCGATGCCGGAGGAAGCATCTGTCCAGCTAGTCGGTGCAAACCTTCGATCGTCTCCCGCGTCGGCGCGAGTTGATCGTCCCGATCAATCTCGACGAGAAGCATACTGAAGAACCACTCGTAGTGCTCCGGCGGAAGGGTCTTAAGCGCCTCGGACGCAAAATCCGAAATGTGCCAGGTCCACGCCTCTCCAGGCGGAGCTAAGCCGAACAGCGCCGCTGCGGTGGCGGGAGGAAGTTTCGATTGACGTATTAGGACCGTAAGCGCCGGACCAAGTGAAAGTCTCAGCCGCGCGACATCCCTGTCGTCAAGCCGAGCCAGCATCGCCAGCACGGCGCGACCGGCGATAGGTACCATCGTCTGAGCATATTCAATCCAAGGGAAACGCCCATCCTCACCTAGGTTAAGCTCCAGGATACGGGCCAGTGTGTGAGCCGCCTGCGCTGGCAATTCCGGGCCGGTATAGTGCGCTGTAAGTTCGAGCAAATGATTGGTGCGATCAAAGTCGTCCGAGCCGATGGCCTCTGCGAGGTCGAGCGCTCTTCTGACGTATGCCGCGGCTTCGTCGGTACTTACCCTCCACACCGCTCGTGCGAGCTGTCCATAGGCTGCCACTCTGGAACCGACATCTGTGTCGAGCTGAATTCTACGCTCAACCTGGCCGGCTAGGGTGAGTGCGGCATCATGACATGCCGGTATGCGCGAAAGTCTCGCCACGATTTCGGTAAGATCCGGGGTGAACATCCCCGGGGCACTCGCCAGCCAATCTGTCATTCGTTTTGCGATCGCTGGATTCAACGTGCCCAGCGCGTCGGCCACTTGGAATATTGCTCGAAAACCGGTCCGTGCGAGATATGCCTTTCCGTCGCGATAAGGGTAGTTTGAAGACCTCTCGACATCGCTAACAAGGCGATCGAACGCCGCATTCAACATCTCCGTCCGCGTGCGTCCAGCGGGCGGGCGGACAATGGTCGCAATGTTCTGAGAATATTGCACTAGCGGCCTAATCCGGCTGCTCAGAGCGCGCGAATAGTCCGATCGATCTTTGCCATTGAGTCCGGTACGTCGCTTTCGGCGCGGTTTGGTGCCGTCGTTTTTTGGCTCTGCCAGCTTCTGTTCAAGTGCGCGCGAAAACGCTGCTGCGCCGCGCCCGCGAGCACTTGCCGGGACGAGGTTGATGAGCTCTGAAGGCGCGATATCGATCAACGTGACGGGCCTTCGCCGAAGGGCCGATTTTACTCCGGCGGCCGCTACGGTCATATCAATGGTGCGGTCGACCGGGTAGTAGCTCGAATAGGCGTGGATGGATTGAACCTTGAGTCCGGCACCTTCTAAAAGGCTCATGCCCACTTCAGACAATCCAAGATCGGCAGCCCGGACTGCCGCCAGTACGCTCGCCATAGCCAAACCTGCGCTCTCGGCGGCGGTAGGCGGCGCGGCGGCCATCGCTCGGAGCATTTTCATATCTCGGATGTCGTCACGCGCAGTAAACAGCAGCGCGGCAGCGAAGAGTGAGCGTGATGGCAGGCGGCATCCTGACAATTTCGAAACAATGCGTACCGACGGGGCGTGAGACGTAATTCCGTGGCGTTCAAGAAGGTCGAAGAGATCTCTGAATTTTGCGAAGGCCGAACCGTCCTCTCTTCGTCCAAAAAACTCTGCTACGCGGACGTCGTTTCCGGCGAGCATTTCTACATATGCGAAGCCAACATCATCCCAATCTCCAGAAACGTCCGCAGTGTTAAACCAAGTGCTGCGTCGTGTTTGCGCTGCCCAGTTATGCCAGTCGATTGACCTACGGGAATGTCGCCGAGCTTCATCCTGATCGCCTACGAAAGCATTTGCCAAGGCCAGCGCAGCGTGCTTTCCCCCTGGCCAGCCAACATTCGTAACGGCGAGCCGTCTTAGCGCCTCGGGATCGTCAGAGACGGCTGCGAGGTCAGGATGCTCATAGAGAAATCGGTCGGAGCGCTCGTGACCGGCCGCAACGAGAGACGCCTCCAGCAACAGCTTTAGTAGATCATCTCGTCGGCCGAGTTCTCCTGTCAATGCTATGGCTGCTGTAATCCGGGCCAGGCGGATGTCTCTCGTGCTCACCTGCGTGGCACCTGCCGGCACACGAAGATCGTAAGCTAGCTGAATGAGCTGGTCGGTATCGCGAAGAGACGTCAGCAATGCCGGGAGCGCTCTGGCGGCGTAGTTCGACGTGAGTTGCCGGTCCTGTAGTGCGGCAATGACGCGGCTTCGGCTAGATTGATCGATCCCGTAGGTTGATCGAATTAGGGTTTCCGTCGGTTCGTCGCGGAACATCAGGCCATGGGGCGTGCGTTCGAGCAGCGGCGCCAGGTCGGTTGCGAAGCTTTCGACCTCTTCGGCCATCAGGCCTTGCGCGGCGGCGAGTTCCCCTATGGGCACCGGGGGCGCGAGCAGCGCGATTCCGGCGAGCAAGAGGTCGATGTCGGCGTTTGAGGCCCCCGCGTCCTCGCCGTGAGGCGTGCATCCTCAAGACGTTTCCGCAACAGAGCGTCGAGAAGATCGTGCGGTTCAGCGGGCGCATCGGGAAAAAGCAATGGGTCAAATGGGCGGCCCGATGTGATCAGGCTATCGAGACACCGTGGATTGCAACCCGACCGCGTAAGCAGCGCAGCAAATTCATCACCCGACGCATCCGGCACGCGCAGTGCAATCAGTGTTCGCGCTTCCACGTCTGTGAACGGCGGTATTTGGTATTCCCGATGGGCGCAGTCGCCGTTTGCGATCGCTAGCCTTTCGGTTCGACAGGAAGCGATCAATCGGACGCCGTCGATGGGGTCGACGCTTATGCTTCGCAAAAGGAGATGGGCAAACGACGTAGTAGCTGTTTCGTGTGCTGCTAGTCCCGCGTGGTCGATCGCGTCTAATACCAACGAGATGTGCGCTTCACGATGCGTGTTCCGGGCAGTAGCGACAGATTGGGCAAGGCGACGACGAAAGGCTTTTAGCAGGCTGGTTACATCAGCGACGGGAAGAAGAATGTCGCATAGTCCTTCGCCAGCGAGCAAGTTGGCTAGATGCACCAACGTTCGATCTGGAAGGTGTCGGTTGTCCGCTGGGTCACGCCACCGACCAGCGCCGAAGCCATCGAATAGGACTACCGGACCGTCAGCTCGAAGCTGATCGGCAAGTCCCTGCATCAGAACGGTCTTGCCCATGCCGCCTGCGGCGTGGACTATGAGCGGCGAACCTTGTTGTCGAGCCAGGGCTAGTATGTCGGCCAGCGCACCCCTTTGAACGACGTCGTCAACCTCTGGAAAAGCATCAGGCGTCGGATAGAGCCGATCCTCATGCTCAACCTCCAATTCGGCCAAGACGGCAACTCGGTCGACCCGCTTATCGGCTTCGCTGCCAGGACCGGCTTTGATTCTGATGAGGTTCCGGAGCTTGAGTAAGCGCTTCTCTGCGTCTGGGTCGCCGGGCTCGCTCCATGCCGCGAGCGTTGCAGAAATGACGCGTTCTGCGTCGAGCAGACTGCCCTTGCTTCCAACTAGTTCTAATCTGCGTAGCAGCTCGGAGGATCGATGAGGATAGTTCTCGAGAGCTTTCTCTATCTGCTTCGCTTGGCGAGCTATATCACCTTCAACCTCTGAGCCGGCAATAACCGCGGCAATGGCCAGCCCCAGATTATCGTGGATAGGTCTGTTGGTGGCGAATTCGTACCGGACGACATTTTGAACATGATCGTCACCATGAGTGGTACGAAGCTCGGCATCGGTGATCGCAAATTTCGAGAGGGTAGCAGCTAGGTCCGCGGCTCTCACCGCGATATCCGCGCTGGCGATCGAGTATTTGAACTGAACCGCCGTAGCCCGATGCGATCGAGCGACATCGGTCCCGCCATGGTATCGGACAAGGTCGGCAATTTCGACTGCGCCTGCTCCGAGGTCCTCCTCATCTTGCTCATCAAACCCTTCGAGCGTGATGGCAGTGAGGTCGGTCGACGGCAGAAGAAGCTCTAACGCCGTTCGTGCGGCCCAAGCCTCATGATAAGCGTGACCAGCCTTCGATGCTCGCACCTTATCAATAGCTATTGTGTCAGTGGCCGGAATTTCATCGCTCATCATCGATTCTTTTACCACGTGTTGTGTCTGCCTGAACTTAATCTACATCGGCTAAAGTGCCCGCTTCGATAGCGCCCTGCGACGAGTGTCGATCGCTTTCCCGAGAAAAGACGTTCATTAGCGACAGGTATCGTCAAAAGTGGAGTTAGAAGTCGAACGTCAGCTAGCGGCCCAGATCACGCGATTCGGATGCCGCGAATGCGACGAACGTCCGTTATTAGGCGAGCCCGTATGGATCGCCAATTTCGGCTTTGTTCGCGGCTACTGACCGAGACTTCGGTGCACCTGAATGTCAGCTTTCCCAATCTCTACGCCTGGGACCGGTCGGGCAGAAGACAGCCCCTGAGCGGACCTTAGCGGCTTTATCAAGACACTCCCGTGCGGCCCGTCAAAGCTGCCGTTCGAACGTGGTGCAGCATTTTGTAAATGCATTACATACTTTCGCCGAATGTTCAGACTGGTTACAGGTAGCTCATGGCGTACTTTTTTTTGGACGATAGTAAGCATCACTCCGGGGGTTTTCCCTCGCGGCCTTCGCCATTTGCGAAACAGACCCACAGGTCGAACTAGCCTCTCTCCATGTAAAAAACGGATTTGACCCATCTCTCTATGAGTTCAAGTCCTCTGCACGGATGAAAGACAATCCCAGATTGCGGAGTTTACGTGATGACCTCAAACAGTTCATTCGAAGCAGATGCAAGGTCTCTGTTTGCGTCGTCGAGGGAGACGAAAACATAGGTCCCGCTTCCCTACGTTTGCTTCAAAAAGCTCTCACGCACAAAAGATTCAAAGAACATCGGCATAAGGTTTACTTTGATGAGGGCCTGTTTTCTTCAAGGCAAGCAGCGGAGAAAATTGCTAGTGAGAGTGAGGGCCTCGAAAAATGCAGTTTCCATTTCGAGCAAGATTCAAAATCCGTTGCAGGCATTCAAGTTGCTGACCTCGCAGCTCACACATGCGGGATAATGCTTTTGGATGCGCTCGGGCATGTCGATAAAAAGGTGAGGATCAAGAATTCAGGCTATCTGGAGGAGGACGAAATCGAACTGGGCTTCGAGCTATGGGCCAGTTTACGGTATGAGTTCTTGAGCGAGAACAAAACAGATTTCAAAGACGAGTTTGATATCGCACTCGTGGCGGTAGAGCCTTACGGCCTATTCATTCATGATAGCGTTGGTGACGCGGTTACAGAAGCGGCGCGCGAACGATTTGGCGAAATGTATCTTGGCTGCATCCACTGAGCTAGTAGCTTGTACTGTCGTTGGGTGATGTTGGTTTTCGGCTCAAAGTTGAACTTGGTCTCCCCTTCGATCAACGACTGCTTTGCGCCAAATCCTGACGTCGACAGCCAAGGTGTTGCTTCGAGGCCGCGGGCAGAGGATGTCAAGGCTGCCTGATCGAGAACCGCGTTGCCAATATTCGTCACCGAATTTACATTGCACCATGGCATTAACCTGGTCGCAGAAAATTTCAATTAGGGGATAACAAGTGTCCGACGAGCGCGTCACCAAGAAGGAGAAGGACTTCTGGGGGAACGAAAGGGAGGTCGTCTACGAGAACGACCGAAAAGTAGGAGAGATCCGCAGCGAGGAACGTGGGGGATTCTTCGGATTCGGAGCCGAGACCGTCCGAGTCGAACGAGACACCTCTGGCAACGAGGTAGGCTACTCGAAGACCGAGGAACGTGGCGGGTTCTTTGGATTCGGTGCAGAGCCGACGCAGGTCAACTATGACACAAGCGACAACGAGACGGGCACCTCTCGCGTCGAGGAGCGCGGGGGCTTCTTCGGGTTGGGAACAGAGCACGTACGGGTCCATCGGGACAAGGACGGCAACGAGGAAGCCGTAAGTAAATGGGAGGACCGGGGCGGAGCCTTCGGCTTCGGTGCCGAACGCGTACGCGTTACCCGGCTCTCGGGGAACCAAGGGGCACAGCGGGGAAAGGTCGGCGTCGCCGACGGGTACTCGGGATCCTCGGGCGGATACGGCGGGACACCCGGCTCGACGCGTGCTGGAGGCCCGGGTAAACTTGTTCTATGGGCTCTGGGAATCGTGGTCCTCCTCGGCGTGGTTTCCCAGTTCTCCGTAGACCGACCGCGTGTTCCTCCGCCGCCGCCACCGCCCGTTTGGGTCGAAGCGGTACCGGTGCCGATTCATGCCCCCATGTTCAACACACCTCAGAAACTGCTCCGCTACACCTTTGGCTCCGTCTATCGACTGAGGTATTCCTTTATCATCGACACCGACGGAAGCGTCGGCGGCATCACCTACATCGATAAGTGCATTGTCGCTGCATCCTTCAACAATCCGCTGAACTCCCTCGGAGCGCCTGCCAAGGCATCGATGCGCTGGCCCGACATGCACGCGGGACCGGCGGGGGTCGCGCTCGCGAATTGGAGGTTCAGGCCCCAGGTCAACGGCGGCGAGACACAGCAGAGACGCGCTTACGTCGATTTCGTGATCCACAGCACCAGCAGGGATGCATGGCTGAAGCAATACGAAGTCCGTACTTCGCCGCCTGACAGGAGGCGGTGCTAAGGGGTTAGATCGCCGGCATTCGCTTGTGTTGCCATCGATCAACTCGCCAGCGTCAGCTTCTGGCCAAGAGCAGTCATTTCGAGGGCAACGCAATACCGGCGGCAATAGGGCCGCGAGGGGAACGTCCGCTCTCGATGGGTAATCAGAACAAGCGGACGCGATGCTGAGTGACTTGAGTGATTTGCCATCGCGACCTCAATGGTCGCATTGGCAAATCACGTGTTCACCTGCGCCTAGACTTTCCATTTGTCGTCCCATGTGTCGGCAAGCATAGGTACAGAAATTTCTTTTGGGCTTCCATCTTTCTTGAAGCTCTCCTCTCGGTGAACGGCCAAGCACAGGTAGATTATCGCGGCGCGTGCAAGTCCGATTAGCCTCAGCGCCTTCGCCTCGAAATCATGCCTTCCGACATGCAGGCCGATCTTTTCGGCTTCTGCATCATCAAAATTAACAAGGGTCACGCCCCATTGTTCGTGAATCTGGCAGTATTTGTGCTCAAGATGATGGCGCAGATGCGCCAGGGCTTCCGCGTCCGGTTCTGTGGCTTCCTGAAAGTCAGGATGATGAAGGTCTTTTGATAGCCAGAATAAGCCCCGAAGCGGCCAATTCTCCCTATCTTGGAAAAACGGCCGGATCGGTTTTGGGTTTCCTTTTGTCTCATACCAGATCGAGCTGAAGAACACTTTCTTTTCGGGAATGCCGAGTTCGAGGTAGTGGTTCAGGAAAAAGGCAATCTTATCGAATAACGCATACGTCATTCGATAGCCTTGTCGGGCCTTCTCGACGTTCACCCCGTAGCTCGGGTAGTCGAGCGTGTTTATGAGCTTCACGCCCTTGTCGGCGAAGTGCGCTGTGTCAGCCGTCATTCCCTCAAAAAGGAATAACCTTGCCGTAGTAAATTCCTGCTTGAGCTGATTGAAAAGTCCGAAGACTGTCGGCGGCATCGCTCCGACCTTGTCGAAAGGAAGTGTGATCGACGGCAGAACCAAGCTGTCGGCAGCGGCAATCGAGTATGTACCGAGGTCATTCATGGGATTGAGAAACAACCGTTTCTCCAAGCACCAACGACGATAGGCCTTCTCTGCCCTTGAGCGGCCCAGACTGTGCTCCTCTTCCAGGTTCTCATTGGCGGATGTGACATTGAGCCACGTTGAAATATCTTTCGCTCGCTCGGCAAAATAAGGAACAAGCTTTGCGTTCTCCGTACTTTCGTGCACAGCATCACGAGCTGTTGCTGCCACGAAGTTATCGTGAGCTTGCGCTGCAAGGAGTTGGGAGTGTCCGGGATCGCTGACTGAATCAGCATAGCTCAGCAGCCCCAAGCCTTTATTGAAGAGCGCCATGGCAAAGCGCCCCTCAATCGCGAGAGCTTTGTCCCAATAGTGAAGGGCTTCCACAGGGCGGCCAACTGAATTGAGCTTGCTGCCGAGATTGGTCAGAATTTGGCAGCGCCTGATTGGATCGAGTTTTTCGAATCCTTTATGCCTGACGGCCATACGCAGTTCGAGCAACTCGCTTTGGAGATGTTCCATCTCCCATTGCCATGATCGCGCCAGTCCCTCGTGGTGCTGGCGGTTGTTGAATGCGTTTGCGCGAAAGTAGTGCAGGAGAACTGCATCTTCATCGTGGATTGTCTTGCATGTCGCAAGCTTGTCGAGAACCGCAAACGCCCGGTCAGTGAGCTGCGGATCGCTCAGGTCAAAGCCTTCATCAATGTACTCACCCGCCTTGGCGAGCGATTTCTGGAATGTGGACTTGGCCAATAGACCTCGCATATTTGGGATGAGTTTGCGTTGACCAATTTTACGGCCAACGCTGTGCGAGCCGCAATAACTTTACTCCGAATTCTATTAAGAGGCTGCTCAATCCCGATCAAAGCGTGCGCTTAGCATCGGCGATAAAATTTCATTCTAGCACTTTGTCTGCTATGAGGAACCCGCGAGAAACGCTTGAACGACCTAATTGGGGGCGCGAAGCCGCCATCAGGTGAAGATCCGGCCAATGTCAGCTATGGGCCGTAAGCTGCCATTTAAAGCTACCTATCCTGAATGTCCCCTATGCGGACCTTCCGGCCGTTCGCCGCACCTGCAGCCTCACCTTCTCTACTTATTTCCATATTTGCCCGAGAAGCAAAGAGCCGCCTGATGGCGGTGCAGCATGCCGGGCGTGCTGCCTCCGATAGCGGCCATCCACATTCCGCTTCATAGACGGCAAACTCCTAACGCGCAGCTAGTATGCGGGGCCGGTATGTTAACCGTATAGAGCCGACGGTTCCACAAAGATGATTGTGGAGCTCAGGCTCTATCTGAGACGCATACAAGGAGTACGTCAGTCGATGAAGAAGCGGGCGGCTCATGTATAGAGCGGAACCGTCCTATGACCGCCTGACGGTCGGTCACACCACCACCACCGTGCCGCCGATCTTCATTGCATCGGCTATCGGTTTTGGGAGAAGGCTAGGTAGCAGCCTCCGCAAAGGATGAAAGCCATACCGCCCCATGTCGCGGCCAACGGAATTTCGCCGAAAAAGAGCCATCCGAAAAGGGCGCCCCAGATGATCCAAGTGTAGCGGATTGGACCGATTAGGGCGGCATCCGATCGTCTGAAGGCGAAGATGTTGCAGAGCTGGCCCGCCAGGGCGATTGGTCCCAGAAGAAGAAGCAAACCGGTTGCGGCGGGACCGAGTGAATTCCAAGAAGCCGCGGCCGGAACCGAAAAGAGGACTGTTCCGAAAAGACTGACATAGAAAAGTACGCTCACGCTCATCTCTGATCGCGCCAGCTTCTTAATCATGATGCTCTCAGTTGCCACGAGAAGCGCACCTAGTAGTGCCACACTGGCCGGCAACATGTCCTCAAGCTGCACCGTGGCCGCCCCGCTGGCAAGAACGACTACGGCTGCCCCGAGAAGGCATAAAGCGGCGGCCGCCCACTGCTTGGCGGAAAAGCGTTCGCCCAACAGCACCAAGCCTAAGATGATGACGAACAGGCCGTCCAAGAGTCCGATTGCGGTTGCACTGGTTACCGACATATGGCTCGCGGCGTAGATCGCGGCCATGCCGCCGCCGCCCCCGGCCATGGCTCGCAGCCCATGCACCGGCACCTGCCGCGAGCGCACCTTGGCCCGTTCAGAAGGAAAAATGGCGATCCAGAGTGTCATCGCGATCAGCGCGCCGACGTATCGGAACCAGATGAGCTGGCCTGCGGAGATATCGCCGCCGCTGAGCCTTCCAGAGATGTAGATGAAGCCGAACAGCCCTACGCCGAGGAATGCCCAGAACACCCCGGTCAGGTTGCTGCCCGCAAGATCCGGCTTCATTGTCGCATAGGTCATGGGGGCATGTCTTTATGAGAGGTTAGTGTCAGAAGAGGAAGCGCAAGCTGGAGGGGCTGGTCCCGAAGGCCGACGTGACGAACTCGTGCTGCACGCCACCCATCCATTTGGCGATGCGCGGGATCGTAGGGGCGCAGTCTGTCCCGTGGAAGTCGGTCGTGAGGAAGCACATGTCGCCCGTCGTGAGGTTACCGCCTCGCGCGGATTTGGCAGCGATGGTCGAGATGTTCATTGATTGCCGTCCAAGGAACCTGTGAGGCGAACCATCGGGACCTATGCACCAGGCCGGTAGCTCCGTTTTCCCGATGCCTTGCTGATAGCGGCTCAGGGTCAGCCAGCCTGCACCTAGGAGAGCCACGTCCTCACCGTTCGCCGCCTCGACTGCGTATGACCGCTCATAGCCAACCGTCTCCCCTACCTGACGGTGCACGACATCACAGACAGCCGTGGATACGTGCATCACCTGGGACGTGTTCCGCTCGCCATGCCCGTTGCCCTCCGTCAATCCGAGGAGCGAGCTGCCGATGCGGTCGAATACAGCACAGCCGAGATCTAGGAGACTATCGCTCTGTCCGAACGCACAGGACGACGCGGATGAGTAGGCGGATAGTTCTGGCAGCTTGCGACCATTCTCCCGCATATGACGCAAGAGCACCGACACCGCAGCGCGAAACTTGTCGATGGCAACGCGGCTCGGGTCGTCTCGATCCGACGGGTCTGCGCTTCCGGCATCCGGAAGATGGCAGGCGATGCTCGCGACCGTTACATTCGGCATGGCCATGATGTCGCGCGCTAGGACGTCAATATCATTAAGGTCCCTGAAGAAGAACCCGTTCCGTCCTAACCCGGCCGCATCTAGGCTGAGGTGGATCTCCGCGCGGGCCCCAAAATGGGCGTAAAGACGGGCGATCCGCTCGATCTTGTCGCGCGAGGCGGCCATCTCGCGGATGCGCCACCCGGCGCGGGCGGCCTGGCTGATTTCGGCCTCTGTCCCGACCCTGAGCCGGAGGAGCGGGGTGTTGGGGGCCATCTTCCGCAGCGCGACGAGCTCATGGTTATCTACGGCTGCCATGTGAGTGCACTGGTCAAGAAGGCACGAGCCAACGAGGCCGATGCCATGCCCATAGGCATCGCCTTTCAGGACCGCGCAGAGGCCTCGCGCTCCAAGTCGACGTCGGATGATGCCGACGTTTAGGGATAGCGCCTCACGGTCAATGCCCACCAACACCGGCCTCCCGCCGTCGCGCTGTTGAGATGCCAAGGCCGCTCTGTTGAACCTCCGCCTGCGGGATGCACTGAATGACGAATCGGAATGCATGTTCATGGCGCTGCCCTTCAGGGATTGTAACCAGCGTGCCGGGGGAGCGGCGGGTGACCGGCGACGGCCTCGAAGGGCTTCCGGCCCCACGTCATCCGGCACCACCCTCGGTAATGTCCTCAAGGCTTTCCTTGTCTTGGGGCTGTCCCACGTTGCACGCAGGTCGTCCGGCCAGCGATCGAGCCATTCCGGATCAAAAAGGGTCTCAACATATCTCACGCCGTGATCGGGAAGGATCGTCAGCACGTTGCGGTCCGGCTCCCGTTCCGCATGCCACTTCGCTACCGTCAGCGCGGCTCCGCTCGACGCGCCGACCAGCAGCCCGGTCTCGGCGTGAAACTGATGGACCTGCCGCACCATCTTGGGAACCGGCACCCAGTGGACCTCGTCGCAATCTTGGAAGCTGACATTGCCCATTGGAATGCCGGCGCCCATAGCGAGAACCTGCTCGAAGGACTCACGGCACATCCGTGTGATTTTGCTGGCTTTCGCCCCGAAAATGACACTCCTGTTGTGGTCGACCGCAACGACTTTCAGGCTGGGGTTATCTTCTAGCAGGACGCGGGCGAAGCCAAACAGGGATCCCCCCGAGCCGACAGTTCCGACGAGCGTGTCAAAACGGCGGCCTTCATCGAGGAGCTGCGTGGGAAAAGGGCGATAGGACGCGGCATTCAACGGGTTCGTGTATTGCTTGGGCCAGAAGGCGTCAGGGTTCTCTTGGAGCAGCTCTGCAAGCACGCCAAGCCGCGCCTGCTGGATCCCGCCTTCGCAGAGATTGCTCTGATTGACCACATGGAGCTTTGCCCCGAGACTTTCGAGTCTCCAGCGAACGACTTGGGAGACTGGCCCTGTGACGAGGGTGAGGCGTAATCCGAATTGGGAGCACAGGATCGCGAGCGCAAGGGCAAAGGTGCCCGAACTGCTTTCGATGACATGACTGCCGTGCACCAAGCGCCCGGATGAAAGCGCGTCCTCAATGATGCTCTTTGCCGGCGTGAATTTCATGAGGTCGAACTTCGCTGCGGTCAGGTTCGGGCGGAGGTTGACGAACATCGGCTCGGAGAAGGTCCGAAGCACACTGGGGTGGGGCTTGGCAAAATTGATGGTCATGGTGAACTTTCCGATGTCAGATTCTGTAAAGACCGAGATAGCGGCTGCCCCATGACGTGATTTCCGATGAGGCTTCATTTAGGCTGGATTGGAGGGGGAGAGCATCAAGGGGAAAAATTAGTCCTGCGATCGTTCCCGAGTGAGAAATGCAGATACCCGACGCACTCACCGTCTTCCGGAGTACCAGCAGGTGCTCAATATTGCTCTTTGGGTATTTCCGCTCGTTGATCATGGCGCTTTCCGTGGCGATCGCCGCCACGGAGCGGACGTCGCCGTCGCGGACTGCAAGTCTCAGGCGTTGCAGGAGCTCGTCGAAGTGGCCGATTTCGGCAGCGGAGTATTCGGCCGGAGGCATGTCATCGGTAACGAAGACTTCGCCAGGCATCATGTTGACGCCAAGGACGTAGAAGGGCGGAAGCCTGACGCCGAAATCCTCCCTGACCTTGCCATCGCGCTGCGCGAAAAGCCTTACGTTGTGATCCAGCATCGTGGAATCGCACGCGTCCTCGACGCTGAGCACGAGCGCGACGAGATCATCCATGCCCGTCAGGTGTCCGCATGCCTGATCCAAGGCGCGGACGGTGGCAACGATATCGGCAGTTGATGAGCCCATTCCGATGCCAGGTGGGATGCTACTGACGATGTCGATCCGGAAATCTTGATCACGCGGCACATGGTGGAGGTTGCGGTATGTTTCTGCGGCCCGTGCCACCTTGCTCAGGCCGCGGGGCGCCTCGATGTTGCCATCCCCGGGAAAGATGATCGCGCGAGCAGTCGAGCCGACGCTCCGGCACGACAGCGTCACCAAACCCCTGAAGCTGCCTCCCTGGCCATCGCTAAACCGCCCTTGCAGCAGTTCCCCGAAGTGCCCCGAGCAATGGCCGACCCCCTGCCACAGCCAGCTATGGAGATCCAATCTCTCGAAATTCACCATCTGCCGCATGCTCGCACCCGGATTGCGTTGCAGCGCGGCACACGCTCATGAAAATGCATGGCACCATACCGCAGCAGATAATTGTAGAAACACGCTCCCCGCCTATCGCGCGGGCAGCCCATACTAACAAATAGGTAGAAGTTACCCCTACGGTCATGACCATATCTACCGAGATTCACAGAGATCAAATAGAGATGTTCACGTCTTCCATTCATTTGTGATATGGATAAGCGATGAAGTTGACGACGACCCAGATCGAAGCCTTTTCCGCAGTCTTGGCGATGGGAACAGCGACGGGTGCGGCGAGTATTCTCAACACATCTCAACCCTCCGTCAGTCGTTCCATCAAGCAGCTGGAAGACGCGACGGGGCTGCGGTTGTTCGACCGCTCTAAAGGAGGTTTCCTCCCGACCGCTGCGGCAGCGGAGCTGTCGGCGGTGATCGAAGAGTCCTACCGCGGCATGAACGACATCCGCAGGACGGCCGAGGCTATCAGGAAGCGTGAAACAAAGCACATCCGCATTGCCTGCCTGCCGGCATTCTCAAACATGTTTCTTGCCGACGCTATCTCGAGGCTGATGGAGAGGGATCCTGCCCTCTCCGTCTCAGTCCAGTCCTTGCTGTCGAAGGAGGTGCATTCAGCGGTGCACAAGGGCCTCATCGACATCGGCATTGCTGCCTACGAGGTGGATGATCCCAACCTTTCGGTTCACCGGTACACGACCATGAGCGAGGTCGTCTTACTGCAGCGCTCCCATCCGCTGGTAGAGGAGGAAGTGATCAGGCCACAGCATCTGTCAGGGCAGAACCTGATCCTGCTGTCGGCCTTCGACCCGTATCGCATCCGTCTTGATAATCTTCTTGCCTCCGAGAATGTCTACCCGTCCAGGACGCTGGAGGCGGAGACATCTGCCGGAGCCTGCGCCTTGGTAGCCTGCGGGATGGGCGCGGCGATTGTGAACCCGATAACCGCTCTGGAATATCTCGACAGGGGACTGGTGATCAGGCCGTTTTCTCATGACCTTCCCTTCGTGACGACCGTCGTCTCCGCAAAATCCGGCTCGCAGCCAAGGCTCGTCCGCGAGTTCGAGAAGACCCTTATAACGAAACTTGCGTTGGCGAAGGCCGAAATCGCATGCGGCCTATGCTCTCAATGACAAATGTCCTCTGACCTGAGACCCGACTCTCTTAATCCGGTCTCGCTGCACAGCCAGTGTGCCACCGAAGCGCCAGATAACTCTTTGCAGAAATCAAAGCGGCCTTGCTGAGCCCTCACATGGGTTTCTAAAGATGGCAACGGCGGTGAGGAAACCTGCGCGATCCGCTTGTCGCAACTGCTAATGCCGCGGAAAGCACGGGTAATGGTAATCCTCCCCGTTTTAACGGGGCGCAGAAGTAGAATTTACGCGGCCATCTTCAGTTTCTGGACGGGTGTCATCCCGCCGTTGCCCATGTTGGGGCGTTCGTTGTTGTAGGACCACAGCCACTCGGTGGCAATCTTCTGCACCTCGTCGATGGTTTCGAAGATATGGAGGTCCAGCCATTCGTGCCGGACCGTCCGGTTGTAGCGCTCGACATAAGCGTTCTGCTGCGGCTTTCCGGGCTGGATGTGGGCCAGCGTGATGCCATTGTGCTCAGCCCATTCCATCAATGTGCCGCTGATGTATTCCGGGCCGTTGTCGACCCTGATCGTCTTCGGCGCGCCGCGCCATTCGATGATCTGGTTTAGCGCCCGGACCACGCGTTCGGCGGGAAGAGAGAAGTCGATCTCGATGCCTAGGCCTTCACGGTTGAAGTCGTCCAGCACGTTCAGCAGCCGGAACTGACGACCGTCGCCGAGCCTATCAGCCATGAAATCCATCGACCAAACCTCGTTTACGCCTTCCGGCACCGCCAAGGCTTCAGGCTTGTCCCGCTTCAGACGCTTGCGCGGCTTGATCCGCAGGTTCAGTTCCAGCTCGCGGTAGATCCGGTAGACCCGCTTGTGGTTCCAGCCATGCCCTTGGACGTTGCGCAAATACAGGAAGCACAGGCCGAAGCCCCAGGTCTTCCTTGCTGTTGTCAGCCCGAGCAGAAGATCGGCGATCTGCTCGTTCTCATCGTCCAGCTTCGGGCTGTATCGATAGCACGTCTCGCTGACCTCGAAGGTCCGACACGCCAGCGCAATGCTGACGCCCTTCATCGCCACCGCCTTCACGGCCAACTCTCGGCGCCGAGCTGGCCGGATCATTTTTTCCGAGGCCTCCTTCAGAAGGTCATTCTGCATGCTGACATCGGCATACATGCGCTTCAGGCGACGGTTCTCCTCGGCCATGGCCTTCATCTCGGAAATCAGGCTCGCATCCATGCCGCCATACTTCGCCCGCCACTTGTAAAGCGTCGCACTGCTCATGCCGTGCGCGCGGCACAGCTCGGCAGCAGGAACACCGCCCTCCATCTGGCGCAGCACGCCCATGATCTGCGCTTCGGTAAATCGTGTCTTCTTCATCGGAATCTCCTCGTTCATCCTGCCGAGAAAATTCTACTTCCGTATCCCCCTAAGATCGGGGGATTACCCCCGCACCAACGGCTGCTTTGGAGAAGCTGCACCGCAGCAGCAGGTCGGGCCTCATAATCCGCTACGACTCAACTCTAATTGCTGTGACTGCACTCGCTGCGACAAGCATGAACGTCGGAGATGGGCTCGAAGCAGACATCGACAAATCGAACGTTGAACGACCGGGATGGGGACGCAAAGTGGTCGTGTCAGGAATTTCTCCTCGACGACCGCTATGGAGCCGATTCCTGTCCTTCCGCTAACGCGTGGTCGCCAGCATAAACAGTTGTGAGATGTTGGCCGGCGGTGACCGCTACCGGCCCATTGCAGCCGTTCGCAAAGAGACGTGTGAACGGCCGCAATGGGCCGGAGTTTTACACCGCAAAACGGATCAGTTTTGCGATTGAACCTAATGTTCATTCGAATTTTGATAGCGCGCTTCTAATACACTCCACACAAACATGGCGAAAAATAAAAACAAGGCCCATAACAAAACCAGTCTTCCTACCCAGAACTTCCAACTCGTCAATCTAAGTTGCCAATTTTGGGTGGTGTCGTGGAATATTGATCCAAGTGAATATGCAGGCAACCGAAACGCAAAAAATAGATCTTCGACTAAATCAAAAGTAAGAAAGACGAAGCAAACTAATACTGAAATACGCAATGCGTACGTCACATTTTCGCGATTAAAAGATCGAGAACTAAATAATAGCCAAGAAATTGATATTAATAGGTAAAATACTGCGAGAATGCACATTGCCCAAAATGTAGGCGCTCCAAGTCTGCCTGAGAATCCAAAGATTTTAGGAAATTCGATCCCCATATCCCCACTGTTTAGTGCCGGTGTATTTTCAAGCAAACTTAAGCCGAAAAATAATACTGAAAGCACGACCAATATAGCGAAGGTGGAATAGCTCTTATCCCAAGCCTTTGCATCCTCAGCTACGGCAAGGAGACTTACTTTCCGAGGGCTAATTACGATATCGAATAGCAATTTTGGTAGTAAAAATATTGATGAAATGATCTCGAATGTGAAACTCATTTTGGTAAACCTTCAACGGGAAATGAGATGTTACCAACGAGATGCTCTCGTGATGGATGTAATATTTCATCTGGAATTTTAGCTATTTTGTGGGGCTTGGCAAAGTGCAATTTCGGCCACATAGTTGCCCCTCGTCACTTCTGCAAACATGGCAGCTTCGCGCCCCCAGTCCCGGTCATTGAGCTGCTCTTGATCTGATCCTGAAAGCAGCCGCTCGCCGCTGGGCGAAAGAAGCTCGAGCAAGGCGCGGATCGAGGGCCGGAACGATCAGGCCGCCTATAGCGGATCGTGGCTTCAGGTCCCGAAAAACGACAAGCGGGCGGTCTTCACGCCCGCCGTACATGCGCAGCGAGCTGTCGACTACCTGCACGGCCTAAGGAAGTCTTGGCGGATAGAACCTATGCGATGGAAAATCACAATCGCAACAAGATCAGGAAGGCGCTCGGCGACACACCGGTCGTCACGCCCGGTATTCCCGATAAATACGAATTCATGCAGCCCCAATTGGTCGCGCTGCTCAAGGAGCGGTTGCCGCGCTACGCTGATTGGCTGCGCATGATCATGATGATCGCCATGGTGGTGATCATCATAGTCATCTTCGTCATCATCTTCGTCATCATCGTCGGCGCCGACGTCGGCGTCATGGGCGCCATGGCGGCGATGATGGTGCCGATGGTGTAGGCATTGTAGCTGCGGTGGGGCGCAAGCCCCCGGTACCGTTGCACGGCCCCTTGGTCCCGACCGGTGGGGAGGGACGGTGGCGACATTCTAACCTTTGCGTGCATGAAATACGCGAAAGTTAGAAATTCTTGACATCTGATGTGAAAAATTATAACTATCCCGTAGGTAAAATACGCGAAAGTTAGAAAATTGCTCTATCTCGTCGGCGAAAACCTCGACAAAACCCGTGCCCACTATCAGGCCGAAACCGGCAAGATCGTGCAGCTCATGCGCGGCATCTATGTCGATGCCGACGCCGATGCCGATGCCAGTGTGCTCAGGCATGCGATCCGGATCGCCCGCTATCTCTATCCGCGGGCCTATCTCTCGGCCGCCAGTGCCGTTCTGCTCGCGCCGACGCGCGATGGCCGGCTCTTTATCAGCGGGCCGCGCAACCAGCGCACCCGGATCAGGACCCTGGAAATCATCCAAAATGCTGCACCCGATCACCCGGCTGTTGCCAGCGCCACCATCGATGACGGGCTAGGAGAGTTCCGAACCAACGTCTCGTCCATTCGTCAGCGCTTTCTCGAAGCCTTCCGGCTGCGCAGCGAACACGCTGCCTCTATTGATGAAGCGATGCGCGCCGACATCGCGCAGCGGCTGGTTGCCGAGTATGGCGATCCCAAAGCAGCCGCTGATGCACTCTGGGCGCTGGCCCGTGAAAACAAATGGTATCGCGAAGGGGAGCAGGCCGAGCGCTATCTTCTCCATACGCCAGCTGAGATTGAGGTTCGCAATGAGGCGGCACTCGATTTCATCGTCGCCTGGCATGGGACCCACATCGGGCATCTCTTGTATGACGGCTTTGAATGGCGCTGGAAGCCAGACAAAGGGTTCGATCTGGCGCTGATTCAACAGCGCGTTCCCGGCAAGCTGCCGCCCTTCATTCTATCTCTTTTGCCCGAAGGGTGGCTGGAGCGTGTCCTCAAGGAAAGTGACGAGCGCGCCGTTCTGCGCTCGGGCAAGCGCTACATGTCAAATATAACGATCAGCACCAAGGCTGCCGATCTTGACGCCTTGCCCGCAGATGTTCTGGTCAGTCGTCTGGACGACTTCAAAACCGGCGGCATGTTCACCGGCACCTATGCCGGCCCAAGCCGCGGCGACATCGAGCAGAGCTTCGAAGAAAAGCTCGCGCGCCTTTACGCCAGCGCCGACACACCGCGTCTGTCCGGCGTCCAGATCAAGGCGCCGATGTTCCTCAGTGAAGACGGGAAACTTGTTCCCAGTACCGGCCTGCCTTTTACGCACATACTCAAACCTGCCGGGACCAGCGGCTTTCAGGCGCTGCCGGTGATCGAGTTTCTCGCCATGGCGCTTGGCCGCCATGCCGGGCTCGACGCGCCGTCGACGGCGTTGACCGTTATGCCGGACGGCATGCCACCGGCACTGATCGTCGAGCGCTTCGATATTCGCACTTCGACGGATGACACGCGGCGTCTCGTGCTCGAAGATTTGTGCTCGGTCCTCGATCTTCCCCCCGACGCCAAATATGACGGCACGGTAGAGCGTATCGCCCGCGCCGTCAGACCGCTCTCGACCAATCCCGAAGCCGATCTGCTGCTGGTGCTTAAACGCGCATTATTCGCCTGGCTCATTGCGGACGGAGACATGCACCTCAAAAATCTCGCGCTGCTCAAGATCGCGCAGCCGGACGCACGCAGCTTTGAGACCGTGGGGCTCGCGCCGCTGTATGATGCCGTCACCACGGTCGTCTTTCCCGGCCTTGAGCATGACCGCATGGCCCTGAAGATAAACGGCAAGGATAATCGCCTGCGCCGCGCTGACTTCCTTAAGATGGCAGCGACGGCCGGCCTGACTGCCACGGTAGCGAACCAGGCGATCGAAGAATTGCTTTCAGGACTGCGTGCGGGCGTTGACGCGGTCACCATTCCGGATGTCGCCCGCATAGACGAAGACATTGCCGGCAAAGCCGAGCAGATGCTCGCAATCTGTCGTGAGCGCATCGGCGAATTCAAATGATGTTGGACCTTATCCTTCCGAGTGAATCGAACTTCACGTGGGTGATCGAAGCAAATACGGCACGTCCACTTCCCTGCCTCTTTTTCCAGAAGCCGCCATTCCCCTCACGGCCCCAATCCGGCCGTTTGTTCGGCCCGCAGCGAACGACCGATTTCCGCCCTTTGTGGGCGTTTGTTCGGTTCGCAACGAACGGCAGCATTGCAGATTGGACCGAGCACCGACGAACGGCCGATGTGGCGGCGCGAAACGGTCCTTAATTGAGTGGCTATGCGAAGAGGTTCATCTCAATCTGGGCAACCGCTGGTTCCACCGTCTCGATCTGAACAATCCGACGCCGGACCACTCCACCATTTCAAAAAACAGGCATGGGCGGTTCCACAACAGCGACCTACTGGAGCACGTCTTCAAAACGGTCGTGGCGCGTTGAATCGAGAAAGGGCTGGTGAGCGGGCAGCGCCTTGCCGCCGACACGAGTCTGATCCAGGCGGACACCAACTGGCAGAACTCCGCGCCGCAATTGGAGTGGGCGCCTGACAAGATTGATCCTTCTATTGCCCCGCGAGCGGTCAGGGAATATCTGGAGCCGCTCGATGATACGGCCTTCGGTGCGGCCAGCCCGGTGGAGCCGAAGTTCACCTCTCTTTCCATTCCGATCGGCTTCATGCCATTGTACGTTGCGTCATTTTCATGAACTTGGAAGCAGTGGATTGGCGTTTATTTTGATACGTTTCGGAATTTTCGGGATGATTTACTTTTTCGGACGGCGCAAGCGAGCAGAAGACACAGCCTCCTCCACGGAACCGGATCAACATCCGGTTCCGCAGGAGCGGTGGCGAGGCGAGCCAACGTCGGCTCGCCAGGAGGCAGGAAGAGCAGTTGCACGCTGGATCGTGCCGGGCCAACTGGTCGTCATCGCCGGAATTCGGATTACAGACGGCAACTTCTATTTGGGTTCGCTCCTCGGCGCGCCCGACCATTCCGGGCCTGACAAGGCGCTGGTGAACCCGCATTTGACTGTCGGCAACGACACTGATCACAGCGGCGACACCATGCCGTATTGGCCCTCTTACAGCGAGGTCCACCCAAACGCTCGGCGCAGTTACCTCACGTGGCTCGCCTCCGATCGCGACGATCCGGCGACCTACATCGGATACGTCTTCCTCTATTTTTATGGGCTCGAGCGCCGGTTCTTCCTCGATGACGCGCCCAGTGATAACGCATTACTCATCGCTGAGGTTCGTCGGCTCCTGTTGATCTATGGCGAGAACGATTCATTCAATCGCTATGCGACGCAGTTCCTCGAATTCGCGCATTCGATCACCGGCACTCTCGATACGAGGCCCGACATCGACGCCAGGCCTCGCTCCGGCTACGGCTATGAATTCCCCTTGCCGGCACGGCTCTATCTCGGCACCCGCCTCGACAACGGCCACACTTTCGACGCGGACGATTGTCTCCTCTGGCTCGTCTCGTCTCCCGACACACGTCTGCGGACACCCGCGAAACGGTGCTTCGATCTGTTCCGCCCCTTGTGGCGCATCCGCTTCCGCGAACGCCACCCTGACGGGCTCGCGGTCCGCACACCGAAGCGGACTCTGAAGAATATCGGCTACAGGGCCGCGAGCGGCACATTTACGGCAAATCTGACCGGGGCCGAAGCGCTGCCCGACATCGCGGCGCTGACAGGGCCGTTGAAAGGGCTCAAAGCAATCGCCGAGACCTGCACGAGCGAACTGGAGAGCTACAGCCGCTTCATAGGCAAGCGCCCCGGCGCGGCATATGAGACGGAAGCCGCGGTCCTGCTTCCCAACGCCTTGCTGAAGGCCGAGGACCACAATCCGCTCAAGGCTCTGGCCGGAAAACTTACGGATGAGTTGGGATATCGCAAGACCGGCAGGCTTGCGCTCGCCCGGCTCTGCGAGACAATTGGGCTGGACGCGCCACCGGAAGGCAAAGTGCCTGCCGCTCATCTGAACAGGCTGGGCGCGGCACTCGACAGGCTGGACATCGGCTTTGAGCCGGACCGGCGCTACGGCGCGATATCCCCACCCGCTGATGGAACAATCGTCTTCTTCCGCGCGTCCAGTGCGGGAGCTGTCGACAGCGGGAGCGCCCCGTTCCGGGCCGCGCGGACCGTGGTGGAGATCAACGCGCTTGCCGCCCTGGCGGACGGAACGGTGGATGCCAGTGAAGTGGCGGCGTTGCAGGAGGAAATCCGGGCAATTCCGGACCTCGGCGCCATGGAGCGCGTCCGCCTTCTCGCCTATGCTAGCGCACTCCTGGCCGGGACTGCCAACAGCCGCGCCTTGATGAAGGGAATCGGCAACCTCAGCGACGCGGACCGGCATCGCGTTGCACAAGCGGCGGTCGCCGTCGTCCTCGCCGACGGCCACGTCTCGCGCTCGGAAGTCGTCTTCATCGAAAAGCTATGGAAGTCGCTCGGCCTTCCCCGGGACGAGCTTTACAGCGCCCTTCACAGCGGTACCGTCACCGCGGATGAACCTGTGACGGTCCTGCCTGAGACATCCGAGCGCGGCCATACCATTCCCCGGCCCCGAACGGCCGAAAAGCCTGGGGTGGAAATCGACAGGGCACGGCTCGCCCGCATCGTGTCCGAGACCAGCGCCGTATCCAGCCTACTGGCCAATATCTTCGTCGAAGACGACCGCCCGGCCGCGCGGTCCCGCTCACGCGCGAATGTCGGCCCGTCCCCCTTCAACGGCCTCGACAGCGAACACGGCAATCTGTTGCTG
The DNA here is from genome assembly GCF_003432385.1 of Breoghania sp. L-A4. Lineage (NCBI taxonomy): Bacteria > Pseudomonadati > Pseudomonadota > Alphaproteobacteria > Hyphomicrobiales > Stappiaceae > Breoghania > Breoghania sp. L-A4. The sequence continues at coordinate 1,424,658 of NZ_CP031841.1, read as the reverse complement.
TTTCTGCTCAACGAGGAACGTGTGGATCGGTCGGCATTCGAGTTCCGCGCAAAGCAGTTGCGGGTTCTACCGGACGGCGCCATCGAGACGATCAACGAATGGGGCTTCGAGATCTACGACGAGCCCATTCTTGAGGATGAGGACGAACTCGCGGTCATCGCCCATCTGCGGCCGCTGCTGGAAGACGTGTGTCGGGAAAAGAGGGAGATGGAGCTATGAGCACGCACAAGCCGATCCGCGGCAAGGACCAGGATACGATCCTCCAGGCGCTGGCCGCGGGCGTTGTGCCCCGCGCGGGTCTCCAGCACATTCAGGTCGGCCGCGTCGGCGAGATCTCGGCTCTCGTGCGCGACATCGACCGGATTGCCGAGGGCGGCGCAGCGCTTCGTTTCATCATCGGCGAATATGGGGCCGGCAAGACCTTCTTCCTCAACCTGACACGCCTCATCGCGCTCGAACGCAAGCTGGTGACGATCCATGCCGATCTTGCTCCCGATCGGCGCATTCATGCAACCGGAGGCCAGGCACGTGGCCTCTACGCCGAAGCCGTACGCAATATGGCAACCCGCACCAAGCCGGACGGCGGGGCACTGGCCAGTGTGGTTGAGAAATTCGTCACCGAGTGCGCGCGTGAGAGCGAGCATCTCGGTTCGTCTGTGGAGCAGACAATCGATGAACGGTTGGCGCATCTGCAGGATCTGGTCGGCGGCTACGATTTCGCCACCGTGCTCAAGGCCTATTGGCGCGGCAGCGAGGGTGACGACGAGATCCTGAAAGGCGCCGCCCTGCGTTGGCTGCGCGGTGAATATTCGACCAAGACGGAAGCGCGCCAGGCGCTTGGTGTCCGCACGATCATCGACGATGCGGATGTCTATGGAGGATTGAAGCTGCTGGCGGCCTTCGTTCGGCAAGCCGGATATTCGGGGCTTCTCGTGGTGTTCGACGAGATGGTGAACCTCTACAAGCTGCAGAGCGCACAGGCGAGAAACCAGAACTTCGAGCAAATTCTCGCCATGCTGAACGACGTGCTGCAAGGCGGTGTCTCGGGCCTCGGTTTCCTGTTCGGTGGCACGCCTGAATTTCTGATGGATTCGCGCCGGGGTCTGTACAGCTACCCGGCTCTGCAATCGCGCCTAGCGGAAAACGCCTTCGCGCGCGGCGGACTGGTCGATTTCACCGGCCCCGTCATCCGCCTCCAGAGCCTGACGCCGGAAGAGCTGCTCGTGCTGCTCGGCAACATCCGCAAGGTATTTGCCCTCGGCGATCCGGAAAAGCATCTCGTGCCGGATGAGGCGCTGGCAGCATTCATGGATTACTGCAACCAGCGTATCGGGGAGGCCTATTTCCGCACCCCGCGTTCCACCATCAAGGCCTTCGTCCAGTTGCTGGCCGTCCTGGACCAGAACCCGGGAACAAATTGGCGGACGTTGCTGGGAGAAGTCCAGCTCACCGCAGACATAGATGACGGCGCCGAGGATGAAGGCGACGCGAGTTACGGCGCGGATGACGACCTTGCCTCCCTCCGTCTCTGAGGCCGCCTTCGACCGGCTGCACCCGGAGATCCGCCGTTGGATCTGGGAGCAGAACTGGTCGGAGCTGCGTGATATGCAGGAGAAGACGATCCACGCCGTTCTGGAAGGAACGGACGACGTCCTGGTCACCGCCGCGACGGCCGCGGGCAAGACGGAAGCAGCCTTTTTGCCGGTCCTGACGCGGATCGCCAACCACGAGGGAGGCGGCCTTTCCGCGCTCTATATCGGCCCGCTGAAGGCGTTGATCAACGACCAGTTCCGCCGGCTGGAGCCCTTGTGCGATCGCCTCGACATTCCCGTCGTTCGCTGGCACGGGGATGCTCCCTCGGGCGCCAAGACGAAGGTGCTGCGCAACCCCTCCGGCATCGCGCTGATCACGCCGGAATCGATCGAGGCCTTGTTCGTCCGGAAGCCCGACGCCGTGCGGTGTCTCTTCGGCGCGTTGGATTTCATCGTGATCGACGAGTTGCACGCCTTCCTGCAAGGCCCGCGCGGCCTGCATCTGGCGAGCCTGCTGCGCCGGATCGATGCGTTCGCGGACAAGCGCGCCCGCCGGATCGGCCTGTCCGCCACGATCGGCGATCTCACCATCGCGGCACGCTGGCTGAACTGGGAGGCCACCGCCGACGTCCAGATCATCGAGGCCACGTCCGGAACGCCGGAACTCAAGCTACAGATCCGCGGCTACGTGGAGCCCGCGGACGTCGATTTCTTCGACCTCGTCGAGAACGAACAACCGCCTGCACGGGCACTCGATGAGATCGGCGACCACATGTTCGCGACGCTGCGCGGCAGCAACAATCTCATCTTCGGCGGGTCGCGCAAGATGGTCGAGACGATGACTGATCGGCTTCAACGACGAGCCGAGCGCCATGGGACTCCCAACGAGTTCTTCGCCCATCACGGCAGCCTCTCCAAGGAAGCGCGCCACGAGGTTGAGGCGCGGCTCAAACTGGGCTCTTTGCCAACCACGGCGGTTGCCAGCACGACATTGGAACTCGGCATCGATCTAGGCTCGGTCAAATCGGTTGCACAGATCGGCGCGCCACGCTCGCTCGCCTCGCTGAAGCAACGGCTCGGCCGCAGCGGCCGGCGCAAAGGGGTCCCGGCTATCCTGCGGATCTACATTCGCGGGCCCTACCTGGTGCCCGAAAGCGGCCCACTCGACCGCCTGAGGTTCGACCTTGTACAGGCCGTGGCCGCGATACGGCTCTTGCAGGCGCGCTTTATCGAGCCGCCGGAGCCCGATCCGGCCATCGTCACGGTCGCACTGCACCAAACCCTGTCGATCATCGCTGAGTGCGGCGGTGCGCGGGCAGATGCACTCTATCGCGCAATCTGTGGGTCCGGACCGCTCTCGGCGCTTGCGCCCGGGGACTACGCCACCTTACTGCGCCACATGGCATCGCTCGATGAGCCGCTGCTTGAGCAAGCACCTGACGGCACGATCATGCTTGGGCCCCAGGGCGAACAGCTGACGACGGCACGCGACTTCTACGCCATCTTTCCCACAGACCAGGAATGGCGGCTCGTCGCCGGCGATCGCTTTCTCGGCACGATCCCGATCTTCAACAAACTCGGCCCGGGATCGATCCTTCTGTTCGCCGGGCGCCGCTGGCGCGTCGAGACGGTCGACGACCACGGCAAGGTGCTGCAGGTCGCGCAACACAGGGCCGCGAAGGTGCCGCTGTTCGAAAACAGTCCCGCGGAGCAGGCCCATGATCGATTGATCGAGGAAATGCAACGGGTCTTGCTTGACGATGAAATACCGGCCTATCTGGACACAATCGCCGGCCAGATGCTGACTGAGGCGCGAGAGGCATACCGGGACCTGCGCCTGAACCGAACGAACGCAATCCCCGAGGACGACAGCACCCACCTCTTCACGTGGCGCGGAAGCAAGGCGAACGAGCTTCTTGCCCTGTATTTTCAAACCGCTGGCGTGAAAGCGTGGCCGCACGAGGCCGGCATAACCCTTGGCGACACGGATTGCGACGAGGCGCGACGGCTGCTCGAGCACATGGCGGCGAGCCCCACGCCCACGGCGGAGGCGCTCGCGGATTTCATCGAAAATCTGGGCGACGCCAAGTACGACGAATACGCGCCATCTTCCGTGCTGCGGCGCCTTTGGGCGAGCGAACGGAAAGCGCTGGCGGCAACGTTGCCTGCAATCGCATCAGCGATGTTGTCATGAAAGCAGAGCTGCTGTCGCATCTGCGAAACCGCCGATTGTACGTCGGGTCGAAACATCGAGAGCCACGCCAATCCGGAGCATCGGAAAGACAATCCGCTGAGCGCAGCCAAGAATAGCCAGATTGGCGCGACCACGACGTAGGAACGCGAATTTTAGCTCGCCAACCATCGGATGTTTCAGGCCGCGAAGCGCTCCCGGGCGGCCGACAGGTCCATGGAAAGATACCCCGGTCGATCACAGTGCGGGGCAAGCCGCACCGGAGCGTTTTGCGGCGCCAGCCTTCCAAACGGTCGATCAGTGTTTGAGACAAACCGCCCATGTGCCGGCAGCAGGCCACGCTATTTAGCCCGGCACTTTAGCTCTTTAGGCTTTGCGTTTCGTGTCAGACTGGCGAGATCCTGCGCGGCCGCGCCCCCGCAGGTGGTTTGGGCGGATACGGTCCCTAAATCCGGGGGGCCCGCCTGCCCTCGCCGCGCTTTGACCGATACAGCCCCGGTTGAGGCTGCGGTGGCCACCCTGCCTCCTGTCGGGGGCCACACGGACCGGCAGGACCGGCAAGGGGTGCTTCGCGTGGCGGTCCTGATCCCCTCGCCAGCCCTGTCGCGGCAGGACCGCCCGATGAGACCACCGGCGCGGGCATGGCACCCCTGCCGGTTCTTTAGCGCCTCAACCGCTGAGTTTAGCGGGCTGGCCTTTTGCCCCCAGAGGCCTCAACTCGCGATGCTGACCGCATGACCTTCACGCACCGAGACGGTGCCTTGCCGGCCAGCACCCTGCCCCTGTTCCATGAGTTCCTCGATCAGATCGGAGATCCCCATGCCGAGCCATGGCTCAAACGGCGCGCGTGGTCCGGTGACCGCATGGCTCGTCAATCGCGGCCGCAGCAGGGCTGCAAGGAATGCCAGGGCAAACCGCCAGTCGCGATAGATCGACCAGGCGTGGGCCACGACTTCCAGCGATGGGCGCAACTCCAGATCGCAGCGATGCGGCACGTCGCGTAATCCCCGTTGCCCCCGCTCCACCCGCTTGACCACCTCCGGCTTGCCGTTGGCCCCGATAAAGGGGCGCAGTTCCGGCTCATAATCCCAATCCGGCCGTGTGCCCGCCATGCCGTAGCCCAGAACAAGCCGACGCTCGTGCTCGTCCATCCCGCGCAAGGCCTCGCCGACCAGCACCGCGTCCGGGTGCATGGTGCCCTTCCCGTTCGCGCGCCCGAACGTGTCGACCCTGGTGCCCAGCTGCAGGATCGTCTCCACACTGTGCCAGCTCGACCGCAGCCCCTCCGGCCCAAAGCCACCTTCCGACAGATCATGCCCGACCGCCTGATCACGCAACGCCCAATGCACCAGATCCTCGATATCGATTGATTTCATAGCCGGAACCACCTTCTGTTCACATTAGGGACGCTGGGGACGATGGGGACGCAACAAAAGACGCCATAATGGCCTTACTTCCCTATCTTAACATTCTGATTTATATAGTTATTTTGTCTATTCTCGATGATCTAGGGAAGGTAGGGATGATGAAAGTGAAGAAACGCATGAGAGAGAGAATTGCATTTCCCCCAGACCCCGCTTTCAAGTCTCACGCGCGTACCCGCAATTTGCGTCCCTAGCGTCCCTAGCGTCCGAAGCCCTTGTTTCCCTTCGTACTTCCCAAGGGCAGCAAGGCGACGGGGCATCCGCTTGCGCCCCCAGCGCCCCTGATTTGGGCGCATTGCCCGCTCACTCGCGGCCGTCGGGGGTGTAAGAGGGGATCGGAGCGGAGCCAAAATCGCTCCTGAGACGAATGCCGCGATAGACGGTGTTGCCGTTCGTCTTGGCCTTGGCGAAGCCGAGCTTTGAGGCCTTGCGTGGCAGCTGCCGATTGAAGGTCGAGGCGGTCCAGTGATTGAACGCGGCCTGGTCACAAAATATCTTGTAAGCGGTGTAGAGCGCGCCCGGCGTCATCACGTCGTTCGGGTCGCCGGTGATATCACACGCCGCCGCGATGAATGCCCCGACAGGGTCGCTTTCCTCGCGATAGCTGTCGGTCGCGGCGCGCACTTCGTCGGGCACCTCCAGCCCATAGGTCAGATAGTCGAGCGCGCCCTCGATCATCCAGTTGAGGACGCCGGCACGTTCCGCCCACAGCTTGTCCGGCAGCCCCTGGTCAACGTCCTCGCGCGGGATCTGGATCTCCCACGGTACCAGCAGCACCCGGCGCCAAATCCCGTCGTCGGTACCACGCACATCCGGCTTGTGGTTGCCCGAGATCACCAGCTTGAAGGTCGGATAGACTTCATTGAATTCCGCGTGCAGCCGCCGGATCAGAATGGGCTCGCCGCCCGTCAGTGCCTTGACCACGCTTTCGCGCAGCTTCATGCCTTGCTCCGGCTCCGAGGCCCGCACCATGCGCGCGCCGGGCAGCCGGGCCAGGTCCGGGGTCGCCTCGCCGCCCTTGCGGCGCTCGTCACCGGCCAGTGTTTCAAAGGGCACTGTCGTGGAATAATCACCCAGGATGCGCGACACCAGATCGACCAGCGTCGACTTGCCGTTGCGGCCCTCGCCGTAGAAGAAGGCGAACACCTGTTCGGTCGTCAGCGCCGTCAGGCAATACCCAAAATAGCGCTGCAGAAATTTCCGGATCGTCTGGTTCGGCTGCACCCGTTCAAGAAACTCATGGAACAAGGGCGCCGACGCGCCGGGGCTGTGGTCGACCGGCATCAGTTTGGATATCAGATCGCGCCGATTGTGCTCCGACGCCTGGACACCCCATGCGTCGGGAACCGTCGGATGAAGCCCCTGCACAAGCCGGATCGTGCCGTTCTGGCAATTGATCGCCAAAGGGTCCGCGTCGAGATCAGAAACCGTCCAGCTGACATAGGGCGCGCCCTCGCGCAGCATGTTGTCGAGCTTGCCGCTGGACCCTGACGTCTTGCCGTAACGCCGGCGCCCGGACTTGCGCCCCTTCAGCGCCTTTTCCGCGTCCGCACCCTCAGCAACGATCCGCTTCAAGCCCGCGTCCGCCGCCTTGTCCTCGCTGCGTGTCAGCGCGTCCGCAGCCTCCTTGGCCGCCTCGATCGCCTTTGCCTCGAAGGGTGCTGCATCGATCAACCGCGCTTCCAGCACGATACGCTCGACCACCTGGTGCGCCAGCGGCCGGATCAAACGCCCCTCGACATCTTCCGCCCAGCGCATGCCGTCATAGACATGCCAGCCGATGCGCGCGACGTAGAGCACGCCATCGCGATTCCAATGCAGGAACCGGCGCCCGTTGCCGATATCGGTTTCCGGTTCCGCGGCGCAAAGACCGAGAATGGCCTCATTGACAGGTCCACTGCCGCCCTCATGGCTTTCGCTTGCGGGGGGTGACGGAGGGGCGGTGTCATCGCCGCCATCCGTTGGGCCAAAGTCATAGGCCTCGGCCGCATCAATGCGCGAGACGATTGCACCATAGGCTTCATGGTCATCGCTCATGGCGCCCCTGGTCCGCTGTAAACATCCGCGCGCTTGGTCGACGCCGCCGGCCTGCGCAATGGATCGTTAAAATCCTCATCATCATCCGCCCAGGCACTGCGGATCGTGCGGCCCGGTTGCATCCAGCGCCGTGCCGCCCGCATGTGGACCTGTTCGGCCGTGAAACGATCGCTGTCGCCATCGCCCAGCATCAGGGCCTCAATGATCGTCTCAGGAAGCATGAGCGCCCGCTCGTCGTTGGGATGAGGCTCCGGTCCCGGCACCCGTGAGGCGCGCAGCTGGCCGGTGCTGGTCGTCACGGTCATGGTCGGATGCTTCACCGTGGCCACCGCCTTGCCGCCCAGGTGCTGCAGGTCGACCGAGGCCGCATAGCCGGTCGTGGTGAGCCGCGCCTGCCCGCGTACGCGCAGCTCCGCCTGCCACACCGAGCGCACCGTCTCGATCCCCTCGCCGATCACCAGCCGCTGAAAAGCCTGACCATAGCGACGCGGGTCATGCAGCAGGATCCAGCCGCGTTTCTTCGAGCCGCGGATTTTCTTGGCCGGCAGATCCTCGCCGGTGACCGGATGCGCGAGGGAGAGTTTTGCGCCGGGTCGGTCCTTGTCGAACCACGTCATATGCACGCCGAGGAACCGTCCGTCAGGACCCGTGATCGCGGCCAGCATCGCCGGGCCGGAATAGATCAGCACCGGCCTCTCGCCTTTCTTCAAAGGCGGCAGCCAATAGGGACACTCGTGCAGATAGCGCAGCGGCGCGTCTTCCGGCGCACTGAGGCCGCGTCCGTGGAAATAGAGAAGATTGCCCGGCGAGGTGACGAAGCCGCGCCCCGCTTTCCAGATCCGATAGGCCTTGCGCCGCTCTTTCTCGCGAAACGCGTTCTCGGCTTTCTCGCTCGCCACCTGGCGCGCCGCGCGATCCGCTTGCCGCAGCACCTCTTCTGCCGGGTCCGGTGGCGGCGCATCCGCACGCCCGCCAAGCAGCTCGACGGCTTCGACAAAAGACAGCCCGTGCCGTTCCATGAGGTATCGAATGCCGTCGCCGGCCGCACCGCAGCCAAAGCACTTATAGGTGCCGCGCCGGTCATCGACATGGAAGCTTGCCGTGCGCTCCGCATGGAACGGGCAGCACGCCCAATGATCGCCCGCGGAGACATTGGACTTGGACGCATCCCAGCTCACATCGCGACCGACGGTTTGCGAGATCGGGATCGCCTTGATGCGATCGAGTTCTGACGCCGAGAAGGTCATTGCCACCGCCCCGCAATCCGCGTCTGTCTCGGAGCTTTCTCCCGCGACGCACTCGTGGCCACCTCGCCGCGCTGGCGCCGTGCGACGGCCGCACAGAGTTGTCCTAGCCGGCACTTCATCCAGCGGTTTTCCGCTTCCAGAAAATTGGTGTAATCGGCTTCCGCGTCGGTTCGCTCCCACCGCCTGCGGGCACGCTCCATCGCCATGGCAAGGGCGCCTTCTTCGAAACTCGTCAGCATGGCTCGCCCTCCCCCTTCCATTCCATCAGGATCGACCAGGCGCCGTGATGTGTGCCGTGCAGATCGTCCGCGACGACCCAGCCCGCAGCCAGAAAATGAACGAAGTCCGTCAGCAGGACGTATCGCAGCCAGCGGATCATGGGCGGGCCTCCAGCAACTCGGCGAAGCGGATCAAAAATTCGGCGCTCACCATGGTTCCCCAGGATTTGCACAACGTACCGCTGGCCGTCGTCCGGCAGACTGTCCAGTTCGGCCTCGGCCTTTGTGAGCAAGCCCCGCAAGCGCTCAATCTCGGTGCGGTCGAGCCGCGGCCCGGTGCCGTCGCGCGGCAGGCAAAGCCGCACGTATTCCGCACCTGTTTCCAGCCGGACCGCATGCGCGCCGATGAAGGGTTCACCGCGCATCGCGATACCGCTCGGTGATTTGGACGGTGCGCCCGGACCGGGTCTCCACAAGGCTCAGCACGCCTTTGACGGCGAGCCGGCTGGCCAGAACCGCCGTGACCGAGCGCGACATCGCGCTCACGGTCGCCAGGCGATCGATGGAGACCGCGCCCGCTTGCGCCTCAGTTGCGACCAGACGCAAAAACGTGCGTTCATCGCCGCCCATCGGCGGCAATGCATCCAAGGGCCAAACTGCCGTGACATAGCCTTGCGGCGTCGCGTGAAACGCCACCTGTCTTGAGACCACCAGTTCGATCAGAACGGTGGAGGCCGAACGCAGGTGCAATCCGTGCGCCGCGATCAAGACTGCAGCCGTGATCCCGCCCGGATGGGCCGCATAGAGATCGGCAAGCCCCGCCAGGACAGAAGTCGCGTTGCGTTCAAGTGCGCGACGCGGCGCAGTTTTGTCAGAGAGAATGCGGGGCCTCATTCGGACACCCGCTTGCCTTCGTGGCGCGCAACGGCCTTGCGCACGGTTGCACGCCCCGTTTGCCCCGCCGCACCAATGCGGTGCGCGCTGTACCAGCGGGCAATTTGGCCCACCGACCACTGCAGCTCGTGCCGCAGCCCGTGAAACAACGCGTCGCGGGCATCGACGACCATCCGGGTTTTGTCCTGGCCGAAAAGCTCGCTGGTGGAAACGCGGTGCCGGCCCTGGACGCCGGCCATCAATGCCTCGACTGGTGAGCCCGGGTCACAAAAGGCCGGAACATCAACGCCGATCGACATCGTGTCGAGCCAGCGCAGGATCGCCTCGGCCTCCCCATTTGAGGTCACCTCGTGGGCCAGCCTCAAGCGCGCCAGCAAGGCATTGTTGGCAGCCTGCGCCCGCGCCTCCCAGGTGGGATCCACCTGGTCGTCGAGATCCACGTCCTCGCCAGGATCGAGGCCAGCGTCAAGGTAAGGGTCAGCGTCGAGGCCAGGGACAGCGTCGGGCGCCAGTGCCGCTTGCGCAATGCGTGCCAGCGACGCCGCAAACCAGTCGTCGACACGCAGCAAGGCCGCATCCACGTCGAAGGAGACATGCGCCAAAAACTGAACAGCCGTATTCATGCCCCTGCCCTCGCCGGTTTGTCATCGGTCTCTTCAAGATGCTGCAGGTGCATGTCGACGGCGGCCAGCGCCTCGATCGCTTCCTTGACCTCGCGCCTCAGATCCATGTCTCGGGACTCATCGACGGTGATCGTGCCGCCGGTGGACAAGGCCTCGCAAAGCCGCGACACCGCTTGGCCGGCCTCGCGCGCCACATCACCAATCTCACGAGCCCAATCGGAGCCGGCGCCCACCGCCGGCAGCGGCACAAAGACACCACCGGAAAGTCGGCACAGTTCGACCAACGCCACAGGACCGCCGTCGAGCGTCAGGTCAAGCAAGACGTCGACCGGGCACTGAATGTCGCGATAACGATCGTTGGCGGCATTGGCGTAGTCGGACAGCGTCTGCGGCCCGACGCGCGTGATCGATGCGGCGGATTCCTGCCCGGCGCAGGCTTTTATCTGGCGCTTCATCGCCAGCTTGAGCGCGTTGCGCTGATGATCCGTGGAAGCGCGCGCCAGCTTCATGCCGAACCCTCCGCATTTGCGACGGGGTTGCGGGATGACACCTGCGTCAACAGACGCGAATGTAATGGCGAAACTTCTGAGGTCATGCCAACCCCTCCTGAGCAGAAAATTGGGGCTGCGCTTCCACCAGAGGGCGGGAAACTTCCTCGGGCCATTCGGCGCCATCGGGCCAATTGTTCGAGAACCAGGACATGGCTCGCTCATAGCGACCAGTCGAGATATCGGCGCCGTTCGCGATCTGATCGAGCTTGCTACCCTGATCGAGTGACAGCGTGGACACCCGCGAGCGCGACAATCGTCGCGTATCGGCAAAGGCGTCAGCGATATGGAGAAGTTTTGTGCGCAATGTCATCATGCGGCAAAATATGCGGCTTATTAACCGCGTCGTCAAGGCATTTTTACCGCTTACACAAGCCTTATGTTTCGCGGCAGAATGACCGCACCATGAAAACCACGGCGAATCCCGGGCCTGCGGGCCACAAAAACGAACGGCTTATCGCCAAAATTGAGGAGCGATTGCAGACGCTCAACATGTCCCGCGCGCCGCGTCGCTGGAAGTTGGACAAAATCCGGATCTACTCCGCAATATCCTGTCCGGGCGCGCCCAGAACCCGCGCATGGACACACTTCGAAAAATCGCCAAAGCTTTGAAAACAAGCGAAGAGTGGCTTCTCGAGGGGGCGGATGAATCAATGTCATCAGCGCCCGAAGTTGATAGGAGCGCCGCCACTGCGCCAACGCAAACGGACATGATGCGCGATATTCCGGTCATGGGAACGGCGCGAGGCTCGGCTATTCATGAGGATTTCGAGGGTTTCGACATCAATGGCCCGGTCGACTATGTCCATCGCCCACCCGCGCTCGCTGGCGCAAAGGACATATATGCCATCTATGTCGCGGGCGATTCGATGGCGCCGCAGCACTCTGCCGGCGAATTGCGATTTGCCCATCCGCATCGCCCCGTCCAGCCTGGGTGCACGATAATCATCCAGACCCGGAAAGAGAACGGCGATCCCGGGCAGGCCTATATCAAGAACCTTGTGCGGCGCAGTGCCGGAAAGGTCACCGTTGAACAAATCAATCCGCCAGCGACCATTGATATTCCAACCGAGAGCATCGTCAAGATGCACCGCGTGTTGACGCTCAACGAGCTGTTCGGCATATGATCGCCAATAAGGCGGCCCTGGCTTCAGACTGCTTAACTCACCGCCGCAACTGGCGCACACCGCCAAGTTGGCCACGGGGCTTCAATTGCCTTTGCAGCGCAAAGATGCCGTCATAGGCGCCCTCCCCAACTGGCATCGCGGCATTCTCGTATAATTCCAAAACACTTTAGCGCATCAGGATAAGACGTTGAGGCCACCGCTCAAAACTTGAACTTGTGCGGTGCATTGCCAAGGCCCTTGCGGATCTCCTCCTTCAAGCAAACGTCGAGCAGAAGTAAGAGTCTCCGGAACAACTAGCCACATCATCGCGATGACGGCCGTCGCTGACGGAATGCTGTCCCAGCCCAGCTTTAACTGGTCATAGGCCGGCTGCTCCTGATCAAAGCATGCGCCAATTGTCACCTCCGATGAGGCCCCCGAAAATCGGCAACTTCCGGCGATACTTCTGAGAATCGTAGTGCGGCAGATCCTGCGCAAAAGCACCGCCACTCCACGCCACTGACAACGCCACGAATGGTCAACGGCCACACATTTCATACGCGATAACAAGCTGCCTTCGGCCATTTGCGAGCCCAAACACCAGCGCACTCAGGAGAGCGAGCCGGGCTCTATGTTTGGCGACCATTTAACATAGCTGCAATTCGACTGCATGAATTACGGACTAGAGGTATATTTACCTCAGACTATTGACGCGGTAAATTAGCCGCATTATCGTCTCCCCCGAAATACGACAAACGGTCAGGGAGAGCAGTATGCCGGACACTTCTTATCGCACCCTTGTCGCCTGCCAGGCTGAGGCTACGGCAACAAAAGCCGCAGCCTGTCATATCGCTTCAGAAATCGAGCGGCTGACGGCCACAGCGAACGGCGCTCCCCTGCAAGCCGCATCCCACCCGTCGCGGCAGAGGACACTTTCATGAACGCGCTACGCGATGCGGCAGCCCTGTGCGCCCTCCTTTCCCTTCTCCTCAGCGCCGGTTTATGGCTCGACGCGATCGCTAAAGGGTTTTGACGATGGATTCCAATTCAGGCGGTCAGGCAGCCGAACTGCTGCGCTCCTTCCGCGACCGTATCGTGCGGCTTGAGGAAGAAAAAAAGGCGATCTCCGACGACATCAAGGAGGTCTACAAAGAGGCTGCAGGCACCGGCTTCGACCGCAAGGCGCTGCGTGCCATCGTCAAGGAATCCATGGAGAGCGACGCCGATCGCGAAGCGCGCCTTGAAGTTGAAGCCGTCACAGACCTTTACCTCGCCGCCCTCGGCATGCTCGGTGGCACACCGCTTGGCGCCGCCGCGCGCAAACGGATGTCCGGCGGCGAGCCGGAAGCCACACACGATCGCCCGGACAACATGGCACCGGACATCGATGAAGATGGCGCCATGTCGCCCGATGCTGTCGAGGACGCCCGCGAGCGCGGCCGCCAGGGCGCGCGCGACCGGCGAAAAATCACCGACAATCCTTACACGGCCGATGACCCGCGCCGGGCAGCATGGGACGAAGGCTGGTGCCAGGAATCCGGATCTGACGGCATGGACATTCCCGATGCGTGGAAACGCCGTAAACCGAAGAAAAGAAGACCGTTTGGCGACAACGGTGAGGCCCCCGAATGAGCGCCGCCACGCGCCGGCAGTCGGGTCTGGCCGACATGGAAAAGCTGCGCGCGGCATTGCGCGGAAAGGCCGAGGTGCTGGCCCCCGGTGATGCCGAAGAGCCCATCCTGCACCCGGCCGTGCGCGCCGCAATCTATGAGTGGCTGACGGAAATCAACGCCGCTGGCGAACTCTCTGCCGTTGGCGTGAAGCCGCGCACCACGGCGCTGCTGTCCGGCCCGCCTGGCTGCGGAAAGACAACCCTCGCCCACCACCTGTCCGCCCGGCTTGGCGTGCCAATGGTCAACGTCGGGCCAGAAACGCTTTACGACGCGCACCTGGGCGCCAGCGAGCGAAACATGGCCGACCTCTTCGACGTCCTCGCGACGACGAAAGGCCGCTGCATTGTCTTTCTCGATGAGATCGATGCGGTCGGCACCAAACGCGCGGCGGATTCCGGCGGCGGCGCACAGAACGCCCGCAATTCGATGCTGACTGTGTTGCTGCGCCGAATTGAATCCTTCGCAGGCATTCTGATCGCCGCCACGAACCGACCAGATACGCTCGACCCCGCGCTTTGGCGCAGGTTCGGCATGCAGATTGATGTGGCGTTGCCGGACGAGGACGCCCGCTACGCCATTCTCAAGCGCTACGGCATGCCATTCCTGTTCGACGAGGCAGCGCTCGACTTGCTCGCCGCAGTGTCCGAAGGCGCAGCGCCGTCGCTGCTGCGCCAGCTGATGGAGGGTGCCAAGCGCCAGATCGTGATCGGCGGGAGGATGCGCCGCATGCCCGCAACGGCGGCGGAAGCTTTCCGCCTGGTCGTGGCGCAGACGCGGCCCCACCCCGACTATGAGCCGCCGCCACTCTGGCGCGACACAGATGTGCTCGCCGCGCTTCAACCAACCCCTTGGCCGCCGGAAGTCGCCAACAAAGCGGAAGATTGATCCCATGACGAATTCCGTGACGTCGGCGGGCGATCCACGCCCCGGCAGCATCAAGCTTCCATTGCGGCTTTGCGACGAGAGCATGGGCGTCATCCTCGGTGCCGACGGCTCTGACTTCCTGACGGTCGACATCGATCGCGCCAGGGATGACGTAGCAGCCGCCGAAATCGCGCGGTGGGACGTGACCCACCATAAACCCCATTACAGCGCCCAGGCGGCGGCTGCAGACCACGGGAATGCGAATTGATGGGCAGCAACACCAACATGGAGGGGGCAGAATTATCATGACCACCCAGCCCGCGCCGTCATGGGATGACGACACGCCCATCACGCTTGATGAAGCTTGCGAGGTGCTGTTCCGCGGCGCCATCAAGTCGGCGACCTTGATGGCCGAAGCCGAGCGCGGAAATTTGCAACTTGAGAAAATCGGGCGGCGGTTTTTCACGACGCCAGAGGCAATCCGGGAGATGAGAACACGATGCCGCGTCCAAGAAAAGAAGCAAGGCTCCGACTCAGGAAAGACGGCGACCGAAAAATCTGGGTCATCAAAGACGGATCGAGATACGTCCGCACAGGCTGCTTTGAAGAAGATGTTAGCGGGGCTGAAGAGCGGTTCGCCGAATACCTCGCCGACAAATATGAGCCGCCCGTCAGCCGAAGTGGTGCCGATATCACAGGGGCGGACGTGATGCTGTTCTACGCCAAGGAGCGGGTTCCGAAATTGGCCAATCCCAGCATGGAGGCCGACTTCATGACGCGATTGCAGCTGTTCTGGGGGGCCAAGGCGCTATCCGAGGTCAAGGGCTCGACGTGCCGGGCTTATGCGGCTCTGAGGATCGCCCAAGGGGTCAAGAGCGCCACTGCGCGCCGGGAACTGGAGACCTTTCGCGCGGCCATCAATTTCTACGTGAAGGAATTCACGTTGCCATTCCGGCCGACCGTCGAGTTGCCGGCAAAATCGCCGCCGCGCGAACGATGGCTGACCAGGAGCGAGGCCGCGCGGTTCATCGCTGCGGCGCGCGCGCGCGGCAATCATCATGTCGCAAGGTTTATCCTGATTGGCCTTTACACCGGCACCAGATCGAATGCGATCAAGACACTGCAATGGACGGCGAACACGGAAGGCGGATGGATAGACCTGGAGCACGGCGTCTTCTATCGGCGCGGTCTGGAAGCGATCGAAACGAACAAACGCCGGCCGCCCGTGCGCATTCCTGAACGCCTGCTGCCGCACCTCAGGCGCTGGAAAAGGCTCGATGGAATCGGGAAATACGTCATCCACCGGGATGGCAAGCCGATGGCCTCGCTGCGCAAGGCCTGGGCGAACAGCCGGAAGGACGCAGGGCTTGGGATCGAAGTGATCCCTCACACGCTGCGGCACACCTGCGCGACGTGGGGAATGCAGAACGGATCGGAGGTGTGGGAATTGGCCGGATACCTCGGCATGTCACCGAAAATGCTGTCCGACACCTATGGTCACCACCATTCCGATCACCAATCGGGCGCTACGCGGGCGATCTCAATGCGGCCGGGCGGGCGCTAGAAACAGGGTTTCCGGGCGGTTTCTGGGCGGACACAAAGACAGGGAATCGGGATTCACATGCTAAGTGATTGGAAAGAATGGTCGGAGTGGCAAGATTCGAACTTGCGACCCCCTCGTCCCGAACGAGGTGCGCTACCAGGCTGCGCTACACTCCGACTGCCTTGGTGGCGGACTTATAGCGTTGACGGCTGACGCCCGCAAGCGCGATTTGCGCGTCTTTTCAGACGAATGCCCGTGCTTGTGGATGACGTGCCAACGCGCGGCCGCCGCGCGCGGCCGGGCAACCGGTCACCACCGCCGTCCGCGGCGCGAAGCCGGCCTCTTTCCTCGAGACATCCTCCCCGGGACATCGCCAACCGCGCGGCATCGCCCGCGCCTGGCGGCGTGCGGCAGGGGATCGGCGCCAAGCTGTTGATGGTCGTGCGCCGCCTCCCCGATCCGGCCTTATCCGTCTTGCGGGCCACGTTTGCAGCCGCTATACGGTGGGCGCTGCAAGCGTGGCTTGGCACAGACGGGTCACACATGCACGCGATGGGGCGTGGCCAAGTGGTAAGGCAGCGGCTTTTGGTGCCGCCATTCGCAGGTTCGAATCCTGCCGCCCCAGCCAACCTTTTGCCAAAGCCTTTTATGACTTAACGATTTCGTCCGGCCTCGAGTCGTGACCATGCGCATCATGCTTTCAGGTCACATAACGATAGCAATTGCACGACAGCCAAGGCCCTCCCCGGCAAATTGAAATAGGCAATGTTTACGGCTTGGCCACAAGGCATCGATTCCACTCTGCCGCACGGTCAAGTTCGCCAGATTGTCCATAACACCAACCGATGCCCTTGAGGCTCTCGCCAATCTCCTCACGCCGCTCGCAAGCGTCGAGTGTCGTGACCTCGTCGCCTGGACCACCGCGACATAGATCGTTTTCCTTGTGCCACAAGCCGACGATCCGAACAGGCCCAGTCGGCTTGGCATCACGTTGGCGCACTTTGCTGGATTCAGAGAGAATAAGCTGACGGTCGATGTCAATCGTTAAGACTAAATCCGCAGCACCTGAAGATGTTGCCTGGCGCAGATCGCTATGCGCATACCAATTCACCTCCGCACTGACCGTGCATGCCCCATGACACCGCACAGTTGCTGAACCGGGTGAGAGGGCGTAGATCCGCGTCGGCCATCGCTTTGCAAACGCATTCTTCTCCTTGAGAATTTCGCTCCGCGATGTCGGCTTGCCGTAGAAGGAAACCGTTTCAGCATAAGCGCCCGACAGGACCTGCAACGCCACTTCGTTTGGCAGCGACCAAGCGGCATGCACCCGTTTGATGAAATCAAGCGCCATGTCTTCTTTTCGCAAAACCGCTGGTCGAGAAGGTGGCAAGGGTACGCCCGACGGCATCGTTGTCGGTGAAGACTCCGGAGGCGCATGACTGGTCACGGCGTACTGCTGCATCTCTGCAGCCGTCAGATAGCGAATATCACGGCTATCGATCGAGAGGCTCAGCCGAAGCAGCCCAGGATCCACCCCCAACTCTATTAAATAGGCGATTACCTCAGCGGTTAGCGCCTGTATCGCACTCACCGCTGTCTCTGCGTCGATGCGCGCGTTCGGTGCAAAAGAGGCACGATGAACTCCGATAGATCCGGCTTCCGCAATACGCGTGACACCACCCAGAAATGCCAATGCGCAGGCTGATGCACACTCTGCAGCACGAAGCTGAAATGTTCCGAGACCAAGACTGCGGATCGTTCGTCCAAACCTCATCGCGGCATCAACATTTCCGCCTGCGGAGTCAAACGTAACAAACAGTGGGCGATACCGCGCCGCAGCCACGATCAAAGAATTAACGTCGTCGTCCAGGGCGAATTCGCCGCGCACGATAAGTGCGCGAACGTCGCCATTGATTGGCTCAACAGTCACCGCTGAAGCGAAGGACATACCGGCCAAAACAAAACCAAAAAGCGCAATTATCAACCGCATCTGCTGTTTACCCCTGTGCCATAGAGACTAGGACAGAAGATATGGTGCAATCCAGCGCCGGCTTTCCCAATAGACACAGGCCCCACTGGCGCTCTCGGATTCCGGCAAGCCCAACTTCAATTGCGGCGAACTAACCACTTCCGCGACATTTGCTAAATCAAACAATTCACCCTATAGAACCCCGGCGTTGCTGATCGGCGGCGTGGCTTTTTCAGTGAAAGAGAATTTTGGGGACCGGGGCCTCTCGTTGACGTCGTGAGGCCGCCGCTGGGGGATTGTTTTATGCGAAATATCCATGTGCTGGTGGCGCTCGGCCTGGCTGTGTCCGGCTGTGCGACGGTGACGCGCGGCACGACCGAGGAGGTCCGCGTCGTGGTGGATCCGGCCGACGCCAAGGTCGAGACGACGATCGGCCTGTCGTGCACGGGAATGCCGTGCAATCTGCAGGCGAAGCGCAAGGCCGAGTTCACGGTCACCGCCTCCAAGCCTGGCTACAAGCCCGAAAGCGTCTTTGTCTCCACCGGCATGTCGGCGGGCGGGGCGGCCGGCGTTGCGGGCAACATCCTAATCGGCGGCGTGATCGGCGTCGGCGTGGATGCGATTTCCGGCGCCACGCTCAGCCACGCGCCCAATCCGGTGCTGATCGCGCTCGAGCCGCTCGATCCGGCAAACAGCGCGACGCCGCCGGGCGACGTCAAGAAGCTCGAGGAACAGGAGTGGGACCGCAAGAACAAGCCCCAGGGCCCGCCGATGTCCTGACCGGGATGATCTGAATCCGACGCCCCCTGGTGTCCCGGCCGGGACACCAGGGGGCTGGCGCGCGGCCAAATCGTCAGCGGCGGCGGCATATGCTATAGGGGCGGGATACGCCCGACAGCCGCGAGCCTCTCCATGTCCGACAATGACGACACCCCCAATTCTTCGCCTCGCCGCCCTGCTTCATGCATGAACTGGAGCCGGAGTACGCGGCGGCGGGCGGCGACGCGGATCTCAAGCGCTGGCGCAAGGCGGAACGCGCACGACAGATCGCGGCCCGGCTGGCCATCCCGGCGGACGAGCGGCGCGGCCATTCCGAGCGCATTGGTGAAGCGCTCGACCACCTCCTCGGCACCCCCGACGGTCTGACGGTCAGCCTCTACTGGCCGTTTCGCGGCGAGCCGGACCTGCGCGACTGGGCCGCCGGGATTGCCGCGCGCGGCGGGCGCTGCGCCCTGCCGGTGGTCATCGAGCCGGCGGCACCGCTGATCTTCAGGCGCTGGACCCCCGGAGATCCGCTCGACCGGGGCGTGTGGAACATTCCCATCCCCACAGCAGACGCCGAGCAGGTGATGCCGGACGTCGTCATCGCGCCGCTGGTCGGTTTTGATCCGCGCGGCTTTCGGCTGGGATACGGCGGCGGGTTCTTCGACCGCACCCTGGCGGCGATGCCGCGCAAGCCGCGCGTCATCGGCGTCGGCTACACGGCCCAGCGCATCCCGACCATCTATCCGCAGCCCTATGACATAGCGATGGACGTGATCCTTACCGAGGACGGTGTTTTCGGCGCCTGAACCGGGCGCGCGTGGTCAGTCGCAGCGCGCGGTCATGCCGCCGTCGACGACGATCTCGGTGCCGGTGATGAAGCGCGCCTCGTCAGACGCCAAAAACAGCGCCGCGTTGGCGGTGTCGCGCCCGTCGCCCATGAAGCCGAGCGGAATGCGCGCGACGCGGGTCTTCAGCAGCGCCTCGACGTCGCCACCGGCGCGCTGGCCCGCAAGCCGCGCCTCCACCATCGGCGTGTGCAGCTGCCCCGGCACCACGGTGTTCACGCGGATGCCGCGCGCGGCGTATTCCACCGCCACCACCTTGGAGAACTGGATCACCGCCGCCTTGGTCGCCGCGTAAGCCGTCTGGGCCGCCCCCGTCCAGCGCATGCCGGAGGTCGAGGACGTGTTGACGATGGCGCCGGAACCCTGGCGCTCCATCACCGGCAGAACCGCCTTGCAGGTGAGATAGATGCTCTTGAGGTTGAAATCGATCTGCCTGTCCCAGACCTCCTCGGACATCTCCACCGGCCCGCCCTTGGCCGAGCCGCCCACATTGTTGACCAGCACGTCGATACGTCCGAACCGGGCCACACAGGCCTCGGCCATGGCGGCGACAGCGGCAGAATCGGTGATGTCGCAGATGTGCCCGACGATCTCACCGCCCGCGGCTTGCGTGCGCTCAAGGGTCTCCTTGAGCGCCTCGGGATTGAGATCGACGGCAAAGATCTTCGCGCCTTCTTGCGCGAAGCGCACGCAGGCGGCGCGACCGTTGCCCCACCCGGGACCGACGCAGCCGGCACCCGTGACAATCGCGATCTTGCCTTCAAGCCGTCCGGCCATGATCAGCTCCTCACTTCTCGAAGCGATACAAACGCATCGGATTGTCGACCAGCAGCTTGCGCTGCAGCTCAGCCGTCTGCGCCATCTGCGGGATCAGGTCGACGAGCACGCCGTCGTCCGGCGGGTCGGCCCGGAAATTCGGGTGCGGCCAGTCGGTGCCCCACAGCACCCGGTCGGGAAATTTTTCAACCAGCGTGCGGGCGAAGGGCACCGCGTCGGCATAAGGCGCATCCTGCCTTGAGGCGCGCTCGCAGCCCGAGACCTTGACCCACATGTGTTCGTTCTCCATCAGCCGCTGCAGCGCGCCAAACGGCGCCTGATCGAGCCCCTGGCTGGCGTCGATGCGGCCCATGTGATCAATGATCACCGGCGTCGACGCCTTCGCCAGCCCCGGCGCCATGCTCTCGATCAGCGCATTGTCCATGTGGATCGCCAGATGCCAGTCGAAGCGCGCCAGCCGCTCGGACAGTCGCAACAGCTGCTCCATCGTCGCCCCGGGCGTCAGGTGCGCCATGTAATTGAAGCGGATGCCGCGAAAGCCCATGTCGTGATGCCGCGCGATGTCGTCGTCCGACACGTCATGCGGCATCAGGGCGACGCCGAGGTACGTGCCCTGCCTTGCGGCCAGCGCGTCGGCGGTGGCGCGGGTGTCGAACCCGTGCACGCCGGAATGCACGATCACGCAGCGCTCGATGCCAAGCGAGTCGTGCAGCGCGAAGAGCTTGTCCTTCGGCGCGTCGCCCGGATGCAGCTTGCTGGCCGGATCATAGGGAAACACGGCGGCCGGCCCGAAGACGTGGCAATGGGTGTCGCACGCCCCCTTGGGCATGGTGAAGGCGGGCGCGGACGGCGCGGGATGATAGGTGATCGGGGCGGTGGTCATGGCAGGGCTCATCAGGTTGAACGGGGTCTCCGCCCGCACGAACGGGCGTGCGGGCCGGCGGGGAGGACGCCGGCCCGGAGACATCGCGGACTACGCGAGTTCGGGCACATGGCCTTCGGGCGGCGGCACCTCGAAGACGTTAATGGTCATGGAAATCAGCGTGTAGTAGCCAAGGATCCCGGTCAGATCGACAACCGCCTCCTGTCCCAGAACCTTGACGGCGCGGGCATAGAGATCGTCGCCAACCCTCCGCTCCACGTGCAGGGTCTTGGCGAACTCGTAGACCACGGCCTGATCCTCGGCCTCGAAGATCGGCTCGCCGCCGGTGCGGATCGCCTCGACGGCCGCCTCCGGCACGCCGGCCTTCAGCGCGATCGCCTTGTGCGCCGCCCATTCGAACTCCGATGCCCAGACGCGCGCGGTTGCCAGGATCGCCAGTTCCGACAGCCGCGGCTCCAGCAGGCTGTCATAGCGGCAGTAGCGGCCCAGCGCCTGCGCCGCATCGGCCAGATCGGGACGGTTCAGCCACACGGCAAGCGGGCCGCGAACGCCTCCGCGCGGACCGGAGGCGATGGCGTCGTAGACTTGCTTCTGGCGCTCCGACAGGGCATCGGGGTCAAGCGGCGGAATGCGGCTCATGCGGTCACCTCTTGTGGCATGCGGGTGGCGTTGAAGGCGGGCTCGTGGGCGGCGAAGGCCTCCAGCCAGCCGGTCAGAGCGGGATAGCGGCCGCGCCACTCCACCGGCTTGCGCCAGTCGAGATAGCCCAGCGCGCAGGCCAGCGAGATCGACACGATGTCGGTGACGTTCGCATCGGGCAGGTTTGCGGACATCTCCGCGAGCCCGCGCTCCACCTTGCCGCGCTGATGCGCCAGCCACACCTGGGAGATCTGCGCGGGCTCGCGAAACCGCCCCTCGTAGACCATCAGCAACGCGGCATCCGCGATGCCGTCGGCGAGTGCGGCGCGGGTCTGCGCGACGGCGCGGGTCAGGGCCGGCGCCGGCAGCAGGGCGTCGCGGCCCGACCAGCGGTCGAGATACTCGATGATGACGCGGCTGTCATACAGCGCCGTGCCATCGTCGAGCAGCAGGCAGGGCATCTTGCCCAGCGGGTTCTGCGCGCGCAGGCTGTCGCCCTCGTCCCGCGTGTCGGCCGGCACCACCTCGATCCGCCCGGCCAGATCCAGCACCTCGATGGCGATACGGACCTTGCGCCCGAAGGGAGACGTCAGGGTCGAGCGGAGGGTCCGCGGCGCCGGCTTGGCCGGCCGCGGCTGTGTCGCACGTGCGGTCATGCTCGTGTCCTCACTTCATCGTCTGCGGCAGGAACAGCGCGATCTGCGGGAACAGGCACAGCAGCAGCAGCATGACGAAGCCCGCGAGCACATAAGGCACCAGCCCGCGGAAGACGTCCTCGAGCTTCACGCGCCCTTCCGAGGAGGCCTGCACCACGAAGCAGTTGATGCCCACGGGCGGCGTCACCGCTCCGATCTCCACCAGCAGCACCACGAAGACGCCGAACCAGATCGGATCGAAGCCGAGCTTCATCATCACCGGATGGGTGATCGGCAGCGTGATGGCCAGCAGCGCCGGCGCGTCCATCATCATGCCGAGCAGCAGATAGATCACCACGATGATGCCCACCACCACCCAGCGGTTGACGTCGAGATCCGTGAGAAAACCGCCCAGCGCATTGGCGACGCCGCTGAGCGCGAGGAACTTGGAAAACACCAGCGCGCAGATGATGATGGCGAAGATCATCGCCGAGGTGCGAATGGTGTCGAGCAGCGTCTCGTTGAGCTTGACGCCCTTCAGCCCGCGCTGGCGGATGACGGCGAGCGAAAGCGTCAGCGCCGCGCCGATGCCGCCGGCTTCCGTCGGCGTGAAGATGCCCAGGTACAGGCCGGAGATGATGCACACGATCACCAGCAGCAGCGGTCCGGCGAGACGCAGCGAATAGACCTTCTCGCGCAGGCTGTAGTTCGCCTTGACGACCGGCGCCAGCGCGGGATTGCGCAACACCGTGAGATAGGTGGCGAGGCACAGGATGGTCGCGAACATCACGCCGGGAATGACGCCGGCGATCAGCAGCCCGCCGATGCTGGAGTCGGTGAGGATGCCGTAGACCACCACCAGCGCGCTGGGCGGGATCATCACCGCCAGGGTGCCGGCGATGGCGATCGACGCCGAGGCGAGCCGCTTGTCGTAGCCGCGATCCAGCATCTGCGGCAACGCCAGCTTGGTGAACACCGTGGCGGTGCCCACCGAGGAGCCCGAGGCCGCGCCGAAGGCGGCCGCGCCAATCGTGGTGGAGATCGCCAGACCGCCCTTGAGGTTGCCCAGCCACTTGCTGGTCGCCTCGAACATGTCCTCGCCGAGCCCGGCGCGCATGGCGAAGAAACCCATCAGCAGGAACAGCGGGATGACGCTGAAGTGGAAGGAATGGGTGGTGTCGAAGAACACCGTCGACAACATCGCTGTGGCGCCGTGCACGCCGACGATGGAGGCCAGGCCCAGCGCGCCGACGGCGCCGAGCGCCACCATCACGTTGACGCCGAGCAGGATGGCGGTGAACAGCGCGGCAACGCCGATCATTCCGATTTCAAGACCGGCCATTATTCGGTGACCTCTTCATCGCCCGCGCGCCCGAGCGCCTCGCGGACGGCACCAAGCGCGAACTGGACGGCAAGCAGACCCAGCCCGGCGAACACGACGAATTTCACGGGATAGAGCGGGTAGCGCACCGCGCCCCACTGCTGCTCGTTGATGGCCAGGGACTGCATGGCGTACCCCCAGGCGGCAACCGCGCACCAGCCGAAGAACAGGGCGCCCGCGATGAGGGCGAACAGACGCGCTGCGCGGCGCAGCGGCGGCGCCAGCCGCTGGGTGATCAGCACGACGCGGATGTGCCCGCCTTCGTATTGCGTCAGCGCCAGCGACAGGAAGATCAGCACCGTCAGCATGGACTCGGTGATCTCGAAGGCCCCCGATACCGGCGCGTTGAACAGAAAGCGCGACACCGCGTTGGCGACCACCAGCACCATCATGGCGAAGGTGATGTAACCGGCGGCAAGCCCGCATATGCGCAGCACGGTGCCGTAGCCGCGCCAGAGCTGGTCGAATGACGACATGGAAACCTTCCCCATTGGAGCCGGGCCGCCTCCGCACGAAACGTGAAGCGGCGCGGCGGCGATCACCCAAATTCAAACGCTCGCAGCATCGCGCGGCCGCGTGACCGCCGGCAAGATGCGCGGCATGTTTCGCCCGATTGTCAGCACGCCGGACCACGGACCGGGCGGCGTGGTGAAGAGATCCGGGAGAGGCTTTGCCGCCCCCGGATCGGTCCGGTTCGCCGTCAGGCCGTTGCCTGAACGCGCAATCGCGACGATCAGAACTTCAGTTCGGAGATGATCTCGTCCGAGGGGACGCCGAGCGCGTCGGCCCGCGAGATCCATTCCTTGCGCACGTTCTGGATGCGCTCGTCGTCGATGACCGCGATCAGCTCCTCGCGCGGGAAGGCGATGACCTCGACGCCCTTCTCCGGCCAGCCGGCGCGCACCTTGGCGTCGTCGGAATCCAGCTCATCGGCGTATTCCCTGGCATAGTCGTGACCGAGCTGGTCGACGACGGCCTTGGTCTCCGCGTCCATCGCCTTGTAGCTGTCGAGGTTCATGGCGATCAGGTGGCCGAAGGACGCGCCAAGCGGGATCTCGATGTAGTATTTCGCCACTTCATCGTACTTCCAGCCGTGCGCCAGCGCCGGGCCGATCGGCGTGCAGTCGAGGATGTTGCGCTCCAGCGCCTCATAGGCCTCCGAGGTGGCGACGGAGACCGGCGTGGCGCCGAGTGCTTCCACCAGGGCGGGATAGGCGAAGCCGTAGGTGCGGATGCGCTTGCCCTTCAGATCGGCGGCCGAGCGCACCGGCGAGGTGCACAGCATGCCGTAGCTTTCCAGCGGGCGGAAACCGATGGCCTTCAGGTTCTGGCTTTCCAGCTCCTGGGAGAACTGCGGATACTTGGCGTGCCACTTCTCCATCAGCTCGGCGATCTCGATCGTCGACTTGGGCTGCGGAATGAAGAAGCCGACCGCGTTGTTGAGCGGGAACTTGTCCGGGAAGTACGGCGTGATGATATCGCCGAAATCGCCGACGCCGGCCGCAAGCGAGTCCGGAATCTCCCGGGTCTTGGCGACGGAACCGCCCCAGAACACTTCGATCTCGTGCTTGCCGCCCGTGCGTTCCTTGAACTGGTCGACGAACCACTGGGTCGAGATCGCCTGCGCGTCTCCCGCGCCCTGCGGCTTGAATGTGATCCACTTGTAGGTCGTGGCCTGCGCCTCGAACGAGAAAGTCGAGGCGGCAAGGCCCAACGCAAGCGCGGCGCTTGCCGCGAAACCGCGGCGGCGTAGTGCAGTCATGTTTTCCTCCCAGGCGCTTTTTCGTAACGCCGATTCAGCCCATCAGAGTCATCGGCCGGATGCGTGCCGGCGATGTTGGGGATTAGACGGGTCGGGCAGCTATAATTCAAATACTATAGTTTTATGCATGCCATGCCTTTTGGGCATGGATGTGCATTCCCGGCGAAGCGCCCGCCGCCCCTGCCCCATCATTTCCAAGTTCCGTCGCGCAGCAGTTCCTGGACAATCTCACGGATCAGATCCTCGATGACCACCAGCGTCTGTTTGCGGCTCTGGTCCTTGCGCATCGCCACGCACAGGGTCCAGGTGATCTCGGGCTCGTGGATGGGCACCGCCTCGAGCTGGCCCTGCTGCACCTCGGAAATCACCGCGCCGTAGGTGAGGATGGTGAAGCCGTTTCCGTGCCGCACCAGCGACTTGGTGTGCCACAGGCCGTCCGATCGCGTCACCACGTTGAGGGTCAGGGCGAGACGCTCGGAACTGTCGTCGAGCAGAATGCGCAGGAAATTCGGCCGGCTCGGCAGGATCAGCGGAAACTCCGCCGCCTCGGTCAACGTGTACAACGGCTTGTCGAGACTGCCGGGCGGGCCGACCAGGCACAGCCGCTCCACCAGCAGCTCCGAGATCTTGATTTCCGGACGCGAGGCCGGATCGTGCATCACCGCGACGCCGATCTCGTTGTTGGCCAGCTTCTTTTCCAGCTCGCCGGAAAATCCCTCGACGAAGCGCAGCTCGATTTCCGGGTAGAGCTCCCGGGTCCGGCGCAAAAGCGGCGGCGCGATGAACTCCCCCGGCGTCGGCGGTATGCCGACGGTCACCACACCGGCCGGCGTCGCGGAATGACTCGTGACATCGTGATGGGTCTGTTGCAGCTGGTTGAAGATCACATAGGCGCGGCTGAGCAGGATCTCGCCGGCCTCCGTCAGCTCCACACCGCGCACGTGGCGGATGAACAGCTCGACTTGGAGATCCTCCTCCAGCTTGCGGATCTGCCGGCTGAGCGCCGGCTGCGCCACCCGCAGCCGGCTGGCGGCGCGGGTAAAACTCTTCTCCTCCGCGATGCAGACGAAATAGCGCAGCGCGCGGAGTTCGATTTGCCAGTCGGCGTTCATGGTGTCCGCGATTCCGTTGACAGTGTCGGCTTACGGGACGCCGAGGCGCTCCCATGGTTCAGGACCGCAGATCAATACACGAAGATCGCGCCGCCGCCGCAATGGTTTTGCGGGGCCGTTTCCCCAAGGGCGCGCCGGCACGACTTTCGTCTAAGCCGGCTTGCGAGCCGCGCCGCGCCGCGGATCGGGAATCCCTGACTCCATCGGGACTTCGTGCGATCCGCCCCCGCGCCGGTCCCGCCCGGCCGCAGCCGGGTGTGGACAGGGCGGTTGATCGCGCGTTCCAAACCATGCACAAATTCGGATCACCCCGCCGGAAAAGATAGCTCCCATTGCATCGCCCGCGCGGGTCCGCTAGAAAAACTAAATCGATTTAAAAAAAGCACACCAGGGAGAGAAATGCACATGTTCAAGACCATTTTGGGCGCCGCCGCCATCGCCGTGTCGGCCCTTGCCTTGTCCGGTCCCGCCGTGGCCGCGGACTACAACTGGACGTTCCAGACGTCCGAGACCGCCGGTGAGCCGGGCTTTATCAACAAGCAGAAGTGGGCCGATAGCGTCAAGGCGCTGTCCGGCGGCCGCATCGAAATCGAGATCCTACCGATCGGCGCGGTCGTGCCGCACACCGACACGCTGGAAGCGGTCGGCGCCGGCATTCTTCAGGGCCACCTGACCGATCCGAGCTATTTCGCCGGCCGCGACCCGGCGTTTGCCATGATGGGCAACCTCGTTGGCGCCTGGTCGGACCCGTTCGAGCTTCTCGGCTTCATGCAGTCGGGCGGCGGGCATGAGCTCTACGCGGAGCTGGTCGAACCCTACGGCGTTCACTTCATCGGCGCCGCCGCGACCGAGCCGGAAGCCTTCGTCTCCAAGGTACCGATCCGCACTGTCGAGGACCTCAAGGGCGTCAAACTGCGCGCGCCGGAAGGCATGGTCTACGAGATCTTCTCCAAGGCCGGCGCATCCCCGGTGGCCCTGCCGGGATCGGAAGTCTTCACCGCGCTCGACAAGGGCGTGATCGACGCGGCCGACTACACCGTCTTTGCCGCCAATCAGGGCCAGGGTATGAACGACATCGCCCACTACCCGCTGTACCCCGGCTTCCATTCGCTGCCGCTGATCGACATCTCCATGACCAAGTCGATCTGGGACGACCTCCCCGACGACCTGAAGGCGGTCCTCAACGCGTCGGTGGACACCTTCATCTTCAACCACGTCTATTCGGTGCGCAAACTCGATGCGGAAGCCGTCGCCAAGGCGAAGGCCAACCCGGAGATCGAGATCATCAACTGGTCGGGTGACGAGCGCGCCAAATTCCGCCGCATCGCGCAGCAGGAGTGGCAGAACTGGGCCGGCAAGACCGAGATGACCCAGCGCTACTACGACGCCGTCATCAAGTATCTCGAGGGCCGCAACCTGCTGTAGCATCAGCGGGTCTGTTCTCAATCTTATCTGCGCCCGGAGGATCCTTCCGCCGGGCGCAGTCTTGCGGCCGGAGAGACAATCAATGTTGGACGATTTGGATGTGGACGCCCACCGCGACGGCGGCGATCCAGAGGTGCGCACGAAGCTGGACCGCGTGGTGGCCAATGCCGCCAAGCCACTGTCCTGGGCGATCTTCATCGCCTTCGGCGTCAGCGTGTTCGAGGTCATCTCGCGCTACGTCTTCGACAGCCCGACCTTCTGGGCGCATGAGACCACGACCTTCCTGATCGCCGCGATCTTCCTCATCGGCGGTCCGATCGCGCTGGCGCGCAACAAGCACATCCGCGTGCGCATGATCTACGACAGCGTCTCGCCGCGCGGCCGCCGCTGGCTCGACATCCTCAACTCGATCATCGCCATGGTCTTCTTCGCCGGCCTCGGCTACGCCGGCGCCACCATGTCGTGGAAGGCCACGCACACGCCCACCGGCGATTTCCACTTCGAGGGCACCGGCACCGCCTGGAACCCGCCCACGCCGGCGCTGTTGAAGATCACCATCTTCCTTTGCGTGTGTCTGATGTTCATCCAGACCCTGCTGCATCTGATCAAGGCCATCCGCCGCGACGTCTCCGCCACCGCGGGCAACGACGCGACGGGGGAGAAGTAGCATGGGCCTGAGCAGCATCGGCATCGAGCTGGGCACCTATCTTCTGGTCGCCAGCATCTTCATTCTTCTAATCACCGGACAGCCGCTCGCCTGGGTCACGGGCCTTGTAGCGCTGGTCTTCACCTTCGGCTGGTTCGGCGGTAACGCGCTGCCGCTGGTGACTTCGCGCATCTTCGGCTTCATCACCGAATATTCGCTCGTCGCCATCCCCATGTTCATCCTCATGGCCGCGCTTCTGGACAGATCGGGCATCGCCAAGGACCTGTTCAACGGCATGCGCGTGCTGGCCGGGCGCCTGCCCGGCGGCGTCGCCGTGCAGACGCTGATCGTCGCCATCCTGATGGCCGCCATGTCCGGCGTCATCGGCGGCGAGATCGTGCTGCTCGGCATCCTGGCGCTGCCGCAGATGCTGCGGCTTGGCTATGACCGAAGCCTGTCCATCGGCGTGGTCTGCGCGGGCGGCTCGCTCGGCACCATGATGCCGCCTTCCATCGTGCTGATCATCTACGGGCTGGTCGCCGGCGTCTCGATCGCCGATCTGTTCGTCGCCGCCATCACCCCCGCGCTGCTGCTGCTGACCTGTTACGTGGCCTACGTGCTGGTGCTGTGCCTGCGCGATCCCCGGCTTGGGCCGCCCATGTCGGCGGAGGAACACGCCGAGGAATCGGTGTCCAGCGCGCTCAAGTCGCTGGTCGCTCCGCTGTTCATCGTGTTTGTGGTGCTGGGATCGATCTACGGCGGCGTCGCCTCGATCACCGAAGCCGCGGCGCTGGGCGTTTCCTCGGTGCTGATCGTGTCGGGGCTGCGGCGCGAGCTCAACGGCAAGATGATGCAGGACAGCCTGGTGCACACGCTGGAAACCTGCGGCATGATCATCTGGATCGGCATCGCCGCGGCCGTGCTCGTCGGCGTCTACAACCTGATGGGCGGCAACCGCTTCGTCTCCGCCGCGATCCTGGGACTGGACGCCTCGCCCGTGGTCATCATCATGGTGATGATGCTGATCCTGCTGGTGCTGGGCATGTTCCTGGACTGGATCGGCATCGCGCTGCTGACCCTGCCGATCTTCGTGCCGATCGTCATCAAGCTCGGCTACGATCCGATCTGGTTCGGCATCCTGTTCGCGGTCAACATGCAGGTGAGCTACCTGACCCCGCCCTTCGGCCCCGCCGCCTTCTACCTCAAGAGCGTGGCGCCCAAGGACATCACCCTTCAGCACATCTACACGGCGCTGCTGCCGTTCATCGTGCTGCAGCTTCTGGTGCTCGCCCTGCTGCTGTTCGTCCCCGGCATCGCGACCTGGATGATCTAGAAGAGAGGCCCGTTCGGAAGCGCGAAAGCGCCCCGCCTACAGGCGCCATCACCCGGCGATGTGGCCGACATCTCCAGCGATGGCATCGGCACGCTGACCAACACGATCGTCTGATGTCTCAGGCGGCCACGCAAAGCGCCGCCCCGGATCCGATCCGGGGCGGCGTTTTCAATGGATCACGCACATCCCCGCACATGGTCCCGCCTCCACTGGCCGGCGGAATGCAGGCGCGCGAAGGACCCCGCATTCCCGCGCCCGGGACGCGCGCTTGTCGCGGCCGGGCGCGCCCGCAACAACCAAAAGCCTTTCCCGGCCTTCCGGAATGCGTTCGAAAAACCTAGACGAAGGTCTTAAACACGGGCCTGTTCGCTGCAATGCAACATTTGCGTAAACACAAGATTTCGCACACTGAATTTACTCGTCAGTAGAATTTAGTACTATGGTGCTATCGACAACCAGAGACCATTTCCGGAGAGTCATCGATGCTAGTTTGCGCTTCACCGCGAGCGGTCGTCGTACGCGAGTGCAGGACAACAACAAGCGTAGGGGATGGAAATGCAAAGGTTAAAGCTACTGGCAGCCATATCGGTGGCTGCGATGACGGCGTCATCAGCGGCGATCGCGAACGATGGCTTGCTGGAGATGCAGAAAAACGCCAGCGACTGGGTCATGCCGCTGGGCAATTATTCCAGCACGCGGTACTCCGAACTGGACCAGATCAACAAGGACAATGTCGGCGACCTGCAGGTGGCCTGGACATTTTCCACGGGCGTCCTGCGCGGCCATGAGGGTGGCCCGCTGGTGATTGGCGACGTGATGTATGTGCACGCGCCGTTCCCCAACACGGTGTTCGCGCTGGATCTCAACGACAACGGCCGGATCATCTGGAAATACGAGCCCAAGCAGGATCCGAATGTCATCCCGGTGATGTGCTGCGACACAGTCAACCGCGGCGTGGCCTACGGCAACGACACCATCTTCCTGCATCAGGCGGACACCACGCTCGTGGCGCTCGACGCAGCCACCGGCGCGGTCAAGTGGTCGGTGAAGAACGGTGACGCTGGCAAGGGCGAGACCGGCACCTCGGCACCGCTGGTCGCCGGCGACAAGGTGCTGATCGGCATCTCCGGTGGCGAGTTCGGCATCCAGGGCCACATCACCGCCTACAACATCTCTGACGGCGCCATGGCCTGGCGCGGTTACTCCGTCGGCCCGGACGAGAACATTCTCGTCGATCCGCAAAACACCACGCATCTCGGCAAGCCGGTCGGCGAAAACTCCGGCACCAACACCTGGGAAGGCGATCAGTGGAAGATCGGTGGCGGCGCCACATGGGGCTGGATGTCCTACGATCCGGAGCTGAATCTGGTCTACTACGGCTCGGGCAACCCCGGCACGTGGAACCCGGTGCAGCGCCCCGGCGACAACCGCTGGTCGATGACCATCTTCGCCCGCGATCTCAACACGGGCATGGCCAAGTGGGTCTATCAGATGACCCCGCATGACGAGTGGGATTACGACGGCGTCAACGAGATGATCCTTGCCGATCTGGAAATCGGCGGCGAGACCCGCAAGTCCCTGGTCCACTTCGACCGCAACGGCTTCGGCTACACGCTTGATCGTGTGACCGGCGAGCTGCTCGTGGCCGAGAAATACGATCCGGCCGTCAACTGGGCGACCGAAGTCGTGATGGACCCCAACTCCGATCAGTACGGCCGCCCGCAGGTGGTTGCCGAATACTCGACCGGCCAGAACGGCGAGGACGTCAACTCCGAGGGCATCTGCCCGGCGGCGCTTGGCTCCAAGGATCAGCAGCCGGCCGCCTATTCGCCGAAGACCGGCCTGTTCTACGTGCCGACCAACCACGTCTGCATGGACTACGAGCCGTTCCAGGTGTCCTACACGGCCGGTCAGCCGTACGTGGGCGCGACGCTCTCCATGTATCCGGCACCCGACAGCCATGGCGGTCTGGGCAACTTCATCGCCTGGGACGCCGCCAAGGGTGAGATCAAGTGGTCGCTCCCCGAGCCGTTCTCCGTGTGGTCCGGCGCGCTAGCAACCAACGGCGATGTCGTCTTCTACGGCACGCTGGAAGGTTACCTGAAGGCCGTCGACGCCTCGTCTGGTGACGAACTGTTCCGGTTCAAGACCCCGTCCGGCATCATCGGCAACGTCAACACCTACGAGCACGGTGGCAAGCAGTATGTAGCCGTACTGTCGGGCATCGGCGGCTGGGCAGGCATCGGTCTTGCGGCCGGCCTGACCGAAGACACAGCCGGTCTGGGTGCGGTTGGCGCCTATAAGGCACTGTCGAGCTACACCAACCTCGGCGGTCAACTGACGGTGTTCGCCCTCCCGGACTAAGGTCGCCAGACCTGAGCCAAACGAACGCCAGCGGGGCCGGTCCTTTGAACCGGCCCCGCCTTTTCTGAAGATCCGGGATTCACGACACGAATATTCGGCAAGGCCCGGGCGCAAGCCGGGCCGCGATGAGCCGGCAGACCGGCCGGAACGAAACCACCAAGACACAACAAGACACGGCGACGGGAGAGAATTTGATGCGTTCAGGGTTGAGAGTGCTGTCCATCGCGGCAGGCGCCATGCTGGCCATGGCCTTTGCGGGGCACACGGCCTTTGCCGATGACGGTGAGGAGGTCGACTGGGAGAAGCGCCCCTATATCGTCCGCGACGGCAAGGTCGACTACGGCACCTACAACGGATTCCGGCGCTACCACTCCGCCTGCCACGTCTGCCACGGTCCCGACGGGCTGGGTTCCAGCTACGCGCCGGCGCTCAGGGATTCGCTGAAGACCATGAGCTACAGCGAGTTCCTCGATGTGGTCGTCAACGGCCGCCAGGTGGTCAACACGGCGCAGGATTCCGTGATGCCCGCTTTCGCCGAATCCGCAGACGTTATGGAATACATCGATCACATCTACGCCTATCTGAAGGCCCGCGCGGACGGCGTCATCGGCCGAAACCGGCCGCCCCGCATCCCCGCCGACGAGGACCCTGTGTTCAAGGAATGGAAGGCCAGCCGCTGATGCAGGCGCTATTCGCACGGCGCGGCGTCGCTGCCGCGAACCTCTCTGCCATGCGAAGACCTCTGGCCGCCGCCCTCGCGGCGGCGGCCATGGCCTCATTGGCGCTCGCGCCGTCCGCGCGCGCCGCCACAGGAGAAGTCGTCGACCGCAGCACGCTGAAGGTCTGCGCCGACCCGGGCAACCTGCCCTACTCCAATGACAAGGGCGAGGGCTTCGAGAACAAGATCGCCGAGCTGATCGCCAGCGACCTCGGCGTGCCCATCGAGTACACCTGGTTTCCGCAGACCGTCGGCTTCGTGCGCATGACGCTCGCCGCCAAGCGCTGCGACCTGATCATCGGCGTGGCCACCACCAACGAGCTGATGCAGAACTCCAACCCGTACTATCACTCCACCTATGTGATGGTGCGCCGGGCCGATACCGAGGTCTCTGGCCTCGACGATCCCATCCTCAAGACCATGACCATCGGCGTTCAGCCGCGCACGCCCGTCGCCAGCCTGCTGGCCCGGCGCGGATTGCTGACGCGGCTCAAGAGCTATCGTCTGGTGGTCGACACGCGGCTCGAGAAGCCGATCAAGGCAATGGTCGAGGATGTGGCGGCCGGAGAGATCGACGTGGCGCTCGCCTGGGGTCCGCTCGCGGGATATTGGGCGCGGGAAACCGACCCCACGCTGGTGGTGACGCCGGTCGCCGCCGACCCTTCCGGGCCGCGCCTGAGCTACCGCATCTCCATGGGGCTGCGCTACAATGAACCCGAATGGAAGCACACGCTCAACGAGATCCTCAAGCAGCGCCAGGACGACATCAACGCCATTCTCGCCAGCTACGGCGTGCCGCTGCTCGACACGCTGGGCAGGCCGATCGTCATCAAGGCGGAGGCCACGGACGACGATGCGCCCTTCGAGGTCACGGTCGAGGAACCGGACGACTACCGCGTTACCGATTACCGCGCGCCGGTGCCCGCGGGGCTCAAGGGCGCGACCACCGTCAACGCCGCCGGGCTGAAGGATCTGCTGGCGGGCGGCGGCGGCGTCCTGATCGACGTCTACCCCGCCGCGCGCAAACCCGAGAAGCTGTCGCCGACCGCCATCTGGAACGAACCCAAGCGCGACACGGTGCAGGGCGCGCACTGGCTGGCCAACATGGGCCTGGGCCGCCTGCATGAAAGCGAGGCCGAGGCCTTCCGCGGCGAATTGGCCGCGCTGTCGGACAACGGCGCGAAACCTCTGGTGTTCTTCTGCGAGCCGGAGTGCTGGATGTCGTGGAACGCCGCCAAGCGGGCGCTGGAGTTCGGCTTCAAGAATGTCGTGTGGTTTCCCGGCGGCGTCACCCGCTGGCAGGAGGCCGGCGGCGCGCTCGAAACCGTCCGCCCCTGGCGCCCGGACATCGCGCACTGACGGGCACGCCATGAGAGCGCAAGGACAACCCGATGCTCTACGAGGTCCTGATCACCGTCTGCCTGATCGCCAACCCGGCCCATTGCCGGCAGGTTCCCGTGCCGGTGAAGCTTTACGCCAGCATCCGCGAATGCTCCGCGCACGCGCAGGTCGACGCGCTGCGATGGGCGGAACGCAAACCCGGATGGCGGATCGCCGGATGGACCTGCGCGCCGCCGAGTGCAACCATCTGATGAGCCGGACCGCCTCCCCACACGCCACGCGCCGCCGGGTGCTGCAGGGCCTCGGCGCCGCCGCCGCCATCCTCCCGCTCGACCCCGGCCTCCTGCACGCCGCCGCGGAGCTGCCATTCGTCGAGGTGGCCAGCGGGATCTACGTGCGGCACGGGGTGCAGGAGGAACTCTCGGCGGCCAACGGCGGCGCCATCGCCAACATCGGCTTCATCATTGGCGCCGACAGCGTCGCGGTGATCGACAGCGGCGCCACCCGCCAGCAGGGCGAGGCCGTGCTGCGCGCCGTCGCCGCGGTGACCGACCGGCCGGTCAGCCACCTCATCGCCACGCACGTGCATCTGGACCATTGCTTCGGCCACGCGGCATTCGACACCGGCAGCCTTGTCTCGCTGGGCCATCACCGCCTGCCGCGCGCGCTCGCCGAACGCGGCCCCTTCTATCTCGAGCGCATCCATGCGCTGTCGCCGGACTTCGCCAGCACCACCTTCGTGCCGCCCACGCGGACGGTCGAGGACACGCTGACCATTGATCTGGGCAACCGCCTCATCGAGCTCGCCGCCTGGCCGGCCGCGCATACGGACAATGATCTCACAGTCTTCGATCACCGCACGAAAACGTTATGGGCGGCGGACCTGCTTTTCGACGCCCGGTTGCCTACACTGGACGGCAGCCTGCTGGGCTGGCTCGAGGTGCTCGACCGGCTGATCACGCCCGATGTGGACCTGGTCGTTCCGGGCCATGGCGGCATCAGCGACGGGCGCGCCACGCTCGCCCGGCAGCGCGGCTATCTCGCGGCGATCCGCGATGGCGTCCGCGACGCGCTGGACGACGGGCTCGACATTCCGGCCACGCTGCGGCGGCTGGAAGACACCGGACGCGCGGACTGGCTGCTGTTCGACGCGTTTCACGGCCGCAACATCGTCACCGCCTACACGGAACTGGAGTGGGAATGATGGTACAGACACCTCTCGGATCGATGGCGCCCCTCGCGGCACGTGTCGCCTTGGCCTGCGCCCTGCTGCTTCCGGCAACCCTGGCCCGGGCCGATGAGGGCAGTTGGGCCGACATTCGCGCCAGCCTGTTCGGCGAAACCCGGGCAATTGAGGACGGCGCCGGCGTCATCGCGCTGGAGGCCCCCTACCGGGCGCTGGACGCGGCCACCGTGCCGATCAAGATCGTTCCGCAAATCCCGCAAAGCGCGAACCGCTACATCAAGACGCTGACGCTGATCATCGACGAGAACCCCTCGCCCGTCGTCGGGACCTTCCGCTTCTCGCCCGACAACGGCATCGCCAGCCTCGCCACCCGCGTGCGCGTCAACGCCTACACCAACATCCGCGCCATCGCCGAGACCAACGACGGCGCGCTCTACATGACCACAAAATACGTCAAGGCCTCGGGCGGCTGCTCCGCGCCCGCCGGCAAGGACCACGAGCTGGCGCTCAGCCGCATGGGCAAGATGAAGCTGAAGCAGATCGGCGCCTGGCACGCCGGCCAGCCGGCGGAGACCCAGTTCATGGTCTCGCATCCCAATTATTCGGGCATGCAGAGCGACCAGGTGACCCAGCTCTGGATCCCGGCCGACTACGTGCGCACCATCGAGCTGACGCTCGGCGACAAGCCTGTGCTGTCGTTCGAGGGCGATATCTCGATGAGCGAGAACCCCTCGATCCGCTTCTTCGTCAAGCCCGAGGACAGCGCGGTGCTGCACGCGAAGGTCACCGATTCCGAGGACCGGGTGTTTGAGCAAAGCTGGCCGGTCCACCTCGAGCCCGCATCGTGACCCCTGATCGACTGGACGCCTGACACCGAACGCTCCAAAGAGGACACGCCATGAACCGCGCCGCCCCCGTCGTCCTGGCGATCGCCGCCCTGCTCGCCGCGACCGTCGCGCCCCCCGCCATCGCCGCGGACGCGCCGCGCATCGCCGTGTTCCCGTTCGAGCTCAACGACACCAGCGGCGAGCAGCGCGACACGCACGATGCGGAGCAGGCGCGTCTTGCCATGGTCACCCAGGTCGCGGGCCGCATGCTGGCCGAACGCGGCGCCGAGATCGTCGATGTATCCGCCTATGCCGGGAAGCTCGAGACAATGCCGCGGCTGTGGCAATGCAATGGCTGCGAGGTGCCGCTGGCGCGCGAGGCCGGCGCCGACATCGCCATCACCGGCATGGTTCACAAGGTCTCCACCCTGATCCAGTCGATCCTGCTCATCGCGCGCGACACCGAAAGCGGCCGCATCATCGGCAACGCCTCGGTCTCCATCCGCGGCGACACGGACCAGGCCTGGCGGCGCGGCGTGCGCTATATCGTCAAGCGCGACATGCTCGGCGAAACCGTCCACGCCCGTCTGCGTCATATCGATAATTAGGGCTCGATTGGAAACCGGGCGTTTTCCCTGAAACATCAACTTGCTCCCCTCTCCCCCCTTGCGGGGAGATGCCGGCGCAGCCGACAGAGGGGGGGAGCCGCAAACTCCAGGCCCCGTCACCTACCCCCTCTGTCACCCTTCGGGTGACATCTCCCCCGCAAGGGGGAGATGGGAGCCCGCTGGACGTTCTCAGCAAGGTCTCCGCTCTGCCGTTAAACCGGACAGCAGTGGCACAAGGCCTAGGACGACGATCGAGGCGCATGAGCCTTGTCGTCAAATTCAAGGGCGGTCCTCGGGCCGCCCTTTTTGCTGAAATTGACGCACATAACCCCGGTCAACGGTGCGAAATCACCTCTCCCATGGGGAGAGGTCGGGCTGAAAGCCCGGGTGAGAGGATGCGACCCCTCCGCATCCCTCCGGCCTCGCCCCCCTCACCTCAACCCTCTCACCATGGGAGAGGGAGCCAACCCCGCGGTGTCGTCGCCATGTGCGATTTCCGAGCCCCTTGCGGGGGAGAAAACGCGCGGCGCAATCGCGGATGCCCACGTCCATCACACTCCCCGCCCTATCGGACTTAAGACCCATCCCGCGCCGCTTCCGCCTCGCACATTGCTTCGCTAAGCTGCGGGCAGAAATCCCAGGGAGGGGCGGATGCAATCAGGCAAGGAGCCGCCGCGCGCCAGCGTGGCCGCCAATGACGACGCGCCGGCGTTGCGGGTCACCGGCGTGTCCTATGCCTATGGCCGCCACCAGGCACTGGACAATGTGAGCTTTCAGCTCGCGCCCGCGAAGGTGACCGCGCTGCTCGGCCCCAACGGCGCGGGCAAGACCACGCTTTACTCCATCGTCACCGGGCTGTTCGACAGCCGCGCGGGCGCCATCGAGATCGCCGGGCACGATCTGCGGCGCGACCGGGCGGCGGCGCTGTTTCGCATCGGCATCGTGTTCCAGGCCCAGACGCTGGATCTCGATCTCACCGTGCAGCAGAACCTGCGCTATTTCGCGGCCCTGCGCGGGCTGTCCCGAAGCGCCGCGCATGCGCGCATCGACACGCTGCTCGACCAGGTGGGGCTTGCCGACAAGCGCCGCGTGAAAACCCGGTCCCTGAGCGGCGGACAGCGCCGCCGTGTCGAGGTGGCGCGCGCCCTGCTCGATCATCCCGCGCTGCTGCTGCTCGACGAGCCCAGCGCCGGGCTCGACATCGCCACGCGGCGCTGGCTGGTCGATCACGTGCACCGGCTGGCGCGCGAGGAGGGCATCGCGGTGCTCTGGGCCACCCATCTCACCGACGAGGTCATGCCGGAGGATCATCTGATCGTGCTGGAAAAGGGCCGTGTGGTGGCCGACGGCCCGCTGCCCGATGTGCTGGCCGCCGCAGGTGAGACCACGCTGGACGGGGCGTTTGCGAAACTCACCTCGGCGCCCGTGGGAGAACGCCTGTGAACCCGCGCGCCCCGCATCCCGTCCGCGCCGCCCTGCCCGCCCATGCGGCGCGCGCCTTTGCCGCCATCCTGCAGCGCGAGCTTTTGCGCTTCGTGCAGCAGAAGGAGCGGTTTTTCGCGGCCCTCGTGCGCCCGCTCATCTGGCTTCTGGTCTTCGCCGCGGGCTTTCGCGCGACCCTCGGCTTGTCGATCATCCCGCCGTACGAGACCTACATCACCTATGACGTCTATGTGGTGCCCGGGCTCGTCGGCATGATCCAGCTCTTCAACGGCATGCAGTCGTCGCTGTCGATGGTCTACGACCGCGAGATGGGCTCCATGCGGGTGCTGATGTCCACGCCCCTGCCGCGCGGCTTTCTGCTCGTCGCGCGCATGCTCTCGGGCACCTTCGTCTCCATCATCCAGGCCTACGCCTTCCTCGCCATCGCCTACGCCCTCGGCACCGACGTGCCGCTCGAGGGTCTGCTGCCGCTGTTTCCCGTGCTCATCCTCACCGGCATGACGCTCTCGGCGCTCGGCACCTTCCTCTCCTCCTGGATCCGCCAGCTGGAAAACTTCGCCGGCATCATGAATTTCGTCATCTTCCCGATGTTCTTCATGTCCTCCGCGCTCTACCCGCTGTGGCGCGTGCGCGAGGGCTCTGTGACGATCTATGAGCTGTGCCAGTGGAACCCGTTTACCTACATCGTCGAGCTGATCCGCCATGCCATGTACCAGACATTCGAGCCCTTCTCC
Source organism: Breoghania sp. L-A4 (assembly GCF_003432385.1). Lineage (NCBI taxonomy): Bacteria > Pseudomonadati > Pseudomonadota > Alphaproteobacteria > Hyphomicrobiales > Stappiaceae > Breoghania > Breoghania sp. L-A4. The sequence goes on along the minus strand of NZ_CP031841.1, from coordinate 1,385,365 downwards.
TTCGCGGTGGTCGCCGGCACGCTGATCGTCTTCACCCTCGCCGCCATCATCGGCTACACCCCGGCAAGAGGCGGGCCTGCGGCCGGGCGGAAGGGGTAGAGGGACAGACGGGCATAGGGGCATAGGGGCATAGGAAGTTCACCTTCGTTTCCCCGGACGCAACGCGACACCGGCTCGAGAGCCAACCGCCATATACCGAGAGACCCGTCTCCGCCCCCTCTCCCTCCAGGGAGAGGGCCGTGTGAGGGCCCGCACGCCACACCCGCCATGCCGCGCCCGAGCAGACGCCCTTCACCCCACCAATCCAGCCCGGGCCCCTGTCCTTCGGCGCCCCCTCATCCGGCCTTGCAGGCCACCTTCTCCCCAAGGGGAGAAGGGAAGGGCGCAGGCTGCGAGATTCAGCAGGTCACAGCGGCTCACGAGTCGCACCCACCGCCTCCGCCCCTCTCTCCTTCCGCACGAAACCCCGCCGCCTCCGCCGCTCTCTCCGCCCGACCGGGCTCCGACGTTTCCGCCTCTCTCTCCTCCGCCCGAAACCCCGCCGTCTCCGCCCCCTCTCCCTCCAGGGAGAGGGTTGGGGTGAGGGATCAAAACTCACGGGGATACGGAGATCCCGGCTCACCCGGCGCGGAGCCTGTCCTTGTGCTGGCCACAAGCAAGACCCGAGGGGACCGGCCTCTCCCCATGCGAGAGGTTGTTCAAATCCCGCGCGCTCAGCGGTCACCCCAAGCCCACCACCCCCGCGATGTCATCCCGGGCGAGCACAGCGAGATCCGGGACCCACTATACCGCCCCGCAAACACGGGCGCCGGAGCGTGCTCTCGCTTACGCCAAGCTCTACAGCGAGCGCCGGAACCGACGCCGCGCTGGATTGAATGTACGCGCGCTGTCTCGGCGTCGTCGTCGCATTGGCATGCAGCTTCACCAGCATGACAGTCGTCCCTTCAACCATGCCTGCCCCGTTCGCACCGCCAGCGCATCAAGCCAATCTTCCGGGACACAACACGAAGGCGGGCATCCAGTAACCACAGGCCTCACGGCCCGCACACCACCGCCTGCCACACGGAGTACTGGATCCCCGCGCAGGCCTGCGGCCTCCCGAGGATGACACCCAGGGAACACAGTTGACGACATCGGCGGCGCACCGAGTTGCTTTCGTGGCGCAGTGGTTCGCCAAGGCACGATGAAACAGTGACAAACCGAACCCGACACGGCTAGTCTCAAGGTATTGTCATAAATGCATTGTCGGGGGTCGAAATGGCGCAATTCGACGATTTCAGCGGCCCAAACGGCCAGCCCACGGAAGCCGAGCGGCGGCTGATCGCGGCGACGCAGGCCGGCGAATGGGCCGAGTGCCAAGACATCGCCGAGAAGGCGGAAAAGACCGTGTCACCCGCCCTGATCCGCGCCCTGGCGACGGGCGTCTTCGAGCACAAGGATTCCAGCGGCTGGGCCTTGGCGCCCGACGGTATCCAGCTCTTCGGCGCCACAATCCCCGAGCGCCTTGGCCTCGCCAACCTGCGCATCCCGGCCTCGCTGAAATTCATCACGTGCGCATTTCCCGAAGGCGTCGATCTGAGTGATACGACGATCCAGGGTGCTGTATTTTTCCGCAAGTGCGCCATCGACGGCGAATTCGATATCAATAGCGCCGATATCGCCGGGCAATTCTCTGTCAACAACACAACGTTTCACAACGATGGAGGACGCGCCGTATGGGCTCAAGGCGTCAAGGCGACCGTCTGGTTTATGGATAATGCCGAGGTCACCGGCGAATTCACTATCCCCGGCGCCGAAATCACAGGGCAGTTCTCTGCCGACAACGCCAAGTTCAGCAACGCCGGTGGCAACGCCATTTTCGCACAAGACGTCAAAGCGGCAGATTTGCTCATGCGGAATGCAAAAATCGAGGGCGACGTACTACTCAATCATGCGCACATTCACTCTATGCTCGACCTGTCCGGCACAAGTTTCACCGCCTCGCGTCATCGCGCCCTGACGCTGTCAGACGCCGAAGTCCAGGGCCCCGCCAATTGCGAGAACGCCTGCTTTCTCGGCCATATCCATGCCAGCCGGGCGCATTTTCATGGCCAGGTGTCATTTCGCGGCGCCCAACTTGTCGCCGCCACGCAGGCGCGTAAGGCCGGCGATCTCCAAGCAAGGCTCGCCGAGACAGTCAGTGATTCCGACCGGACCCGGCAGAACCGGTTTCGCCATCATGCGCTTGTCCTGCGCGAGGCGGTGTTTGAAGGGCGCCTTATCATGCCGGAGACCTGCCCGGAAGGCATCGTCGATCTGGGCCGCGCCCGCTGCGACACGCTGGAAGACGTTGCTTCCGGCTGGCCGCCGATGCTGGTTGCCGGTCAAGACACCTGCGACCAACGCCTGTGCATCATCGAAGACGGAATGCCCATCGACATCCAGCATCTCGTGCTCGACGGTTTCGAGTGCAAGCATTTCGAGCATCCCGACGGCACCGACCGTCCCGTCGGCGATGGCGCAGGCCCCGCCCGCATTGTCTGGCTTGCCGGACAGTCGGCGGATGATCTGAAGACCCATTTCAATCCCCAGCCCTGGCGCATGACGTCGGCCGTGCTGCGCGCCATGGGATACGAGAAAGCGGCCGACAAAGTTTCGGTCACCCGCCGCACCCGCCAGCGCCTCTCGAATGGCACGCCTCGGCGCACGCGGCTGCTCGGCTGGCTGCTGCACCGCACAGCCGACTATGGCTACAATCCGCTGAAGGCCGTGGTGTGGTCGACGGGCATCGTCGTCATCTTCGCTTTGCTTTTCGCAGGCGGCAATGCGCTCTGCGAGAACGCGCGTTGCGGCGCCCGCGATGCCTTCCTGCAGGCCCGCCACGGCGACATCAATGAGGGCGCCTATCCCGCCTTCCAGCCGCTGCTCTATTCGCTCGATCTGTTCGTGCCGATCCTCGATTTCAATTCCGAAAGTTTTTGGCGAGCGGATACCGACGCGAAAATCCCGCTTGAAAAACCCTATCTGAAGCTCGGCTTCGGCCCTCTCTTCGTCGCCCAATCGATCCCCGTCGGCTGGCTGCTGCATCTTCTCGCCATCGCCGAACGCGTGATCGGCGCGATCATGGTCGCCATCGCGATTGTCGGCTTCACCGGGCTGGTGAAGCGCGAGGAAAAGTAGCCCGCAAGGCGCATTGTGGTGCGACCGGCGCGAGCGTTTCTCTATCTCCCCATGGAAAGGCAGACGTCCGGCGCCCGCGCATGAGCGTGCCGCCCATCCTTCGAGACGGGCCGTCGGCCCTCCTCAGGATGAGGGTGGACAGGTTTCATAAAGATCTCAACGCGATGACCTCATCAAGAGCAGGAATTTTCTGCGTCTCCCCATGGAAAGGCAGACTTCCGGCACGCGCATGAGCGTGCCGCCCATCCTTCGAGACGCGGCCCTCCTCAGGATGAGGTTGGAAGGGTTTCATAAAGATATCAACACGATGACCTCATCCTGAGGAGCCGTCGAAGACGGCGTCTCGAAGGATGGGCGGCTTGATCGAAAGCCAGCCCCTTCCAGGCGCCCACCTTTCCGCTCCCTCTCCCTCAGGGAGAGGGTTGGGGTGAGGGGACCAAAACTCTCAGGGATACGGCGCGGCCTGCACCCCTCACCCGGGCGTGCCGCCCGACCTCTCCCCCTGGGAGAGGTAAAGGCCCTTCCCGCCGCCCCCCAACGCAAAACGGCCGGAGGTTTTCGCCACCGGCCGCATCCCCCGATCGCCCCCAAGACACACTCGGGGCGCGGCGCGCTATCCGCCATTGACCCCGTTGAGGATCCGCGCGTGGTGGCGCAGGTGGTCTTCCATGAAGGTCGAGATAAAGAAATACGAGTGATCGTAGCCCGGCTGCATGCGGATCTTGGCGCTCTGCCCCGCCGCCTTGCAGGCGTCGATCAGCCGGTGGGTCTGCAGCTGTTCGTCGAGAAATCCGTCCGCGTCGCCCTGGTCCACCAGGATCTTGGTCGGAAAGCCGCGCGCGCGCACCAGCTCGCAGGCGTCGTGCTGCGCCCATGTGCTCTCATCCGGACCGAGATAGGCGGTGAAGGCCTTCTGGCCCCAGGGCACCTTGGTGGGGGCGACGATGGGCGAAAACGCCGAGACGGAGGTGAAAATCTCGGGGTTTCTCATGGCGATGGTCAGCGCGCCGTGCCCGCCCATGGAATGCCCAAAAATGCCGCGCGCGCCGGCGCGCACCGGGAATTCCGCTTCCACCAGCTTGGGCAGTTCCTTGGTGATGTAGGAATACATCTGGAAGTGCGGCGCCCAGGGTTCTTGTGTGGCGTCGACATAAAAGCCCGCGCCCTGACCGAGATCATAGGCCTCATCATTGGCCACGCCCGGCCCCCGGGGGCTGGTGTCGGGCGCCACGACGATCATGCCGCATTCCGCCGCCATGCGCTGGGCGCCGGCCTTGACGGTGAAATTCTCCTGCGTGCAGGTCAGGCCCGAGAGATAATAGACCACAGGCACGGGTCCGCTCTCGGCCGCCGGCGGCACGTAGACGGAGAAGGTCATGTCGCAGGCACAAACCTCGGACGCATGTTTGTAGACACCCTGGACGCCGCCGAAACTGCGGTTCTCGGAAACGGTTTCCATCGAAAAAATCCTTTATTCGCTTACGCTTCGGTCAGATCCAGATACATCACCAGCGCGTCCACATAGCCCTCGCGCGGATGCAGGAACGCACCCGGCAAGCGTCCGACGATCTCAAACCCGTGGCTCTGCCAGATGGCGATGGCGCGCGTGTTGGTGGACACCACGAAGTTGAACTGCATGGCGCGAAACCCGCGCGCCCGCGCCGTCTCCAGCGCATGCGCCAGCATCCTGCGGGCCACGCCCCGGCCGCGCGCCGCATCCGCGGTCACAAACCCGCAATTGCACACATGCGCGCCGCCGCCCTTCTGGTTGGGGCCGATGTAATAGGTGCCCAGCGCCGCGGCGCCGTTCCCGGCCGGGTCCTTCGCCCCGTCCTCCGCGATGAACACCTCGTGCCCGCCGCGCCAATAGGCCAGCGCCGCGTCGCGGCCGATATCACGATCAACCGCATAGGTATCGCCAGCCGAAAACACCGGCTGCAGCATGGCCCACATCGCGCCGTCGTCAGACGGCGCGATGGGACGCAGGGCAACATCATTCATGATCAGTAGAGCACCACCGAACGGATCGATTCACCGGCATGCATCAGGTCGAAACCCTTGTTGATGTCTTCCAGCGGCATGGTGTGGGTGATCATCGGGTCGATCTCGATCTTGCCGTCCATGTACCAGTCGACGATCTTCGGCACGTCGGTGCGGCCGCGCGCGCCGCCGAACGCCGTGCCGCGCCAGGAGCGGCCGGTGACCAGCTGGAACGGACGGGTCGAGATTTCCGCACCCGCCGGCGCCACGCCGATGATGATCGATTCACCCCAGCCCTTGTGGGCGCATTCCAGCGCCGTGCGCATCACATTGACATTGCCGGTGGCGTCGAAGGTGTAATCCGCGCCGCCCTTGGTGAGATCCACCAGATAGGGCACCAGGTCGCCCTCGACCTCCGAGGGGTTGACGAAATGCGTCATGCCGAAGCGTTCCGCCATTTCCTTCTTGGAGTTGTTCAGGTCCACGCCGACGATCATGTCGGCGCCCGCCAGCCTGAGGCCCTGCAGCACGTTGAGCCCGATGCCGCCGAGACCGAAGACCACCGCCTTGCAGCCGATCTCCGCCTTCGCCGTGTTGATCACCGCGCCGATGCCGGTGGTCACGCCGCAGCCGATGTAGCAGACCTTGTCGAACGGCGCGTCCTCGCGGATTTTCGCCAGGGCGATTTCCGGCACCACCGTGAAATTGGAAAACGTCGAGGTGCCCATGTAGTGCAGGATCGGCTCGCCATCGAGCGTGGTGAACCGCGAGGAGCCGTCCGGCATCAGGCCCGCGCCTTGGGTCGAGCGGATCGCCTGGCACAGGTTGGTCTTGGGGTTTAGGCAGTACTCGCACTGCCGGCATTCCGGCGTATAAAGCGGAATGACGTGATCGCCCGGCTTCAGCGTGGTGACGCCCGGGCCCACCTCGACGACGACGCCGGCGCCCTCATGGCCCAGGATCGCGGGAAACATCCCTTCCGGATCGGCGCCGGAAAGCGTGAATTCATCCGTGTGGCAAATGCCGGTGGCCTTGATCTCCACCAGAACCTCGCCCACTTTCGGACCTTCCAGACGAACCGTGGTGACTTCCAACGGCTTGCCCGCCTGCACAGCCACTGCAGCGCGTACATCCATAGCTGATATTCCTTCGGTTTATCCTGCCCAACATCATGCCGGCCGGTTTGCATCGGCCCTCGCCGCTGCGGGTCCACCCGTGCGCATGAAAGCGCGTTTCTCGAACTGTCTCGCCAAGGTCATCCGGGCGATGCCGCGGTTTGCGGAAATCCGCCCCGCCGACAGACCTGCGTTGTTGGTTTTACGGGAAAATTCGGGTTCCGTTCTATGGTCCGAAAGTACTCATTTACGCCCACGGAAAGCCCGCGGAACGGTCCGGCGCACACCATCGCACCCGCCCATTCGCGGCGCGCGGGCGAAGCGCCGCCCACCTCCAGCAGGCTGGCGCGGCGCCGCAACGCCATGCGGCCGGTCCCCTGTTAGCAAATCCGCACCCGCACCGTCACGATGCGGCGTCTCTTTTGCGCAACAAATAACAGGCAGCGCCTGATCTGCAAGCGGGCGGAATGCGCACAGCGCCGGTGAGCAGACGCCGGACACGGAGCGCCAGGCTCCGTCCGTGCGTTCGCCGCCACGCGCGCCGCGCGGACGGAGACGAAGGCCGCGCGTGAGGAAAAATCCTCACATTACTGTAATATCAGCGGGCTGCCGGAGACCGGTTCCGAGACGTCGCCGCGCGCTCCAACCGGCACTTTAGGCCTATGTTTTCTCGCCAAAAAACCTGCACTATATAACAGTGATATCCTTGCACCAGACAACCGCCGGCAGAGCGGTCCGCAAGGCGGGGGAGGAAAAGTGACCAAGCGTTTCCAGAAAACCGGGGCATTTCTGCGCGCGCCGTCCCTGCGCGCCTGCCTGCTTGCGCTCGCCTGCGCCGTGATCGCCTTCCCAGCGCGCGCGGCCGATCCACTGTCCATCGACATCGTGTTCCTGACGCGCATGGAGGAGCCGCGGCTGCCGCTGTCCTTCATCGAGCCGGTGGTCGAGGATCCCGGCGTCTGGGGCGCGCGGCTGGCGATCAAGGACAATCAGACCACCGGCAAGTTCATCGGCCACGCCTACAATCTCATCGAGATCACGGTGCCGGCGGACGGCGACGCCGGCGCGGTGTTCGCCGAACAGCGCGCCACGGGGCGCGACTATTTCATCTCCGATCTGCCGCGCGCCGATCTTCTGGCGCTGGCGCAACACCCCGACGCCTCCGGCGCCCTGATCTTCAACGGCCGCGTCGGCGACGACGATTTGCGCACCGGCCTGTGTTTCCCCAATGTCTTTCACACCGCGCTCAGCCGCGCCATGCGCACCGACGCCCTGGTGCAGTTCCTGGTGTGGAAGCAATGGTCGCGGATCTTCCTGTTTTCCGGCACCCAGCCCAACGACGTGGCTTATGCCGATGCCGCGCGGCGCTCGGCGAAGAAATTCGGCGCGAAAATCGTCGCCGAGGACACCTACGCCTATTCGCCCATCGCCCGGCGCACCGACAGCGGCCACATCCAGGTGCAGCGGCAATTGCCCATCGCCACGCAGGAAGGCGGCGAGCATGACGTGCTGATGGTCGCCGACGAGAACGAGGTGTTTGGCGAGTACCTGCCCTACAACACCTATCTGCCCCGCCCGGTGGTCGGCACCCAGGGCCTGTCGGCCTCCTCCTGGCATCGGGTGCAGGAGCAATGGGGATCCACCCAGTTCCAGCGCCGGTTCACGGAGATCGCCGGCCGCTGGATGGAAGAGCGCGACTATGGCGCCTGGCTCGGCGTTCGCTCCATCGGCGAGGCGATCACACGGGTCGGCAACGCACGGACGGCGGATGTGCGCGCCTATCTGCGCTCCGAGGATTTCAAGCTCGGCGGCTTCAAGGGCTCGGGGCTCAGCTTCCGGCCGTGGAACCAGCAGATGCGCCAGCCGGTGCTGGTGATCAACAAGCGCGTGCTGGTCTCCGCCTCGCCGCAGCCGGGATTTCTGCACCAGCGCACGACCCTCGACAGCCTCGGCTACGACAAGCCGGAAACCCAATGCGCGCTCGAATGAGAACTGTCGATTTCATTCTCCAGGCCGGCGTCCGCCGGTCCGAATTCATCACCCGGCAGCCAGTGCCCGCCAGAGACAAGCGTCTCCCTGCCATGGCGCAAGCAACCCGGACACAGGGAAAGGCCAGTACATGACACGCGGAGTTCTCAGACAAACCACCGCCATGCGCCTGCTCTGCGCAGTGGCGCTCTCGATCCTGCCGGTGGCAAGCGCCCAGGCGCTGACCATCTTTGTCTCCAACGAGAAGGGCAACTCCATCTCGGTGATCGACGGCGAGACCTACGAGGTCACGAACACGGTGCCCATCGGCAACCGCCCGCGCGGCATCGCGCTGAGCAAGGACTTCAAGCATCTCTACGTCTGCGCCTCCGACGACGACCACATCGTGGTGCTGGACACGGAGAGCCTGGAGCCGGTCGGCACCCTGCCGTCGGGTCCCGATCCGGAACTGATGGTCATCTCTCCGGACGGCAAGCGGCTCTATGTGGCCAACGAGGACGACAATCTGGTCACCGTCATCGATCTGGAGACCAGCAAGCAGATCAACGAGGTCGAGGTCGGCGTGGAGCCGGAAGGCATGGGCGTCAGCCCGGACGGCAAGACCATTGTCAACACGTCCGAGACCACCAACATGGCGCATTTCATCGACGCTGAGACCTTCGAGATCACCGCCAACGTGCTGGTCGACCAGCGGCCGCGCTACGCGGAGTTCACCGCCGACGGCGCGGAGGTCTGGGTCAGTTCGGAGATCGGCGGCACGGTCGCCGTCATCGACGCGGCCACCCGCGAGATCAAGAAGACCATTTCCTTCTCCGTCCCCGGCCTGCAGCCCGAAGCCATCCAGCCCGTCGGCATCCGCATCCTGAAGGACCGCTCCAAGGCCTATGTGGCTCTCGGTCCCGCCAACCGCGTCGCGGTGATCGACGCGCAGAGCTTCGAGGTCGAGGACTACCTGCTGGTCGGCCAGCGGGTCTGGCAGCTCGCCTTCACGCCCGACGAGAGCGAGCTTTATGCCTCCAACGGCATTTCCAACGACGTGTCCGTCATCGACGTGAAGCGGGACAAGACACGCAAATCCATCACTGTCGGCAGCTACCCCTGGGGCATCGCCATCAAACCCTGATCCGCGGCGCCACCCGAAACGATGCTTACAGAGGAAACTCACCGATGACACACATGCTTCGCCTCGCCGCCATTGCCGCGGCCCTTGCAATCACCGCGACCGCGGCGCGCGCCGACGGCTATCTCGCCACCAAGCCGATCGAGCTGGAAACCCTGGTGCTGGGCACCAACCCGATCGGCTTCGATGTCTCCGTGAAGGAATACCAGTTGCGCACCGGCCAGGCCTATTCGCTGGAGATCGAGAGTTCCGGCTTTCAGGAATATGCCATCGTGGCGCCGGAATTCTTCGATTTCATCTGGCTGCGCAAGATCGAGGCCGGCGGCATGGAGATCAAGGCCAACTCGATCTACGAGCTCGAATTCGAAAACGAGGGCTCCGCGGAGATCTTCTTCGTGCCGATCAAGCCCGGCACCTACGAGATGTACGCCCGCGGCCTCAAGGAAAAGGGCACGTCGGTGACGTTCATCGTCAAATGACCCAGTATCGACAAATGACCCGATATCAACGCAATCCCTTGGGCGCGGTCACATGAGCTTGCTTCGCCCATCCCCGGTGCGGCGGCCGGCCCGGCTCGCAGGCCTGCTGGCCGCCGCATTGCTCACCTCATTGCCCGCCATGGCCGCGGGCGATGATCCCGACTGGCCCTGCATCCAGCGGCTGGTGCCGCGCATCTCCCCCGCCCAGGTCTGGACGGGGCCGGAGCCCAAACCGGAGATGTGGGCCGGCAATCTCGACATCTCCCGGCTGGCGTCCAAGATCGCGGTGCGGCGCACGCCGATCAGCGAGGCGGAGAAGCTGGTCGAGCGCTTCGCCGAAAAGCAGACCGAGGCGCTGGGCACCCAGGGCGCCAACCGGGCGCTGACGGGATTGTTCGGCCGTTCGCTCGACATCATCAATGCCAACCGCGCCTCGCTGATCGCCGGCATCAAGCGCTTCGCCAGGCGCCAGGCGGAGCTGGCCGCGCGCATCCGCGACAATCGCGCCAAACTGCAGGACGGCGGCGACGCGGAGATCTCCGACGGCGTGACGCTGGACGACGCCCTCACCTGGGACCTGCGCATCTTCGACGAGCGCGAGAAATCCCTCACCTATCTGTGCGAGCAGCCGGTGCTGCTGGAAAAGCGCGCCTTCGCGCTGGGCCGCACCATCGGCTATTACCTGGAAGATTGATCATGTTTGCATTCGAAAAAACCCTGCGCCGCACCGTTGCCTTCGCCGCTTTGATCGCCACGCTGGCCGCAGGACCGGCCGCCGCGGAAGGGCTCGAGGGGCTGACGCCGAATTCGGCCGCCGCCGGAATCTACGGCACCGACCATCTCGCCGGCATGGCCGACACCGCGCATCTGGTCTACGACTACGACCTCGCCGGCGCGATCATGCCCAAGCCGTTCCATGACGAGGTGGTGCTCGACTTCGCCCGCAAGGAGAAGGCCGAGGAGCGCACCTATGACGTCACCGTGTCGATGTTCACCCAGACCCGCAACCAGAGCGTGGGACCGATCACCTCGACGTCCGTCAATCCGCTGGTCATGGTGTTTCTGCAGCGCGACGTGAACCAGATGGGCCGCTCGACCGGCGGCTCGAGCCATTACTTCCGCAATGTCATCCGTCGCGCCATGGCCGCCGCCGGCCATCACACGGAAACCCCCGTGAGCATCGACTGGCAGGGCAAGACGCTGGAGGCCACGCGCATCTCCTTCCAACCCTTTATTTCGGACAAGAACAAGGCGCGGATGGAATCGTTCGCCGCCAAGACCTATTCGTTCACGCTGGCGCCCGGCGTGCCCGGCGGCGTCTATGAGGTCGGCAGTTCCACCGCGGAGCCCGGCGGCGACAAGGTGCTGCTGCGCGAGACCTACCGGCTGCGGGAGAGCACCCAATGAGGCTTGCGCTCTCCATGGCCGCCGCCCTTGGTCTGGCGGCGCTCGCGCCGGATGCGGCGCGCGCCAACGACTATCCCACGGAGGTGGTGGCCGACTATGTGTTCGGCTGCATGGCCGCCAACGCCCAGACCCGGACCGCGCTGCGCGAGTGCTCCTGCAGCATCGACGTGCTGTCGACGCTGCTGTCCTATGAGGACTACTCCATGGCGGAGACCGTGCTGCGCATGCGCCAGGTTCCCGGCGGCGGCGAGAAGATGGCGCTGTTCCGCGAAACCCCCTTCGCCAAGACCGCCGTCGATACCCTCCGCCGCGCGCAGGTCGAGGCCGAGGTGCGGTGTTTTAGGTAGGGGTTGATGGCCGCCTCTTAACGACTGTTGTTGCAATGCAGCCAGACTTGCATTGGGCCGCGAGTTGGTGTTAGTTCGTCATCCATTGAACGACGGGCTCTGAACTTTATACGCCATCCACTGCGCAAAGCTTCTTAGCATCGGCGTTGGGGCGTGTATATTCGTTGTGGGTACGAGCCAAATTGCAATATTTTTAGCAAGCCTATCTTAGCAGAAATCGTCTTCCTATTTGATACTGCACCCTTCCTGGTAAGTCTAAAATTAATTTTTCTCCGATAGCAACACAGATCAAATATACATAAACTGGAAAAAACCGGACAGCGACACAAGCCCCGCCTCATATCGCAAACAAAAAAATTTTCGATCGCTTGCACGCAAAAATTGCGCTGCAAACTATGATGATGTCGACAAGGAAAAAACAGCAAACTAGATGTTCTCAATAAAGGACATAGCGAATATAATCAGAGCTACAAGGAGGTGAAGAATGTTTGATAACCTGCTGTATGAGGCACAAAGCGGGCGCCTTGATATTGCAATAGCCAAACATGCAAAAACTGATTATCGCATCGTTCATGAAACTGAAGCGTTCGCAATTCTGCCGACTGTTTCACCGATAACTTCTGGTCATTGCCTTATTGTTCCCAAAGTTCAGTGTACCGGGTTCTACGAAGTAAACAACGATACATATAAAACATTGCTGTATGAGCTACGAAAAAAAAATTTCTATCGTAATGGATATATAACTTTTGAGCACGGAGTATACGATGCATCTGAGTATCGGTGTGGTGTCAACCACGCACATATGCATATCATGCCTTGGAGGACAAATTTCCTTCCGTTCATTCGGCAACAGCTGTTAAAACTGTGTGAGAAGGAACCATTTAAGCTTGTTGACCAAATATGTCTCACAGATCTGCGCGCATATGACGATAAGCAGACATCCTATGTGCATGTTGAGAGCCATATCGGGACAAGCTTCAGTCTCATGGGTCGGAATTTACCAAGTCAAATAATGCGTAATATCGCGGTCGATTTTGGATACTCTTGCAGCCGGAACTGGAGAAAGCTCGATAATTGGGACCTCTTTTCAGAAACTCTAAAACTTTGGGGAACTGTTTAGATGGTCGAAATTGTATATGAAATGCTCTCGGATCGTGAAAAGTCTTTAATTGAATGTTGTCTTGATCGAATAGGCAACGGGGCAAATAGGATTTATATAGCCCCCTTTGATCGAGTGGGTAGATCGGGGGCGAGATTGTTTCGTGTATTCTTTTGTCCGGACAAAGATTGCTATCCACATATAGTAAAAATCGATCGAAAAGATCGAATTCAGAGAGAGTACGAAAACTTTCAAAAAATTCAAAACTACCTTCTTCCTGAGACGACTGGCGCACCGCGTGAGCCAATCTATGAATCAAGAGAGGCGGAAGAAGCACTCGGCATTTTATACTTTCAGATAGTGAGTGACAGCAATTTTGACTCTGCAAGAACTTTACAGTTATCTGATATTATATTTGATGTGTCCAATGACCCAGATATAGAAAAAGAGCGTTTAGATTGCCTGCGCAATATTTTTGACAGACTTTACGGCATTTGCCTTTCACGAACTGCTGATACTTCTAATAATGAACCAACTTCAGTTCTCTTAAAAGATGAGTTTGAATGGCACATAAGCGCTATTAAACGCTTAAATCCAAGGAAAAAATATGGACAAATAGTCGGTATCGAGCATATCGATGAAGCAATGTCTACGTGTGCGGGGGCCAATTTTGCCAATCCGGTACGTTTGTTTGAAGAGATATCGTCCGGCAAGGGCATCTGGGAGGAACCGGTCATTAGAAATCTAAAACACGTACACGGAGACCTTCATTGTAATAACATCGTTCTGAATTCCGAGAAAAAGCCAGTTTTAATTGATTTCGCCTGGGCTCAACTTAACGCCGACATACTAAAAGACTTCGTCTTACTCGAAAATTCTATTCGAGTAGTGATGTTTCCGGCTTACGTTAATCTTGATCGACATAAAGAAATTGATGAATTTTTGCTGGAAGAAGACGGACCGTTAAAAGCACGTAATTTACTGACCGGGGATGAACCATTGTTTTTACATTACGTTCGCCTATTGGAAATTGTTGAAATAATTCGGAAATATGCTCGACGATATGGCGGAAAGGGTTATGATTGGCCCCAGTACCTGCAATCTCAATTCATAACAATGTATCGCCAACTTGCTTACGACACACCCAACAGTATCGTCGGCTTCCGTACACTCGGCATGATAGGGAATAGGGTAAAACATGAACACCAACGATCTTGACCCAATGTTAACTGTAGGTGAAGTTGGTGAGAAAAGACTGATTAGGGACCATATTCGACCGCTAGCCCAAAAGACTGGGCGGACTAATTCCATTTGGGACGATTGCGCAACAATATCGGCTGGCGTTGACAATATCACTATCACTACCGATAAGATCCCAGAGGATCTTGTCGCGTGGAAATACGGCCTTATGGATTCAGTAGCGCTGGGCAGATATCTTGTTGAGGTGAACGCGAGCGACATTTGCTCGATGGGTTGTCAGCCTAAATATCTACTAGTAAATGTAGCTCTTCCGCGAAATTTTAGCGCAAGCGAGTTTATAAAAATTTATTCAGGAATATCTAAAAGATGTAGAGAGCTAGGTATTTCAATTGTTGGCGGCGACACTAAATTCGCTTCGAGCCTTTCACTTGTGGGGATTGCAGTAGGTTACGGCGCTAGCGGCAATTTCCACCGTTACACAGCGGGGCCATCCGAACTGGTATTCGTCACGGGAAAGGTCGGGGATTTGGTGCAGCGCTCCGCCTTATTGTCAATAACAAATGGGATTCTCGAAAGCTTGATGAAAATACTCAACGATCGCTCTACAATTCAATAGTGTCACCAATTTGCGAGGCACGTTTAGTGGATGCTTTAGTGCACACTGGCTTAGTTACCTCATGCATGGATATTTCAGACGGATTAGGTCAATCGCTTTTAGAACTGGCGGGCGCCTCCAATGTTGGGATTTCAATTAACGGCGATTCGATACCTTTGAGTACGGGCGTCGTTGAAGCATCCGAGATCCTAGGATGTAGTTGGCCTGAGATTGTCATGGGCCCGGGGCTTGATCTTAAACTCCTAGGCACTATGGCAGACTGCGATGCTAGCAGAAATGCCTGCGATCAGCTCGGCATTTCAATTATTGGCAGAACGACAACTGACAGAAACCTAAAGTGGATTTCTCGCGACAACGTCTCAATGAAAATTGAAGGTTATGATCAGCTCAAAGATGATCTACTTATATCACTCAAGAATTAATCTTTTTCAAAATCTATAATAGGCGCATTCTCTGTAATTTTGCTATACTGATCGGAGAGTTCCCTAAGATTGTCTGAGAGTTTATTGGTATCAACATTTTGGCTTGATTTGGATATTGCAATCTCAGCCTCCAATCTTCTTCTAATATTTGAGTATAACCCGCCTGTTATTCTATGTTTTTCAGCCCGCTCGTTGTATCCGAGAAAGGTCATAAGAGAACTTAGTATTGCAGCGACCATACTTACGCCCGCTATTAATAAAATAATATAACGTGATGTAATTTGCCCTTCGCTCGCAGAAATAAAAGCTGTTGATCCAACAATTGTGGAAATGATAATAGCCGGAATTCCCAAAAAATAATGCATTCTCTTTAGTCGAGCCGCTTCTTTAAGCTGGTCGATAGATGCTCGGCGAGATCGTTCCTGCAGCCTCACAAGCTGATTTAGTATTTCATCTGCCATCAAAAATGCCTATCAAACATTGTATTTATCGACATGATACTCGCAAATCTCTTACGAACTTTTCTATCCCAAAATGGCAAGCTCGGGTAGGGACAATTTACGGCATGCCATCTTATCGATTGTGATCGTGTTGACCTTTGGAGACTAGATATGTGGCGTGGCGACAACTATCCAACCCAACTCGGGGCAGCATAGTCACAGTCCGGCCGTCGATACCCTCCGCCGCGCCCAGGTCGAGGCCGAGGTGCGGTGTTTCCGCTGAAAGCGATGGCGTCACCGCGCGACCGGGATCCCGGGCCGCCGGTTTGAGCGACTGCTCAGGGCGACGGTTGCCAGCTCAACTTGAAATTTTTTCGCCGCTGATCAGCAGGGTAACCAGCGCGCCGCTTTTCGACCATTCGTAGGTGACCGATCCTCCGAGCTGGCCTTCCATCGTCTTCCGCACGAGACTGCTGCCATAGCCGCTCAGCTCCGGCGGGCTCTCCACTTCCGGGCCTCCTTGCTCCACCCAGCAGATCTGGACGTCCTCATCCAGCATGCTGCCGGAGACATCCAAAGTGCCGTCTTCCGCCGAGAGCGAGCCATATTTCACGGAGTTGGTCGCCAGTTCATGCACGATGAGAGCGAGCGCGGTCGCGGTGACATGGCCCACCCCATGCGCGGAACGGCAACCCTGATGCGCCCGGCAAATGCGGACTCGTCATCGTAGGGCGCCAGCAGCACCGTGAAGATGTCGCCGAGCAGGGCGGTCTTGCCTTGCTCTCCCGGCAACGGCCGAACCAGGTCATGGGCCCGATCCAGCGCCGTCAGGCGGTTGACCAGCTGCTTCGTCATGTCGTCGATCGAGGTCGATGAGCGCGACGTGATCCGCGTCAGGCCGGTCGCGATGGCCAGCAGATTCTTGACGCGATGGCTCATCTCGCCCGCCAGCAGCTCATGACCCTCTTCCGCCTGCTTGCGGTCGGTGATGTCGAGGAAGATTCCAGTGACCACGCGCTTTACCATTCCGGCATCCTCACCTTGCCCGCGCGCGGAAATCCAGCGGACGTGCGCGCCCACCATGGTGCGGAAATCGATCTCATAGGAGCCGACGGTCGCTCTGGTGGCGGAGAAGGCCGCGCTCACGCGATCCTTGTCCGAAGGGTGGATCTTCTCCGACAGGCTTTCAAATGTGAGAGCCTTCCCGGGCGTAACCTCCCAAAGCTCGTATCCCCGCGTGTCCATCGCGAACGCATCGGTGTCGACGTTCCAGGTCCACAGGGAAACGCCCGCCGCGTCCACGGCGCGCCGCAGTTCCGCGTATCCCCATTCAGGGGTGTCCGGTTCGGTATTGGACAAGGTGCCTCGCATGTCTGAACAAGCGCGAACGACGACACGTCCGCGCGATGTCAGACCTACATCAAGTCAAGCGCGGAGTCTGTATTCAAACACCCTCGCTTCCGCGCAGGCCTGCCATGAAACCGTCGCCGAAACCGCACGCCGCAATCCGTCCCGCCTTGGGTCCGGGCGGCGGCGAGACCATGACGCCGGTTCGCGCCCCCGTCGCCAGGACCGCAATAGACCAGCTCCACCGCGCGCAGGCCGAGGCGGACGTGCGGTGTTTCCGGTAAAGGCTTTTCGGTCCTGACTGTTTTCGGGCCTCACAGGACGCGTTCGTATAACGCCTCCTCTTTCGGAGCGCCCGCCACGATCCAAGCCCGCCGCATCCGCCCCCTCTCCCATGGGGAGAGGGTCGGGGTGAGGGGTGCCGGGTTCTCAGGGATACGGTGAGGCTGGATCCCCTCACCCAGGCGTGGAGCCTGTCCTTGGGCTAGAGCCGAGGGCCCGACCTCTCCCAACGGGAGAGGTGATTGGGAGCCGGTTCGCTGAGATCCTGCCGTGGACGCGTCACGCCCGAGCACACCGCCAACGTCAGCCGGCGGGCGCCAGTCCGAGATATTTTTTGGCGTTGCCCTCAAAGAACGCGGGCGCCCAATCCCGGATCTCTTCGTCATCAAAGAACTCATAGAAGGCGTTCAGATACGCCCGCGTACGGCCAATTGCCTGCGGCATCGACCAGTCGGTACCGTAACACACCTTCTCCTTGAAATGACGCCGCGCACCGTCCGGCTTGGGCGCCGTCAGATAATGCTTGAGCCGGTCAAAAACCCGGCAGCGCCGGTTCGGATCGAGGACATCCAGAATATATCCCAATCCGAGATAGACGTTGTCATAGTCCTGCGCGAGTTGAATGACCCGGTATGCAAAGCTTTTCTCGAAGTCCTCATCGGACGCCGCCGCCCACCCGTACCAGTCGATTTCCGTGGCTCCGCCCCCGTGTCCGAGGAACAGCCAGAGATCTCGTGCGGCGTACCTCTCCATCGCGCGGCGCCACAGCTCCGGGTCCGCGTAGATGCCGTATCCCTCTTTCGCTGAAAACCCGACGGGCGTGCAGTGGGTGAACATCCGCAGGCCACGTTGCGCGAAGTACGGCAGGATCTCCGCCATTGCCGCCTGGGCGTGCGGGGCGGGGGCGGCCTCTTCCGCCCGGTCTGCGTAGACGGGAGGCGCGCCGGGACCCACCGGCGTGACGTAGCTGCGGTCGTCGATCGGCCGGTAGCCGAGCGGGCAGTAGATCTTGAACCCCTTCGCGCCATGGGCAACGCCATGCTCGACGTAGGACTTCCAGTCCTTGCTGCGGAAGGGATCCACCGCCCCGTAGGAAATCAGTTTTCCGTCGGTTTCCTGGGCCAGCGCGTTCATGCGGCGCATCTGTGTCTTGAAATCGAAATGCGGGCGCTTGAGATTGCGCCCCCACAGCTCCGCGTAGGCTTCCTGCATGTCCATCAGCACGCCGACATAATGCGTGGCGTCGACCCCGTCGGCGGGTTTGCCCTTCGCGTAGTCCTTCTCCAGGACCCGGTAGCGGTTCCGCTCTGAAAGGGCCATCACGCCGATGAAAAGCAGCACCTGGCGCAGGCCTCGCACTTGCGTCGGGCTCAGGCCGGCCGCCTTCAGACCGCGATCGGTTCCCGGATCGAAATCCTCATCGAGGTGCAGGTGAACCGCCTCGTGAAAGAAGGGGCTGCCGGAAACCCTCTGACCCGCCACGGAGAAACTGCGCGCCAGCAGGCTGTCCAGTTCATCGGGGATGTCCACGTCATCGCCGAAGACCGATTTCTCGGCGAGCGGCTCCACATGCAGGATCCGGCTGCTCATCGGCGGCCGGTCGATGCCCGCTTCGCCCAGTTCGGTCGCAATGTCGTCGATGCCGCCAAGCGCCTCTTGCAGAGCCTCCTCCTCGTCCGGGCTGCGTTCGGCAAAGCTCTGGTAGCGCCGGATCAGCGTCCGGGTTCGCCCGGTCGTCACGCGCATCAATTTGTCCGCGTCCCGCCCGAGAAGAGCCTCGACAAGGTCGTCCTGGTTCTCGTCATCCGCGGCGCCGAAGTCGCTGACACCCGTGATGGAAAACGCAATGCGCGCCAGGCCGCGCGCAAGCAAGTTGGGAACCCCGAACGAGCGCAGAACGCCGTGCAGCGGCAGATATCGTGCCGTGAAGAGATGCGTGTGCATGTCGATAAAAGGATATTGAGGAGGCATGGTGCAATTCCCGCGCTTTATTCTGATTCAGAAACAGATTTTCTCTTTTGTGAACCCGAACTCAACTCTCTACCTGTGAAACAGGACAAAATCTCCAAAACACAAACCATCAGGAACACGCATAATGCGCGAATAGTTCCTTTTGCGGAATTCGGCGATTTGGTTGCTCAGACAAATAATTTTCGAGTATGGACACCTTGAGCGAGAAATCAACGCGGGCCGTCGAAATTTCAGGCCGCCCGCGCTGGGCTCCAGCGCGCACCCATGGGCCCCGCTGCAGAATGGCCGCGGCCCGCTCCGCACCCGTCGCCCATCCTTCGAGACGCCCGGCAGGCGCCGGGCTCCTCAGGATGAGGACTGTCGTGTTGACGTTTTGAAGATAGCTGCAAACGCGCCCTCATCCCGAGGAGACCCGAAGGGCCGTCTCGAAGGATCGGCCGCTTGTTCCTCGTATGCATTCTCGGGACAAGCCCGCCGTATCCGCCCCCTCTCCCAAGGGGCGAGGTCATTGAGAGCCAGACGCGCCTGCGCAATGCCCGGCCCCCTACCCTCAACTCACCCGGTAGTGACGAGACATTGAGCCGCCCTTCCCCTCTCCCACCGGCCAGTCCAAGGACAGGCTCCGGTGGGAGAGGGGAACAAGGCTTTGCGCATCGCCGAGCGCCGCGTGCGCGTTCGCCTCGCCGCGATTGACGGCAGAGATGGACGGGAAGCGATCATTCGGTGCACTTGGGACCGACTCCCGGAATGCGCCACAAGCTGCCTTGGGACTTCCGGCGATATGACCACCACCCGACGCTCATCTTCGCTCTGTTTGATCCACCAATTCAGCCGCCGCAAAGGTTAGGCGAGTCACTCAGTAAATTCCTGGAATCAACCGGTAGCGCACGCGCTGCGAATAGTCTCGATAACCCGGCAACTCTTCCTGCAGGGTCCGGTCTTCGAGTGCGGTTCTGGTCACCGCGATGATCAACGCCACCGCAGCTGGAACAAGCGCCCACACCGAGCCCAAGGCCAGCACAATACCCAGCAGCGGCGGAATGTTTCCCGCATAGCCCGGATGCCGCACAATCCGGTATGGGCCAGTGTCACACACCACATGCCCGCGATCCGTCTGAACTGTCACCACGCTGAAAAAAAAGCGGTTCTCCGCCAATGCCCACGAAGCGAAAGCGTATCCGAGCACGATCAAGACGAAGCCGGGCACGACGAGCCACAACGGAAATTCAGGGGACCAGCCAAAGCGGTGATCCAGCCCTGCCACAATGACCATTGGGTATCCAAGACTGACAGCCATCAGCGGAGCAAGCACCTTGTCCCAGGCCTTCGCGCTTCGGATGTTCTCAGTATTTTGTCGTTCGGCCATCAAGCCCGGATGCCGCTGTTCCGCCCAAATGCGCCCGCCAATGCCAGCTGCAACGATCAGCAGGGAATAGATCCACGCCTGCCACCAACCGAAATCTCCTCCGCAGGTCAACAAAGCCAGTGGGATAGAGAGATACACCACAACGATACCGAACCATTGGCGCAGGGAGTCGGTTTGAACTGCTTTATGACCAACCATCTTCGATGACATGGCTTTCCCCCAAAATCACGCGGCTTCTATTGAGTTCCCAATGAATGAATTTACCGGCCTGTGCGGCTTTTGGCAGGCCCAGTGGGATGATCGGTTAGCCCAACCCGACTGTGGGCGTCAAAGGAACAAGCCCAACAAACTGAAAGTCGGCTGAGGCCGTGACTTTGGACCACGATAGTACGCTTCGGGTTGGAAGCGAGTGAAAGTTCAGCCTATGGCGAATGACCGCTCCGGTCCGTATCCTGAAATTGCGGCAAGTTCTCCTTCTGGCGCAATGCAGCCCTTGGTTCCCTCTCCACTCAAAAGCACCCCACCGCCCACGACAAATTTGACACTTTCCCCACGCCCTGCGCCCATGAGGAGCGCAACACGAAAACGGAACACGCAGCATGATCCTCGACCTTCACGTCCACCTGGCGTACCGGCTTGCGCGGCCGACGGATCTGCTGTTGCAGATCGAGGCGGCGGATCTCGCGGATCAAAAAGTGCTCTCAACCAGCCTCGACACCTCCGATGTCAGCCATTTCGTGCGGGTTGCGGCGGAGGATGGCCTTGGCGAGCGCATCTGGCTGCGCGCGGAGGAGGAATTTCACTGCGACTACAGCGCGCGCATCGACGTGGACCGGCCGACGCTCGACATATCGGCGCTCGATGCGGTCGCGCCGCACCTGCTGCCGGGCGACACCGTGCGCTATCTGATGCCCTCGCGCTACTGCCCGTCCGACGAGTTCCAGACGTTTGCCGCCGCCGAGTTCGGCCATCTTGAGGGCGGCGCGCGCATCGCGGCGATGCGCGACTGGATCAACGGCGCCTTCAGCTATGTCCCGGGCGCGAGCAACGCGCAGACGACGGCGCTCGACAGTTTTGTGCAGCGGCAGGGGATCTGCCGCGACTTCGCCCATGTCCTGATCACGCTGGCGCGCGCCTCGACGATTCCGGCGCGCTTTGCCAGCGTCTATGCGCCCGGGGTCAGCCCGCCGGACTTTCATGCCGTGGCGGAGGTCTATCTCGACGGGACCTGGCATCTTGTCGATGCGACCGGCATGGCGCCGGCGGACACGATCGCGCGGATCGGCGTCGGCCCCGACGCCGCCAATGTCGCCTTCCTCAGCGCCTTCGGGCAGGTGACCTTCGTTGAGCAATCCGTCTCCGTGACGCAAGCATAGATCCGCCCGCGTCACGCGGGATCCGGCCCACGCTCCCCCACGCGCCCCGGCCTTTTGCGCTGGCAAGGCGTCCCAATGACCTAGTTGCATGCCTTCCTGCGATGTCGGACACTTGAACCAACAAGAACAGTGTTGGAACGCCTCATGTCCGCCGCAGAAATTGGCTTCGCCGGCCTGCCCCGTCACCGGAGATCAGATCACCGGAAACCAGGTCGCCGGGACCCGGCGCCGGGTCGCTGGACGGCGTCCCCCCTGACATCGCCGACGCCGGCTTCCCCGACACCGAGGCCCCGGCGCGGCCGGTGGTCGCCCGCGCGTGGTCGCAATCGCGCCAGCCGGAGCGGATCATCGCCGAGCTGATGCTGGGCATGCGCGGCTGCAACCCGGCGCTGATCACCCTCTTCGTCTCCTCCAACCTGCCGTATGAGGAGATCCTCGACGCGCTGACCAAGGAGTATCCGGGCACCAAGGTGGTGGGCTGCACCACCGCCGGCAGCCTGACGGCCACGCGCTACGAGGCAGACGGCGCCATCGCCGTCGGCTTCGACCGTTCCGCCTTCACCTTCGAGACCTGCCTGCTCACCAACTTGCGCGACTATTCCATGGCCGGCAGCGGCGAGGCCATCGAGCAGGTGTATTTCGACCTGCTGCGCCGGCTCGAGCCCGGGCGCGACAATTTCTTCGCCATGCTGCTGGTCGACGGGCTGTCGCGCCGCGAGGAGGAAATCGCGGCCTCGGCCTACGCGGCGCTCGACGAGGTGCCGATCTTCGGAGCCTCCGCCGGCGACAATCTGAATTTCGACACCACGCAGATCTTCTATGACGGCCAGGTGCTGGAGGATTCCGCGCTTGTGGTCATCGGCGCCTCCTCGCGGCCCGTGGAGGTGTTCAAGTTCGAGCACTTCTGGCCCACCGACGAGAAGATCGTCGTCACCAGCGCCGATCCCGAGCGCCGCATCGTCTGGTCGATCAACGCGGAGCCGGCGGCGGCCGAATACGCGCGGATGATCGGCGCGGATCTCTCCCAGCTGACGCCGGAGCTGTTTGCCGCCAATCCGCTGCTGGTGCGCGTGGGCGGCGAGTACCACGTGCGCGCCATCCAGAAGGTGGGCGCGGACGGCGCGCTGCATTTCTTCTGCGCCATCGACGAGGGCATCGTGCTCACGCTGGCGCACCCGGAGGACATGCGCGACAATCTGGTGAAGAACATGGCGCGCATCGACGAGCGCCTGGGCTCTCTCGAGGTCGTGCTGTGCTTCGACTGCATCCTCAGGCGGCTGGAGGCCGAGCGGCTGGGCATCAAGCCGGACCTTTTGAAGATCTTCGAGCGCTACAACATGATCGGCTTCAACACCTACGGCGAACAGTACCGGTTTTTGCACCTGAGCCAGACGCTCACCGGGCTCGCCATCGGAGGCCCGCCGTGAGGGATGCCGAAAGGGATCCGGCATGAGCATCCTGTCGCTGAACACCGCGGACGCGCTGGAGGACCGGCTGCGCGCGCTGGAGGCGGAAAACGCGTCGCTTCGCGGCGAGAACGTCAAGCTGAAGACCGTGCGCGACGCGCTGATCCGCCAGGTCGACCGCAGCCACGACTTCACCGGCAACGCCTTCAAGCTGTTCCAGTCGGTTGCGGAGCTGGAGACCAGCGTCGAGAAGCGCATCCAGCGCGTGGCCCGCGCCATGAGCGAGGCCAAGATCGCCCGCCGCCAGTTGCAGCAGGCCATCGATTCCATCGGCGAGGGCTTTATCCTCTACGACAGCGACGACCGCATCGTCCTGTGCAACCGCAAGTACCGCAACTTCTTCCCAATGATGGAAGACCTCCTGAAACCCGGCACCCATTTCCAGGAAATCGTGCGCCGCGCGGCGGATGAGGCGGTGGTGGCCGAGGCCGTCACCGACCCGCAGGCCTGGATCGCCGCGCGCACCGAGCGCCACCGCCGCAAGCGCTGCCAGTTCCAGCAGCTGCTGTCGGACGGCCGCTGGATCCAGTTCTCCGAGCGCGACACCGATGAAGGCGGCAAGGTCGTCATCGTCTCCGACATCACCCACTTCAAGCGGCTGGAGGAAACCCGGCGGCTGACCAAGGCGGACAAGCAGTCCGGCGTGCTGGTCACCACCGTCGCCTCCATCGCGCAAGGCGTGGTGGTCTTCGACGACGAGCTGAAACTGGTGGCGTGGAACTCCCAGGCCGCCATGCTGCTCAACCTGCCTTACGTGGACGTGCACCAGGGCATGGCCGTGGGCGCGCTCTTGAAGCTGATCTGGAGCCACGGCGCGCGGGTGCCCTCCCAGCGCAAGATCGAGGCGCGCTTCTGGATCGCCAACGTCACCAAGCGCTATCCGCTGCGGCTGGAGATCTTCTATCCCGGCGGCCGCGTGGTGGCGGCCAACTTCCGCACCATGCCCGACGATGGTTTCGTCATCACGCTGACCGACGTCACCGCGCAGATCGACGCCGCACGGGTGCTGGAACGCTCCAAGGAGGAGCTGGAGCAGCGGGTGATCGAGCGCACCGCGGAGCTGACCGAACTCAACGAGATCCTGCACGACGAGGTCCGCCGGCACGAAAAAACCGCCGCCGATCTCGAGCGCGCCCGGCGCGCGGCGGAAGAGGCGAACCTGTCGAAGACCCGCTTTCTGGCGGCCGCCAGCCATGACCTGCTGCAGCCGCTCAACGCGGCGCGTCTCTATCTCTCGGCGCTGGAGAACTCCACCAACGTGCAGCCGCACGACCGCGAGCTTCTCGACAGCATCTCCCAGGCCTTCCATTCCACCGAGGATCTGCTCAGCGCGCTTCTGGACATCTCCAAGATGGACGCGGGCGGCTACCGGCCCCAACCCGTGGCGATTGATCTCGGCGCCTTGTTCCGCAACCTGGAGACCGAATTCGGGGCGCTGGCGCGCCAGCACGGCATCCGCCTGCGCATCGTCAAATCCAGCGCCGTGGTCTGTTCCGATCCGCAGCTGCTGCGCCGCATCGTGCAGAACTTTCTCTCCAACGCGCTCAAATACACCGCCAGCGGCTCGATCCTGATCGGCGCGCGCCACGCCGGCGGCCGCATCCGCATCGAGGTGCACGACACCGGCGCCGGCATCGCGCCGGAGGATCACAAGGTGATCTTCGAGGAGTTCAAGCGCGCCTCGGCCACGGCCCAGGCCACCAGCGGGCTGGGGCTGGGGCTGGCGATCGTCGAGCGCGCCGCGCGCCTGCTCGACCACCCGATCGGCCTGCACTCGCGTCCCAACAGCGGCGGGGTTGGCGGCTCGTGCTTTTCGGTCACCGTCCCGCTGGCGGCGCGCGGCGCAAGCGGCGGCCGGGAGGCGCTTCCCGGTCCCCGGACCCCGGCGCATCAGGATCCCGCCTCCGGCCCCGCGCCGGTGTTCATCGCCCAGCCGCCGGCGCATGTCCGCGCCCGCCATCCGGCCGATCAGGTGATCTTCGTGCTGGAGAACGACGCGGAGGTCTCCCGCGCCATGACCAAGCTGCTCGACAGCTGGCGGCTGAACAACGTCTGTGCCGCCTCGTTCGACGCCATGCTGGAGATCGCGCGGCGCCGGGGCCTGCGCCCCAGCGTGATCATCGCCGATCTGCATCTGGACGGCGCGCTCGACGGCATCGACGCCATCACCCGGCTGCGCAGGGAACTCGACGG
The DNA here is from genome assembly GCF_003432385.1 of Breoghania sp. L-A4. NCBI lineage: Bacteria > Pseudomonadati > Pseudomonadota > Alphaproteobacteria > Hyphomicrobiales > Stappiaceae > Breoghania > Breoghania sp. L-A4. Next base: position 1,359,991 of record NZ_CP031841.1, on the reverse strand, counting down.
CCCGGACGGCCCCGCCACCCCCGGCATCCTGGTGACCGCCGACCAGACCCGCGAAAACACCGACCGCGCCAAGGCGGCTTCCATCGAGTATTTCCCCAAACCCGTGAAACCGGGACAGCTCCGGGCCTATCTGTCGCATCTCGCCGTAGGGGCGTAAGCACCCTCACCCCAGCCCTCTCCCTGAAGGGAGAGGGGGCGGATACGGCAGACACGGCGCTCGGCGGCAAACACGGCGCTCGGCGGCAGCCACCGGACCGTCCGCAGTCCCTTCCCTTCTCCCCGCCGGGGAGAAGGGGACGCACAGCGCCGGATGAGGGGGCGCCCGGACGCGAGGTGATCGTGCTTCCCTTGCCGCGCGTTATGTCCCCGGCCGGCGACGGCACGTCTCTCCCTGGACGCTGTCGCGGCATAGATATTTTAAATAAATTCGTCTTTCGCGCCGCGCGGCCGATTTATATGCCCGCAACAAACGCACACTCGTCAAATTATCATGAAATATATCGACATCCAGAAAGCTGAAAAGGGGCCCACCTGAGCATCCTGTTCCGGATGAGATCAATCTCTCAGTGTGGTATCTCGCGTCGTATTCTATAAAAATACATCGTCTTGTCATGCAAGTTGTACGCATTTGTGTGCTACAATGCGGTACCTGCACGTGATCATACGTGCCTGTCCCCAACCGATTGGACGTCAATCATGCAGATTCCCGAATGGACACAACCCGCGCTCATGGGCGCGGCAGCGGGCGCCGTCGCCCTGGCGATTGTCGGCTTCAACTGGGGTGGCTGGATGACCAGCAGTTCCGCGAACGCGCTTTCCAGCGATTCCTCCGAAGCCGCGGTTGCCGCTGTCTTGACCCCTATTGCATCCGCAGCTCAACGACCGATCCCAAGGCGGCGGAAGTTCTGGCGGAACTCAAGGCGGCCAGCAGCTATCAGCGGCGCGGCATCGTCGAAAAAGCCGGCTGGGCGACCCCTCTGGGCGCCGAACGGCCCAATCGCGACCTTGCCCAGGCCTGCCAGATCGCGCTGTCCAAGGACACGTAGACCCTCGGGCGCCCAAGCGCGGCTTTGGGCTTTCCGGGGCGCCCGTCGCTCCGGAAAGCGGCCTCGCGCCCTGTCATGCAACACCGGACCGGACGGGCACGCGGAACGCGTGCGCTTTCCGGATCACGGGTCTTTGCGATCCGGGCCCGCCGCGCGCATGCGTGCTCGGCAAAGCAAATGCGGGAATTGGCGCGGGGTTTGCCGGCTACGCCGCAAGCTCCGGCGGCAACAGACCGCTGCGGTAGAGAATCGTCGGCTCGTCGTAGCAGTCGGTCTCCGCATCGACCTCCTGCGAGTAGGCGACCACGCCGTCCCGCGTCGTGGCCATGCGTTCGGCCATGACGATCGCCGCATCCGCGCTGCGCGCGGTGCGCTGCTGATCGGCGATCAGCGCCCGGCCCTTCTTGCGAAAACTCTGCACGGCGTATTGAGTCGTCATGGTGGTCCCTCAGGTTGACCACGGTCGTATCACGTCGCCCGCCGCGGATGCGGTTTCTTTTCTGAGACCACGCACCGGAAATCCGCCCGCATCCTCGTCCCCGCCGACCATCCCGGACAATCAGCGGGCGGACCAGTGGTACTTGGGCGGCCCATGCGATGCCCTCACTGTCTTCATGCTTTTCCCCGGTGTCATCCTCGGTGGGCCGCAGGCCTTTCCGGAGCCTAATCTTCCGTGTGGCCTGCCTTGGCGCGCATCTTGCGGCCTGCGGGTCCTGCAGGCCCGCCGTCACGGGAATGGCACGATGGAGATGAATGACGGCACGATATCAAGGCCAAATGCAGGCCCTGGCGGCAAGCCCTTCCCTTCTCCCCGCCGGGGAGAAGGTGGCGCACAGCGCCGGATGAGGGGGGTCAACGCTATCCGTATCTGTCTGACCTCGCCGCCCTCACCCTCTCCCTGAAGGGAGAGGGGGCGGATACGGCAGACGCAGCGCTCGGCGGCAACCCCTTCCCTTCTCCCTGCCAGGGAGAAGGTGGCGCGCAGCGCCGGATGAGGGTCCGCCCCTACCTCGAATAGGTCCCGGTGCGTTCCTCGCCTTTTGGCGTAAGCCCGATGGCCTGGTCGAACACGCCGCCCTGCGCCATGAGCACGGCCTGCATGCGCGAAGAGACGTCGAGTTTCTTGAGAATCGCGGAAACGTGCGCCTTGACGGTCGACTCGCTGATCGACAGCTCGTAGGCGATCTGCTTGTTGAGCAGCCCCTCGCCGAGCATGCGCAGCACGGTGGACTGCTGCGGCGTCAGCGTCTGGATGACGCGGGCGGTCTGCATCACGTCGCTGTCGGAACTTTCGAGATCCGAGAGCGCGAAATGGGTCTCCCCGGCGAGCACGGAGCGCACGGCACCGACGATCTCCTGGGCCGAGGCCTTCTTGTTGAGGAAGCCCAGCGCGCCATAGGTGCGCACCAGTTGCTCCAGCCGCGCGTCGTCCAGCCCCGAGAGCACCAGAACCGGCAGTTTGGGGGCGGTGGCGCGCAGATCGCGCAAGCCGTTGAAGCCGTCCACGTCGGGCAGCTTCAGATCCAGCATCACGAGATCGATGTCGTCGCGCTGGCGCACGATCTCCATGGCGCCGGCGGCGGAATGCACCTGGATGAAACGGCCGCCGGGATACGCCGCCTTGAGCGTCGCCTCCAGCGCCGCGCAGACCAACGGGTGGTCGTCGACGATCAGGATAAGCATGCGTTGCCCCTCCCTAGGGCACCGCTGATACGCGGATCACTTGTTCTATTTGCCAGTAGACTAACCGAAGCATGGCGCGGATGGCAATTCGCCTTTCGCGAGCCGGCGCGGGTTCGATGAAAGCCGCCGGCGCAGCGATCGCGGCCGCGCCGGCGGCCTTCTAGAGCGTTTCCTTGTTAAATAGAACCATTCTGCGGAGATGAATTTTGTCGAGGATCAAGAGGATTGGCGAAGGGCATATCGCGGATATGGCCGAGACGGGCCTCGCCGATAATCGGGAAAATTCATCCCGCCCAAAGGGTTGGTCGAAACCGGCCGTCCGCCGCGTCAACGGCCTCCGCCGTAGCATGGGCTACGCCGTTCGCCCGTTTCCTCGCGGATCGAACCGGTTTGGACCAACAGAATTGATCCCAATTAACAAGGAAACGCTCTACGCCGCGGGACAGCGGGCGATGACCTTGATCTCGAAGTCGAACCCGGCAAGCCAGGTAACGCCGACCGCGGTCCAGTTCGGCAAGGGTGGTTCGGCGAAGACGCGGCTCTTCACCTCCATGACGGCCCCGATCTGGGCTTCGGGGTCGGTGTGGAACGTGGTGACGTCGACGATATCACCCAATCCGCATCCCGCGGCTTCCAGCACGGCCAGGAGATTGTCGAAGGCCAGTTGCACCTGTTTCGCGAAGTCGGGCTCCGGCGATCCGTCGGGGCGGCTGCCGACCTGACCGGATACGAAGAGCAGGTCGCCGGACCGGATCGCGGCGGAATAGCCATGCTGTTCATACAGGGCGTGTCGATTGGCTGGGAAAACGGGTTCGTTGCGATGCATGTCGGTCGTCCTCTTGGTGGGTCGCCTCGCGAGGCGGTTTCATATACGATACGTATGCGACGTAATTCACATACGCCTCGTATGTCAATAGTCGAGACATGCGCCCGCAAGGAGGAATGATGGCCGCCACACGCGCTCAGATGATGGAAGAAACCCGCGCCAAGCTGATCGTGGCCGCGCGGAAAGCCTTTACCGAGAAGGGATATGCGGCCACCTCGATGGACGACCTGACGGCCGCTGCCGGGCTGACGCGCGGCGCGCTCTATCACAATTTCGGCGACAAGCGCGGCCTTCTCGCGGCTGTCGTGGATGAGGTCGACGGAGAGATGGCGGCGCGCGCCATGGCGGAAGCGGAGCGCCAGGGCGGCAGCGACTGGGACAAGCTTCTCGCCGAAGGCGCGGCCTATATCGAGGCGGCCATGGACCCCGAGATCCGGCGCATTGTGCTCCTGGACGGCCCGGCGGTGCTCGGAGACCCGTCGCACTGGCCAAGCCAGAACAAGTGTCTCGCCGCCACGATGCACACCCTGGAGACCCTGGCCGCGCAGGGCGCGATCAAGCCGGTCGCCATCGAAGCCGCCGCCCGGCTTCTGAACGGCGCCGCCCTCAACGCCGCGCTCTGGGTTGCGGCAAGCGACGCACCCCGCGAGGTTTTGGAGCAGGCCGTCGCGGCATTCGAGCAGCTCGCCTCAGGCCTTCTGACCGACGCGGGCGCATTGGCCGAGCGTTCCTGATCCCCGCGCGCTCCATCGCGCGCCGCCGTCTCAAGGGCGGACCATCCGATCCCTTTAGCCCGCTCGGACCGTGGGTGACCGACCCGCCGCGATCGCTTTCACAAGACTGTCAACGTCATGCCCCGGACGCGCAATGACGGCACGACCACCATGGAGATGCGCGAGACATTCCATGAGAGGGTCGAAGTCCTGCGGGCCGATCCCGACGCCTGGCTCATCCATTGCAACACCGGGCGCCCACATCTGGGGTATCGCGACACGGGCCGCAGACCCATCGAAGCCGCCATGTCATTCGCAAGCCAAGAAGGACAAGTGGACACCTGGCCCAGCCAAGGCGGTTGTATTTTCAATTCACACCAGGCGAGGGCCTCTTTGCCTCGATCGTGGCCCCGGTGTGGACATGGCTTGGGATAAGGATCTGAAAAATCAGACCGCTCGGCGCGTTGTCTGCGAGAGAGACGGTGCCGTGATGAGCACGCACGATATCGGAGACGATAGAAAGTCCGAGCCCGAAACCTTCCTGCCCTTGCGTCCGCGCATCCTCTCCCTTGAAGAACGGCTCGAAAACCCGCGTTCTCAAATGGTCTGGAATTCCGGGTCCGTTGTCGGTGACAAAGATCTCGCAGCCCGCCTCGCCGTTTCGCAGACTGACAATGACCTCAGTCGCGAACTTGACGCTGTTGTCGCAAAGGTTGGTCACCGCGCGCATGATGGCCAGTGGTTTGCAATCGATGATCGTCCGATTGGGCCCCTCGAACCGGACCCGGAAGCCGACATCGCTGAACTCCGCGCAAACGGTTTGCAGCAGGCTGGCAACATCAGCACGTTGTATGGGTTCGGTCGCATAGTCCTCCCTGAGGTATTTCAGGACTTCGTTCAGGAGGCTGTCGATGCGCATGACGTCAGACAACAGTCCCTCGCGCACCGGGCCTTCCTCCATGCGATCGGCGCGAAGCCGCAACCGGGTCAACGGGGTTCGAAGATCATGGCCAATGCCCCGCAGCATCCGTGTCCTTGTTTCGACCATCACCCGTATCCGGCTTCGCATCGCGTTGAGAGCATGGGCGAGCGCAATGATCTCGACGGGTCCGCGTTCTTCGAAAATCTCCGTGCTGTTTGCAATGTCCGAATGCGCGGCCGCTTCGGAAATCCGCTTGATCGGCTCGGTTATGACGCGAATGGCGAATATGAAAAAGAAGGCGATCAGGACGACGATGGCAACAGAATAATATGGGCCCTCGTTCAGGATCGAACTGTTCAGGATCGTATCCGGAAAACCGGAAAAGATGAGGAGCGTGGAGTCGTCGACCTTTGATGCAATCACTCTCTCCCCGTTCCAGAAGGTACGCCAGCCTCCCACGGGCAGGAGCATGTGATCGGTTGGAAAGAACCAGTCGACGGCCATGGCCAGCGCGCCTTCAGGTTCCGACGGTCCGGTGAAGGTCTCGCTGACCGAAAAGGGTTCCAGCGAGAAACGCCAACCGGCAGCGCGCGATGACGAAAGAATTGCCTCGCGTGTGCCCGGTGCGGAGTTTTTCAGGAGTTCCGCCATCGTGTCAACGCGCATGGCGATATCTTCAATGTCCGGCGCGGCATTCCTTGCCAACTGCTCCAATACTCTGCCGACGACGCCGACAACGATCAGCGCCATGACAATGATGAGCGTGATCTGGCCTCTTATCGTGATGGGCAGGAAACGCGTCAGCCTCATAGTTCCTCGACATTCGCGGTAAACATGTAGCCGCCGAGACGGATGGTCTTGATAACAACGGGGTCGCGGACGTCTTGCTCGATCTTTTGCCTCAGTCGGCTGATATGAACATCAATGCTGCGCTCGATTGGACCGGCCAGACCGGCATGGGTGACCCCCAAGAGTTCCTCTCGCGTCAGAACGCGGCCGGGGTTTCGGCAAAAGGCAAGCAGGATATCGAACTCATGCGTCGTCAAGCCGATGCGTGCGTTGGTTGGATCGTAGAGCTGCCGTCGAATGGGATCCACGAACCATCCGTCAAAACGCAGTTGCCTTTGTCTCGGATCCTTTTGCGAAGGCAAGGCCGCGCGCCGCAGCAGGCCGCGTATCCGCGCGATGAGCTCCCGCACGCTGAATGGCTTCGTGACATAGTCATCGGCGCCAATCTCGAGACCGACGATCCTGTCAATTTCCGCATCGGCTGCCGTCAGCATGACGATGGGAATATCCGTCGTAACCCTGAGCCGCCGGCACAGACTGAGGCCGCTTTCGCCAGGCAGCATGACATCAAGGATCACCAGGTCGAAATTGGATGCCCGCATGCACGCATCCATTGCAACGCCGTCCCGGGCGATCTCCGCGATCATTCCACTTTCGTTAAGGCTGTCGCGCAGCATGCCGGCGATCGGTGTGTCGTCCTCGACGATCAGAATTCGAGAGGCGTCCGACACGCTCTGGCTCCCTTCACCGTCGACACTCTGTCCATTTTTTGAATAGCACGGCGGCGCATCTTCTTTGGATGCGGAAATATTAAAATTTGTTTCAGATCCCGCCTCTTTCGGGCCGGCCCGCAACAAAACTTCACACAAGCAAACATTCCGGCGGTCCGCGTCGTGGCACAAGAGAGGCCTCAAAACCGCCTTTTCAGATTTAGCCCTGCGCGGGCAAATGTGTGAAGGCAAGGATCGGAGATTTCATGTTTCGCAAGTCGAAGTCCGCAGCGCGCGGAACAGTTCCCATCGCACTCGTCATGTCGCTCATGCCATCGCTTGTCTACGCCGCCGATGCATCACCGGATTCCGGTCCGGCTGCCGTACCGCGCATGCCCGATCCCCGGCGCTTTGCTTTCCCTGTGCGCCAGAAGCTTCACAACTGGGAGGTCATGATCGGCGCCGGCGTGATGTATCAGCCCAAATATGAGGGAAGCGATGAAATGGAAGTTTCGCCGCTTCCGTTCGTCTCGGCGACCTTCTTCGATCGATTGACGATTGATCCGACCGGCGTCGAGCTGAAGGCCTATGAACGGGGTCCGTTCCGGTTCGATGTGAAGGCCGGCTACGACTTCGGTCGCAAGGAAAAGGATGCAAAAGCTCTGCGCGGGATGGGCGACGTCGATGGCGGCGTGACCGTCGGCGGCAAGACGACGTTCAGCTACGGACCGGCCGAGTTTTTCGTCTCCTTCGACAAGACCATTGGTGGCAGCGACGGGCTCCTGGGCACGGTCGGTGCCGAATTCACGCAACCGGTCAATGAAAAGCTGATGCTTGGCGCGGGCGCCTCCGCGACCTTCGCCGACAAGAACTACATGGAATCCTATTTTGGCGTCACCGCGGCTCAGGCCGCACGATCCGGATACAAGGCATACAAACCGGATTCGGGCGTGAAAAGCATCGATCTCTCGGTGTCCGCGACCTACATGTTCAATGAAAACTGGATGGTCCGCGCTGAACAGGAAGTCGGATTTCTGGTGGGGGACGCCGCGGACAGCCCTCTCGTGAAGCAAAAGGTCCAGCCGAAGTCCATGCTGGTTCTGGGCTATCGCTTCTAGGAACAGGGTTGGTCGAGAGCGTCCTGTTCAGGCATGAGCACGCGTAGCGCTCAGCCCGCCAAATCAGCAGCGACGCACACCCTTCACGCAAACGTGGAGCACGAAACGGCAAGTGCCGCCGGCAACGTTGGAGTCAGCGTCAACAGCGGAAAGGTGGCGCCCTGGCACAGACGTCTCTGCTTGCCTGAATGAACATGAGCCAGATCTTGCAGACACCATTCTGCCGATAGAGGCATCGCCCGGGATCTACGCCGTCGTAGCGGTACTTGCGGAAGGACCCACTCGGCCTCTCGGGCTCGAATTGAAGTCTCCGCCAAGCGAAATCCGCACCCATACTGCGCAACACCAACATCGGAGCAGAAACTGATATGAAGCCAATCGCGAAACCCCTGAAGCACCTTGGAATAGGACGCCGCAACTTTCTAAGCGGCGCGGCCGCGCTCGGTGTTGGTGCCGGATTGTCCGCGCCTGCCATTATCTCCAAGGCCGCGGCGACAGAGATCTCGGACATCTCGTTGCGGGACCAGGACCTGCCGTTTATCGGCACGGAAGAGACCTTTTCCACCCACGAGTTGATGGTGCTGAACGACAGGCTGTTCCTCGAGGATACTGGTCTTGCCGAACTCGGCCCGCGCCGCATCGGCGCAATGGATGAGGCGGGGATCAACGTTCAAATCCTCTCCGCCCATACGCCAGGTGTGCAGAATGTCCCAGGTCAGGAGGGCATCGACTTTGCGTATCGTCTCAACAAATTGCTTGTCGATGGACCGATGGCCACCTATCCGGGGCGGTTCCAGGCATTTGCAACCTTGCCGTTGCAGAATCCGGAGGCCTCAGCGGACGAACTGGAGCGCGCAGTTCGGGAAGATGGTTTCCTGGGAGCCCTGACCAATGGAATCATCGGGAAGAAATTTCTCGATCATCCCGATTTTGAGCCCGTGCTCGCGCGTGCCGAAGCCCTTGATGTGCCGATATACATCCATCCCGGCATCCCGCCTGACGACGTTTTCCAGATCTACTACAGCAATATGCGGCCGGAATATCAGACGGAGTTCCAGGACCAGGTTCTTAGCATCGTGGCATATGGATGGCACCAGGAAGTCGTTACTCAATGCCTTCGAATGATCACGTCCGGGGTATTCGACAGGTTTCCCAAACTGCAGATCATTATCGGCCACATGGGAGAGGGCCTTCCGTTCTTCTACAAACGTATCGTGGAAAAGATGAGCGAAGTGACCGAAAACAGCTTGGACAAGCCGTTCGAGCAGTATTTCCATGACAATTTCTGGTTCACAACCAGCGCATTCTTCCAGGATGAACTGCTCGATCTCTTGCTGAAGTACATCAGTGTAGATCGGGTGATGTTTGCAACCGACTACCCGTTTGTGAACATGAAGGAAGGAACCGACTGGTTTCGGGCCGTGGATCTGCCACGCGAGGCCAAGGAAAAAATCGCGTTCCGAAATGCCGAAAAACTGTTCGGCATAAAGGTCTGATGCATCCGCACCGGATCGAATGATGCCGATCTGGTTTTCTTGTCGGCGCGGACACAACCGGAGATCACTTTGGCTGTATCTTGAGGGTACAGCCAAAGGACACCAGATCAGAGGCGGGCACAGGCGCGTTCAATGCTGCGAAATGCCGCTGCCGGGCGAGCTTGCAGGCCGCATCGCGCGGCTCCGACTTCCTTGATGGCAATGCTCGTCCCATGGCCGAGGCCTCCTTTCCCAAATTGGCGTGGAAGGAAGGTTGAGTGGACAGATTGAAGGATGACCGGGGAAGGATGGCCGGGCGTCACCGCCGGCGCATTCACCGACCGGAATTTTCCCGAACCACGTCTCCCTCCATGAGCACCGCAAGCATTCCCGGGTCGTGATCCCGGGCAAAGCCGTCGAGCATTCCCCAGATCGCCAGAAGCCGGCATCGCGGCACTGAAGAGACCAGGCAACCAGGCGCCGCGCACAGCGCATAGGATGCCCTCTGGTGCGCTGCCGTTTTCAAGCACACGATGATTGATGGTTTCGGGCCTTTGCGGACCTTGCTGCGCAGTGCAACGATTGACTACTTCGAGCCCGAAGCCGACATTTCATCCGATTGTAGTGAAATAATGAAGGCAGGCCACCGCTTCATTGGACCACCCGGATTCTGGCTAAAAGATCAGGCGGCTGTCAAGCTGCCAAAGGCGAACTCCAGCGCAGATTTCCACTCCTTACCGTAGTCGAAAATCGCCTTCTGGGCTGCCAAATCCCATGGTTTCAGCCCCAAGAGATTGCGGCAGCGCGCGGCGGCATAGTGAAAATGCGAGGATTCGATTTTCACTCGCCGCTGAATCTCTCCGACAACGTGTTCTTCTTTCCAACGAGCCACCATAAAGCGCGCTTTCGCTATGATCGGTTGAAACTGCCAGTCTTCTTCCATGGTTGAGAGTTTGGCCAGTGCCTTCAAATCATCGTCCCAAATATCGTCCATCAATAGGCACTCATATACGGACATACTGTTTTCCAACGCCCAACGGTGGAGCGCTGGAAGTTGGTCGTCATAAGGTTTGCGAAAACGGCTTTCGATCTCGTCATACCGGCGTTTGTATTCTTGATCGACAGAGGACTTGCACCCAATGCCGAAAGATCCGTCAGGCTCTGGGTAGCCGAATTCGGTATTCAAAGCTCTGTGTTTTACGTCACGCTCATGAATCATCCGCCAAGATGTTTCCAAATAAGCGGCCTTGCATTCCGAATATCGCCGAATAAATTCACCCCGGATTTGCGAACGATAGGCCATGCTCCTTACCCTACCTAACTCGCTTACCAACCAAATCATTGACTACTGCATAGTCTTTGATCGCAATCAATCTGCCCGGGCCACCGATCTGGTGATAACCAAAGACCGCTCCATCCAGATTTGTGAGGTCTATCTGTATACCGCCGAATTCGTAGGTGCGACGGTAGCGCTCTTTGATTTTCCATCGGGGTTCTGCAATGTCATGCGCAAATGCACACCGAATTTGATAGCACAGCGCAATACACTGATCGTTTTCGGATCGTATTGGGTTGGGTAAGTCGTACCCTGCCTCGTACCTAGCCCTATCGAGGGTGATTGCCGCCGCGCCAAAGGCAATTGTCAGATTATTTTCGAATGCGAGTATGAAGTCATTTTCGTTGTCAAAAATTCGAGCCGGCAAAACAAAGATTTGGCTCTGATCTTCGCTTTTAAATGTGATTTCGGAGTCCAAGCCTTCACGGTCTATTTTCCCCTCAAGAGCATAGTGATATAGCTTCCACGAAAAGAAAAGCTGCGCAAATGCAGTGGGTAAGTAGTGCATTTTTCACCCCGTCTAGCCAGCGGATCTTGACTAAAGTAGTCGGATTTTACTTGGTTGCCTTGCATTCAACGTCGACCTGTCGCCGAATCATATTCGCGTTTGCCATGGTATAGCCATGCCGTAGTCTCCGAACGTGGGACACTATGCGCTTGAGCTGAGGCAGCTTGGTTCGCACAGCAGACCTTGGCTTGGACTGCAGCATCCGTCCGCTCCCCGCCCGAAGCGGAAGTTGCTTCGGGCAATCGAATGTTCAATTCAGCGGATAATGTGCACCGCACATCGGGCATGGCGCACCACTCTGGCGGCGGTTGAGCCGAGGAAGAAGTCCTCGAGTCCCGGCCTGTGCGAGGCCATTATGATGCAGTCGATTGCGTTCTCATTGGCATACTCGACGATCGAGCGTCCCGCATGCCCGGACATGAGGCACGTCGACGCTCCAGGCAATGCAGCGGCGGACTGTTTCAAGGCCTTCTCAGCCTCACTGCGCGACTTGGCCAAAAGATCACTGGGTATTTGGGATGCGACAAAGCCTGGTACCGCCTCCATTACGTGCAGTACGGTGAAGTTTGCGTCCTCGTCCGCCAGGGCACGCGCCACAAGATAAGATGCTTGTGTATCGTGAAGCTCATCGATGAGAATTGGGATGAGGATGTTTTTATACATGGCTTTGTCTCCCTCTGATAAGTCTAAAGCGATGGTCGGAGCCCTGAACAACCGTATTTTCGACCATGCCCTTTAAACTCCTTTCAAATTATTTCGGGATTATCACACATACTGGCGCAATTTTTTTTGACTTGGCTCAAAACGTCGTCTCACACCTTCGCCAAATTCATATGCCCTGACCCAAGGTCAGCGTCTCATCGTGAGAGCGCATGAAGAGTCTGAATTTGGTGCCCTTGAGACGATCCGCTTTGTCCGCAGAGCTGCCGTTTGTTCATTCCGCCGCGAACGCCCACTTCCCGCCCCCATCCGCCGCCAACCGCGGGGCGTCGGTACCTGGCGATCGCTACTTCCCTACCTGATCTCCCCCGCGATCGGCTTGCCCATCAGGGTCTCGATGTCGCCTTGCGTCCAGTTGCGGCCGTCGGCATCGCGCAAGGCGAGCAGGACCAGCAGCTTGGCCTGGGCACACGGCACGGTCATGTCGCGCGGGGAGATGGCGCCGGCGTCCGCCAGCCAGGTGCCGGCGGCGTAGGTGCCGGCGGTGACGCGGCCGGCGGTCACCTGGGTGCCGGCGAGCAGCACGGCGCCGGCCTCATGCGCGCGTTCGAGCGCGCGGAACACCGCGCCCGCGCGCGGATCGTCCGGCCGGTCGGTGGGAAGATTGCCGCTGCCGTAGCCCAGCAGCAGCAGCCCGCCCAGCCGGGGGCTTTCGGCCAGCGCCTCGAGCATGGCGGCCAGAGGCCCGGCGGCGCTTGCGGGGGACGCCGGCACCACGGCCACGTCGCGCGCATCGATGGTCTTGGCCGCATGCGCCAGTTGCGCCTGCGCGCGGGCGAGCGCATCGCCGGACACCGGGCCGCCTGATGCCGGGCCGCCAGACGCCAGGCCGCCACCGGGCGCCGCGCTCAGGGTCTCGAGCCGGATGCCCAGGCGCGCCAGCGGCGGCGCGTTGGGGCTGGAAAACGCGTTGAAATCCGCGGTGCTGGTCTTCAGCGCGCGGTTGCCCTGATACAGCGTGTCGTTGAAATAAAGCCCCACCCCGGCGATGCCCGCCCGCGCGCAGGCGACGGCGCCCAGCAGGTTGCGCAGGGCGTCGGTGTTGGCGACCACCGAATGGCCGCCGTCATCGCGGTGAAACAGCGGCCGTTGCGCGCCGGTCAGGATCACCGGCTTGTCGAGCGGCGCCTCGGGCGCGCCGTTGGCGTCCACACCGGTGAGCAGGAACGACAGCGCCGAAGCCGTCCAGGCCATGGTGTCGGTTCCGTGCAGCACGATGAAGGCGTCGTGCTCCGAAAATATCGCCTCCCCGGGCGCGCCGAGAATGTGGCGCGCGATCACCGTCCAGTCGGCGGGCTGCAGGTTGGAGCTGTCGAGCGCCGGCGTCAGCCAGGCGAGGCTGAGGACCGCGTCGGGATGGGCCTGCGCGATGGCGGGCGCGATCAGCGCCTCAAACGCGTCGCGAAACTCCGGCCCGGACATCGGCGCCAGAGGACGGCCGACACAGCCGATGGTGCCGCCGGTGTAGAGAATGCGGATTCGGAACGCCATTTCGTCTCCCGGGTCCTGCTGCGCGCTGGGCGTCAAATCCGTTTCGAATTCCATTCAAATCCATCTCGAATTCGACTCTAGAAACCGTCAAATAACTCTCAAAAAGCGCGAAAATAGTCTGACAGGTTGCTCACGGTGCTCAGGCGCGCTTGCGCGCCAGATAGACCGTCTGGGTCTCGGTCACGTCGCGTAGCGGATTGTCAAACGTGACGGGTTCCGCGCGCACATCGTCGAACACCTCCGCCAATACGGATGTGAAGCGTGCGTCCGCCGCATCGTTCGACCACAGGCCGAAGATCCCGCCGGGCTTCAAGTGTCTGGAAAAGCGTTGCAATCCCTCGCGGCCATAGAATGCGGCGTTGGCGGAATCGAGCCAGAAATCCGGCGCATGGTCGATGTCCACCAGCACCGCGTCGAACGTCCGGCCGGGGGCTTGCGGGTCAAGACCTTCGCTTGAGGCCGCCAGCGAGAAGAAATCGCCATGGATGAACCGGCAGCGCGGATCATTGGTCAGTTCCGGCCCGAGCGGCACAAGGCCCTCGCGATGCCAGTCGATCACCGCCTCCAGCGCGTCGATGACGACGAGCGAGGCGACAGACGCATGCGCCAGAACCGCCTGCGCCGTATAGCCCAGGCCGAGACCGCCTACGGCCACGTCAAGTCCCTGATGATCAAGCTGTTTCAGGCCCAGATCGGCGAGCGCGATCTCCGAGGCCGTGAACAGGCTCGACATCAGGTGCTCCTCGCCGAGCTTGATCTCGAACACGTCCACATCCAGGCGCAGCTCGCGCCGGCGGCGCAGGATCAGCGCGCCGATCGGCGTCGGGCGGTAGTCCAGTTCCTCAAACAATGCGCTCACGCTCGGCTCCCGGTTGCGGCCGGCCTCGCGCGACCGGCCGTCCCTTGATAGGGGCCGCACCGCATCAAGCGCAACGCAAAAAGGGAGCGGTTTCCCGCCCCTTCAATATTCGATCGTGTTCGGAAAGCCCCGCCTCAGGTGCGGTGCGTCCTTACGCGGCGATCGCGTCGAGCTGCGCGCGGGCGGAGGCCAGCGCGGCGGCCTTCGCGTCATCGCCAAACGCCAGCTTCTCGGCGCGCACGAAGGTCACGTCCGAAATACCCATGAAGCCGAGCATGTTGCGCAGATGCGGCTCCTGGCTGTCCATCGCCATCGCCGGGCCTTCGCTGTACAGCCCGCCGCGCGTCTCGATGACCACGGCGCGCTTGCCGGTCAGCAGGCCCTTGGGGCCGGCCTCGGAATACTGGAATGCGATGCCCGGGCGCAGCACGTAGTCAAACCAGGCCTTGAGCTGCGAGGGGATGCCGAAATTGTACATCGGCGCGCCGATCACCAGCGTGTCTGCGGCCAGCAGCTCGGCCACCAGCGCATCCGACAGCGCCAGCGCGTCTTCCTGCGCCGCATTCGCCGTCACGCCGCCGCGAATGGCGGCCACCGCGTCCTGGGAGAGGTGGGGCACGGGCTCGGCGCCGAGATCGCGCAGGGTCACGTCGGCGCTGGCGCCGCTGAGCCGGGTGATGGCGTCATTCACCAGCTCGCGGGAGACCGACGTGTCGCCTGACACGGAGCTGTTGAGCACGAGAACGTTCGTCATTTGAAGCACCTTGACCTTGGGAGAGGTTCTGTTGAAATCCTGAGCCTCAAACTAGTGGTTCAAAATGCGCATCAATAGCCCTATGTTCAGCACTACATTGTTGACTTAAAGGGAACAGCCAGAGCGATTCCTCAGACTTCTGACAAAGCCGTTGAACTCTCGTTCGTCATGCTCGGGCTTGTCCCGGGCATCCATAAGCCATTGAAAAGAATGGATCCTCGGCACAAGGCCGAGTATGACGAAGATCGCGGAGGCGGTTTGTCATCAAGCTCAGGAATGGCGCGAGCAGTTCCTTGTTATAGGGAACCACTCCAGATGTCCGACCTCATCGACATCCGCAGCCTCATCGTGGTGCTGGAGACCGGCGGCTTCAGCCGCGCCGCCGCCCAGCTCGGCGTCTCGAAATCCATCATCAGCCGGCGCATCGCGCGGCTGGAGGAGGATCTGGGAACCCGGCTCTTGAGCCGCACCACCCGCGGCATCTCGGCCACCGACGCAGGGCTGGAATTCAAGGCGCGCGGCGAGCGTATTCTGGCCGATCTTCAGGAGGCGCGCGACGCGGTGCAGCAGCGCGGCGACGGACTGTCCGGACGGCTGCGCCTGTCCGCGCCGCTGTCGTTCGGCGTGCGCTACATGGCGCCGCTGCTGGCCGAACTCGCGCAGCGCCACCCGCGGCTGGAAATCGACGCCGCCTATTCCGACCGTATCACCGACATCGTCGGCGACGGATTCGACGTGGCGCTGCGCATCGGCCGGCTGAAGGATTCAAGCCTCGTCGCGCGGCGCATCGCGCCGGTCTATACCGCGGTCGTCGCCAGCCCCGCCTATCTGGAAGCGCACGGCACGCCACAGCAGCCCGACGACATCAACCGCCACGAGTGCCTGATCTACTCCGGCGCGACGGTCGCCGAGTGGCGCTTCAAGGCGGGCCGCAAATGGGTGTCCGTCCATCCGCAGGGCCGGTTGCGCGCCGACAGCGGCGAGGCGATCCTGCGCTGGGCCACCGACGGTCTCGGCCTCGCCGCGCTGCCCACCTTCCTGTGCTCCGACGCAATTCATTCCGGCAGCCTCGTACCGGTGCTCACCGACTATCCGCTGCCCGAGGCAGCCCTGCACGCGGTGCGCCCGCCCGGAGTGCATGTGCCGCGCAAGGTGCGCATGCTGATCGACGCCGCCGTCGACCGCTTCGCCGAGGACCACACCTGGGACCCCTGCCGCCTGGCGGTCTGCCGCGCCAACGCCGCAACCGGGAACGCGGAGAAGGAGGCGGCGGAATAGTCCCGCGCACGCCTTCGCCGCCCGGCGGCCGCGCTGTATCGAGGTCGGTACCGGCGTCGCCATGAAAGGCGCCCTTGCCGGCACAAGCACGCCTATGTCCGCGACGATGACCGGAACAATAGCACGGCCCAGGGCGACGGGGATTGATCGGCGTGATATTCCACCGTCTGCCGCCCGATCGACCGCCGCCAGAACGGGGATTGTCCTGCACCACCGCCACGCAGTGCCAAGAGATGGCGACACACGCGAAGCCTCGTCGAACCCGCCCCCTCTCCCTCAGGGAGAGGGTTGGGGTGAGGGGATTCGGGTTTTTAGAAATGCGCGGAATCCTGCGCCCTTCACCCGGCGCTGTCGCGCCGACCTCACCCCATGGGAGAGGTGACGTGCCGCCGGTCTCCGGGCCCACACATGTCTTCACGTAGACACTGCGACGCGCACCACACCCACGGCCGTCATCCCGGGTCAGCAAAGCACCATTTCATGCTGCATTGCGTCCAGGGTGACGCAACGCAAGTATCAACAGGACGGCCCAACTGGCACTCGCCGCCTCCACAAACTCTCGACGTCATACCCCGGCGAAGTCCGGGGTATCCACTCTGAGCGCGACAGCCAAAAGGCGGACAGACGATCACCGGACCATCGTCCGTGGCCAATCACATGCGCCTCAACAAGCAGAGGTCAGAGTGGATTGCCCGGACTGACGCCGGGCAATGACGTGCCGATAGAGCGAGGCGCGCAACATACTCCTCATGCCGAGGGCCGGCACAGTCGGCGCCGCCAAGCATGGGCCGCAAGCCCCGCCCCCTCATCCGGCGCGTGCGCGCCACCTTCTCCCCGGCGGGGAGAAGAAATGGCCGTGCCGCCCGATCCTGCGGTAGCCAGATCGCCGGGGACAACGCTCCCCCCACACGAGACAAAAAATTTTCGCGTGCACCCGCCACACCGGGGACAAATCCGGGCGCCGGACCATAGCGCGCTGCCGGGATCGTCCGGGCGGGTGACCGAACCGGCACGCCGGGCGCTGTACGCAATCGATTTCCTTGTTATAAAATCCAAGGCCCTCCGCTTCGCAGCTCTCACAAAAATACAGGTCGACCTGATGCCCATGGGGAATGAAACCGCTCACGCCAAGACGGCCAACGCCGAATGGATCCGGGAAGAAGACAACCGCCTGACGACCGGCGGCGGCCGCTACACCAACGACATCGCGCTCGACAATCAGGCGCATATGGCGATCGTCCGCGCGCCCGTCGCCTCCGCCCGGATCCTCTCCATCGATTGCGCCGAGGCGCTGGCATTGCCCGGCGTGCTGGCGGTGTTCACCGGCAAGGACGCGAAAGCTGCGGGATTCGGCATCATCGAGCCCGCGCCGCGCCACAAGCGGCCGGACGGCGAGACGATGTTCATCACCCGATACGGCGTGCTTGCGGACGAGCGCGTGCGCTTTGTCGGCGACGTGGTGGCCGTCGTGGTGGCCGAGACGGCCGAGCAGGCGGAAGACGCCCGCGAAGCGGTGCTGGTCGACTACGAGGAACTGCCGGCGGTCACCGATATCGCCAAGGCGTTTGCGGACGGTGCGCCGCTGGTCTGGGACGAGGTGCCGGGCAACATCGGCTTCCGCTTCGAGGCGGGCGACGCGGCCGCGACGCAAGCCGGCATCGACGCCGCCGATCACGTGGTGGAGCTGACGTTTCGCATCTCCCGGCTGACCGCCTGCGCCATGGAGCCGCGCGCCGCAATCGGCGAATACGACCCGGCGGCGAACAAATACACGCTCACCCTCGGCACCCAGACGACGCATACGGTGCGCGAATACACCGCCAAGCAACTCGGCGGCATCGACAAGGAAAAGATCCGCGTCGTCACCCACGACGTGGGCGGCTCGTTCGGCATGAAGAACGCGCCGATGCCGGAGTATCCGCTGGTGCTGTGGATGGCGCGGCAGTTGGGCCGGCCCGTGCGCTGGCTGGCCTCGCGCAATGAATCCTTCCTCGGCGATCCGCACGCGCGCGACAATCTCACCACCGCGCGGCTGGGACTCGACAGGAATGGGCGGTTTCTGGCGCTGCAGGTGGAGACGCTGGCCAATCAGGGCGCCTATTTCAACCGCATGACGCCGCAGGCCTCCACCGGCAATATCGGCGGCCTGGCAGGCGTTTACCGCACGCCGGCCGTGCATGCGCTGGTCTACGGCATGCACACCCACACCCAGCCGACCACGCCCTATCGCGGCGCCGGACGACCCGAGGCGACGTTTGCCATCGAGCGGCTGATCGACATCGCGGCCAGTGAGTTGGGCATCGACCGGGCCGACATCCGCCGCCGCAACCTGATCCAGCCGGACCAGATGCCGTTCAAGACTGGCCTCACCTACACCTACGACAGCGGCGACTTTCCCGCGATTCTCGAGGAAACGCTTCAAGCGGCCAACTGGGATGGCTTTGAGGCCCGGCGGAAGGCCAGCGAGGCGCGCGGCCTGCTGCGCGGCATCGGACTGGTCAATCCGATCGAGATCGCCGGCGGCCCCTTCGGCAAGCCGTTCGCGGAATTCGCGGAAATCCGCTTCGACAAGAGCGGAAACGCCAAACTGCTGATGGGCGGCCAGGACTGCGGCCAGGGCTTTTCCACCACCTTCCGGCGCATGACCAAACAGATGCTGGGGCTGGCCGACGACCGGCTTTCCGTCGTTACCGGCGACACCGATCAGGTGAAGGACGGCGTCGGCACCTTTGGCTCGCGCACCATGTGCACCGGCGGCACGGCGCTCTACCGCGCGGCCGAAGAGGTCAAGCGCAAGGCACTGGAGCTGGCCAGCGAGGAACTGGAGGCCAGCATCGAGGATATCGTCTTCGACAACGGCACCTTCCGGGTGACCGGCACGGACGCCGCCATCCATCTGCACGATCTCGCGGCAAGGGCGCCCGACCGGCTGACCTCGGAGGTCAAGGAAGCGCCTGAAAACGCAACATTTCCCAACGGCTGCCACATCTGCGAGGTGGAGATCGATCCCGAGACCGGCCAGACGGATCTCGTCTCCTATGTGGTCACCGACGACGTGGGCACCGTGGTCAACCCGATGCTGGTCAAGGGCCAGATCCACGGCGGGGTGGCGCAGGGATACGGCCAGGCGGTGGGCGAGGCCATCGTCTATGACGCGGACAGCGGCCAGCTCGTGACCGGCTCCTTCATGGACTACCGCATGCCGCGCAGCAATGACCTGCCGTCGATCGAGGTCATCAGCCATCCGGTACCCACGGCCACCAACCCGCTCGGCGTCAAGGGCGCGGGCGAGGCCGGCACCGTGGGCGCGCTGCCGTGCGTGATCAACGCCATCGTCGACGCGCTCAAGCCCTGCGGCATCCGCCACATCGAGATGCCGGCGACACCGGAGAAGATCTGGCAGGCGATCCGCGACGCCACGGCCGGAGGGAACGCCCGATGACCGGCGAAGCCTGGGAGAAAAAGCCATGAGCGCCATCATCACCGTGGACTGGGGGACGACCCGGTTTCGCGCCGCGCGGCTCGATGCCTCGGGGGCGGTGCTCGAGGCGATCGAGGATCCGCGCGGCGGCATCCTGCAGATGACCGGCGAGGCCACCGGCTTCGAGCGCTATCTCGCCGACAAGCTCGGCCCCTGGCTGGGCGATGCGCCCGTGCTGATGGCCGGGATGATCGGCTCCAGGCAGGGCTGGATCGAGACGCCCTACGTGGAGGCGCCCGCAAGCCTTTCCGCCATCGCCGGAAAACTGCAACGCGTTCCCTTTGCCGCGGCACCCGCCTTCGTGGTGCCGGGGGTCGTCTGCCGCGCCGCCTCCGGCGCGCTTGATGTGATGCGCGGCGAGGAAACCCAGATCCTGGGCGCCATGGCGCTCGAAAGCATCGAGCAAGGATTGATCGTCCTGCCGGGAACGCACAGCAAATGGACGCGGGTTGAAAACGGGCAGATCACCGGATTCGCCACATCGATGACCGGCGAGCTGTTCGACCTTCTCGGTACCCACGGGCTCCTGGCGCGCACCATGACGCCCGGAGCCTTCGACGGGACGAGCTTTCTCGCCGGCGTCGAACGGGCGCGCGCGCCCGGCGGCCTGTCGCATCTTCTGTTCGGCGTGCGCACCGAGGGCCTGCTCAACGGGCTTTCGGGCGAAGGCCAGCACAATTTCCTGTCGGGGCTGCTGATCGGAGCGGAAATCGCCGGCATGCGGTCGCTCGACCCGGACGCGGGCGCCGCGTATGTAATCGCCAGCAGCGAACTGGCGAAACGCTACGGTCTGGCACTGACACATTTTGACATCACCGCCACGATACTGTCCGGCGAGACCTGCGCCCACGCGGGCCTTCTGGCCTTGGCGCAACACGCGGAGCTTCTGTCATGAGCACTCTTGAAAACACATTCGCCCACCACCTTGCGGCCACGCCCGTGGTCGCGATTCTGCGCGGCCTGCAACCCGCTGATGCCGGCGCCGTCGGACGGGCGCTGATCGACGCAGGCATCCGCCTCATCGAGGTGCCGCTGAACCGGCCGCATGCGCACAAGGCGCTCGCCACGCTGATCGACGCGGTGGGCTCGGACGCCATGGTCGGCGCGGGCACGGTGCTTGATGTCGGCGAGGTCAACGTCGTCAACGACCTGGGCGGGCGGTTCATCGTCTCCCCGGACACCAACGAGAGCGTGATCGCGGAAACCAAGCATCGGGGTCTCATCTCGCTGCCGGGCTTCTTCACCGCCTCAGAAGCCTTTCGCGCGATCCGCGCGGGCGCCGATGCGCTGAAACTGTTTCCCGGCGACATCGCGGGCGCCGCGGGCGTCAAGGCGCTGAAGGCGGTGCTGCCCGACGACGTGCCGCTGCTGGTGGTGGGCGGGGTCTCGGCAGCCAACGCCGCGACCTTCAAGACCGCCGGCGCCAGCGGCTACGGCATCGGCTCGGCGCTGTTCAAGCCCGGCTGGACGGCCGGGCAGGTGTCCGAGGCGGCGACGGCATTCGTTGCCGCGATCCGCGGCTGAGCCAAAGCCGCTAGTGATGCGGAGCGTTGCCCGATGCGATCGCCAGATGGTGCTGCTGGTGGTGCATGCCCTGCGCCATGACGCCGATGAAGCCCAGCGCCCGGATCTTCTCGCCGTCCGCATCCGTGTCGCCAACAACGCTCAGAGCCGCGCCGGCAGGTGTTTCGATTGCTTCGAAGCGCCAGGGACCGCGTCCGGCCATCGTCGCGGCATGGGCGGTGACCATGCGGCGGATCGCGTCGCCCGTGCGCCCCTCGCCGCGCACCGTGAAGCGCGTGCCATGGGGGACGGGGTCGACGGAAACCTGAGCATTCAGCGTGACCTCGTTCATGTCGATCAGGTGCCGTCGCAGGGCCTCGATGTCGACCGAAGACCAGTCAGTCTCGGAGTCGGCTTCCAGCAGCGCGACGATTTCCTGGATGGCCGCGAAGGCCCCCTGCCCCGGCTCCAATGGCGCGGGCGCGGCGGTCTGTTCGGACTGAGCCATATGCACGGCGTGGTCCATCGCGCCGTCATGGCGCGGCATCAACGGCGCGGTCTGCCCGGCAAAGGCAGGCGAGACGGAAAGCGCGAACAACACCGGTACGGCGAAACGGATCATCGGAAACCTCGGGCGGTTGGGACATCACACCACAATGATTGCCATGGGGATGCCGGATCGCACATGATAGCGATCATGTTGCATCCCCTGTTCGAACAGCTTTCCGACCTGACCAGCCACGAGCAGGCGCTCGCGGCGGGCGAGACGCTGTTTCGCCTCTCCGATCCTGTCGCGGCGCTCTATCTCGTCGTCACCGGAACGCTGCGTCTCGTGCGTCACCAACCGAACGGCTTGGAGCTGACGCTGCAGCGCGCGGACCCCGGTGGCATTCTGGCGGAGGCCTCCGTATTTTCCGATCGCTATCATTGCGATGCGATCGCCGCGACGCCGGCCATGGTGCGGGCGGTGCCGCGCGCCCGGCTGAAGGCTGCCATGGCGCAGAGGCCGGAGCTGGCGGAAGCCTGGACCCGGCATCTGGCGCACGAGGTGCAGAAGGCCCGGGCTCTGGCCGAGATCCTGTCGCTGAAGACGGTGCGCGAGCGCGTCGACGCGTGGCTGCTGCTCAGCGGAGACGGATTGCCGCCAAGGGGCGAACAACGCGGCTTCGCGGCGCACATCGGCGTCAGCCCGGAAGCGCTGTACCGCGAACTGGCGCGCCGCCGCGCCGGCTGACGGCGCACGCTTTTAGGATGGATCCGGACGCATGTCTCAGTTGGGCAGCGTGTAGCACTGCTCGGTGACGCAGCGGTTGAACCCGACCGCGCCGCACTCCGCGTGGCAAGCTCTGAAAATCTCGCCGCAGCTGCCGTCGTCACCACCGTTGGCGACGCATTGGTCGAACTGATCGCTGCATGAGCGCTCGCAGAGATCGCGGTTGGCGACGCAGCGCATGATGCACTCGTCGCGGGTTTCGGCGAGGATGATCCGTCCCGGCGGCGCGACCCAGAACGTCCCGCCGGCGCCGGCCGCATCGCCGGAGATGACGATCGCCGCCAGCGTCACGGCGAGAACCATCAGGACCCGCGTGCGCCAGTGCCCGCTCGGCTTGTGATGAAGATGCGTTTGATTGCCATACATAGCGCCCTCCCGGCTCGCTTTGCACGGCGCATTCTACCGCAAAGCGCGCGCATTGACACGCGCTCACGCGAGTCCCGCCGCCGTGATCAGTTCGCGCGTATAGGCCTCGCGCGGGTGCTGGAAGATGGCGTCGGGCGTGCCCTGTTTCGCCTGTTTGATCGCGTCACGGTGCATTGTTTCGTGCGCTGGCAAGGCGGCGCTGGTGCGGCAGGAACATCTTGGAGTCCTTGCCCGCGTCCATGCCACTCCAAGCGGCAAAGCAAAAACGACAGAGAGAAACCAACCGCCCAACCGCTTCCGCTACAATGGGCGAAAGTCCGTTCCGTCGACGAGAGGCCTGACTTGTCCGTTTGGTTTCATAAAATCCGTCTCGGCAGTTTGGTATTTGCGTTGGTTTCGCTCCAAGGCACCTTGACGGTGTCTGCACAAGAAGACCAGAAGCGCTCCGACGAGCAGACCGTGTCTTTCCTGGTGGACGACCAGGAGGTCGTTGGCACGCTGACCATTCCGCGCCACATTTCGCGGCCGCCCGTGGTGCTGATCCTGCCTGGGACGAGCGGTGATCGTGACGGCTCCCGCATCCACGGTGACGGCAGAGGCCTGTTCACACGCACGGCGCAACTCTGGGCGGAAGCCGGCATGGCCAGCCTCAGGATCAGTCCGCGCGGACGCGGCGGATCGGACGGTGACTTCTCGAACACGAGCTTCGACAGCCGCATTGCTGAGGCCGAGGCGGCGATCGGCTGGCTCTCGGCGCGCACGGATCTCGACCGTGACAGCCTTGCGGTGCTCGGCCATAGCCAAGGCACGATTATCGCCGCCCGACTGGCGCGGCGGTTTGAGGACCGGATCAAGTCCGTCGTGTTGTGGGCGCCGATTGTCGATCCGCTCGCCAGCTACACAAGCAGCATGGGGTCGGCAACGCTTGCGAAAGGCTTGCACGCCGAACGTGGCGAAATCGTTCGCTGGCGCGGCGTTGGCGGAACGATACGGGCTTTCAAATCTGACTTCTTCAAGGGTCTGCTGACGGCCGATCCACTGGACGATATTTCACACTTCCATGGCCGTCTGCTGACGGTCACCGGCCGGCGCGACCGATGGGCACTGACGGCGTCCGCGAAGATCCTTGCGGACCATCATCCCGGCGAACACTCCTTCGCGGAGTTCGACGTGGGCCATCGCATGGGAGCCAAACAAGGCTTGGCGACAGTTGATGAGGTCGCCCAGCACACAGTCGATTGGTTGTTGGCGGCAGAGGGAAACCGGTAGCCCGACTGTCGCGCTTTCAGGTCGCATCCAATCCCGCCGCCGTGATCAGTTCGCGCGTATAGGCCTCGCGCGGGTGCTGGAAGATGGCGTCGGGCGTGCCCTGCTCGATGATTTTTCCCGATTTCATCACCATAACCTCGTCCGCCATGGCCCGGATGACGGCAAGGTCGTGGCTGATGAACAGATAGGTCAGGCCATGGGCGGCCTGGAGATCGCGCAGCAACGTCATGATCTGCGTCTGGACGGTGCGGTCGAGCGCCGATGTCGGCTCATCGAGCACCACCAGTTTCGGTTTCAGGACGATGGCGCGGGCGATCGCGATGCGCTGGCGCTGGCCGCCCGAGAATTCGTGCGGATAGCGGTTGCGGGCGTCAGGATCGAGCGCCACCTCCTGCAGCGCCGCGCAGGCGCGGTCATCGCGCTGACGGCGAGAGAGCTGCTGCTCGTGCACCAGCAGGCCCTCGGAGACGATCTCGCCCACAGTCATGCGCGGGCTGAGCGATCCGAACG
This sequence comes from Breoghania sp. L-A4, assembly GCF_003432385.1. Classification (NCBI taxonomy): domain Bacteria; kingdom Pseudomonadati; phylum Pseudomonadota; class Alphaproteobacteria; order Hyphomicrobiales; family Stappiaceae; genus Breoghania; species Breoghania sp. L-A4. Next base: position 1,335,361 of record NZ_CP031841.1, on the reverse strand, counting down.
GATCCTGGAACACCAGCTGCATGTCGCGCCGAAGCCTGCGCAGATCACTGCGGTGCAGGGCGGAAAGCTCCGCGCCCTCGAAGGCGATGCGGCCCGAGGCGGGCAGCAGACGCAGCAGCGCGCGGCCCAATGTGGACTTGCCCGAGCCGCTTTCGCCCACCAGCCCCAGCGTCTGGCCCTCGCGCAGGACAAGGCTCACGTGGTCCACCGCGCTCAGCACGTGGGCAGCCGTCAGGAGCCCGCCGCCCAGGCTGAAGGCGACATGCACGTTCTCGGCCAGCAGCAGCACCGGCGCATCGCGCGGCACCGGCGGCTTGCGCCCCTTGGGCTCGGCATCGAGCAGCATGCGGGTGCAGGCGTGCGCGGGCGCATTGAATATCCGCGCCGTATCGCCCGTCTCCACCACCGCGCCGTCCTGCATCACGCAGACCCGGTCGGCGATACGCCGCACGATGCCCAGATCATGGGTGATGAACAGCACCGCCATGCCGAGACGCCGCTGGAGGTCCGCGATCAGCTCGAGGATCCGCGCCTGGGTGGTCACATCCAGCGCGGTCGTCGGCTCGTCGGCGATCAGCACGTCCGGGTCGTTGGCCAGCGCCATGGCGATCATCACCCGCTGGCGCTGGCCGCCGGAAAGCTCGTGCGGATAGCTGTCGAGCCGCCGCGCGGGATCGGGAATCCGCACCAGGCGCAGCAGCTCCAGCGCGCGGACCCGCGCCGCGCGGCGGCCGAGACCGGCATGGTGGCGCAGAAGCTCGACGAGCTGGTGCGCGACGGTGTAGAGCGGATCGAGCGAGGTCATCGGCTCCTGGAAGATCATCGTGATCTTCGCGCCGCGAATGCGATTAAGCGCCCGCGGGCTCAGGCCGATAAGCTGGGTCCCGCCATACAGCACGGAGCCCGTGGCCCGGCCGTTTTTCGCCAGCAATCCCATGGCCGCCATCACCATCTGGCTCTTGCCCGAGCCGCTCTCGCCGACTACGGCCAGCGTCTCGCCCCGCGCCAGTTCCAGCGATACCCCGCGCACGGCCTCCAATGGCCCTTGCTGCGTATCAAACGCCACGTGCAGATTGTCGATGCGCAGGACCGGCGCGCCCATCTCAGCGGTCCTTCGGATCGAGCGCGTCGCGCAATCCGTCGCCGATGAAATTCAGCGCGAACAGGATCGCCGTGAGAAAGACCGAGGGAAAGATCAGCATCCACCACGCGCCCTGCAGGTTGCGCGCGCCTTCCGAAATCAGCACGCCGAGGCTGGTCATCGGCTCCTGCACGCCAAGGCCGAGAAACGACAGAAAGCTCTCCAGCAGGATCACCTTGGGCACCAGCAACGTCATGTAGATCACGACCGGTCCGAGCGTGTTGGGGATGATGTGCCGACGCACGATACCCGAGCTGCTCACCCCCATGGCCTGCGCGGCCTGAACGTATTCCTGCCGTTTCAGGCTCAGCGTCTGGCCGCGCACGATGCGCGCCATGTCCAGCCACTCAACGGCGCCGACGGCGAGGAACATCAGGATGATATTGCGCCCGAAGACCACCACCAGAAGGATCACGATGAAGATGAACGGCAACGAATAGAGCACGTCGACGGTGCGCATCATCACCCGGTCGGTGCGGCCGCCGATATAGCCCGCGGTTGCGCCATAGAGCACGCCGATGGTGATGGCGACGAGCGTCGCCAGCAGCCCGATGCTCAGCGAGACGCGGCCGGCCACCAGCGTCCTGCTGAAGAGATCGCGGCCGTTGGCGTCTGTGCCGAAGAGAAAGCGGTGACGGGTGACATCGGCGCGCAAGGTGGCCCGCAGTCCGTCTTGCGAGATGTCCTCAAGACGCGCGTTGGCAAACAGATCGCCGCGATCCAGATAGCGCGTGACGCGCGGATCAATCGCGCGGTTCGACGAAACCGCGATGCTGATCGCATCACCGTTCAGCGAAATCTCTTCGATGGTAAGGCGGGCGCGGCGCAACGCGCTTTCCACCATCGGCGCGATCTCGACCTCGTGCGGATAGGCTGTGAGGCTCGCGGGCACCTTCACATAGTCACGATAGATGGCGTCATAGGCGTGCGGCGAGACCATCGGCCCGATGAGGCTCGCGATGACGGCCAATGCCAGCACCAGCATGGAGGCGACAGCGGCGCGGTTGGCCAGAAGACGGCCGCGCGCATCAGCCCACAGGGAGCGGCCACCGGCGGCCTGAGGCGCGGCCGATGCGGGAGTGCGGAGGCTACTCATGGCGCACCCTTGGGTCGATCAGCGCATAGGCCAGATCGACGAGCAGGTTGAACAGCACGACGAAGACGGCGATCACGATCACGGTGCCCATCACCAGCGTGTAATCGCGCGCCAGCGCACCCTGCACGAAATACCGGCCGATCCCGGGAATGCCGAAGATCGTCTCCACCACCACGGAACCCGTGAGCAGCGCCGCGGCGGCGGGGCCGAGATAGGAGATCACCGGCAGGATGGCGCTGCGCAGCGCGTGCACCACGACCACCGAGCGCGCCGGCAAGCCATAGGCACGGGCCGTGCGCACGTGGTCGGAGCGCAGCGCCTCGATCATCGAGCCGCGCGTCAACCGCGCCACGACGGCGATCTGCGGCAGCGCCAGGGTAATCACCGGCAAGACCCGGTTGACGAAGGCCCCTTCCCCCCAGCCGCCGACAGGCAGCCAGCCCAGCCAGACCCCGAGCATGAGGGTGAGCACCGGCGCCACGACGAAATTGGGGATGGTCACCCCGATCGTCGCCGCCGCCATGACGCCGTAGTCGAGGCCCTGGTTCTGTCTCAATGCGGCGAAGACGCCCATGGCGCCGCCCAGCGCCAACGCCAGCGCGAGCGCGGAGACGCCAAGCTGGATGGAAATCGGCAGGCTGCGGGCCAGGAGCTCGTTGATGGTGAAATCGCGGAAGAAGAAGCTGGGGCCGAAATCGCCCGTCGCCACGTTCCGCAGGTAGATCAGATATTGCTGCCAAAGAGGCTTGTCGAGCTGATAGACGCGCGCGAGGTTCTCCATCACCTTCGCCTCCAGCGGCCGGTCCAGATCGAACGGTCCGCCGGGAGCGATGCGCATCAAGAAGAATGACAGCGTGACGATGACAAGCAGCGTCGGCACCGCCCAGAGCAGCCTGCCCAAAACGTAGCGCAGCATGGGCTCTCGTCCTTTCGCCGCGCGCCTACTCGATGATCCTCATGTAGCGCGTGGGGTGGATGTTGAGCAGATTGTCCTGCCATCCCTGGAGCTTGTCCGACACCATGCTGAGCGAGCCGTAATAGAGCAGCGGAATATACGGCAGGTCGCGCATGAAGATGGTCTCCGCCTGCTTGAGGATCTCCGCGCGCTTTTCCAGATCGATGGTCTTCGCGGCCTCGTCCATCAGCGCGTCATACTCCGGGTTGGCATAGTTGGCGTAGTTGAAGCCGGGATTGTCGCTCTCCACCAGAAACAGAAAATTCTGCGGATCGGAATAGTCGCCGATCCACGCCGCCCGCGCGACGTCGAAATCCCCTTGTCGCGCAAATGCGCGTAATAGGACGCGGTGTCGGAGTTGAAGAACGTCACGGTGACGCCGAGCGGCTTCCACATGTCGGCAATCGCCACCGCCGTGTTCTTGTGATTTTCCGCCGTGTTGTAGCGGATTTCGACCTCCAGCGGATTGTCCTCACCGTAGCCGGCCTGCTTGAGAAGGCGCACCGCCTCGTCCTCGCGGTCGAGCGGATCCATGTCCTTGTAGTCGGCATAGGCCGGCTCGCCGTAGTTGCCGATGCCCGGCGGCACGAAGGAATAGGCGGGAACCATGGTGCCGCCCCAGATCTCCTCGGCGATGAAGGCGCGGTCGATGGCCATGGACAGCGCGCGGCGCACGCGGACGTCCTTGAACTTCTCCTTGTCCGCCTTCACGGCGTAATAATAGGTGCCGAGATAGGGCGCGACGCGGAACTGGTCGCCAAGCGTTTCGCGCATGAAGGCGGCCTGCTCGGTCGGCGCGTCGTTGTTGGAATGCAGCTCGCCCGCCTGGAAGCGCCTGAGCGCCGCGCCGCGGTCCTCGGTGGGATAGAAATGCACCGTGTCGATGGCGACCTGGTCCGCGTCGTGGAAATACGGGTTCTTGCGCAGCGTGATGCGGGCGTTGGGCGTGAATTCCCCAAGCGTGTAGGCGCCGTTCGACACCATGATGCCCGCCTTGACGAAATCGCCGCCGTGCGCCTCGATGGTGGCGCGATGCACCGGAAAGCCGGTCTGGTGGGTCAGCAGATCGAGGAAATAGGGCGTGGGCGCCTCAAGCTCGATTTCCAGCGTCAAAGGATCCTTCGCCCGCACGCCCAGAGCGTCTGGCTGCAGATCCCCCTTGAAGACCTTCTCGGCATTGAGAATGGGAAACAGCACGTTGGCGTATTTGGCGCCCGTCTCGGGCGTCATGATGCGGCGGAACGAATAGACGAAGTCGTTGGCCGTGACGGAATCGCCGTTCGACCATCGCGCGTCATCGCGCAGGGAAAACGTGTAGAGCCGGCCGTCGTCCGACAGCGTCCAACTTCCGGCCACGCCCGGCACGGTTCTGGCTGCCGCGTCCTGCGCCACCAGTCCCTCGTAGAGATCGCGCAGTACATTGGCCTCGTAGACTGTCGAGGTCTTGTGCTGGTCCAGCGTCTCCGGATCGGCCGTGTTGCCGCGGTGATAGACCATCTCGGCGGATGCGCTGAATGCCGTGACCGCCAGGATCGCGCCGGCGGTCAGCAGGCTGCGGATTGGCTTCATCGTCATGACCCGTGCCTCCTTGCGTGACGTTCCGCGACAAGAGTCCGCTCAATCACCGCAAAAGGCAACGGGGCAGCGGCGATCTGATCAGATCAATGGATCTTGCGGTCGCGGAGACGGTCCAGACGATCGCAAAGCGCGCCTCGTCCGGTCTCGGAGATCACTCGAATGTCAGTTGCACCTTGACCGAGCGGCCGCGATCACCGGCGGCCTCGAAAGCGGCGACCGCCTCGGCCAGCGGATAGCTGCCGGTGATGATCGGCGTGACATCGATGGCTTTGGTATCGATGAGGTGCACCGCTTGCGCATATTCCGCGTGGAAGCGGTGCGTGCCCCTGAGCGTGATCTCCTTGCCCACGAGCATGTTGATGGCGACCGGCAACTCGCCCGCCACACCCACCTGCACGATTGTGCCCTGCGGCCGCACCGTTGCGAGCGCGCCGCGCAGGGCCGAAGGCGCGGCCGAACACTCGAACGCCACGTCGAAATGACCCTTGTCGGCGGCATAGGCCTCCATCTCCTCCGCGTTGGTGGCAACGTTGATGGTGCGCGTCGCGCCCATGCGCGTGGCGACGGCAAGCGTCGCGTCCTGCAGATCGGTGACGACGACCTCCGACGCGCCGCCGTGCTTCGCCACGGCGGCGCAGAGCGACCCGATCGGCCCGGCGCCAGTGACCAGAACGCGCTTGCCGTGAAGATCACCCGCCTGATTGCCGGCGTGGACACAAACCGCGAGCGGTTCGGCGCAAGCGGCTTGCGCAAGCGTGGTGTTCGGGCCGACCGGCTCGCATTGGACGGCGTCGGCGACGATGCGGTCGCGGAACGCGCCCTGCTGATGCGGAAAACGCAGCGCCGAGCCGTAAAAGCGCATCTCCAGGCAGTGCTGGAACTGACCCTCGCGACAGTAGCGGCAGTGGCCGCAGGGCCGGCTCGGATTGAGCGCGACGCGGTCGCCAGGCTTGACGCGGGTGACGCCGGCGCCCACCGCCTCGATGATGCCGGCCACCTCGTGGCCGAGAATGATCGGCTCGCGCACCCGGATCGGGCCGAAGCCGCCCTCGTGATAGTAGTGCAGGTCCGAGCCGCAGATGCCGCCGGCGCCGATGGCGACCAGCACCTCGCCCGGCCCGGGGGCGGCGACTGTGTCGGTCTCGATGCGGATGTCGTGCATGTCATGGAGGCGGCAGACGCGGGTTTGCATGGCGAAGAACCTAGTCGAGCAGGATGGAGGGCAGCCAGGTGGCGATCGCCGGCACGTAGGACACGAGCAGCAGAACCGCGATATTGGTCAGCAGGAACGGCGCGATGGCGCGCACCACCGGCGTCAGCGGCAGCCTGGCGATGTTCGCGCAGACGAACAGGCAGACGCCGACCGGCGGCGTGGTCAGGCCGATCATCAGGTTGAGCACGGCGAAGGTGGCGAAATGCAGCGGATCGACGCCGACGCCCTGCGCCAGCGCCAGCAGCGGCACGAACAGGATGATCAGCGCGGCGATCGTCTCCATGAACATGCCGACGAACAGCAGCAGCACGTTGATAAGAAGAATGACGAGATACTTGTTGTCGGTCACCGACAACACCGCGGCGGCGATGGTCTGCGGGATGCGTTCGGAGACGAGGATCCAGCCGAACACGTTGGCGAAGCCCACCAGCGCCAGGATGGCGGCGGAGGATACGGCGCTGTCGATGACGATACGCGGCACCGCGCGCAAGGGCAGTTCACGATAGATGAAGAAGCCGACGACAAAGGCGTAGACGCTGGCGACGACCGCGGTCTCCGTCGGGGTCGCCAGCCCCGTCAGCAGCCCGCCAACGATCAGCGCGGTGAGTGCCAGCGCCCAGAACGCGCCGAGGAACGCCTTGCCGAGTTCACCCAGCCCCTGCCAGGGCTGGCGCGGAAAGTCGCGGCGGACCGCGATGATATAGGTGGTGACCATCATCGCCAGGCCCATCAGGACGCCCGGGACGGCTCCGGCGAGAAACATCTTGCCGACCGAAATGCCCGACAGAGCGCCGACGATGATCATCGGCACGCTGGGCGGGATCATCGGTCCGACGGTCGAGGAGGCAGCCGTGACGGCGGCGGCGAAGTCGCCCGGATATCCGGCCTTCTTCATGCCCGGGATCATCATGCCGCCGATCGACGCGGCGTCGGCGACGGCGGTGCCGGAAATGCCGCCGAACAGCATCGAGCCCGCGACATTGGTGAGCCCCAGGCCGCCGCGCGCCCAGCCAACCAGCGCGTTGGCGAAACGGATGATGCGGCCGGTGATGCCGCCGCTGTTCATCAGGTTCCCGGCGAGGATGAAGCCGGGAATGCACAGCAGCACGAACACGTCCATGCCGGCGTACATCTTCTGCGGCATGACCGCGAGGGGAATGCCGGCGAAGAACAGATAGGCCAGCGAGGCGAGACCCAGGGTGACGGCCACCGGAATGCCGACGATGAGACCGCCGATGAACACGGCGATCAGAATGGCGAGACTCATGACGCGTCACCGGGCTCGGACTGGGGCAGGCCGTCGGACTCTCCCGCGAGCATGGCGACCGCGCGCAGGAGGGAGAAGACAAGCAACGAACTCAACAGCACCAGAACGCTGATATGGATGTAATTCATGCGCCAGCCGAGGGCGGGCGAGGTCTGGAAGGCACCGATCGACGTGAATTGCCAGGCCGGCGCCAGCAAGGCGCCGCACAGGAACGCCGTGGCGAGCGCCGAGATGAGCCGCAGGCGCCACGGCCAGGGGCCGGGAAGCGTCTCGCAGACCAGATCGACGTTGACGAGATCGCCATTGCGGTAGGACAGCCCGACGCCGCAGGCGGCGAGATAGAGCAGCGCGAAACGCGTCAGCTCCTCGGTCCAGACAGGAGAGTCGGAAAACACCGAACGGCCGAGGACCTGGATGAGCACGGCAATCATCAGCACCACGAAGGCGATGCCGGTGGCCGCGCGGCTCAGCCTCTCGAACAGGGAAATCAGGTGTCGCATCGGCGCGCGGCTTTCCAAAAGTACGGCGCCGGACCCTGTGTCCGGCGCCGCAGGATGCATCAGTTGGCGAAGAGGCCCTCTACGATCGTCTTGATCTCCGGCTTCACATTGGCAAGCACGGCATCCTTGGCCTGAGCAGCGAATGCGGCGCCATCGACGTCGACAAAGGTCATGCCCTTTTCGGAAAGTTCGGCAACGAGCGCCTGCTCATCCTTCAGGAACGCCTCGCGCTCGAAGGCCTGGGCGCGCTTCGCGGCTTCCATCACCGCCGCCTTGTCGGCGTCCGAAAGCTTGCTCCAGGTCAGTTCGGAGATCACCAGATAGATCCACGAGCGCACATGCTCGGTCTTGTTGACGTATTTCTGAACTTCGTTGAAGTTCGCCGACTTGATCAGCGCCAGCGGATTTTCCTGCGCATCGATCGTTCCGTTCTGCAAGGAGGTGAACACTTCCGAGAAAGCCATCGGCGTCGGGCTGGCGCCAAGCGCCTTCCAGACATCGACAAACAGCGGCACGTTGGGCACGCGCAGCTTCAGGCCATTGAGGTCGTCCGGCGATTCAATCGGGCGGTTCGAGGTGAGATTGCGCGGACCGCGGGCGAAATAGGCGATGGGCCGGACCCGGGCCTTCTCAATGATCTCGGCCTTGATCTTGTCGCCGATGTCGCCGCTCGCGACCTCGTCCATATGCGCCAGTGATTTGTAGGCGTAGGGCACGGCAAGCAGGGCCGCCATCGGCGCCCAGTTCTGCAGGCTCTCGCCGGTGATCGTCATGTCGGCCGTGCCGAGCTGCATGCCGTTGATCAGGTCCATTTCCTTGCCCAGCGACTCGTTGGGATAGACCTCGACCTCGATGCGCCCGTTGGTGAGCGCCTTGAGTTCCTCGCCGAATTTCACCGCGGCCTTGTGCCAGATGTTCTGCTCGTTGGCGAGATGGCCGAGCTTCAGCGTGATGTCGGCGGCCATCGCCTGGCCCGTGAAGACGGTGGCGGTGAGGCCGGCAAGCAGGATTTTTCCGAATTTCGAAGTGTTCAGCATTGTTTCCTCCATATGCTGTCGTGTCATTCGCGCGGGCCTATCCGTCCGCGTCGTCGAAGAATTCCGGTCGCTCAGCAGCGATGACCGGCAGATCGTTGAGAACCTCGCGCAGATGTCCGCGCATGGCGGCTTCGGCCGCCGGCACGTCGCCGGAGGCGATCGCCTCGGTGATGGCGGTGTGCTGGGCGACAAGCTTTTCCAGGGGGAACTGAAAGGCCGACAGGTAGCGGACGCGATCCATCTGCGCCTTTACGCCTTCCACCACGTTCCAGGCGTAGGCCTTGCCGGCGGCCTCGGCGAGGGTGCGGTGAAACAACTCGTCAAGGGCGATGAACCCCACCGCATCGTGCCCGGTCAGCTTGCGCTGCTCGACCAGTTGCCGACGCAGCTCCGCCGCCAGGGCGGGGTCCGGATCGGCGGCAAGCAGCTTGATGACGTCGGCTTCGATCGCCTCGCGCACGAAACGCGCATCGATCACCGCGGACACCGCGATCTTGCGCACGAATGTGCCGCGCTGCGGCCGGATCTCGAGAAGCCCTTCCTCGGCGAGCTTGATGAACGCCTCGCGCACCGGCTGACGGCTCAGACCGTAGGCAGCGGCGATCTCGGATTCGGAAATACGGCAGCCGGGCTGCAGATCGCTCTGGATGATGCGCTCACGCAGGATTCGATAGAGCTGCGGCCCCACGACCTCGCCCTGCCGGATCAGCCAATCCGTTTTGACCTGTAGGTTCATCTCGTCCTCCCGCGGTCAAGATCGCACCATACTTCCATACTAGTCAACAAAATATCTTCTTGCTAAAGATAGGCCCCGGCGCACCAATGCCGCTCGAAGCAGAAACGGTGAGAATTTCATGAGACAGACCTGGCGCTGGTTCGGACCGCGCGACCTTGTGTCCATCGATGACATGCTGCAGGCCGGGGTCGAAGGTGTCGTGTCGGCGCTGCACCACGTGCCGACGGGCGCCGTGTGGACGCCTGAGGAGATCGCGCAGCGCCAGTACGATATCTCCGTCATGAAGGACGGCACGCCCTCCGGTTTGCGGTGGGAGGTGGTCGAAAGCCTGCCGGTTTCCGAGGACATCAAGAAGCAGCAGGGCGACTGGCGCGCGCACATCACCGCCTACAAGGAGAGCCTGCGCAATCTCGCCGCCGCCGGCATCGAGGTGATCTGTTACAACTTCATGCCGGTGCTCGACTGGACGCGGACGGATCTCGCCTGGCGGCTGCCCAACGGCGCCACCTGCATGCGCTTCGACTATGCCGACTTCGCCGCCTTCGACATCCACATCCTGGGGCGTGCCGGCGCGGCGGCCGAGTTCCCCGCCGACATCGCCGAGGAAGCCGGCCGGCGCTTCGCCGCCATGGACGAGACCACGCGCCAGGCGCTGGCGACCAACGTGGTGTTCGGTCTTCCGGGCGCCGCCGAGCATTTCACCCTCGACGACGTGCGCCGCCAGATCGGCGAGTACGCAACCGTCTCGGCCGACCGTCTGCGGTCGCATTTCGTGGCGTTTCTGGAGGAAGTCGTGCCGGTGGCCGAGGAACTCGGAATCCGATTGTGCTGCCATCCGGACGACCCGCCCTTCGGCCTGCTGGGGCTGCCGCGCGTCATGTCGACCGAGGCCGACTTCACCGCCATCCTCGACGCAGTCCCCTCTGCAGCCAGCGGCATCACCCTGTGCTCGGGTTCGCTCGGCGCCCGGCCCGACAATGACCTGCCCGGCATGATGCGCCGGCTCGGCGGCCGCGTGCACTTCCTGCACCTGCGCAACGTCACGCGCGAGACGGACGGCCTCCGCGGCTCCTTCCACGAGGCCGAGCATCTGGGGGGCGACACCGACATGGTGGCGCTGGTCGCGGCCGCGCTCGATGAGGAAGCGGCGCGCCGCGCGGCCGGCCGGCCGGATCACGCGATCCCGATGCGGCCCGACCACGGCCAGGACATTCTCGACGATCTCGGCCGCCGCGGCCAGCCGGGGTATCCGGCCATCGGGCGGCTGAAGGGACTGGCGGAACTGCGCGGCATCATGACCGCCCTGTCGCATCCCGCGTCGGGGCGGCACCCATGAACCGCCTGCCCCGGCTTGTATCAGTCGATGACATCGCCGCCGGCGTGCGCCGGCCGGCCTACAGACCGGAGGATCATGCGGCAGGCATCGTGCATCTCGGCATCGGGGCGTTCCACCGGGCGCATCAGGCGGTCTATACCGACGACGCGCTGGCGGCGAGCGGCGGCGACTGGCGCATCATCGGCGTCAGCCTGCGCGGGACAGCGGCCGCGGACGCCCTCAACCCGCAGAATGGTCTCTACACGCTGATCGAGCGTGGCGAAGGTGAGGCATCGGGACGGATCATCGCCAGCCTGGATCGCGTCATCGCGGCCACACGGAAGCCCGGCGCGGCGCTTGCCGCCATGACCGATCCCGCCATCCGCATCGTCAGCCTGACCGTCACCGAAAAAGCCTACGGCATCGACAGAGCCGCGGGCGGCCTTGACGAAAGCCATTCGGCGGTTGCCTACGATCTTGGCGATCCCCGCGCGCCTTCTGGCGTGCTCGGCCTTCTGGTCGAGGCGCTGCGCCTGCGCCGCGAGGCAGGAACGCCGCCGTTCACCGTGCTGTGCTGCGACAACCTGCCCGACAATGGCGCGCTGCTGCGGCTGGGCGTGGTCGACTTCGCCAGCCGCGTCGACCCGGGCCTGGCCGCCTGGATCGAGACCAGCGTGGCGTTTCCCGCCACCATGGTCGACCGCATCACCCCCGCCGTGACACCCGCGGCACTCGCCGACACGGCGCGGATGACGGGACGCGACGACCAAGCGGCGATCGAGACCGAGGTCTTCACCCAGTGGGTGATCGAGGACCATTTTCCGCAAGGCCGGCCGAACTGGGAAGCCGGCGGCGCGATCTTCGTCGCCGACGTGGCGCCCTATGAGCGCATGAAACTGCGCATGCTCAACGGCACGCATTCGATGCTGGCCTACGCGGGCTTTCTCGCCGGCCACACGCTGGTGCGCGATGCGATGGCCGATCCGGCGCTGAGCGCCCTGGTCACGCGTCATCTGAAGGCCGCCGCCGCCACCCTGGCGCCGCTGCCGGGGATCGATCTCACCGCCTACGCGGCGAGCCTTGCGGCCCGCTTCCGCAATCCCTCGATCGCGCATGAGACCTATCAGATCGCCATGGACGGTACCGAGAAGCTGCCGCAACGCCTGCTGCAGCCGGCGCTCGTCGCGATGGAACAGCGCCAGGACATCCGCCCCTTCGCCTTCGCCGTGGCCTGCTGGATGCGCTATTGCCTCGGGCGGACGGATGATGGCGTGGCCTACGCGCTTCGCGATCCCCGCGAACAGCACATCCAGGCCGCGCTGGCGCGCGTCGACACGCGTGATCCCGCGGCCATCGCCGGCACGCTCCACGCGCTGCCGGGTGTCTTCCCCGCCCCCTGACCGCCTGCAAGCCGTGGCGCGCACGCGTCGAGACGGTGCTGGAATGCTTGCTGGAGTCCGGCGTGCGCGACGCCATCAGGACCGAAGCGCGCACCGCGGCACGCTGACCGCCGGAAGTCAATCGGGCCGCGCTTTCGCAACCGCAGTGCGTTGAACGGACCGAAGGGGCGTGGCGCCAGCAGGCAGGGAGCAACAAGCAAATAAACTCAGATGCTTGCAGTCCCGCGCCCGCCAATTTCCTCATCAAATCGTTTGCTGTAGCCATCCAAGAAATCAACCGGCACCCTTGACGCCAAGATCCGCATTGAGGCCCGTGCCGCGATGGCTCGATTGGATGGGAAGTCAAACCTGCCAGGATGATGTTCCAGGCCCTTACCGTAAGGGAATTCGACGAAGGGTGCGTCGATAAAGAGCACTCAAGATTTGATTTCAAGCACCTTTTTGAGTATTTTTTCCTTTACCCGACGTTTTCGGGAGGCATTTTCAATAACCTCCAGTTGCGTCCACAGCATCTGTAAATTTTGACAGTCCTCCATGAGATACTACTCATCTTTGCGATGTCATATTGTTTTAGCGTTGCCGCATCGGGGCCAGATCCTGAATTCTACTGTCGGACAGCATCGTAAAAAATTCTTATGGCGCCAAGATTTTTTCTCTGTTTCTCCGGCAATGCTTTGCGGGTAACGTGCCGACTGATCAACGAGCGTGATATTGAAAGGCAGCGAGAAGGCGATGGATGTCTATTTGATCGCTCCGATGCCGACTTTCGGCCTGGACACGCTCGTCTCGGATAAGGTCGTACACTTGAATGAGCGGTATGCGCTCATGGCGGCTGCCGGGATCGCGACGGTCGCCGCGTTTTTCGACAGCGATTTCGGGCTCAGACTGTGTGACGAGTTGATCGAAGACGTCGATTTTGAAGATCCGTCCGAGGTGATCTGCATCAGCATGAATGTGGCGCAAGCGGCACGGGGCATCGAGATCGCCCGGCGGTTCCGCGCCATGGGCCGAACGGTCATCATGGGAGGCGCGCATGTTTCCCTGGCCCCCGAAGTCTTCGAAGGGGAGGCCGAGTGCCTGGTCATCGGGGAGATGGAGCCGGTCGCGGAAGAGTTCGTCCGGAACTTGCGCGATGGGCAACTCAAACCGCGTTACCACGGATCCAAAGCCGACATGGCACAATCGCCCCCGCCGCGGTGGGACCTTTATCGCAACGACCGTGCCGTATCGGGAGTCGTCCAGACCAGCCGGGGCTGCCCATTCGAGTGCAATTTTTGCGACGTCATTCAGTATCTGGGCCGCACACAGCGTCACAAGCCGACGGAAGCGGTTATCGCCGAGACGCAGTCTCTTTATGACCACGGCTATCGCAGCATACAACTCTCCGATGACAACTTCACGGTCTATCGCCAAAGGACCCGTACGCTGCTCGATGCGCTGGCCGCGTGGAACGGCCGCGACGGGCGCGACCCGGTGCAATTCATCACCCAGGCGTCCATCGATCTGGCTCGCGACGATGATCTTCTGCAGCGCTGCAATGAGGCCGGCGTCAGGGACATCTTCATCGGCATTGAGACAAGCAACATCGAAGCGCTGAAGGAATCCAAGAAGCGTCAGAACTTGCGTCAGGACCTGGTTCAGCAAACCGGGAAGATTGTCGAAGCCGGAATCGCCGTCACCTCGGGGATGATGGTGGGGTTTGACGCCGATGATCTGAGCTGCTTTGAGCGCCAGTTCGCGTTCGGCATGGCGCTGCCCATTGTCACCCTGCGGGTGACGGTTCTTGTGGCGCCCATCGCAACGCCGCTTTATGCCCAGATGAAAGCGGAGGGGCGCCTTTTCAGAAATGGCGAGGAGGACGTCTTTCCGGGAGGCGATCTGTGGACCAACATCGAGCCGCTCAACATGAGCCGCGAGCAGCTGGCCGAAGGGGCGGTGTGGTTGGTGAATGCTCTGTTGGAGCCGGACAATGTGATACGGCGGTTTGAACACATGACGTCCCTACTCGGGACCCCTCCAGAGCATTTACGCCGGCCGCTTCACCAGAAGATGGGCGGCACCGGTGCTGCCGCCATGCTGAAACTCATGAGGGTCGGAGCCAAGGACCCGGGCGCCCGCCGCGTGATCGAAGCTGTCAACGAACTGTCCAAAGCGCGCCCGGAAATATCATGGGACCTCGCGACAGCGTTGTCGTCTTACTTGAATTCCTATCTCTCCGTTAAGCAATTGCAGGGACATAGAACAAAATCAGGTCGCCAGATTGCCGCGTACGCCGATGCCTCGTGAACCCAAAATATCCATGATCCCGCCGACCGGTATGTCCCGTCACGGCAGAGGTTGATTCCGGTGATGAAGAGTCTGCGCTCAGACGTTCTGCGCAATCTCGAGTTGAAGTCAGATGAGCGCCAAATCACGGTGTTGGGGCGTCACGGTCGGGCGAACCACTACACCGGCGGGCAATTGCTGGCCGAGGCGGAGCAGTGCTTGCGGCAATGGGACGCCTGTCTGGGCGCGGGGCCGCATGTGCTCGTCGCGGCGCTGCCGCCGGGCGAGACGTTTCTTTTTTCGCTGATCGCGTCGCTGATCGGCGAAGGAACGCTGGTGCCCGTGGCGCCCCCACGCCCGTCCGATCCTCCCGGCCGGCTGCGCCACATCGCGCAAACCTGCCGGGCTACCGCCGTCTTGTGCATGGCGGCCCGCCGCACGGCCGTCGAAGAGCAGTTGCGCGATGGGGACGGGCTTCCGGTCTGTGCCGTGCTGGCCGTCGACGATCCCGTGCCGATGCCCCTGGGCGGCGCTGGCCGCATCGCGGACCGGACAATCCCGATCATTCAGCATACATCCGGTTCCACCCGCCTTCCCAAGGCGGTTCCGATCACCGCGGCGCAGATACGGGCCAATTGCGCCATGATACAAACGCTGTGGGGCATGAACCGGCAAACGGTCATGGTGAACTGGCTGCCGCACTACCATGACATGGGGCTGATGGGCGGCATTCTCTATCCGCTTCTCAGCGGGGCTTACTCGGTGCAGATGAGCCCCTTCGAGATGATCCGCAGCCCCCTGTCCTGGCTACAGGCGATCGCGACCTACCGGGCGACGTTCAGCGGCGGTCCGAGCTTTTCCTTTCAGGAGTGCCTGACGCGAATCGCGGAGGAGGACTGCGCCGGGCTGGACCTGTCGTCTTGGCAGCGCGCCTTTTGCGGCGGCGAACCTGTGCCGGCGGGCCTCTTGAGCCGGTTCCGGCAACGTTTCGCGCGATCCGGTCTTGCGCCGGACTCCGTGTTCGCATGTTACGGAATGGCGGAATATACGCTCTTCTCCGCCGGAGAGCCCGAAAGCCGGTCCCCGGACACGGATGTCTCGGACATCCCGCAAGGCTGGACGGCGGTTGAACCGTGCCTGTTGTCCGAGCATACGCGGCGCAATATCCGGATCACCCACCCGAAAACCGGCGCGGCGATACCGGATGGCGAAACGGGTGAGATCTGGCTGCGCGGGGCGTCGGCCAGCACCAGCTACCTGGGCGCGCCGGAGGAGACGGACGAGACCTTCGAAAACGAGGCCGATGGAACAAGGTGGATGCGGACCGGGGACCTCGGGGGTGTTTCGGGCAACCGCCTGTATGTCACCGGTCGCCGGAAGGACGTCGTGATCGTCAATGGCCGCAAGGTCGCCGCCAGCGAGATCGAATGGCTGGCCGCGCGCGCGGATTCGGGGCTCAATCCCATGGCGGCAGCGGCTTTCATGCCGGAACCGGCCGCAAGCGGCCACGCCAGCCTCTACATCGAATTGCGGCCTGGCACGCCAAGGCTGAAGGATCCCCGGCAGATCATCGCGCGCATCAGGCGGTCCGTCGCCGGCAGCTACAGTGTGGTGCTTGATGATATCCGCATCCTTCCGCGCGGCGCCTTGCCCCGCACGAGCAGCGGCAAGATTCGCCGTCAGACGGTTGCCGCCACATTTAAGGAATTCGGAGCCTGTCTTTCCGAGCCGGAGGACCTCCGATGACGGGCAATATCTGGGTCGATCCCGCATCCTTCGTCACCAGCCCGCCCGAAGCGGACGCCGTGTTGCGCATGCTCGAGTTGCCGAGGATCGACCACTATCTCGACGCGCTTTCGAAAGATGGCGGCATCGACCTCGGAAACCTCAGACGCCTGTCCGCGAACACGCTGGTTGCCATGACCGGCGAAGACCATCTGAAGACCAGGCGGGTCATCGCGCCTTTTTTCAGCAAGACGGGCCTCGCCTGCTGGAGCGGCGTGCTCGAGGGCGCGCTGAACCATGCGCTCGACCGGCTGGCGGCCGCGTCGCGGCCCGATCTGGTCGCCGACTTCACCATTCCGCTGTTCATTGAGGTCATGCCGCGGGTGCTCGGCCTGTCCATCGACGCGAGCGAAGAACGTTTCCGGGCCATCGAGACGGTTCAGCGGATCACGGAGCCCTACCTTTCCGTACCCACCTTGAGGAAACTGGATCGGGCGGTCGGTGAGCTCATCACCGCATTTCCGGATGCATCGGCTCCAAGCAACGAAGGCCAACCGGAAACCCTGCTCCAATGCCTCTATCGCCGATGTGACGAACTGCCGGAGGATTTGGACGCCCGATATCTCGTGCTGGGGCTTCTGGCCGGCTCGAACTCGGCAACGCAGTCGCTGGCCTTTGCGCTTTATGGCCTGCTGACGGGCCCAAGCGCCTTGTGGCAAGACGCGGCCCGCCCCGACTGGGCCTCGCGTGAGCTGCCGCGCGTTCTCAGTCTGTATCAGACGACCAGGACCCTGGTGCGTGTGGCGGCGCGTGCGACGGAGGTCGCGGGATGCCCTTACGACAAGGGGCAAACAGCGGTGGTCGATATCGTCGGGGCCAACGCCTGCCTGCGTGGCGGCGCGGAACCGGGCCGGCTTCACATGAGCTTTGGCAGTGGGACCCACAAGTGCCCCGGATCGTTCCTGACCGAAGTCCTGTTTTCCCAGGCCATTCCGGCTCTGGCGCGCCGGTTCCCGCGCCTTCAACTCGACAAGGAACTCTGCAGCTTCGTGCAGACGCCGATGATGCAGACGCCGGTCGCCCTGCCTTGCGAAACCGTCGCCGGTTCGCGCCGGCTCTCCAGCCGGCTGTGCGAGATCCAGGACATGGACCTGGCGCGCCAGGTCGTGCGCGGCAACGATCACTTTGCCCCGCCCCGGATGGCGGAGCATCTGACGACGCTGGCCGAGCGAAGCGGACGCGACCTGACCACCGCGATCCGCGTCGCGCGAAACGCCCTGTTCTTCATGGATGGGGAGCGCCATCGGGTGCTGCGCGACCGTATCATCGACACCCTCGGCGCCAGCCGCCTGCGGGACTGGAGCGGTCCGCTGGAGGCGGCCATTGCAGGCGCGCTGGACGGATTGGCGCAGACGAGCGAGCCCGATCTGGTGACCGGCTTCGCCGACCGGATGCGCCAGGACGTCGTCGCGCCCGTCCTCGGGATCTTTCCTGAAGATCCGGAGCGTTTCGAGCAACTCGCCCCCAGGCTTCAGGACGTGCTGGAACCGTGGCTGTCGCTGCGGGAACTGGAGCGCGTGCAGTCGACCTTTGGCGAGGCGCTCTCCTTGATGACCGTTCCGGCCCCTCACGCGGGGCCGCGGTCTCTGTTAGAGGATCTGCTTGCCGCGCGCCCTGAGGGATTTTCCGCCATGGACATCAAGGCCGTGGTCCTGGTTCTGTACGGCGCCGGTTTCAATCTCTCGCACACGCTTGCCAACATCCTGCACTGGATCCTGACGCGCCCGCCCGAGGAGCGCGCCGGGGCGGATGGCGCGGAATGGATCGACAGCCGCCTGGAGGATCTGATCGCGCTGTGCGGCAGTCCCAAGTTCATCTACCGCATGGCGCGGCACGATCTTCAACTGGGCGACGTGCCGATGAAGACGGGCGACACGGCGCGTGTGAACATCCAGGCCGTCAACAGGGAGCAGGCCGGCGGCGCCGGGCATCTCTCCTTCGGCCACGGGCTCCACCGCTGCGTCGGGGCCGGCCTGTCGCGGCTGGTGATCCGGCGCGCCGTGCCCGCCCTGTTTTCCCGATATCCCGATATTGCCCTGGTCGCGCAGGGCCAGCGGTACTTCCCCCTGTCGCAAACGGTGGCGCTAAGCGCCCTGCCCTGCACCGACACTCCAACAGAGAACAAGAAGAATGACGCTATCCACCGAACTGCTTGAGTTCTTGCGCCAGCAGATCGCACAGCGCACCAAGCTCAATATCGAAGACATCTCCGAGGACTCGGTTCTCATGGATCTTGGGCTCCAATCGATCGATGCGGTGCTGCTCTGCGGCGATGTCGAGGACCGTTTCCAGGTCGAAATGGATCCGGCCGATATCTTTGACCATGAAACCTTGGGGGCATTTGCCAAGTCGATTCTGCAGCGCCTGGCGGACTGATGACGATCTTTCACCTCGGGTTGTCTACCTCTGGTCACGATCCCGCTCTGGCGATCGTGGACGAGACTGGTCGTGTGATGTTTGCCGAGGCGACCGAACGTTTTGTGCAGGACAAGCGCGCCTGGGGTATTGCGCCGGATCATGTGAACCATCTTGAGGCGGCGCTGGCAGCGATCGGTTTTGATCCGCAAACCGATGAGCTGCGGGTCGCGACGAGTTGGAAAACGGTTAAGGCGGACCTGCCGGTGCAGCTTTCGAACGCGCTGCTTCCCGCCACCGACGGCCGTTGGCTTCGTCAATTGCATACGGGAATTCATGCCGCTGCCGGAGCTTCGCTGTTGCGTCTGGGACTGGCGCAACACATGCCCGAGGTCAGCCGGTTCGATCACCATCTCTGTCACGCCGTGGCGGCCAGCCTGTTCGCTCCGGTCGAGGATGCGGCCTGTCTGGTCATCGACGGCGAGGGCGAGGTGGGCGCGGTGTCGCTGTTCGATCTGCGCGATCGGAAGATCCGTCGCCGCTGGCGATCCTGGGGACCGGGCAGCCTGGGGACGCTCTACGCCTGGCTGACGGGACTGTGCGGCTTCGATTGGCGCCTGGGTGAGGAATGGAAGGTCATGGGGCTGGCGGCCTATGGCAAGGTGCGGCCAGAACTGCGCGACGTGATGAGCTCGATTGTGTCGGTCGAAAAGGGGCGCCTGCGTTTCGCGGATGAAGATGCCCTTGTCAAGGCGCACGAAACGCTGCGGCCCTTTGCCCGGAGCGCCGGCGCCTCGCCGCTGGAAGCCGCGGATCTTGCGGCGAGCGGTCAGGCCGCCTTTTCGGAACTGGCCGACCAGGTCCTGACGGAATGCCTGGACGGGGCGCAGGGAAATCTGATCCTGAGCGGCGGGTGCGCATTGAATTCCTCCTACAATGGCACAATCGCGGGACGGACCGGATTCGAGCGTGTCTTTGTTCCCCCCGCTCCCGCCGATGACGGCAATGCGATCGGTGCCGCGATCCTGAGCTGGATGCAGACCACGGGGACGAGCCGGATACCGGTTTCCGACGGCTCTCCATTTCTCGGCAGCACGCCCTCGCGAAAGGCGCTGGCGCGGCTTTCGCATCTGGGCCGCTTCGGGATGGTGAGCGATATCTCGGGCGGCAGCGCCGGTGAAATCGCCCGGCGGCTGGAGCAGGGAAAGATCATCGGCGTCATGCGCGGGCGGGCGGAGTTCGGCCCGAGGGCTCTCGGGAACCGGTCCATTCTGGCCGATCCGCGCAGCCCTGACATGAAGGAAAGACTCAATCGTGACGTGAAGGGCCGTGAGCCCTACCGGCCTTTCGCTCCGGTGATCGCGGAAGAGACTGTATCGGACTGGTTCGAGCGGCCTCAGGCCTCTGCGTACATGTCGTTCGCACTGCCTTGGCGCGACGACCGGAAGGATCTGGTTCCCGCGGTCGTACACGAGGATGGCACGGGTCGCCTGCAGACCGTCTCGGCGACGAACGCGCCATGGATGTATGATGTCGTTCAGGCGTTTGGCGCATTGACCGGTGTGCCGATCGTGCTCAATACCAGCTTCAACATCATGGGCAAGCCGATCGTTCACTCGATTGAGGATGCCCTGGCTCTGTTCATGACCTCGGGACTGGATGCGGTGTTGATCGGCGAGCTGTTGCTGGAGAAACGGGATGGATAGGGGCAACGTTTCGGATCAGAAACTCAAGCTCATCGCAAACTACGTGGCGCACTGGCGAGGCAGGAAGACCGGACGATTCAACCTGATCACCATCGCGAACGAATCCGGAACCAAGCCGCCGCTCGTCTGGGTCTTCAACGCATCGCACGAATTTCCCTCCATGGCGGCCGAGCTGGGACCGGACCAGCCCCTGATCGGCATGCGATCGCTGCTGCACATAATCCGTACCGGCGATGGCAGTATTTGGGACACGAGAACCCTGGCTGACATTTATGCGGCCGATCTGCTGCCTGTTCTGGGATCCGAAAAGGTCTACGTTGGCGGAAATTGCGCGGCTACGCCCGTTGCGGCCGAGATCGCGAGAATTCTGATTCTGAACGGATGCAAAGTTCAGGGTTTCATCGGTCTGGAATGGTCGGTTCTTCCGCCATTGCCTGTGCGCTGCACGCTGGTGTTCGGCGCTGAAAGCGAAAAATACAATCCGTTTTTGCGCAACATCGATCCTTGGCCGCTCTGGCGCCGCCTCTTTCCAGACGTTGTCTGCGAAACAATTCCTGGCGAGCATGGCACTTTTTTGGATCCGGATGTCATTCCACCGTTTGCCGGCCATGTGCGGTCGGCTCTCTCGCTGCCACCTGCTGGACTTCATGAGTTGCGCGCAAAGACAAAGATCGGACGGCTGCTGAAGTCGGTTCAGACGAGCAAATGGCCTTCCATACTCGCAGACAGGATACGGTTGGCGCTCAGGTTGCCGTCTGCGCCCCACAACGGGTCGCGTCCAGAAACAAGGAGTGAAGACCTGCCCAAGCCGGTTCGGCCAGGCACCCGCTTTTCCCTTCGCCTTGAACCCTCGGCGAAAGTCCGGCCGGGAGACGACGTGCTGGCTCTGTGGGACAGCCGCGTCTTTCGGAACCTGCCCGCTCATCAGACGGCCATCCCGACCCGGCGTCCTGATGGATCCTGGCAGGTCGAGCTCATAGCGCCCAGCGCACCCGGAGTCTGGACGCTGCAGACATTCTTGTGTCACGCGGGCCGTGGCCCGCAAAACTGGACCAACGATACGACGCGGTATTGTCAAGTGACGGTCGAAGGCCCTGCGCTTGCGCTCTGATGGATACGGCGCCCGCCAATGTGCGCGACGGACCCCGTATTCGGAAGGATCCGCAAAGCCGCTGGCACGGGCGTCACACCGGTCCCCCGCGCGCTCGTTGGACGATTTCATGCGATTGGGAAGACTGCCCAATAGCGATCGCTTCGCGGAATGGGCTGGCGTGCCATCAACATTCACGCCCACACGGCACGTTTCAGACAAAAGGCGTCAAGCGTTCCCCGCACCCTGTGCCAAATGCGCCCCGCACCTTGGCGCAAAAGGCAATCAATTCAAAAACTTAAATGGGGGAAGTGGTGCCCGGAGGCGGATTCGAACCACCGACACGCGGATTTTCAATCAGAATACCATTGATACCGGCCAAGGCTTTGCCGCTTCGGCGGGTGTCAAACCGGGTACCAAAAATCAAGCACTTAGCGACGGTTTGGCAAACCCGTTTTCGGAGGAAATCCGCGATTGCGCCCACCTGATCCGGCGCATCGGAAACGGCCGTCACGCCACCCCGGAAACCATCCTCGAGGACAAGCACGAGGCAGCGGACCGGCTCCTGTTGATCGCTGATCGCATGGAGCTGGCGCGATGACGGAAGACACCTGGGCAAGGGGCCGTGAGCGCATCAACCGCACCATCGCGGCGGCGACCTCGCCGCGATTTGGGAACTATCCCGGCCTGCTCGCCGTCCACGAATTTCAGGAAACCGAAATCCCGCCCCGCCGCTGGTGCGTGCCCGAGTGGGTGCCTGACCGCACGGTCACGGCGCTGTACGCGGACGGCGGCACCGGCAAGAGCCTGCTTGCCATGCAACTGGCGACGGCGGCCGCGACGGGCACGTCGTGGCTTGGCATCGAGGTGCCGCAGCGCACGGTGCTGTTCGTGTCCTGCGAGGACGAGCGCGACGAATTGCTGCGACGCCAGGACGCAATCAACCGTGTTCATGGGCTGGACTTCGAGGACTTTGGTGGCCGCTATCACTGGCTGGACAAGACCACCGGCGAGACGCTGCTGATGACCTTCAAAAACGGCATCGGCCAGCCGACGAGCTTTGGCAAAAACCTGATCGATCTGGCGAAGGAAATCGGCGCGCAGCTGATCGTGATCGACACCGCCGCCGACACGTTTGGAGGGCGGGAAATCGAGCGCCTGGAGGTGCGCCAGTTCCTCACATACCTGCGCCGGATCGCCACGGAAATCGACGGTGCCGTCGTCGTTCTCGCGCACCCCAGCGTCGCGGGAATGAAGGATCGCGGATACAGCGGCTCGACCGCGTGGCGCGCCAGCGTTCGCTCGCTGATCACCTTCGAATTTCCCGAGGTCGAAGACGACGCGCCGGGACCGGCAGACCTGCGCATCCTGACGCGTCGCAAGTCCAATTACGCCAAGATCGGAACGACCATCACCGCGCGGTATGTGGGCGGGGCCTTTGTCGCCGAAACCAAGGAGGTTGACGGCTCACTCATGGACAGCCTGCAAGACGAAATCACGTTCATGAACGGGCTTCGCAAACTGCTGGAGGCGGGCATTTGTCCAAGCGTGAACCGGACACGGCCGGAGTACGCTCCGCGCCAGATGAAACGCTACGGCGGAAAGGAGGCGAGCCAGCTCCCGATTGACCGGCTGGAGAGGGCCATGCGGCGGCTCTTCGACAAGGGCGAAATCCACGTCGTCGAGCACCGCAAAGGGTCCAAGCCCGTGGTGCCGATCGACTACGATTTGAGCACATGGAGGACAGCGAAATGACGTGCCGACAGCTGCCGATAGCTCGCTGTAACCCATTGAAATCATTGTGCCGACATATAGCTCCCTCGGTGCCGATAGCTCGCTGTAAGCCATTGAGATATAACAACTCTTTTGTGCCGACATATAGCCCCCTCTCCCCTACGGGGGAGAGAGGGGGACGCTTGTCAGCGCGTCCCCCTCTCCACCGGCGTGGAGGGGCGGCTGGCGACGGCGGGTCCTTCCTGCCCCAAGCCAATACGGGGCGACTGAGCGCACGGGTTTTTTAGACGGCGGAATTTTAGGATCTAAAATCGGGATCAAGCGGATGGCGAGACATGCAGGAAGTGCAGGGCTTTGACCTGATCGGAGGAGCGGACAGCGGACCCAAAACGCTGTCCAAGCGCGCATTCGGCGAGGCGATTGGCGTCTCGGCCGGCCGCGTGTCGCAGCTCATCGCCGCCGGCCTGCCGGTGGAACCCAACGGGCGAATCGAGCTGGCGAGAGGCCGCGACTGGTACCGCGAGAACGTGGACGGCAACCGCCGGCGCGGCGAGGCCGGCGACGACTGGACGCTCGCCAGCGCCAAGGCCGAACGGGAGGCGGCGGACGCGAAGACGGCGCGCCTGAAGGCGGAAATCCTCGCCGGCAACCTGATCGAGCGGCGCGCCGCCCTCCAGGCAATCGAGAGCCGCGCCAGGGCGGAGCGCGACGCCTGGATCGGCTGGGTCAACCGCGTCGCCCCGGCGCTTGCGACCAGCACCGGCGGCGATCTTTCGGCCATCGTGGCGATCCTGGACCGCGAGGTGCGCGACCAGCTCGCCAGCCTCGCCAGAACACCGCTGGAGGCCATGGGCGATGATTGATCTGGCCGCGATCACGCCGGGACTGGTGGATGCCGCAAGGCGGCGCGGGCTGGCACCGGAGCCTCAATTGAGCGTCTCGGAATGGGCGGACAGGAACCGCGTGCTGCCGGCGACGAACGCGGAGCCAGGCGCGTGGCGCACGTCTCGCGTGCCCTACCTGCGCGAGATCATGGATTGCCTGTCGGTCGCCTCGCCGGTGGAACGCGTGGTGTTCATGAAGGGCGCGCAGACCGGCGGCACGGAAGCCGGCATGAACGCGATTGGCTACTGGATCTCGCATGCGCCGGGCCTGATCCTCGCCGTCTGGCCGTCCATCGACATGGTGCGGCGGAACTCCCGCACCCGGATTGAACCGCTGATCGAGGGCACGCCGGCCATCCGCGAACGCATCGCGCCGCCCAAATCACGCGACAGCGGCAACACGATCACGCTCAAGGAATTCCCCGGCGGCGCGCTGGTGATGACCGGCGCGAATTCCGCCACCGGCCTGCGCTCCACCCCGGCGCGCTATCTGGTCCTGGACGAGGTGGACGCCTTTCCGGCCGACGCGGACGAGGAAGGCGACCCCGTGGCACTCGCCATTCAGCGCACGGTGACGTTTCGCGGGCGGCGGAAAATCCTGCTGATCTCGACCCCGACGATTGCCGGCGTGTCGCGGATCGAGAAGGCCTATGCGGAGAGCGACCGGCGGAAATTCTTCGTGCCCTGCCCGCACTGCGCCACGCACCAGGTGCTGGAGTGGTCCGGCGTCACCTGGGACGCGGATTCGCCGCGCGCGGCGTTCTACAGCTGCCGGGCGTGCGGCGGCGTGATCGAGGAACGCGACAAGCCCGACATGCTGGCCAAGGGCGAATGGCGCGCCACGGCGACAGGCGACGGGCTGACGGCCGGTTTCCATCTCTCTGCGCTCTACTCGCCGTTCGAGAGCTGGGGCGAGATCGCGGTGGATTTTCTGGCCTGCAAGTCCGATCCGGTGCGGCTGAAAAGCTGGGTCAATCTGAAACTCGGCGAGGCCTTCGAGGACCGCGAAACGGCCCCGGTGGAGGCGGACACGCTGATGGCCAGGGCGGAAGCCACAGACGGCGAAGATTGGGGCGAGCTGCTGCCGGACGGCGTGGCGCTGATCACCGCCGGAATCGACACGCAGGACGACCGGCTGGAGGCGGAAATCGTCGGCTGGGGGATGGGCGAGGAATCGTGGTCGCTCGACTACCAGGTGTTCTGGGGCGATCCGGCAAAGCCGGACGTGTGGCGGCAGTTGGACGGTTATCTCGCGCGGCGCTTCCGGCATCCGCGCGCGGTGCCGGACTTGGCCGTTGCGGCCGTGGCGATCGACACCGGCGGACACCGCACCGGCGAGGTGATGAAATACGTCCAGGCGCGGCAGAACAGGCGCGTGTGGGCGATCAAGGGGCGCGGCGGGCCCGGCGTGCCGGCATGGCCGAAACGGCCTCCCAAGCCCAAAAGGAACGCGCTTGCGCCGCTGTTCATCATCGGCGTGGACGGCATCAAGCACACGCTGCTGGCGCGGCTGCGGATCACCGAACCCGGCCCCGGCTGCTGTCACTTCCCGGCGGAGCGCGACCGGGACTGGTTTCTCGGGCTGACGGCGGAGCGGCCGGTGCGAAAATGGAAAAAGGGCGTGGCCAAAATCGAATGGGTGAAGGATTCCGGCGTGCGCAATGAGCCGCTGGATTGCCGCGTCTATGCGGCGGCGGCGTTGCAGGGGTGGAGAACAATAGGACAAGATCTTGTTCAAATTGCACTTCCAATTAAATCCATGCAATTACGAAGCGGGCAACCGGAGGTGAGCTTATGCAATAGCACTCCTCAATCATATGAATCCAAGTGGCTGAATTGAGAAAAAATTCTCAAATTTCATTAACTATCCTCTCAAAAACTATTCTAATTCTTTAATAGCCTTCTCTACCGCCTTTAAACGAGCATCTTTATCTTTCTTTTCTTTATCTTCTTCTAGAATTAGCAATATCATATGATATATTATTTCAAATAGCCCCCACATTTATCCTCAGTGTAATCATGTACTCCGGCGCTTAGCATCCCGTATATTTTTTTATTATCCACCATAATTTTAGGTAAATGTTCTTTCAATAGATCTATCTTCTCACCAATTCTCGCTTCTTTAAATTCTTTCATTTCAGCCATATTTTGCTCAATCGCCCTGAGCTCTATTAGACCCTCAAATACTCTTCGTAAATATACAAAGGCACCTATATTAGCACCGTGAGATGCTAAACCTATAGCTTTGTTTAATTCTGACTGATATTCCGAAGTTAAAACGGAACGATACTTACGTAACTCGGCCTTTGAAATATCTGCCAAAGTAGGATACTGACCAATTTTTTGCCAATACGCCA
The DNA here is from genome assembly GCF_003432385.1 of Breoghania sp. L-A4. NCBI lineage: Bacteria > Pseudomonadati > Pseudomonadota > Alphaproteobacteria > Hyphomicrobiales > Stappiaceae > Breoghania > Breoghania sp. L-A4. The sequence goes on along the minus strand of NZ_CP031841.1, from coordinate 1,308,947 downwards.
CATCGAGCTTCATAATTACATCTATTACATGATCTTTATCCGCAGAGCATTCATATCTAACAAAAGATATGTTTCCTCCAACTTCTTGATGATAAACAATACCATTTGGATGCTGCCTCATTAGAGTTTGCATTCCGCTCTTCACAGAAATGCAGTAAAATATTCTAGTCCTTTTACATATATTGCAGAATCCTTCTATATGTTCATTCTGCAATTTAAGTATGTCGGCACCACTGAAATCATTTATATATTTAATTTTTGAGTATAATGGAAAATCAAAAACAAATTCTGAATGGTCTGCCTTCTTAAATTCATTACTATTTTCGTTTAAATTCGACTCGTCAACTTCATACTCAGACATTCTTTAACCTCACTCCAGGACCATCGCCATTTTGATCAATAAATGTCACGCCCATAACTTCCAACGCCAATCGAACGGCGCCTACTGTCCTTGGTTTTAGTTCTTCTCCGCGCTCCAAGCGCGCGATCGTATCCGGCGATACAGCCGCAAGCTTCGCTAAATCGCGAATACCTAAGCCAAGGGCAGCTCTTGCCATTTTACATTGAACCGCTAACAAATCAGAACACCGTTACGATTATGATTGACGGAAACTGAAAGACGCATTATCGTCTCAGTGTTACGAATTCAGAACATACCACAGGAGCCACGAATGGACACCCATTTTCGTGAACGGCAGAGCTTTGCCCCGCTCTGGCTGACGGTCGAGCCGCAGATGCGCAAACGCATCGAGGCGGCGATTGACGGGCTTGTGGCGCTGCTCGACCAGATCGACGGAGACCCGGACCTGGAGGACGGCGGCGATTTCGAGCCGACCGTGAGCCGGCCGGAATACACCGGCCACTTCGCGCGCCACCCGATGCGCGGCGATTTCCGCGACCAGCCGGAACTCTGCAACGAGGACGGCGAACGGGAAATCGATCACGACCGGGAGGAGGATTATGGTTGATCTCTCCCGCCGCCAGGTCTTCGGCGTGGCGCTCGCCCTTCCCGCCGCATGTCCCGCTGATCGCATTGCCTTCCACGCCCGTGCGCTGAAAGACGCCCTGGACGCGGCCACCTGCCAGCCGGGCAGCCGCTGGTGCTTTGTGATGGCCGGCCGCGCCGGCGAACCCTGCGAGATGCTGGAGGCGAAGCGCTTCGACAGGAGCGCCGCCGGCGAGACAAGCACGCTGATCCTGCCGCGCGAAAGCAAATCGAAATTCGCCCGCATACGTATCTGATACACTTGCAACGGTCCTATTTTTTGTGATACGCCCGTATCGTTATGACCAATGCGCCCCAATACCGCCCCTACAAGAGCTCCACTGCGGTCGCCGTCGCCGGCTGCAAACCCTCAACCTTTCGGGCGTGGTGCAACCGGAATGGCCTGTTCAAGGATCGATACCAGGACAAGGGCGATAAATGGGCCAGGTTCACGGTCCCCGATATCTGCATGCTGCGCCTTGTGGTGGTGCTGACGAACATGGGCATTTCCGCGCAGATTGCCGTTGCCCATGCATCGCTCCTGCAAGCGAAATTCGATGAGCTTTACGACAAGGGCAAGCTGGACAGCTCGATTGTATTTATCAGCGCTCAGCCCGACGAGGACGACGAGGAAGACGCCTACTACATGGACGGATTCGACTATCAGCCGGTCGCGGTTGCGATGCGCACCGCCGAATACGGCGGTCGGTTTCCCAATGGAACCGCGATTGTCATCGACCTGATCACTCTCATGGACGAAGTGCTCTTCCAGCTCGACAAGCTCGACGCGCCGGAGTCCCCCCCATCACCTCGCAAGCCGATTTGGAGCGGATGGCGTGCGACGTGCTGATCGAGGTACTGGACCCGGGAGACGAGGAGGACACCGAATGATCGCCGCCCTGTCCCGCCTGTTTCGTCGTTCCGCGCCGGCCCTTGACGCCGCCGGCGGCGGGCGGCGTTGGCGCGACAGCGGCGTGATCTCCAACGCCGCCACGGTTCACGCGCTGGCCTCCACCGTGGCGGCCCGCGCGCAGCACTACGCGCTCAACAACCCCACCGGCGTGCGGATGCTGGAGAGCCTTGCCACCAACGTGGCCGGCGACGGCATCAAGCCGCGTTCCGAGCATGAGGACGAGGCGACGCGGCGCATGCTGCACCGGCGCTTCAAGGCCTGGACGGACGAGGCGGACGCGGACGGGCGCACCGATTTCTACGGCCTGCAGCAACTGGCGGTGCGCGATCTCGCCACCTTCGGCGAGGCGCTTTTTCTGATCCTGGGCAATCCCGAGACCGGCGCGCCGCAGCTGCGCCGGCTGCACCCCGAACAGCTGGACCGCTCCAGGACCCAAAGCCTCGCCAACGGCGGCGCGATCCACCAGGGCGCGGAATTCGACGCCTCGGGGCGCATCGCCGCCTACTGGATTCGCCGGGCAGCGCCCGGCGATGCGCTCGCCGGCATTCCGCTCGCGCCCGTGCGGATGCCGGCGGGCGGTGTCATTCACCTGTTCCGGCAGCTGATCCCCGGACAGATTCGCGGGCTGTCGTGGTTCGCCCCGGTGCTGGTGCCGGCGCGCGAGCTGGACAGCCTGACCGACGCCATGCTGGTGCGCGCCCGCGTGGCCGCACTGCACGCCGGCTTCATCACCGACCCGGACGGCACCCCGCCCTATGACGGCGAACAGGCCGACGCCACCTTGCAGGCGGGGCTGGAGCCGGGCGCGCTGATCAACCTGCCGATCGGCAAGCATATCGAGTTTCCCGACGCCCCCGACCAGGGCGGCGCGGGACCGCTGATGGACACCACCTTGCGCATGATCGCCGCCGGCATGGGCGTGACCTACGAACAGGCGACCGGCGATTATTCGCACACCAACTATTCCAGCGCGCGGGCCGCGCTGATGGAATTCCGCCGCTTCTGCCAGTCGATCCAGCACCACACGCTGGTGTTCGGCCTGTGCCGGCCCGTGTGGCGCGGCTTCGTGCGCGCGCAGGTGCTCACCGGCGCGATCCCGGCGGCGCGCTACCAGAGCGACCGCAGCGCGCTCGAGGCGGCCAAGTGGCTTCCCCCGGCATGGCCCTGGGTGGACCCGCAGAACGACGCGAAGGCGGCGGAAATCGCCCTTGCCAACCGGCTGCGCTCGCGCTCGGAAATCATCGCGGAACGCGGCTACGACGCGGAAGACGTGGACGCCGAGATTGCGGCGGACGCGGCGCGGCTCAAGACCCTGGGAGTTGAACAGGAGGCGACGCAATGAACGCTCCGGTGACGATCCGCGCGGGCTTTGAGCCCGTCAGCATCGACGACAAGAGCCGCACCGTGGACCTGGTCGCCTCGACCGGGGCGGGCGTGGAGCGGCGCGACATGGACGGCCCCTTCGTGGAGGTGCTGGAAGTCTCCGAACAGGCCATCGACCTTTCCCGGCTGGACGGCATGCCGCTGCTGGACAGCCACCGCCAGGACGGGCTGGAGAACGTGCTGGGCGCGGTGCGCGCCGTGCGTTTCGAGGCCGGCAAGCTGATCGTCAAGGTCCAGATTTCCCCCCGTCATGACGCCTTCTGGCAGGACATCAAGGCGGGGATCATTCGCAACGTGAGCGTCGGCTATCTCCCGAAAGACTGGCGTGACGGCAAGGATGCGGCGGGCGCACGCATCCGGACCGTCACCGCCTGGGAGCTGCGCGAAGTGAGCCTTGTGCCGGTGGGAGCCGACCCCGCCGCACGCACCAGAGGACAGGACATGCCTCCAGAACTTGAGACGCCGGAAGCGCCCCCGGCAGAAACCAGGGTGAACACACCGCCGGCGGAAACCCGTGCGGCGGTCAATCAGGAAATCCGTGCCCTGGGCACCACCTTCGATCTCGGATCGGATTGGGCGAATGGCCTGATCGATCGCGGCGCATCGGAGAACGAAGCCCGCGCGGCGGCGCTGGAGGCCATGCGGGAGCGCCAAAGCGGCGCGCCCACGGCCCGCACCAGCATCATCGCGCAGCACGACGACCCGGCGGCGATCGCCACCCGCATGGGCGAGGCGATCTATGCCACGCGCGTCAACCCGGCGCACGAGCTGTCGGAACCGGCGCGCGCCTATGCCGGCATGACGGTGCTGGACATGGCGCGCGACTGCCTGCGGCGCGGCGGGATCTCCACCACCGGGCTGAACCGGGCGGAGACGATCACGCGGGCGCTGACCACCACCAGCGATTTCCCGGTGATCTTCGGCGACACCGGCAACCGGGCGCTGCGGGCGGCGTATCAGGCGGCCCCCGCGCCGCTCAAGATGCTGGCGCGGCAGACGACGCACAGCGACTTCCGCGCCAAGACCAAGGTGCAGGCGGCGGACCTCGCCAAGCTGGAGAAGGTGAACGAGCACGGCGAATACAAGCACTCCGGCTTCATCGAGGCCAAGGAGACCTACGCGATCGGCACCTATGGCACGATCGTGGGGCTGTCGCGCCAGGCGCTTGTGAACGACGACCTGGGCGCGTTCACCGACCTTGCCGGCAAGCTGGGCGTGGCCGCGGCGGAATTCGAGGTGCAATTCCTCGTTGACCTGCTGGTCAAGGCCGCGGGGCTTGGCCCGACGATGGACGACGGCAAGGCGGTGTTCCATGCCGACCACGGCAACCTCGCCGCAGCCGGCGGGGCGATTGCCGTGGACACGCTGTCCGCCGCACGCCTCGCCATGCGCCGGCAGACCGGCCTCAACGGCCGGCCGATCTCGGTCACCCCGAAATACCTGCTGATCCCGCCGGAACTGGAGACCACGGCGGAAACCATCCTCGCCAGCATCCAGCCGAACAAGACGGAAGACGTGAACCCCTTCGGCGGCAAGCTGACGCCGCTGGTGGAGGCGCGGCTGGTCGATGCGGCACGCTGGTACATCGCAGCCGATCCGGCGACCATCGAAGGGCTGGAATACGCCTACCTGCAGGGATCGGAGGGACCGCAGACCGACAGCCGCGCCGGCTTCGACATCGACGGCGTGGAGGTGAAGGTGCGGCTGGACTTCGGCGCGTCGTTCCTGGACTGGCGCGGCTGGTACATGAACCCCGGCGAGTGAGGCTGAGCCATGGCCGAAACGCTTGAAGCCCTGCAGACGCGCCTGGACAAGCTGCGCGACGCCCGCGAATGCGGCATCCGCAGCGTGCGCTACGGCGAGGATGAGGTCGCCTACAAGTCGGACGCCGAAATGGCCGGCGCAATCGACGCCCTGGAACGCCGCATTGCCGCGCTCCAGGGCAGGAAACCGGTGCGAACCGTCTACATCAATTCCACAAAGGGACTGTGAGCCATGCAGAATTTTGTGCAAGCCGGCGGGACGATTACCGCCACAGCGCCGAGCGGCGGGGCAACCTCCGGCGACGGCGTTCTGATCGATCACCTGTTCGGCGTGGCCGCGATCACGGCGGCCGAGGGCGCGGAGGTGGAGCTGGTCACCGAGGGCGTGTTCGATATCGCCAAGGAAGCCGGCGCGGCGTTCGCGGCCGGCGCGCCGGCCTATTGGGACGCATCCGCCAAGGTCACCACCCCGACCTCGACGGGCAACATGCGCATTGGAACCGCGATCGCGGACGCTGCGACCACGGACGCCACGGCACGCGTCAAGCTTTTGGGACATGCGATCTAGCGGCGGGGTGCGAGGGGCGGCGCGGTCCCGCCTCAAGCGGTTGCCTGCCGCCGCAATGCCCTTCCAGGCAACCGCAGACCGCTTTCATTTGGAGACAAGGCTATGGCAACAGCAAAGCTGAACCTGCAGGTGCAGCCCTACCGGATGCTGAAAAAGTCGGAAGCGGCATCCTATTGCGGACTGCCGGCGGCGAAACTGGCGACGGTCTGCCCGGTTGCGCCCGTGCAGTTCCCCGGCGGCGCGCTGCTTTGGGACGTGCGCGACCTGGACGCATGGCTGGAAAGCCTCAAGACCGGCGCGGCGGACAGCGACGACGCCATTCTCGGCAGGCTCGACCCGTCATGAGCATCGTGCGCATCAAGGGCTTCCAGATCTTTCGCGACCGGTTCGGCAAGATGCGGTGCTACCACCGCAAGAGCCGGACGCCGGTCAACCTGGACAATGCCCCGCTCGGCTCTGCGGCCTTCCTCGCCGAATGCACGCGCATCAACGCGCTGGAAGCACCGCCGTCGAAGCCCGGCACCCTGGGCGGACTGATCGAAAAGTACCGGGCAAGCCCGGCGTTTCTCGATCTCGCCCCGCGAACGCGCTCCGACTACCAGCGGGTATTCGATTATCTCCAGCCGATCCGCGACACGCCGCTGACGCGCTTCACGACGCCGTTCATCGTCAAGCTGCGCGACAAGACGGAACACAGGCGCAAGCGGCGGTTCGCCAACTATGTGCGGGCGGTTCTTTCCTCGCTGTTCTCATGGGGCAAGGAACGCGGATACCTGAAGGAGAACCCGGCCCTGGGCGTGCGCAACGTGCGCAAGCCGAAGGGCACTCCCGACGCCAACCGGCCATGGTCCGATTCCGAACGCCACGCCGTGCTTGAAGCCGCATCGCCGCAGATGCTGCCGGCGATCGCCCTGATGATGTTCACCGGGCTGGGGCCGCAAGATGCGCTCACCCTGCCCCGCACGTTCTATCGCGACGGCGACATCGCCACCAGGCGAAGCAAGACCGGGGAGCCGGTGTTCTGGCCGGCCATAAGCCCCTTGCGGGACGCCCTGGACGCGGCCCCGGAGCACGACGCCATCACCCTTTGCGCGAACTCTCGCGGCCGTCCCTGGACCGTGAGCGGCTTTCGCGCGTCATGGCGGCCGTTGCGCGAACGGCTGGAGAAGGAAGGCAAGGTGCAGCCAGGCCTGACGCTCTACGGCCTGCGCCACACCGTGGCGGTGATTCTGAAGGAACTCGGCTACGACGACCGCAGCATTGCCGACGCGCTCGGGCAGAAGACCGAGGCCATGGCGCGGCACTATTCGAAGGGCGCGAACCTGCGCCAGAAGATGACCGGCGTCGCCGCCAGTCTGGAGGCGGAAGTGAACAGCCGGCGAACAAAAGTTGTCAAACCGGACGTAAAATAACGTCAAACTCGGAGGCTTGCGAAATGCAGCGGAACGAGAATGCCAATGATTTCAATGGGGGAAGTGGTGCCCGGAGGCGGATTCGAACCACCGACACGCGGATTTTCAATCCGCTGCTCTACCAACTGAGCTATCCGGGCCTGTCCGGGGCGTTGAGCGCCTTGGCGCCGTCCCGTGAGGTTCGCGTTTTATAGAGAAGGCTATTGCCGCTGTCCAGCGCCTCGCTGGCATTTATCCAACGCTGAATCCGAATTGCCGCACCGCCGCGCAGCGGACCCGAAAATACACGCCGGCGGCGCGCGATTTCCGTTCAACGCCAAGGCATTGCCGCGGCGCAAGGCAATCGCCCCCGCACGTCCCGGCTTCGGCGCTGCACGCGCCACGCTACTCCTCGAACTGCGAGGGGTCGATGTCGTCGAGTTCGACAACCGGCACGGAATAGGCCGCGTTGAGCCAGCGGTGCAGGTCGACGTCGGCGCAGCGCTTGGAGCAGAAGGGGTAGAATTTATCGACCGAGAGTTTCGAGCAGTTCGGACAGGGCCGCGCGCGGCGCGCGGGCCGCGTCTCCTCGGTCTCGCCGCCGGAGGCGGGGCCCTTTGCAGGATCTTCGGTGTCGTTACTCATCGCATTGTCCGCCAAGGCAGGTTTGGAATGGATCAGGGCGCCGCGTGAGGCGGGGCTCCATCGATGCAGGATAACTCTGGCGCGCGGGGCGTGGCCAGCGTCACCAATTGCGGCATCGCGCGCGCGTCACGCTCAGCCTTCCGCCATCGACAGCGGATCGCTCCAGTTGGCGCGCAACGGGTATCCCGCGCCCCCCAGCAGGCTCGCGGTCTCATAGAGCGGCAGGCCGACCACATTCGAGTAGGAGCCGACCAGCTTGACGACAAAGCTGCCTGCGAGACCCTGGATGGCATAGCCGCCGGCCTTGCCGCGCCATTCGCCGGAGGCGACGTAGTCGTCCACTTCCTCGCTGGACAGCCGCTTGAAACGCACACGCGTCTCGACCAGCTTCTGGCGGACCGCGCCGTTGGGCGCCATCAGGCACAGTCCGGTATAGACCCGGTGCGCGCGGCCGGACAGAAGCCGCAGGCACTGTTCGGCTTCCTCGGACAGCTCCGCCTTGGGCAGTGCGCGGCGTCCGACGGCGACAACCGTATCGGCGGCGAGAACCAGCGCGCCGGCGTATTCGTCGTCGCGTTCGGCCGAGCGGCGGGCGGTCTCCGCCTTGATCCGCGCCAGACGGGCGGCGAGCGCCCGGGGCGTCTCGTTCTTTTCGGGCGTCTCGTCGGCATCCGACGGCAGCAGGTAGTCCGGCTTTATTCCAATCTGCTCAAGCAAAGCGAGCCGCCGAGGCGACCCTGAGGCAAGAACCAGCAACTTGCGATCCGTCATCGCGCACAACCCGTCAACGCATGAAAATGGTCAGACTGCGAGCCGAAAGAGCCCGCGGCCGCCCCGAGATGAGCATCTGTCGCAAAAAGGGAGCCGCTTGCGCACCGCAAACCGGCTCCGGAGCCCCGGAACCGCGGCGGCGTCCTGTCGCCCATGCAGCCCCATACGCGCGAAAAACGCCCCCGGTGGCGACCTTGCAACATCTACTTGAAACGATAGGTGATGCGGCCCTTGGTCAAGTCATAGGGCGTCATTTCAACGAGCACCTTGTCGCCGGCAAGAACGCGAATGCGGTTCTTGCGCATGCGGCCAGCGGTGTGCGCGATGATCTCGTGGTCGTTTTCCAGCTTTACGCGAAAGGTCGCGTTGGGCAGAAGTTCCGTGACCATGCCCGGAAATTCCAATATTTCTTCTTTAGCCATTCGGTTTCCTGGCTCTCCTGTTCCAATGTGCGCGCGAACCTAGCGGATTGCCGCGAGAAATGGAACAGTCCAAAGACGGTGCCGCGCACGTATTCCCATTCCCTCCCGCCAAATCGCTTCAAGATCAGCGCGGCAACGCGAAAAGAATGTTCCGCGGATGCTTGACGCCCGCCCGCCGACGGGGTTCCGCCGCCTTGGCGCGCGCGCGCGCGCGCGCGCAAGCGCTAGCCGCTGGGCGACGGCCGCCAGCCCAGGCGCTGCTTGATGCGCGCCATCAGCTGATCGCGCACCGCGCGGTAGGCATCCATGATCTGCTCGCGGCTGCCGGTGGCCAGCGTCGGATCGGGGGTGGGCCAATACTCCACATCCAGCGCCTGCGTGCGGGTCAGTTCAAGCGCCATGTGATGGGCCTCGGGCGCCAGCGTGATGACCAGATCGAAATTGGTGTCCTCGAGCTCCTTCAGCGTATGCGGCTCGTGGGCGCTGATATCGAGGCCGATTTCCTCGATCGCGGCGGCGACGAAGGGATCGCGCTCGCCCTTGCGGACGCCGGCCGATTCCACATAGATCTGACGCGGAAACAGGTGCCGGGCGATGGTTGCGGCCATGGGCGAACGCACCGCGTTCATGCCACAGACAAACAGCACCGCGCCCGGCCGGGCTGGCGCGCCGCCGGCCTCCGGACCGGGATCCGGAGCATCGGGCGTCGGCGCGCCGCGATCATCGCCCCCGGGGGCGCCTCGCGCATGCCGTTCAACCCTTCCAATGCAGCGCGCAGACCAGCGTGAACAAACGCCGCGCGGTGTCAAAATCAACCGTGATCTTGCCCTCCAGCCGCTCGACCAGCAGCTGCGAGCCGTCGTTGTGCACCCCGCGACGGCCCATGTCGATCGCCTCGATCTGGCTCGGCGTGGCCGTCTTGATGGCCTCGAAATAGCTCTCGCAGATGAGAAAGTAATCCTTGACGATACGCCGGAAGGGCCCGAGCGACAGGATATGGGTGACTACCGGCTCGCCGCTTTCGCGCTCCACCGCGAAGACGAGCTTCTTTTCCACCACCGCGATCTTCAGCCTGTAAGGGCCGCCGGTATCGCCGGCCGGCTCGAACTGGTTGTCGGCCAGCAAATCGTAGATCGCGACGGCGCGCTCGTGCTCAATGTCAGGCGTGGAGCGCTCGATCGACGTCTCGTCGAGATCGATTGCGATCAGACGCGCGCTGTCCCTCACCCTGTTCTCTCCCGCCCCGCCCGTGCTCATGCGCCGATGCCTGCCGTGTCCAAGTTCGCCGTGCCAGAATATCCCGTCGCGCGGAAGTGTCGCCGCGATGGTGCGCGCGATCCATCCTTCATTTGTTCAAAGGGCCGATTTGCGCACCAGGTCCCGATGGTCCAGCCGGCCGGACTGCCCTAGAGATTGAGCCGGATCGCCACGGAGCGTCCATGGGCATCCAGCCCTTCGGCCGCGGCCAGACGCATCGCGGCAGGTCCGATCGCGCGCAGAGTATCCGGATCACAGCGCAGGATCGAGGTGCGCTTGACGAAATCCAGCACCGAGAGACCGGAGGTGAAGCGCGCGGAACGGGCCGTCGGCAGCACGTGGTTGGAGCCGCCGACATAGTCGCCCACCGCTTCCGGCGTGTAGCGGCCCATGAAGACGGCGCCGGCGTTGCGCACCCGCGCGAGCATGGCCTCGGGATCGGCAACCGCGAGTTCCAGATGCTCGGGCGCGATGCGGTCGACCAGCGGCACGGCGGCGGCCAGATCGTCGACGACGATCACCACGCCGAAATCCCGCCAGCTCGCGCCGGCGATTTCCGCGCGCGGCAGGGTCTTGAGCTGCCGCTCGACCGCAATCTCCACCTGTCCGGCCAGCTCCGCGCTGTCGGTGATCAGGATCGACTGGGCGAAGGCGTCGTGCTCGGCTTGGGCCAGCAGGTCGGCGGCCAGCCAGTCGGGATCGTTGTCGGCGTCGGCAACGACCAGCACCTCGGAGGGACCCGCGATCATGTCGATGCCGACGGTGCCGAAGACCTGGCGCTTGGCGGCGGCCACATAGGCGTTGCCGGGGCCGACGATCTTGGCGACGGGGTCGACGGTTTCCGTGCCATAGGCCAGCGCGGCCACGGCCTGCGCGCCGCCGATACGATAAATCTCGCTCACGCCGCCCAGCCGGGCGGCGGCCAGCACCAGCGGATTGAGAATGCCGTCGGGGCTGGGCACCACCATGGCGATGCGATCGACGCCGGCCACCTGCGCGGGCACGGCGTTCATCAGCACGGAGCTGGGGTAGCTCGCCGTGCCGCCGGGCACGTAGAGACCGACGGATTCAATCGCCGTCCATTTGGAGCCGAGCTCCACGCCAATGGGATCGGTGTAGCGGTCATCCTTGGGCATCTGGCGGGCGTGGTGCGAGCGGATGCGGTCACGCGCCAGCGTCAGCGCCGCCATGGTCTCGGCATCGATCTCGGCAACCGCCGCGTCAATTTCCTCGACCGTCACCTTGATGCCGCGCTCGCCCAGATCCAGCCGGTCGAACCGCTGCGTGTAATCGATCAGCGCGGCATCGCCACGGCTGCGCACATCCTCCAGGATGGCGCGAACAGCCGCGTCCACGTCGTGGGAGACCTCGCGCTTGGCGCCCAGAAGAGCCGCGAAGCGGGCCTCGAAATCACTGTCCGTGCTGGTCAGGCGGATCGCCACGTTCTTGTCTCCTGCCGTTCAGGCTCATTGCCGGCGCACGCCGTCCGCAGGCATCGCCACCGCATCTCGACGTTTAAGAGCCGTCAGGCCTCGTCGAGGTCATGTTCGGGTTTGTTGTCCGTGGCCCAGGCGGCGCCCAGATCGGCAAGCTGCGCCTCGATGCACTCCACATCAAGCTGCACCGCGCCGCCGCCGGCGAACACCAGCGTCAGCTGTCCGGCCGGCGCTTCGGATTCCTCGAAGGCCAGCGCCAGCAGTTCCAGGACCGCGTCCTTGTTGGAACGATCGATGCCCGAGGAGCGCACCGCCATTACCCGGTTGAAATGCAGGGCCGACCGGCGCCGCTCATACTGCCGCTGGCGCTTGCCCGTGACGCTGTCCCAGACAAAGCGGTTGACCACGAGCATGAAGCGCTGCTCGGCCGGCTGCCAGTGCATGTCCGCGAGCTTGACCACCGCGTCCTGCACATGCGCGGAAACGACCTGAAGGTCTTCTGCATCCAGGGCGGCGAGTTTCAGTTGATCGATGCTGGTCAATGTCCGTTCCTGAATTGCCGGGTCTCGCGCGTCGGCTTTCCGCCGCGCGGCGGCGCCCGCTGGTCCGCATTCGCCCGCCCTGAACTAATGACTCGCAGGCTGTTTGACAATCCGTCACAGGCGCGCATGCGGCCTGCTGGGTCGCATCAGTCCTCAGTGTCCCGTCGGAAACGCAGATCCGCCCGCACCTCTTCCGGCGTCGCGCGGCGGCGAAACAGAGACTTGCCCAACCATAGGCCGCCGATGCAGACCGCCGCGCCCGCCATGACGCCCGGCCAGCTTCCAAGGACGACAAAGATGCCAAAGCCTCCAATCAGGAATGCCAGCTGCACCAGAAATCGCAGGGAGGCGGCGGAAAGGCGCCGTTTCGCCATATGCCACAGGCTCCGGAAATGGCGCTAGCCCGACACGCGCTCGATCGAGGCGCCGCAGCGGGTGAGCTTCTCTTCCAGCCGCTCGAAGCCGCGATCGAGATGATAGACGCGGTTGACCGTCGTCTCCCCGTCCGCGACGAGACCGGCGATCACCAGCGACACGGAGGCGCGCAGATCCGTCGCCATGACGGGGGCGCCGGTGAGCGTCTTCACGCCCTCCACGGTGGCGACCTGGCCGTCGAGGCTGATCTTCGCGCCGAGCCGGGCCAGTTCCTGCACATGCATGAAACGGTTTTCGAAGATCGTCTCGGTGATGCGCGAGGCGCCCTCGGCCTTCGTCATCAGCGCCATAAACTGCGCCTGGAGATCGGTTGGGAAGCCCGGGAATGGCGCGGTGGTGATATCCACCGGGCTGATGCCCGAGCCGTTGCGCCGCACGCGAAGGCCGGAATTGGTCTCGGTGATCTCCGTCCCCGTCTGGCGCAGCGTGTCCAGCGCGGATTCCAGCAGATCGGCGCGCGCGCCCTCGAGCATGACATCGCCGCCGGTCATCGCCACGGCCATGGCGTAGGTGCCCGTCTCGATCCGGTCCGGGATCACCGAATGCCGGTGCCCGTGCAGACCCTCGACGCCCTGGATATGGATGGTGGGGGTGCCGGCGCCCTCGATCTTCGCGCCCATGCCGATCAGGCAATTGGCCACATCGACGACTTCCGGCTCGCAGGCGGCGTTCTCGATCACCGTTTCACCGCGCGCCAGACTTGCCGCCATCAGCACGACATGGGTGGCGCCGACCGACACCTTGGGAAAACGGATGCGTCCGCCGACAAGGCCGTTCCTGGCCGCGGCCACCACATAGCCGCTCTCGATATCGATGTCCGCGCCGAGGTCCTTGAGAGCCTCGATGAAGAAGTCGACCGGCCGGGTGCCGATGGCACAGCCGCCCGGCAGCGATACGCGCGCCTGGCGCATGCGCGCCAGCAACGGACCGATGACCCAGAAGCTCGCGCGCATCTTTGAGACCAGTTCATAAGGCGCCGTGGTATCAACGATCGAACCGGCGGTGAGATGCACGGTCTGGCCGGTCAGCGCGTCCTGACCCGGCCGCTTGCCGTTGACCGAATAGTCGACGCCGTGATTGGACAGGATATGGGTGAGCTGCTGCACGTCGCGCAGACGCGGCATGTTGTCCAGCGTCAGCGTTTCCTCGCTGAGCAGGCTGGCGATCATCAACGGCAGCGCCGCGTTCTTGGCGCCAGACACCGGGATGACGCCGTTGAGGCGCGCGCCTCCCACAATCTTGATCTTGTCCATGAAGTGTCCCGGTTCGAAGCAAACTGACTGACTATATGACGGCTACGGTATCCGACGGCCCCGCGATCCGCACGTCCGGGGCATCGAACCCCCGAGCGCCGCGTTCCCACATGACGGAATACGGCATATGGCAATGGCGTCGACACGCCCGGCGAACGTCTATCGCAAGGTTGCGGCGGAGACAAGGCAGCCGGCTTGGGCGCGTTCCCGGCGGTGCGGGCCGCATCAGGGCTCTTGCGTCTCCCCGCCGCTGCCGGAGGGGCCTGCTTCGCGGTCCTGATTGCGCCGCTCGCGCGTCTGCGCCTTGCGCCGGCGCAGATTGGCGCGCAGGGCCTCCGCGAGACGCTGTTCGCGCCGCTCCTTGGCGGAGCGTTTTCCACCTGTTTCCGGCTTTTCGGTTTCACTCATGCGGCATGAATATCCCAGCCGGAGCATGAGGAAAACCCGCATCCGCACCGCAAGCCCCATGAAAAATCACGGGCGCGGCGGATCTCCCCTTGCACAGGCTCCGCGCCTATGGCACATACCGCCGCGATCACATGCGAACGCGTCGTCGTCGGCAACGGCCTCCCATGGTCCCGCCAGCCACCCGGCAGCCCTCACCCGAGAGCGACCCGGACGACCCGTCCACGGGGATCCAAAACGGTCCGCTGCCGTAGCTCAGGGGTAGAGCACTCCCTTGGTAAGGGAGAGGTCCGGGGTTCAATTCCCCGCGGCAGCACCATTTATCCAATTGAAATTACAGCCTGTTCTTGCGACATCACAGGTGACCGCATCGGCTGCAATATGCAGAACGCTGCAAGAACATTCAGCACTTGCGGCCCGTTTCCGACGCGGCATGTCCAACGGGCATTTTCTCAAGGCGTCGCAACCGTCATGCGCATCCAACCCGTAATGCCGCAGTGGACTTACGTTTCACTTGCCGACCGAGAGGCGGGCCGATAGCCTTGGCATCGCAGGGGTCTCCGCAAAAACACGCGAAAACGCGACCGCGGCGACTGTCCAAGCGAATTGCATCCGGGGAGAAACATATGAGCACCACCAAGGGAATTCTTCTGTCTGCCGCGCTGATGTTCGGCGCAACGCAGGCGCAGGCCGTCGAATTGCGCCTGTCGCATTGGGTTCCGGCCAGCCATCCGATCCAGAAACTAGGCATCGAACCGTGGATCGAGTCGATCAAGAATGCATCGAACGGCCGCATCAACATCACGATCTTTCCGGCCCAGCAATTGGGGCCTGCGCCCGATCACTACGACATGACCGCGCATGGCATCGCCGACATCGGCTACGTCAATCCCGGCTATCAGGCCGGCCGCTTCCCCATCGTCTCGCTCGTGGAAATACCGTTTCACGCCAACAACGCCAAGCGCGGCGCCAAGGCGATGCACGAATGGTATCTCGACTACGCCGAGCAGGAGATGCCGGAGGTCAAGGTCTGCGTGCTCAATCCGCATGACCCGGGCACGATCCATTCCAAGAAGCCGATCCACATGCCCGACGACGTCAAGGGCCTGAACGTGCGCCCGGCCAACGCCACCATCGGCCGTTTCGTGCACATGATCGGCGGCGCGAGCGTACAGGTCTCCGCTCCCGAAGCCCGCGAGGCCATCGCCAAGGGCGCGGCCGACGCCATCACCTTCCCGTGGAATTCGATGTACATCTTCGGCATCGACAACGAAACGAAGTACCATCTCGACATGCCGTTCTATGTCTCCATGCAGACGCTGTTGATCAACAAGGGCGTCTACGACGGACTTGAAGAGCAGGACCGCGCGGTGATCGACGCGCATTGCACGCCGGAATGGTCGGAGAAATTCTCTTCCGGCTGGGCCGACAACGAGGCGGGCGGGCGCCAGAAGATGATCGATTCCGGCGAACACACCCTCTACGAGCCGACCTCCGACGAGGTGCAGATGTGGCGCGACGCCGCTGCGCCGCTGTTGGACGAGTGGAAGACGGCGGCCGGCGCCAAGGGTATCGACGTCGACAAGGCCTATGCCGACTACGTCGAGCGGCTCAAGGCCAACGATTCGCTGTTCGACTGAGCGTTCCGATTCATTCAGCCACTCGCGTTAGAGACAGGCCCCGGGATCTTCAGGATCCCGGGGCCTGTCACATGGATACGACGAACCGGACGGGCGGCATTCGGTTGCTATGATGCACGCAGGATGTGCTCGGGACAGTTCTCCCGGATTTGGTACAACAGTTCCTGTTTGCGTTCCTTGGCTCTGTCGCGCTGTTCGCGATGGTTTGCGGCTTTTTCCTTCAGTTGCTCAATGCGATTTTTGAGGTCGCGCAACTCGGATTCATCTTCCGATTTGGACCACTTCAGGTTCTGCTGCCTGTCACGCAGATCCCAGGTCCGATCGCTCATGCTCCAGAGCGTATTGCTGATCTGCTCAACCCGGTTCGACAGCTCTCTGCGCTTGCCCTCGGTGAGCTTGTTTCCCCATTCGTCCTTGTTCCACTCGAGCATGCCCGACTTTTTCGTGCGCTCCGCCTCAAGCGCTTTCTTCTTCTCAGCGTATTCCTTGAGCCGGGTTTCGATGGTTTCCATTTCCTGCTTCAGGCGCGCGATCTCGTTTTTCTTCGCGGTGACATAGCCCTGCTTTTCCTTGATTAACTCCCCGGCGCGCCTGTTTTCGTAGTCGGATTTTTCGATAATCTCTATCTGATGCATGTGAGCTTCCGCCAGCTCATCACAATCGACAAACATCTTCAAACCTCCAAAAGACCTTCCCACATTCAGGTGAAGACAATAGTGTTGCCGTCAGGCAATATCATCGCCGTGATAATTGCCACATGAAACACTATCAAAGAATCACGCTGCGTCACTTTTAAGGGAATCTATTGAAGCGGATGAATGAACGGCCAGGGCGCGACCTCGTCGGCAGGGTCAACCGTCACCTCGATCAGCACCGGCGCATCGGCCGCAAGGGCCGCGGCCAGCACGGGCTTGAGTTCCTCCGGCGAAGTCACGCGATGCGCCTCGATCCCGAAGGACGCCGCAAGCATCATGAAATCCGGATTGACCAGCTCCGAGCCGATCAGCCGGCCTCCGAACCCCACCTGCTGGTCGCGCTTCACGTTGCCGTAGGCGTTGTTGTTGAACAGCACAGTGACCAGGTTCAGCCCGTATTGCTTCGCGGTGGCCAGTTCCTGAACACCGAACAGAAAGCCGCCGTCGCCGGTGATGGAGATGACGGGAGTCTCCGGGTGGGCCGCCTTGACGCCAAGCGCCGTCTGGAAGCCGAAGCCGAGCGTGCCCTGGTATCCGGCGGAAATGTAAGTGCGCGGCGCAAACACCGGATAGGCGAAATAGGACGCGAAACCGGCCTGACAGAGCTCCTCGACAAAGATGCCGTCACGCGGCAGGGTCTCGCGGATCACGGCGAGATAGTCCACATGCGGGGTCACCGTCGCGATCGCGGCCCGGGCTTCTTCCTTGGCCGCCGCGATGGCGGGGCGACGCGCCGCATCCGGCTTCGCGCGCAGCAATGCATCCAGCAGCGCCCCTGCGCCTGCCGCTGAATCCGCGACAATGGGCGCGTGCGGGCGCAACCTCAGCATCTCGGACGGATCGATGTCGATGCGGATCAGATGCGGCGGGGCCTGCGGCCTGTCGACAAGATCCATCATGCCGGCCCAGCGCATGTAGGGCATCTCCAGCCTCGATCCGATGCCGATCAGCACGTCGATCTTCGGCCACAGGCAACGGGCCGCATAGGACGACAGACCCAGCGGATGGTCCTCGGGCATGATCCCGCGACCGCTGCGCAAGGCCGCGACTGGCGCATCGAGCGCCTCGGCGAGCGCGCGTATCTCTTCGGCCGCGTGCTGCGCGCCGCCGCCAACCATGATCATCGGCTGTCTGGCGTTGCGCAGCAGGTTTGCCGCCCTCTCGACCTCTCCGGCCTGCGGGGCTTCGGCCGGAGCGATTTCGGCTCCGGGCAGCGGCCGCACGTGCTGCGAGCTGGCCATCACGTCCCAGGCCATTTCAACCGCCACAGGCCCCGGGCGGCCGGAAAGCATCTGACGGAAAGCCTCGTCGAGAATGCGCGGCGCATCGGCCGGACGTTCGATCCGCGCGGCCCATTTGACGATACCACGCAACGACCCAAGCTGGTCCGGCAGCTCATGAAGATGCCCACGGCCACGGCCGATGAACGGCGCCGGCACCTGGCCGGTGATGCACAAAACCGGCGCGTTGCAGCCCGCCGCCGTGCACAGGGCGCCGAAGGTGTTGAGCACACCGGGACCGGGCACGACGGAATAAACCGCCGGCCGTCCGGTGGAGCGCGCCTGGCCGAAGGCCATGTAGGCGCAGGCCTGCTCGTGCCGCGCGCCGATGGTCTGGATCCGCGCGCCTTCGCGCTGCAAGGCATCGAACAACGGATACATCTGCGCGCCCGGAATGCCGAACACCCGGTCGACGCCATTGGCGATCAGGCTGGCGACAATCGCCTCGCCGCCCGTCATGGTCCGCGCGTCGTTGGAAAGTGTCATCGAAGTCTCCGTATCCGCCAATCGGTCACCGCCCCGCTGCCGGAGCGAGGCCCACCGCACTGATGAGCCGTCCTCAATCCGTCATCCCGAACAGTTCGCGGAACCGCCCGAGGTTCTCCTCGCTGGGCTTCATCGGATCGTATCCCGACTCGGGCAACGGTTGCACCACGTCCCAGTGCTCGGCCATCTGGCCGGTGTCGTTGAAGCGCACGAAATCGGCGATGACCACGTGGCGCAGCAGCTTGTGCAGGATCACCATGTCGCCGCAGGCAAACAGCTGGATCGGCCGCCAGTCGCGGCGGCCCGGCCGCTTGTGCGCGATGTTGACGAGATAGCTGCGCAGGCCCTCGCGGCCCTGGCCAATGCCCGGTGTGTGCTGGATGTAATCCGGCGCCACGCACCGCTCGATCAGGCTCATGTCGTCGCCATGCATGCAATGGATCATGAAATCGAGCACCGTCTGTTCATTGGCGCTCAGATCGGTCCGCTCGAACGGATCGTATGGATTAGGGTACGTCATTCAGTCCTCCCGGCATGGCTCTTCGCCATTGAACCCTCATCTTCTGGCACTGCGCCCCGCACGTCAGCGCGGCCGACGGTGCCGCGTCAATGCCCCCTGTGTCCTTTCGTCCTGTGGCGCTTTGCATCCATTCAAACCATATTTCTCTCACAGACCAAGAAAATTGGCATGCTAAATATTTTGAGGGGGATACTGAATGGCGCATTGGCTTCGGTTTGAATACGACGGACGGACAGGCTTCGGAATACTCGACGGTGATGTGATCGCCGTGCATCAGGGCGACATGTTCGATGCACCCACGCCCACGGGCGAACGCATCCCGACGGACACGGTCAAGGTTCTGACCCCGTGCGATCCCGGCAAGATGATCTGCCTGTGGAACAATTTTCACGCACTCGCCGCCAAGATGGAGGTGGCGGAGCCGGCGGAACCGCTGTTCTTCCTCAAGGCCTCGAGCTCCTTCATCGCAGACGGCGACACCATCCGCCGCCCCGCGTCCTATGACGGCCCGGTGGTCTACGAGGGTGAATTGGGCATCGTCATCGGCAAACGCTGCACCGCCGTGGGCGAGGACGATATCGCGGCGCATATTTTCGGCTACACCTGCGTCAACGACGTCACGGCGGCGAAAATCATTTCAAAGGATCCGACCTTCGCGCAATGGACGCGGTCGAAAAGCTTCGACACGTTCGGCGTTTTCGGCCCCGTGATCGCAACGGATCTCGACCCGATGGCCTTGTCCGTCAAGACGATACTGAACGGTGACGAGCGGCAGAACTATCCGGTTTCCGACATGATCTTCCCGCCGCACCGGCTCGTCAGCATGCTGTCGCACGACATGACGCTGATGCCCGGCGACGTGATCGCCTGCGGCACCTCCGTCGGCGTCGGTTCCATGAAAGAGCCATCGAACGACGTCCGGATCGTCATCGACGGCGTCGGCACGCTGAAGAACACATTCGTTCAGTAAGCCAGACCTTACCGTCCCCCAGCGCCGCGAGCACCGCTTCGCGGCGCGGGATCGGGGCGATCGCGCCGAAGCCCGCAACCGTGTGCGCGGCGACCACGGCCGCCCTGCGGCCGGCCTCGAACGGGTCGCCAGTCTCCAGCCAATAAGCCAGAAAGCCGCCCGCGAAGGCATCGCCCGCGCCGGTCGAATCCACGGCATTGACCGCCACGGGCGCGATGGTCTCACGCCGCTCGGCTGTCGCAATCCGCGCGCCCTCGCCCCGAGCTTCAGCGCAACGATTCTCGCGCCCAGCTCGAAATAGAAATCGATAATCGCGTCGGCATCGCTGAGCCCGGTCAGATGAACCGCGTCGTCATAGCTCGGGAATGCCAGATCCGCCTTGGCCATCGCGGCATGCACCACCTCACGGGCCTTTTCGATCGGCCACAGACGGAGCCTCAGGTTGGTGTCGTAGGAGACCGCCACTCCGGCCGCGCGCGCGACCTCGATGGCCCGCATCACGGCGTCCGCGGCACACTCGCCGATAGCCTGTGAAATGGCGGAGACGTGAAGGACCTTGGCTCCCGCCACGTAGTCGACGGGTACGTCGGATGCCGAGAACAGGCTCGCAGCAGAACCCGCGCGATAGTAGATGAAATGCCGCTCGCTCTCGTGCGGATGCACGAAATAGATGCCGGTCGGCGCATCATCGCTGAGCGCGACGCGAGAACAGTCCACACCCTCCGCCCGCCACAGATCGCGGATGGCATCACCGAAATCATCACGCCCGAGCGCTGTCAGATACCCGACCCGCGCGCCCTGACGCGCCGCGGCGATGGCCGTGTTGGAGGTGTCGCCTCCCACGCCTGGACGATAGTAGACGCCCACCTGGGGATGCTCCGCGCGCAAAAACTCCGCCAGCGGCTCTCCCATGCACAGGATGTCGGCGGCGCCGGGCTTGGCACCCTCCTCCGCCCCTGTCACGAGACCGCCGCCAGCGCCTGGCGGGCGGCCTGCACAATGGCGTCCGTGTTGCCGGCTTCCAGAGCGGCGACATCAACCAGTTTGCCGCCCATGCCGACGCAGATCGCGCCCGCATCCAGATAGCTCCTGGCGTTGTCCGCCGTGATGCCGCCAGTCGGCATGAGGGCAATATCCGGGTAGACCGAGCGCAGGGCCTTGAGGAACCCGGGGCCGCCCAGTTGGGCGGCGGGGAAGATCTTGACCCCGGCCGCGCCCATTTCGTGCGCGGCGAGCACTTCGCTCGGCGTCGCCGCGCCAAGGAAGAACGGAATGCCGGCATCGCGCGCCACGTCGGCGACGGCGGGCCGCAGGGCGGGCGCCACGAGGAAGCGCGCGCCCGCGTCGATCGAGCGGCGCGCCTGATCGCTGGTCAGCACGGTACCCGCACCCATCACGACGCCCTCGGCATCCGCGAAGCGCCTGATCACGTCCTCGCCCTGCGGCGTGGTCAGCGTCATCTCGATGAGCCGGAAGCCGCAGTCCGCCAGAACACGGATTGCGGTTTCGGCCTGATCACGCGTGGGCGTGCGCACCACAGGCACAATGCGCGCACGCGCGAAGTCCTCAAGCGACACAGTGGGGATGATTGGCCGGCGGATGCGCCGGCAGGCGGGACGGAGGTCATGGTGCTCTTTCCGGCTGTGATGCGGGTGGGCGCAGAGCCAAGCCATACCACCGATCGTCTCGGCCCGACCATGCTCCGGTCGAAAGACTCTGCAGCCCGTTCGCGGAAGGTCTAGCGCGAATTTCAATCGATTTAAATAGCGTGAAGACGGAAATGCGTCACGACATGCCGGACACGACCGCGACGATCGCGCCGCCCCCGATCCGACCGGCATCCGCCGGGACGAGAACCGGCGAAGCGCCCGGCGAGTCAGGCGCGTCGCAGCACGGTTCCCCGAGCGGACCGGCATCCTCGCCGGGACCGGCGATCCGGGCGCCGATGCTCGCGGCCACACGGCGCAAGGTGTCCATGTGCATGCAGGAGGGACGGGCCGCGGATCCGCCCTCGGGCGTCACCGCAATGTGCAGACTGCCCGCGCAGGCGGGTATCGCGTCATCGACGATCCGCACAGAAATCGTAATGGCTGACGGGTTTCCCCGCGCCACGCAATCGATCATCATGATGATGAACGCCTGCAGGACGGCGGGGTGCCTGACCAGCAGCACCGGCTCCCGCGGCGCCTCGAACGCGAGATCGACACCGTTCAGGCGCGCTTCGTCGCGGTAGGCCTCGATAGCCCTCACGATCGCTGAACCCACGTCCACAGGCTGAGACGGGCGTGCGATCGCCTCGGGGCTCCCCACACCCGACAAGGTATCGAGCAGTTCGCGCCTGGCGGAGACAAGCCCGCCGGCAACCGTGCCGAAAGCGTCGTGACGGTTCTCCGCGCCCTCGTCCTTCCGCGCATCCGCGCCGCTGGAAAGCGCAGCATCGAAGGTCCGCGACACAGCGTTCAGATTCGAAAGCGCCTGCAGCCAGACGGCGCTTCCGCCGGCAAGAGCGTGGTCCCGCTGCGCCTCAAGATCCGAAATCCGTTGCTTGAGATCCAGTTCCACTTGCCGGGTGAACAGCGCGGAGGAGATGACCAGCTCCAGCGCCTTTTCCGAGAGATCGCCCTTGCACAGAAATCCCAGCGCGCCGGCGCGAATGCCAAGATCCTCGATTTCACCATTGTTGAGATTGGTCAGTACGACGATGGGCGCGCGCGAATGCATCTCGCCAAGTTCGCCGATCAGCGGAATGGCGGTCTCATGCATCAGCCAGAAATCGACCAGGTAGAGATCGAAACGGCGCCCGGAGTCGGCGGCAATCGCCTCTTCCGAGGAGGTCACGTGCACGATGTCGAACTTGTAGCGGCTGATGCAGCCAAGCACCCAACAGATGTACTTCGCATCCACCTCGTCGTCATCGACGAGCAGCACCGAGAGCTTTCGCATGTCGGCCAGCTTGGCGGAAACGGTTCCGTCGCGATCAAGCCGATGCTCGCTTTCATGCGCCAGCGCGCCATTCGCGGCATCCCGGACGGTACGTTCCCTGTCCCGTGCATCGAACGCGTTCCGAACTTGCATCATGAGCACCCTCGCAACGTCAAAAGCGGTCCGGCCCGAAATACCGAGCCTCCAGCAAAAATTGGAAATTCATTTGTCGTTTACCATATACAACTTCATCTATTTTTTAATTGTCAAATTTTACTAGTAAATATAGTGACTTATTCGTAGTAACTACTATGAGTTTGGAATGTCGGTCCCGATAAATTCGAAAACATGACTGAATGGTCGTGCAACTCAACTGCGCGACACCGATTGGTGGCACGCGGGCAGCGTCGTTCCTGACACCGCAAGCTCAAGAGGGCAGGCACCGTCAACGATCTGATTTGTTAGGAAAATAAGGCGGCCACCAGGATACTTCGGGGGGGATGCACCTGCTGGCCGCGAGTGGTTTGGGACATTGTCTTTTTGGAAGACCACGTTTTCGTGGCTGTCCCCGTTCTACCACCGCTGCCGCCCTAAACCGATCCCACAGAATACGGATGCATTATGCCGATGCCGGCAAACGCGGTCATGTGAACCAATGCCGGCGAGCACTAATTGCCGGAGGCGGCCGTGTCCTGCCAGATCTTCTGGCGGTTGCGAATCTCGCGCGGCGCGGGCCCGAAATAGCTTGGCGTCTTCACGAAGTCGCGCGGTTGCAGGATCACGGTGGACACACGCTGGTACAGCGCCTTGGCGGAAATCGGTTTGGACAGCAACTCGTGGATACCCAGGCGGCGCGCTTCGATGATGCGCGAGCGCTCGGTGTGACCGGTGACCATGATGATTGGAATATAGGCGAATGGATTCTGCGGCGTGCGGATCATGCGTACCATGTCCGCGCCGTCCAGAATGGGCATCACCCAGTCCAGGATCAAGATATCGGGGTTGGCGCGCTCCATCGCTTCCAGACCGGAAGCGCCGTCTTCTGCCTCGACAATGCGCCGCGCGCCGAACCCCTGCAACATCGTGCGCAGGATCGTACGCATATACGCGCTGTCTTCCACAAGCAGAAAGGTGAGCGAAGCCAGATCAAGACTCACCGTGTATCACCTCCATGTCTGCACAAGATCCCTCACAAATATGAAAAGACCGTTAGGAATCCGTATGTGCTTGGCCGTGCCGCGCACGAATTCCGAAGGCGCCACGCACGACACGCAGCCAGGATGATCTGTATCAAGGTGGACGCGTGTGGGGTTTGCCATTGTCCGGGGCGATGATGCGCGGTCTCATGGGAGAGCGTCGGATCTTATCGGGGCCGCCCGTTGCGGAAAAATCGCCGGAGGGGTGGCGATTTATACGAATTCCCGACGGCTTGCCGGATGTTGGATGCGGTCTTATGGCGACTTGCGGGGATTCCGGCGGGCCGCTATTTCATTTCCGCGACAAACTGGCATTCGACAGCGGCGACCGAAAACGGTAGTTTGTAGTTTAGAACTGATAAAAGGACGGACTGATGGATTATCAGGCCATATTCGAGAAGGCCGTCGGCGCGCTGCGCGAAGAAAAGCGCTACCGGGTCTTCGCGGATCTGGAACGGGTATCGGGACGCTTTCCCTATGCCATCTGGCGGGCGGAAAACGGACTGGAACGTGAAATTTCCGTCTGGTGTTCCAACGACTATCTCGGCATGGGCCAGCATCCCGACGTCACCGGCGCCCTGAAGGACGCCGTCGACCGCATGGGCGCGGGCGCGGGCGGCACACGCAATATTTCCGGCACCAACCACCCGCTGGTGGAACTGGAAGCGGAACTTGCCGACCTGCATGCCAAGGAAGCCGCCCTGGTGTTCACATCCGGCTTCGTCTCCAACGAGGCGGCGATCTCGACCATCGCCAAGCTGCTGCCCGATTGCCTGATCCTGTCCGACCAGCTCAACCACGCCTCGATGATCGCCGGCGTGAAAAGCTCCGGCATGCACAAGCAGGTCTGGCGTCACAACGATCTCGAGCATCTTGAAGAGCTGCTGAAGGCCGCGGGCCCGGACCGCGCCAAGCTGATCGTGTTCGAATCGGTCTACTCGATGGATGGCGACGTGGCGCCGATCGAGAAAATCGCGGATCTGGCCGACAAATACGGCGCGATGACCTATATCGATGAAGTGCACGCCGTCGGCATGTACGGCCCCCGCGGCGCGGGCATCTGCGAACGCGAAGGGGTGATGGACCGCATCGACATCATCGAGGGCACGCTGGCCAAGGCCTATGGCGTCATGGGCGGCTATATCACCGGCTCCAGCGCATTGGTCGACGCCGTGCGCTCCTATGCGCCGGGCTTCATCTTCACCACCGCCCTGCCCCCCGGATTGACCGCGGCGGCCACCGCCTCCATCCGGCATCTGAAGAAATCCTGCACAGAGCGCGAGGCGCAGCAGCGTCAGGCGCAGCGCGCCAAGGATGTGCTCTCGGCCGCCGGTCTGCCGGTGATGCCGTCGGAGACGCACATCGTGCCGATCCTCGTGGGCGATCCGGAGAAGTGCAAGGCGGCCAGCGACATGCTGCTGGACAGTCACGGCATCTACATCCAGCCGATCAACTATCCGACCGTGCCGCGCGGCACCGAGCGCCTGCGCATCACGCCGACGCCGCTGCATGACGACGTGCTGATCGACAGCTTGCGCGATGCGCTGGTCGATGTCTGGACCCGCCTTGATCTGCCGCGCGCCGACACCGACCCCAATGTCACGGCGACAGCCGAAAAAATGGATCAGGACATCTTCACCGCCGCCGGCGGCTGACCGGACAAGGTTCCGAAAAGACTGAAAAACCCCGCGCCCGCAAGGACGCGGGGTTTTTCATGCGCTGAGAGTCACCCCGGACGGTCTGCGGCGAAGCCGCATGGCCAGATCCGGGATCCAGCACCAGCCGGCGCGGCAGCGCCGTCATTGCACTACGCGATCTTTCAAGACACTGAAAGGCATGCAAATTGGCGCTGGGCGCGCGATAGATGCGCTTCGCGCCCATTTTTCCTGGATTCCGGATCTCTCGACGCGCGCTTTGCGCGCGCTCGGTCCGGAATGACGCTCCATATTCGCGAGCCAGCCCTATCGCCTACTCCCGTCGTTCCCTCTCGTCCTCCGGCAGGTCATCGTCCGAGAGAATCCGCCATTTGGCGCCTTCCAGATCGTCGTACTGGCCGGATTTCAGCGACCACAGAAAGGCCGCGAGGCCGAGGGCTCCGAGCAGCAGCGCAACCGGAATGAGAAAGATCAGAACGTCCATACCGGAAAACCTAGTGCAAAGAGGACGAAGGACAAGCGCCCATTGGGGCTAGGATTCCGCACGCCACCGCAGCCGCAGCGCATTGGCCGTGACCACGATGGACGACCCGGACATGGCGAGCGCCGCCAGCAGCGGAGTAACGAAACCGGCGACCGCGAATGGCACCGCAATCATGTTGTAGCCGGCCGCCAGCCAAAGATTCTGATGCATGACGGCGCGAGCGCGTCGCGCGATTGAAAGCGCAGAGCCAACCGCGCCAAGCTTGTCGCCCAGAAACACCGCATCCGCCGCCGCCTGGCTCAGATGCACCGCCGTGACCGGCGAGATCGACACATGCGCGGATGCCAGCGCCGGCGCGTCATTGAGCCCGTCGCCCACCATCAACACGGTCCGACCCTGCGCCTTGAGCGCGTCGAGCCGGGCGATCTTGCCGCGCGGATCGAGGCCGGCGGCAAAGGTCGCGATGCCGAGCGCGCGAGCAACCTCCCCAACGGCCGCCTCACGGTCGCCGGAGAGAATCTCGATCGCGTAGCCCGCGCGGGCGAGGTTTGCGACGACCGAAGCTGCATCGTCGCGCAGCCGCTGTTCGACGAGAAACAGGACCGGCGGACGTTCGCCGTGACGCAGCACGATGACGGACGCCGCGGGATGATCCGCCAGCGCCGCCTCAACCGCGTCCGGCTCAGCGCCGCAGAAAGACGCGCTGCCCAGACGGACCATCGCGCCGCTGATTTCCGCTTCCACGCCAAGCCCGGCAATCTCGCGGGCGCTGACAACCGGAGAAAGGCTCCCAGTGGCGCGCACGAGAGCCGCGGCCAGAGGGTGGCGGCTGGCCTGCGCCATGCGTCCGGCGAGCGCCAGATCGTCCTCCGCGATCGCGTCGCGGTTGGCGAGATCGGGTTCGGGCAGGGTCAGCGTTCCGGTCTTATCAAAGACGATGGTGTCGACGGTGGCCAGACGCTCCAGGGCATCGCCGGAATTGAGCAGCACGCCCTTCTTGAACAACAGACCCGAGGCCACGACCTGGACCGCGGGAATGGCAAGGCCGAGCGCGCACGGACAGGTGATGATCAGCACCGAGATGGCGATCACCAGGGACGGCTGCCAGCCGAGACCCGCCAGCAGCCACCAGCCCAGGAAGGCGAGCGCCGCCGCGCCATGCACAAGCGGCGCGTAGAGGGACGCGGCGCGGTCGGCAAGGCGTACGTAGCGCGACTTGACCTGGCTGGCCGTCTCCAGCAGCCGGTTCACCTCATCCAGCAACGTGCCGTTCGCGGCGGCCGTGACGCGGATCTTCAACGGTCCCGAAGCATTGAGCGTCCCCGCGAAAACCTGCGCCCCGCGGCCGACCGCCGCCAAAGCGGTTTCGCCCGTCACCAGGCTTTGATCGATCTCGGACGTGCCCTCCTCGACCACGCCGTCGACGGAGACGCGCTCACCGGCCCGCACAAGCACCAGATCTCCCGGATCGACCTTCGACAAGGGCACATCGCGCAGGCTGCCGTCGGAGAGGATCTTTGTCGCCGTCTCGGCGCGCAGGGCAGCGATATTTTCCGCAAAGGAGCGGGTCTGCCGGCGCATGTTCTGGTCGAGAAAGCGGCCGATCAGCAGAAAGAACAGCAGCATGATGGCGCTGTCGAAATAGGCGTGCTCGGCGTGCTGGATCGTCTGCAGAAGCGACAGCATCAGCGCCAGCGTCACGCCTATGGAAATCGGCACATCCATGTTGAGGCTGCGCGCCGCAACGGCCCGAAAGGCGCTCTTGAAGAACGGCCGGCCCGCATAGGCAACCGCCGGCAGGGCAATCAGAGCCGAAATCCAGTGGAAGAAGTCGCGGGTTTCCGGGGTTATGTCCGTTACGTTGCCCGACCATACCGAGATCGACAGCAGCATCACGTTCATCGCGGCAAAGCCCGCCACCGCGAGGCAGCGCAGCAGCGCCCGCCCCTCCTCGCCGTCGCGCGAGCGCGCCGCGGCCGGATCGAAAGGATGCGCCTTGAAGCCCATGCCCTCGAGCGCGCCGACAATGCGGCCCGCGTCGATTTCGTTCTCGCGCCAATCGATCGCCAGACGGTGGGTGGTGAGATTGAGCCGGGCCGCGCTGACTCCGGCAAGCCCGCCGAGGCCGCTTTCGATGCGGCGCATGCAGGCAGCGCAATGGACCCCTTCGACGGCAAGGTCCATGTGCGCGTCACCCGCCTCGCCCGGCGTGACGAACGCGCTCCAATCCCTGACGTGAACATTCATGGCGGCGCCTTGCCTTGCTTGTTTCAGACCACCGGCTCTATTCGCTCAGGAACACCCGGTTCCTGGACCGAAACCCCTGCCCCTTGCTGTCATCGACCTTGATCAGCAGATCCCACTGGCCGGCACCAAGACCGGCGACGGAGCCCGAGTAGACACCCGCCTCTCCTTCGACGAGCACGATCTCGCGGTCCTCGGCGCGGTGGGTGGGACGTTGCAGCGTGGCGAGCATCGGCAGGCCGGTGAGCGGGGCGGTGTTTGCGTCATGGGCCAGCACGCGCAGATGCGCGCTGCCATCCGGTGTCCGGTTCAGCTTGGCGGCGATATCCCAATTGCGGGCCGCCTGTGCGTGTGCGGCATCGATTTCGCTCTGATAGACCTGTCCGGCCTTGTAGGAACTCTCGACTTCCAGTCCCGTCCAGCTGGTCAGCGCGAACCAGACGAGAAAGCCGTTGGCGGCAAACATCACACCAAAAAAGCAGCCCAGCCAAAGCAGCATCGAACGCCCGGTGAACTCGCGCACCGATTTTTCGCCCGTCTTCATCATCAACGCCTGTCCGCTCATCGGTCCTGCCCCTCAGCACTGTAGCGCATCACGGCGCCTTGAAGTAATCCCGCGCGGTGACCGTGTCGCCGGTCTCCGTATCGACAATCCGGAAGCGCAGTGGGGTCGACGGCGGCATGGTCTCACCCGGCGTGGAGAACAGCAGCACGCGGATTTCGCGCGTGCGGTCCGGACCGACGTTGATCACCGGATAACCGCCGATGGTCTCATCCACGCCAATGGCCTCGATCCGCGTGCCGAACGGCATGTTCTCGATGCCCATCACGAAGCTGCGGTTCAGCGGCCGCATGTTGAGCAGGCGAATGGTGTAGCCGTTGCGCACGGTGCCGTCGCCCTGCACCACGTAGATCGGGTTGCGGTCGTGCAGCACGTTGATGCCCTCGAAGGCGCGCGTGGTCAGCGTGTAGAGCATCACCAGACCGATCACCGCGATGAGCGCGGCATAGATGACGGTGCGCGGCCGCACGATGTTGTAAACCGGGTGGCGGCCCTCGGCGCGCGCCTCGACGTTCGCGTCCGTGTCGTACCCGATCAGCCCCGTCGGCTTGCCGACCTTCTCCATGATCGCGTCGCAGGCGTCGATGCACAGACCGCACTGAATACAGTCGAGCTGCATGCCATTGCGGATGTCCACGCCGGTGGGGCAGGCCGCGAAGCACTGATAGCAGTCGATGCAATCGCCCGCCGGCAGGCCTTCAGCCTCGCGCTTAGTGTTCTGCTTGAGCGATCCGCGTGGCTCGCCACGGTCCCAGCGATAGGTGACGTTGAGCGCATGCTCGTCGGTCAGGGCCGCCTGAATGCGCGGCCACGGACACATGTAGACACAGACCTGCTCGCGCATGTGCCCCGCCAGCGCATAGGTCGTCGCCGTCAGGATGGCGATCCAGGCGTAGGCCGCGAACGCGGCCTCGCCGGTCGCCAGATCCCAGACCAGGGTCGGCGCGTCGTTGAAATAAAGGACCCAGGCGCCGCCGGTCCACCAGGCGATCATCAGCCACAAGGTATGCTTTGCGAGCTTGGCGCCGACCTTTTTCAGGGTCCATGGCTCGCCGTCCAGCTTGATGCGGTCACGCCGGTCGCCCTCGGTGAAGCGTTCGACGGCCAGAAACAGATCTGTCCAGACGGTTTGCGGGCAGAGGTAGCCGCACCACAGCCGCCCGGCGACGGCATTCATCAGAAACAGCGCCATCGCGGCGAGGATCAAGAGGCCGGTGAGATAGTAGACCTCTTGCGGCCAGATCTCGATGAAGAAGAAATAGGCGCGCTTGCGCTCGAGGTCGATGAGCACCGCCTGGTCGGGCGCGTGCGGACCGCGGTCCCAGCGGACGAACGGCAGGAAGTAGTAGATGCCCAGCGTGATCGCCAGGATCGCCCATTTGATCCGGCGGAAACGGCCGTGCACGGCCATGGGATAAATCTTCTTCGCCGATGCGAACCACGCATCGTTGTCGGTCGCCTGACTGGCAATTGGATCGCTTTCGGCGCGCATGTTCAATCCGTATTCCAAGGTTACCAAGGACCCGTACCGCCAGACCTTCCCGGTCCGGGAACGCATTCAGGTCTCTGCATGTGGCCAATCTAGGCGCGCGGCCGGCGCCTGGCATTGCGGCAAGTCAACACCGCGACGATCCGTCGCCTTTCACGCGCTTGCCGGGATATCCCGATACGCTCGGCGGAAAACGCAATGCACCAGGGCGCCGACAAGACGCCCTGGTGCATGTTGCCTGCTCCGGGTCAGCGGACCGTTACTGGCCACCGCCCAGCGAATGGACATAGACGGCCAGTGACTTGACGGTGACAGGATCGAGACGAGCCTCCCACGCCGGCATGACGCCATTGCGGCCGTTGGTGATCTGCAACTTGATCTCCTGGATCGAGCCGCCATAGAGCCAGATTGCGTCCGTCAGGTCGGGCGCGCCCATTTCCTGCAGGCCCGTCCCATCCTCGCCGTGACAGGCGGCGCAATTGTCCGCGAACACGGTCTGTCCGGCTTCCAGATCGACTCCCTCTTCCGGGGCACCGCCCGAAAGGGTCGCCACGTAGTTGGCCACCTGGGTGATCTCCTCGCGGCTCAGGATCTCGTCGCGGCCAAAGGCCGGCATATCGCCGACGCGGGCTTCGTCATGCCCCGACCGTATGCCGTAGCGAACGGTGGTGAGGATGTCCTCCAGGCTACCGCCCCACAACCATACGTCGTCCTGCAGATTCGGATAGCCCGGTGAGCCCGTGGCGCCGGAACCGTGACACGGCGCGCAGTTGTCGCCAAAGGCGGCCCGGCCGCTGGCCATGGCGAACTCCAGCATGGCGGTTGTCGAGCGGATGTCCTCAAGCGAGGCATCCAGAATGCCCTGGCCGCCGACGCTGCGTTCCGCGATGCCGGTCTCCAGCGCCGCAAGCGCCTGCTCGCGCTGCGACGATCCGAGCAACCCGGTCGTATAGCTTGAAACCAGTGGCCACGCCGGCATCGCGATCCAATAGAGAACCGCCCAGATGATGGTCAGATACATCGTGTAGAGCCACCAACGCGGAAGCGGGTTGTTGAGCTCTTTCAGACCGTCCCATTCGTGGCCGGTCGTCTCGACGCCGGAAATCTCATCGATGTCGTTCTTGTCCCCAGCCATCGCTCAATCCTCCCTCAGCGGGATATTGGCCGCATCTTCGAACCGTTCGCGGTTCTTCGGCCACAACGCGTAGGCGAGAACGCCCGCGAAAATC
Source organism: Breoghania sp. L-A4 (assembly GCF_003432385.1). Lineage (NCBI taxonomy): Bacteria > Pseudomonadati > Pseudomonadota > Alphaproteobacteria > Hyphomicrobiales > Stappiaceae > Breoghania > Breoghania sp. L-A4. The sequence continues at coordinate 1,277,406 of NZ_CP031841.1, read as the reverse complement.
ACCACGAAATAGACCAGTCCCCATGTCTGGGCGAATTTCGCGACTTGCATATAGGTGTCCATGATCGCGTCTCCGCCCTACCTGAGGTTGGCCTTGTCATCGTAGATCGAGAAATCGACGAGCGTTCCCAACATCTGGAGATAGGCGACCAGCGCGTCCATCTCGCTCAGGATCTCGGGATTGCCGTCGAAGGACCGCACCTGAGCGCCCGGATAACGCTCAAGAAGCCCGTCGACATTGTCGTCGTCGGGATTGGTCTGGGCGATCATGTCGGCACGGGCGTTCTCGATCATCTCGGCGCCGTAGGGAACGCCGACGATGGCATTGGCACTCAGATGGTCGGCAATATCGCGCGTCTCCAGCTTGGCTTCATTGAGAAACCTGTAGCCCGGCATCACGGATTCGGGGACCACCGAGCGGGGATCCGCCAGATGGTCGCGATGCCACTCGTCCGAGTATTTGCCGCCGACCCGGGCGAGGTCCGGCCCCGTGCGCTTGGAGCCCCACTGGAAGGGGTGGTCGTACATGGATTCAGCCGCAAGGCTGAAGTGACCGTAGCGCTCCAGTTCATCGCGCATCGGACGGATCATCTGCGAATGGCACAGATAGCAGCCTTCGCGGATGTAGATGTTGCGCCCGGCAAGCTCCAGAGGCGTGTAGGGCCGCATGCCCTCCACCTTCTCGATCGTGCTCTTGAGATAGAACAGCGGCGCGATCTCAACCAGGCCGCCGATTGCGACGACCACGAGAATGCCGACAAGAAGCACAAAGGAATTCTTCTCGACAAACTGATGTTTCTGCCAAAGTGACATGGTTCGCCCCCTTACTCAGCTGGCGCCAGGGCGACATGTCCGGCTTCGACCTCATCGGCCTCGCCATAGTAGACAGTCATCCAGAGATTATAGGCCATGATCAGCGCGCCGAAGAGGAACAGGAACCCTCCGAAAGCCCGCAGAACGTAGAACCAATGCATCGCGGCAACCGTCTCCACGAAGGAGTACTCCAGGAAGCCGAGAGCGTCGTAGGCACGCCACATCAGACCCTGCAGGATGCCGGAGACCCACATCGACGAAATATAGAAGACGATGCCGATGGTGGAGACCCAGAAGTGCCAGTTCACCAGCCTGAGCGAATAGACCTCCTTGCGGTTCCACAGCCACGGAATGAGGCAATAGAGAGCGCCGAAGGAGATGTAGCCGACCCAGCCCAGCGCGCCCGAATGCACGTGGCCGATGGTCCAGTCGGTATAGTGGCTGAGACCGTTGACCGCGCGGACGGACATCAGCGGGCCTTCAAAGGTCGACATGCCGTAAAACGCGATGGAGACGACCATCATGCGGAGCACCGGATCGGTGCGCAGCTTGTCCCATGCGCCCGAAAGCGTCATCAGGCCGTTGATCATGCCGCCCCATGAGGGCATCCACAGGATGATCGAGAAGGTCATGCCCAGGGTCGAGGCCCATTGCGGCAGAGCCGTGTAGTGCAGGTGGTGCGGTCCAGCCCAGATGTAGAGGAAGATCAGAGCCCAGAAGTGCACGATCGACAGGCGGTAGGAATACACCGGCCGGTTCGCCCGCTTGGGCACGAAGTAGTACATGATGGCCAGGAAGCCCGCGGTCAGGAAGAAGCCCACCGCGTTGTGGCCGTACCACCACTGCACCAGCGCGTCCTGAACGCCCGACCAGACGATGTAGGACTTGGTGCCGAACACCGAGACCGGAATCGTCGCATTGTTGACCACATGCAGCATGGCGATGGTCACGATAAAGGCCAGGTAGAACCAGTTGGCGACATAAATGTGCGGCTCGCGGCGTTTCCACAGGGTTCCCATGAAGACCAGCAGATAGGCGACCCAGACAATGGTGAGCCACAGATCGGCGTACCATTCCGGCTCGGCATATTCTTTGGACTGGGTTGCACCCAGCAGGTAACCGGTGCCGGCAATCACGATGAAGGCGTTGTAGCCGAGCACCACGAACCAGGGCGAAATCTGGCCCGGCATGCGCGCGCGGCACGTGCGCTGCACGACGTAGAATGACGTCGCAATCAGCACGTTGCCGCCAAAGGCGAAGATCACCGCGGAGGTGTGCAACGGGCGCAAACGGCCGAAGCTGGTCCAGGGCAGGTCGAAGTTGAGCACCGGATACGCCAGTTGCAGGGCGATCAGCAGTCCGACCGTGAAACCGGCGATGCCCCAGAATACGGCCGCGACGGAGGCGAATTTCACCGGACCCATGTTGTAATTGGGCTTGCCGTCGATTTCCTGCGGCGCCTGCGCGCCGTCAGTCTCGAAGTAAACCTTGAAGATCATGAAGGCGCCTGCAGCGGCGCATAGCGCGCCGAATGCGGTGTGAAACGCCATCACCTGATCATAGGTCTTGCCTGCGATGATCACGCAGGCAAACGCCAGGATGACAAGGAAGAAGGCAAACCCTGCCTGCTCCATCGTCAGATATCGTGCTTGAGTCCGTCCAGCCATCGTCAGCCCCGAGGTTTGAGAAACGGGCATGCGCATCCGTCGACCGCATTCGCGACTCCGGATCCCCAACGATGGGTACGGCTGGACCAGCCCCACCGCGTTGACCTATGTCAATCGCACGCGAACATACAGCGAGAAACGGGATCACTACGGATTTCAGACGCTTGTTCGCGCCGGTTCGGAACGCTCCCGGCACCGCTTCGCGTCAATCGGCGCGGGGCGCGCGCCAATCCCGGCCCAGGACGAGACGAACCGCCACAGGCAATGCAAACACCATCACCATGTACCGCACGAGCTGGTGGGTGGCGACATAGGCGGGGTCGAGACCCAGCAGGAAGGCCAGCAGCGTCATCGCTTCGAGCCCGCCCGGCGCATAGGCCAGCAACGCCTGGCCGAACGGGATGTCGGTCAGCGAGGCGATCAATGCGGAAAATGCCGCCGACACGGAAATTCCCACCGCGAACGCACCGACGGACGCCCACAACGCGCTGACAAACAAGCGCAGGCTGGCCCCGCCAAAGCGCGTGCCGATCATGGCGCCCAGACCAATGTAAGCCGGGGCCACGGCCACATCGGGAATGGTCAGTTCGACGAATCCGGTGCCGTTGAGCAGCGAGGAGAGGAAGAAAGAGCCCGTCAGCCAGCCGGCCGGCACCGCGAAGCGCTCCGCCAGCCAGCCAGCCGCGGCGCAGGCCACAAGCGTCGCGATCAACACACCCAATTGCAGCGGACCGGACTGCGCGAACCGGCTTCCCGCCCCGCCGCGCCGTTGCTGATCAGCGGCGGCAGGATCGCCACCAGGAAAAACAGTCGAGTGGTCTGCGACACCGCCACCAGACGTAAATCGGCCGAGCTTTGCGCCGCAAGCGCCAGCACATAGGACAGGGCGCCGGGGATGGCGGCGAAAAACGCCGTCTGTTCGTTCCATCTGGCGACAAACCGAAGGAAGACGAAGGTTGCCGCGGCGATCGACGCGATCAGCACCAGCAGCAGGAGCAACGACAGCGGCCAGTGCGAGATCCGATCCACCACGTCGGGCCGCACGCCGGTCCCCATCGACAGACCGAGCACCACAAAGAGCGCATTGCGCAGGCCACTGGGCAGCACCGTCGGCGCACCGGAGAGCGTCGCAATGGATACGGCGACCATCGAACCCGAGAGCCAGGCCGCCGGCATGCCGACGAGCAGAAACATGTAGCCCCCGGCGCAGCCGATCGCCAGTGTCAGAGCGATGCGACTGAGAAAGAGAACCGATGGGCGTTCGAAAGCCATGAGCAGTACCCAGAATGCGGAATCGACCCGGCCCATGCCGCAAATACGCACCAGAGCAGGTCCGCTCCTTGCAGATTCCGACGGCGGCCGCAACGCTTCGGCTTTCGCACGAATCCGGATCGGTCGTCGGTTCCTGTCCCGGAAAAGGTCCGGGACAGAGATATCCTGGATCTGCTCAGGAGCGGCGCGTCCGAAACGCTTGGCCAAGGGTCGGCAGGGAGAGGCGAAATTTGTATACTACCGGATACGGTACAACACCAGACGCTTGATGTCGATCAAGGACGCCCGGTGTCCGCACCGGTCATATGGCGTCATGACCGACATTCAGACGCGCTACGCGGAGCGCAATGTACCGCGCTACACATCCTATCCGACCGCCCCGCATTTCAACGCGGGCGTCACCGGCACGCGCTACGCGGGCTGGCTGCAGACATTGCCGGAGACGGACCTGTCGCTGTATCTGCACGTGCCGTTCTGCCGCGAGATCTGCCACTATTGCGGCTGTCACACCAAGGCCAGCCGCAAGGATGCGCCGATCGAGGCCTATGCGCGGACGCTTGTCGCGGAAATCAAGCTGATTGGCGCGGCGCTCAACGCGACCGGTGGCCGGTCCCGTCCGGTGACCCATATCCATTGGGGCGGCGGCACGCCAAGCCTGCTGCCGCGGGACTCCTTTCTCGCCGTCATGCAGGCGCTGCGCGAGGCGTTCGACATCGCGCCTGAGTGCGAACACGCCATCGAGCTTGACCCGAGATATGTCACGCGGGACCTCGCCGCGACCCTCGCGTCGATCGGCGTCAACCGCGCCAGCCTCGGCGTCCAGGACTTCGATCCCGGCGTGCAGCGCGCCATCGGCCGAATTCAGCCGCTGGAAATTGTAAGCGCGGCGGTCGCGGCACTGCGCGGCGTCGGCATCGACGCAATCAACTTCGATCTCATGTATGGCCTGCCCGGCCAGACGCGCGATGCGATTACCGCGACCGCCCGGCAGACACTGGAGCTTGCCCCCACGCGCGTCGCGTTATTCGGCTATGCGCATGTGCCGTGGATGAAGAAGAATCAGCGCTTGATTGACGAGGCAGCCTTGCCCGATGCGTCCGGGCGGCGCGCGCTGGCGGATGCCGCGCGCGCGGTCCTTCTCGACGGGGGCTTTGAGGCAATCGGCCTTGATCACTTCGCACGGCCCGAGGATGCCATGGCGCAGGCCCACCGGTCGGGAACCCTGAAGCGCAACTTTCAAGGATACACCTGCGATACCGCCGAAAGCATCATCGGCCTGGGCGTCTCCTCAATCGGCCGTCTGCCTCAGGGCTACGTTCAGAACGCGCCGGATGTCTCGTCGTGGCACAGGATGGTTGAGGACGGCATTGCGCCTGTGGCCCGCGGAATCGCGCTCGACGACGACGACCGCGCGCGGGCCGCGATCATCGAGGCGGTGATGACCGACTACAGCGCCGACTTCGCCGCCATCGGCGCGCGCTACGGCTTCGCCAAACAGCACTTCGACGACGCGGTCGAGCGATTGCGCGAGATGCAGGACGATGGCCTGGTGACGCTCAGCGACGAAGGGCAGCTCGAGGTGACACCCGCGGGCCGCGCGTACGTGCGGGTGGTGGCTGCGGCGTTCGACGCCTACCTGGAGGAAAACCGGGCACGTCACTCTGTCGCCGTATGAGCGATATGAAAAGGCGGGACCCGTGGGCCCCGCCTGAAATCGATTATTGGCGGCGATCAAACTGGCCGTTCAGGCCGTTCAGTGCATGCCCGTGATCTGGCACATGCCGCAAACGCGTGTGATCAGGATGCGGTCCTGCTTCTCGATCTTCACCAGGCCGCGACGCTTGAGTTCGGATATCGCGCGGCTGACCGTCTCGATCGTGAGACCCAGATAATCAGCGATCTCCTGACGCGTCATCGTCAGCTCGATCATCTTCTCGTCGCTGTCACCCTCGGGACCCGGGCAGTCCTGCATGCCACGATTGGGCACCATGCGCATCAGGAAGCTCGCGACCCGCTCCATGGCCGATTTGCGCCCGAGCAGCATGGCGTGCTCGTGCATCGATTCCATCTTGGCGATCAGGCAGCGTCCGACGTGCTGCTGCAGGCCGAGCGAGGTGTCGATATCGCGCCGGTCCAGAATACGGATTTCCGCGTCGGTGAGCGATTCCGCCGTGCAGTCGTAGTATTTTCCGTACTGAAGGCCGAAGAGATCGCCCTGGCTGATAATTTCAACCACTTGCCGCCGTCCGTCGGGCAGCAGCTTGTAGAGCATGATGGTACCGCTGACGAGTTCGTACATCCGCTCCGCGGGATCGCTCTCGTAGAACACCACCTGATGCGGCCGCAGATGCTGCCGCTTGACCTTTGTGCTGCCGATATGCTCGGCCCAGATCCGGTCGACATCCGAAACGGGATGGCCCTCGTTCAAACCAGTGGCCGCCGTGCGTTCCATGTAAGCCATGAACTCCCTCCAATTCTTACTCAGCAAGCACCCGTCCGATGCGTCAAATAGCCAGTACAATCCCACGTCGATTGTGTTCTCGCGTCGTCACCACACTACCACCCGCGATCACTTCATGCATCGCAATTTCACGCATACAAGAACCCGAGAACCCGGCTTCCCAGCCGACATAACGCCGCATCCGTGTTTTCACACAGTCGACCATGCCGGCGTGTCAACCGCGTGTCACCACCCATGTTTCGGGGTGCAGGGACCGGCAAGCAGACACCTCTTTGGCGCCGAATCCGACCCGAACACGTGAGGATGAGCCCGATCCGGTTTCACACAAGATCCATCCGGCAAAACCCGGTTGGCCAATGTTCAGGAGCGGCTGAGCGCACGCATTCGCGGGTCGTTATCGCCTGATCGATCCATTGTGGCGATCCTGACCAGGCCAGAATCCAAAGCGGCGATCATGGCAAAATACGTATTCTCATCAACGTGAGCATTACCATGTTACCGGCATTTCCAAGGCCGGGTAATTCGGTAGCATGCGTACGTAATTATACGCAGTACATCGATCCCGGACGAACCGTGACGTATGTATGCACTGTTCGGCAAAAGCGTGTCGGCACACTTGACGGCCGTTCTTTCCAAGACACACCGCAAACATTTTCAAAGATATGCGGTGATGTTGTCTTCGGTCAGCGGTTTGCGGATGATGGTCGGTTGGGGAATCCCGGCCAGTTGCTCGCCAATGGCATTCTGGGACTGGCCGGACATCACCACCACACGGGCGGGGCGCTCAACGCCATGAGCCACCGGATGACCTGCACACCGGAAATTCCCGGCAAATTCAGATCCACGATGACCAGGTCATCGGTCGACGGCGGCATGGCGGCAAAAAAGCCTTCGGCACTGAGATGGGGCGCCACCTCGTGACCGTATTGCTCGAGAAGCAGAACCAATGCCTCGGAGACGGTCGGCTCATCTTCCAGAATGTGTATGACCACCGCAATGTTTCCCAAGTGCTACTGGCGCATCGGCCGCCAGCCGTCGATGTCCTGCCAAACGGCGTTGAGCCCCCATGGCCAGACGGCTATGAGGACCTCCCCATGCGCGATCCGAGGAAGCGGAATGCACTTGCGCATTCACAGGCTCCCCTCGACCTGCGCAGTCCTTGGATGAGGCAGGTTTCAAGCACCGGCGATTGTCCGCGAGCGGCCGCCAACATACATCGGTGATATCACGTAGCATCGGCCGAATTTGCGTGTTGAAACGCAAATTCGGCCGACACGTGTCGCGCTGTCAGTCGGACTTTTCGCCGGTGAGCACGATGCGAACCAGATCGGCCGCATTGCGGGCACCAAGCTTTTCCATGATACGCGCGCGGTGAACCTCAATCGTGCGCGGGCTGATACCCAGCGTGCGCCCGGCTTCCTTGTTGGACGCCCCGCCGGTGATCTGCTCCAGCACCTCGCGCTCGCGCGGGGTCAGTGTCTCGTGGCCAGGGAAAGCTCCAAGTCCGCTCTGAACTTCCTTGCGCCGCTCGGTCGCTTCAATGGCCTCACGCACCCGCTGCACAACGGTATCCGCGTCAAAGGGCTTTTCGATGAAATCGAATGCACCCTGCTTGATCGAGTTCACCGCCATCGGGATATCGCCCTGTCCGGAAATGATGAATATCGGCGCGGCGTATTCATCGGCGTTCAGGGACTTGAGAATGTCGATGCCGGAGCGGCCCGGCATGTGGACGTCAAGAATGACACAGGCCGGCTCCTTTTGCGTCGCGGCATTTAGGAATGCATCACCGTTGTCAAAGGATTCAACGGCGAAATCCTCCATGTCGAATATGATGGAAAGGGCATCCCGCACCGCGGGATCGTCATCGACAATATAAATGAGGTTGGAAGTGCTGGTCATTCTTGCGCTCCTCGTCCTTGATCTCAGGCCTCTGAAACATGGCCTGCAAAATCGGTCCAATTACAATTTGCTTGATAGTGCTATGCTCCCGCGTCCCGACCGCAACACGTCATGGCGCAACGTCCTTGCACACAAGCGGCAACCGTAACGTGAAAGCCGCACCGCGGCCATCTCCGCCCGCATCAACCGTCAGGTCTCCGCCATGGCTTTGGGCAATCGACTTGGAAATCGCCAAACCGAGGCCCAACCCCTTCTTCTTCGTGCTCGAAAATGCCCGGAACAGGTTGCGCAGTTGCGCAGCCGGAATACCCGGGCCTGAGTCGAGAACCTCGACAACGATGAAGTCGCCGGACCGGCGGGTCGCAATGCGAATCCATCCGTCGTCGCTTCCCTTGATCACTTCCAGAGCATTGCGCATCAGGTTGACGAGAATCTGCTGCACCTGCACCGGATCCACGTCGACGTCGGGAAGGTCGTCCTCATCGTCGCGAATGACTCGCACGCTCAAGGTGTACTGGCCGAGCAGCACCAGTTCGAGCGCCTCGTCGATCAGGGAAGGGACATCAACGCTTCTGCGTTCCGCTTCCCGCTTTTCGACAAATTGGCGCATGCGCTGGATGATCTGGCCCGCACGCCTAGCCTCGCGGATCGTCTTGTCGAGAATCTCGCGAATCTTGTCATCGATCCGTCCGTCGTTGGTCTCGGTCTTCCGGTTGACCGCCTGCAGGTACAACATCACGGCGGTCAGCGGCTGGTTCAATTCATGCGCGATGGCCGCACCCATTTCGTCCATCGCATTCATGCGCGCGAAATGCACCAGTTGCGACTGCATCCGGTTCAGCCGGTCTTCCTGGATCTTTCGCGGCCTGAGATCGCGGAGAATGCCGACGAACTGCCGCCCCTCCGGCGTGATTGCCTCACCCACGGAAAGCTCGACAGGGAATTCCTTGCCGCTCTTATTTCGGGCGCGCACCTCGCGGCCGATTCCAATGATGCGGGCCTCGCCGGTCCCCAAATAGTGTTTTACAAAACTGTCGTGATCGCGCGCATAGTCTTCCGGCATGATGATCTTGACGTTGCGGCCAACGACCTCGGCGCTCGTGTAGCCGAAGAGACGTTCGCAGGCCGCGCTGAACACCAGAATCCGCGCCGCGTCGTCAATGACAACGATGCCGTCCACAGCCGTGTCGAGAACGCTGGACAGCCGCGCATCCGACACGGTCGGTGCCTGTACCAGATTGTCGCTCAGGTCGCTGCGCATCGCTTACTCCGCACCGCTGTAACCCATTCGTTCATGGCGCCCCGACAGGGGTCCGGCAACGTCCTGTCTCGCGCATCACACGTTTAGAATCCGTAGCTTACGCCGATTGTACGGTCGAGTGCCATAGGCTCCGCAAAGATGAATGACCGAGACGCCGCACGCCCTCGCCGATCTGGCTGGATCCGGCAAGCGTCCGGATGGCGAATGACGCCGTGACCGACGTGTGGCCGAAGCCGCGGCCACAACGACACGCGTGGGCGCGATGCCGAAGAGACAGGCGCGGACATCGCTCACGAGTGCGGTCAGACTCTGAAAACCCTTACAGAGACGTCGGTCCATGCGCGCTCCCCGCCGCAATCGCATATCCACTGGCTTCGGCTTGCAATACCCGAGCGTTCCGGCAACCCAGCATATCTCTCTCACAAGGAAATACTTCCATTACACTTACAGCGTAACAGTCAGAAGTGACGGAGAGAAGGTCAATTTTGACGCGTCTAACACACGATGCATTGATGCAATTGACAATAAATTCCGATTTAATACCCATCTACAGCCATTTTCAGGAAAACATCGCAGCCTCGACTATTGCCCCAACTGGATTGAGTCGCGCACGTTCCCTGGCGGTATGATCGTTGCGGATGGGCGTCATGGGAGCGGCATCCGCATTGTCTCACTGCGGGGCGGCGCGCCTTTCAAGACGATCCTCACCCTCCACGCGCATGAGACGGCGAACGACGAGCGGGGCGGATCCCTTAGACCCACGCGCGGCCCCCGCGCTCCGGCTCAACCGTCATGTTGTCCCAGCAGCTTGATATCGACCGGCTTTCGCCAATTCAGCCGAGAACCCGGGGGCAAAGCCGATCTGGACAAGATTTCGCAACTGTGTTCGGATCACGCACTTTCGGAAACATTCTGTGGCCACGCAGGCCGAAGAGGACCGATGCTTCAAGGCTGGGTCGTCGCCGTTTCGGCGCTCGTCTATATCGGACTGCTATTCGCCGTCGCCAGCTACGGCGACCGGGCGGCGCGCACCGGACGTCCCGGTCGCGGCCGGGCGATGATCTACGCCCTTTCGCTGGCCATTTACTGCACCTCGTGGACGTTCTTCGGTTCGGTGGGATTGGCCGCCCAAGACGGGTTCGAGTTCCTGACCATCTACATCGGGCCCGCGCTGCTTTTCGCCGCCGGGTTCCCAATCATCCGGCGGATCATCCGGCTGGCCAAGGCCGAGCGCATCACCTCGGTCGCCGACTTCATCGCCGCGCGCTATGGCAAGAGCCAAACGGTGGCCGCCGTTGTCACGATCATCGCGGTGATCGGCTCAATTCCGTATATCGCTCTGCAACTCAAGGCCGTATCGCTCTCCGCCTCCACCCTGCTGGCGCCGATGGGACCGGAAGCCGGGCTGCATTCCAACTGGCTCATCGGTGACATCGCCCTGCTGGTGACAATTGGCATGGCGATCTTCGCGGTGCTGTTCGGCACGCGCCACATCGACGCCACCGAGCATCAGGAAGGGCTGATGCTGGCGATCGCGGCAGAATCGATCGTCAAGCTCGTCGCGTTTCTCGCCGTCGGTACCTATGTCACCTTCGGCCTCTTCGACGGGCCGTCCGACCTGCTGCGCGCGGCGCGCGCCATGCCGGAAGTCACAGAGGTCTTTTCGCGCGAGCTCAACGGCGGCACCTGGATGGTGCTCACCATGCTGTCGATGTTCGCGGCGATCCTGCTGCCCCGGCAGTTCCATGTCGCGGTTACCGAGAACAACGACCAGAAGGAACTGCGCCTGGCGGTCTGGCTGTTTCCGCTCTACCTGGTGCTGATCAACCTGTTCGTCATTCCGATCGCCGCCGCCGGCATGTTGCGGTTCGGCAGCGCGGTGGACGCCGACATCTTCGTGCTGGCGCTGCCGATGACGGCCGACGAGCCGCTGATCACGATGGTCGCCTTCATCGGCGGACTGTCTGCGGCAACGGCCATGGTCATCGTTGCCAGCGTGGCACTGGCGATCATGATTTCCAACGACCTCGTAATGCCCCTGGTGCTTCGCCGTCGCTTCGATGACGTGAAGGAGCTCAAGGACATGGGGCGCTTCCTGCTCTATGTCCGGCGCACCGCGATCTTCACCACCTTGCTGCTGGGATATGCTTATTATCGCGCCGCGGGCGACAGCGCGGCGCTGGCCTCCATCGGGCTGTTGTCGTTTGCCGCGATCGCCCAGCTCGCGCCGGCGTTCTTCGGCGGGCTGATCTGGCGGCAGGCCACGGCCCGCGGCGCCATCGCCGGCATGGTCTCGGGCTTCCTGGTGTGGTTCTACACATTGCTTCTGCCGACCTTCGCCGCATCCGGCATCCTTCCGGCGACGCTGCTCTCCGAAGGGCCCTTCGGTTATGCGATGCTGCGGCCACAGGCGCTGTTCGAACTGACCGCCGATCCTTTCATCAACGGCGTCTTCCTGAGCCTGTCGATCAATCTCATCGCTTATATTATCGGATCCCTGAGCCGATTGCCGGAGCCAACCGAACGCTTGCAGGCAAACGTGTTCCTGCCCAGCGACTTCTCGCCCAGCCCATCGCTTCGGTTGTGGCGCACCTCGGTAACGAACGACGATCTGCGCAGCACCGTGGCACGCTATCTCGGCGAGGAACGCACCAATCGCTCGTTCGACAGTTTCTGTCGCGAACACGACATCAACATCGATCCGAACGCCCCCGCGGAAGCGCAGGTGCTGCGTTTTTCGGAGCAGTTGCTCGCCAGTGCCATCGGCGCCGCCTCCTCGCGACTGGTGCTGTCGCTGCTAGCCAAGCGCCGCGACCCCGCGTCCAAGGGTGCGATGAAGCTGCTGGACGACGCCACGACGGCCATCCAGTACAACCGCGATCTGCTGCAGACCGCGCTCGACCAGGTGCGCCAGGGCATTTCCGTGTTCGACAAGGACCTGCGGCTGATCTGCTGGAACCGGCAGTTCAGGTCTCTGCTCGGGCTGCCGCCGGAATACGGACAGGTCGGCACGCCGCTGGATGCGATCCTGCGCTATCAGGCGGAGCGCGGCGAATTCGGTCTCTCGTCGGTTCAAGCCCAGGTTTCGGAACGCCTCGACGCCCTGGCCGTGCGGATGGAAACATTCCAGGAGCGGATCGCCTCGACCGACATGGTGCTTGAGGTGCGCACCAATCCGATGCCCGGCGGCGGTATCGTGACGACCTACACCGACATCACCGACCGGGTTCTGGGCGAGCAGGCGCTGGCACGCGCCAACGAGACCCTGGAGCGCCGCGTGCGCGAGCGCACCGAGGAACTGACCCGGGTGAACCAGGAACTGATCCGCGCCAAGGCGACCGCGGACGACGCCAATCTGGGCAAGACACGCTTCCTGGCTGCCGCCGGACACGACATCCTGCAACCACTCAACGCCGCGCGCCTTTACGCCTCAAGCCTCGTCGAGCGCTTTGAATCGGGCCGCGACTACGAATTGGTGCGCAATGTGGAATCCTCGCTTGAGTCGGTCGAAGAGATCATCGGCGCGGTGCTCGATATCTCGCGGCTCGACGCGGGCAACATGCAGCCCGAGCTGTCCGCCTTCCGGCTCGACGAGATCCTCAATCAGTTGCGCATGGAGTTCGAACCGGTCGCCCAGGAGAAGAACCTGAAGCTGACCATCATGGAGACTTCGCTGGCGGTACGCTCGGACCGCCGGCTGCTCCGGCGGCTGCTGCAAAACCTTGTCTCCAACGCCATCAAGTACACGGGCTCCGGCCGGGTCCTGGTCGGATGCCGGCGGAGGCACGGGCGCATCAGTGTCGAGGTGTTCGACACCGGGATCGGCATTCCCGTCTCCAAGCGCAAGGCGATCTTCATGGAATTCCATCGTCTCGACGACGGCGCCCGGGTGGCCCGGGGACTGGGGCTCGGGCTGTCGATTGTCGACCGCATCAGCCGTGTGCTGGAGCATCCCGTGCAGATCACCTCGCAGGTGGGCGACGGCTCGCGATTCTCCGTGGAAATTCCGCTCGCCGCGGCGCAACCGGAGAAGAAAAAGAAACAGGCCCCGCCTGTCAGCCAACGCAACCTTGACGGCATGCTGGTGCTGGTGATCGACAATGAGCCCAACATCCTGTCGGGAATGGATGCGTTGCTCGCGGGCTGGAACTGCCGCGTCCAGACCGCGCTCGATCCGAGCCAGGGCGCTCTTCAAATCCAGGATCTCGGCGAGACCCCGGACATCCTGCTGGTCGACTACCATCTGGACAATTGCAGCGGCATTGACGCTGTGGCGGAACTGCGCGGGCTGTTCGGCACGGACATTGCCGCCATCCTGATCACCGCGGACCGAACCCCCGCGGTGCGCAAGGAGGCTTCCGCGCACGGCATTCATATTCTCAACAAGCCGGTCAAACCCGCCGCACTGCGTGCGCACCTGATCCGGGTGCGCAACCTTCAACGCCAGGTAGAACGGCCTGCGGCGGAATAGGAATCGCCGTTGCTAAGAGGATTATTCGGAGGTGGCCAACTGCCACTGGCCGACTTCGATCTTGGACGCGGCAATGACCGCCTGAGTGCGGCTCTCCACCCCAAGCTTCTGCAAGATCGCCGAGACATGGGCCTTGACGGTCGCCTCCGAGACACTGAGCTCATAGGCGATCTGCTTGTTCAGCAGGCCTTCACTGAGCATCATCAGCACGCGTACCTGCTGCGGCGTCAGGGTTGCGAGCTGTTGAACGAGTCCGGCGGTTTCATCCTCAGCCTCAAGGTCCACCTCCGGCGGCGACCAGGTGCCCCGCGCATCACCGCCAGGACGGCGCCGCGGATGACATCGATGCCGAAGGATTTGGGAATGAAACCGGAGGCGCCAAATTCCATGCACGTGCGGATGGCGACCGGATCCTCGTTGGCGGAGACAATGACGATCGGGATGCCGGGATGCTGAGCGCGCAGGTACATCAGGCCTGAATAGCCGCGCATGCCCGGCATGGTCAGATCGAGCAGGATCAGATCGACGTCGTCGGACACATCCAGCCGCGCCGCGACATCGTCAAGCGCGCCCGCCTCCTCGATGACGGACCCGGGATACACACTCTCGATCGTCTGCCGCAAGGCACCGCGAAACAACGGATGATCGTCCGCAATGATGAAGTGATGCGACGACTGCTCAGCCAACTCGTCTTCCCTCCCGATTGTGCCTGATGTCCGGCGGCGGCCCCCAAGCCCTTGCCGGGTATGGCACGGTCCGCGGTTCCTCCCGATCTTTCGCCGGCGGCGGACTGTTTTGTTATTGATAGGAGGTATCACACCGTCAAGCAAATACTCAAAGACGAAACGGCGCGCTTAACGCGCTGGATCCGGGAGTCCGGCGCCGCGCAGCTGCGTGAGGATCGCGCTGGTGAAAGGCACCGCCCGGCGGCAATACTGGGCATGCGAAATACAGACGCCCGACCCGTGGCAATTTCGATGAGGGAAGTCCGCGAGCGGAAGTCCCGGCCCGAACGGTCGCGGGTATGTCCTGCGCTCTGATCATGACCGAAGCACAACGGATGCGTCGAGAGTGCCGCTTTGAAAAGGAACTGGAAGAAACCGGCCGGCGAACACCAGATTTTTCGCAGCACAAACCATGGAGATCTTGGCGAACGTCGAGCGCGGATTGAACCGCCGCCCTGCTCTGCTTGCCGCACCAATCCGGGCGGCCGCGAGCAAGAACGGCCACCTGCGGCGCTGTCTGCGCGGTCCTCCGGACTGCCCTGAACCATGCACGCTTCATACTCCCCGCAAAGAGCATTTCCCTGCAGCATCGCACGCGCCGGACATTGAATCAGGCCGGCTTGGCATGACGCGGCGCGGAGGGTAGCGTGTGCCCGATCCAGCGCACATCGCGTGCGCCATCTCATTCTGTCCGGTCCCCGCCCATGCCCCTGCCCGATCCCACTGTCTTCTCCGACGAGGCCATCAGCGACGAGACCCGCCGCTTCAACGCGGAGACCCTCGCGACGCTTTCCGCGCTTCCCGACCAATGGAGCGTGCCCCCCGACGTGATACGGCGGCTGCGCGCCGAAGGACGCGGCCCCTTTCCCCTGCCGCCCAAGTGCCCGCGCGCCGAGACCGTGACCATCGACGGGCCGCACGGCCCCGTGCCCTTGCGCATCATCCCTCCGGAAAACGGCACGCCGACGGGTGTTTTCCTGCATGTCCACGGCGGCGGCTGGACGTTCGGCACGGCGGATTCGCAAGACGACCGGCTGGACGAGATCACCCGCCGCACCGGAGCCGCAGTGATATCGGTCGAATACCGGCTGGCGCCCGAACATCCCTACCCGCAGGGTCCCGACGATTGCGAAGCGGCCGCGCTGTGGCTCCTGCGCGAAGCCACGACGCGTTTCGGGACCGACCGCCTTGCCATCGGCGGGGAATCCGCCGGCGCTCATCTCGCCGTTGTGACCATGGTTCGCCTGCGCGACTGGCACGGACTGACACCGTTTTGCGCGGCCGCCCTGACGGCGGGATGCTTCGACATGCGGCTGTCGCCCAGCGCCCGGAATTGGGGCTCCGACAAGCTGATCCTGAACACCCGAGACATCACCAAATTCGCGCAGGGCTTTCTTGGCGATGGACAAGACCGGTCCAATCCTGATATCTCCCCGATCAACGCGGATCTCAGCCGTCTGCCTCCCGCACTGTTCTCCATAGGCACCCGTGATCCTCTGCTCGACGACAGCCTGTTCATGGCCGCCCGCTGGCAGGCCGCCGGATGCGGCACGGAGTTGAGCGTCACTCCCGGCGGATGCCACATGTTCCAGGCCTTTCCGTTGAGAATCGCGCACGAGAGCAATGCGGAAATCGACGGCTTCCTCCGCGCCCATATCGGAGCGCCGTCCGTCTAGCCGGACGCAATGCTCTGACATCCGTTCGCCGATCAATGCGCCGGTTCCGGGCGAATGCCTCACCGCCCGGCCGATCTGACCGGCATTCCGCCGTACTCCGGCTTCTGCGCGATCCGCAATACCCGCGCCAACCTCGGGATAGCTGCAATGCCGGCAATCGATACACTGCATTCTTTTGTAAACACATGGGAATGCGACGAAAACGACCACCTCAATGTTCAGTTCTATTTCGCGAAAATCGACGAAGCCGACCGCCAGTTCCGCTTCCTGACCGGATTGAGCGACGCGGTTGTCGGCGTGCGGCGCGTGCGCCACGTGCGCTACCATGGCGAGCTGTTCGCGGCCGCGCTCATCACCGTGCGCTCGTCCGTCGCGTTTGACGGTCCGCATGTCCTTTCCGTGGTGCATGAGATGATCGACGCCTCCAACGGACGCCTCGCGGCAACGGTTCTGGACGGCTATGCTCCCCAGCCCAAGGCCGCGAAGGATCTGCGCAAGCGCTTCGCCGACGTGGATGCACCCATGCCCGAGATGGCCGCACCGCGCAGTTTTGATGCGCCCGCGGCGGCGACCACCGACACGGCGGACGTCCTGTTGAAAGCCGGCGCGCTCTCCGTCAACCGCGCCACCGTAATGCCGCGCGACTGCACCGCAGAAGGCCGCGCGGAAGACCGCTTCCTGCTGAACTGCTTCACCGACGGCGCACCGCATCTTTGGGAACGCACCGCCATGACGCGCGCCTGGCTGGAGAAGAACGACTACGGCCGGGTGGCCATGGAAATGAAGCTGAGCTACGGCACCGTGCTCAAGGCGGGAACGCCGGTCCAGGTGATGTCAGGCTTCACGGGTGTCTCGAAAAAGACCTTCAGCTTTCGCCATCATCTGTTCGACAGCGCGGCGGGCCGTCTCGCCGCGGTGATGGATGTGACCGCGCTGGTGATGGATCTCGAGGCCCGCAAGGCGGTGCCGTTGTCCGATGCCGCGCGCGCTGACATCACCCGGCTTCAGTTGAAGCCATAGTCCAGACACCAATCCGCGGGATCACCGGAATGCGGTCCTGCGGGTTTACAAGCCCTTTTCGTATTCCTCGCGCATTGTCTTCATGAAGCCGAAGAAACGACGCATGGCGTGCTCGCTGAAATCGACGAACTTGTCGATCTGACGTTTTTCGCTTTCCGTCAGCTCGGGCTCCTTGCGCGGCTTCGTGGACGGAGCGTTTTCCGCGCCACCCTCACCGCTGCGTGGCAATTCGGTTTCGGCACTGCTGGCGATATCCCGCAGCCGGGCCTCAAGCTCACTCACGCGCGCGATCAGCCGCTCGTTTTCCTGCTCCAGGGCGTAGATGTCGGCATCCAGCGCCACTTGCGCATCCGGCACGGGCACGCAGGACCAACGATCCTCGCTTCCCTTGCAAAGAGACACCGCGCCCGTCTTGCGGTCGAGACGCAGGAATCCGTCGGACGTTTCGCTCATGGTGTAACGCTGCGCGTCGTCCCCATCGGGCGGCGCACCGCGACCGACGTCATCGCTCAGGGCCACGCCCGGCACCAGACAGGCGGCGACCGTGGCGGCCAGCATTGTCCCGCGCATCCCATACTCCCTGTTGCGAACGCGCTCCGCGAGTTACCCGATCTTCAATGACGCGAAACTGTGGCGGGGTTCGGGCGCCCCGGAAGGCTCGAGGGCGCCCGCCGCTTTCATCAGGCCGCGGGGCTCACGGGCCGATAGGGCGCACGGCCGGAACTCAGGGCATCGTCCAGCAAATCGAGCCGGTCCTGGCCGAAGAAGACCTCACCGTTGAGCACATAACTGGGCGACCCATAGACACCGGCATCGATCGCGGTCTTGCAGTTCGCCTCGTAGGCCGCCTTGATCTCGTCGGACTTGGCTTCCGCGAGCACCGCCGCGCTGTCCTCGCCGATGGCGTCGAGAATTCCGGCGATCGTCGCCTCATCGGCCAGTTCCTGATCCTGCGTCCAGCAGGCATTGAAGGCCCGGCGCGAGAAATCCGCGACCTTCGGGCTTTCATGCTTGATCAGGACGATGGCCGTGCAATCGACCAGCACCGGGTTCGTCGGGAAATGCGCGGGCTGAAGCTTGAGCGGCACGCCGCGCTTCTCGCGCCAGCGCTGCAGTTCCAGGAACCTGTAGTCCTGGCGCGCCGGGTGACGCTTGGCGAGCGGCAGTCCGCCCGTCTCCGGAAACACCTGGCCGAGGTTCACCGGGCGAAAATTGATCTTTGCGCCGTGCTTCTTCGCCAGTTCCATGAAGGCGTCATGGCCGAGAAATGCCCATGGAGAGATATGCGAATAATAATAGTCGAGCGTTACCGTCATGATGCCCCGTCCCTTGCTGATTTGGTTTTCAGAACAATGCGCTGCCCGGCCGGCGGCGGCAAGCCAAAGCCGATCACGGCCGCGTCACTGCACCTCGTTCCATCGAACAGAACCACGGAGGACGGCCGGGGCGCCCTCTCGCGCCCCGTCCGCCCCCCGATCAGGCGGCCTTGTCGGAGCGCGCCTGGCCCGCGCCCTTGCCGAAGCGGCCATAGAACGTCTCGCCGTTCTGCGCCATCTCGCGCAGCAGCTTGTTCGGCTTGAAGCGGGGGCCATATTTCTTGGTGAACGCCTTGCACAGATCCAGGAACGTCTGGGTGCCCATGCCGTCGATGTAGGACAGCGTACCGCCGGTGAACGGCGCGAAGCCGAACCCGAGGATTGAGCCGACGTCGGCCTCGCGGACATCGGTGAGCACCTTTTCCTCGAAAATGCGCGCGGTCTCCAGCGCCTGCATCACCAAAAGCCGCTGCTTGAGCTCCTCGACATCGAAACTGTCAGCGGCTTTCGGCGCGCCAGTCACGTCGGTCAGTGCCGGCCAGAGATGCTTCTTGCCGCCCTCGGGATAGTCGAAAAACCCCTTGGCGTTCTTGCGCCCGAAGCGTTCGCGCTTGACGACCATTTCCTCCAAAATGTGATCGAGCGGACCAGCAACATACTTGTCGCCCATGTCCTTGCGGGTGGCGGAGACGATTTTCCAGGCGAGATCGAGCGCGACCTCATCAGCCAGCGTCAGCGGGCCAACCGGCATGCCGGCCATGCGTCCGACGTTCTCGACCATCGCGGCCGGAACGCCGTCGCCCAGCATGAGAAGGCCCTCGCGGATATAGGTCATGACGACGCGAGACGTGTAGAAGCCGCGCGCGTCATTGACCACGATCGGGGTCTTCTTGATGGCGCGAATATAATCGAGCGCCATGGCCAGCGCCGAGTCGCCGGTTTTCTTGCCCAGGATCACCTCGACCAGCATCATCTTGTCGACGGGCGAGAAGAAGTGAATGCCTATGAAATCCTTCGGCCGCTTGGATGCCTGCGCCAGCGAGGTGATCGGCAGCGTGGAGGTGTTGGAGGCAAAGATCGCCCCGCTCTTCATCTGGGCCTCGGCGGCTTCCGTGACGCCCTTCTTGACCTCGCGGTCCTCAAACACCGCCTCGATGACCAGATCGCAGTCCTTGAGATCCGCGTAGTCGTCGGTGGGCTGGATACGCGCGAGCAGCGCCTCGCGGGCCTCCGGCGTCGCCCGGCCGCGCTTCACCTGCTTGGAGATCAGCTCGTCGGAATGCGCCTTGCCCTTCTCCGCCGCGGCCATGTCGCGATCGAGCAGCACCACGTCGATGCCCGCCTTGGCGGTCACAAACGCCACGCCGGCACCCATGAAGCCGGCGCCGAGAATGCCGACCTTCGCAATCGTGTTGGCGGGCTCCGCCTCGGGGCGCCGCGCGCCCTTGTTCAGCTCCTGCATGGAGACGAACAGCGAGCGGATCATGGCGGCTGCTTCCGGGCTCTGCAGCACGTGGGCGAAGTAGCGGCTTTCGACCTGCAGCGCCAGATCCATCGGCAGTTGCAAGCCTTCATAGACCGACTGCATGATGGCGCGCGCGCCGGGGTAGTTGTCGAACGTCTCGCGCCGGTAGATCGCGTTGGCGGCCGGCCAGAACTGGAAGCCCTGTGGCGAATAGATCCGGCCCGCGGGCGGCTTGAAGCCCTTCTTGTCCCATGGCTGGACGGGATCGAGACCGGCCGTGATCAGGCTCTTGGCCGTGGCCACCAGCGCGTCACCCGGCACCACATCGTCGATCAGCTTCATGCCCTTGGCCTGCTTGCCGCCGAGCTGGCGGCCCTGCAGCAGGAACTGCAGCCCGGCCTGGGCCTCGCACATGCGCATGACGCGCTGGGTGCCGCCGGCGCCGGGGAACAACCCCACCTTCACCTCTGGCAGTCCGATCTTCAGCTTGTCGCTGTCGGATGCGACGCGGGCGTGGCAGGCCAGCGCCAGCTCCGTGGCGCCACCCATGCAGGTGCCGTTGATCGCCGCCACCCACGGCTTGCCGCAGGTCTCAAGCCGCCGGTAGAGCAGCGACAGACGGCGCGAACCGTCAAACAGGGCCTTCGCGGCCGCTTCCACATCACCGCTTTTCCGTTCGGCATGGTAGCTGCGCAGCAGACCATCGAGCATTGTCAGATCGGCGCCACCGGAGAACCCTTCCTTTCCGGACGTGACAACCACACCCTTGATGGCCTCGTCGGCGGTCACATCGGCGATGATCTGTTCCAGATCGTCCATCACATCGATCGTGAAGACGTTCATCGACCGGTCCGGCATGTCCCAGGTGACAAGCGCGATGCCGTCGGCATCGGTTTCAAGCGTGAAATTCTTGTAAGCCATGATTTCCTCCTCAAGGGACGATCGGGGGCGCCAGCAGCGGGCGCGATGCCGCTCGGTCGCCTGATGAAAATTCGGATGCCGAAGTAACCGATTTTTCAATCGCTTCGGCGCAGATTGGCGGCAATCGATTCTGTCTGGATGCAGGAAAGGGCGGGCAATGGTCTCTTGCCAGGGATGCAGCGACGGCGCGGCGCTCGACTTCGAGTTCACGATGGCGTTTCAGCCGATCGTTGACGTGATTGAGGCTCGCGTGTGGGGCTACGAGGCGCTTGTGCGCGGTCCGCAGGGACAGTCCGCGTATTCCGTGCTCTCGAATGTGACAGAGCAAAACCGCTACCGCTTCGACCAGGCCTGCCGCGTCAAGGCCATCGAAATGGCCGCGGAGCTGTTTCCGAACGACGCCACGCACCTGTCGATCAACTTCATGCCCAACGCCGTCTACGAGCCGGCAGCCTGCATCCGCGACACGCTGCTGGCCGCTGACCGCACCGGCTTCGACTGCAATCGCATCATGTTCGAGTTCACCGAAAACGAGCCGATGATCGACACCGATCATGTCAACCGGATCATCTCCGAGTATCGCAAACACGGCTTCATCACCGCGATCGACGATTTCGGCGCCGGCTTCGCCGGCCTCAAGCTTCTCGCCGATTTTCAGCCCGACCTGATCAAGCTCGACATGGACCTCGTGCGCGACATCCATCTCAGCGCCGCGCGCCGGGCCATCGTCGCGGCCGTGGTGCAGATGTGTCGCGAACTGGACATCCGGCTGTTGGCGGAAGGCATCGAGTGCGAGGAGGAGGCCATGGTGCTCAAGGCGGCCGGCATCCGTCTGATGCAGGGCTATCATTTCGCCCGTCCGGCCACGGGCGCGCTGCCGGCGATCGACGCGTCGCGCGACATTGCCGCCGCCTGAGCGAACGAGCGGGCGCAATACAGTCTCCAGCAGATGGGGCCGGCCATGCCGGTGTCTCTCGCTCAGTACGGCGTTCCATCCAGATGCGTGAAAAGGGCCTTGCCGGTGCTGGAATCATAGAGCAGATCCTCGCCCGGATAGTGGCCGCGCTCGCCGTTTGAGCGCGTGCCGATCTCCAGCAGCACGACATCGCCATCGCTGCGGTTGACGATGCAATGACCGACCGCGACGTTGGCCTTGAACCCGGCCGCCTCGCCGGCCTTGAGCACGGTTTCCGCATCGCCTTCCACCAGCACCGCCTCGCCCTCCAGGACGAACACCAGTTCGTCCTCCTTCTCGTGCCAGTGCTTGAGCGCGGAGGCGGCGCCCGGCGCAAGCCGCGTCAGGTTGACGCCGAACTGGTCGAGCCCGACCGCATCGCCGAGCTGCTTGCGCGCGCGGCCCTTCACTGCCTCGGCCAGCTTGCCCGGATAACCGGTGGAGGTGCGCACCGGAAGGGAAGCAATATCGATCTTCGGCATTCGTCTCGTCCCGTCTTCTGGCTGCTCCGCCGTCTCACGCACGCGTGTCGCGCACAACGGCAAGCCGGTAGCTTTGAACAATGCACGTCATGATGCCGCCGGTGACGGCGGGATCCTCTCCCACAAAGGCCTCGGCTTCGGCCCGCGTTCCGGCCTCGAAAATCACCAGACCGAGGGTTCCCTCCGACAGCCACCCGGCGGCGTCGGTGTCATCGGTGCGCCCGGCGAGCATCACCCGGCCCGCGGCGGCCTCCGCCTTCAACCGCTCGAAGTGCGCGGCGCCAGCGGCCGTATCCGCCTCGCTCCAGGCGGCGGGGTCACGCAAGTCGGGCCGCAGCCGATAGACGCCAAGCCAGAGACCAATCCCGCCGGACACGGGTCACACCCGCTCGATGATCGTCGCCGTCCCCATGCCGGCGCCGATGCACAGTGTGACCAGCGCCACGTTGAGATCGCGGCGCTCGAGCTCGTCGAGCACGGTGCCCAGGATCATCGCGCCAGTGGCGCCGAGCGGATGGCCCATGGCGATGGCGCCGCCGTTGACGTTGACCTTCGATGCATCCAGCCCCAGCGCCTGCTGGTAGCGCAGCACCACGGAAGCGAAAGCCTCATTGATCTCGAAGAGGTCGATGTCGTCGACCGTCATCTTCGCCTTCTTGAGCAGCTTGTGCGTCACATCCACGGGGCCTGTGAGCATCAGGGCGGGATCGGAGCCGATGTTGGCGAAGGCGCGGATCTTGGCGCGCGGCGTCAGTCCGGAGGACTTGCCCGCCTTGCGGTTTCCGATGAGCACGGCGGCCGCACCATCGACGATGCCGGACGAATTGCCGGCGTGATGGATGTGCTTCACCGCCTCCACTTCCGGATGCGCCTGGATGGCCACGGCATCGAAACCGCCCATGGAGCCCATCAGCTCGAACGAGGCGTTGAGCGCGGCCAGCGACTGCATGTCCGTGCCGGGCCGCATGTGCTCGTCGCGGTCGAGAATGGTAATGCCGTTGACGTCCCGGACCGGGATCACCGAGTTCTTGAAGTAGCCCGCGTCCCAGGCCTTGCCGGCGCGCTTCTGGCTTTCCACCGCGTAGGCGTCGACGTCGTCGCGCGAAAAGCCGTATTTCGTGGCGATCAGATCGGCGGAGACGCCCTGCGGCATGAAGTAGGACGGAAGCGCCACCTGCGGATCGATCGGCCATGCGCCGCCCGACGCGCCGATGCCGATGCGGCTCATGCTCTCCACGCCGCCTGAGATCACCATGTCGTGCTGGCCGGACATGACCTGCGCCGCGCCCGTGTTGACCGCATCGAGGCCCGAGGCGCAGAAGCGGTTGATCTGCATGCCGGGCACGCTGTCTGGATAACCCGCGGCAAACACCGCGGCGCGGGCGATGTCGCCGCCGGCCTCGCCGACCGGATCGACACAGCCGAGGATCACGTCGTCAACAATGCCTGTGTCGAGACCGTTGCGCTCGCGCACCGCCTCAAGCGTTGCCGCGGCCAGGCCCACGGCGGGCACCTCATGCAGTGCACCGTCAGGCTTGCCGCGTCCGCGCGGGGTGCGCACGTGGTCGAAAATATAAGCGTCGGGCATAACAATCTCCCGTGAGTGGACCGCTGCGGCTCAGAGGCTGCGGGCGATCAGGACCTTCATGATCTCGTTCGTGCCGGCATAGATCCGCTGGACGCGGGCGTCCTGGTACATGCGGGCAATCGGATATTCGTTCATGTAGCCATAGCCGCCGTGCAGCTGCAGGCATTCATCGACAATCTTGCACTGCAGATCCGTCAGCCAGTATTTGGCCATCGAGGCGGTGGTCGCGTCGAGCGCGCCCCTGATGTGGCGGTCGATGCAGTCGTTGACGAAGACCCGGCCGATGGTCGCCTCGGTCTTGAGCTCCGCCAGCTTGAACTGGGTGTTCTGGAATTCCAGGACCGTCTTCCCGAAAGCCTTGCGCTGCTTCACGTAGTCGAGCGTCACATCGAGCGCGCGCTCGATCATCGCCATCGCCTGGACGGCAACCAGCAGGCGCTCCTGCGGCAGCTGCTCCATCAACTGATAGAAGCCGCGCCCCTCCTCGGCGCCGATCAGCGCATCGGCCGGCACGCGGACGTCGTCGAAGAACAGTTCCGAGGTATCGTTGCCCTTCAGGCCGATCTTGTCGAGGTTGCGGCCGCGCCGGAACCCTTCGACCTGATCCGTCTCCACCACGAACAGCGACGTGCCTTTCGATCCGGCCGTCGGGTCGGTCTTGGCGACGACGATGATCAGATTGGCAAGCTGGCCGTTGGTGATGAAGGTCTTCTGGCCGTTGATGACGTAGTGGTTGCCATCCTTCTTCGCCGTGGTGCGCACGCCCTGCAGATCGGAGCCGGCGCCCGGCTCCGTCATCGCGATGGCGCCGATGAGTTCGCCGGTGGCGAGTTTCGGCAGCCAGCGGCTTTTCTGCTCCTGCGAGCCGTAATGCAGGATATAGGGAGCGACGATGGCGGAATGCAGGGCGATGCCGAAATGGTCAAAGCCCATATGACCCAGCACATGGGTGATCACGCTTTCATGCGCGAATGTGCCGCCCGCGCCGCCGAATTCCTCGGGCATGGCCGCGCAGAGCAATCCGGCCTCGCCGGCCTTCTCCCAGGCAGCCCGGGTCACGCATCCAGCCTCCACCCAGTCCTCGAAGTCGGGGCGACTTCGCGCTCGAAGAACCTGCGCGAAGCGTCCTCCAGCATGACGAGTTCCTCGTCCATCCACGCGGGGGCCGGCACGTCCAGTGCTGTCATGCGTCTGTTTCCTCCCAAAAACGGTGTATTGGCGCCAAGCGGCGGGCGTCAGAAAGCGTCCGCCGCCAGTTCCATCATGGTGTCGGAACCTGTCGAGATGCGGGCGAGATGTGCCCCGGTCTCGGGCATCAGCCGCTGCATGAAGAACCGGCCCAGCACCAGCTTGGTCTTGAGGAAGTCTTCTTTGCCGGTGCCGCCGTTGGCAAGCTTTTCGTTCGCGGCCTTGGCGATCTGCGCCCACATGTAACCGAGCGCCACCAGACCGAAGAGGTGCATGTAGTCGTTGGACCCGGCGCCGGCGTTGTCCGGTTTGGCCATCGCATTCTGCATGAACCACATGGTGGCCTGCTGCAGATGATCAAGCCCCTGTTTCAGCGGCTTGGTATAGTCGGCCAGCGCCTCATCCTCGGCGTTCTCCTGCAGGAACGTGCCCACTTCATTGAAGAAACTCATGACCGCGCGGCCGCCGTTGGCCGGCAGCTTGCGGCCCACAAGATCCAGCGCCTGGATGCCGTTCGCACCCTCGTAGATCATGGCGATACGGACGTCGCGGACGAACTGCTCCATGCCCCATTCCGCGATATAGCCATGGCCGCCGTACATCTGTTGCGCCATGACCGCATTGTCGAAGCCCTTGTCCGTCAGCACGCCCTTGAGCACCGGCGTCATCAGCCCCATCAGGTCGTCGGCCGCCTGGCGGGTCTTTTCGTCCTCGGAACGGTGAGAGATGTCGCCCTTGAGCGCGGTCCACAGCATCAGCGCGCGCGCCGCCTCATTGAACGACCGGATGGTCATCAGCACGCGGCGCACGTCCGGATGGACGATAATCGGATCCGCGGCCTTGTCCGGTTCCGCGGCGCCTGAAAGCGCGCGGCCCTGGATGCGTTCCCGCGCATAATCGGCGGCGTTCTGGTAGGCGACCTCGGACTGCGCCAGCCCCTGCACGGCAACCCCGAGCCGCGCCTCGTTCATCATGATGAACATGGCGCGCAGGCCCTTGTTTTCCTCGCCCACGAGCCAGCCCGTGGCCCCGTCATAGTTCATGACGCAGGTCGAATTGCCGTGGATGCCCATCTTCTCCTCAAGCGAACCGCAGACGACCGCGTTGCGCGCCCCCAGCGATCCGTCCTCGTTGACGAGCACCTTCGGCACCACGAAAAGCGAAATGCCCTTGGTGCCCTCGGGCGCGCCCTCGATGCGCGCCAGCACCAGATGGACGATATTGTCGGTCAGGTCGTGCTCGCCGGCGGAAATGAAGATCTTGGTACCCGAAATGGCATAGGAACCGTCGGGCTGCGGCACGGCCTTGGTGCGGATAAGACCGAGATCGGTGCCGCAATGCGGTTCCGTCAGGTTCATCGTTCCCGACCATTCGCCGGAGATCATCTTCGGAAGATAGGTCTGCTTCTGGCTATCCGACCCATGAGTGGTCAGCGCCGCGATGGCGCCCTGGGTGAGCCCCGGATACATCGCGAAGGCCATATTGGCCGAGGACATGAACTCACTCATGCTGGCCGCCAGCGTGTGCGGAAGCCCCTGCCCTCCGTATGCCGGATCCGCGGCGAGGCCGATCCAGCCGCCCTCCACATAGGACTTGTATGCCTGCTTGAAGCCCGTGGGCGTTGTCACCGACCCATCGTCGTTCCGCGTGCAGCCCTCGGTATCGCCGACACGGTTGAGCGGCTGCACCACTTCCTCGCAGAAGCGGGCACCCTCGGTCAGAATGGCCTCGACCATGTCCGGCGATGCATCGACAAAGCCGGGCAGATTGTTGTAGCGGTCGAAACCGAGCACGTCGTTCAGAAGAAACAGAACGTCTTGGACTGGAGCGTTGTAGCGGGGCACGGCATTGTCCTCCCTGACATGGCTTGGCCTGCATGGCATCGCCGAATCCGGCGCGGCACTGGCGCCCAATTCAACATGACGTTTGCGTAAACGTCAGCTTTGTAGCGTTATAGGATGTCGCCGCGCCCGCGACAATGGTCTCCTTACGGCATGTCGCGCACAAACGCACGGGCAACAAACCACGGTCCAAAGCACAGCCGGAACAACGGCCTATATTGTCAACGCGGACGCCTACTCGCCCGCTGCTTCCTTCTGCTTCAACATGCCCGACACGATCTGGACCGTGCGTCCGAGTTCGTCGATCGCCTGCTCGATGTCCGACTTCTGTTTCTGCAGCACGCCGATCTGCTCGGAGAATTTGTCGAGCGCAACGCGCAACTGCGTGACCTGACCGTCGCGCAAATCATAGAGATCGAGCATATCGAGGATCTCGTTGAGCGAGAAGCCGACATTCTTGCCCATCAGGACGAGTTTGAGGCGCGCCCGGTCGCGACGCGTGTAAATGCGGGTGAGACCGGCACGACGGGGATTGAGAAGCCCCTTGTCTTCATAAAAGCGCAGGGTGCGCAGGGTAATCCCGAATTCCTTGGCAAGCTCGCCGATGGAAAAACTGGTCTTCTTGCTCGACTTGTCCGACGCGGCCATCGCGGAAACGATGTCGTCGTCCAGCGAAAGAGGGTCGTTCAGAGATAGTGCTTCACTCATGGATCCATTCCGATTGATTGCGCCGGCAGGTCGTTGACCCGAAACCGGGTGCGCGCATCCAGCCGCCGCGACGAGAGCCCGAATTGTGAGGCACGGTCATCGGACGGCAGCACGGCACCAGCTTTTGCCGTCACATAGCTTACGTGAACGTAAACGTCCAGAGCGTGCTCAGAGATTTCCAGCGGGCGGTCGATTTGACGCATCGGGAACCAAGGCGTCTCCTGCGTTCGCGTCCCTTGGCCGCGAGATACTGAAACGCAACAATCAGGCGAAATCGTTAATTTCGATTAACTTGTAATTTCAACAAGATCGCCCTCATTAACTCGACGTTTACCCTGTCTGTTAAAGATTGCTCAACAGAACAAGCCTGCTCAATCACGCCAAAAGCGGCGTCCGATTGGCCAGGAGATGGTGTGCCGACACGTCAGCCGGTCCTATCGGTATTCAGTGGTATAGCGGAGACGCCTCATGTCGTGGAGCGTTCGTGGTGTGGACAATGATGCCCGCGAGTGGGCCCTCGAAGCAGCGCGCGAGGCCGGAGTCCCGGTCGGCGAGTGGCTGAACGGGCTTATCCGCAAGGGCGCGCACGCTCCGCAGCCGCAGGAAGCACCGCGTGCGCATATCCAGGAAAGATCCAGGGAAGCCGTGAGAGCAAAAGAACCTCTTCGAGATCGCGTGGAACGTCTGAGCAATACGGCCACGGCCGCACGTCGCCACGCTCCGGCGGCGCCGCGCGACGCGACGGCCCAGGACGGCGACATGCAGCAAGTCGCGGAAATCGCCCGGGCGCTCGATGATCTGCTTGGCGAGACCCGGGCACGCGGCCGCGCGGCGCCACAACAGCCCGAACCGCGCGACACCGCGCCGCGCAAGCGCACAAACAACGATACCGCTCGCGCCAAGCGCGTTGAACGGGTGCTGGCGACACTGGACAATCTCGACCGCCGCGTTCGCACGCTTGCCGGCGACAGCGCGGCCAGCCCGCAAGCCGCAACGCAGACCCGGGACAGGGCTCGCCCGCACGGCCGACGCCAGGGCCGGCGGCGGCGCCGCGCAAACGGTCGCTGCAATCCGCGATCGACGAGATTTCAGCACGAAAGAACGACCTGCGAGGGCCGCATGATGGTTCCCCGCGACGCGAACGCGCCGAGACACCGCAGACGCGCGGCGGCGGTGACATCGACCAACATTTCAGCGCCCTCGCCGGGCGCATCGACTCGCTTCGCGAACCGCGCGACGCGGAGTTCGACGGCCTGCGAACGGAGATGGCGGATCTGCGCCAGGCGATCGTCAGCCATGAGCGCGGCGGCGCCAGCCGTCGTGACCTCAGCGACATGAACCGGCTCGCTGATCTGGTCGAACGCCTTCATGGAGAAGCCGCCGGCACCGACACCATCGACGCCCTGCGCTCGGAGATCGCGCAACTGCGCGAGGCGGTGATCGACAACAACATCGACGGCACAGTGAAGACGCTCGAGCTTGGCTACGGCCATATCGTCCAGCGGCTTGACGAACTGCGGCGGATGGTCGGAGATCCCCGGATCCTGAACGGGCTGGACGACCGGCTCGTCGATATCGAGAACACGCTGGCGAACCTGCCGAAGCTGAATGAATTTCAAGCTCTCGAAGATCGTCTCGGCAATCTGTCCGACCGCCTCGAACGGGCCGCGAACCAGGGCAGCGGCGTGGACGTGGTGCATCTGGAAAACGAGATCCAGGCGCTGCGGCGGATGATCAGCGAACTCGACGTGCGCGATGTGGTGCGCAGCGTCGATGACCGGCTGCGCGGCGTCGCCGAGCGGATCGGCGAGCTCGAGCATGCGCTGACGCAATCCGGCGATGTCGGCGAACGGATCACCGCGATGGAACAGCGGTTGCCGGAGACCGATGCCTTCGACCGGCTCAACCATCGTCTGGAACGCATCTGCACGATGCTGTCGGAAGATCGCGCCAGCGCGAAACCCGATCGCGTCGACGCGCGTCTGAGCGAAATCGTCGGACGGCTCGACAGCATCGAGCGGCGACCCGCGGACGATACGAAATACGACACGATCCTCGATCTTCTGGCCACGCGTATCGACGCGCTAACGGACAAGCTTGACGCGTTCAACACCAATCCGCCGGGCCTGGACATGCTCGAAGCGGCCGCTCGGCGCATCGATGACGCCGTCGAGCGCGTGTCGGACACGCGCCGCTATGACGATCTGCAGTCGCAGATCGGTGCGCTCGTCACCAGTTTTGACGACAGCGCGCCTTCGGAACACCAGAACGGCGACATAGCCTCGCTGCGCCGCGATGTGGCGGAGCTCCGGCGCGAACTGACGCAGCCCGATCGTCTTGCCGAAATTCTTGAGCCGCAGATCCGGGAGCTGGCGCGCGCGCTGACAAGCGGCGACCGGGTGACGCCCGACGACGCGGCTCTGGCGCGCATCGAGCAACAGATTGCCGTGATCGCGGGGCAGTTGGACGCGACCGAAGATCGCCTGTCCGGGCTCGGTGAAATCGAGGCGGCTCTCGGCCAGATCGGCGGCGCGCTGAGCGACGGCCGGCACTCCGGCGCCGTTGAATCGCCGGGCCATACGGACCAGCGGCATGACGACATTGACGCGTTGCGCGGCGATCTCAGCCGCCTGATGCGGGCCGCCGGCGCCGGATCGCTCGACGCGGATGCGGGCGTCGCCGAAATCCAGTCGGCCCTGAACGCCATTGTCGATCGTTTGTCGATGCTTGAGGACGACGCCGCCGAGGTTCAGGAGCACGCCGGATACGCGATGGCCGGACAGGGCGGACGCGCGGCGCATGTCACCATGCCCGCACAATCCTTCGCGGCCGGCGCAACCGGCGGCGGGCGCGGCGGCAACCAGCCCCCCAGACCCCGATGGAAAGCGCCCTGGAATCGGCGCTCGCCGGCGACCATGCGCGCGCCGCCGGTGACGACGCCTATCTGCCCGCGGATCTGCCACTGGAACCGGGAAGCGGCAAGCCGAACCTGGCCGCGCTGCTGCGCGAACACAGCGACCGCGGCGCCCCGCGCGGCTCTGAGGCGGACGCACCCGAGGGCCCGCGCGACCGCAAGGCCGATTTCATCGCCGCCGCGCGGCGCGCGGCCCAGGCGGCCGCGAGCGAGATCGAAGCCGAGAGACTCGGCTCCAGCGCCGCGCCCGAAGACGGAGCCACTGGAGGCCGCCGCAGCCTCCTGGATCGCCTGAAGGGTGGCGCCTCCAGAAAGGCCGACAGCGCTGAACCGGCAGAGTTCGGTGCGGAGATCGTCGACGAGGCAACCGGACTTGGCGCCGCGACGGACGACAAGCCCAAGAGTCTGCTGCGCCGGGTGCTGCGCTCCAGGCGCCCCATCGTGCTTGCCGCGGCGGCCGTCATCCTGGCGATCGGCGCGCTTAAAATGGCCACGCCGGAACGCATTGATCAGATCACGAGCCTGATCGCCAAGCCAGCCAGCATGATGTCTGCGACGACCGCTCCGCAAAAGGCGTCCCCGACCGCGATTGCGCCCACGACAGCCTCGCCCGCGGAGCCGGTGCGTGACCCCGCAGGCCCGCGAACCTCAGCGCCACCCAGCCAATCAACGGCGAGATCAGACACCACCGGAACCGTGCTGCCGGACGCCGTCGCCTCCCGGCCCGACGACCAGATCGCCTTCCAGCCGCCATTGGCGGCCCGGGTCGCTTCAAGACGACCCCGCCTTCCGTGGCGGAGAGTTTTTCTGCCGGGCCCGCCCGGCCCAGCGTGATGGCAAGCATCGCGCCGGACGCCGCGACCCGCGCATTCGCGCCGCCGCAGGTCGCCATGGCGACGGCATCGCCCAGCCTGGAAGCGACGATCGGCAGCCCACAGGATTCCTCCGAGCACGATCTGGGACTTTCCGCGCCGATGCCGGAAGAGGCGGTCGGCCCGCTGAGCCTTCGTCTTGCCGCGGCCAACGGCAATCCGCGTGCGCAATTTGAAATCGCCGCCCGCTACACCGAAGGACGCGGCGTCCTCGCCGATCAGGTCAAGGCCGCGGAATGGTACGCCCGGGCCGCGGAGGGCGGCCTGGCACCGGCCCAATACCGCCTTGGAAGCCTGTACGAAAAGGGCCGCGGCGTTAGCCGCGACACAGACAAGGCGCGCGAGTGGTACATCCGCGCAGCAGACCAGGGCAACGCCAAGGCCATGCACAATCTCGCCGTGCTCTACGCCGCGGGCGGTGTCGATGCGCCGGACTTCGCCAAGGCGACGCAATGGTTCAAGAAAGCCTCGCGTTTGGGCGTCCGCGACAGCCAGTACAATCTCGGCATCCTCTATGCGCGCGGCTTCGGCGTCGGCCAGGACATGATCGAATCCTACCGCTGGTTCACGCTGGCCGCCCAACAGGGTGACGCCGACGCCTCCGCCAAGCGTGACGAAATCGCCAAGAAAATGAGCCCGCAGGATCTCTCCGCGGCCAGACTTCTGGTCAGCACCTGGGTTGCGGAACCTGTCGCGGAGGAAACCAACACCGTGACGTTGGATCCGCAGTGGACGGGTGGCGCGGCTGTGAAACAGGCGAACGCGGTTTCGGACGAACTGGTCTTGCAGGCCCAGCTTCTCCTGGGCGAACTGGGCTTTGACACAGGCCCGGCGGACGGGATGAGCGGTCCCAAGACTCGCGATGCCGTGCGGGCTTTCCAGAAGCAATCCGGCATGCCGGTGACAGGGGTCATCGACCGCAAACTGATCCAGGTGCTGGGTGGTCGCGCCATCTGACGCAACCGGCCTTGAACGAGCGTCCCAACGGCTTGCAACATGGAAACGGCGGGCGTTGCCGGGACACGACATGCCGACGCCAACACATTGATGGCCATCGACTTTCGCATGTCGAGATGACAGTGTAACAGGCGTGTCGCTCAACGGCCTCGCATGGTGCCGCTACCGGTCGTTCGCGGCGCCGGCGCAGCCAATGCAAAGCATGTTACGTCGGGCCGTTGACACAGATGTTTGTCAGGCGCTTTATCCCGCCAGACCGCCAGTACCGAAGCGCGGAGCGCATGCTCCGCAATGCCGAGCCCCGGATAGCGCCGTTGCAGATCTACCTGCCCATCGCCGAAATGCCTGTCAACATGTTCATGGTTCTGGGCATGGGCGGCGCCGTCGGGTTCCTCTCGGGACTGTTCGGCATCGGTGGCGGGTTCCTGCTGACGCCGCTGCTGATTTTCACCGGCATTTCACCCGCCGTGGCCGTCGCCTCCGTCACGGCGCAGATCGTCGCCTCCTCATCATCCGGCGCATTGACCTACTGGCGGCGAAAATCGATCGATTTCAAGCTCGCCTCGGTGCTGCTGGTTGCGGGCATCGTCGGATCAGGGGTCGGCGTCTGGCTGTTCACCCTGCTGAGCCAGATGGGGCAGCTCGATCTCGTCATCTCGATCTCCTACGTTTCCTTTCTCGGCCTGATCGGCGGCCTGATGCTGATTGAATCGATGCGCGCCATCATGCGCGCGCGCGCTGGAACCCAACTCGCCCTTCGCAGACCGGGCCAGCACAACTGGATCCACGGGCTTCCGTTCAAGATGCGGTTTCGCCGCTCCAGGCTCTATGTCAGCGTCATTCCGATCATCGTGCTTGGGGCGACCATCGGCTTTCTCGGATCCGTGCTGGGCATCGGTGGCGGCTTCATCATGGTGCCCGCGCTGATCTATCTGCTGCGGGTTCCCACGAACGTGGTGATCGGCACCTCGCTGGTACAGATCCTTTTCACAATGGCCGCGGCCACCATTCTTCACGCGATAAACAACCAGTCGGTGGATGCCGTCCTGGCGCTGACGCTGATGATCGGCGGCGTGATGGGTGCCCAACTGGGCGCGCAAATGGGACAGAAGCTGCGCGGCGAGCAATTGCGTGCCCTGCTGGCGCTGGTGGTCCTTGCGGTCGGTGTCCGCTTCGCGGTCGATCTGGTGATCATGCCGGACGAATTGTTTTCCCTGGCCGTCCGGGCGGAGGCGCGCCAGTGACCGTCCGCAGCACGATCATGCCGTTGCTTCAGGCCGCCGCGCTCGGCGCGGGCTTCGGGTCCGCGATCCCTGCTGCCGACGCGGAAACCCTGGTAACCGCCCTCTCCGCGCCAAAAGTCAGCATCACATCGAATTTCACCGGCACGGAAATTGTCGTCTTCGGCGTGGTTGAACGCGATGCGCGCACCGTATCGCGCCCCGATCCATACGACATCGTGGTCGTGGCGACCGGCACACCCGAGGATGTGGTAACGCGGCGCAAGGAGCGGCTGTTCGGCGTCTGGGTCAACCGCAACTCCCTGACCTTCCTCGACGTGCCCTCGTTTTATTCGCTGCACGGGTCGCGGCCGCTGGAGTCGATCGCCTCCCCGGCCGTGCTCAAACGCCGGCAGATCGGCGTCGACAACCTCATCCTGCCCGCCGCCATCGGCCAGCGCGAGCAACTCGTCTTCTCGCGGTCCTATCGCGACGCCTTTATCCGCCTCAAGCTGAAAAGCGGTCTCTACACCGAGGAATCCGGCAAAGTGGAGTTCCTGAGCGATGCGCTCTTCAGGACCACGATTCCCCTTCCGGCCAATGTGCCCGACGGCGCGTACACGGTGACAATTCATCTGTTTCGCGGCGGCGCGCTGCTTGCAAGCCAGGAGCAGGAACTGACCATCGCCAAGAGCGGCTTCGAGCAGATCACCTACACGCTGGCGCACAGCCAGTCGCTGCTCTACGGCATCGGCTGTGTGCTGATCGCCATGTTCACAGGATGGCTCGCGGGCGTCGTGTTCCGCCGCGACTGACACCGCCGGGCGAGCCCGGGCCGCTGCGCATCTCCGGTCAGGAAACGGCGCGGCTCAAGAAGCCAGTCTTGTCCTGAAATGCAGCCGCACTCCCCACGCGAAAATCCGCGCGGCCTCGCGCCCCGGAAGCCCGATCGTGCCGTACTGCGGTCGGGTATGGCTGCTCAGTCGCCACGCAGCTTGCGGGCCGCAATCGGATACAGGCGATCATCGCCCAGCAGATAGGCCGTGAAACCATCGTCGGCGAAAAGCCCGCTCCACGCATCATCGAGAACGTTCAATCCCCCGGTCAGGGATCCAAACGCCGGCAGCACCAGCCGGGCGCCGTCGGATGCGAAACACGGACGGCGGACCGAGCGCCCGTGGCGGCGGATCCGTCCGAAGGGGTGCAAATGGCCCGCGACCTCGCCCATCACAAGCTCGGCGCTCGGCTCGTGCCGGAAGGTCAGCGAGCGAATTGTCAGCGTATGCGCGTGATCGCCGAACACGCCATTGCTCGCCTTCGGATCATGGTTGCCGGTCATCCAGATCCACTCGCGGCCAAGCTGCAGCATGGCAAGCTGGACCTGCTGATTGATCGGCATGCGCGCGGCGCCCTCCTCGTCATGGAAGCTGTCGCCAAGCGCAATGACCCGGGCGGGATCGAACGTGTCGACAAGATCCGCCAGTCTGTCCAGCGTCACCGCCGTGTCATAGGGCGGCAGAAACACGCCGTGCCTGGCGAACGACGAGCCTTTCTCGAAGTGCAGATCGGCGACAACAAGCGTGCGCTCCGCCTCCCACCACAGCGTGCCCGAGGAGTGCAGGCCGAGATCCTCGCCGGCGACGGAAACGCCCAGCAGTTCTCCCTTGCGCCTGGCACTGCCGCGCCGCGGGAAAATGCGGTTGGGATCAATATGCGTCGGTTCAACCGAGAATGCGGGGAAAGGGTCGGTGGACGGCTGCTGGCTCGCGCCGGTTTCGCCATCAGAGGGCAAATCGACAGCCCGTGCCGCGGCTGATTGCATCTTTCCAAGCCTGAACACGCTGCTACCACTCCATTGCCTCGCGAACGAGGTCATCGACGGATTCGGCGAGAAGCGCTTCCTGCGCTTCACCGAAAATGGGCTCACGACCGATTTCCAACATCACCGGCACCGCGAGAGGAGATACGCAACTCAGCGGAGTATGAGTGATTCGCCCGCGAATGCGACGAAGAAAATCGTTCAGGCGTGCAATGTCCAGCAACCCGGAGGCGGCATCCGCCCAAGTTGCGCGCAACAGGATATGGTCGGGCTCATGGGCGCGCAGCACGTCGTAGATCAGATCGGCGGAAATCGTCACCTGCCGGCCGGACTTCTCGGCTCCCGGAAACCGCCGCTCGATCAATCCTCCGATGATCGCGCAATTGCGGAAACTGCGCTTCATAAGATTGGATTCCGCGAGCCATGCGTCGAGATCGTCCCCCAGCATGTCCTCGTCGAACAATGCATCCAGCGAAAGCCGGCCGCTGCCGATCTGCAGACCGAGATCCGACAGTCCCCACACGGCCAGCGCATAGTCGCTGGCGACGAACCCCATCGGCTTCGCGCCGGCGCGTTCCAGCCGGCGGGTGAGCAGCATGCCGAGTGTCTGATGCGCCAGCCGTCCTTCGAAGGGATAGCAGACGAGATAGTGTTTGTTGGCGCGCGGATAGGTCTCCACCAACAAGCCGTCGCTGCCGGGAAGTGTGGATTTCTCACGCTGCACCTCCAGCCACTCGCGCACCTGATCGGGAAGTTCCGTCCAGCGCTCGGGCTGCGCGATCGTCTCGCGGACGCGCGCCGCGAGATAGGTCGACAGGGGAAACTTTCCGCCCTGATAGGACGGGATCTTCGGCGCCTCCGCATGCGCGCGCGACACGAAGACCTCGTTTTCCTTCAAGGCCTCGAACCGCAAGATCTCGCCTGCGAAAATAAACGTGTCGCCGGGCGCCAATTGCTCGATGAACCACTCCTCGATGTCGCCCAGCTTACGCCCGCCACGGCCAACCGGCGTGCGCCGTCCTTGCGCGGCCGAGCGCACCAGCCGCACCTTGAGCATGGGCGCTTCCACGATGGTGCCCACGTTGAGCCGGTAACTTTGCGCAAAGCGTGGATGAGCAATGCGCCACAGCCCTTCGGGCGTGCGCTTCAGTCTTGCGTACCGGTCATAGCTCTTCAGCGCATAGCCGCCGGTTGCGGCGAAATCGAGCACGCGGTCGAACGTCTCGCGGTCCAGCGCGCGATAGCTTTCGGTGGAGACCACCTCGCCAAACAGCGCGTCCGCGTCGAAGGGTTCCGCGCAGGCCGAACCCAGAACATGCTGCGCCAGAACATCCAGCCCGCCCGCGCGAAGCGCCGGCGTATCCTGCGCGCCGTCGCGCGAGGCCTCGAGCGCAGCCCGGCATTCGAGCACCTCGAACCGGTTGGCCGGCACCAGCAACGCCTTGGAGGGTTCATCCATGCGGTGGTTGGCGCGGCCGATCCGTTGCGCCAGACGGCTCGCTCCCTTGGGCGCGCCGACGTTGATGACGAGATCGATGTCGCCCCAGTCAACGCCCAGGTCCAGCGAGGACGTGCAGACAACGGCGCGCAAGGCGCCCGCCGTCATCGCCGCCTCGACCTTGCGCCTCTGGCCGGCGTCAAGCGATCCGTGATGCAATGCAATGGGCAGATTGGCGTCGTTGATCCGCCACAGATCCTGAAACAGTCTCTCCGCCTGCGAGCGCGTGTTGACGAAGACAAGCGTGGTGCGGTGCGCCTGCAGCGCCGCATAGATGTCACCCAGCGCATAGGCGGCCGAATGCCCCGCCCAGGGAATGCGTTCCTCAGAGTCCAGAATGGAAATGTCGGGCGCGGCTCCGCCCGTCACCGTGACGAGATCCGCCAGTTGGCGATCCCCGCCCTGCTGACGAACCAGATAGGCGCGCAGATCGTCCGGCTCAGCCACCGTCGCGGACAGGCCGATGGTCCGCATGCGCGGCGCGAAGCGGCGCAGCCGCGCCAGGCCCAATGCGAGCAGATCACCGCGCTTGGAGGTGACCAGCGCATGCAGCTCATCGAGAACGACCGTCTCCAGGTCTTCGAAAAACCGCGCAGCCCCCTTGGCCGCGATCAGCAGGGCAAGCTGTTCGGGCGTGGTCAGCAGGATATCCGGCGGCGCGATCTTCTGGCGCTGGCGCTTGTGGCCCGGCGTGTCGCCGGTGCGCGTCTCCACCATCACATTGAGATCCATTTCCGCGACCGGAGTCTCCAGGTTGCGGGCGATATCGACGGCCAGCGCCTTCAGCGGCGAGATGTAAAGCGTGTGGACGCCGCGGCGCACGGGCTCGCCGGGCCGGCGTTTGCCGCGCCCGCTGAGCGCCGTCAGGCTGGGCAGGAATCCCGCAAGCGTCTTGCCGGCCCCCGTGGGCGCGATCAGCAAGACGGAACGTCCGTCACGGGCCTTGCGCAGCAGTTCAATCTGATGCGGACGCGGCGACCATCCGCGCGCGGCAAACCATTCCGCGAACCGGGGCGGCAACACATCCGTCTCTGCCCCGGCTGCGGGAGCAACCGGCGGGATCGGTGTTTCAACATCCATCACCGCACGCTAAGCCCCTTGTTGGGGAAATAAAATGGCGAAGCCGACGCCCAGGCGCTGTCCGCCTGGTGCCGGGTTTGTGGACGCGGCATCGTCCCGACCAGAAAACGTTTCCGATTTGCCCGCGTTTGATTCAAGCTGGCGGCCAACGGACAAAACCCGATGCGCGCGCCCTTCGTGCAGACACGGTCGGGACCGAGTGAAAAGCACTTTATGACAACAAACACCGATGAAATCGCGATCCGCGACCTTTTCGACACCTATGCTGCGGCCTTCGACGATTTTGATGCCGAGGCCATCGCCGGGCTGTTCGCCTATCCCACGGTCATCTGGCAATTCGACCGCGGCAACATGTTCGACACCGACGAGGATCTGATCGAGAACATCGAGGCTCTCCTGGCCGTTCTCGATTCAGAGGGCGTGGTGCACTCGGAATATGTCGTGGAGTCGCTCTCGATCTCCGGGCCGACCGCGCTGGTCGCTGTGTCCTGGGCGCAGGAACGCTCCAACGGCGACGTGGCGCTGGCCTTCACATGTCACTATCATCTGGTCAACATCGACGAAGAATGGACTATCGCCTCGATCTTCAACGTCAACGCACCGGAGACCTGAAGCCCGTCCTGCGCGTCACGCCGCCGCCAGCGCGTCCGCCTCGTTCAGAACCGCGCCAACATCCATGTGATACGGCAATTCCCGGTTGAGATGATGCCACGCGCCCTCAACCGGGATATGCGGCGTCCCGCGGCGCGAGTTCAGACCGCCGAACCAGTCGATGCTGCCCAGGAACTGGGCCGTGTTGTTGAAACCCCGGGGAACTCGACGACGGCGCCGGTGGTGATGAGCTGAATCGCGCCGGCCGCCTCGCGCCGCTCTGGGAGATCGAGAAGCGCCAGGGCCTCCATCGCAAAGGCAATGCTCAGGCATCCCTTGCTGTGGCCGAGGATCGTCTTGATGGTCCGCTCTTCATCCAGCAGCAATTGCAGCAGCGCGTCAGAATCCGGGCTCGAGGCAATCCTGCGCGCCGCCCTTTCGGCCTTGACCTCGCTGCGGACCTCCTGCCGCTCCAGCAGCCGCTGGGCCGTCTGCGCATTGGCAGACGTCGCGGTGTTGAACAGACTGAGCAGGCTGTTGGCCGCTCCGAGCACAAACCAGCCGCCCAGCGCCTCGCCCAACAGATCGGCCGCGCCATAGCCCGCAATGATGGCCCCGACCGGCTCGCCGTAGTGATCCGCGAGATTGCGCGCGAGCGCCGCCGCGCCGACATCGGAGCTGCCGACACCGGCAATCGAGAAACGCGACAGCAGTTTGCCGGGAGCGGCCCGGAGAGCGGAGTAATCCTCGTATTTGACGATCCCGGTGCTGTCGTCATTGCCGCGCGGCCGCACGACCAGAATCGAGCCTTCGATGTTGGTCTCGCGCACCAGCAGATCGAACTCGGGCGTGGTCAAAGACCCCACGTCGTAAAACAGCCAGTCCAGCGCCGTGTTGCGCTGCTTGGCCGCCATCGACAAGGGCAGCGTCACCGCAGCAACCGCTTGTGGCATCGTCTCCGGCACACCGACAGCGGCGGGTGCCATTGCGAGCGCCTTGGTCTTGAGTGGGTTCACCGGCGCGGTGGAGTATGGAACGGGAGTCTTCAACTGCGATTTCGGCATCGCGTGCACACCTTCTGCTGCACCCTGGCGCAACGACCGCGCAGGAAAATCAATCGAGAATGAAAAAAGATCAGCCAAGCGACAATGATCAAATCCTAGCATGCGGCAGCGCACAAATCATGCTTGAACTAGCGGCAAATTGACCGGAAATAGCGCAATGCCATCGAGAAATACCAATGTGAACGCCCCCGCAACGCATCACGCGCGGGCGAACTGCCGAAATAGCTGGCGCAATGGGGGACAGGCTCCCTATCTATAGAGCACACAACTTTTGAAAACGATGCGGCCGCAACGTGCCGCCGGCCGCCCTGCTCCACTGAAACGGAAGACAACAGATGCGCCAGGATACCCTTTATCGCTTTTTCGGCGGCTCGCCCGGCCGGGTCCTGCTGCGGCTTGTGTTTATTTCCTTTGTCGTCGGCATCATCCTGTCGGCCATCGACCTGAATCCGCTGGAGCTCATCAACTGGGCGCGAGACATCGTTGTGCGCATCTGGAACATGGGATTTGAGGCCATCGAGCGCGTCGGCGGCTATTTCCTCCTGGGCGCCATCATCGTGTTTCCGCTGTGGCTGCTGTCGCGTTTCCTCAAGATGGGCCGCGGTGAGCAGTAGCCGAAACGGGCCCTCAGGCGATTTCCTTGCGATCGCATGAAACGGGTCGCCGCTCGTGCGTCCCTCCGTCACGCTTGCGTCATTCCACAACGGAGAAGGCGCGACATGACACGACTGAATGGAAAGAGCATCATCATCACGGGCGCCAGCAGCGGCATCGGTCATGCGGCCGCGCTGCTGTTTGCGGAAAATGGCGGACGGCTTGTGCTCGGAGCACGCCGACAGGCGGAACTCGACGCCTTGGTGGCCGAGATTCGCCGCAAGGACGGCACGGCGATCGCCCTGGCCGGCGACGTTCGCGATGAAACCTATGCCAAAGCCCTGGTCGACCTCGCCCAACAGACCTACGGCGGACTGGACGCGGCGTTCAACAACGCAGGAACGCTGGGTGAAATGGGCGCGGCCCCCGATCTGACGCTTGAAGGCTGGGAGGATACGCTGCGCACCAACCTGACCAGCGCCTTCCTCGCCGCCCACTGCCAGATCCCGGCGCTTCTCAAGGAAGGTGGCGGCGCACTGCTGTTCACGTCGTCATTCGTCGGCAGCACCGTTGGCTTTCCCGGCATGGCCGCTTATGCCGCCAGCAAGGCCGGGATCGCAGGTCTGGCCATGACTCTGGCGGCCGAATTCGGCCCCCAGGGCATCCGGGTCAACACGCTGCTTCCCGGCGGTACCGACACGGACATGGGACGCGTTGTCGCCAACACGCCGGAGACACAGGCGTTCGTGCAGGGTCTGCACGCCCTGAAGCGCACCGCGCAGCCGGCCGAGATTGCCCAGGCGGCGCTGTTTCTGCTGTCCGACGACGCCAGCTTTGTGACTGGTCAGCAGATTCTGGCCGACGGCGGCGTGTCGATCACGCGTACGTGAGACGACAACGGCACGAGATCGCTACCCCGGAACAATCGGCTGAATTGGCGTCTCCTGCGCTTCCATGAGGCCCTTGAAATCGTGCAGTCCCAGGGTGGCGATCGTGTTGAAATCGCCGTCGAGCAACTCGTAGATCATCCCGTCGGTACCGCGATTGCTGAAATACACAATCGCATCGACGTCGCCGCCGCCTTCCGTGTGCGCAACGCCGCCGGCCGGGCGCGCAACATAACTCCCGACGGGGCGCGTCTCCATCAGGTCGCCGTTTGCGGCATAGATGCGCAATTCGCCCTGGATGACGAACGTCCGGTAGTCCGCGTGGTGATTGTGCAATATGACCCGCTGATTGGCGTCGAACTTGAACAACACGTCGACGATCTTCGCGTCAACGTCGACACTCAGCACATGGTAGGACGCGTGATCGACGCCCTCCAGTTGGTACCAGCGAATATTGCTGTCATCGAAACCCAGCTTCGTCATTACGACCCTCCCGCTTCTCATTTTCTTGAATTATGTTACGCTTCGAAGGTCTCGACTTGCCATTTGGCGCCAAATTTATGCAATTTCATTGATACGAAAGTACTATAGTGGGGCGGGAAAAGGGTTTTACGCGAGCCAGCGCGCTCGGACCGATCGCCGATCTTGTTGAACACCACGGCGGGAAGATCAGGCGCGTGTTCGACCGGGTCGACCTACCCGTGGGCATCCTCGATACACCCGACCTTCCGTTGCCCCTGTCCGAACAATTCAAGGTACTGCAAAGCGCGGGCCGCGAGACCGGCGATCCCTACTTCGGCGCCCGCCTCGGGCGACTGGTGCGCATCGAAAATCTCAGCGCCTTCGGCAAGTGGGTCAGCGAGGCGCCGACGGCCGCCGCCGCGATCGACCGCTCCAACCGCGGCCTGAACCGCTATTTGCAGACCGGAACGAACCTGCTGCTGGAAACAGACGGCGACCGGGCCCGCTGGTCGATCGAGTTCCTGGATCCGGGGTTCGAAGGCCGCTTTCAGAACGAGCTGCTTGGCGTCAGCTACCTCATCGATGTGGTCCGCTGCTTCCTCGGGCGCACGTGGACGCCGGATCTGGTGCGGGTGACCGGCACCCGTCACGGCCAGGCGGCCGTCCTGGAACATATCTTCGAGGCCCCGGTGCTTGCGGGGAGCCGTGTGCCCACGATTGAATTCCCCGCGAGACTGCTGGGCACGCACAAGGCCGCATCATGGGCTCTGCCGCACGACGACCAGTCTTTCTCATGCGAGGAACGGCAAATCCCGAACACCGCCGACCCCTCCAGCGAGGTGTCAGCCATGATCTCGATCGCCATGCTCAACAGCTATCCCCGGATCGACTGGGTCGCCCGAAAACTCGGACTGACGCGCCGGACCCTGCAACGGCGGCTCGGCACGCACGGAACGACGTTTTCCCGGTTGCTTGACGAGCAGCTGCAGGAGAAGGCGGCCCGGATGCTTCAGGATCGCGACCGGCAGATCACCGACATCGCCTTGGAGCTGGGCTACAGCGAACTGGCCCATTTCAGCCGGGCGTTCGCGAAATGGTCCGGCGTATCGCCGGCGCTGTACCGGAAACTGGACGCGCGCACGGACGCATGAGCTCCGCCCGGTCGCCTCGCGTCAGACGAATTCCGCCGCCACGCGATGCAACGTCGCGTGACGGCGGGCCAACAGGTCGACATCGTTCGAATAACCGCCGCCAAGGACGCCCGCGAGCGCAATGCCGCGCTCGCGCACCGCGCCGATAACGGTGCGGTCGCGTTCGGTCAGGCCTTCATCGCTCAGGGCCAGACGGCCCAGTCTGTCATCCGCGTGTGGGTCGACTCCGGCATTGAAGAACACGATATCGGGCGCCGCGGCCTCGATGATCACCGGCAGGGCCAGGCGCAGGATTTCCATATAACCTGCGTCCTGCGTGGCATCAGGTAATGCAATGTCGCGGCTCGATGGGTGCTTGCGGACCGGATAGTTCTTCTCGGCGTGCATGGAGAAGGTGAAGACGCTGTCGTCGCCGGCAAAGATCTCCGCCGTCCCGTCGCCCTGGTGCACGTCGAGATCGATGACCAGCGCCCGCTCGATCTCGCCGCATGCCTGCAACTGGCGGATCGCCACCGCCACATCGTTGAAGACGCAGAACCCCGCCCCTTGCGCCCGCCGGGCGTGATGGCTGCCACCGGCGGTGTTGCAGGCAATCCCGTGCTGGAGCGCCAATTGTCCGGCAAGCACCGATCCCGCACAGGCGCTGCGGGCGCGCAACGACACCTGATCGGTGACCGGCAAGCCGATCTCACGCGATATTCGCGGATCGACCGCCGCGGCGAACACCTGCCGCACATAGCCGGGCTCATGCACGGCAGCAATCCACTCGGCAGGCGCGGGCACCGGCACATGAAAGGTACCCGGAGCGGCCAGCCCCTCCTCCATGAGGACCTGCGCGAGACGGCGGAACTTGCCCATGGGAAAGCGATGGCCGCCAGGCAGCTCCGCGTGAAAATCCGGGGAATGAACAATTGGCAGCGCCATCGGACCATCCTGCCCGAACGCCCGCGAGACGCAAGCGGAGCCGCACGCTGTGAAAACGTTTTGAGCGGTCGCGCCGGGACACCAATGCAAAGTAATTGATGGCGTGCATCTGCGGATGCGGTTAAGGAAGTGCCATGCGCATTTCGAATACTCGCACATGAGCGCTTATTTGAGAAGCGAGAGTCGGGCTCTATGACTCCGATCAATCCACTAGTGTATGGCGAAGCTATCAATGATTTGGACCGCAAAAATTCTACTAATGGCGCGACTGAACTTCAGAAATATTATCTTTATATTGGTGCTAGTTCCTGTTTGTTCTTTCGCGCAGACGCCGCAGCAGCATCGAGAATTACTCGAATCACTCGACCTGAGTGACCGAGATCCAAAACTGTCAGCTAGAATCGTTTGGGATCAGAAACAGCTAATTCAGAACTGCCAAAAAAACTTTGAGCAAGGTGATTGCAATGATATTACTTATCAGTTCATTCAGGGGCCTTATTTGCGGAATGGCAGGAAATATAAAGTAGATATTAGTTTTCTTCCTAATCCGCTTGTAAATATACTTTCTTCTGCGTCAATAGAAAATCGTTACAAAAGCAAAAAATTAAACTGTGATGATGAAACCCTAACAAATTTGGCGGAGTGGGCGGAACAAATATTTGTTAAAAATGAAACAAATGGGTTGCTGATAACGTATTTGTCGCCGAGTGATTCTTGGTTTTACTGTTTCCATATAGATGTGAGATCCAGGGTCTTCGACGAGGATCGTGGCGGGATTCGTCTTGAGCATCGAGTTTTCTGGATCTGGCGGCGAGGAAAAATTATCGGCGAAGTGGCGTGCAGCACGCTATACTCCAGAAATTTTTCCATACAAATATTCCCTCAGTGCACGATGGAATTACACTTCGCAAACGGCAACTATCAAATGTCTATTGGGCCATTTCCTGCGATCAATATTCGTTGGATGCTGGGCAATCTTTCCACGCTCACGCGCCGTTTCTGGGAGCGCACTGGTCTCGATGTCGAGGCATTTATGATCGAACGAGATCAATTTTATGGCGCCGCGGTCATCAATGACGATGCGGCGATGGCCGTATCACTGATTGAGGAAGAAACAAAATGGCCGTTATCGCTCAAGAAGTGATAAATCAAGCACGACATTTAAACAGCATTGGAAATTACGTTGAGGCCTACCGGGCTCTTGGTCGCGCGGGCGAT
Organism: Breoghania sp. L-A4; assembly: GCF_003432385.1. Taxonomy (NCBI): domain Bacteria; kingdom Pseudomonadati; phylum Pseudomonadota; class Alphaproteobacteria; order Hyphomicrobiales; family Stappiaceae; genus Breoghania; species Breoghania sp. L-A4. The sequence continues at coordinate 1,232,424 of NZ_CP031841.1, read as the reverse complement.
AATTATGCTTTTGCCGCCGCAAATATTATTGATGATATCAATGATGTTTATCAGGGAACAGTGAAAAGGCTATGGGAGACCGTTCGGCCTGGCAGTGTTGAGAAGTATTGGAGCTCTGTCGCTGGGCAACATCAGTTAAACTGTATTAGGTCCATTCCCATAAAATTGGACCGACTGGCACGCAAACGGCAATATGCGCCTGGGAAAGACCTGCGGAGCGATGCTGCCGCATTGGTCAAAGGTCCTCACGACGACGCTTGCCGCCGTTTGCGCGCCCGGCGGATCAGGCAATCCATCAACGCCGCTGCAAACCTATAAAGGCCAACGGGGGTTTCCGCAGGTTCGCGCCTTGTATCCGAACCACCCCGTGACGAACGGTGCGTTCCGTTTTATGGATCTGGACACTAGACTTCAACCGCATTGACCGGCTGTTGATTCCTGCAGCGCTTCACTCTCTCCGAGACATCTTGATGACCGAACGCCGCCGCGCCGTGCGCGCTTTTGACGTGAGCAACCGCGACGTGCTGGCGCTGGCCATCCCGATGACGCTCGCCTATCTGTCGACGCCGATCCTCGGCGTGGTCGACACCGCCGTGATCGGGCAGCTCGGCTCGGCCGCGCTGGTCGGCGGCATCGCGGTCGGCGGCATTCTCTTCGATCTCGTCTTCACCACCTTCAATTTCCTGCGCTCGGGCACCACGGGGCTGACGGCACAGGCGTATGGCAGCGGAGAGACCCGGGAGATCAAGGCGGGCCTCTTGCGCGCGCTGATCATCGCCGGCGTGCTCGGCCTCGCCACCATCGCGCTGCAGATCCCGATGATCGAGGTCGGCCTGAGGCTTCTGGGCGGCAGCGATGCCGTGCAGGAGGCGACGCGCAGCTATTTCGGCATCCGCATCTATTCGGCGCCCTTCACGCTGGCCAATTACGCCATTCTCGGCTGGCTGCTGGGTCAGGGACGCGCCAAGACGGGACTGCTGATCCAGACGTGGCTCAACGGCATCAACATCGTGCTCAGCATCGTCTTCGTCATGGGGCTGAGCTGGGGCGTGGCCGGTGTGGCGCTGGCAACGGTGATCAGCGAGATCGCAACGGTGGCCTTCGGCGGGCTGTTCGTCTGGCACACGTTCGCCAAGGGTCCGATGCCCTCACGCGCCAGGGTGTTCAACCGCACACGGATCCTCAAGATGGTGGCGGTCAACCGCGACATCATGATCCGCTCCTTCTCGCTGCTCTTCGCCTTCGCCTTCTTCACGGCGCGCGGCGCGGCGCAGGGCGACGTGGTGCTGGCGGCCAACGCCATCCTGGAGAAATTCTTCATCGTTGGCGGCTATTTCCTCGACGGCTTCGCCACCGCAGCCGAAACCATCGTCGGGCGCGCCATCGGCGGGCGCCACCGCCCCGCCTTTGATCGCGCCGTGAAGCTGACCGTACTGTGGGGCTTCGTCCTGGCCGGAGCTGCGGCGGTGGTGTTCTGGTACGGCGGACCGTGGCTGATCGATCTCATGACCACCCATGAGGGCACCCGTGAGACCGCCCGCGTCTATCTCGTCTGGGCGGCGCTGACGCCGCTTGCCGGCGTGCTGGCCTTCGAGATGGACGGCGTGTTCATCGGCGCGACCTGGTCGCGCGACATGCGCAACATGATGCTGCTGTCGCTCGTCGCCTATCTGGCAACCTATGCCGTGGCCTTCCCGCTTTGGGGAAACCACGGCCTATGGCTGTCGCTGGAAGTACTGCTCGGCATCCGCGGCCTGTCGCTCGCCTTCATGAGCCGCGTGCGGGCCCGCGAGGTCTTCGCCGCCTGATAGGCTGTGTCAGTCGCCGATGGTGGTGTTCATGATCGCGAACAGGATGTCTTCGCGCGGCGTGTAATCGAAGGCTTCGAATTCGAAGCGCGTGGGCGCGGTCTTCTTCAGGTCCCCCTTGAAGCACAAGGTAATGAGGTTCTTCGGGTGGCCCTTGTCGAGGGTCAGGTGAAAGCGGCCGATCGGGCCGGCCCAATTGGCGCCGGGTTTCAGCGCATAGCCGACCTCGCTGATCAGCCGGTATTCCTGCTTGCGCCCCGCCACCCGGTTCAGGCTGCGCCATTCGCCGGCGGACGCGCAGTAGCGCGCGCGGTACCAGCTCTCGAAATTGTCCACCTCCGGCGTGAAGAAGAAGCTGCCCGCCACCGGCTTGTAGCTGTGCGAGACCTCGACCGTGCGTCGGGCCGGAAAGATCGCTTCCCAGACGAAGGAGATCCGCGTCGTCCAGTCAGGCCGGCCATCCGCCGACAGCAGCCCGAGTTCCGCAAGGCGGGCCATGCGCGCTTCGGCCTCCGGTGTGCCGGTCTCGATGTCGTCGCCCCAGGCGGAGGAATAGGGCGCCAGCGGAAAGCCTTCGCGCCGGAAAATGTCGGTGATCGGCCGTCCGTCGGCGCCTATGATCTCGACGATCTCGCGCGTCACCACCGGCCGGCCGTCGATGCTGGTGGCGAAATTGATGAAGCGGGTGCTCTCGGCCTGCTCCGGCCAGGTGCCGTAGACGTTGCGCGCGTCGACATCGGGCAGCGGAAACGCCATTTGCACGGTCACGTCGCGATCGGTGATGTTTTCGAAGACGTAGTCGACGTCGATCCGCTCGGCGGAGACATAGAGGCCCTCGCTGGCGATGCGCACCGCATCTGTCGTCCCCAGCACGACGCCACCTGCAACGATGCTGGCGGAGCTGTCGTTGGCCAGCGCCGGCAGGACAGACACAAGTCCCGCAGCCACAATGATTGCCGAACTGGCGGCGCGCAAATCGATCATTCCTGCTTGCTCCTCAGGTCACGTGATTGAGGTTCCAGACCTAAGCAGCCGAGGTTACAGAATTGTAAGCACGTCTTCCGGCGGCCGGCCGAGCGCCGCCTTGCCATTGTTGATGACCACGGGGCGCTCGATGAGGATCGGGTGCGCCGCCATCGCCGCAATCAGCGCGTCCGCGTCCGCAACATCCTTGAGCCCGAGCTCCTTGTAGACGGCCTCGCCGGTGCGCATCAGGGCGCGCGGCGCAATCCCGAGCATGCCCAGAACGGCGCGAATCTCGGCCTCCGACGGCACGTCCTTCAGATATTCGACGATCTCCGGCTCGACGCCGCGATCACGCAGCAATTGTAACGTCTGACGCGACTTGGAGCAGCGCGGATTGTGCCAGATGGTGAGGCCCATCATGCTGCTCCCGAGAAGTCGACCGGCGCATCCGCCCAGGCGTCGACGTTGCTTCCAACCGCCTGTGACAGGCTTTCGAGACCATGTTCATCAAGCTTTGCCGCGAGATGGTCGAGGATGCGCCCGATCAGGCCCGGCCCCTCGTAGATCAGTCCGGTGTAGAGCTGCAGCAGGGTGGCGCCTGCCGTGATCTTGGTCCAGGCTGTCTCACCTGAGTCCACGCCGCCGACGCCGATGATCGGCAGGTCCGGACCGACATGCTTGCGCGCCTTGGCCAGCACCACCGTGGATCGCCGGAACAGCGGGCGGCCGGACAAGCCACCGGCCTCCGCTGAGAGCCTCTTGTCTGTAAGGCCGGTGCGGGTGATCGTCGTGTTGGAAATGATCAATCCATCGACCCGCGCGGCGAGCACCTCCTCGCAGATCCCCGCGATGCCGTCATCATCGACGTCGGGCGCGATCTTCAGCAGCACCGGCACCGAATGGCCGAGTTCGCCCGCCTTCGCATCCCGCGCCTGCATCACCCGGCCGAGCAGCTCCTTCAGGGCCGCACGCCCCTGAAGGTCCCGCAATCCCGGGGTGTTGGGCGAGGATACGTTCACCGTGAAATAAGACGCCAGATCCGCGAAGGCCTCGATGCCGGCCACATAGTCGGCGGCGCGGTCGGCCGTATCCTTGTTGGCGCCCACGTTGACGCCGATGATGCCGCCGCGCCCCTTGCGCGCCTCAAGCCGGGTGCGCAGCACCGCATGGCCTTCGTTGTTGAAGCCAAGCCGGTTGACGACGCCGTGATCGGCGATCGCGCGAAACACCCGCGGACGGGGATTGCCCGCCTGGGGCCGCGGCGTCACGGTACCGATCTCGGTGGAGCCGAAGCCCATCCGCAAGACGGCGTCAGGCACCTCGCCGTTCTTGTCGAAACCGGCGGCCAACCCCACCGGGTTGGCGAAATCGAGACCGAACACGCGCTGCGCCAGACGCGGGTCGACGCGCGGCGGGCACATGGGAACGACACCGCTTGCGAGCGCCCTGACGGTCAGCCCGTGCGCGGTTTCCGCATCAAGATTGAACAGCGCCTTGCGGCCGAGCGCATTCACCAGCCCGCCGATCATGCGCCCAGCTCCGGGAACGTGTGAACGCCGGAGGCGTTGACCGGCAGCGGCTTGACCCACAGCGCCTTTGCGGGGTCGAGCGGAGCGTAAAGATGCGGAAACAGCGCTCCGCCGCGAGAGGGTTCCCATTTCAATGCTGCACCCAGTGCGTCGCTCTCCAGCGCCACCAGGACCAGCCCGTCCTGTCCCGCGAAATGCTTGGCGGCGGTCTCGACGGCCTGCTCGCCGGTTGAGAAATGAATGAACCCGTCCGCCAGATCGACCGGCGCGCCGTCGAACCGCCCTGCGGCAACCGCCTCGTCCCACATGTCCTTGGGGCAAATCTTGTAGATCAGCGTCACCGGGCCACTCCGATATTTTCAATGCCCTCTCTTCGCCCAGCGGCGGGGAACAAGCAAGCCCGGCGCACGGAATTGGCATGCGCCGCCACAACCGAATATAACCGTGTCGAGGTCGACCAGGGAGCCCGCCTTCATGCCGCGCGCAGGCAAAGCTGTTGTTTTCGGAGCGCTCGTGCTCGCCGCCGGGGCGGCGCTGCTCCTGGCGCGCGCGCCCGAGACGCCCGCGCCTCAGCAGAACACCCCGGAAGAGCCCAAGGCTTCCGCGATCGGACAACCAGCGTCCCTCGATCTCACCCCGCAAACGGCCGGGTTCGGCGAGACAGTCTCGCCGGCGCGCCGCGATGTGACGCCCGAGAGCATGACCAAGGGCCCAACCGTGACCGGCCCCCTGGTGCGCATCGAAGACGCCAAGCCAGAACGGCCCAAGCGCCCGCCGCCGCCGAAGACCATGCGGCTTCATCCCGTGGTGGTGGTGGATGGCGGCACCCTGCGTCACGATCAGATGACGGTGCAGTTGGCGGGCGTGCGGCCATTGGCGCTCGACGCGCGATGCGGCGGCGGTGATGGCTGGCCCTGCGGACGCCTGGCGCGGACGGCGCTGCGACGGCTGATCCGCGGCCGCTCCGTGTCATGCGAACGCGAAGACGGCACGGCGATGACGGGCGCATTGGTCACGGCGCGCTGCCGCATCATCCGGCGCGACATCTCCGACTGGCTGATCGAACAGGGTTGGGCGACGCCAGCGGATGACGCCAACGATGCCGCGGCAAGATTGCTGGCGGCGGCGCGCGAAGCCGGACGCGGACAATGGCGCGTGAAACAGCTCGCCGCGGAGGAGACCACGCCCCTGCCCGATCCGGCGCAAACGACGCTCGAGGGCGTCGATCTCGATGTGCCTGAGATTGAAGGATCGCCTTTCGATTTCGGCGGCATCGAACCGGCGACGGAGCGTCCGGTCGTGCAACTGCCGATCCCCGGACTGCCGCCATCCCAATGGGGCGTGCCCGATCCCATTGAAACACGGCCCGGCAGCCTCCGCCCCGGCGGCCTCAATCCGGCGGGATCGGTTCAACCGGGCGCGGCGCTTCCGACCCTGCGCCTGCCGCAATAGCCGCGTATTGCCATCACGGCGTGCGGACAATACACACCCCTCATGACATTTTCCCTGCCGCGCGCAACTACGCGCCCTTCCGGCCTTGCCCTCACCGGCGCCTTCATGGGGCTCGGGTCCAGGGGCTATTTCCAGGCCATCGAGCGGCTGCCGGTGGCGCTCGCCGCGCTGATGGCCATCGTCGTTGCCGCGAAAGCCTGAACGCTGTCGAACCGGAGCGGCACTCAAGCGGCGGGATCGGTGTCCATATGCGCGGCGATATGCGCCGCCCAGCCCGCGAACCCCTTCTCGGAAGGGTGGAAGCCGTCGGGGGCGAAATCCTCGGGCGTCAGCCCAATCATGCGCGGGATCACCATCGCGCCGCGTTCGGGGCACAGGCCGCCGGCGATGCGGTTCACCATCTGCGCGCGGATTTCCAGGATATCGGCGATGGGACGGGGCAGCGCCGGCACCTCCGTCATGCGCAGGATCTGCGTCCAGTAGATCGCGGCCTCCGGAAACCGTGCGCGCAAGGCGAACAGCAGGCCGCCGAAGCCCTTGCTCCAGCGCCGCGCGGAATTGAAATTCTTGGTGTCGTTGACCCCGACCGTGATCAACACGTGGGTCCAGCCGCCGTCTTCCAGATGCGGCGCCACATGATCACGCAACTGCTCCGCGGTGGCGCCGTTAAAGCCTGCGGCGCGGTAGAACACCGGCCGGCCGCTGGCCCGGTTGAGCTCCAGCGCCACGCGGGCGGCAACGCCGTCCTCCATGCGCGCGATGCCCACCGCGGCCGCGGACGATTCCCCCACCACGAGAAGCCGGATTTCGGCGCCCGCTCCGGCAAAGCGCCCCGACAGCGCGCCGCGGGCGGGCAGCAGGCGCGGCGTGCGCAGCCGCACGCCGATGCCCTGCACGGCATAGACGGGAAAGGCCAGCCACGATGCCATCGCGGCCAGCCTTGCGAACCGGCCGCCTTCCGCCGGGCCGCGCATGCGCCTAGCCAAGCTCGCCGGCGAGACACTTGGCGATTAGCGCCCGGGTCTCGTCGATGCCGTAGAGCGCCACGAAGGAGCCGAAGCGCGGCCCCTTTTCCTGGCCCAGCAGCAGCTGGTAGAGCGAGGAGAACCAGACGACCGAAACGCCGGGACCGCCGTCCGGCCCCGTCTTCTTTGGATCCTGGTAGCGCTCAATCGCCCGCGCCACGTCCAGGATCGCGTCCTGGATGGTCGCGCCGTCCGCATCGGCGGGCAGCGAGGCCAGCTTGGCGTCCAGATCGCTCAACGCCTGGCGCTCGACCTCGTCGGGCTGCTTGAAGGTCTTCGCCGGCATGACGAAATCGTCGAAATAGCGGATCGCGTAGCCGACCAGCCTGTCCAGCTCCGGATTCGTTTCAGGCGTCTCGCCAGGCGCGTAGCGCGAGATGAAGGCCCACAGAACATCCTTGTTTTCCGCGTTGGAGGCGGAGACGAGGTTGAGCAGCATGGCGAAGGGCACCGGCATGTCGATCGCCGGCACATTGCCCGAATGAATGTGCCACACCGGGTTGCCGAGCTGCTGCTCGACCGGCTGGTCCGGGTACTTCTGCGCGAAGGTGAAATACTCGTCCGCCGCCTTCGGGATCACGTCGAAATACAGCTTCTTGGCGCTTCTGGGCTTCTGGAACATGTACAGCGACAAACTCTCCGGCGAGGCATACGTCAGCCACTCGTCGATGGTCAGGCCGTTGCCCTTCGACTTGGAGATCTTCTCGCCGTTTTCGTCCAGGAACAGTTCGTAGACGAAATGGTCCGGCGCCGTGCCGCCCAGGATCTCGCAGATCCGGTCGTAGATCGGTGCGTTCGCGAGATGATCCTTGCCGAACATCTCGAAGTCGACATCGAGCGCTGCCCAGCGCGCGCCGAAATCGGGCTTCCACTGCAGCTTCACGTTGCCGCCGGTGATCGGAAGCGTCATGTCGCGGCCGTCCTCGCCTTCGAAAGTGACGGTCCCGTCCTTGGCGTTGACCTCTTTCATCGGCACGTAGAGCACCCGGCCCGACGTCGGAGAGATCGGCAAAAACGGGCTGTAGGTCGCCTGGCGCTCGGCGCCCAGGGTCGGCAGCATCACATCCATGATCGCCTGATACTTCTCCGCGGCCTTCAGCAGAATCGCATCGAACTTGCCCGCCTTGTAATACTCGGTCGCACTGGCGAACTCGTAGTCAAAGCCGAAGGTGTCGAGGAAACGGCGCAACATGGCGTTGTTGTGCGCGCCGAAGCTGTCGTACTCACCCTCGAACGGGTTGGGTACGGCGCTCAGCGGCTTGTGCAGATGCGGCTCGAGAAAGCTCTTGTCCGGCACATTGTCCGGGATCTTGCGCATACCGTCCATGTCGTCGGAAAAGCACAGAAGCCGGGTGGGAAACCTGTCTTCCGTGAGAACGCGAAAGGCATGGCGCACCATGGTCGTGCGGGCGACCTCGCCGAACGTCCCGATATGCGGCAACCCCGACGGACCGTAGCCGGTTTCAAACAGAACCGTCTTGCCGTCCGCGCGTTTCTCCACCCGTTTGACCAGCTTGCGCGCCTCTTCAAACGGCCAGGCCTTGGAGGTCTTGGCTGCGGCGGTGATCTCAGGCGACAAGTCGAGCGGCGGCAGGGATTGCACGGTCATGATATTCAGTTCCGAATACAGGGATACGCGCGCTTCCTGCGCGCCGCCGGACACTAGAGCGCTTCCTCGCCAAATGGAACCAGTCTGCGGCGATGAATTTCACCAACGATCAGGAGGGTCGGCGATCGGCATATCGCCGGCATCGCGGCGACGAGCGTGGCGTCGATTGACGGCATGCGCCGGCCAATACCCGCGTATGGTCGCCCCATTCGCTTGCGGTGCGGCAGGCAAGTCCCTACGTTTCGCAACGTTGTTCCATCCACGCGCGAGAAGCACACCCTCATGACCGAGACAATTTCCCATCACCACGCCTTGATCTACACCATGGTGACGATATCCGCGGCCGACCGTACGATGACGGATTCCGAACTGCTGACGATCGGAGATCTGGTGCAGACCCTGCCGGTGTTCCGGGATTTCGAGAGCGAAGCGCTGGTCGAAACCGCGGAAAACTGCGGCGACATGCTGCAGGGTGACGACGGACTGGACGCCGTGCTCGATCTCATCGCCAACTCGCTGCCCAGGAAGCTTTACGATACGGCCTATGCGCTCGCCGTGGAGGTCGCCGCAGCCGATCTGCACGTGGAGCAGGAGGAGTTGCGCTTCCTCCAGTTGCTGCGCGACAAGCTCGATCTCGACAAGCTAACCGTTGCCGCCATCGAGCACAGCGCGCGGGTGCGTCACCGGGTCGCCTAAGACGCGCTCACATCCGCCAGAATTGCGGGATGAACAGCACCAGGACGGTGAACAGTTCCAGCCGTCCCAGCAACATGCCGAACGACAGCAGCCATTTGGCGGTGTCGTTCAGGGGCTGAAAATTGCCAGCCGGGCCGATGATTTCTCCAAGGCCCGGACCGACATTGGAAATTGCCGTTGCGGCGCCGGAGATCGCGGTCAAATCGTCCAGACCGGTCATGTTGAGCGCGATCGCCAGCGCGGCAAAGCAGAAGATGTAGAGAAACACGAAGCTCTGGACGGCGGCGATGACGTTGTCGCCCAATTGCCGGCCATTGAACCGCGGCACGAAGACGCCATTGGGATAGATCGTGCGGTTGAGGTGCTGGGCGAGGTTCGCGAAAACCACCTGGATGCGGAAGACCTTGATGCCGCATGACGTGGATCCGGCGCAGCCGCCAATGAACATCACCACGAAAAACAGTCCAGCCGAGAACGGTCCCCAGGCGTTGTAATCCGCATTGGCGTAGCCGGTGCCGGTCATGATCGAGACGACGTTGAAGGCCGCGTAGCGCAGCCCGTCGAGCCCGTCATGCACCCCGGTGGCATGCTCGTAGAGCCAGATCGTGAGAATGAAGCCGGCCAGCAGGATGAAGAACATCCGCACCTGCGAGTCGCGAAACAGCGATCCGGGCTCCCCCTGCAGGGTCTTGATATAGAGCATGAACGGCAGCGAGCCGCCGCACATGAAGACGATGGCGATCCAGTCAATGAACGCGCTGTCGAAGTGCCCGATCGACGCATCCTTCGACGAGAACCCGCCAGTCGCGACCGTGGTCATCGCATGCATGATGGCGTCGGTCAGTTGCATTCCGGCGATGTAGTACAGCGCGGCACAAAGGGTGGTCAGTGCGATGAAGATCAGCGTCATGATGCCGGAAATCTGAGTGGCGCGCGGCAGGATCTTCTCGGGCGCGTCGAAGGCCTCCGCCTTGAAAAGCTGCATGCCGCCGACACGCAGCATCGGCAGCACGGAGATCGCCATGACGATGATACCGAGGCCGCCCAGCCACTGCAGGATGGCGCGCCAGAACAGCACGCCCGGCGGCGCGTAATCGAGCCCGACGATCACGGTCGCGCCGGTGGTGGTCAGCCCGGACATCGCTTCGAAGAAGGCATCCGTGTAGCTCGGCACGATGCCGGACCACAACAGCGGCAACGCCCCGAAGGCCGACAGCGCCACCCAGACGGAGGCCGTCATGACAAAGGCCTGCCGAAGGGTCAGCTCCGCCGGGGCACCGCGTGATCCCGCCCACAGGCTGCCGCCGACCATCATGGTCAGAAGGGACGACGCGGCGAAAATGCGCCAGTCATCGTTCGCAGCGGCCAGATCGACGATTGCCGGCACCATCATGGCGCAGCCGAGCGTGGCCAGCAGAACGCCGATCACCAGCAGGATCGGCCTGAAATCGAACAATGCGGCGCCTCTCGAATCGGGTGTTCCGCACGACCATGCGCGCGGCCGCGACTTTCAACCGGGACGCACCTTGCGTCAATCGCTCTGCCACGGGAATGATGTGTTCCGCGGCACGCGTTGGGCGCGGCTGCACGGACTGCGGCATAGGCGAGCCCGCGCCGGTGCGATGCGGCGGCCGTGGCGAGGTGTTAGTTCAGGACCCGGGGAGCGTCGGGCAAATCGAGGGAGAAGGCCGGAATATCCACCGAGAAGGCCTCGCCGTCCGCGCCTTCCATCTGATAGGAACCGATCATGAAGCCCGATGCGGTGGCCAGCGGACAGCCGGAGGTATACTCGAAGCGCTCTCCCGGCTCCAGCCGCGGCTCTTCGCCGACAACGCCTGCGCCGCGCACTTCTTCCACGCGCCCCAGCGCGTCGGTGATTTTCCAGTGCCGCGCGCGCAACTGCACGGGCTCGGTCCCCTGATTGACGATCTCGACCGTGTAAGCCCAGAAATAGTGGTTTTCCGCGGGTGCGGATTCGTCTTCCAGATACACCGGTTCGACGGTGACTTGTATCCCGCGGGTGAGCGAACGGTACATGCGCCTATCCTGAACTTCCTGCCGGCCGGATACGGGCGGCCTCCCCGGCTGTCGCCCGTCGAGCCATCGGAACCCGGCGAGCCATCGTGCAGACAGGCGCGCGGTGAACCACAAGACGCGCCGTCATATCGACAGCGGCACTACCGCGACGCCGCCCCGGCGTCAATGGCAACCTGCACAAGACAGCCGCCGCATTGACGCCGGGGCTCCGATCGGGCGAGTGTGGCGCGATTTCGAGGCACCCGCCGATCCCCCGGACACGTTGAAGCCAATCCGCCATGCTCGACCGCCACGCGCGCAAACTGATCGATCCGCCGCTCAACGTTGCGGGACGCGGCCTCGCGGCGATGGGCATCGGCGCCAACACCGTGACGTCCGCAGGGCTTGTCCTGGGCCTGGGCGCGGCACTGGCGATTGTGTATGGGCACATGCTGATCGGCCTGGCGCTGATCATCGCCAGCCGTCTCGCCGACGGGCTGGACGGCGCCATCGCGCGCGCCAGCAAAACGACCGATCTCGGCGGCTTTCTCGACATCACGTTCGATTTCTTCTTCTACGCCGCCGTGCCACTGGCCTTTCTGATCCACGATCCTCAGGCCAACGCGCTTGCGGGCGCGGTGCTGCTGGCAAGCTTCTACGCCAGCGGCACGACGTTCCTGGCATTTGCCGTGATGGCGGAAAAGCGCGGCATGGCGACATCGTCGCAGGGCATCAAGTCGCTTTACTATCTCGGCGGCCTGGCCGAGGGCACGGAGACCATCGCGGCCTTCGTGCTGATGTGCCTGTGGCCTGCGTCGTTTGCCATGATCGCCTGGGTATTCGCGGGCCTGTGTTTCCTGAGCGCCGCCACGCGCGTGATCAACGTCGCCTATATCCTGACGCGACGATGAGCGGCCCTACCCGCGCAGCTTGCTCGCCATCACCGAGATGGTCTGCACGTAGACCTTGGCCCGGTTCCATTTGAACAGCACGTCATAGTTGGCCGAGCCAGGCTCCCAGGACTGGCCACGCCGCCAGCCATACTGCTTGAGATAGTTGGCGGTGGAGGCCAACACGTCGGGCACGGACCGGATCAGGTCGCGGCGGCCGTTGCCGTCATAGTCGACGGCATATTTCACGTAGGACGAGGCCAGGAACTGGGTCTGCCCCAGTTCCCCCGCCCAGGCGCCCTTCATGTTGGCCGGCGCCATGTCGCCGCGCTGGACAATCGTCAGCGCGCTCATCAGCTCGTTGGTGAAGAAGTCGGAGCGCCGGCAGTCGTAGGCCAGCGTGGCCAGCGAGCGGATCGCCGGCATGCTGCCGGAATTGCGTCCGAAGCCGGTCTCCAGACCCCAGATCGCCACGATGACCTCGGCCGGGACGCCGTATTGGCGCTCGATGCTGTCGAACAGCCGCCTGTTGCTGGCCATCAACGCGCGGCCGCGCTTGATCATCGCGTTGTCGACGCGGCGCTTATAGAACTGGTCGAAACTCAGCTTGAAGGATTTCTGCGAGCGGTCGAGCTTGATCACCCGGGGGTTGTAGCTGACTCCCTTGAGCGCCGCGTTGACGGTGCGCTGGGATATGCCTTGCGCCACGGCCTGGCGTTTGAAATCCGCCAGCCAGGCATTGAACCCGCCTGGTCCGTTGCCGCAGCTCGCCGCCGCGGCCGGCCCAACACATCCCAATACGGCCGCCAGCGCCGCCCCCGCAATCAGTCGCGCAATCCGCATGGCAATTCTCCCGACCTGCAATCAATCCGCTACAACCCGCCACAAAGCGGCGCAAGGATCAATCTATTGCAGGCCGGAAAAATCACGCAACGGCATTTCTCACGATACGGTTACTCAGGCTGTCTCGAGGCTCGCGCCGCGATGCAGTGTCACGGACTGACCCAACGCCTTGTCGAGATCCGCGATCAGATCATCCGGATCCTCGAGCCCGACGGACAGGCGCAGCATGCCGCCGGATATGCCCAGTTCCGCCCGCGCCTCTTCCTTGAGGCTCTGGTGCGTGGTCGTCGCCGGATGGCAGATCAGGCTCTTGGCGTCGCCGAGATTGTTCGAGATCTTGATGATGTCCACGCCGTTGCAGGCCGCGAAGGCCGCGGGCTTGCCGCCTGCGAGTTCGAAGGCGATGAGCGTCGAGCCGCCGGTCATCTGCTTGCGGGCGACCGAGGCCTGCGGATGGTCGTCCCGGCCGGGATAGATCAGCCGGGCGACGCCTTGGTGTCCGGCGAGATAATCCGCGATCATCGCGGCCGTCGCGGTCTGGCGCTCGACGCGCAGCGGCAGCGTCTCGAGACCCTTCAGCATCACCCAGGCGTTGAAGGGGCTCAGGCTCGGACCCGTGTGCTTGAACAGCGGATGCACCTTTTCCTCGATCCACTCCTCATCGGAGAGGATCACGCCGCCCAGACACCGGCCCTGACCGTCAATGTGCTTGGTGGCGGAGTAGATCACAACGTCCGCGCCCAGCTTGAGCGGCGACTGCCACAGGGGCGTGGCAAAGACGTTATCGACGATAAGCCGCGCGCCAACTACATGCGCGATGTCGGCAACGGCCGCGATGTCGATGATCTCGAGCGTCGGATTGGTCGGGGATTCCAGAAACAGCGCCGTGGTATTGGGCCTGACGGCCGCCTTCCACTGCTCGAGGTCGGTGCCATCGACCAGCGTGGCCTCGACGCCGAAGGTCGGCAAGAGGGTCTCGATGATGTAGCGGCAGGAGCCGAAGAGCGCCTTGGCGGCGACCACATGATCGCCCGCCTTCACGGCGGCCATGATCGCGGTGTTCACGGCGGCCATGCCGCTGGCGGTGCCGCGCGCGGCCTCGGCGCCCTCCAGCAGGCACATGCGCTCCTCGAACATCGCAACGGTGGGGTTGGCATAGCGTGAATAGATGAAGCCCTCGTCCTCGCCCTTGAAGCGGGCTTCCGCCGCTTCCGCGCTGTCGTAGACGAACCCTTGCGTCAGAAACATGGCTTCGGAGGTCTCGCCGAAGGGAGACCGCGTGATTCCGCCGTGCACCAGCGTCGTCGCCGGGCGCCAAGTCCTGTCCTGATATCCGCTCATCGTCAGCTCCAAAAACAAAAAAACCCGGCCATAGACGGCCGGGGTTTTTAGCTCCCGACCTTTTAGCGACTTGTTTAACGTGGCTGCAAGCCGGCCGGCCCAAATTACCACGGATCACCTTCTGATTACGGCAACTGATCCTTGGCGTCAATGCGCGGATCGGCTAGATCATCCTGCATCGGGACGGAGTCGCCCGCACGCGAACGAGTTGCCCAAGCCTACTCGCTTGACGCATCTTGTCCATGCCTTGCCGGATTCGGTCCCTTGCCGGGATCATCGGGCCGGTGCGGCGGGACGAGGCAACCAAAAGACAGGATGACCATGACGGGCGAGCCGATCGGCATACTTCCGGCGCACAGCATCGAAGCTCTTTTTGCGACCGGAGGCATTGCAGCCGGCCGGCCGCGCGACGCAGACCAGATCCAGCCCGCCAGCCTGGATCTCAGGTTGGGGCAGGTCGCCTGGCGAGTTCGCGCCAGCTTTCTGCCCGGTCCCGGCAATTCGGTCGAGAGCAAGCTCGAGCGGCTGAAGCTGCACGAGGTGGACCTGAGCGGCGGCGCCGTTCTGGAAACCGGCTGCGTCTATATCGTGCCGCTGCTCGAAGGACTGGCCCTGCCCTCGGACCTTTCCGCGACCACCAATCCGAAAAGCTCCACCGGCCGGCTCGATGTGTTCACCCGCGTGATCACCGACGAGGGCCGTGAGTTCGACACGGTGGCTCCGGGCTACACCGGACCGCTCTACGCCGAGATCAGCCCCAAGACGTTTCCCGTGCTGGTGCGCACGGGCTCGCGTCTTTCGCAGATCCGCTTCCGCCGTGGCCACGCCCTGATTTCCGACAGTGAACTCGTCGGCATCGACACGGAATCCGCCCTGGTGGATGGCGGCGCCGCGCGCATCGGCGGCGGCGTGCAGCTGTCGATCGATCTGGCCGGCATGGGCGACGACAGGCTCGTCGGCTACCGCGCCAAGCGCCACACCGGCGTCATTGACATGGACGTCAAGGGCGCGCTCGATCCGCTCGACTTCTGGGAACCCATCCGCCGGCGGGGAGACGCCTCGCTGATCCTCGACCCGAACGAGTTCTACATTCTGGTCTCCAACGAGGCCGTGCACGTGCCGCCGGATTTCGCGGCCGAAATGGTGCCCTTCGATCCCCTGGTCGGCGAGTTCCGGGTACATTACGCCGGCTTCTTCGATCCGGGCTTCGGCCATTCCGCCATTGGCGGGGAAGGCTCGCGCGCGGTGCTCGAAGTCCGCTCGCACGACGTGCCCTTCATTCTCGACCATGGCCAGACCATCGGCCGGCTGGTCTACGAACGCATGTGCGAGCGCCCAGGACGCTCTACGGCGAAGGCATCGGCTCGAACTACCAGGGTCAGGCGCTAAAACTGTCGAAGCACTTCAAACCCATCGGCTGAGCCCGCAAAGATGGCACTTCAGACCATCACCACCGAATGCCTTGGTGAACTCGAGGACCGCAAGTCGCGGTTTCTGGCCTCTCTCGTTCCCATTGCCGCCTTTGACGCACGGCTTTCCGAGCTGCGTGCCGAGCATCGCAAGGCCAACCATCATGTGACGGCCTTCCGGCGGATGATGGACGACGGCAGGATCGAGGAAGGCGCCAGGGACGACGGCGAGCCGGCGGGAACGTCCGGAATGCCATGTCTCAAGGTGCTGCAGGGCGCGGAGCTGGTCGATGTCGGCGTGATCATCGTGCGTTATTTCGGCGGTGTGAAGCTCGGCGGCGGCGGGCTGGCGCGCGCCTATTCGGGTGCCGTTCAGAACGCCATCGAACGGTCCGACCGTCGGCCGTGGCTTCGCATGGGCCGCAAGACCGTCACTGCCGGCTTCAACGAGTCATCCGCATTGGAGCAGCGCGCCGCCCAGGCGGGGCTCACCATCGAGGCGCGTGTCTTCGACGAGACCGGCGTTTCATTGACCCTGAGCGGCCCAGCCGACATGCTGGGGACCTTCTGAGCCCGCATTGCGTCGTTCCTGGCCGAAGGGAACGAACCGGCCATTCGGGCCGTTTATCGGGCGGCAGGTGCCGGCGGGCGCGGGAAAGGGTGGCGGGACGATGCAGGGGCGAACGCAGCATGAGTGACGAGCCAAAAGACGCACCCCGCCCATCCATGCCGGAATCCGGGCGCGCGCCGCACGCGCCCGGGGACTATGGATCCATGGATGACGCGCCGGGCGAGACCCTGGCGGAAGTGGCGGCGCATGCCGCCCCGGAGCCCGAGGACGTCGCCTCGCCGTCCGAACACGACCTGCGCACGGCCATGAGGGAACAGGATCGCGGACGCTACGCCGACCGCCCCTCCGCCATTCCCTGGCGGGGCTGGTTCGACGTCACCTGGCGTGTCTATCTGCAGCTGTCGCATGACCACGTCATGCTGGTGGCCGCCGGCGCCACCTTTTATTTCCTGCTGGCGCTTTTCCCCGGTCTCGCCGCCTTCGTGGCGCTCTACGGCATTGTCGCGGATCCTGCCACCGTCATCCAGCACATCGACCTGTTCAGCGGTTTCGCGCCCACCGGCGGCATCGATCTCATCCGCGACCAGCTCACATCCCTTGCCCGGCAGAGCGACAACACGCTGTCCTATGCGTTTCTCACCGGTCTCGCCGTCTCGATCTGGAGTGTCAACAACGCCATAAAGGCTCTGTTTGAGGCGATGAATATCGCATTTAACGAGCGCGAAAAGCGCAGCTTTCTCGTCGTGAACCTGCTGTCGCTTTGCTTCAGTTTCGCCGCGATGGGCTTGGGCATCCTGCTGATCTTCTCGGTCGGCATCGTGCCTCCCGTGCTGGCCCTGATCTCGCTGGAGGGCACGGCGCCCTATCTGCT
This sequence comes from Breoghania sp. L-A4, assembly GCF_003432385.1. NCBI lineage: Bacteria > Pseudomonadati > Pseudomonadota > Alphaproteobacteria > Hyphomicrobiales > Stappiaceae > Breoghania > Breoghania sp. L-A4. The sequence goes on along the minus strand of NZ_CP031841.1, from coordinate 1,215,398 downwards.
GGCGCTGCTGCGCTGGCCGGTGGTGCTGGGCCTTGTCGGTATCGGCATCATCCTGCTGTATCGCTACGGACCCAGCCGGGAGCCCGCCAAATGGCGCTGGCTGACCTGGGGCGCGGGCTTTGCGACGCTGATCTGGCTTGCCATGTCCATCGGGTTTTCGCTCTACATCGAGAACTTCGCCAACTACAACGCGACCTATGGAACATTTGGCGCAGTGATCGGCCTGATGGTCTGGGTGTGGCTGTCGGTCATCATCCTGATCGTCGGCGCGGAAATCGACGCCGAGATCGAGCACCAGACAGCGATCGATTCCACCGTTGGCGATCCCAAGCCCATGGGCCAGCGCGGCGCCATGGTCGCCGACACGGTGGGCGCCTCGTTCAACCGCCACGACTGACCATCCGCTTCGTCCGCGCGGCCTATCCCGTCGCGCCGTCTTTCCCTCTGACTTCCTCGCGCAGCGCGGCGACTTCCACACGCAACGCCTTGACCTCCTGCAGCACCAATCCCGTCTCGTCATGGATCGCCTGCCGGTCCGCTTCGGCGATATGATCGTGCTCCTCCTGCATGGCGGAGACGATGATGCCGATGAACAGGTTGAGCACGGTGAAGGCGGTGGCGAGGATGAACGGCAGGAAGAAGATCCAGGCGAACGGAAACGCCTCCATCACCGGACGCACGATGCCCATCGACCAGCTTTCCAGCGTCATGATCTGGAAGAGCGTGTAGGCGGATGCGCCCAGCGAGCCAAACCATTCGGGAAAGGCGGCGCCGTAGAGATTCGTCGCCATGACCGAAAAGACATAGAAAACCAATGTCATCAACAGGACGATCGAGCCCATCCCGGGCAGCGCGTTGATCAGCCCGCCGACGACCCTCTGCAGTGAGGGCACCGAGGAAATCAGCCGCAACACGCGCAGGATTCGCAGCGCGCGCAGCACCGAGAGACCGCCCGCGGCCGGCAACAGGGCAATGGTCACGACGATAAAGTCGAACAGGCTCCACGGACGGCGAAAAAAGCCCAGACCGTAGGCATAGATGCGCACCGCGATCTCCGCGACAAAGATCGCAAGCACTGTGTGATCGATCGCGGTGAGAATTCCGCCGAATGCGGTCACGACCGTCTCGCTGGTTTCCAGTCCCAGCGTCACCGCGTTGAGCACGATGATCGAGATGATCGTGATTTCCCACTGGCGCGACTGAACGAGCGCCCTCAGTTTTTCCCGCATGGCCGATAGAGTCCCTTCGCCACCCCTGACAAGCACCCGTGCAAGATGGCCGATTTACCGGTGCATTCAAGAGAGCATCGCGCAACTGCACAGAATACGGCGGCCGGCACCCGCAATGGCGCTTGACAGAGCATGTCGGCGCGCGGGAAATAGGACCCTGATGCGGGTGTAGCTCAATGGTAGAGCAGAAGCTTCCCAAGCTTAAGACGAGAGTTCGATTCTCTTCACCCGCTCCAATTATTTCAATGGCTTACGCTGATAATCCGAAAACGACTATTTCCCGGGGAAGCAATAGGGAAGCACGCCAGCCAACCTTTTCGGCGGCAGAAAGGCCAGTCCCTATAACGCCACAGAACCCGCTAGACCCTGAAACCACCTTATCCAATTCATCTAGTTTCTCTAAATTAACGGCGCGGGCCTCTGGCATACTCATCCCCAAAAATGAAAATAGTTACAAATGAATCCTTTTTCATAGCTTCTTTTAATTTTTCACTTGATGCCTCCAAAATAAAAACATCATCTTTTTCAAAAAAGCAATATAAGTTACATACAAACACATAGAAATAAGTATTAGAGACAAGACTACATATACAAACGCCATATCTCCAACGGGAATTCCTCGCGGACTAAATTCGAGTTCGCCCCTGAAAAACGTCCTCACCCCAAACGTTAGAAGCCCCAATATTGCGAGCCCCGGGACGGAATAGTATATTACAAATCTAACGTTCACCTTCTCCTCTATTTTTGAATAAAAAATATACGCTACGGCCAATAAAATAAAATTAAACAAAAAACAAAAAATTAAAATAGCCGTAATATAACAATAGTATACTACATATTTTTGTGCAAATTCATATTCTGATATCGATATCAAATAATTATAATCTATTTTTAATTTTGTCCAGTATTCAAAAACTTTAAATTCAACCAAATAATCAAATACATTATTTGATTTTAAAATATCATATAAAAAAGCTTCAAATAAAAAAGTGGAAACAACTAATACGACAAAAGTCGAATAGAATGCAATTTTTGTAGAAAATACCACAAATCTAGATGTTCTAACCTGATCTTTTTTAAGTTCTTTTTTACTATTAAAAATACCAGCCATAATTACACAAACTTCCGCTATTCCATTACTTGACAAAAATTTTTACAATCATCGCCAGTAATAACTACATCCTATACACCCGCGCGGCGCGTTCGCATCTTATTCAAGACCACTCTCCAAGAGCATGTCCAGATCACTCAGGTCCGAACGTGCCCGTCGCCAGCGCGTCCAGCTTGTCCAGAAGCACGTTGTTGCGCTGGAACGCGCTGCGCCCCATGGTTCGCCAACCGCCGTTCCACGCGCCGCTTTGCAGTCGCCGCGCCTCTTCCATCGCGCCGCTCAGGCGCGCGCGTCCCAGAGAATCGGGTTTTGCAAACCCCGCACGAACCTGGCCCGCCGCAATGTCCGCCTCACCGGCGAAACACTGGTACCGGATATCCTCCCGCCCATAAAAGATCGCGCGGCACCGAAGATCCTGTCCGGAAATCGCCTGTTTGAGCGCCGCGCGCGCCATCAGTCCGCAGGGATATTTCGCCAAGAACCGGTCCATGCAGATGTCGTCCGGCGCAATGCCGTTCACGAAGGCCAGACGCACCGGGACCTGGCGGTTCAGAAACGTGTCCGAACCGGTGACGACATAGGGCGGCTGGAACGACAATTCCCGCCCGACGATCGAATAGGGCGGACGCGGCGGCGCGAGGGCACCGGGCGGCACCGCGCGTGCCAGCGGCCCCGATGCGGCCGGATCATGCTCTTGCGGCGCGGCGACGGGAACTGCCGCCCTCATGCGGACCTGTTTCGCCTCGCGCAGGATCTGCTCGCCATAGAGATAGGAGCCGACATTGAACGCGATAACCAGCACAATCAGGCCGGCATAGACGCGCGTCGCGCGGCGCCCAAGCCGGTCGCGCAGCGGCGCGATGGCGTCCCGGCCCACCGTTGCCGCGCGCCGCATCGCAGTGCGAAGTCTTTCAACCATCAAGACCGCGGTCGGCGCCATCACAGAGACACTCCAACATGCACGACACGCCCCTCCGACGCCGCACCGCCAGGGGGTATGGCGTCCAGCGCGTCTGCCCGCGCAGATGGGCGCGGACCTGGCATGGCCGGCCGCTCACCCATAACAGGCACGCGCGGCCGTGTCGCGCCTCCACCCGGGATAACGGTGTGGCGATGTCGCACCGACCGCCCATCCTCCCGGATCACCGCACTCTGTATCTCAAATTCGGCGACACCATGGGCGGCGGCGAAAGGCGAAGGCGCTCCTGGATTCGGGGGGCCGCGCGGCCGTTTCCGCATCGGCGTGCAAGATGGCGGACATGCACGTCATGTCAGCGGGCATCCGCACGCCCCCCGAACGTGGATACACAGAAAAAATTTACCTTTTATTCTTGGTTAAGAGGATCTTAACCGCATGATGGCCTTGTGTGGGTGACGTTGCAAAATGCAATTCAGGCGTCGGTTCCGGCTCGACGGATAACGTTAACGGCGCTCGCGGGACCGTGTTGGGCGCCGCGAACAACACGCCGGAGGCACGGCACACCGAACCGGGAACCGGCACTGCCACTTGTTTTTGCCACGTTTATGGCATTGCATGGTGACATTCGGTGACGTGAATACAGGCTGCGCACAAGTTGGACCGGCCTTGATATTTGACCGGTTAATTAAAAGCTGGGTTCCGGGACGTTTCCATCATGAATATCGTGCTTCTCATGTTCCTGGCGTTAGCCCTTCCGGTCGGCCTGTACCTGTCGATCGGCGCCTTGTATTTCATCTCCTGGACGAGCGATCTCATCGAGAACCAGGACAAGCGGGTCGCGCGTGTTCTGCTGGCAGGCATCGCGTCTCTGTTCTGGCCGCTGTCGGTCACCGCGACCTCCGCCGGCTTGTCGCTTGCCGCCGTCGCCCGCCGCAGCAAGACCACCGGGACGAAGATCTGAACTCTGCGCGCTCCGGAAAGTGAGCGCGGCAGGCTTCCCGGCGCATGTTCGGTCACCACGGAACAAGCCATCCGCGGATACGGCCCAGACGCCGCAGTAACCTGGCGCGCACGGGGACCCTTGGTACGCGTCGCGCTGGATCCGGCGGATGCGACGCCGGACGCGTTTTCGCCACGCCATGGGTTGTCTTGCGCCAGTGGCAGGGCCGAATGACCAGCTCTGCCGCCGCGATGGCGAGCGCGGCGCTCATCAGCAGCCAGTAGAACGGCAGTCCGGCCATCTCCCGCCAGCCAAAGCGCAGGGCCCTTTCCCGCGCCGCGCGCCTGATCGCAAGATAGAACCCGCCATACCCCAGGACGATGCACGTCAGGCCGATGCCAAGCACGAGGTCACCGATAATTCCGTCGCTCGACGGCCTCCACGCACCATCCCCCGCATAGAGCCCCACAAGCATCAGAAACGTCGGGTGCGCCGCCAGCGTCAACAGCGTTCCGGCGAAAATTCCTGCAATCACGACGGCATTCACGGCTCCGGCGTTCTTTATGAAATGAACCGGTTGGCGCATGTGAACCACCCATGTCTGCAACCAGCCCTTGTGCCAGCGGATCCGCTGATGGCACCAGGCGCGGAGATCGAGCGGCGCCTCCTCCCAGGTCGTCGAATCCAGAAATCCCACTCGCCAGCCGCTGCGGATCAGCCGGATACCGAGATCCAGGTCCTCGGTCACATTGTATGGATCCCAGCCGCCGCAGGCCCGCAGGGCGTCGGCACGAACATGATTCGAGGTTCCCCCCAGCCGGACAGGCAGGTGCAGCGCCGCCATCCACGGCAGCAGGACGTCGAATTGCAGCGCATATTCCAGGGCGAAATGCCGGGTAAAAAAGCTCTCGTCCGCGTGATCGACCGCCAACCGCGCCTGAAGGCAGCCGAGATCCGACGGAGCCGCTGCGAAGGTTGCGGCAGCCTTGCGAAGCTGGTCCGGTTCCGGCCTGTCCTCAGCATCATAGACGGTGATCAGGTCACCGTGTGCACAGGTGAGCGCGTGCGCGAGCGCCTTGGGCTTGGTGCGCGGGCCGAACGGTGGCACCACGCAGACTTCAAAGGGAGGCCGAAGGCCGGCCGCGTGAAGCGCGGCGTGCGTGCCAAAGTCATCCGCCTCGACGATCATCACGATTTGCAGGCGCTCCGCCGGATAGTCGAGTCGGCGGAGCACCTGCACCAGATCGCCGATGACCGCTTCCTCCCGGTAGAGCGGCACGAGCACACTGTAGCGCGGCAAGGCCGATGACGGTTGCCTTGGGAGCGGGAGCCTCGACGCTGGCCGCGGGGCTGCCGCGGCGGCGATCGTTCGTGCCGCGCCGGCGGCAATGAAAAGCGACCCGGAGGCGACAGACAGCGCGTTGAGCCCGGCGGCCGCATCAAGCCAGCCGATACAACCGGCACCGGCGGCCGCGCCGCCGATTGCCAGTTTCTGCGCCCGGGTGAACAGAAATGCAGCCGACGCCAGCGGCCGTTCGGCCTGCAGCGCCTGCACGGCGCCCTGGCAGACACGAACCGATTCAAGAGCCTGAGGCGTTGTGACCGACACCCGCGAGCGCACCTGCGGGTGGCGCGCCACATAAACGATCACCTCCGCCACACACGCCGGTCCGGGCGCAAGGGCCGCGTGAATCTCCGGACCAGCGTGTTCGACCGCCAGAACGGCCAGGCGCCCCTCCTCGACATTGGGCAGATACCCCTTGCCGCGAGGGTCAGGAACCAGATCCGATATCTCCACGTAGCGAACGCGCAGTTCCTCGGCGAGCCAGCGATAATAGGTCTCGGCCGCCAGGCAGCGTTCGGCGAGCAACACCTCGCCCGGCGCACGACCGGAACGGGCGGCCACATCGGTTGCGCGAATGGCATCCCGGCGCGGCAAGCCGCGGGCAACGAGAAACCGGACGTCGAGGGGTAGCGTGGAAGCGCGGCGAACGGACGGCGTGGCGCCGTTCACGGGCTCTGCCAATAGACCGGGGGAGTTCGGATATTTCCGATTCAGAACGCTGCGGCGCATGGCGAGGCGGCGACGCAACGCCTCAGTGGGTGCCAGAACGGACTCCTGCGGGCTCGCGACGGCCGGACTCTTCGCCAGGCCATCATCCCGGGATTTGCGTTTCAACGGCTTTCCCCCGTCACCGGTCTCGCCTATTGTCGATCCGGTGCCCCAGCAAACTGATTTGATCGATATGCCCCGCGCGACGGATGGCTACGCAGGTTCTGACGACGTGATCCAATTCCTTTCGAAAGCCGCCTCTGCCTCAATCGCGACGCTGGCGGCATTGTCATTCGCTTTTTTTACAACGTCATATTTTTCCGTCGCCAAGGCTGCCGACGTCAATACGTCAGAAGTGACACCGAACATCCCCAACTACTGGAGCCCCCACGTCCGGACCGAACGGCCGGCAACGAACCTGCGGCGGATCCGGTTCCTGACCAGCGACGACTTCCCGCCGTTCAGCTTCCGCGACCCGGCCGGACGCATCACCGGTTTCAATGTCGATCTGGCACGCGCCATCTGCGAGGAACTGGACGTTGCTTGCACGCTGCGGGTGAAACCGTTCGATGCGCTCGTCGAAACGCTGAACCGCGATGAGGGCGATGCGATCATCGCCGGCCTGTCGACCGGCGATCCTGCCCATGCGGACCTCGCTTTCACCGAGAGCTATTTGAAATTCCCCGCCCGCTTCGCTCAGCGCAGAGCCGACGCCGGCCCGATCACACCTGAAAATTTCGCCGGTAAATGGATTTCCGTGGTCGAAGGCACGCAGCATGAAGCGTTCGTGAGGCGCTTTTTCACCGGAAGCCTCATCGCCAGCTACCCCGATGCAGAAAAGGCGCGCGCGGCGCTGCGCAACGGCGACGTCGATGCCCATTTCGGCGACGGCCTGTCGCTCAGTTTCTGGCTGCAGGGGAGCCAGTCACGCGACTGCTGCGCGTTCTCGGAAGGCGCGTGGATCGAGCCGAACTACTTTGCGAACGGGCTGGCCATCGCCGTGCGCAAGGACACGGACGATCTCAGGGACGCGATCAACTTCGCCCTGCAGCAAATCCATGCACGCGGCCGATACGCGGAACTGTATCTGCGCTACTTCCCGATCAGCTTTTATTGACCGGCGGCAGATCGGCGGCGGGCGCCGCCTCGCGGCGCGCGCTCTTGCGGAAGGGCACCGTCAGGCACCAGGCCAGACCGGTCGGCGCGTCGCCGCGTTCCTCCGCCAGGCCGATGTCCATGCCCTCGTGCCCGAGCGCCGGCTGCGCAACATAGGTGCCGAACATCCGGTCCCAGATCGCCAGATTGAAACCGTAGTTGGAATCGGTCTCACGCCGCTGCACCGAGTGATGCACCCGGTGCATGTCCGGCGTCACGATCACCAGGCGCAGCACCCCGTCGAGCCACAGCGGCAGGCGGCAATTGGCGTGATTGAACATCGCCGCGCCATTGAGCACCGCCTCGAACACCAGCACCGCCAGGGCCGGCGCTCCCAGCGCCACCACGATCCCGGCCTTGACGAGCATCGACAGGACGATCTCGACGGGATGAAACCGCAACGCCGTGGTCACGTCGATATCCGGATCGCCATGGTGCATCCGGTGAATGCGCCACAACAGGGGCACCTTGTGAAACACCAGATGCTCCAGCCAGATCACGAAATCCAGCGCGACGAACGACAGGATCCCGGCGACCCAGGGCGAGATCCCGAGCGCGGGAAGCAGGCCATAACCTCGCTCCGCCGCCCAAAGCGCGGTTCCCACGGCCGCCATCGGAAAGACGACGCGCAAGACAAGCGAGTCGATCAGCACGATCCCCAGGTTGGTCGGCCAGCGCCGAACGCGGCCGAAGCGCTGCGCGCGGCGGGGCGCCAGCAGTTCGAAGGCCGCCATGGCAATGAAGACGCCGGCGAATATCACCAGTCGGATCGTCGCTTCACTCATCGGAATTCTTCACTGCCTGCCATCGCGCGGTTGCGCCGCCTGTCCTGTGGCACTATCGCATGACGGATGAGATCACCATGACACACCGTGTCACTTGCCCGTGACCGGGGCAAGAACTCCGCAACGGAACGCGCCGATGACCGATTTTCTCTGGACCCGCCCCGAGGGTGCGCCCGCTGCGACGCTGCTGCTGGCGCATGGCGCGGGTGCCGCGATGGATTCGCCCTTCATGAACCGCTTTGCCGCAACGGCCGCAAGTCTGGGGCTCGCGGTTGCGCGCTTTGAGTTTCCCTACATGGCGGAGCGCCGCGCCACCGGCAAGAAGCGTCCGCCGCCGCGTGCCGACAAGCTGATTGACGCCTATCTCGCGGCAATTTCCGACCTCGGGACCGATATCGCGGGTCCGCTTCTCATCGGCGGCAAGTCGATGGGCGGCCGCATCGCGGTGATGTGCGCGGGCGACCCCGCGCTGGACAAACGCGTCGCCGGCGTCGTCTGCCTTGGCTATCCGTTCCACCCGCAGGGCAAGCCGGAAGAACTGCGGCTGGAGCCGCTGCGCGGAGCCACCCTGCCCTGCCTGATCGCCCAGGGCGAGCGCGACCCCTTCGGCACGCCGGAGGAGATCGCGACCTACGACCTTCCCGCTCACGTGCGGCTGGTGGTTCTCGAAGACGGCAGCCACGACCTCGCCCCGCGCGGGAGATCGCCGGCGACATGGGACGGCAACATGCGCCAGGCGGCCGAAGCCGCGCGTGCGTTTGCGGAAGATTTGCCGTCCGCTCCCGCCTGAGCGCCAGGCAAAAATTTCATTCCGCCGGCAGCGTCGGCCGTGGTTCGGCCGGCGCGCGGCTGTGGCCGTAGATGGAGCGGTAGAGGCCCGCGATGTCGCCGCCGACACCCAGCAGCGCCGGGATCAGGAACAGAACCAGCAATGTGGCGATGCCCAGTCCGAAGACGATGGTGATCGCCATCGGCAACAGGAAGCGCGCCTGGATGCTTTGTTCGAAGATCAGCGGCAACAACCCGCCGATGGTCGTCAGCGAGGTCAGCAGCACCGCCCGCAAGCGGTCCTGACTGGCGCCGACAGCCGCCCCTTCAAGGCTTTCGCCTTCCCCCTGGCGTTCGTCGAAGCGGCTCACCAGGATGATGCTGTCATTGACCAGGATGCCGGCAAGACCGAGAAGCCCGATGAGACTGAGAATGGTCAGCTTGAATCCCAGCAGGTAGTGGCCGAACACCGCGCCGACGATGCCGAAGGGGATGATCGCCATCACCGCCAGCGGGCTGAAGTAGCTGGCGAAGACCCACGCAAGGATCAGGTAGATGCACCCCAGCGCGATCATCGTGCCGATCTTCAGGTCGTAGAAGGACTTCTTGCGCTCCTCCGCCCGTCCCGAGAACTTGTAGTCGACCCCGTTGCGTGCCGCGATATCGGCGAGCGGGCCGGCTTGCAGCTTCTGCACGATGGCCTCGTTCGACGTCACATCGAAATCCACATCCGCGGTGACGCTGACCGACGTCTTGCCGTTGGTGCGCAGGATCGCCGAAAAGCCCTGGCGGTCGAGGAGCGTGACCACCTCGCCAAGGGGCACGTATTCGCCGGTCTCGGCCCGCAACCCGAGATCACGCAAGGCGCTCGCTCCGGTTCCGTCTGTCAGGACCTGCCGCACGCGAATGGCGATTTCCTCGTCGCCGGCCGCGAACCGCCGTGCGACATTGCCCTGCAGCGCGTTGCGGATCTGGCGGCCGACGCTGTCGACCGTGAACCCCAGCGCGCGCCCGCGCGGCGTCAACTCCATGACCACCTCGGGCTTGCCGTAGGGCAGGTCGTCGGCCACGCCGGAGACCCCCGGATAGCCCGACAGCAGCTCCTGCACCTCCAGCGCCGCTGTCTTCAGACGTGCCGCGGGCGCATTCTGAAGCTGGATGTCCAGATCGCGACCCGGGGGCCGCCGCGGCGTTCGAAAATCGCGACGCGGCGGATGCCGGCGATGTCCGGCAAGGCCGAGCGCCACGCCTTGACGATATCGGGCGAGCGGACACTGCGCGCCTCGGACGCCGTCAGCTGGACGTCAATGCCGGCAACATTGTCGCCCTTGTTGCGTCCCGCCTCACCGAGCGTCACGTAGGACGCGACGATCAGATCCTGCGGGTCGTCCTTCGTCAGGCTCTTTTCCGCCGAGCGCAACGCCGCCTCGATCGCCTTGAGGCCGGACACTGCTTCGTCTTCGGGAATGCCGGCGTTGAAATAGACCGTGGCGCGCAGGTTCTCCGCTTCCGGCGAGGGGAAGAGCACGAAGCCGACGCGCCCACCCACAAAAAAGCCGAACGCCAGGATCAGCGAAGCCGCCGCGATCGACAGCGTCACGTAGCGCCAGCGAAACGATGCCGTGACCAGCGCGCGGAACGGGCCGTCACGAAACCGCGCGAATCCCGCGTCGAATGCCGAGCGGAACCAGCCGCTTTCCCCGTCGAGGCATCCTTGCTTTTGCGTCCCCACAACAAGAAAAAGCCGAATTCGATCAATCCACCCACCGCGAAGGCCGCGATGATGACGGCGGCGTCGAAACCGATTTCGCCGAGCGAGGCCTTCCAGGCGCGCAACAGATCCGCCGGCGCATCCAGGTATGGAACGACCTCGATGTCGGGTCGCGTCGCCAGGCCCATGGTGAAGAGCGCCAGCGCGGCCGCGATGATACCCTGCCGCCACCAGGACCAGACCGCGCGCGGCCGGGGTTTGAGCGAATGCGCCAGATGACCCGGCAGCACGAGGAAACATTCAATCAGGCTGGCAATCAGCACCGCGACCACGACCAGCGGGATGGCCGACATGATCTGGCCGATGACGTCACGCACCAGGAGGATCGGCATGAAGGCGGCGACGGTGGTAAGGCTCGCGGCCACCACCGGCGCGACCATGCGGCCGGCGCCGTTTTCCGCCGCGTCCTCCGCGCTGTCGCCAAGGGCGAAGCGCGTGGCGGTATGCTCGCCCACGACGATGGCATCGTCGACGATGATGCCCAGCATCATGATCAGCGCGAACAGCGACATCATGTTGATGGTCTGGCCGGTCATCCACATCACGCCGACCGTCGCCATCATGGCGACCGGAATACCCGCCGCCACCCACAGCGCGATGCGGGCGTTGAGGAACACGTAGAGCACCAGCACCACCAGAATGAGGCCCGATAGGCCATTCTCCAGCAGCAGATTGATGCGTCCCATCAGCACGTCGGCGCGGATTTCGTATTTGACGATTTTAAGGGAGGCAGGCAGTTGCGGGCGGATTTCCTCGAGATAGGTGTCGAGGATCTCGGCGGTCTTCAACGTGTCCGCCGAGACCGCGCGCGATATCGTCAGCTCGATGGCCCGTTCGCCGTCGGAGAAACCCCGCGTCTGGTCCTTGTCGAATTCACGCGTCACCGTACCGATGTCGCGAACGCGGATCTTCTCCCCTGTCGGAAACGTCTTGACGTCGATGCGGCCGATATCCTCGGGCCGCTTTCCTTCCGATAGCGTGCGGATCTGCTTTTCCACCGCCCCTTCGAGATTGCCTGACGGCAGGTCGCGGGTGTTTTCCGCGATGCTCTCGGAAACGCCGGCCACCGTCAGATCGAGGCGACGCATCTCGCGCTCGGGGATCTGCACCACGTATTCCTCGTCGCGCATTCCCGAAAAGGTCACCTGATCAATGCCGCGCGCGATCAGATCATCGCGGATCTTGCGCGCAAAAACCTTCAGCGCATCTTCGGAAAACGACCCCGTCAACGCAATGCGCGCCACCCGGTCATAGAACTCGCGAAACGCCACGGTGGGCGTTTCCGCATCCTCCGGCAACGTGGTCACACCGGTAACCGCTTGCTCCACGTCGGACAGCGCCTTTTGCATGTCGGCGGTCTGGGTGAATTCGAGCTGGATCGTCGCCGAGCCCTCGCGGGCGTAAGACAGGACCTCGTCGACGCCGTCGATGAAGCGCACCGCGGGCTCCAGCGCCTGCAGGATGTTGGCCTCGCCATCCTCGGCGCTGGCGCCCGGCCAGATGACCGAGATCGTGATGCGGTTGGTCTTGATGGTCGGAAAGAACTGCGTATTGAGCTGAGCCAGGCCATAGGCGCCAAACAGGATCAGCATCGCCATGACCAGATTGGCGGCATTGGGGTGGCGGACGAAGAAGCCGGCCACGCTGGTGACACGGTCGAACCGCTTCACGACGCGTTCTCCTTGCCGCCGGCTTTGGCGCCGTCCCCGGCCTTGCCGTCCGGACGCTTGCCACGCACAACCGGCGCGCCTTCCTCGCGCACCAGGAGGCCCTCGCCGGCCTCGGCGATCTGCGTCAGCAACACCCGGTCGCCCGATGCTATATCGCCGCGCAGGATGACATCGCCGCCGTCATAGGCGACCACGGCCACGTCGCGGCGCACCAGACGCCCGTCTTTCTCGACAAAGAGATGGTCGCCGTTGTAGAGCGCCGTCTCGGGGAAACGCACGACGTTCTCATAGGCGCGGTCGGGCACCTTGAGCTCGACGAAGGCGCCCGGCCGCAAGGCGCCCTGCGCGGCGTCGCCATGGATGCGGGCGTAGACATCGACGCCGCCGCGCTGGGACGCCACATCGGCGCCCACCCGGTCGATCGTCGCCCTGTAGACCACGGGCTCGGTCCCAAGATGCCACTGAACCTCGACCTCGCGGCCCGAAAGGGTTCCGCTTTCACCGATCAGCCGTCCGTACTGGCTGTCCGACAGGGTAAAGCGGGCTTCCAGCGCATCGCGATCGTAGAGAATGGCAATGACGTCGTTGACGCCGACCAGCCGGCCGGCTTCCGCCGCCTCGGTGCGCACGATGGCGTCGAAAGGCGCAACGAGCACCGTGTCCTTGAGATTGCGCTCGGCCTGGCTGACGCGCCACTGCAGACGCTGGATCACCGCGCGTTGCTGCTCCACCTTGGCTTCGGCGACAGCCAAAGCGTTGCGCCCCTGCTCGAGTTGCTGGTGGCGCTGGCTGACAATCAGCCGGCGATCGTCGAGCGTGCGCTCCGTCACCGATCCGCCGGACAGCAGTTGCTGGGCGCGTTCCAGATCGCGCCGGGCGAATGTCAGTTGTTCGTCGGCGCGCGCGACATTGTCACGCGCGGAGCTCACCCCGCCTTCAAGCTCGACGAGATGGGCGCGCGCCTCCTGCAGATTGGCCCGCGCCTCGACCAGAGCGCCCTTATAGGCGAAGGGATCGATCTCGACGAGCGCCGCGCCGGCATCGACGGCCGCGCCCTCGCGCAGATTGTCGTTGAGGGAAACGATTTCGCCGGCCACCAGCGCGCGCATCTCGACCGTCCGCGCGGCGACCACCTCGCCATACAGCGACAACGTGGGACGTTCGGTGGTCAACACCGCGGGTGCCGTGCGCACCACATAGACTGTTTCCCGCGGCGGTCTGGTGGGAATTTCGGGCTTGCTGGCAACCAGGGACTTGTACCCGGCAACCGCGCCGGCGAGGATGCCCGCGGCAATCACGGACTGCACAACGGCGCGCAGCACGACAACGGACGCCCGGCGGCCGGAATGACGCTTGCGCGTCGCGCCACCGGGTTCCTGCCCGGCCAGGTCAGCCTGATCGGCAGCGGAGGACGGGTCTTTCACAGTCTCGACCGACTTAAGCACTGATGCGGTTCTCCACTCACGGGCGACAGGTCAGCCGGCGACACACGTCCGGAAACAGGCACGCGCCCGGCCTCTTATGCGCAACAGACCGCAGCAGCGACGCATTGGGTTGACCAAAACGCGCTGCATCGGCACCTGTTCCCGACAGGCGCGCCGCAGCATGGACTCAGCCTGCGAAGACGACGTCCTTCAAGCACACCAATCGGTCAGCTTTGCGGCGTCACCGGAACCCACGCCGTTCACTGGGCCGCAAGAGCGCAAAATACGCAACTTACAATACTGTAATCTTTACTGGAAACAGCGCAATTGGGGGGCGCGGCGCACCTTCAGCACCGTCCCGTGGCCGACAGGAGACGACCGATCACAGCCGCCATCGTCACTCGAAGTCAGCCGGATCGAAATGATAGGTGGCGTTGCAGAACTCGCAGGTGACCTCGATCTGGCTTCCCACGGTCATGTGGTCGCGGTCGTCCTTGGAGAAGCCGCGCAGCATCTGCGAAACACCGTCGCGCGAGCATCGGCAGCGGTCAACCAGCGCCTGGGGCTCGAAGATCCGCACGCCATGCTCGTGAAACAGCCGGTAGAGAATCCGCTCGGCCGCCATGTCCGGATCAGTCAGTTCCACATCCTTGACCGTGGCGACCAGCGCCTCCGCTTCCACCCAGGCGTCGTCCGCATCCGCGTCATCGAGCTCGACCCCTTCCGGCAGATCTCCCGGATGCAGATCGGGAAGCCGCATGCGCTCCTCGGAATCGGGCAGAAACTGCACGATCACGCCGCCAGCGCGCCAGGAATGATGCGGCGGCTCACCCGGGCGGCGCGCCAGCATCTCGCCCACAGCCAGGCGGACGCGGGTCGGAATCTGTTCCGAGCGTGCGAAATACTCGTGCGCCACATCCTCCAGCGATCCGCCGTCGAGCGCGACGAGGCCCTGATACCGGCTCGTGTTCTCGCCCTGGTCGACGGTCATCGCCAGATGTCCCTTGCCGAGCAGATCGGCCGGAGCAATGCGGTCTTCGGCGATGGCCTGATCGAGAGCCGCGGCATCGAATTGCGCGCAGGCGCGCATGCGGTCGGGCGTTTCGAAATCCACCACCAGCATCGACACCGGGCCGTCGCTTTGCGTCTGCAGGATGAAGCGTCCGTCGAACTTCAGCGAGGTGCCCAGCAGGACGGTCAGCACAACCGCCTCGCCGAGCAGGCGCGACACGGGCGCGGGATAGTCGTGACGGTCGAGGATCGTGTCGAGCGCCGGTCCGAGATAGACCACGCGGCCGCGCACATCCAGCGGCTCGACCGAAAACGGCAGAACCGCGTCATCGCCGGCCAGCGCCGGCGGCGCTGCCTTCAGTTCATTCTTCATGCTTCCGACAAGGCTCCCAGGCACCACGTCAGGATGCCCTTCTGGGCGTGAAGCCGGTTCTCCGCCTCGTCGAATACCACTGACTGCGGGCCATCCATCACGCTGGCTGTTACTTCCTCGCCCCGGTGGGCGGGCAGACAATGCATGAATATGGCATCGGATTTTGCTTTTTCCATGATCCGGTCATTGACCTGATAGGGCGCGAGCATGTTGTGACGCGCAATGTTCTCGTCGTCGCCCATCGACACCCAGCAATCGGTGACCACGCAATCCGCGTCCTCCGCCGCCTCTTCGGCGCTCGCCGCCAGCACGATGTTGGCGCCCGCAGCGCGCGCCTTGCGCACCACGTCAGGATCCGCCGGCAGTTCCGGCGGCGTCGCGACACGCAATTCGAAATCGAAACGCTGCGCAGCGTGCATCCAGGAATTCAGCACATTGTTGGTGTCGCCGCTCCAGGCGATCCGGCGGCCGGCAATCGGCCCCTTCTTCTCCTCGAACGTCAGCACATCCGCCATCAACTGACAGGGATGCGACTCCTTTGTCAGGCCGTTGATGACCGGCACTGTGGCATTCGCCGCGAGTTCGGTGAGCGCGTCATGGTCCAGAATACGGATCATGATCGCATCCACATAGCGCGACAGCACCCGCGCCGTGTCGGCGATGGTCTCGCCGCGTCCGAGCTGCATCTCCGCGCCCGTCAGCATCAGGGTCTCGCCACCGAGTTCGCGCATGCCGACGTCGAACGAAATGCGCGTGCGCGTCGACGGCTGCTCGAAGATCATCGCCAGCACCTTGCCGGCCAGCGGGCCTTCGCCGCGCCGCACGCCGTTGCGCATGCCCTTCAGCCGCCGGGACTCGTCCAGGATTCTCGCCAGCTCGTCACTCGGCACATCGGACAGATCGAGAAAATCACGCACGCCACCGCTCTTCATTGCCCGCCGGCCCCCGCCCGGCCGCCGCGGTCGCTTCAAGCGCGGTCGCGGCCTGATCCAGCCGCTGGGCGGCCATGTCGATTTCATCGTCGCTGACGGTCAGCGGCGGCAGCAGACGCACCACGTTGTCGCCGGCCGGAACGGTCAGCAAGCCCAACTCCCGCGCCTTGACGACGATCTCGCCCGCCGGCATCCGGCAGCGAATACCCAGCATCAGCCCCTCGCCGCGCACCAGTTCGAAGACGTCGGGATGCGCGTCGATCACACCGGCGATCTTCTGCTTCAGCGCCAGTCCAAGCCGGCTGACGCGGTCCAGAAAGCCCTCTTCCAGGATCACGTCGAGAACCGCGTTGCCCACGGCCATGGCCAGCGGATTGCCGCCAAACGTCGTGCCGTGGGTCCCGGCGGTCATTCCCGATGCGGCCTCGACCGTCGCCAGACAGGCGCCAACGGGGAAGCCGCCGCCAAGACCCTTGGCGATGCCCATGATATCGGGCGTGACGCCCGACCATTCATGCGCGAAAAGCTTGCCCGTGCGGCCCAGACCGGTCTGGATCTCGTCGAAGATCAGCATAAGGCCCTTGTCGTCGCACAGTCTGCGCAATTCGCGCAGAAAGCCATGCGAGACCGGGCGGATACCGCCCTCGCCCTGGATCGGCTCGATCAGGATCGCCGCCGTCTCATCGGTAATGGCCGCCTTCAGCGCATCCATGTCCTCGAGCGGAACCTGCGTGAAGCCCGGCGCCTTGGGACCAAAACCCTCGAGATATTTCGCCTGTCCGCCGGCCGCGATGGTGGCGATGGTGCGTCCGTGGAACGCGCCTTCAAAGGTAATGATGCCATAGCGCTCGGGCGCGCCTTCGGCGAACTGGTAGCGGCGGGCCGTCTTGATGGACATTTCCATCGCCTCGGCGCCGGAATTCGTGAAGAACACCTTCTCGGCGAAGCTTGCCGCGCACAGGCGCGCGCCAAGCGTTTCCTGACCCGCGACGGTGTAGAGGTTGGAGACATGCCACAGGCGCGCCGCCTGCTCCTGCAGGGCGCTGACCAGATGCGGATGCGCATGCCCAAGCGAGTTCACCGCGATGCCGGCGGCAAAATCCAGGTAGCGCTGACCATCGGAGGTTTCGAGCCAGCAGCCCTCGCCCCTGACGAAGGTCAGTTTGCTGCGCGCGTAAGTGTCAAACAGCGCTGAGGCGCTCATCGACTTTTCCCAAGAAACACAGGCCAAAAACAAAGCGTGCCGCCAAGGATGGCGGCACGTCGGAGGGTCTCTATATACACTGCGGGGATGGTATCGTGTCAATGCTTGGCCGCGCCGCGCAGCATGCCCTGAAAACGGCGGAATACAGCCGCTCAATTCTGGGGAAAACTACGGATTACAGCCCTCTTCGCATGTGCGAGGGTTGCCTGGCAGACACGTGATATTGTATGGTTGTGTCTATCAGATACGACATATCGTGTTGCAGACCCCGTTCGTATACAACTCGTTAACAGATACGGGCGTCGGTGACGGCCCGCAGGCCATGTATTGCCGGTGCATAGCGGCGAACCGGTGGAGTTGAAAACTTATGTCTTGGACAACAGAACGCGTCGACCTCCTCAAAAAATTGTGGGCCGAAGGTCTCAGCGCCAGCCAGATTGCGGCGGAGCTTGGCGGTGTTACCCGCAATGCTGTGATTGGCAAGGTTCACCGGCTTGGGCTGTCGGGCCGGGCAAAATCCACGAACACGGCTGCGAAACCGCGCCGGCCGCGTGCCGCCCCGGCGACGCCCGCACGTCCCACCGCATCGCAGCCTCGGAGCGTCGGCGCGACCGCGCTGAAGATCGAGGAAGCCCCGGCCGAGGCAATCGAAACCAAGCCGGCGCCGGTGCATGAGCTGGTAATCCCGGTCGAGGAACGCGCCTCGATCCTGCAGCTCAACGAGCGCACCTGCAAGTGGCCGATCGGCGATCCGTCGACCGACGATTTCTACTTCTGTGGCCGGCAGTCGGATTCCGGTGCGCCCTATTGCGCCCACCACTGCCGCATCGCCTATCAGCCGGCGAACGAGCGCCGTCACAAGCGCGCCGCCGCACGCGCCTGACACGGGCGCACTCTACCGACGCAATCAAGGTCAGTGACCGACACCTGAGGTGAAGGTCCGATGCAATGAAAAGGCCGGCCCCACAAAGGCCGGCCATTTTGTTTCCAGCAGCGGCTTCCAGCCCGAGCGTCAGCCCGATGCGAACTGATCGTTAAAGGCATAGCCGGAACCGCGCACGGTGCGGATCGGATCCTTGGCGCGTCCCTTGTTGATCGCCTTGCGCAGCCGCCCGACATGCACGTCGACCGTTCGCTCGTCGACATAGACATCGTGGCCCCAGACCCCGTCGAGCAGCTGCTCGCGGGAAAACACCCGGCCGGGCGCCTGCATCAGATACTCCAGCAGCCGGAACTCGGTCGGCCCCAGATGGATCTCACGCGAGGCGCGGTGCACCCGGTGGGTCTCGCGATCCAGCTCGATATCGCCGGAGCGCAACAGGCTCGAGACCACTTCCGGCTTGGAGCGGCGCAGGATCGCCCGCACCCGCGCCATCAGTTCGGGGATCGAGAACGGTTTGACGACATAATCATCGGCGCCCGTCGACAGGCCCCGGATACGCTCAGCCTCCTCGCCGCGCGCCGTGAGCATGATCACCGGCAGCCGTTCGGTTTCCTCGCGCGCCCTCAGCCGGCGGCACAACTCGATGCCGGACAGGCCGGGCAGCATCCAGTCAAGCAACAGCAGATCCGGCTGGGTTTCACGCAAACGCAGCTCCGCCTCGTCACCCCGTGCACTCGTCTCGACGGTATATCCCTCGGATTCAAGGTTATACTGAAGAAGCAACCTGAGCGGCTCTTCATCCTCAACGACCAGAACCTTCGGCATTCCCAATCGCTCCTGATTGTTTCACTTCGATAGCTGGCTACATTTCCGCCGCGCCGAATGCCCGCCGGCAGTGGATGCCCCTTCCGGGGATGACATCCTCGCTGCGTCGGCGTTCATTGCGGCCGCGGTCCGCGCCCTAGCCTTCCGCCGGATTGTCCGCCAGAGACAGCTCGTCGGTGCGCGGACGATCGTCGGCAAGCTGTTCGCCAGTGACGATGTAGTGGACGTTTTCGGCAATATTGGTCGCGTGATCACCGATACGCTCAATGTTCTTGGCGCAGAACAGAAGATGGGCGCACAAGGAGATATTGCGCGGATCTTCCATCATGTAGGTCAGCAACTCGCGAAATAGAGACGTATAGAGCGTGTCGATCTCGTCGTCGCGCTGACGCACGATCGCGGCGGTCTCGATATCGCGCTGCATGTAGGCGTCGAGCACGCTCTTGAGCTGCGCCAGCGCCAGTTCCGCCATGTGCTCGACGCCGAGCGCCAGCTGCTTGGAATGGAACTGGCCGCCGATGGCGATCACCCGCTTGGCGATGTTCTTGGCCAGGTCTCCGACGCGCTCCAGTTCGTTGCACGTGCGCAACGCGGAGACGATCACGCGCAGATCCTGGGCGACCGGCTGGCGGCGGGCGATCAGAAGGACGGCCTGCTCCTCGATCTGCTGCTGCAGCAGATCGAGGCGCCGGTCGCTCAGGATCACCTGCTGCGCCAGTTCACCGTCCATCCGCACCAGGGTGGTGATCGCATCCGCGACGATGTTTTCCGCCAATCCGCCCATTTCGGCGATCTGGCCCGTCAGCGCTTTCAGCTCCTGATCGTAGGCCGATACAATATGCTCCGACATGGATTGCTCCCGTATCCCGCGCCTGGTGCGGGCGAAAAATCAGCCGAAACGGCCGGTGATGTAGTCCTGGGTCCGCTTGTCCTGCGGGTTGGTGAAGATATCGTCCGTCGGACCTTCCTCCACCAGGGTGCCCAGATGGAAAAACGCCGTGCGCTGCGACACGCGCGCGGCCTGCTGCATCGAGTGCGTCACGATGACGATCGTGTAGTTCTCGCGCAATTCGTCGATCAGCTCCTCCACGCGTGCCGTGGCGATCGGGTCGAGCGCCGAGCACGGCTCGTCCATCAGGATCACCTCCGGGCTCACCGCGATGGCGCGCGCGATGCACAGGCGCTGCTGCTGGCCGCCGGACAGGCCCGTGCCCGGCTCGTCGAGCCGGTCCTTGACCTCCTCGAACAGGCCCGCCTTGCGCAGGCTGGTGACCACAATCTCTTCCATTTCCGTCTTGGTGCGCGCGAGGCCATGGATTCGCGGACCGTAGGCGACGTTCTCGAAGATCGACTTGGGGAACGGGTTGGGCTTCTGGAACACCATGCCGACGCTGGCGCGCAGCTCGACGACGTCGATCTTGGGATCGTAGACGTCCTCGCCCTGCAGGGTGATCTTGCCGGTTACGCGACAGCCCTCAATGGTGTCGTTCATGCGGTTAAGACAGCGCAGGAACGTCGACTTGCCGCAACCGGACGGACCGATCAGCGCCGTGACCTCGTTTTCGCGCACGTCCAGATTGACGTCGAACAGCGCTTGCTTGTCGCCGTAGAAGACGCAGACATCGGTGCCGCGCATCTTCACGACCGGAGTCACGATCTGCGGGTCCACGATCGTCCCGGGGACCGTTTCCATCATCTTGTTCACCAAATCACTCCTTCATGCCCCGGTGCCCGTCTACGTCCGCGTGTCGAACGGCCAGGCACGTCGCATTGTCGGTTCGCGCGCCGGACCACCGGCGGGCGACCGCGGTTTACCATCTGCGCTCGAACCGGCGCCTCAACAGGATGGCGGTAATGTTCATGACCGCAAGGAACATCAACAGAATGATGATCGCGCCCGATGTGCGCTCGACGAAGGCGCGCTCCGCCTCGTTGGCCCACATGAAGATCTGCACCGGCAAGGCGGTGGCGGGCTGAAGCGGAGATCCCGGATAGTCCGCGACGAAGGCCACCATGCCGATCAGCAGCAGCGGCGCCGTCTCGCCGAGCGCCTGCGCCAGCCCGATAATCGTGCCGGTCAGCACGCCGGGGGCGGCCAGCGGCAGCACATGGTGAAACACCATCTGCATCTTGGAGGCGCCGATCCCCAGGGCGGCGGCGCGGATCGACGGCGGCACAGCCTTCAGCGCGGCGCGCGTGGCGATGATGATCGTCGGCAGGGTCATCAGCGTCAGCACCAGGCCGCCGACCAGCGGAGCCGAGCGCGGCAGACCGGCGAAATTGATGAACACCGCCAGACCGAGCAGGCCGTAGACGATCGAGGGCACCGCCGCGAGGTTGTTGATGTTGACCTCGATCAGGTCGGTCCAGCGGTTCTTCGGCGCGAATTCCTCCAGATAGATCGAGGCGGCGACGCCGATCGGCAGGGCCAGAACCAGAACGATCATCATCATGTAGAACGAACCGATCATCGCAACGCCCATTCCGGCCATCTCGGGCCGGCTTGATGCGCCGTTGAAGAAGATGCCGGAGTTGAACCGCTTCTGAAGGGTTCCCTCATCGGCGAGCTTGTTCATCCAGGCGACCTGAAGATCATCCACCTTGCGCCGCGACTCGTCGACCGAGAGGTCGAACTGGCCCTTGAAGGCGGAATCGACATCCGCGTTGGCGAGAATCCACAGTGTGCGCGTCTGCCCGATGATCGAGGGATTTTCGAGCACCATGTCGCGCAACTGCGTGCGGGCACCGCCGGAGATCATGCCCGACAGGCGCCGCGAGATCGTGCGGTCCTTGGGATCCACGCCGAGTTCACGGGCCAGCGCCTGCACAACAAGCGCCGGATAGTTGGCCATCAGCAGCACCTTGGGATCACTCACGCGTTTGTCGCGCGGATCGATCACCGACTTGTCGAAATGGATCGTGAGCTCCATTTCCGTCTGCTGAAAGGCGGTGTAGCCCTTCGAGACGACCGTATACATCAGCGTCGCCAGGAACCCCAGGCCGATGAGAACGGCGGCCAGACCATAGGCCTTGAAGCGGCGTTCGGCGGCGTAACGGCGCTTGATGCCGATGTCGCGCCACGGCTTGCGCTGCGCGGGAGTCGCGTCCATCGCGGCCATGTCCGTCATTCGTACTGCTCCCGGTATTTGCGCACGATGTACAGCGCATAGATGTTCAGCCCCAGCGTCATGACGAAGAGCGTCAGGCCCAGAGCGAAGGCGACCAGCGTCTGGGGTGTGTCGAATTCC
Source organism: Breoghania sp. L-A4 (assembly GCF_003432385.1). Lineage (NCBI taxonomy): Bacteria > Pseudomonadati > Pseudomonadota > Alphaproteobacteria > Hyphomicrobiales > Stappiaceae > Breoghania > Breoghania sp. L-A4. The sequence continues at coordinate 1,193,097 of NZ_CP031841.1, read as the reverse complement.
AGATCGCCGGTCAACTGGTTGACGATCTTGACGGTCACGGTCGTCATCGGCTCGAAGGGATTGATCGACAGGCGGGCCGCCACCCCGGCGGCCAGCACCACGATCATGGTCTCGCCGACGGCGCGCGACGCGGTGAGCAGCAGCGCGCCGACGATGCCGGGCAGTGCCGCCGGCAGGATCACCCGGCGCATGGTCTCCGAGCGCGTGGCTCCCAGCCCCAGAGATCCGTCCCGCATGGAGCGCGGGACCGCGGTGATGATGTCATCCGACAGCGACGAGACGAAGGGGATCAGCATGATGCCCATGACGACACCCGCCGTCAGCACGCTCTGCGCCTGAATGAAGCTTGAGACGTTGCCCGTCACCAGACCGTTGAGCTCGGCGCTGAGATCGCGCAGCAGCGGCCCGACCGTCACCAGGGCGAAGAAGCCATAGACGATGGTGGGGATGCCGGCCAGCACCTCGATCAGAGGCTTGGCCGTCGCGCGGAACTTCGAGCCTGCGTATTCGGCCATGTAGGTGGCGGCGAAAAGCCCGATGGGCACCGCGAACAACATGGCGACCACGGCGATGTAAATCGTGCCGGCGAGCAAGGGGATCAGACCGAACTGGCCGTCCGTCGAGGTGGTGCCAACGGTTGCGGCGAAGCGGGGATCCCATACGGTTCCGAAGAAGAACTCCATCGGCGGCACCGAGGAGAAGAACTGAATGGTTTCCGACAGCATCGACAGCACGATGCCGATGGTGGTCAGGATGGCGATCGCGGAGGCGGAAATCAGCGCGACGAGGATCGCGCGTTCAACCGTGTTGCGGGCGCGCACAGCCGGCCGGATGCGCCACAGGCTGTAGGCCATGCCCAGTCCGGAGAGCGCAATCACGACGATCGACATCCACATCTGACTGACGTCAGACAGCGCGTTGAGCTTGACCGCCGAGACGATCATGTAGTCCTCGCCGTCGCCGGCGAGAGGCACACCCTTGTCTGCCAGCATCGGACGCACTGCCGAAAAACCCGCCCTGATGCGGGTTGTCTCGGTCTCGTTGAGCAGCCGCAGGCCGCGGGCGATCGATTCGACCATGCCCATGGACAGACGCTGCGTCGATTCCGATTCCGTCGATTTCACCGCTTCGGGAAAACTGTCGCGAACGGCCTGGTGAACCACGATCGGCGAGATCACAAGCCAGGCGGCAAGCATCGCAATACCCGGCAGCGCGGTCCACAGCATGGCGTAGGCGCCATAGTAGCCTTCGCGGGAATGCAGGAGCCGTGCATTGCCGTTGACACGCCGCATCGCGATAAACCGGCCAAGCACGAAGGCGGCGGCGGCGAGGGCCAGAACGATCGTCAGGAGGGTCGTCGTGGTCATGGATGTCCTGCCGGCATTCTCCCGGGACGGGAGATTGAAACACACTGTCGCAAACAAGATACGGGCGCGGCGGAACCCCGCCGCGCCCGAAAAGCCAGATTACATGGTCTTGCCGGCTTCGAAGTCGTTGCGCGTGGCTTCACGCTCGGCATCGGGGGCCGGGACGAGGCCATAGTTGGCGAGCGGGGAGTCCGGACCGGTCATCTGCTCGGAGATGAAGAACTCCACGTATTCCTTGAGGCCCGGGATCACGCCCAGGTGAGCCTTCTTGACGTAGAACTGCAGCGGACGCGACACCGGATATTCGCCCTTGGCGATCGTCTCGACCGTCGGCGTGACGCCGCTCATCGTGGCGACCTTCAGCTTGTCGGCGTTGTTCTCGTAGAACGACAGGCCGAACACGCCCATGCCGGTCTTGTTGGCGTCGATGCGCGCCAGCGTCTCGGTGTAGTCGCCGTCAATGTCGACAGCCATGCCGTCCTTGCGGACCGCCATGCAATCCTTGCCGGCAGCCTTCTTGTCCATTCCGGAAGCAATGCGGACTTCCAGATCACCGGCCACTTCACAACCTGCCGCGAGAACCTTCTCTTCGAAGACTTCACGGGTGCCGTGCTTTTCGCCGGGAATGAAGGCCGCGATTTTCCAGGCCGGGAAATCCGGGTTCACTTCGTTCCACATCGTGTAGGGGTTGTCGACCAGCTTGCCGTCGACGACGACCTTGGCCGCCAGACCCTTGTAGAGATCAACCGGCTCGAGGGCGAAGTCCGGGCCGTTCACGTCCGTGGCGAAGACGATGCCGTCATAGCCGATGCGGATTTCCTGGATGTCGGTCACGCCGGCAGCCTTGCACGCTTCGACTTCGCTGTCCTTGATGCGGCGCGAGGCATTCGCGACGTCGATGGTGTCGGGGCCGACGCCCTTGCAGAATTCCTTCAGGCCAGCCGACGAACCACCGGATTCAACGACCGGCGTCTTGAAGTCGGAAAAGGTCTCGCCGAAATTCTCGGCAACGATCTTGGCATACGGGAGCACGGTCGACGAACCGGCGATCTGGACCTGGTCGCGCGCCTGGGCCTGGCCGGCGGCGGAGATCATGAGGGCGCCGATGGCGACGCTGGCGAGAGTGATGCTTTTCACGGGTGTTCTCCATATTTCACGTGATCGAGAAAGCTTGTGTCGCGGTATCAGATGGGTCTGCGGGACCACAGAAGCGCTGCTGCGCGTCCACCCGGGACGGAAACCGCACGCTCATGCGGCCCGCCGGTTCTATGATGACGACATAACGTTGGTGTGACGCCGTATCACCTCTGAATTCATTGAGTATTTCCATTCAGCGCAGCGGGGATTCCCGATCTTGCAGTACCCCGGAAGCTGACCGCGGCCCTTACTTGATACCTTTGCTGGGCGTGCGATTTCGTCCTCTCACGCCACAGTGCCCGTCCCGCCTTTGCGGCCCGTGGTCTTGTGTGGGCTCAGCGGGAACGAGGCGACACTAGTCGCCCGTTGTGTGAGTTATATGACGGTTCAATCTCAGTTTTGTGACATTACAACCATTTGATAAATAACGTTTAATTATCAACAGCCGCGTCTCGCGCCATGCCGGAGCGAGCGCGCCTCCGCCGCCGCCAACACCGGAATACGGTGTGGCGAGTCCGCCCAAGCCGCGTAAGTCCGTAAAGAGGGGCGGCCACCGACTGCCCTCGCGGCCGCCGGTTGATCGCTACATGCCCATCGCAGTCAGGGATTCGGCCGCCGCGCGGGACTGGGCCCGTTTATCGTCCGGCAGTGGAATCAGGCCCTTGCCGGCGAGATATCCGGTGTAGCTCCAGGCCGCTTCAGACGTGAATTCCGCAACATATTCCATGATCCCGGGAATCACGCCCACGTGCTGCTTCTTGATGTAGAAATAGAGCGGACGCGACACCGGGTACTTGGCATCGGCGATATTGGCGAAATTCGGCTCGACGCCGCCGATCGTGGCGCCCTTGATCATGCGGGAATTCTGATCGAGATAGGAAAAGCCGAATATCCCGAGGACGTGCGGATTGGATTCCAGCTTGTGCACGATCAGCGTGTCGTTCTCGCCGGCCTCGATGTAGACGCCGTCCTCACGCATCTCCATGCAGCCATCGCCGTCGATCGTCACCGCCTGCGCGTCGGCCGCCGCCTGGCAGCCGGCCTCCATCGCCAATTCCTCGAAGGCGTCGCGGGTTCCGGAGGTGGGCGGCGGACCGATGACCTCGATCTTCTCGCCCGGCAGGGCGGGATCGATGTCGGACCATTTGCGATAGGGATTTGCAACCAACTTGCCTTCAAGCGGCACCACCTTGGCCAGCGCCAGAAAGATCTGTTCCAGCGTCAAGTCGAACGCAGGCCCGTCGGCCGAGTTGGCCAACACGATGCCGTCAAACCCGATCGTGACCTCGACCGGTGTCACCCCATTGGCCATGCAGGCCTCGAGTTCCGACGTCTTCATGCGCCGCGACGCATTGGAAATATCCGGAGTGCCCTCGCCGACGCCGCTGCAAAACAGCTTGAGCCCGCCACCGGATCCGGTCGATTCCACGACGGGTATCTTGAAACGGGAATCCTGGCCGAATTGCTCGGCAACGGCCATGGAGAACGGAAACACCGTCGACGATCCGACGATCTGCAACTGGTCGCGCGCCTGGGCACCCCCCATGGACAACGTGCCGGCCACGATCAGCGCCACGGCGCTCGCGAAGGTCTTGCTCTGCATCTGCCCTCTTTCTGGGTGTGCGGACAAGCCCGTGTCGCCACATCGTCGCCGCCTTTGTCCGGACCGGGGCGCGGACTTGCGCGGCGCCCCGGCGGCGGAAGGATGCCCGCCGCCCGACATCCAGACTTCTATGGCGTATTCGTTGCGGTTTTACGACACCCGATCGGTTGATCAGGACACAATCGCGTCAGGAGACAGGCTGGGAGCCGGTATCCTCGACGGCCTTGATGTGAACCGTGAAGGCGGCCCCGCTGCCCGGAGTGCTGACAATCTCGAGCCGCGCGCGGTGGCGGTTGAGAATGTGCTTGACGATGGCGAGCCCAAGCCCGGTGCCCTTCATTTCCCGGCTCATCGCGTCATCGACCCGATAAAAGCGCTCCGTCAGGCGCGGAAGATGCTTTGAGGCGATCCCCGGACCCCAATCGCGCACGGTCAGCAGCCACTCGCCAGGCCCGTTGGGCGCGGGCGCATGACGGGCGGAAATCTCCACGCGTTCGCCGTCAGCGCCGTATTTGAGGGCGTTTTCCGTCAAGTTCCCGAGCACCTGCACGAGTTCGTCGCGTTCGCCCGCCGCCAGCATCGGCGTGCTCGGCAGATTGACCTCGAGACGCACGCCCAACTCACGCGCCAGCGGCGTCATGGCGTCGATCACGCTGCGCGCGACATCGTTGAGATCGACGCGCGCATCAGGCCGCAAATTCGCCTTCAGCTCGATTCGCGACAGCGACAGCAGATCGTCGATCAGCCGCGCCATGCGCTCGGCCTGCTCGAGCATGATCTTGAGAAAACGCTCGCGCGCCGCGGGATCATCGCGCGCGGGACCCTGGAGGGTCTCGATGAAGCCGGTGAGCGAGGCCAGCGGCGTGCGCAGTTCATGACTTGCATTGGCCACGAAATCCGCCCGCATGCGTTCCAGGCGATGCTGTTCGGTCAGATCCAGCACGGACACCAGCACGAAGTCCGGCTTGCCGCCGTCGCGCAGCGGGCTCGATGGCAACCGCATCGGCGCCATGTGCGCCTCGTACCAGGACTCGGTGGGCACCTTCTCGGTCCAGGCGATGCGCTCCGTCGCGCCGCCGCCGCTCACCCGGTCCAGGCCCTCCAGAAGAGACGGCGCGCGCAAGGCGAACGACAGCGGATCCCCCGGCGTGATCGTACCGAAGCGTTTCGCCGCGAGAGCGTTCATATAGCGTGTGACACCGCGACGATCGACGATGAAACAGGGATGCGGCAGAGCGTCGACGATCACCTTCATTCCGGTTTCCGGCCAAACGAAACCCTTGCTCGGCGCATTCGTCGAGAGCTTCATCGCGCGGCGGCGCTGGGGCGCGAACGCCGCGACGAGCACGATCACACCCAGAGCCATCAAGGCGTGGCGCGGCGGCACCTCATGCAGACTGACAGCCGCTGTCAGCAGCGCGGCGACACAGGCCAGCAGCCAGCGCTGATGCTCCAGCCGCCGCCATGTGGCGTGCCAGCCGCCCTGTTCGCGCCGCTCCCCGTTCGTCCTGTTCACGTCGTCGGTCATGAGGTCCAGCAGTCTTCAATCATTCGGCGGCCTGCAGGAATCACCGGCCGTCTCAAAGTCGGTCGATCATAATACCAACTGCCGCCAGGAATGACCCATTTCGTAGGGTCACACCGATTGGTACGGCAAGGCGCGCCAAAGCGGCAAACCGGCGGGTCGGGGGACACTGTTGGTATCACATGGATCGTGACAGGGACGCGACGCCGCGTGAGCGCAGCGTCGGGAGCGTGGCCTCACGAAGCAGCCGCGGCCGGCGGCGCACTGCCCGCACTGCTCAAATCGCGGGCAACCTGCAGGAAGGCCTCGATCACCCTGCGGCGCGACTGAATCTCGAGGCAAAAGACGTTCTCGACCATCGCAGTCGTGAGATCGTCGATCGGAATCCGTTTCACACCGTTGGCGCGCGAGCTGCCGCCTTCAAAGATGAACCCGATACCAATGCCGCAATTCACCCCTTCGAGCACCGCCTCGCGCGTCTCCAGGATCAAAGAGGGGACGATAGTGATGCCCTGCGCCTGCAGCGCCTCGTCGAGCAGCCGCTGGCCAACCGACGCTCCGGTCCGGAAAATCACCGAGTGGCCGATCAGATCTTTGAGCGCGATCGACCGACGGCCGGCCAGCGGATGATGCTCCGGCACCATCGCCATCAGACGGTGGGCGCGAAAGGGCACCGATACAAACCGCTCCGCCTGGGGACTTTCCATCAGGATCGCGACATCGGCCTTGCGCTTCTCAATGGCCTGGAGAACTTGGGATCCGTTGCCAAAATTGGCGATGATACGCACGCTGGGATAACGCTCATGAAACTCGCTGAGCAATTCCATGGTGATCCGCGGCGCGGCGCTGATCACACGAATCTCGCCCTTGTCGAGATCATGATAGGCCGCGAGGATCTCCTCTGCGTCACGCTCAACGTCGTCGACCATCTCGGTGGTCGCAAACAGCGCCAGAGCCAGATCGCTCAACGTCAGCGTCTTGGAACTGCGTTCGAACAGCCGCACCCCATAGGTGTCTTCGATCGCCTTGATCTGGGCGGTTACAGCCGGCTGCGACACGCCGAGTTGCTTCGCGGCATTGGTGAAGCTTCCCTCCCGCACGACGGCGTTAAAGGCGCGTATCTGGGCGTATGTGAGGGACATTGACGAATTCTGGTCCGTGTTCACGGTTATTTGATGGCGTGCCGTCGTTCTGTTGTTGCCATGAGCGTAAACAGTCATGTGTGGCATGTCACGTATTTCTGACAGTGCGGCTCATGATTAATCCGCCAGCCGTCGCGAGGCCGAGCGATTCCGTTGGCGGAACGCGCCAGCCACGGCCCATCGGACGAGCGTTACATTCGCGTTACATGTCAGAAGTCGGATGCGGGTCCTGCGTCGGTTTGCTCCTGCGCAAGCATGCCGCGGCGCCGCGTCAACACCCCGTAGCGCGGCGCGAACAACATCGCCATGGTCTGGAACGCTCCCGCGACAAGCGCGATCATGCCCGCTGCCGACACGCTTGCGTCATAGCCCAGCCACAGCGGCCCGAAGGCAGCCAGAACGTAGCCCAGCACACCGCTTGATGCGGCAACGGCGGCGCTGATCCACAATTGCCACGCCAGACTGTCGGTCAAGAGCCGGGCCGTGGCGGCCGGGCAGATGAACATGGCGATGACGAGGATCGAACCGACCGCATCGAAGGCCGCCACGGCGGCCACGGCCGTCATCACGACAAGCACGAACCCGATGCCGCGTGAGGAAAACCCCAGGCTGTCGGCAAGGGCGGGATCGAAGCTGGTGATCTTGAGTTCCTTGAAGAACCCCGTGACGAACGCGATGATCAGCAGCGTGACCACGGCGAGCCGCTGCACGGCTGGCGGCATATCGGCGAGTTTCGCGGGATCAAGCAGATCCGACCACCGCTCGCCACTCAACCAGATGGCGCTTTCCAGATTGCCGTAAAGCGCGTGCTCCACATCGATGTGAACGCTGCTGGTGTTGCTCTGCTCCAGCAGCACGACGCCGGCGGCGAACATGGTGGTGAAGACGACGCCCATGGCCGCGCCCGGTTCGACGTTGCCGATGCGGCGTATCAGTTCGATCAGCGCCACGGAGACAATGGCCGCGGCGGCGGCGCCGAGCATCATCGGCCAGGTTGCCGTGGTCCCGGAGAGCAGAAACCCCACCACAATGCCCGGCAGCACCACGTGGCTTATGGCGTCGCCCATAAGGCTCTGCCGGCGCAGCACCAGATAGTTGCCCAGAAGGCCGCAGGAGATCGCCGCCAGCATGCCCAGCAGGATCGACGGGAGATCGTATTGCAGGAAGATGTCCAGGGTCATGCCAACGCTCCTCCCCTCGGTCCGCGCGGGCCGGGCGCACCCGCCGCCGCGGGCGCCAGCTTGTGTTCCAGCTCGCTGACGAGATCGCGCGGCAGCACGTCGTCAATGGGCTTCAGCGACCAGTCCGCAAGCGCGTGCGCGTCTTCGGGATAGTCCTCCCGGTACCGGTTCCACAGCGCCTGATCGCGGCTCATGCGGCCGCCGGCGGACAAGCCTTCCGGCGTCGGGCTGCCGTCGCCGCGCAGAAAGCCGCGCCGGCCCAGAACGCGAATGGTCAGCGGATCGAACACCGGCTCGCCGCGCGCAAGCGCCAGCAGCCCCTGACGCTCGTGCACCACGCGCTGAAAGCGGCGATGACGCAGAATTGCGGCGACCAATCCGTAGACGGGAGAAACCAGCATTGAGACGAGGAACAGGAAAAACAGCACCAGGACGATGACGCCGCCTGTGGGCAGGTTCGGCGCGATTGATGAGATCGCGGCCCCCACATAGCTGCCCGCCGCGCCGATACCGGATGAGATCGCCACCATCGCGGGCAGCCGGTCGGTCCAGAAGCGCGCCGCGACAGGCGGAATGATCGCCAGCGCGATGATCAGCACCAGGCCCACGGTTTTCAGCCCGATGACGACGACGGCGAGCAGCAGACCCAGCATGAGCAGATCGATCCGGCGCACGGACCAGCCGCGCGCCTGCGCATAGTCGGCATCGAAACAGACCAGACTGAACTGCTTCATGAAGGCCAGCGCCGCCAGTGCCACGCAGGCCGCCGCGGCGGCGATCATCAGCGCCTCGCCCTTCAGCATGCCGGCCGTCGCCCCCAGCAGAAAGCCCTCCAGCCCCGCCTGGCCGGAGACGTCCATCTCCTGGATGACCGTCAGCAGCACCATGCCGAGCGCGAAGAAAGTCGACAGCACGGTGCCGATCGCCGTGTCCTCGCTCAGACGCGTGTTGTTGCGGATCCAATCGACCGCCAGAACCCCGAGACCGGCGCTCATTGCGGCGCCCATCAGCATCAGGGGCAAGTTCCGGCCGTCGCCGAACAGCGCGACACCGGCCATGAAGCCGATGGCCACGCCGGGCAGCGTCGCATGGCTCATGGCGTCCGCCAGCAGCGAACGCTTGCGCAACAGAACGAACACGCCAATGGCGCCGGCGGCGGCGCCCAGAAGCCCCGCGCCAACGCAGACGAGCGTCGTGTTGTAACCGGCGGACAGAAAAAGTGCTTGCAGGATGGCGGGCATGGCTGGACCGTCGCCGCTTAACGCAGCGACGCCTCCTCAAGCGCCAGAAGCTGGCTGCCCGCTAGGCGTCCGCCGTAGGCTTTCTGCAGGTTCTCGGCCGTAAAGACGTCGGCCACCGGGCCTGACGCGATGGCCTGCCCGTTGAGAATGAGCACCTCGTCGAAATAGAGCGGCACGGTTTCCAGATCGTGATGCACCACGAGAACCGTCTTTCCCGCGTCGATCAGAAGCCGCATCACGTCGACGATGGCGCGCTCGGTGGCCGCGTCGACGCCGGCGAAGGGCTCGTCCATCAGGTAGATCGAGGCGCCCTGCGCCAGCGCGCGCGAGAGAAAGACCCGCTGCTGCTGACCGCCGGAGAGCTGGCCGATCTGCCGGTCCGCGAAATCCGCCATGCCGACCTGATCGAGATAGCCACGCGCGCGGTCGCGATGCCGGCGGCCCGGCCAGCGGAACCAGCCGATCTCGCCATAAAGGCCCATGGTAACCACATCGAGTGCGGTCGCGGGAAAATCCCAGTCGACGGAGGAGCGCTGCGGCACATAGCCGATCAGCCGCCGCTGGCGGGAAACCGACTCGCCAAAGACGGCAACTTCACCGGCAAGACGCGGAATCAGTCCCAACGCCGCCTTGAGGAACGTCGACTTTCCCGCGCCGTTGGGGCCGACAATCGCGATCAGCTTGCCGTCGGTGGCCGTGAACGACACGTTCCACAGCACCGGCTTGCGGTGATAGGCAACCGTCAGGCCACTGACCGCAAGCGGACTCGCCGGGTCGAGTTGCGCGACACGCTGACCGTGGTCGGCAACGACATGCAGGGCTTCATTCATGAGCGGTATCCAGACACGGAAGTGTTGCGGGCGGCGGACATCGGCGCGCGGATCTCGACACGATCAACTGCCCGCGCCAAGCCGGCCCAACCGGCCCGCGAGCGGCGCGGTGCCGCCGAGCGAACGGACGATCAGCGTGGCGTTGTGGTCGAGCATGCCGAGGTAGGTGCCCTCGTAGGAGCCGGGCTGCCCCATGGCGTCGGAGAACAGCTGCCCGCCGACCACGACCGTGTGACCGCGCGCCTGGGCTCCTTCGACCAGGGCGCGCACATTGCGTTCGGAGACGGAGGACTCCACAAAGACCGCCTTCACATTGCGGGCGACAATCAGATCGACAATCGTTTCGATGCGCCGCAGGCCCGCCTCGCTCTGGGTGGAAATGCCCTGAATGCCGACAACCTTGAAGCCATAGGCGCGGCCGAAATAGCTGAAGGCGTCATGCGCCGTCACGACGATCCGTTCCTCCTCGGGAACGGTGGCGGAGATGGCGCGGATATAGTCCGACAGCTCAGCCATCTCGGCGCGGTAGGCTTTCGCGTTGGCTTCATAGTCGGCGCGGTTGGCGGGATCGATCTCGATCATCGCGTCGCGGGCCTCGGCCACAACCCTGCTCCACAGATCGACATCCATCCAGATGTGCGGGTCGAAGCGTTCGGAATACTCCAGATGCGCCAGCAGTTCCTTGCGCGGCAGCCGTTCACCCAGCGCGATCACCGGCTTGCGGGTCGCCAGCTTGAGCAGAAGGTCTTCCAGCTGCGCTTCCAGATACAGACCGTTGTAGAAGATCACGTCGGCGCGCCCGAGCTTCACCACATCCGACCGCGTCTGGCGATAGCCGTGCGGGTCGACACCGGAGCCGATCAGCGCCTCCACCGTTGCGTGCTCACCGGCGATCCGCTGGATGGCGTCGCCGATCATGCCGACGGTGGTGACGATGTTGAGCGGCTTTCCGGCCGCATGCGCCGACAATCCGGGGGCGGATGCGGATAGAAGAACGGCCAGCCCGAGGACGGGCAGTTTTCCGACGCCCGACAGCAGACGTGAAAACAAGTGAGCCAGCCGCGAAACCAACATTACGTATCTCCTGTTCAAACGAGCGGCCGAAGACGGCATTGCACCGTGCGCCGCAACCGGACACGCCAACGTTTAATGCGAATAATTCGCAATTGCAAGAAACATTCGCGGCTTGGAGCGATTGGATCGTCACAGAGACCCGCCGCCGCGGCTTCCGGAACCGCCCGGCGGCCGTTCGCGGTGCCCAAACGCAAACGGCCGCGCACGAGGCGCGGCCGTTCAATCGATTTGTTCCGCTTCGGCGGGATATCAGCCCTTGATGCGGCTGATCAGCGCCCAGACGGCGGGCACGCCGCAGGCGGCCAGGGCAATCTTGGCCAGATCGCCATAGATGAAGGGATACAGGCCCCACTCGAGAATCGGCTTGTCCCAACCGAACAGCATTCCGAGCCAGGCGATGCCCAGCGCGAAGAGAACGGCATCGGCAACCAGCATCGCCGCGCCAAGCTTGAGGACAGACGTCGGACCCACTCGCTCGGCGACATAGCCGACGATGAACGCCGCGACGACGTAGCCGGCGAGATAACCGCCCGTGCCGCCCAACATGTAAGCGAGGCCGATTCCCTTCTCCGGCGTTCCGACGAAGACCGGCAGGCCCAGCGCGCCCTCGGCGAGAAAGACGAGCATGGTCGCGACCGCAAGGCGTGAACCATAGGCGGCGGAAATCGCCATCACGGCGAAGGTGCCCAGGTTCATCGGCACGGGAAAGAACGGCACCTGGATTTTCGAGGCCACGGTCATCAGCACCGAGCCGACCAGCGCCAGCACCACGAAGCGCACAGCCTGCTGAGCCGATGTCTGCGAAGCCGATGTCCGGGGCCAGAGGGCGTCAGCCAGGGTGCGGCCGGGAAGCGTAAGAGCACTCATCAGTTTCTCCGTTATTCTGTCGCGAAAGCTGCGGCATGCAGCGTGGCGCACGGCGGATGGCGAAAACGTCGCAGTCGGTATACTTGCCACGCGATGAGCAAGCAACCACATCGTCGGCAACCGCGCGCACCGAAGGACACGGATTTGGCACAACCCCTCGTTCACGACCGGAGCTTCGAGCCGCACCATGGCGACGCCGTGCGCCTGACGCCGCTGGTGCGCCGGCTGACCGCGCCCAACGCCGGGCCCTTCACCTTCCACGGCACCAACAGCTATCTGGTTGGCGACAAGACGCTGGCGGTCATCGATCCGGGTCCCGACGACGCCACTCATGTGGAGGCGATTCTGCGCGCCGCGGGCACCGCCCCGATCAGCCACATCGTCGTCACCCACACCCATCGCGACCATTCTCCCGGCGCACGCCTCCTGCAGCGGCTCACCGGCGCGCCGATCGTGGGCGCCGGACCGCATCGCGCCGCGCGGCTGCTGTCGTCGGGAGAGGTCAATGTACTGGACGCGAGCGGCGACACCGAACACCAGCCCGATCAGGAACTCGGCCATGGCGCCACGCTCAGGGGCGACGGCTGGACACTGGAAGCCGTCGCCACGCCCGGCCACACCGCCAATCATCTCGCTTTTGCGCTTGGCGAGGAAAACCTGCTGTTTTCCGGCGACCACGTGATGGCCTGGTCAACATCCATCGTCGCCCCGCCCGACGGGTCGATGGCCGATTACATGGCATCGCTGGAGATGCTGATCGGGCGCGACGAGCGTCGCTACCTGCCCGGACACGGTGGACCCGTCGAGGATCCCCAGACCTATCTGCAGGCGCTCAAGGCGCATCGGCAGGGTCGCGAGAAATCGGTGCTCGACCGCCTGGCGGCCGGCGACGAGACGATCGCCGCCATGGTGGCCACGGTCTACCGCGACGTCCCGCAGGCGCTGCATCCGGCCGCCAGCCTGTCTCTCTTCGCCCACGTGGAGGACTTGGTCGCACGCGGACTGGTTGGCTGCGAGGGACCACCGGAACTTGCCAGCCGTTACCGGCTGGCGTGAACGCGGCCCCTACCCGCTGACGGCGTTCGGCTTTGCCGCCGGCATTGGAACGCCCGGCTCGTCCGGCGCCTCTGTATCGTCAGGCGCGGCGTCTTCCTCGGGCGGCTCCAGCGTTCCGTAGGCTTCGGTCAACACGGTATCGAGGCTTTCCAGAAACGATCGGATGCGCCGCGCGTTGGCGCCCAGATCATGCACGCCGTATCGCGACGCGGAGCGCAGATCGAGCCGGCTGCCAATGCGGTCGGGGCGGATTCGGATGGTCATGTCGTCGACGAAACCAACGAACAGCGTGCGCGCCTCGATCCACATCTGCGCCGAATCGTCGTTCATCGCGGGTTTCAAATCGCGCACGATGGTCCAGCCCCGATCCGCCAACACCTGACGCACGGCGGCGTCAAGCTCCGCCGTGCCGATGGGAAACCGCCGCGGCACGATGTCCGGATAGGCGGCACGCTGCAGTTCGAACCCGGCCTTGCGTCCGGCATCGTCCGCGGGCGCGTTCCCACCCGATGCATCGATCGGCCGCAGCAGACGCGGCGGATCCGCGACGTCGGTGGATACGTCATTGAGGCGCGGATACTGGACGACCGCGTAGGTCGCGAGCAGCGCCGGAGTCAGGGCAATGCCGCCGTAGATGATCCCGCGCAGCGCCTCGGACGTCCCCAGACCGCCGTTTTGCCAAATCATGCTCAGAGCGCCGACACCTGTCAGCACCGCGACCAGCGCCAAAACGAAACCGGCCGCAAGCACCGTGTAAAGCGTCGGCGTGTCAAGGAACTCCATGCGATGCAGCAAGCCGCCGATAAGCAGCACCGGCACGCTGACGACGCCGGTCCAGCGGCTCGTCTGCGCGGCGAAAGACCGCCGGATGGGCAGGCGCTTGTGCATGGCGATCCACACTGGTGTCAGCGGCTCGAAAGACCGGGCCGGGCGCAATGGTGGTCCGGCGACCTCTTCATCGCCTGCCATATCATGCGAAAGCCCCGCGTGAACAGCCGGGAATGGGATTTACGCCGGCGCGTCAAACGGGCAGCGTGTAGTCCGCAAACTGCTCGCGCAGGCGCGTCTTCTGGATCTTGCCGGTGGCGGTATGCGGAATTTCCTCGACGAAGATCACGTCGTCGGGCATCCACCAGTTCGCGATCTTGCCCTTCATGAAGGCCAGAAGGTCCTCGCGCGTCGGCTCGGAGCCTTCACGCGGCACGACCACCAGCAGCGGCCGCTCGTCCCACTTTGGATGCGCCACACCGATCACCGCGGCCTCCGCGACATCGGGATGGCCGACGGCCAGATTCTCCAGATCGATGGTGGAGATCCACTCGCCGCCGGACTTGATCACGTCCTTGGCGCGATCGGTGATCTGCATGTAGCCGTAGGCGTCGATGTGCGCGACGTCGCCGGTGTCGAAGAAACCGTCGTCGTCCAGCACCTCGCCACCCTCACCCTTGAAATACGATTTCGTCACCGCCGGGCCGCGCACCTTGAGCCGCCCGAAGGTCTTGCCGTCCCACGGCAGCTCCTTGCCGGCGTCATCGGTGATCTTCATTTCCACGAGAAATGGCGGATGGCCCTGTTTCTGCTGGATATCCAGCCGCGCATCGCCCTCCAGCGCATCGTATTCCGGCTTCAGTGAACAGACCGAGCCGAGCGGGCTCATTTCGGTCATGCCCCAGGCGTGCATGACCCTGACGTCGTAGACGTTCTCGAACTTCACCAGCATGGCGCGCGGACACGCCGAGCCGCCGATCACCACCCGGTCGAGATAGGGCAGCTTCTTGCCGCTCTGTTCCAGATACTGCAGCAGCATCAACCAGATGGTGGGAACGGCGGCGGTGCAGGAAACCTTTTCGCTGTCCAGCAGCTCCCAGATCGCCTCCCCGTCCATGCGCGCGCCGGGCATGATCAACGCGGCCCCCGACATGGGCGCGGAGAAGGCCAGCGACCAGCCGTTGGCATGGAACAGCGGCACGACCGGCATCACCCGGTCGCGCGAGGAAAGATTGAGCATGTCCGGCTGACCGGCGGCCATGGCGTGCAGCACGTTCGACCGGTGCGAATAGACCACGCCCTTGGGATCGCCCGTGGTGCCGGAGGTGTAGCAGATGCCGGCGGCGGTGTTCTCGTCAAAGGTCTTCCAGGCGAAGTCGCCATCCGCTTCCGCCAGCCACTCCTCGTAGGGCGCCACATCGGGAAGCGAGGTCTGCGGCATATGGGCGGCGTCGGTCAGCACGATGACCTGCTCGATGGTTTCCAACTGATCCCAGATCTTCTCGACGATCGGAATGAAGGTGAGATCGACGAACAGCAGACGATCGCCGGCGTGATTGATGATCCAGGCGATCTGGTCGGGAAAAAGCCGCGGGTTGACGGTATGGTAGATGGCGCCGATGCCCATCAGGCCATACCAGACTTCCATGTGCCGCGCGGTGTTCCATGCCAGGGTCGCGCAGCGGTCGCCGAGCCTGATGCCACGGTGCTCGAGCCGCTGGGCCAGCCGCAGCGCGCGCCGGCGCATCTCGGCATAGGTCGTGCGGTGAATCGGCCCCTCGACCGTACGCGACACGACTTCCCGCCCGGCGTGAAATGTGGCTGCGTGATCAAGTATCCGGCTGCAGACAAGCGGCCAATCCTGCATCAGACCGAGCATCGGCGGTATCCTCCCAGATCCGTTTCAAGGCCCTCGATGCGGCCGGCTCACCGACAGCCGCCAGTCGGCGGGGATCGCTCAAGGGCATTGTGTTTGTTGCCGGAATTAAAGTCGACGGCGTGCAGCGTGTAAAGCGAAGCTTCAGGGAATCCGCGGGCAGCGCACCGCCGGGCGTTCGCTTCACGCATGGTGGCCGGATTGGGGGATACATGGATGCGGGAGTGCATATAACTGTGATAAGAGCGCCTGCCAAATGCCCCGCCAAACACATATTTGCGGCCCCAATGCTCCGAAACCGCTACGATTCCGCCGTTCCTGGGCCGGTCCCGGAAAATTACAAGCTGTTGTCGAATGTGATTGGCCTGAGAATTTCGTTATGCAATCCTGAAAACGTCACATTTGATTATAATTACTTGAATGTGCAAAGGCAAAGCCGGGCACCCATGCTTGGAACCGATCCAAGGTATCTGGGCTTCGGGAGATGGTTTTGCAGGCCGCGTCAGCGGTCAAACGTGTGTCCGGCAGCGTGGGAAGAAGCAGCGTTGGCACACGACATGAGGCGCGTTTGATACCGCCGCGCGGTGGGAGACCCGCAGGCGGGCAATCGGGCCTCGATAATGCCCATGAGTGGGCACACCCGACATGACCGGACAGGAAGCCGGCATGTCACGCAATGAGTTGAGACAATGCAGAAATCAAGTGACGGCAGCCAATCCAAGGCCGAGGAAAAGCCGGATCTCGATAAGCTCTACAAGCCGGTCGGCATTCAGGCGGTAACCGCCGCCGCGTATTGCCAGAAGACCCGTGATGCGCAGAAGCGCAAAGTGAAGAGCGGCAGCTAGGCGAGGTCCGGTCGGATCGGATCGATGCGACCGACGAGCCCGTGCTGGATGCTTTGATTCTCGAGTGATGTCCCCTCGATGGGCGGCTTTGCATTGATGCAAGGCATCCCAAGGCGACAGATGTGGCCCGGCTTGCGGCGTCGCATCATGCGGATTTGCCGCGTGAGAATCGCTCTGGATCTACCCTGAACAACGCATGGTGTGGGCGGCGTGACCGTATGGTTCCGCCGGCGGGTGGTGCTTGGCTTGTGCCCGGGGTCGTGCCGTGAGTCCGCTTCGGCGCCCGTGCGCGGGCTTACAGGATATCCGAAAGCAACCGGCCTGCCAGCGTCCACATGATGGCGCAGATCGCCCCGTCGAGCACGCGCCAGGCAAGCGGACGCGCGAAAACCGGCGCGAGCAGCCGCGCGCCGTAGCCCAGCGCGAAGAACCAGGCAAACGATGCGGCGACAGCGCCGCCACCGAAGGCCAGTCGCCCGGCGTCGCCGTAGCGCGCCGACAGGCCGCCGATCAGCACGACCGTATCCAGATACACATGCGGATTGGCCCAGGTCAGCGTCAGGCAGGTCAGCGCCGCAGGCGCCCAGCCCGTCGGCCCGCCGCCAGCACCGGACAGCACGCCGGGATGCACCGCGCGGCGCAACGCCAGCGCGCCATAGACAAGCAGAAACGCCGCTCCCGCGAGCGTCACCAGCGGCAGCAGCGACGGCGCGCCGCGCACCAGCGAACCCAGGCCCGCGACGCCGGCTGCGATCAGCAGCGCGTCCGATGCGGCGCAGATCAGCACCAGCAGCAGCACATGCTGGCGCAGCAGTCCCTGGCGCAGCAGGAAGGCGTTTTGCGCGCCGATCGCGATGATCAGGCTGGCGCCCAGGAAAAAGCCGGCGATCGCCGGTTGGAAGATCGGGAGATTCATGCGGGATCAGCGTCCAGTGTACGGCAATGCGGTCTCGCGCCGGCAAGGCGCCTACGGATAGAGCCGCTCGGTGCGCCAGGCGTCGCCGGCGTGATCGCGCGTGAAGCGGATGCGGTCGTGCAGCCGGAACGGACGGTCCTGCCAGAACTCGATCGCCAGCGGCACCAGGCGGAAGCCCGACCAATGCGCCGGGCGCGGAATGTCGCCGATGCCGAATTTGGCGGTGTATTTGGCGACTTGCTTTTCCAGCGCGAAGCGGCTTTCCAGCGGCCGCGACTGTTTGGAGGCCCAGGCGCCGATGCGGCTGCCGCGCGGGCGCGAGGCGTAATAGGCATCGGCCTCGGCGTCCGACACCGGCGTCACCAGCCCGCGCACCCGGACGGAGCGGCGCAGCGACTTCCAGTGGAAGCACAATGCAGCCTTGCCGGCACTGAGGATCTCCTCGCCCTTCTGGCTCTCGAAATTCGTGTAGAAGACAAAACCTTCCTCGTCCGCCTGCTTGAGCAGAACCATGCGCACATTGGGCATGCCGCCCGCATCGACCGTGGCCAGCGCCATCGCCGTGGGGTCGTTCACTTCCGCGCCTTCCGCTTCCGCAAGCCACTCGGCAAACACAAGGAACGGCTCGCTGGCGACCGTGAAATCATCCTTTGTTAAGGCTTTTGGCGGATTATCGGGGGTATCGGACATCAGGGCTTTTTTTCCGGTTTTCGAGCGTATTGGCGTAAACAGGTTGGCAGAGAATGAACCGATCCTCTCCGACGTCTTATAACCACTGGCGCGGATTGCGCCAGTATCGGTGCGCCCTCTCCGGGCTCGCGATCGCCGCCCTTGCCGCCGGCGCACTGGCCGGTTGCGCCGGAATCGCGATTCCTCTTGGAGGGGCCGCGGGCACGAGCGACGTCAACGCCCCCATCGATCTCACCGGCAACATCGGCAACACCGCCGATCTGGACGTCACCTTGAGTGACCGCCGGCGGATTGTCGAGGCGCTGCCGGAGAACCCCGCAGACGCGGAGACCATGGTGCCGCTGGCCTGGGCCAATCCCGAGACCGGCAACCGGGGCACGATCACCGAGCTTTTCGAGGCGGACCCGGCGGGAAACCGTGGTTGCGCGCGCTTCACCACCTCCGCCAACACCATCGAGGGGCTGCGCAACTACACCGGCATGGCCTGCCCGGACAGTTTCAACAAGTGGCACGTTACGGTGCTCGAGCCGGCCGGCTCGTAATCCCGGCCCCGGATTTCCGCGCGATTCCAGGCGCCTTGCCGCGCGCATGCGTCGCCGCATTGCCGCCGAAAGGCCGGGCCGCACCGGCATATGACCGCACCCACTGGCATTTTTTCCCCAATGGCCCCATATCTGGTGCAAATTTGCGCCCGGTACGCGGCGCGTCATCCAGACAACGGTTCCGACAATGCGAAATCCTTATGAGGTTCTCGGCGTCTCGCCCACGGCGTCCGAGGCGGAAATCAAGCGAGCCTTTCGCACCCTGGCTAAGAAGTACCACCCGGACCAGAACGCCGGGAACGATCAGGCGCAGCAGAAATTCTCCGAAGCCAATCAGGCCTATGAGATCCTTGGCGACAAGGAGAAACGCGCGCAGTTCGACCGCGGCGCGATCGATGCCGAGGGCAAGGAAAAGTTCCAGGGATTTGAAGGCTTTGGGGGCTTCGGTGGCGGCGGGGCGCAGAGCACGCGCAGCCACCGCTTCTCGACCGCCGGGGGGCCCGGCGGCGGCGGGTTCGAGGACATCCTCAGCGACATTCTGGGCGGCTTCGCCGGCGGTGGCGCCCGGGCGCATCCCGGCGGACAGCGCACAAGCGCTCAGCCGCGGCCGCGCGGGGAAGACATCACCCTGCTGGCCCGCGTCACGCTCGACGACATGGTCCACCGCGGCAAGGCGCGGGTAACGCTGCCCAGC
The DNA here is from genome assembly GCF_003432385.1 of Breoghania sp. L-A4. NCBI lineage: Bacteria > Pseudomonadati > Pseudomonadota > Alphaproteobacteria > Hyphomicrobiales > Stappiaceae > Breoghania > Breoghania sp. L-A4. The sequence continues at coordinate 1,173,743 of NZ_CP031841.1, read as the reverse complement.
GGCAAGACGGTGGATGTAAAAATCCCCGCGGGCACCCAGCCCGGCGAACAAATTCGCCTGAAAGGCCAAGGGCATGCGAGCCCGGTGGGCGGCCAGCCCGGTGACGCGATGGTGGAGATCGCGCTCGCCCGCCACCCGCTGTTCACCCCCGATGGCACCAACCTGCGGCTCAATCTGCCGGTGACGCTGTATGAGGCGGTGCTCGGGGCAAGGTGCGCGTGCCGACGCTGGAAGGCCCGGTTGAATTGAACATTCCCGCCAATTCCAGCGGGGGCAAGACCCTGCGCCTGAAGGGCAAGGGCATGCCGGACAAGGACGGCGGCCGCGGCGACCTGATGGTCAGCCTGCGCATCGCCCTGCCGGAGAAGCCGGACGCCGATCTCGACGCCCTGATGCGGGTCTGGAAGGAAACCAAACCCTATAATCCGCGCGGATCGGACTACGAATAAGCCTTTGATCGCCTGACGGTACGGACAGGACACCTTGGGTAACCGGGCCCGCGCAACGTGGGCGCCGGCAAGGGCGCGCGGGGCTCCCGCGCGCCTTTTTGCATTCCGGGGACCGATTTCCGGATGGATTCCGCGCCGAATTGCCCTAAGGTGATCCACGCAACTGCGACGACTATTTTCAGTCTATTTGCCGCGTTTTCGAGTCCGATTTGACTGTTTTTCGACTGTTTTTTGAATCAATTTGCGGAGATGCCCGATGCGCCACCCCGCCCGTCTTCACATCCGTCTCGCCGTCCACCCGACACGCCGCCACAACACCGGCCACCCCTCCGGCGGAATCGCAGCGGGACGCCTTGTCCCCGGCCTTGTGACACTGCTCGCGTTGCTGGCCTTCGCCGCGCCGCTGTCGCCCGCCCGGGCACAAGTGGGCAGCCGCGCGGTGATCGAGCCGCCCTCGGCCGAGCTGAGGACGCTGGCGCCGCCCGAGCGCCTCGATACGGACGCGCCGCTGGCCAAGCGGCAGCCGCAGGCCATCGCCCCGCAAGCCCTCTCCCCGCTTGCGCCGATGAGCAACGAAGGCCGCGGGCCAGGAACGGAAGTCTTCTACGATCTCGCCATCACATACACCCAAGGCACGCTCTACAACCCCGCCACCGGCCACAATGACGCGGTGAATCTGCGCTCCTATGTCGGCGATGTGACCAGCCAGACCGTGCCTTTCGTCGGACCGCGGGTCGACATCTGGCCCGGCGAGACCTTTCGCCTGACGCTGCGCAACCAGCTGCCCGCCGACGACCCTTCCTGCGCCTTGAGCATGGGCGATCCGAACATCCCGCACTGCTTCAACACCACCAACATGCACACGCACGGACTGTGGGTGAGCCCGACCGGCAACAGCGACAACGTGCTGCTGTCGGTCAAGCCGGGCGTCGACTTCCAGTACGAATACAACATCCCGTCCGACCATCCCGCCGGCACCTTCTGGTACCACTCGCACCTGCACGGCTCCACCGCGCTGCAGGTCTCCTCCGGCATGGCCGGCGCGCTGGTGATCCACGGCGACCGGTTGCCCCAGGCGCTTCCCGGCGGCGGCGTCGAGACCGGCGACATCGACACGCTGCTGCGCAGCCCGCAAGGCACGCCGTTTCGCGACCGGCTGGTGCTGTTCCAGCAGATCGCCTACGCCTGCCGCAACGCCGACGGCGCCATCAAGACCAATCCCGACGGCACCTGGAAATGCGATCCCGGCGATGTCGGCACCATCGAGGGCTATGACCAGTTCGGCCCGCCGGCCTGGAACGCATCCGGGCGCTACACCTCGATCAACGGCGTCGTCGAGCCGACGTTCAAGGGCGCCGTCGCCGGCCAGGTGGAACGCTGGCGGCTGGTGCACGCAGGCGTGCGCGACACCATCAACGTGCGGTTCCGCAAGCTGGAACCCTCCGCAACAGTGCTCGCCTACAACGCGGTGTCCTCCGACGCGCGGCAGGATTTCGTCGACGCGAACTGCAAGGGCGCGCCCTTGCCGGAAATGGTCATGGCGTCCGACGGGCTGACGCGTGGAAAAATTCTCGAGCAGCAGGACACGGTGCTGCAGCCGGGCTACCGGCAGGACCTTTTGATGGTGTTTCCCGAGCCCGGCACCTACTGCATCATCGACGGCGAGCTGGAGGCGGAGGAGACCGTCAACAGCCAGGAACACGGCCGCGAGCTGCTCGGCTACGTCGAGGTGGCCGCCTCGGGCGCGCCGTCCGGAGAGCCGGCGAACGTCGTGGTGCAACGCGCGCTGGTGACGGCCGCGCAAACCTTCATGCCGCCGGACGTGCGTGCATCCGTGGTGGCGGATCTCGAGGACGGGCTGAAGCTCTCCGCCTTCATCGATCAGCCGGACATTGCGGAGAACGAGGTGACCGGCCAGCAGACGCTCGGCTTCCGCATCTTCGTCGCGGGCCTTGAGGCCGATTCACCCGTGCAGTTCGAGATCGGCGAGCTGGGCCAGGATTTCTCCGGCAACACGGTGCTGTGGAACGCCGCGCCCTACGCGCCCGACCGCATCGACCGCACGTTGATGCTCGACGGCGTGGACGAATGGACGCTGACGTCGTTCACCGGCGGCCACCCGTTCCACATCCACGTCAATCCGTTCCAGATCGTCTCGATCACGGACGCCTCGGGCGCGGACGTGAGCGTCGCGGGCTCGAACAGCCAATACGCCGGGCTCAAGGGGGTCTGGAAGGACACGCTGTTCATCGAGCAGGGCGTGACGTTTACGACCCGCACCCGCTACCGCCGCTACATCGGCGAATTCGTCCTTCATTGCCACATCCTCGATCACGAGGACCAGGGCATGATGCAGAACATCAGCATCGCGATTCCCGACGGCTCCGGCGGGGTTGCGGCCATGGGGCACCAGTGAGGGGGGGAAGTGGGCGTATTCCGCTTTAAAGCGTGAAGCATAATTCTCAGTGTATTTTATGATATCAATTCGGCAATGATGATTTAGCTCAACAAAAATCGGAACTAAAATTTCCTAACTCAGAGCAACTTCAGTCTATATTGAATTTTTCATATCATAGCCGAGCATCTAAATTTCGCAATGGATTGAAGAAATGACATCGCTGCAAATCCTACAAATTCTCGACAAACGGTGCGCAACGAAACGTCCAATGAAAAATCCATTCCCGGGAGAAAAGCGTGCTTGAAGAACTTGCTTTGCAGTATTCAGAAATTCCGGACGATCAGGTACGCGCACTTAGCTATGGCTTCGTGATTCTTGGCGGGATCATCGGTGGCGTTACCGATCGATCAGTCACCGAGATAATGCGCGCCACTTACTTCGCTTTGTCAGGCCTGATTTTCCTCTGCGTGTCCGCTGTGACTTTCATCGGAATGGACTTAATCGTGCAGTCGATTATCGGCGGCTTCTTCTGGATCATCATCGGCCTTGAAATGCTCGCCTCAATGTTTGGCGGGTTCTTTCTGGCGCGTATCTCCGCCGCGCGCTCACGTGACGCCTATGGGCATGGCCGGATGGGCGCGCTAGGCTTTATTCCGATAGCGAACTTATGGGCTACTACTGAGCGCCTCGAAGAGCGAGGTATCGGTCAACCGCGTGCCGACGATCCCCCTACTGACAGGCGGCCTTGGCGTCGCTTCAGGTTTCGTCTTGCTTACCGCGGGCATGAGCCTTTCGAATTATGCGCAGGTCGAAGGGATACGCCGCGTTGAGGCGGCAGCAGCGGCGGGCGCCTTCAACCAGGCGTTGCTCGACCGCACCCTCACGACAATGGCTGCACAAGTAACAACACCGCGGGTAGTAGACAAGACGACGACCTTGCTGCGGATTGAGGCACAAGACGCGGAACTGAAATATATCTACGAGATGGATCCGCCTATGGATTTCTTGTCCGCGGGCATGCGCGTGAAGGTACAACAGCATAACTGCACCCTTGATGGTCTAATTGACATCATCGACGCAGGTGCGGTGATCACGCACCTCTATCTGCGCAAGGACGGCAGCGAAATCGGAGACATTCCGGTTACGCGGCAGGTTTGCGAGAGATAAACTGCTAGCTTTTGCGCTTGCCCCACTGGGCAGCAATCTTGGCCAAGACGCCATAGACCCGCTTCACCTGGGCCTTCGAACGACAGCACTCGATGACCGCCAGAGCCATTTCCTCTCGACGCAAAGGTGCCAGACGGGCATTCTTGTGAATGTTCATTCGGGTCCTGCGCGAAGCGCTGAAGCTTGGTAACTCAGGGCTCCTCGGCCCGGCCCGAAGGGACAACCTCCTGAGAGGCCACAAATAGCCCCCTCCACTCCCCCGCGATCACAAAAAAGCCGGACAGAGCAGCAAGTTTTTTTGTTGTCAACATCCAAATCTAACCTTACGGTACCTATCCAAATTTATTTCACATAACTCGGAATTATGGGTATGAGCCCATTGATGACAGATCACATCGCCGGTCGAAAATGTGCTCTCTACAATGAACTGAGCCATATGACACCGTATTACCTCCATCACGCATCGCCAGAAGAGATAAATGCCAAAAGCGAAGCGATATTCCACCTGAATAATATTAAATTGCTTTGCTTGTATTTCGATAAGATTTTCATACCAATTGAAAACATTCTAAGCTTTGCTAACAGGCGTAACATGCTAGTCGTTCAGCAAGTTGTCACGAGCGACCAGTTTAAACAGTTACTCGAATTAGGCATCGTCAATCTCTGCGGGTGGGGTGCTAACGATTCGGGAACGATGCTTGAAAAAGGCTTTAGCTATGCAACCAAAGAATACGCCCACCTAAAAGAAGACAAATATCTCAAAAGAGTGGAGAGCATTGCCCGGATAAATCCGCTTGTTACAAGAGACTCGTCTCGCTTCGATATCGGTCATGATCGTTTTTTGTTAGAGACATTATCCCTGCTTGACAATCCCATCTACCGATCGAATTTAGAAAATGGAGCTGGTTTTGTACGGCAATTCTACAATTCCTATAGTTATATTGGATCGCTCGAGTTCTATAAATGGATGGACAGCAATAACCTCGCCGAGGACTTATCCTCCGCCTTCTACAAATCGTACTACCGAGCCTGGCAGGATTATTGCTATCAAAACTACGCTCCCGTCATAACGGTGAATTCTGAGCGGATCAGGTATTCATACGGCGAAATAAACATTGGGAGCGAGGACAATCCCGTCTTCGTGAAGGCAATGCTCTATTCGCCCGCCATTTTCATGAGATTTCTGGACTGGCAGTTGGGTCGCGATGTGTCGAGAAAGCTGATACGTCTTAGTCCAACAAACATCCAAACAATAAGAAATGGGGATGGTGCATGGCACCGCTTCAAGGACAAATATCACAGTTGCGTTGAGGCCTCATCGGACATTTTTGATTTGGAGAAGGAGGTGTGGCACCTGCGCCATGAACTCGATGAGGAAAGTACAAAACTAATTCTAAACTCCCTGTTTGAAAACCGAATTCACAAACTTGGAAGGTCAGGAATAGTTGACATAATTAGCCTCTTAAGCCTCCCCCTATCTTGGCTCGCGCATGTTTTTAATCCCGCAGCAATTCTTGCTTTCGTGTTAAGCCATCTTTTTAAAAAGACAGCATCAGCTCCTTTTTCCAAAGAAGCTGTTCCCTTCTACAAAAAGGCAAATTACCTGGCCCGGTCTGCCGCCGCTATGCCGGCAGTATGACCAAGTGTTCGTTTTCCACAAATGATGACGCCTGAGCTTCGTAAAAAAACGCATCCTCGTCGATGAACTGAGAGCTTATGTAGCGAATAACTTCGTCAGAACAGTGGCCATGAGCCATCTCGACCGAATTTGCGTGTGTTTCCCTCATGAACTGAATTTGTTGCCTGGAAAATGGATGCGTATTGATGTATGACCAAATAGAGCTACAGGATTTCGCACCGGAGATCTCATTTGAAATACCGTGCAATGCGCCACCAACAAATTTGTTTATTTTCCCAGTCGGACGAACAATAAGCTCTTTCCTTACAGCCTCGATCAACTCGCCATGCAGTCTTTTATCAATCGGATTGTAGACTGATGTAGTCATGTCGAAATCCTTAATAATTAACAAGGAACCCGCCGAAAGGTTCTGATACAAATGTTCTATTGTTGACTTTAGATTTTCCTGATAAGAAAGGCAATTAAATAGTATGATTTTATTGAAGTATTTAAAATTTTTAGCGAACTGAAATATGTCGCTATTCACAATTTCCCAGTTGTCAAAGAAGCCCCTTTGGAGATTTTCCCTTGCGATCGACGTTAATTCGGGATCGTGATCCAGGCCAACGACTTTCCCGGCAGTTCCAACCATTCTCAGGAAGTATTCCATATAGAAACCAATGCCACACCCAAGATCCAGTACGCGGTCTCCAGGGAATATCGGCAACGATGCAACATAGCGCAATACTTGAGGGGACTTGGATAGATAGTGATTAATCAACCAGTCTGATGATGCAAAGGCTTGCCCAGTGGAAGCTGACGCTGAAGCTTTTTGCATACCCATAATTCCGAGTTATCAATGTTTCTTCCTCCTCATACCCCCACCCGTGCCACCACGTCCGCGCGTTCGAGGGCTTGGCGGAGGCTGATGTCGGTCACGTGGGTGTAGATTTCCGTTGTCGAGATGGTCGAGTGGCCCAGGAGCCGCTGCACGTAGCGGATGTCGATGCCCTCCTCGAGCAGGATCGTCGCCGCGGTGTGGCGGAAGCGGTGCGGGGTCAGGCGCTGGGAGAAGGCGAGCCCCTCGCCAAGCTTGCGCAGCCGGATGCGCAAGGCCTGCGGCGTCAGCGGCCGGCCGCGCGCGTTGCGCAGCAGCAGATCGTCGGGCACCACCAGGCGCATGCGGCGGCCGACATAGGCGCGCAGCGCCGCCGACAGCCCCGCATTGGCCAGAAACACCGTGCGGTCGCGCGAGCCCTTGCCCGACACATTGATGATCGTGCAGTCGGGATCGAGATCCTTCAACCGGATCGCCGTCAACTCGCCGACCCGGATGCCGGTGGCCAGCATCAGGCACACGGCGAGATAGGTGGTCGCGCGCCAGTCGCATGGGTCTTGCCCGGCGCCGCCGGCCTCCGCCATGGCCCGATCGGGCCCAGCTCCCACGGCGCCGGCGACCTCACGCACCTGCTGGCGCGACAGGGCGCGCGGCAGGCGCTTGGGGATGCGCACCACGATTGCGGTGTCGTCAAACGGCGACCGCGGCAGCGCCCGGCCTTCCTTCGCCCACTTGAAGAATGCCTTCAGGCAGGCGATCCGCCGCCGCACGGTCGCCGGGCTCAATTCCCTCTCCTCGCGCAGCCAGCGCACATAGGCGCCCATCAGTTCGCCGGAAAAATCGCGCTCCGTCTGCAGCCCGACAAAGACACGAAACTCCGTGAGATCCTGCGCATAGGCATCCAGCGTGTTGGACGACAGCGATTTTATGTCCCGGCAATAATCCACGAACCGCGCGCACTGCGCCGCGAGATCGAACGCCCCCATGATGTCCCCTCAGTATATTTGACATATCAGGGATAGCGGCCCGCGCTTAATCAATTGCTGTCAGACGGGTGCCTGCAATGCGCCTCGGCCATTTGCGCTGGCCGCGCGTACGGCGCCTTCGGCAAGTCTAGCGCTGGGTCCCGGATCTGCGCGGCAGCACTGCGTGCTGCAGCGCGTCCGGGATGACATCGGGAGAACACCTCAGCACCACGGCTGGCGGCGGCCGGTCCAGGGGCGGGCGAGGCCTTCGGCCACCAGCGTGTCGCCGAGCGAGCGGCCGTCGCGCATCAGCACGCGGAGCTTGCGGCCGTAGCGGTCCTCGTCGCGGCCCGGCCACGCCCGCATCCGGAACGGGCCGGCGTTGACCAGCTCGATCATGCGGCTGGTGGCGCGGTCGCCGAGCGCCTTTTCCGCCGCGCAGCGCGGGCGGCCGACCTCCGGCGTGTCGATGTCGGCGACGCGGATTTTCACGCCGCCGCTCCACAGCGTGTCGCCGTCCACCACGCAGTTGACGCGGATGGGTCCGGAGCAATGGCCGTAGGCCACGACAGGCGCAACGGAGACCGCGCCGAGCCCGGCAGCCACCGGGCCCTCCCCCATCACATGGTAGGCGGCCACGCCGATACCGATCACGATGACAACGGCGGATTTGATCCGGGCGCGCAAGCCCTTGCCCGGTTTGCCGCGCCGGGGCTTGAAGGTGATGATCCTGGACATGCGCTCTCCCTGTTGCGCGCAGGATGGAGGGAGAGCGTTTCGGTTCGCCTAACGCATGCGGGATCGTTCCGGATCCGCGGCGCACCACCGGGGTACCGCGCCCGGGACGCCACAGCGCGGTTGACTCGCTGGCTCTGTACCGATAGGTACAATACTAGACCAATCGGTACAGTTGAGGTTTTTCATGACAGCGCGCCCGCCCCTGCCGCCGTTCGACGATGCCAGTGCCGCGCAGAAGGCGCGCGCGGCGGAGGATGCGTGGAACACCCGCGATCCCGAACGCGTGTCGCTCGCCTACACACTCGACAGCACCTGGCGCAACCGCGACAGGTTTCTCACCGGCCGGGCGGAGATCGTCGCGTTTCTCACCGAGAAGTGGCGCAAGGAGCAGGACTACCGGCTGATCAAGGAGGTCTGGGCGCATGCCGGCAACCGCATCGCCGTGCGCTTCGCCTACGAGTGGCACGACGATGACGGCCGCTGGTTCCGCTCCTACGGCAACGAGAACTGGGAGTTTTCCGGGGACGGATTGATGCGCCAGCGCCACGCCAGCATCAACGATCTGGCGATCGCCGAGCACGAACGGAAATTCCGCTGGCCGCAGGGCCCCGCCCGGACGACCATCCCGGCCTGAGCGCGCTGGGGCTGTAACCCCATGCCCCGCCTGATCACCGAACGCGCCGATGTGATCCCAGGCTCGCGGAGGTGTTTCGCGAGCACGGCTATGAGGGCGCGTCGCTGACGCGCCTGGGGTCGGCCAGCGGGCTCGGCAAGGGCAGCCTGTATCACTTCTTTCCCGGCGGGAAGGACGAGATGGCCGAAGCGGTTCTGGCCGAGATCGACGGCTGGTTCGAGGCCAACGTCTTCGCGCTGCTGGAGACTGGCGGCGCGGACGGCATCAGCGCCATGTTCGACGCGGTGGAGACCTATTTTCACTCCGGCCGCCGGGTGTGCCTCGTCGGCGCGTTCGCGCTTTGCGACACGCGCGACCGCTTCAGAGGCGCCATCGCCGGCTATTTCGCCCGCTGGACAGACGCGCTGGAGGGCGCCCTCGCCCGCACCGGCAACGCGGATGCGACAGGCCTCGCCGAGGAGATCGTCGGCGGCATCCAGGGCGCGCTGGTGCTGGCCCGCGCGGCCGACGATCCGGCGATCTTTTCCCGCACGCTGGAGCGGCTGCGCGTGCGGGCTCAAGACATGTAAAGCGGCATCAGCGCGGGCCAAGATGATCGCGGGCCGAGCCCACGTCCCGCTCCAGATCATCGGTAATGTGCAGCCAGGCCAGTTTTTCGCCCGCATGCGCATGACGCGCGGGCGGATACGCATCCGCCTGGTCAAGCAATCCCACGCCGATATAGACCATGCCGGGCAGATAGTCGTAGCGGCCCGCGAGAGGCGAGCCGCAGCTGCCGCAGAAGCTGCGCGTGACTCCCGGGTTGGTGTTGACGACGCGCCCCTCGTCGGGCGCGAACGTCACCTCTTCGCAGCGGAAAGCCGCAAACGCCGCAACCGGCGCGCCCGTGACACGCCGGCAGTCCGCGCAGTGGCAATAGGCAACGAAGCTCGGCGGCGCGGACGCGTGAAAGGTCGTGACGCCGCAATAGCAACGGCCCGTCACGGGTGCTTCGGTGCAGCTTGTCGCGGTCCGGTCGCTCACAGCCCCTACCCCTTCACGGGCCCCAGATCCACCGGCGGGACGCTGTCGTCGGGGACGAAGAAATCGCGCATCAGGCCGACCGAGGGTCGACGCGGTAGCGGTCGAAATCGGTCACCCCATGCTCGGACATGAAGGTGTCGTCGATCAGGAAATTGCCGGTGAAGCTGTCCGAGGGCTGCTCGAAGATCATGTGGGCGGCATCGGCGAGGATCTCCGGCGTGCGGCTGGCCTGCATCATCTTGTCGCCGCCGAGCAGGTTCTTTACCGCCGCCGTGGCGATCGTCGTGCGCGGCCACAGCGCGTTGACGGCGATCTTCTTGGAGCGCAGCTCGCCCGCCAGCCCCAGCACCACCAGGCTCATGCCGTATTTGGCGATGGAATAGGGCATGTGGCCAGCGAACCATTTGGGGTTCATGTCCAGCGGCGGCGACAGGGTGATGATGTGCGGGTTCTCAGCCTTCTCCAGATACGGAATGGCGTGCTTGCAGCACACCATGGTGCCGCGGGTGTTGATCTGGTGCATCAGATCGAACCGCTTCATGTCGGTCTGCTGAAGCGGCGTGAGCTGGATCGCGGAGGCGTTGTTGACGAGAATGTCGATACCGCCGAAGACTTCGGCCGTCTTGGCGAGCGCCGCCTTCACCGCCTCCTCGTCACGCACGTCGACCACCAGCGGCAGCGCCTTGCCGCCGGCCTTCTCGATGGCCTCGGCGGCGGTATAGATGGTGCCTTCGAGTTTCGGATGCGGCTCGGCGGTCTTGGCCGCAATCGCCACATTGGCGCCGTCGCGCGCGGCGCGCAGGCCGATCGCCAGACCGATGCCGCGCGAGGCGCCGGTGATGAACAGGGTCTTTCCGCTCAGGGTCATGCGATGCTCCGTTCCTGTCTTGCGTGCCGCGCCCGGTTTTGGGGGCGCTGGTCACGGTCACCTCTCCCTGAGGGAGAGGGAGTGAGCGCTCAGCCCTTGGCCTTGCCCATGAAGGCCTGAAACGCCGCCTTGGCTTCGTCCGATCCCAACCGGTCGCGAAACGCCTCGGCTTCCGCGTCGATGCGTTTGAGGATCGCGTCGGTGTCGCCGCGCATGAAGGTGCGGGCGATCGTCAGCGCCTCGGCCGGTTTGGCAGCGATGGCTTGCGCGCAGGCCATGGCCTGCGCCTCCAGCGCGTCCTCGTCCACCACGTGATTGACGATACCCGCCTCGCGCGCCCGCGCGGCGTCAAAGCCCGCCCCAGGCACAGAAGCTCGAAGGCGCGGGCGTGGCCCATCAGGCCCGGCGCGATCAGGCTTGAGGCGGCTTCGGGCACCAGCCCGAGATCGAGGAACGGCGTGCGGAAGCTCGAGCGCGGGCTGCAGAACACCATGTCGCAATGCAGAAGCATCGTCGTGCCGACGCCGATCGCCAGCCCGTCGACGGCGGCGACCACGGGGGTTTTCGAGGCGGCGATGGCCTTGAGAAACCGGATCACCGAGGTGCCCAGACCCTCCCCGGTCATGGCGACCTGCAAGAAGTCGCCGATGTCGTTGCCGGCCGAAAAGGCGCCCGGCACGCCGCAGATCAGGCTGACGCGGATATCGCCGGAGGCGTCGGCGGCCTCCAGCGCGCCGGCCATGAGATCGTACATGGCGCGGGTGAGCGCGTTCTTCTTTTCGGGCCGGTTCATGCGGATGGTCTGCACGCCATCGCGGATGTCGACGTCAATCATTGCGTGGCTCCTCCTCACGCGCCGCAAGGCGCGGTGTTGCTCTCACGCCCGGAAGGCGGCCTCGGCGGCGAGCACGGCGGCGGCACCTTGCGTGACGCTGGCCCGCAGGCTGGCGGTCTCACCGATCAGGTTCTCGGCGAAGAAGCGGGCGGTGAGAATGCGCGCCTCATCGGCGGGCGCGCCCTGCGCGGTGCTGGCAAGCGCGCCCCTGGCGAGCAGCGCGCCGCCCGCCGCCAGGCCGAAGAGCCGCAGGTACGGCGTCGCGCCGGCCAGCGCCTCGCCCATGCGGCCGTCCTCAAGCGCGGCCAGCAGCCAGTCGGTCGCCGCCTCCAGATCATCGAGCGCGCCGGACACACGCTCGCCCATCTGGCCGAAGTCGGCGCGGTTGGAGCCCTTGGCGGCTTCCGCCGACGCGCGCAGCTCGGCAATCAGCCGCGCACCTGCCCGCCGCCGGACAGCGGCAGCTTGCGGGTGACCAGATCGATGGCCTGAATGCCGTTGGTGCCCTCGTAGATGGGCGCGATGCGCGCGTCGCGCAGGAACTGGGCGGCGCCGGTTTCCTCGATGTAGCCCATGCCGCCGTGCACCTGCACGCCGATGGAGGCGGCTTCCACGCCGATGTCGGTGGGCACCGCCTTGGCGAGCGGCGTCCACAGCCCGGCGCGCTCGCTCCAGTGGCGCTTGTCCTCGCCGTGCGACAGGCGCGCCATGTCGATGGCTTGGGCGCAGGAGAAACAGATGGCGCGGGCGATCTGGGTCAGCGCGCGCATGGTCAGCAGATTGCGGCGCACGTCGGGATGGGCCGCGATCGGGCTCATGCCATCGGACGGTTCGCCCGCCGCGCGGCCCTGACGGCGGTCGAGCGCATAGGCCAGCGCATGCTGGTAGGCGGCTTCGGCAACGCCCAGGCCCTGGATGCCAACGGCCAGCCGCGCGTTGTTCATCATCGTGAACATGCAGGCGAGCCCACGGTTTTCCTCGCCCACCAGCCAACCGGTCGCACCACCCTCGTCGCCGAACACCATGGTGCAGGTGGGCGAGCCGTGGATGCCGAGCTTGTGCTCGATGCCGGCGCAGCGCACGTCGTTGCGCGCGCCCAGCGAGCCATCGGCATTGACCAGGAATTTCGGCACCACGAAGAGCGAGATGCCGCGCGTGCCGGCGGGCGCATCCGGCAGGCGGGCGAGAACCAGATGCACGATGTTGTCGGTGAGATCGTGTTCGCCGTAGGTGATGAAGATCTTCTGCCCGAAGATGCGGTAGGTGCCGTCGTCGTTGCGCTCGGCGCGCGCCCGCAAGGCATTGAGATCGGAGCCGGCCTGCGGCTCGGTCAGGTTCATCGTGCCCATCCACTCGCCGGAGACGAGTTTCGCCAGATAGGTGTCCTGAAGCTCGGCGCTGCCGTGGGTGTGCAGGGCCTCGATGGCGCCGGCGGTCAGCGTCGGGCCGATGGCAAACGCCATGGACCCGGAATTCCACATCTCCAGCGCCGCGGCCTGCAGCATCATCGGCAGGCCCTGCCCGCCGTGGGATTGAGGCGCGTTGAGCCCGTTCCAGCCGCCTTCGATCCAGGCGCGATAGGCCTCGCGCCAGCCCGGAGGCGTGGTTACCGCGCCATCCTTGAGCGGCGTGCCGTGCGTGTCCGCGCCCCTGTTCAGCGGCGCGATTTCCTCCGCGACGAAGCGTCCCGCCTCCTCCAGAATGGCGCTCACCAGATCGTCGCCGAGGCCCAGATCCGGCGCCTGGGCAAGAACCTCGTCCAGTCCCGCGACATGCTTGAGGACGAACGCGATCTCGGTCACAGGAGCACGATACATCAGCCAATTCCTCCCAATCGCGCATTGTTCGGAAGCCTGTGTCCGGCGGCGGACGCACCCGCCCGCGGGACAGAAATCGCTCCGGCGCTTGACGCGCGCGCTCATTGTCCGCAAAACGCCGAAGAGACGGCAATCGTCGCGACAGTAGCGCTCATAACGTTTACGTCAATCGTGTCGCTACGGCACCCGGGATGCGCCGATCCTCCTGCCCGCTTTCGGCACGCGCCTGAAGGCCAAAGACGACTGAGACCCTGCATGGCCGTGTGGCGCCTTGACCCCCTGAGCGAAGACCTCGAAAGCGACGACGGCTTCCGCCGCGCCGTGGCGCTGATCCTGGCGGGCGAACCGGTCGCCGTACCGACGGAGACCGTCTACGGGCTGGCCGCCGACGCCACGAACGCCCGGGCCTGCGCGAAGATCTTCGCCGCCAAGGATCGGCCGCGCTTCAATCCGCTGATCAGCCATGTGGCGGATCAGGCCGCCGCGGAGGCACTCGGGATCTTCGACGACCGGGCGCGGTTGCTGGCGCGCGCCTTCTGGCCTGGACCGCTGACCCTCGTGGTGCCCAAACGTCCCGACGCCGCGATCAGCGATCTGGCGACGGCCGGGCTCGACAGCGTCGGCCTGCGCGTGCCCGATTCCCCCATCATGCAGGCCTTGGCCGCCGCCACTGGCCGGCCGCTGGCCGCCCCCAGCGCCAACCGCTCGGGCCGCATCAGTCCCACGACCGCGCAGGCGGTGGCGGACGACCTCGGCGACCGGGTGGCGCTGGTGCTGGACGCCGGGCCGACCAGGGTGGGCGTGGAATCCACCATCGTCTCGCTGACCGACGACACGCCGCGGCTGTTGCGGCCCGGCGGCATTGCCCGCGCCGACATCGAGCGCCTGCTGGGCTGCCCCCTCGCCGCACCCCTGCCCGAAACCGAAGACGGCGCGCGGCCCCTGGCGCCGGGCATGCTGGCGTCTCACTACGCGCCGAACGCGCGGGTGCGGCTCGATGCCGAGGCGGTTGCACCCGGCGAGGCCCTGCTCGCCTTCGGCCCGACCCTGCTGCCGGGCGCGGAGGCGGCCCGCCGGATCGAGAATCTCAGCACGCGAGGTGATCTTGTGGAGGCGGCGGCCGGTCTCTTCGCCAAGCTGCGGCTGCTCGACGCCTCGGGCGCCGCGACCATCGCCGTGATGCCGATCCCGAAATCCGGGCTGGGCGAGGCGATCAACGACCGGCTTTCACGTGCCGCCGCGCCGCGCGCCGGCTAGCTCCCCACGTTTCTCCCGGCGGACGCCGCGGATTCCGGGTGATTCGCCGGAACGGACCGCGCCCAGACGCCAGAAGCCGAGACCTGGCGTGCCCGGAGGTATAAGCCGAATCACTTACATGGCAGGAATTGTACAAAAGGGCGTTCTACGCAATACAGAAACTACCCTTAAGTATAACTAGGTAAGTCATTGCGAAAACACGCCTTTTATTCAAAATATTACTGTAATTTACTGGAAATCGGCGATCAGATGGGGTACTCAGAAGGCTGGAAAACCTGGTGATGCGGTGGACCTCCCAAATCGAGCGACTTCCTCCCAATCGCTCGCAACTTTCCGGCGGCGGCACACGATGTGTCAGCCGCCTTTTTTTTGTGCCACGCCCATCGGAGCCCTCCTGCCAAGGCGCGGCGCGGCGCGCCTGACCGGACAAACCGATTTAGCTCCATCATGCGGGTCATTGCTGGCGAGCATTGGGATGAGCATTGACACGCACAAGCCCGCGGCGTCTCATCGTGCGAGCGAAACGCACAGATGAGATCCGCCTTGGCCACCCTGCTGCTGCACCATCCCTGTTTTCTCGATCACCTGACCCCGCCGGGACATCCCGAACGCCCCGACCGAATGCGTGCAGTGGACCGCATTCTGGAAGCGGAGCGATTCCAGACGCTGGAGCGCGAGACCGCGCCGCTGGGCGACATCGACATCGCCCTGCTCGCTCATCCCGCTTCGCATGTGGACACGATCCGCGAACACATCCCCACAAGCGGCATCGTCCAGCTCGACGGCGACACATCGGTGTCACCGGGAAGCTGGGAGGCCATGCAGCGCGCCATCGGCGCCAGCACCCAGGCGGTGGACGAAGTGCTCGCCGGCAAGGTCAACAACGCCTTCTGCGCCATCCGCCCGCCCGGTCATCATGCGGAAACCGCGCACGCCATGGGCTTTTGCCTGTTCAACACGATCGCCATCGCCGCGCGCTACGCCCAGCGCAAACATGGGGTTGACCGGATCGCGATCGTCGATTTCGACGTGCACCATGGCAACGGCACCCAGGACATCTTCTGGAACGATCCCAGCGTGCTCTATTGCTCCACGCACCAGATGCCGCTGTTTCCCGGCACCGGCGCAACCAGCGAGACCGGCGTGGGAAACATCGTCAATGCGCCGCTGCACGCGGGCGACGGCAGCGCGGAGTTCCGCGAGGCGATGGACATCGCCATCCTGCCGCGCATCGACGCCTTCGCGCCCGAACTGATCCTGATCTCGGCCGGTTTTGACGCGCATTTCCGCGATCCACTCGCCAGTATCAATCTTGTCGAGGGCGATTATGCCTGGATCACGAAGAAACTGATGGATCTTGCCGACAAGCATTGCAACGGACGCCTGGTGTCGCTGCTGGAAGGTGGCTACGACCTGGAAGGCCTGGCGAAATCCGCGGCAACCCACATATCCACGCTGATGAACGCCTGAGACACGCGGCTGCCATGCCTGCCGCGGGTTGTGCCTTGACGCCGCCCGCCGGGCATCGGAGTCTGGCGGACGAGATTCCCTTGACCGATCGCGCAGACCGCGCGCTCAAGCATGTGACGGACGATGACCGAAACCACCGCCGACGACGTTTCCAACCTGAGCTTTGAGGATGCCTTGCGGCAACTGGAAACCATCGTCCAGCAGCTGGAACAGGGCAACGTTCCGCTTGAGAAGAGCATCGAGATCTACGAGCGCGGCGAGATCCTGCGCAAGCATTGCGACACGTTGCTGAAAGTGGCGGAGACCAAGGTCGAAAAGATCCGCCGCGGCCAGGACGGCGGCGTCGTCGGCACCGAGCCGCTCGACGTCGACTGACCGGCTTCGCACCCCATCATTTGTCTGTTCCTGACAGGACTTGTCTGCCCCCGAGAGGGTCCGGCGCTGGCGGCGCGCGTCCGGAGTCCGGCTGTGGCCGAGAGCGTGCCGCGGCGGTCCTTCCTGCCGATTGTTCTTCACAGATCCACAATGCGCGCTTACTCTGCGGCACAGACGCCCGCACCGGCCGGCACAAAGGAGACGTCCGCCGGGCCGCGGGCGCTCACGGCGGATTTCCGGCAATCTGGATTGGAAACAAGGCGCGTGCGCCGAGCGCCTGGGGAGATCGCTGCGAAACCGGGTGAATCGGGGGCCCGCGCAAAACAGCGGTGACTCGGATGCATAAGTCGGGCATTGTGAAATGATGATTTTAAATCATGAATCGCTTCTTCCGACCATGGTCCCTGCTGCCGTGCCACGCCGCCCCGCAAGGCCGTCCGCGGCGCCCTCGCCGCTTCCCCGCCATACGCTCTGAGAACAGCGACAATCACAGGAAACGACGCTGCCGCAATCGACCGAAACACTGATTTCCGAGATCTACGAGGCGGCTCTGGAGCCGGACGGCTGGCGTCCCGTGCTGACCAAAATCAGTGACCAGCTCAATGGCGCCGCGATCATCGCCGACGTGCGCGCCCATCCCACCGCAGCGCCCCTGGCGCTGTTTCCCGTGCGCTTCGATGTCGAGCGGCTTCTGGTTTCCGTTCAGGACTTCGGCGAACCCGGAGACAACCCCTCGCTGGATCACGCCCGCGGCGGGTCCACCGTCGGCACCTTCTTCGACCGGCGCGAGATCATGGACGACGTGGCCTTCGAGCGCAGCGCGGTCAGCCGCGCGGTGCTGTTTCCGCAAGGGCTCTACGAGGCCACCGCCTGCGCTCTGGACCGGCGGCCGGACCGGCTGAGCGTCATGGCGCTGGCGCGCGGGCGCAACAAGGGCGCCTTCTCCAGCGACGAGGTCGGTTATCTGCACAGTCTGTCGGGGCACCTCAGGCGCGCGCTCGAGCTGACCGCCCGGGCGCAGGAATGGCAGATCGCCAACCACTATCTCGATCAGATCATCGAATCCCTGCCGCATGGCGCGATTGCCGTGGACGAGCACTGGCGGGTGCTGGGCGCCAATGAATCCGCCCGCGCGCTGTTGTCGCAAGGCGCCGTGTTCGACTATCAGACCAACCGGATTTCCCTGCCCGATCCGCCGAGCAGCAGAAGCTGCTCGCCGCGATGGCCGGCGCGACGGCCTTTGCCGGCCAGCCGGCGCGCGATTCCGGCCATTGCATCATCCATGGCCGCAATCCGCCGGACACCCGCCATCAGATCTCGGTGCTGCGCTGCGACCGGCCGACGACGGCGCATGCCGCCGGCGGGACGATTTTCCTGCTGACGATCCGGCCGATGGCCACGCTCGGCCCCAACGTCGAGCTGCTGATCCGCGACTGCTTCTCGCTGACCCGCAGCGAGGCGCGGCTGGCGGCCAGTCTGGCGCGCTCGGGCACGCTGGAGGAAACGCTCGGCGATCTGTCGATCACCCGCAACACGGCCAAGACGCACCTGCGGCGAATCTTCACCAAGACCGCCACCCGCAACCAGGTCGAACTGGTGCGGCTGATCGCGGCGCTGCAATCGGTCTGACACCGGCGCGGCACAAGCGGCCTTGGGACTACTACCACCTGATAGAAATCCGAATTGCGGTACGACGGACGGATTCCGTAAAAATGACGAAGTGTGAGTCTCGATAATGGGGAAAATCCGCGGAATCGCGCCGCCGCGCGGCGGCGAGGGCACCTGCGGAAGATGCGCGCGCGCCATAAAAAAGGGCCGCGAATACTCGCGGCCCAAGTCGATCACTGTGCACGTGGCCCCATCGACCACCGGGATTTTGTATCTCTTCCGGCCACGAAAATCATCACCCGATCGGGTGACGAAACGAAAAAAATGCGTGACATCGCAAAAAACCGTCACAATTCAGGCTGCCTGTAAGGGGATACCGACCGAACGCGGCAATCGGCAACGCGAATTGCACCCCCAGCACACTGGTGTAAGCCTTGCGGCACAAGACGAACCCAAGCGCGATCGCACCTGTGACATGACGTTGCCCGACACTCCGCTTCTCGACACGATCCAGACTCCCGAACACTTGCGCACGCTGAGCGACGGCCAGTTGGCCCAGCTCGCAGCCGAATTGCGCGCGGAGATGATCGACGCCGTCTCGGTCACCGGCGGCCACCTGGGCGCGGGCCTGGGCGTCGTCGAGTTGACGGTCGCGCTGCACTCGGTGTTCAAGACGCCCGAGGACCGGCTGATCTGGGATGTCGGCCACCAGTGCTACCCGCACAAGATCCTCACCGGCCGGCGCGACCGCATCCGCACCCTGCGCCAGGCGGGCGGGCTTTCCGGCTTCACCAAGCGCACCGAATCCGAATACGACCCCTTCGGCGCGGCGCATTCCTCCACCTCGATTTCCGCCGGCCTGGGCATGGCGGTGGCCAGCGAGCTGGACGCGCGCGACAACCGCGTCATCGCGGTGATCGGCGACGGCGCCATGTCCGCCGGCATGGCCTATGAGGCGATGAACAACGCCGGCGCGCGCCACTCGCGGCTGATCGTGATTCTCAACGACAACGACATGTCGATCGCCCGCCGGTGGGCGCCATGTCCGCCTATCTCGCCCGCCTCGTCTCCGGGCGCGCCTATCATTCGCTGCGCGAGGTGGCCAAGCAGGTCGCCAAGGCGCTGCCCGATCCGCTGCAGAAGGGCGCAGCCCGCGCCGAGGAATTCGCCCGCGGCTTCCTCACCGGCGGCACGCTGTTCGAGGAGCTGGGCTTTTATTACGTCGGGCCGATCGACGGCCACAATCTCGACCACCTGCTGCCCGTGCTGCGCAACGTGCGCGACAGTCCCGGCGGGCCGGTGCTGGTGCATGTGGTCACCCAGAAGGGCAAGGGCTACGCCCCGGCGGAAAGCTCATCCGACAAGTACCACGGCGTCGCCAAGTTCGACGTGGTCACCGGCCAGCAGGCCAAGCCCACGCCGAACGCGCCGAGCTACACCAAGGTGTTTGGCCAGAGCCTGATCCAGGAGGCGGAAGCGGACGAGAAGATCGTCGCCGTGACCGCCGCCATGCCCTCGGGCACCGGCATCGACCTGTTCGGCGAGGTCTTCCCCGAGCGCACGTTTGACGTCGGCATCGCCGAGCAGCACGCGGTGACCTTTGCCGCCGGCATGGCGACGGAGGGCTACAAACCGTTCGTGGCGATCTATTCCACCTTCCTGCAGCGCGCCTACGACCAGGTGGTGCACGACGTGGCCATCCAGGGGCTGCCGGTGCGCTTCCCCATCGACCGCGCCGGGCTGGTGGGCGCCGACGGGCCGACGCACGCGGGCGCCTTCGACGTCGCCTATCTCTCCTGCCTGCCCGGCTTCACCGTCATGGCGGCGGCCGACGAGGCGGAACTCAAGCATATGGTGGCGACCGCCGCCGCCTACGACGACGGCCCGATCGCGTTCCGGTATCCGCGCGGCGAGGGCGTCGGCGTCGACCTGCCCGAGCGCGGCGTCCCGCTGGAGATCGGCCGCGGCCGAGTCATCCGCGAGGGAAGCACCATCGCGCTTCTGTCCTTCGGCACGCGGCTGGCGCATTGCCTGGAGGCGGCGGAGACGCTGGAAAGTTTCGGCCTGTCGACCACGGTCGCCGACGCGCGCTTCGCCAAGCCGCTCGACGAGGCGCTGATCGGCCGGCTGGCGCGCGAGCACGAGGTGCTGATCACCATCGAGGAAGGCTCCGTCGGCGGCTTCGGCAGCCACGTGCTGCAGTTCCTCGCAGACAGCGCGCTGCTCGACGGCAAACTCCGCGTCCGCGCCATGGTGCTGCCGGACAGTTTTATCGACCAGGACAAGCCCGACGCCATGTACGCGCTCGCCGGCCTGAACGCCAACGGCATCGTCACCAAGGTGTTCGAGGCGCTGGGACGGGACACCGCGGAGATCGTCCGGCTGGCGTGAGGGGAGAGGCAGTGGGCTCAAGAGCACTGGCTTCCGTGCTTCACATATTCAATCAACACGTTGAACTGACACCGGCTGTCCTCATGATGCGTTAGTAGTTATCTATCGAGCGGATAGCTGAACTTAGAAGCACCCGAAGTGGTGATCACTCTGCACCTTATTTGAAGAGCTCCGAGCTAGAATTGCACTCTCTGAAAGAGCCCGTTCCGCGTCGGGCGATTTCCCTGCCAAGGCACTACTTGTGCCCACCAATGTCGTTCAAGTGATCGCGTCCACTAAACAATTGACAGTTTTCGTGCACGTGATCCATGGAAAATCACGGCTTAAACTGCACTCGTCGACTGAACGATGAGTGAGATGTTAGCGCTGGTCGTTGACTACTAGACAGCCTGCCTTTCGAACTCGGCCAGCATCTCACGACCGAACTCATCGATCGTCACGTAGTCCTGCAGCAGCTGCGCGTGGAACACGGCACGCGGAGATTTTTCGGTGACGGAATGGGTCATCCAAGGCCGCCAGATGCCCAATCCGCGCTGCTGGGCCTGCAGCTTGTCGTAGAGCCCCAAGTCAAGCTCTCGGATGGCATCTCCACTGGCTTTTTCGAGCTCGTTGTACTTTTCGACAACCTCGGGGAAACGATGTAGGGCGGGATGTACAAGGGTATGCGGTGTGCGAGGCTATCGCGGAAGCCCTTCAGGTGCTTGTCCACCCAGTCCTGTCGCTTCTCCAAGTATGCAACAAACTCTTTGCTGAACGATGCGCGAACGTCCCTGCGCTTTGGCCCGAGGCCGACCTCCAGCGGCCCGAGTTCTTTGCCACGTGCGTTTAGAACGGGCTTCTCGCAGACCCAAATCCACGCCAGGTTGTCAAGACACCCGAAAGCGTTCAACACGAACGCCTGGATCATGAGAGTGGCATCGACGACAGTGTCCCTGTCAGGGATCGTGTCGAGCTCAGGAGGTAGTTTTTCGAACACCACGTCGATCGCGCGGACCATTGTGCCAAGGCGCCTGGAGAATCCGTAGCACGCGAACTCGTGACCCCGTTCGGTGCGGTATTTCCGAGCTAGGAAGCGGGCTCTGAGATCGGCGAATTGCCGGTGCATTTCCTCGCGGCCAGCATGAAGCTTCGCGATGTCTTCGCCTTGAAATATTGAGCCATGGGTCCACCTCTTGGCTATTCGCTAACAGACACCGGAAGCGGCCAAACCGTTTCCGGCCCTAGAGACGCCAAACCCGGTTCACGTGTCCGTGATGTGCAGAAAATATCAGCGGCCCGCCATCCGCACTACCCTTGAGGACATCATGGGCATCACCAAGATCAAATAAAACAGATGCAACTTCAACGACGGGCTGCCAGTCACTTTCCGTTTCGCGCGGATGGTCGGCGACGTCCTGACAATGGGATCGGCGAAAAGACAGGAGAGGCAGCCCTTCAAATTTTATGTATGAGGTCGCCTATTCGGCAAGCCATGCGGTCAATTCGTTAATGTGGACTGCGAAGTCGCGCGCCATGTCAGGCCCGCCTTTGTGATTGATGCCGATGACATTCTGATGGGCATCTAGAAGCGGGCCGCCCGACATTCCTGAGCGATTTTTTGCGTGACCTCGATCAGTTTGCACGCCACTTTTCATCGGGAGCGAACTGACCGTTCCTGACCGGATATTGAGCTTGTCCCCCGGTCCATAGCCCGGATAGCCGAGCGCGATCGTCGGAGCATCCTCGACGATGATTTGGCCGGAGCCCACCAGCTCAAAAATATTCGGTCTCAGGAAGTGCGGCTCGAGCAGTGCGAGGTCGCGATGCTCGTGCCGCTTGATCACCTTTACCTTGAAGCTGTTGGAAGATTTGCTCGGATGGTAGATCTCGACCGTCTCGACATTCTCGACGCAATGAGCTGCGTCACGAGACCGGCGTCTTCAGAAAGAAACAGGTGCCTTGTGTGCCGGCATCGCCATCATGCTCGACAAGCCATAACGCGCGGTTGCGCATCTCGATCGCGGTCGGCTTCACCTTTAGCGGGCTCTCGGGAAAGCATTGGTTTGAAACGCAGCATGATGCTGCGCACCAGAGGATCGGTCGGTCCCTTGATGAAGCCGAGCCACGAGATCTTGCCGCAAGATGATCGGCAAGCCTCGTGCAGCCGCCATATCGGTCTGAAATCTGGCCTGCGCGTCCTTGATCCCCAACGTCTCCACCGAGTGGAGTGCGGCACGCAGATTGCGCACATAGCGGCGATCTACGTTGATGAGCTCGTTGATCTTGAGGCCGGTGACTATGCGACGCGCATGACGATCGCATAGTGCGCCTTGTCCGGATTGATCGCGAAGCCGTTGCTGGTAACCGCCTGGAGAAGGTTCGCCGCCAGCGCCTCGGGCGCGAAGCGACCCGAAGACGGGATCGCGGCCTCGAAAAGCCCGGCGGGCGGTTGGTAGGTCGAGAAGGTGATGTCGTCGGCGTAGCGCGTGTAGATCGCGCGTGCGGCCTTCGCGATCTGTAGAAGGACCGTGTCGAGCCGGTAGCAGATCATGTTCGACAGAACCGGGCTGGTCGGCGCGCCCTGGGGCAGATGCCCATTGTAGCAGCAGAGCCGCGCAACGATCTCCGAAACGCGACGATCGACGCCAAGCGCTCGCAACACGCCCCGTATCCGGTTCTCCGTGATCGACGGGAAGAAGTCCTTCAGATCGAGATTGACCACATAGCGCCGGTTTATGTGCGCCTCGGCATTTGACCTGACCGAACGGTCTGGTACGAAGCCATGGACGGGGTTGCGAACGCGATAGAGCTGATCGAGGAGCGGTGCCAATTTCCGTTGCAGCATCTTGAGCCGATTATCGGGGGCGGTGATGAGCCGCAGCTTTCCCGAGCCTTTGGCGATCGAGAACTTCTTGTACATGGCCGCGCGATACCACCAGATCTTCTTTAGTTCTTTGGGCGAAACGTCGAGATGGGCCAGCAAGGTGGCTTCGCTGGCGAGTTCCGCCGGAATGGCGATCGGGATGTGCTTGCCAAAGATCTGAGTGAGCGATGGCAACGAGGTCTTCCTTCCAATCACGCCAGGGCGCACATCAGGTCATCCAGCGCACATGATATGTAGAGACATTCGCTCGTAAGCCGCAGTTTCACAGCCCGTATGCGAAGGAAGACCCCGTTGGGAGCGTTGATACCAGAAGCGATCTGGCTTTTCCAGAGCGGGCGCCCGAGACCGGGGCGGATTTAGGATGCAGTTAGGTCCTAATCGTGGTGGGGCTGCTGGCGTGATCGTCGCCGATCCTTCGAGACGCCGTCTTCGTCGGCTCCTCAGGATGACGTCATCGTTTTGATGTTTCTCCATGATTGTTCCCTGCTCGACGTCGGCGGGGACGCGCGCCGCCGGGCGCATTGCAGCCCGCAATGGTGCAAACCAAGCCCGGAACGGCCTCGCGCGGGCCGCCCCGGATCTGCGAAGCGGCACTGCATGCCGCATCGCGTCCGGGGTGAAGGGAACGCGTACCAAGATGTTGCGGTGACGCCGGTGGCCCGATCGAATGCGACCCTTCGAGACGGCGCTTTGCGCCTCATCAGGGTGACGTTCTCGTGTTGATTTTTATTGCAATCGACACCGGTCGAGCCTCAGGACAGCCGGTTTCGACGACGAGGGTCCCGCATGGCGGTTCCGGGACGCCGCCACCCATTCAACGTCACCCTGAGGAGCCGTCGAAGACGGCGTCTCGAAGGGCCGGCCGCATCATTGCGCGATGACGTGGCCACAGGCCGCACCCGCCGATCGGTCCCCCGCCGCTTCCGCAACACAGGCGCGTCGCGGGCACCCGTTTTTTACCTCTCCGGCACTCCCCCGATTGACACCTGCGGCGACGCGGCACAAGGTCGCGAACGGGGCCGTAATTCCGCCTCCTTCGGGCACGATGTCAGGGCCTGACCGATCACCCGCCGATTTTCCGGCGGGCGCCGCATGTGCGGACCACCCCAAGAGCGCCGGATGTTCTGATGCAGTCAGAGCGGCGCTCTCGTTTTTTGTTTGCGCGCCGGACCGATCCCGAACAGCCTTTGGGTCCGCTGCCGCAGAACGCCCGCGAAGAGGCCATGGCAAAGACCCTGAACCCGATTGCAGCCCTGCTGCTGTCCGTCGCCCTGATGCTGCTCGGCCACGGTCTGCAGGGAACCCTGCTGCCGGTGCGCGCCGACCTGGAGGGCTTTTCCGAGCTCGCCGTCGGCGCGATGTCCTCGGCCTATTTCGCGGGCTTCGTCGTCGGCTGCGTGGTCGCGCCTTACGCCATCCTGCGCGCCGGCCACATCCGCGCCTTCGCGGCGCTGGTGTCGATCGGCTCGGCCAGCGCGCTGCTCTACGCGGTCATTCCCGATCCCGTCGCCTGGGCGCTGATCCGCTGCATCTACGGCTTCACGCTGGCCGGCTTCTACATGATCGTGGAAAGCTGGCTCAACGAGCGCGCCACCAACGCCAACCGCGGCGCGCTGATGTCCACCTACATCATCATCAACATGGCCGCCATCATGGCGGGCCAACTGGTGCTGACGGCGGTCGACCCGTCGGGCTTCACCGCCTTCGTGCTGGCGTCGGTTGCCGTGTCGCTGGCCGTGGTGCCGATCTCCATGACGCGCTCCGAGCAGCCGGCGCCGATCACCTTCGTGCGCTTCCGGCCGCTGGAACTCTACCGCACCTCGCCCGCCGCCATGGTCGGCTGTCTGCTGATCGGCATCGCCAATGGCACCACCTGGACGCTGGCGCCGCTGTATGCGCGCCAGATCGGCCTGAGTACCGACCAGGCCGCCTATTTCGCCTCCGCCATCATTTTCGGCGGCGTGCTGGCGCAATGGCCCATCGGCCGCCTGTCGGACCGCATGGACCGGCGCTATGTGCTCATCGGTCTGTGCGGCGTGACCGGGCTCGTCGCCACGCTGATCGCGGTCGTCGCGCCGAGCACCGCAATCATGGCCATCGGCATGGCGGCGCTGGTGGGCTTCACCGCGCAGCCGGCCTATTCGATCGCAGCCGCCCACGCCTACGATCACGTGGAGGCCGACGGCTTCGTGGAAACCTCCTCAGGGCTCCTGCTGGCCAACGGCATCGGCTCGACCATCGGCCCGATCACGGCCGCCGTGATGATGGGAATGATGGGTCCCAGCGGCATGTTCGTGATGATCGCCGTGGTCGAGTTCGCGCTGGCCGGCTACATCATCTACCGCCTGACCGTGCGCCAGGCGCCCTTGCAGAGCACACGCACCGACTTCGATCTGGCCGCGACCTCGCAGGTTGGCGGCGTGCTGACGCCAGAGCTCTACGACGAGAGCGATCCGGATGTGGTGATGTCGGATGGGCCACACTACGAGCCGGAACCGCTGGACGCCGGACAGGTGGCCGAGGCGTGGGAAACCGAGGGCGAGGCGCTGGCCGACAGCATCGGCGACGAGGAACATCCCGAACCGGTGCGGCCGCAGCCAGACTAGAGCGTTTCCTTGTTAAATGGGATCGATTCTGTTGGTCCAAACCGGGTCGATCCGCGAGGAAACGGGCGAACGGCGTAGCCCATGCTACGGCGGAGGCCGTTGACGCGGCGGACGGCCGGTTTCGACCAACCCTTTGGGCGGGATGAATTTTCCCGATTATCGGCGAGGCCCGTCTCGGCCATATCCGCGATATGCCCTTCGCCAATCCTCTTGATCCTCGACAAAATTCATCTCCGCAGAATGGTTCCATTTGACAAGGAAACGCTCTAGCACGCCGCCGGCCGCGTGGCGGCAAATGCGCGCATTGCCCCGGCCCCTCTCGACGCCGGACGAGGCCTGCGGCATAGTCGCGCCGTGATGACACGCACCATGAGCCTGCTCGCCGGACTGCGGCGCGAACGCGGCCCGCTCGCCACCCTGGCGGCGGTGGCCATGCTGGCGCGCGTGGTGCTGGGTGCGCTGGGCATCGCGGCGATGCCGTCCGCGGCCATATCCGCCGTTCCCGTCATCTGTACGAGTTCCGCGTCCGCGCCGGTCTCCCATCCGTCCGGGATCCCCGGCCCCGCGCATCTCGCCGACTGCCCCTGCGGCCATGTCTGCCCGCACGGCGGCACGCCGGTGGCCGACGCCGGGCGCCTGGCGCCCGCCCTCACCCATCCCGCACCTCGCGCGCTGGGCGCCCTCGTCCCGCCGGACGACGCACGCCCCGATACCGCGCGGCGCGCCCGCGGGCTTTCCATCCGCGCGCCGCCGGCCGCCTGAACCTCCCAACGATCCCGATGCCTCTTTCCGGCCCCGACGGCCGGCACGACGGGGCACTCATTGATGTGATATCGCGCATCCCAGCGGCAGGCCGAACGGCACGCGGGACAGGCGCATGGAGTTCAGAATGAAAATCGCAGTTGCGCGCGCAAGCGCCCTTCTTCTCACCCTTTCCGCGATCGCCGTTGCGATCCTGCCCGCGCGCGCCGACGACGCCATCATGGTCGGCGCGATCAAGCTGGAGACGCCGTGGACCCGGGCGACGCCCGGCGCCGCCAAGGCGGGCGGCGGCTTCATGACCATCACCAACACGGGCACGGAGCCAGACCGCCTGGTCACCGGCGCCTCGCCGCGCGCGGCCAAGGTCGAGTTCCACGAGATGTCGGTCAACGACGGCATCATGGTGATGCGCGAGGTGGACGGCGGCATCGAGATCCCGGCCGGCGCAACGGTGGAACTGAAGCCCGGCGGCACCCATGTGATGTACATGGGCATCGAAAGCCCGTTCAAGATGGGTGAGACCGTGCCCACCACGCTGACGTTCGAGAAGGCCGGCACCATTGACGTGGACTTCTCGGTCGAGAAGATCGGCGCCAAGACGCCCGCGATGGGCCATGATGGCCACGGCATGACGCAGGATGCCCCCGAGACGGGCGACGGCGAACACAAGATGGCGAAGTGACAATGAACGCGACGAAGATCATTCGTTACGGTGCGTGGGCGGCGGTTGCCGCCCTCGTGGCCGGGATTGGCGCAATCACCTTCTCCGATTACCGCGACAAGCTGGCCGGCACCTCGGCGGAGCTGCTGTCGCCGGTGAATTCGGTCGGCGGGCCGTTCACGATGGTGAACGGCGCGGGCGAGCCGGTCGATGAGACGATGTTCATCGGCAAGCCGACGGTGTTGTTCTTCGGCTTCACCTCCTGCCCCGACGTGTGCCCCACGACGCTGGCCGAGGTGCAAAGCTGGATCGACAAACTGGGAGCGGACGCGAACAAACTGAACTACGCCTTCGTCACGGTGGACCCCGAACGCGATACGCCCGAGATCATGTCCTCCTACGTCGCGGCCTTCGACGACCGCATCAAGGCGCTGACCGGCTCGCCCACCCAGGTGGCCGATATGCTGAAGACCTACCGGGTCTACGCGCGCCGGGTGGAGCAGGACGATGGCGGCTACACCATGGATCACACCGCCGGCGTCTACCTGATGAACAAGGACAACCGCTTTGTCGGCACCATCGCCTATGGCGAGAACCCCGACGTGGCGATGGAGAAACTGAAGCGGCTGATAAGCTCCGCGGAAAGCTGAGTGACGCTGCGGCATCGCCGATATGGCCGTGCTGCGGCCGATGCTGTAGGATTGCGGCGCAACCGCTGATGAGAGAGCAATGCCCAACGCCCCAACGATCGCGATCACCGCTGCTGTCGGCATGACGCTGCTGGCGACGCTCGGGCTTTGGGCGCGCTACGGCGAGGTGATTTTCACCGATATCGCGCTCGCCGCGCTGGGCGGCTGCCTTTTCTGAAATCAGCCCTGTTGCAGGGGGCCGCGGGCGCTTGCGGGAAAACGACCGATAGCCGCGGGCCGCGCGCTCGTGTATTCCCCATCCCAATCGCCAACTTCCAATATCCGCGGACCGGCCTTCCGGCCGCCGCAGCAAGGTCCCGCATGTCCGAAACCGTCACCATTGCCTCGCTCGCCCATCGCGGCGACGGCGTCTGCGAAACCGCCTCCGGTCCGCTCTATGTGCCGTTCACCCTGCCCGGCGAGGTGGTGCGGGTGGAAGGCCAAGGCGAGCGGGCGCGGCTTCTGGGCATCGAGACGCCGAGCGCCGACCGGGTGACGCCGCCGTGCAGACATTTCGGCACCTGCGGCGGCTGCGCGCTGCAGCACATGGAGCACTCCGCCTATGCCGCATGGAAGCGCGCGCAGGTGACCGCGGCGCTTGAATCGCGGGGCTGCAGGCCACCGTCGAACCGATGGTCGCGGCCGAGCCCGGCTCGCGCAGGCGCGCGGTGTTTGCCGCGGCCCGCGCCGGCGGCCGGGTGCTGGTGGGTTATCACGAACGCGCCAGCAGCAAGCTGGTGCAGGTGGAGCAATGCGCCGTCGTCACGCCCGCGATTGCCGCGGCGCTGCCGCTGTTGCGCCGGCTGGGCGAGCTGGCTGCCCCAAGCGCGGCGAGTTGCGCCTCACCGTGCTGGACACCCAGGCCGGGCTCGACGTGACCATCGACGGCGCGGGCAAGGGAGCGGCAAAACTGTTCCCGAAACTCGGCCAGGTGGCGTTCGAGGCGGATCTGGCGCGGCTGAGCGTCGACGGCGAAGTGGTGATCGAGGCCCGTCCTCCCGCGCTCAACATGGATGGCGTCGCCGCGGTGCCCGCGCCGGGCGGTTTCACCCAGGCCTCCGCGCAGGCCGAAGCGGCGATGGCCGAGCGGGTGCTCGAAGCGTTCGATGGCGCGCGGCAGGTGGTCGATCTCTACTGCGGGCTGGGCACCTTCGCGCTCCGGATCGCGCGGACCACGCCGGTGCACGCGGTGGAAAACGACCGCGCCGCGCTCAAGGCGCTCGACGCGGCGTGGCGCCGGGCCAAGGGGCTGAAAGCCGTCAGCCATGAGGCGCGCGATCTGGCGCGGCGTCCGCTGATGAAGGACGAACTGGAGAAATTCGACGCCGCCGTCTTCGATCCGCCGCGCGCCGGCGCGCGCGCGCAGGCCGAGATGCTGGCCGCCTCCGCCATCAAGACCATCGCCGCGGTTTCCTGCAATCCGGCGACGCTGGCGCGCGATCTGCGCATTCTGGTGGACGGCGGCTACACGATCAAATCCGTGTTGCCGGTGGACCAGTTCCTGTTTTCACCCCACATTGAGGTTGTCGTTATCCTGAAACGGGAGTGAGCCATGCCTCAAGCCGGGCGTGATGACAATCGGCCCGCCGGTCTGCAGACCTGGATGCGGCGCGCCCGCTTCGGCGTCAGCCAGGGCGCGCGGATGGCCTGGTACGGCGCGCATGGCGAGGCCATGAAGCGGATCGCGGCGCGCACCGCCCGCACGCTTCCCGGCGAGCCGCCCAGGATCCGTCAGCCGGAGACGCCGCCGCCCTCCCAGCACCGCATGCTGGCCGACATCGCAAGACTGCTGGCGCGCGATCTGGCCAATGTGGAGGCCGGGCTCTATCCGATGCCCGCGCCGATGCCGTTCGACGAACCCGGCGGGTTTGCAAGCCTGCTCCGGCGCAGCGCGCGGTTCCTGCGCGACGTGCCCGAGGTCACCCGCCGCCGGCGCGAGGAGGCGCATCAGGAGGCGTCCGCCAAGGATCGCGCCCTGCCGCGCTACTACCAGCAGAACTTCCATTTTCAGACCGACGGCTGGTTGTCGGACGACTCCGCCGAGATCTACGATTTTCAGGTCGAGGTGCTGTTCACGGGCGCGGCCGCCGCCATGCGCCGGCAGGCGCTGGTGCCGCTGGCCGAGATGATGCGCGCCCGCGACCAGAGGAATCTGGCCTACGCCGATATCGCCTGCGGCACCGGCGGATTACTGCGCGACGTGACCCGCGCATGGCCCCGCCTGCCGGCGCTGGGCATCGATCTGTCGGAACCCTATCTGCGCCGCGCCCGCGCGAACGTACCCTCGCGACGCGCGCGTTTTGCAGTCGCCCAGGCCGAAGACCTGCCGCTGACCGACGCCAGCCTGGATGCGGCCTCCTCCGTCTATCTGTTCCACGAGCTGCCCCCAAAGGTGCGTCGGCAGGTGGCGGCGGAGATCGCCCGGGTACTGAAGCCCGGCGGGCTGTTCATCCTCACCGACAGCCTGCAGACCGGCGACGATCCGGACTACGACGGGCTGCTGGAGATCTTTCCCCAGCTCTTCCACGAGCCTTATTACACGTCCTATCTCACGGAGGATTTCGACGCGCTCTTCGCCGAGCACGGCCTGACGCGCGAGGACAGCCGCACCGCATTTGTTTCCAAGGTGAGCGTGTTCCGGAAGGGGTGACGGGGGCGGAACATCTTGCGCGCCGCAAGACGCACTGCGCATGTCATCCCGGCCGCAGCGAAGCGAAGAGCCGGCAACTGTGTTGTTGAGTGTGTCATGCGTGGAACGGGACACCGTCTCTTAGGATGGCGTTTGCGGTGACGAGGATTTTTCTGGCCAGCGCGATCATGGTGACCTTGAAGGGTTTTCCGCGATCGACCAGGGCCCGGGCATAGGCCTTGAAACGCGAGTTGGAGCGCGCCGCGGTGACGGCGGCCATGTAGAGGGCGTCGCGCACCCGCTTGCGCCCACCCTTGATCGCGCGGTGGCCCCGGAAACGGCCGCTGTCGACATTGAAGGGCGCAAGACCCGCAAGCGCCGCGATCGCCTTGGGCGATGTGGTGCCGAGCTCACGCATCAGCGCGATCAGCGTCGTGGCGGCGACCGGGCCGATACCGGGAATGGAGCGCAGCAGCCTTTCCATCCCCGCGAACGTCGCATTGGCCCGGATGAGGGCGGCGCGCTCGGCCTCCACAGCGGCGATCTCCTCATTCAGCCAGGCAAGGTGGCGCTCCAGGCTCGACCGCTCGCACTCATGGGCCTCGGCAAGACGAAGCTTTTCCTGCTGGCGAATGGCGACCAACTGGTCGCGGCGCTTGTGTACGCCGGAGAGCCGGTCACGCGCCTCGTCGGCCGCCGGCGTGGCCTGCGGATCGAGGCACTGCCCCATGGCGGCGAGCATGCGGGCGTCGATGGCATCCGTCTTGGCGATGAGGCCGAGTGAGCGGGCAAAGTCGCGGGCACGGGAGGGATTGACCCGGGCAAAGCGCAGCGCGTGTCCGGCCAACGCCCGGGCAAGCGTGCGGTCAAAGCGGCCCGTCGCCTCGAAGACGACGAAGAGCTGACGCTCACCAAGGCCTGCGAGCCATGCCTCGATGGCCTCGGCCGTGTTGTCAACGCGCCGATGGGTGTCGTAAAGCCCATCAAAAATATCGAGATGATGCTTGGAAACATCGATTCCAATGAAGCCAGGGTGTATCCTCATGGCGCCTGTCCCTGTGCTGCGAGGTCCGGTTGCGGCGGCCTCGATCAACTGTTCAGGTTTGGATCTGTCTGCGCGGGCGGGGATCCGTGCCGGTTCTCGGTCTGCAAAACCTGGGACCCAACGATCTCCCGTCCGCACCCATTCTGACACATCGACAATACACAGGGACCCAGTAGCCGACGGCCTCGGCGATGTCGCAGAGACATTGCAACAGCGCGTCGCGACGGCATCGGCAAGAATCGAAAATCTACTGTTTACTGGGTCCCGGGTCTCGCGAGCGCTCGCCCGGGATGACACCGAGTGGGGTTACGCGCTTCCCTCACCCCCTGCCCTCTGCGCCGCGCTCCGCATGTCATCCCCGACTTGATCGGGGACCCACTATGCCCCTCCACGGGCAATGGCGGCAGCGTGCCTTTGCCCCACCACGTGTCACCCCGGACGCAATGCGGCGCATCGTGCCGCTTTGCAGATCCGGGCCGGATGGAACGTCCCGGGTCTGCGGAGCATCACTGCGTGCTGCACCGCGCCCGGGATGACCACCAGAGGTAATTCCTCTCCTCAGGCCCCTGCCCTCTGCGCCGCGCGCCTCTTGTAGTCCGCGCCGGCCATCGACAGGCCGCCGTCGCCGCCGTCGATGAAGTGGATGTGGCGGCCGTCGGCAATGTCGGTGACGAAGCAGGTCATCAGCGCCGCATCGGACACGTGCAGCCCGTAGACGAGCCGCCCGGCATCATAGGCCTGCGCGAGATAGCGCGTGAGCGCGTCGAGCTGGGCGGGAGACAGATCCAGCACCAGGCGCAGGGAATCGTCGAGCTTGCGGTGATCGGTGTTGCGGCTGAGCTCATCGAGATAGCGTTTGGCTTCGAACGGCCCGATGCGCAGCCCGGTCATGTAGCCCCAGAGAAATCCGAAACTCTGCAGAACCACCCGGACCGCGCTGGGAACAAGCCCTTGCGCGGCGGCCAGCAGCCGGATTTCCTGCGCGAGCGACGATGGGCGCAACCGGAATTTCAGCTCCGTGGGCTGCACCAGCGCATCCTCGGGCGCTTCCGACAGCGGGTTGAAGCCGGTCGCCTCCTGGATCTCCGCCAGAATGCTGGAAAGGTAGAGATCGGCCGAGGGCCGCAGGATGAGCGAGACGATGCGGCCCCGGCGCGAGGGCACCGGGTCCCAGCGGCACGACAGGCCTTCCAGCAATGGGGCCGCGTGGACCGGCCGCTCAATCCTGAAGGGCGCCTGCAAGGCCGGGTCCTTGAGAATCCGGTCGGCCAATTCGAGCCCGCCGCCCACCGCCATGGCGAGAAAATTACCCGGGCTGAGCGCGTATTTGCGCAGCCGCACATCGGTGCCTTGAGCGCGCAGATGCGCCACCGGAATGGCCGCATGGCGCAATTCCAGATCCATGTCGCGCGCCGCCATGTCCGCGACGCCGGCAAGCGCGTCCGCCCCGGCCTGAGCGTCCCTGGCGGGCACCAGAAGCACCGCGCCGTCGCCGCCGAAGATGAAGGGAATGCGGTCGCGCCCGAGTTTGTTGAGCACCGCGGAGATGACGGCCGCGCCGACCAGGTTGACCTGCTTGTAGCGGCCCGCCTTCACCGCCTCGCCGGAGCGCACGATGTCGGCGACCAGCACCACCCAGTCGGTTGGCACGGGCTCGTAGGCGGCCAGTTCGCCGAGCGCGGAGAGTTTCGCAAAGCTCTTCAGCTCGAGATAAAAATCATCGCTTGGCATGCTTCGCCGGTCTCCCCGTGGGGCACGACCATACCGTGGAACAGGCGCGGCCGGTATTGACCTCCTCGTGAGGAGGAGCTCTTGTGGGTCCTACCGTCCTGACCGAATCGCGCGGCGAACCCATGTAAGCGATCCGTGGCGAGCCAGAATACCTGTGAGAAACCGCAAAGCCTTTCGAAGCTTTCGGCAGTTGGCGTCGCCCCCTCGCTTGTTGATACGGTCTGGCCGCATCAGCCTGGCATCGACGGTCGGGAGCCGGGACATTGAGAGCAAGGGCCTTGGAGTAATGAGTGCGTTTTCGCCAAATCATTTTCGCCATCTGCTGCAGAGGTTCGATTTCTACAAATTTGGATAATAAGAATTGTATCAATTGAACATACACGCATAGATAAAGTTTTGTATTTCAAAGTATCATTATGAAACTTGAAAAAACTGCATTCACTTTGATCTCTTTGGTGGCTTGGATGCTTCCGAT
This sequence comes from Breoghania sp. L-A4, assembly GCF_003432385.1. NCBI lineage: Bacteria > Pseudomonadati > Pseudomonadota > Alphaproteobacteria > Hyphomicrobiales > Stappiaceae > Breoghania > Breoghania sp. L-A4. The sequence goes on along the minus strand of NZ_CP031841.1, from coordinate 1,139,831 downwards.
ATTGGTGGCTTTTGCATTTTCCGAACGATATTCGTTTGATCGATTTTTCGTTCTATTTTTGATTGTTTTTCCGGCGAGCCCGGTTTTGTTTGTTCTGTTTTTTGTTTCTCTATTTAAATATTCACGGTGGATGTGGCTTCCAATTCCTCCCTTCTTGTTCTTTCTTGTTGTTTTAGTGAGATGGAACTCTGCTTAGTAGAAGAATTTTTAATTTTATAATTCTATCGATTGAACAATATCAAAGAGCGAATGCGGGAGCTTTCGGCAACTTTTCTCAAATCAACACTACGAAGCAATTGGCTGATTGATACGGAGGCATTGGGACTTGCGCGCGAAAGGAACGGCAGGTGACTCGACCGATTTTCGCGCTGCCAATGCCGTGCCTCGGGCTATACACGAGTGCGGCATTGGCAACCGTCTGCGACAAGGAAGGCTGCCGGCTTCGGTTGACCAACAAGGCGGAAATAGCCCCCTTTCGTCATGGTCTGGCTTGTCCAGATCATCCATAAGTCCTTGAAATCATGGATCCTCGGCACAAGGCCGAGGATGACGATCGAGGGGCATGAGCGTTGTCGTCACGCTCAAGCCGTCGGCCCGAAAGACCGGCGGCTCCCCGCCGCGCGGCCTAAGCGGCGATGACCGTGTCGGCCGGCACGTAGTCCAGCCCCAGCGCCTCGGACACCGCCTTGTAGGTGATCTTGCCGCCGTGTGCGTTGAGGCCGGCCTTCAGATGCGGGTCGTCCGCCAGTGCCTTCCTCCAGCTCTTGTTGGCCAGCGCGCTGACGAAGGGAAGCGTCGCATTGGCCAGCGCGAAGGTGGAGGTGCGCGCAACCCCGCCGGGCATGTTGGCGACGCAATAGTGCACGATGCCGTCGACCACATAGGTGGGATCGGAATGGGTGGTGGCCTTGCTGGTCTCGGTGCAGCCGCCCTGGTCGATCGCCACGTCGACGATGGCCGCGCCCCGGCGCATGGTCGCCAGCATGTCGCGGGTGATCAGCTTCGGCGCCGAGGCGCCGGGGATCAGCACCGTGCCGATGACCAGCTCGGCGTGCGCAACGAGTTCCTCCAAGGTGTGCTTGTTGGAATAGGCGGTCTTCACGGCCGTGCCGAACTGCATGTTCAACCTGCGCAGCACGTCGCCGGAACGGTCGACCACGGTGACATTGGCGCCCATGCCGATGGCCATCTGCGCCGCGTGGGAGCCGGCGACGCCGCCGCCCAGGATCAGCACATCCGCGGGCGGCACGCCGGGAACGCCGCCCAGCAGCATGCCGCAGCCGCCCATCGCGTTCTCCAGGCAATGGGCGCCGGCCTGCACCGCCATGCGGCCGGCGACTTCCGACATGGGCATCAGCAGCGGCAGCCCGCCCGAGGCGCTGGTCACCGTCTCATAGGCGATGCAGGTGGCGCCGGAGTTGAGCAAATCCGTGGTCTGGTCGGGATCGGGGGCCAGATGCAGATAGGTGAAGAGGATCTGGTCGGCGCGCAGCCGGGCGCGCTCGACGGCCTGCGGCTCCTTCACCTTGACGATCATCTCGGACGCCGCAAAGACCGCTTCCGCGTCGGGGGCGATTTTCGCGCCCGCCGCCTCATAGGCCGCGTCATCCAGACCCGCGCCCAGGCCGGCGGATGTCTCGATCAGCACCTCGTGGCCCTGCAGCACCAGTTCGCGGACGCCTGCCGGGATGATCGCCACGCGGTCTTCGAAATTCTTGATTTCCTTCGGTACACCAATGCGCATGTCAGCTGACTCCAGTCCTGTTCCCTGTACGGCAGATTGGCGCGTCTGTTTCGCAATTTCCTCGCAATTTATGGTGTTGCGGGGCATCAAATTCGCATAATCTGCGACGATATTGAACTTCAGTGGCAGAAAATTCGAAATGAAATTCGATTCCCGCGACCGGGCCATCCTCAACGCGCTGCAGAAGAACGGCCGGCTGACCAACGCGGAGCTGGCCGAGAAAGCCAACCTCTCGCCCTCGGCGTGCCTCAGGCGCACGCGCATGCTGGAGGATGCGGGCGTCATCGCCGGTTATACCATGCTGCTCAACGCCAAGGCAGTCGGGCTTTCCGGTACCGCCTTCGTGCAGGTGACGCTGGAGAGCCAGGGCCGCGAGGAACTCGACCGCTTCGAGCGCGCCGTCGCCGACATTCCGGAAATCATGGAGTGCTACCTGCTCGCCGGCCAGCACGACTACATGCTGCGGATCGCCTATCGCGACGCGGAGGACCTCGAACGCCTGCACAAGGACACGCTCACCAGCCTGCCCGGCGTCGACCGCGTGCAATCGACGCTGACGCTGAGAACGGTCAAGCGGACCACGCGCATGCCGGTGTGAGAACGGCAGGCCCGCCACATGACGTGTCGCGGATGTCTCCCTGAGGGCCCATCGGCCAAAACACTTGCCGCCTCAAGGATACTTGCCTAGGGTCAGCATTCGGGAGAGTGGGGGATCGGCATGACCGTCGGCAGACCGTCGTTCCTTATCGCTTTGCTGATGACACTGACCGTTTGCTGGCTCATCGCAAGCGTTGGGACTGCGCGCGCGGAGTGTATCTATGGCGCATGGTCCGACAGCGCCGGCAACACCTATTATTGCCCGCCCGATTGCGGCGGGAACCCGGAATGCGGCAGCACCACGCCTCCGCCGCCTCCCGACGACTGTTACAAGACCTGTCCCGACGGATCCAAGATCCGGTGCAACCGGCAATGCGCCACGGTCCGGAGACCCCGAAACCCACCGGTCGTCTGCTATGGCGGCACCGTGCGTCGCGGCAACAAATGCTACTGCCCCGCGGGCCAGACATGGAGCAACGCGGAGAACCGCTGCGTCAAACCCGTCGTCTGCTACGGCGGCACGATCCGCCGCGGCGACAAATGCTATTGCCCCGCCGGCCAGAAGTGGAGCAACGCCGTGGACCGCTGCATTTCATCGGTTGCCTGCTCCGGCGGCAGAGTGCGGCGCGGCGACACGTGCTCGTGCCCGGAGGGTCAGACATGGAGCAGCGGCTGGAACCGCTGCGTCAAGGCCGTCGTCTGCTACGGCGGCACCGTGCGACGCGGCGACAAATGCTATTGCCCGCAGGGCCAGAAGTGGAGCAACGCCGAGGACCGCTGCATTTCTCCCCCATCCACGGCCGAGACGACGCCACCGAATAAAACGGAACCGCTGACGCCAGGGTCCGCGATGCCCGGATTGCTCAGCGGCGCCCCGGACTACGAGGCCAAGTATGCGGACTATCAGACACGCCGAGCGGACATAAAGCGGCGGTTGTTCGAAATATCGCGTTTGAGAAACCAATGCCGGGACAGGCTTCCCGCCTGCTCGCAATCGGGAGCGGCCTATGACGAGCAAGAGGCGATCCGGCGCCGCGACCGCCAGTACTCTTTGTGGGGGGAAGCGAGTTACTACATTCCCTGGAGCGAAAGCCTGAGCGACGTGCCGCCGGAGCTGGAGCGCGATATAGGAACATGGGGCGGCATCAAGGTGTTCGGCTACGGCGGCGACAAGCTCTGGATCTGGCTAAAGGGGAACGTGAAGAATTTCGGCTCCACGCCGGAAGGCGGCGACGGGCTGGCGCGGCAGGGCTGGCAGAAGGCGTACGACGACAACCAGGGCTTTCAACCGTGATGCGCGGGCCTCGCGGATGGCGTGTGTGAGGGGGCTAGTGCTTGAAGCAGTTCTCGCGATGCCACTTCAGAAAATGGGGATGAGGCCGCTCCGAGAGACGCTCGGGTGCAAGCGCGTGACCCGTCTTGTTCATCAAGGATCTGACGGACTGCACATCATTGACCTGCCGGGAGATCATGATCTCCAAATCATCCCTCAAGCTGATCAAGCCGCGATCGAACATCCAATGCGCGGTTCCGGACAGGGCGATTCCGTTGTTCACGATATCCGGGCCATTGGCTTCGACCGGCTTGATGTGGGCGGCATCGACCTCTGCCCGGCCGCCGCCATTGATCAGCTTCAGACCGGTGATGGCGCATCGTTTGTCATACGCGCGCAGGATGACGCTTCGAAACACACGGTCCCGGACGACCCGCGACGAAAGAAATTGAACACGGTCACGCGTTTCGTCGAACCGGAAGGGCGCCTGCTCTTCTTCGAGCCCTTGCATTGAGCCGGCATCGTCAACACGGGGCAGCAATGGTTCTTCGGCCTCAAGGCCAAGTGCGAGAATTCTGTTGAAGTCGGTTCGTGAAAGCGGGCGCACGGCGGACTGCGCACGCCCCGAAATGCGTCCCTCTTCATTGAGCAGGCCGTGCTCCACAAGCTCGCCAGACTCACTGAAAGGAACCGGAGAGGAAAACTCCAGGTAGCTCCCGGCCTCGATCAACGCGAGATACATTCCGGGTGCAGACGGATCAGTAATCACCTGCGCAACTTTGGCGACGGCGAAATACCCTCGCGTTTCCAATGCTTTTCGAGGTTCGTAGTAGATAATCCAGTCGCCTAAACAGGCTTCGACACGCCTCAAATACTGGCTGGGGAATTGATACCGCTCAGCCGGGCTGTCGTCGTAGATCGAATCTGAGCGATGAATGAAAACCCCGAACCCCATGCGTTTCCTATAGCACGCAGCTCGTGAGTGCGCACCGGCTACTTCCACCGGCGGGACGTGCCACACGGTCGCGATCGCGAACAATCTCTCGGCCCGTCATTGCCCGGCTTCGTCCGGGCAATCCAATCCAGGGTGCGGCAAGAGGGTCGCGAACGAGGGCGCAAAAGCCCTCGCCTCTATTCTTCCGTTGTCGCGCGCAGAGTGGATGCCCCGGACTTCGCCGGGGCATGACGGGAGAGATGCCTTCCCCCGACAAAACGCCCGCCGGATTGCTCCGGCGGGCGCTTGATACCTTTTTCGGATCCCTGGCTTATCCCTCGTAGGAAATCCGATACACCACATTGGCGAAATCGTCGGTGAGGATCAGCGAGCCGTCGGGGAGCTGGTCGATATCCACCGGGCGGCCGATGGCGGAGCCGTTGTCGAGCCAGCCCTCGGCGAAGACCTCCTTGCCGGTCGCATTGCCGTCGTCATCGAAGGTGATGCGCATGATGCGGTAGCCGTCGGGCACCGTGCGGTTCCACGAGCCGTGCTGGGCGACGAAGGCGTCGTTCTTGTACTCAGCGGGGAACTGCTCGCCGGTGTAGAAATGGATGCCGAGGTTGGCGGTGTGGGCGCCGAACTCGATCACCGGCGGCACCACATTGGCCGGCGGATCCTTTTCCTCCATCCCCTGAAGACGGACGTCCTTGCCGCCGAAGAAGGGGAAACCAAAGTGGGCGCCCACTTCGGTCACCGCGTTCAGCTCGTCGGGCGGAATGTCGTCGCCCATGCCGTCGGCGCCATTGTCGGTGAAATACAACGCGCCGGTGACCGGGTTCCAGTCGAAGCCGACCGAGTTGCGCACGCCGGAGGCGACCGTCTCGACGTTGGAGCCGTCCGGATCCATGCGGAAGATCGTACCTTCCATGCCCTTGGGCTCGCAGATGTTGCAGGGCGAGCCGATCGAGACATAGAGCTTCTTGTCCGGACCGAACTTGATGTAGCGCCAGCCGTGCAGGAACTCGTTGGGCAGATCCGCCTTCACGTCAAGCAGCGGCTCGAGCGGCAGGGCGGTGTCGAATTCCGCCGGCACCGGCCATTTGACGATCTTGTCCTGCAGCCCGACGTAGAGCTGCGAGTCCTGGCAGGCGACCCCGTTGGGCACGTTCAGCCCCTCGGCGCGCTGCAGTACCTCGTCGGCCACGCCGTCCTGGTTGGTGTCGCGCAAACTGTGGATCGTGCCGTGCCGCGAGCCGATGTAGATCGTGTTGAGCGGCTTGCACACGGTGATCGAACGCGGCTTGGGCAGTTCGGCGAAAACCTCGATCTTGAACCCCGCCGGCAGCTTGATCTTCGACAGGATGCCGTCGAAATCCGCCGCAAGCGTTGTCGTCGGCAGCATCAAAGCGGATGCCAGCATCGCGGCGGGCACAAGGCTCCGCCTGACAAGATGTTTCATGGTCGTTCCTCCCAGTGGGCGTCACGTGCCCCGCGGGCCGCGCCGCCTCATTTAAAATTGAACCTCACGCGATCTTCGCTGCGCGCCGGGTATCTTCCGGCTTCCCGAAGGGTAGCGCCCCGCAAGGCGAATTCAATTAATAAAACCGCTGGTTCGCACACCTGTGTCCGCATAGCGAACGCACTGTGGAATTGATCATTTTCATGGCGCTCCGCGCCTGCGATCTTGCCGCCTCCGGGCCGCGCTGTAATAGTCCAGCCACATGCCCGCGATACGGTTTGCGCGCGCAGTCAGGATCACCATGCCGCCCTTCTTGATTTTCATTCGCCACGGCGAGACGGCGTGGAACGCCGAAGGCCGCTTGCAGGGCCAACGCGACATCCCGCTGAACGATCTGGGCCGCGATCAGGCCCGGCGCAACGGACGGGTGCTCAAAAGCTATCTCGCCTCCATCGGCCGCGATGCGGAGACGTTTGACTGGGTGGCCTCGCCGCTTTCGCGGGCGCGCGACACCATGGAGCTGGTGCGAGAACACGCCCGTCTCGATCCGGCGCGCTATGTCTGTGACGACCGGCTGAAGGAAATCACCTTCGGCGCCTGGGAAGGCTCCACCATGAAGGAGCTGAAGGCGCGCGACCGGCCGTCGGTTATGGCGCGCAAGGCCGACAAGTGGCGCTTCGTGCCGCCCGAAGGCGAAAGCTACGAGATGCTGTCCGCCCGCATCGAGATCTGGCGCGACAGTCTTGAGCGCGACACGGTGGTGGTGGCGCACGGCGGCATCAGCCGCGTGCTGCGCGGGCTGGTCTTCGGCACCCCCAGCCGTCTGGTCCCGGTGCTGCACGTGCCGCAGGACCGGTTTCTGGTCATCCGCAACGGCATCGGCGCCTGGCTGTAGCAGCCTCGCCGGGGTCCGCCAGCGCGGACACCTCAACCGATTTTCCGGCTGGTGTTTTGCGGCGCGGGCTCGTAAGCCGGTGCTTGCCGGCTCCGTGCCGGCGCCTGCATGGTTTACCGGATGCCGAGCTTCCCGGCGCGCATCCGATGCGTTCCCGCCATGGAAGGACTGGACCATTTCCGCGCGTCTGAACCTTGTCATCTTTCCCATCGGCTGGCTGCTGATCGTCATCGCGCTTTCCGAAATGGCGCTGGGCGCGATCTCGGCGATGTTTCTCGACGGCGAGGCGGTGACGCTGATGGTCGCCTCGGCCGGCACCTTCCTGTTCGGCCTGGGCATCATCACCACCACCGCGCCCGAGGAATTCGGGATGGATTTCCGCCAGGCCACGCTGTTTGTCGTGCTGGCCTGGATCGCGCTGCCGGTCGTGGCGACGCTGCCGCTGGTGCTGCCGCCGATGAACATGCCGTTTGCCGATGCGCTGTTTGAAACCGTCTCCGCCATCACAACCACCGGCTCCACCGTGCTGAGCGGGCTCGACGAGCTGCCCCAGACCATCCTGCTGTGGCGCTCGCTGCTGCAATGGATCGGCGGCATCGGCATCATCGGCATGGCGCTGGTGATCTTCCCGTTCCTGCGCATCGGCGGCATGCAGCTGTTTCGGCTGGAATCGTCTGATCAGTCGGAAAAGCTGTTCTACCGGTCCGGCCAGCTCGCGGGCGCCATCATGGTGGTCTACGGCCTGATCACCCTTGCCTGCATCCTGGCCTACAGGTTTGGCGGCATGAGCTGGTTCGACGCCATCAACCACGCGCTGACGACCGTTTGCACCGGGGGGTTTTCGACCCACGACGCCTCCATGGGCTATTTCGACAGCGCGGTCATCAACTGGACCGCCGTCGTCTTCATGACGGCCTCGGGCATTCCGTTTCTCACCTACCTGCGGCTCGCGCGCGGCCATCACCGGCTGGGACGCCGGGCCAACTGGCTGGAAACCCAGGTTTTTGCGTTTCTCGCCTTCATCACGAGCGCCACTCTGGGCATCGCCTGGTGGCTGACGGTGTTCGACCACGTGCCCTTCGGCAAGGCGCTGGGACAGGTGGCCTTCCACGTCGTCTCAACCGTCACCACCACCGGCTTCGCCGTCACCGACTATCTCGCCTGGGGGACGCCGGTCGCCGGTATGTTCTTCCTTCTAACCTTCGTCGGCGGCTGCACCGGCTCGACCGCCGGCGGCATCAAGATCTTCCGCTTCCAGCTTCTCGCCCGCATGATCGGCCAGCACCTCAGCCAGCAGGCCTATCCGCACGCCATCGTCACGCCGCGCTATGGCGCGCGAAAGCTGTCGGACGAGGAAATCGCCTCCATCGCCAGCTTCATCTTCCTGTATTTTCTCACCTGGCTTGGCGTGGCACTGCTTCTGCAGATGACCGGCATCGACCCCATGACGGCGCTGTCGGGCTCGATCACGGCGCTGGCCAACGTCGGCCCGGGCATCGGCAACGTCATCGGACCGGCGGGCAATTTCGCCTCCCTGCCCGAACTCGCCAAATACATCCTCGCCGCCGCCATGATCATCGGCCGGTTGGAAATCATGACCGTCTTCGTGCTGCTGATCCCGGCGTTTTACCGCTAGCCGGTGCTGCGCGAGCCTCAATTGCGCTCGTGAAAAATACTGACTAGGCTCTGCGCACGAATTTTTGGGGGTTCACATGAAATTTGGCATTTTTGCTTTTGTCTTTTTGTCCTTTCTATTCTCGCAAGCCGCCTTGGCTGAAACCTACAGCCGCACGGTGAAACCGGGGCGGACATCCGCGGTTGGCGGATATTCTGTGGTGCACAGCGACACCTGCCTGAACGGGCCGTTGCCGCGCTACCGGATCAAGACGGCCCCGGAACACGGAAAGGTCGAATTCCGCAAGGAAACGTGGAAATTCAGAAACAAGTCCAGCCGATGCGACGGCAAGCCGGTCAAGGGGCTCGTGATCTACTACACCCCGAACAAGGGCTTTCGTGGCAAGGACAGTTTCAAAGTGGAAAACAGCCGCCTGCGCTATTCAAACGGCACACTGAGAGTCTCGACGACCAGCGTCTACGACATCACCGTGAAATAACACAGGCGGCCAAAGCGCTTCCTGCCAACAACAGTCAGATGCATCGCCGGCGTTTCGGCGGTCGTCTGATTATCCAACCGGGGCCTCGCTTACGCCCGTTTTTGTTGACCTGGTTTTTCATTGGTTGGTGCTGGGCTGAATTTTCGTCTAGAACGCGACGATCACGCATGTCCGTTCGACCCAGTCAGCCAGAGTTCCCATGTCCCACAATTCCTTCGGCCACCTGTTTCGATTCACCACCTGGGGCGAGAGCCACGGGCCGGCGCTCGGCTGCGTCGTCGACGGCTGCCCGCCGCTGATCCCGCTCGACGAGACCGACATCCAGGGCTGGATGGACAAGCGCAGGCCGGGGCAGTCGAAATACACCACCCAGCGCAAGGAGCCGGACCAGGTGAAAATCCTGTCCGGCGTGATGGTGGATGAGGACGGGGTGCAGAAGACCACCGGCACGCCGATCTCGCTGATGATCGAGAATGTCGACCAGCGCTCGAAGGACTATTCCGAGATCAAGGAACGCTACCGGCCGGGCCACGCCGACTACACCTATGACGCCAAATACGGCATCCGCGACTATCGCGGCGGCGGACGCTCATCCGCGCGCGAAACGGCCGCGCGTGTTGCGGCCGGCGCGGTGGCGCGCAAGGTGATCGCGCCGATGCAGGTGCGGGGCGCTCTGGTGCAGATCGGCCCGCACAAGATCAACCGCGACAACTGGGACTGGCTTGAGACGGCCAACAACCCGTTCTTCTGCCCCGACAAGGAGGCGGCAAGCCTCTGGGCGGACTATCTCGACGGCATCCGCAAGTCCGGCTCGTCCGTTGGCGCCGTGGTCGAGGTCGTCGCCGAGGGCGTGCCGCCGGGCCTGGGCGCGCCGGTCTACGGCAAGCTCGATCAGGACATCGCCTCGGCGATGATGTCGATCAACGCGGTCAAGGGCGTGGAGATCGGCAACGGTTTTGAGGCGGCGGCGCTGACGGGCGAGAAAAACGCCGACGAGATGCGCATCGGCCAGGGCAAGGTGCCGCTGTTTCTCTCCAACAACGCCGGCGGCGTGCTCGGCGGCATCTCCTCCGGCGAACCCGTCGTCTGCCGCTTCGCCGTCAAGCCGACGTCGTCGATCCTCACCCCGCGCCAGTCGATCACCCGCTCGGGCGAAGAGGTCGAGGTGATGACCAAGGGCCGCCACGACCCCTGCGTCGGAATCCGCGCCGTGCCCGTGGGCGAGGCGATGATGGCGCTGGTGCTGGCCGATCATTTCCTGCGCCATCGCGGCCAGGTGGGCTGAAGCCTCTCCGGAACTCCAAAGCCGACTGCTTCGGACACGCGCGGCGCCGCGCGATGGTGCGCGCGCTCGTCAGTATCCCGCTACGTCAATTTTGGCCATTGCGGAGGGCTCGGCTTCGCTGGTACCGTCGTCGCGGATGGCCTGCGGCCCTTTATTCGCCGCGCCGCCGTCAGCAAGAGCACGCCGCATGTTCGCACATGCCGCCTGCACCCAATGCCATCTGTATTGATTGACTGATTTGCATCGCGCGCCGGGCGCCTCGGATTGGAGGCATCACCCATGCAAGCCACCGGCTGTCCTCGGCGCGAAATATTGAGGGACACCATGCGCCACAGAGTCCGCGCGGCCGCGCGCCTCGCATTTCTCGCCGCCATCGCCACGACGATCTCCGGTTCGCCATCCTGGGCACAGGCCGACGGCCGGCAGTACACGCCGCCCGACTACGTCTTCAGCCCCGACATTCCGCACGACATGGTCACCCATGACGTCGGCGCGATCGGCTTCCAGCCGTTTGTCGACATTCTCGCCTGGGACACATTCATCGCGCTGAACTGGCCGGTGCCGCGGCCGATCACCGAGCGCGGCGTGCCCGACCGGCAGAACGTCATTGGCGGGTTCCTGTCCGGCCCCGGCGAGGGCGGCGGGCCGACCGCCCTGCCGACAGGGCCGACCGTGTGGGAGACCTTCAAGGACACCAACGACATCTATCTCGATCCGCCGGTGGCCCCCAGTTCCTTCGACACGCCGGAAAGCATTCCGCCGCAGTGCCAGTCTCTGGCCGCGGAGTATCCGGAAGCCGCCAGGCGCACGCTGACCATGACCTCGAAGTTCGGCGAGCTGCTGACCTCCATCGTGCAGGCGGACGGCAACCGGCTGGTCGACCAGAACGGCGAGAACGTCTGGTATGAGGTCAAGCTGAACCGCGTCTATTACGACTATGTCGTGGACAACAAATTCTATGTCAGCACCAACCAGAGCGGCAAGACGATCGCCTTTCCCGCATCCTCAAACACCACATCGCAGCCCGGCACGGTCAAGGTGAAGGCGGCGTGGAAGATGATGGGCGGGACCGGGTCCAAACAGCCCGACGACCCGAAGAAATTCTACACCACCGAGGCGCTGGTGCTCGATCCCGACACGCAGGTCTGCTCGAAGCAGCTTCTGGGGCTGGTCGGCCTGCACGTGGTGATGAAGACCGAGCAACTGCCGCAATGGATGTGGGCGACGTTCGAGCATGTGGACAACGCGCCGGACCAGACGGCGGGACCGGCGGCCGGACAGCAGTACAATTTCTACAACGCGGCCTGCACTTCTTGCACCGTCAACGAGCCGCCGGCGAAAAGCAGCCAGGAGCCCACGCAAGTGATGCGCGTCGTCCCCGTCGACACCGTCGCGGCCGGCGACAACACGCTGTATCAGGCGGCGCTGGTCACCTTGCGCGCCGACAACGTCTGGCAGAACTACGAGCTGGTCAACGCCCAGTGGGGCGCCTCGCCGACGCCGATCGGCACCCCCAACCAGCCCAAATATCTCGCCAACACGACGCTGGAGACCTACCTGCAGGACGCCGCGGAGCCGAACGGCTGCATCAATTGCCACGGCAAGTTCGCCGGCCAGACCGATCTCGACTTCCAGCTCACCAACGCCTATCCGCGCGCCTCCACGACGGCGTCGCAAGAGGTCATGGAGTTGCTGAGCCTTCCCGGCGTCGCGACGCCGCAATAGGGCGTTTCACTCCTCGGCGGAGGCACCCGCATCCGCCCCCTCTCCCGTGGGGAGAGGGCTGGGGTGAGGGATCAAAGCTCTTGGCTTCACGGAGAACCTGACGCCCCTCACCCGGCGCATGCGCGCCGACCTCTCCCACAGGGAGAGGTTAAGGAAAGGCGCTGCCAACAAATAGCGAGACAGTTCGTCTGCGAACGCCTCCCCTTTCAGTGCCACTGAAAACCCCTTTACGCGTGCCCGGCGATGCGTGTAGAAAGCCGCCATGCGACTTGATGATTGGCTTGCCCGCTCCAAGGAAACCCGCTCCGCCTTCGCGCGCCGCACCGGCCTCTCGCCGGCAGCGATCACCGCGCTGTGCAACGACCCGAACGTGTGGATTTCACGCGAGACGGGTTGCCGCATCGCGCAGGCGACGGGTGGCGCCGTCACTCCCAACGATTTCCTCGGGCTCGCCCCAGCAAAGGATTCCGACATGCAGCAGTCCCGCGTCGCCGACGCCATCCGCGCGTTCGAGCGTGGCGAGATCGTCGTCGTCACCGATGACGACGACCGCGAGAACGAGGGCGACCTGATCGTCGCCGCCTGCCATGCGACGGCGGAGAAGATGGCCTTCATCGTCCGCCACACCTCCGGCATCGTCTGCGCGCCGATCACCCGGGAGAACGCCCACCGGCTGCGTCTCGATCCGATGGTCAGCGCCAACGACGCGCCGCATGCCACCGCGTTCACGATCTCCATCGACTACAAGCACGACACCACCACCGGCATTTCGGCCGAAGACCGGGTGGCGACGGTGCGCGCCATGGCCAACCCCAACGCGGGCGCCGCCGATTTCGTGCGGCCTGGGCATATCTTCCCGCTGATCGCCAAGGATGGCGGCGTGCTGATGCGCTCTGGCCATACGGAGGCCGCCGTGGATCTGTGCCGGTTGGCGGAGCTGCCCGAGATCGGCGTGATCAGCGAGCTGGTCAACGACGACGGCACGGTCAAGCGCGGCCCGCAGGTGGCCAGCTTTGCCGAGGAGCACGGCCTGAAGATGGTCTCCGTGGCCGATCTGATCGCCTGGCGCCAGCGCAAGGAAAAGCTTGTCGAGCGCGTCTATGAGCAGTCGATCGAAACCATCGCCGGCCCCGCCTATGCGATCACCTATTCCACGCCCTACGATCCGATGGACCATCTGGCCATCGTCTACGGCGATATTCTCGACGGCCGTCACGTGCCGGTGCGGCTGCACCTGGAATCGGTGATCGACGATGTTTTCGGCAGGACCCAGCCGCTGGACACCATCATGCGCGGGCTGGCCGAACGCGGACGCGGCGTGGTCGTCTATCTGCGCGAGGGTTCGGTCGGCGTCGCGCGCCAGTCGCGCCGCGCGCGCGAGGAAATCGACAGCGACCGCGAGGAGCACGTCTCGGCGCAGAAGCGCGCGGAAAGCTGGCGCGAGGTTGGCCTGGGCGCGCAGATCCTGAAGGATCTCGGCGTGTCCTCGATCCTCCTTCTCTCCTCGCGCGAGCGCCACTATGTTGGCCTCGAGGGTTTCGGCATCGACATCGAGACGACCGAGATCATCGACGGGTAAGCGGCAAAACGGGGGACGATGGACATGCGCGATCCCTGGGCGGACGAGACGGAAGGGCCCAGGCCCTTCGCCATCGGCTATCGCAAAGGCACGGGCGAAGGCCTGGTCTATGGCGGCCTGTTCGTGGCCGGCCTGGGCGGTGTGGCTGTCGCCACCGGCTCCGGCCCGGCGTTTCTCGTGCTCATTGCCGCAGGTCTGCTCGCCACCTTCCACTACTATCCGCTGGTGGAGGCCGGCCGCCCCAAACTCGGCGCCAACGCCGGCGGGCTGTTCATCGAGGGCATCGGCTTCATCGACTGGGCCGAGATCGCCGACCTCGAGCTCTACCGCACCTCGGTGCGCTCCATCGTGCTGAGCAATCTCATCGTCACCCTGACGCGGCCCCTCGAGGACGCCGTGGTCAAACGCGAGGCGCAGCCGGTGTGGCGGATGCTGATGGCGCGCTGCTACACGCGCAAGACGCCCACCCGCATCGAGGTGCCGCTGCACACGATGCAGGGCGACGCCGAGGAAATCCTCGCCCTCCTGCGCGCCTATCGCCCGGCGCGCTGAGCGCCCGGACAGGATTTCGATGCGGAGGCTTCGCGCGCCGCCCGGACCCGCGCAGAAAGCGTTCCAACACACCGCCCATCCTTCGAGACGGCGCTGCCGCGCCTCCTCAGGATGAGGTCCATCGTGTTGATGTTTCATTGGAAAGCGACACGCACCGCCTCATCAGCTGCACCCACCGCCTCATCCTGAGGAGGGCCGCAAGGCCCGTCTCGAAGGATGGGCCGCGTGCTCGATTGTCCCGTCTCCACCGCCCCAACAAAAAGGCCGCGCATCACCCGATGCGCGGCCTTTTCCATTCAAACCGTGAGCCGGGTCACTTCACCACGGAGATGTCCGGCGCGTCGACGGCCTTCATGCCAACGATGTGATAGCCTGAGTCCACGTGCTGGATCTCGCCGGTGATGCCGCGCGACAGATCGCTGAGCAGGAACAGGGCCGCGTCGCCCACCTCTTCCACCGTGGTGGTGCGGCGCAGCGGCGAGTTGTACTCGTTCCACTTCAGGATATAGCGGAAATCGCCGATGCCCGACGCCGCCAGCGTCTTGATGGGCCGGCGGAAATGGCGTTGACGCGAATCCGCTGCTTGCCGAGATCCTCGGCCAGATAGCGCACGCTCGCCTCCAGCGCCGCCTTGGCGACGCCCATGACGTTGTAGTTGGGCATGACCTTCTCGGCGCCGTAGTAGGTCAGCGTGAGCATGGAGCCGCCGTCCGTCATCAGCTTTTCCGCGCGCTGCGCGATGGCCGTGAAGGAATAGCAGGAGATCTGCATGGTCATCGCGAAATTATCCGGAGACGTATCCACGTAACGGCCGGTCAGTTCGTCCTTGTCGGAAAAGCCGATGGCATGGACGACGAAATCGATCTTGCCCCACTTCTCCTTCAACGTGTCGAAGACGGCATCGATGGTCGATTCGTCGGTCACATCGCAATGGCCGACGACGAAACCGTCCAGCTTCTCGGCCAGCGGCTCGACGCGCTTCTTCAGCGCATCGCCCTGATACGTCAGCGCGACTTCGGCCCCGGCGTTCTTGAGAGCCGAGGCGATGCCCCAGGCAATCGACCGGTTGTTCGCGACGCCCAGAATGAGCCCGCGCTTGCCGTCCATAAGTCCACGCACTTCCGACATCTGTCTCTCCAGCCGAATCCCAACGCCTGGTCAAGCCCCTCGCGACCGGCGGTCTGCTATGGCACAGCGTCCTGCATCCTTCAAGCCGAAGCGGTTTTTCAATCCCGCATCGCGGATCACAAACATCGTAGCGGCGTAAGACTCCGTGATTTATAAGTGGCTCCCATGAGCAAGCATCTTCACGCCCCAAACGCCGAACTGATCGCGCGCTTCGCCGCGATCGTCGGTCCGAATCATGCCCTGACCAATGCGCAGGACATCGAGCCCTACCTCATCGAATGGCGCGATCTCTACGCCGGCAAATCACCGCTGGTCCTGCGCCCCGGCAACGCCGAGGAAGTGGCCGCCATCGTGCGGCTGGCCAATGACAACGGCGTCGGCGTGGTGCCGCAGGGCGGCAACACCGGCCTGGTCGGCGGCCAGACGCCGGACGACAGCGGCAAGCAGATCGTGATTTCTCTGTCGCGGCTGAACACCATCCGTGAGGTCGATGCCACCGGCAACACCATGACGGTGGACGCGGGCGTGGTGCTGGAGAAGATCCACGACGCGGCGGACGCCTGCGACCGGATCTTTCCGCTGACGCTGGGATCGCAGGGCTCGTGCCAGATCGGCGGAAATCTCTCCACCAACGCCGGCGGCACCGCGGTTCTGGCCTATGGCAACACGCGCGACATGGTGCTGGGCGTGGAAGTGGTGCTGGCCTCCGGCGAGATCTGGAACGGCTTGCGCAAGCTGCGCAAGGACAACACGGGCTACGACCTCAAGCAGCTGTTTCTCGGTTCCGAGGGCACGCTGGGCATCATCACCGCGGTCACGCTGAAGCTGTTTCCCAAGCCCAAGGCCCAGGAAGTGGCCTTCGCCGGGCTGGACAGCCCCGCCGCCGCGCTGAACCTGTTCAACCTCGCGCGCACCCGCGCGGGCTCCATGCTCACCGGCTTCGAGCTGATGCCGCGTATCGGCATCGAGTACGATCTGGCGCATCTGGAAGGCGCGCGCGACCCGCTGATGATGCCGCATCCGTGGTACGTGCTGATGGAGCTCTCCTCGGGCACCGATATGGAGGCGGCGCGCGCGCTGATGGAGCTGATCTTCGAGGACGCGTTCGAGGCGGGCCTGGTGAAAGACGCTGCGCTCGCGGAAAGCGTCGCCCACCGGCGCGATTTCTGGCACCTGCGCCACGGCCTGTCGGAGGTGCAGAAGCAGGAAGGCGGCTCCATCAAGCACGATGTCTCCGTGCCGGTCGCCAACATCCCGGAGTTTCTCGACGAGGCGCTCGCGGCGGTCGAAAAGGCCGTGCCGGGCTGCCGTCCGGTGCCGTTCGGCCACATGGGCGACGGCAACATCCACTTCAACGTCTCCCAGCCCATCGGCGCCGACCGCGAGGAATTCCTCGACAAATGGTACGACATGAACGCGGTGGTGCATGACATCGTGCTCAAGTACGGCGGATCGATCTCGGCCGAACACGGAATCGGCCGGCTCAAGCAGCCGCTGCTGCCGGGGGTGAAGAGCGCCGTCGAGATGGATCTGATGCGCAAGGTCAAGGCCGCGCTGGACCCCAACGGGATCCTCAATCCCGGCAAGGTGCTCTGAGACGCGACATCTTCGAGGCGGACGACGATGGACAAGGATCTGTTCGAAAAGGGCCTGGAAATGCGCCGCGCAACGCTGGGGGCGGAGTATGTCGATGCCAATCTGGCCAAGGCGGACGATTTCACCCGCCCCTTCCAGGAGGCCATGACGCAATGGTGCTGGGGGTTCGGCTGGGGCGACGACGCGATTCCGCCGAAAACCCGCAGCCTGATGAACCTCGCCATGCTCGGCGCGCTGGGCCGCATGCACGAATGGGAAACCCATTGCCGCGGCGCGCTCAACAACGGCTGCACGAAGGAAGAGATCCGCGCCGCCGTGCACGCCGTCGGCATCTACGCCGGCGTGCCGCTGGCGCTGGAATGCTTTCGCGTGGCGCGCAAGGTTCTTGAGGAAGCCGGGGAAATTTAGCCCGCAACGCTGCCGACGCGGGAAATCTCTGGCTCCCGGCCGCCGCGCCAGACCATCCGCCACAGCCCGCCCTGGGTGACGTTCTGCACACAAATCGGCTTGAAGCACGCAAGGCAGGTTCCGCCGGGGTTGCGCAGGGATGGATAGACGATCCCGTTTGAATCGCGGGCGCGCAGATCCGCCGCGAGCCCCTGCCCTTGCGGATAACCGATGCCGGGATCGGGATGCAGAATACCCTCACCGGCAGGCAGACCGCGCGCGTCATGGAACGGCCCGATGAAATCGGCAAGAAGCTCGGCGTAGTCGGTCTCGTTGACGAAGCAGTTCGTGGCTTCAAGCTCGCGCGTCAGGTGAAACGCCACTTCCGCCTGCGCCGTCTCCACCTCGAAACTCGCGTACCACGCGCCGCGCTGGGGGCCGTTGAAACGGTTGCCGGTGGCGCGCGTGTAGCAGAAGGCGGCGTTGACGTAGGTCCAGCCGTATTGCGTCTGGCTTTGCGTCAACAGCTCCGCCGGATCGACATCGAGCGCGACCTGATGGTGCTGGGCGCGGGCGCGCGCGCTGGTGAGCATTTCCAGATTGGCGATCGCCGCGAGCTCCGCCTCGTCATCGACAAGTTCCGCGAGTACCGGCGGTTTCAGCCGGCCGCTCGTCACCAGCCTCACCGTGCGCATCTGCGCGACCTGGGCAACCGGGAGCGGCATCAGACCCCGCCGCGCAAGGCGTCCAGATGGTGACGCACATCCATCATCGCGGGAATGCCGCCCGCACGCATGACTTGCACCGGCGTCTGGCCGCCAAACAGCGCTCCGGTATTCACGCGTTTGGCCCATTCGTCGGCAAGCGGCTTGGAGAACACCAGATTGAGGCTCTTGAACATGCCCAGAAGCAGGCTCATGCGGGTCAACTGATCCTGATTGAGCCGGAACTGCTCCGGGTGCTGGCGGATGCGGCTCCATTGCTTCGCCGAGATGCACAGAAGATCCGCGATCTCGGTTTGCGTCACGCCCCAGGCGTCGGCCAGCCGCGCCATCGCCTTGACGTAGGCCCGCTTGTGCGCGGCCTGGGCGTCATCGTTCAGATCGGAGATTTCGGCGCGAGCGGCGGGCATGGGCGGTTTCCGCTGGGCATGAGACATGGACATTTGTCTATCATACCTGGTGACATTTGTCCACTTATCAAGCCCTGTGCTGCCCGAGCCTGGCGAGCACCAGGTGACCGGGCACCGGAGTGCCCTCTTCCAGGCGCACCGTGATGTCGTCCATGGCGAGAATGAAAAAGCCGTTGGCCTCCAGAACCGTGCGCACATAGTCCGCCGCATGGGCGAAGCGCTGCTTGGCGCCCACGGTGTAGGACCTGCCGCCGAAATCGACCTCGCCCAGCGTCTCGGTGGAGAAGCCGAACAATCCGCCGGGGGTCAGCCGCGCCGCCGCGCCATTGATAATCGGCTCGATGCGGCCGAGGTAGGGAAACACGTCGGTGGCGACGATCAGGTCCCAACTGGGGCGCGAGCCGTCCTCCTCCTCGAACTCCTCGAGAAACGACACCGCCTCGCCGGTGTAGAGATCCTCGTAGACGCCCCGGTCGTAGGCGGTCTCCACCATGCGCTCGGACAGATCCGCGCCGGTAATGTGATCCGCGATGTCACGCAGCGCCGCGCCGGAAAGCCCGGTGCCGCAGCCCAGATCCAGCACGCGCCTATGAATGCCGGGCGCGTGGAGCTCCAGCATGGCGCGCATGAGCCCCGGCACGCCGTAGCCGAGCTGACCGACGAGGATGTCGTCAAAGGCGTCGGCGTGCTGGTCGAACAGCGTCGCGACATAGGCGTCGGGCATTTTTTCAGGCGCCTCGCCCAGCCCGAGCGCCGCCAGCCGGATCGAGACGCCGCCGTGATCGGCCGGGTCGATCGCCAGCGCCTGGCGATAGGCGCACGCCGCCTCATCAGGCCTTCCCGCCTTCTCCGCCGCGAGACCCCGGTTGTAGGCCTCGGCCAGCGCCTCCTCGTCGAAATCGTGGTCCGCGGCCGCGTCAAGCTCGGGGGGCGTTTCCGGCATGGTTCAACTCGCATGGGCCCCGGGATCCGTCGCCGGGAGCATTGAAAATCTGGCGCCTTGATAGAGACGATCGGTGCAAAAGGACAGCGCAAAGGATCGAACGGGACGTCCGGCCTCAGAACAGATCGAACTGATCGTTCGCCGTCTTGCGCGCCTGCCGCACAGGCTTCGGCGGAGCGTCCGGTTCGGGATCCACCGGCGTCAGGATGTCGGGATCGTCGTTGGCGACCTTGTTCACCCGCGACGAGATGGGGGTGGCGGCGAAGAGGTCGTCGGGCGCCGGTTTCAACATCTGCGCCGCTTCCTTGGCGCTGACATCCGCGGTGTCCAGCCAGCGGTCGAAATCGGCGGGATCGATCACCACCGGCATGCGGTCGTGGATGGGCGCGACGGTGGCGTTCGCCTGCGTGGTGAGGAAGGCCGCCGTCTCGATTTCACTGCCGTCCGCGCCCATCCAGTCGCACCACAGCCCCGCGAACCCCACGAGACCGCCGTCCTTCGGCGCGATCCAGTAGGCCTGCTTCGCCCCGCCGGGGCCGCGCCGCCATTCGTAGAAGCCGTTGGCGGGAATGAGACAGCGGTGATGGCGCATGGAGCCGCGAAACGCCGGCTTCACCAGCGCCGTCTCCGAGCGCGCGTTGATCAGCAGCGGCAGTGTGGAGGGATCCTTGGCCCAGCCGGGAATCAGTCCCCAGCGCACCAGCGCGAAATGCCGCGCGCCGTGCTGCGCGCGGACGATGGCGATCGGCTGGGTGGGCGCGATGTTGTAGCGCGGCGGGAAGTTCGGCTGCTCGCCATACAGAAAGCGCGCCCGCACGTCCGTGGGGCTGTCTTTCAGGGAATAGCGTCCACACATGGCTCGTTCACCGGATTCAACATGGATAATTCTTACAGGTCGTCGGCGGACACACCGGCGTTACGCAACACCCTCGAGGGGTCCACTTTGACGGGTAATCAATTGGCAATACAACAGCCTTATGGTGATTTGAAGTCATTCAGGAGAGACGCATTCGCATGTCCGATCTTGTGGACACAATCGGGGTCGGAGAGTTGAGCGCCGAAAGGCTCGCTCACGCCAACATCAATCCCACCACCGGACTCGCGACCGACTACCTGAATCACTTCAACGAAGTCATCATGCTGTTCGACCTGCTGCCGGCCATGCCGGACTGCACGGCAGACGTGCTCGCATGGCGTCCGCGCACCTATCAGGAGCACTTCCAGTGCTCGGGGTTCACGGAAAAGGCGCTCGCGGTGCGCGCCTATGAAGCCGCGCCGCAGGCGGCCCGCGCGACCTTCGACACGCTGATCACCGAGGTCGAGCGCGAGGTCATCGCCACCCAGGAACAGCTCTCCGAACTCGATCCCGCCGCCACCAATGATATCGCCATCACCGCCCAGCGCGCGTGCAACCGGCTGAAGCCGCTGCTTGCCTCCGCCGGCGGCGTGATCCATGGTCACGACGTCAGCGCGCAGATCGAAATCGAGGCGGAAGTCGAATCCTCACAGGAAGACATCGACGCGCTGTTCGCGTAGTTCCGGTTCGCCGAGACGCTCTTTCCGCCGCACCGGGCCGACATTCGGATACCCATGACGCCTCCTGACCCGCGCGCCTTTCCCGACCGTCCGTTCGTTGGCGTCAGCGCCGCGTGCTGCCGCGATGGCACGATCCTGCTGGTCAAACGCGGCAAGCCGCCCTACCGGGGCGCCTGGAGCCTGCCCGGCGGGCTTGTGGAACTCGGCGAAACGCTGCATCAGGCTGCGCTGCGCGAACTGGCCGAGGAAACGGGGCTTTCGGGCGAGATCGTCGACTTTCTGGAAGCCTTCGACATGATCAGCCGCGACGCGGCGGGCCGCATCGAGCGGCATTTCGTGCTCACCGTTTTCGTCGTGCGCCCCGGCGCGGGCGAGGCGATCGCCGCCGATGACGCGGAGGCGGTGATGTGGGCCGACACCGCGGCCCTCGCCGCGCTGGACGCCGCCGACGCCATGACGCCGGGCACCGCGGAGCGGGCGCGCCGCGCCATCGCCCTGTCGCGACGCTGAGCGTGCCCGCACGGTGCCGCACCATTCGGGGGATCGCGGCTCCGCGGATGTCATCAGCGCTTGAAAGGCCGCGGGCCTGCGCCCATTATCCCGCCATGACCCGCACCCGCTTCGTTCTCGTTGCCGCAATGATCGCCGTGCTTGCCGCACCCGGCGCGCGGCATTCGCATGCGCAGAGCAACAACGAACAGCCGCCCTACGAAGACGACCTGATGCGGCTTTCCGAGGTGCTGGGCGCGATCCACTATCTGCGCGCGCTGTGCGGGGCGACCGATGGCACCGTCTGGCGGGACCGGATGAACGCGCTCCTTGAGGTCGAGGCCGATGAGCCGGCGCGGCGGCACAAGCTGGTCGACCGGTTCAACCGCGGCTACCGCAGCTTCGCCTCGGTCTATCGCGAATGCACGCCGTCGGCGCGCAGCTCCACCGAGCGCTACATGACCGAAGGCCAGGCTCTGGCGGACGAGATCGCCACCCGCTACAGCCGCTGACGCGCCGGATGGCGCAGCATCCTTCCGCTTGGCCGGAAGTGCCGCGAAAGATTTCCCCCGAAAAACGCAACAGGCGCCGCGGTACCCCGGTCAGGGGGCCAAAGACCACGGCTTTCCGCCAAATACGACCTAAGCGTTAACCTCTTCTGTCAAATTTTTCATTGGTTATTAACACTTGCTAAACGTTCCCGATGCGCAAGGCGCTCAATGCATGATAGGTTTTGATTCGGAGATGGGGAGGTCCCGAAAAGAGTTCGGGAACCAGACAGCGGCGGTTTTTTTTATGATCAGCGATAAAGACGACGACGTCACCTGGGAAGAGACTGAAGAACGTGCTCAGGCGGAAGACGAACGCCGGATGGCCATGAGCTATATCAGCGACGCCTGGGCCGATGCCATTGCGGATGGCATCGATGCCGACGCGGTCGCCCAGGCAGCCCTGTTCACGGCGCTGATCGACCTGGTCGCCGCCTATGGCGAGACCGCCGTCGCAGAGCTGGCGGAGGCCTTGCCGCAGCGCATCCTGCAGGGCGAATATACGGTCAACCGCACGCTGCAGTAGACCCGGCACGAGCCGACACGAACGCCATTTCCGGCGCCGCATCGCGGCGCCGTTTCTGTTTCACCGACGGCTGTTCCGCTCAGCGCGCCAGCGCATAGGCCAGTTGAGCCAGCACCACGGCGCCGAAGACGATCAGGGCCGCGCCGGCGATCCGGTTGATGCGTTCCAGCCAGGCGTCCGTCGCCCGGTCACGCAGCCGCGTCGCGATGCCCGCCACGGTCACCCACCACAGCACGCCGCCCGCGATCACGCCGAGGACCAGCATCACCGCCGCCGCCGCGTCGTCGCCATCCGGCGCAAGCGGACCGAGCGCGCCGATCAGCGCGACCGAGCCCAGCGCCGCGCCGGGGTTGGTGATGGTCATGGCGAAGGCTGTCAGCAGGCCTGAAAGCCGCCCCGTTCCGCCGCCGCCGCCGTCGTCGAGATGCGGGTGCATGCGCCAGGTCAGCGCGCCAAAGACGAGCAGCAGCACGCCGCCCACCGCCTGGATCAGCATGTGATGCCCGGAAATGAACTGCGACACGGCGCTCACGCCGAAGGCGGCCGCGCCCGCGAACAGCGCGTCGGCGATGGCCGCGCCCGCGCCGGCGAACAGCCCGTTGAAAAACCCGAACCGCAACGCCCGCTGGATCGCCATCACGTTGACCGGGCCGACGGGCGCGGAAATGGCGATGCCGATGGCCATGCCGGTCGCAAAAAGTGTTGGATCGATCAAGCCGTCAGCCCCTTGCACATACAGTCCGTTTTCCGGTGGCGCCCGCACCCAGCCATACGCAATGGCCGGACGCGCGACAACTGCCCGCGATCAAACTTTATTGCTTGGATATCAAGCCCGCACGTCACATGTGTCCATCTGTGGTTATGCCAACGGCGGATGGCGCTGTATGATGCCGCCACACAATCGCACACCGGGCCCAGCGCCCGGCTCCGCCCGCAAACGGCACGACGCCCGGAGACCGAAATGCAAGACCGCATGCCGAAGACGACCGCCCTGCCGCCGCAAGACGCTGTCGGACAGCCGCGCTGGCTCTTGCCGCAAGGCGCCGGGCGGGCGCTCGCGGGAGCTCTCGCGGGTGTGCTGATCATCAGCGCCGGCGCACCGGCCTCGGCGGCCGCGGTGAAGACCGAAAGCATTCTCGTGGAGCCGGAAACACCCGACCCGGCGACCGGCGCCCAGGAGCTGGAGGTCTCGCCGCCGCAGGAGGCGCCCGACGCGGAGGTCGAGGCACCGGTTGTCTATTATGGCGACATAGACCTGCCGAAACCCGTGCAGCGGATGCGCGCGCAGATGCTGGACGCGGCCGCCAGCGGCGACATCGAACGATTGCGCCCGGTGCTGGAAGCCAATGAAGTGATGCCGACGCTGAGTTTCGGCAGCATCGACGATCCGATCGCCTTCCTCAAGCAATCCTCCGGCGACGACGAGGGCCGGGAGCTGCTCGCCATCCTCATCGAGGTTCTGGAAGCCGGCTGGGTGCATGTGGACGCCGGCACCCCGCAGGAAATGTACATCTGGCCCTATTTCGCGCGCTATCCGCTCGACAAGCTGGACGCGCGGCAGATGGTCGAGATGTACAAGCTGCTCACCGCCGCCGACTACGAGGACATGAAGAGCTTCGGCGCCTACATCTTTTACCGCGTCGGCATCGGTCCCGACGGCACATTGCATTATTTCGTCGCCGGCGACTGAGTGCCCGAAGGCAGGGGGCCGGCCCGTGCAGGCTCCGGGTACGTGGGTGCCCGCCTTGCTCCCAGCCACTTTCTCCCCTATCCCAAACGGGTAACCAGAAGCATGGAGGCGGCGGCATCATGGCGGACGGCACTATCTGCGAACTCGGCGACCGGGGCGTGATCCGTGTCAGCGGCGAGGACGCGCAGGCGTTCCTGCAAGGGCTGGTAACCTGCGACATCGACACGCTCGAATCCGGTGCCTACGGCGCGCTGCTGACGCCGCAGGGCAGGATCATCTTCGACTTTCTCATCACCATGAGCAGCGATTTCGGCCGCAAGCGCTATCTGCTGGACCTCGACGCGGGCAGCGCCGCGGCGGCGGCCAAGCGCCTCGCCATGTACAAGCTGCGGGCCAAGGTGGAGGTTGCCGACGTTTCCGACACGCTGTGCGTGATCGCCGCCTGGGGGGATGTGGACGGCGCGACCCTGCCACCGCATGCGGTGCCCGATCCGCGCCTTGCCGCGTTAGGCCTGCGCGCCGTCGTGGCGCGCGACGATGCCGACGCGATCATCAAGGCCTCGGGGCTGACCGTCGGCGAGACATCCGATTATCACGCCCACAGGGTGTCGCTGGGGGTGCCGCACGGCGGCAGCGATTTCGCCTTCGACCAGACATTCCCGCATGACGCTGACATGGACGGGCTCAACGGCGTCGCCTTCAAGAAGGGCTGCTACGTGGGCCAGGAAGTGGTCTCGCGCGTCCACCATCGCGGCACGGCGCGGCGCAGGATCGTCCAGGCAGCGGGCGCGGGCGCCTTGCCCGGCGCGGGCACCGACATCATGGCAAACGGCAAGTCCATCGGCACGCTCGGGTCCACCGACGGCGCCAACGGGCTGGCGCTGGTGCGCATCGACCGCGCGGCCGAGGCGCAGGCCGCGGGCGTCCCGATCCTTGCCGACGGCGTCGCGCTGACCCTCAGCCTGCCCGCATGGGCCAATTTCACCTGGCCCGAGGCCGGAGACGAAGCCCCGTGATTGCCGTCCTGTTCATGCGGAGCCGGTCCTGATGGCTGCGGATCGTGTGTCGGCGGGAGCGCGTGCCTGGCAGCGGATGCTGTCGGGCCGCCGGCTTGACCTGCTCGATCCCTCGCCGCTCGACGTGGAGATCGCCGACATCGCGCACGGGCTGGCCCGCGTCGCGCGCTGGAATGGCCAGACACTCGGCGAACACGCGTTTTCCGTCGCCCAGCACTGCATCGTGGTGGAGGATCTGGCGGTGCGGATGGATCCGGGGCTGGAGCCGCGCTGGCGGCTGGCAGTGCTGTTGCACGACGCGCCGGAATACGTCATCGGCGACATGATCTCGCCGTTCAAGACCGTGCTCGGCGGCGACTACAAGGCCGTGGAGGAGCGGCTGCAGCGGGCCATCCACCTGCGCTTCGGCCTGCCGGCCGTGCTGCCGCAGAAGATCAAGAAACTGGCCAAGCGCGCCGATCTCGTCTCCGCCTATTTCGAAGCCATCGAGCTCGCCGGATTTGACGACAAGGAGGCAGGCAGGCTGTTCGGCCGTCCGCGCGGTTTCGATGCCGACGCCCATGGCCGGCTGCGGCTTGGCCTGGAACCCTGGCCCGTGGCGCTGGCGCAGGCCCGGTTTCTCGACCGTTTCGGCGAGCTCGACGCCCTGCTGCAGCAAGCGCATGCAAAATGATACGATCGCGGGGTGGCGATTTCACGTTCCGGCCCTAGATTTGCTTGGGCACTGACCCAACGCCGCACCACAGAACCGCCTGCGTCAGGCGCAACAACCGGATCGCCATGCTTCACGTCTGCTCCCTCTCGCGCCTGCATGAGACCGTCGAACGCACCGGCGCGCGGCATCTGCTGACTCTCATCAACGAGAACACGCCGGTGGAACGGCCGGCGCGGATCGCCGAGGAAAACCATCTGTTTCTCGGCTTCAACGATATCCTGTCGCCGCTTCCCGGCATGGTGCCGCCAAGCGAGATCCACGTGATTTCGCTGCTGCGTTTCGTGCTGAACTGGGACGCCACCACGCCGCTGGTGGTGCATTGCTTCGCCGGGATCAGCCGCTCGACGGCGGCGGCCTATATCACCGCCTGCGCCCGCAATCCCGACCTGGATGAGGAAACGATCGCCCAGGCGCTGCGCGCCGCCTCCCCGTCCGCGACGCCCAATGCCCGGCTGGTTCACCTGGCCGACGACCTGCTGGGCCGCGAGGGGCGCATGGTGGCCGCGATCGGCCGCATCGGCCGCGGCGCGGACGCCTATGAGGGCGAGCCGTTTGAGCTGTACTTCGGTTCGGCGGAGTGACGCCGCAATGAACGAAGATACGACGCGGGCCATCGAAATCGGCCTCAACGCCGTCATCGTGTCCGTGCTCGGCCCCGCGCCCATGGTGCTCGTGGTCGGCAGCGGCGCGCGCGAGGCGCTGCCCTTCGGCCCCTTCGATCCATTACGCCACCGCACCTTCGAGATCGGCCTGCGCTCCTGGGTGGAGGCGCAGACCGCGCTCAACATCGGCCATGTGGAGCAGCTCTACACCTTCGGCGACCGCGGCCGGCACTCGCAGCCCGACGATGCCCGCGCGCATGTGGTCTCCGTCGGCTATCTGGCGCTGACGCGGCAAAGCCCGGAATCCGAGGAGGCGCTGACCATGGCCAACGCCAACTGGCGGCCCTGGTACGGCTATTTTCCATGGGAGGACTGGCGCGATGGCCGGCCGGACATGCTCGACGCGTTCATCCTGCCCGCGCTGGAGCAATGGACCACGGCGGGCGGACCGGGTCCCGACGCGCGGCGCGGCCAGCGGCGCAAGGACCGGCTGCGGCTGTCGTTCGGCGGCGACGGCAGCCCGTGGGACGAGGAGCGCGTGCTGGAGCGCTACGAACTGCTCTACGAGGCGGGCCTGCTGGAAGAAGCGCGCCGCGACGGGCGGCCTTGCGTGCTCGACACGCCGATCGCGCTGGGCCATCCGATGCAGTTCGACCACCGGCGGATCCTCGCCACCGCGATTTCGCGGCTGCGCGGCAAGCTGAAATACCGCCCCGTGGTGTTCGAGCTGATGCCGCCCGAATTCACGCTGACCGAGCTGCAGGGCACAGTGGAGGCGATTTCCGGCCGCCACCTGCACAAGCAGAATTTCCGCCGCCTTGTGGAGACGGCCGAACTGGTGGAACCGACCGGCGCGGCCTCCACCAGCACAGGCGGCCGTCCGGCGGCGCTGTTCCGCTTCCGCCGCGAGATCCTGCGCGAGCGCCCCGCGCCCGGGCTCAGGGTCGGAGGGCGGTAAAGCGCCCTTTTATTTAGGACTGGCGGCCGTTCTTCCCGGCAATGCCCCGCGCGGCGTCTTCCGCCTCCCCCAGAAGCTGCCACAGCAGCGCCAGCCGATCCGCGCCCATACCGCGCGCCATCGCGCTTTCCGCCCGCCGCCAGTGCCCCGCCGCCCGGCCATAGACCGCGCGGCCCTCCTCCGTCAGCCGCTGCGCGCGCATCCGCGCATCCCCGCCGTCCACCGGCCCGATCCAGCCCAGCGCCTGCATGCGCTCCAGCGTGCGCGTCATGGTGGTGCGCTCGGTGCCCAGGGAGTCGGCCAGCGCGGTGATGCCGCTGTCGCCGTCCCGCGCCAGCGCCGCAAGGATGGAAAACTGCACGATGGTCACCCCGCTGGGCTCCAGCGCGGCGTCATACAGGCGCGTCACCCGGCGGTCGGCGCGCCGCAGCCGGTAGCAGGTGCATTTCAGATCCTCAACCATGGGCATACTCGCGAAACGGGGTGGTGGCGCGTGATGAAATACGTGTTGGTACACGTAATTCTTGTGATACCATCGCTTGCGGATCACAATGCCAGAAATTGAGTGTATCAGCACCTAAAACATGAGGGACGGACATGGATGGCGCAAGCGAACGGACATACGGCGTGGTGTCGCCCGGGGATGCCGCCGGCAAGACCGGGCTCGAGGTGCTGCAGGGTATCATCGACGCCAGGCTACCCGCCCCGCCCATCGCCCGCACGCTGAGCTTCGCGCTCAGGGAGGCCGAGCACGGCCGCGCGGTCTTCGCCGGCACGCCGACGTTCGACAGCTACAACCCGCTTGGCACCGTGCACGGCGGCTGGACGGCGACGCTGCTGGATTCGGCCCTCGCCTGCGCGGTGCATTCGACACTGGCGGCCGGCGAGGGATACACCACCATGGAGTTCAAGGTGAACTGCGTCCGCCCGATCACCGAAGCGACGGGCGAGCTCGTCTGCGAGGGCCGGATCATTCACCGCGGCCGCCGCATGGCGACGTCGGAGGCGAGCCTGCGCGATGCCGACGGCACGCTCTACGCCCATGGCACGGAAACCTGCATGATTTTTCCCGCGCCATGACGCGCGATTGCTGCAGCACGGCTTGCGGTTTATGCGCGAACGGTTTCTTGTGAGCCGTCGATCATGACAGCTATTCGAACCGGACGGGCACCGCATTGGACAGCATCTTTGTCTTCGCCATCCTTTTCCTGCTGGCCCTGGTGCTGTGCGCGATCCTGGGGTTTGTCGCCTGGCTGCGCAGCGGCGATCTGCGCGATCGCATCAACAGGCTTGAAGCCGAGGTAGCGAAGCTGAAGGCCGCGCCGCCGGCCGCCAGCGCGCAGGCCGCGGCACCGCGCGAAGCGCCTTCCGGACCGCCACGCGAGACGTCCGCTGAACCCCCTCGATAAAAGCCGCCCCCGCGAGGAAGCAGTCCCCGCGCGCGCGGCAGCCGCATCGGTGCCGGGCGTGCGCAGTGAGGCTGCCTCGGAGCCGCCTGCGCCGCCCTCGCCGCCTGCCGCGCCCAAACGCGCCTTCGAGGAACGCTTCGGGGCGAGTTGGACGGTGTGGATCGGCGGCATCGCCCTGGTCTTCGGCGGCATTTTCCTGGTGCGCTATTCCATTGAAAGCGGCCTGCTGACGCCGCTGGCGCGCGTGCTCTGCGGCGCGGCCCTTGCGCTGGCGCTGATTGGCGCGGGCGAATGGACCCGCCGCGGCGCGGGCGGCATCGCCGCCAATACGGCCGGGCGGGCCTATATCCCCGGCGTGCTGACGCTGGCGGGCATCACCACGGCATTCGCCAGCGTCTTCGCCGCGCACGCGCTTTACGATCTGATCGGCCCGGCCACGGCCTTCGTGCTCCTGGGCAGCGTGGCGCTGCTGACGCTGGCGGCCTCCGTGCTGCACGGCCCCGCCGTGGCGAGCTTCGGCCTCATCGCCTGCTACGTCGTGCCGTTCCTGGTCACATCCGATGAGCCGGCCGTGCTGCCGCTGGCCTTCTACGGCCTGTTCGTGACGCTCGCCACCTATGGCGTCGCGCGCATCCGCCGCTGGCGCTGGCTGGCGATCGCGGGCGCCGGCGGCGCGGTGTTCTGGGCGCATGTGCTGGCCTTTGCCTCGGGTCCGGCGGATGCCGGAAACCTGGCGCTCTACGATCTGGCGGTGCTGGGCATCGCGGCCTTCATCTTCGTCGTCAGCCTGCATCCGCGCGATGCCAGCGACGCGCGCGCGACGCCGGACTGGCTGGCGGCGGGCGTGCTCGCGGCCCATGCCTTGCCCGTCTTGTATCTGCTGCAGATCGATTCATTCGGGACGCTCTCCGTCGCCACCCTGGTGATCGCCTGCGCGGCGCTGCTGGTCATCGCCAGCGAATGGCCGGCTGCCGCCGGCGCGGCGCTGGGGCAGCGGCGCTCGGCGCGCTCGCCTATCTCACCTGGGACGTGCCGCTGTCTCCCGACATCCTGGCCGACGACATCGCCGGAGACCCGCGCCTGCTCAACGCCCTGCAGAACCCGCAGACGGACAGCTTCCTGCGCTTCGGCACGGGCTTCGCGGCGCTGTTTGCCGCCGCCGGCATTCTCGGTTCCCTGCGTTCGGCCGGCCGCTGGGCGCTGGCCGCCGCCGGCACCGCCACGCCGCTTGTCATCCTCGCCATCGCCTATCTGCGCACGGACATATTCGAGCTGGAAACGCTGTTCGGTTCCGTGGCGCTGGCCATGGCGGCGGGCTTCGCCGCGCTGACCGCTCTGCTGGAGACCCGGCTCGCCCAGGACGCGCGCCACCGCGACGCGGCCATCGCGGCCTACGCCATCGCCTCCATCGCGGCACTGGTCGGCGGCATGGCGATCCTGCTCGAGCACGGCTGGCTGGTCGTCGGCCTGGCGCTGCTCACCACGGCGATCGCCTGGGTGGAGACACGCAAGCCCCTGCCCGTGCTGCGCTGGCTGGCCGTCGCTGTCGCCGCCCTGTGCTGCGAGATGGTGCTGCGCGAGCCCAGCATCGCGGGCGATGCGCTCGGCACCACGCCGGTGTTCAACTGGCTGCTCTACGGCTACGGCGTGCCCGCGCTCGCCTTCGGGCTGACGGCCTGGCTGCTGGGCCACCGCGCCCGCGACCTGCCGCAGCAGATCTTTGAAGCGCTGACGATCGTCTTCACGCTGGCCACCATCGGCGTGCTGATCCACCACGCCATGAACGGCGGCGATTTTTACGCCGACGCGGACACACTGCGCGAGCAGAGCCTCTATACGCTGCTGGCGCTGGCCGGCGCGCTGGGGCTGCAGCACCTGCACGGCAAGACCGGCGGTGTGGTGATCGACGCCGCAGCGACGCTGCTCGGCGCGCTCGGCATGCTCGGCATCGCCGCCGTGCATCTGGTGCTGTTCAACCCGCTGTTCAGCGGCGAGCCGATCGGCTCGAACGCAATCTTCAACCTGCTGATCCCGGCCTATCTGCTGCCCGCGATCCTCTGCGGTGCGCTGGCGGCATTGTCACGCGGCAAGCGGCCCGCCTGGTACGTCAAGATCGCCGCGACGCTTGCCGTGGCGCTGGCCTTCGCCTGGATCAATCTCGAGGTGCGCGCGCTGTTCCACCGGCCGCGGCTCGATCTCGGCGACGTGCTGGATGCGGAGCTCTATGCCTATTCCGCCGTCTGGCTGATCCTCGGCATCGCCCTGCTGCTGGCGGGTTTCCGCACCGGATCGCGGCTGCTGCGCAATGCCTCCGCCGCTCTGGTGGCGCTGACCATCGTCAAGGTGTTCGTCATCGACATGGACGGCCTCACCGGCATCTGGCGCGCGCTCTCCTTCCTCGGCCTCGGCGTGGTGCTGATCGGCATCGGCGCGCTGTATCAGCGACTTTTGAAGGGCGCGGCGACGGCGGAGTGAAGGGGGCACCTGAAATGATTTGGAATGTAGATTCCGAGGGCGCTCAGTGTTTGCGCAACTGCTCAATCAAGGCCAGATTTTTCGCCAACTCTTCTTGCGCGACGGCCAGATAGTGCGACGCTCCGGAAGCGGCAAAAACCTCCACCGCGCCACGATGAGCTGCCACTGCATTTTCCACAAATGCGCGGTCTCCGCTGCGCTTGCCGAGTATCCTCAATACGATCCCGAGATTGGTTTGCGTCATCGCCCAGTCGATGGGCAAACGTGACAGGGCACGTTCCTCAAGGGCCATGCGATAGGCAGCCACGGCCTCCTCCAAGTGAACCAAACCACTTTCGCGTACGCCTAACTCTGTAAGAGCGCTGCCCAAATTGTCATGTGTCGATGCCCAGCGGAGAGGCGCAACCGAGCGAGTGAACTCCCCGAGAGCCCGACGATGAGCAGCAGCAGCCTGTTCCAATAAGGCTATTTCACCTGCTCGTGCTCCGAGACTCTTAAGAGCATTTCCGAGATTGTTCTGCGTCATCGCCCAGTCGAGCGGTACGCGCTCGCGAGTCAGCTCCCCAAGCGCCGCGCGGAAGGCTGCCACCGCCGCCTCAAGCGGCGCCGTCCCGCTCTCGCGGGCACCGATTGTCCGAAGCGCAGCGCCGAGATTGTTCTGCGTCATCGCCCAGTCGAGCGGTACGCGCTCGCGGGTCTGCTCCTCCAGCGCCGCGCGATAGGCCTCCACCGCCTCCTCCAGCCGCGCCGTCCCGCTCTCGCGTTCGCCAAGGCGCGTGAGCGCATTGCCGAGATTGCTCTGCGTCATCGACCAGGCCAAGGGCACACGCTCGCGAGTGCGCTCCGTGAGCGCAGAGCGATAGGCCGCAACCGCCTCTTCAAGCCGGACTGTTCCACTTTCTCGCGCGCCGAGAGTCTGAAGCACATTGCCAAGATTGTTCTGCGTCATTGCCCAGGCCAGTGGCACGCGCTCGCGGGTTTGCACCTTTAGCGCCAAGCGATAGGCCGCTACCGCCTCTTCAAGCCGCGCTGTCCCGCCCGCGCGTTCACCGAGAGTCTGAAGCGCGTTGCCAAGATTGTTCTGCGTCATCGCCCAGTCCAGCGGCACCCGCTCGCGGGATTGCTCCTTGAGTGCCAAGCGATAAGCCGCCACCGCCTCGTCCAGCCGCGCCGTGTCGCTCGCACGCTCACCAAGGCTTAAGAGCGAATTGCCGAGATTCATCTGTGTCATCGCCCAGTCCAGCGGCGCGCGGTCGCGAGTCCGCTCCTCAAGAGCCGCACGATAGGCTGCAACCGCCTCCTCCAGCCGCGCCGTCCCACTCTCGCGGTTGCCAAGCACGTGCAACGTGGTGCCGAGATCATTCAAGGCAATGCCCGTTTCTTGTGAACCGACCGCCAGGTCTTGTGAGCGCCGCGCCAGCTCGATCGCGACTTCCAGATCGAAATTCAGGCCCTTGTCACGGCCGCGAACTTTCCATTCGCTCCATTTGGCGCGCAGGGCCTGAAAACGATCGGCGGCCTTATGCTGCAAGCCGACCATGCGGACGATGCGGTTGGCAGCGGAGGCGGGGTCGCGGCGCAGGATGTCCTGGTTGAGGCCGGCCTGCAAAAGCTTCAACCCGCTCTGATCCGCCGCCTGCCGGCGTTCGGCCTCCTCGCGCTGCCACTGCGCGAAGGCCTCATCCGCCTCATGCGCCGCCGCGTCATAGTCGCCCGCATTGGATTTCTCCGCGATGCGGGCCAGAACTGTATCAACGAAATCGCCCGTGTTGCTCCCGCGCCGTCCTTCCGCCGCGACCTCGATGGCGATTTCGACCGCGCGCTCCAGCTCGGCCATGGCGGCGTCCGCGTCCGAAACGGCCGCATCGACGCGCCGCGCCAACTCGATAATCGCCTTGGGATCGATGCCCGCCTCTTCGGCGCGGGCCGTGTCGCCGCGTTGGGCGAGTTGTTCGAGCATGCGTCGCATGCCCTCGTTCTGCGCAATCACGCGCTCCAACATGCGCCCATGGTCGTCCTGCGTCTGCGCAATCGCATCTTGCCCATCACCTAGAGCCGCGATGTCTGCCTCCAGCTTTGCCAGTCCCAGCGCCGCACGCAATTCGCGAACGGTCTCGACTTCCGTGAGAAAACCGCTGTCGTTGCCGGTCCAGCGTTGGAAACAGAACAAGCCGCCGGTGACAAGAACGAGGGCCAATGCATAGAGCGCGCAGCGGCGGCACATGCCCGCCCAGGACTGGCGCACCACTCCGGCAGCAACGAGAAGCACGGCCAACGTAACCGCAAGGAGAGCGGCGTAGCCCGCGACGGGGCCAATGGCGGAAAAGAAGTCGCTGGCAAGACCAACCAAGGCGCTGGCCGTCCCGGCCCACGCGGCATGGCGCCTCCATTCGCGGCGGAGCTTTACGCGATCGAAAAAAGTGGATGAAGACGCGACCGCCGAACTCGAGGCGCCAGAAACTGACGA
The DNA here is from genome assembly GCF_003432385.1 of Breoghania sp. L-A4. Taxonomy (NCBI): domain Bacteria; kingdom Pseudomonadati; phylum Pseudomonadota; class Alphaproteobacteria; order Hyphomicrobiales; family Stappiaceae; genus Breoghania; species Breoghania sp. L-A4. The sequence goes on along the minus strand of NZ_CP031841.1, from coordinate 1,106,054 downwards.
GTCTTTACCCGCCCTTTTGGCGGAGGCAACCGTTGCGCTTTTGCCGGTTTCTAGGGGGCCGCTGACGTTCATGGAAGGCCTCGCCGTTTCTCTAGCGGCACCTTAGCCCGGATCTCCCCTCGCGAAAACCGACAAGGAGACCGCTATGGCGAAGCGGCCCTCACCCCATGTCCACCACCAGCCGCCCCCGGATCTTGCCGTCGAGGATGGCGGAGGCGTTGTCGATGATGTCGTCGAAACCGATGTGGGTGGTCATCTCGGCGAGCTTGGCCATGTCGAGATCCGCAACCAGCCGGTCGTAGGCCTCAATGCGCCGCGGCTTGGGCGCCATGACGGAATCCACGCCCAGAAGCGACACGCCGCGCAGGATGAAGGGGGCGACGGAGGACGGCAGGTCCATGCCCTGCGCCAGCCCGCAGGCGGCCACCGCCCCGCCGTACTGCGTCTGCGCCAGAACGTTGGCGAGCGTGTGCGATCCCGCGACATCGATGCCGCCGGCCCAGCGCTCCTTGCCCATCGGCCGGCCGGGTTCGGACAGCTCCGCCCGGTCGATGATGTCCGAGGCGCCGAGATCCCTGAGATAGGCCTCTTCCGAGGCGCGGCCCGTGGAGGCGATGACGGTGTAGCCGAGTTTTGACAGCACCGCGATGGCGACCGAGCCGACACCGCCCGCAGCCCCCGTGACCACGACCGGACCCTTGTCCGGCGTCACGCCGGCGCGCTCCAGCGCCAGCACGCAGAGCATCGCCGTATAACCCGCCGTGCCGATGGCCATGGCCTCAGCCCCCGTCAGCCCCTTGGGCAGCGGGATCAGCCAGTCGCCGGAAAGCCGCGCCATGCCGGCATAGGCGCCCATGTGGGTCTCGCCGACGCCCCAGCCGTTGAGCAGCACCGCGTCGCCGGGTTTGAATTCGGCGCGGGTCGAGGCGGTGACCGTGCCGGCGAGATCGATGCCGGGGATCATCGGGAAGCGCCGCACCACGGGGCTCCTGCCCGTGACCGCCAGCCCGTCCTTGTAGTTCACCGTGGTGTGCCCGACCCGCACGGTGACGTCGCCGTCCATCAGATCGTCGAGCGTGATCTCGCGGACCGCCGCCGGGTTCTGCTTCTTCTCACCCTCGTCTTTGGTGATCCAGATGGCCTTGAAACGGTCCACGGCGGCGCCTCCCTTTTGATGCTGCGGCTTGTGATGCCTTGGGAGCATTTGTCGCAAAGGCGGCAAGCCGGGGCAAGGGCAGTCCCGGCCGATCGTCTACTCCGCCGGCATCAGGCGGGCGACGGGGCTGTCCTTGATCGGCAGGTGCACCACCGCGGCAAACGCCGCCAGCGCCACGCCGAGCCACCAGACCACGTCGTAGGATCCGGTGCGGTCGTAGAGAAGGCCGCCGAGCCAGACGCCGAGGAATGAGCCGATCTGGTGCGAGAAGAAGGCGAAGCCGAACAGGGTCGCCATGTAGCGCGGGCCGAACATCACCGCGATCAGGCCCGAGGTCGGCGGCACGGTCGACAGCCACAGGAAGCCGATGGTGGCGGAGAACGCCAGCACGGTGACCGGGGTGACCGGCAGCAGCACGAACAGCATGATGACCACGCCGCGCGCCGCATAAATCGCCGCCAGCATCAGCTGCTTGGGCAGCCGCCCGCCGAGCGCGCCGGAAACCAGCGAACCGACGATGTTGAACAGGCCGATCAGCGCGATGGCCCAGCCGCCCCAGCTCGGGTCGAGCCCCTTGTCGACGATGAAGGCCGGCAGGTGGACCGTGATGAAGGCGACGTGGAAGCCGCAGACGAAGAAGCCGGCGACCAGCAGCAGGTAGCTGCGGTAGCCGAAGGCCTCGGTGAGCGCCTCGACCATCGACTGGTCCTTCTCGCCCGGGCGCACGGCGTGCGGCGCGGGCTTGCCCTTCAGCGCCATGGCGAAGAGCGGCAGCACCAGCATGAGCCCGCCGAGCAGCACCAGCGCCTGCTGCCAGCCGTAGTTGGAGATCAGCGCCTGACCCAGCGGCGCGAACAGGAACTGGCCGAAGGAGCCGGCCGCGGTGCCGATGCCGAAGGCGATCGAGCGCTGCGCCGGCGTGACGATGCGGCCGAAGGCGGCCAGCACGATGGAGAAGGAACAGGCGGCCAGCGCGATGCCGATGCCGACGCCGGCGGAGAGATGCAGCCACAGCGGCGACGGCGCCCAGCTCATCGCGAACAGCGACAGCGCATAGAGCACACCGCCGCCGGCCAGCACGCGTCCGGTGCCGTAGCGGTCGGCGAGCGCGCCGGCGATCGGCTGGCCGATGCCCCACAGCAGGTTCTGGACCGCGATCGACAGGGCGAAGATCTCGCGCGTCCAGCCCTTGGCCTCGGTCATCGGCGCGAGAAACAGCCCCATCGCCGAGCGCGGGCCAAAGGAGATGGTGGCGATGACACAGCCGCAAAGGATGATGAACGGAACAGAGCGCCAGAAGGGCACCGCGGAACCTGTTTCAGCCTGAGGCGTTGAATCGGACACGGGGCGGATCTCCCTGAGGGGCTGTAGCGTTTGGAAGCTGAGGGGAATTCTATAAGCGCACCGAAGCATCACGAACAATGAATCTTCTTCACGCTATGCATCACAATCACTTATACATTCGCCCCGCCGGTCGCCTCGGCTGCCGGCGTTGCGGCAGCGGATCGCGCCACGCCCCGTCTGCGGCGGGACCGGATGCCGGCAAATAGATTTTTTAATTCCGCACTGGCAATCACGGCGCAAAACCCCTATAAAACTCCTTGTGAGCATAAGGGAACCACGCAGCCGGCACGACGCCGGTTATTCTAATACCCCTGTTATGCTCAAAATGAGCATATATCGGAAGGACGACAGTCATGGCGATGCTCAACGGACTGACCGAGACCCAGACGAGCCGCAAAACGGAGCGTACGTTCCCGCCCGTCGCGATGCCGTCGCTGGAATACACGCCGGAAGTCGCCGCCGAGACCGCTGACGTCTACGAGAAGGTCAAGCACATCATCCCGGCCATCGAGTGGCCCGCCTATGCGCCCTATATCTCGGCCATCAACAAGCTGAAGAAGGAGCGCAACGCGGTCATCCTCGCGCACAACTACATGACGCCGGAAATCTTCCACGGGGTCGCCGACATCATGGGCGACAGCCTGCAGCTTGCCAAGGAGGCGGCCAAGTCGGAAGCCGACGTCATCGTCCAGTGCGGCGTGCACTTCATGGCCGAGACCTCCAAGCTGCTCAACCCCGACAAGACCATCCTGATCCCGGACATGGACGCGGGCTGCTCGCTGGCGGAATCCATCACAGCGGAGGATGTGCGGGGCCTGCGGGCGAAATATCCCGGCGTGCCGATCGTCACCTATGTGAACACCTCGGCCGCGGTGAAGGCGGAGTGCGACATCTGCTGCACCTCGTCCAATGCGGTTGCCGTAGTGGAATCCATGGGCAGCGACCGGGTGCTGCTGATCCCCGACCAGTATCTGGCGAAGAACGTCGCCGCCCAGACGGACGTCGAGATTCTCACCTGGGCCGGCGCCTGCGAGGTGCATGAGCGCTTCACGGGCACGGAGATGCGCGAGTACCGCGAAAGCGATCCGGGCGTGAAGATCATCGCGCATCCCGAATGCCCGCCCGACGTGGTGGCCGAAGCCGATTTCACCGGCTCCACGGCCGGCATGATCGACTGGGTGAAGACCAATCTTCCCGAAAAGGTGCTGCTGGTCACGGAGTGCTCGATGGCCGACAACATCGCCTCGGAAACCCCGAGCGTGAACTACGTGCGTCCGTGCAACCTGTGCCCGCACATGAAGCGCATCACGCTGCCGAAGATCCTCGACAGCCTGATCCACATGCGCGATGCGGTGACCGTCGACCCGGCGATTGCGCAGAAGGCGCGCCGGTCGGTCGAACGCATGATCAATCTGCAGAGCTAGGCTTGATGCCGGCCTGACGCAAACACAGCCACGCCGCGCGGGTCGCCCGCGCGGCGGAGCCGCCCCCCGCAACCTCATCGAGGCAGCCCCATGACGGGTGATCTCTCTCCCTCGCGCCCCTCCAGCGGCGTCGACGACGTCGTGATCCTGGGTGGCGGGCTCGCGGGCCTGTTCTGCGCACTCAAGCTCAGCCCGCGCCCGGTGACCGTGCTGACCGCCGCCCCCATCGGCGAGGGCGCATCCTCGGCCTGGGCGCAGGGCGGCATTGCCGCGGCCATCTCCCAAGGCGACACCGCGGCGAAACACGCAGCCGACACGATCGCCGTGGGCGGCGGCATCGTCGACGAGAAGATCGCGCGGATGATGACCAGCGAGGCGCCCGCGCGCATCGAGGACCTGCTGTCCTACGGCGTGCCGTTCGACAAGGATCTTGAAGGCAAGCTGACGCTGGGCCGAGAGGCGGCGCATTCCGAACGGCGCATCGTGCGGGTGCGCGGCGACATGGCCGGACGCGCCATCATGGACGCGCTGATCGCCGCCGTGCGCGCGACACCGTCAATCCGCGTGCTGGAAGGCTTTTCCGGCGAGGCGCTGCTGCACGAGGGCAGCCACGTCACCGGCATCCTGGCGCGCAAGGCCGGCGACGGCGCGATCGCCTTTCCGGCCCGGGCCGTGGTGCTGGCCTCAGGCGGCATCGGCCATCTCTACGCGGTGACCACCAATCCCGGCGAGGCCAACGGCCAGGGGCTGGCTATGGCGGCGCGCGCGGGCGCCGTGATCGCCGACGCGGAATTCGTGCAGTTCCACCCCACCGCCATCGACATCGGCAAGGACCCCGCGCCGCTGGCCACCGAGGCGCTGCGCGGCGAAGGCTCGTGGCTTGTCAATCGCGCCGGCGAGCGCTTCATGATGAAGATCCATCCGCTCGCGGAACTGGCGCCGCGCGACATCGTCGCCCGCGCCATCCATCAGGAGGTGCTCAGCGGCCGCGGTGCCTTCCTCGACACGCGCCAGGCCATCGGCGCGTCGTTCGCGGACCGCTTCCCCACCGTCTACGCCACCTGCCGCGCGGCTGGGCTGGATCCGGCGCGCGATCTCATTCCCGTGTGCCCCGCCGAGCACTATCACATGGGCGGCGTGATGACCGACGCGCAGGGCCGCACCAGCCTCGACGGGCTGTGGGCGGCCGGCGAGGTCGCCTCCACCGGCGCGCATGGCGCCAACCGGCTGGCGTCGAACTCGCTGCTGGAGGCAGTCGTCTTCGCCGCCCGCATCGCCGAGGACATCCAGGGCCTGATGCCGACGCCGAAGACCGCCGCATGGGCGGCCTTGCCCGCGGCCGACGAGGCGGCGGCCCTGACGGAACCCGACGCCGCCGCCGTGGCGACGCTGCGCCGAACGCTTGCCGATCACGTGGGCGTCGTACGCAACGAGGACGATCTTCTGGCGGCGCTGGCGACGCTCGAGGGGCTGGGCGCAGCCAACCGGCACCCGGGCCTCGCCAACATGATCGCCGCCGCCAAGATCATCACCTCGGCCGCGCTGCGCCGCAAGGAGAGCCGAGGCGCGCACATGCGCTCCGACTACCCGGACGAAGACCCTGCCCGCGCGCGGCGCAGCTTCATGACCCTGAGCGAGGCGGAAGCCGACGCCCGCGCCGCCGCTGAAACGCTTTGCGCCAACAGGACACCCGCCTGATGAACCGACGCATCCCCGATCTGGCCCGCCTCGTGGTCGACGACGCCGTGAAAGCCGCGCTGCTGGAGGACTGGGGGCGCGCGGGTGACATCACCACCCAGGCGACCATTCCCGCCGACGCGCGCGCCTCCGCCGTCATCGCCGCGCGCAAGCCGGGCCGCCTGGCAGGCCTCGATTTCGTGGAAAGCGCCTGCCGGCTCACCGATCCGGCCATTCGCGTCGAGCGGCTTGCCAACGACGGCGATCCGCTTGCGCCGGGCACGCTGGTCGCCCGGCTCACCGGCCCCGCGCGCGCCATCCTGTCGGCGGAACGCGTCGGGCTGAACTATCTGGGCCACCTGTCGGGCATCGCCACGGCCACCGCGTTGTTCGCCGAGCGCATCGCCCACACCAGGGCGCGCATCGTGTGCACCCGCAAGACAACGCCGGGCCTGCGGGCTTTTGAAAAATACGCCGTGCGTTGCGGCGGCGGCGCCAACCACCGCTTCGGCCTCGATGACGCGGTGCTGATCAAGGACAATCACATCGCGGTCGCCGGCGGCGTCACCGAAGCGATCGAAGCGGCCAAGGCATTTGCCGGACATCTTGTGAAGATCGAGGTGGAGGTCGATACGCTGGAGCAGTTGCGCGAGGCGATGGACGCGGGCCCCGACGTGGTGCTGCTCGACAACATGGGACCGGAATCCCTGCGCACCGCGGTGGACATCGTCGCGGGCCGGGCGCTGACCGAAGCATCCGGCGGCGTCACTCTGGACACCGTTCAGGCGATCGCCGAAGCGGGCGTGGATCTGGTCTCCTCGGGCTGGATCACCCATTCCGCCCCGACGCTGGATCTCGGGCTCGATATCGAGATCGGCTGAGCGGTTCCCCGATACCGCTCAGGCCACGACCGCCTGTCCATCAAGGCCGCAGACCCGGTTGCGGCCCGTGTTCTTGGCGAGATACAGAGCCTTGTCCGCCTCACGCAACAGCGCGTCGAGCATTTCCTCGCGGTCATCCGCCCCATGCACGCCGGCGCTGACGGTGCAGCTGATGGTGGCGTTTTCCCAGTCGACGCTTTCCCCCTCGAAGCGGGTGCGGATGCGCTCGGCCACACGCAGCGCATCCTCGCTCCGGCTGCCGGGCAACACCACGGCAAATTCCTCGCCGCCGATGCGCGCCGCGACGTCGCTTGCGCGCAGCACCTGCTGGCAGATCGCGGTGAAGCGGCGCAGCACCTCGTCGCCCAGCGCGTGCCCGTGCAGATCGTTGATCGCCTTGAAGTGATCAAGATCGAAAACGATCACCGCCGTGCTGCGCGGCGACCGGGCCCGGCCGTAGAGTTCATCGAGCGCCCGGCGATTCAGCAGACCCGTCAGAGCGTCCGTGCGCGACTCGATGCGGTGATCGCGCGCCAGCCGCTCCTGGTTGATCGCCAATGACAGGGCGCCGATGCCGGTCACCGCGAAGATGCAGATGATCGCGTTCAGCACCTCGGCCCAGTTTTCCGGCGCGCCCTGCAAATGCAAGGGCGTCTCGATGGCGATCATTACCGCGCAGGACACAAACGACGCGGCGGTGACCAGATACAGGCCGATGAGCCAGGAAAGCGAGGAGAGCTTCTCGCCCCGCGCCAGCCAGTACTGATGGGCCGAAGCCGCCAAGAACGCCGCGGTCGAGAGATTGGCGAGGATGTACATCACGCCATCCAGATCGAGGAAATAGAGCGTGACGTCCACCGCCGAGAGCGCGCTGCCCATCATCAACATTGCCCGCAACGGCAGCGCGCCGCTCCGGAACAGACACGCCGCGCCCCAGCAAATCACCATGCCGACGGCCAGAAGGACACAGGGAATAACGTTGGGAATACTGGTTTCGTCCGCGGCGTATGCGCCGTAGCCCACGATCGCGCCGACAAACACAAATGTCGACATCGCCCAGACCAGCAGGAATCCATCCCGCCGGTTGGCCAGCCACGACACCGCCAAGGTGAGGCTCATCGCGCCGCAGCCGACCGCGAGGGCCAACAGAAGGGAGCTGTATTCCAGCATCGGGCCTGCCAATTGTGACGAGAGGGGAATGCCCTATCACACGGCGTCGCAAAGGCGAAGACACTACGTCGCAGCGAGATGACCAAATTGTTAGCACGCACGACGGCCGCATACGGCTGACAGCCGCACACCAATTCGGGCCGCGCCCCCGCAAAGGCGCCAACGCGTGGAATCATTGTGAAAATTCGCCGAAAACGCCATGTTTCAGCGCAAATTCCGCATCCCGCGCCGGCTTCTGGCGTTCATTCGCAGTATTCGGCCTCTTTTGCGCGCGGCGCTCTCGGCGGCGCGGTCAATTGTCGCAGGGTCACCGTGAAGACCGGCCGCGATGTGACACGTGTTCGGCTTTCGCGGTTCGGCCGAATCAGCTCCAGCCGCCGCCATATGTCTTGTAGAACACATGGGTGCCGACCTTGCTCAGCTTTTCCATCGTGCGGGCCCAGCGCGGCTTCACGTAGGTGGCGTGATAGTGGGTCGAGGCGCCGATGCGCTTCATCCAGCGCTTGCCGGCGACGATCTCGCGCGCCAGCTTCTGCGCCAGCTCCCAGGATTCCTTGACCGAGGTGCGGTCGCGGATGCGGTCGCAGGCGAAGGAGAATTGACAGGCGTTGCGCTTGTGGCGGTTCTGGTAGACGACCTTGCAGATGGTGTCGGGATAGGCGGGGTTCTTCACCCGGTTGATCACCACTTGGCCGACGGCGACCTGCCCGTCGACGGATTCGCCCCGCGCCTCGAAATAGATCGCCTCGGCGAGGCAGCGCTGCTCGCTGGCTTTCAGCGCGCTGACCGGCAGAGGATTGGTAACCCACCAATGGGGATTTTCGCGGTCAACGGCCTGCTGCTCGGGCGTCGGACCCGGCGGCACGCCGAACAGGGCGGCAAACGGCAGCGCGGTGTCAGCCACCGCGTTCGGCGCGTAGGCGGAGACCAGCGAGAAGCCGGCGGCCGCGGCGCTGCGCGCCATCATCATCTTGTCCAAATCGAGAGGCTTGCCGGTCGCCTTGCCCTCGGCGTTATACGCCATGGCCGTGCCATCGGTGGCGCCGGTATAGGGCTGCGGCTGCACGAAGGCGACGCGCGGCAGATCGCGGCCCAGTTCAGGACCGATCAGGCTGGCCATCGCATACAATGACCCGGCGGACATCTCGACCATCTGGCGGTCGGGCGCCATGGATACGAGCCGGTTGCTCTTGGCGGCACGGTTGACACGCACCTCATCGGGCATGACGACGGCGGTCTTGCCGATCACCTTGGCATCGAGACCACGCACGATCGTGTCGCGGGCTCCTGGCTCGAGACTGGCGACCTTGAACGCGGCGGCGCCGCTTGCGCCACCCTGCCTGAATGTCATGGTCTGCGCATGAGCGGATCCGGTTCCCGCGTCCTCGATGGAGCGCATCCATCGCGCGCTCGGGTCCTGCCCGTCCTCGACCAGACTCATCACATCCTGATAGGCCACGCGGTCGGGAAACCCGAAATATAACGAGATCGCTACAAGACTTGTCTTCAACGCCACGCGTGGTGCGCGGCGAAGACGCCAGGATCCATGGCCGGACATAGCCATCTACTCCACTACTGAACCTATTCGGCAAGCGCCGATACGCGGTGCCGCTGGAATGCCGTCCCCCAACGCGCATCCCGATTAAGCCGCCTTAACCTTGAAAGAGCGTTAATCGCGCGCAGAAAGGCGGAATTCGGACAGCCGGCCGGCCCGTAGGGTCCAATCACGGTAAAAATGCGCCTGTGGAAAACATGTGGATAGCTGCGCAAAGAGTCGGAAAATCAGGGCTCTGCGCGCCGGCCGCGTAAATACAAATCGATGTAAAAGAGGCAAAAAACCCGTCCGAAACGTGTTTTTCGCCCTCTTTTTCAGAAACCGGCGAAAAGTGCCGTTACTGGATCTTCGAGAAATCCGCGACTGTGCGTGTCGCCTCGCGGATTTCATTGAGAAGCTTCAGGCGGTTTTCACGCACCAGGGCGTCCTCGGCATTGACGAGAATGTCGTCGAAGAAGCGATCCACGGGCCCGCGCAGGCGCGCCAGCGCCGTCATCGCGGCCCCGAAATCCTCCGCCGCCACCGCATCGCGGGCGTCGGCGCGGGCGCTCTCGATGGCGGCGGCCAGGTCGATTTCCGCCTGTTCCGTCAGGTGATCAGCGTGCGGCCGGCCGTCATAGGCGCGTCCATCCTTCTTTTCCTCGATGCGCAGGATGTTGACCGCGCGCTTGTAGCCCGCGAGCAGCGAGGCGCCGTCCTCGGTCTCGAGGAATTTTCCCAGCGCCTCGACGCGGCGGGCGACCATCAAGAGATCGTCCTGGCCGGGAAGCGCGAAGATCGCGTCGACCAGATCGTGCCGCGCGCCCTCGTCGCGCAGCTGACCCTTCAGCCGATCGGCGAAGAATGAGAGAAGATCGTCGGCTTCCGCGAAGCCGGAACGCGCCTTGCCCGCGAGATCGTGCAGCGGCAGCCGCAACCCGTTCACCAGAATGATCCGGATGACGCCGAGCGCGGCGCGGCGCAGCGCGTAAGGATCCTTGGAGCCGGTGGGTTTCTCATTGATCGCCCAGAAGCCTGTCAAAAGATCAAGCTTGTCGGCGAGCGCCACAGCAATGGCCACCGGATCGGTCGGCACGTCGTCGGACGGGCCCTGCGGCTTGTAGTGCATCTCGATGGCGTTGGCGACCGACGCGTCCTCGCCCTGAAGGGCTGCGTAGGTGCGGCCCATCAGCCCCTGCACTTCCGGGAACTCGAAGACCATGTGGGAAACCAGATCGGCCTTGGCGAGCCGGGCGGCGCGCTTGGCCATGGCCGCATCCGCGCCGACCAGCGGCGCGATCGCCGCCGACAGCGCCTCGAGCCGCGCAACGCGCTCGGCCTGGGTGCCGAGTTTTTCGTGAAACACGATGCTGTCCAGCTTCGGCAGATTGTCCTCGAGCTTCGTCTTCAGGTCCGTGTCCCAGAAGAATTTCGCATCCGACAGCCGCGCGCGGATCACCTTCTCGTTGCCGGAGATGATCTCCTTGCCGCCGTCCGACGCCTCCAGGTTGGCGATCAGCACGAAGCGGTTGGCAAGGCGCCCGCTCTTCGGGTCGCGCATCACGAAGCATTTCTGGTTGGCGCGGATGGTCGCCCGGATGACCTCGTCCGGCACGGCGAGAAAGCTCTCATCGAAGGACCCCACGAGCACCACCGGCCATTCGACCAGCCCCGCGACCTCTTCCAGAAGGCCCTCGTCCTCGACCAGTTCCAGCCCCAGCGCCAGCGCGTGATCGCGCGCGTCATGGAGGATAATGTCCTTGCGGCGATCGGCGTCGAGCACGACCTTCGCCTTCTCAAGGCTGGCGGCATAATCGGCGAAGCGCCGCACGGTGATCGCGCCGGGCGCCATGAAGCGGTGGCCGCGGGTGGTGTTGCCCGACGCGACGCCCTCGATCGCCACGTCGATGACCTCCGGCTCCTCGGTTTCCGGACCGAAGGTGCACAGCACCGAATGCAGCGGCCGCACCCAGCGCAGCGCGCCTGAATCGCGCGATGCCTCGCCCCAGCGCATCGCCTTGGGCCAGGGGAATTTCCTCACCGCATCGGCGACGATCTCGGCGATCACGCCCGTCGCCTCGCGGCCCGGCTTGTTGATCACGGCGACGTAGAAATCGCCCTTCTTGGGATCGCTGGAAATCGTCGCCTGATCGATGGAGGCAAGCCCCGCGCCGCGCAGGAATCCCTCAAGCGCCTTTTCCGGCGCGCCGACGCGCGGCCCCTTGCGCTCGTCCTTCGTGTCGGGCGAGCGGGCCGGGACGCCGGCGACCTGCAGCGCCAGACGGCGCGGCGTGGCGAAGGCCTTGGCGCCCTCGTAGACGAGGCCCGCCTCCACCAGAGCGTCGGTGACAAGCTTCTTCAGATCCTCGCCGGCACGGCGTTGCATGCGCGCGGGGATTTCCTCGCAAAACAGTTCGAGGAGAAGATCGGGCATCGGTCACTCGCTTTCGAGGGCTGGACATTCGAAGACTTCGCGTCTGTCGGTTAGCAAGTCCAACGGCAATTGTCACGCCCAATGCACACGCCGTCGCATCGCCCGGCCGAGCGGCCGCCTACCAGCCGCCGCCGCCACCGCCACCGCCGCCGCCGCCGGAACTGCCGCCACCGCTGGAGAAGCCGGAGCTGGAGGATTTCGGGGTCGGCAGGGACGAGGTGAAGGACCGGGACATGTCATGCACCGTGTCGGTCATGGTGCGCCCGAAGGTGGACGGCTCGAAACTGCGGCCGTGATACCAGACCGGCGCATAGGCGACCGCGCCCGCGGCCGAGGCCGCCGCGAGCCAGGACGCGAACGCCTCCGACCAGGGCTTCTCCGCCTTGAGCGCCACCGCGTAAGGCAGCAGGGTCTCGAACCGGCTCGGCGACATGGCGGGCGCGCCGGCCATGTTCATGCGATCGGTTTCCGCCACCGACAGATAGAGCTTCAGTCCCTCGATCTGGTCCATGAGGCCGCGTCCCACCTTCGTGGGCGCGCTGAGCAGCACGAAGAACAGCGCATCAAGCGCCACCAGCATCACAATCGTGAAGGAAAGCACCAGATTGATCTCGAGCTCGGCAAGAAGATCCACCATCGAGAGGGCGAATCCGCTGGCGAACACGACGCCAAACATGAACGCCAGGACGACCTGGACGACGCCCATCGGGCCGCGGGCGCGCGACCGGATATTGAGGATCTTGTAGGCGAGAAACGACATGATTCCAACGAGGACGAAGACGGGGAAGATGAAGACGATGTCGTCTTCGGCGAAATCCCCCGCGACCAGCAGCACAATGAGAGCGACGATGCTGAGCGCGATCCCGCCCAGGGCGTGACGGGTGTTGCTGCGGAAGAACTTGTTGCGGTTCTCGGTCGTGATCGCGTCGCGGAAGGCCGAGCCGAGCGCGCTGACCGATGTGCCGTTGGCCTTGCTCAGCGTCAGCGGTTCCCCGCCCAGGTGCTCCATGATCGTCTGCTCGCCCTTGGGCAGCCCGGTGAGCGGACCCGCTTGAGCCACGGGCGTCAGCGTCAGATCGCCGTCGAGATCCTCGAGCACCAGGTGGCCCTTGACCGCCAGATCGATGCAGGCGGCCGACAGCGCCTCCCAGCCGCCGCCGGACAGTCCCTTGAAGTGGATGTAGTTGGCGAGCGCCGGCGAGACGCCGTCAGGCGCCGAGAACAGCGGAATGATCGTGCCCTTCTCGGGATCGCGCCCGACGCGGCGCCATGCCCGCAGGTAATAGGCCGCGACGACCAGGATGGCCGCCAGCGCCTTGATCGCGTTGCCGTTGTCGAGCCAGAAGGCTTCCGACTGAGCGGCGCTCTCGTCGAACACGCCCTTGGGCACGGCGACGACGATCGTCAGCCCTTCGGAGCGCCCCAGCGGGCGGGTGGTGGCGAAGGCGATGCTGCGGCCGCCGGATTCCTCGCGCGCCTCCCAGTCGGTTCCCCGCGCGCCGAAAGCTCCCGTATAGGCGGTCCATCGGGTCGCCCGCGCGCCCTCGGGAAGGGTGACGAGGGCCGAGGCCCGGTCGATGGCGAAATCCCACTCGTTGCCGGTGACGTTCCAGTAGATCTCGTCGTGGTCGTCGAAGAAGCGGATCTGGCGGGTGGTGTCGTAGGTGAGCGTGTAGGTGTAGGTGCCGCGAGCGAGAAAGACGTCCGCGTCGCCGATGTAGATGCGCACGCCGCTGCCGCCGTAGTTGGTCGTATACGGCTCGGCTTCGCCGTCGCGCTCGACGCTGACGATCTCGAAGCCGACCTTGTGGCGCTTGCCGTCGTCGCCGGTCGCATACAGCGGAAAGTCGCGGTAGATGCCGCGCTTGATCTTGTTGCCTTCGGCGGTGACCTCGATGACCTCGGTGACGCGCAAGGTGCCTGAGGCATGCGCCTCGATGGTGCTGTCGTAGGAAAGAATGCGCTCCTCGGCATGCGCCGGGACCGCGAGAAGCACGAAGGCCGCCAGCGCGGCAAGGGTCCGGATGATCACGGCGCTATCCCCCGAAGCCGACCTTGGGGACGGCGCGTTCGGTCGCATCCTCGATCTCGAAATACTCGGCCTGTTCAAAGCCGAACTGGTTCGCCACCAGATTCGAGGGAAAGGATTCCACCATCACGTTGAGATCGCGCGCCGCACCATTGTAGTAGCGCCGCGACATCTGCAACTCGTGCTCGACCTTCTCCAGCGCCTGCTGCAGCTCGAGGAAATTCTGGCTCGCCTTGAGATCGGGATAGTTTTCCGAGACCGCCAGGAGCCGGCCCAGCGCCTGCCCCAGCATGCCCTCGGCCTGGGCGCGGGCCGCCACGTCGCCCTCGGGCACGGAACCGACGCGCGCGCGCATCTCGGTCACCGCCGTCAGCGTGTCACGCTCATGCGTCATGTAGCCCTTCACCGCCTCCACCAGATTGGGGATCAGGTCGAAACGCCGCTTGAGCTGCACGTCGATGCCGCTCCAGCCCTCGCGCATCATCTGGCGGGTCTTCACCAGCCGGTTGTAGAGCGAGATGACATAGAGGCCGGCAAGAACGACGGCGGCCAGAACAATCCAGGTGGTCATAGGCAAGGGCTCCCGCATGCCATCGAACAATATGGCGCGACGCTAGCGGGAGGTGCGGGAAATGTCACGCGGCACGAAGGGCAAACCGCGTTTTCAGCGCGTCGCCTCCGCGCCGCCGCCAACCGTCTGCAAATACGCCGCGCCGCAGGCTTTCGACAGTTCGCGCACGCGCAGGATATAGGACTGGCGCTCGGTGACCGAGATCACGCCGCGCGCGTCCAGCAGGTTGAACACGTGGGATGCCTTGATGCACTGGTCGTAGGCCGGCAGCACCAGCTTGTGGATGCCGTCGCCGGCCTCTTCCATGGCGCTCGCGCCGAACTCGAGCAGGCGCTTGCACTCTTCCTCGGCGTCGCGGAAATGCTGAAACAGCATGTCGGTGTTGGCGTACTCGAAGTTGTGCCGCGAGTATTCCTGCTCGGCCTGCAAAAACACATCGCCATAGGTGACCCTGGCGTCGCCCTCCAGCCCGTTGTAGTTGAGATCATAGACGTTATCGACGCCCTGCACGTACATGGCCAGGCGCTCGAGCCCGTAGGTCAGCTCACCCGCCACCGGCGAACACTCGAAGCCCGCGACCTGCTGGAAATAGGTGAACTGCGAGACCTCCATGCCGTCGCACCAGCATTCCCAGCCCAGGCCCCAGGCGCCCAGTGTCGGGCTTTCCCAGTCGTCCTCGACAAAGCGGATATCGTGCAGGTTGGCGTCGATGCCGATGGCCTTGAGGCTGGCGAGATAGAGATCCTGCAGCTCGGGCGGCGACGGCTTCAGGATCGCCTGGAACTGGTAGTAGTGCTGCAGCCGGTTGGGGTTCTCGCCGTAGCGGCCGTCGGTGGGGCGGCGCGAGGGCTGCACATAGGCCGCCTTCCAGGGTTTTGGGCCGAGCGCGCGCAGCGTGGTGGCGGGATGGAACGTGCCCGCGCCGACTTCCATGTCATAGGGCTGCAGGATCACGCAGCCCTGATCCGCCCAGAACCGCTGCAGGGTCAGGATAAGCCCCTGAAACGAGCGCTCGGGACGAAGGTGGGCGGGCTCATTCGCCAAACGGTCGGGCGCCATGGAAATCAGGTCCTTCGGGGCAGTCGCGCACTGCGCGTTGATTGTCCGGGATGCGGGCGCGCGGACCCTATCGGCGGGGCCGGGTGCGGTCAAGATCGGCGAGGGGTTCAGAGAGGGCGATGGGAAAAGGACAAAGGCCGCCGCTGCCGTCCATCCTTCGAGACAGCGCGTCGCGCTTCCTCAGGATGGCGTCGAATGAGTGGCCGGTTTTCCATATCTCTCAACACGACAACTTCATCCTGAGGAGCCTGCCCGGCAGACGTCTCGAAGGATGGGTACAGGCATGGGACATCAGCCGCGCGGTTCGTCGTCGCCCGCGCCGGGCTTGTACTTGCCGGTCACCGGATCGCGCTGGAGATCCACCCCGCTCCGCGCCTTCTCGCGCGCGGCCTTGGACAGCTTGCGCGCCACGCGGTCGCTTTCCCGGTTGTAGAGCTTGAGCGCCAGGTAGAACGCACCGAGAATCGCCGCCAGAACGGCCAGTTTTCCAATCACGTCGCTGTCCTTACAAACCAAACCGCGCCCAAAGCGCGCGCGCTTCCAGTGCCGATATGATATCCGCGGAGAGACCGTCGCGCCCGCCCATCAGCGCCTCCAGGCCGACGCCGGCCTTGCGCGGGAAGAAGCTGCGCTCGCCGCCGATCAGCCGCAGCTTCACGTCCTTGCCGAATTTTTCGCGCGCGGTGGAGCGCAGATCGCCGATGGCGTCGACAAGTCCCCTGTCGCGTCCCGCCTCGCCGGCCCAGAACAGCCCGGAGAACAATTCGTCGTCCTCCCGCAGCCGCTCCCCGCGCCGGGTGCGCACCATGTCGATGAAGACCTCGTGGATCTCGTGCTGCAGGGCTTTCAGGTGCGCCACATCGCCTTCCACCTCCGGGCGGAAGGGATCGAGGATGGCCTTGCGGGTGCCCGAGGTGTGGACCCGGCGCTCGACGCCGATCTTGTCCAGCAGATCGACAAAGCCGAAGCCGGCGGAAACCACGCCGATGGAGCCGACGACCGAGGAGGGATCGGCGATGATCTCATCGCCCGCCAGCGCGATCATGTAGCCGCCGGACGCCGCCACGTCCTCGACGAAGACCAGCACCTGCTTCTCGTGCTCCTCGGCCAGCGCGCGGATGCGCTGATAGATCAGCCGCGACTGGACCGGCGAGCCGCCCGGCGAATTGACGATCAGCGCCACCGCCGGCGCCTTCTTGAAGGCGAACGCCTTGTCCAGATTGTTGGCGACGCTGGACAGCGAAAGGCCGGGGCGCAGCGGTGTCGCCATGCCGATGGCGCCCTGCAGGCGCACCACGGGGAGGACCGGCGCGGGATTGCCGAGTTTACCGGGAAGATATCTGCGCACGGCGTTGAACATGGTCATCCAGTCAGGAAATGGGAATTGGCGTTCAAACATATGCCCGATCGCGCGCTTTTCAATTGCCAGGCCGCCGCATTCAGGAGGCGGGCGCCTGCGCGAGCCGGGCCTGGATCGCCAGAAGGTCCTGCCAGACGGGCTTCTTGTAGGCCGGGTTGGCCAGCAGATCGGAGACGCGCAGGGTCGCCATGGCCGGTATCTGGCGGGATTCGACGACAAAGGCGTGCCACTGCCCGCGTTCCTTGAGCACCGGGCCGCGCAGGCCCAGCAGGAGCTTCGCCGCCACGCCGCCCATGCAGACCAGCACGTCCGGATTGCACAGGGCGATCTGCCGGCGGATGAACGGCGCGCAGATGTCCGCCTCGATCGCGCTCGGCTCGCGGCCGCCCGGCGGCCGCCACGGCACCGTGTTGGCGAGATAGACGCTGGAGCGGTCCAGCGCGATGGCCGCCAGCATCCTGTCGAGCAACTGGCCCGCCGGACCGGTGAACGGCCTGCCCTCGATGTCGTCCTCGCGCTCCGGCGCGCCGCCGACGACCATCACCCGTGCCGCCGGATTGCCGTCGGCGAACACCAGCGATTTTGCCGTGGTGCGCAGGCCGCAGCCGGTGAACTGCGCCACCGCGTCTCGCAGGTCGGCCAGGCTCGCCGCGCCCTCGGCCAAAGCGCGTGCGGCGTCGATCGCCTCGTCCCCATGCAGCTCGGCGAAACCGCGCACCGGCTGGTCCGGCAGATGATGCAGCGACGGTTGCGGCGGCGCGGGACGTTGCGGGGCCGCCGGCTGAGAGGGTTGGGTCGCGGACGGCCGAGACGGCTGAGACGGGGCGAACGAGGGCTTCAGGCCCTGCGCCGCAGCCGGCGGCGCGGGCGCTGGTTGCGCGGGACGGGCCGCGCGCGCCTTGCTCGCCTGCTCGGCCGTCTCGGCGAAGCGGTCGACGGGCGTCTCCTCGAGCGCGCAATCCACCCCCGCCGCGACATAGAAATCCAGCAGGGCGTCGAGCGTCCGGGGGTCGGGGGCGTGCTGTGTATCCATCGCGCCCATTCATGACCCAGCGCGCGCGGCGGCGCAAGCGCGCCTTTGGCGCAGGCCGGCACGCGCAAAAGCGCGGTCCGGGCGAAAGGCGCGCATTGCGGCATCCGCAACGGTGTTTTAGACATGCACGTAACAACGGATTGGGAGACGCCCGCAGTGGGCGGACCGATGGGAGACGAGATGACCGACACACAGCCCGACGCGACCGATCTTCCCGAACGCGAGAGCATGGAATTCGACGTGGTGATCGTGGGCGCCGGCCCGGCGGGGCTTTCGGCCGCGATTCGCCTCAAGCAGCTGGCCAATGACGCGGGCCAGGAGCTGTCCGTGGTGGTGCTGGAAAAGGGCTCGGAAGTCGGCGCGCATATTCTCTCGGGCGCCGTGGTCGATCCCATCGGCCTCGACCGGCTGCTCCCCGACTGGCGCGAGGATGAGGCCGCGCCGCTCAAGACCCAGGTCACCGAGGACAAGTTCATGGTGCTGGGGCCCGCCGCCTCCCTCACCCTGCCCAACTTCATGATGCCGCCCTTGATGAACAATCACGGCAACTACATCGTCTCGCTGGGCAACGTCTGCCGCTGGCTGGCCGAGCGCGCGGAAGCGCTGGGCGTGGAGATCTACCCCGGCTTCACCGCATCGGAAGTGCTGTACGACGAGGCGGGCAACGTCATCGGCGTCGCCACCGGCGACATGGGCGTGACGCGCGAGGGCGTCCCCGGCCCAGCTACACCCGCGGCATGGCGCTTCTGGGCAAATACACCTTCATCGGTGAAGGCGCGCGCGGCTCCCTCGCCCTGAAGCTGATCGAAAAATTCAAGCTGGACGAGGGCTGCGAGCCGCCGAAGTTCGGCATCGGGCTGAAGGAGCTGTGGGACGTCGACCCCGCCAAGCACCGGCTCGGCCGGGTGCAGCATTCGTTTGGCTGGCCGCTGGACGGCAAGACCGGCGGCGGCTCCTTCCTCTATCACCTGGAGGGCAACCAGGTGGCCGTCGGCTTCGTGCTGCATCTCAACTACGAAAACCCCTATCTCTCGCCGTTCGAGGAATTCCAGCGCTTCAAGACGCATCCCGCAATCAAGGATGTGTTTGAGGGCGGCAAGCGGATTTCCTACGGCGCGCGCGCCATCACCGAGGGCGGCTGGCAGTCGGTGCCGAAACTCTCGTTCCCCGGCGGCGTCTTGATGGGCTGTTCGGCCGGGCTTGTGAACGTGCCGCGCATCAAGGGATCGCACAACGCCGTGCTGTCGGGCATGCTGGCGGCGGAGAAGGCCTTCGCGGCGCTCTCAGCCGGCCGCGCCAACGACGAGCTTGTCGAGTACAACGACGCGTGGCGCGCGGGCCCCATCGGCAAGGACCTGAAGACCGTGCGCAACGTCAAGCCTCTGTGGTCGCGCTTCGGCACGGTCGCCGGCATCATGCTCGGCGGGCTGGACATGTGGACCAACACGCTGCTTGGCTTCTCGTTCTTCGGCACCTTGGGCCACGGCAAGCCGGATTCCGCCACACTGAAGCCCGCCGCCAACTTCAAGCCCATCGCCTACCCCAAGCCCGACGGCGTCATCTCCTTCGACAAGCTGTCGTCCGTGTTCCTGTCCAACACCAACCACGAGGAGGACCAGCCGGTCCACCTCAAGGTGGCGGACATGGAGCGGCAGAAGGAGATCGAGCACGACGTCTTCGCGGGCCCCTCCGCGCGCTACTGCCCGGCCGGCGTCTACGAGTGGATCGAGGAAGGGGCGGACGCGCCGAAATTCCAGATCAACGCCCAGAACTGCGTCCACTGCAAGACCTGCGACATCAAGGACCCCAACATCACCTGGACCGTCCCCGAAGGCGCCGGCGGGCCGAACTATCCTAATATGTGAGGGGGCTTCCTCGGAATAATAGGCAAAGGCGGTCTCGCGAGGGACCGCCTTTTTTGTTTCGCACTTTCCAATAGCTGGTTTTGACCCATATCGGTCATTCGTTTCATTGCGTTCAATAGCGTGAATGGATCGAGGACAGCTACGTAAAAAAGCCAACTCGGAGCCAATAAATCAAGCGGACAACTTTTGCTCGAGCTGAGAAATTTCTCATCAAGTAGTGGGGTTACAAACTGCCACGGCACAAACACCTCATGCGAACCGAAGACAAATGGTAGGACTTCATATGGGCTAAAATTAATCGTTAAGCCACGGTCATCGAAATTATATTGCGAGGCGAGATTCCAAGTGTTCTTTCTATCCTCGAATGTATCTACAATGAATTCATCAAGTCCGTTACCGTCGAACATCGCGAGAAGAACTTTCTTGCAATATTCCACAAGCCGAAATGCCTTCTCGTCGTCATGACTAAGCATGTCTTTGATCGAGGAAAATCCAAACTCAGGCCCGAGAAAATTCATGGTTGCAATGCCATGGCTAGGATGCGCGCCTCCCATAAATTGGTAGAATGAATTCCGCACTGAAATGAATTCGCCATGACGGAAAAATTCCTGCATCGAAAATTCCCAGTCATATGGAGTATTGAAGTCCTTTATCCGCGCCTTGTCGTCGTTATCTATCCGGTTAAAGTCGGCAACCGCATCGACGAAACCGCCGAGGGCTTCTGAAGCAAGACGCGCATTAACAAAGTCCCAATAGACGCCATCAAAGGGATACTGAATGTAATCTGATGAAACGTCATAGAACTCTGTCGAAACCGACGACTCAACGCGCGACGGATGGGCGACGGCTCCTGTGGCGTTGACTTCCTCAATGACTGTCGTCTTCTCCGGTGCAATACTTGGAACAGCACCGGCGAGTTGAGCTTTCCGCTTCGCAATGGCTTGCGTAATTAGTTCTCGCCACGAATCTTTGAAGTAGTCGATGTATTGGAAGCGCAGAAGTTCTGCAGGCATCCTCAAGTCATCTAGCCGCAGGAATACAACGTAGATAGCTCCGATTGGCTGGTCTTCCACTAGCTTGAGCGTCTGCTTGATCTCTCGATTTACCACGCCGGGTCGCTCTAATATTTCGGCAGAAACTAGGTGGACGACGAAGTCAGCACTCTGTTGCGCGGCTGCTCGTTCCCGGTCCCAATCATCGCCCCCCACCAGCGATTCCTTGTCGAACCAGACGTCGTCGTTCACGCCTATTAGGTACGAATACACCTCGCGTGCCGTCTCATAGTGCTCAGAAGCGTAACCAAGAAAAATCTTCACGGTCGGCCCTTTTTACCATTCGCTGCGCAACGCAACCTTAAGCGACGCACATACAAAATAGAAGTCCGCGCATTAGTAGGTACCCTTCCTGCCACCGTTCTTGAAGGCAAACATATGCAAGACACACATGATGTCATCCCCGACTTGCTCGGGGATCTACTATGCCGTTCGAAACGCATGGCAGCTAGGTGGGATTCAGAGCGCCATCCGCGCGCTTCACTACGGCCTCAACAAGCTGGAATCAGAGTGGATCCCCGATCAAGTCGGGGATGACATCGAGAGAACGGCCAACGCAGGGACACCGGCAACAAGCCACGGCGATAGGCCGCAGACATCGCCTTTTTTGTCTGAAACATGTGCGGCGCAGCGCCGGCCCTACCTCCCGGGAACGTCATCCTGAGGTGCGAGGCGGAGCCGAGCCTCGAAGGATCGGCGGCTTGTTCCGTGGCCGATGCTTCGAGACGCCGTCTTCGACGGCTCCTCAGCAGGACGTTCGGTGCGGGGCGAAGGCGCGCGTCACGTCACTCCGGACCCCGCACGTCGCAATGCGCTGTGTCCACACAGCTCGAAGTCACGATGAAGGGACAGGCGCGCCATAAATGACGGCCGCCAGCGTCAAGTCTCAAAACGCGTGCTCCCAATCCCGGCCTCGATAGAACACTCGGAGAATGGTGACATGTGTGTCATCGACACTGAAAGCGATCGTCGCGTTGCGCTCAAAGCCGACGATGCGCAGGCCTGGGCGGATGTCATTGCGGGCTTGTCCACGCTCAGAGGCCAGATCCAGCCCCTGACAGAAACCTTCCAGTCGCTCAATATATACCATGGCGGTCAAAGCATCGGCCGCCTCCGCGATCCAATCGTAAAGCGCAAACAGATCATCGCGCGCTTCGGGCGCGAATTGGACAGCCCTCTGCTTCACATGGCTTCCCCAAGATGGGCTTCCTCAAAGCGGCCTTCGTCAGGTGCCTTGCTTGAGCCGGTCGGCGTGGCGCGCGCGCAGCTGCTCGAAAACCGACTTCGCGGACAGACCGCGCTCCGGATCGGCCCGCATGGCGTCATAGGCGGGGGCGACTTCGTCCCGCAGCCATTTCTCCACAGCCGCATCGCGCTCCTGCAGGGCGCGCAAGCCCGCCCGCACGACCTCGCTTGCCGACCCGTAGAGACCGGAGGCGACGAGGCCGTCAATATAGGCGGCGTGTTCGGCGGGTAGGCTGACGGTGCGCTTTTCGACGGTCGACATGATAGAGGCTCCCTCGAGAGCCATCTTATCATGCAGTATGACACTTTCATACCACATGATAGACGCTGACGAGCGCACAGCCGACGGCGAACCGCCGAAGCCCACCTCCCGGGAACGTCATCCTGAGGCGCGAGGCGGAGCCGAGCCTCGAAGGATCGGCGGCTTGTTTCGTGGCCGATGCTTCGAGACGCCGTCCTCGACGGCTCCTCAGCATGACGTTCGGTGTGGGGCGAAGAGCGCGCCAGTCCCCTCTCCCATGGGGAGAGGGTTAGGGACTAGATGCCGCCGCAAGCAAAGCAGCATCGACGGAATTCTAAATGCTTCGGCGATAACTGCAGCCATCAGACCGTCATTGCGGCGAAAGCCGGAATCCATGCCGCCATGCCGCCATGCAGCCATGCAGCCACGCGGCGATGCTGTGGCGGTTTCCGCGACGCCTCCGTACTGCGGAACGATACGCGATCACCACCCGTTCCGGGTCCTATCGGCATGGATGCCGGGTCAAGCCCGGCATGACGACTGTTGGTATTCTTGGGAGCCCCGTCTCGTTCCCCTCCCCACCGGGGAGAGGAAGCGTTCGGCCCGTTCCCCTACTCCACACTTCTTTCCGCCGTCTGCGCCTCGACGGAGGCAAACGCCGACATGTTGACCACGCCGCGCGAGGTGACAGACGGCGTGAGGATGTGC
Source organism: Breoghania sp. L-A4 (assembly GCF_003432385.1). NCBI lineage: Bacteria > Pseudomonadati > Pseudomonadota > Alphaproteobacteria > Hyphomicrobiales > Stappiaceae > Breoghania > Breoghania sp. L-A4. The sequence goes on along the minus strand of NZ_CP031841.1, from coordinate 1,083,271 downwards.
GCGGGCTTGGCCGCGCCCAGCAGGATCGGGCCGACGTGCAGCGCGTCGCTCATGACCTTGAGCAGGTTGAGCGCGATGTTGGCGGCGTCCAGCGTCGGGAACACCAGCAGGTTGGCGCGGCCCTCGAGCTTGGAGTTGGGCATGACGCGCGCGCGCAGTTCCTCGGACAAGGCGCTGTCGCCGTGCATCTCGCCGTCGACCTCCAGGTCCGGCACCATCTCCCACAGCATCTGCGCCGCTTCGCGCATCTTCATCGCCGAGGCGGTGTCGCGCGACCCGAAGTTCGAATAGGACAGCAGCGCCACCTTGGGCTCGATGCCGAAGCGGCGGATGTGGCGCGCGGCCAGCATCGTCATCTCGGCGATCTCAATGGCGGACGGGTTCTCGCTCACATAGGTGTCGGTGAGGAAATAGGCGCCCTTGGAGTTGATAAGCAGCGACATGGTCGACAGGTCGTGCACCCCCGGCGCCTGGCCGATGATGTCGCGGATGTTCTGCAGGTAACGCGAGAAGCGGCCGTCGAGACCGCACATCAGCACGTCGGCGTCGCCACGCTTGACCGCCAGCGCGCCGATCACGGTCGGGTTGCCGCGCACCATGCGCCGCGCGCCTTCCGGCGTCACGCCCTTGCGGCCGACGCATTCCAGTAGTTCGTCGACATAATCGCGGTAACGCGGATCGTCCTGCGGATCAACGACCTCGAAATCCGCGCCGGGACGGATCTTCAGGCCGAAGCGCTCGCAGCGCGCCTCGAGCACCGCCGGGCGGCCGATGAGGATCGGGAGGGCCAGCCCGTCCTCGATCATCACCTGGGCGGCGCGCAGCACGCGCTCGTCCTCGCCATCGGCGTAGATCACCCGCCTGGGGTTGGCCTTGGCGGCGGCGATGATCGGTTTCATCACCAGGCCGGAGCGGAACACGAAGCGGTTGAGCCGGTCGTGATAGGCCTCGAAATCCTCGATCGGCCGGGTCGCGACACCCGATTCCATCGCGGCGCGGGCGACGGCGGGGGCGATGCGCAGGATCAGCCGCTGGTCAAACGGCGAGGGGATCAGATAGCCCGCGCCGAACATCAGCGATTCGCCGCCGTAGGCCTGGGCGACCACGTCGGAGGGCTCCTCCTTGGCGAGCGCCGCGATGGCCTCCACCGCGGCGAGCTTCATTTCCTCGTTGATGGTCGTCGCGCCCACGTCCAGCGCGCCGCGGAAGATGTAGGGGAAGCACAGGACGTTGTTGACCTGATTGGGGAAGTCGGAACGCCCGGTGCACATCATCACGTCGTCGCGCACCTCGTTGGCGACGTCGGGCATGATTTCCGGATAGGGGTTGGCCAGCGCCATGATCAACGGCTTGGGCGCCATCTTCGCCACCATCTCCGGCTTCAGCACGCCGCCGGCGGAGACGCCGAGAAACACGTCCGCGCCGTCGATCAGCTCGGTCAGCGTGCGCTTGTCGGTGTCCTGCGCGAAGGCCGCCTTCCACTCGTCCATGAGGATCTCGCGGCCGGTGTAGACGCAGCCCTCGATATCGGTGAGCCAGATGTTCTCGCGCTTGGCGCCAAGCGCGATCAGCAGGTTGAGGCAGGCCAGTGCGGCGGCGCCGGCGCCCGAGGTGACGATCTTGACGCTCTCGATGTCCTTGCCGGCGAATTCCAGCGCGTTGCGCACCGCGGCTGCGACGATGATCGCGGTGCCGTGCTGGTCGTCATGGAACACCGGAATGTTCATGCGCTCGCGCAGCTGCGCCTCGATCTGGAAACACTCCGGCGCCTTGATGTCCTCAAGGTTGATGCCGCCAAACGTCGGCTCCAGCGCCGCCACGACATTGACCATCAGGTCGACGTCCATGGCGTCCACCTCGATGTCGAACACATCGATGCCGGCGAATTTCTTGAATAGAACCGCCTTGCCTTCCATCACGGGCTTGGAGGCCAGCGGGCCGATGGCGCCAAGACCCAGCACGGCCGTGCCGTTGGTGACCACGCCGACCAGATTGGCGCGCGCGGTGTAATCCGCGGCAAGCGCCGGATCGCGGGCGATCTCCGTGCATGGAGCGGCCACGCCGGGCGTGTAGGCCAGCGCCAGGTCGCGCTGGTTGCCCAGCGGCTTGGTGGCCTGAATCTCCAGTTTTCCGGGGCGGGGATAGCGGTGGTAGAACAGCGCCGCTTCATCAAGCTCGCTGGTTTTCTTCGGGGTGTCGTTCATGCAAATCGGCCGATGGTGTTGATATGTTCGGAGGGGACACTAGACCATCATCTCTCCGCAATCGACCTTCGTCTTATTCCAATTGCGCGTAACATTATTTCGTTGCCGGCATGCCGCCCCGCTCGTGAGCGGCGCGCGCGCATCGTGCCGCCGGGCGCGTGCCGGCCGGCCGTCACGGGCCTTCGAACATCTCGCCGTCGCGCCAGTGATCGCCGCGCGCGGCGCGGTGGCCGGCGCGCATCAGCGTGCGCAGCAGGATGGTGAGCACCATGGCGTTGAGCGCGTGCCACATGAAATGGGTGCCGATGGGAAACTGCCCGCACATCGGCTGGTCCAGCGTGCGGAAAGTCAGCGAAATCGCGAACAGAATGCCCGCCACGAACAACCCGTTGGCCGCCTTCACGTCGCGCCGCACGCAAAGCAGCCCCACGCCGAAGATCGCCAGCAGCGCCGGCAGGTATCCCGCCGACGAGCCGACGACCGGCGCCAGCAGCCTGATCAGAATGGAGCCGGCAAGGGCGAAGGCCACTGTAGCCGCCAGGCCATGGCGGAGCGGCAGGCCGAGAAACCGCGTCATCGCGAGGTGAAAGTAGCCGAAGATGAAGAGACTGATGGGGATGATGTCGAGAAGCTCGGCCCCGCGCGTCGCGTAGGTGTGAAAGGCGAACGACCCGCAGCCGACCGCCACCACGACCACGATCAGCGCCAGCACAGGCCAGTCCTTGCGCGGCAGACGGAGCCACAGCAGCAGGGAGACCAGCGCCGAAATCAGGAACGCGGCGTTGGAAATCGCGTTCGCCGGCTCCGCCCAGAAACTCGCGTCCAGGCGCTCGCAATATTGATTGACCTGCTGCGCAAAATCCATCCGGCCCTCATCCCCTGCCCGGCCCGGGCGCCGCCCTGATCGGGCCACGCCCAACGGGCTTTCCCGCCCCCTTGCGATCGCGGGCTGAACCGTAGGGTCGGCGCCGCCGCGAAACAAGGCCAAATGCCGCAACGGAATCGCTCATTCTCACAAGCGTGCGGCCGGTCGCCGGAACGGTCGCGGGAAACGATCGCGCCGCGAGCGAACCGTGGCGCCGATCCCGGCCTTGATCCTCCGTCCTTCACCGGTGCCGGGGCCGGTGCCGCGGCGATTGCCGCCGGTCGCCGGCGCGTCGTAGACTGCGCGCGACCCGGACCGAAACCCCGGCCGCGCCAGACGATTCCCGTGCACGAGAGACATCATGAACCGCATCGACGAGAGCCGCCCCTTCGTCCCGCTGAAAATCGCCGTGCTTACGGTTTCCGACACCCGCTCGCTGGAGGAGGACCGGTCAGGCTCGACGCTCGCCGCGCGCGTCGAGGAGGCGGGCCACACGCTTGCCGACCGGCGGATCGTCACCGACGACATCGCCCGCATCCAGGGCGCGGTGCGCGGCTGGATCAATGATCCGGCCATCGACGTGGTGATCACCACCGGCGGCACCGGGTTCACCGGCCGCGACGTGACGCCGGAGGCCGTCGAGCCGCTGTTCGAAAAGCACATGGACGGGTTCTCCGCCGTCTTTCACCGCATCTCCTACGACAAGATCGGCACCTCGACGATCCAGTCGCGCGCCACCGGCGGCGTTGCGGGCGCGACCTACATCTTCGTGCTGCCCGGCTCGCCCGGCGCCTGCAAGGACGCCTGGGACGGCATTCTCAAGGCGCAGCTCGACTACCGTCACATGCCGTGCAACTTCGTGGAAATCCTGCCGCGGCTCGACGAGCACCTCAAGCGCGGCAAGCTGCGCGAGGCGTGAGGCCCGCCCTGCGGCGGGAGTCGATCACGAAAATGTTGGCCAGCATGGCCGCTTGCGTCATTCGCCCGCGCCCCTGCGTGGATTATCCTGCCTGATCCACGGAGGTAGGATCATGCACGACACACCCATCACCAAGACACCGGTCACCGCGGCCCTCACCCGGCGGCGCACGCTGCAGCTCGCAACAGGCCTGCTCGCCGCCCCGTTCATTCTGCGCGCCGGCCCCGTTCGCGCCGCCGCTCCCATGCTGGGCGCGACACGCCCCAGCGTGAACCGGTTCAAGCTCGGCGACTTCGAGATCACCACGGCCGCCGACGGCGGCATCACGCTTGACGGACCGCACCCGATCTTCGGCCAGGACCAGGACGCGGCGGCCGTGCAGGCGCTGGCGGAGGAAAATCACCTGCCTCCGACAAAAATGGAAATCCAGTTCAACCCGGTGATCGTCAACACCGGCTCGGAACTGGTCATCCTGGATACCGGCAACGGCGCGGCGCGACGGCCCAACGCCGGCAATTTCGTCGCCGCCCTGCAACAGGCGGGATACGCGCCCGATCAGGTCGACGTGGTGGTAATCACCCACATGCATCCCGACCACATCGGCGGGCTGATGGAGAACGGCAGCCCCGCCTTCCCCAATGCACGCTATGTGACGGGCCGTCAGGAATACGATTTCTGGGCCGCGCCGGACCGGCTTTCCGGACCCACCGAGGGCGCGGCCAAGCTGGTGCAGGCGAACGTGGTGCCGCTGGCGGAGAAGATGACGTTCCTGGAGCCCGGCGGCGACGTCGTGTCGGGCATCACCGCCGTGGAGGCCTACGGCCACACGCCCGGCCACATGGCCTATCACATCGAGAGCGGCGGCAAGCGGCTGCTGGTGTGGGCGGATACCGCCAACCACTTCGTGGTCTCCGTGCAGCGGCCGGACTGGCACGTGCGCTTCGACATGGACAAGGAACGCGCCGGGGCGACCCGCAAGAAACTGTTCGACATGGCGGCGGCCGACGGCATCCCCGTGACCGGCTATCACATGCCGTTCCCCGCCGTGGGTTATCTCGAAGCCAAGGACGGTGCCTACCGCTGGGTGCCCTCGGCATACGAGCTGTTCCTCTAGGTCATGAATGGTCCGGCGGCGGGTGCCCGCGGGCATCCGCCGCCGGGTAAGCGGCACGCGCCGGCGCCGCTGATCAGGCAGGAGGCGTTACGGTCCAGACGAAGACGCCGCCCGGGATCTGCTCGAGCTGACTGACGTAGTTCGGAGTGCTTCCATGCAGCTCCAGCTTGCCGCCGCTGTCGAACCAGAACTGCTGCCCCTCGGCCTCGATCGTCGGCAGGCTCGGGATAATGGTGAACTGGCCCTGTTTGCCGCTGCATCCATGCCCATCGGTCCGCGCGAAGGCTATTCCGTGAGATTGCGACCGGGGCGCAACACGAACGACGGATCCCCGCGTTGGCTGATCGCAGCAGTTCCACCATTCATCATAGGGAATCCAGTATGCGATGTACCACTGGGAATTGTTCGATATTACCAAAGTACCTGAATCAGACACCCTGACCTCCTTAAGTATAAATATAAAATCTAACTATATTTACATTACTTCTTTAAGTAATTTTTGAATTATACAGTGTTTTTTTGAATTGTATCTCGCATATTTTGTCATAAATTTTTTTAATTACATATCAAACGGGATACAAAGGCGCCGACCGCCGCCGGTCCCGGCGCCAGCGGGTCTGATCGCGGCGCGATCGCCAAAACTGTGACATAAATCAACGAATGGCATGACGGTCGGCTGCTATTGATACAAGGGCGCACAGTGTATGTACGCATCGGTCCGGCCCGGAGTGCTTGATTTCGCCCCATTCGGATCGCTTCATGAGCGTCCGGCTTTCGCCGTTCGACTGTTTTTTCCAGTTCGCTCCGCAATGACCGGACACGTAATCCGGCCGCGGGTGCCAACCGCTGATTTGGTAACGGAGAGTTCTATGAATATTCGTCAATTGGCACGACGGCTTCTTGTTCCGGGCCTGTTTGGGCTCGCCCTCGCCGTCGCCCCCGCGTCGGCTTCCACTGTCCCCGCGTCCCAGTCAGGCATTGCGGCTGTGGGCGCCACCACCGTGACGCCGCCAATGCTGGCTGCCGCGGCGGCGACGCCCCTTGTTCTGGCCCAGTACTACGAGCCGTGGCCACGCTACCGCCGTCCGCGCTGGGACCGTCCGCGCTATCGCCGCCCGCCGCCGCGGCGCGATTACCGGCCGCGCCGCGCCGGCAGCCGCCATGTGCGCTGGTGCCTGAACCGCTACCGGTCCTACAACCCGCGCACGGACCAGTATCTGGGATACGACGGGCGCTACCACTACTGCCGCAGCCCGTTCCGCTGAGCCGCGCACCAACGCGACCAGGACACGACCGCGCCCGGATGAGCCCGCTCCTCCGGGCGTTTTCCACGCTCATGCTGTCAGGGAAGCGCCGCTCAGCGTGAGGTGCCGCACAGCCGGCCGATGAGCGGGGACGGCACGCGCAGCCAGAACAGCATCGGCCGAAGCGCCGCGCGCAGGGCCGCGCCAAAACCGCGCTCGGCCTCCCGAGCGACGCTTCTGGTCTCCGCCCGCACGCCCAGATGCACGATGCGCCGGCGGCCGAGGCGGCGCACGAAATCGGCGTCCGCCATCACCTCAAGCGGCCTGTGGCCGCCAAGCCGGTCGTACAATTGGCGCGACAGGACCAGCCCCTGATTGGCATAGCCGATGCCGAAGACGATGCTGCGGGTGCAGGCCCACCATTCCTTCAGCCGGGCGGTCCAACCGAGTTCATCGACGGCATAGCGGAAGCGCCCCGCAACAGTGTCGGCGCGCGCCGAGCGTTCCGCCCGTTCGACGAAACCCGCCACTTCATGGTGCCAGCCAGCCTCCAGAATACAATCGGGCTCCAGAAACATCAGCCAGGTGCCGCGCTTGGCCGCTGCGGCGCCGGCGGCCAGCTGTCCGCCGCGCCCGCCGGACACCACCACCCAGCGGCAACCGGCGCCGTCCGCGATCGCCTCCGTCGCATCAGTCGAACCGGCGTCAGCGACAATCACTTCCCTGACGATGCCGTCGGCCGCGGCAGGCACAAGCGCCGCCAGCACCTCGACGAGCGTGGCTTCTGAATTTCGGGTCGGGATCACAACTGCAAACATGCTTGATAAATACAGCTTTTTCCGCCGCAATGCGAGATCACCAAAAGTCCATGGCCCCACGCGGCAAATGTTCTTGATATGTTCTCATCTCGGACGTATCCTCGGGCCATGGAACACACACCCGCACCCACAGCCGATTCTCCAGCGTCGTGGCCCCCTGCGTCCGGCGAGGCGCACGACACCGTGGTCGGCGTACAGATCGATCCCGACCGGCGGCGCGGACGCGCCGCGGGCACGAACATCTCCGGCCGCTTCGAGAACGAGATCCGCGAGGATTTCGACGACGGCTGGGAGGGGCTCGCCGATCTCCCGGCGCTGAAGACGGAGGTGCAGATCGAGGCGGCGCGCCGGATCATCACCCGCAACGACTCGCCCGACATCTCGTTTGACCGCTCGATCAATCCCTACCGCGGCTGCGAGCATGGCTGCATCTATTGCTTCGCCCGCCCCAGCCACGCCTACATGGGCCTGTCGCCGGGGCTGGATTTCGAGAGCCGGCTTTTCGCCAAGCCCAATGCGGCGGGACTTCTGGAACGCGAGCTGTCGGCGCCGGGCTACCGGCCGAAGACCATCGCCATCGGCACCAACACCGATCCCTACCAGCCGATCGAGCGCGACTATCGCATCATGCGCCAGGTGCTGGAGGTGCTGGATGCGGCCAACCATCCCGTGGGCATCGTCACCAAGTCGGCCACGGTGCTGCGCGATCTCGACATTCTCTCGTCGATGGCCGAGCGCGGGCTGGTGAAGGTGGCGCTGTCGGTGACGACGCTGGACCGCAAGCTGGCGCGCGCGATGGAGCCGCGTGCCTCCGCGCCGATGAAGCGGCTGGAGGCCATCGCCCGGCTGGCGGAGGCGGGCGTTCCGGCCTCCGTCATGGTCGCGCCGATCATTCCGGCGCTCAACGACGCGGAGATCGAGCCGATCCTGCAGGCGGCCTATGACAGGGGCGCGCGCGAGGCGGGTTATGTGCTGCTGCGGCTGCCGCGCGAGGTCAGCGGGCTGTTCAAGGACTGGCTGGCGCGCAATTATCCCGACCGATACCGCCACGTGATCTCGGTGCTGCGCTCCATGCGCGGCGGCAAGGACTATGACGCCAACTGGTCGAGCCGGATGACCGGCACCGGCCCCTACGCCTGGCAGATCGGCCGCCGCTTCGAGCTCGCCTCCAGGCGCCTGGGATTCAACAAGCGCCGGCTGCGGCTCACGTGCGATGCCTTCGTCCCGCCGCTCAAAGCCGCGGAACAGCTCAGCCTGTTCTGACGCGGCGCGCATCCGCGCGAGAATCGCCGTATCATGGCGTTCCCTCATCAGCCGGATCGCTCAGCCGTGCCACGCGCCAAGAAACCCGCCGCGAAACCGGCCTCTGTTGCGAAGAAGCGCGGCTTTTCGCTGCCGCTCTTGCCTGACCTTTCCCTGGAAGGCGCGTTCGCGCGGCAACTGGGCAACGATGGCGCCCGGATCGCCGGCGTCGATGAGGCGGGACGCGGGCCCTGGGCCGGACCGGTGGTCACCGCCGCGGTGATCCTCGATCCCAATGCCATTCCCCATGGCCTGAACGATTCCAAGAAGCTCAGCGAGGCGGAGCGCGAGCGGCTGTATGGGGAGATCTGCGCGGTCGCGGACGTCGGCATCTCGATGGCTTCGGTCCGCCGCATCGATGCGACCGACATTCGCGCGGCGACCCTGTGGGCCATGCGCCGCGCCGTCGGGGCCTTGCCCGAAGCCCCTTACGGCGTTCTGGTCGATGGCCGCGACGTGCCGCCAGGGCTGATCTGTCCGGGTCAGCATGTCATCAAGGGGACGTGCGCTCCCTGTCGATCGCCGCGGCCTCCATCGTCGCCAAGGTCACCCGTGACCGGCTGATGCTGCGGCTTGCGGACCTGTTTCCCGCCTATGGCTACGAGCGCCACAAGGGTTACGGCACCGCGGCGCACGCCGAGGCGCTGGACGCCCATGGGGTCACCGCGCACCATCGCCAGAGCTTCCGCCCCATCCGCGACCGTCTGGAGCGGGCCTGAGCGGGAGCCCAGACAAAAAAGGCCGCCCCGGAGGGCGGCCTTTTCATTCACTCGCGACTGAAACCGGATGTCAGTTCAGCGCGCCCTTGATTTCGGCGATGCCGTCGGCGATGAGCTTGTCGGCCGCCGCATCCGTCACCTTGGCGGTGAGAATCTTCTCGGCCGCCAAGACGGCGACGTCGGCTGCGCGAGCCCGGACCTCGGCGATCGCCTGGCTTTCGGCCTGGGCGATCTTCGATTCCGCGGCCTTGGTCCGGCGCGCGATCATCTCCTCGAGGGCGGCGTTGGTTTCCGCCGTCAGGATTTCGGCCTCGCGCTTGGCTTCGGCGATGATCGCCTCCGCCTCGCCCTCGGCCTCCTGGCGCTTGCGCTGATAGTCGGCCAGCAGCGACTGCGCTTCCTCGCGCAGGCGGCGGGCTTCGTCGAGCTCGTCCCTGATGGCGTCGGCGCGCGAGTCGAGCGCGCCGGTGATCTTGCCCGGAACCTTGGCCCAGACGATCACGCCGAAGAACAGGATCAGTGCAACCAGAGCGAAGAATGTCGCGTCCATGACGTGCGTCCTCAGTTCATGCTGGCTTTGACGGCCTTGGCCGTGTCAGCCTTCGTCGGGGCCTTGCCGAGCAACGCCTCGACCAGCGCCGAGGTGGTCTCGGTGGCGATTTCGCCAACCTGCGCGAGCGCCGCGGTCTTGATCGTGGAGATCCGCTCCTCGGCCGCGCTCAGCTTGCCCGCGAGATCGGCTTCCACGGCGGTCCGCTTGGCGGTGACCTCGGCGGAGAGTTTGTCACGGCTGGTCTGGGCGATGCCGTGCGCCTTGTTGCGCGCTTCCGCCAGAGCCTGCTCGTAGGCGGCGATCGCCGCGTCCGTCTCGTGCTTCAGCCGCTCGGCTTCGGCGAGGTCCCCGGCGATCCGGTCGCTCCGGTCCTCCAGAATACCGCCGATGCGCGGCAGAACCATCTTGGCCATGATGTAGTAGAACAGGCCGAAGGTGATCGCCAGCCACAGAAGCTGCGAGGGAAATGTCGTGGCGTCGAACGGCGGAAAGGCACCCTTTGCGCCCTCGCCGCCATGCGGCACCTGAATTTCGGTGTTATGGGTCTCAGCCGCCATATACGCCTCCAGATACCTGATGGGTCCGACCCGGAAACAGGCCCGCGCGGGGTTCAGACCCCGTCACGAACCCTGCGGGCCTGCGCGATCCGGGCGCGGCGCCTGCCCCGGTGGTCTGGAGCAGGCGAACGGCGCCCGGAGGCGCCGCCACCGGTGTCGCGTCAATTGACCGTTTGCGATTAGACCGCGAACAGCAGGAGAAGAGCGACGAGCAGCGAGAAGATGCCGAGAGCTTCGGTCACGGCGAAGCCGAAGATCAGGCGGCCGAACTGGCCGTCGGCCGCGGACGGGTTGCGCAGGGCGCCCGCCAGATAGCTGCCGAAGATGTTACCCAGGCCGATGCCCGCGCCGCCCATGCCGAGACATGCGATACCGGCGCCGATGTACTTTGCTGCTTCTGCTTCCATGACGATGACTCCTTGGTAGATCGTTCGATCGATTGACGTGTTTGTGAAATCAGCCGGGTGGCCGGCGATGAGGTGTTCCTAGTGGCCCGGATGCAGCGCATCGTTGAGATACATGCAGGTCAGCACCGTGAAGACGTAGGCCTGCAGGAACGCAACGAGGAACTCCAGTGCCGTGAGGCCCACGACCATGGCCAGCGGCAGGACCGCTCCGCCAATGCCGAGGGCGCCCATTCCGCCCAAGCTCACCACGAAGCCGGCGAACACCTTCAACGTGATGTGTCCGGCAAGCATGTTGGCGAAGAGACGAACCGAGAGGCTGATGGGGCGCGAGAGGAAGGAAATCACCTCGATCAGCGTCACCAGCGGAATCAGAAGCGCGGGAACGCCTTCTGGTACGAACAGTTTGAAGAAGCCGAAGCCGTGCTTGCCCACGCCGTAGACCACCACCGTCAGGATCACCGACATGGCAAGCGCGAATGTCACGATCAGATGGCTGGTCACGGTGAAGAAATACGGGAACATGCCGATGAGATTGGCGATCAGCACGAACATGAACAGCGAGAACACGAAGGGAAAGAACTTCATGCCTTCGCTGCCCGCCGAGCTTCGCAGCGTGCTGGCGACGAACTCGTAGCTCATCTCCGCCAGCGACTGCCACCGGGTCGGCACGAGGCCACGGCCGCTCGTCGCCAGGACGAGAAACGCCGTGCTCACGGCCACCACCGCCACCATGAACAGGGAGGAGTTGGTGAAGGAGAAGTCGAGACCGCCGATTTCCACCGGGAAAATCTTGGTGATCTGAAACTGATGTATCGGATCGTTCGCCACCGGGTCAGCCCCTTGTGCTGGCTCGTTATGATGCGCCGAGGCGCGGTGTGTCAGTCTAAGTCGCGCCGAGTCTCATCAGCGGTGTCGCGGGCGGGGCCCGCACGATCATCGTCGGCCGCCCGAATCTTGTGTTCAGCCATCAAGCCCGCTGAACGCAACACATTCAGGACGCCGGCAACGAAGCCCAGAAGAAGGAACACGATCAGCCCCCACGGCGACGTGCCCAAAAACTGATCGGCGAACCAGCCGAGCCCGCCGCCCACCAGCACGCCCGCGACGAACTCCGTCGACAGACGCATCGCCTGGGCGAACCCCTGGGCATCGCTGGTGCGCGCCTTTTTCCGCTCGACCTCTTCGTCGATGCGGCGGCGCTCATCCAGCGACCGGTTCAACTGTTCCCGCCGCTCGGACAGGGTGTCCTTCGGATCCATTCGCGTATCCTCGCCTTTCCGGCCAACACAACCGTGTTCATGCGCCTTGCGCATTCCCACCGTCAACGCCGGAAAACCGGGAAACGTTCAACGCCCCGAAAGCCGGGCGCACCATAGTTGCCGCCCCGGCTGGTGTCAAGAAGCCTCAGATCACTATTAAGCTATTGAAACTAAACAGAAATCATCGGCGCAAAGCCCATCCGCCGCAGGTTATGCCACGCTTTGCGCGGCATGTCCATGCGACCTTGGAATGGCGGTGGGGATTCGCATCGCGGCGCGGCGACGGAGCTGTGGATAGAAACGCGCCGCGCGCCTATACCGCGTCGAGGATGCGTTCCGCCACTTCCAGATCGACGGAAACAAGCTGCGAGACGCCGCGCTCGGCCATGGTGACGCCATACAGCCGGTTCATCCGCGCCATGGTGATGGGGTTGTGGGTGATCACCACGAAGCGCGTGTCGGTGAGCTTGGCCATTTCATCGAGCAGATCGCAATAGCGCTCGACATTGGCGTCATCGAGCGGCGCGTCCACCTCGTCGAGCACGCAGATCGGCGCGGGATTGGTCAGAAACACCGCGAAAATCAGCGCCATGGCGGTGAGCGCCTGCTCGCCGCCGGACAACAGCGTCATGGTCTGCGGCTTTTTGCCCGGGGGGCGCGCGACGATTTCCAGCCCCGCCTCCAACGGATCGTCCGAATCGACCAGTTGCAACTCGGCCATGCCGCCGCCGAACAGATGCGTGAACAGCCGCTGGAAATGCTCGTTGACCACCTCGAAGGACGCCAGCAGCCGCTCGCGCGCCTCGCGGTTGAGATTGGCGATGCCGGTGCGCAACCGGCGGATGGCCTCGATCAGATCGTCGCGGTCGGTGATCAGCGCCTCGCGCTGCTCGGAGACTTCCGTCATCTCGTCCTCGGCGCGCAGGTTGACCCCGCCGAGCCGCTCGCGCTCGACCCGGTAGCGCTCCAGCCGTCGCTCGCTGGCGTCGAGATCGGGCAGCGGCGCGCCCTCCTTCAGTCCGGCGATCTCGCGCAGGGCGCCCGGCGGCACCTCCAGTGCCTCCTCGATGCGCGCCTCCACGTCGGCCATGCGCGCCTTGGCGGCTTCCGCGCGCTCCTCGGCCCGCACCTTGCCCTCGCGGGCCGACGACAGGCCTTCCAGCGCGTCCTTGGCGGCCCGGTCGGCGTCGCGCAGCAGGGTCTCGGCAACCGCCAGCGCGTCGTCAGCCTCCACGCGCGCGTCTTCCGCCTTGGCGATTTCACCGATCAGCGCGCGGCGCTTTTCCTCGATGTCCCCTGGCGCTTCCTGAAGGGCGGCGATTTCCTCCGCCGCCTCTTCCTGACGTTCGCGCAGCACGCTCAGATGGCGTTCGGCGTTGGCGGCGCGCTCGATCCAGCTCTTGCGTTCACGCGCAATCGCCTCGACGCGGCGCTGCCGCATCTCGTGCTCGCGGGACAGCCCGTCGCGGGTGGCGCGGATCTCGGAGACGGCCGCGCGTTCCTCGGCCACCGCCCCGCGCATGCGGGCGATGGCGTCCTCCAGACCGGAGGCGTCGGGAATCGCCTCCAGAGCCGCGCGCGCCTCGGCGAGCGCCTCGCCGGCCTCCTCGAGCTCCGGCAGGATGCGCTGCTGGCTGTCCTCAAGCGCGCCCTGGCGGGCGATCAGCTGGGCCACCGCGCGCTCCACCTCGGCCAGCGCGTTGCGCGCGTCCGACACCCGCCGCTGCGCCTCGCGCACCTCACCGCGGGTCGCCTGCTCGGCTTCGGAGGCCACGCGCACGGCACCTTGCGCGTTTTCCAGGGCCACGCGGCAGTCCTCGACCTCCCCGGCCATCGCCTGGATGCGGTCCTCGATCTCGATCAGCCTGTTACGCTGGGCCAGCCGCTGGGCGGCCGGCGTCGGCGCTTCGGCGGCGACGGTGAAGCCGTCCCAACGCCACAGATCGCCCTCGCGCGCCACCAGACGCTGACCCGGCTTCAACAGCGCCTGCAGCCGCGGGCCGTCGGCGCGATCCACCAGACCGATCTGGCGCAGCCTGCGGCGCAGCGCGGCGGGCGCGTCCACATGATCGGCCAGCGCCTCGACGCCGTCGGGCAGCGTGGGATCATCCGCGCCGGGGTGTTCCGCGCCCCAGTGCACCGGGGCCTCGGAACTCAGCGGCGCGTCCAGATCCTCGCCGAAGGCCGCGCCAAGGGCCGCCTCAAAGCCGGTCGCCACCGACACGCTGTCAACCGCCGGCGGCCATTGGCCGCCCGACGCCACGTCAAGAATGCTCTTGAGCGCCTTGGCCTCGCTCTGCAGCCCGCTCAGCCGCCGCTCGGCGTCCGTCAGCGGCCCGCGCGCGCTCTGCTCGGCCTCGCGCGCGGCGCGGGTCGCGGCTTCCGCCACATCCACCCGCTCCTCCGCCATCGCGAGGGCTTCTTCCATCGCCTCGAGACCGGCGCGTTTTTCCTCCACATCATGGGCGCTGGAGATGCGCTCGCGCACCGCCTCCAGCTCACGCACGATCTCGCCGGCCTGCTGCTTGAAGCGCTCCACGCGGCCCGCAAGCTCGCCCACGGCGCGCTGAAGCTGGTTGCGCTGGGCGGAGAGCCCCGCATTCTCCTCGGTCTTCTCCGCGAGCCGCGCCTCGCTGTCGGCCAGACGCCCCTGCGCCTCTTCGAGCTTCGCCTCGACTTCCCCGGTGCGCGCCTGGACGCTTTCGTTCTCTTGCTTGAGTTGCGCTTCTTCCACGTCGAGCGCGGCGAGCAGCTCGACGTTCTCCGCGCCCATGCGCTCCTCGCGCTCGAGATCCTGCGCCAACTGGTTGCGGCGCTGCTCCAGATCGCGCAGCCGCTCGCGAATGCGCCGGTCCTCGGCGTCCAGCTCGTTGCGCGCCAGCACCAGCCGCTGCAGCGCAGCGCCGGCGCGCGCGGACGCATCGCGCAGTTGCGGCACCTGATGGGCGGCGATCGCCTGATCCTTGGCGGTCTGCGCCTGAGCCGATGCCACCTCGTTGACCCGCGACAGCGCCTCGCCGAGCTGCGTCTGCGCCTGCGCCATGGCGCCCTGCGCCTCCTGCCAGCGCAGATAGAGGATCGCGGCTTCCGCCTGGCGGATGTCGGCGGAGAGATTGCGGTAGCGGCTCGCCTGGCGCGCCTGGCGCTTGAGCCCTTCGAGCTGGCCGTCGATCTGGACCAGCACATCTTCCAGGCGCTCGAGATTGGTCTCCGCCGCGCGCAGGCGCAATTCCGCCTCGTGCCGGCGCGAGTGCAGGCCGGAGATGCCGGCGGCCTCTTCGAGGATCTGACGGCGTGCGGTGGGCTTGGCGGCGATCAGCTCGCCGATGCGCCCCTGGCCGACAAGCGCCGGCGAGCGCGCGCCGGTGGAGGCGTCAGCGAACAGAAGCTGCACGTCCCGGGCACGCACGTCCTTGGCGTTGATCTTGTAGGCGGAGCCGGCCTCGCGCTCGATGCGGCGGGAAATCTCCAGCGCGTCGTCGTCGTTGAAGCCGGCAGGCGCCTTGCGCTCGGAATTGTCGAGAAACAGGGTGACTTCGGCGGTGTTGCGCGCCGGACGGTTCAGGGAACCGGAGAAGATCACGTCGTCCATGCCGGACGCGCGCATGTTCTTGTAGGAATTCTCGCCCATGACCCAGCGCATGGCCTCGACGAGATTCGACTTGCCGCAGCCGTTGGGGCCGACGACGCCGGTCAACCCGTCGCGGATGTGGAATTCCGTCGGCTCCACGAAGGACTTGAAGCCCAGAAGGCGCAGCTTGGAAAATTTCATCGCGGCGTGCCCGCCCCGCGGCTTGCAGGGCACAGGTCCGCCCGGGCGCATACCCGAAAGCCGTCCGGCGGGCCGGCCATTCGCATGGCGGCCACGCCGGTTGTGCAGAAGCTAGCCGAGGATCTTGTCCAGCTCTTCAACAGAGAGCGCCCCGCGATGCTGTTCGCCGTTGATGAAGAAGGTCGGCGTCGAGTTCACCCCGAACTCGGTGTTCGCCCGATCTCTCACCCAATTCAGTCCATCCAGAATTTCCTGATTCTTCAGGCATTCTTCAAAGGTTTTTTCGCTGAAGCCGATCTGCTTGGCCATGCTCTTGAGAGCGTCAAGCGGGTTCTGCGTGAACGCCCAATTCTTCTGCTGCTCGAAGAACAAGTCAATCGCACTGAAATACTTGTCTTCAGGCGCGCAGCGCGCCAGCATTGCCGCCGCAAAGGCAAGATTGTCAAGGGGGAAATCACGGAATATGAAGTAAACCTTACCCGTATCTACGTATTCTTTCTTGAGATGCGGGAACGAAGCGGTGTGAAAGTTGCGGCAGTGACCGCAGGTCAGCGACGCATACTCGATCACCGTGTTCGGAGCACTGGGATCGCCCAGGGTCTTCTCGCCGAGCGGCCCGGCTTCGCCGAGGGCTTCGACGTCGAAACTTTTTGCCCAGGAAAGCGTCGGGACGCTCACGAGCGCGGCGCAAAGCGCGGTGGCGGCGGAGCCTTCTAGAAAATCTCTGCGTGAAAGTCGCACGAATCCCATCCTGTTCTAAACCAACCCGTTTCAGTCCGTCCGGCTCCGCCAGATGCAGCGGTCCGGACCACGATCGCGATCACGCCACTTGGGCCGCAACTTGCGGCGTCATTGTGGCCTGCGCGCCCGGGCACGCAACTGTGATCCGGTGCGTGGCCTGCGCGCGCGGAAACAGTCCCCGCCGCGATTGATGGCACGTTCAGCCGCGCTTGGAAAGAACCGCGCGCCCAAGCCGCGCCAGCGCGTCGTGCAGCTTCTCGTTCTCGACGCCCGCGATGGTGCCATCCAGCCGCGCCTGCTCCGCCGCGTCGAGCGGACGCGGCACGGTGGGTGCCCGGCGCTTCTTCCGGGTCAGCGGCTTCTGCACGATCTTGATGCGGCCGACCGCCGCCCAGCCGAAGAACATGTTGATTCGCTCGACCACCTGCGGCAGCTCATGGGCGAGATAGAGCCCCGTCGGGCCGTCGGTGCGCACCACCAGGGTCGCGGGCTCCACCGCGCCGTCGGACGCGCCTTCCCTGCGCCGTGGCCAACTCAGCGTGTCGGGCTGCGTGGTCTCGGCATAGCGGTCGCCGACGATATCGGGCCAGTTGGCGATGAGATCGGCCGTGGCGAAGCCGCGCTTGCGGCACGCGGCTTCGATCGCGGGACCGATCAGATCGGCCAGCGGGCGTCCCTCGCGGCGTTTGAACGGCTTGGCCATGGCCTGCGTCGTCACTCTGCACGTGCGGGGCCAATGCGCGCGCGCCCCGCGATCCTCAATCAATAGCGCCGGACGGCCGCCGTGTCTGCATGCCGTCCCCGCTCCATCCCCGCTATCCTCAAACATTCCGGTGATTTGGTGGCCGATCGCGCACGCCCGCTCTTGCAATTGGCGGCGCGGGCCGGACACTGCTGCTATGGACGCCCGAATCCCGACAACCTCCCGCCCCGAACCCGCACCACAGGCACGCGATCTGCTGGCGTGGTACGACCGACACGCCCGCGCCCTGCCGTGGCGGGTGCCGCCGCAAGAGCGCGCCCACGGCGTGGTCGCCGATCCCTACCGGATCTGGCTGTCGGAGATCATGCTGCAGCAGACCACCGTTGCCGCCGTCAAAAGCTATTTCGAGAAGTTCGTAGGCCTCTGGCCGACGGTCGCCGATCTGGCGGCGGTCGGCGAGGAGGACGTCATGAAGGCCTGGGCGGGGCTGGGCTACTACTCCCGCGCGCGCAACCTCAAGAAATGCGCCGACGCAGTCGTGGCAAGGCACGACGGACGCTTCCCCGAGACCGAGGCCGCGCTGCAGGATCTGCCCGGCATCGGCGCGTATACGTCCGCCGCGATTGCCACCATCGCCTTTGATCAGCCGGCCATCGTGGTCGACGGCAATGTGGAGCGGGTGATTTCCCGGCTGTTCGAGGTGGAAACCCCACTGCCGGCGGCCAAGCCGGAGATCAAGGCGCTGACCGCGACAATCGCCCCGCGGGAACGGCCCGGAGACTTCGCCCAGGCCATGATGGATCTGGGCGCAACCATTTGCACGCCCAAACGGCCGGCCTGCAGCCTGTGCCCGTGGAACGATGCCTGCGCGGCGTTTGCGGCGGGGACCGCGGAAACATTCCCGCGCAAGATGCCGAAGAAGCAGAAGCCGACGCGTTCGGGCGCCGCCTTCGTGGCGGTGCGCGCAGACGGCGCCGTGCTGCTGCGCCGCCGCCCGCCGGAAGGCCTGCTCGGCGGCATGAGCGAGGTGCCGGGCACGCCCTGGGCGGAGGATTTTGCCGCGCCGGAAGCCGCGGCGCACGCGCCGCTTGACGCCCGCTGGGCCCTGCGCACGGGACCGGTGAAGCACACGTTCACCCATTTCCATCTGCTGCTCGACGTCTATCACGCCGAGTTGCCGCACGCCGTCCCCGCGCCCGACGGCCACTGGTGGTCGGCGCGCGACGATCTCGACGGCGAGGCCCTGCCCACCGTGATGCGCAAGGCGGTGGCGGCGGGACTGGGCAAGACCCTCAAGGCGCGGTGAGGAAACGCGTTTGGCCGTCCTCTGATGGTCGAGGAATCCGCATTGGGCTCGCAATCACCTCTCCCATGGGGAGAGGTCGGCGCGAATGCGCCGGGTGAGAGGTGACAATCTCTCCGCATCCTTGAGAGCCTGAAACCCCTCACCCCAACCCTCGCCCTGAGGGAGAGGCGGCGATCGCCGCGAACCCTTGTGCAATCGCCCCGCCCTCATCGGCCAGCCAGGCATATCGCGCCGCCGGCCGGGTGATCAGCGCCTTTGCGGTTCCAGTGCTGCGGCGGATTTCGCGAGCCGCACCAGGGTCACGAACTCGCCGCGATAGTTGAACGGGTCCGCGCCGCGCGCACCCTGCGCCAGCGCGATCACGTCGTCGTAGGAGTAGCTGCCGGTGTATTGGCCGCCGCGCAGGATCTGCCCGAAGGCCGCGACGGCGGCGGCGAAGCGCGCGTCCTGCGGCGCGTCCTCGAGCGCCCCGGCTTCCAGGCTCCGCGTCACCGGCGTCTCGATCAACTTGCTGGTATCCTCACCGGGCAGCTTGTAGCGAATTTTCAGATATCCGAATTCGTCCGCTGCCGTAGCGGGCGCCGCCGGCTTCGCGTCCTGATAGCGCAGCGGCTCGACCAGCCCGCCCTCCGAGCCCACCGGCGTGAACTCGTAGAGCGCCGTCACCGTGTGGCCCGCGCCGATGTCGCCGGCGTCCACCTTGTCGTTGTTGAAGTCGCTGCGCGCCAGCTGCCGGGTCTCGTAGCCGATCAGCCGGTAGTCGCTCACCGCGGCCGGATTGAACTCGAGCTGCAGCTTGACGTCCTTGGCGATGGTGAACAGCGTCGAACCCGCCTCCTCGACCAGCACCTTGCGCGCCTCGCCGAGCGTGTCGATGTAGGCGGCGTTGCCGTTGCCGTTCTGCGCCAGCGCCTGCATCAGCTCATCGTTGTAGTTGCCGCGGCCGAACCCCAGCACCGACAGCGACACGCCGGAGGCGCGCTTGCGCTCGACGAAATCCTTCAGCGCCTCCGGATCGCTGATACCGACGTTGAAATCGCCATCTGTCGCCAGGATCACCCGGTTCACCCCATCCGCATCAAACTGGCTTCCGGCGAGCTGATAGGCCTGGCGGATGCCTTCGGCTCCGGCCGTCGATCCGCCCGAGGACAGCCGGTCGAGCGCGGCGAGGATCGCCGCCTTGTCCGAGGCCCTGGTCGGCTCCAGCACCGTGCCCGCGCTGCCCGCATAGGTGACGATCGAGACGGTGTCGTCGGGCTTGAGCGATCCGACCAGCAGACGGAAGGCGTTGCGCAGCAGCGGCAGCTTGTCCGGCGCGTTCATCGAACCGGACGTATCGATGAGGAACACCAGATTGGCGTGCGGCGTGGCGCCGACCGGGATCTCATAGCCCTTGATGCCGATGCGCAGCAGCTTTGTCGCGTCGTTCCACGGCGTCGGCAGGATGGCGAGATCGGCGCGGAACGGCGCGCCGGCGTCATCGGGCGCCGGATAGTCGTAGTCGAAGTAGTTCACCATCTCCTCGATGCGCACGGCGTCCTTGGGCGGCAGCACGCCCCGGTTCAGCGATGACCGGACGAAGGCATAGGACGCCGTGTCGACGTCGACGGAGAAGGTCGAGACCGGATCGTCGGCCACCTGGCGGACCGGATTGGCGGTGATCTCGGAAAAGCGGTCGCGGCCCTGATCCTGATACACCGGCGGCATCTGGTCCTGCGGCATCGCCAGGTGCGTGGCGCCGCCCTGCGGCACCATGGACCGGTCGAGCAGCATCGGCGCGGGCGGCGCGGCATCGAACATCGGCTCGGCGGCCACCTGCGGAGCGGGAGCACTGGCGGACGGCGCGTCCGCTTCCGACGTGGTCTGCGACACGGCGTCCTGCGTGACAGGCGCGCGTTCCTCGCGCAGCCGCGCCAGATCCGTGGACTTGAACGCCTCCGCATCGCCGCGCGCTTCCGGCCGTTCGACGCGAGATTTCTCGACGCCCGGCGCGTTCTGCGGCATCCAATCCGCCACCTGCTGACGCACGGGCGCGAGATTGAGAGCGAGGGCAAGGGCGGCGAGGCTGACGCCGCCCGCAAGCATTGGGCCAAGCCGTGGCCGGATATGTGTCATGATCGGTCTCCTGAATGTGTCGAGCAAAGCCCAACCCCATTCCCTGAGACGCCTGCGGGACGCCGATCCTTGGGCCTCCGCGTGATTTTTTTCAAAGGCCGTCATCGCGGCGCGCATCGCAGCGTCGCGCGCGGCCTCGCGCGGCGGCGGCACGTCCTGCCCGAAGGCGGTCTTGGCTCTGTCCAGTTCGTCGCTCATGCGTCCACCAGGGCCTTCAGTTTCTTGCGCAGCTCATGCATGCGCCACGAGACGGTCGATTCCTTGACCATGAGGATTTCCGCCGCCTGGGCGTGGCTGAGATCCTCGGCCAGCACGAGAATCGCGGTCTCGCGCAAATCGCCGCCGATCCGCTCCAGCGCGTCGTACAGCCAGGCGAGTTCGCGGGCGGCCTGTGTCGCCTCGCCGCGGGCAAGCTCCGCCATCTCGCCGTAGGCCCGGTGCGCCCGCGCGGCATTGACGCCGCTGCGGTGGCGGTCGCGCGCGGCATTGACCACCACCCGGTACAGCCAGGTGGTGAAGCGCGCCTCGCCCTTGAACGAACGCAGCTTGGCCGGCAGGGCGATGCAGATGTCCTGCGCCAGATCCTCCGCGTCCGGACGGACTCCGGTGAAGCGGTAGGCCAGGCGATAGACAGTATCGTAGTGCCGCTCCAGCAGATGCTGGAACGCCTCCCCGTCGCCGTCCGCCGCCCGCCGGGCCAGCGCATTGTCATCCGCTCTCATGTGCATGCCGATTCATTGGACGCCGCACAGTGGCAAATCCTTGGCGCGACCTGAAGAATATTTTGGGCCGATCATGCGCGCGGCCCGCGCGCCGGCCCGGGCGCGCGTACGATTTGTGTTGCAATTTTCCGCGCATTGCCCGATTGGCGATCAGCTTTGTTGCCGTTGCGGAGACTTCGGCCATGTTCACGCATTCGATCCCCGCGCTTTTCACCCCTGCCGAGGCTTCGGAAATCATCCGATTGGGCGAGCAGAGCCGCGCCGCCAGGGGCGGGCTCGTCGGCGGCGTGCATCACCACAACATCCGCCGCGCCGAGATCGCCTGGCTCGATGACACGGGCGACGCCGCCTGGGTGATGCGGCGCATTGTCGAGAGCGTCGCCGAGGCCAACCGCGCCGTGTTCCACTTCGACATCGAGGAGTTCAAGGAGCGGCTGCAGGTGGCCAGCTACGACGAGAGCGACGAAGGCCACTACGACTGGCATTCGGACATCGGCGACGGCCCCATCGCCCGGACCCGCAAGCTGACGATCGTCGTGCAGCTCTCCGAGCCCGATGCCTATGACGGCGGCGCGCTGGAAATCAATCTCGGCGGCGCCTCGCTGGCGGCCGATCGCGAGGCTGGCGCGGCGACGCTGTTCGCCTCCTTCATGCTCCATCGGGTGGTGCCCGTCACCCGCGGAAAGCGCGCCTCGCTCACCTGCTGGTGCCACGGGCCGGAATTCCGCTGAACTGCCTGAGCGCGCCGACGCCGGCAACCTCGCTTTTTGCGCGCCTTTGCGGTAAGGTTACGTAAGGTAATTTTACGGAGCAGGGCCATGGCGGGACTTGACGGCCGCGCGGAATGCCTGGAGCTGCTGATCGCGTTTCTGCAGGAGCGCGGATTTGCCGGCGAGGACGAGGAACCCGTCGAGATCGACGACGGTGACACCAAGAAGGGCGACGGCCGCAAAGACGGCGGTGGCAAGAAACCCGCGCCGAAGGACGACAAGCCGGTCGTTGTCAAAGAACGCAAGGTCACCCGCGAGGAAATCGAACAGATCGCCCGGGCGCTGCAGCAGCTGGTCAACCGCGCAAACCGGGAGCGCGGCGGCGCCTGCTGCGACAACATGCTGGTTCCGGTCGTCTCCGGCATCACGGTGCAGCGCAAGCTTGCCAACGGCACCTTCGAAACGCCCGTGAACGGCCTTTTCGACGTCGGCGACACCATCACCGTTGGCTGCGACATCCTCGCCTGCCCTCCACTCGACATTCACGTCCACCTGATCGAACTTTCCGACCAATCGAGCACGCGCGTCCTGTCGCTCGCCGGGGTTACGCGCGGCGCCGATCTCGCCGCCGACCAGCGCCATCCCAACGACCCCGGCTCGCACCGCTTCTCCAAGGAAATCGACCTGTCGCAGACGCGGTTTTCGATTTCCGCGAGCCCCGCCGGCATGGCGCTGTCGGTCTCGGTGCGCGATGTCTGCAAACGGGTCGCGACCGCCACGCTTCCGCTGACATTTGTGGATTTCAGCTGATGCCCGACGCCTTCACTCTCAACACGGCCAAGCCCGAGGCCCTGAAGGAGCTGCCGAAGATGACGCCGGCGCGGCTCGCGGCGCTGCTGGAAGGCCGGCCGTTCCACTCAGCGCGCGCGCTGATGAAATTCGCGTCGCTCGATGCCGGTACGCTGAAACTCTGGGCCGCCAAGGGCCTCGCCTTCGACTTTGCGAAAGGCCCGTTGTCCCCATCACCGAAGAAACCATCGCGGCGCTTGTCGCCGGCACCCCGCTGACAGCGCCGGGCGCGGCCCTCGACGCGGAGCTGATCCGCTGCCTGACACTGCTCTGCGCGCCGCCGCCCCCGGCCTGCTGCGACCGCGTCACCACCGTCACCGTCGGCCCGCCGATCAACATGCAGCGCAAGCTCGTCAACGGCCGCTACGAGTCGCCGGTCAACCAGACCTTCGACGCCGCCGACGTGGTGCGCATCGGTTTCCAGTTCGTCGCCTGTCTGCCCGTCGACATCCGCATCCGTTTCACCCGCATCCACGACCGCGACGAGAGCGAAATCCGCTCCATCGACAAGAAAGGCGTGGGAGGCAACGTGGCCGGCGACGACGGACAGATCGTCAACATAAAGGACGACATTTACCAGTTCGCCATCGAGGATGTGGATCTCGACGCGGAGCTCTTCGTCTTCAACGAGCCGCCGCGCGCCTATCTGCTGACCGTGCTCGTGCGCGACGCCTGCGGCCGCATCGGACTGGGCGCCGCCCGCTTCACCCTGACGAACTTTGGCTAGATCGGACGCCCCGGCGCACGGATAGGACCGCAACGCTTCGGTCACGTTCCGTCATCGCGCCGTTGCGCGCCACCGCGCATCTGCTCTACGCTTCGTGAAGACGCCAAGCTGGTCGGGCGATGTATTGAGAGACCCGTCCAGTCTATTGTATTGCCCGATGGAACTGGACCTCGTCATGATGCGTGGTGCGATTGCTTTTGCCGTGTTGCTCACGAGCCTTGCCCTTCCCGCGGACAGCCGGGCGCAGTCCGTGCCGGCAGCCAGCATTCCGCCACTGCCCACGACGCCAGGTCCCTCCACCCCGCTGCTGGCGGCCTGGACCCAATTCGTCAACGATCGGGCGCTCGGCACGAAGGCGGAAAACGTCATTCAGGCCCGCTTCGTGGTGCTGGGCGATCTGGCTGACTGCTCGGGCTACGTGGTGAAGGACGCGCTGTCGGGCGCTCCCGGCCTGCCGACCGCGTTGCGCGGCCACATGCATGGCGTCGACCCGGCAACCGGCAACCCGATCACCGTCAGCGTGTGCACCGCCTCCCTGCCCGCCTACCTGTCGAGCGTCAGCATCAACAGCACCACGGCCGGGCGGATGACGGTCTATCCCTCGGGCCAGGGCGCGGTGCTGCCGGGGCCGGCGGCCATGAGCCAGAAGCCGGCGCTCACGGGCGTGGTGCTGGCGGACACCGGCTGCCGCGGAAAATACACCGGCGGCGGCGCTCGCGCCTATCAGGATTGCCAAACCGACTGGGGTCTGCCGCGCGTCATCGGCGACGCGGTCAAGCAGAACCCCGCCTTCGTGCTGCACGGCGGCGACTATCACTATTTCTTCGAGGACGCGTCCGCTTTCTGGGACGCCGACGACGGCCGCGACCGCTTCGAATACTGGTTGCAGGAGTTCCTGATCCCCGCCCATCCGCTGCTGATGCGCGCTCCGTGGGTGCTGGGACGCGGCAACCACGAACGCTGCATCGAGCAGCGCTGGTTCGGCGAAGGCTGGCACGTGCTCTTCGCCAACACCACTCTGACCAACGACAGGGACGAGCCGGTCCGCCCCTGCTACGATCCGGACCCCAACCACGCGGAATGGGTGACCCCGACGTGGGCCGTGGATCTCGGCGTGCCCGGAGGCGCGGCGCCCTGGCGCGTGGTGGTGATCGATTCCGACCAGCCGTATCTCTCCGCCTACGGCTTCACGCAGGCCGGCGCCCTGACGTCGGCGCACGGGCGCGACGCGCTGTGGCTGTCGCATTATCCCCCGTCAAGATGGTCTACTACGAGCGAAATCCCGATTTCGGCGACTACCGCATCAAGGAGGCCGCGGCCGGCGCCATGGATTGCGATGCTCCCTTTGCGTGCCGCCCGAAACTCGTTCTCGCCGGCCACCAGCATCTCTACCAGCACATTTCCTGGGACGATCCGGCGACCGCCGCCACGCTGCCTCAGGTGATCATCGCGGGCCACGGCGGCACCAAGCTCGACGCCAACGGCCTGCCCGGCTACAGCCGCGGCTCCATGGCCTCAATCACCTGCACGCAGACATTCCCCGACCAATTGCCCGACCGGCGCCATTCCCGCTTCGGTTTCGGCTCGGGCGAGACGGCGACGCTGGCGACCGCCAGCCAGTACGGCTACCTGCTCATCACCCGCAACCCGGCGGCTCCCGCGGGCTGGGACCTCGCTCCAATGTGGCTGGGTCCGGCGCCCGCCTTTCCGAAAGCGTCTGTGTCCTGCGACGGAACGAACATCCGCTAAGCGAAACAACGGGGACGCGCGGTCCCCGTCGCCCGGTCATCGCGCAGGCGGCGCGCCGGTGTGACGTCGCGCAATCCTGGAATGGCGGTTGAATACGCATTCCTACGCTTCGCAAGTCCGCGCGCATCGTTTGTATTGGCTGGGAGGCGCCCGTATCATCGGATTTTGTTCCCTCCCCGACCGAAGGTCATTGAGACATTTTGCCAGCGACACACACGCCAGACCCAAGCAACCGATCGCGCGAGGCGCCCGGTCAACGTGCCGAAACATGGGTGCCGGCCGGCGTTGGCCTTGTGTTCTTCATCCTGGTCGGCGTGCTGTGGATGTCCTTCGACAAGCAGAGCGAACGCGCCTTGCGCGAACTGGTGCAATCGGAAGCCCGGCAACACGCCGCGCTGATCGCCGCGGACGTCGACAGCCGCCTGCCGGCGCTGCAACGGATCGTCAATCGCTGGCAGGTCCGCGGCGGCACGCCCAAGGCCGAATTCACGGCGGACGCGGGCGATTACATCGCCGATATGCCGGGCTTCCAGGCGATCGGCTGGACGGACGACAGCTTGCACGTGCGCTGGATTGTCCCGACAAAGGGCAACGAGCAGGTCCTGGGCCTCAACCTCGGCCTTGAGGAAAAGCGGCGCCACGCCCTCGAAGCGGCGCGAGACAACCGGGTCCCGGCCATGGCCGGTCCGGTCGACCTCGTTCAGGGCGGCAAGAGTTTCGTGATCTACTTCCCGATCTACACGGATGGCCGCTTCGACGGCTTCCTCGGGGCCGCCTTCAAGATGCAGCCCTGGCTGGACTTCATCTTCAAGCCGCGCGAGGGACGCGACGACATCACCATCGCCATCAGCATCGACGGCACCCGCGTCCATGAACAGTCCGGCGTGTCGAACGAGCGGTTCGCGGAGTGGAAAGCGGCCGCGGAGATACGGATGCTGGAGCACACCCTGACGGTCGAGGCGCAGCCGACCGCCGCCTTTTTCGCGGCGAACGATTCGAGGCTTCCCGAGTGGTCTGTCGCCATCGGCCTGCTGCTGACGGTGCTCACCACGATCATGAGCCGGATGGTGTTCCGCCTCCGCAACGAAGTCGGCGAACGCAATCGGGCGGAACAGGCGCTGCGCCTCGCCCAGACGCATCTGGAGGAAAAGGTCGAAGAGCGGACGGCGGAGCTGAACGAGGAGATCAAGGAGCGCAAGCATCTCGAAAACCAGTTGCTGCGTTCCCAGCGCATGGAGGCGATCGGCCAGTTGACCGGCGGCATCGCGCACGACTTCAACAACCTGCTGAGCGTCATGATCGGCAACGCGGAGCTGTTGCGCGACACGCCCGGGCTCGATGACGACGCAAGGCGCAACCTGGAGTCGATCGTCCGGGCGGTGGGACGCGGCGCCTCGCTCACCAACCGCCTTCTGGCGTTCTCCCGCCAGCAGACCCTGTCGCCGCGCCCCACCGCGATCAACGCGCTGGTGGTCGGGCTCGAGGAGATGCTCAGGCGCACGCTCGGCGAGACGATCGAGCTGCAAAGCCGGCTGGACGCTGGTGTTTACGACGCGCTGATCGACAAGCACCAGTTCGAGGACGCGCTGGTCAATCTTGTGCTGAACGCGCGCGACGCGATGCCGGGCGGCGGCATCCTGACCATCGAGACCGCCAATGCCCGCCTCGACGAGGCCTATGCCGCGCGCAACGACGAGGTGACGCCGGGCGACTACGTGGTGGTCAGCGTCAGCGACACCGGTTCGGGCATGACGCCGGAGGTTTTGAACCGGGCGTTCGAACCGTTTTTCACCACCAAGGATGTCGGCGCGGGCAGCGGCCTCGGCCTGAGCATGGTCTACGGCTTCGCGAAACAGTCCAACGGCCACATCACGGTCGACAGCGACAGCGGCTACGGGACCACTGTCCGGCTGTATCTGCCGCGCTCGCGGGCCGCCAGCGCCCGCGAGCGCGTTGCGGACAACATCCCGGAACCGGAGCCGGGCTCCGAGCGCATCCTGGTGGTCGAGGACGATCCGGACGTGCGCGACATCCCGACAACCCTGCTGCGCAACCAGGGGTATGAGGTCGTCGAGGCCGGCGACGGCGCGGAGGCGATCCGGCACCTGCGAGCCGACCGCCCGTTCGACCTGCTGTTCACCGACGTGGTGCTGCCCGGCGGCATGAGCGGCGCGGAAATCGCCGAGGCGGCCGAGCGGATCCAGCCGGGCATCCGGATCCTGTTCACCACCGGCTATGCCGAGAGCGCGCTGGACCACAACGGCCAATCAGCCTCCGGCAAGGTGATCGTCCACAAGCCCTACCGCCGCCAGGACCTGCTCGAAAAGATCCGCGCCTGCCTCGACGCGACGGAGTGAGGGGAAAGAGTGTTGCGTGGCGCGCCGGCTTCCGGGGCGGAACGCCACACCCGCCGCCGTCATGCCACGGCGAAGCCCGGGGCATCCACTCTGCGTGCGGCAGCCAAAAGGCAGACGGATGGAAACTGGACTGTAATCCTCAGCGCAATCACAAAAGCCTCAGCAAGCGGGAATTCAGAGTGGATTGCCCGGACGGTGCCGGGCAATGACGCGTGGAGGGCTCTGCGGGCCCCCTCGATGTCACCCCCGACTTGATCGGGGCCCACTATGCCGTGCCGTGGTGTGCGGCGCTCTCGGTGGCAACCGATCATGGAACCGCGCCTGAACCCCGCACACGCGGCCCGCTCCGCGCATCCTGTTCAAGACCAGCGCAAATGGCGCGGCAGAGTGGATCCCCGGTCGAGCCGGGGATGACAATCGGTGGGTGGGGAGAGGACTGTGCCCGCGACCGGCGACACCTCTTTCCTCTCCCCCCTCACTGAAACGCCGTCTCGGCGAAGCTCCTGAGCTTGCGTGAATGCAGCCGCTCGCGCGGCATGGCGCGGAGTTTTTCCATGGCGCGGATGCCGATTTCCAGATGCTGGGCGACCTGGCGCTTGTAGAATTCGGTGGCCATGCCGGGCAGCTTCAGCTCGCCGTGCAGCGGCTTGTCGGAAACGCAGAGCAGCGTTCCGTAGGGCACGCGGAAGCGGAAGCCGTTGGCGGCGATGGTGGCCGATTCCATGTCGAGTGCGATGGCGCGCGACTGGGAGAAGCGGCGCACCGGCTCGCGGTGGTCCCTGAGCTCCCAGTTGCGGTTGTCGATCGAGGCGACGGTGCCGGTGCGCATGACGCGCTTGAGCTCGTAGCCCTCGAAACCCGTGACCTCCGCCACCGCCTGCTCCAGCGCCACCTGGACCTCTGCCAGCGGCGGAATCGGAACCCAGGGCGGCAGGTCGTCGTCGAGCACATGATCCTCGCGCACATAGCCGTGCGCCAGCACGTAGTCGCCAAGCTGCTGGGTGTTTCTCAACCCCGCGCAGTGGCCCAGCATCAGCCAGGCGTGCGGGCGCAGCACGGCGATATGATCGGTGATCGTCTTGGCGTTCGACGGCCCCACGCCGATGTTGACCATGGTGATGCCCGAGCCCTTGGGCCCCACCAGGTGATAGGCCGGCATCTGCGGCAGGCGCGCGGGCGCCACCCCGTGGCTGGGGTCCGTGTCCCCCGCCTTCGTCATGACGTTGCCGGGCTCGATGAAGGCCTCGTAGCCCGCCGAGCCGGAGCCCGGCGCCAGCAGCGTATGCGCCAGGCGGCAGAATTCGTCGATGTAGAACTGGTAGTTGGTGAAAAGCACGAAATTCTGAAAATGCTCGGGCGCGGTGGCGGTGTAATGCTGCAGCCGGTGCAGGGAATAGTCGACGCGCGGCGCGGTGAACGGCGCCAGCGGCTGGTCGGCGCCCGGCGGCACTTCGAAGGTGCCGTTGGCGATCGCGTCGTCCATGACGGAAAGCTCGGGCACGTCGAAAATGTCCTGCAGCGGCCGGTCGAACCCATCGATGATCGCCCCGTCCACATGCGCGCCGTCGAAGAAGGCGAAATGCAGCGGGATCGGCTGATCGGATTCCCCACCGTCACCGGCACGTCGTGGTTGCGAATCAGCTGCTCGATCTGCTCGCACAGATAGTCCTTGAAGAGATCCGGCCGGGTGATGGTGATGGAATGCTGCCCGGGGCCGGAGACGAACCCGTAGGACAGGCGCGAATCAAGCCGCGCGTGGGTCAGCGTCGACATCCGCACCTCCGGGTAGAAGGCGCGCACGCGGGAGCTGGGCATGTCGCCCGTGGCCAGCGCCTGAAAGCTGTCGCGCAGGAAGGCGGTGTTGCGGTCGAAAATCTCGGCAATCCGCGCCACCGCCGCATTCGCGTCGCGAAAGGCTTCCGCCGCGATCGGCTCGGGCGACTTTACGAACTGCGAGGCCAGTTGCGCGGGCAGGGTGAGGCGCTCGGTCAAATCGGTTCTCCGGATTGGGCGGACAGGGCCGCACGGCGTTCAGCGTCCGCCCGCGCCCCCCATCCGTCAAGCCTTGCGTCGCGCCTCATGCACCCACGTTGTGAAGATTGCGGTCTTCACCATGAAACCGATTTTGTGAAACCCGGCTTTGGAGAGAGGGGCATGCGGACATTCGACGAGATTTTCGAGCTGGCGGCGGAGCGGCATGGCGGCGCGGAGGCGCTGGAGGGCATGCTCGCGGAGCAAAAGCCCAAGAGCGAAGCCGAGCTTGCCGCCATTCCCGACGATCGATGGCTGTCGATGTTCTCCAAATGCGTGTTCCAGGCGGGGTTCAACTGGAAGGTCATCGAGCAGAAGTGGCCCGGCATGGAAGAGGCCTTTGGCGGCTTTGATACGGCCCGCTGCGCCATGCTGTCGGACGATGACGTCGACGCGCTGCTCAACGACACGCGAATCGTGCGCAACGCGCAGAAGGTGATGGCGGTGCGCGGCAACGCGTTCCTGCTGCGCCAGCTCGCCGCCGAACACGGCAGCGCGGCTGCGGTCTTCGCAAGCTGGCCGGTCTCCGACACCATCGGCCTTCTGGAGATGCTGAAGACGCGCGGCGCGCGGCTGGGCGGCAACACGGCGCAGATGGCGCTCAGGTTCATGGGCCGCGACACCTTCATTCTCTCCAAATCGGTGATCGCGGCGCTGAATCGCGAGGAGGTCATCGGCGCGGCGGTTTTTTCCAAACGCGCTATGCAGGCCGTGCAGACCGCGTTTAATGAATGGATGAAACAGTCCGGCCGCTCGATGAGCGAGATCAGCCGCACGCTCGCCTTCTCCGTCGACGAATAGCCGCGCGCGAACCGCGAGACGCGTCCACGTTTCGCGCCGAATTCCGTGCCGCGCGCCGGTCCCCGCCGGACCCGGGCGGCGTCATCGGCGGACGTCCACGCCTGACCGGACAAGTCTTAACGCATTCGCTGATTGTGTTAAGACTGGTAAACAAAGCATTGATTCAAAAACACATTTATCGTTTCGATCTTAACTCCCGGTTTACCTACATCGGTAACTATAACGCTCGTAATTGCGTAAGGTTTTGCGTCGCAATGAGTACACAGCGTATAGGGGCGCCGGCAACGGCGTCCCGCCCTTCCCAAGAGCCTTCGTGGCTCAATGCCATTCTCGCCGGCGACTGCGTTGCCGAGCTGGAAAGGTTACCAACGAACTCCGTCGACGTGGTGTTCGCGGACCCGCCCTACAATCTTCAGTTGGGTGGCGATCTGCATCGCCCCGACCAGTCGAAGGTCGACGCGTGCGACGACCACTGGGACCAGTTCGACAGTTTCGAGGCCTATGACGCCTTCACGCGAGCCTGGCTTCTCGCCGTGCGCCGGGTGCTGAAGCCGACCGGCTCGATCTGGGTGATCGGCTCCTATCACAACATTTTCCGCGTCGGCGCGATGATGCAGAACCTCGGGTTCTGGTTGCTCAACGACGTGATCTGGCTGAAGTCGAACCCGATGCCGAACTTTCGCGGCAAGCGGTTCACCAACGCCCATGAGACGATGATCTGGGCGTCGCCGAACAAGGACGGCAAGGCCAAGAGCTACACCTTCAACTACGAGGCCATGAAGGCGTTCAACGACGACCTTCAGATGCGCTCGGACTGGAACCTGCCGATCTGCAACGGCGGCGAACGGCTGAAGAACGGCGACGGCGACAAGGTGCACCCCACCCAGAAGCCGGAAAGCCTGCTCTACCGGGTGCTGCTGTCCTCGTCCAACCCCGGCGACGTGGTGCTCGATCCCTTCTTCGGAACCGGCACGACGGGTGCGGTGGCCAAGAAGCTCGGCCGCAACTATGTCGGCGTGGAGCGCGAACAGGACTACCGCGAGGCCGCCCGGGCACGCATCAGTGCCATCACCATGGGCGAGGGTTTCGCGCTGGAAACCGCCAAAAGCAAACGCTCCGAACCCCGCGTGCCGTTCGGAACACTTCTGGAAAACGGTCTTCTCGACGTGGGCGCGGAGCTGAGCTGCTCCAAGGGCCGCCGCAAGGCGACCGTGCGCGCCGACGGCTCGCTGGTTTCCTGCGAGCAGACCGGCAACCACACCGGCTCGATCCACAAGGTCGGCGCGCTGGTGCAGGGTCTGGACGCCTGCAACGGCTGGACCTTCTGGCACTATCAGGGCGCCAACGGCCGCGAGCCCATCGACGCCCTGCGCCAGATCGTCCGCGACGGCATGGCGCGCTAGAGCTTTCAAAGACCCCGCGACAGCGCCTCCGGTTGGAAACGGCCGGGGCGCTTCGCGTTTGGGCGGCCTTGCGGCTCCCGGCCCGCTACCCCAGAAAATCACTCGCCAGCAGCGCAAGGCAACTGATGAATCCGGCCGCCGGCACGAAGGCGGGCACGGTGAAGGCGCCTTGCGGGGCCGCCTCGCCGCGCCACTTCATGAGCCACAACGACGCATTGACCAGCGCGAAGGTGGCGAGCGCGATGCGCGAGGTCCATTCCGCCAGATCTCCCAGCGGCAGCGCCAGCGCCAGCACCAGCACAATGCCAATGATCACCAGCGTCGCGTTGAGCGGCGTGCGGGTGCGCGCGTTGACCGCGCCCAGGGCGGCCGGCAGCCGCTTTTGCCGCGCCAGCCCGTACAGCACCCGGGCGGCCATGATGATCTGGATGATCACCCCGTTCAGCGTCGCGACGATCGCCACCGCGGTGATCGCGGCGGGCGAGGCGCCGGTGATCGTGCCGAAGACAAGGCTCAGCGGCGCGCGCGACGCCGCCAGCTCCTCGATCGGCACCGACAGCACCGCGACGCTGGCCACCGCCATGTAGATCGTGGTGGTGATCACCAGTGTCAGGAAGATCGCCCAGGGCAGCGTGCGGCCCGGGTTCTTCACTTCTTCCGCCAGATTGACGATGTCCTCGAAACCGATGAAGGCGAAAAACGCCAGCAGCGATGCGCCGGCGATGGCGCTCAAGGCCACCGTGTCGGTGAAATCGGGAACGATGCGCGGCAGATCGTCGACCAGTTGCGGATGCGCGCCGAAACCGATCGCCACCAGCGCGAGCAGCGCGCCCACCTCGATCAGCGTGAAGATCGAGGCGAAGGTCACCGATTCCAATATTCCCCAGGCGGCGATCGCGCCCATGCCGAGGATCAGGAGCGTCGCCAGCAGCGGGTCGGGCCAGGCCAGGAACTCGCGCACATAGCCGGTGCTGCCCACCGCGATGGCCGCCGAGGACACCGTGCCCATGGCGATCACCATCAGGCCGACGATCAGCGCGAGCCTGTCGCTGCGAAAGCCTGCGCGCACGTAGGCCGCCTCACCCGCGCTCACCGGCAGCCGGGTGGAGAACTCGGCGAACGACGCGGCCGAAAAGCCCACCACGACGGCCGAGATCAGAAAGGCCACCGGCGCATGCACGCCCGCGCGTCCGGCGGTCGCCCCAGCAGCACGTAAATTCCGGCGCCGATCGTGACGCCAATCCCGTAGAGCACCACCAGCGGCAGCGACAACGCGCGTTTGAGTTCGTAATCCGGCATGAAGAAAGCCCCCGAGAGACACGCCGCCAGCAGGCCCGCCCGGGGCGCGGCGTCAAGGAGGCAGATCAAAGGGCGTCA
Source organism: Breoghania sp. L-A4 (assembly GCF_003432385.1). Lineage (NCBI taxonomy): Bacteria > Pseudomonadati > Pseudomonadota > Alphaproteobacteria > Hyphomicrobiales > Stappiaceae > Breoghania > Breoghania sp. L-A4. The sequence continues at coordinate 1,049,947 of NZ_CP031841.1, read as the reverse complement.
CCGGCTTCTGGATCTTCCGCCGTGATCAACGCCACGTTTAGTTTCCGACGTCATCCCGGCGAAAGCCCCGTGCGGCACGATAAAGAGCGCGTCGACGGATCCGGAAACCCGGAGAAAAGCCGCAGCAGGCGCTTCCTTACCCTGATGAGCAGCCAGATGCGGCGCAACCGCCTGATGAATAGAACAGGTGCCCTGCGGGCGACTCCCTCCTGGGTTCCGGATCACGTGATGCGGCCTTCGCCGCACACGGTCCGGAATGACGTTGAGAGATGAAGGCCCACGCCGGGACACGGTGGTCGGAGACGCGCCCTGCAATCCCTCACGCCAGCGTCGCCAGGTTGGATTTCACCGCCACGTTGGTGGCATCCAGGTTGGGCTCGCCGCTCACCGGCACCCGGAACTTCAACGAAACATCGGGGCCGAACACCAGGCAATGGGTGGAGCCGCCGAAATGGAACATGCCGAGCGGATCGCCCTTGCTCAGCACGTCGCCCGGCTTCACCTGGATCTGGCAGCTCGACACCTCGGCCATGCCGACGGCGACGAAGGCCATCAGGCCGATGCCCGGGTCCGTCGCGCGGATGAAGATGACGGCCCGGGTGGCCACCGAGGTGATGAAGGGCTGCGAGGCGTTGGGCGCCGACGGATCGGGATCGGGGCTATGCACGCCCTCGCTCATGCTTTCCAGATAATAGCTGCCGTTGATCACGAAGGCGTCCTCGACGGTGCCGTCGACGGGCGCATTCCAGCGGTGGTAGCTCAGCGCGCTGAGGAAGGCCTGATAGACCGAGCCGCCCTGAAAATGCGCCGCCTTCGGGTGGAATCCGAGCATGTTGTTCAGCGAATAGGGCTGCCCCTTCAGCCAGAAGCGGTCCGACAGGCCCACATTGGTCACGACTTGCAGCGGCGCGGATTCGCACGCGCTGACGACCGGCGCGTCGCCTACCGGCCGCACGCCGGGCTGGAACTCGCGGGTGAAGAAATCGTCCCACGACGCAAACCCCAGATAGACCGGATCGTTGGGATCCGGCACCTGAAAAATCTCGGTGAACGACTTGCTCAGGCAATCCGCACTTCCGCCCGACGGCTGGCAGGCGACCGCGATCATCTGCGCCTTGGCGTCGTCGCTGAGCCAGGCGACGACAGGCGGATCGGATTTGGGGTCGCTTTCCGCCAGCACATACCGCGACGCCTCGGAGGTGAGGAACGCGCTCCAGTGCCGCAGCACGGGCTGGAAGGCGCGGTTGAACAGCTCCGAGGAGAACACCGTGTAGCCCGCGCCGGTGCCCATCGGCCAGTCGAGCAGCGCGTTGATCGGAAAGCCCACCAGCCCCAGCGCCTCTCCCTTAGCATCGACATAAAACTCCGGCGCCGTGGTCATGATGGCGTTGAGCAGCCCCAAAAACTCCGGCCAGCTTGTCACCGAGGGCTGGCCCAGCGGGTTTTCCGGATCATAGTCGTAGCCCTCGACGAACATCACCTGCGTCAGCGCCGCCAGCGTGGGCGTGCTGGCGACCAGATTCTGCAGGTCCTTGATCGGCGGGATGTAGTCCGCCGGGTCGGCCTTTGGCCTTGAGCGCAGCTTTTCGACGAATTTGCGGATGAGTTCGGGATCGGACGGAAGCCATCCGCCCACGCGCCGCTTGTTGGATCGTGCCATGATGGGGTGCTCCGGTTGCCCGCCGGGACCACGCTCAATGCGCGTGCCGCGTCCACGAGGCGGACGGGATGAAAACACTTTTGGTCAATGATCCGAGTGTGCCACAGGCTGACGTTGCGTCAAAATACTGCAGAAGTGAGGGCGGCAGATGCAGGATGCCCGTCACGTCATTTCGGGATGCGGGTCCCAAGGCGATGCATGTCGGCATGGAAGAAGTCCGGCAAGACGACGCAGAACGCATTCACCGCCACTTTTGCGGCATGCCAGACCTCCCCGATTGTCATCCCGGGCGAGCATGGCGAGACCCAGTAACCGCAGGGTTCTCGCCCCTGCCACAGGCTTTCTGCCGCACTGATGCGCCTGCCCGGCGCATCCGCCAGCGGCATCGTTTACTGGGTCCCGGCTTTCCGCTGCGCTCCAGCCGGGATGACATGTAAGGATGGAGCGACGCTCCGAAAACGCCGCGCCCGGTTACCCCCCGTCCGCAGACCCACCATCGTCATCCCGGGCGCGGTGCGGCACGCAGTGCTGCTCCGCAGACCCGGGACCGGCAACCTCCATGCCATCGCCGGCTTCATCCCCCGTGTCATCCCGGCCTCCGGAGCCGGGATCCAGCAACAACAGGCCTCAGGACCGGTGCGCCGCCCGCCACGCACGCAGACGTCATCACCCGGCGCAGTCCGGGTGATCCACTCACGCCTGCCGCCAGCACCGCGCTCAACGTCCGGGCGCGGGTACACGTGTCCGATGGCATTGGGTTGCACGGACTGCACCCTCCCGGCCGTCATCCCGGGCGCGGTGCAGCGTGAAACGATGCGCCGCAGACCCGGGACCGGCGATCCGGTCATGCGCCCCGGATCTGCAAAGCGGCACGATGCGCCGCAATGCGTCCGGGGTGACATCGCCAGGTGCCGTCAGCCCCAAACGACGGAATAAGACCCTACTCCGCCGCCTGCGGGCTCACCTCCGCCGGTTGCGGCTTCTCCCATTTCAATGTCGGCTGAGCGATCCCATCACGTAACGGTGAGGACGGTTTATCGCCCGCGCCGCTTGGCACGGCTCAAAATTCTTCGCAAGCGCGCTATATTCGGATGACGGTCTCCTCCGGAGAGAACAGCCATCACCCTATGTGCCATAGGAGATATCTCGATGACCGCCGACCTGCTCACCCGCCGCACGCTGCTCGCCGCCGCTGTGGTGACCGCGGGTTCCGGGCTCCTTGTGCCCGCCCGCGCGAAAGGTCTTGCCCCAACGCAGTCGATGCGGGGCGGTTCCAACAACTACCTGCCCGGCGCGCCGATCGTGAATCGGATCGGCGAAGGAGGATTCTGGATGTCGGGCACCGTGCGTCGCGCGGGCGATGGCGCCCCGCTTGCTGGTCAACGTATCCAGATCTGGGCGCATACAACCGAAGGGCACGAGCGCGACCCGCACAGCCATGGGGCGACGCTCACCGACGCGGACGGAAGGTTCCGCCTCGAGATGCCGCAGATCGTCCCGGCCTTCGGCCAGCCGCATGGCCATCTCGCCTATGACAGCGGCGATTTTGAAACCGTCTTCCTGCGTCCCGTGATGAGCAGTTCGCGCGAGACCAGCCTTGAGGCGCATTTCGTCCTTCAGCCGGCGTGAGCGCGCCGAAAACCATGAGCCGGGCCGCAACAATCCTGACCTGGACCGCCCTTGCGGCCGTCCTTGCGGTGCCCATTGCCTTCGCTGCCGCAAGCCCGCTGCTTCAGTGGCGCGATCCTGTCTATATCGCGGGCGGGTTCGCAGGGGTGACCGCAATGGCGTTCCTGCTCGTCCAGCCTTTGCTGGTGGGCGGGACCCTGCCTGGCCTCGCTGCCCGCGCGGGCGGCGGGTGCATCGCTGGATCGGGAGCTGTCTGGTCGCGGCGGTGATCATCCACGTCGCGGGTCTTTGGATCACCAGTCCGCCCGACGTGGTCGACGTTCTCCTCTTCAGATCGCCAACGCCGTTCTCCGTCTGGGGCGCGATCGCCATGTGGGCTGTCTTCGCGGCAGCAAGCCTCGCCGCGTTGCGCAAGCGCCTGCAACCGCGCACCTGGCGCCTTGCTCACACGACCCTTGCGGCGACGGCCGTCTCGGGAAGCGTGGTCCACGCCATCCTGATAGAGGGGACGATGGAGACCGTGTCGAAGGCGGCGCTCTGCTTGGCTGTCGTCGCAGCGACCGTGAAGGTGGTCGCCGACCTGAAAGTCTGGACGATCAGAGCGCGCCGGGAACCGTCACGGTGAAGCGTATACTGGCAACATAACCCCGGCCACAAGGCCCAATAAAGCCAGCTATCCGAAGACAAAAGCGCCCCCTATCGGCGCCCAACGGCCGCGTCTGACCCGAAGCGGTCATTGGCCCTTTGAAGGCCGAATGGAAGGACGGTTATCAGCTCCAGCAGACTAATCACTGACCAAATGATCGAGACCGTCCAATTAAGAGGCGAAAGGGTCCCGGCGACTTTGTGCAACAGAGCCTGTTTCCTGCCTGCGAGGCGCACAGTGCGCCCTCTTAATATTGCCCAACCCAATAGGGGTCTACGGTGAAGCGTGGGAAAAAAGGCTCCCCGCGCACGTTGTTCATCAGGTCCCAATACATGGACTCGATCAGCGGGTTAGTAATGTCAGACGGTACATCATATTCGTACATTTGCGCGCCCGAGCAAACAACGGTCGGCCGATAGGCACGCCGGAATTCGGGCGTCAAATACTCGTAGATGCCCCAGCGGATGTTGTTAAGGAAGCAGGCGATGAAGGTCGCGGGATAGCAGGGAAAGATATGGTCTTGGAACCATTCTTGGAACTCCGGCACGACAAGATAGGCCTGCCCTTCGTCGATGTCGGTGCCATTATCGCTGAGTACCGTGCGAATGTCTTTCACGACCCTATCTAAGCGCGTAATGCCATGCTTCGAAATGTTACCGCAAATCTTGAGGTAGGTCATTCTCTTAACCCGGATCGGGCCATTGCGATCTATGGCGGGTAGCCACACCTCCTCGACATTAGTACATCCGTCCAGCCATACGGCGAACGCGTTGAGTGGCGTCGCCAATGCTGATGAATCTTGTCCAAGTTGAGGGTCTTTAGCGACGGCATCTAGAAGGCCGAGATAGGTCTTTCCGAGGCTGCCCTCGCCGTTCGGCTTGGATAGTCCGAGCGTCCCATCATTCGGCAATGAAAGGAAGTCAGCGAGGATGATCAGAAAGAGTTTGCAAGCTTCGCGCGACGTGAAATTGAGGATCGCGTCCTCGATTTTATGCCCTTTCTCAAAATGAGCATAGTGGACCATCGAGTCGATTAGGTCCCGCACGGCCGCTAGGATTACGACTTCTTTGTCGAGGGCAGAGTAGTGTTTAGCTTTCATGGCATGATTGTAGTCCCTCGCAACGATCTGACAATCATAGTCCTATGCATAAGATCGCCCGTGGAAATCTTGAACAGGCTAGTTGTCCGGCGACTCCACGACGCTCTCAAATTTTCTATTGAACGTCCCCTCTTGGCGCAAAGCAGCCAAACATTGCTGAATAGCGGGCACAGCGCAGCAAAAACCCGAGCTGGATGACAAAGCTCATACCCCTCGATCGTCATCCTCGGCCTTGTGCCGAGGATCCATGTTTTCAATGGCTTGTGGATGGTCGGGACAAGCCCGACCATGACGAAGGCCGGATTTCCCGGCTTTATCAGCAGCCTCACCCCGGCCAGATCGACCGGGGCTCTCGTCATTTCAGTGTGCTGAAGTGTCCTACTCCGCCGCCTGCGGGCTCACCTCCGCGGGCTCCGGCTTCACCCATTTCAGCACCGGCTTTCGCGCCGCCGCCGTCTCGTTCAGGCGGCGTCGCGGGGCGTGGTAGGGCGCGCCGGTGAAGCGCGCCGCATCGCCATTCTTCGCCGCCATCACCAGATCGCGCATGGTGGCGATGAACAGATCCATCGAGGCGAGACTTTCGGATTCCGTCGGCTCGATCAGCATCGCGCCATGTACCACCAGCGGGAAATACATGGTCATGGGGTGATAGCCCTCGTCGATCATGGCCTTGGCGAAATCCAGCGTGGTGACGCCGGTGCCTTTGAGGAAACTGTCGTCAAACAGCACCTCATGCATGTAGGCGCGCTCGCCGAACGGCAGGCTCATCAGGTCCTGCAGCCCGACGCGGATGTAGTTGGCGTTGAGCACCGCGTCCTCGGAGGCCTGTCTCAAACCGTCCGCGCCGTGGCTGAGCATGTAGGAGAGCGCGCGGATGAACATGCCCATCTGGCCGTGAAACGCCGTCATGCGGCCGAACGGCGTGTCGCCCGCCGCCTTGGCGTGCTTGCGCGTCTCGATGAACTCCGAGCCGTCTTGCGTGAATTTCACGTAAGGCACCGGCGCAAACGGCGCCAGCGCCTCGGACAGCACCACCGGACCCGCGCCCGGTCCGCCGCCGCCGTGCGGCGTGGAGAACGTCTTGTGCAGGTTGATGTGCATGGCGTCGACGCCGAGATCCCCGGGCTTCGCCTTGCCGACGATGGCGTTGAAATTCGCCCCGTCGCAATAGAAGTAGGCGCCGGCCTCATGCACCGCGTCGGCGATTTCCCGGACGTCGCGCTCGAACAGCCCGCAGGTGTTGGGATTGGTCAGCATGATCGCGGCGACATCGTCGGAGAGCAGATAGCGCACGGCGCGCGGATCCACGGTGCCGTCGTCGCGCGCCGGGATCTCGACAACCTTGTAGCCCAGCAGCGCCGCCGTCGCCGGGTTGGTGCCATGGGCGGATTGCGGCACCAGGACGATCGAGCGTTCCTCGCCGCGCGCCTTCAGCGCCGACTTGATGGCCATCATGCCGCACAGCTCGCCGTGCGCGCCGGCCTTGGGGCTCATGGCGACGGACGCCATGCCGGTCTCCACCAGCAGCCAGTGGCCGAGTTCCGCGATCAGGTCGACCGCGCCCTTGACGGTTGAAAGCGGCTGCAGCGGATGGGCGTCAGCGAATCCCGGCAGCCGGGCCATCTTCTCGTTCAGCCGCGGGTTGTGCTTCATGGTGCAGGAGCCCAATGGGTAGAGCCCCATGTCGATGGCGAAGTTCTTCTGGCTGAGCCGCACGTAGTGGCGCATGGCTTCGGGCTCTGTCAGCCCCGGCAGGCCAATGGGCGTGGAGCGCCGGTGCGCACCCAGCCGCGGCTTGAAATCCAGCGGCACGTCGATGTCGACGCCGGTCACGTCCTCGCGGCCGGTCTCGAAGATCAGCGCCTCCTCCAGCATCAGCGCCTTGTTGCCGGTGAACGTCTCATGCGCGGTGATCGGGCCCGCATCGCCCGGAGTGGAGGGGCGGCCTTGGGTGTTCATGGTCATGCCAGCACCTCCTTGAGCGCGTGCGCATAAGCCGCGCGGTCCTCGTCCGTGTTGATTTCCGTCGCCGCCACCACGATCAGATCCTCGACGCCCTTGGCCACCGGCTCGACGCGGGAGACGGGCACGCCGCCCATCACGCCCTTCTCCGCGAGCGCGTTGATCACGGCGTTGGCCGATTTGCCGGACACCCGGATGGTGAATTCATTGAAGAAGCTCTCGTTGAGCAGCTCCACGCCGTCGATGGCATCGAGCATCTCCGCCAGCTTCACCGCCGCCGCGTGGTTGGCGAGCGCCAGTTGCTCGAGCCCGGTCTGGCCCAGCAGTGTCATGTGGATGGAAAACGCGAGCTGGCACAGCCCGGCGTTGGTGCAGATGTTCGAGGTCGCCTTGTCGCGGCGGATGTGCTGCTCGCGGGTCGAAAGCGTCAGGACGAAGCCGCGCTTGCCGTCGGCATCCACCGTCTCGCCGCACAGCCGTCCCGGCATCTGGCGGACGTATTTCTGCTTGGTGGCGAAGAGCCCCACGTAGGGTCCGCCAAACGTCAGCGGGTTGCCCAGCGACTGGCCCTCGCCCACCACGATGTCCGCGCCCTGGCTGCCCGGCGGCTCGATCAGCCCCAGCGACACCACTTCGGTGAACACGGCTATGAGCAGCGCGCCGCAGGCCTGCGCCTTCTCGGCGATCGGCTTGAGATCGATGAGCTGGCCGTAGAATGACGGCGACTGCACGACGACGCAGGAGGTCTCCTCGTCGATCTGGCTGAGAATGTCTTCCGTGCCCATCGGGTCCGCCGGCAGGGAGACGACCGTGTCGCCCGCCAGATCGGCGGTGGTGCGCACCACCGCGCGGTAATGCGGGTGCAGCCCGCCCGAGAGCACCGCCTTGGAGCGCTTGGTGATCCGGTGCGCCATCAGCACCGCTTCCGAGGTGCCCGTGGAGCCGTCGTACATCGAGGCGTTGGCCACATCCATGGCCGTCAGATTGGCGACTTGGGTCTGGAACTCGAACAGCGCCTGCAGGGTGCCTTGCGTGATCTCCGGCTGATAGGGCGTGTAGGAGGTCAGGAACTCCGAGCGCTGGATCAGGTGATCGACAGAGGCCGGCACGTGATGCTTGTAGGCGCCCGCGCCGATGAAAAACGGCACCGAGCCGGCGGCGACGTTCTTCGCGGCCATGGCGGAGAGATGCCGCTCCACCGCCAGTTCGCTCTTGCGCCGCGGCAGATCGAGCAGACCGTCGATCCGGGCGGCCTTGGGGATGTCGGCGAAAAGATCGTCGATGGAGCCGACGCCGATGCGGTCGAGCATGTCGCCGCGCTCCTGGTCGGTCAGCGGAAGATAGCGCATGGGCTTTGTTCCCGAGTTCTAGGTGTCGCCGATCACGGCACATTCGATTGGCATCAACTTTGCCGCCCCTCGATCGTCATCCCCGCCGGAGCGCAAGCGGAGAGCGGGGACCCACTCTGATCCCGGCACGCAAAAGGACTGGCGATACGCGCAATCATTCCCGCGCGAACAGCCTCTCGCGCCGGTCGCTCGGCATAGTGGGCCCCGATCAAACCGGGGATGACGGCGGAGAACAGTCAGATCGCGCAGGGTGCTCGCACGTTCTGATGTCTCCTTCGACGGTATCCGTCATCCCGGCTCAGCGCTTCTCCGCGGCCGGGATGACATCCATTTTCAAGTCCCCGCCCTACAGCGTCTCCACGAACGCCTTGTAGGCGGCCTCGTCCATCAGGCCCTCGAGTTCCGAGGTATTGGCGATTGTCATCTTAATGAACCAGGCAGCCCCTTCCGGGTCCTCGTTGACCTTGGCCGGCGCGTCGGCCAGCGCGCCGTTGGCTTCCGTCACCTCGCCGGTGATCGGCGCGAAGACTTCCGACGCCGCCTTCACCGATTCCACCACCGCTGCCTCGTCGCCCTGGGCAAGCGCCTTGCCGGCATCGGGCAGCTCGACGAAGACGACGTCGCCGAGCTGGCTCTGCGCGTAGTCGGTGATGCCGATGGTGGCGGTGGCGCCGTCAACGGCGATCCATTCGTGGTCCTTGGAATAGTAGGTTGTCATCTGATGGTTCCCTGGAAGAACGCCGGTCGTCCGGCCGAAGTCATGCTGGTTTTCGGTGGTAGCGGTGCGGCACGAAGGGCATCGCGCTCACGGTGGCGGGCAGTTCGCGGCCGCGCACAAGCAGCAGCACATGGGTGCCTTCCACGGCGTGCAGCGGGTCGACATACCCCATGGCGACCGGTCCGCCGACGCTGGGCGCGAAGCCGCCGGAGGTGAGCACCCCGATGCGGTCGCCGCCGAGCGATTGTATTTCCGCGCCCTCGCGCGCCGGGGCCTTGCCCTGCAGCCGCAGGCCGACGCGCTTGCGCGACGGTCCGCCGGACAATTCGCGCAGGATGCGGGCGGAGCCGGGGAAATCGCCGGCCTCGCGGCGGCGCTTGTGCAGCACGAAGGGGATGTCGCCTTCCACCGGCGAGGTGGTCTCGTCGAGATCGTGGCCGTAAAGGCACAGGCCGGCTTCCAGCCGCAGGCTGTCGCGCGCGCCCAGGCCCACCGGCGAAACCGCGTCGTGGCTGAGCAGCGCGCGGGCCATCGCCTCGGCCGCGCCGGCCTTTACCGAAATCTCGAAACCGTCCTCGCCGGTATAGCCCGAACGGCTCACCTGGCAGTCGATGCCGTCGAATTCGAGGGTCGCGGCGCTCATGAAGTCCATGCCGGCGGCGCCGGGCACATGTTTGGCCAGCGCGTCCGCCGCCTTCGGCCCTGGATGGCGATCAGCGCGCGGTCCTCGACGACCTCCAGCGCGATGCCGTCGGGCAGGCTCTTGCGGATGACGTCGTAATCCACCGCCTTGCGCGCGGCGTTGACCACCAGGAACAGCCGGCCGTCATTCTCCTCGCCTGCAGGCCGCGTCACCATCAGGTCGTCGATGATGCCGCCTTTCGCGTTGAGCAGCACGGTGTAGCGGATCCGGCCGGGACTGATGCCGATGATGTCGGAGGGAACCAGGGTCTCGAGCGCCCGCGCCGTGGTCTCGTGATCCGGACCAACCAACCACGCCTGACCCATGTGGGAGACGTCGAACAGCCCCGCGCCCTCGCGGGTCGCGGCGTGCTCCTTGAGGATGCCGGCGGGGTACTGCACGGGCATGTCGTAGCCGGCGAAGCCCACCATACGGGCGCCGAGTTCGAGATGCAGCTCATGCAGGGGCGTGGTCAGAAGCGGGCCGCTTGCGGCGGATTCGGCCATGTGGCGTTCCTCGATCAGAGTCCGGGCGGTGATCTGGACAACCCTGTCCAGTCACGCCCCCTCTGTCCGAGAACCTGAGAGATTCCTGAGGCGATGGCCGCACCATCGCCCGCAGTTACTCCTTCGGTGTGCCGGTTCCCGGCTGGGGGAACGCAACCGCTTTCCAGAGTGTCGCTTGGCCGTGCGGTCCTGGGTGCCTGAGAGTTTCCGGGGCGGTTGCTCCTTCGGCGCCGGGGGATTCTCCCGGTCTCTCCCGCCTGGCCATTTTCCCGCGGGCTCCATGAACGAGCCCGCGAAAATGTCGATTCGCGACGATTGATCGACCAATTCATTGTGCGGCTGGCGCACGCGTACTGTCAATCGTGCTGCACTGCATTCAATGAAAAACGCAATGCAGCGCAGATCCGGTTACCGGCGCTTGCGGCCGGCCTCCTCGTCAAAGCCGATGTAGATGCGCGAGGCGCCGGCGGCCGGAACCGTGATCGAGTCGACCACGGTGTTCCAGGCCTGCGTGCCGCTTGCCGCGGTCATCGCGACCGCCACCGGCACCAGCTCCGAAGCCAGCACGGCGTCCTCGTCGCCGGTCACCGCGATGCGCAACGGCAGGTCCACCGCGCCATCGACGCCGGCCGGACCGCTCACCACGCGGCCGATGACACCCACCTTGATGGTCACCATGTCGCCGGAGTGGAAGCACTCGCGCGCCCACTCGCGGATCGTCGCCTGATACCGCAGCCCGCTCGGATCGTCCTCCTGGCCGCGCGCATAGACCGTCAGCAGGTGGGAATCGCCGCGCACCTCGACCTGCGGGCAGAATTTCTGCCTCTCGAACAGCGTCGGATCGACCGGCTTGTTCTCCTCGGCGATCTTGCCGCCGGAAAAATCGCCCGTCAGGAAGGGATTGCCCGCGCCCGGCGGTCCGTCGGAGGAACCGCAGGCGCCCAACAGCAACAGCCCCGCCAGCGCGCCGGCGCGCGCCGCGGCGCGTCCACGCATCCCCGGCATCGAGATATTTCTACGCATCGACCAAACACTCTCCTGCTGGTTCTCGCCTCGTCTATATCAGCCCAGCCGCCGCTTGGCGACCGTTGCAGGCGCCACACGTCCGCCTCATAGAGCCTTCAGGGTCCGCCGCGAACCCCGGCGCCCACGCCGTCCGCGACCGCACGCCCCTTGACAGGAGGCGGCGGCGTTCCTCTATTGCCAGAAAATCCTGATGCCGGAGCCGTCCATGTCCACGACCAGCGCGACCAAACCGCCGCTCACGGTGCTTCTGTGCGCCCCGCGCGGCTTTTGCGCCGGCGTCGACAGGGCCATCCAGATCGTCGAGCTGGCGCTGGAGAAATACGGCCCGCCGGTCTACGTGCGCCACGAGATCGTCCACAACAAGTTCGTGGTCGAAAGCCTGCGCGCCAAGGGCGCGGTTTTCGTCGAGGAACTGCACGAGATCGACCAGCCGGACCGGCCGGTGATCTTCTCCGCGCACGGGGTGCCGAAATCCGTGCCTGAGGACGCCCGGGCGCGCAACATGTTCTTTCTCGACGCCACCTGCCCGCTGGTCTCCAAGGTGCACAAGGAAGCCCAGATCCACCACAAGCGCGAGCGCGACATCGTGCTGATCGGCCATGCCGGACATCCGGAGGTGATCGGCACCATGGGCCAGTTGCCGCCGGGCACGGTGACGCTGATCGAGACCGTGGAGGACGCACGCGCTTACGAGCCGAAGGATCCGGCGAACCTCGCCTGGATCACCCAGACGACGCTGTCGGTGGACGACACCCGCGACATCATCGAGGTGCTGCGCGCGCGGTTTCCCTCAATCGCCAGCCCGCACAAGGAAGACATCTGCTACGCCACCACCAACCGCCAGGAAGCGGTAAAAGCCGTGGCGCCGAGCGCCGACGCGATGATCGTGGTGGGCGCGCCGAACTCGTCGAATTCGCAGCGGCTGCGCGAGGTGGCGGAGCGCTCCGGCTGCGCCACGGCGGTGCTTTTGCAACGCGCGCATGACATCGACTGGGCGGATTTCGACGGCATCTCCACGCTGGCGATCACCGCGGGCGCCTCGGCGCCGGAAGTGCTGGTGGAGGAAATCATCGACGCCTTCGCGACCCGCTTTGACGTCAGCGTGGAAAGCGTCCGCACCGCAGACGAGACCGTGTCCTTCAATCTGCCGCGCCAGCTGCGCCCAGATGCGGCGGAGTAGCCGCAGCCGAATGACCGAAAAGCCGGGTACCCGATAACATGGCTGTCTACACGGAAGTCCCCGACGACGAGCTCGCCGCCTTCGTCGCCCGATACGGCATCGGCGCGGTGCTGTCGTGCAAGGGCATCGCGGAAGGTGTCGAGAACTCGAATTTCCTGCTCCACACCGAGCGCGGCTATTTCATCCTGACGCTCTACGAGAAACGCGTCGATCCCGCCGACCTGCCGTTCTTCGTCGGCCTCATGGACCATCTCGCCGAGAACGGCATCTCCTGCCCGACGCCGCTGAAGACGGCGCAAGGCGAGGCTCTGGGCACGCTCGCGGGACGTCCCGCCGCCATGGTCACCTTCCTCGACGGGCTCTCTTTGAAGCGGCCCGGACCGGAGCATTGCGCCGAGCTCGGCCAGGCGATGGCGCGGATGCACCTGGCGGGACAGAGTTTCGGCATGCGGCGCGCCAACGCCCTGTCGGTAGACGCCTGGCGGCCGCTCTACGGCCAGTCGCGCGACCGCGCCGACGAGGTGCGTCCCGGGCTCGGACGCGAGATCGAGGCGGAGCTCGATGTGCTGGAGGCCGCCTGGCCGCGGGACCTGCCGAGCGGCGTCATCCACGCGGATCTTTTCCCCGACAACGTCTTCTTCATCAAAGGCACGCTATCAGGGATCATCGACTTCTACTTCGCCTGCACCGATGCCCTGGCCTATGACGTCGCCATCAGCCTCAACGCCTGGTGCTTCGAGGCCGACATGTCGTTCAACGTGACCAAGGCGCGCGCGCTTCTGGGCGGCTACGCCCGCGTGCGCCCCTTCTCGGAAGCCGAATTCGAGGCGCTGCCGCTGCTGGCGCGCGGCGCCGCGCTGCGCTTCATGCTGACCCGGCTCTACGACTGGCTGAGCGTGCCCGAGGGCGCCCTGGTGACGCCCAAGGACCCGCTCGAATACATCAAGAAACTGCGGTTTCACCAATCCGTGGCCAGCACCCGCGACTACGGCCTGAACCCCATGGGCGCCCCTGCATGACCGACACCGTGACGATCTACACCGATGGCGCCTGCTCGGGCAATCCGGGGCCCGGCGGCTGGGGCGCGGTGCTGCGGTTCGGCGACAACCAGCGCGAGCTGCACGGCGGCGAGGCCGAGACCACCAACAACCGCATGGAGCTGACCGCGGCGATCGAGTCGCTCAACGCGCTCAAGCGCCCCTGCTCGGTCGATCTCTACACCGACAGCGTCTACGTGCGCGACGGCATCACCAAGTGGCTGCACGGCTGGAAGCGCAACGGCTGGAAGACCGCCGCCAGGAAGCCGGTGAAGAACGTCGAGCTGTGGCAGGCGCTGGAGGAGGCGAAGGCCCGGCACGAGGTGCGCTGGCACTGGGTGAAGGGCCACGCCGGCCATCCCGAGAACGAACTCGCCGACCAGCTCGCGCGCGACGGCATGGAGCCCTTCAAGGCGCGGCGGCGCACGGGCGGCGGCGCCTGATGGCTCTTGAGCTCTCCAACTGCGCGGCCACGGCCGCCCCTGCGCCCGGCCCGCGGGATGGGAACGAGGTTTCCGGTGACGCGCGAAAAATCCTGATCATCGCCAATCCGACGGCCGGCGGCTTTCGCGCGGCCGTCCTCGACCGCATCGCGGCCGCGCTGCGCGGCGACGGCCGCGCCGTGGAGCTGCATCTCACAAGCCGCGCCGGCGAGATCGGCGAAATCTGTTCCAACCCCAATCTCGCCGTCGACATTGTGGTTGTGGCCGGCGGCGACGGCTCGGTCAACGAGGCGCTGACCGGGTTCGAGGCCATCGTCGCTCCGCCCGCGCTGGCCGTGGTGCCGTTTGGCACCGCCAACGTGCTGGCCTGCGAGCTGAGCCTGCCGCGCCGCGCCGACGCCATCGCGCGGATGATCCTGCGCCGCCGCACGCGGCCGCTGCACTATGGCACGGCAAACGGCCGGCCCTTCGTGCTGATGGCCTCCTGCGGCTTCGACGCGGAAGTCGTGCACGCGGTGCCGCTGAAGCTCAAACGCCGGCTCGGCAAGGCCGCCTATGTGCTGAGCGCGTTCAAGGTGGTGGTCGGACGGCCGAGGCGCGACATCGCCGTCGAGATCGACGGCGAGACGCTGCGCTGCCGGCTCGCGGTGGTGGCCAACAGCTCGCATTACGGCGGGCCCTTCGTGCTGTGTCCGCAGGCGGGCGCAACCCGCGAGGGGCTGCACCTGATCGCGCTGATGAACGACAGTTTTCCGGCCCTGGTCCGCGTCGGCATCGCCTTGCTGCGCGGGCGGCTGTCGCGCGCCCGCGACGTGGTCATGCGGCCGGTGACCCACGCCGTGCTGCGCGCCGACGAACCGGTCGCGGCGCAGATCGACGGCGATCCCTTCGGCACCACGCCGATCGAGGTCGCCCCCGCCGCCCGCGCGCTGACGATCATCGTTCCCTGAATTCGGACGCGGTCGGCGGCTCAGATCTCGTCGGGACCGGTCTGCTTTTCCAGGAGCTTTTCGGCGTCCGGAGCGGACATGGGCTGGCCGTAGAGAAAGCCCTGGGCGTATTCGCAGCCCATCTGGAACAGCTCCAGCGCGTCTGAATCGGTCTCGGCCCCTTCCGCCACCACCTGCATGCCCAGATCATGCGCCAGGCCGACGATGGAGCGCAGGATCACGGGACGCGCGCTCTTGCCGTCGCCGCGCACGAACGACTGGTCCACCTTGATGGTGTCGAAGGGGAAGCGCTGCAGGTAGCTCAGGCTGGAGTAGCCGGTGCCGAAATCGTCCAGCGACAGGCCCGCGCCCAGATCGCGGATGCGGGCCAGCACGCGCGCGGAATACTCCGGGTTTTCCATGATCAGCGACTCGGTCACCTCGAGCTTCAAGGTGCCCGGCGCGACGGCGGAGCGCGACAGCACGGACTTCACGTCGTTGACCAGCTCCTGGCGCAGCAGCTGGCGCGAGGAGACGTTGACGGAGGCGAACAGCCTCTGGTGCCCCGGCAGCCGCTGCTGCCAGTCCGAGAGCTGATGGGCGGCGCGTTCCAGCACATAGACGCCCAGGTCATGGATCAGGCCGTTGTCCTCGGCCGCCGGGATGAACTCCGCCGGACCGATGCGGCCGCGCTCGGGATGATCCCAGCGCACCAACGCCTCGAAACCCGAAATCGTCCCGTCCATCAGCCGCACGATCGGCTGGTAGACGATGAACAGCTCCTGCCGGTCGATCGCGGCGCGCAGGTCGTGCTCCATGATGTCGCGGTCATTGGGGGTGTGCTTCAGCGTGGCGCGGAACGCCTCGATCCGGTCGCCGCCCAGCTTCTTGGCCTGATACATGGCGATTTCGGCGTCATGCACCACGTCGCCCGCGTCGCGGTACTGCTCCTCGCCGATGGCCACGCCGATGGACCCGGTGACCATGATCTCGCTGTCGCCGAAGAGGATCGGCGCGCGCAGCCCGCGGCGCAGGTTGTCGCCGAAGGCGGCGATGCGGTCGGCCTGCTGCTCGGACAGCAGCACGACGCCGAACTGGTCGCCGGCCAGACGGCACAGCGAGTCCTGCGGCTTGAGCTGGCGGCCTATGCGCCGCGCCACCGTCAGCAGGACGCTGTCTCCCACGGCGATGCCATGGGTGTCATTGATGGTCTTGAAGTCGTCGAGATCGAACAGCACCGCGGTGGGGCGGCCGGAGCCGTCGGCGCGGTTGCGCGTCAGCGCGGCGTTGAAGCGGTCGTGAAAGATCTGCCGGTTGGGCAGGCCGGTGAGATTGTCCTTGATGGAATCATGCAGCATCCGCTCTTCGGCGGTCCGCTGCTCGGTGACGTCGTGCAGCGTGCCGACGCAGCGCACCACCTCGCCGTCGGAGCCCAGGATGGGCCGCGCGCGCAACAGGAACCAGCGGAAATAGCCGTCGGCGGCGCGCAGCCGGAACGTCTGGGTGATGCGGCCGCGGCGCTGGTCGACCACCGCGTCGAGCGTCGCGCGAAAGCGGTCACGGTCCTGCGGGTGGATGACGTCGAGCCAGTCGCGCGCCGGCCCTTCCAGCGTGCCGTATTTCAGGCTGAGCAGTTCCTCGACCTCGCCGCCGGTAAAAATCCGGTCGCGATCGACGTCCCAGTCCCAGACCATGTCGCCGCAGCCGGTCATGGCCAGCGCCCGGCGGTCGACGTCGTCGATCACCCCATGCGCCAGCGCGCCGCCCGCAAACGCGTGCTGCAGCACCGTGAAGCCCAGCAGCAGCACGATCAGCACGATGCCGCCGTCGATGGCCGGCTGCACCAGATCGTTGTTGAGCCGCCCCGTCACCGTCAGCCCCGCCGCCACCAGCCACGCAAGCAGCAGGAACCAGCTCGGGATCAGCATGATGGCGCGGTCATAGCGCTTGGAGGCCAGATACAGGATGACGCCGAAACCGACGACACCAATCACGCCCAGGGAAATCCGGGCGATGCCCGCGGCGATCGAGGGGTCGGCCACGGCGACGCCGAACAGACCCAGCAGCAGCACCAGCGCCGCCAGCGCGGCGTGGCTGAAATGGATGTGCCAGCGGTTGAGGTTGAGATAGGCGTAGAGGAACACGATCAGGCTGGCGGCCAGAATCACCTCCGCGCCCGCGCGATAGAGCTGGCCGGCCCCGGCGTTGAGCCCGAACACCCGGCTCCAGAACCCGAAGTCGATGCACAGATAGCCCAGCACCGTCCATGCGAGCACCGCCGTGGCGGGAAACAGCATGGTCCCCTTGATCACCACGATGATGGTGAGAAACAGCGCCAGCAGGCCTGAAATGCCCAGCACGATGCCCTTGTAGAGCGTGTAGGCGTTGACGCTCTCCTTGTAGACATCCGGCTGCCACAGATAGAGCTGCGGCAGGTTGGAGGTGCGCAGCTCCGCCACATAGGTGACGACCGCGCCCGGATCGAGCGTGATCAGAAACAGATCCGCTTCATTGGAGCGCTCGCGTTCCGGCGCGATGCCCTGGCTGGGGGTCAGCGAGGCGATCCGCGAGGTGCCGAGATCCGGCCACAGGATGCGCGACCCGGCCAGCCGGTAGAACGGCGCCACCAGCAGCCTGTCGATCTGTTCGTCGGAGGGATTGGAGAGCGAGAAGACCACCCAGTCGGTATTCTCCCCGTCACGCGAGGCCACCTCGATGCGGCGGACGATGCCGTCGATGCCGGGAGCGGTGGAAAACTGCAGGCGTGCGCCGTGGTTGAGATAGCGGTCGACCGATTGCGTCAGGTCCACTGCGTCCGCGTCCAGGGGCACGGGGATGGAATCGATCGCCCGCGCCGCCGTGGATGACAGGATCAGGACCGTGAACAGCGCGGCCAATACATACCCGAAACGATGCACCAGTGACTCCAGTGGGGACGCAAGCAGTGGCGGAAGCAGTACCGGCTGGACGGTCATCTCACAAGAGGTGTTTCGCCACCTGTCGCGAGATGGACCATATTCGCCGGACCCGGGAGCAACCGCCCCGCCTCACGGAGTTGCGGTCGCGGCTTGTACGAGGCCCGTAATGCCCGTTCATTTTTGGTGAAATTACGCCCTGACCGGCAAAATCCGAAAAATAGCCGGGACCGGCGCGGCGCTCCGCGCGGCCAGGCGGCACCCCTTACTTCAGCGGCTGGACGACGCCGTTCCGGGGAAGCGCGGCATTGCTCAGGGTGGCGGCGGCGGCGTCCTCCGCAAGCCGCGCGAACAGGACGTGATCCTGCCATTGCCCGGCTATCTTCAGATAGCCGCGCGCGTAGCCTTCCTGGGTGAAGCCGGCCTTTTGCAGCAGACCGATGGAGGCCTGGTTCTGCGGCAGGCAGGCGGCCTCGCAGCGGTGCAGCCGCAGTCCGTCGAAGATAAACGGAACGATCACCGACACCGCCTCGCTCATGTAGCCGTTGCGCGCGTGCGGCTGGCCGATCCAGTAGCCCAGCGAACACGACTGGGTAACGCCACGGCGGATTGACGACAGCGTCACCCCGCCGAGCAGAATGTCGCCGGCCGCCTTGAACACGAAGAAGGTATAGCTGCGGTCGCTGCGCTGCTCGTGCAGATAGCGGCGCAGGCGGCGGCGGAAGGCGGAACGGGTGAGATCGTCCTCGGGCCAGCTCGGTTCCCAGGGGGTGAGAAAGTCGCGCGACAGGGCGCGCAGCGCGGACCAGGACGGATAATCGCCGATGACCGGTGCCCGCATGTACAGACGTTGAGACCGCAGAACCGGGCTCTGTTCGCTGACCCCGATGGTGCCGAAAAACGCCATCGCCTTCCCTTTTCGCCAATCAGGCCATCAGGCTCAGATCGCTGCGCACCCCCAGCCGCTCGGAAATCTCGGCCGCGCTCATCACCTTGGCAACCGGCCCCACAGCGGTCAGGCTCGGCGTGCCGGAGCGGAAAATCTCGGCCGCCACGCGGCGCACGTCCTCCGCGCCGACCGCGTCGATCCTGGCCACGATCTCCTCGCTGGTGAGACAGCGGCCGTAAATCATCATCTGCCGGGCGATCTGGCCGGCGCGCGCCGCCGGACTCTCCATCGCCATCATCAGCGAAGCGCGGATGTGCGCGCGCGATCGCGCCACCTCCGCCTCATCGATGGCGTCCCCGGCGCGGATCAGTTCGTCGAGCACCACCGGCATCAGTTCGGACAGATCGTCCGCGCCCGTCGCCGCGTGCACCGCGAACAGTCCGGTGTCGGAAAACGCCCAGTGCAGCGCATAGATGGCATAGCACAAACCGCGGGTTTCGCGCACCTCCTGGAACAGCCGCGAGGACATGCCGCCGCCCAGGACCGAGGCCAGGATCTGGGCCGCGTAATAGTCCGCGTGCCCGTAGGGGCGGCCCTCGAAGGCCAGCAGCACCTGCGCTTCCATCAGCTCGCGGCTCTTGCACACGTGGCCGCCGATATAGCGCGCCTCGCCCGAATGGGCGACGGGCGTGCCGGAGAAGCACGCGAATTTCTCCTCGGCGAGCGCGACGATGGCGTCGTGGTCGACCTTGCCGGCCGCCGAGAGGATCATGTTGGGCGCGCGGTAATGGGCGGCGAGGTAATCGCGCACGCCTTGCGCCGTGAACCCCTTCACCGTCTCCGGCGTGCCCAGGATGCTGCGGCCCAGCGGCTGTCCCGGCCAGGCGGTCTCCTGCATCAGGTCGAAGGCCCAGTCCTCGGGCGAATCCTGCGCGGCTCCGATTTCCTGCAGGATCACGTGCTGCTCGCGCCGCAATTCCTCGGGGTCGACGGTCGGATCGCCGAGAATATCGGCGAGAAGATCGACCGCCAGCGGCACGTCGTCGGCCAGCACGCGCGCGTAATAGGCGGTGTGCTCGACGGAGGTCGACGCATTCAGCTCGCCGCCCACCGCCTCGATTTCCTCGGCGATGGAGCGCGCGGAGCGCCGGCTGGTGCCCTTGAAGGCCATGTGTTCGAGAAGATGGGTGATCCCGTGCTGGTCGGGGCCTCGTTGCGCGACCCCACGTGCACCCAAACGCCCAGCGCGGCCGTCTCCAGATGCGGCATGCGGTCGGTGACGACCGTAAGCCCGTTGGCAAGACGGCTGACGCGTACGTTCATTCTGTGGACCTCTTCGGTTTCAACTCGAACTCTCGACGATTACACGCTTTCAACGGCGCGGGCGCGTTCTTCGACCAGCGCCTCGATCGCCGCCTGATCATTGGCGACGACGCTAAAGGACTCTTCGCGTTCCATCAAATCCCCCAGCCAGTCCGGCAAGTGCGCATCGACGCCGCAGGCCTGTTTGACCGCGGCGGGGAATTTCGCCGGATGGGCCGTGGCGAGCACCACCATCGGCGCGCCGGTTTCCTCGGCCTGCTCGGCGACGTGCACGCCCACGGCCGTATGCGGGTCGAGCAGATAGCCGGCCTCCGCATGGGTCCGCGCGATGGTCGCGGCGACCGCATCCTCGTCGGCGCGCGCGGCGGAGAACAACCCGCGGATCTGCGCCAGGCCGGCGGGCTCGATCTCGAAGGCGCCGCTTTGCGACAGCCCGTCCATCTTGCGCTTCACCGCGGCGCCGTCGCGGCCGCAGACCTCGAACAACAGGCGCTCGAAATTTGACGAAATCTGGATGTCCATCGACGGCGAGCTGGTCGCCTCGACGCCGCGCATCTCGTAGCGGCCGCTCTCCAGCGTGCGCGCCAGGATGTCGTTGACGTTCGTGGCGATCACCAGCCGTTCGACCGGCAGACCCATCTTGGCCGCCACGAAGCCCGCGAAGACATCGCCGAAATTGCCCGTCGGCACCGTGAAGGCCACGGGACGGTGCGGCGCGCCGAGCGCCACGCCGGCGACGAAATAATAGACCACCTGCGCCATGATGCGCGCCCAGTTGATCGAGTTGACGCCCGCCAGTCCCACCCGGTCGCGGAAGGAGAAATGATTGAACATCCCCTTCACCATCGCCTGGCAGTCGTCGAAGTTGCCCTCGACCGCCAGCGCATGCACGTTGGCGTCGCGCACGGTGGTCATCTGGTGCTGCTGCACCGGAGAGACGCGGCCATGCGGAAACAGGATGAAGATGTCGGTGCGCGCGCGGCCCTTGAAGGCCTCGATCGCCGCCCCGCCCGTGTCGCCCGATGTGGCGCCGACGATGGTGGCGCGCTGGCCGCGCGCGCTCAACACGTGGTCCATCAGCCGCCCCAGCAGCTGCATCGCCACGTCCTTGAAGGCCAGCGTCGGGCCGTGGAACAGCTCCAGCACGAAGCGGTTGGGCGCCAGTTGCACCAGCGGCGTCACCGCCGGGTGGCGGAAGCCGGCGTAGGTGTCGCGGATCATGTCGCGCAGCACATCCGGCTCGATGGAGTCGCCGACGAACGGGCTGATCACCTCGAAGGCGACCTCGTGATAGGGGCGTCCGGCGAAGCCGGCGATGGCCGCGGCCGACAGCTGCGGCCACTCGGCGGGCACATACAGCCCGCCGTCACGCGCGAGGCCGCTCAACAAGACGTCGGAAAAATCCAGCTCGGGCGCGGTGCCGCGCGTGCTCACATATTTCAAGCCGCCGGTTCCTCTGCTACGGCCGCCGCGCATCTGCGGGTGGTCCAGTTCGGCGCGCGCACACTACCCATGAAGCCTGCCAGCGGCAAGCGTCGCTCTTGGCGGGTTTTGCAGACGGGATCGCCGGAGACGAGAGGCGCGCCTCACGCGTGGCCGGCCTCGCTCGACAGCATGCCCGGCGCGATGCCCATCTTGCGCAGGGCGTTGTCGTATTTGCCGTCAAGATCGGGACCGAAGATCAGCCCCGGGTCGGCGGGACAGTTCAGCCAACCGTTGGCCTGGATCTCGCTTTCGAGCTGGCCGGCGCCCCACCCCGCGTAGCCCAGGGCGAGCAGCGCGTTGCGCGGCCCGTCGCCGTCGACGATGGCCTTGAGGATCTCCACCGTCGCGGTCAGGCAGACGTTCTCCTGGATCGGCAATGTCGAGTTCTCGATGAAATAGTCGGGCGAATGCAGCACGAAGCCGCGGCCGGTCTCCACCGGCCCGCCGCGGTGCACCTGAATCTCGTCGATGCCGGAGGGCAGCAGGATCGCCTGGTCGTCGGAGATGATGTCGAGCTGCTGCAGCAGATCGGGGAAGGAAATATTGCCGGCGGGCTGATTGAGGACGATCCCCATGGCCCCATCGGCGGAATGAGCGCAGACGTATATGACCGAGCGGTCGAACCGGCTGTCCGCCATGCCGGGCATGGCGATCAGCAGCTGACCGTCGAGATACCTGCGCGCGGTGTCGGCGTGCATGGACATGGGCATATCCGCTTCGATCGTTTCATTTCTCCCCGGATGCACCAGCTTAGCGCTTGATTGAGCGTTTGTTAACGGCTGACAATGTCGCCAATGCCCGCACCTCACGCAGAAATGAGGATCATACGGGCTGACGCGGCCTCGCGCAGGGCGTAGAAGCAGCATCATGCAGAACAAATCCTCGCTTGTCGCACCCTCTTCCGCCTTGCCGGGCTCGGCATTGCTCGCGGCACTCGTGCTGATCGGGACGGCCGCGACGCCGGCGCTCGCCGGGTCCACCTCCTGGCGCGGCTCCATGGGCGGCGAAATCCGGCTGATCTCGGCGGGAGGCCCGCCGGCCGCCGACGGCACCCTGCAGGCCGGGCTGGAGCTGCGGCTGAAACCCGGCTGGAAGACATACTGGCGCTTTCCCGGCGACAGCGGCATCGGCACCAGCGCGGATTTCTCTACGTCGGTCAACCTGGCTTCGGCGGATCTCGCCTTCCCCGCACCCGAACGGCAGTTCGACGGATTCTCCACGTCGATCGGCTACACGGGGTCGGTGGTGCTGCCGCTGGCCGTGCGGCCTCATGACCCCGCCAAGCCGTTGCTGCTCAACGTCACCGTGACCTATGGCGTCTGCGCCGAGGTCTGTGTGCCGCTGCAGGACGAACTCAGCCTGGTGATGTCCGCCGGCGGGCCCGCGGACCCGGACGCCGCCGCGCAAATCGACGAAGCGCGCGCCCGTGTGCCGCGGCCGGCCACGGCGGACGATCCGCTGTCGGTGCGCGCGGTGACGGTCGGTCAAGCGCGGCCCCGCGTCCTCACCTTCTCCGCCGCGCTGAGCGATTCCTCCGCGCCCGCCGAACTGTTTGTCGAGGGGCCGGAGAATTCCTATCTGACGGTGCCCGATCCCGCCGGCACGCGCGATGGCCTCGCCCAGTGGACGCTGCCGCTCGACGGGCTGGTGTATGCGGGCGACAGCGCGTCGCTGCGGCTGACGCTGATCAACGGCGAAAAGGCCGTCGATCAGACCTGGATCCTGTCATCGGAAGAGCTGCAATAGGAGGATCACGTCCGCCATGCCGGTGCGCGAGACAGTGTGTTTCGCCGACGCGGCGGTTGAACTTTTCCCCTTTCACCCCCTATGTGAGGCTTGCAGCCGGCGCAAACGGCGCGCACCAGACACAATGCGACAGACGGCAAGCCGGGCGGAGCCCTCCGCCCCGCCGCGCGTCATCCAGAGGAGATCTACTCATGACAATTCAGGTTGGCGATCGTCTGCCCGACGCCACGTTCAAGATCACCACGGCCGACGGACCGGCCGAGACCACCACCCAGGAGGTCTTCGGCGGCAAGAAGGCGATCCTGTTCGCCGTGCCGGGCGCCTTCACGCCCACGTGCCACAAGAATCACCTGCCCGGATTCCTGGAGAACCTCGACACCTTCAAGGGCAAGGGCATCGACACGATCGCTGTGGTTTCAGTCAATGACGTCTTCGTCATGGACGCCTGGGCGGAGGCCACCGGCGGCAAGGGCAAACTGGTGTTTCTCGCCGACGGCAGCGCGGAGTTCACCAAGGCCGTCGGCCTGGAACTGGACGCCACGGCGGGCGGACTCGGGATCCGTTCCAAGCGCTACGCGATGGTCGTCGAGGACGGCGTGGTCAAGGCGCTCAACGTCGAGGACCAGCCCGGTCAGGCCGTCGCGTCCTCCGCCGCGGCGCTGCTCGCACTCGTCTGAGCAATCCGGCAATCCATCACAGCGGACGGGGACCTTCGGTCCCCGTTTTGCTTTGTACATCCGCTTGGTCCGGTCGTAGGCGACGACCCGAACACGCCCAGCAAGGCAATGGCCACGCCGTACCATGTCAGTGCGTAGCCGAGGTGCGGGTTGTTGAAGCGCACCATGGTCTCGCCGGGCTGCGGCAGGGCGCCTTCGCTGGCGTGGCTGGCGCGCAGGTCGACCGTGAACGGCGCGACCCTGGCGGCGTCCAGCCCGAAGGCCATGGCCATCTCGGACGGATCGCGCACGAACCAGACGTTCTTCTCCGGTTCGGCGTCGGGCGTGAACGTCTGCGCGGGTTCCGCGCGGCGGATGGTGCCGTCGATCTCGACAGTCCCCTCCGGCGCGGCGCTGCCCGGCCGCGAGGCGGGTTCCTTGCGCGCATCGGGCACGAAGCCGCGGTTGACGAAGACGAACCAGCCCGCCTCCGTCTGGAACGGCGAGACGATCCAATAGCCCGGGCCGCCATAGGCGCCGCGCGGATTGGCCAGCGCCGTGTACACGTGCAACTCGCCAGGCAGATAGTGGCCGGAGAAGCCCACACGCAGGTAGTCGATGTCCTCGACGGTCTGGCCGGCCCAGCGCTCGGGTCCCGGCGGCGGAACGGCCGCCGCATCCAAGCGCGCGTCCACGCGCGCGATCAGCGCTTCCTTCCAGGCGAGCCTGCGCATCTGCCAGTTGCCAAGCGTCAGCAGCACGACGAAGACGATCAGCACAAGGATGCCGGGAATGACCAGCGCGCGCGCCGCGCGGGCGGCGGGATCCTTCGGCCAGCGGTCGATCTTAGTCTTCTTCGCCAAGACGGCCCTCCCGGGCGTTGTGCTTGTACTGCAGCGCGATCATCAGCGCCTTCAGCGGCCGCAGCATGCCAAGCGACAGCACGATCGTCAGCGGCAGCCACAGCACCATGTGCAGCCAGATCGGCGGCATGTACTTGATCTCGACCACCATGGCGCAGGCGACCACGATGAAGCCGACGATCATGATGATGAACACCGCCGGGCCGTCGCCTGAATCGATGAACTCGAAATCCAGCCCGCAGTTGGAGCACCGCTTGGCGGTCTTGAGGAAACCGGCAAACAGCCGCCCCTGGCCGCAGCGCGGACAGGTGCACCCGAGCGCGGTGGACAGCGGCGACTGCGGGGCGTAGAGCGCCTTGTCGTGATCGGTCATCGCGCTGTCTCCTTGCTGCGGGCACATACAATTCGGGCGGCACTTGGACAATCCGTCCCCGCGACGCTGAGCATCGCGGCGACAGACGCCTCAGGCCGCCCGAACGGGACTCTTAGTGGGCGGCGGGTGCGCCCGCGCCCCAGACGTAGACGGCCACGAAGAGGAACAGCCACACGACGTCGACGAAGTGCCAGTACCAGGCGGCGGCCTCGAAGCCGAAGTGCTGCTTGGGCGTGAAGTCGCCCTTCATCGCGCGGAGCAGGCAGATGGCCAGGAAGATGGTGCCGACGATCACGTGGAAACCGTGGAAGCCGGTCGCCATGAAGAAGGTCGCGCCGTAGATGTTGCCCGAGAAACCGAAGGCGGCGTGGCTGTACTCGTAGGCCTGGCAGAGCGAGAAGATCACGCCGAGGATCACGGTCAGCGCGAGGCCCCACTTCAGGCCCTGGCGGTCGTCGTGCAGCAGCGCGTGGTGCGCCCAGGTCACCGTGGTGCCCGAGGTCAGCAGGATCAGCGTGTTGAGCAGCGGCAGGTGCCACGGATCGAAGGTCTCGATGCCCACCGGCGGCCAGTGACCGCCTGTGGCTTCCACGCGGGCGAACTGGATCGCCTCGCCGGCATAGAGCGAGGCGTCGAAATAGGCCCAGAACCATGCCACGAAGAACATCACCTCGGAGGCGATGAACATGATCATGCCGTAGCGCAGGTGAAGTTGCACGACGCGCGTGTGGTCGCCGGCGTGCGCCTCGCGGATGGTGTCACGCCACCAGCCGTACATGGTGTAGAGCACCAGCAGCATGCCGACCGTGAAGATGCCCCAGCCGGCCAGGTTCATGCCGAACAGCACGAATTCCTCGCCGCGGGTGTGGCGGAACAGGCCAACGGCGCCGATCGCCGTGATGAACGCGCCCATCGAGCCCAGGAAAGGCCAAGGGCTGGGGTCTACGAGATGATAGTCGTGGTTCTTGGTATGGGCTTCGGCCATGGCTTGCTCCCCGAGCTCCCTTGCTGCCGGGACGGTTGGCACCGTCCGGGTCTTAAAGTTTATTCGGCTCGGCGTTGCCGCCGACCGCCGCGATGGGTTGTTCCGGCAGATCCGCCGGGAAGAACGTGTAGGACAAAGTGATCGTCTTCACGCTCTTCAGATCAGGATCGTTGTCCATTTCGGGATCAACGAAAAACACGACGGGCATATCCTTCTTCTCGCCGGACTTTAACACCTGCTCGGTGAAGCAGAAGCAGTCCAGCTTGTTGAAGTAGGCGCCCGCCTGAAACGGGGTGACATTGAAGGTCGCGGTGCCCGCGGTCGCGTGCGCCGAGGTGTTTTCCGCCGCGTAGGCGACCTGCGCGACTTCGCCCATTTTCAGCACGATGTGGCGCTGTTCGGGCTTGAAGTCCCACGGCAGGCTGTTGCCCACGTTGCCGTCAAACCGCACCTCGATCGTGCGTTCGATGACCTTCACCGGCGCGCTCTCCGCGCGCTGGGTGGTGCCCGCGTATCCGGTCACCCGGCAAAACAGCTGGTAGAGCGGCACCGCGGCATAGGCCGCGCCCACCATGCAGCCGACGAAGACCACACAGGCGAGCGCCAGCGTCCGGTTGCCCCGGGCGGCGGATGTCTGCCTGTTGTCCTTGCGTTCGTCCTGCATCGGTCTTCGCTCTTGCTCTGCCGGAAGGCCCGCCCTACAGCGGCCGGTCCAGGATGTTGACGCCCAGCTTCACCACGGTGATCACGTAGAACAGCACCACCATGCCGGCAAGCGCCAGGCCGATCGCCACATTGCGCGAACGGCGGCGCTTCTGCTGCTCGTCGGTCAGCCGGATCCCATCGTTGCTCATCGCCATCGTCCTTACAGTCCTGGTGCGATCGCCGTCCATCCGGCCACATGCTCGACGAGCAGCAGCGCGAACAGGGCGAACAGATAGACGAGAGAGAACATGAACAGCCGCACGGATGCCTTGTGCGCCACGGCGCCCTCGCGCTTGCGCCACACGTCGAAGGCCAGCCACACGAAGACCGCGCCCAGGACCACGGCGCTCGCGCCATACAGCCAGCCGGCGAAGCCGAGCAGCGTCGGCGCCAGGCCGATCGGCGCCAGCAGCACCGAATACAGCAGGATCTGGTTGCGCGTCACCGTGTCCCCGCAGACCACCGGCAGCATCGGAATTCCGGCTGCCTTGTAGTCGGCCGACTTGAACAGCGCCAGCGCCCAGAAATGCGGCGGCGTCCACATGAAGATGATGAGAAACAGCGTGATGCTCTCGATCGAAACGGTGCCGGTGACCGCCGCCCAGCCGATCATCGGGGCAGCGCGCCGGCCGCCCGCCGATGACGATGTTCTGCGGCGTCGAGCGCTTCAGCCACATGGTGTAGACCACCACGTAGAAGAAGATCGTGAAGGCCAGCAGCCCGGCGGACAGCCAGTTGACGGCAATCCCAAGGGTCACGACGGAGCCGATCGACAGGGTCATGCCGAAGGCGAAGGCCTCTTCCGGCGTGACGCGGCCCGACGGGATCGGCCGGCCGCGGGTGCGCGACATGACGGCGTCGATGTCCGCGTCGTACCACATGTTCAGCGCGCCCGAGGCGCCCGCGCCGATGGCGATGCACAGCAGCGCAATGGCGGCGAGGACCGGGTGCAGCGCGCCCGGCGCCAGCACCAGGCCGACGAGGGCGGTGAAGATCACCAGGGACATGACGCGCGGCTTCAGCAGGGCGAAGAAATCGCCCACCGTGCCGGTGCCTCCGGTCCAGGCGGTCTGGGACACCGCGGTATCGTGGCGCTCGACGAGCGACATGCGTTCGGCCTTGTCTCAAGCGCCCCGCGGATAGCGCGGGGCATGGGTCTTTCGGTGCGCGACCGGCGCCGGAGAAGTCCGGCGCCGGTCACAATCGGTTGGACGCGAGCGCCTACTTGATGCGCGGCAGCGTCTCGAACTGGTGGAACGGCGGCGGAGAGGACAGGGTCCATTCCAGCGTCGTCGCGCCCTCGCCCCACGGGTTGTCGCCCGCGATGCGCTTCTTCATGAAGGCTTCCACGACGCAGACCAGGAAGATGATCACGCCGAAGGCCGAGATGTAGGAGCCGATCGACGAGACGTAGTTCCAGCCCGCGAAGGCGTCGGGATAGTCGACGTAGCGGCGCGGCATGCCGGCGAGCCCGAGGAAATGCTGCGGGAAGAACACCAGGTTCACGCCGATGAAGGTCACCCAGAAGTGCGACTTGGCGAGGAACGAGTTGTACATGTAGCCGAACATTTTCGGGAACCAGTAGTACCAGCCGCCGAACACCGCGAAGACCGCGCCCAGCGACAGCACGTAGTGGAAGTGGGCCACCACGAAATACGTGTCATGCAGCGAGCGGTCGAGACCGGCGTTGGCCAGCTGAACGCCGGTCACACCGCCGACGGTGAACAGGAAGATGAAGCCGATCGCCCAGAGCATCGGCGTGCGGAAGGTGATCGAGCCACCCCACATCGTCGCGATCCAGGAGAAGATCTTCACGCCGGTCGGCACCGCGATCACCATGGTGGCGAAGACGAAGTAGGCCTGCGTGTCGACATCCAGGCCGACCGTGTACATGTGGTGCGCCCACACGATGAAGCCGACCACGCCGATGGCGACCATGGCGTAGGCCATGCCGAGATAGCCGAAGATCGGCTTCTTGGAGAAGGTCGAGATGATGTGGCTGACGATGCCGAAGGCCGGAAGGATCAGGATGTAGACCTCCGGGTGACCGAAGAACCAGAACAGGTGCTGGAACAGGATCGGGTCGCCGCCGCCTTCGGGCGCGAAGAAGGTCGTGCCGAAGTTGCGGTCCGTCAGCAGCATGGTGATGGCGCCGGCCAGAACGGGCAGCGACAGCAGCAGCAGGAAGGCGGTGACCAGCACCGACCATGCAAACAGCGGCATCTTGTGCAGCGTCATGCCCGGCGCGCGCATGTTGAAGATGGTGGTGATGAAGTTGATCGCGCCGAGGATCGACGACGCGCCGGCGAGGTGCAGCGACAGGATCGCCAGATCCATGGCGGGGCCCGGCTGGCCCGAGGTCGACAGCGGCGGATAGATCGTCCAGCCGCCGCCCACGCCCATGCCGCCCGGAGGGCCTTCGACGAACATCGACAGCGCCAGCAGCGTGATCGCCGGCGGCAGCAGCCAGAAGGAGATGTTGTTCATCCGCGGGAACGCCATGTCCGGCGCGCCGATCATGATCGGCACGAACCAGTTGGCGAAGCCGCCGATCAGCGCGGGCATGACCATGAAGAAGATCATGATCAGGCCGTGCGCCGTGGTGAACACGTTGAACATATGCGGATCGGCGAAGATCTGCATGCCCGGCTCCTGCAGCTCCGCGCGCATGGCGACGGACAGGAAACCACCCAGGATCCCCGCGCAGATCGCGAAGATCAGGTACATCGTGCCGATGTCCTTGTGGTTGGTCGAGTAGATATAGCGCCGCCAGCCGGTCGGATGGGCGTGAGCGCCGTGGGCGTCGGAAGCCGCCATGTGTATCTCCCTGGTATCGTGGCCGGGCCGGCGCCAAGGTGCCTGCGCCTTAATCGGCCTCTCGCATGGGTTTGTCTGCTGCGTCGACTAGCGGTTTGCGACCGTCAAGGTCGCCGCACCGGTCGCGGCGGTCTGGTTTCTCGCATCGGCGTCGATCATCGACGCCAGGAGCGCATTGGCTGCGTCCATGTCGTCCTTCGCGGCCTCGACCCAGGAGGTGAACTGCTCCTTGGTGACGACGCGGATGGCGATCGGCATGAAGGCGTGATCCTTGCCGCAAAGCTCCGAGCACTGGCCGTAGTAGACGCCGGTGCCGTCGGCGCGGAACCAGGTCTCGTTCAGGCGGCCGGGGATGGCGTCCACCTTGACGCCGAAAGCCGGCATCGCGAAGGCGTGGATCACATCGGCCGCGGTCACCTGGACGCGAACGTTGGTGTCGACCGGAACGACGAGCTGGTTGTCGACCGACAGCAGACGCGGAACCTGCTTCTCGGTCTGGCCGCGCGCCGCCATGCGCTCCGCGCGGTCCTCGTCGGTCAGCATCAGGCTGTCGAAGGAGACGTCTTCCATGCCGTCCTCGGCGTACTCGTAACCCCAGTACCACTGGTAGCCGGTCGCCTTGATGGTCAGCTCGGTCTCGGGCAGCACCAGCTCCTTGTAGAGCAGACGGAACGACGGCACCGCGATCACCACCAGGATGAGGATCGGGACGACCGTCCACAGAACCTCGATCAACGTGTTATGCGTGGTGCGCGACGGCGTCGGATTGGCTTTCGCGTTGAAGCGGACGATGCAGATGCCCAGCAGCGCCGTCACGAGCAGCACGATCGGGATCACGATCCACAGCGTGAAGTTGTTGAAGTACGTGATGTCGTGCATGACTTCGGTGGCCGCCGGCTGGAAGCCGATCTGCCAATCTTCCGGCTGCGCGGCCGACGCGGCGCTCACGCCTGCGCCCAGCAGCGCGGCCAACCCGCCGACGCCGGTTTTGGCCATACCCATCAAACGATCGAGCGGATTCGTCACCTTGTAGCGCTCCCTTTCATCTCCCGCGCCCCTGCGGGATGAATCGCGTTGCCTGCGCCCTGCCATACACCGATTTTTCCGGCGCGGCGAGCGGCAGGCAGTATCAAGACCTGGTTCGGGGCGGCATATTAGGCGCAAACACAATTCACCGGCACCCGATAAACCGTACCGGGCGGCGATGTGCCGCACCCAATGCACCTTCCCCAACGAGAGACCGCGCAGCTTCGGCGGACGCGTGTTTCTCCTGATTTCGGCGCACAAAAACCACAAGCGGCAGCCGTTCGCAATCCCGCATTCGCACTATGGCGTAAGGAATACGGATGACAGGCCGTGACACCGCCGCAATTCCGCCATCTCATGCGATAAGCAAGAGCACGGGATTGGCAAACGGAGCCCGAGTCGGGCAATGTCTGCTCGAACGTCGGCCGTCGGGCCGGCAACGATTCGCTCGCCCGAGCCAGAGCGTCCCGGCAAGCGCCAACCGGCGCCCCACCGGCGCCCAAGTTCGAAAAGCGCTCCCGTATCACGAGAGCTCGGTCGCCGGGCTCCTGCATCGCATCGGAGGTTGATGTGCCCACCCTGACTTCACGCCTGGCTGCCCTGGGCATGGCGGCTCTCCTGCCGATCGGCATGGCGGCTCCCGCAGCGGCCCAGGGCGCGGTGCGCGCCTCGCACGGCGACTGGCAGATCCGTTGCGACACGCCGCCCGGCGCGGCGGGCGAGCAATGCGCCCTGATCCAGAACGTGACCGCTGAGGACCGCGAGAACGTGGGGCTTTCGGTGATCGTGCTGAAAACGGCCGACAAGGAAGCCAAGATCCTGCGGGTGCTGGCGCCGCTCGGCGTGCTGCTGCCCTTCGGCCTGGGTCTCAAGGTGGATGGGGCGGACATCGGCCGCGCCGGCTTCGTGCGCTGCCTTCCCAACGGCTGCATCGCCGAAGTGATCCTGCAGGACGAATTGCTGGACAAGATGAAGACCGGCAAGCTTGCCACCTTCATCATCTTCCAGACGCCCGAGGAAGGCATCGGCATCCCGATTTCGCTGAATGGCTTTCCCGCCGGCTACGACGCCCTGGAATAGGCGGGCGTGACGGCGGCTTCACTGCCGCCCGGGACGCCGCGCGCTCAAGCCCTGCGGCGCGCGTGCGCCGCGAAATCCACAAAAATCACAGTGCCTTCGCCCGCGCCGGGGAACCGGTGCGGGCGTTGCCGCCATGTTGCCCGTCAGACGCCGCCCGCGCGGCGTCGCGCTGCGCAAGCGCCGCCTTGACGCTGGCGATCCGGTCGCGCTCCATCGCCGCCAGCAGCGCGGGATGCATGCCCTCGCCGCGCGCCGCCGCCATGGCATGAAAATCCGACCAGCCCATGCCGGCGCTCGTCAGCGGCGCATGGCCGCCCGTCTTGACGCCTGTCCGCTGTCCGGGCTCGAAACCTCGATCGTCGCTCACGGATAGATCTCCTGTGCGCAGGCCGACGGCGCGCGCGGGGAATCGCGCGCCGTCCATGCCTGATCTGCGCCGGGCGATCCCTGGGGGCGTCCGCTCCCGGGAGGAAGAGAGGACAGGAGCGCATCGGCTGCATCCAATTAACATGAATGATATACTCAAGTTTAAAAAAATCAAGCTGGGACGATGCCCTACGCGCTGCCCCGGCGCGGGGAATCACGGCATCGCCCGCGGCTCCGGCAAATCGCGAGGGTGAAATTTCCCGCAAACACCCTATTATATGAGTCACAACCCCGAGCAATCGACCTGCAGTGGCGGCACGCACGCCCACGCGGCCTCATCGAGCCCCAGCGAACGGACCCATCATGAGCGATCAGACCCCCACCCTTGCGGCGCCAATCGACCTTCTCGAGGCATCCGGCATGGGCGAGGCCACGGCCCGCCGGCTCACCGCCGACGCGCTCGCCGGCGCCGACGACGGCGAGCTGTTTCTCGAATACCGCCAGTCCGAGGGTCTCGCCTGGGACAACGGCCGTCTGAAATCCGCGAGTTTCGACACCACGCAGGGATTCGGCCTGCGCGCGGTGGCCGGTGAGGCCGCGGGCTACGCGCATTCGGGCGAGATATCCGAGGCCGCGCTCAAGCGCGCAGCCGATGCCGTCTCCGCCGTCACCTCCGGCCATTCCGGCACCTATGCGGCGGCGCCCGCGCGCACCAACGCCGCGCTCTACGGCGACGAGAACCCGCTCGGCGCGCCGACATTCGAGGAAAAGGTCAAGCTGCTCGCCGAGATCGACGCCCACGCCCGCGCGCTCGATCCGCGCGTGCGCCAGGTCTCCGTCTCGCTCGCGGGCACCTGGCAGGTGGTCGACATCCTGCGCGCCGACGGCCACCGGGTGCGCGACGTGCGCCCGCTGGTGCGCTTCAACGTCTCGATCGTCGCCGGCGAGGGCGACCGGCAGGAATCGGGTTCGCACGGCATGGGCGGGCGCGAGGGCTATGGCGGTTTCATCACGCCGGACAACTGGCATTACGCCGTCGACGAGGCGCTGCGCCAGGCGCTGGTCAATCTTGACGCGGTCGCGGCGCCCGCCGGCGAGATGGACGTTGTGCTCGGCGCCGGCTGGCCCGGCATTCTCCTGCACGAGGCCGTCGGCCACGGGCTGGAGGGCGATTTCAACCGCAAGAAGACGTCTGCCTTCGCCGGCCTGATGGGCCAGCAGGTGGCCTCCAAGGGCGTGACCGTGGTCGACGACGGCACCTTGGGCGGCAGGCGGGGCTCCCTCAACGTGGACGACGAAGGCACGCCCACGTCGGAAACCGTGCTGATCGAGGACGGCAAGCTGGTGGGCTACATGCAGGACCGGCAGAACGCCCGGCTGATGGGCATGCAGCCGACCGGCAACGGCCGCCGCCAGTCGTTCGCCCACATCCCCATGCCGCGCATGACCAACACCATCATGAAATCCGGCGCGCATGATCCGGCCGAGATCCTCGCCTCGGTGAAGAACGGGCTCTACGCCGTCTCCTTCGGCGGCGGCCAGGTCGACATCACGTCAGGCAAATTCGTGTTCTCCTGCACCGAGGCCTATCGCATCGAGAACGGCAGGATCGGCGCGCCGGTCAAGGGCGCCATGCTGATCGGCAACGGCCCGGACGCGCTCACCCGCGTGCCGATGATCGGCAACGACATGAAGCTCGATCCCGGCATCGGCACCTGCGGCAAGCAGGGCCAGGGCGTGCCCGTCGGCGTCGGCCAGCCGACCCTGCGCATCAACGCGCTGACGGTGGGCGGCACGGCCGCCTGAGGCCGCCCGCCTCCGCCTCTTCCCGTATCCGTCCCTCTCCCATGGGGAGAGGGCCAGGGTGAGGGGATCAAATCTCTCAGGCGTACGGTAAGGCCGGCTCCCCTCACCCGGCGCTTTCGCGCCGACCTCTCCCCATGGGAGAGGTATTCCAGGTGGCATATTTGCATGAATTGCCCCATGCGCCCGCCGTGCCTTCATGGCCACGGCCGCCTCCCGACGCCTTGACCATGACGTCATGGCTTCTATGTAAGAAGAAATGGCGCGCACCCGGGGTCACGCAACCGCGATCTCACGGGGTGTGCGGATGGGACCAAACGCGCGGGTCGGCGATCACTCAGCCGTTCGCGGCACGCCATGGCGTGTCGCCACCGAACCGGCCCCCGTCCCTCCACGCGACACCCATGGCAGCCATCGGCGGCCTCGCCGCCTGACACCGGCCGCCTGACACCGGGAGGCACGAGGCATGGCGATCTCTTTCGTAATCTTCGACATGGACGGGGTGCTCTACGACAAGCGCGACGGCGTCCGCCTGCGGGCCCTGTCGGAGCTGTCCGGCCGTTCCCCTGAGGAAATCGACCAGGCGATCTTCCGCTCCGACTTCGAGGCGGGCGCGGAAGCCGGACACCCCGCCACCGGCGTGGAGTATCTCGACGGCTTTTCCCGCCGCCTCGGCGTAGAGCTTGACCGGGAGACCTGGATCCGCATCCGCCGCGCGATGGTGGCGCCGAAACCGCGCCTCTTTTCGCTGGCGCGGCGGCTGATGAAACACGTCGACGTGGCCATGCTGACCAACAATCCGATCTTGCTCAAGGAGACGATCACGGAATGCGCGCCCGAGGTCGTCGCCCTGTTCGGGGCCTCGGCCCATGTCTCGGCGGAATTCAGCGCCCGCAAGCCCGATGCCGCCGTCTATCACAAGATCTGCGCGCTGCACGGTCACACGCCTGAAAACACCGTGATGGTCGATGATTCGAGACGCAACGTGCGCGGCGCGATCCGCGCCGGCCTCAACGGCGTGCTGTTCACAAACCCGATCGCGCTGGAAACCGAGCTTGTCCGCAAGGGTCTGCGCACCGGCGGCCGCGGCCCCGGCGCCCTTGCCCGGCATGTCCGGTCGCCCGTCAGGTCCACCATGGGCCAGCGCCGGACGCACCCCGCCCCGCCCTCGTCACAGACGGCGCGCGTCGCGGGGCCGCTTGCGAATAAACTTTGAAAAGCAGTTTGTCTATTCGGAGCCGTCGACGGGTTCTTTCAAGAGTTCCCGTTTGACTTCGGACCAGACGGCCCGCGCTTTCTCTTTCTCTTTCTCTCTGTTCTCTTTGGTTCCAAATTGCAAATCCGATAGCGCACCCGTCCAGGCCGCAGCCGCCGTTGACGAGGGATCGAGCCCGCTTCCCCACACGAACAACCTAAAGGTTCTCTTGGAAAGGCGACCACCCGCGCGAAAGCCGGTTGAAGACGGACGAACGCCCAGATATTTCAAGGCCTTGAGAAGATCGCGGCGCGCATCCTCGCCGCGTCCAATCTCCAGTTCCGCAAAGGCCCGGGAGATGAACATGTCGGCAACCCGGCCGCGATTCTCAGGTATCCGGTCAAATACCGTCAACGCGACATCACACCGAAAGATCTTTGCATTCGGCGACAGATCATCATTTGCGCAAGGTATGCTGAAGAAAATACCCACTGCCATTACAGTCATTAATAAAACAATACACAATACAATAAGTGCGTATTTCGAATACCGGATATAGTCTCGCAGCCGCGGTGCGAAACTGTCTTCGTATTTGGATCCGTATTCCGACGCCATAAACTCGATGCCCAATGCGAAGAGAACCGTCCACATAGACGGATAGAAATCGCAAG
Source organism: Breoghania sp. L-A4 (assembly GCF_003432385.1). NCBI lineage: Bacteria > Pseudomonadati > Pseudomonadota > Alphaproteobacteria > Hyphomicrobiales > Stappiaceae > Breoghania > Breoghania sp. L-A4. The sequence goes on along the minus strand of NZ_CP031841.1, from coordinate 1,014,183 downwards.
CTACAGATGCCCGGCGTCAGTGCAAGCACTGTCTGTATCGCCAAGCCGCGTACGAATACGCTTTGAGAAATACTTCCCCAACGTCATTATGTCCGCATGTCGAATATTGTACCGAAATCTCATTCTGACGCAGGGTGATTGTCATGACATATAAGCATATCGTCGCGATTGCTTCGTTCCTTCATAAGACGTCAATCCAGCGTTTTTTGCTGCTTCGATTTTATGTACTGCCGACCAAAGCCCGCTTTTCCCCTTAGTTCCATCATCAAATTCTTCCGGAAGCCAGTTAAAATCGATATTATCTCGAAGCTCCAATCCATAATTAAAAGAGTCTAGGTTCTTTATGATATTGTGATCAGCATAGTCTTTGTATAGATAGTCGTAATACTCTTGTTGTGTAATAGCACCTGGACTACGCGGGTCCGCATTGTTCAATATAAACTTTGACCCTTGCGACCGCTGACCGTCAAACGACGCGGTGAGACCGTCAGCAAGAAAAACTGGAGCTTATTAATTTCACTATCGAGGTCCAAAGCCGTTATTCCGGCTCTAAAATTGCCATTTCCATCAAGAAATTCTTCGCCAATATCATCGGGAATTTCATCAATCATCTGCGAATAGGCAGCGTGGGATCCTATATGGACTGCGTCCGGATCGGCAGCTTGAGCTATTTCCATAACTTGGGCGGCAGAGCCCTTTTGGGGTAGTATAAGAAGACTGCGGCCATCCGCATCTTGATCGTAGCCGATCGAACTGTTTCGAAGGGCATCCAACACGGCATGCCCTTGGAGCTCATTCGGAATCAAATGGTGAACTTGAAAATCCGTGGACATGTCTCGCTCCAAAATTCAAAAAAGAACGTCGCTGTTTTCAGTGAGCCAAGGCTTCATACCCCGCTCAAGGCCGTGTTTAGATTCCCAATCAAGAGTGGGCTGGATGTTGTCTTCCGCCACCCAAGGTCCCTCGACTTCCTCGCAAGGATCCGCCCTGAAGTATTTGAGCTTCATCTTCTTCATCCGGCTATGAAGTTCATCCGAGACGAAAATGCCCGCGGCTCGAATGCGGAATCCGCACCAAACGTGGCGCCCGGCAATGGTCGGCCTGCTCAGGACTTTCTTGAGCCGCCACCGCACATTCACGCGCGGACATTCCGCCGGCTCATCGAGCTTCAGCCAAGTGACTTCGGATTGTTTGACGAGAAGACTGTCGAAGGAAACGGTACAGTTGAAGATAAAATATTCTTCTTCAACTCTTTCGCCATTCTTGTAGTAAAGCTCGAGCGGAAAGAATTGATGCACGCCGGGCTCGAATTCTTCTACTAAATCGCGAAAGCGCGAGCTCACCGCATTGAGACCGGGCATTGCAAAAATGTCCGGAAGGGTCTTTTTGCCTTTCGTTTCCCGGAAGCGCGTCGGTAGACGCCGAGGACCGACCGGAAGTCCAAGGCTCAAGCCGAAACGAAACTTGTCTTTTGGTTCGTCTTCGAACTCGAATATTGGTTCGCGGCTATTGAAATCGAGTTTGATCCAACAGGCCATCACCCCCTCCCGCGTTTGCCGAAGGGCGCGCGCTTGCGGCCATTGCAGGGCGCTGCGGAGTAAGGTGTTCCGCCCATTCCTGGAAGAGGTGGAGAGGCTGGCGCGTTTCTCTCGTAAGTCAGTTGCAGCACACGGCCGGAAAAATGCGCGCTCCGATCCTTGAAATGCACGCGGATTGTTTCTGATGGACTTTGTCCGAGCGTGTCGCCATCCTTCAAGACGGCGCCTTTCACCAGCAGATAGCCGATCGTGCCGTAGATCCGCTGGGCGATATCCAGCGGCTGCAAGGGCGCAGGAAGGAACTCGATTTCCATTCCAAAGAAAGCCCGCGCGCCCTCCGTCTCTGCACCTAAACTTTCCCCTTCCCTTTGATCCAAAAGAGGTTCACCCAATCTTCGACGGGAAGGTTCTTGTTTGTGATCGTCTCAGCGGCATTCCGATAAGATTCCGGGGAAATCATCAGTTGCCCGGTCGCCCAATAAACGCCAAGCCCACCAGCCGTTTGCAGGCAGGCGGCTGTGACAAGGGTGGTTGCCACCGCGAAGTGCAACGCCTGCTCGTGGTCCCTGGGCAGATCCAGACAGCCGACAATCACATGCGCAGAATGCCCGGCAACGGCTTCCGGCGCACCGGGCCAACCGATCGATGTTGTGGCAGGACGATCCAATGTCCCTCCCGGCACAGGCTCTGCCTTTGCGATGATACTGATTTTAACTCCGCCGAATTCGACAATTGCGGGCTGATCGCCCACCTCGCCTCGAAGAACGCTGGCGGACATGCCTATAGGACCAGCCAGTTCCTTCACGCGCGCGACTATAGCCTCGGCGTCGATGCGCTGGTGCTGGGGGAGAAGTACAAAACTGAAAAATCGGTCAGACATTTGGGGACCTTTTGCGGTGCTGTTGCTGTAATTCGTGTACACCAGCAAGCCGCTGGCGTCTCAAATCTTTAATTCGGAACACTACTCCTCTCACCCCAACACCTTTGCGCCTTGCCTTTCTTTCCTTGACCGCCTCCCCCACCCTTGCCGCCTGCGGGCCCGGCGAACGCAGCGTGAGCTTCGTCAACCAGTGCGTCCAGCAGGTCTGGATCGGGGTGACGGGCGGCGCGGGAGATGCCTGCGGCGCCAAGAACAGCTGCCCGACCGGTCAGGCCTGCAACACCAACAACAACACCTGCTACTACACGCTCGGCACTCCGGCGGCGGGCGGCTACGGCCTGGCCGCGAAAACCGGCACCGCCGAATTCTGCGTGCCGGCGCAAACCGGCGCGACCCAATGGAGCGGCAACGTGTTTGGCCGCACGGGCTGCGATGCCTCGGGCAACAATTGCCAGACCGGCGAATGCGGCGGCAGCCCCTGCCCGCCGGGCCAGGGCGGCAACCCGCCGGTGACCCAGGCCGAATTCACCCTGCAGACCACCGCGTCCGACTTCTATGACGTGGAGATCATCAACGGCTTCAACCTGCCGATGGAGATGAAGCCCACCGGCGGCGCACCCTACAAGAGCGTGCCGGACAATCCCTACACCTGCGGAAATCCCGGCGGCGTGACGCCGCTCAACGACACGCTGACCGGCTGCACCTGGACATTCGACACCACCGTCGGCGGCACGGACTATGCGAGTTATCTGCGCATGGTCGCGCCGGCCGATCCGCAGACCGCCTGCACCGCCGATTCCGATTGCTCCGGCGGCGCGCTGTGCGGCCTCGTGCAGCAGGGCGCGAGTCTCAGCCGGATGTGCGGCAGTGAGATCGGCTGGTGGAGCGGCGATCAGGTCTGCGGCGTCGATCCGACCTTCGGCGCGCCGTTCAACTGCGGCCAGGCGGTCCCGGCCGCCAACGGCGCCTTCGGCACCGTCGCCAATCTGTTCGGCTGCGTGCTCGACAAGACCGGCAAGCCCGCCGCCCAGTCGTGCTACACCGACGGCGCGTCGGACACCTGCTGCGGCTGCCCCAACTGGCCCTACCCGACCGACGACGGCAAGACCTGCCAGGCGATCAATTCCGCCTGGACCACCAGCGTCCAGCCCTGGGTGAGCTTCCTCAAGAACGCCTGCCCAACGGCCTACTCCTATCCATACGACGACAAGACCAGCACCTTCACCTGCCAGTCGCAGGCGGCCACCAACGCGGTCGACTACACCATTACCTATTGTCCCGGCTGAGCCGGAGCGGGCGCCTGTCGCCCCGGCCGATGAGGGGCGGCGCAATGGCTTTGACAAGAAGGGGCTTCGGGAATAGGAGGATCGCAGCCTGTTGCGATCCTCATCCCCGGAGTGTTTCATGACCGCCCTGACGCCCTTCCACCTCGCCTTCCCCGTGCACGACATGGACGCCGCGCGCGCGTTCTACGTCGACGTCATCGGCTGCGGCACCGGCCGCGAGGACCCCGGCCACTGGCTCGATCTCGACATGTTCGGCCATCAGGTCGTGGCGCATTACAAGGAAGGCATGGAAACCGGCATCGCCATTCGCAACGCGGTCGACGGCGACGCCGTGCCGGTGCCGCATTTCGGCTGCGTGCTGGCCATGTCCGACTGGGAAGCCCTGCGCGACCGGCTCGTGGCGCGCGGCGACATCACCTGGATCATCGAGCCGCGCGTGCGCTTCGCCGGCAAGCCCGGCGAGCAGGCCACCATGTTCGTGCTCGACCCCTCCGGCAACGCGCTCGAGTTCAAGGCCTTCGCCGACATGAGCCAACTCTTCGCCACGTAACTGTGCGTTCCGGCTCGCCGGACCATCCTTCATACCCGATTGTCATCCCGGCTGTAGCGAAGCGGAAAGCCGGGACCCAGTAAACGGCGGCCAAGCGGCTCTTGCCCTCATGCCGCTGCCGCCACAATCAAATTGCAGGCATCAATGGCTGCTGGGTCTCGCGTTGCTCGCCCGGGATGACATTGAAGGGTGTGGTGGCGCGGAGTGGACGGCGTCCGTGCGCAAGGCGCGCGCCCTGCCCTCACACCCTCCACACCATGCCAATAAAATAACCTAGCGAAGCCAGCGCGATACGTTACTCTGGACGGGCACCCGCACCGAGAGAGTCACGCCCGATGGCCAGCGCCGCAGCGCCACCGTTCATGCTTGAATCCATCGCCCTTCTGGGGGCGGCGGTCATCGCCGTGCCGCTGGCCAAGCGGCTGGGGCTTGGCGCGGTGCTCGGCTATCTCGCCGCCGGAATCGCCATCGGCCCCTTCGGCGCGCGGCTGGTCGCCAACGCGGAAAGCATCCTGGCGACGGCGGAGCTGGGCGTCGTGCTGCTGCTCTTCGTCATCGGCCTCGAGCTCAAGCCGGCGCGCCTGTGGCGGATGCGCCGCGACATCTTCGGCCTCGGCGCGGCGCAGGTCGCGCTCACCGGCATCATTTTGGCGCTCATGGCGCTGCCGCTGATCAACGACTGGCGCGTGGCGCTGGTCGCCGGCTTCGGCATGGCGCTGTCGTCCACCGCCTTCGCGCTGCAGATGCTGCAGGAGCGCGGCCAGCTTTCGACCAGCTACGGCCAGCGCGCCTTCGCCATCCTGCTGTTTCAGGATATCGCCATCGTGCCGCTTCTGGCCGGCGTGGCGCTTCTGGCCCCGCCGGCGAGGGCGAGGCCGCGTCGCTGTGGCGCGACACCGCCATTCCGTTCGCCGCGGTCGCCGCCGTGGTGATCACCGGACGCTACCTGCTCAACCCGCTGTTTTCGTTTCTCGCCAAATGGGGCGCGCGCGAAGTCATGCTGATCGCGGCGCTCCTGGTGGCGCTGGGCAGCGCGGCCATCATGCATCTGGCCGGGCTGTCGATGGCGCTGGGCGCCTTCATCGCCGGCGTGCTGCTGGCCGAATCCTCCTTCCGCCCCACGCTGGAAGCCGATATCGAGCCCTTCCGCTCGCTGCTGATGGGCCTGTTCTTCATGGCCGTCGGCATGGCGTTCGATCTCGGCGCCGTGCTCGACGCCTGGCCGCTGATCGCGCTCGGCGTGGTCGTGGTGATGAGCGTCAAGGGCGCCCTGCTGTGGGCGCTGACGCGGATTTTCGGCGCCACCAATTCCGATGCGCTGCGCATTTCGGTCACTCTGCCGCAAGGCGGCGAATTCGCCTTCGTGCTGTTCAGCGCGGCGGTCGCCGCCAATCTGATGGACGAGACCTGGGCCACCCAGTTCACCGCGATCGTCATCCTCACCATGGTGATGACCCCGGTGGGCGCCGCCGCCTTCGACCGGCTCGCCGCACGCCTGCGCGAACGCGGCATCGCCCCGCAGGTGATGGACAGTTTCGAGGAGGCCAAATCGTCGGTGCTGGTCTCCGGCTTCGGCCGTTTCGGCATGATGGCGGCGCAGATGCTGACCTCCGAAGGCATCGAGATCATCGCCATCGACAACCGCCCCGAGCGCATCGAATACGCCCGCAAGCTCGGCTACAAGGTCTATTACGGCGACACCACCCGGGCCGACGTGCTGCGCGCCGCCGGTGCCGCGGACGCCGCCATCATCGCCCTGTGCATCGAGCGCGACGATGTCATGAACCGCGCCGTCACCATGATCCGCTCCGAGTTTCCCAAGGCGCGCATTTTCTGCCGCGCCACCGACCGCGCGCACGCCATCGACCTGACGCGCCAGCAGGTCGATTTCCACATCCGCGAGACGTTTGAATCCGGAATCGTCTTCGGCCGCGCGGCGCTGGCCGCCCTCGACATCCCCACCGACCGGATCAACGCCATCGAGGAAGACGTCCGCCACCGCGACGAGGAACGCCTGCAACTGCAGCTCCGCGACGGCTATTTCGCCGGCGCCGATTTTCTGCACGCAAAGACACCGCGCAAGGAGCCGAGCAAGACGGAGGTGTGAGGGAGCTGGTGGCACAGCTCATATCCATCGTTCGTCATCCTCGGCCTTGTGCCGAGGATCCATGTTTTCAATGGCTTATGGATGGTCGGGACAAGCCCGACCATGACGAAACTTCGGTTTCTATGGCTTTATCAGCAGTCTGGTGTGAGAGTTTTCCTTCCCATCACCCTTGATGTCGTCCTCGGTCTCTCGAAGCTCGCCCCCTACTCCGCCGCCACCGCCTCTTCGCGCCATTCCTGTGTGGCCTGGCGCAGGATCAGGACCGACGACCACAGAAACAGCCCGGCCATGCCCAGCGCGACGAGAATATCCGGCCAGCCGCTCTGGCTCGCCCAGACGCCGGAAGCCGCCAGCATGACGACCACATTGCCAATCGCGTCGTTGCGCGAGCACAGCCACACGGAGCGCACGTTGGCGTCGCCGTTGCGGTAGGCCATCAGCAGGCCGACGCTGGCGAGATTGGCGACGAGCGCCGCAAACCCCACGGCCCCCATCACGGCGGCTTCCGGCACGCCCGGGCCGAGCACCTGCCACAGGGTTGAGCCGAACACCCACAGCGCCATGACGCCGAGACTGACGCCCTTGGCCAGCGCCGCCATGCTGCGCACGCGCACGCTGCGGCCCAGCACCCACAGGCTGATGCCGTAGGTCAGCGTGTCTCCGAAGAAGTCCAGGGCATCCGCCTGCAGCGCCTGGGAGCGCGCGGCGACGCCGGCGGTCATCTCCACAAAGAACATCACGGCATTGATGACGATCACCAGCCACAGAACCTGGCGATAGCGGCGCGTCAGTCCCTCGAAGCGCACCTCGTGATTGCAGCATCCAGCCATTTTTCGTCTCCGTGCCCTTGCCTCTTGCGTCGTGAGAACCAACCTACAAGCTACAGCCGCTGTAGCTTCAAGAGGATTCTTCAACATGTCCGGAACAGCCCAGCCGGCGCCAAAAGCCTATTCCATCGGCGATCTGGCGCGCGCCACCGACACGCGGGTGAACACCATCCGCTTCTACGAGCAGCGCGGGCTGCTGCCCGAGCCGCCGCGCTCGGACGGCGGCCAGCGGCGCTACGACCGCGCGCATCTCGACCGCCTCGCCTTCATCCGGCACGGCCGCGCGCTGGGGTTCTCGCTCGACGCCATCGCCGAGCTTCTGGCGCTCAGCGACGATCCGGACGCGCCCTGCGCGCAGGCCGACCAGATCGCGCGCGGCCATCTGGCGGCGGTGGAAAAGCGCATCAGCCAGTTGCAGGCGCTGCACAGCGAACTCACCCGCATCACCCGGGCCTGCCAGGGCGGCAGCATCGGCGACTGCCGCATCATCGAGGCCCTGTCGGACTGAGGCGGGCCCGCCGGGCAATTCGCGCGCCGGGACTGGAAATGCCCCGCCCCAGGGCCTATTGTCCGGCTGAACCGGACCGCCGCACGCCGGCATCGGCTGTCACCCCAGGAAGCAGAACCAAGAAGCAACGCGCATGAACCGCTATGAAGCTCCCAAGCCGGGCGGCGAGGCCCGCATCCGCTATCTCGACGGCGATTTCTCCGTGCTGTCGCCGGGCACCTTCGTGCGCTGCGCGGTCACCGGCCAGCCGATCCCGCTCGACGAGCTGAAATACTGGAGCGTCGAGCGCCAGGAAGCCTACGTCGACGCCCACGCCGCCATCAAGCGGCACGAGGAAGTCCAGGGCTGAAGCGTCCGCACCTTGCGCGCGACGACCTTGTAAATGTCATCCCGGGCGCGCAACGCGGGACCCGGTAACCATTGAGATTCCGGCTCTTGCCAAAGCGTCTCGTCTCGCTGGAGCGATCTTGACGTCATCTGTCAAACGCCGTCGGCTACTGGGTCCCGGCTTTCCGCTGCGCTGCAGCCGGGATGACAATCCCTGTAACGCATTCGAGCAAAGCCTCTCGTAAATTTTACCTATATCCGAAAAGCCGCTATGATTGGTCATGGTGCGGAGCCACGACTACTTCACCTATATTCTCGCCAGCAAGATCGGCGGCACGCTCTATGTTGGCGTTACCAATGACCTGATCCGTCGCGTCTCCGAGCATCGCGAGGGCACGGCGAGTCGGTTCACAGCGAAATATGGCGTGCATCGCCTCGTCTTTTTCGAACACCACACGTCCGTCGACCAGGCGATCGCACGCGAAAAGCAGATCAAGCGTTGGAAACGCGCGTGGAAAATCCAGCTCATCGAGGCGCGCAATCCCAACTGGGACGATCTGTATCCCGCCCTCGCCTGAGAAGCCAAACTTCGGCACATCCCACTGCTGTCATCCCGGGCGAGCAAAGCGAGACCCGGGACCCAGTAACCATTGAATTCCGCGCCCGTGCCGAAGCGTCTCGCCACGCTGGGGCGATCTCGACGTGACCAGTCCAACGCCGTCGGCTACTGGGTCCCGGCTTTCCGCTGCGCTGCAGCCGGGATGACAGCGTGGGTTGGCGAAAATCGCTCCCCCGCACCCTCCTACCGGAAGGCGTGGGTGCGGATCGCTTGCGCGGCGAGGGTGACCAGGCGCTGTTCGTCGCGCGGCACCATGTCGACGCTGAGCACCCGTGAGGAGCCCGTCAGCCAGCGCAGCAGCTCGCTGTCGTCCGCCTGCAGCCGCAGCATGTCCTTGGCCGTGGTCACCGGCAGCAGATCGTGCTTTTCCGCCAGCGTCAGAATGTCCTTGGCGTCTTCGGCGGTGAACGGATGGTGGTCGGGATAGCTGCGGGTCTGCACCACCTCGGCGCCCGCCTCCTCCAGCGTCTTGAAGAATTTTTCCGGCCGGCCGATGCCCGCGAACGCCAGCACCCGGCGGCCGTCGATATCCGGATTGGGCGCGGGGTCAGGTCGCCGCGCAGGATCGGCATGGCCCGGCGCGCCGCCCGGCGCACCATGGCCTCGCCCGGCTTGCCCTCGCCGATCACCAGAAGCGCATCCGCCCGGGCAATCTGGACGGCAAGCGGTGCGCGCAGCGGGCCCGCCGGGATCACCATGCCGTTGCCGACGCCCGCAGCCCCGTCCACGACGATGATCGACAGATCCTTGACGAGCGAAGGGTTCTGGAACCCGTCGTCCATCAGGATCACGTCGGCGTCCTGCTCGGCGGCGAAGGCCGCGCCGGCCACCCGGTCCGCCGCGACAATGGTTGGCGCCGCCTCGGCCAGCAGCAGCGCCTCATCGCCCACCTCGGCCGCCGTGTGCGTGTCCGCATCCACCAGCAGCGGGCCTGTCCGCGTGCCGCCATAGCCGCGCGTCAGGATCACCGGGCGATGCCCCTCGTGCCACAGCAGCCGCGCCAGCGCGATCACCGTCGGCGTCTTTCCCGCGCCGCCGGCCACCACATTGCCGATGCAGATGACCGGCAGGCGGCTGCGCGCGGGCGCGCCGCGGCTCATGCGCCGCCGGGCTATGACGCCGTAGATCCAGCCGATGGGCGCCAGCAGCAAAGCGCTCGGCCCGGGCCAGGATTTCCACCAGAACTTCGGCGCCCGCCTCATGTCCGCCCCCGGTCTCGCCGGCGGCGCGCGTGTCCTTGGCGGCCGTCTCGGCCGCCGCGTCTGACGCCGTGAAGATCGGATCGAGCGCCGCGATCACCCGCGTCAGCGCGCCCTGCCCGTCGGCCACGGCGCTGCGCGCGGCGTCCGCCATGGCCGCGCGGGCCTTCGGATCGCCGACAAGCCGCGTGAGCGTGCGGCCGAGGTCGTCCTCTCCCGCCGCCACATGGGCGCCGCCGGCGGCCTCGAGCACCTCGTAGATTCTCTTGAAATTGCGCGTGCTGGGGCCGCAGGCGATGGCGCAGCCCAGTTGCGCCGGCTCGATCGGGTTGTGGCCACCCTTGGGCACCAGCGAGCCGCCGACGAAGGCGACCTGCGCCAGCCGGTAGAAGAGCCCCATCTCGCCCATGGTGTCGGCCACATAGACGCCGGTCGCCTTGCGGATGGCGTGGCCGAGCGAGCGCTGCGACACGTCATGGCCGGCCTGCGCGAAAATGTCGCCCACCGCGCGGCCGCGGTGCGGATGGCGCGGCGCGCAGACCAGCAGCAGATCAGGGAAGGTTTCGCGCAGGGCGGCGTGCAGCCGGGCAACGATCTCCTCCTCACCCTCATGGGTGCTGGCGGCGAACCACACGGGCCGGCCGCCGATCACGGCGCGCAACCCCGAGAGCTGGTCCGCATCGACGCTCAGCATCGGCACGTCGAACTTGAGATTGCCCGCCACCCGCACATCCGCGACGCCAAGCCGCGTGAACCGCTCCGCGTCGCCAGCCGACTGCGCCAGGCACAGATCCAGCGCGCCGAACACGCAGGCCGCCGAGGAGCCCAGCCGCCGCCAGCCGTGAAACGAACTCTCCGACATGCGGCCGTTGACGATCACGGTCGGAATGGCGCGGCGGCGCAGCCGGGTCAGCGTCGCCGGCCAGATCTCGGATTCCACCGCGATCGCCGCCGTCGGCCGCCAGTGATCGAGAAACCGGTCGATCGCCGGCATCACGTCGAAAGGGAAATACTGGTGGATGGCGCCGCGCGGCAGCCGCGCCGCGGCCACATTGGCCGAGGTGACGGTGCCGGTGGTCAGCAGCACGGTCAGCCCGCGTCCGGCGATCCAGTCGATCAGCGGCAGCACCGCGTTGGTCTCGCCGACGCTTGCCGCATGCACCCACACCAAAGGCCCCTCGGGGCGCACATGGGCCGTACGGCCGAAGCGTTCGTCGCGGCGCGCGGGCTCTTCCTTGCCGCGGCGCACGCGCCAGGCATAGATGCCCGAGAGCAACGGCAGCGCCAGCCGCCCGCCCCAGCCATAGGCCGCAAGCAGCACGCCGCCCGACACGGGCATGCCGGACGCCGGCGTGCCGGAGCCGCTGCCGGCCGGTCCGGCCCGCTGCGGCCGGTCTGCGTTTGCGTCAGTCATGCCACTTCGGCCATGCCCATCTCCGGCCACCTTCGCCACCGGACATGGCGTAGGCCCGTTCGGTCGCCCGATCAAGCCCCGCTTCCACCGCAAGACGCGCCTCTTCCAGCGCCGCGTCATCGGCGTCCGCCGGAACGCGGATCGGCTCGCCGATGGTCAGCCCCACCGTTCCGAACGGCAGATTGATGCTCGCGCTGTCCCAGCTGTCGAGATCGATGTGCAGGCTGGAGGCGATCGCCACGGGCACGATCGGACAGCCGGAATGCTTGGCCAGTTGCACGATGCCCGGCCCCGCGATCCGCGCCGGGCCCTTGGGCACGTCCGCCGTCAGCCCCACCGAGGCGCCGTCGCGCAGCACGCTGAGGCATTCGAGAAATCCGCGCATGCCGCCGCGCTTGCGCATCTGGTGGGCGTTGCGGCCGCCCGAGGCGCGAATCAGCCCCATGCCCAGCCGGCGCGCGGCAATGGCGTTGATCTCGCCGTCGGCGGAGCGCGAGATCATCACCCGCATGTCCCATTCGCGCAGGCGCCCAAGCGGCACCATGAAATGCTGGCCGTGCCACATGGCGATGATCACGGGCAGCTCGTTGCCCAGCCGCTCGTAGAGATCCGGCGGGTCGATCACCAGGCGCGAGGTCTTGCGCACCAACAGCAGATAATAGGCAAGGAAGGTTCCGGCAGCCTTGAGGGCGAACGGATGCCGCCCGACGTGCTTCAGCATGCCGCCTCCTCGGTCGGCGCCTCCGCGGCGGGCTCCAGCACGCCGCTTTCGGTGAACTGCGCGGCATGCAGGCTGGCGTAGAGCCCCTTGCGGGCCAGCAGCTCGTCGTGCGACCCGACCTCGACCACCCGGCCGGCGTCCATCACGCAGATCTTGTCGGCCTTCTTCACCGTCGACAGCCTGTGCGCGATCATCAGCACGGTGCGGCCCTGCAGCAGCGTGTCCATGGCATCCTGCACCTTGGCCTCGGCGGCCGCGTCCAGCGCGCTCGTCGGCTCGTCGAGCAGGATGATCGGCGCGTTCTTCAGGATCGCGCGGGCGAAGGCGATGCGCTGCTTCTGGCCGCCCGACAGCCGGTTTCCGTCCTCGCCCGCTTCCGTGTCGAAGCCCTTCGGCAGGGCTGCGATGAATTCGGAGGCGGCAGCGGCCTGCGCGGCCTCCTCCAGATCCTCCTGGCTGGCGTCGGGCGATCCGTAGCGGATGTTGCCGCCCACCGTATCGTCGAAAATCACCGGATCCTGGGTCAGCAGCGCGCTGGCGCGGCGCACGCTCGACAGCGTGTGGTCGCGGATGTCCTCACCGTCGATCAGCACGCGGCCGGATTCCGGATCGAAGAACCGCGGCACCAGGTTGAGCACCGTGGACTTGCCGGCGCCGGACGGGCCGACCAGCGCCACGCGCGATCCGGCGGGGATCTCGAGCGAGAAATCGATGAGCACCGGCTTGCCCGGTTCATAGGCATAGGTGACGTTCTCAAAGGTGATCGCGCCGCCCGGCGCGGCCAGTGGCGTGGCGTCCGGCGGCGTCTGCACCATGCTCTTGCGGTCGAGGATCTCGTAGACACGGTTGGCCGCGATCACGCCCTCCATCAAGGTGTTGTGCAGCGAGGCCAGTGACTTGAACGGCTGATAGACCAGCATGGCGGCGGTCATGAACCCCATGAAATCGCCCAGCGTCAGCCCGCCGTGAATGCCCTGCCAGCCGCCGTAGAAGATGGCGCCGGCAAAGCCGATGCCCGACAGGCCTTCCGTGATCGGACCCGTGGCGGCGCGGGTGCGCTGGGTCTGCATGCCGTACTCGAACGTGCGCTCGATGATCGTCTCGGCGCGCTCCAGCTCGCGGGTTTCCTGATCGTAGGCCTTGACCACGCGGATGCCCGCCAGCGTCTGCGCGACGATGCGGCCGAGATCGCCCACACCCTGCAGCGAGCGGTTGACCGACTGCTTCATGCGCTTGCGCTGGAACCGCAGCAGCCAGCCGCCCAGCGGCATGACAATCAGCAGCAGCAGCGTCAGCAGCCAGTCCATGTAGAGCATGGAGGCGACGAGGAAGAAGACCGACAGCAGGTTCTTGACCATGGCCGTCAGGGTCGAGGCGGCGGCCGAGCGCACCAGGCCCACATCGTTCATGAACACGGAGACGAAGCGGCCGGAGTGGGTGCCGTGCAGCCAGCCCAGGTCGGCCAGCGCCAGCGTCTCGAACAGCTGCTTTTGCAGATCGGTGGTCACCCGGCCCGCGATAAAGGCCTCGGTCACCCGCGAGACGTATTCCGCCGCCGAGCGGACCGCCATCACCACGATGACGATCAGCGGCAGCATGTAGAGCATGGAGGTGTTCTTGCCGACGAAAATCTGGTCGGCGGCGTTCTTCATCAGGAACGGCAGCGCGCCGGTGGTGGCGGCGACGAAGGTCATCGTCACCAGGGCGACGCTCAGCACCTTCCAGTGCGGCGCCACGTGCTCCTTGAAGATGCGCCGCACGGTTTCCGGCACGTGATAATCGGCGCCGATGTAGCGGTCGTCCTCGGCATCCTTGCGGATGTTGTCGGTCAGAATGTTCCTCAAGGAGGTCGTGCCTCGCCTTTGCTCGGATCCTGTCGCGGCGAACCAAAGCCGTTCCGCCGCCGAGATTACGCGTCAATGTAACTGGCGGGCCACCGTATCCGGAGCGGATTTCCGCCCGGCGCGCGACACCGTCGCCGCGCGAAGCTTTCGCGAAGATGGCGCGCGGCGCAAGACCCGCTGGCGCAACGGCCGCAAACGCGCGGCCGCGCGGGTGTCATGCGGCGTCGGTTTCGGGATCGAGCAGCCGGTGCATGTGGACGATGAAATAGCGCATGTGCGCGTTGTCGACGCTGCCCTGCGCCTTCGCCTTCCAGGCGGCGTAGGCGGTGGCGTAGTTGGGATAGATGCCGACGATGTCGAGCGCGTCGAGATCCTTGAACTCGACGCCGCTCACGCTGGTGAGCTCTCCGCCGAACACAAGATGCAGAAGCTGCTTGCCTGTTTCCTGTCCGCTCATGACCGTCCTGTCTTGTCTTTGTAAAGCCCGTCCGCGCGACGGGCTCTGTGTCTTGCCTGCCGCGGCGCCGGCCGGGAGGAGCCAGGGCGCCGAGCGTGCGCGACGCTGCGTCTAAGCCGCCTCAACCGCGCGATGGACCAGGGCGCCGAGCCCCTTTTGCAGCGCGGCCGGAGCCGCGATCAGCGCCGGATGCCGGATGCTCGGCTGATTGTAGACCAGCGGCTCCCCATCAAGCGCGGTGAGCCGCCCGCCCGCTTCGTGCACCAAAAGATCCGCCGCCGCAAGATCCCAGTCGTGCGCGTTGGCGCGCGCGATGGCCGCGTCGCACCGTCCCGCGGCCACCAGCGCGATGCGCAGGGCCAGCGAGGGCACGACGATTCCGGGCGCCACGCCGGCATCCCGGAAGGCCTCGTGCCGGGTGATCATCCGGGGACCCGCGATCTCGGCACCCTCGAGATCGGTGCGCGCGCTGACGCGCGCCTCCGCGTCGTTCAGCGTTGCGCCGCCGCCGGCCACCGCCAGATACATATCATCGCGCGCGGGGCAATAGACCGCGGCCGCGATCGGCCGGCCCGCCTCCACCACCGCGATGCACACCGTCCAGTTCTTGTCGCCGGCGATGAAGCCGCGGGTACCGTCGATCGGGTCGACGATGAACACGCGGTCGCTGGAAAACCGCGAGCGGTCGTCCGCCGCCTCTTCCGACAGCCAGCCGTAATCAGGCCGCGCGCCGCGCAGCCGCTCGGCCAGCAGCGCGTCCACCGCCATGTCGGCTTCGGTCACGGGCGAATCATTGGCCTTGGACCAGACCTTCGGGTCCTTGCGGAAATAGCTCAGCGCCAGCGCGCCCGCCTCGAGCGCCGCCTGCCGGATCACGGCGAGATCCTCCTGCGCGGTTGTGAGCGTGATGGCGGGCTCAGCGTCCTGCAAGGGTCAGTCCTTCAATGGCGATCGAGGGGGTCGAGGTCGAGAAGCGGTCGTCGAGATCGCTGGCCGGGCGCAGCCGCGCGAACATGTCGATCAGATTGCCGGCAACCGTCACCTCGCTGACCGGGTAGGTCAGCTCGCCGTTCTCGATCCAGAATCCCGACACGCCGCGGCTGTAGTCGCCGGTCAGCCCGTTGACGCCGTGGCCGATCAGGTCGGTGACATAGATGCCCTCGCCGATCTCGCGCAGCAGATCCTCCGGCGCGATCTCGCCGGGTGCCAGCGTGAGGTTGGTGGAGCCGGGCGAGGTGCCCGAGCCGCCGCGCGAGGCGCGGCCGTTGGTGATGAGCCCCAGTTCGCGCGCCACGGGGCTGTCGAGGAACCAGCACCGCAGGATGCCGTCCTCGACCATGGTCAGCGGCGCCACGGCCACGCCCTCGCCGTCGAAGGCGCGCGAGCCGAGCGCGCGCGGCCGCAGCGGATCGTCGGTGATCGTGATGCCGGGCGCGAAGATCCGCTGGTCCATCTTGGACTTGAGGAAGCTCGTACCGCGGGCGATCGACGCGCCGTTGATGGCGCCGGCGAAATGGCCCAGCAGCGAGCGCGCCGCGCGCGGCTCGTAAAAGACGTTCGTGGTCCGCGTGGTGATCTTTTGCGGGTTCAGCCGGCGCACCGCGCGTTCGCCCGCGCGCCGGCCGACGGCGGAAGGATCGTCGAGATCGGCGCGGTGGGTGCGGTGATCGAAGTCGTAGTCGCGCTCCATCAAGGTGCCCTCGCCGGCCACCGCCGTGGCGGAGAAGCCGCTGCGCGACACCATATAGGAGCCGGTGAAGCCGCCGCTGGTCGCCAGCACGACGCCGGCCAGCCCCCAGGACGCCGATGCCCCGCCGGACTTGCTGACGCCGGAGACGTCCAGCGCCGCCGCCTCGCAGGCCAGCGCAACATCGCGCAGCATGTCCGCGTCCACCGGCGTCTCATCCACCAGGTCGAGCTCGGGAAAGGTTCTTGCCAGCAGCGCGGGGTCGGCCAGCCCTGCGAAACGGTCCGGCGGCGCGACGCGGGCCATGGCCACGGCGCGCTCGGCGAGCGTCGCGGGATCATCAAACACGTTGGCCGAGACGCTGGCCTGGCTTTGGCCAATGAACACCCGCAGCGTGAAGTCGTCGGACTCGGACCGGTTGGTTTCCTCGACCACGCCGTTGCGCACATCGACGCCCAGGGAGACCCCGGTGATGGCGACGGCGTCGGCGGCGTCGGCTCCGGCGGCCCGGGCGGCTTCAACGAGCCGGGCGGCCTGCGCCTCGAGCGCGGCCTGGTCAATATGTGCGGTCATGCGGGCGCAATCCAATCGATGGAAGACAGTTTCTCACAAGTGGCGCCGGGCTTCACGGAAGGACATGACCGCTCGGCGCGTCTGGGGCGCCACGGCAGGCGGCGCTCAGCCACTGTGTAGGACGCGCCGCGCCGCATCACAAGACCGGGCGAGCACCGGGGTCCGCGCGGGACGAAGGCGGGCTGTCGGGAAAGCCGCGGACCCGCCTGGTCATAATTCCCTAACCCTTTTCAAACTCACACAAATTTAACCAGCCTTCTTAAGCAGATTCCCATTTTGCGCCTGTAATGTCTCCCCATTCACGAGATCCGGCGCACACAAGACCGGTTCCGATGGAGAGGCAAATTGAGGCGTCAAACAGCAACCTGCGGAGCCACTTCCGCGGGGCCGGGTCCGTGCGAGCGGCTCGACCCCCAGAAACTTCCCTCGCGCTTCACGCTGCCCGTCACCACGGGCGGCGTGGACGCGGCGGATGTGTACCTTGATCGCAAGACCGCCATCATAGCACGGCGGACGGACGCGCCCGGCGCAAGCGTCACGCAAAGCGTCAGCGTGCCGTTCTCCAGCTTTCGCGGCGTCGCGGCGCGGGTCGAACCCGCCGCGGTGCCCGGCGAGATCCGCGTCACGCTCGAGCTGTTGCATTCCGACCCGCGGCTGTCGCTGGCGCTGATGCAGGCCGACTGTATGGACGATGTGGTCGCCGACTGGCAGGCCTGGTCGCGCCAGTTCGGCGTGCCGCTTCTGCTGATCGAGCAAGACGGCCGCATTCGCGAAATCGCGGGCGCGGCCAACCGCGCCCAGATCGGGCGGCCGGGACCCCGGCGGCGTTCTTCAGTACTGCGTGAACGCCGCCCCCGGTTTCTCATCCGCCGCCGCACCGGCCACACCAACCCGATGCCGCTGCACGCCGGCGAGCGCGAGATCATAGCCCGCACGTAAGGGCCGGGGATAACAATTCCGAGCGCGTCAAACAAAGCATCCGCCGACCCGGAAAACCGGGCGGCGGATTTTTTGGTTTCCGCTGACCGAGGCGCGCTGAAGACCAAGCCGGACACCCGGCGGTTCGCGGAAAACCCGGCCCTTCCCGGGCGTCGTCGACGCGGCTTGCGTCCGCCATCGCGCCTGTGCCAGAACGCCGGGACGCGCGCCTTCACGCGGCGTCGCGGATCGCATGTGGCCGAAAGCCGGACGTTCTCTTCCCAAACAAGCCCTGTCGAAGGCTCGCCGATGAAATCCCCCGCCCCCCGGGACCTGCCCCCGCGCCAGCGGTATCGGCCGCTGCTTCACCGTTTCTGGCGCCGTCTGGTTGATCACGGCAAGAAGCCGGTCAGATATTTGCGTCAGTTAAGGCGCATGAGCCGGGCGGGATTGGGGATCGCGCTCGGCATGCTCGACTACCCGGCCGCCTGGGTCGGCTGGTTCAGACCGCGTGACGAACTGGCCGCGGCCGTCGCGGAGCTTCTGATGGTCGGCTTTTACGGCAAGACCGCCGCATCGCCTTCGGCCCGCCTGCTCGCCCGGCAGGTGCGCCGGGGGAAATCGGGGGCGTCTTCTTCGTGACCCAGAACGTCGGCACGACCGGAGAGGTAACCGGCCTGCTGCGTCTGTTTCGCGGAGGCCGGTTGCCGCCACTGCTGGCCGTCGACCATGAGGGAGGCAGAGTGCAGCGGTTGAAGAACGCGCAAGGCTTTACCCGCCTACCCGCGGCGCGCAACCTCGCCGAAACGATGTCGCCTGCGGAGGCGCGCCCGCTGTACGCTCAGGCGGGACGCGAACTGGCCGCGATGGGGTTCAACGTCAATTTCGGACCGGTGCTGGATGTCGATGAGCCTTCCAACCCGGCGATCGGGGCCTCCCGGCGCGCCTACGGGACCGACCCCGAGCGTATCGCGGCCTATGCGCAAGCCTTCACCGAAGCGTTCGCGAGCGCCGGAATCCTCTGCGCGGCCAAACACTTCCCCGGCCATGGCCGCTCGGTCAGCGACAGCCATACCGGTGTGGCCGACATTTCCGCGACCTGGAGCGAGGCGGAACTGGAGCCGTTCGCGCGCCTGCTCGCCTCCCCGCATCCGCCGCCCATGGTGATGACGGGCCACCTCCGGCTCGATCCGGTGGCGCCCGATGGCCGGCCGGCAACCGTCTCCGCGCCGATCGTAACCGGCTTGCTGCGCGAGCGCCTGGGCTACACGGGCGTCGTTGTGACGGACGATCTGGACATGGGCGCCGTCAGCCGTCTCATGAACCGGCAGGAGGCGATCGTCCAGGCGATCGCCGCGGGCAATGACCTGCTCATGATCAAGAACCTCTTCGATTACGACCCCCTGCTGCCGCAACGCGCGGTGCGCTCGGTCCGCTCAGCCATCGCCCGCGGGCTCCTGAGCAAGGCGCAGGTCCTGGCCGCCGCCGAGCGCGTCCGCGCGATCCGCCGGCAGGCGCACCGGCACGCGGCCGCAGAGGAATAGATCTCGCCAGGGCGAGCAGCGCGGCGCCTTCGGACGCCGCCGTATCCCACCGCCTTCTGGACCGCCGCCGACCACAGCACTCCGGCACGCCTGCGCTGATGCGGCCCGACGGCCAGGCGATGTGGCGGCCGACAGGCAGGCCTGGTCGCGCCGGTTCGGCGTGCCGCTGCTGCTGATCGAGCCGGACGGCCGCATCCGTGACATCGCGGGCGCGGCCAACCGCGCCCAGATCGGGCGGCCGGGACCCCGGCGGCGTTCTTCAGTACTGCGTGAACGCCGCCCCCGGTTTCTCATCCGCCGCCGCACCGGCCACACCAACCCGATGCCGCTGCACGCCGGCGAGCGCGAGATCATAGCCCGCACGTAAGTGCCGGGGATAACAATTCCGAGCGCGTCAAACAAACCATCCGCCGACCCGGAAAACCGGGCGGCGGATTTTTTGTGCGGGGGAGGGACGGCCCGCCGGGTCGCCGTGGCCTGCAAACCGGTTTTCCCTACGACGTCATCCAAACCGGTGCCGTTCAGCCGCCTGTCATCCCGGGTCTCGCGGTGCTCGCCCGGGATGACAGTCGGGATGCGATCAGGAGACCGATGGTCAACGACAGGCTCGGTTACCAAGTTCAGCCGCCGATCGTCAGAGTTTTCCTATCGGACCTTCTAAGACGCCCTCACCTCACGCCTCAAACTCCCGTGCAAACCCGCCGATCAGCGCCGTGTAGGTGACGCCCAGCGGATCGAGCGCCGCCGCACTTCCCTGTCGCGTGCCTCTACTCGCCTCGCGGTCGTTGATCGCCCCATGGTTTGATCCTGCACGAAAATAGAACGGAAGAAAGTATAACTGGGCAGACGATGGGCTCGTCAACTAGCGACAATATTTTTGATATCGAAGAATTCTATCAACTGCCGCTTCTGGCATGCCTTTGTTAAATATAAATGAAATATAAGACGCTTTAGCTTCAATAAATATTTCTCCAGTACATGAATACAAAGAAACTAAACTTCGAATATTATTCGATTTTAAAAACTCATCGGCATCTGAACTATACGCATTCAATTCATAAGAGCGTGGCGTTATTGGCGGACCTTTAGGATAGGGGCGCCGCAGCTCAGAGCTATGCTTTTCAACGATTTTCGAAACTTCCTTCCGCTTTTCTGCAATCTCATTCCGAAATCTAAATATTAATACCTTAGATCTCGAGGTTTTACCTTGCATAATCTCCGCAACCTCCCGAAGATTCATTATCGTCTTGCTCTTCATCGCCTGAACGTATGACTTACATTCTTTTCGAAAATGATCAACTACCTCAAATTCACAGTTCCCTACTGATACTGAAAACTTTGAGATGCCAAAACTAAATAAATTTTCGCGCATATCCCTCTCAATATTTCTTTCCAGCACCAAAATATCATTTGCACTTACATGCCAAGATCCATAATGTTTGTTGCCCAATAGTCCAAAAAAATACGCAGACGTAATAATTATTAATATAAAACCTACCAGAATAGCTATTGTTCGAATATTCACTCAGGAATCACCAATTCACGATTTAAAAGCAACATGTTTTATACCGACTCTTGCCATGCCCATCGGCCGCCGCGCCTCACCCCTCAAAATCCCGTGCAAACCCGCCGATGGGCGCCATGTAGGTGACGCCCAGCGGATCGAGCGCCGCGCGCACTTCGTCGTCGGGCGATCCGTAGACGACGAACCGCTCCGGCTTGGCCAGAGCGAAGAAGCGTTCGGCGTAGGTGTGGCCGAAGGTGGTGAGATGGACCATGGTGGCGGCGGAGTCCGCGTAGCGTTCGTAGATGTGGACCGTGCCGCCGTCGGCGCTTGCCGACCATTCGTAGATCAGCGCGCCGGGCTCGTTGGTCTTGGTCGCCTCGACCATCTCGCTCATCAGCGTCTTGAGGTCGTCGAGCTTGCCGTCGGTGACCGACAGTTCGAGAATCCAGTCGACGTGATCCGCCATGCGCCTCATCCCTTCCGGCTTGTCCCCGCCAAGCGGGAGTTCTGACATTGCGGAATGAGACTATGGGGCCGATCCCTGTTGCGCAACTCGGCCGATTTCCGGTATCGCGCGGCCCGGTCGAAAGCCGATTCAAATTCCATTCAAAAAACATTCGAAATCGACGCAACAAAGCTGCGAATTCGATGAATTTTGACAGCCGCAGTTGATTGGCTTGTCAAAGATTTCCGATCATCGCGTCGGCGACCAGACCCGTAAAGACGATCCAGCCGTAACCGCGGTTGGCCTTGAACAGTTTCAGGCACTGGTCCGGCTCGTCGATGTCGAGCACGACGATCTGCCAGCCCAGGTGCAGGGCGCCTGCGGCAAGGCCTAAGAAGGCCAGCGGTCCGGTGTCGGCCAGGGTTGCGGCCAGCGCGAAAAAGCATGTCGCGCCAATGTACAAGAGCACGAGCGCGGGCTTGGTCCAGTCGCCAAACAGCCGTGCCGTGGAGCGCACGCCGACCAGCGCGTCGTCCTCCTTGTCCTGATGCGCGTAGATGGTGTCGTAGCCGATGGTCCACAGGATTCCGCCGCAGTAGAGCGCCAGCGGCGGCCAGCCGAGACGGCCGAATTCCGCCGCCCAGCCCATCAGCGCGCCCCAGGTGAACGCCAGACCCAGCACGAACTGCGGCCAGTCGGTCACCCGCTTCATGAAGGGATAGACGGCGACGACGGCGAGCGAGGCGATACCGAGAAAAATCGTGAAACTGTTGAACGACAGCAGCACCGCGAGGCCGACAAGCGACTGCAATACAAGAAAGAATGCCGCCTGAAACACGCTCACCTGGCCGCTCGGGATGGGGCGCGAACGGGTCCGCTCGACCGAGCCGTCGAGGTTGCGGTCGACGATGTCGTTGTAGGTGCAGCCCGCCCCGCGCATGGCGATCGCGCCGATCATGAACAGCGCCAGATGGGTGGGTTCGGGATACAGGCGCCCCGCCGCGCCCGAGGCCAGCGCCACCGACCACCAGCACGGCCACAGCAGCAGCCACCAGCCGATCGGCCGGTCCCAGCGCGCAAGCCGGGCAAAGGGTTTCAGCCAGTTCGGCGCGAACCGGTCGACCCAGTTTCCCTTCACGGCGTCGGCGACGCTGCCGTCCGGTGTCGTCTGCATGGCGGTCCCAGGTATCCCGAAAATGGAAGCCCTTCCCGTCGCGCGGATCGCGGCCTGCGTCAAGAGCCTTGCGAAAACGAGACGGCGTCGTTTGCATGAACCGGCACTCGTGCTAGACCGCGCGGCAACCGAATTCCTGCGACGGGGCATCCCATGAACGTCTTGCTGATCGGCTCCGGCGGCCGCGAACATGCGCTGGCCTGGGCGATGTCCAGATCCACGCAACTGGACACGCTTTACGCCGCCCCGGGCAACGCCGGCATCAACCAATTGGCGACACAGGCGGATCTGGATATCGCCGACCACGCGGGAATCGCGCAATTCTGCCGCGACAAGGCGATCGGCCTGGTGGTCGTCGGCCCGGAAGCGCCGCTGGTGGCGGGCCTCGTCGATGATCTCGCGGCGGCCGGCATCAAGGCCTTCGGCCCCAATGCGGCGGCGGCCCAGCTCGAGGGCTCGAAGGGCTTCACCAAGGATCTCTGCGCCAAATACACCATCCCGACCGGCGCCTATGGCCGCTTCAGCGATGCGGAGTCCGCCAAGGCCTACGTCCGCGAACGCGGCGCGCCGATCGTCGTGAAGGCCGACGGACTGGCCGCCGGCAAGGGTGTGGTCGTCGCCATGGAACTCGCCGAGGCGCTGGAGGCGGTCGACGCCTGCTTTGACGGCAGCTTTGGCGCGGCGGGCGCGGAAGTCGTGGTCGAGGAGTTTTTGGACGGCGAGGAGGCCAGCTTCTTCGCCATCTGCGACGGCGAGACCGCGCTGCCGCTGGCCACCGCCCAGGACCACAAGCGCGTCTTCGACGGCGACGCGGGCCCCAACACCGGCGGCATGGGCGCCTATTCGCCGGCCCCGTGATGGACGAGGCGATGGTGGCGCGGACCATGGCCGAGATCATCGAGCCGACCATGCGCGGCATGGCGGCGGACGGCCACCCGTTCAAGGGCGTGCTGTTCGCCGGATTGATGATCACCGACAAGGGCCCGCAACTCATTGAATACAATGTCCGTTTCGGCGATCCGGAATGCCAGGTGCTGATGATGCGGCTGAAGGACGATATCCTGCTGCTGATGCAGGGATCGGTCGACGGCACCTTGAAAAACATGAGCGCGCGCTGGCGCGACGAGGCCGCACTGACCGTGGTCATGGCCGCCAACGGCTATCCGGGATCTTACGAGAAGGGCACGGAAATCAAGGGCCTGGACGAGGCCGCAACCGATCCGGATGTCGAGATCTTCCATGCCGGCACGAAGGCCGACGGCGCGCGGATCCTCGCCAGCGGCGGCCGGGTGCTCAACGTCACCGCGCTCGGAGCATCCGTCACCGAGGCGCAGAAAAAGGCCTACGCCGCGGTCGACAAGCTCGACTGGCCGCAAGGCTTCTGCCGCCGCGACATCGGCTGGCGCGCCGTGGAACGCGAAGCTGGCGAATAGGCAGCTTTGAACAGGATTGAGAACGCCATGATGCTCCCCGATCTGTTTCCCGGCTTCGACACGCGCATGATCGCGGGCGACGGCGCCAATTTGCATGTGCGCATCGGTGGCGAAGGGCCGCCGCTGGTGCTGCTGCACGGCTATCCGCAGTGCGGCGTCATGTGGCACCGGATCGCCGGGGATCTGGCAAAGCGTTTCACAGTGATCATTCCCGACCTGCGCGGCTACGGGCAGAGCTCGGTGCCGAAGTCGTCGCGTGGCGAGGGCTATTCCAAGCGGGCGATGGGCAACGACATCGCCGCGATGATGACCCGGCTGGGTCACGATACCTTCGCGCTGGCGGGCCATGACCGTGGCGGCCGCGTCGCCTACCGGATGGCCTTCGATCATCCCGGGCGGCTGACGAAAGTCGCCGTCCTCGACATCCTGCCGACCTACGACTACTGGACGCAGATGGACTGGATTTCGGGCCTGCGGATGTATCACTGGCTGTTCCTGGCCCAGCCCGAGCCCCTGCCGGAGACGCTGATCAGCGGCGCGTCGCGGCTCTATCTCGAGCACACGCTGGCGGCCTGGACGGAGACCAAGAGCCTCGCCGCCTTCGACCCCCGCGCGCTGGAACACTACCGCGCCTTCTTCGACGAACCCGACCGTATTCATGCCTGTTGCGAGGACTATCGCGCCGGCGCGACCATCGACATGGAACTGGATACGGCGGATCGCGCGGCGAGCCGCACGATCGACGTGCCGCTGCTGGCGATCTGGGGCGCGCGCGGACTTTCGCCGCAGGGCGCCGCGCCGCTCGACGTCTGGCGGCAATGGGCGCCCGGCGCGCAAGGCGTGGGAGTGGGCGCCGGTCACTTCGTCGCCGAGGAAAGCCCGGACGGCACGCTGAAAGCCTTGCAGGAATTTCTCGCCTAGGGAGCATTCCCGTCTTGCATTCGCCGCAGTGCACCCGACATGATCCGGACAGGTTTTCACGCCAGTGCCGCTTGCCGCAAGGCGCATGCGCCCACCCCTGAAAGCCGTCTGTGCATGCTCTCCGGCTTGAAAG
The DNA here is from genome assembly GCF_003432385.1 of Breoghania sp. L-A4. NCBI lineage: Bacteria > Pseudomonadati > Pseudomonadota > Alphaproteobacteria > Hyphomicrobiales > Stappiaceae > Breoghania > Breoghania sp. L-A4. Next base: position 989,571 of record NZ_CP031841.1, on the reverse strand, counting down.
GCTGAAAACCATGGCTTCTCCGCGCATCGGCATTGCATTGGGCGGCGGCGGCGCGCGCGGCCTTGCGCACATCCCCGTGCTCGAAGCGCTGGACGAGATGGGCGTCAAGCCGGTCGCCATCGCCGGCACCTCGATCGGCGCGATCATCGGCGCGGGCTACGCGGGCGGTCTCACGGGCGCGGATCTTCGCACGATCGCCGTGGACACCTTCCGCAAGCGCACCGAAGCGCTGGGCAAGGTATGGAAGCTTCGACCGCGCAAATTCTCCGACCTGTTCGCCGGCGGCGGGCTGGCGCAATTCGATGCCGCCCGGGTTCTCGAGATTTTCGCCGGCCCCTCGATCCCGCGCGATTTCGACGCGTTGCAGATCCCGCTGACCGTCGTGGCGACCGATTTCTACGAGTGCACCGAGGTGATCATCCGCTCGGGCGACTTGCACCGCGCGGTGGCCGCCTCCATCGCCATTCCCGTGGTGTTCAAGCCCCTGACGTTCGAGGGCCGCGTGCTCATCGACGGCGGCGTGGTCAATCCGCTGCCCTTCGACACACTGCCGGCGGGTCTCGATGCGGTGATCGCGGTCGACGTGGTCGGCTCGCCCAACCGGCGGCACGGCCGCGCCCTGCCGACCGCCAGCGACTCGATCTTCGGCGCGACGCAGATCCTGATGCAGACGATCACCGCGGAAAAGCTCAAGACCCGCCATCCGGACATCCTGATCAAGCCGGCGATCAACGCCTTCCGCGTGCTGAACTTCCTCAAGGCGGAGGAAATTCTGGCGGCTTCGGAGCCGGTGAAGGACGAGTTGAAGCGCAAGCTGGAAAAAACGCTCAAGAGCCTGGAAGCGGCGTGAGCCGGCCGGCCTGAAGCGCGGTCAACGCCGCCCCTTGAAGAACGCCGTGAGAATCTCCGCTGCCCGGCTTTCACCGATGCCCGAATAGACCTCCGGCGCGTGGTGGCAGATGGCGCTTTCGAAATAGCGCGTGCCGTGCTCCACCGCCCCGCCCTTCACATCGCCCGCGCCGAAATACAGCCTGCGAATGCGGGCGAAGGATATCGCGCCCGCGCACATCGGGCACGGCTCGAGCGTCACATAGAGATCGCAATCGATCAGCCGCTCTGAGTCAATCGTCCGCGCGGCCTCGCGGATCGCCAGCACTTCCGCGTGCGCGGTCGGATCCTTGAGCTCCAGCGTGCGGTTGCCCGCCGCTGCGATCACCACGCCGTCGCGCACCACCACGGCGCCGACCGGCACCTCGCCGCGCGCGGCCGCCGCCTGCGCCTCGGCAAGGGCCGCACTCATGAAACTGTCGGAGGTAACCCCATTCTTGGAATGAGACGTCATCGACGGGCCTTGGCTGGGATGGCAATCACGGGCGCAGGCCCGCGATCTACACTATGACGTTTTGTCAAGAATTGACGGTGGACTGTCAATCTGGCGGCATCTTCCAGGCCCCGAAAAAAGCGTCCTGCCCGCCAGCAGACCCGCCATCGCAAGACGGCCGGAGCAACGGCCCTATTCCAGTTCGCCGGGCGATGGCCCGACGACAAAGCGGGGGCCTGTGCCGCTGCGTGCCGCACGATCCTCCGGATTGTAGAGGGCGCAACTTTCCAGCGACAGGCACCCGCAACCAATACAGCCGTCGAGGCGGTCCCGCAGCCGGGTGAGCGTTTCAATCTTGCGGTCCAATTGGTGCCTGAACGTCTTGCTGATGCGCGTCCAATCCGCCTTCGTCGGAGATCTGCCGTCAGGCAGGCCTTTCAGATACCCCGCGATCTCCGCAATCGTGAACCCGAGTTCCTGCGCGATCAGCACGAAGGACAAACGCCGGATGTCGGAGCGCAGGAAGCGGCGCTGGCCGCCCGCGTTGCGCGCAGGTGTCACAAGCCCCTTGGTCTCATAGAACCGGATCGCGGAAACCGACAGACCGGTGCGATCCGCCAGATCCCCAATCGCCAACAAATCAGAGCCTTTTCTTGCCGGCACTTTTTCTCTCCGAAAACCTTGACCTCAACTTAAGTTCAGGAATTACGTTAAGGGCCTCTTCAAGTCAAACAGGAGGACGGCCCATGGCCACCGCATTCTTGGAACACGTCAACATCACCGTTTCAGACCCGGTCAAAACCGCGGAGAATCTTGAGAAACTGTTCGGCTGGCATATCCGCTGGCAGGGCGAGGCCAAAGACAACGGCTGGACGGTTCATGTCGGCAACGACACGTCCTATGTTGCCGTTTACTCCGTGGGCCAGCCAAAGGCGCCAGCGGAGACCAGCTACCACACCCGCGGCGGACTGAACCATGTCGGCGTCGTCGTCGAGGATCTGCAGGCCGCGGAAAACCGGGTCAAGGAGATGGGATATGTGCCTCATAGCCATGCCGACTACGAGCCGGGGCAGCGCTTCTACTTTGACGGCGACGACGGCATCGAGTTCGAAGTGATCAGCTACTCCTAAGGCTCCCGTTCGGGCGCGCCGGTCTCACCGTCCCGCCGCGCCCGAACCGGTCCTCATACACCCTGTGCGCGCGATTTTGCATTCACGGCTGCGCATCCGCATCAATTCCGTTTCCGGATACGCGCGTTCCTGCTATCACCCGCAGTATGTCAAAAGACCGTTCAAGACCGCCGGCGTCCACAGACGCCAGGGCGGGCCAGTCGCGCGAGCGGCCGGCCTCCAAACCAACCAGAGGCGCAAGGCCTTCGGGCAATGCCGGGCCGCGTGCAAACAAAGCCGACGCGGCGCAGACAGCCGCTGCGCCATCAGCCGCGGCGGGCAAGGGCGAGCGCATCGCCAAGGTGATGGCGCGCGCCGGGCTATGCTCGCGCCGCGACGCGGAGGCCTGGATCGCCGCCGGCCGGGTCGAGCTCAACGGCCAGAAGCTGGAGACGCCCGCCGTCACGGTCACCGAGCGCGACAAGGTCGTCGTCGACGGCAATCCGCTGCCGGTCAAGGAACGCACCCGGCTGTGGCTGTTCAACAAGCCCAAGGGCCAGGTCACGACCAACAAGGATCCGGAAGGCCGCCGCACCATCTTCGACCGGCTGCCCAAGGACATGCCTCGGGTGATGACCATCGGGCGACTCGACATCAACACCGAAGGGTTGCTGCTGCTGACCAACGACGGCGGTCTGGCGCGGATGCTGGAACTGCCCGCCACCGGCTGGCTGCGCCGCTACAAGGTGCGCGCGCACGGCCGGATCGCGCAGGCCGAGCTGGACAAGCTCGCCGACGGCGTCGCGATCGACGGCGTCTTCTACGGCGCCATGGAGGCGACGATGGATCGCGAGCAGGGCACCAACATCTGGCTGACGCTGGGCCTGCGCGAAGGCAAGAACCGCGAAGTCAAACGCGTGCTGGAGCATCTGGGTCTGTCGGTCAACCGGCTGATCCGCCTGTCCTTCGGCCCGTTCCAGTTGGCCGATCTCGCCGAGGGCGAGGTCCGGGAGATCCGCGGGCGGGTGCTGCGCGACCAGCTGGGCGAAAAACTCGCCCAGGATGCCGGCGTCGATTTCGATGCGCCGATCGCCCAGCGCGCGGAAGAGAAACCAAAGGCGGAACCGGTGAAACAACCACGCGGACACAAGCCCCGATCCGGGGGAGAGCGCACCAAGTCGGGCGCCGATGGCGGCTTCGTCAGCGCCAAGGCCGGCAAGCTCGCCACCGACAAGCGCGAGGCGTCAGACGACAAGCGCAAGGCCGGACGGGCCGCCGAGCGCGCCGCCAGCAAGGCCCGCATCGTCGACCGCATCGCCGCCGCGCGTGCCGGCGCGCGCGCCAAGGGCACCGCGACGAAACGGCCCGGCGGCACAAAGCCCGCCGCGGCTCCGCGTGCCGCCCGTCCGCCGCGCGACGCCCGCGACGACAAACCCGCCAAGGCCGGATCCCGGGGCCCGGCGCTCGATCTGCGCCGCGCCAACGACGATGGCCCGCCGCGCTCGGCGGAGGGACGCAACCGGCCCGAGGGCCCGGCACGCGACAAGGTGCGGTCCGCGCCGCGCAGCCGCGCCTCCGGTCCTGCCGAGAGCCGCGCCCAGCGCAGCCCGCATCGTTCCGACGACGAGCGCGCACCGCGCGCCGGTGGCCGTGGCAGACCTGAGGGTGCGAAACGCGACGGCGCGCCGCCGAAATCCGGCTCACGCGGACGTCCCGAGGGCGCCGGACAGCGCGCCGCGTCGCGCAATCCGCGCCGATCCGAGGACGAGGGCGGCGCCGGACGTGGCAGGCCAGCCGGCCCGAAGCGTGATGGTGCGCCGTCGAAATCCGCGCCGCGCGGCCGCAACAGCGGACCGGGCGGCAAACCCGCCGCGCGCGGCCCGCGCAAGCCCGGCGGCGATCGCCCGTCCGGCGGCAAGCCGCGGTCGCGGGGTCCCAAGGCGTGAGGCGCGACGCATGAGGCCCGACTCATGAGGATTGTCGCCGGGCGCTTCAAGGGCGCGGCCCTCGCCGCGCCGAAGGGATCGGCCACCCGGCCCACGTCCGACCGGCTGCGCGAAACGATCTTCAATATCCTGGCGCACGGGCTCGACGTGAAACTTGACGGCATGCGCGTGCTCGATCTGTTCGCGGGCACCGGTGCGCTGGGGCTGGAGGCGCTCAGCCGCGGGGCCGGCTTCTGCACCTTCATCGAGGAAGCGGCCGAGCCGCGCGGCCTGATCCGCCGCAACATCGAGACGATGGGGCTGACGGGGGCCACGAAACTGTTCCGCCGCGACGCCACGAAGCTCGGAGAGGCGGGAACCGTCGCTCCGTTCGACGTGGTCTTTGCCGATCCGCCTTATCGCAAGGGCCTCGGCGAGAAGGCCCTGGCCTCGGCAGCGGCTGGCGGCTGGCTGAAGCCCGGCGCGCTGTGCGTTCTGGAGGAAGACGCCAAGGCGGAGATCACCCTCCCCGACGGCTTCGAGCTGCTGGACGAACGGGTGAGCGGCGACAGCAAGGTGCTTTTCCTGCGAGCCCCATGACCGACCTCCTGATTCTCGCCGGCCTGTTCTCGAGCGCCTTTCTCGCGGCAACGCTGGTGCCGGGATCGTCCGAAGCCCTGCTTGCAGGGCTCGTCGTCTCCGGCAAGACGAACCTGTGGCTCCTGCTCGCCGTCGCCACCGTTGGCAACGTGCTCGGATCGCTCGTCAATTGGCTCTGCGGCCGGTTCCTGGCGCGGTTCCGGGACCGCCGCTGGTTTCCCGTTTCCACACGGCGCTACGATCAGGCGTCGGCCTGGTACGCGCGTTTCGGCCTGTGGTCATTGCTGTTTGCCTGGGTGCCGATCGCCGGCGATCCCCTGACGGTCATCGCCGGCGCCTTGCGGGTCCCGCTTGTACCGTTTCTCGTTCTTGTCACGATCGGAAAACTGGCGCGCTACAGCCTTGTTCTGGCTGTCGCGCTCGCCTGGCTTGGAAACAGCGGCGCACACTAAATCATGTTTCGCATTGCGATTCCGTTCACCGATACCACATGACAGGCTGCTCGCCTTCCGGTACCAAACGACACTCCTCATCCCGCCCTTTTCAAAACGATATCCGGTCCATGACGCCCATCATTTCCATATCCGGTCTCTCCAAGACCTATTCCGGCGGTTTTCAGGCCCTGAAGAACGTCGATCTCGATATCCGCCGCGGCGAGATCCTGGCGCTGCTGGGGCCCAACGGCGCCGGCAAGACCACCCTGATCAGCATCATCTGCGGCATCGTCAATCCCTCCACGGGCACGGTGCTGGCCGATGGTCATGATATCGTGCGCGACTACCGCGCGGCGCGCTCGAAGATCGGGCTGGTGCCGCAGGAACTGACCACGGATGCCTTCGAGACGGTGCTCGCTACCGTCACGTTTTCGCGCGGGCTGTTCGGCAAGGGCCGCAACCCGGCGCATATTGAGAAGATCCTCAAAGAGCTGTCGCTGTGGGACAAGCGCGATTCCAAGCTGATGACGCTGTCGGGCGGCATGAAACGCCGGGTGATGATCGCCAAGGCGCTGTCGCACGAGCCTGACATCCTGTTTCTCGATGAGCCGACCGCCGGCGTCGATGTGGAGCTGCGCCGCGACATGTGGCAGGTGGTGCGCGAGCTCAGGACGAGCGGCGTTACCATCATCCTCACCACCCACTACATCGAGGAAGCCGAGGAAATGGCCGACCGCATCGCCGTCATCAACAACGGCGAGATCATGCTGGTGGAGGACAAGGCGGAGCTGATGCGCAAGCTGGGCCGCAAGCAACTGACCCTTGTGCTGCAGGAACCGATCACGGCCGTCCCGGAGAGCCTCAGCGACCGGGCGCTGGAGCTCAGCGAGGACGGCGAACAGCTCGTCTACACCTACGACACGCAGAGCGAGCGCACCGGCATCACCGCGCTGCTCTCCGAGCTCAGTGACGCGGGCATCCGCCTGAAGGACCTGCAGACCAAACAGAGCTCCCTGGAAGAAATCTTCGTCAATCTGTTGAGAGAGACACGATGAATTTTCATGCTGTGCGCGCAATCTACACCTACGAGATGGCTCGCACCTGGCGCACCCTGCTGCAAAGCATCGTCTCGCCGGTGATTTCCACCTCGCTGTACTTCATCGTCTTCGGCGCCGCCATCGGCTCGCGCATCGACGAGATCAACGGCGTCAGCTACGGGGCGTTCATCGTGCCGGGGCTGGTGATGTTGTCGCTGCTCACCCAGAGCATTTCCAACGCTTCCTTCGGCATCTACTTCCCGAAATTCGTCGGCACCATCTACGAACTGCTGTCCGCGCCGGTCTCCGCATTCGAGGTGGTGCTCAGCTATGTGGGCGCCGCGGCGACGAAATCGGTGATCCTGGGACTGATCATCCTCGCCACCGCCACGCTGTTCGTCGACCTGCACATCGCCCATCCGATCGTGATGCTGGTGTTTCTGGTGCTCACGGCGGTGACGTTCTCGCTGTTCGGATTCATCATCGGCATCTGGGCCGACAACTTCGAAAAGCTGCAGCTGGTGCCGCTGCTGATCGTCACCCCGCTGACGTTTCTCGGCGGCAGCTTCTATTCCATCGACATGCTGCCGCCGGTCTGGCGGACGATCACGCTGTTCAACCCGGTCGTCTACCTGATCAGCGGCTTTCGCTGGAGCTTCTTCGGCACCGCCGACGTGGACGTCGCCGTCAGCCTCGGCATGACCATGATGTTCCTGACGGTCTGCATGGGCATCGTGTGGTGGATCTTCAAAAGCGGATGGCGACTAAAGTCGTAGACAAACAGGCAATTTTGATGTATATTTGATAAATAAACATTCCTGAAAACACTCAAGCGGAATGTAGTTGTGATCCTATGACTATGTTTGTGTTTTAAGATCAAATCGAAATACGATTTGATTATCACAAGATATCGAATTTTTTCTAAGCCACACACGCAATTCGGGGACCAAGAACGAGGCGTCGGTACCATCATGTTTGCCAAGAGCCCGCCTGCACTGAGCAACAGAATCATGATCGTCGACGACGACGAGGATGACATCTATCTCATGGACAGGGCGATCTGCAGGCTCGAAGAGAGTGGCGATTTCAATATTGATCTCAAACTGGTGCTGAGCGGCTCCGAGGCCGTCGGCGAGATCGATCGCGGCCTGGTTGGCCACATTTTGCCTGACAAGATCTTCCTTGACCTCAACATGCCGGGCGTCAGTGGCTTCGATGTGCTGCGCCACTGCAAGGAGCACGAAATTCTCGACAAGGTCGCCGTCGTCGTCATCACGACCGCTTCCGATCAGGAAACGCACCAGGCAGCCCTTGATTGCGGCGCGACGTGCGTGCGTGTGAAGCCGCACAGCTTCCAGGAACTGTCCGACCTGTTCGCCGACCTGCTCGACATCAAGCAATGTCCCGCGACGTGAGCCGATCGCGAGGTGTTCTTCCCAAGCGCCCGTTCCGGGCAGCAGGCCATCTGACGCAGAGAAGCAGCGGATAGCGAAAGAGCGCGCCTTGCAAGACAAAGCCGGCAGACAGCATCAATAGTGCCACTACGGACGTCAGCGTGGTTTCACGCTGTATCCCGCACTACTTCCAATATTGACTGATCTCTCTTGTTTATTATATATGATCGTCAAGTGTAAAATACCCTGAGGGTATGCGAATCAGCGGCCAGAGTTCACGCTTCTCCAGAAATAAATGATGTATTTCGGAACGATTGTACAGTAAGAGACAATAAAGCTTGCATACTCCATGGAAAAATCAGCGCCAAACAGAATTATGATCATCGATGACGACGATGACGATATCTACCTCATGAAAAAAGCGATCTGCATACTTCAGAAATCGGCGGAGCTGAATCTCGAGCTGAAGTTCATCAACAGCGGTTCGGCCGCGGTGGGCGAAATCGACCGGGGGTTGCTGGCCGGCGACTTGCCGGGCACGATCTTTCTCGACCTGAACATGCCCGGCGTCAACGGCTTGGACGTGTTGCGCCACTGCACAGCGAACGAGATCATTGACGATGTGCGTATCATCGTGATCACAACGGCTTCCGACTCCCAAACCCATGAAGCCGCGCTCAGCGGCGGCGCCAGGAGCGTCGTGGTCAAGCCTGACAGCTTCAAGGGAATGGTCGAACTGATGGAAGGGCTGCTCGTCTGCCATTGCGGCGGCGGGTGCCATTGAGCGCACGGAGCACGTCCGCCCGCCCGGATGACATGCGCCGACGTCCTATTACGGCAGATGCCCGAAGGCGGGTGCACTATTGTCGATGACATTGTGACGGATGAAGGTCCAGGGCTGCGGCGTTTTGAAATGCCGACGCGCACGTCTCGTGCCGAACACGATCGGCGAGCGAACCTCAACGCTACGCGCGCCCTCTTCATCCCGGCATTCGCCGTGAGACGACCCGGCGCAACGCCTCCCCCAAGGACACCCTTCGAGCCGGATCCGCGCCACCGGCCCGCGGTGACCGTCGCGCGACGGCATCGTCGGCACCCTTGTTCCGCCGGCGCGCCTGGCCTTAGCTTGCGCACCGAAATCGGGAGACCGCAGGGCGCGCAACCCGGACTGTGCCCTCCGGCAACGGTTGATCGCCGGATTGAGGACCAACAGACAGGAGTTCCCCGGGATGTTCGGCAGCATTGAAACCTACTTCGAGACCACGTCATTCCTCGCCCACGGCTACTGTCTCACGTGGCGCAGCGATCTGATCGCCCTGCACGCGGTCTCCGACGCGGTGATCGCCCTGAGCTACTTTATCATACCCGTGGCGATCTTCTATTTCGTCGCGAGGCGACGCGATTTGGCGCACAAGGGGATCTTCTGGCTGTTTGCCGCCTTCATTCTCGCCTGCGCCACCACCCATCTTATCGGCCTCATCACCCTTTGGAATCCCATTTACGGCGTGGAAGGCATCGTCAAGGCGGCGACGGCATCGGTCTCCGCGCTGACCGTGGTCGCCGCATGGGTCGTGATTCCCAAGGCGCTGCTCCTGCCAAGCCCCAGCATGCTGCGCGAAGCCAATCTGAGGCTCATCGAGGAGGTGGACGACCACAGCCGGACCAATCGGGAACTGAGCGAGATCCGCGCCGAACTCGAGTTGCGGGTGGCGGCGAGAACACGGGAACTCGAAGCCAAGGCGGCGGAGCTGGAGACCGCAAACGAAGGCCTCCGTCAGTTCGCCCATATCGCCGCGCACGACCTGCAGGAGCCGCTGCGCAAGATCGCGTCCTACGTCGACCTGCTCGAACACGCGAATGCGGAAAACGACACCGCCGAAGCGGCGCGTTCGATGGAGCGGCTCGGCATCATGTCGAGACGCGCGCTGGCGCTGATCGCGGACGTTCTGCGGTTTTCGAGGCTGAACGATTACACCCCCACCCGCGAGCGCATCCAGCTTCGGGGCGCGATCAATGACGTCGCGGAGTTGTTCGATCAGCAGATAGAGACGCGCGGCGGCACGCTCGATATCGACGTCGAGGAACAGACAGTCGAAGCCGATCCCCTGCTGGTCCAGCAGATATTCCAGAACATCCTCAGCAACGCCGTGAAGTACGTCCCCGAATTCCGTGTTCCGCGGATCCAAATCTCCTCGCGGGAGTTGGACGGAAGCCTGCGCATCACGATCCAGGACAACGGCATCGGCTTCGAGCCGGCGCTGAAGCCAAAGATCTTCGAACCGTTCACGCGGCTGCACGGGCGCAATGTGGCGGATGGCTCCGGAATCGGACTGGCGATCGTCGCGCGCGCCGCCCAGAGGCTCGGTTGGCCGATCGACGTGGAAACCGAGGAGGGAACCGGCACACGCTTCACCCTCGACATTCCCTTGCGCGACCTCACCCCCCTGCACGACGCGCCCGGAGCCTGAGGCCGGCGCGGGGATCAGGCCTCACGGCGCACGGCCTGCGGCGCGACCGCCTCCCAATCCATGGCGCGCGCCTGACGCACGGCACTGGCCACGGGTGGCGAATGCCGCCGTCCGGCGACGGTGACGATCGACAGGGTGCGATAGACCTCCGGCTCGATGATCGGGCGGGCCTCGATGGTGTCAAGCATCGGCAGGAACTCGGGCATGATGGTGCAGCCCAGCTCGGCGGCCACCATCGACTGCACCCAGTCCTCGCGCTCCGACATATAGCTGACGCGGACGCTGTTGTAGGGGCGGGCGATCTCGAGGCGGGCGAAGTTGGAGGGGAACTCGCAATGCAGCCGCTTGATGTAGGCCTCCCCTTCCAGCTCGCGCAGCGGCACGGCTTTCATCGCCTGGAAGCGATGACCGGGCGCAAACGCGATCTGGTAGTACTCGCGGAACAGCGGCTCCGCGCGCAGCCGTTCGGGATAGTCCGGCAGGCTCATGATCGCCACGTCGATCTCGTTGCCCAGCAGGGCGTCGCCGAGTTCCTCGCAATGGCTCTCCCAGATGTGCAGCTCGAGGTCCGGCGCCGCCTGGCGCAGCAGCCGCAAATAGGCCACCAGATGCCGCGCCGGCATGGAGGAGACAATGCCCATCTTGAGACGCGTCTCGGCCCTCGTGTAGTGCGCCGCGGCCTCGACCGCCCGTGCCGTTGCGGCTTCCGCCGCCGAAAGATGCTGATGCATCAGCCGCCCAAGGTCCGTGAGATGAGTCAGGTGGCGCTCGCGGCGGAAAAGCTGCCCACCGAGTTCGTCCTCCAGCTTCTTGATGGCGCGCGTCAGGGTCGGGACCGCGACGCCGAGCGCCTCCGCTGCCCGCGTGAAATTCAGGGTCTCGCAGGATTTCAGGAAATATCGAACCTGATGCAGTTCCACGGCGCCTCCCCGGTTGTATCCCGGAGAGAAACTTACGCTGCGGCAGACGCATCGATCAACAAACGTGCTTGTGAAATTGACGGGTGCGGGGAAGACACCTGCGGCCCGGCGCATGTAGCGCGCCGGGCCGCAGGTGTCGGCGGAGCCGCTTAGCCGCAGCGGGCCGAGGGCTTGAGCTTCGGCGGCACCAGCTTGAAGTCGACCGTGATCGCCGTGGTCCGGTCCTGGTCGGCGCAGGTCTCGATCAGAGGCTCCAGCGTCTTGCTGACGAAAGCCTCCAGCAGGCCGTCGCAGATCGGCTCGGTGACCTCGCCGTCCTCCGCATCGATGACGAGGCAGATGGCGTTGGTCAGGGCGAAGGAGCCAAGTTTGGACATCACCTTGGTCGCGGCGGGATCGGCGGTCAGCGTGCAGTCGACCCCGTCGGGAATGCCGAGGAACTTGTTGACCTTGCACTTGCCGCCGAAGCCCGCGATGCTTTCCACGCCGCTGACGATGTGGCCGCTGCCGTTGCGCAGCGCCCGCGCCACCTGGAACTTCTCGGCCATGCTCAGCTCGGTCGCATCGCCGAGCGCCTGATAGTTGATCTTGTAGCCCGACCCGTCTTCCGCGGGAATGGCGTATTTCGTGGTATCCTGCGCAACTGATCCATGCGTCATCGCAGCGCAAAACGCCACCGAGACGAAGAACTTCCCGATCAATTTCGCCAGATTTACTGTGTAAGTCATCGAACCTCTCCGTTGTTAGAACGATGAGCCGAAAATAAAACTCATCCGGAGGGACCGACAGTCACGCGACAGGCAAGGTTTCGTTGCATGCAACGCAACGCCAGGCGCATTGCACCCGCGCACGCAACGAAAAGGCCCCCGGCATCGCGCGGATGCCGGGGGCCTTGTCATCGATCGAACACGGCCTGGGGCCGGGCGGCCTATGCGCCGCGCGCGTTCCGCGTGCTCTCGATCGCGCGGCGCAGATGCGCGTCGCGGTCGTAGATGTCGGCGAAATATCCCATCTCGCCATCGGCCTGCGGCCAGGCGGTGAAATACGCGACATAGACCGGGATGTTGCCGCCGACGTCATCGGAGTCGTTGCGCCCCTGGGCGATGCGGGAGGCGACATAGTCGGTCGTCTTCCCGAGAACGGCCGCCGCCATCCCCCGCGGATCGGCCAGACGGACGCAGCCGTGGCTGAAGGCGCGCATGTCGCGCTTGAACAGCGCCTTGGCGGGCGTGTCGTGCATGTAGATGTGGTGCTTGTTGGGGAACAGGATTTTCAGTTCGCCCAAGGCGTTGGAACTGCCGGGGCGCTGACGCACGTTGATCGACGACTGCTTGGTCGCAACCGAGTGCCAGTCGACGGCCGCCGAGGAAACCTGACGGCCGGACGGGGTCGTCACCTCGTAGCCGATACGATCAAGATACCCGGGATCCTCGCGCAGCTTCGGCATCATCTCGTTGACGATGATCGAATAGGGCACGCCCCAGTAGGGGTTGTATTCCACCGTCTCGATGGTGTCGTAGAAGAAGTTGGTCTGGTTCGACTTCTTGCCGACGACCACGCGCATGGTCAGCGGGTCGCGGCCCGACTGCAAGTAGGTCGCGGTGAAGGCCGGCTGGTTGATGAAGACGCGGCGGTCGCCGAGCTGGCGCGGCAGCCAGCGGACGCGTTCCATGGCCAGAACCAGCTTCTCGATCTTGTCGTCATTCGATACGCCGACCAGCGCCCGGATGGTGTTGCTGCCCACGACGCCGTCGGCGCTCAGGTTGTTTTCCTTCTGGAAATCCTTCACCAGGGCCACCAGCTCCGGCGTGTACTCGTCGGTGCCGACATAACCCGCAAGCGTCGCGGCATGAGCCTGCTTCAGCGTGTGGGACCCGCGCAGGTGAATGGCGGCGATCACATTGGCCAGTTCGGGATCCGCGCGGCCGGGCTTCAGCAGCGTGCCGTCGGCAATGGTCACGCGGGTGCTGTCGCCGGCGTCACGCAGACGGGCCAGTTCCCGCGCCATCGCCTTGAACTCGGCGTTGTCCGGGTTGTAGGCAACCATCGCCGCGGCGACGTCATCGGCACCGGCGAGTTCCGTGATCGCGGCATCGAGATCGACCGTCTTGCGCGGCAGATCGTGATAGCCCGACAGACGGTCGGCGTCGACACGGCCGCGCCTGGCGTCCAGCATGTAGGTCAGCGCCTTGGCGGAAAGCTCCATCTCGAAGCGCATCGACGCCTTGTGGCGCGCCTGCGCCGCGGTCAGATCGACCCCGCCATTGGCCGAGGCCACCAGCACCGCGCCAGGAAGCGCGACGGCGTAATCGCTCGGGTCGAGCCCCACGTCGCCGGCGCTGGCGAGCGCCGCCATCACGGCCTTGGCGCGGGCGTTGGGGGCATCGTCGGAAACCCAGAGAAAGGCGGGCTCCTCCGCATAATGGGCCTTCACGGCTTTGCCGACCTCGGGAAGCGCGCGCAGCGTGATGTGAGCGAGCTCGCCACGCGCGTCTGCGAAGGCGGCGACCGCCTGCGGCACGACCGGGGCGACCGGCTCGACGACAGCCTGAACGGCGGGCGCGGATACGGCGGGCTGCTCCAGCTCGGCCGGGGTGTCGGCCGCGGCATCGGATACCGCGAGCTCGCCTGCGGGAAGCGTGCCGGTGATCTCGGGAATGGTTTCGCCGGTGGATGAGGCCCCGTCGGCCTGCGGCGCTGCGGACGCATCGGAAGCGGCGTCAGGCGCGGCGTGCAGGGCGGTGTCCACCATGGACACGAAGGCCTGGTCGTCCGCGGCATCGGCCTGCGCGGCCTGCGGCGCGGCGGCCTCTGGCGTGACTGTCTCGGGCGCGGCGGCCAGGGGCTCGGACACCGCCGGCGCAGCGGCCTCGGGCGTTTGCGGCGCGACAGCCTCGGGCGCCACAGCTTCGGGCGCGACAATTTCGGGCTCAGGGGCGACCGCGAGATCCTCGAGGGACACGGTCGTCATGTTGTCCGGCTTGTAGGTGTAGTAGCGCGGGCTGGACACCCGGACGACCGGCGCGGCCTCGCGGACCCGGACCTTCTCCTCGCGGCGCTGATGCTCGCGATAGGCCGGCGTGTTGAAAACGCGATCAAAGAAGCTCACTGCACTGGCCGGGGCCGCCTGCGTGACCAAGGCACAGCTCGCAACCGCACAGATCATGACCGCTTGGCGGCCGCGCATTTTCAAAATCATCATTATTCCACCATCAAGCCGCTATTTCAGACCGGACCGCACTCCGCGCACCCGGCGTTTCCGCAATCAAACCGGTGATTCGCACCCACACTCGATGACCGGCTGCGCGAACTGTAACAGTCGATTCGCGCAAGATCCGGCCCGTGCCCGGCGAAGCGGTTCACAATCCTGTTGAGTGTCTCATTGAAGAGGCAAACAACACGTAGCAATTGTCACTACGGAGCCGCGATTTCACCATTTCGCGGCCGAATGTTGCGGATCAGCAACAAGTTAACGAAACCAGCCGCGCCATCAGTGTTCGCACCCGTGACTTTTCACAAGCGCAGCTCTGCGTAGACAGCCGCCAGCGCGAACCTTCCCGCGCGGATTGTTTCTAACGCCGGCCAAACAGCTTTTCGATGTCGGTCAGTTTCAGCTCGATCCAGGTCGGACGGCCATGATTGCACTGGCCCGACATCGGCGTGGCTTCCATCTCGCGCAACAGCGCGTCCATCTCCTCCGGACGCAGCCGGCGACCCGACCGCACCGATCCGTGACACGCCATCGTCGCGGCGACATGATCAAGCCGCTCGCGCAGCCGGGTCGCCGTGTTCCATTCCGCGATGTCGTCGGCGATATCCTTGACCAGACCGCGAATGTCGATTTCGCCCAGCAGCGCGGGCGTCTCGCGTACCGCCACCGCACCGGGGCCGAAGCCCTCCACCACCAATCCGACGTCGGCGAGTTCCTCCGCCCGGTCGAGCAGCCGGTCGACGTCCTCCTCGGGCAATTCCACCACTTCCGGGATCAGCAGGATCTGCGTGGGCACGCCGTTGGCCGCCAGCGCCTGCTTCAACCGCTCATAGACGAGGCGTTCGTGGGCGGCGTGCTGATCGACGATCACCAGGCCGTCGCGGGTTTGCGAAACGATGTAATTGGCGTGCAGCTGCGCGCGCGGCGCCCCAAGCGGCATGGCCTCGCGGGTCTCGTCCACCGGCATCGCGTTGGCGCGGCCATCGGCCGACGGCATGGCGACGCCACCGAACGCCGCCTGCTCCTCGGCGAGCCCGCCGTATGCGCCATTGGCGCTCTCAAAGTCCACCGGACGGAAGGCGCTGGCACGCCAATCAGCCGATTTCACATATCCCGGCGGCGGGTTCTGCGGATTGACGTAGGCCCCGCCGGTTGCCGCGCCGAAACCGTCGCTCGCCCAGCCACCACCATGCCCGGGACCGTTGGGCGCCTGGCCGTTGGGGCGCGCCAGATCCATAGCCTCCAGACCGCCCGTGGTCGACGACCGGTGCCCGGCCTCCACCAGCGCCCGCTTGATTGAGCCCACGAGCAGCCCGCGCACGAGTTGGCTGTCGCGGAACCTGACATCGGCCTTGGCGGGATGCACGTTGACGTCCACCTGATGCGGATCGAGGTCGATGTCGAGAACCGCCACCGGATGACGGTCGCGGGCCAGCACGTCCGCATAGGCGCCGCGCATGGCGCCGAGCAGCAGCTTGTCGCGCACCGGACGGCCATTGACGAAGAAGAACTGCTGCAACGCATTGGCGCGGTGAAACGTCGGCAGACCCGCGAAGCCGCGCAGGCGGATGCCCTCGCGCTCGGCCTCGATCGGCATGGCGTTGTCGACAAATCCCTTGCCCAGCACCTGGCCTATGCGGGCCAGCCGCGCGTCGGGCCCGGTGGCCGCGGCGAATTCGGTGGCCGAGCGGTCGGAGCCCGACAGCGAGAAGCGGATTTCGGGATGCGCCAGCGCCATGCGCTTGACGATGTCGGTGATGGCGGCGGCTTCCGCGCGATCGGATTTGAGGAACTTCAGCCGCGCCGGCGTGGCGAAGAAGAGATCGTGCACCTCGACGCGGCTGCCCCGGTTCAACCCCGCGGGCACCGGCTCGTGCTTGCGGCCGCCATCCACCGTGATCTCCCAGCCGTGCGGCTCGTCCGCATGCCGCGTGGCGATGGTCAGCCGCGCCACCGCGCCGATGGAGGGCAGCGCCTCGCCGCGAAATCCCAGCGTGCGGATGTCCATCAGGTCGCCTTCGGTCAGCTTGGAGGTGCAATGGCGCTCGATCGCCAGCCGCAGATCGGCTTCGCGCATCCCGAGACCGTCGTCGCTGACCCGCATCAGGGTCTTGCCGCCGGCCGCGGTGACGATCTCGATGCGGGTGGCGCCGGCGTCGATGGCGTTCTCGACCAGCTCCTTGACCACGGAGGCGGGCCGCTCGATGACCTCGCCCGCCGCGATGCGGTTGATGACCGTTTCCGAAAGCTGTCTGACCGTCACGCGTTTCGACCTGGTCTGGAGAGAAAGGCTGCCCTGACCGCACGGCGATGCGGCTGGGGCACATGGTCCACCATCTGGGTCCGCCATTTGGCGATGTCACCAGAGAGCGGCTTGAGCATTCAAGCGCGATCAAGTTTTCCGCCATTTGGTGATTTCACCAAAGGGCGGCTTGATCTATGGTCGCGGCTGCCCGCGAATCCTCCCCGATTATAGCAGATTGCAGAACCGATGAAGTTTGCCGACGAGAGCCTGTTCGTTCCCGGATTGTCCGCGATCGCCGATGGATACAAGGGAATCCTGTGCGACGTGTGGGGCGTGATCCACAACGGACTGGCAGTCCATCAAGGCGCCTATGAGGCGCTGTCGCGCTTCCGCAGCGAGACCGGCGGCCGCGTGGTGCTGATCACCAATGCGCCGCGACCCGCCGGACCGATCCACAAGCAGCTGGCCGAACTGGGGCTGGGACGCGACGCCTATGACGCGATCGTCACCTCGGGCGACGTGACGCGCGCGCTGCTGCTGGGCACCGGCGTGAGCAAGATCATCCATATCGGCCCCGACCGCGACCTGAGCCTTTACGAGGGCACGGGCATCGCGCTTGTCGAGGATCCTGCCGAGGCGGGCATGATCGTCTGCACCGGACTGGTCGACGACATCACCGAGACGCCGGAAGACTATCACGACCGGTTGCGCCGGCTCGCCGGTCACGGGCTGACCATGGTGTGCGCCAATCCCGATATCGTCGTCGAGCGCGGCGACGCGCTGTTCTGGTGCGCGGGCGCGCTGGCGCGCGACTACGCCACCTTCGGCGGCAAGGTCTCCATCCTGGGCAAGCCGTATGCGCCGATTTACGAGACCGCCCTGGCCGAGCTTGCGGCGCTGGTGGGCGAAACCGTACCCCGGGACAAGGTGTTGGCAATCGGCGACGGGCTGCCGACCGACATCAAGGGCGCGTTCGACCAGGACCTCGACGTGCTGTTCGTCACCGCCGGCATTCACACTGCGGATTTCGGAGAGGCGGAGGCGCCCGACCCGGTCAAGGTCAGGGCGCGGCTTGAAGCCGAGGGCCTGAACGTCCGCGCCGCCATGCCGCGCCTGGCATGGTAGCCGCCTGGGCCTTGGCTGTCGTGAGATAGGAATCCACACGAAAAACGGGACCGCACCTGGTGCGGCCCCGTCAGTCCGGTCAGGAACCGGAAATCTGTATCTGCGTGAACGGTCTGGCCGGCCTCAGCCGAACAGCTTGTCGATGTCGCCCTGATCGGATTTCGCCGTGGCGCCGTCGCCATCCGCACTGTCTTCGGACAGCATGGCATCGATATCGTCCTGGGAGACACCTTCACCGGCGGCTTGCGGACCGTG
The DNA here is from genome assembly GCF_003432385.1 of Breoghania sp. L-A4. NCBI lineage: Bacteria > Pseudomonadati > Pseudomonadota > Alphaproteobacteria > Hyphomicrobiales > Stappiaceae > Breoghania > Breoghania sp. L-A4. The sequence continues at coordinate 971,527 of NZ_CP031841.1, read as the reverse complement.
CAGGATCAACTCGCGCGCACGGCGTTCCTCCGCGGTTTCCTCAGCGGTGCCTTCGTCGGCGTCCATGATCTTCAGGCGCTCGACGAAGGCCGTCACACGCTCGTCGATATAGGCCAGCGTGCTGACCACCTTGGAAATCCGTTGTCCGGTGATGTCCTGGAAGGCGCAGGCCTCGAAGATGGTGATCATCTTGTCGCTGACAAGCGCCTGATAGGCCTCGACGTCGTCGGTGTCCGCGGCCATGATTTCTTCCGCGCTCGACATGATCGTGTGGGTGGCGGTTTCGGTCGCCTCCACAATCATGTCCAGCTCGAGACCCGCCTGCGGAATCCGGTTCTGCTTCATGTCGCCGGCGCGCAAGTCGACGATCTCGTTCTTCATGCGCGCGATTTCGTTGGCGATGTCCTCGAGCTCGTGACGCATCGACGGCGCGTGGGAATGGAGGAAATCCTTGAACGTGCCAGCCATGACTTCCGCAAGGCGCATCACGTCGTTCAGCGAAACGTCTTCGCCGCGCGCTTTGTTTTCCTTGAGAAAATCGATCACCTCGCTCAGGTGATCATTGTTCATCGCAGCCATCGTATTAGCCCTCCCCCCAAAGTCGTGGGAATCCGGCGAAACCGCCGGTTCTATTCGTGTGCAAGCGGCACAAAGCGCTCGCACCAGCTTGACGGCATGACAATGAAAGCCGCGCGCCAAATCGCCGCGAACGCCGGTTGAAGGCTCGCGCGCTCGGTGCGCGCCGTCCTACTCGCTGAAGACGGCGTCGATCTTGCCCTTGAGGGTCTGGGCATTGAACGGCTTCACGATATAGTTGTTCACGCCGGCCTTCTTGGCGGCGATCACGTTTTCGGTCTTGGATTCCGCCGTCACCATGATGAACGGCGTCTTGCAGAGTTCCGCGTCCGAGCGCACCTGCTTCAGCAGCTCGTAGCCGGTCATCGGCTCCATGTTCCAGTCGGAAATGACCAGGCCGTACTTGCGCGCTTTCATCTTCTCGAGCGCCTCGGTCCCGTCCGCCGCATCATCGATATCCTCGAAGCCGAGTTGCTTGAGAAGATTCCGGATGATCCGAATCATCGTCTTGTAGTCGTCCACCACGAGGACCGGCATCGTATGATCAAGGGCCATCGTCTACTCCATATGCACTCAGTTGCGCGGCCTTGGCTGATTTCGGCCACGTTCGCGTCTTCGATCCAGAATTATAGAGATCTGCCGGTGCCCGGCCTCCCCACGCCTGAGTGCACATTATGCGACGGGACTAAAAAGACCGTTAATAACGACGAGACCTTCGATTCTTCTTTTCCAATGCACCGAAAGCGTAATTGAGCGGGGCTCTTCGGCAATCTACGGTGCGCTGGAAATTCACTCCTTGCTTGAGGTTTCCACGTATGTCTTTGCCACCCCTGAGAACCCTGTATTATGAAGACCTGAGCGTCGGCATGAGCGAGACCTTGAGCAAAACCGTGCTGTCATCGGACGTGGTGGGCTTTGCCGAAGTTTCGGGCGACCGCAATCCGGTGCACCTTTCGGAGCACTTCGCCGCCACTACCCCGTTCCGCACCCGCATCGCCCACGGCCTGTACACGGCCAGCCTGATTTCGGCAGTGCTCGGGACCCGGCTGCCCGGCCCGGGCGCGATCTATTTGTCCCAGACGCTGAATTTCAAGGCGCCCGTGAGAATCGGCGATGTGGTCACGGTGACCGTCACGATCGCCGAACTCATCGATCGTGGCCGTCGCGCCAAGCTGGCGTGTGTGTGCAAGGTCGGAGACACGGTGGTGCTGGAAGGCGAGGCCGTTGTGAAGGTGCCCGCGCGCGGCGAGGCCGAGACCGACGACTGAGCGGCCGCCAGCCGCCTCGAAGGCCGGACCGCGGGCCGCCGCAATTCCCGCGCTTGACCTTTGCCGTGGAAATCGGCACCGTCCCGCACGATTTTCCAACCACGGGAAACCCCATGCTCAAACCCGCCGCGCCCGCGCCGCAGGCCTTCCAAGCCATCCCTTCGCTTGAAGCCTTCCCCGAGGCGTTGCGCGGCGCGGTTGTCGGCATCGGCAACTTCGACGGCGTGCACCGGGGTCACCAGGCTGTGCTGGAGGTGGTGCGCGAGACGGCAAAGACGCTCTCCCGCCCGGCCATCGCGCTGACCTTCGAGCCGCACCCGCGCACCGTGTTTCGGCCCGACGCACCCGTGTTCCGGCTCACGCCGGAGCATGCGAAGGCCGTGCTGATCGAGAAGGAAGGTCTCGACGGCATTCTGACGCTGCCGTTTGACCGGGCGTTTGCGGGACGCACGGCCGAGGATTTCGTCGACACCATCCTGGTCGGGCGGCTCGGCATCGCCCACGCGGTGACCGGGTATGATTTCCATTTCGGCAAGGCGCGCGCGGGGACGCCGGACTTCCTGCGCGAGGCGGGGGAGGAACGCGGCTTCGGAGTCTCCATCGTCGGCCGGCTCGGCGACGAGGGCGATGAGACGATCTCCTCAAGCCGCATCCGCCAGGCGCTGGCCGACGGCGAGATCGTGCTGGCCAATGCGCTGCTGGGCTATCGCTGGTTCGTCGAAAGCGAGGTCATTGACGGCGAGAAACGCGGCCGCGAACTCGGGTATCCCACCGCCAACATGAAGCTCGCGCCCGAAACCCGGCTCGCCGCCGGCATCTACGCGGTGCGCGTCAACATCGACGGCGTGCTGCACGCCGGGGTCGCCAGTTACGGGCGGCGCCCGATGTTCGACAACGGCGCGCCTCTGCTCGAGGTGCATGTGTTCGACTTTTCCGGCGACCTCTATGGCAAGCGGCTCGGCGTCACCTTCGTCAGCTACCTGCGCGGCGAGGAGACATTCGACTCCCTGGACGCCCTGATCGCGCAGATGGACCGCGACAGCGAGGAGGCGCGCGCCGCGCTGGCCTCCATCCGGCCGCTGTCGCCCCTTGACCAGGCGCTCTACGACCTGCCGCACGCCCGGCAAGCCTGAGCGTGCAGCACACCGTCGCCGCCCGGCCGACCCGGAATGGCGCGGACAATTGCCGCTTTATTCGCAACGCGCACGCTGCTAAACAGCATGCGATGTGGACCGATTTACGCCTTGCCTGCCGCACGATGGCCGCGGCGCTTGCACGAATTACCGGCCCGGCCTCCGAGTGACGCGCGATTTCCCCGCGCCGCGGAGGACCGGGACGAACCCGACCCGCGTGGGGCCCGGCCTTCCGGCCGCTCCCGCATCCGATCATGCCCTATCGACCGTTGAGCATGCGACAGCGCATCCGATCCCGATGACCTCCATGACCCAACGCGTCCAACCCGTCCGGCGGCACTTTTCATGAGCGACACGACACCCGATACGACCACCGAGCAGGCGGCGCGCGACTATTCGCAGACGCTGTTCCTGCCCCAGACCGACTACCCGATGCGCGCGGGCCTTCCCAAGAAGGAGCCAGAAATCCTGGCGCGCTGGAAGGAAATGGACCTCTACAGGCGCATGCGCGAGGCATCCGCCGGCAAGCCGAAGTTCCTGCTGCACGACGGCCCTCCTTACGCCAACGGCAACATCCACATCGGCCATGCGCTGAACAAGACGCTGAAGGACATCGTCACCCGCTCGATGCAGATGATGGGCTGGGACAGCAACTATGTGCCCGGCTGGGACTGCCACGGCCTGCCGATCGAATGGAAGATCGAGGAGCAGTACCGCGCCAAGGGCCGCGACAAGGACCAGGTGCCCATCAACGAGTTCCGCCAGGAATGCCGGGAGTTCGCCGAGCACTGGATCGGCGTGCAGCGCGAGGAATTCCAGCGGCTGGGCATCGAGGGTGACTGGGACAACCCCTATCTGACCATGCGCTTTGAGTCCGAGGCGGTGATCGCCTCGGAGCTGATGAAGTTCGCCACCTCCGGCCAGCTCTATCGCGGCTCCAAGCCGGTGATGTGGTCGGTGGTGGAAAAGACCGCACTGGCGGAAGCCGAGATCGAGTATCACGACTATCAGTCGGACATGATCTGGGTGAAGTTCCCGGTCAACGGGTCCGGACCGCTGGGCGATGCATCCATCGTCATCTGGACCACGACACCCTGGACGATCCCCGGCAACCGCGCGATCTCCTATTCCGACCGCATCGACTACGGCCTCTACGAGGTCACAGCGGCGGAGAATGATTTCGGCCCGCAGCCGGGCGAAAAGCTGATCTTCGCCGACAGCTTGGCGAACGAGTGCGCCGAGAAGGCAAAGATCACGCTGGAGCGCGCGCGCACCGTCACGGCGAACGAATTGGCCGCCCTCACCTGCGCGCATCCGCTGGCCGATCTCGGCTACACCTTCGACGTCCCCCTGCTTCCCGGCGACCACGTGACGGCGGACACGGGCACGGGCTTCGTGCACACGGCGCCGGGCCACGGCACGGACGATTTCGAGGTCTGGATGGACAATGCGCGGGCGCTCGAGGCGCGCGGCATCTCCCCGGCCATCCCCTTCACTGTGGATGACGCGGGCTATTTCACCAAGGACGCGCCGGGCTTCGGGCCGGACTCCGAGGACGGTGCGGCCCAGGTCATCACCCACAAGGGCGACAAGGGCAACGCCAACGAGCGCGTCATCAAGGCGCTGATCGCAGCCAACGCCCTGTTCGCGCGCGGCCGGCTGAAGCATCAGTACCCGCATTCCTGGCGCTCCAAGAAGCCGGTGATCTTCCGCAACACGCCGCAGTGGTTCGTCTACATGGACCGCGATCTCGAAGGCCCGGGCGATACGCTGCGCGCCCGCGCGCTCACCGCCATCGACGAAACGCGCTTCGTGCCGGCGTCCGGCCAGAAGCGGCTGCGCGGCATGATCGAGAACCGGCCCGACTGGGTGCTGTCACGCCAGCGCGCCTGGGGCGTGCCGATCACCGTCTTCGTCAACAAGGAGACCGGCGAGGTCCTCAAGGACGTCACGGTCAACGCGGCCATCCACAACGCCTTCGCCGCCGAGGGCGCTGACGCCTGGTTCGCCGAGGGCGCCAAGGAACGGTTCCTGGGCAATGCCTACAATCCGGAGGAATGGAACAAGGTCGACGACATTCTCGACGTGTGGTTCGATTCCGGCTCCACCCACGCCTTCTGCCTGGAAAAACGCGAGGACCTCATGCCGAAGCGCAAGCGCGACGGCGGCGAGGACTACGTTCTCTATCTGGAAGGCTCCGACCAGCATCGCGGCTGGTTCCACTCATCGCTGCTGGAATCCTGCGGCACGCGCGGCCATGCCCCGTTTGACGCGGTGCTGACGCATGGCTTCACCATGGCCGAGGACGGCCGCAAGATGTCGAAATCGCTGGGCAACCAGACGTTTCCGCAGGACATCATCAAGCAGTATGGCGCCGACATCCTGCGCCTTTGGGTCTCGTCGTCCGACTACGCCGACGACCAGCGCATCGGGCCGGAGATCCTGAAGACCAACGCCGACGCCTACCGCAAGATGCGCAACACGCTGCGCTGGATGCTCGGCTCGCTCGCCCATTACACCGGCGAGGAGGTCGCCATGGCCGACATGCCGGAGCTGGAGCGGCTGATGCTGCACCGGCTGGCCGAGCTCGATGCCGTGGTGCGCAAGGGATACGAGGATTTCGACTTCAAGCGGGTGTTCTCGCAGGTCTTCAACTTCATGACGCTGGATCTCTCCGCCTTCTATTTCGATATCCGCAAGGACACGCTGTATTGCGATCCGGTGTCCTCGGCGCGCCGCAAGGCGTCGCTGATGGTCATCGAGAAGCTCTTCGGCGCCGTGGTCACCTGGCTGGCGCCGCTGATGCCCTTCACCATGGAAGAGACATGGACGTCGCGCTACGGCGAGGACTCGGGCTCGGTGCACCTGCAGCAGTTCCCGGCGTTTCCCGCGGACTGGCGCGACGATGCGCTGGCGGCGCGCTGGACGAAGATCCGCACCGTGCGCCGCGTCGTTACCGGCGCGCTGGAGATCGAGCGGCGCGAAAAGCGAATCGGTTCCTCGCTCGAGGCGCATCCGCAGGTCTACATCAGTGACGCCGATCTGCTGGCCGCACTCGAAGGCCGGGACATGGCGGACATCTGCATCACCAGCCAGTTGACCGTCATCGAAGGCGAGGCGCCCGAGGGCGCATTCACGCTGGACGACGTGCAATCCGTCGGTGTCGTCCCGGCGCTCGCCGAGGGCCGCAAATGCGCCCGCTCGTGGAAGATCCTGCCCGAGGTCGGAACCATCGCGGATTATCCCGACGTCACCCCGCGCGACGCCGAGGCGCTGCGCGAGTGGGACGCACGCCACGGCTGACCATGAGCAGGAGCACGCGCGCATGACCCGCCGTTTGTGGGGACCCTTCAGCCCGGCGGTGGCGTGGATCACGCTGGCCGGGCTGATCGCGGACCAGGCGTCGAAGCTGTGGCTGCTGCACGGCTATGGGCTGGCGGAGCGCGGCGGCGTCGCGCTGGCACCGTTCCTGGATATCGTTCTGGTCTGGAATCGCGGCATTTCCTACGGTCTGTTCCAGCAGGACGGCGATGCCGGCCGCTGGGCTCTGGCGGGTTTCACCGTGGTGGCTTCCGTCGGCATTTGGATCTGGAGCGTGCACGCGGAAACCCGGCTGCAGGCCCTCGGTCTCGCCCTGATCCTCGGCGGCGCCATCGGCAATGGCATCGACCGGCTCGCCTACGGCGCTGTCGCGGACTTCGTGCATTTCCACGTGGGCGACTTCTCGTGGTATGTGTTCAATCTGGCCGATGCATGGATCGTTGCAGGCGTCGCGGCGCTCCTGTATGACTGGGCTTTCGGCGGCCCGAAAATTGCCGCAAAATAAGCGTCCTGTCGGGCGGATCGGTGACTGACCCGGACATTCGGGGAGGCGCCACGGCCCGATATGCGGTTGCCGCGATGCATATGAGTGGCGTCGCGGATCAATCACATGCACGAACGCCGCCGCCAGGCATGCAGACAAGGATTCAGACCCGTGCCGAGTTTCCGACCGCGTACCATTGCCCGTCTTGTCCTGATCTCCGGCGTCGCCGCCGGATTGAGCGGCTGCATGTCCGGCGGGCAGGACGGCTTCTACGGCAACGGCTCGGAAGCCCCTGACGTCGCCGCGGTGAAGCGGGTGATGACCGGAATCGGCCTGATGGATCCCCAGGCGCAGCCGATCGACTACAAGCCGCGCGCGCCGCTTGCCGTGCCGCCGTCGACGACCACCCTTCCCGATCCGCAGGCCGATGTGGCCAATGCGGAAAACCTGCCCGCCAACTGGCCGCGCAACAAGGATGCCGAGCTTCTCGCCTTGCAGCGTTCGCGTCAGGCGACGGGCGGCGAGGCTCTGCGCGAGGCCAATCGTGGTCCCGACCGGTTGAGTGTCGAGGAACTTCAGGCCGGCACGCGCGCAAGCTCGCGGCCGGCGCGCACCGCGGAACAGCAAAAAGCCGCGATCCAGGGCATGAAGGACAATCCCAACAACCGTCTGACACCGACCCAGTTGCGCACGCAGAAGCTGATCAAGCCTGAAACAGCCTCACTGCTGGGTCCCGACGGCAAGCCGACACGCCGCTATCTCGTCGAACCGCCGATCGAATACAGCACGCCCGCCGATTCCGCCCCGCTCGCGCTTCCGAAGGTAGTTGAGGGGCCGAAGAAGCATTGGATGGACGAGCGCAAGGACAGCGGGCCGAAATAGCCCGCGCCACCGCCGCCCCGCGCACGTTTTTCATGCACGCGCGACGCTGCTCCGCCTGAGATCTCAGGCGGGAGCGCTGGCGGACGCCACCGCGCATGTTTCGCCGGGAATCGCGCGTACCGGCTTTGCCCGCCGCCGGTGTCCAACAAACACCTACATTACGCATTTTTCATAAAACTCCGCCCGCAAAGGGCCTATATCCTTGTCTAGGTCATGCCTCGACCTCCGGTGAATTCAGCAAGGAGCCCCTTCGTGTCCGATTTCCCGATGAAACTCGCCGCCCTGGCGGTCAGCAGCCTCGTGGCGCTGCCGTTTTCCGCGCTGCCCGCGCGCGCCGAGACCCCTCCTCCGACCAGCAAGTGATGATCGGCGCGAACGCCGTCACGGCGATGCTGGACAACGGTCTCGAGGTGGTCGTGATCCCCGACCGCCGCGCACCGGTCGTGACCCACATGATCTGGTACAAAGTGGGCGCCGCCGACGAGCCGCCAGGCCGCTCGGGCATCGCCCATTTTCTCGAGCATCTGATGTTCAAGGGCACGACCAACCATCCGGGCAACGAATTTTCCACCAAGGTCGCTGAAATCGGCGGTCAGGAAAACGCCTTCACCTCGGCTGACTACACCGCCTACTTCCAGCGCGTGGCCAAGGAGCATCTGGGCCTGATGATGGCGTTTGAGGCCGACCGGATGGAGAACCTGATCCTGACGGAAGAGGTCGTGGCGCCCGAGCGCCAGGTCGTTCTGGAAGAACGCGCGCAGCGGGTGGACAACGATCCCGGCGCGCGGCTTGGCGAGACGATGGACGCCATGCTCTACGTCAACCACCCCTACGGCACTCCGGTCATCGGCTGGGAAGACGAGATCAAGGCGCTGAGCGCCAAGAGCGCCATTGAGTATTACGATCGCTACTACACGCCGAACAACGCAGTCCTGGTGGTCGCGGGCGACGTCGAGCCGGACGCGGTGATCGCTCTGGCGAAGGAAACCTACGGCAAGGTCGCCCGGCGCGCCGAGCCGCCGCAGCGCATCCGCCCCGCGGAACCCGTGCTGTATGGCGCACGCATCGTGCGGCTGGCCGATGAACAGGTGCGCCAGCCGAGCATCCGCGAAGCGTGGCTGGTGCCCAGCTACGCCAACGCCGAACCCGGCGAGGCCGAAGCCATCGACCTGCTCGCGGACATTCTGGGAAGCGGCGCCACCAGCCGCATGTACCGCAAGCTCGTCGTCGAGGACAAGCTAGCGACCAGCGCGGGAGGCTGGTACCAGAGCTCCGGCATCGACCAGACCCGATTCATGGTCTACGGCGTGCCGCATGACGGGGTGACGCTTGAGGATCTGCGCGACGGCATGCGCGCCGTCATCGCCGACATCGCCGAAAACGGCGTGACCACCGAGGAGCTCGACAGGGCGAAGCGCAAGGTGCTCGCCAGCGCCATCTACTCGCAGGACAGCCAGTCATCCCTGGCGCGGATCTTCGGCACCTCGCTGACCACCGGCAACACCGTGGCCGACGTGCAGCAGTGGCCCGAGCGCATCCAGCAGGTCACCGCCGAGCAGGTGCAGGCCGCTGCCAAGAAATATCTCACCGGTGACGACTCCGTGACCGCCTATCTCACAGGCAAGCCGGCCAAGGACGGGAACAAATCATAATGAAACATTCTGGTCCCAAATCCCGCGCACTGGCGCTTCAATCCGGTGCCGGTGCACTTCAGCGCACACTTCTCTCGATCTTGCTGCTGGCAACGCTTGCGGCCGTGTGGCTCCTGCTGGCCGCCCCCGCGCGCGCGACCGAAATCCAGCGCGTGGTGAGTCCCGGCGGCATCGAGGCATGGTTGGTCGAGGAACACGCCATCCCGCTGATCTCTGTGCAGATCGGCTTTACCGGCGGCGGCACGCAGGATCCGCCGGGCAAGGAGGGTCTTGCGCGGCTGATGGCCAGCCTTCTCGACGAAGGGGCCGGCGATATGGATTCGCAAGCCTTCCAGACGCAGCTTGAGGATCTGTCCATCGAGCTGGGTTTCAGCGCCGCAAGTGACAGCTTCACCGGCAGCCTGAAGACCCTGTCGATCAACCGCGACGTCGCCTTCGACATGATGCGGCTGGCGCTGAGCGAACCCCGGTTCGACCCGGATCCGATCGATCGCATGCGCCGCCAGGCGATTTCCGGGTTGCGGCAGGAAGAGCGCGATCCCGACGCCATCGCGGGCCGCCTGTGGTTCGCCACGGCCTTTCCCGACCATCCCTACGGCCGCCCCACCAAGGGCACCGAGGAAAGTCTGGACACCGTGACCCGCGACGATCTCGTGACGATTCACGCCCGAATGATCGCCCGCGAGACGCTGAAGATCGCCGTCGTCGGCGCCATCGACGCCAAGACACTCGGCCCCCTGCTCGACAAGACCTTCGGGGCGCTTCCGGAGAAAGCGGAGCTGACGCCGGTTGCCGACGTCATTCCGCGAGGCGGCCAGCATGAAACCGTCGCCATGGATGTGCCGCAGACGGTCATTCGCTTCGGCCTGCCCGGCCTGAAGCGGGCCGATCCGGACTTCATCCCCGCCTTCATCATGAACCACATCCTTGGCGGCGGCTCGTTCTCATCGCGGCTCTACGAGGAGGTGCGCGAGAAACGCGGCCTGGCCTATTCGGTGTGGACCTATCTCGCGCCCTATGATCATTCCGGCGTGCTGATGGGCGGCACCGCGACGCGGGCGGACAATGCGGAAAAAACCCTCGAGGTGATCAGCCAGGAATTGCGGCGGATGGCCGAGGAAGGCCCGACCGCGGAGGAACTGGCCAAGGCGAAGAGTTATCTCACAGGATCCTATGCGCTGCGTTTCGACACGTCGGACAAGATCGCGGGCCAACTCGTGGGCATCCAGATGGAAGGTCTCGGCATCGACTATATCGACAAGCGCAACGGGCTGATTGACGCGGTGACGCTCGACGACGTGAAGCGGATAGCGGCCGAACTTCTGGACGCCAAGCCGCCCACGATCGTCACTGTGGGCCGTGCGGCGTCTTAGAAACCGAGAATCACGGCGCCGAAAACGCAAAAGGCTTCGCGGTATCCGCAGGGCCTTTTTGCTTTCGTGACAAAGTCGAAAATCCCTCCATTCGTCATGGTCTGGCTTGTCCCGACCATCCATAAGCCGTTGAAAATCATGGATCCTCGGCACAAGGCCGAGGATGACGACCGAGAGGTAAGAGCCAGTTCATCAAGCTCGGACCCCGCGGCTGTCGCGGGGCGTTTTGCGTATCCGTCGTGTCGGGAGGTGCGTGATCAGCTGGCGACGCGCTTGCGGTCGGCAGGCGGCTGCGCGCCGCCCTGCACCACGTCCGAGCGCACCGGGCGCGGCGGCGAGAACAGGAATCCCTGACCAAAATGAATGCCGAAGTCGAGCAGCTCGATGACCTGCGCCTCGGTCTCGATCTGGTCGGCAATCAGTTGAACGCCATAGCGCGCGAGCAGACTGGACACATCCTCGGGATGGATATCGCCCGTGTCCGTCGGAATGCGTCCGAGCAGCCTGTCGGCGGAAATCTTGGCATAGTGAAAGCCGCGCTCGTTCAGGGCGCGGAAATTCGTACGCAGGTTGGTCACCTGGTCGACGGAGAACTGGAAGCCGAGATTGGCCAGTGCCGCCAGGCTTTCGTTCTCCACCGCGCCCATCTCCTCGACGGCGGCCTGGGTGAACTCAAACACCATGTATTCCGCCAGCGTCTGATTCTTCTGCATGAAGTCGATGAAGCCGGGGAAGAAATTGTCGTCGACCAGCGTCGACGGCGAGACGTTGCAGAACAGGCCGACGGAGCGGTTGCGCGTCGACAGGCGGCGCAGGACCTGCACCGAGCGCAGCAGCAGGGTGTTGTCGATGCCGGGCATCAATCCGTTGCGCTCGGCGATCTCGATGTAATCCGCCGGCAGCATGATCTCGCCGTCGTCCGCGCGCAGCCGCGTCAAGGCTTCGTAGAATCGCACCTGGCGCTGGGGCAGGGAAACGATCGGCTGCAGATACAGATCGATCCGGCTGGCATCGATGGCGCTCCGGACGGCCTCGCGCAGCGCCGCATCGGCGGCGGCATTGCGCGATTTGGGTGCGCCGGCGCCGTTGGACCACAGCTTGCCGTCGGGCTGTTCCCAGCCATTGGCGGCACCCGGGGCGACGGAATTCGGCGCATAGCCGTGGCTGCCCGGGAATGCGGGCCGGTCCAGATCGTTTCTGGGCGCCGCCAGGCTGGCTTGCGGCTGGCCGTGATAATCGTTCTGGGGGTGATGCGCGATCTGGGGCGCCTCAACGATCTGCGTCTCCAGATCGGCGACGGTTTCCGCGATCTGCTTGACCAGCGTACCGAGAACCTCGATCTCCACATACATCGGCTCGATTTCGGCGCGGGCGCGATTGGGAAATCCGTTCTCGATGGCGGTCAGCCTGCGTTCGAGATTCTGCAGTTCCTGATCGATCTGGCCGATGCCACCGTCGAGCATATCGGAGCGATGCCGGGCCTCATTGCGATCGCGCGAGCGCATGACCATGATGTTGACCAGAAACTCGGCGACCAGAATGGCAGTGCCAATGATCACCGCGGCCCCGAGATCCGTGCCGACCTGAAAATACAGGACAGCACTGACCGAGCCGGCGATCACCACCATGCACAGACCTATGAAGAGCGAGGAAAACCAGGCCATATTTGCGTCAAGTACCCGTGCGCCGCCGAATCGATAGTATTGAGCGGGAATTCTGCCTTAAACTATAACGATATCCCAATGCCCGCCGTTGTCGATCAGGCAAAATAGCCAAAAATCAACGGATATCGCGAACAGGCTTCGTTTTTCGAAGCCCGGCCCAATAACCGTGTCCGGCTGGCCCGGCAGCGCCGGTGCGCTTTTCCCCGGTACTGTTATCAGGCGGCGGGCGTGGTTACAAAGCGTTCGTCGGATACAAGCCGCCCATCGACCAAATGCACCCCGCGATGCATCCGCGCCGCCATTTCCACATCATGGGTGACGGCGATCACGGTCTTGCCGCGCTCCTCGACGATTTGCCTGAGGATATCGAACACCTGCTCGGACGACTTGCTGTCCAGGCTCCCGGTCGGCTCGTCGGCGAGGATCAGCGGCGGTTCGTTGGCCAGCGCGCGGGCCACGGCAACCCGCTGACGCTGGCCGCCGGACAGCTGGTCGGGCTGCTTGTGCCGATGATCGGCCAGGCCGAGGGCGTCGAGCAGCTCGTCGGCGCGGCTGCGCATGGCTCCCTCTCCAACGCGCGCCAGCCGGCGCATCGGGATCATCACATTCTCCCGGATCGAGAATTCAGGCAGCAGAAAATGAAACTGAAAAACAAAGCCGAGAGTTTCCAGCCGCATTTGCGCCCGGTCCCTTTCGCTCATTTCCTGCGTGCGCTGCCCCGCAATCAGCACCTCGCCGGCGCTCGGTCTGTCGAGCAGCCCCAACAGGTACAAGAGCGACGACTTGCCCGACCCGGACGGGCCGGTAATCGCCACATACTCCCCCGGGCCGACGCTCAGGTTGATATCGGCCACCAGCGTGACGGGCACGATGCCCGACAGCACGCGGGTCACGCCGCGCGCCTCCAGCAGCAGGTCCGGATGACCCGCGGCGCGATTGGCGTGCTCATCCATCAGGTCGCCCCCCGGATGATGTCGACCGGGTTGAGCCGCGCCGCCCGGCGCGCAGGCAGATAGCCGGCGATGCCGGCGGAAGCCAGCGCGAAGCCCGATGCGATCAGATAGTGCGTGATGGTGAAATAGATCGGCAGGAAGGTGCTGTCGGTGGTGCCGGGGATCTGGAACTGCACCGTGCTCAGCGCCAGGCACAGCACATAGCCGAGCGCCCAGCCGAACAGCGACCCGGCCGCGCCGATCATCAGGCCCTCGAAGACGAACATGTACTGCATGTCGGTCTCATAGAACCCGAGCGACTTCAAAATGGCGATGTCGCGGGCCTTCTCGTGCACGATGGTGGCAACGATGTTGAAGATGCCGAAGCCCGCGACCAGCAGGATCGCGCCGACAACCGTGTACATGATCAGGTTGCGGATCACGAAGGCCTCCTGGAGACTCTTGTTGGCCTCCTGCCACGACACCGCCTTGTAGCCGATCTGGCGCTCGATGCGCGCGGCGATGGCTTCGGCGTCGTTGACATTTGAGAGCCGGATATTGAGGCGGTTGATGACGTTCGGCCGCTCGAACAGGATCTGCGCCGCCTTGAGCGGCACATAGCCGATCGTGTCGTTGGTCTGGGCGAGCGAGGAGTGAAACAGCCCGACGATCTTGTAGCGTTTGACCAGGCCGCCGGCCGACGTCACGGTGACGGTGTCGCCGAACTCGGCACCGAGTTTCCTGGTCATGCCGTCGCCCACGACAATCCCGCTGGCCGTCGACTCGAGATTGAAAAAGCTGCCCTGGACGACGTCGTCGGCGATCTTCGAGACCGCCATCTCCGCGCGCGGCTGAATTCCGGTCAGCGTCACCGCGACGTCCTTGCCACCGTAGCGCACCACGGCCTGACCGCTGAGCGCGGGCGAAAACACCCCGTCCACCCAGCTCTCCAAACCCGCACGCACCGCGACAGGATTGCGGATGCCGCGACGGTCATCATCGACGCGCAGGCCGGAAAACGCAACCGCGTCATAGAGTTCCTGCGCGGGCTGACGCGGCGGATTGCGCTCCTCGTCGGTTACCTGGACGTGCGGGATCGCATCGATCAACTGGCTGACGAAATCACGCTGCGAACCTTCCATCAGCGAGGCCATGGCGATGGAAAAGCCGACGCCCAGCATGACACCAAGGATCGATACCACGGTCTGACGAAGCCGTCCCCGGACATGGGTCATGGCGATGCGCAACAACAGGTTCATGGCGGTTCCCCGTCGGGCCCTTCAGATTCAGACGGCAGCTGTTTCAGCGGGTATGGCATGTCACCCCGGTTCGGGCGCCTCCACGCGCACCTTCTGGCCCGCTTTCAGGCCCTGGATCAGCGGCGATACGATCCGTGTCCCGTCTTCCACGCCCTCCAGCACCTCGACCGTCTCGGTGCCGCGAATACCGATGCGCAAGCTGCGCTCCTCCAGCCGGCCGTCGGAGCCGACCACGAAGATCCGGTCGCCGTTGACGGCGGCCAGCGGGACCAGCAACACATCCTGCTTGGTGCGGGTAATGATATTGACGTCCACCGACATGCCGATCAGCAGCGGCGTATCCTCGGGCTGGTCCAGATAGACGCGGTAGGTCTTGAGCACGGGGTCGCCCTTCGGCGTGATGCGCGACACCGTCGCGCCGAGCCGATTGTCGGGGAAGGCGTCCGCGCGCAGCCACGCCTGCTGGCCGACGACGACCTTGGGGATGTCCTCCTCGTTGACCTCCGAGACGATCTGCAGGGGCGACGGCTCGCCGACCCAGAACAGTACGGTTCCCGGCTCAGCCACCTCGCCCACTTCGCCGTCGCGGCGCAGAACGACGCCGTCGAGCGGGGCGCGCAGCTCGTAGTTGTCGAGTTGCGCCTTCTGCGCGGCGACAAGCGCCACGGCGCGCTGCACGTCATTGAGCGCCCTGTCGTAGGCTTGGCGGGAAATGATGCGCCGCTCGATCAGTCCTTCGGCGCGCTCGCGCTCGGCCTGGGCGAAGTCCGCGCGCGCCTCAAGTTCGGCGAGTGTCGCCCTGGCGCCGCTGTCGTCGAGCTTGCCGAGCACGTCGCCCGCCTTCACGCTGTCGCCCTCGCACCGGCACATCTCGACGATCCGCTCGCGCACGATGCTGGTCACCTTGGCCCAGCGGCGCGGTTCCACGACGCCGGTCGCGTAAACCACGTCCGCGGCGCTGCCGCGCGCCGGCGTCACGACGCTCACCGCATCCGGGCGCGCGTACCACCACCACGCGCCGCCCGCGCCAGCCGCAAGAACCGCCGCAACGACCATGTATCTTGCAATCCGCATTGCCGAAACCGCGCCCCCATTGCCGAGGCGTTCGCGCGCCTCGCCGCCTGATACTGTCAGAACCGACAGTCCATGCCACCGCACACCTGCCCACAAGTGCTGTTTTCAACACGAAGACGGCGCTGGTATGGTGATCTGTGTCAATATTCGACCGCGTTTCTGCAAAAGACTATCCGAATGTCCGGCAAGGTGTCCTATGGTTCGGTTCACACGGCCCCATGAAGAGCCGAGGAGTAGACAGTGACCGGGGGAACAGCGAACACGGGATGCAATCCCGAGCACCGTGCGATGAGGCTGCGGTTCGTACCCAACTCGACAGAATTCTCGAAAGTCAGGCCTTTGCCGGATCGCCCCAGTTGCGTGCTTTTCTCGGCTATGTCGTCGACCAGCGGCTGAAGGGCAACGAAAGCCGGATCAAGGGGTACACGATTGCCGTGGAAGCGCTTGGGCGCGCCAGCTCGTTCGATCCCGCCGCCGACCCGATCATCCGCGTGGAGGCGGCGCGGCTGCGCCGGCTGATCAGCGACTATTACGCCGGTCCGGGCGCCAATGACCCCGTGCTCATCGATGTGCCGAAAGGCGGGTATGTTCCGGTATTCCAATATCGCGAGGCGGCCTCCGCGCCGGCCGACGCCCCTGCGCCGCAGAACAGCGGGCGCAAGCGCGTGGCGCTGGCCGCATTGGCCGCAAGCGCGCTGCTCGCGGCAAGCCTGGCGGTGTTTCTGCTCCTGCCGCAGTTCAATCAGCCCGGCGGTGAGCCGCCGGGTCCGGACGAAGTGCTCACCCGGTCTGACGGCGGGACCGGCGGCAACGCGACGGTCACTGCGGGCGGCGTATCCGACGCCGCGGCGCCTGCCGATTCGCAGACCGCCGGCGCGCCCGGCGCACCGGCGCATCCACCGCTCTTCAAGGGAGATCTGCCACGCATCTATGTGGCCGATATCGCGGTCGATGGCGCCCTGCCGCAGCCGGCCGTCTTCTCTCCCGCCAAGGTGCACGACAATCTCGCGGCCGCCTTGCGGCTGTTTTCCGAGGTGGAACTGAGCGAGACGGCGAACGAGGCCGATTATCGCGTCGAGGGCCGCGCCAGCTTCACCGGCGACAACGTCTTTCTCAGCTTCATCCTGGTCTACGCCCCGAGCACGAAATCGTCTGGTCGGCTCTGTTCGATCTGACATACGACCGCAATGCCGCGGATCTGGCGGAAGACCGGATCGTGCGCAACATCGCCAGCGCCATTGCCCGGCCGTATGGCGTGATCTTCAACCACGCGGCCAGCCATCGCGACGATCCATCCCAGGTCTCGGAAGGATTTCGCTGCGTGTTGCTGACCTTCCATTCCCAGCGCCGTTTCGCGCCCGACATCAACGCCCGCGGGCGCGACTGCCTGACCTCGCTGGCGGGCAACCAGGCCGATTTCGCCCCGGCGCGCGCCTTGCTTCCGATGCTGTATGTCGACAATGCGCGCTTCGGCGCGAAAAGCGACCAGGAACGCGAGGCGTCGCTGGCGCAAGCCTTCGTGCTGGCCAAACACGCGGTCTCCGCGGCGCCCGACAGCGCGCGCGCCTATCAGGCGCTGCAATCGGTGCTGCTGTTTCTAGGGCGCAGCGACGAGGCGCTGGAGGCCGGCCGGCACGCGCGCGAGCTCAATCCTTACGACACCGACATCATGGCCACCCACGCCAGCACGCTGATCATGCTGGGCGACGCCGACCCGGGGCTCACCTTGATGCAACAGGCGCGCCGCATGAGCCCGGGGCACCCCGCCTGGTACAACACGATGATCGTTTTCGCGGCCTGTGGCAAAGGCGACATGGAGCTCGCCCGCAGGGAAGTAGCCCTGATCGAGCACGACGACACGCTGTCGGGACTTCTGGCGCGGATCCTCGTCGCGCACGGCGAAGGCGACACGGCGCGGCGGCGGGCGCTTGCGAAGAAGCTCGTCAGCCAGCACCCGGAGTTCGGCACCGATCCCAAGGCCATGCTGCACCGGATCTTCCCGGCGTCGTCCTTGAACAGGCAGTTGCTCGCCGCCCTCAACGCTTCGGGCGCCACGTCCGAAGAGTAACACCACCCACGTCCTCCCAAACGACGACACGCCCACGAATCAATCATGCCGCGCCGGTATCGGCGCGGCATGTCCAATTTGTCGATCAACCTGTTGCGCTGTCAGGGATACGGTCTTCAAACCACAGCTCTCTGACGGATCTCAATCTAGCGCGCCAAACGCAGCTTGCTGATTTCCTTGGCGATGTTCTGGAACGCCACCAGCAGTTCGGCATCCGAGTCCGACTGATAGGCCATCTCCGGCGTGGTCGCGCAATCACGCAGCATGTTGCGCGTGACCGTGTCGCTGATCTGGAAGGCGATCGTGTAGACCTCGATCTCGCCGTCCGCCTTGGCGTTGGCGCAGGCCTCTCCGGTCCGCGTGTCCATCACATCCGTCACATCGCCATTGTTGTTGTAGTCGATGCCCGTCCGGTTCTCCGGCACGTAGCCATAGGCATTGTACTTGGAGATGTTCGGGTTCCTGTCGTTCCACTCGTAGGTGTTCGCGCCATCGGTCATGACGATCATGATGCGCCGGTGGCCGGGATTGGCGGGATCGTTCATCGCGCGGCCCTCGGTAAACGGCGCCTGCGGCGAAATCGCCCGCCATCCCCACATCACACCCTGATGGATGTTGGTGTAGCCATCGGCGACCATGGCGTCGATCGCGGCGTCGACCGTATCCTTGCTGGTGGTCAACGGCGTGACCTGCTGCGTCTTGCAGCCATAGTTGGGACCCCGGCTCACGCCATTGTCCCAGGAGCTGAAGGAGGCGCCATCGTATTTGCACATCCGCTGCTGCTTCGCGGTATGGGCGTCCGCACCCAGGCCCGATACGCTGGTGGTGCAGGTGCCGCCATCGTCGTCGATCCAGCTGTTGGAATAGCTGTAGGAGCGGTAGTTGTCGTAGCGAATGTAACCGCCCTCGTCCGGCTCGTCGGGCGCGAACTCGGGCACGAACAGCGTCTCGGGAACCGCATCGCTAGCTTCCGTGTCCCGCACATCATAGGGATACGGACGCGCCTCGACACATCCCTGCCAGCTGACGCCGGAGATCTGGTTGAAGAGATCCAGGCGCGGCGTGTTGGTGGCCATGTTGTTGCCGTTGACCGGCGACAGGCCGTTCACGTCGATCCAGGCGGCGTCCGCCTTGTCGGCGCCGACGTTGACGAAGGCGGTGAACGGAACCAGACCGATCTTCACGCGATCTGGGACCGGGCTTGTGGCGTTCACGGCCAGCAATGTCGCCGTCAGGTCTTTCGCCGCCTCTTTCAAGGTGGTGATTTTCGTGCCGCCCATGGAACCCGAATTGTCGAGGACCATGACGACATCGAAGCTGGCGTCACCGACGATTGTCTCGGATTGCACGACAAAGTTGAGAGCGTCGATGCCGACCAGCGGGGTGAAGGCGGTGCCGACGCTGACTTCGGCAGTCACGTTGACCGCCCCATCCGCGTTGCGACTGGCGGAGAAGTCGGCAATCGTGCCGCTGCGGACATTGAAGTTCGCTTCGAACTCCGCGCGGGCCGCGGCCGTCATCGCGTCGTTCGTGATCGACGCGTACGCCTGGGTGTTGATGGCGAGCGCGGCGGAATCCACCGCTATCTGCGCACGCTGTTTGGCCGAGACGACTTGCGACATGTCAATGCCCGCACCGACGGCGAAAACCACCGGAACGATCGTAAGTCCGAAAAGAATCGCGATATTGCCGCGATCGTCTTTGCGGAATTTTGCCAAAATCGGGGCGAACATCTGATTGAACATCGTAGGAAGCTCCATGTGGCCGGAAACACCAGCTCAACTTCCCCAATCAATACCAGCATTTTTTGTTAACGCACCCCGATCCCGGCACTCTCCTTTCCAAGTTGTTTATGCGAATTCTTTAGTTTATTAAAATTTTCATCAATATTTCCGACAAATACTTCGTACAAGTCCGTACCTCAGGCGGAAATCAACGAACTTGGGCCGCAAAGCCAAGCAATCAAACGAAGTCAAACGAATTGGAAAGCCCCCGGTTTCGGCCATCACAGCGCGCGATGCGATGCGGTTTGCGAAATTCCGCTTCGCAATTCCAAAACGGTGCCTGCGGGTCCTCTTTTGTAGCAAGGTCCTGTTAACCACGGACGCAAGTGAACGTGCACCGCCTATTCCCAGGACGCCAATACGAATTGCATTTCGCGATGCGCCGGTCCGCCGCATTGTCGCTTTATGCGAGCGGCCCCGACACGCACCGCGGCACCAACGCGCACATCCTCGCCTTCCGGCATCGCGCCCCAGCTCCACACCACGCGCGCTTTTCGCCATCCACCGCATTGACAAAAGCGCGGGCCGAAACTACATCGGGGCAGCAGTTAGCACTCACCTTCAATGAGTGCTAACAATGCACCAGGGACATCCCTGCACCCGTATTCCGGCATCACCAATGGCAGCGCCGCCCAAGAGGGGCGCTCCAGGAGAGGAAAGAGCCAGATATGACATTCCGTCCGCTACACGACCGTGTCGTCATCCGCCGCGTTGATTCCGAAGAGAAGACCGCCGGCGGCATCATCATTCCCGACACCGCCAAGGAAAAGCCGCAGGAAGGCGAAGTCGTTTCCGTGGGCCCGGGCGCACGTGACGACGCCGGCAAGCTCGTCGCCCTCGACGTCAAGGCCGGCGACCGCGTCCTGTTCGGCAAATGGTCGGGCACCGAGGTCAAGATCGACGGTGAAGACCTGCTCATCATGAAAGAATCCGACATCATGGGCGTGATCGCTTAACAGCGGGCGCCCCTTTCGGATCCTTTTCGTACCAACAGTTTTTAGAGAGAAGTCAACATGGCTGCTAAAGAAGTCAAGTTCTCGACAGATGCCCGCGACCGCATGTTGCGCGGCGTGGACATCCTGGCCAACGCCGTCAAGGTGACGCTCGGCCCCAAGGGCCGCAACGTCGTCATCGACAAGGCTTTCGGCGCTCCCCGCATCACCAAGGACGGCGTCACCGTCGCCAAGGAAATCGAGCTTGAAGACAAGTTCGAGAACATGGGCGCACAGATGCTGCGCGAAGTCGCTTCGAAGACGAACGACATCGCTGGCGACGGCACCACCACCGCCACCGTTCTGGCCCAGTCGATCGTGCGTGAAGGCGTCAAGGCCGTCGCCGCCGGCATGAACCCGATGGACCTGAAGCGCGGCGTCGACATGGCCGTTACCGAAGTCGTCAAGGACCTGACGGCACGCTCCAAGAAGATCTCCACCTCGGCCGAAGTCGCCCAGGTCGGCACGATCTCCGCGAACGGCGCCAAGGAAATCGGCGACATGATCGCCGAGGCCATGCAGAAGGTCGGCAACGAGGGTGTCATCACCGTCGAGGAAGCCAAGACCGCCGAGACCGAGCTTGAAGTCGTCGAAGGCATGCAGTTCGATCGCGGCTATCTGTCGCCGTACTTCGTGACCAACGCCGACAAGATGCTCGCCGATCTGGAAAAGCCCTACATTCTCCTGCACGAGAAGAAGCTTTCCAACCTGCAGGCGATGCTGCCGATTCTGGAATCGGTCGTTCAGTCCTCGCGTCCGCTGCTGATCATCGCCGAAGACGTCGAAGGCGAGGCCCTGGCCACGCTCGTCGTCAACAAGCTGCGTGGCGGCCTGAAGATCGCCGCCGTCAAGGCGCCGGGCTTCGGCGATCGCCGCAAGGCCATGCTGGAAGACATCGCCATCCTGACGGGCGGCACGGTGATTTCCGAGGATCTCGGCATCAAGCTCGAGAACGTCACCATCGACATGCTCGGCACCGCCGAGAAGGTTTCCATCACCAAGGAAACCACCACGATCGTTGACGGCGCCGGCGAGAAGGCCGACATCCAGGGCCGCGTCGGCCAGATCAAGGCGCAGATCGAGGAAACCACCTCCGACTACGACCGCGAGAAGCTCCAGGAGCGCCTCGCCAAGCTCGCCGGCGGCGTTGCCGTCCTGCGCGTCGGCGGTGCGACCGAAGTCGAAGTGAAGGAAAAGAAGGACCGCGTCGACGATGCGCTGAACGCGACCCGCGCGGCCGTGGAAGAAGGCATCGTGACGGGTGGCGGCACGGCGCTGCTGCGCGCCAAGGGTGCGGTCTCCAAGCTCACCTCCGACAATCCCGACATCATGGCCGGCATCAAGATCGTGCTGCGCGCGCTTGAAGCCCCGATCCGCCAGATCGCCGACAATTCCGGCGTTGAAGGCTCGATCGTCGTCGGCAAGCTGATGGAGAGCGACGACAGCCTCGGCTTCGACGCTCAGAACGAGACCTACGTGAACATGATCGAGGCCGGCATCATCGATCCGACCAAGGTCGTGCGCACGGCGATCCAGGACGCGGCATCCATTGCCGGCCTGCTGATCACCACCGAAGCCATGGTTGCAGAGCTCCCCAAGAAGGAAGCTCCGGGCGGCGGCGGCATGCCGGGCGGCGGCATGGGCGGCATGGACTTCTAGGAAGTCCTGTCCATCGCGAAATCGAAAGGGCGGTCCTCGGGCCGCCCTTTTTGTTTTCCGCTCGCGTTCCCATTGCGGTACGCGTTTGATAAGTCACATCGAGAAACACGAGCCAGCGAACGGCGGGACCCGGCATGAGCGACGACACGCGCGAGCGCCTCGAAAAACTGGAAACCGAGGTCGCCCACCAGGCGCACACGATTGACGAACTGAACGGCGTCGTCACCGAACAGGCGCGCCAGATCGAACGGCTGAACCGGCGCATGACCGCGCTCGTGGAGCACGTCGAGGAATTGAACGATCTCGGTGATGGCAACGTGCCCGTGACAAAACCGCCGCACTACTGAGCGGCTGACGGATCCGGCGCGCACGCCAAAAGGGGCGGCCCTAGAGCCACCCCTTCGCGGCAGGCGCGCAGGGCCGCATGATCAACGCCCCAAGCGCTTCGGATTTGTGCCGACGCCGGTTTCAGCTCCGGCGCTTTATTTCGCGACGCATTCGGCGACGTTTTCGATCGTGCACTCGTCGAGCCCGGTGTAGAGCGGGTCCTCAACCTGGTTGCCGGAAATCAGGTCGATCATCACGCTGGGCGCGCGATAGCCCATCTCGAAGGGCCGCTGGCCGATCTGCACGTGACTGCGCCCGTCCTTGAGCGCCTGCATCTGCGGCGGCAGCGTGTCGCCGGCGACGATGATCAGGTCGCGCGCCTCGAGCTTGTCCATCACCTGATCGGTAACCTGGGCATAGGCCTGCGGCGCGAATTGCGCCCAGCCGCCCACCAGGATGAAGGCATCGAGATCCGGGTTGGCCGTGAATGTGTCGGCCATCTGCTGATTGGCCAGATCGATCTGGTCGTTGGTGAACACGGGGCACCCCGAGATCTCCGTCCAGCCGTTCTGACCGTCGAGCCGGTCCACATCCTTGGTGCCGGCGATGGTGTCGCGGAACCCCGCCGCGCGGGCGTTGATGTTGTCGGCGGCGACATTGCCGAGCTGCAGGCAGACCGTGCCGCCGGCCGGTTTCAGCTTGGCCGCATACTCGGCCATCTTGACGCCCATCAGGTAGTTGTCGGTGCCCAGATAGGTGGCCCGCAGGGACCGGTCGGCTTCGACAAAGTCGGCGTCGATGGTCATCACGGGGATGTCGGGAGCCCGCTGGCGGATCAGATTGCCCATGGCCGGCGCGTTGGATGGCGATATGGCAATGGCCGAAACGCCGCGGGTCAGCAGGTCGTCGACGATCTGCACTTCCCCCGCCTCATCGGCGCTGGAGGCCGGCCCCGTATAGAGGCAGGTGTACTCGCTGTCGGGATTTTCGGCCTGCCACTTCTGGCAGCCGAGATTGATCTGCTCGAAGAATGGATTGTCCAGACCCTTGACGACGATCGCCAGGATCTTCTTGTCCTGCGCCGCGGCGGCGCCTGCTGTCAACGCCAGCAGGCACACTGCAGCGAACAGTGCGAATGCCCGTTTCATGTCTTCCTCCCTGGTGCGGACGGTGGTGGTCATCAATCCCGCAACCGTCTTTTGGTATTCGGCTCTTGATGGCCACGGCCTTGCCTGGCCGTTTGTCCGGGAGCGCCGGGCCGGATCCATCCGTCGCACAGCCGCACCCGGGCATCATTCATCCAGCCCCGCCAAAGCTCCAACCGGACGCCTTCCGCAGGGTCATGCATGAAAGATGTCAATTCTTTCTCGATATCGCTAGTATTAATAATAATACTATTATGAAGTTGCCGCGTCAACGACGCTGGCTTTGGAAAAGCGTGCTGCAAAAGCTTTTCAAATCAAATGCATGAATGCGGAAATGCTTATTTAAAATCGGGGAAAGAGGGCGACATGGCGCTTCTGGAGCTTATCGGGATTTCAAAGCATTTCGGCGCCATCCGGGCGCTCGAGAATGTCTCCATGGCGCTGGCGGGCGGCGAGGTCGTCGGCCTTGTCGGAGACAATGGCGCGGGCAAGTCGACGCTGGTGAAGATCATCGCCGGCAATTTCCGCCCGTCTTCCGGCGAGATCCGCATCGACAACACCCCCACCCATTTCCACGACCCCAAGGACGCGCGCGAACACGGCGTTGAGATCGTCTATCAGGATCTGGCGCTGTGCGACAATCTCACCGCGGCGGCCAACATCTTTCTGGGCCGCGAAGCGAAGCGGCGCTTCGGGCCCGTGTCCATCCTCGACTACGGCGCGATGAACCGGCACGCCGCCGCGCTGTTCGCCGAGCTGAAATCGGAAACCCGGCCGCGCGATCTGGTCAAGCGCATGTCGGGCGGCCAGCGCCAGGCGGTAGCGATCGCCCGGACCCGGCTGTCGAACCCGAACATCGTGCTGATGGACGAGCCGACCGCGGCGATCAGCGTGCGCCAGGTGGCCGAAGTCCTCAACCTGATCCGCCGGCTCAAGGATCAGAAAATCGGCGTGGTGCTGATCAGTCACCGGCTGCCCGATGTGTTCGAGGTTTGCGACAGGCTGGTGGTGCTGCGGCGCGGCCTCAAGGTCGCGGACAAGCGCATTTCCGACAGCTCGCCCGAGGAAGTCACGGGACTGATCACCGGAGCCATCGAGCGGGCTTGAGGCCCGAGAGGGAGGATCAACATGGCGACGCAGCTCGAGGACGCAATCCGGCAACGATCGCATGCCAACTGGCTGAGCTGGCTGGCCGGCCGGCAGACGGTCTGGGTGACGCTGGCGGCCGTGCTGTGCTGTTTGGCGCTGGCGGTGGCAACGGACACGTTCGCGACGGAACGCAACCTGTTCAACGTGACGCGCAACTTCGCCTTCGTCGCCATCATCGCCATCGGCATGACCGCCGTCATCATCACCGGCGGCATCGATCTGTCGGTCGGCTCCACCGTCGTGGTCTCCGCCATCATCACCGGCGTGGTCATGGCGGCCGGCCACCCGATCTGGATCGCCTTCGCCCTGGCGATCAGCGCCTCGCTCTGCATCGGACTGGTCAACGGCCTGCTGATCGCCGTGGTCGGCATGCCGCCGTTCGTCGTCACGCTCGGCATGCTGTCGGTGGCGCGCAGCCTCGCCATGGTGCTGTCCAACAACAAGATGATCTATCAGTTCGGCCCCGACCAGCCGCTGCTGCTGTACCTTGGCGGCGGCTCGACCTACGGCGTTCCCAACCCGGTCATCGTGCTCCTCGCGCTGACGCTGTTCACAGGATTCGCCTTCCGGTGGACGCAATGGGGCCGGCACGTCTTCGCGATCGGCGGCAACGAGCGCGCCGCGGTGCTCACCGGCATTCCGGTGAAACGGATCAAGATCTCGGTCTACATGTTTTCCGCGCTTACCGCGGGAATCACGGGCGCGCTGGAAGTCGGATGGCTCGGCGGCGTGACCACCAATCTCGGTCAGGGCATGGAGCTGACGGTGATCGCCGCGGCCGTGATCGGCGGCGCGAATCTCGCCGGCGGTTCGGGCACGGCATTCGGCGCGGTCGTCGGCGCGGCGCTGATCGAGGTGATCCGCAACAGCCTCATCCTGCTCGGCATCTCCACCTTCTGGCAAGGATCCTTCGTCGGCAGCTTCATCATTCTGGCCGTCGCCTTCGACCGGCTCAGGCGCCGCGACAACGGGAGCTGAGCGGCGCTATTCGTCTGGCACAGGACGCGGACGGCCGCTGCCGTCGACCGCCACATAGGAAAAGCTCGCCTGGATGACCTTCTCGCGGTGGGTGGATTGGGCCCGCAGCGCCCAGGCTTCCACATGCACGCGCGCCGAGGTGCGGCCGACGGTCTCGAGTTCTGTGTAGACGCAAAGGACGTCGCCGACCTTGACCGGCCGGATGAAGTGCATGGCGTCCACCGCCACGGTCACGACGCGGCCCTTGGCGCGCTGGGCGGCGCAAAGCCCGCCCGCGATATCCATTTGCGACATCACCCAGCCACCGAAAATGTCGCCTTCGGGATTGGTGTCCGCCGGCATCGCAAGCGTTCTTGTCGTCAAATCTCCGCGCGGCTCGTCGCTCATGTCCCCATACACTCCGTTTCTTTGTTCTTCGCGCCTGCTTATAATCATTCGCGATTGAAGGTGTATCGGGCGCGCTCGCTGCCCGCAACCCGTCCGCTCCGCTCAGACGCCCGTGCGTCGGCACCGGTGTCTCGCAAGGATTGCCAAGGACTTGACATGGCTGCTCCTTCACCGCAATTTCGCGACCATCTGTTTGACCTCCTGGCGCCGCTGGGCGCGCTCGACACGCGCCGCATGTTCAGCGGCTACAGCCTGCGATGCCGGGGAACGCATTTCGCCATGATCATGCGCGAGCGGCTGTATCTGGTGGCCGACGAGACCCTGCGGCAACGGCTGATCGATGAAGGCGGGGAGATCTTCTCCTATGAAAAGCAGGGCAAACGGGTGAACGTGCCCCGCCTGGTGCATGTGCCCGACGACATGCTGGACGATGGCGACACCTTGCTTGAATACGCACAAGCGGCGCTCGACGTCGCATTGCGCGGCTAGCATGCCTCCGGGCAGGGCCCTGGATTTCATCGCCCGCGCGGTTGATATGGCGGGCGTATCCGCTACGGTCCGCTCATAAGATCAACGATCCGAAGAGCGCCCCATGGAATCCCAATTGCTGCAAACCAAGGACCTCGTCGCCGCCCAGGTGGTCGCGGTGGCCGAAATGCTGACCACCCACGGCCTCAGCGTGATTTACGCCATCATCATGCTGGTCGTCGGCTGGACGGCCGCCGGGATGATCGGCCGCGCCGTCCGCTCGGCGCTCCGGCGCACAGCGCGCGTGGACGAGACCATCACCGTCTTCGCCGCGTCCACCGCCCACTATTTCGTGCTGGCGGTGGTAATCATCTCCGTGCTGCAGCTCTTCGGTTTCCAAACCACCAGCCTGATCGCCGTCTTGGGCGCCGCGTCGCTCGCCATCGGCCTGGCGATGCAAGGCACCCTGTCGAATGTGGCAGCGGGCGTGATGCTGCTGATCTTCCGCCCTTTCCGTGTCGGCGACTATGTCGAGGTGGCCGGGGAAGCGGGAACGGTCAAGTCCCTGTCGCTGTTTCTCACCGAACTGGCGACCCCGGACAACGTGCAGATCATCGTGCCAAACAGCGAGGCCTGGGGCGCATCCGTGCGCAACTATTCGGCTCATCCGACACGGCGCGTGGATATCACCATCGGCATCAGCTACGAGGACGACATGGATGCCGCCATCGCCACGTTCCGCCAGACGATCGGCGCCGACGCGCGCATCCACGCCATGCCGGAGCCCTTTGTCGCGATCACCAATCTGGGCGACAGCGCGGTCGACGTGACGCTGCGGGTGTGGTGCGCGGCCCCCGACTACTGGGCGCTGAAATTCGATCTCATCAAGCGGCTCAAGGAAGCCCTCGATACGGCCGGAATCTCGATCCCCTACCCGCATATGCAACTGGTGCAGCAAAACGCCGAGAAGCCGGATTCGACGGCCTGACCGGAAAAGGCCGCCGCCTCACACGGCGGAGGCCCGCTCCAGCTTGCCGCGGTCCTCGATGCAGTAGTAGCCGGAAATGCGGCTGATCGTACCCGCGCGCTTCCAGTCGTTCAGCACGCGGCTGACGTTCTCGCGCGCGGCCCCCGCCATGTTGGCGATGTCACCCTGCGAGAGCTTGTAGTTGATCAGCAGCCGGCCGCCGTCCAGCGGCTTGCCGAAAATCTCGGCAAGCTGCAACAGCGTCTGCGCGACACGACCGGGCAATGGCAGGAAGGAGCGCGCCGCGAGCACGTCGTTGGCCTGGCGCAACCGCCCGCCGACGATCTTCAGCATGTGCCTGTAGACCGCCGGATTGGCATCGGCGAAACGCTCGAACGCGCTGCGGTCGACGAAGGAAAGCTTTGACGTCTTCAAGGCGCTCACGGTGGCCGACCGCGGGCGGCCGTCCAGCAATGCCAATTCACCCACGATATGCCCCGGGCCCAGAACGGCCAGCAGTTGCTCGTCGCCTTCCACCGACAGCATCGACACCTTCAGCGAGCCTTCAAGCACCAGGTAACAGCCGTTGCCGGGATCGCCGGTCTCGAACAGCGTGGTGCCGGCCTTGATCGGCATTGTATGCGCCAGGGCGAACAGTTTTTGCGCCAGGCCCGGGTCCAGTCCCTGCAGCGAGAAACTCTTCTCCAGGAATTCCGCGACTTCGTCCATGCGGCGGGTGTCTCCAGCGCTCGTGGCTGCCGGAAAAACTCCGGCGCCCGCAACTGTGCCGCATTGCGCGCCCTGTGAGAAGTGAGAATGGCCACCATCGGGTGCAGCGATGTGTGTGGACCGGTTGCAGACCTCCCGGTCACCGTCCGGCAAACGCCAAACGGATGCCGAGCAGACCGAACGTGGCCGCAAACGACCGCCGCAGCCACACCATCACGGACGGCCGCGAGACGACATAGCGGCGCGCCAGTGAGGCACATAGGCCATAGCCCACGAAAACCACGAAGGTCAGCGCCATGAACGTTGCCGCGAGCAAGAGCAGCAGCCCCATCGGATTGGAAGCGCCCGCGGGAATGAACTGCGGCAGGAAAGCGAGGAAGAACAGCGACAGCTTGGGGTTCAGGGCGTTCAGCAACACCGCGTCCAGAATGATCCGGCCGGGCGCGATCTTGCGCGCGTCGCCCGAGACCGCCAGTGCGCCGCCTTCACGCAGCATGCTCCAGGCCATGTAGAACAGATAGGCCACGCCGAGATACTTGATCACCTGGAAGGCGATGGCGCTTGTGTGCAGCAAGGCGGCGAGCCCGAGAATACTGGCGAGCACCGTCGGCACGATGCCCAGCGTACAGCCGAACGCGGCGATGACGCTCGCACGCCCGCCTTGGCCAAGCCCCACCGAGAGTGTGTAGAGCACACCGGTCCCGGGCAGCAGCACCACGACGATCGATGTGAGAAGAAATTCAATGCTCATGCCATGCCCTTCGCACTGGGAACGCGGCGGCGATGCGCGCTCCTCGTCTGTTCCGCTTCCGGGAGAGATGCGACCGCTCTGTCCATCGCCCGCAGGGATCCCACCTTACGGCCGGTCGCCGCCGCCTGACAATCCGCAACGGATCATGGAACAGTTCCCTCGTGCACGGCACTTTCGGTGCATTGTTCACGTTTGACAGACGATCCGTCCCGGCTTGCATGCCTTTCGCCGGATCGCGCGGGACCTATGTTGATGGCAACAGTCCAATCGAAGGAGAGATCTCCATGACCCATCCCGTCAACGGCTTGCATCACGTCACCGCCATCGCCTCGTCGCCGCAGGGCAATCTTGACTTTTACGCCAAGGTGCTCGGCCTGCGTTTCGTCAAGAAGACTGTGAATTTCGATGATCCCGACACGTACCATCTCTACTACGGCGACGAGCAGGGCCGCGCCGGATCGGTGATGACCTTCTTTCCGTGGATGGATCTGCCGCGCGGCCGCGCGGGCACCGGCGAGGTGGGCATCACCCAGTTCTCCGTGCCCAAGGGATCGCTGGACTTCTGGGCGCGACGGCTCGAAGCACACGGCACGAAGCCGGACCTGCGCGAGACGGTCCTGGGTGACGACCGGATTGTGTTCGACGATCCCGACGGCACCCGGCTCGCCCTGGTTGAGCGAACGGATGACGATCGCGCGCCGTGGCTGGCGGAAGGCATCGGCGAAGACGCGGCTATTCGCGGCTTTTTCGGCGTCACGCTGGTTCTCCATGAGACGGAGCCCACGGCGACGATCCTGACCGACCTGATGAACTATCGCGAGACCCACCGCGACGGCGCCCTAACGCGGCTGCGCAGCAACGGCGACAGTGCCGCCGGCATCGTCGATATCATCGCGGCGCCCAATCTCTCGCCCGCCCGCCAGGGCGCGGGCCGGGTGCATCATGTGGCCTTCAGCGTGCCGACCATCGCCGACCAGAGCGCGATCCGCGAGAAGCTCGCGGCAGCCGGAATCGGCGTGACGCCGCAGATCGACCGCGACTACTTCATGGCGATCTATTTCCGCACGCCGGGCGGCGTGCTGTTCGAGATCGCCACCGAAGAGCCGGGCTTCACCGTCGACGAGCCGCTGGAAAACCTCGGTCAGTCGCTGCGGCTGCCCTCCCAGCACGAGCCCTTGCGCGCAAGGCTCGAACGCAACCTGCCGCCGCTGACCGTGTGAGACCAATCATGACCCTCGACCGCTATCAACACGTCGCCCTGAACCTTCAGGGCGACGATCCGCGCACGCTGATCATGCTGCATGGCACCGGCGGGACGGCGGAGGATTTCGCGCGCCTTGGCGCCATGATCGCGCCGGAGGCCGCCGTGCTGTCGCTCGCCGGCAATGTCGATGAGAACGGCATGGCGCGCTTCTTCCGCCGCACGGGCGAGGGCGTCTATGACATGGACGATCTGGCAAGGCGGACGCACGAGCTTGATGCCTTCCTGGAGGCCGTCCTGGCGAAGCACGGCCGGGATCCGGCCAAGGCCATCGGCATCGGTTACTCCAATGGGGCCAACATTCTGGCGAACCTGCTGTTCACGAACCCGGCGCGGCTTGGCGCGTATGCGCTCATGCACCCGCTGATTCCGTTCACACCGGCGCCAAACGCCGCGCTTGCGGAATCACAGGTGCTGATCACCGCCGGCGCCCACGACCCGATCTGTCCGCCCGCGCTGACGGACGGGCTGATCGACTGGCTACAATCGCAAGGCAGTACGGTGGAGCAACTTGTCCATCGCGGCGGCCATGAATTGCGGCAGGAGGAAATCGACAGGCTTGCCGTCTGGATCGCAAAGCCCGAAGCCTAGACCCTAGAAAAGAAACCGTTCCTTCTCGGTCAGGGCGAGCAGGAACCGGTGCCCCTTGAGATAGGCGAGCTGTGCCTCGCGCAGCTCGACGGCCTCGACGGACTCGATCCGGCGCAAGCGGTCGTCGCCGTTGCCCGGGCGGCACCAGACACACGTGTTGTCGGGCTCGCCGTCGAGCGTCGACCAGTAGAATTTCTGCAGCGCGTCCTCATCCAGGCTCGCCGGCATTTCGGCGCTGCCGGGATTGCTGGCGCCACCAAGCTTGGCGATGCGCCGCGCCTGCCTGCGGCATCCCCAGCGCCGGGGCTGATGGAACATCACCGCCAATCCCTGCGATATCGGGTCCTCCAGCGCGTCGACCACCAGACGCGCCACACCCGCCCTGCGGTCAAGCGCGTCGTGCAATGTGACGAATTCCGGTTGCTCGCCATAAAGTTCAGTGAAACGGTCGAATTGCGCGCGGATTTCCTGCCCCAGGATTTCGTCCGGAAGCAGGCCGAAACGGCCGCGCCGCGAATAATAGCCCGGCGACGGGAAGCGGCTCGCGAAGATCTTCCGGGCGTTGGCCGAGAGCGGCTCGAAGGCGCCGCTGAGCACCAGGGTCACTCCAACCGCCGTGCGCCCGCCGGCCTGTTCCACGCATTCGCGCAAGGGCAGAAACTCGCGCGACCACAAATCGGAAACAACCAGGCACCCCACTGCCGACATCCGGTGGGCGGACACCAGCGCGCGGATCGAGCGATCGACACCGAAGGCCAGACCATAGTCGCTCGCCGTCAACACGATGCGCTTCATGGTCATGCCGTCAGTCTCCCCGCCCCGGACGCGCCGCGGATCACACGCGCGCGGCGCCTTCCTCGATACGTCAATTCGCAAACACAGGAAAGAGCGGATCGAGCGGCGATGCCGCAGCACCCTCAACGCGATAGACGCGGATTTCCTCAAGCGCCACGCCCCGCACGCGCCGCACCAGCACGGTGAGCGGCGTCACATCGGCGAACCGATCACGGAGGGTTAGGGAGGCATCGCGCCGCGCGACCGACACATAGAGCGCGGGCTTGCGCAGCAACGCGGGATCGGGTTCCGGCGCCATCACGTAGCGGATGCGCTCGGTCAGCGAGACCACCGGCAGGTTGTTGTGCCGCAGGGCGAAGGCCAGTTGCCCCGTCATGCCGTAGGACGTGGTCGCGACCCAGGACGCGTTGTTTTCCGTGCCGAGCGTCACGAGTTGGGAGGCGATGTCCTCCCAGCCGCGGATCTGGAAACTCGGGTCCTTGCGCGCGGCCGCGCCGCTCAGCGGCCAGACGGCGTGCACGTAGAAGACGAGCGACAACCCGACGCCGACGGGCACGGCGGCATTGCGGCAGATGCGGATGATCCTGCCGATGACGCTGCGGGGCGCATCGACGCCCGCAGCCATGCCGGCGGCCACCAGAACGGCGGCGGGCAGCAGCGGCGCCGGCCAGTTGGCCTGAACCCGGGCGTGGAAAGCGTGCACGACGAGATAGGCGAGAAAAGGCGCCGTGGTCAGCAGCAGCAGGGAGGCGACCGGCTCGCGCCTGAGCGCCGTGCGCTTGGCGGCGCAGCCGAAGCCGACCAGCGCGGGGATTGCGACCAGCGGATTGAGCAGGCCTATTTCCGCGCCGATGAATTCGAAGATGTATTTGAAGGTCCAGCCGTGCGGCACGGCGCGGCCGAACTGCTTGACGAAGGAGGCCCATTCGTAGGCCGCGTTCCACCACACCACCGGCAGGCAGATGAGCACCGCGACCAGCCCGCCCGCCCAGAGCTGCCAGGTGGCGAAGGACCGGCGCGCCTGCGGAACCCAGACGAGCCACAGCACGATACCGACGCCCAGGAACAGCACCGAATATTTCGAAATAAGGCCGAGGCCCGCGAAGAATCCGACCGCCAGCCACCAGTTGGCGTTGTCCGAATGCAGAAACTCGGCCAGCGCCCAGAGGGTCAGCCCCCAGAACAGCACCGAGGGCGCATCCGGTGTGGTGATCAGGCTGCCGATGCCGATCAGGAACGTGGCGTTGAAGAACAGCACCGCCCAGCCGGCGGCGCGCGCGCCATAGAGCAGCGAGGCCGTGCGCCAGATCGCCAGCGATCCGAAGGCCGCCGCGAGAATGCCGATGAGCCGCGTGCCCAGCGCCGTGTCTCCGGCGACCAGATGCCCCAGCGCCACCCACCAGCCGACCATCGGCGGATGGTCGAAATAACCCCACGCGGGATTGAGGCCCCAGAGACGGTAATAGGCCTCGTCCTCGGACAGGCCCGAGAAGCCGCCGGCCAGCAGCCGCGCCAGCGTCAGCGCGAGAACGAAGAGCACCAGCGCGCCGGGGCGCAACCAGATGGGCATCGGCTGTACGCCTTGCGGGTCGCGACCGGTCATCGGGCGGTCCCTTACTTGCGGCGCCAGGTGAGCACGGAGCTCGCGACGTAATTCCACACCGCGCCCATGGCCGCACCGGCGGTGCCCGCCATCCACCACGACGGGTCCATGCCGTAGATCCAGCTCGCCACGCCGACGTTGGCGACGACGCCGACCGAGCACACGACGTAGAAGCTGAGCAGCCCCTTGACCGCGGAGAGGCCCGTGAGCCGCCGGTCGCGATAGGTCAGCTGGTTGTTGAGGAAGAAGTTCCAGGTCATCGCCACGAAGGTGGCGAGCGTCTGGGCGTAGTCGAAGGGCAGTGTGATCAGCCCCGCGCGCAAGGACGCCAGATGGACGATAACGCCGGAGGCGCCCACCATGCCGAACATCAGGAAGCGCACCGAGACCAGATCGCGGGTCAGCTTGGAGACCAGCAGGCCGAGATATTCCAGCGTCACCAGCGTGTCGAGCTTGCTCTCGCCATGCAGTCTTTCGCGGAACACGAAGGGAAGCTCCTTGATGCGCAGGCTTCCCTCGGCGCTGGCCGCGATGTCGAGCATGATCTTGAAACCCTGCGCGGAGAGCTTCGGCGCCACGGCGTCGACCATCTCGCGGCGGATCATGAAGAAGCCGCTCATCGGGTCGGTCAGTTCCACGCCGAGGAGCTTTCTCGCCAGCGCATTGGCGACGCCCGAGCCCCAGGCCCGCGTCGCCGACAGTCCGGTGCCGACGTCCCCGCCCTCAACGAACCGGCTGGCGACGACAAGGTCTGCCTCACCGGCGTCGAGCACGGCGACCATGCGCGGCAGCAGGCTTTCGTCGTGCTGCAGGTCCGCGTCCATCACGGCGACATAGGGAGCGGCGCTCGACAGCATGCCCTCGACGCAGGCGCCCGAAAGGCCGCGGCGTCCGAACCGGTGGATGCAGCGTATGCGCGGGTCCGTCAGCGCGATGCGCTTGACCTCGGACGCCGTGCCGTCGGGCGAGTTGTCGTCGACGAAGATCGCCTCCCAGGCATGACCGCCAAGCGCGGCGTCGAGCTTGGCGACCACCGGTGCGATGTTGTCTCGCTCATTGAAGGTGGGCAGGACGACAGTCAGCCGCGGCGCGTGCGCGGCCCGAGGCGCCGGGTCCGTGGCGGGCGCCTCAGCGGCCATCGAGGCATCCGACGGACCACGGGATTGAAGATCGGTAGGCTGCATGGGTAATCCGTTTATCGCGGCCGGACCCGGTCCGGTTGCCGGGCGATCCGCGCTCGGGCGGACCATAGACAAACGCCCCCGTTTTGCAACCACGCGGCGCGCCACGTCGCGGATCCGGGCGGCCTGAGACGCATCGCCGCGCCCAAGCGCTTTCGGGGCCGGGGGCATCGCAATCGACGGCCGGAGCACCTACATTCGCATGTCACAGTTTTCCGGATTCCGCGATGTTTCCCATCCGCCCCGCCGTCCAACGCGAACCGCTGCACGCCTCCATCACGGCGGAGCAGATTTCCACGCTGGTCGACACGTTCTATTCCCGTATCCGCGCCCACCCGCGCCTCGGCCCGATCTTCGCGGCACGCGTTGGCGACGACTGGACACCGCATCTGGACAAGATGAAGAGCTTCTGGCGCTCGGTGCTGCTGAAAACCGGAGAATACAAGGGAAAGCCGGTCCCGACCCACTTCGCGATGAAAGAGGTGGAGCCTGAGGATTTCCGCATCTGGCTGGACCTCTTCAGGACAACCGCGCTTGAGATCTTCGACGATCCTGAAGCCGCGAGGCTGGCGCACGCCCAGGCGAAGCGCATCGCCCAGAGCCTGTGGATGGCCATGTTCGCCACGCCCTTCGACCGCACGCCGGACTATCTGACCGAGAACGGCTGACCGGCGCTTCCCCCTCGGTCAATCGCACCAAAGTGCCATTTGTGCGCAAGGCGATCTGCGCGAAACTCCGCCCGACAAAACGCGTCCGCATCCAGCGGACGCCTTCGTGTTTTTGACGTGTCATCCGACGCGTTCTCCGGGAGGACCTCGCATGAAAGCCCGCACGCTCGCCCTCTTGCGGTACAAGCCATCGCCGGCGCTGGCCTTCGGCCTGATCGTCCTGCTCGCCGCGTTGCTGGCGCTGCCGGCCGCCGCGCATGGGCCGACGCGCAAGAAGGTCACCGAGACCATCGAGATCGACGCCCCGGCGGATGTGGTCTGGGCGCGGATCGGCGACTTCCAGGACATGTCGTGGCACCCGGCCGTGCAGAGCCAGACCGGCGAAGGCGGCAACGCGATCGATGCCACCCGCGTGCTCGATCTGGGCAACGGCGCGACCATCGACGAGGTGCTGTACAAATATTCGGCCGACAAGATGTCCTATTCCTACCGCATCACGAAGGTCGACGTGGCCGTGCTGCCGGTCACCAACTATTCCTCGCGTCTGACGGTGAAGCCGATTGATGACACGCACACGAAGGTGGAATGGCGCGGCGCGTTCTATCGCGGCTACCCCAACAATGACCCGCCCGAGAATCTCAACGACGCCGCCGCCATCGCGGCCGTGACCGCCGTCTACCGCGGCGGTCTGGATGCGCTGAAGGCGGAGCTGGAAGCCGGACAGTGAGGGTGGCGCATTGCTTGGCCGAGTTGCGCCAGGATGCCGCAACAGAGTTGATGACGCTTTTGGACCACCCAACCGTCCACAGTCATCCCGCGCTTGACGCGGGATCCATGCCGTGATGGATCATTTCGGGCACGGGTCCGGAACCGCCAAGGCGCGGCGCCTCCCGACAGGATTTCCGGGTCTCCCCATCACGGCATGGATCCCGGCTTTCGCCGGGATGACGGCTGGGATTGCTCTCAGGACCACCCTCCTCACCCTCCTCCTCGCCCTCCTCGCCTCGCCGGTCCTCGCCGGCGACGTCGCGCTGGTCACCAACCAGTCCGACGAAACCCTGTCGCTGATCGACCTCGATGCCATGCAAAGCGTGGCGACGATCGATATCGGCGGTGCGCCGGCGGGCATCGCGGTCTCGCCGGACGGCGCGCACGCCTATGTCACCAGCCCTGAAGGCAAATATCTTTCCATCATCGATATCGACGCGCGCGCGGTCGAGGCGCGCATCGCGCTTGCCGGCGGGCCGCTGGGCGTCGCGGCGCATCCCGACGGCATCCACGTGCTGGTGGCGGACTGGTTCGAGCACCGGCTGTTCGTCGTCGATGTTGCGGCCCGGAAAATCACTGCCACGATCCCCGTCGGCAAATCGCCCTCGGGCATCGCCGTGTCGCGCGACGGCGCGCTGATCGTCAGCGCCGACAGGGACGACGACCAGATCTCACTGATCAATGGGAAAACCTTCAAGCCGCTGGGCACGATAAAAGTCGGCGTTCGTCCCTTCGGCGTGACGCTGAATGATGATGCCAGCCGGGCCTATACCGCGGACGTCGGCTCCAACACGCTGAGCGTCGTGGATCTGGCCACGCGCGCCGTCATCGCCAGCATCCCCACCGGGGAGCGTCCGTATGCGGTGGCTTTAGCCCAAGGCAAAGGCTTCACGACGGATCAATACGCCGGCACGCTCACCGTCTTCGATCTGGAAACGCATGATGTGCTCGCCACGCTGGAGAGCGGCGAATACCCCGAAGGCATCGCCACCGACGGCCGCTTCGTCTACGTCGCCAACTGGTTCGACAATCAGCTCGCCAAATTCGACGCCGTGACGCTGGAGAGGGTGGCCGAGGCGGAAACCGGCGACGGACCGAGGGCCTTCGGGCTGTTCATCGCGCGGCAATAGGTACACCGGCCGCTTCCCGCTCCGGCATCACCGGTGCTAGGATGACGGTTCCTTCAACACGATGTTGCCGCCTGAGGTTTTCCATGAAGTCTTTGCTCCTGACGGTATCGGTGCTGCTCCTGTCGACCGGCCTCAGCGCCGCCCAGAGCTTCAACTGCCGCTATGCCAAGCTGCCCGCCGAAGTCGCCATCTGCCAGGACCCGGAGCTGAGCGATCTCGACAGCCGGATGGCCGCGCTCTACTTCAGCCTGCCGCCCCGGGTCCGCAGCTATGAAAGCCGACCGCAGAAGGCGTGGCTCTCCCGGCGCAACCGCTGCGGCTACAACGCACGATGCATTGCCGACGCCTACGACGACCGGATCTACGAACTTCGCAACTATTGAGGCCACGCGCCTGCATTGCGCCGCCGCCGCGCGCCTTGCCCTCGGCACCGCTTTCGTCTAGGAAACGGCGGCCCGCCAAGCCTTGGCGGGCGCATGTTTTTTCGCGTGAAATCACCAGCGGGCAGTCCGGGCAAATGGCCAAGATCAAGAAACAGAAAATGAAAGCCCGCCTGCCGCGCGGCTTCGCCGATCGATCGGCCGCCGACATTCGCGCCACCGAGGAAATGGTCGCGAAAATCCGCGCCGTCTACGAGCTTTACGGCTTCGATCCGGTCGAGACGCCGATTTTTGAATACACCGACTGTCTTGGCAAATTCCTGCCCGATCAGGACCGGCCCAACGAGGGCGTGTTCTCCGTGCAGGACGATGACGAGCAGTGGATGAGCCTGCGCTACGACCTGACCGCGCCGCTGGCGCGTCACGTGGCGGAGAACATCAACGAGATCCAGCTGCCGTTCCGCAGCTACCGCGCCGGCTGGGTGTTCCGCAACGAGAAGCCCGGCCCGGGCCGCTTCCGCCAGTTCATGCAGTTCGACGCCGACACCGTCGGCGCGCCCGGCGTCCAGGCGGACGCCGAGATGTGCATGATGATGGCCGACACGATGGAAGCCCTGGGCATCGCCCGCGGCGACTACGTCATTCGCGTCAACAACCGCAAGGTGCTGGATGGCGTGATGGAAGCCATCGGGCTGGGCGGCGAGGAGAATGCGGGACGGCGGCTAACGGTGCTGCGGGCCATCGATAAGTTGGATAAGTTTGAGTGGTCGGAAGTCGCCAAGTTGCTAGGCGAAGGCCGTAAAGACGACAGCGGCGATTTCACGCCCGGAGCAAAGCTATCTGAGAATGCAATCTCAGAGCTTCATATGTTCCTTTATTCAGTACGGGCGACCAATCCCGGACGTATCGAAAACGCTGAACAGGTATTATTTGGCGGCCCATACGATTCAATTATCCAGAATTCTGGCGCATTCGAGAACATCGCAGCTTTTGCAAGCGATGACGACACATTTTCTCTTCTTGGTTTGATGGTATCACCTTTTAATGTCAACGAGCGTTTTGCTTCTGGCGCCCACGAACTTCTGAGCATATTTCTTGCGACGAAGATCGCAAACTACGGCCCAGATCGCATCCGCATCGATCCCTCCGTCGTGCGCGGCCTCGAATACTACACCGGCCCGGTCTACGAGGCGGAACTGCTGTTCGACGTCACCAACGAGAAGGGCGAGAAGGTCCAGTTCGGCTCGGTCGGCGGCGGCGGGCGCTACGACGGGCTGGTGAAACGCTTCACGGGCCAGGACGTGCCGGCGACGGGCTTTTCCATCGGCGTCTCGCGGCTGATGACGGCGCTGAAGAACCTCGGCAAGCTCGGCGTCGAAGAGGTCGTCGCTCCCGTGCTGGTCACCGTCATGGACGGCAACGAGTCTGACGCCATGGCGCGCTACCAGGGCTTCGTGCAGGCGCTGCGCGCGGCCGGCATCCGCGCGGAACTGTATCAGGGCAACTGGAAGAAGTTCGGCAACCAGCTCAAATACGCCGACAAGCGCGGCTGCCCGGTCGCCATCATCCAGGGCGGCGACGAGCGCGCGCTTGGGCAGATCCAGATCAAGGATCTGATCGAGGGCAAGCGGCTGTCGGAGGGAATCGAGGACAACGCCGCCTGGCGCGAAAGCCGCTCGGCGCAGGTCGTGGTCGCGGAAGCCGAACTGGTGGAGACCGTGCGGAAAATTCTGGACGATCAGGCCGCCGAGCGCGCTGCCGCCAACGGCAATGGGGGCTGACATGAGCATGGCGGATGAACGGTTCGAAACGCTGGCGCCGCTGTTTGCCGAGCGCGGCCATGCCGTGATCGCGCCGCCGATCCTGCAGCCGGCCGACATCTTTCTCGATCTCGTCGGCGAGGACATCCGCCGCCGGCTTTTCCTGACCAGCGGCCAGGACGGCGTGGACCTGTGCCTGCGGCCCGACTTCACCATTCCGGTTGCCCGCGCCCACCTGGATTCGGGCGAAGCCGATCGTCGGGCCGCCTATTGCT
This sequence comes from Breoghania sp. L-A4, assembly GCF_003432385.1. NCBI lineage: Bacteria > Pseudomonadati > Pseudomonadota > Alphaproteobacteria > Hyphomicrobiales > Stappiaceae > Breoghania > Breoghania sp. L-A4. Next base: position 932,093 of record NZ_CP031841.1, on the reverse strand, counting down.
ATTCGGGCCTGGTGTTTCGCCAGCGCTCCGGCGAATTGGGCGAGATCGCGCAGGCGGGCGCCGAGTGCATCGGCCGCGCCGACCGTTTTGCCGCCGACGCCGACATGCTGGCCCTCGCCGTCGACGCGGTGAAAGCGCTGGGCTGCGCGCGCCCCGCCATCCGCATCGGCGACGAGGCGCTGTTCACGGCGCTGCTCGAGGCGCTCGGCCTGCCGCAGGTGTGGCGGCGGCGGCTGCGCGATCTGTTCGGCGAGCGCTCGCGGCTCGACCACGCGATTGCGCGCATGGCCGGCGGCGGCGCGCCGCGCGACGAACGGCTGGGCTTTCTGGCAGCACTCGAAGGTTCGAACCCCGACGCCGCGCACGCGATTGTCGAGGACCTGCTGTCGATCGCCGGGATCTCCACCGTCGGCGGGCGCACGGCGGGCGAAATCGCCGACCGGTTTCTGGAGCAGGCAGCGCTTTCCTCTGGCGCCGGCGCGGGTCCGCAGGTGGCGGCGGCATTGAGCCGCTTCCTTGATATTTCAGGTGCGCCGGAACAGGCAGCCGACGCGCTGGACGCCTTCGCGCGTGACGAAAAACTGGATCTGGCGGCACCGATTGCCGATTTCCGCCAGCGCACGGCGCTGATCGCGGCGCGCGGCATCGATGTGGGCGCGGTGACCTTCGCGGCCGATTTCGGCCGCCGTCTCGATTATTACACCGGCTTCGTGTTCGAGCTGCACGGCGAACCCGGCGAGCCGCAGCCGCTTGCGGGCGGCGGTCGCTACGACCGGCTGCTGGCACTGCTGGGCGCGGGCCAGGACGTGCCGGCCGTGGGCTTTTCCATCTGGCTGGACCGGATCACTTCTGGAGCAGGCGCATGAGCGAGCGGCTTATCATCGCGATCCCCTCCAAGGGCCGGTTGCAGGAAAACACCGAGAGCTTCTTCGCGCGCGCAGGCCTCAGCGTCCAGCGTCCGGGCGGCGACCGCAACTATCGCGGCCGCATCAAGGGGCTGGACGATGTCGAGATCGCGTTTCTCTCGGCGTCCGAGATCTCGCGCGAGATTGCCGCGGGCACCGTGCACATGGGCATCACCGGGCTCGACCTGGTGCATGAGACCATCTCCCGGCCGGCCGAGCAGACCCACCTTGTGGCGGCTCTCGGGTTTGGTTCCGCGGACGTGGTCGTCGCCGTGCCCAAATCCTGGATCGACGTCGCGACGATGGCCGATCTCGCCGACGTGGCCTCGGACTTCCGGGGACGGCACGGGCGCCGGCTGCGGATCGCCACCAAATACGTCAACCTGACGCGGCAGTTCTTCGCCGAGCACGGCATCGTCGACTACCGCATCGTCGAATCCGCCGGCGCCACCGAGGGTGCTCCGGCGGCGGGGGCGGCGGAGCTGATCGTCGACATCACCACGACCGGCTCGACGCTTGCCGCCAACGACCTGAAGATCCTCGACGACGGCGTCATGCTGAGGAGCCAGGCGCATCTCGTCGCCTCGATGACCGGGCACTGGAGCGGCACGGCGCTCTCCGCCGCGCGCGCCATCCTCGACCGCATCGCGGCGGAGGAACGGGCGCGTCAGGTCAAGGAGATCCGCGCGCTGGTCGCTGACCCGGAAGCCACCGCGCAGCTTGCCATCGAAAGCTACGGCTGCACCGCACCCATGGGCGCGCCCTCAGGCCAGCCGCTGGTGCTGCATTGCCCGGCGCGCGACGTGGCCGATTGCGCGACGTTCCTGCGCGACCGCGGCGCATCGCACGTCAGCGTGGCGACGCTGGATTATGTCTTCGAGACGACCAACCCGCTCTACGACCCGCTGGCCGCGCGCATCGACGCCGGCTGAGCCGGCTGCCCGATGGGAACGCTGCCATGGACCTGATGCATCTGGGCGCCGTCGCGCTGTCGAAGGCCATCGCCGCGCGCGAGATCTCCTGCCGCGAGCTGATGGCGGCGACGCTCGCGCGCATCGGGCGGCTCAACCCGCAGATCAACGCGATCATCAGCCTGCGCGACGGCGATGCGCTGCTGGCCGAGGCCGACGCATGCGACGCGGAACTGGCGCGGGGCCGGTCGCGCGGCTGGATGCACGGCTGGATGCACGGCATGCCGCAGGCAATCAAGGATCTCGCGCTGACAAAGGGGCTGCGCACGACCTTCGGCACGCCGCTGTTCAAGGATTTTGTGCCTTCGGAGGATTCCATCCACGTGGCCCGAGTGCGCGACGCTGGCGCGATCCTCATCGGCAAGACCAACACGCCGGAATTCGGCCTCGGCTCGCACACCTACAACCCGCTGTTCGGCGCCACCCGCAATCCCTTTGATCCGACCAAGAGCGCCGGCGGCTCCTCCGGCGGGGCCGCGGCGGCGCTGGCCGCGCGGCTGCTGCCGGTTGCCGACGGCTCCGACATGATGGGCTCGCTGCGCAATCCCGCCGCCTACAACAATGTCGTCGGCTTCCGCCCTCCTACGGTCGCGTGCCCGCCGGCCCCTCGCCAGAGGTCTATTTGCACGACCTGTCGACCAACGGACCGATGGGCCGTTCGGTGGCCGATGTCGCCGCCCTGTTCGCCACCCAGGCCGGCTACGATCCGCGCAGCCCGCAATCGCTGCCCGGCGACGGCTCGGAATTCTCCACGCTCGCGCGCTGCGAACCCAAGGGCCTGCGCATCGGCTGGCTCAGCGATCTCGGCGGCCACCTGCCGTTCGAGCCAGGGGTTCTGGAGCTGTGCGAAGCGGCGCTTGGCGCCTTCACCGATCTCGGCTGCACCGTGGACCACGCCGCCACCGGCTTCGACATGGAGCGGGTCTGGCGCAGCTGGGTCACCCTGCGCCATGCGCTGGTGGCGGGAGACCAGCGCGCCGCTTACGACGATGTGGCCAAGCGCGCGCTGCTCAAGCCCGCGGCCATCTGGGAGATCGAGAGCGGTCGCGCGCTTTCCGCCGCCGATATCTTCACGGCATCGAGCGACCGCAGCGCCTGGTATCGCGCGGTCTCAAGACTGTTCGAGACATACGACTGTCTGGTGCTGCCCTCGGCGCAACTGTTTCCCTTCGACGTGACGCTGGACTGGCCGCACGAGATCGCGGGCCGGACGATGGACACCTATCATCGCTGGATGGAGGTGGTGGTGCCCGCGAGCCTGCTCGGCCTGCCCACCCTGGCGCTGCCTGCGGGCTTTTCCGCGAGCGGATTGCCGATGGGGTTCCAGCTGATCGGCCGGCCGCGCGCCGACGCGCAGGTATTGAGTCTGGGCGCCACTTATGAAGCGGCCACCGACTGGCTCACGCGCATGCCGGCGCTGGCGGACGATTGAGAAAGCGCTCGCCGTCGCGGCGATGCCTCCCGGCCTTTCGCGGATTGGGCGGCACTTGACGTCGCGCCCATCGACACGTTGCCCAAATCACCGGCATGATCGTCACGCAGTCGTCAAATCGAATTGATTTGCACGGATGCGGGGGCCGGCTCATGTGATAGCCAGCATTTTTGTCAATGATTTTTGGGGATCATCTTCATGCCGTCGACCGCAGCAACACACGACCGTTCGCATATGGTTCCGCCGCTGACCGCGGCAACCTTCATCACCATCATCCTCGCCGGCATCTTCGCCGATGGCGCCTGGGAGATCTGGGCGCGGTTCATCACGCCGTTCTGGGTCGGCGGTCCGCTGGAACCCGCGGCCCTCGTCCAAGGCGTCTTCGGACTGTCGAGCCGGTTTGCCGCGGAAGTGATCCATCTCGTCGTCGGCGTGGTGTTCTACCCGATCGGCTATCTCTACATCGCGCGGCCCATCGCCCGGGTCGTCACCCCGTTCCTGCCGTGGTGGATCGTCGGCCTGGGCTTCGGCGTCGGGCTGTGGGTCTTCGCGCTCTACATCATGGCGCATCTGTTCGCCGGCCAGCCGCCATTCCTCGGCTTCATCACGCTGACCTGGGCCTCGCTCGTCGGCCACCTGATCTTCGGCCTCGTCTGCGCCACCGTGGTACGCTGGCGCGAGGGCGGGTTCTGAGGCAGGTCCAAGCGAGCAGCCCATCCTTCGAGACGCCTGCTCACACAGGCTCCTCAGGATGAGGTCGAACAAGTTGGTTTTTACAAACCTATCAACACGATCATCCTCATCCTGAGGAGGCGCAAAGCGCCGTCTCGAAGGATCGGCGCCTCACCGAGAGCCGTTGCGGGCCCCTACTCCCGCGCGTCCGAGTAGCGCTGCTCTTCGTCGTAATAGGCGTCGAAGCCCACGTGGCGGCGCAGCTCGGCGAAGGGCAGCAGCATCTGGTCGGGATGCCGCCCGGCTTTCATTTCTGACAAGGCCTCGGTCATCGCCCTGGTTGCGGCGGAGAGCAGCGTCAGCGGATAGGCGGCGATGCGGTAGCCGATTTCTTCCAGTGCCAAAGGCGGCAGGGCCGGTGTTTCGCCGCCTTCAACGATATTCGCCATGTGTACGCCGGGAACCTCGCGGCAGATGCGTTCCATCTCCTCGCGCGATTCGGGCGCCTCAATGAACAGGATATCCGCGCCCGCCGCCTTGAAGGCCGCGGCGCGCTCCAGCGCCTCATCCAGCCCGTGACCGTGCCGGGCATCGGTGCGCGCCAGAATCAGAATGTCGCCGCCCTCCTCACGCGCGTCCACCGCCGCCTTGATGCGGTCGACGGCCTGGACCCGGTCGACCACCAGCTTGCCCTTGGTGTGGCCGCAGCGCTTGGGCGCCACCTGGTCCTCGATCATGATCGCGGCCATGCCGGCCTGCGCGTAGCCCTTCACCGTGCGCTTGACGTTGAGCGCGTTGCCGTAGCCGGTATCGCCGTCGCCGATCACCGGGATCGACGTCGCCGCCACGACGTTGCGCGCCGTATCCACCATCTCGCCGTAGGAAATCAGCCCGGTGTCGGGCGCGCCCAGCCGCGCGGCGGAGACCGCGAAGCCCGACATGAAGGTGAGATCAAAGCCCGCGTCGCCGATCAACTTGGCGGAGAGCCCGTCAAAGCAACACGGCATCACGCGGAGCGTCGGCTGGCTCAGCAGCGCGCGCAGACGGGCAGCAGGGGAATCGGTCATTGAACATTCTTTCGGTTTCGAACGTTTCGGCGGATTCACGCAGGCCGGCGCCCATCACATCTTGAACGGGATCCACAGCACGATGTCAGGGAAGGCGAAGATCAGGCCGACGGTAACCAGCATCAGCACCAGGAAGGGCCAGACACCGATCGACACCTCGCCGATACTGGCGCGGCCGACCGCCTGGATGACATAGAGGTTGAGGCCCACGGGCGGCGTGATCAGCGCGCATTCGACCATGACGACGAAGAACACGCCGAACCAGATCGGATCCACCCCCAGTGCAGCCAGTGATCCGGCCAGCACCGGCACCATGATCAGCATCATCGACAGCGCTTCCATCACCAGGCCCATCACCAGCAACACGGCGCCGACGAGCAACACGAACACAACCGCGCTGTCGACATTGGCCGACAGCGCCATCGAGATGTCCTGCGGGATGCGATAGAGCGTGATCGCCTTGCCGAACACCTTGGCGCCGGCGACGATCAGCAGGATCGCCACCGAGGTGGTCATGGCCTCGAGCGTGGCATCGCGCAGGCCCGCCCAGGTCAATGTGCGCAACACGAGGCCGGTCACGACCAGCGCGCCAAGAAAGCCGATCGCCGCGGCCTCCGTCGGCGTGAACATGCCGCCGTAGATGCCGACGATGACGAACAGCGCCAGCGCGATGGTCGGCAGCGCCCGCAGCAGCGTGCTGCCACGCTCGGCCCAACCGGCCTTCGGGCTCGGCATGCATCTGCCGGAAAAACGCGCGTAGAGCATGGCATAGACGATGAACAGGCCCATCAACAGCAGGCCGGGACCGATGCCGGCCAGAAACAGCTTGATGATCGATTCCTCGGTGATCACGCCGTAGACGATCATCGGAATCGATGGCGGAATCAGGATGCCGAGCGTGCCGCCGGCCGCCAGCAGGCCGAGCACGAATTTGCGCGGGTAACCGCGCGCCGTCATCTCCGGAATCGCCACGGTGCCGATGGTGGCGGCGGTGGCGACGGAGGAGCCGGAAATCGCCGCGAACAGCCCGCACGACAGGATCGTCGCCACCGCCAGCCCGCCCGGCCAGTGGCCGACCCAGGCCTGCACGGCGGCGAAGAGATCGCGTCCAACCCCGCCCTTCAGCAGCACATTGGACATCAGCAGGAAAAGCGGCACTGCGATGAGCACGAAACTGTCGAGCGTCGACAACAGCCCCTGCGGCGCCATCAGCGGCGAGAAGCCGCCGACGATCAGCAGGATCAGGCCAAGCCCGCCCAGCGCGAAGGCGACGGGAACGCCGGCGAGCAGGACGCCGAACAGGGACGCGAGAATCAGGGTGGTGGTCATCGCGTCCTCAATGGGCAACGTCAGCGGGATCGGAGATCGGCGCCGGGCCGTGCAGGGCGACCTGCAGGATCTCGGCGAGCGCCTGCAGGCACAGCAGCGCACAGCCGACGGGCACCGCGGCCTCCATCCAGACGATCGGGATATCGAGCATGGAGCCGGTGGTGCGGCCGCGCTCAAACGAATCGAACGCCAGCGGCGTTCCGTACCAGACCACCGCGGCAGCGAAGCCGCCGATGAACAGCAGGGCCAGGATTTCCTGCAGTTGCCGGCCGCGATGGGGCAGCCGGTCGGTCAGGATGGTGATGCGGATGTGCTGGCGCCGGTGCAGCAGGATGGCGGCCGCGGCGAAAGTGCCCCAGACGAGCAGCAGCCGCGACAGTTCCTCCGCCCAGATGGTCGGCGCCGTGAAGAGATATCGGGCGAAGACCTCGTAGCCGAGCATCAGCCCGATCGCGAAATACGCCACCGCCGCCGCGACGCCGAGCGCGGCCGACAGGCGGTCGAGGAGTTGGATCATGGACACACTCTTGTCTGGCGGCACGGGCCGGTCTTGTCTGGCGGCACGGCCGGTGGCGGGCGATGGCTTGTACTTGAGAGTTGCGGGCGCGAAGGCCGGTCGGGCGGAGAAGGGCCGGAACCGGGCGCGGGCCCGGCTCCGGCCGTCATGCTCAGTCGCGCAGCGCTTGCGCCGCGTCGAGCACCTGTTTGCCAAGATCGCCGGACGCCTTGAGATATTCGTCAAAGACGGGCTGGGCGGCGGCCTGCCAGGCCGCGAGTTCGTCCGCGGTCGGCGTGTAGATGGTCATGCCGTTCTGCTCGGCCTCGGCGAAGGCGTCGGCCTCGATCTTGGACATGGCGTCACGCACGGTCGTCTCCGCCGTCAGCGCCGCCTGCTGGATCCAGGCGCGGTGCTGTTCCGGCAGGCCCTGCCAGAAGGTCTCGTTGATGACGACGATGAACTCGATGTCGGCGTTGTTGGTCACGGTGATGGTGTCCATCACCTCCCACAGGCGGCGGCTGTGCACGCCGGAAACGCCGGTCATGCCCACATCGACGGTGCCGCGCTGATAGGCGAGATACTGCTCGGAGCCGGAGATCAGCGTCGGCGCGCCGCCGGCCGCCTCGATCCACTGGCCGAGCGTCTTGCCGAAGACGCGCGCCTTCTTGCCCACGAGATCGGCCGGCGTCTTGATCGGGCCGCCCTTGGACAGCAGGATCACGCCGCCATAGGCCTGCCACCACAGCACGCGGCTGCCGGTTCCCAGGATCGCCTCGTCGAGAGGCCCGCGCACCGGGCTGCCCGGCGCAACCGCCTTGCGCACCAGGTCCTCGGAATTGAAGGTAAACGGCGTGTAGAAGATGTCGACCGCGGGCACGTCGCCCACGTAGCGGGTCAGCGAAGCGACGCCCATCTCGATGGCGCCGGAGCCCACCGCCTGCGGCACTTCCTTGTCCTTGTAAAGCTGCGCGGAATCGTAGATCTCGACCGCGACGTCGCCGCCCGACAGCTTCTCCACCTCGTCCTTGAACACCAGAAGGTTCTGGCCAAGGTGGCTCTTCATCGGCAGCTGCAGCGTGATGCGCAGCGTCGTCTTCTCGGCAAAGGCGGCAGTGGCGGACAGCGACAGCGCAAGCGCTGCGGCGCCGGCGAGAGCCAGACGGGTCAGTTTCATCGGTGTTCCTCCCAGAACGTTACTCGGGTTATGTTGGACCCTCAGGTCGCGCACGCTTGCCGTGCGTCGGCGGAGGGCAAGACTAGACCGGCCCGAGCAGCGCTTGCAATCGCGGATCTGCCGACGCCCCGACAAAAAACACCAACGACCACAGGATGCTGGTCGGTCTACTGGCCAGAACCCGTGTGGCGGGTGATCTTTGCAAGTTCCCGGGCCCAGGCAATGTGCCGGGAGGCCGAGGTCCGCGCCGGAATGCCCTGCTCCACCATCTCGCGCGCCTTCTCCGCGCGCGCGGAATCCCGATCCTGTCCCTCGGGACCGAACAAGTAGACCCCACCCGCCCCGTAGGCGAGATACTTGAGCCGTTCGAGGACCCTTGCCAGATCCACGTCGATGAGATCGATCTCGGTGGAGCCGGCTTTCAGATGGAAGGAAGCCTTCCAGGTCTTGGCACTAATCTCGACCTTCTCGATCGCGAATTTGGGTTTTGAGGCTTTCGCCTGAGCGTCCAGCGCGCCGAGAACCTCCTTGTCGAACTCGGCTTCCGGGATCTTCCGGCCCGCAAGCGGCGCTGTCGCCTTTTCAAAGAATTCCGCGACTTCCCCTGCTGCGCGGTTGGCGGCGGAGCGGTCCTTCGCACCGGGAACGGGGGCTTGGTAACCGCTCACCACCTTGCCGTCATTGAGGCCATGGAGCACGGCATCGGACAGACCGGTTCCAGTCAATGCATCGAGCGTTGCAATATCGAGACGCGAAAGCGTCGCGGACGCGCGCATCAGATCTTCGCCCGGCAACTCCGGTTTTGAGACACACGCCGGGCAGGCAATCGCCAGAGAGCCCGTGGCGCCGGCCCGAGACAAAAGCGTGTACAAAGCGTCCGACAGTTTTTCCGGTTCAGGCAGATCCTCACCTGCAGCGCGGCCATATTCTTCCAAGATCCGCCTGACGCCGGGCAAAACTTCGTCAAGATTTTTCGGAGGCGGGACCGTGGAGGGATTGGTCTTGATGACGCGTGTGAACAGCAAGCCGCCAACTTCATTCAACCATTTGAGCGGCACCGCGCCCGCAGGTGCTGTCCACACGGCCGCCGCCCCCAGGGCTGCGGCCAGCACCACACGAACCAGGGTCTTTGCCGCGCTCCGCCTGAACCGTTGCGCCATGTCTCCACCTCCCCACATGCCTGGCCTTGCATCCGAATGCGCGTGAGAGCTTACAGGACGGTGCGGCATTTCAGCAATCGCCACGAGGCTGTGGCCCTCAGCCCGGCCGTTTGAACGCCGTCCGTTCCGCCTCGACCGGCTCGCGGCAGCAACAGCCTTCGAGGTGATCGTTGACCAGGCCCATCGCCTGCATGAAGGCGTAGACAGTGGTCGGGCCTACGAAGGACCAGCCGCGCTTCTTCAAGTCCTTGGACAGCCGGGTGGACTCATCGGTCTTGGTCAGCGTCATCGCCGCCGCCTTGTCGAGACGCGCCGGACGGCTCGCAGGGTCGGGCTCAAAGGACCAGAAAAAAGCGCCGAGCGAGCCGTATTCGTCGGCCAGTTCCACCGCATGCCGGGCATTGTTGATGGTCGAGACGATCTTGCCGCGATGACGGATGATGCCGGCGTCCTGCACCAGCCGCTCCACGTCCGCGTCGCCGAAGCGCGCGACCTCGACAAAATCGAAATCCGCGAAGGCGGCGCGGAAATTCTCGCGCTTGCGCAGGATCGTCAGCCACGACAGGCCCGACTGGAAGCCTTCCAGGCAGATCTTCTCGAACAGCCGCCGGTCGTCGTCCACCGGCCGCCCCCACTCGGTGTCGTGGTAGGCGCAATAGTCCTCGAGCCCGCCATGCCAGGCGCATCGCACCTTGCCATCCGGTCCGCTCAGCAATCCATCCCCGGCCATGAAGTCCTCCGCGATATCCGTTCCCTTTTTGTTCATTAACACGCGCACGCCTTCGAGAAAAGGGCGAGATTGGCAGCAGGGAGGGCATCATTTCAAGCAGAGCCGCCAACGCAAAAAATCCAGGCCTTGGGAGACCCGGACTTGCCGATTGGACGACTGTTGCCTCAAGAACCGACGGGCTGGGCCGGTCAGGCGAACAGGGCGTCGATGTCGTCCTGGGACGCGACATTGATGTCGTCTTCGAGCGCGGGACCGTTAAGCAAAGCTTCGTCGCCGGAACGCTCCGCCTTCTTGTCGATCGCGACGTCATTGAACGATTCAATACCACCCCAGATATCCATCATCCGGATGATGCGTTCCTCGATGAAGGAGAACGCGCGCACGACCTTGGTGATCCGCTGCCCGGTCAGATCCTGGAAGTTGCAGGCCTCGAAGATCTCCAGGACGCGCTCCTGGATTTCCTGCGCGATGGTTTCGTCGTCACCGGTCAGGTTCTTGGCGAGCATGCCCGCGCGTTCATCGACATATTCGGCGGCCGACAGAATCGATTCCGTGGCGGTTTCCGTGCCGATCACGACCGCATCAAGTTCATTGGTGACGCGCTGCATCTCGTCGCCCTCAAAGCCGCTGTGATGCAGCGTGGCGATTTCATGCTTGGTGCGGTTGATGGCTTCGTAGATTTCGTCGAGTTCGGTCTTGAGCTTGACGGCCTGCGCGAGCTCCTGCTTGTAGTTCTCAAGCACGTGCTCGCCCATTTCCTGGGTCGGCTGCACAAGTCCCTTCAGCTCACCGAGCGCCTTCATGAGCTCGGCGTGCCGCTCCTGGGCCGCCAGGTCATCCTTGACCGCCACATCCTCGCCGCCACGCGCGGCGCCGCGCAATTGAGCTTCGATTCGGAAGAGTTTTTTTGTTGCCGTCATGGATGCGTCCGGTAGCGTTCGTGTCCAGCACACGCTAGGGCGCGGGGCATTAAAGAACTGTTCCCAAAATCCATTTTGCGGAAGCGCTGGCGTTGATTACCGCTAAGTCAGGGAAAATTGTGCAGTTACCCTTAAATCGGTGGCGGTCTTGCCAAGCCCCTGAAATTTGGCAAAGTTTCAGATGCATCCGCATAACGCGGCCGCGTCCGACACCGACGCCGTCGACCAACTGGGCCTGAGACCGAAATGCGAGAAGCGGATGGCGCTGTGCGGCGCCACGATTGCTCAGCCGGATGCAGGCAAGCGGCGCGCGCGCAACGCTGGTTCGTGTGCGCTTGCGCCGGCTTCGCCCTGCTGGTGTGCGCCGGCGCACAGGGCCACGCCGGGACCTTCACCAACCGGGAGCTGACCGAGGGCTTCGTACGCACCGTGTTCGGGCTGGAATACCGCACTTGGAGCTGGCAACCCTATCTGGTGAAAAAATACACCGGACCGGTGCGCTTCTACGTGCACAACCTTTCCAAGGCCAACCGGCTGCCGATGGCGCACCGTTTCCTGCTCGAGATCGGAAACAAGATCGATGGCCTGCAGACAACGATCGCGCGCTCGGCCGCTCAGGCGAATTTCCACGTCTATATTGTCGACCGGCCGCAATATGCGGAAACCGTCCAGAACCACATTTACGATGATCCGAGCGCCGACGCGCCGGGACGCTGCCTGGTGCGGGTGATGTCCGACAAGAGCGGCATCAGCCGCTCCGCCGCCGTGATCGTGTCCGATGAGGGCGAATTCCTGTTCCGGCGTTGCCTGATCGAGGAAGTGCTGCAGGGCCTGGGCCCGATGAACGACGACGAGTCGCTGGAACACAGCGTCTTCAACGACAGCTCCCGGCATGCCCGCTTCACGGAATTCGACCGCTATATTCTCAACATGCTCTACGACTCGCGCATCATGCCGGGGATGAACGCCAAGGCCGCGCGGGACGTGTTGCCCGCGGTCATCCGCGACACCCGCAAACGCCTGCGCTGATCCCGACGTCGCGAGCGATGGCGGCTGCCGCACCCCCAAGTAGAAGAGTTCGAAATCTGTGAATACAGGTTTCCATTCGACTTTTTCTTGACGGCATTTGAAACATGAATGGTTCTACCTGCAGTTTCCATTCGATACATATTTCATAAACCATTCATCGAAACCAAGCGCTAACCACCACATCAATTTGCAATCACGGTTACGCGGCGATTCACCATTTCCTTCAGGTCACGCGACTAGGGTTTGTCCCGATCAAACGACAGTCATTGCGCTCATTGCCATCAGTCGCGAGTAACCCGATGAACAGATCCTTTTCCGCGCTTCTGGCCGCGGTCTGCCTTGCGGCGGCCGCGACGCCGGTCACCGCCTTCGCCGAAAGCTCCTTTCGCGCGCCGCCGCCGCCGCTGGTCCTCAGCCCGGACCTCACCGGTCCGTGGGTGATGAAGCTCGACACCTCGCGCAGAACGCCGCGGGTCAGCCTGCCGGCACCGCGCGGCTTCCGTCACGCCGCCCTGCCCGGCGACACCCGGGCGGAACGCCCCCGCGCGGCACAGCAAAAGAGCAAGTCGCCGCCGCCGATGGACCCGGCCTTCCTGCCCACCGTCGTCGACTATCGCGGCGGGCAAGCTCCCGGCACCGTGATCATCGACACGCCGGCGCGCTATCTCTATCTCGTCGAATCCGGCGGCAAGGCGCGGCGCTACGGCGTCGGCGTGGGCCGTCCGGGCTTCGAATGGGCAGGCACCCACACCGTGACCCGCAAGGCCGAATGGCCGGACTGGCGGCCGCCGGCGGAGATGCGTCAGCGCCAGCCTGGACTTCCCGCGTTCATGCCCGGCGGACCATCCAATCCGCTCGGCGCCCGCGCCATGTATCTCGGCAGCACGCTGTACCGCATCCACGGCTCCAACCAGCCGTGGAGCATTGGCCGCGCGGTCTCCTCGGGCTGCATCCGCATGCGCAACGAGGACGCGATCGATCTTTACGCACGGGTGCAGGTGGGCACCAAGGTCATCGTCCAATAGTTGTCTCGAAACAAAATTCCCAAACGCAATCAAGCCGGGCCATTGCGCCCGGCTTTTTTTTCGCCAGGCACGGCAAACTGCTTTTTGGCCGGACAAATATTTGACAATGAATACCAATCATAATAGTTGAATTTGTACGGCCAACCGGTCGAACGTTGCCCACGCCAGGGATTTTGGCGGACCCTCTGACGTTTCGACTGACCGATGTCGGGCACAGCTATTCGAAACTCGCCCGCAGGCTGGAGCAAAACGCGATGAGTCCAATTTCCGACGCTGGCTATACTCCGGCAGCCGTCGATATCAGGGATGCCCTGGACGGAATTCTCGCTTCGGACAACTTCGCCAGGTCCCCGAAAATCAGCCGGCTGCTGAGCTATCTCGTCGACAAGCAGATCGAGGGCGATGCGGAGAGCCTCAAGGAAGTCGCCATCGCGACGAGCGTTTTCAACCAGCAACAGGGCTTCAACCCGCGCACCAATCCCATCGTCCGGGTGAACGCCTCACGCCTGCGCAACCTGTTGCGTCTCTACTACGCGGATCCCGGCGTCGATTGCGACGTGCGCATCACGCTGCCCGACGTGGGGTACGCGCCGATTTTCGCGAAGGCGCCGCCGCAAGAAGAGACGAAAGGCGAGCTGACGGAGGAAGATCATGGTGCCGGCCAGCCGCAGCCTGCGGCGGCCGGGTCCGCGGCCGTCCGGAACTCTGCCGAGCCCGATGCGCCCGGGGCGAACGAGGCGCGGCCGCGCAATGCGGGGTGGCGTGAACGGTCGACTCGGATCGGCAAGGTTCTCGGCATGCCGTCCTCGGTCGCTTTCGTGGTTGCCAATCTCATCATCGCCTGCGTGTTCGCCGTGCTTCTCAATCGCGCGGGAACAACACAAGGCGACTATCTGATCAGCGTGCCGAACACGCTTGAGGAAGCGATCCCGCCATCCTCACTGATCATGCTGTGCAGTCAGGAGTCGGAGCCTGCCGCACGTTATCCTGTGAGGATCGGCGAGCGCACGGTGTTCTGCCGTCCGCTGAAGCTGCGACAAACCCTCCTGAGCGTCGATCCGGCCTGAGCCGCGCCCGGCCTGCGCTTCACGACCCCGCAATCAAGACACCCTCGCCGATGCGACGGCGCGGGCGAAATCTTCCGCCGCCGCTCGCGGATCCTCCGCCGCGCAAATCGCCGAGACGACCGCAACCCCATCGGCCCCCGCCCGCATGATCTCCGCCGTGTGTCCCGCCTTGATGCCGCCGATGGCCACAGCAGGCAGCGCGATTTTCGGCCTGAACGTGGCGAAACCCTCCACGCCCATGGCGGGACCCGCGTTGGTCTTCGTCTGCGTGCCAAAGACCGGGCCGATGCCGACATAGTCGACCGGACCCAGATCCGAGTTCGCAAGCTCCCCATCCGATCCGACCGACAGACCAAGGATCGCATCGCGACCGATGAGCGTGCGCACGTCGGCAGGCCTCATGTCGCTCTGGCCCACATGCACCCCATGCGCACCGGACGCCAGCGCCACATCAATGCGGTCATTGACGATCAGCGGCACGTTGAAGGGCGCAAGGGCGGCGACCAGCGCGCGCGCGCTGTCGACGAGTTGCCGGGTGGACGCATCGGGATCGCGCAACTGGACGAGCGTCGCCCCGCCACGCGCCGCGGCCACGGCCGTCTCCACCACGCCGCGCGCGCCGCACAGCCTTGTGTCCGTGACCAGATAGACGGACAGGTCGAACGCATGGGCCATCAGGAGCCTTCCGTGATCAAAACATGGGCCGCCAGCATCCCGGCGGTTGACGCATGAAGCGCGTTGCAGAGTTTGGCCGGCAGATCGCCGGGGCCGTCGCTCGCCGCGGCGGCGGCAGCTCCGGCCGCGCCATAAACCGCAAGCGCCGCGACCGTCGCCGCCAGCGGATCTTCACCAGCAGCGAGAAAGGCGCCGCACAGCGCGCTGAGCGAGCAGCCCAGACCGGTCGACAGCGGCATCATGGGATCGCCGCCGGTCACAGCGATGATGCGCGCGCCATCGGTGGCGTAATCGGTCTCGCCGGTCACCGCGACGATGCTGCCGGTGGCGAGGCTGAGCGCCCGCGCGGCATCCAGCGCCGCATCCGAGCCGACCGTGCTGTCGACACCCTTGGGCGCCGCGCCCGAGGCGCCCGCCAGCGCCATGATTTCCGACGCGTTGCCGCGGATGAGCGTCGGCTTCAGGGCCGCCAACCGCGTGGCAACCTCCGTGCGATAGGCCGTCGCGCCGCAGCCGACCGGATCGAGCACCCAGGGTTTCCCGGCTTTCGATGCAGCCGCCCCGCAGGCCTCCATGGCCTCGACCCAGCGCGGCGACAGCGTTCCGATGTTGGCGACCAGCGCGGACGAGATGCCGAGAAACTCCTCGGCCTCCTCCACCGCGTGCACCATGGCGGGCGAGGCGCCGGCGGCGAGCAGCACGTTGGCGGAGATCGTCATGACCACATAGTTGGTGATGTTGTGCACCAGCGGCGCCTTGGCGCGCATGGCCTGATGCATGGCAAAGGCGGCATCCGTTGAGAATTGGGGGGACGGCATCAGGCGGTTCCTCGCGTTGGCCGGCGAGAAACGGCATGCATGGCTTTTGCGACAAACACCAAGGCCTCAATCCCTCCGCCGGCATGATCCGGATCAGGTTCGACGGGTTGGCAAGCCTCTCAGCCGGCAGATCCGCCGGCACCCCGTTGAGTGGAGGAGAGTGTAGGGGAGCGCATGGTCCGGGTGCAAGGGGGCTTCCGGACCGAAGCAGTTTTCCGTCACCTTGCATCTGATGGCGGGAAAGGGCGGGAAGGGGAACTTCGCTGTACGCCAGCTGTGTTAGCGACTGAACAGGGCAAGCCTACATTCCAGAAGGTAGGGCCAAAAAGATTCTTAATTTAGTTAGCTGAGAGGATTTACCTGCCAGTGACTCGATCTAGGTGGTTCTTAAGATAGAATAACCAGTCACGCTCTCCCACCTTTTGATTTCTCTGTATCCACGCGTTTTCTGAAAAAATGCGAATTCATAGGCTATCCGCAATATTTTGGCTAAGTCTTCACGACCAACATCTGTATTGAATCTATTGGTGCTGCCAAACCGACGACGGAACGCCCTGCCGAGCACCACTACACAGTCATGTCCGTTCGCTAGATTACGACTGCCATTGTTTCTAATGCAACTCCGCACAGCGGTTTCTATGGCGGCCAGGTCGGGCAACTCATCTCGGACGGATCGGCCAACGACATATCGAACCGTTTGGACGATGCAAAATTCCGGACTGTTCGTATCAACGAATTTATACTTCATATCCTTGAACTTGAGTTTCCATCTGTTTTGCGCAGATAATAACCGCAGTGCGCCCGTGGCTTGCGACCACTGAAGAACCAATTCTGATGGCGACGTATTTTCTCGGTCTATTTCTGCGGCGATGCGATCAGTGTGCCCAAACTCCTCCAGAACTTTCCCGAGAGCTTCAGAGCATATTATTTGTGTTTCTATGTCATTCTCATCAGTAAAAACAATGGACCCATTATATTCTGAGTAACCAACGATATCTGAATAATCTCGATCACAATAACCAAGAATTTGGGTTTGTTGTAGTTCAGAAAGAATGCTAATAGACTCAAATAGATTTTTCCATCCGATACAAACAACAATTGAACATTGTTTTTTATCTGAAAAATTTGCAAACATACTAGCGTCTGAGCTTCCCTCAACCAATAAAAAGCTACCACTGTGGGACGCTTTCTCTAACATGATTTGGTTAGCCAGTGTTTGACCGGTGATCTCGTCTTTTACACTACTCATTGCTAGATCCTACGAGGCTAAGTCCTGGACGAGATCCCACTTATCATTAATGATTTGTGGAGAATGTGTAGCTATAACAAAAGTCATATGTTTTAGTCTTTGTATTTTTTGGATATCCGAAATAAATCGTTTTTGCCATCCAACATGCAGTGAAAGCTCCGGCTCGTCGATCAAAATCAATGAACCATCTTTCACTTTGAACAGCAGTTCATAGATAAGAACCAGTTCATGCTGCTCCCCCGATGAAAGTTCTGAAAGTGGGATTTTTGTGTCTGTATCTTGGTCTCGAATCTCGATTCCGCTCTGCTTACTAAAGTCAATTCGCTTGAATGAAAAATGCTCATCAATTATTTGTTTAAAAAGTCGGATTTTTTCATATATATCATCAAAAATTCTTAACTTATTTTCAGTATTTACAATATATATCGAAAGAAACTTCCTGAGAACTTCTTGTTGGAAAATATCGCTAGGTTGAATAGGTTCACTTATAGTCTCACCAATCAAACCAACCTCTACAAGTCTATCGCGTTTTTTACTTAATTCGCTTAGGCGCGCGCGAATTTGATCTTCACCATCTACGATCTGCAAAGTGTCTTGAGTAGGCCTATCTGAAAAAACGTCGATGATACGTTTTGGGAAAGACTCATCAAGTTTTTGGGATTCATTTGCATATTCTGTAAGTATGTTGCCGATGCGCTCGGACAAATCTTCTGCATCTTCGTCAACTACAGAAGAGTACTTAGAGTATCGGCCTCTGTTTCGAAATCTCGGATCTTCTTCGGACTCCAAAGAGAGAAGGCGCTGCGTCTCGATCAAATGCGTGTCAGCAGCCCCAATAGCCTCCGTAAGCCATGTCGGTGTCTTCGTGTGGGCCGCATACCCTTCTGGCAGCAAGTGCCCGTATTTTTCGAGAACCTCGTTCGTACTGAGAACCTCTCCAAGAGTAACATCAAGCCAACGGCCTGCCCCGACTCTGTCAACCGGAAGGTGTCGATCGATGTATGAAATGGCACGCGGAGATGCGCTTGGCTTAACATCATAGAATTCTTCGTCATGACCAAAACCAGAACTACGGATTGTAACAACTAATTTTTCCTCTGCATCTTCAACCGGTTCTTCAACATCATCTTTGATGACTTTTCTTGATTCTCTGGAAATCGAAATTCTTTTGCCGCTTGCGAAGCAAATTACAATTTCTTGAAAATCAAGTTTCCAAAAAAAATGTAGGCGTCGATTGAAGAAAGCATCAAGAATTCGGATCAACATTGTTTTACCGTAGCCGTTCGGAGCGGTAATAATTGTAAGATCGCTTAATGGATTGAACTCGATCAGGTGGTTGAATCTCCCGAAAAGTCCCGTTACTTTAAGTGAGGCCACCTGTTCAAGAGGTTCGCTCCCAGTTTTCGTCATAAATATCTCCCGAATAGGTTGGCATCTCAAACGGACGGCGCTTCGTCCTTTTTGCCAACGCCAGATCCCCGAGTGGATATGTCCTTTTTATCTTCGATAATGCTCCATTAGGCAAGCTTTGCCCTACACAGAGTGGCGCAAGTCCAACAGCAGCTGGATTGCCCCGCAGCGGAATTTCGGTTGATCTGTCCACTTAACCTTCTTTCCGTGCTATTTATGGGAAGGAGGAATTCGCCATGGGACGATCATCGACAGCAAGGAAATCGGAGCCGCGTGATTCTGCCAGCAAGCTCGCGCAGCAGCGACGTCCGGTCTCCGGCGACACGACACGCTTTCCTCCCCTACCGCCCCGCCAGCGCTCCCGGCTTCGGCCCGCCGTAGACCCAGTCCAGCAGCTCCGCCGTGTGCACGATGGGAATGTCGGTGCCGCCGGCGATCTGGGTCATGCAGCCGATGTTGCCGGTGGCGATGCAATCCGGTGTGGTCTTCTCGATGTTGGCGACCTTGCGGTCGCGAAGCCTGCGGGCGAGATCGGGCTGCAGGATGTTGTAGGTGCCGGCGGAACCGCAGCACAGGTGCCCCTCGGGCACATCCTTGACGGTGAAGCCTGCGGCGGTGAGCAGCGCCTTTGGCTCGCGGGTGATCTTCTGGCCGTGCTGCATCGAGCAGGCGGAATGATAGGCAACGGTGAGCGGATGCGGGCGCACCGGCGCCCCGAGATCGAGGGTTGAGAGAAACTCCGTGATGTCCTTGGTCAGCGCCGAGACGCGCGCCGCCTTGTCCGCATAGGCCGGGTCGTCGCGCAGCATGAAGCCATAGTCCTTCACCGTGGTGCCGCAGCCAGACGCGGTGATCAGAATGGCGTCGAGACCTTTTCCGTCTTCCGGGGCGCCCTCGATCTCGGCCATCCAGGCGTCGATGTTTTTGCGCGCGGCATCCAGCGCGTCATGCTCGCGACCCATGTGGTGGACCAGCGCGCCGCAGCAGCCCTCGCCTTTCGGCAGCACCACCTCGACATTGGCGCGGTTGAGCAGCCGGATCGTGGCGTCGTTGATGGTGGGCGCCAGCACCGGCTGGGCGCAGCCCGAGAGCACCGCCACGCGGGCGCGCCTGTGCGATGCGGCGGCGAATGTCGCGGGGCCGGGGTATTGCGCGGGCGGCGCGGATCTTGTCGGCGCCAGCTCCAGCATGGCGGCCATCCGCCTGAAAGGTCCGCCGAGCAGGCGCAGCAGCGGCGCCAGCGGCTTGGCGAGGAACGCGCCCGTCAGCGCCAGCCGGAACCGGCCGGGATGCGGCAGCACATAGGCCAGCACCGACCGGATCAGCCGGTCGGCAACCGGACGCGTGTAGGTCGCCTCGATGTGCGTGCGGGCGTGATCGACCAGATGCATGTAGTTGACGCCCGAGGGACAGGTGGTCATGCACGACAGGCACGACAGACACCGGTCGATGTGGCGCACAGTGCGCGCGTCGGCCGCGCGGTCGTTTTCCAGCATCTCCTTGATCAGGTAGATGCGGCCTCTGGGTGAGTCGAGCTCGTCGCCGAGCATCTGGAAGGTCGGACAGGTCGCCGTGCAGAAGCCGCAGTGGACGCATTTGCGCAGGATCTTCTCGGATTCCGCGACTGCCGGATCGGCGAGCTGGGCGAGGGTAAAATGTGTCTGCATGGACGGGTGTCCGGCCTTCCTGAAGCTGTCAGCCCTGTCGGGCGGTCGAGGGTGTCAGGCTCAGATGAGCCAGGTCATATCAGCCACGTCTGGGGATCGGCGATCGCCTCGCGCCGGCTGGCCGCCTGCAGGCCCTTGATGCAGCGGATGATCATCCACACCGCGACAGCGATCATCAGGATGAAGCCGATGCCGATCACCGCCAGCGCCACGCAGATCAGACTGTAGAGCAGGCCGATCCAGAAGGTGCGGATCTGGTAGGTGTAGTGGCTCTGCGTCCAGGCGGGGCCCTTGCCGCGGTTCAGATAGGCGAAGACGAGGCCGATGAGCGCGGTCAATCCGACCACGAATGCGGCGAGATAGAGGATGTAGACCAGGGTGACGTTGTTGCCGCCCGGCTCCAGATAGCTGTTGGCGCCGCCTTCCGATTGCATGCTCATTTCGAAACTCTCCCTGCTGTAAAACGAAACCCGCGGCTCCAAATGCGCCTCCGCGCGCTGGCTCATGACCCCCGAGTCAGTTCCACAATCCTCACACCCCGCAACCATGCGGCCCGGATTGAGGATGCCTTGTGGATCGAATTGCTGTTTCAGCCGCTTGCCGAGCAGCGCAAGCGCGGCCTCCTGCGGCTGGAACACGGCAACCGCTGCCCTGACCGCGGCCGGCGCGCGAATCAGCGTCGCGTGTCCATGAGCCCCCACGGCCCCGCGCACCACGTCGGCATGCGCCTCGCCGCCGTCGGGCACCATCAGCCAGATCAAGCCGCCGGCCCAGTCGTAGTAGGCATGGCAATCGACGCTAGAGCGGATGCGCCCGAGCACCGCCGGCGCCTCGCTCGGGGTCACCGACAGCTTCCACACCGGATCGGACGATCCCGCGAAAGCGGTCACGTCGCGGATCGCGCGCCAGATCACCGCCGACGGTGCGGCGTCGACACGCTCGACAGATCCGAAGGGCGCCAGCAGCGCGCTCAACGCTTCGGCGCGATAGTCGACCGACGGCCTGATGCCTTCCAGCCGCAGCAGCGTCACGGCATGTCCGCCGCCCGGCATGTCCACGCCAAACCGTCCAGCGGTATCGGCGGGTACATGCGCGGCCGCCGAGACTTCCGCAGAGGAGCCCATCCCGGCTGCCAGCGCGTCGACGGCGCGCGCATCATCGAGACCCGTGAGCGCAATCGTTGCCTGGGTTTCCGCCTTCGGCAGCACCTTGAAGGTGACCTCGCTGGCCACCGCCAGCGTGCCCCAGGAACCCGCGATGGCCTTGGACAGATCATAGCCCGTGACGTTCTTGACCACGCGGCCGCCGGACTTGAAGACCTCGCCACGGCCGGAGACAGCCTGTACGCCCAGGACGTGATCGCGCGCGGCGCCCGCCTTGATGCGCCGGGGCCCTGCGAGATTGGTGGCATAGAGCCCGCCCAGCGTACCGCGCCCGGCACGCTCGCCCAGCAGCAAACCGTAGTCCATCGGCTCAAACGCCAGTTCCTGATTGTGTTCGGCGAGCAGCGTCTCGATCTCGGCGAGCGGCGTGCCGGCCCTGGCCGTCAGCACCAGTTCATCCGGCTCATACAGCGTCACACCGGACAGATCGCCGAGATCCACCATGTGGCCCGCCTGCGTCGGCCTGCCGAGCGCGGCCTTGGATCCATGCCCGCGAATCTCCAGCGGCTGCTCCTCCGCCACCGCCCAGGCCACCGCCTCGCGCAGTTCCTCCGCCGTCCGCGGCTTGAAATTCTCTGCCATTGCCGGGACCTTCTAGAACCGCGGAATATCGGGGAAGGGCAGCTTGCCCTTGTGGATGTGCATGCGGCCGAGCTCGGCGCAGCGGCGCAACTGCGGAAACACCTTGCCGGGATTGAGAAGCTGTTTCTCGTCGAAGGCGCATTTGACGCGCATCTGCTGCGCCAGATCCACCTCGTTGAACATCTCCGGCATCAGGTCGCGTTTCTCCACGCCCACGCCATGCTCGCCGGTGAGCACGCCGCCGACCTCGACGCAGAGCCGCAGGATGTCCGAGCCGAAGTCTTCCGCCTTCTCGAGTTCGCCGGGCACATTGGCGTCATAGAGAATGAGCGGATGCAGATTGCCGTCGCCCGCGTGAAACACGTTGGCGACGGCCAATCCGTAGTGCTCGGAAAGCTCGCGCATCCGCGCCAGGACCCTGGGCAGGGCCTTGCGCGGGATGGTGCCGTCCATGCAGTAGTAGTCGGGCGAGATGCGGCCGACGGCGGGGAACGCCGCCTTGCGCCCCGCCCAGAAGGTGTTGCGCTCCTCCTCGGAGGTGGAGACGCGCAGATAGGTCGATTTGTTCGCCCTGGCGATTTCCTCGACGCGTTCCAGCAGATGATCCACCTCGGCCTCGGGGCCGTCCAGTTCGACGATCAGCAGCGCCTCGGCGTCGAGCGGATAGCCCGCGTTGACGAAGGCCTCGGCGGCGTGGATCGCCGGCTTGTCCATCATCTCCATGCCGCCGGGAATGATGCCGGCCGCGATGACATCGGCCACGCACTGGCCGCCGTCCTCGCTGGACGCGAAGCCCACCAGCAGCGCGCGCGCGGTTTCCGGCTTGCGCAGGATGCGTACGGTGACCTCGGTGACAACGCCGAGCAGGCCTTCCGAGCCGGTCATCAGCGCCAGCATGTCGTAGCCCTCGGAGTCCAGGTGCTTGCCGCCCATGCGGATCACCTCTCCGGTGATCAGCACCACTTCGAGACCCAGGACGTTGTTGGTCGTCAGCCCGTACTTGAGCGAGTGCACGCCGCCGGAATTCTCCGCGATGTTGCCGCCGATGGAACAGGCGATCTGCGAGGAGGGATCGGGCGCGTAATAGAAACCTTCATGCTCGACCGCACGCGTGATGCCGAGATTGGTAACGCCGGGCTGGACGACCACCGCGCGGTTGGCGAAATCGATCTCAAGCACCTGATTGAACTTCATCATCGACATCAGCACGCCGTCGGCCAGCGGCAGCGCGCCGCCGGACAGCGAGGTGCCCGCGCCCCGCGGCACGACCTTGACGTCGTTCTCATAGCAATAGCGCAGAACGCGCGAGACCTGATCGACCGTTTCGGGAAGCACGACGACGAACGGCAACTGCCGGTAGGCGGTCAGCCCGTCGCTCTCATAGGGACGCATTTCGGTCTCGCCCGAAATCACGCCCTCGCCCGGGACGATGGCCGACAAGGCGCGCACGATCTCGTCGCGCCGCTCCAGTGTCGCCGCATCCGGTTTCGGCATCATCAGGCCCGACATGGCGTTCTCCCGCATTTCGCGCTGTTCAGGTTTTTGTTGTTCATATATTCCATTTCGTTGAAAGTAGGAAACCTGCCGTCGACGACAAGCGAGCCGAAAACGCCCTGCTTCCAACGTCCCGGCGCGGACTATGGCAAATCGGACCGGGGGCCTGTATGCCGCCTCTGGACGAATTATTGTTTCCGGAAGATTGAAAATGAATAGCTTCTCGGACATGGAAATCTTCGCACGCGTCGTCACCGCCGGCAGCATGTCGGCCGCGGGACGCGAAATGGGGCTGTCGCCGGCCGTGGTCTCCAAGAGGCTGCGCCGGCTCGAGGATCGCCTCGGCACACGGCTTCTGCAGCGGACCACGCGGCAAATCGCGCTGACCGAAGCGGGACAGGGCTATTTCGACCGCGTCGTCGCCATTCTCGCCTCGATGGAAGAGGCGGAAGCCTTCGTCTCGCGCCGCTCGGCGCTGGCGCGCGGCACGCTGAAGGTCGCAGCCCCCACCTCCTTCGGCCGCATGCATATCGCACCGCATCTGGGACCCTTTCTCGACGCCAATCCTGACCTCAGCGTCAATCTGGAACTCTCCGACGAATTTGTCGACATCGTCGGCGAAGGTTACGATGTGGCGATCCGCATCGCCGAACTTTCCGATTCCAGTCTCGTCGCCCGGCGGCTTGCCCGCAACCATCGCATTCTGTGCGCCAGCCCGTCCTATCTGGAAAAGAACGGCGAACCGGACTCGATCGACGCGCTGAGCGGCCACGTGTGCCTTGCCGCCGCCAACCAGGATCCCTGGCGGCTGGACGGACCCAATGGACAAATCGTCATTCGCGCCACCGGACGGCTGTCGACGAACTCCAGCGAGGTCGTGCGCGAGGCGCTGATCGCCGGCGCCGGCATTGCGCTGCGGTCGACGTGGGACGTCGGCGAGGAATTGCGCGACGGCCGGCTGAAGATCATCCTGCCGGAATTCCGCGCCTCCAAACACGTCGGCATCTACGCCGTCTATCCCAGCCGGCGTTTCCTCCCGGCCAAGGTTCGGGTGTTCATCGACTATCTGGCGCAGCTCTACGGCCCCGATCCCTATTGGGACGACGGGCTGGCCGATTTGCTCGCCCTGCCGCCGGTTGCCGCCGCGGGGTGACGCCGTCAACGGCCATGTTGGACTCTTCAGCGACCGCGGCCGCGTCGTGCTGCAAGGAGCGCCTCGCCGCGCGATGCAAGGCGCTGTCCCGAAAGCGCGTCGCCGCGCAGAAACGAGCAAGGATCGGCCGGAAACAGACAATGAGAACGGGCAACCGGTGCCCGCCGTTGGCATAATTTTGCCATATAGGTCATAAGGTTTATTGTTCCGCGACATATGGTCTGGTTTTCATTTGCCAAGCGCCTTGCGAGACTGCGCGCGAATTGCAGTCGCCAAAACGGGCCTGACCTGGAATGAATGGGAGAGACAGAATGAAGCGTTTGATCCTCATAGCCGGCGCCGCCCTCCTGGCGAGCACGGCCGCGAGCCTCGCCGATGGAGACGTCGACAAGGGTGAAAAAGTCTTCCGGAAATGCAAAGCCTGCCATGCGGTTGGCGAAGATGCGAAGAACAAGGTCGGACCCGAGCTGAACGGCATCATCGGACGCGTGGTCGCCAGCGTCGAGGATTACAAGTATTCCAGCGCGATGACCGAGTTCGGCGCCGACGGCAAGGTGTGGGACGCGGAGACGCTGACGGCCTATCTGCACAAGCCCAAGGACGTTGTCCCGAAGACCAAGATGGCCTTCGCTGGCCTGAAGAAGGACGACGACATCGAAGACGTCCTCGCCTATCTCGGCCAGTTCAATGCCGACGGCACGATGAAATAGCGCGCCTGTTCCGCGAAACACGCGGAGCGATCGCCATACGACGACACCGAAGCCGGGCGCCGCGCCCGGCTTTTTCGTGCGCGGCTTTTGTGTCAGGGCCCTATTCGTCGGCCTCGTCATGATGGCGGCGAATGCGCCGGACAAGCCACCAGATCACCAGCAGCACCAGCGGCACGGCCGCCGCCGTGAGGATGCCCGCGTCATAGGGCAGCCCAAGCTCCTTGCCGCCCTTGGCGACGTAGCCGATGAGCCCGACCACATAATAGCTGATCGCGGCCACCGACAGGCCCTCGACTGTCTGCTGCAGCCGCAGCTGCAGCCGCGCGCGCCGGTTCATGGCCTCCAGCAGATCGCGGTTCTGGCGCTCGAGTTCGACGTCGACGCGCGTACGCAGCAAGGTCGCGGCGCGCGCCAGCTTGCGCGACAGGGCGTTCTGCCGCTCCTCGGTCGTCTCGCAGGTCCGCATCGCCGGGCGGAGCCGGCGCGCCAGGAACCCGCGCCACGAATTGCAGCCCGGCAGGGCCACATCGCCCAGTGCCGCAAGCCGCAGGGTGACGATCTCGTCGTAGGCCCGGCTGGCGCCAAACCGGTAGCCGCTTGCGGCGGACCCCGCCTCCACTTCGGCCGCCATCTGCGAAAGTTCGTGCAGCAGCGCCTGGTTGGCGTCGAGTCCGGTGCTCTCCAGGATCTCCGAGGCGATGGTCGCGAGACTGCTTTCGGTGGCGCTGATCTGCGGCGCGAGGCGCTGGGCCTCCGGCAGGCCAAGCAGCGCCAGCGTGCGGTAGGTCTCCACCTCCAAGAGCCGCTGGCACACGGAGCCGATCCCCTGGGGGGCGTCGCCGGTGTCGACAACCAGAATCCGCGTGCGTCCGTCGCCGTCCTGTCGAAAGTCGGTCGCCGCCACCGCCGCTCCCGCATCGACCTGGGACGCGGCGAGACTCGTCATGTCGAACAGCCCGGCAAAGTCGATCGGCTCCCCGGCCTTCCCGGCGATCAGATCGAGGCGCGCGGCCACCAGCAGCGGGCCGGGCGCGCGGAATTTCGTGCCGAACGGTGTGTTGGCCGGCAGAGGCCCGAATACCCCGGACCCGGCTGCGGGCGCGCCGTCCCACGTATAGGTGGTGAATTCCGCGTGGCGCTCCCAGCGCAACAACCCACCGGCGAAAGCCACCGTGAAGTGACGCTCGCCGCGGCTCGGACCGCCGACCCCCTGCGCCTGGCAAAAGCCCTTGAACCACTCGCGGTCCACCTGGGCGGCCGCGTCATCGGTGGCAAACCCATAGTGCAGGAAGACGCGCGGCGTCTGCACAAGCTGGAAGGGCCGCGCGTGCATCTCGCCAAGCACCATCTGCCGCAGGGGATGCGGCGCAAACAGTTCGCCGTTGGACGGAGTGGTGCCGGCGTCGGCCGACTCGCCGCCAGGCGCGGATCCAGACGCTTCGCGCGCCGCGGTGTTTGCTGGTTCGTTCATGCGGCGATTGTGATGCAGGACCAGCGCCCTGTCACGCCTGACAATGCGACGCATGGCGCGGCAGCCGTACAGGCCGGCCGCGACGCCCCGGGAGACCGGCATCCCTTGCCCCGCATCGGGCCGGCTCATGACGCGGGCGGCGCACTCTACACACAGATGTTATTTTGCCCGTACCGTTGAAACTGCTTTCGGCCAGACGCAACAATGCGGCGCGGGCCCGGCGTCGGCGATGCCTCCCGCTGTCCTCACGACTCGCATCGGCGCGCCTGCGCGGCGGGAACCAGACCATCCCGAGAGGCCGTTCGCTCACCGGCTCGGCCACCGCTCCCGAGCTGCGCGCGGCGCTCGCGGCAAGCTCGCGAAGGAGGCCTGAAGCGACGAACGCCAATCTTCATAAATGAGATTCCGCGCAGCTTGCACCTGCCTAATCCCCTGCCCGCAAACGACAAGCGACCGCTTGTACATAGACCCGCGTATTCGTGCGTGCGATCGCGGCGCGGTACCGGCCTACACATGCGCGCGCGCCGCCGGATCCCGGCACCTGACCCGCGCGACGCTGCCGCGGAAACCCCGAATGCCGCCACAAGCACGGCGTGTGCTCGCCACGCGCCGCAATGCAATATTCACTCGCACTTGCAGCATTCGATGCATTTCATGCGACGGCTGCATGCGCCACATCTGCGGCAGATGCAGAATCGATATGACGCGCTGCACCAAAACGCGCGCACGCACTTGTCCTTACGCAGTGATGGTGCTTAGGTTTCAATGTTTAACATTGAGGGCGCTGCGAAAAGGCGCCGGTTTAAACGGGAGGAAATCATGACTGAAACTCTGAACCGGAGGCGGTTTCTGAAAGGCAGCGCGCTTGCTGCGACGGCTACCGCCGGCACGCTCGCCGCGCCTGCGATCGCGCGGGCAGAACCAACCGTACTGAAAATGCAGGCCGCCTGGGCGGCGGCATCTTCCTCGAAAACGCCAAGTCCTATGTAGACCGGGTTCATGCCATGGCCGGCAAGGATCTCAAGATCGACCTTCTGTCCGTGGATTCTGTCGTCAAGACCAGCCAGATGCAGGACGCGGTTCACCGCGGCGTTCTCGATGCCGCGCACTACGTGCCGGCCTACTGGTATTCCAAGTCCAAGACCGCATCGCTGTTCGGCACCGGCCCCTGCTTCGGCTGGTCCTCGCAGGAAGTGCTGGGCTGGGTCAACTATGGCGGCGGACAGGAACTCTTCGATGAGCTGATGGGCTCGCTCGGCCTCAACATCGTGTCCTTCTTCAACAGCCCGATGCCGGCGCAGCCGCTCGGCTGGTTCAAGGAAGAGATCAAGAGCGTCGACCAGTTGAAGGGCCTGAAGTACCGCACCGTGGGCCTCGCGGCAGACGTTCTGCTGGAAATGGGCATGTCGGTCGTGCAGCTTCCCGGCGGCGAAATTCAGCCGGCCATGAAGTCCGGCCTGATCGACGCGGCCGAATTCAACAACCCGACCTCGGACCGCGACTTCGGCATGCAGGACGTCTCCAAGTTCTATCACCTGGCCTCGTTCCACCAGAGCCAGGAATTCTTTGAGGTCACCTTCAACAAGCGCAAGTTCGAAGCCCTGCCGGAAGAGCAGCGGGCGATCCTCAAATATGCGTCCGAGGCCGAGAACTCCAACTTCTACTGGCACAACACCAAGCGCTACGCGGACGACCTCAACACCCTGCAGGAAGAGCAGGGCGTGCAAGTGTTCCGCACGCCGGACGACGTCATGGCGGCCCAGCTGGATGCCTGGGACGTGGTCGTCGACCGGATCTCCGGCGAGGATCCGTTCTTTGCCAAGGTGATCGAGTCGCAGAAGGCCTACGCCAAGAACGTGATGGGCTACCTGAACCTCAACCAGCCGGACTACAAGCTCGCCTACAAGCACTACTTCGGCTGATCTGGAAGAACAAAACCAAGAAAAGACGGGGGCCGCCGACAGGCCCCGTCCCCATAGTGCTGCAAGGGAAGAAGCAGACGTGAACAAGATCATTTATGCGATCGAGGGCCTGAGCGTCTGGGTGGGACGCGCCTTCGGATGGTGCATCCTTATCCTGACATTCTCCGTGTCCTACGAGGTCTTCGTCCGATACGTGCTGAACGCGCCGACCGTCTGGGCCTTCGACATGATGGTCCAGATGTATGGCGCGCTGTTCCTGATGGCGGGACCTTACGCCCTGGCGCAGGATGCCCATGTGCGCGGCGACGTGCTGTACCGGCTGTTCCCCGTGCGCTGGCAGGCGCGGATCGACTTCCTTCTCTACCTGCTGTTCTTCTTCCCCGGCATGCTGGCGCTGTTCTGGTACGGCATGGAAATCGCCTCCGACAGCTGGCGCTACAAGGAGGTCAGCTGGAACAGCCCCGCCCGCATCCAGATCTACTTCTTCAAGACCCTGATCCCGGTCGCCGGAGGGTTGCTGATCCTTCAGGGAGTGGCCGAGCTTCTGCGCTGCTGGAAGGCCATGAAATCCGGCGTCTGGATTGAACGGCTGGACGACGTCCGCGAGACCGAGGACCTGCTCGCGGACTCCGACATCCCGAAGAAAATCATCGGCTGATCAGACACAGCAACGCAACGACGAGAGACGACGATGACAAACCCTGAAGTCGCCATTTTCATGCTGTGCCTGTTCATTGTACTGGTACTGCTCGGCTTTCCGATCGCCTTCACCCTGATCGCCATGGGCGTCGGTTTCGGCTACTACGCCTACTACCAGGGCGGCGTGGAAACCTTCTCCGACATCTTCAACAACAATATCTTCTACCTGCTGAACCAGAACACCTACTCGGTGATGGAGAACGACACGCTCGTCGCCATTCCATTGTTCTTGTTCATGGGCTACGTGGTGGAACGCGCCAACATCGTCGACCGGCTGTTCTTCTCGCTCTACATGGCGGCGCGGAACCTTCCAGGCTCGCTGGCGATCGCCGCACTGCTGACCTGCGCGGTGTTCTCGACCGCGTCGGGCATCGTCGGCGCGGTGGTCACCCTGATGGGCCTGCTCGCCTATCCCGCCATGGCCAACGCCAACTACAACAAGAGCTTCGCCTCGGGCGTGATCTGCGCCGGCGGCACGCTGGGCATCCTCATCCCGCCGTCGATCATGCTGATCGTCTATGCGGCAATCGCCGATCTGTCGCCGTTGCGGCTCTATGCGGCGGCGGTGTTTCCGGGGCTGATGCTCGCCGGCCTCTATATCCTCTACGTGATCATCCGGGCCACATTGACCCCCTCCATCGCGCCCAAGCCGCGCGCCGAGGACGTGCCGCCCATTGGCAAGATCTATCTCGACCTGCTGGTCTCCTTCGTGCCGCTGACCATGCTGATCATGCTGGTGCTCGGGTCGATTCTCGGCGGGCTGGCGACGCCGGCGGAGGCCGCGGCCATGGGCGCGCTCGGCGGGCTGTTCCTGGCCACGCTCTATCTCGGACCGGTGGAGCAGGTGCTGAAGCGAAATGTGACGCTCAAGGATCCGACCATGGCCGCCTTCGCGGTGGCCGCCTTCCTCATCTTCTACACGCAGGTCGAAAATCCGGCGCTCTGGCAGATCGTGGTCATTCCCGTGCTCGGCGCCCTGTTCGGCCTCTGGCTCGCCTGCCTGCGCTTCGCCTACAAGAGCGTGTGGAAGAAGCTGACCGAAAGCGTCTTCCTCACCGCCAAGGCCACCGCCATGGTGTGCTGGCTGTTCGTCGGCTCCTGGACCTTCGCCTCGGTGTTCTCCTATCTCGGCGGACACGACCTGATCTCGGACTGGGTCATCGGCATGGATCTGGAGCCCTGGCAGTTCCTGATCATGGCGCAGCTGATCATCTTCGTGCTCGGCTGGCCGCTGGAATGGTCGGAAATTCTGATCATCTTCGTGCCGATCTTCCTGCCGATGCTCGATACATTCGGCATCAATCCGTATTTCTTCGCCATGCTGGTGGCGCTCAACCTGCAGACCTCGTTCCTGACGCCGCCCATGGCGATGTCGGCCTATTACCTGAAGGGGGTGCTGAAGAAGCAGATCGAGCTGATCGAGATCTTCAAGGGGATCCTGCCGTATCTGGCCATTGTCATCCTGTCGATGGTCCTGATGCACGAATTCCCGGCCATCGCGCTGTGGTTGCCCGACTACCTGTTCGGCGTCTACGTTCCGTGATTGACATGGACATGACACCCGACACACAGACGCCGAATGCGCTTTCGGCCACGGAGGCCGCCCGGAAGATCCGGGACGGCCTCCTCACCTCGGAATCTCTCGTGCAGGCATGCCTTGCCCGCATCAAAGAGACCGACGGACAGATCAAGGCCTGGGCGCAGCTCGATCCCGAGCGTGCCCTCGCCCAGGCGCGGGAGATGGACGAGATCCGCCGCGCCGGCCGGCCGATGGGAGCGCTGCACGGCGTGCCCGTCGGGCTGAAGGACATCATCGACACGGCGGACTTTCCAACCGAACGCGGCACGCCGATCTTTGCGGGCCGCGAAAGCGGCGCCGATGCCACGATCGTCGAGCGGCTGCGCGACGCCGGCGCCGTCGTCCTCGGCAAGACGGTGACCACCGAACTGGCCTTCCTGCATCCCGCGCAAACCCGCAACCCGCACAACACGGAGCACACGCCGGGCGGCTCCTCCAGCGGATCGGCCGCAGCCGTCGCCGCCTTCCACGTGCCACTGGCAGTGGGCACGCAGACCAACGGCTCGGTGATCCGTCCGGCCTCCTTCTGCGGCGTGCACGGCTTCAAGCCGACGCGCGGCGTGATCGCGCGCACCGGCCTGCTGCAGACCTCGCAATCCCTGGATCAGGTGGGCGTCTTCGGCCGCACGCTGGAGGACGTGGCGCTGCTCACAGATGCGATCTCCGGCTACGACCAGCGCGACGCGCTCAGCTACCCGCGCCCCCGGCCGCACATGCTCGAAGGCTGCCGGGCCGAGGTGCCTGTGGAACCCTCGCTCGCCTGGTTCGACCTTCCCTTCGCCGACCGGCTCACGGCGGACGGCGCGGCCGCGCTCAACGAAGTGGTCGAGGCGCTGGGCGCGCGCGTCGAACGCCTGCCCTCGCCGCCGGCCTTCGCCGGCCTCGTCGAGGTCCAGCGGGTCATCCACGAATACGAGATCTGCCGTCACCTGAGGGAGGTCTTCGAGGCGCATTGGGACCGGATCAGTCCCTCTCTGCAACCGGTGATCGAGCGCGCCCGCGGCATCCCCGACGCGCAATACGAGGACGCGCTGGGGACCATGCAGGCGGCGCGGGATTTCTTTTCCGTGTTCTTCCACGACTATGACGCGGTGATCGCGCCCAGCGCCACAGGCGAGGCGCCCCCTGTCTCGGCCGGAGGCACGGGCGACCCCGTGTTCTGCACGATCTGGACGCTGGCGGGCCTGCCCTGTGTGTCCCTGCCGCTGCTGGTGGGAAGCCGCGGCTTGCCGATCGGCGTGCAACTGATCGGCACCTATGAGGCCGACGACCGCCTGCTGCGGACCGCGCGCTGGGTCGTGGACGCCCTGCAGCAGGCCGAGGGCTGAACGGCGCGTGACATTTTGCGAGACAGGCCCCAGGGGGCCGTTGCTTGAGGAGCATCGATGATGTTTGGGAAGACGACAAAACTGCTGTGCGGGCTGATCGGCACCATCCTGCTGTGCATCTTCGTGATCGGCCTGGCGCAGAGCATTTCGTCCGGCTTCGCCGGCTTCAAGGGCGGACTCCCCTTCTGGGTGATCATCCTCTTCGTGCTGGCCCTGGCGATCTACGATTTCTATGAGGAATGCATCCTGGGCAAGACGTGGAACAAAAATGGCGAACGCTAAGCCCGCCGTCTGGATCCCGCGGGTCCTGTCGCAGGCGACTCTGGAACGCGCCGCGCGCGACTATGAGGTCATCCTCAACGAGGCGGACACGCTCTCCAGCGCCGAGGACATCGTCGCCATGAGCGCCCGCGTCGACGCAATGATCCCGTGCCATTCGGAAATCTTTTCCGCCGATGTCGCGGCCCGGCTGGATCCGCGCCTGAAGATCATCGCCAACCATTCGGTCGGGGTCGATCACTGCGATCTCGCGGCGCTGAAGGCGCGCGGCGTCACGGTCACCAACACGCCCGATGTGCTGTCCGATGCGACCGCCGAAATCGCCATTCTGTTGATGCTGGGCGCCGCGCGCCGCGCCGTGGAGGGCGACCGCATCGTGCGCTCGGGCGGCTGGTCGATCTGGAGCCCGTCCTTCATGGTGGGCAAGCAGGTCAGCGGCTCGCGGCTCACCATCGTCGGCATGGGCCGCGTCGGCCAGGCCGTGGCGCGCAATGCCCGCGGCTTCGGCATGGAAGTCCACTACCACAATCGCCGCCGGCTGGACGCCGGCAAGGAGCACGGCGCCATCTTCCACGACACGCTGGAAGGCGCGCTCGGCGTCGCCGATTTCCTGTCGCTGCACTGCCCCGCAACGGCCGAGACCAAAGGGCTGATGAACGCGGAGACCTTTGCGCTGCTCCCCGATGGCGCGGTCGTGGTGAACACCGCGCGCGGCGCGCTGATCGACGAGGACGCGCTGATTGCGGCGCTGGAGAGCGGCAAGGTGTCCGCGGCGGGTCTCGACTGCTTCGTCAGCGAACCCGGCGGCAATCCGGCTTTCGCCGCGTACGACACTATCTTCATGCTGCCGCATATCGGCAGCGCGACGGTGCGCACGCGCGACGCCATGGGCTTCCGCGCCCTCGACAATCTCGACGCCTTCTTCCGGGGCGAGGTGCCGCGCGACAGCCTCTAGCCGACCATCGGCCGTCCACCGGACGCCCATGACCACCCAAAACGGCGGACCTCAACAGGGACCGCCGTTGCCGCTTCGCGACACTGTGAAACCGCTGCGGGAAGTGGATAAATAAATTGACCAGAAAAGCGCGACCCCCTAGCCTGCCGTTCAAAGCAGCGGAACAATCCGCGCGGACGACAGGGAGAGGCGCGCAATGACAACGCGCATGCTGGCATCTATTTTCACAATTGTTAGGCGCCCGGCGGTGGATTCATCCGCATCAGCGCTCATTTCCAGATAAAGCTCCAAAAATGGAGTTTTTTTCATGACATTCAACAAGATCAGCCACAGCCGCACCGCCGACGCGGTGGTGGAGCAGATCGAGCGGCTCATCCTGCAAGGCATTCTGCGGCCCGGCGCGCGCCTGCCGGCCGAACGTGAATTGGCAAAAAAAGTTGACGTCTCTCGGCCGATCTTGCGTGACGCGCTGAAGATCCTCGATGAACGCGGCCTACTGACCAGCCGGCACGGCGAAGGCACCTTCGTGGCCGACGTGATCGGAACCGTGTTCTCCGAGCCGGTGGTCAACCTGATCCGCCGGCATCCGCCGGCCATCGCCGATTACCTCGAATACCGCAAGGAAGTGGAGAGCATGACGGCCGGATTCGCCGCCCAGCGCGCAACCGAAGCCGACAAGCTGATCCTGACCCGGTTGTTCTGCGCCATGGAAGCGGCGCACGAGCACGAGAATTTCTCCGAAGAGGCCGCGCTCGACGTGGAGTTCCACCACGCGATTGGAGAATGCGCGCACAACATCGTTCTGCTGCACACGCTACGCGCCTGCTACCAGCTTCTTGCCGACGGGGTGTTCTACAGCCGCGAGTATCTCTACGGCTACCCCGGCGCGCGCGACCGGCTGCTCGAGCAGCACCGCTCGATCTTCGAGGCCGTGGTCGGCGGCGACGCCGGAGCCGCGCGCAAGGCCGCGTCCGACCACATCGCCTATGTCGAGAGCATCATGCGCGAGGTGCAGCGCGCCGGCCAGTGGCATGAGGTCTCGGAGATGCGGCTGCAGCAATTCAGCGAAGACGACAGACCGATCGTCGCCCAGCGCAAGGCGGCCAAGGCCGCCAGACGCCCCGCACCGCGCCCGAAACGGGACAAACAGGAAAAAGTCGCGTTATGAGCGTTCAATCCGCATCCCCCAGGGTCGCCCTGTTCGTGACCTGCCTGGTCGATCTGTTCCGGCCGTCGGTCGGATTTGCAGCCGTCAAGTTGCTGGAGGACGCGGGCTGCGATGTCTCGGTTCCGAAGGCGCAGACGTGCTGCGGCCAGCCGGCCTACAATTCCGGCGACATGGAGGACGCGCGCGCCATCGCCAAGGCGACGATCAAGGCGTTCGAGGGATATGACTATATCGTGGCGCCTTCGGGCTCCTGCTCGGGCATGCTGATGAAGCATTACCCGGAGCTGTTTGAGGCGGGCAGCACGTGGCGGACCCGGGCCGAGGCGTTTTCGGACCGCGTGCACGAGCTTGTCAGCTTCCTCACCGACGTCCTGAAGGTCGAGTCGGTCGAGGCGCAGTTTCCCGGCACGCTGACCTATCACGACAGCTGTTCGGGACTTCGCGAACTCGGCATCCAGGCGCAACCGCGCAAGCTGCTCGGCAGCGTCGAGGGTCTGGAACTCAAGGAGATGCCCGACCCGGACGTCTGCTGCGGCTTCGGCGGCACCTTCTGCGTCAAATACGCCGACATATCCAACACCATCGTGTCCAAGAAGACCAAGGCCATCCGCGCCTCGGGCGCGGGCACGCTTGCCGCCGGCGACCTGGGCTGTCTGATGAACATGGCCGGCAAGCTGAAGCGCGAGGGATCCGCGATCCAGGTCCGTCATGTGGCCGAAGTGCTGGCCGGAATGACCGACGAACCCCCGATCGGCGAAAAGCGGCGCTGACACCCGAGCAGTTGGAGGAGGACGCCGCAATGCAGATCACGTCGCCACGGTTCAAGGACAACGCGCGCGACGCGCTGGCCGACACGCAGTTGCAAAGGGCGCTTTCCAACGTCGAGCACAATTTCATCGACAAGCGCCGGATCGTCGCCGACGCGCTGCCCGAGTTCGAGGCTCTGCGCGACAGCGCGCGCGACATCAAGAACCACACGCTGGCGCATATGGACCTCTATCTCGAGGAATACGAGAGCAAGGTCACAGCCTCCGGCGGACATGTGCACTGGGCGGAGACCGCAGGCGACGCCTGCCAGATAATCCTCGGCATCTGCCGCGAGGAAAAGGCGCGGACCGTCACCAAGGGCAAGTCGATCGTCACCGAGGAAATCGGCCTCAACGCCTTCCTCGAGGAGAACGGCATCACCCCGGTGGAGACCGATCTCGGCGAATACATCATCCAGTTGCGCGGCGAGGCGCCGAGCCACATCATCGCGCCGGCGGTGCATGTGAACCAGAGCCAGGTGGAGGAAGACTTCCGCCGCGTGCACACGCATCTGCCCGAAGGCCGCGACCTCAGCGAACCGACAACCCTGCTCAACGAGGCCCGCGGCGTGCTGCGGCAGAAATATTTCGACGCCGATGTGGGCATCACCGGCGCCAATTTCCTGATCGCGGAAACCGGTTCCTCGGTGATCGTCACCAACGAGGGCAACGGCGATCTGACCCAGACGCTGCCGCGCGTGCACATCGTTGTGGCGACGCTGGAAAAGGTGACCCCGACGCTGGAGGACGTCAGCCAGATCCTGCGGGTTCTGGCGCGCTCCGCGACCGGCCAGGACATGTCGGTCTACACGACCTTCTCGACGGGACCGAAGCGGGCGGCCGATCCCGACGGGCCGGAGGAATACCACGTGGTGATCCTCGACAACGGCCGCTCCGGCATGCTCGGCACGGAATACCAGGACATGCTGCGCTGCATCCGCTGCGGCGCCTGCATGAACCATTGTCCCGTCTATCACGCCATTGGCGGACACGCCTACGGCTGGGTCTATCCGGGGCCGATGGGTGCCGTGCTCACGCCGTCGCTGATGGGTATCGACAAGGCCGGACACCTGCCCAACGCCTCCACCTTCTGCGGCCGCTGCGAGAGCGTGTGCCCCATGCGCATTCCCTTGCCGAAGATGATGCGGCACTGGCGGACCCGCGAATTCGAACGCCACCTGCAGCCCTCCGCGGCCCGCTACGGACTGGGCCTTTGGGCGTTTTTCGCAAGGCGCCCGGCGCTCTACCAGTTGGCGACACGCCTGGCGATCGGAGTGCTGGCAATGCTGGGCGCACGGCGAGGGCGATTCTCCAGCCTGCCGATGGCCGGTGGCTGGACGCGGCACCGGGACCTGCCGGCGCCCCAGGGCGCGACATTCCAGCAGCTCTGGTCCCGGCGCGAGAAGACCAGACGGAGAAACGCGGCATGAGCGGGCGCGACGCGATTTTCAGACGACTGCGGACCTCGCTGGAGGTCGGTGATGACGACAGCGCGCGCCGCCAGGCGGTGCGGACACGACTGACGGATGCGCCCAAGGGACTGATCCCCAAACGCGGCCAGCTGCCATTGGATGAGCGCGTCGCGCTGTTTTGCAAGATGGCCGAAGCGGTCCAGTCGACGGTCCAGCGCGTGCCGGACGCATCGGCCGTGCCTCACGCGGTGGCGGAGCTCCTGCGCACCAGAAACCTGCCGTCGTCCGTCCGCATGGGCGCCGACCCGCTCCTGCGGGCCATGCCGTGGGCCGACGTCTCCACCCTGCAGGTCCTCGAGGGCCGCTCTCACGGCGACGACATTGCGACCGTCTCGCATGCCATCGGCGGCATTGCCGAAACCGGCACCCTGGTCCTGCATTCCGGAGTGGACAATCCGACTACTTTGAATTTTCTGCCGGAAATCCACATTATTGTGATTAGGATCACAGACATTGCCGGCGATATGGAGTGCATCTGGGAGGGGTTGCGCAAGCAATTCAGCAAGGGGGGCATGCCACGGGTGGTCAACATGATCACCGGGCCGTCTCGCTCCGCCGACATCGAACAGAAACTCATCCTGGGGGCCCATGGACCGCGGTCACTGCATGTGATCATCACAGAAAATTGACCCCCGGATCCGACAGGCATCCGGCTGCGCAGGACGATGCGGAAACGATCTGTCGCAACGCCTTCATGCCGCGCGCGGCAGCGCGCGATGCGGTCGGGCGCACGGCGCTTCGACATTTTTGATCGCTGCGTCGTTGCTGCGCGGCACAAGTGTAAACGCCGAAGACACCACAGCGCAATAATTGTCCAAAACAGCAATATGTACGGACATTTTCTGATATCCTTTCGAAGAGAAGGAACTCCGTTGCGCTTTCACAGGCACCCAGGGAGGAAGTCTTCGCCGTCATGAGATTCCAACAGGAAACCTGCATTGACCCTGTGGCCTTTTGGGATCGACCTCTCTACGTAGGGGCGCAATTCAACGGATATTTTCGGAAGCAGGAACGTTTTCGCAAAAATCAGGCCAGCGCCG
This sequence comes from Breoghania sp. L-A4, assembly GCF_003432385.1. NCBI lineage: Bacteria > Pseudomonadati > Pseudomonadota > Alphaproteobacteria > Hyphomicrobiales > Stappiaceae > Breoghania > Breoghania sp. L-A4. The sequence goes on along the minus strand of NZ_CP031841.1, from coordinate 894,473 downwards.
CGTGGCGCTTGCGGTGCGTGCGATTCTGCCACGCCAGTCATTTGAGGTTCCGGTCACGCAAGGAATTGTGCCCGGACGAAACATCAAAATGCCCTATCTATCGGACCACTATGAGCAACGATCAACAAACGGTCCGTCACAGTGCACGCCACGGGACACACCGAAATGGATAAACGACTTCTGGTCGTCGACGACGAGATCGAGTTCGGAGAAATAATCGAGAGGATCGCAACAAAACTGGGTTTTGACGTCTGCAAGACCACCCGTCCCTCGGAATTCCGCAAAATGTACGATCAGTTCGACCCGACGCATATCTTCATGGACGTGATCATGCCGGAGATGGATGGGGTCGAGCTTGTGCAATGGCTGTCGCAACGCGGCTGCAAGGCCAAGGTCGTGATCATGTCCGGATCCAGCGCCAGCTACATCAACTCGACCCGCGCCATTGCCGCTGATACCGACCTCAACATCGTCGCCACACTCGCCAAGCCGTGCAAGGTCGCGGCCATTCGCAGCGTGCTGTCGGACTAGGTCATGGACTCATAAACAGAGTCGATATGGTGGCGACGCACGACGAGCCGACTGGTCGGGACGCCGGAGGTCCATGCCCCGCCGCCGGTCCGGCGCCGCACCGCTGCAAATGTCGGCGGGCAAGGCTTGTGAATTCCGGAAACTTGCGATTACATTCACAGACAAGAATATTTTGACCCTGAGCACCGCTCAGCGTCGCCGCGCCGATTCAGGGAGCCGGTCATGTTCACACGTCGTCATCTCATGGGCGTCGCCGCGGGCGGCGCAGCAGCCCTCGCACTGCCGCTGAAAATCGCGCGCGCCGCCGCGGCCGAACTCGGCGACGACGGGCTTTATCATCAGGACTGGTTTGTTCAGAGCTTTCTCGAACTGGAGGCCGATCTCACGGAAGCCGCCGAGGCCGGCAAGCATTTCGCCGTGATGTGGGAGCAGGCCGGCTGCCCGTTTTGCCGCAAGACCCATGAGATCAATCTGGCGCGCCCCGACATCGCCGATTACCTCAAGGAAAACTTCGCCATTGTGCAGCTCAACCTGTTCGGCGCCCGCGAGGTCACCGACTTCGACGGCGAAACCGACGAGGAGCGCGCCATCGCCCGGCGCTGGGCGGTCAACTTCACGCCAACCATCCAGTTCTTCCCCAACGATCCGGCCGAGGTGGCCGGCAAGGACGGCCGCACGGCCGAACTCGCCCGCATCCAGGGCTACCTGCCGCCGTTCTATTTCTATCATTTCTTCGAATGGATCCGGTCCGGAGCGCAGGCGGAAACCGGGTTCCAGCGTTACTCCAACGACAAGGTCAAGGAGTACGCGGACAAGGGCGTCACGCCGCAGGACTGGGTGCTGAAATAGGACCGGCCATGCCGCTGCAGAACCGGGTGACGCCGTTTGGCGAGATCGTCGCGCATGAGGCGCGCGGCACCCTGTTCGGCAACCGCGGCGGCCGCATTCACGACCCGCGAACACGCGCGCTGAGCTCCCGCCGCTGGGCGTCGCGACGGTGGATCTGCTGCCTGCTCGCCTTCAAAGGGCGTCGCCGCGCGGTGATGGGCACAGGCTACACGGAGCTGTTCTTCCTCGATGAGGTGACGGCACTGGCCGCCGGCCACCGGCCGTGTTTCGAGTGCCGCCGCAGGGACGCTGCCGCCTTCGCGCGATCCTGGGCCGCGGCACAGGGTCTCGACGCACCTCCGAAAGCCGATGAGATGGACAGGGTCCTGCATGACGAGCGCCGGCAGGACGCCCGCGCGCGGCCGCTCGATGCCGCCGCCGTCGCCCGCCTGCCCGACGGCGCGATGATCGCGACGCCAACGGACGATGCAGCCGGCACATCCTTCGCCCTGCGTGGCCCGCAGGCGTTTCCCTGGTCGCCCGACGGCTACGGCGCACCACGCCCGCGCGCCAAGATCGCCTCTGCCTGGCTGCTGACGCCACCGGTGACATGCGCCGCACTCAAAGCGGGCTTCCGCCCGCTGTGGCACCCGAGCGGGCAGGCATAGCTCAAAAGCCCGCGCGAAGGACGGCCCGCGCCTCCATTCACCACAAAAATTGATCGATTCGATTAGAAACATTCTCTGGACGGAATGATGGAACGCGCAGATCCTTGACACGCGGCACCGATGCCCGCCGGCCGGGCCTGCGTCGCCACGCACCCGCTCAAGACCATTCAGACCGGCAGTGTTCCGGGTCGCCTCGAAAGCTTCGACGTTCCATGACGATTGCCACCGAAACCACGTCCGCCACCCGCCACCTGGCGCTGTCCTCCGCGCGGACATCGGCGATGATGCCCGTCGACTTCGGTCTCTATGCACTGGTGCTGTTTTCGTGGGGCACCAGTTGGCTGGCGCTGAAGATGCAAGTCGGCGTCGTGGCGCCCGAGGTCTCGGTGTTCTGGCGCTTCCTGTTCGCAGCAACCTTGATGATGACATGGGCGATGGTCTCGCGACGGCGGCTGCGGTTCGCGGTCGGCGACCATCTGCGCTTCGCGGGCCTCGGCGGGATGATCTTCTCGACCAACTTCGTGCTGTTCTACTACGGCGCGCTTCATCTGCCCTCCGGCCTGCTGTCGGTGGTGTTCTCGCTCACCTCGATCATCAATCTGCTCCTCGCGGCCGTGATTTTCCGCCAGGGCATTTCCCGGCGGGTGCTGATCGGAGGCATTCTGGGAGCTTGCGGCATCGCACTGATGTTCTGGCCGCAGATCGCCGGCACCCGCATCAATCACGACGCCCTCGTCGGCCTGGGATTTTGCGCCGCCGGCACCGTGTCCTTCTGCCTGGGCAATATGCTGTCGGCGTCGAATCAGGCGCGCGGGCTGCCCGTCGTCTCCGCAAACGCCTGGGGGATGGTCTATGGCGCGGCGTTTCTGGCGGTCTTCGCCAGGATCAAGGGCGACGCCTTCATCATGGAACTGACCCCGGCCTACATCGGCGGGCTTGTCTGGCTGGTGGTGTTTTCCACCGTCCTCGCCTTTGCCTGCTATCTGACCCTGCTCGGACGCATCGGTTCGGCACGCGCCGGATACGCCACCGTGATGTTTCCGATCGTGGCTCTGGCGATCTCCACGGTCGTGGAGGGTTATCAATGGACCCCTGGCGCGCTCGCCGGCCTGCTGTGCGTGCTCGCTGGCAATCTGTTCGTGCTCACGCGCGGACGAGACGTGCGACAACGGCCCGCCGGCTCTTAGAGCGTTTCCTTGTTAAATGGAATCAATTCTGTTGGTCCAAACCGGTTCGATCCGCGAGGAAACGGGCGAACGGCGTAGCCCATGCTACGGCGGAGGCCGTTGACGCGGCGGACGGCCGGTTTCGACCAACCCTTTGGGCGGGATGAATTTTCCCGATTATCGGCGAGGCCCGTCTCGGCCATATCCGCGATATGCCCTTCGCCAATCCTCTTGATCCTCGACAAAATTCGTCTCCGCAGAATGGTTCCATTTAACAAGGAAACGCTCTAGCCGGCAACGCGGCCGCCGGCATCGCCATCGCGCAGCCAAAACATGCCGCGCCGGCAATGCAGATGCAGCGCGTTGTGGTTTTACCTACAAGCAAAACCTTATGACTTGCGTCAAATTTCGATATTGAAAACTTTAACTCACGCTTAACTCGGCATTTATAGTGTGGCACGGCACTCAGCGTCAAACCATTGCAGATAATACAATATCGAGTTGCGTAAAATGAATGCGGTAGTGAGCTGTATTACTGACAGCCATATCCTGTGGGTACTGGCCATCGCAGTGATTGTATGCGTCGCCGGAACATGGACGACGCTGGTTTTGCTCAGCCAATCCGACAGGGAAAACGGATCGCAGCGACTCGGCTGGTATTTTCTGACCTCTGTGGCTGCCGGCGCTTCAAGCTGGTGCACGCATTTCATTGCGATGATCGCCTACACCCCCAATGTCCCGGTGAGTTTTGATCCCATTCTGACGGCTGTCTCGCTGCTGATCGTCATTGCCGGCACCAATGTCGGCCTCCTCATTGCGACGAGCCGCGCGATCCCCTGCACCGCGACTCTGGGCGGCGGGATCATCGGCGCGTCCATCGCCGCCATGCACTACACCGGCATGGCGGGCTATCATGTCGTCGGCATCGTGGAATGGAACCAGTCCTACGTGATCGCCTCGGTGATCCTGGGGGTCGTCTTCAGCGCGGCCGCATTGGAGGTCGCCCTGCGCCACGAGAGCGGATCGAGCAGACAGCTTGCAAGCGCTCTCCTGCTGACCGCCATTCTCAGCCTGCACTTCACGGGGATGACCGCAATTCGGATCACGCCCATGGCGTTCACCGAGGAGATCAGCGATCCGGCGGCCGTTCAGGCGCTGGCGTTCGCGGTCGCGACCGTCGCGCTGATCGTCTTCGGCACCGGACTGACCAGCCACCGGATCGATGCCCGCGCGCACTCGGAGTCCCGTCGGCAACTGCACAAGCTGGCGCATTGCGATACGCTGACCGGGCTGCCGAACCGGGCGGGCTTCAAGGACTGTCTCGATCACAGCCTGACGTTGGCGGACGAAGAGCGCCGAAAGATCGCACTGATATCGATTGACCTGGACGGCTTCAAGGAGATCAACGATGCCCATGGGCATCGTTTCGGCGACGAGGTGCTGCGTGTTGTGGCGCGGCGGATCGAAACGTCGCTTGGCAGCGACGGCCAGGCCGCCCGGCTGGGCGGAGATGAATTCGCCGTCATCCGCTATTTCGATGACCGCGCCGAGCTTGGCGACTATGTCCAGCGGCTCGGCGACCTCCTGGCCGCGCCTATCCAGATCAACGGCTCGGACATTGCCACGGGCGCCAGTCTCGGCATCTGCACCTATCCCGACCACGCCGATTGCAACGAAAGCCTGGTCAACAACGCGGATCTGGCGATGCAATGCGCCAAGCCCGACACGGCGGAGAAGATATCCTTCTACAATCCGTCGATGGGCGAAACACACCGCAGCCGCAGGGTTCTGGTCACGGACCTGCGCCGCGCCATCGCCAACAACGAACTGAAGGTCCACTATCAGGTGCAGGCCTCCATCACGACCGGCGAGATCCGTGGCTTCGAGGCTCTGCTGCGCTGGAATCATCCGCTTTATGGCAACATTCCGCCGTCCACATTCATTCCGATGGCCGAGGAAACAGGCCTCATCCTGCCGATCGGCGAATGGGTCTTGCGGCAGGCCTGCGCGGATGCGGCGAGATGGCCGCTGCCGTGCAAACTGGCGGTCAACCTCTCGCAGGTGCAGTTCACCCACGCGGACCTGCCGAAACTGGTGCACGAAATATTGTGGGAGACCGGGCTTCCGGCGCACCGGCTGGAGCTGGAGCTGACCGAAACCGCGATCATGCAGGACAGGGGCCGGGCGCTGCACACGTTGCGCCGGATCAGAAACATCGGCGTTTCAATCGCGCTGGACGACTTCGGAACCGGCTACTCCTCGCTGGAAATCCTGAGCGCGTTCCCCTTCGACAAGATCAAGCTCGATTGTTCGTTCATGGCCAATATCGAAACGAGCCGGCAGTCGAAGGCGATCCTGCGGGCAATTCTGGCGCTCGGGCACGGCATCGACATCCCGGTCCTTGCCGAGGGCGTCGAAACCCGCTCGCAGCTTGCAATCCTTCAGGCCGAAGGATGCGACGAGGCCCAGGGCTATCTGTTCGCGCGCCCGGCTGCGACTCCGGTGTTTGAGTCTTTTGGCGACCTGACCGGCCCCGCGCAGGACAATGAAAACGTTCCGATGGATCCGTCGCCGCCCGACAGCGGCGCTCACCAAAAGCGCCGCACGTCCACCGGGGCGTAGCGCCGGCACGGAAAGAAAACCGGCCGCCCTATTCCGCCGCCATCTGCATCGAGATATTGCCGATCGACGCGACGATGTGGTCACACAAGGCGTTGTGCACAGACTCGGTCGCGCGCGCGGATCGCAGCAGCGCGATGTCGCATACGGGGAGCGGCGGCATGCCGTCGCGCTCATCGAAGGTGCGCAGGCCCGGCCGCAGGGCGCTTTCCGGCATCACCGTGACGGCGAGCCCCGCGCGCGCGGCACTGGAAAGCACCGCTGAATTGCCGCTGGTGTAGGCCACGCAATAGGGACGGGCGATGCCGTCCAGCGCATCCATGGCGCCCTTGCGCCAGGCGCAAGGCTCGCTGGCCAGCGCCAGCCGCAACACCTCGTCGTCCTGCAGGCACCGGTCGGATGCCCCCACCCAGTGCAACTGTTCACGCCGGATGATGTCCCCCTGGCCGAACGTGTCCTCGCACGAGGTCACGATGCCGATGTCGAGTTCGCCGCGGCTGACCCTCTCGGCGACGCTGACGCTGCCGAAACACTCCACCACCACCTCGATGGACGGATTGATGCGGGCGAAACCCGACAGCATCTGCGGCAGCAGCCGCTCGGCATAGTCATCCGGCAGACCGAGGGAGATCCGTCCGACCAGGTCCGGATCGGAAAAGGCGGACAGTGTCTCATCGTTGAGCCGGATCAGGCGCCGCGCGTATTCCTGCAACCTGTGGCCGTTCTCGGTCAGCCGCGACTGGCGCCCGTCGCGCGCGAAAATCGGCTGGCCGACGCGCTCCTCAAGCCGGCGCATCTGCATCGAGACAGCCGACTGCGTCTTGTTCACGGCCTCCGCGGCGCGGGTGAAGCTGCCCAGTTCGGCGATGGCAACAAAGGTTCGAAGCTGATCGATATCAAGGGCATAGGCCATATGAAGCGGCTCCCGGAAAGGCGCATTTCGCCATACATAACAAATTGCGATGATTATACATTAAAAACATTCGTTGGATAGATCAATACATATCTCCCATAGTCCATACATCGACATGCCGTTGCTGATTTCGCGGCATGAAACGTACTCGACAAAGGCCTAACGGACTTGCCGCGGCAACGCGGCGCATACAACGGGCGGAGTCTTGACCTCCGCGCCGAACGCTGGAGGTTTGCCATGAACTCGACCCTTTGCCCCGACCAACATTCCTTGCGCACATCAAAGGTGAGTCTGCCGGCTCTGGCGGTTCATCTCGCCCGCCACATCGTCGCACGGATCACGGCGGGCGTGGCGCATGTTGTCAACCAACGCGGCAAGCGCCGCCGGATAGGCTCGTTGCGGCGGCTCGATGCGCGTCAGCTCCAGGACATCGGGCTGACGCATGGCGACGTCGAATACGCCTTGTCCCGTCCGCGGACGGAAGATCCGTCGCAGATCCTGCAACGGCTGACGCAGGAACGGCGGCGGGCCGAACGCGCCATGATGCGCGAGAACGTGGTCGGCCTGCGCGCGGAAAGGCGGCGGATGACCGGCCGGCCCGCAGGCATCGCGCAGTACAGGAGTCCGGGTGATGTTTGAGACGCACAGAGGCACTGCCCGCAATCCCGTGGAGCGCGGACGGCACACGCTCGCGGCATTCGGGCTGCAGCGCGATCGCGCCGCCATCGCGGCCTACGTTGCCTACGCAACGACAATGACGCGGCCCCGCCCCGTGCGCCGCGATGAGATATCCCTACGGCGCCACGCGTAGGCATGCCGCCACCGGTTCGATCAGAGGCGCAAGCATCCGAACGAATCGGTGGCTGCCAGTCCCTTCGGGCTTCGGCCCTCGCCGCATCACTCCGCCGCCAGGGGCACGGACATGTTGTCGAGCGACGATACGATATGCTCGGCGAGCGCATCGATGAGCCGTGTGCTTTGGTGCCACGACCGGAGAATGGCGATTTCGCACGTTGGCAGCTTGGGAAATCCGTCGCTTTCCGACAACACGCGCATGCCGGTGCGCAGAGCCGATTCCGGCAGCACCGACACCGCCAGACCGGCCATCACCGCGGCGCTCACGCCGGCCGAGCTCCAGCTCGAGTAGAGCACGCGGTAATCGCGCCCCATCTCCTCGAGCGAGGCCTGCGCGGCATGGCGCCAGTCGCAGGTCGACCGGCCCAGCGCCAGCGGCAGCGGGACCTCCTCATGGGCGCAGTGACGCGCCGAGGCGACCCACAGCAGCGGCTCGCGCCGCACCACCTCCTCCGATCCGCGCCCCTTTTCACGCATGTAGGTGATGATGGCGATGTCGAGCCGGTTGGCCTTCAGGTCCTCGACCAGCAATGGCGTCGGCGCGCAGGTCACAGCCACTTCGGCCCGCGGATTGGAGCGCGAGAATCGGGCCATGATCTCCGGCAGGAAACGGTCGGCATAATCGTCCGGCGTGCCGAGACGGACGTGTCCGGCAAGTTCGGTGTCGTCGAACGCCGACAAGGTCTCGTCATTCAACTGCACGAGCCGCTGGGCATATTGCCGCAACCGCTCGCCATCCTCGGTCAGCCGGGACTGCCGGCCGCTGCGGGCGAAGATCGGCCGTCCGATACGTTCCTCGAGCCGACGCATCTGCATGGACACCGCGGATTGGGTTTTGTTCACGATTCCAGCGGCCTGGGTGAAGCTGCCTGTTTCCGTGATGGCCAGGAACGTCCGCAGTTGATCCAGATCGAGCATTCCGGCCATTGAGATGATCCATAACAATTTACGATCAATTCCATCAGAAACATTCGTTTGATCAATTGTAAAAGGCAAGCGATTATCGTGTTGCTTTCTGAACATCCGCAACTGCCGGAGCGATCCGGCCAACCTTCTTGCATGACTTGATCCGACGGACCCGCGTGTCCCTCGGTGGGTTTTGCTTGCCTTGGAGCTTCTCGTCCCGACTCCCATCGGGTACGGCGGCCCCGAATCTCTAGAACCGCACATGTCTTTTGCACCGGCGCCATTGGCTCCCGGTTGCAACGCTATCCAGGAAAGGATGCTGTTATGTTCACGCACACCACCACACCCACGCTGCCCTGCGGATCACCTTTGCCGCGGCCTCGGCTGGCCGTGCGGTGGTGCGTTTCGTGACGACAGCCCACAAACGCCATCGCAATCGCATTGCCTTGCGCCAACTGCTGACCTGGAACGACTACATGCTGACCGACATCGGCATCACGCGCGACGACATCCGTTGCGCGCTGGCATCGGGCTCCCGGATCGAGCCGACACGGCGCCTTCAGGTGATGGCTGTGGAACGGCGCGTCATCGCAATGGAGGATGCCCGCCGCCGGCGTGATGCGATTGGCGTCGACGGCGTCTCGCTCGCCCGCGCCGGCATGCGGCGCAACCGCGACACCGAAAAGGCATAGTCGATGGACGGCGACGCACATTCTGATGATGCGCGGGGGTCCCTGCGCATCCAAGACTGCATCAACGCCGTCTGCCCGTGGTCCGGCAACCCTGTCGATGCGGAATCGCTGACGCTTTATCGCGGACACGTGGTGGGATTTTGCAACACCGGTTGCCGCGACAAGTTTGACGCGGCAACCGGCGTCTTTGAAGCGGCGCTTGCCGCGCGCGGCGCCCGGGGTACCGGCTGCTGAAGACCGTCCTCCCGGGAATGCCTCCTGGCCCGGCTGACTTGCTCAGCCACACCTTCAGCCCGCTGCTCCCCCGGCAGCGGGCTTTTTTTGCGCGTGACCGTGGGCCTTGCCCCGGAGCAAATCCAGGATAAGTGGATACCGGTTATCGGTCCGGACTTGCGCCAAAACAAGGACTTAGAGCAAAGATCCGATTCTGTGAGAAACGGATCTGCTCTAGCCGGCCTTGCCCGACGCGAAGGTCTCGAAGAGTTTTTCGAAGGCCCGCACCTGGCTTTCCTGGATGCCGCGGCTGGCCGTGAAGAGGTCCCCCAGAGTGGCGTCCCCCGGTGTGCCGTCGGCCGCGGCTTCGTCCGCGGTGTGTTCGTCCGTCCCGTCCTGTGCTGCATCGTCTCCCTTCGCGGCGGCCGGCTCGGGCGTCCTTGCCCCGGCGCGCTCCTGCGCGGCGGCGTCCCCGGACGGCACGGTGCCTGCGAAGCCGGCAAAGAAGGCGTTCATCGCGTCGGCGAACGGCGCCATCATCTCGGCCGCCGTCGGCGGCGGCTTCGGCCGCCCCCTGGCGTAACCGGCCATGAAGGCGTCGAGCCAGTCGCGCGCCGGACCGACCGCGAAATTCCGCGCCTGCGATCCAATCATCATCGTGGCGGCCACCGGCATCATTTCGGACAAGGCATCCCGACCAAGGCCCGTGCTTGCCGCCACCTGATCCAGCACCGCCTTGCGGATCGCATCATTGGGAAACAGCAGGCCGACGAGGGCGTCGCCGCCGGGAAAGGCCGTTGAACCGGCCCCGAGCCCGGAGCGCGCGAAACCGGGGCGCCGTAGCCCGGGGACGCAAAGGCCGACATGAGCGCCTGCAAACCGTCCGGACTGCCCGCGGAATGCCTGACGCCGGCCCAGAATGCCGGCATCAATCCGGACATGGCGCGCTCCACGTCCGCTTCGTTCATCCCGAACCGTTCCCGCGTCTCCACCAGCAGGGCCACGGGATCGAAAGGCATGGGAAACGGAGGGTTGGTCATGAACTGATCCTGATTGATGGTATGCCATGATCCGGTGCTTCGCCGGTGTGGTCAATTGGCTTGTCCCGCTCGGCGCGCCTGGGTCACGGAAACAGCCCCCGAATACGCCGGAAAGCGCGGTTCTGCTGCCCTCGCGCACGCCGAGCCGGCGGGCAGAAGTCTTCACCAAAACTTTACCCAGTCGTCCGTTTCCTCACGATACGTAAACTTCTGATTGGGGTCTTGCTATAAGTCTATGTGACGAGCGTTCATAGCGAGTCTCTTGATGTCAAAACTGTCGATACGCCATCGCCTCAACATCATCGTATCCGTGCTTCTGGCGCTGATTTTCGTCGCGCTGGGCATCATCGGCTATGACGTGCGGACGGCGATTGGCGACATCAAGCAGGAACAGACGCGGCTGGACAGGCTGCAAACCGTATGGCCCGTTGTCCTGGCCGCGGCCCGCTCGCCCGGCGACCGGCAGCCGGCCCTGACGCTCGCCGAGGCGGCGATTGCCCGCACCACTGGCTCGCCGCCGCTGAAGCCGCTTGAGCCGCTTCTCAGCAAGATCCTCGAGCAGCCCGACACGCTGTCGATCCTCAAGCTGGCGCGCGACGAGCTTCCCCAGATCGCCTTCCACAGGCTCACCGACACCGGCGCCAACTGGAGCGAGCTCGAGATCACCCGGCTGCTGTCCATCCAGATTCCGGAGTTCATCTGGCGGCTGGCCAATCTGCACAACAACGCGCACGGGCTGGCCGCAAGCCGGAGACTCGGCCCCGGCGACCGCATGCAGTTCCTCGTTAACGCCGGCCAGTTCAAGGCATCCGCCGACACCATCGATGCGAACATGCGCAAACTCGCGGCCGCCGCGCCCGGCACCAGCGCACTCTCAGCCGCCAGCGCGCGCTACGGCTCTGCGAATGGCGCATTTCAAACCACCGCCGCCAAACTGGCCTGGACGATCAACGCGACGGAGGCACCGAAGCCGTTCAACACACGCGCCATCGACCGGGGCTACGATGATTTCATTGCCGTGACCGCCGATGTCTGGGACAGCGCGCTTGAGCACGTGTCGACCCATGTGGACTCGCGGCTGAACGCCCGGTTCCGGACCATGCTGGCCGTCACCGCCACGGCGCTGCTGTTCACCGGTCTCGCGCTGTGGTTTGCCATTTCCCTGTCGGATTCGATCGTCCGCGCCATCGACAAGCTGGAAACCAGCATCCGCACCCTGGCCGACAGTGTCGAGGGCGACGCCCACACGACCACCGTGCCCGAGGTCGATGGCAAAACCGAACTGGCCCGCATCGCCAAGGCCGTTGTCTACTACCGCGACCGCGTCACGGACCGGATCGCGGACGCGCTGCAGGATGAAAAACGCCGCGAGCTTGAATTGCTGTTCGAGCGGAATCCCGTGCCGATGTTCATCCGGGACCCGGTCACCGACCGCATCCTCAACGTCAACCAGACCGCGGTCGACCATTACGGCTATTCGCACACGGAATTCCGCAAGCTGTCCTTGCAGGACCTCAGGCCCGCCGGATTTGAGCAGGAACCGAGCGAGAGCTATGACGGCTCGACCGTGCACCGCCACCGCAAGGCCAACGGCGAGACCGTCGAGGTGATCGTCTTCGAGCGCACCATCGGCCTCGACGGACAAAACGTGCAGTTCGCGGCGATCGTCGACATCACCGAACGCCGGCGGGCGGAAAACCGCCTGTCGTTCCTGGCCCACTACGACGCCCTGACCAGCCTCGCCAACCGCGTGTTGCTGCACAAGCATCTGGGCGAGGAAATCGAGCTGAGCGCAGCCGATCCAGCGCATACATTCTCGCTGCTGTGCCTCGATCTCGACCGGTTCAAGAACGTCAACGACACCCTTGGCCACGATGCCGGCGACCAGGTGCTGAAGGCGGTGGCCGATCGTCTGTGCAAGCTGGTCGGCCCCAAGGACACCGTCTCACGGCTGGGCGGCGACGAATTCACCATCCTGCTCAAGGGACCCATCGGTCCGGACAAGGCCGAACATCTGGCGGAACGGATCTGCCAGACGATGGCCCAGCCGTTTTACGTGGGCGGTTCCCGGGTCATTCTCGGCGCCAGCGTCGGCATCAGCCACCATCCGTGCGACGCCACGGACAACGACGCGCTGATGAAGCACGCCGATCTCGCGCTCAACCGCGCGAAGGCGAACGGTCGCGGCTCCTATTGCGTCTTCGAAGTCGCGATGGACGAGGATCTGCGCAAGCGCCAGGCGCTGGAAGGCGACTTGCGCGACGCGTTGACCCTGTCGCGCTTCGAGCTCTACTACCAGCCGCTGGTCAACATCAGCACGAACACGATTTCCGGCTTCGAGGCCCTGTTGCGCTGGCACGATCCCGAGCGCGGCATGGTGTCGCCGACCGAATTCATTCCCATCGCCGAGGATGTGGGCCTGATCGAGGCGATCGGCACCTGGGTGCTCAACCAAGCCTGCCATGAAGTCGCCTCCTGGTCGAGCACGGTCAAGGTGGCCGTCAACGTGTCCTCGTACCAGTTCCGCGACGGACAACTGGTCGATGTCGTCAAGGCGGCACTCGATTCATCGGGGCTCGATCCGCAGAGACTGGAACTGGAAATCACCGAGAGCGTGCTGCTGGCCGACAGCGAAACCACGCTGGAAACCTTGCACCGGATCCGCAAGTTCGGCGTCCGCATCGCCATGGACGATTTTGGCACGGGTTACTCGAGCCTGAGCTACCTTCGATCCTTCCCCTTCGACAAGGTCAAGATCGACCGTTCCTTCGTCGGCGACCTGGGCAACACGGCGGAAGCGGATGCCATCGTGCGCGCCATTGCCGGGCTGAGCAGTGAGCTGGGCATGATGACGACCGCCGAAGGCATCGAGACCCATGAGCAACTGCTGCACGTCCAGGCGCATGGCTGCACGGAGGCGCAGGGTTTCCTGACCGGCCGGCCGGTGCCCGCGTCGGTGGCGCGCGAACTCGGCACGGCTCATACCGACGACCTGCGCGCCATTCTGGAACGCATGAAAAAACCCGACCATCCGCCGCTCATGGCGTTCACCGCCGACTGACCGACCGCGATCGGCTGTGGTTCACACGCCGCCGCTTCAGTAGGCGTATTCCTTGAACACCCGCGTGATGTCGCGGTTCCACTCGCCTTCGTACTTGCGCAGCATGTGCTCGGCCGGCGTCATGCCGGAGGCGACCGTCTCCTCGACCGCATCCAGGTGCACGGTCTCGTCGAAACCGCCTTCATTCAAACGCCCGCGGCGCTTCAGCCCCTCGCGCGACAGAGCCACCGCCTCGCGGGCGATCTCGTGCACCGAGTGGTTGCGAAACACCGTCTTGAGCGCGGTCTTGGGAACCCCGTCGCGCAGCGCCTCGCGCTCCTGCGCGCTCCAGTCCTTGACCAGCTCCCAGGCCTGGTCCAGCACGCCGTCGTCATACAGCAGACCGACCCAGAAGGCCGGCAGCGCGCAGATACGGCGCCAAGGACCCGCGTCCGCGCCGCGCATCTCGATGTAGCGCTTGAGCCGCACGTCGGGAAACACCGTGCCGAGATGATTGTTCCAGTCGCCCAGCGTCGGCCGGGCGTCCGGCACGCGGCCTTCGAGACTGCCCGCCATGAACTGGCGGAAGGTCGTGTCGGTGGCGTCGAAATAGGTGCCGCCGCGCTTGACGAAATACATCGGCACATCGAGCGCCCATTCGACATAATCGGAAAAGCCGAAGCCCTCGTCGAACGCCATCGGCAGCAGGCCCGCGCGGTTGTTGTCGGTATCGCGCCAGATCTCGGCGCGGTAGCTGAGAAAGCCGTTCGGCTTGCCGTCGGTGAAGGGCGAGTTGGCGAAGATGGCGGTCGCGATCGGCTGCAGCGCCAGGCCGACACGCATCTTCTTGGCCATGTCGGCCTCGCTGGAGAAGTCCAGATTCACCTGCACCGTCGAGGTGCGGTACATCATGTCCAGTCCCTTGCTGCCGACCTTCGGCATGTAGTTGGTCATGATCTCGTAGCGCGACTTCGGCATGCGTGGCATCTCGGCCAGCGTCCATGTCGGCGCCATGCCCAGACCGAGGAAACCGACGCCCAGCGGCTCGGCAATCTGGCGCACCTGGGCCAGATGCGCATTGGTCTCGCGACACGTCTGATGCAGATTGTCGACCGGCGCGCCGGAAAGCTCGAACTGGCCGCCCGGCTCGATCGAGATCGCGCCGCCGCCGACCGGGTCGGCAAGGCCGATGATGTTGCCCGCGTCCTCGATTCGCTCCCAGCCGAGCAGTCCCTCCATGCCTTCCAGCACGGTTTTGACACCCCGGTTTCCGTTATACGGGATCGGTGTCAGGTCCTTGGTGAAGAAGCCGAATTTCTCGTGCTCGGTGCCGATGCGGAAATCTTCCGGACCCTTGCAGCCTTCGCTCAGGGTGGCGGCCAGCTCGGTGGCCGTCGCAATCGGCGTGGTATCGATGGTGTCGCGTGCCATTAGGGTTCCTTGGCGGGATTAGGCGCGCACAATAACGAGCGATGCGAACTGGCTCAAACACGAAATATCGCTCGTGCAAAGGTTGAACACTGTGTCAGCAAATCGTGATCGTGCCGGTCTCCGCTGCTTCGCCTATCGTCCTATCGTCAGGCGTGGTGTGAAACTACTGGTCATTGGTGCCACGGATCACCGCCAATCGCCGGCGACCGCCTGGACGACCGCAAGTGCCGCCACGGCCGCGGTATCGGCGCGCAGGATCCGCGGGCCAAGCGGGATCGGCGTGACAAAGCTCTGGGCGCGCAGCAGGCTGCGCTCGTCTTCGGAAAACCCGCCTTCGGGGCCGATCAGCACCGCAAGGGGCCCGCGTTCCAGCGCCGAAAGGGCCGCCAGCGGATTCTGGCCCGCCTCGCCTTCGTCGCAGAAGATCAGCCGCCGGCCCGGATCGCTTTCCGCCCATCCCGCGATGATGTCCTCGAGCGCCACGGGATCGCGCACCTGGGGCACCGTGAGCACGCCGCACTGCTCGCACGCCTCGATGACGTTGGCCTGCATGCGGTCGAGCTTGACGCGCCCGGTCTGCGTATGCCGGGTGATCACCGGCTGCAACAGCCCCGCGCCCATCTCCACCGCCTTTTGCGCCATGTAGTCGACGCGCGCCTGCTTCAGCGGCGCGAACAGGTAGGTCAGATCGGGATGCGGCGTCTGCTCGCGGGTCTGCTCGGCAGGCACCAGCGCGCAGGCCTTGCGGCCGAGCTCACTGATTTCCGCGCGCCACTCGCCGTCGCGGCCATTGAACACCAGCACGCTGGCGCCGGCCTTCAGGCGCAGCACATTGAGCAGGTAGTTGGCCTGCGCACGCGCCACCGGCAGCGCAACCCCGGTGCTCAGATCCTGTTCGACGAAGAGACGGTGCATTCGGAACTCGTATCGGGACATGGCCGGGGCGTCGTGGTCCGCATCTGACGTGTGACTTGCGCCCCCGACCTAACCATTGGCCGGCGAGGAAACAAGCACGAGACGCGCTTACGGTGTCATTTTCCCGAAAGCGGGCGCGCCGGCCCCTTGACCGGAACGGGCGAACGGGCCACCACTTGGCAACCGCAGGGAGCATACCTTGGCCGAAACGCCGTCCAACATCGCCGAATACTCCGTCACCGAAGTCTCCTTCGCCATCAAGCGCACGATCGAGGACGGGTTTGGCTATGTGCGGGTGCGCGGCGAGCTGGGGCGGATCTCCCGGCCCGGCTCGGGCCATATCTATCTGGACCTGAAAGACGACAAGTCGGTGCTCTCCGGCGTTATCTGGCGCGGCTCCGCCGGCAAGCTGAAGATCCAGCCCGAACAGGGGCTGGAGGTCATCGCCACCGGCAAGATCACCACGTTCCCCGGCCAGTCGAAGTACCAGATGATCATCGACTCCATCGAGCCGGCCGGCGTCGGCGCTTTGATGGCGCTGCTCGAGGAACGCAAGAAGAAGCTTACCGCCGAGGGCCTGTTCGATCCGGCGCGCAAGCAGCTGCTGCCCAGCCTGCCGAAGGTCATCGGCGTGGTCACCTCGCCCACGGGCGCCGTCATCCGCGATATCCTGCACCGGATCTCCGACCGCTTCCCGGTGCACGTTCTGGTCTGGCCCGTGCGCGTGCAGGGCGAGAGCTGCGGTGACGAGGTCGCCGCCGGAATTCGCGGCTTCAACGCGCTTGCACCGGGCGGCCCCGTGCCCCGGCCGGACCTTCTGATCGTCGCGCGCGGCGGCGGCTCGCTGGAGGACCTTTGGGGCTTCAACGACGAGCAGGTTGTGCGGGCTGCGGCCGAAAGCGCCATTCCGCTGATTTCCGCCGTCGGCCATGAAACCGACTGGACGCTGATCGACTACGCCGCCGACGTGCGTGCGCCGACACCCACGGGCGCCGCCGAGATGGCCGTGCCCGTGCGCGCCGAACTGATCAGCCTCGTCGACGATCTCGCCCGGCGCAACGGCACGGGCCTTTTGCGGCTGCTGCAGAGCCGGCGCACGGAACTGCGCGCGGCAGCCGCCGCTCTTCCCGCCCGCGCGATCTGCTCGCCCTGCCGCGCCAGCGCTACGACATGGCGGCCGGCCGGCTGGGCCAGTCGCTGCGGATCAACACCCAGACCCACAGGGGCCGCTATCAGGCTGCCGGCGGACGGCTGTCGATCAACGCGGTGGAAAACGGCGTGCGCCAGGCGCGCGAACGGATGACGGCGCTGGAGGACCGCGGCAAGCGCGCCTTCGCCGTCAACATCGACGCCAAGCGGCCCCGCCTCGACGGCCTGTCGAAATTGCTCTCCACCCTGTCCTACAAGAGCGTGCTGGATCGCGGCTACGCCTTGGTGCGCGGCGGCGACGGCACGCCACTGTTCCGCGCCGGCGACGTGAACCCGGGCATGGCGCTGAGCATCGAATTCGCGGGCGAGGAAGTCGTCCACGCGGTCGCGACAGGCAGCGGCCCTGATGCCATAAAGGCCGGTACGCCCCAGCCGAAGGCCGCCCGCAAGCCGGCGCCGAAAGCCCCGCCGCGAGCAGCCGCGAAACCCGACACCCAGGGCAGCCTGTTCTAGGGAGGCCGTCCTCCCTGGTGCGCGCCCGACGTTTCCCCCAGCCGGAGTCCTCAGCCATGACCCACCGTGTCCGTTTGCTTCTGCCGTTCCTCGCAATGCTCTGCGCGATGCTCGCCCCGCTGGCGCCGCCCGCGCTCGCCGCCGAACAGGATGCTGAATGGGGACCCGTCCACAAACTGGTGCTGCAGATCAGCGACAGCAATCCGGAAAAAATGACCTCTGTGCTGAACGTGGCGGCCAACGTCTCGCGCCACTATTCCGAGATCGGCGAGGAGGTGGAGATCCGCATCGTCGCGTTCAACGACGGGCTGGACATGCTGCGCGCGGACAGATCCCCCGTATTGGATCGCCTGAAAAGCTTTGAGCAAAGCATGCCCAACGTCCGCTTCAACGCCTGCGGCAACACCATCGACAGCATCACCCGGGCCGAGGGCAAGGCTCCGCCCATTGTGGAATCCGCGACCACCGTTCAGGCCGCCGTGGTGACCCTGATCGAGCTCAGCGAGGACGGCTGGACGATCGTCCGCCCCTGAACCTCGCCGGGTCGGCTTCAGGGAGCCTCCGCGCGCCGAGCGGCACGGAGGGCGCGCAATCGCGTGCATGTGACTTCTCATTCACATATTCGCATGTCATGATGCTTTCCTTCTTGGGAGGGAAACACATGCGAAAAACAATGCTTGCCTGTCTCTGCGCGATGGTGCTCGGAGCCGCTGCCTTTGCATCCGCACCGGCGAATGCCGCGGACGGGGTGCATCATCTCGCGCTGCAAATCAGCGACAACGACCCGCAGAAGATGAACACCGTTCTGAACGTCGCGGCCAATGTGGCGCGCCACTACGGCGATCTGGGCGAGGAAGTCGAGATCCAGGTCGTGGCTTTCAATCTGGGCCTGCACATGCTGCGCGCCGACACGTCGCCGGTACAGGAACGCCTGAAGGGCTTTGCCCAAAGCATGCCGAACGTCACCTTCGATGCCTGCAGCAACACACTCAGGGGCATGACCAAGGCCGAAGGCAAGGAACCGCCATTGGTGAGCAATGCGGTCAAGGTCCCGTCCGGCGCGGTGACGCTCATCGAACTCGATGAGGCTGGCTGGACCATTCTGCGCCCGTAACGCGCATCGTTTGAAACTGAAAAGGCGGACCGCTCGCGCGGCCCGCCTTTTTTGATTCCTCCGGGACCAGTGTCCGAGGTCACATCAGCGACGGCAGCCAGGTGATGATCGCCGGGAATGCCAGCAGGCCGGCGATGGTCACGATGTCGGCGAGGAAGAACGGCACGCAGCCGCGGAACACTTCCTGCACCGGAATGTCCGGCCGCACGCCGGCCACCACGAAGCAGTTCAGCCCGATGGGTGGCGTGATCAGACAGAGCTCGGCCATTTTCACCACCAGGATGCCAAACCAGATCGAGCAGGCCTCGCCCGACATGCCCATGGTGCTGTCGGCGGCCGAGACGAACTCGCCGCCGTTGAGCGCCATCACCGCCGGATAGACCACCGGCAGCGTCAGAACCAGCATGCCGATGGCGTCGATGAACATGCCCAGCACCGCGTAGGCGCACAGGATCAGCACCATGGTCAGCATCGGCGAATGCGGCAGCGAGACAATGTAGTCGCGAAACGCGTCCGGCAGGCCGGCGAAGCCGAGGAACCGCACATAGACCAGCACGCCCCAGATCAGCGTGAAGATCATCACCGTCAGCTTGGCCGCCTCGTGCAAGGCCATGCCCAGCTGCTTGAAGCGCATGCCCTTGTAGATTGCGGTCAGCAGCACGACGAAGGCGCCAAGCGCGCCGGCTTCCGTCGGCGTGGCGAAGCCGTAGTAGAGCGAGCTGAAGATGATCACCACCACCGCGACAATGGGCAGCGTTCCGGGCACGGATTCGAACCGCTGCATCCATGTAAAGCCCCGCACCGGCGGCGCATCGCCGCGCCAGGCGGCCATGCCGACGATGATCAGCACATAGATGAACGCCGAATAGATGCCCGGCAGAAAACCGGCGATCAGCAGCTTGCCGACCGATTGCTCGACCAGGATGGCGTAGATCACCAGGATGGCGCTGGGCGGGATCAGCGAGGCGAGCGTGCCGCCCGCCGCCACGACGGCGGCGGCAAGGCGCGGCGAATAGCCGACCGCCAGCATTTCCGGGATCGCCACGCGGGCGAAAACGGCGGCGGTCGCCACACTGGCCCCGACACGGCGGCGAAGCCGGCGGTGGCGAAGACCGTGCCGACCGCCATGCCGCCCGGCAGCCAGCCGAGCCAGCGCTTGGCGGCCTCGAACAGCTGCGTGGTCAGCCCCGCGTAGAAGGCGAGAAAGCCGATCAGGATGAAGGTCGGCAGCACCGACAGCGAATAGGTGACGGACTTGGAATGCGGCACCGTGCCGGCCATCTTGATCGCGGTGACAATGCCGCGCTCAAATCCCAGCTTCATGGAAAAGATGACGATCAGCCCGACCATGCCGACAAAGGCCGCGGCGAAGGCCACGCGCACGCCGATCACGACGAGCACCAGCATGACGCCGGTCATCAGCAATCCGACTTCAAACGGCGTCATGAACGCGTCTCCCCATTCGCATCCGCGTCGAATTCATCGCCGAAGGTTTCCTCGATTTCATGCCGGGCGGTTTCCTCGACATTGAGGATCACCGGCACGTCGATCGGCGTGCGCTGGGGATCGATGACGAGCCGCAGGTAGCCGTAGAGCTGCATCAGCAGGCGCAGGGCCAGCAGGCTCAGCGCCACCGGCACGATCAGTTTCGACGGCCAGGTCGCCAGGCCGATGTCGATGGTCGAATCGCCGATCTGCCAGGCGCGCAGGAAATGGAACCACGAGCCGATGATCAGGCCGACGACGATCGCCAGCACGATGGTGACGCCGGCCATCTCGGCCAGCCACAAGGCCCGGCCGCGGAACGTGCCAAGCACGATCTCCATGCGGATGTGGCCTCCGACGCGCTGGCAATAGGCGATCCCGAAAAACGTGAAGATCGCCATCCCCTGTTCGGTGATGTCGATGAAGCCGGGGATCGGCATATTGAACAGCGTGCGTCCGAAAATCTGCGCAACAGCCAGCAGCATCAATCCGAGAATACTGGCGGCGGCGATGAGGTTGAATGCGTCCTCGACCTTGGCGAGGGCGCCGCTGAACATCCGATAGCTAGGCGCTTCGGAGGCGTCAGCCTGCCGATGGGGGTGATCATATGTCTGGTTCGCCTGGAAAAGGGCCCCCGGCGCGGCGCGCGCCGGGGGCGTTTATACTGCTCAGCGGCGGCCCTGAGCGGGCCGCGATGCTCAGTCGTTGATGGTCGACGTCACCAGGTCGAGGAGTTCCTGACCGGGAATGCCCTGGGACTCCATGTCGGCGACCCATTCCTTCCAGATCGGCGCGGCTTTTTCCTGCATCGCGGCAAGATCGGCGTCGCTGAACTTCACCTGAGTGATGTTGCGCTTCTCGAGATCCGGCCACCAGCGGTCATAGACCTTGGCGTAGGTGTCGAGATAATGCTGCACGGCCGGCTCGGCCGACTCGTCCAGCGCCTTGCGGAAATCATCCGGCAGGGCTTCATAGGCATCGGTGTTCACGACGACCGGGCACTGGACGGTGCCGGGGCTCATGTTGGAGGTCCACCAGGTGCCGACTTCCACCGTCTTGAACGCCAGATGGGCGTGCGGCGCGAAGGATGCGGCGCGCACGGTGCCCGATTCCATCATCTGGTATGTCTCGGAGGCCGTCACCGTCGTCGGCACGGCGCCCAGAGCCGACATCAGCCTGCCGATGCCGCCGAGCGCGCGCACGCGCATGCCCTCGAAATCCTTGGTCGAGGTCGGGACGTCGCCATTGCCGAGGAAATTGTACTGCGGCATCGGCGAGGGCATCAGCACCTGGGCGTTCCAGCGCGCCAGGTCCTTCTTGACGGCGGGATGGTCGTACACCGCCATGCTGACCTTGATTTCCATGTCCAGGTCCTGCACGCCGAGCAGCGGCAGCTCCAGCACGGTCAGCGTCGGGTTCTTGTCGGCATGATACGAGGCGCAGATCTGTGCCATCTCGAAGGCGCCGATGGCGATGCCGTCGAGGTTCTCACGCGACTTGGACAACGCCTCGCCGTAGGCCAACTTGATCTCGAACTTGCCGCCGGTCTTTTCCGCGACCTTCTCGGCCAGATATTCGATGTGCTCGGTGAAGGCGCGGCGCTTGCCCCAGACCGACACGTTCCACGTCACGTCGGCCGCGAAGGCTTCGGACGCGAAGGCGAAAGCGAGAGCGGCGACGGAGACGCTCGTCGCCAGCTTGCTGACTTTGATCATAGTTTATCCTCCCAGGATTCAATTTGTGACCAGCATCCTCCAGTCGCGGCAACCCGTGGTCACCCAGGTCGCGCGGCCCTATGGCTCGGCATTTTGTAACATGCAAAATCCTTTTTGCGCGCGGAACTTGGCGATTGGTTCAAAATTCTAACCACGGCTGTGGGCAAATTGAAGCTGTCGCAATGAATGTGCCGGGCCTCGCCGCGATGACGACAGGCCGGGGCGACCGGGCGCACGCTTTGGGATGCGCATTCGCCCAGGCCGCCGGCTGCCGCGTCCGGGGCCGCCTGTCGTTGAGCACGGCGGGCGGCTGCGGCGTGACAAGATCGCGCGAAAAAGTTACCGGTAGGCAGCGCGGACAATGCCGGTCTCGCGCCGCCAGAGGACGCCGCCATGGATTTCGCGCTCACCGAAGAACAGCAGATGATCGCCGACACGGCGAAGCGGATCGCCGGCGACCGGCTGGCGCCGCTTGCCGAGACGCTCGATTCCGGAGGCGGACGCGAGGCCTTCCTCGGCAACCTGCGGCATCTGGCGCAAAACGGCTTCATGGGGCTCAACGTCTCCGCCGAATACGGCGGCACGGAAGCCGGCAGCACGGCGTTCGCGCTGACCATCGAGGCGCTGGCGGGCGCCTGCGCGTCCACCGCCGTGACCACGTCGGTCACCAACATGGTCGGAGAGGTGATCCAGGCGGTCGGCTCGCGTGAACAGAAATCCGCCTATCTGCCCAAACTCTGCGACGGCACCTATCCGGCCGGCGGCTTCTGCCTCACCGAATCCGGCGCCGGATCGGACCCTCGTCGATGAAAACCCGCGCGGCGATGGACGGCAACGAGTGGGTGCTCAACGGCTCGAAGCTCTACATCACGTCCGGCGAATACGCCGGGGTCTTCGTGGTGTGGGCGGTCACCGACCCCGACGCGCCCAAGGGCAAGGGCATCTCGTGCTTTCTGGTGGAATCCGGCACGCCGGGGCTGGTGATCGGCAAGGCGGAAAAGAAGATGGGCCAGGCCGGCTCCGTCACCAACGAGGTGGTGTTTCAGGACTGCCGCATTCCCGCATCGGCGCTGATGGGCAAATTGAACGACGGCTTCCGCATCGCCGTGGGCGAACTCGCCGGCGGGCGCATCGGCATCGCCGCGCTGGCGCTCGGCGTGGCGCGCGCGGCCATGGATGCCGCCAAGGCCTACGTCAAGGAGCGCCAGCAGTTCGGCAAGGCCATCGCCGACATGCAGGGCATCCAGTGGATGATCGCCGACCGCGAGACCGAGCTTGAGGCCGCCCGCCTGCTGATCCTGCAGGCCGCGTGGCTCAAGGAGCACGGCAAGCCGTTCGTCCGCGAGGCGTCGATGGCGAAACTCTTTGCCTCCGAAGCCGCGCAGAAGGCCACCTACACCGCGCTGCAGATGCACGGCGGCGCCGGCTACATCCGCGACTATCCGCTGGAACGCTACGCGCGCGACGCCCGCATCACCACCATCTACGAAGGCACGAGCGAGATCCAGCGCCTGATCATCGCCCGCGAGGTGATGAAGGCGGTCTGAGGGGATTCGACCCGGTTCCGGCACCAAGCGCGCTGCCGCCATATTGCCAGCGGCGCGGCCGTCACCTAACGTCATGGGTCATTGTGTTTGAGTGATTTCAGGGACTGCCGTGATGATGTGGCTGCACGGTTCCGGGGAGCGCATGCGCGGATTTTCAATGATCGCTTTTGCCCGCGTGGTCTGCGCCGCGCTGATGCTGACGCTCGCCACATCGACCGTCTTCGCCCAAGATCCCGATCCCGTCGCGGCGCTGGCGGCCGCCGCCGATCCGCTTGACGAGTGGGACATCGCGATGAGCACCGGCGCGGCGGCGGGCTATGTGCCGGACACGGCGTGCGCACTGTGCCACGACGACAAGGCGCAGTCATTCAAGGCCATGGGCATGGCCAAGAGTTTCTATCGGCCCTCGCCCGACAAGATCATCGAGGATTTCGAGAACAACCACTACTACCACGCGCCGACGGACCGGCACTACGAGATGGAGCTGCGCGGGCAGGACTACTGGTTCCGCCGCTACCAGATCGCGGACGACGGCGCGCGCATCAATCTGTTCGAGCAGAAGGTCGACTGGATCCTCGGCTCCGGCCACCATACCAGAGTCTACATCTTCCGCACCAACGACGGCATGATGTTCCAGCTACCGCTGGCGTGGTATTCGCAAGACGGCAAGTGGGGCATGGGTCCCGGCTTCGAGACCCTGCCGCATCCCGGCGTGACGCGCACGGTGAAGCGGCAGTGCATGTTCTGCCACAACGCCTTCCCGGACGTGGCCTCGGGCAGCGACGCTTACGCGATGCCCGAGCATTTTCCAGAAGACCTGCCCGAAGGCATCGGCTGCCAGCGCTGTCATGGTCCGGGCGCCGAGCATGCTGGCCTGGCGCTTCAGGACGAGGCGCCGCTCGCAGCGATCCGCGCGGCGATCGTCAACCCGTCGAAGCTGCCGCGCGAGAAGCTCTACAGCATCTGCTACGGCTGCCACATGCAGCCCATCGTCGCCGTGCCCGGCGTGCGCCGCTTCGGCCGCGATGCCTATTCGTTCCGTCCCGGCGAGGATCTCAGGGATTTCGTCGCCCAGATGGACGTGGAGGCGACCAATCGCCCGCGCCGGGAGCGCTTCGAGATCAACCACCATCCCTACCGGCTGGAACAGAGCACCTGCTTCATCAAGAGCGAAGGCAAGCTGGGCTGCCTCACCTGCCACGATCCGCACGTCAAGATCACGCCTGATCAGCGCGCCGGCCATTATCGCGCCGCCTGCCTCACCTGCCACGCAACCGACGGCGCCGGCCTGCCGCTGGCCACCACGGCGGCCCGGACGCCACCTCGACTCATCCGGCGATCGCGGCGGATGCCGATTGCACCAGCTGCCACATGCCCGCGCGGCGGACGCAGGACGTGATCGAGGTGGTCATGACCGACCACAAGATCGTGCGCGATCCCGGCCCCGATGATCTCACCGCCCCCATTGCCAAGGAGACCACCGAAGTCGCGGAAGTCTTTCTGCAGGACCCGCACAACGGCCTCGATGCCACCCAGCAGGTGATCTACAAGGCCACCGCCGTGCTGCGCCACACCAGCGGCGGCGCGGATTACGCCGCCGATGCGCTGGCCGCCAAGCTGGAGGCGAGCGCCGATCCGCATTTCGAGCCGTGGCTGGAGCTGGCGCGCAGCCAGATCCGGCGCGGGCTGTTCGACGAGGGCCTCGATACGCTGCTGCAGGCTGAGCTTCGCAAGCCGGGTCACCCGAAGATCCTCGAGTATCGCGCCGTCGCCACCTTCAGCAAGGGCGAGCGCGCCCGCGCCATCGCGCTGATGCGACAGTTGCTTGACAAGTTCCCTGACCTCGCCGGCCAGCGCTTCATCCTTGCCGAAATGCTGCAGCGCGTGGGCAATGAGGAAGAGGCCGTGGCGCAGGCCCGCGAGGCGATCGGCGGCAGGCACACCCTGTGGCCCGCCTGGCACCTTTTGGGCGAGATCGCGCAATCGCGCGGCGAACTCGAACAGGCGGCCGACGCCTTCAAGACGGCCCTGGCAATCAAACCGGATTCCGCGCTCACACAAAAGGCGCTGTCAGCCACGCTAACCAAACTCGGCCGCGCCGGAGAGGCCGCGCGCTACCGGACCAGGGCCCCGGAATAACCGGCCGCTCGCGCGGCCGCGACAGACCGAATACGCGTTTCCATTTCGAGTTTTTCGACCGGCGGCGGCAGCCGGAATTGAATTGACACCGGCCTATTGAGCCGTCGCCCCAACAAGGGGAGTGCTTGATGTGACTAAGAAACCGACCAAACCGAAAAAGCCGACGAAGGCGGAGAAAGCCAAGGCCCGCAAGGCTCAGCATGAGGCGGAAGCTCTGTCGAGCAGATGCTTCTGGGGAGGCCTTGGGCTTTCGGTGCTCGGCGTCGGAGCCGCCTTCCTGTCGGCGGGGGCTGGCGCTTCCATCGCCATTGGAGGCATCGGCACGGTGGCGCTGTCCGAGGCGGCCGACATGGCCGCCAAGGCGGCCAAGAAAACCGCCGACGATCCACCGGTGCCCCACCCGCATCAAGGCGAACCGTTCCGCATACGCCCGCGCGACATGACGCTCTTCATCGGCGACGCGGATGCGCAAACCGCCGCGGCCATCCGCGCCACCGCTGCGGCTCTGGATCATCTTGAGGCCTATGCCGAATCCGTTCTGCGCGCGGCGCATGCGGCGGATACTGACGCCCTTGACGATCTGAACCTGCAGCTGCGCACAATCGCCTACTACGGCGGCGGCCTCACCGGCAGCCTGGAGACGCTGAACGCCGCCCTGGCGCCGATGGCGGCGCTGTTCGACGTCCACACCCTCGCGCCGAAACATATCCGCGCCTACGTGTCCGGCCTTGAGGCCGAGGGGTTGACGCCGGATGTGCTTGCCGCGGCAACCAAGGGTCTGCGAATGTCGGAAGACGAAATTGCCGCCTATCGCAAGCGCGCTGCCACGATCGATCCCGAACGCGATCTCGATGCAGTCGCAACCGGCGTCAAGTCGCTTCGCGCGCAGGTCCCGGTCTTCAACGCCGCTGCCCGCGAATTCACGGAAGCCTTCGCGCTTGATATCGTCTGACGGGACGCAATTCCTCCGGCGCGCTTCGGAGCAGCATCCTGGCCGCAAGAACCGGATGCGCGCCGGGGATCCCGCGGTGCCAGGCCCGCGTCCGCGCCATCCTTCGCAAAACTCCGGATGCGTGACTTGATCGTTATCAATGTTGACCGGGAAAGGCTGCCGCATTGTCTGGTGGGACCCGCGATTGCGGGCCGCTTCAAGAGAGGGTGGAGACGACAATGGCATTGAAAGACATCATCACGCTGGTGGA
Source organism: Breoghania sp. L-A4 (assembly GCF_003432385.1). NCBI lineage: Bacteria > Pseudomonadati > Pseudomonadota > Alphaproteobacteria > Hyphomicrobiales > Stappiaceae > Breoghania > Breoghania sp. L-A4. The sequence continues at coordinate 867,792 of NZ_CP031841.1, read as the reverse complement.
TCTGAACGGTCCGCGCCACGCCATCAAGGTGGCGCTGGAGCTGGCGCAGACGACGGATGCGCATGTGACCGGCCTCGCGCTGGCCTTCGATCCGGTCATCCCCGGCTTCATTTCCGCGCCGATGCCGTCCAACTATCTGGATGTGGCCCGCGAGCAAGCGATGGAGGCGGCGAGCAGCGCGCTGGAGACTTTCAAGGAATCGGCCAAACGCGCCGGCGTCCATTGGGAGGCCCGCACCGCCAACATCGTTTCCGGCGGCGCCGCCGATCCGTTCATCGCCCAGGCGCGGATTTCGGACCTCATCATCATGGGGCAGGACGATGGCAAGGTCAGCGAACCGATGCGCGAGATGCTGATCGAAGCCGCGATGTTCGAGAGCGGCGTGCCGGTGATGCTGGTGCCGTATATCGGCACGCCGTCATTTTCCACCGATCACGTGATGATCGCCTGGGACGGCAGCCGCACCGCCATGCGCGCCGTGCACGCGGCGTTGCCGGTGCTCAAACTGGCCAAGAAGGTCAGCGTGGTGATCGTCGACAAGGGACAGGCGCGCGCCGGGGAGCCGGGTGCGGATCTTGCGACCTATCTCAGCCGGCACGGGCTGCAGGTGACCATCGAAACCATCAGCAGGCCGCAGACGAAGGTCGCCGACGCGCTGTTGAACTTCATCTCCGACAATGCGGTGAACCTTGTGGTTATGGGCGGATACGGCCACAGCCGGATGCGCGAATTCGTGCTCGGCGGCGTGACCCGCAGCATGCTGACCTCGATGACCGTGCCGGTGTTGATGGCGCATTGAGCCAGACCGCGCCGCGCGATCGAACGCGGCGCAAGACAAGCATCCAGGGGCGCGCCCGCAACGGCGCGCCCCTGTTTCGTTTTCGGATAATGGGAACCGGCGCGGGCCCGCCGCCGCGAGGGGGTCCGCGTCAACCCTCATCTGTTTGACGACTTGATAGTTTTCATCAAGCGAGCATGATACTGGTTCGGACGTGCGTTCCCTCTCTTCCGACGTGAGCGCGACGCGCTGCAACCGCTGGCCAACGGAGCCGGGAACCGATGACGATCCGGAATCTGGACGGCCTGCTGCGGCCGACCTCCATTGCCCTTGTCGGGCCCAATACCATCGGCAAGGCCGCGCTGACATGCCTGCTCGACCGCATCGCGGACAGCGGTTATCTGGCTCCGGTCACCCTTGTGGGCTTTGGCGAGGATGCGCATGGCGCCTTCCAGACGCAAGCATCGCTGTCCGATCTCAAACGGATGCCTGATCTGGCCATCCTGGTTTGCGGTCCGGAACCGGCGGCCGAATTGATCGCGCAACTCGGCGCCGGCGGCACCCGCGCCGCGCTGCTGATTTCCGGCGAATACGAGACCTGGCCGCAAGATGTGCTCACCGCCGTCCTCAAGGCGGCACAGCCCACCACGTTGCGCCTCGTCGGACCGGGCAGCATTGGCGTCGCCTCGCCCGACCATACGCTTCAGGCACATCTCGCCGTGAGCGCGGCGCCCGCCGGCAACCTGGCGCTGGTGGCGCGCTCGGGCGCCATCATCAACGCCACGCTTGCCTGGGCCTCCGGCCACGGCGTCGGCTTCTCGCATATGGTCTCCTTGGGTGAACGCGTCGATGTGGACGCCGCCGACCTGCTCGACTGGTTCGCCGCCGACACCGCCACGACCGCCGTGCTGGTGCATATGGAGGCGATCGCCAACGCCCGCAAATTCCTCTCCGCCGCCCGCGCCGTGGCCCGCACCAAGCCCATCGTCGTCATTCGCTCCGGCACAAGCACGGACACCCACGGATTGGGCCAGACGCACGCCGGCCGGCTCGCCAATGTGGACGCCGTCTACGAAGCCGTGTTCCGGCGCGCCGGCATGCTGCGTGTCGACGGACTCGACGAGATGTTCGACGCGGTGGAAACCATCACCCGGCTGCGGCCGACCACCGGCCGGCGGCTGGCGATCGTCTCCAACGGACTGGCGCTGGCCACGATGACGGCCGACGCGCTGCGCGCGCAGGAGGGTCTGCTGGCGGCGCCCGGCAAGGAGACCCTGGAAACCATCGAAGCCTGTGTCGCCGGTGAGGGACAGGCGAGCAATCCGGTCGTGCTGAGCAGTGCCGCAACCGGTGACGCCTATGAGACGGTCATCGCGGCGCTGCTCGCGGATCGCGCGGTGGACGGGGTGCTGATCGTCGCCGCCCCGACAGCGCTTGCGCCCATCACCACCACCGCGAAATCGATCGCCAAGGCGGCGCAGACCGCGCATATGCGGCCGCTGCAGCGCAAGGCGGTGCTCGGCGCGATGATCACCAGCGACGCCCAGGCCCGGCGCATCCTGGAAGCGGCGGGAGTGCCGTGTTCGCGTTCGCCCGCGGAAGCTGTGCGCGCCTTCATGTATCTCGCGCGATACGCGGAGGCCAAGAAGCAGTTGATGGCCAACCCGCCCAGCGTGCAGAGCGACTTCACGCCCGAGCCCGGCAAGGTGCGCGCCATCGTCGCGCAGGCGCTGGCCGCGAAACGCGCGTGGCTGACGCCGACGGAATGCTATGACGTGCTGGCCGCCTACGGGATTGCCTGTGTGGATACGATCCTCGCCTCCACCGCGGAGGAAGCCATGGAAGCGGCGCGGATTCTGTTCCAGTCCACCGACGACTGCACGGTCAAGATTTCCTCGCCGGACCTGCCGTTCGCCCCGGAGACCGATGGCATCGTGGTCGGACTGCGCAGCGAAGAAGCGGTGCGCGACGCGGCGCAGAAGCTGCTCGATCACTATGCCAAGACCCATCCCGACGCGACGCTGACGGGCGTCATCGTGCAGCCCACGGCGTCCAAGCGGCCCGGCACGGACCTCTTCGCGGGTCTCGCCGACGATCCGGTGTTCGGCCCGATCATCGTCACCGGTCAGGGCGGCGAGGCTGTCGAGGTCACTGGCGATTTCGCGCTGGATCTGGCGCCGCTGGATCTCAATCTGGCCCGCGCGCTGTTCGAGCGCACTCGCGTCTCGGGTCTGTACCGCGACCCGAAGAACCGGGCGAAGGCGGAAATGGTCGCCCTCACCCTGGTCAAGCTGTCGCAGATCGCGGTGGATATCCCCGAGATCCGCGAGATGGACCTCAACCCGTTCCGCGTCGACATCAACGGCGTGCTGGTTCAGGACGTCCGCATCAATGTCGCGCGCCCCGCCGCCGTTCCGGGCCGGCTGGCCAACTCCCGCCTGGCGATCCGGCCCTACCCGAAGGAATGGGAGCAGACGCTGGACCTGAAGGACGGGTCGCATGTCTTCGTGCGACCGGTGCGTTCCGAGGATGAAAACCTCTTCAAGGCCTTTTTTGAGAAGGTCAGTGCCGAGGACCTGCGGCTGCGCTTCTTCGCCCCGGTGCGCGATTTCAGCCACGCCTTCCTCGCGCGGCTCACCCAGCTCGACTATTCCCGCGCGATGGCGTTCGCGGCCTTCGACACGCCGGACGGCGAGCTTCTGGGCGCTGTCCGGCTGCATGCCGACCCCGATCACAAAAGCGGCGAATACGCGATTCTGGTGCAGTCATCCCTGAAAGGTAAGGGCTTGGGCTGGGCGCTGATGAATCTGATCATCCGCTATGCGGCGGCCGACGGCATCGAGACGATCACGGGCGAGGTCTTGAAGGAAAACACCACGATGCTGGAAATGTGCAAGACGCTGGGCTTTTCCATTCACTCCACGCCCGGCGACGAAACGGTCGTGACCGTCACCCTGCCCGTCTCCGCGGCGGCCCCCGAGGCCGGCAAGACCGCGGCCAAATCCGTCAAGACGGCGTCCTGAGATACTCCCGACAGGGTCGTTCCGCGCCGCAGAAGTCCGTTTGGTGCTCGCCGACCAATCGGAAATCGAACTCCTCATAGAGCCTGCGGGCCTCTTCGGGGTCCTGAAATGTCGACAGGCGGCAGCTTGCGAAACCTGCCCGATCGACGTGGTCCATCGCGGCGGCCAGCATCCTGCGGCCAACGCCCCGGCCCGGCGAATCGACGATGAACCACCGCAATTCGGCCTGGTTCTCCGTCCCGCGCACATCGCCGCTGTCGATAACGATCGATCCGGAAATCCGGTCGTCCTCAAGGGCAGCCAGAACGAAGTCGCGCTGCGGATTGAAGGATTCGAAAAACGTTCCCAGATCCTGCGCCAACCGTGCTTCGAAACCCTGCTGGAAGTTCCAGCTCCGCGCGAAATACCGTGCATGCATCTCGATGATGCGGCCTATCAATCCGGGCCGCCAGCCGGATTCCAAAACCAGAATTGACTCCATTGCGTCCCCTTCCCCCTCGAGCCCGCATGCCGCGAAGCGACCGCGCACACAGGCACGATGCCCTGTCAAGCCGCGGCAGAAAGGCGTCGTGCCCGGCGCGCGCAACAGAGGCGATTCTTGTACGGACACCCTATGCGTGGGCGCCGCATCGATATATATGACAATAGTTTAATCAACAATTGGCGTGCAAGCCTCGGGACAGATCACGGTTAAGCATTGCTCAAGGCGGCGTCGCGCAACTGGCTCAAAGAGGCTGCGGGCGTGATGGCCTCAGGGTCCAGCAGCAGGTGCAGCAGCGCCGGCTTGCCGCTCGCCTTCGCCTGTTCGAATGCCGGACCGAACGCCTCGGTTTCCCGCACGGTGGAAGCATGCATCCCATAGGCGCGCGCCAGCGCCGCGAAATCAGGGTTGTCCAGCTTCGTCGCGGAGACACGGCCCGGATAGGTCTTCTCCTGGTGCATGCGGATGGTGCCATACATGCCGTTGTCGACCAGCACGACAATGATCGCGGCACCCTCCTGCGCGGCCGTGCCCAGTTCCTGCATCGTCATCTGGATGCAGCCGTCTCCCGCGAAACACACCACCGTGCGGCCGGGATGCTTGAGCTTCGCCGCGATGGCGGCGGGCAGCCCATAGCCCATCGAGCCGCTGGTGGGCGCAAGCTGCGTGCCGTGGCGGCGAAAGCGGTGGAACCGGTGCAGCCACGTGGCGTAATTGCCCGCCCCGTTGGTCATGATCGCATCATCATCCAGCGCCCCGCGCAGGAACGTCATCACGCCCCCCATCTGCAAGTCGCCCGGCGTCTGTGGCGGCGTGTCCGTCCAGGCGAGATAGTCCGCATGTGCGTCCGTCGCGCGCCCGGCCCAGCTAATCTGCGCGGGCGGCTGCAGTCCCTCGAGCGCCGCGGTGAACCCTTCCGCGCCCGCCTGGATCGCCAGATCGGGACGGTAGACGCGTCCGAGTTCCTCCGCGCCGGGATGCACGTGCACAAGACTGGTTCCGGGATCCGGAATGCCCAGCAGGTCGTAGGATTGGCTCGGCACCTCGGACATGCGGGCGCCGATGAGCAGCAGCAGATCCGCCTCGCGCACCCGTTTCACCAGCTTGGGATTGATGCCCAGGCCGATGTCGCCCGCGTAGTTGGGGTGCTCGTGATCGAACAGCATCTGGCGGCGGAAGGAACAGCCGACCGGCAGATCGAAGCGTTCGGCGAAGCGGCGCACCCGATCGACCGCGGCCTGCGACCAGCCGCCGCCGCCCAGGACGACGAAGGGATTTTTCGCCGCCCAGAGGCGCTTCTGAAGATCCGCCATCTGGGTGAGCCCGGGATAGCCTTCCACCGCGTTCACATACCCGGGCGGCGCCACGTCGGCGGTCGCGATCAGCATGTCCTCGGGAAGGGCAAGCACCACGGGACCCGGCCGGCCCGAACAGGCCACGTGATAGGCCCGGGAGATCATTTCCGGGATGCGGTCGGGCGTCTCGATCTCGGCCACCCATTTGGCGATGCGGCCGAACATCTGCACGTAGTCGACTTCCTGGAAGGCGTCGCGGCCGCGCATGCCGCGGTCGATCTGCCCGATGAACAGGATCATCGGCGTGGAATCCTGCTGGGCGATGTGCACCCCGGCCGCGGCGTTCGTCGCGCCGGGCCCGCGCGTGACCATGCAGATGCCGGGACGGTTGGTCATCTTGCCCCAGGCTTCCGCCATCATCGCGGCGCCGCCTTCCTGGCGGCAGACGGTGACCGGGATCGACGCGTCATGCAGCCCGTCGAGCACGGCGAGATAGCTCTCGCCCGGAACACAGAAAACCCGCTCCGCGCCCTGCGCTTCCAGCGCCTCGACCACCAGCTTGCCGCCACTGCGCGCCGTCATCGCCATTGTCATCTCTCTATGCAAAACAAAACCCGGCCACGCGGGCACCGCCAATACGGCCATTCGAATCCGGCGCGATCATAGGACGTTGGGCGCAGCCCGCCAGCGCAAAAAAGGCCGCACCGGGAGGTGCGACCTTCAAGGATGGCGGCATAGTCGCAAACCGTCGCGCGGGACGCGGTTCAACTCTTGCCGATCTTGATCTTCTTTTCCTTCTGCGCCACTTCGGCCGGCTTGGGAATGTGAACGCTCAGCACGCCCTTGTCGAAATCCGCCTGAACCTTGTCGCTGTCGGGTTCGAACGGCAGGGAAATGGTGCGGCGAAACGCGCCGTAGCTGCGCTCGCTGACGTGGACATCCTTGTCCTTGGTTTCCTTTTCCTGCTTCTTCTCACCCTTGATCGTCAGGTAGTGGTCGTTGATCGAGACGTCGATATCGGACTCGGCGACGCCCGGCAGTTCAGCGGTGACATCCACGCCACCATCGGTTTCCGTGACTTCGATGGCCGGCATCTTGCCTCCGAACATCTCGGCGCCGGGCAGGCCGCGTTTCGTGAAATCGTCGAACAAGCGGTCGATTTCCTTGTGAAGAGATGAAAACGGCTTGTCCTCTCCACCCCACAGAGTGGGAATTACTGAACGCATCGCAATTACCTCCTATTACCATGGCGAGCACAACACATTCGCCATTTCTCAAGAAGGATACACGGCCCGCCCCCTTGTAACTTTGACGAGGGTCAAAGGGAAAGGTTACAGGTCCCACGGCCGAGCAATTCCAGAGTTTCCCCACGGGAATTCAGGCGTCCTGCACCGTAACAACCTGAAAGGGATGCAGTTCGCCGTCCTCGTCACGGATCGACACATATTCGCCGGGCCTGAACGCGTGGGACGCGAAACGGTATCCGGCCTCATCGTCCTCATCGCCGCCGATGTCGTAGTGGAATGCCCACGAACCGCCCGGCCGATGCATGAGATGGCCAATATCCTCCTCCTCGTCGCCCAGAAGCGGCGCACCCGGCAATGATCGCGCACCTTCTTCCAGGCGGCAGCGTCAATGTGGCCATCGTCGGACAACGGCGCGGCGAACTCGTAGCCGTGCCGGCTCGAGCCGTTGGGATACTCATGGGTGCGGGCCAGATTCAGGCGGATCTTCTTCAGCCCCAGCGTTGCGCTCATAATGGGTGGTCTCCTCAACCATTCGTTGATGCCAGGCATTCGGGCACACCAGGCGTATTGGGCTATCGGGCATACTGGATGTCCGGGCCGGTCGGAGTGCCGGACCGAGTGTGATGCCGGGCCCGTTGACACACTTCGGTCGGGTTACCGCCGTCTCATTGCCGCCGGTGCGATGCCCGATCGCCACGGCATCCGAATCCGACGGACCGTTCTGCACTTTCCCAATGCTGCGGGAACTTGTTGGCGGCAACATGGCCTTGCGCAGACTGACAGAACTGGCCGGGCGGACATTGACTAATGTCAACGCCGACAGGCCATCGACCCGCCACACTGCATGGCCAATCCCTCAGTTGCGATTTCACGACAAGCCCCGGAAGGCCTCAAAACATTGCCCCGTTCCGACTCGCAAACCGAGGTTCTTGAGCTGCTTGCCGAACCCGCGACCCACGGCGCGGACGGCCCCGTCACACGCATCGACACCCACGCGTCCGTGGTGTTTCTCGCGGGCTCAAGCGCGCTGAAGCTCAAGCGCGCGGTGACATTCCCGTTTCTCGACTATTCGACACTGGAGAAGCGCAAAAAGGCGTGCGAGACGGAAATCGCCGTGAACAAGGACAATGCGCCGACGATCTATCGCGGCGTGGTGCCGGTGACGCGCGAAGACGACGGCCGGCTGGCCATCGGCGGCGCTGGAGAACCGGTCGAGTGGCTGGTGCGCATGCGCCGCTTCGATGAAACGATGACCCTGGACCACGTCGCGGAGTCCGGTCCGCTGGATGACAGCATGGTCATCGCGCTTGCGGAGACGTTTGCGCAGGCGCACGCCCGCGCGCCACGCATGCCGGCGGAACCGTGGATCGACGATCTGGAAGACTACATCTGTCAGAACAAGACCGCGTTCCTGGCCGAGCCGGACCTGTACGAGCCGAATCGCGTGCGCATGCTCAGCGCCGAGGCGCATGCGATCCATGCGCGGATCAAGCCGTTGCTGCGGCAGCGCGGACGGATGGGCTTCATCCGCCGCTGTCACGGCGATGGGCATCTGGGCAACATCGTGCTGATCGACGGAAAACCGGTTCTGTTCGACGCCATCGAATTCGACGACCGGGTGGCCACCGGCGACGTGCTTTACGATCTCGCCTTCGTGCTGATGGACCTGTGGGACCGCGGCCACCGGCGCAACGCGAACCTGCTGCTCAATCATTACCTGCTTGTCACGCACAAGATCTCGGATCTTGAGGATATGGGCGCGCTTCCCTTTTATCTGATGATGCGGGCGGCGATCCGCTCGAAGGTCACGGCGGCGCGGCTTGCCCATATCGAGGGCGACGCCCGGCGCGCCGCGCGCGCCGAAGCTGTCCGGCACTTCGAGTTCGGCGAACGTTACCTGGAGCCCGCCACACCCGTTCTGATCGCCATAGGGGGCCTGTCGGGGACCGGAAAGACCACGCTCGCGCACGCCATCGCGCCGGACCTGGGCCACCCGCCCGGCGCGATCGTCCTGCGGTCCGATGAGGAGCGCAAGATCATGTTCGGGCTTGATCCGACCGACGCGCTGCCGCCGGAGGCCTACAGCCAGCAGGTGTCCGGGGAGGTCTATTCGCGGGTTGCGGAGAAGGCCCGCGCCGCGCTTGCCGCCGGGCACAGCGTGATCGCGGATTCCGTGTTCGCCCATCCCGCGGCGCGCGATGCGATCGCCGCCGTCGCCCGGGCCGCCTCGGCGGAGTTTCGCGGCTACTGGCTGGAAGCGCAGCCCACGACGCTGTTTGAACGCGTCGCCGGACGCCATGGCGATGCGTCCGATGCCGATGTCTCGGTGGTCAAGCACCAGTTGGGCTACCGCCTTGGCGCCATCAGCTGGACGCGCATCGACGCCGCCGGCGGGCCTGAGACGACGCGCGATGCAGTTGAGGAGGATCTCAGGGCGCTGCGGGCGCAACCCGCCCGTGTGCCGAATCCGGCGCGCGCGGACATTCGGGCCGCCCATCGGGATCCGGAGAAAAACCCCGAATAGGCCCGTTCCCGCTAAAATCCGAAATGCCGCAACAGGGCGGCGGCCGCAAGGCCAGCGATGACGGCCACGAGATCGCGGCGGACGATCGCCATCGCAAGCGCGGTGACGAGCATGCAGATCGAGGCGGGGATTCCCTTTTGCAGAGCCACAGGCACGATGGTCGCGACGATCAGTGCGCCGGGCAGCGCCTGAAGTCCGCGCCGCAGCCGGTCCGTCATCGGCAGGCGCCCCATCAGCCAGTAGCCGCCCGCGCGCATCGAGAAGGTCACCAGCCCCATGGCCGCGAAAGCGGCGAGCGCCGCCATGTCGACGGAAAGCACGTTACCGTTCATCGGCGAAGGCCCCCACCAGCGCACCGGCAAGCGCTCCGGCGATGATGAACCAGTAGCCGCCGGCCAATTGCCACACGACGACCGACACCACGGCGGCGACGCCCCAGGGCGCGGCCTGTGCCCGCCCCTTCCACAATGGCACCAGCAAGGCCGTGAAAAACGCCGGCATCACCAGATCGAGCCCCCAGGCCTCGGGATGGGCGACCAGCGCGCCCAGCACGTGGCCGGGAATCGTGCCCAGCACCCAGGCGGCATACAACAGCGCCGCGGATCCGAGATAGATCCCCCAATCGCGCCCGCCCCCGGCATGATAGCGCATCGACAGCAGCCAGCCCGGATCGGTGACAATGCCCAGCGCGGGATAGACCTGCCACACGGGCAACGCCGAGAACCACGGCCGCAGGCTGGCGCCAATGAGGATCATGCGCAGGTTCACCGCCGCCGCCACGCCGACCATCGTCACGATCAGCGGCAGGCCGAGCGGTTCGCTCCAGACTTCCAGCGCCACGAATTGCGACGCGCCGGCATAGACCATCACGTTCATCAAGGTGATTTCGGCCAGCGACAGCCCCTTGAGCGCGGCGAAAGCGCCAAGCGCCGCCGCATAGGTGATGACGCCGGGCAGCAGCGGCGACGCCAGACGCGCGCCCAGCGCCATACCGGCGAGAGTGAGCGGCGGACGGGGCTGGGTCATGACGGTCCGAAGTTTTGAGTGGGAACGGGGCGCCGGGAGGACACCCGTTGCGTCAACTGGTTCAGCGCCTCCATCCGAAACAGGGATCGGGCCCGAACAGGAATCGGGACGGGGCGCAAGATCCGGCCGCGCGCCTTCCGGCCCGGCGTCAGGGTCCCGAAGGAGGATCTTGTCTGAAGGAAATGGTACCGCCTCCCCGAATTGAACGGGGACCTCTAGATCCACAATCTAGCGCTCTAACCAACTGAGCTAAGGCGGCCCGGAAGTGGGCGGACATTATGGAGAAACGATTCCGATTTCAAGGGGTAAGACCGGTATGCACAGCCCACCGGAGAAAAATCGAAATTGAACCCAAAAAGCAGACACGCCCGCGGCCAAAGGCCCGGGCGTGCCGGTTGATTTCGTTGCCTTGCGCGGTCCGCGCCAGGCGATCAGGCGGCCTTGATGTCCTTGAACATCTTCTCGACGGCGTCCTTGACCGGCTCGCCGGCGTCGCTTGCCATCTTCGCGGCGAGTTCCTGAATGTCCTTGGTCTGGCCGGAAAGCGCCTCGAACTGCTTGCGCGCATAAGACGTCTGCAGCTCGATCGCCTGCGACAGCGTCTTCACGCCGAACATGTCGCGCATGAACGAGTAGGCCGCATCGGTGTTCGACTTGGCGGCTTCGAGCGCGCGCAGGTTCAACTCGACCATGCCCTGGCGGCTGGTCTCGTAGCTGTCCTCGATGAGGTCGGTCGACTCTTCGGCCGCCGAACGCATGCGGTCATAGGCCTCACGGAACTGCTCGACGCCCTTTTCCGCGATCTCGCGGACGGCGGCGGGAACTTCCATCGTCGGCATGTCCATCTTGGGCAGAGTGAATGCCGAAAATTCGGCGCCCGACGTCGATTCGCCAGTCTTCTTGGCGCGGGTCTTCGGAGCGGCGGTGGTCTTCGTCTCGGTCTTCGCGGTGGTCATAATGTCATCTCCAATGGAAAGGCTGAAGGCTCCGGACCGGATGTTCCGGGGTAGAAGGCTCCAGCACTCGATAACCGGCCAGTGTCCAGCGCGGCGGTGCGTCCGCCCTGCGCCTCCTGACCGGGCGCCCCTTCGGAGCGCGCGTCGGCCGCAATCGGCCTGAATTCCAATACCGGGAAGATAGCACATATATATTGCATTGCAACAACTTTATTGCAGTGCACAAAAATCAAATAGATAACGGCGGAATGCGACCGCTTCTCACCGTGGTCCGCATCGATCCCGCCCTGAGCCGCGGCAATGTAGCGGACAATCTGGCAATCCGTGTGACGTCCGCCGGAGCGACGCGGGAGGGTCAAGCGGCCCGGGTCCGGGCCGCTTCTTCGCAGGGAGCCGTTCGCGACTCAGCTCTTCGAGGCCGGCTTGGTCGCATCGCTGGCCGCCTTGGTCGCGGTTTCGCTGAACTCGCGGGCCTGCTCGCCCAGGATTTCCATCTGCGACTTGAGAAACTCGCTCTGCAGTTTCATGATTTCCTGCACATCGTTGGCGCGCACGATGTTCTGGGCCAGCGCGAAGGCCGCGCCGATATGCTCTTCGGCATAATCCAGCGCCTTCTTGTTCATGTCGCGGGCGCCGCTCTGCACCGCGTTGGTCGAGCCGTCCATGGTGCTCACGGCCTTTTGCGAGGCCTCGATGAACGAATCGAAGGCCTTGCGCGCCTGATCGACGCTCTTGTCGGCGAAGTCGCGCATCTGCTCCGGAATTTCGAACGGGGGCGTTGTGCCAGCCATTTGGCTCTCCTCAACTGTTTCAACGGGTGCCATTCTAGCACGGGATCATCGCGCCAAACGCGAAAAAAACATCATCGGAATCAATATGCTAGAGTTGCCATTCCAGCGTCCTGGTGGACCGCCGCAACCCCCGCCTGTTCCGCGTGTTGTACGCAGTCTACCAGACATTTGTGCGACAGTGCGAGCGCGCAGCGCATGCCCGCGGATCCGACGCCGAACCGGAAACCGGCATCTCGCGGCGCACCGGTCTTGACGGTCGCGAGGCGCGGCGGTGCGCGAACACCAGCCTTGCGCGGAACGATCCGCCATGAAATGGAACCAGTTGCCGCGCTAGAGATGTGTCGCGAGACCGAGACAGACAAGCTTCGGATTGCAGAAAATTCGGATGTCCCAATTAACCAATCGACAAACGAGCAAGGCTAATCTGCCATCCGTTCGTGGACGATGTGGCCCATTCAAGATATTAACAAGCTATTAAGCGTATGCAACGGGGCTCCGGACGGCCGCGTTATCGGTTCGGACGTATTTGCAGCGGAGTTCGACACACCATGGACGGACACAACCGTGTCTATCTCGATATTTGCACCCTGGATGCGGTTGCTCCGCTTCTGGGCGATGCACGTCCGGCCTGGGTGTGGTCGGGCGACGGCCGCACGATTCTGTGGTCCAACGCCGCCGGCGCGCAATTCTTCCGCGCCGCGTCGATGGACACGCTGCTGAAGCGGCCCCTGCCCGATTCCGCTCCCGCCCGCGCCCACCTTCAGCGCATCGCCGCCAGCGGCGCGTCCGACCGCGACGCCATCGGCCGCCTGCGCTTCTATCTCGGCCCCAACATGGTCGTGGTGACGACGCTCGGCCGCCGCCTCAGCCTGCCCGATGGCGGGGATGCCGCCCTGATCGTCGCCATCGATGCCGCCAGCACGGCGTCCGATGCGCCGCTGCAGGCGCTTTGCGGCCTGCTCGCCTCCGACACCACCGCCGCATTCCTGATCGGCTCCGCGGACGCGGGCGAGGGCGGCGTCATCGCCAAGGCCGGAGCGCTTGCCCCGCCGCGACCGACCAGCATCGTGCCCGACGCGGACTCCGAGGACGGCGGCGCCATGGACGCGAGCGCCGAGATCGACGGCGCGCGCCATGCCGCGCGCATCGCCCATCTGGGCGACGGTGCCGGCGCCGATTTCCTGCTGCTGGTCAGCACCCAACCGCTGCCGGCCACAGACACGGCCGCCGCTGCGCTCGACGCGCCCATCGACGACGCCACCGGGACGCAGCCGGGGACGATGGTCCCGGTGAGGCGGCCGAAACCGCGCGGATCGAAGCCGCGCAGGGCGAATCCGCCACGCCCGGCATCTCCTCCGCTGATACCCCTTCGGAAATGGATGACGCGGCGGAATCAGAGCCGAGGGCACGGCCGAGCCTGGCCGAGGCTGTGGCCGCGAAACAGGCGTCGGAAACCGAAGCCGCGGAGCAGATCGCTGCGGAACAGCCGGCGGAGGACGCGCCGCGCCGCGCCGCGCGAACCGTGGCAACCTCGCGGTTTCCGAAAAACTTCTTCCCTTGGCGTCGGCTGGTGCAAGCCAATGAGCCCGCGGTCACGCCCGTGGTCACGGAAGGCAGCGCCAACGAGAACGGCGCGCCGGCTGCGTCGCGGTCGCAGACATCTCTCGACGAAAAGATCGTCGCCGAGGTCATGGCCGCGAAAAAGGCGCTCCAGGACGAGGATGAGCGGGCCGTGGAAAGCGAGCGTGCGCCGCTCATCAATGGCGCGTTGCGGAACGGCGTCACCGACTTCGATGAGTTCTCCGGCGCTGCCGGCGAGACATCCGAGACGTCCGAAGCCGCGGAAACCGAAACGGACGAGACCGGGACGGACGGTTCTGAGCCACAGGGGCTTGCGGTTGCAGCAGCCGGGGTTGAAGAGCAAGAGACGCCGGTTTCCGGTCCCGGGGAACCCGAGGCTGCGCCCGAAGCTATCGCAGACGATTTGCTCGCGGCGTCCGGCGAGATGCACGAGACCGTTGAGAGCGACGCAATCCAGCACGACGCAGATGACACGCACGATGGCGCCCTCGAGACCGCCGAGGCCGCCATGCCGCACGATGACACCGCGCCTGACGCGGACGTCCCGCATGTGGACGCGACCGGGAGCAGCATGTCCGAACAAGAGACCGTCGCCATCGCCCAAGACCCCTCCGACGTATCCGACACGACCGCTCCGGAGACCGGCGATACGCCCGTCGACGCCATGGCCACCGGTATCGACGACGGCAAGACTGAAACTGAAACTGAAACTGAAACTGAAACTGAAACTGAAACTGAAACTGAAACTGAAACTGAAACTGAAACTGAAACTGAGGCTGAGGCTGAGGCTGAGGCCGCCGCCAGCGACCGCTTTGTCTTTCCCGGCTACACGCCGCCGGTGCGCTTCGTGTGGCAGATGGACGCCGAACGACGCTTCACCTCGGTGTCGCCTGAGCTCGCGCAGGTCCTGGGCGGCGTCTCCACGGACATCGTCGGCCAGACATGGAGCGAGGTCGCCGACCGGCTTGGAATCGACGCCGACGGACGCATCGCCAAGTCGCTTGAGCGCCGCGACACCTGGAGCGGACTGACCGTCGACTGGCCCGTCACCGACAATCCGATCGCCGTTCCCGTCGATCTCGCCGCCCTGCCGGCGTTCGACCGCAACCGCGTGTTCGAAGGCTATCGCGGCTTTGGCGTCTGCCGTCCGGGCGACGCCATGCCGATGGCGTCGCAGGAAGCGGCCGTCATCTCCGACGTGCCCACGCCGGATCCGTCTGAACCGGACGACACGGTGAACACCGTTACAGACGCCGAGACGCATGCTGCCGAGGCTGGCGCCGCATCGGACTCCGCGCCAGATGTGGCCGCGACGCCCGAAACTCCGACGGACGAACCGGTGGCCATCGCATCCTTGATCGCCGCAACGCCGGCGATCGCGGCCCCGGACTCCGACCTCGATGGCCCCCGCATCCCGGTTGAAGCCGTCGAGACCACGGACACCGAAACGCTTGCGGCGGCAGCTCTTGTGACCGGGACCGCACAGACTGAGCCTGCTGAGGCCGCTGAGCCCGAGATTGCTGAGCCCGAAACCGCTGAGCCCGAGGCCGCCGAAACTGCGGACATCGAGGCATCCGGGGCCAGTGACACGCCTGCGGAGCGGCAGGGCGATGCGCCGGACACGGACGGCGCCACAGAGGAAGCCCCGGCGGCGAATGACGAACCGCGCGCCTCCACAGCGACCATCGTGCATCTCGCCGACCAGCCGTCGGCCATCCGCGGCTTGATCAGCGTGCCCGCCTATCCGGGTCTGTTTGCCTCCATCGACACATCGGCCTCCGAGGCGGACAACGACACGATGGAGCCCGTGGCCTTCGGTCTGCCGGAAGCGGCCAACGCGGATGTCTGGGAAGCGCCGGTCGATCCGGAACCGGAGGAAGCGCCCGAACCGCGCCTGGCCGGCGAGAGCCTCGCCACGGTCGAGGGCGTTGATATTGACGCGGAAGTGCTCACCGGGGAGACGATCACCGTCGAGGACGAGCCTGCCGGGACCGAAGCGCGTCCGCTCGGTGCGAGCGGCGCATTCGGCGCCGACAACGCCCTGCACGAGGTCACGCCGCTGCTGCCCTTCGTGCGCCCCGCAGAGAAGACCGCGAACCCGCGCGCGACACCGGTCGAGAATGCGCCGGCCAAACCGTCGGGCGGCGCCGCGGATGAGACCCCGGCCGCGACCGGCAACGGCGAGAGCTTTGCCGAAACCGTCATCCGCCTCGCCGAGCGTCAGCCCAATGCGCCGGAAGCGCTGCTGACCAAGCCCGAGCGGGAAGCCTTCCGCAAGATCGCCGAAGCCCTGGGCAACCGGATCGAGGACACCAACCGCAAGACGCCGCGGCCGACGGCGCCCAGCGATGCGGACGAGGGCCTCGCGACGACGGCCGGCACGGTCCCCCCGCAAGACCTGCCGCAAGATGAGCCGTCGGCTGACGATGCGGCGCCCGGCGGCACGGTGGCCGACGATGCCGTCGTCGCTCCCGCAGAGAAAGTGGCGGCGGACGTCCTCGTCATCGAGGAAGCCGTGGAAACAGCGGCGGACGCGGAGAGGCCCGTCAACGCGCCGATCCCCATGCCCATCGCCGCGCGCCCGACCGCGCGGTCGGCGGATGTCACGCAAAGCCGCGTCTCCGGCGCCGACGATGTGTCGATCCATCCCCGGCTGCTCGACCGGTTGCCCATCGGCGTCGCCATCGTGCGCGGCCGCGACGTGGTCTATGCCAACAACACGCTGATGAACCTGCTCGGTTACGCCGATCTCGGCGCGCTCACCGAAGCGGGCGGCCTGGAATCGATCTTCGCCGAGCCGGAGGAATGGCCCCCTGTCGCGGGACCCGATGAGGAAGTCGAGCGGACGCTGCGGGTGCAACTGTCCGACGGCAGCCTGCGGCCCGTGGATGCGCACATGCATTCCGTGCCCTGGCAGGGCGCGCGGGCGCTGATGATCTCATTGCGCGACAAGCGCGACCCCTCGCGCGAAACCGCCATCGACCGATTGCACGAAGCCAAGGCGGCGCTTGCGCGGGCCGAGGACCGCGTCGCCGAAATGGACGCTATTCTGGACACTGCGACGGACGGCGTTCTGGTGCTCGCCACCGACGGCCGGATCCTCAAGGCCAGCCGCTCCGCGCAGGCGCTTTTCGGCGTCGACGACGCGGACATGACCGGCAAGTCGCTGACCGATTTCCTGGCGCCGGAAAGCCATCGCGGCGCCCTGGACTATCTTGACGGGCTGCTGGTCAACGGCGTGGCCAGCGTGCTCAACGATGGCCGCGAGGTCATCGGACAGGTGCCGGGCGGTGGATTGACGCCGCTGTTCATGACCGTGGGACGCATCGGCGACACCGACGACGACACGAAGTTCTGCGCCGTGTTGCGCGACATCACCCAGTGGAAGAAGGCCGAGGAAGAACTCACCCGCGCCAAGAAACAGGCGGAAAACGCCAGCTCCCAGAAGTCCGACTTCCTGGCCAAGATCAGCCACGAAATCCGCACGCCGCTGAACGCCATCATCGGCTTCTCGGAGGTTATGATCGAGGAACGATTCGGCGCCATCGGCAACGAGCGCTACAAGGACTACCTCAGCGACATCCACAACTCCGGCTCGCATCTTCTGAGCCTGGTCAACGACCTGCTGGATCTGTCCAAGGTGGAGGCCGGAAAGCTCGATCTCAGCTTCGAGGCGGTGCCCGTGAACGAGTTGATCAGCGACTGCGTCGCCCTGATGCAGCCGCAGGCCAACCGCGAGCGGATCATCATCCGCACCAGCTTGCCCGCGTCGGTGCCCAACATCGTCGCGGATCAGCGGTCCTTGCGCCAGATCGTGCTCAATCTGCTGTCCAACGCCATCAAGTTCAACCAGCCGGGCGGCCAGGTCATCATGTCCACGGCGCTGGAGCCCAACGGCGTGGTGGTGCTGCGCGTGCGCGATACCGGCATCGGCATGTCCGCCAAGGACATCAAGGCGGCGCTGGAGCCGTTCCGGCAATTGCACACCGCGAGGCTGGGCGGCGGCACCGGTCTGGGACTGCCGCTGACCAAGGCGCTGGTGGAGGCCAACAGGGCGCATTTCTCCATCGACTCCACGCCCGCGCACGGAACCCTGGTGGAAATCACCTTTCCCTCCCAGCGCGTTCTGGCGGAATAGCCGCGGCCCGCGTGAGTGGGACCGCCGTGCGGGGCGCGTCAATCCGACGCGGGCCGCGCTGCATGTGCCCCATCCGCGCACCGCGGTGGAGGTAACCGGCGGAATTGCAACGCGGATTTGTCCTCCCTCGCGGCTAATACTTGCATCTTATAGTTTGGAATAATTCTAACCTATTGGAATATAACGCGGAATTGATATCCCGATCTTGCATTCGGCCGACCCGCGCGCAATATTATGATGGTTACATTCAAGAAAGCTAACCTTACGGCAGAGCCTTGACCTCTGCCTGATGGAGAAACAAATGACATTCCAGCCGTGCACGGCGCGCCGCGCTGTATCCCTGTTCTCCGGCGCGGGCCTCGTCGCCCTCGCCGCACTCTGCACCGCCTCGAGCAGCCCCGCGCTCGCCGATGGCGAGGTCAATATCTATTCCTATCGGCAGCCCTATCTGATCGAGCCGCTGCTGGACGCCTTCACCAAGGAAACCGGCATCGCGACGAACATCGTCTACGCCTCCAAGGGTCTTGGCGAACGCATCAAGGCGGAAGGCGAGAACTCCCCGGCGGACCTGCTGCTCAGCGTCGATATCGGCCGCGTGGACGGCGCCAAGGACCTCGGCATCACCCAGCCGATCGACGACCCGGCGATCAACGCCAACATCCCCCCCAGTACCGCGATCCGGAAGGCAACTGGTTCGGCCTGACGACGCGCGCGCGCGTCATCTACGCCTCCAAGGAGCGCGTGGCCCAGGACAGCATCACCTACGCCGAGCTGGCCGATCCGAAGTGGAAGGGCCGCATCTGCACGCGGTCCGGCCAGCACGACTACACCATCGGCCTGATCGCCTCGATCATCGCGCATGAAGGCGCGGAAAAGGCCGAGGAGTGGCTCGCCGCGGTGAAGGAAAACCTCGCCCGCAAGCCCACGGGCAACGACCGCGCCCAGGTCCAGGCGATCTTTTCGGGCGAATGCGACATCGCGCTCGGAAACACCTACTACATGGGCAAGATGCAGACGAACGACAAAGAGCCGGAGCAGAAGGACTGGGCCAATTCCGTGCGCATCCTGTTCCCCGACGCGGACGACCGCGGCACGCATGTGAACATCTCGGCGATGATGCTCACCAAGCATGCGCCCAACAAGGAAAACGCCATCAAGCTGATGGAATTCCTGACGTCGGACGAGGCCCAGCACATCTACGCCGAGGTCAACTTCGAATATCCGGTGAAGCCCGGTGTGGCGCCGAGCGACCGCGTCGCCTCCTGGGGCGCGCTGAAAGCCGATGAGATGCCGCTGATCGAAATCGCCAAGCACCGCAAGACGGCCAGCGAGCTGGTCGACAAGGTCGGCTTCAACGACGGCCCGTCGAGCTGAGCCTGGGACAGCCATGCCGGGTGGCGTTTACGCAACCGGCACCTTTGCGATATAGCGAATAGACCTCGAGCGCCGCGCTTTTATTCCGAAAGCGCGGCGTCTTCTTATCATCATCGGAACCAGATGACGCTCGCAACAGCCTCCCCGGACAACGACACGAAAACCGGCGTGCCCTGCGCGAAGGGGCGCGGCGAATTCGGATGGCTGATCGCGGTCGGGGCGGTCACGGCGCTTGTGCTCGCACCGATCATCACCCTGGTGATCCTGGCGATGCGCCCGGCGGGCGATATCTGGCCGCATCTGATCTCCACCGTCCTGCCGCGCTCGATCGCAACCACGGCGCTGCTGATGCTCGGCGTCGGCACGATGACGAGCATTATCGGCGTCGGCACCGCCTGGCTCGTCACCATGTGCCGCTTTCCCGGACGGCGGCTGTTCGACTGGGCGCTGCTGGTGCCGCTCAGCGTTCCCACATACATCATCGCCTATGCCTACGTCGAAATCCTCGACTACACGGGACCGGTGCAGACGGCGCTGCGCACGCTGTTTGGCTATCACACCTCGCGCGACTACTGGTTTCCGGAAATCCGCTCGCTCGGCGGCGCGGCGATCGTCATGGGGCTGGTGCTCTATCCTTACGTGTACCTGACCACGCGAGCGACCTTCATGATGCAGTCCTCGTGCATCCTGGACGTGTCGCGCACGCTCGGCGCGGGACCGCTGCGCCTGTTCTTCCGCGTCGCGCTGCCGCTGGCGCGCCCGGCCGTTGCCGTGGGCGTGTCGCTGGCGCTGATGGAATGCCTCAACGACATCGGCGCGGTGGAGTTTTTCGGCGTCCAGACGCTGACCTTCTCCGTCTACGACACCTGGCTGAACCGCGGCAGCCTGCCCGGCGCCGCCCAGATGGCCTGCGCCATGCTGGTGGTGGTCTTCGCGCTGCTGTGGGCGGAGCGCTACGCCCGCCGGCACCAGCGTTTCCATCTGACCTCGAGCCGCTACCGGCCGCTTCCCGGATATCGGCTCAGCCCGCCGCTCGCCGCGCTCGCCGTCATCGCCTGCGCGCTGCCCGTGCTGCTTGGCTTCGTGTTTCCCGCCCTGCTGCTGGCGGATTTCGCGAGCCGCCGCCTGGGACAGCTTGTGGACCCGGACTTCCTCTCGGCCATCACCAACAGCCTGCTGCTGGCAGCCATCGCGGCGATTGCCACGGTCGCGGTCGGCGTCACGCTGGCCTATGCGCAGCGCATCCGTCCCACGCCGCTGCTGCAGGGTGCTGCGCGGCTGGCGTCCATCGGCTATGCGGTGCCCGGGACCATCCTGGCGGTCGGCATCCTGATCCCGCTCGCCGCCTTCGACAACATGGTCGACGGGCTGTCGCGCCAGGCGTTCGGCATCGCCACCGGCCTCATGCTGACCGGATCGGGCGCCGCCCTCGTCTACGCCTATGTCACGCGCTTCCTCGCGGTCTCCTACGGCTCGATCGAATCCGGCTTCGGCAAGATCAGCCCGCATCTGGACATGGTCGCGCGCACGCTGGGGCGCACGCCGCTGCGCACGCTGACCGAGGTCAACCTGCCGATCATCAAGCCGGTGATGCTGTCCGCCGCCCTGCTGGTCTTCGTCGACTGCATGAAGGAGCTGCCGGCAACGATCCTGCTCAGGCCGTTCAACTTCGAGACCCTGTCGACCACGGTCTACACCGCCGCCTCGCAGGAGGTGTTCGAGGACGCCGCCTTGCCGGCGCTGGCCATCGTGCTCGTCGGCCTGATCCCGGTGATCCTGCTGGCCAGCACCAGCGCCTCCACGTACCGGACCAAACCGTCAAGCCGCGGCGGCAACTGACCGCGCCGCTTGCCGTCCGGATCCCACCTGACAAAAATCAATGCCGGCGCGCCGGCACGCGGGCATACTTGATGCCAGTGGGACACACGGCGGCGGAATGATCACGCGCGGACGGCCCAGACGAAGACACATCGCCAAGGACATACCGCCGATGACGCCGAAGCAGACCCAATTCAATCTCTGGTACGCATTTGC
Organism: Breoghania sp. L-A4; assembly: GCF_003432385.1. Lineage (NCBI taxonomy): Bacteria > Pseudomonadati > Pseudomonadota > Alphaproteobacteria > Hyphomicrobiales > Stappiaceae > Breoghania > Breoghania sp. L-A4. The sequence continues at coordinate 846,544 of NZ_CP031841.1, read as the reverse complement.
GGCCCTGATGCTGCTGTTCACGTTCCAGAGCTGGTGGATCGCCAACACCACCATCGAGCAGATCCCCTATTCGCGCTTCGAGGAATTGCTCAAACAGGGCAAGATCGGCGACATCACCGTCAAGCAGAACACCATCGAGGGCGCCTTCACGGACGCCGCCGAAGCCGATCACAAGTATTTCGTCACCACCCGGGTCGACAAGGATCTGGCGGAGCTGCTGACGAAATACGGCGTCACCTATCGTGGCGCGCTGGAGTCCACGCTGCTGCGCGATCTGCTGTCATGGATCGTCCCGGTGGCGCTGATTTTCGCCCTGTGGATGTTCGTCTTCCGGCGCGTCGCCGAAAAGCAGGGGCTCGGCGGCCTCATGACCGTCGGCAAGTCCAAGGCCAAGGTGTTCGTCGAGACCGGCATCGAGGTGACCTTCAAGGATGTGGCGGGCGTCGACGAGGCCAAGCGCGAGCTTCAGGAGGTTGTCGCCTTTCTGCGCAACCGCGAGGAGTATGGCCGCCTCGGGGCTCGTATTCCAAAGGGCATCCTGCTTGTCGGCCCTCCCGGCACCGGCAAGACCCTGCTGGCGCGCGCCGTGGCCGGCGAGGCGGGCGTACCCTTCTTTTCGATTTCGGGCTCGGAGTTCGTCGAGATGTTCGTCGGTGTCGGCGCGGCCCGGGTGCGCGACCTGTTCGAGCAGGCGCGCAAGCAGGCCCCTGCGATCATCTTCATCGACGAGTTGGACGCGCTCGGCCGTGCCCGCATGGCCGTCTCAATGGGCGGCAGCGACGAAAAGGAGCAGACGCTCAATCAGTTGCTGTCGGAACTCGACGGCTTCGACCCTTCCGTCGGCATCATCCTGCTGGCCGCCACCAACCGGCCGGAAATCCTCGATCCCGCGCTGTTGCGCGCCGGCCGCTTCGACCGGCAGGTGCTCGTCGACCGCCCAGACAAGATCGGCCGCCGCCAGATCCTCGATGTGCACATCCGCAAGATCAAGGCCGCGCCCGATCTCGATCTGGACAAGGTGGCGCAGATCACCGCGGGGTTCTCGGGTGCGGATCTCGCCAATCTCGTCAACGAGGCAGCGCTGCTCGCCACCCGGCGCGGCGGCAGCGCGGTGACCGATGACGACTTCACCCAGGCGGTGGAACGCGTGGTCGCCGGCATCGAGAAGAAAAGCCGTGTGCTGTCGGACCGCGAAAGACGCACCGTCGCCTATCACGAGATGGGGCACGCGCTCGTCGCCGCGAACCTCGATGGCGTCGATCCGGTGCACAAGGTGTCGATCATCCCGCGCGGCATCGGCGCGCTGGGCTACACCATGCAGCGGCCGACTGAGGACCGCTTCCTGCTGACGGTCACGGATCTCGAGAACCGGCTCCGGGTCCTGATGGGCGGCCGGGCGGCGGAGACCATCGCCATCGGCGAAATCTCGACGGGGCGGCGGACGATCTGCAGCAGGCGACCGAGGTCGCGCACGAGATGATCGCCCGCTACGGCATGGACCCGGAGCTCGGCAACCGGGTCTATTCGACGCCGCGGCAAAGCCCCTACGGGCAGCCCATGATGGAACAGAAGGAAATATCCGAGGACACGGCGCGGGAAATCGATCTGGCCGTGCGCGCGCGCGTCGAGCGGGCGTTCGCGGACGCCATCGGCATTCTCGAGGCGCGTCGCGCCACGCTGGACAAGGGCGCCCGGCTGCTGCTGGAAAAGGAAACGCTGACGGACCAGGACTTTCCCGAAATCGGCCCGCGCAAGCGCGACAAACCGGCCGCATGACGCAGGGCCCTTAAGTCCGGTATCGGCGACCCGCCGCGATCACGCCACCGCGCGCGGGCACACCGCATCCAGGTTGGACACGTCGCCCAGCGTTTTGGCCATCGCGCCGCCTTTTACAGCCACCAGGATGGCCCTCAGCTCCCTGGCGGCGTGTTGCGCCATCCACAGCTCGAACGCCTCCGCCGTCATCGGCCTGCCGAACAGGAAGCCCTGAACGTGGCGGCAGCCATGGCTGGTGACGAACGCCAGCTGCTCCGGCGTCTCCACGCCCTCGGCCACGCTCTCGTAACCAAGACTGCGCGCCATCGCCAGAATCGTCTGGACGATGACCATGGCGCTCTTGTCGACGCCAATGCCGGCGGTGAACGTGCGGTCGATCTTGAAGGCGTCGAACGGCAGCCGGGTCAGATGCGCCAGGCTGGAATATCCGGTTCCGAAATCATCGATGGCGAAGCGGATGCCGCCCCCGCGCATCGCGTCGACGGCGCGCGCCACCAGTTCCGTATTCGCCATCGCCATGGACTCGGTCAGTTCCAGCTCAAGCAGATGCGCCGGAAGCCCGGTTCTCTCGACGATCTCGAGAACCGTCTCGGCAAAACCGTCGGCGAGGAACTGCGCCTGGGAAATATTGACCGCAACCCGCAGGTTGCCGCCAGCGCGCGCCCATATCGCGCCCTGCCGGCATGCGGTCTCCAGCACCCATGCGCCGATCTCGACAATCAGGCCCGTTTCCTCGGCGATGTCCATGAAGGTGCCCGGCGCCAGCACGCCCCGCACCGGATGGTGCCAGCGCAACAGCGCCTCGACCCCGACCACCGTCCCGCCGGCCGCGTCGATCTGCGGCTGATAGTAGAGCTCGAACTCGTGGTGCGCCATGGCGGTGCGGAGTTCGCCCTCCATGCGCACCCGGTCGGACGCGATGCGGTCGAACTCCGCGTCGTAGTAGCGGAAGCCTGACCCGCCGCCGTTCTTGGCCTGGTACATGGCGATATCGGCGTTCTTCAAAAGGCCCGTGCAGGTCGTGGCGTCGGAGGGATAGGCCGCGATGCCGATCGAGGCGCCCACCACGATGGAGACACCCGCGATATCGATCGGCGCTGCCACGGCGCGGACGATATTGACCGCAAAGTCGCCCGCCGCGGAGACGCGTATGCGCCCGGGCAGCAGAACCGCGAACTCGTCACCACCCAGCCGCGCCACGACGGGCTGCTCCGGAAGCCGGCCCGTCGCCAGGACCGCGCCGGATCGCCCCGCCGACAGCACGGGGCCGTCCGCAATGCCCAGCTCACGTGTGATGCGCCCGGCGATTTCCAGCAGCAATCGGTCGCCGACGTCATGGCCGTAGGTGTCATTGACGCGCTTGAACCGGTCGAGATCGATGAACAGCACCGCGAGCGCCTCCCCGGTCTGTCCCGCGGCCGTGATCGCCGCTTCAAGCTCCTGGCGGAAGCGCTCGCGGTTGAACAGCTTGGTGACGTCATCGACGAAAGCCAGCCAGTGGATGTGTTCCAGGTTCTCGCGGATCCGATGCACCATGTCGCGATAGGCCCGCGCGAGAACGCCGATCTCGTCGCGCCGGTCGACGGGAAACGGCGCGTCGAAGTCGCCGGCGCTGACGCGGTGCGCGGTCTGGGTCAGGTGCCGCACCGGTTTGAGAAAGCCGTTGCCGAAATGGAAGGTGATCGGCATGGCGATGGCCAGCAGGAACACCGCGATCACCGCGTTGCGCTGCCAGATCGTCCAGATCACCGTCCCCGCTTCCGGCCGGACAATGCCGATGAAGGCGGCGCCGAGAATCTCGCCGCCGTGCGCCCGGATAGCCACGGAGATCTCGATCAGGTCGCCCGCCAGACGGAAGGTCTGCTTGCCGGTTTCCAGAACCCGCGCCATGTCGGCGGGCATCTCGGAGGCGTCGAAGTAGCTGGTGGCGGGGTTGCCGTCGACCGAGATATTGCGCGCCGGATCGAACACCTGGACGTGGCGCACCAGCGGATCGGCGACGATGCTTTCGAGCTCCTGCTCGAGGATCAGATAATGATGGTTGGTCAGATGCGGAACGGCCAGACGGCTCACCGTCACCGCAACCGCGGATGCCCGGTCCAGCGCCTTCTTTTCCTCGTCGCGCAGATCGAGGTAGCTGGCGGCCATGATCATCACAATCGTCAACCCGCAAAACAGGCTGACGACGAGAAGAATGAAGCGGACTCGCAAGCTCGCGGTCAACAGCCGCATCTCGTTCAGCCACGACTGGCCGGCTGTCTTGTCCCTACCGCGCACGCCCAACTCCCAGGCCATTCCATGTTCTGGGAAATACTTACAGCCGAAGAGTGTTTACAGGGTGTTGATGCGGTGCGCCAAAACAGATCTTTCCATTGAAAAAACAGTCATTTAGCCGCCTAACTCAGGTGCGCCGCGCACAAACCGGACCCGATAGCAGCACTTTTTCAAGGCGATGGCCGTGCCCGCGCCTCACGACGCCAGTTCGGGCAGGTCCCGGAACAGATCCAGCGCCTCGGGATTGGCGAGCGCCTCCTTGTTCTTGACCGCGCGCCCATGCACCACGTCGCGCACGGCAAGCTCGGTGATCTTGCCCGACTTGGTGCGCGGAATGTCGCTCACCGCCACGATGCGGGCAGGCACGTGGCGGGGCGATGCGCCGGTACGGATCGCGGTCTTGATGCGCTTTTGCAGATCCTCGTCGAGGCGCACGCCGTCGGCGAGCCGCACGAACAGCACCACGCGGCAATCGTTGTCCCAGTCCTGGCCGATGGCCAGCGCCTCGATCACCTCGGGCAGGCGTTCGACCTGGTTGTAGATCTCCGCCGTGCCGATGCGCACGCCGCCGGGGTTGAGGGTTGCGTCCGAGCGCCCATGGATGATGATGCCTCCGTGCGGCGTCCACTCGGCGAAATCGCCATGGCACCAGACGTTGTCGAAGCGCGAGAAATAGGCCTCGCGATATTTGACGTCGCCCGCGTCGTTCCAGAACATGACCGGCATGCTGGGGAACGGCTTGGCGCAGACCAGTTCGCCCTTCCCGCTGCGCAGCGGCGTGCCGTCGTCGTCCCACACGTCCATCGCCATGCCGAGGCCCGGGCCCTGGATCTCGCCCTTGTAGACGGGCTTTCCGGGCACTCCGAGCACGAAGCAGCCGGCAATGTCCGTGCCGCCGGAAATCGACGCCAGATGCACGTCCGCCTTGATCCCCTGATAGACGAAATCAAAATTCTCCGGCGCCAGCGGAGAGCCGGTGGAGGTCAGCGTGCGCACGGTTGAAAGATCATGCGTCTCGATGGGCTTCAGGCCGGCGTTGCGCACCGCATCGATGAATTTGGCCGAGGTGCCGAACAGCGTCATGCGCTCGTCGCGGGCGTAGTCGAACAGCACGTTGCCGTCCGGCGCGAACGGCGATCCGTCATAGAGCAGCAGGGTCAGGCCGGACGCGAGTCCCGAGACCAGCCAGTTCCACATCATCCAGCCGCAGGTGGTGAAATAGAACAGCCGGTCGCCGGGCTTCAGATCGCAATGCAGGCGCTGCTCCTTCAGGTGCATCAGCAGCGTGCCGCCTGCGGAATGGACGATGCACTTGGGGATGCCCGTGGTGCCGGACGAAAACAGGATATACAGCGGATGCGTGGAGGGAAGCCGCTCGAATGTCAGCTCCGAGGGCGCATAAGGCTCGACGAAGGCGCCGAACGAGACCCCGTTCGCGAGCGTCGCCGCGGTCGCGTCCGCCGTGCCGAGGTAGGGCACCACGAGCACGTGCCGGACGGATGGAAGCTGCGGCACGATCTCCGCCAGCTTTTCGGCGATGTCGATGCGCTTGCCGTTGTACCAGTAGCCGTCGCAGGCAATGAACACCTTCGGTTCGATCTGGCCGAAGCGGTCGACGACGCCCGTGCTGCCGAAGTCCGGCGAGCACGACGACCAGATCGCGCCCAGCGACGTGGCGGCGAGCATCGCGATGATCGTATCGGGCATGTTGGGCATCATCGCCGCAACGCGATCGCCCTCACCCACGCCGGCCGCCTTGAAGGCCTGCTGCAGGCGCGAGACCTGGGCGCGCAGATCGGCGCGGCTCAGGCGGCGCTCAACCTTGTCCTCGCCGCGAAACACCAGCGCGTCGCCGTCGCCTGTGCGCTGCAGAAGGTTCTCCGCGAAGTTCAGCCGCGCATCGGGGAAGAACACCGCGCCCGGCATCGCTTCGCCGTTTTCCACAAGCCGCTCGCCCTTGTCGCCGACAACGCCGCAGAAATCCCAGATCGCGTTCCAGAACGGCCCGCGCTCCTCGATCGACCAGGCGTGCAGCGCGTCGTAGTCGGCAAACGCCCGTCCGGCGCGCTCCGCGGCAAACGCCATGAAAGCCTGCATTTGCGAGGCGTCGATCCGCTCTTTCGACGGAGTCCACAGCGGCTGTGCGTCGCTCATTCGGTCAGTTCCCCCTACGCCACCAGCTCAAGAACCCACACTCCCGGCACTGGCATACTTGTTCACGCACCCGAAACGCGTACCCACAACCGCTTGCGTGGCTGCGGCGGCACGCGTGCGCGGATGCGCTCCCGCGTGTCAATCTTGGCGGTCAGTGGTATTACCCGTATGCTTGTTGCAGCATTCATGTCCGGCCACGTTCCCGATAGCATTGTCGCGGCGGCCGGACAAGCAACAGCCGGGCGGCGGGATTTTTTCGCCGCCCGGGACAGCCGCCTGATCCCGCATGGGCTGGCGGATGGCGCTCAGGCGGTGTAGCAAGCACGAGGCGAAGCCGGCGTCGGCCGCTCGCAGGCCGGACATTCCGGCGCAATCCGCCGGCCGGACATCAGGGCGCGAACGGTCGCCCGCCGCATGGACGCAGAGACATTTGGCTTTGAGACCTGGACCATTGTTGAAACGCGGGCTGATCGCCTCGGCCGTTGCCATCCTTTTCGTGGCGGCGCTGTTCGCCGCCGTGCCGCTGCTCGTCTCCACCGACATCGCCCGCGATCGCATCGCAGCGATCCTGTCGCAGTGGCTGGGTGCGAATGTCGTCGTCGGCGGCGAACCGCAGCTCATGCTGGTGCCGAAGCTGCACGTGGTGCTGCCCGACGTCCGCACGGAAAATTCCGCGCTTGGCCTCACCGCGACGATTGACGGCATCGAGGCGGATCTCGACCTTGTCGCCCTGCTGCAGGGCCGGATCGAACCGACACGTTTCACGTTGCGCAGGCCGCTCGTGCAGATATCCGCGCAGAGCGTCGCCCGGACCTTCGCCTTTCCGGCGGCCGGCGACGCGGCTGCCGGAGAGCTCCGGCCTGCGGGTGCCGCGCGCATGCTGACGGTCCACGACGGGGTGCTCACGCTGACGCGGGACGACGGACCGGCACAGCATTTCGACGGCATCAACGCGGCTCTCTCGTGGCCCGGCTCCACGGGTGCGGCGAGCCTTTCGGGCGCCATGCGGTGGCGCCAGCAGGACATCGAGCTGCGCGCCAGCCTGACCGACGCGGCGAGCCTTGTGGGCGACGGCGCCGGAAGCTTCAACCTGACGCTGGCCTCCAGCGCCCTGCGGGCGAGCTTCGCCGGCACGGTTTCGGGCGGCGCCACCGTGCAGGCTGACGGCGCGCTGAGCGTGACCGCGCCCAACCTGCGCCGGGTGCTCGCCTGGGCCGGCCAGGACCTGGGCGACGGCGCCACGCTGGGCGCCTTCTCAATCGAAGGCGCCGCGCGGGTCGGCAACGGCGGGCTCGTGCTCTCCCCGGCGGCGCTTGAGCTCGACGGCAACGAGGCGGAAGGCGCGATCGCGCTCACCTGGAACGGGGACGTTCCGTCCGTCAAGGGCACGCTGGCGTCCGAAACGATCGATCTCACCGGTTATGTGAGCGAGCTGATGCGCGCGACCAGCGACCTCGGTCCCGACGCCATCGCCCTGTCGCCGCGCGCCCTGTCCGCGGCGGATGTCGACTTGCAGATCTCCGCCCAGCGCATTCACATCGGCGAGACCCGGATCGGCCAGACGGCCGTGTCGCTGCTGGTGCAAGACGGCAATATGGCGATGGAGGTCGGCGAGGCGATGGTCTACGGCGGCCATGTCACCGCGCGGCTCTCCGCCAAGGCCCAGTCTCGATCGTCCGGTTCGGGCTCCAGCCTCGCGGTGCATCTGGAAACCAAGGCGAAGGGGCTGGTGCTCGGAGCGCTGCCGCTCGCCGATTGGCCCGTTCGCCCCACCGCGGGCGCGGCCGATATCTCGCTGAACGCCGGCGGCGCCGGCGCGACGCTCGCGGAGCTGCTGGCAACGCTGGGCGGCGACATCCGCGTCACGGCCACGGATCCCGTGCTCACCGGCATGGATCTCGCCAATGTGATCGAGACGTTTGCCGGTGGCGATCCGGCGAAGAGCAATGGCAGTACGGTCTTCACGACCGCCGCCGCCGCCGGCACCATCGACAGCGGTGTGCTGAGCGTCACCGGACTTTCCGCCGAAGGGCCGACAGCGCTTGTCAGCGCCAGCGGGCGCGCCTCGCTCGAGGACTTCAGCATCAGCATGAACGGGGTCGCCAGCCGCCCGTCAACCGGCGATACGCCGGGCACCGAACTGCCGTTCCTCATTCGCGGGCCCCTGTCCGCGCCGCAGTTCCTGCCCGATCTCAACAAGTTGATCGACACGGCCACGCCCAGTCTCGCGAATTAGGCGATGCCGCGTCTTGCCGGTGGAGCCGGACTCCTGGCGCGCGATCGATTGCGCCCAGCGCTCCCGCATTGGCCGAACGCACACTTGCCCTGACGGCGGCGCGGCGGTAACTAGTGACCTGATCCTAAATCATCGCAAGAGTTTTCCGGGGAGTTCGAGGTGGCCAAATCCATATCGCCGCCGGCCAAAGGCACACTTCGGGCCATCCGTATTTTTTACGAGCTGCCCGAAGAAGCGCTGGATATGCTGGAAAGCAAGTGCCGCTGGTCGACCTACGATGCCGGCGACGAAATCGTGCCCTATCTCGACGATCGCGACGACGTCTACTTCCTGCTCAAGGGCAAGGCGCGCGTCATGATCTATTCGGTGTCGGGCAAGGTCGTGGGCTTTCGCGACATCGAGCCCGGCCATCCCTTCGGCGAATACGCCGCCATCGACAAGCTGCCGCGGTCGGCGCGGGTCGAGGCGCGCGAACCGATGCTGGTGGCGCGCCTGTCGGCCAATGATTTCTGGACAGTCATGCGGTCGCAGCCGCGCGTCATGGAAGCCATGATGGTGCATCTGGTCGCCCAGGTGCGGCTGCTGACGGCGCGGGTCTTCGAATTCTCCACGCTGGCGGTCAACAATCGCATCCAGGCGGAACTGCTGCGGCTTGCCGGCAATCCCGAGCCCGGCTCCGGTCCGGCGATGATCTCCCCCTGCCCCAAGCACGCCGAGATCGCGGTTCTTGTGAGCACCCACCGCGAGGCGGTGACGCGCGAGATCAGCCGGCTGGCCAAGATGGGCGTCATCGAACGGCTGGAAGGGCACAACCTGCGCATCCGCGATGTGGATCGCCTGGTGCAGATGGTGCAGGACGCCACCGGCGAGTAACCGCCTTGCCACCCCCGGCGCAACACGCGCTTTCGAGCCTGTATCGCGCGCGGCGCGCCCAATCCGCCGCCTTGCCCTCAGTTTCGCCATGATGACGGTGTGATGGTCGCGCACTCCTGAACGCGCCATGCTCCGCCGTGCATTCAACCCCGGCGCACCCTGTTGGCGGCCAAGTCTGTATTGGGCCCATGACCACTGTCCCTGTGATCGAGAAGAGCGCCGTCTCCACGCGTCCATCGCGCGGCGGGTGGCGTCACGCTCTCGCGCTCGTCTCGATGGCCCTGCTGATCGCGGGTTGCGCGTCCGGGCGCCCCGTTACGGGCGCGCTGATCGCCAGCCAGGACAGCGCGCCGGGCGCGGTGGAGCACACGATCTTCATTGCCACGACGCGCGCGCGCGACGACAGCAAGGGAACCTATTTCTCGGGCGAACGCATCGAACCGGGCGATGACGGCGCCGCACTCGATTTCGCCAGCGCCACGGTCTCGGTGCCGCCCGGGCATGTGCCCGGCGCGATCGAATGGCCGAACGCGCCGCCGGGGGATCCGGCAAAGGATTTCGTCACCCGATCGGCCGGCTACATCGACAACGCTGATGCGTTTCAGGCCGCGCTGAAGTCCGAGCTCGCTGGCCGCAAGGGCGAGGCGCGCGACATCGTGGTGTTTGTTCACGGCTTCAACACGCTGTTTGCCGAAGGCGTCTATCGCATGGCGCAGAGCGTGAACGACACCGGGTTCAAGGGCGTGCCGGTGCTGTTCACCTGGGCCTCGCGCGGCAATCTGCTCGACTATGTCTACGACAACAACAGCGCCACGGCGGCGCGCGACGCGCTGGAACAGACCCTGCGCATCGCCAGCGCCAGCGGCGCGGGCAAGGTGCATGTCCTCGCCCATTCCATGGGAAACTGGGTCACGCTGGAGGCCTTGCGCCAGGCGGAGATCGGTGGACACGGCACCTTCGGCGGCAAGCTCGGCCAGGTGGTGCTGGCATCACCCGATATCGATGTCGACGTGTTCAAGGCCCAGGTGCGCCGGCTCGACAGCGCGAAATCGGAAATGTCCTTGCTGGTATCGACCGACGACCGCGCGCTCGATCTGTCCAGCCGCATCGCCGGCGGCAAGCCCCGGCTGGGCAGCTACATCAAGGACAAGGAAATCGCGGCGCTCGGCATCACGGTCTTCGATCTGACCGCCGTGCGGACGCCCGACAAACTGCGTCATGGCAAATACGCGGAAGTGCCCGGACTGGCGCAGTTGATCAGCACCCGTCTGGCGGCCGGCGACCAGCTCGCGGTGGCGCGCACCGGCTTCTCCGACCGGGTCGGCCAGTTCGGCACATCGCTGGGCGGCTTCGTCGGCGCCACGGCGGGAATCGTGATCACCACGCCGGCCATGGTGCTCGGCGCGCCCGCCGCGCTGCTCGGCCGCCGCTAGACCAATCACCCCTCGATCAGCGCGAAGCGGTCCACGTCGAAGAGGCCGAAATCGGTGATCTTGAGATGCGGGATCACCGGCAGCGGCAGGAACGCCACCTGCAGGAACGGCTCGGGCAGCGTGCAGCCCAGCGCCTTCGCCGCCTCGCGCAAGCGCTCCAGCCGCTCCCTGACGTGCTCGAACGGCCGGTCGGACATCAGCCCCGCGATGGGCAGCGCCAGTTCCGCCGCGATCTTGCCGCCGTCGGCCACCGCGAAGCCGCCGCGCAGCGCGATCAGCCGGTTGACCGCCAGCGCCATGTCCGCCTCGTCCACGCCGACCACGCAGATGTTGTGGCTGTCATGCCCCACCGACGACGCGATGGCGCCGCGCGTCAGCCCGAAGCCCGAAACAAAGCCCCGGCCGATGTTGTCGTTGACCCCGTGGCGCGCCACCACCGCCACCTTCACCGCGTCCTGCGCCGGATCGCATTGGACCGCGCCGCCGTCCACCGGCAGGCGCATGGTCAGGTGCTCGGTGAGGATCAGTCCCGCCTTGACGCCGATCACCGGCGTCTGCGCGCCGCCTTGCGGCACAATGAAATCCGCAGCCGAAATCTCCCGCGAGCGCACGCTGTCCAGTCCCACCGGGGCCACATCGCCGCGCGCCTCAAACAGCGCCGCTTCGACCGGACGCCCCGCGCTGATCACCGAATGAACAGTGCATGTCTCGAGATCGTCCAGCAACACGATGTCGGCGCGCCAGCCCGGCGCGATCTGGCCGCGGTCGCGCAGCCCGAAGGCCATGGCGGCCGACCAGCTCGCCGCGCGGTAGACGTGATGGACGGGCACGCCGCGCGCCTTGGCGCTGACGATCAGCCGGCCGATCATGTAGTCGAGATGGCCCTGCTCGCCGATGTCGAGCGGATTGCGGTCGTCGGTGCACAGGCACAGGAACGACGAGGTGTTTTCGTCGAGAACCTCCGCCAGCGCCTCCAGATCCTTGGACACCGAGCCCTCGCGGATCAGCACCACCATGCCCTTGGCGAGCTTCTCGCGCGCCTCCGCCGCCGTCGTCGCCTCGTGATCGGTGCGGATGCCGGCCGCCAGATAGCCGTTCAGCGCCTTGCCCGAGAGCAGCGGCGCGTGGCCGTCGATGTGGCCGTCCTGGAACGCCGCGAGCTTGTCCAGCGCCACCGGATCGCCCGCCAGCACGCCGGGAAAATTCATGAATTCCGCCAGGCCGATCACCTTGGGATGATCGCGAAAGGGCAGCAGATCCTCGATCTCCAGCCGCGCGCCCGATGTCTCGAACTCGGTCGCCGGCACGCAGGAGGAGAGCTGCACGCGCAGATCCATGACGGTCTCATCGCTGCTTTCGAGAAAATAGCGGATGCCCTCCGCGCCCAGCACATTGGCGATCTCGTGCGGATCGCAGATCGCCGTCGTCACCCCGTGCGGCAGCACGCAGCGGTCGAACTCATGCGGCGTCACCAGCGAGGATTCCACATGCAGGTGCGTGTCGATGAACCCCGGCACCGCAACCCGCCCGCCGCCGTCGATCTCGCGCGCGCCCTCGTACTCCGCGTGGGTGCCGACGATGCGGTCGCCGACGATAGCGATGTCGCAGGGCGTCAGCGATCCGTCGATAACCGACAGCAGCCGCACGTTCCTGACCACCAGATCGGCCGGGACCGCGCCCGCGCCCGCGTCGATCGCCCGTTTCAACATTTCATGATTCACGCAGATCATCCTTTCGCCAGCTCATGATTTCGGAACACCCAGTTCCTTAGCCAGCTCTGTAATACGCCGCTGTCAAAAAGAACAGGATCCGTATAAGGTGCCGCCCGATTGCGGATCAACAGTCAACGGATCAGTCTTGCATGGACATCAGCGGCAAGGAAGCGGAACTCAAGGTCGAACTCGGACCGGAAGATCTCGCGCTTTTGCGAAAACATCCCGTCCTGCGCACGCTGGCGACGGGCCCGGCGACAACCCGCAGCTTGCGCTCCATCTATTTCGACACCGCCGGCCAGGCGCTGCACGCGCACAGGATATCGCTGCGCGTGCGCCGCGTCGACGGTGCCTGGATCCAGACGGTCAAGCAGGGCGTGGGGCTCAGCGGCGGGCTGTCGACGCCCAGGGAATGCGAGGTGCCGGTGGATGGTCCCGAACCGGCGCTCGACGCGATCGCCGACGAGACCATGCGCGCGGGCGTGCTGGCGCTGGTGAAGAGCGCGCCGCTGGTGCCCTTGTTCGAAACCCGCATGCGCCGCACCCAGCGCGACCTGAAGACGCCGGACGGCGATCTGGTGGAGCTGGCGTTCGACGTGGGCGAGATCGTCGCCGGCGAGGCGTCCCGCCCGCTGTGCGAGGTGGAGCTGGAGCTCAAGGACGGCGCGCTGAGCGCGCTGTTCGAGGTCGCCCGCAGCCTGTTTTCCGATGTGACGATCCGGTTTTCAAAACTGTCCAAGGCACAGCGCGGATACGCGCTGGCCGCCGGGCTGCCCGACGCGCCGCTCGCGCCGTCGGCCGGCGCGCTGCCCGCGCTCAAGCCGAAGATGGGGGCGGAACGAGCCTTGCGCGCGACCTTGCGCGCCTGCGCGGAGCAGATCGCCGACAACCGCGCCGTGATTCTGGCGAGCGACGACCCGGAAGGCGCGCACCAGCTGCGCGTCGGCCTCAGGCGGTTGCGCAGCGCGCTGAAAACCTTCCATCCGCTGATCGAGAGCCCGGCCACGGAGCATCTGGACGCCCAGGCGCGGCATTTCGCGGGCATCGCCGGACGTTTGCGCGATCTCGACGTGCTGCTGGCGGACATCCTCGCCCCGGTCAGGGACAGGACGCCCGACCGCGACGGGCTGAAAATGCTGGAGCTGATGCTGGAGGACCACCGCAAGGCGGCGCGCGCCGAGGTGCGCGCGGCGCTCTCCGGCGGCGCCTTCAACGGCTTCCTGCTCGATCTCGGCGCCTACACCGAGACGCGGAGCTGGCGCGCGCGCACCGGCGCCGTCCAGTCGGTGGGGCTGGCGCAGCAACTCTCAGCCGCGCGCAAGGAGCCGGTGCGCGATTTCGCCGCCCGCGCGCTCGACGCCCGCTGGGCGCATGCCGAAAAGCGCGCCAGGCATCTCGAAAGCCTCACCATCGAGGAGCGCCACGCCCTGCGCCGCAGCCTGAAAAAGCTGCGCTACGCCACGGAATTCTTCGCCGCCCTGTATCCGGCGAAACCCACCCAACGCTTTCTCAAGCAATTGAAAAAGCTTCAGGATCTCTTCGGCTATCTCAACGACGTCGCCATGGCCGAGCGCCTGCCCGCGATGCTGCCCGACCCCGCGCCCACGCCCATGACGCTCGCCGCCGGCCACACCATCGGCTGGCACCAGGCCCACGCGGATCATGCATGGGAAGACGTGCAGAAAAGGTGGGAGAAGCTGTGCGGGACGGAGAGATTTTGGTGAGGGGGGCATTCACGTGATTTGAAACAAGAAAAATTTTCGAACGAATAATTCACGTCATTCATACAGATGAAGTAAATATCAAATGCTTGTGCTCCCCGATTGTATCTATAGGATCGCAACATAATTTGCCGCACAAGGACTGTCCAGATCCAACTGGAGAACCCTCGCGACGCAACGTTTTCGATCGAGTTAAGGCAATGAATAAAAAGATTTTTAGAAATGTCATCATTGACGAACCGACTGCGGAAGACCTTTTCCATGGAAAAGGTCACGAAAGAACCGCTGTTTCACTCGCAAAAACGATACGAAGTTTTGACGACAAAGACCGTGCGATAGGACTGGATGGGCCGTGGGGCAGCGGTAAATCCAGCGTGGTGGAAATAGCAGCACGACATCTCGAGAACACAAGAGAATTCAACGATGTACGTCACTACTTTTTTACTTTTGACATCTGGAAGTCGCAAGGCGCAGGTTTCCGCAGATCGTTCCTTGAGCACTTCGTGTCATGGGCCAGGGAAAATTTCCCGCAAAAACGGACGGCGTTGAATGAAATCGAAAAGGAGATCCATGGAAAAACACGAGAAATTCAAACTAATAGTCAGCCTATACTAGATTGGTTTGGGATTTTTGTCCTATTTTTTCTTCCATTTTTCCCAATATACTACTTTTGGTCGAAGAGCGTATTTGACGATTTGAATAAAATCGGCGAATTACATAAATTTTTATGGTCAACTCCGTTCATACTGCTGTCTCTTTTTGCTGGCGTGGCAATTATCGTAGCATTGATAAAATATTTTGGTGCCCGAGGGAGCAAAAATGAGCTGGACTTTAAAGCGTCTATATCCCGAGTCTTATTGATCAGTTCCAAGCAACATCAAGATCACAAGGTAACTCAGAGGGTCAGGGAAATTGACCCAAACGACTATGAGTTTCATCAAACCCTTAGAGAAATTTTGGGCGTCATACAATCGCGCGAATCAAAGGTTGTCATGGTCTTGGACAACATTGATCGTCTTCCCAAGAAGGAGATTAGGGACTATTGGGCACTTGTCAGATCAATTTTTTCCCGGACCCATCAGGCGACCAACGCCGACCCCCAAAAAACCATTACAGCCATTGTCCCATATGACCGGACGCTCATTGAGAGCAACGTCAACGAAGCGGATGTGAATGGAGAAAGCGCCGAGCTTCAGCCTTTGACGAGGCTGGCGTCGCGGGAGCTCTTCTCTAAAACATTTGACGAGGTTCTGACGGTATCTCCTCCCGTGCTGTCTAATGCTCGTGATTTCTTTACCGAGAAATTAAATATTGCGCTTCCGGAACAGGCATCAAAGGACGCTGTATTCAGAACCTATCGCATTTTCTGCGAGCTATTACGCAATGAAGGCGGAACAACGACTCCCCGACAAGTTGTGTCGTTTGTGAATGACCTTAGTGGCCTATTCGTTTTACACGAAGGACATTTCCCACTACCGACCGTAGCGGCGTATCTCGCGCACCACGATCTAATTAGCGATTATCCTAATAAGCTCACCGACATCGCAAACCTTGATAGCAAGATTGTCGAATTGGCATCAGACCCAATGTTGCCACGCAACCTCGCTGCAATGGTCTTTAACGTCGATGCACAGTTGGCTTACCAAATTCTTCTGGACGATGAGATAGCTGGCGCTGCGGTGGCAAGCAAATCAGAAGAATTGGCGGAGATTTCCAAATCCGCTGGCTTCGACCTGCGTGTTGATGATGTAGTAAGGTCAAACTTGGATGAATGGCTTTCTACCGGTGACTACCGAACCGTAATAGTAAATTTTTCTGAAATTCTTCCGTATTACGAAGAAGATGCGAAACCGCATATTATTGCGGCGCTAGTTGAAAGCTTCTCTAGAGTTGAGAATTTTAAAATTATCAAAGATGAATACGAACCTTACTTGACACTATTTGAAATTGCGGACCGCGAAGACCGGCCCGCTTTACTGACGAGCTATCTTCGGGCTGCATTTTCCGGGGCAAACGCTCCTAAAGAGCCAACCTTTGAGACAGGTCAGGATTTTGCGAAGTTTCTTTCAATTACGAAGACGCGACTGGAAGAAATCGGCCTTGGCGAAACTTTGCAAGAGCAGCTTGGTAGCTATACGCCGAATTCATCCGCAGATTTTCTCTATGGACTAGGTGTGAGTATTTCTGACGCCGGTTTTTCCTTCCAGGATTTCAAGGATGTCAGAATAGACCTGCCTGATGAAACAGACTTTTTTGAAAGCGTAGCAACGGAAGATCCGAGCGTAGCGAAACAGGCATTTGTGCAATTTAAGTATGCCGACCTGCTAGTCGACGAAAAATGGATATCGGTGGCCAATGCATGTTTAACGGCTTGCACTGATGAGACAGAGGACGAAGAAAGACTGGCAGACCTGCTGGACGTGGTCTGCTTTTCTTGGCGGTCACTTCCTGAAAAGAGACGCACTGAAATTAGGTTCCCACAAGCGCTGTCGAATGGACACTTTTTCCGAAAATTGGGCTCAGGTCAGACGGAAGCTAGTGAGAAATCAATCTCAAGTGCATTCTTTCTGGCCGGCCAGACACTCCTTGGAACAAGCCTTGAGAACCCGACAAAGCTCGACCCAAATGGGCAGGCGGTCGCGGATGTTTCAGAGGAATTCACTGCATTCAACAAACTACTATTGGGCGAATCAAAATTAAGTGTAGCGCAAGCTACAATCGTTGCCTCCAGAGCCAAGGAAGCCTTCAAGTTTGCAAACCCTTGGGTCGCTTTCGGTGAGAACAATCCCGACCATAATGCAGTTAGGCAAGTAGTTAAACAAGCCTTCTCGTTTGGAAACCCACCGCATCTCGCTTTGCGCGGATTGACTTCGCATTTTACGTATCTCCAAAATCTGCTCGGAGATGATGAATTTGTCTCTATGTTGGGCCAGTATAAGTCGAAAATTGATGACGGCCAGATTTCAAACATAGACCTTGATCAGATACCGGCAGGGTTTTTGACCGCGACCAATCGAGCTGAGGGAAATTGCTGGGTTAAATTTCAAGAACATGTCGAATCTAAACTAAAGGACATCGATAACGCGGATTGGCCTGATCATTTTGCAGAAATGGATCATGCGGCACGGCTGTTGGTCGAAAAGCTTTCCACCTCCGGCTGTGCCCTAGACAGCGCGAGCTTTCGGGACCCATTGCTTCAGATAATTTTCGATATATTGTCTGGAACGGTAGCGCCAGATGCAAACGAAGGCGCAATAGATGTTTTGATGTCAGGAATTGATAAAAACTATCATGCAGACATCTGTCGGACAATTCGGGAGAAAATGACCGGCGTAACGGCTCGTTCTCTCGACAATTCTGTTTTTCTTTTTCCCAAACTTCTTGTGGATCTCGTTCAGCGGGGTGATCGGATTAAGAAGGCCGAGAAGGACAATCTCGTTCGGCAAATTCTGTGCCCCGCGTTAGAAGGACGGAACCGTGCAGTTCTCGATATCTTTGTTAGGCTCGGGTACGCACGAATCTCAGACTTTATGAGATCGTCAGACGAGAGTACAAATGATCGTCTTCAAGGTGCGTGGAAATCATTCTCGGGGTCAGACGAAGATCGCGACTGGATCAGATCAGTTGGAGAAGCAATTTTAGGCAAAAGACGAACTAAGACATTTTGGGAAGCCGTGCTTGGAACGTAATCAACAACGAATATGAGTGCTCGTTGCCTCTCATTCACCTCATCCGCAAACGACAATCGCTCTCCGCCCTTCCCAACCTATTAGCCATCCCCCTCCCAAATCCGTGCTAAACACTCTCCGCCCAATTGCTTGGGAGATTCCAAAGGCCATGCCCCCGCGCCGCACGCACGAGACCGCCGTCGGCAAGCACCTGCTCGCGCCCAGCCGCACATAAATCGGGTTACGGGAACCCCAGAACCCTCCGCCGTCATCACCCGGCGAAGTCCGGGTGACCCTGCGCGCGGCAGCCAAAAGGCCAACGGGTGAGTGCAAGGCCGTCGTGCCTCACCGCAAGAGCCTCAGCAAGCGGAAACCGGATTGGATTGCCCGGACGGAGCCTGTGCCCGCGGAGTGCCGTGCAATGACGGCGGGGCCGGACGCCACGAAATCGAAATAAGGCGAAGACAGGGGGCCTTCATGCCGCGCCACCCGCGCAGGCCCTCCTCCTAAATCCCTGCGGAACCCTCTCCAAACATCCCTGCTTCAGAGAGCCCCATCGCCATGCTCCGACGCACCAGACCGTCAACAAGGCTCGCCGGCCTCGCGTCTGTCGCCGATCCTTCGAGACGGGCCTTCGGCCCTCCTCAGGATGATGTTATCGTAGTGATGGCGCCGTGAACTGCGCCCTGCCACCGGGCTTGCAGCCCGCCGCTTCGGCGTTCGCATGGCATTGCTTGCACGGCTAACTCTCTAAAAATATAGGCGCGATGGCGCCCCCCTCAACGTCATCCTGAGGTGCCCGCGCCAGCGGGCCTCGAAGGATCGGCGGCGCGGCCACACTCACGCCCAGCAGCACTTAAACCGAGTTTGGGGAACTCCAGCCCCATCCGCCGTCATCACCACCGCATGCCACGCGCCCCAAATCCATGCTAAACCTTCTCCAAACATCCCTGCATCGGAGATCCCCCATGGCCATGCCCCCGCGCCGCACGCATCAGACCGCCGTCGACAAGGCCGAGGCCCTGTTCAAGACCGCCACGACGAAACCGGTGCCGCCGGCGCCCGAGATCAAGCGCAACGTCATTCCGGCGGGCCGCGAGGCCGTGACGCTGAAGATCGACAACGACGTGCTGGCCCACTTCCAGGAGGACGGCCCCGGCTGGCAGGACCGCATCAACGCCGCCCTGCGCCAGGCCGCCGGGCTGGAGTAGGGCCGCGGGCGCTCATCGTGCGTCCGCGCGTTCCAGCCGTGCCTTCATCATCGGATGAAACAGGCAGGCGTAGGCTGCGGTGAACCCCTCGTCCACCACCAGCGCGACGCTTTCATGCGCGCCGATGATGCCGGTGTCCCAGCTGCCGTCATCGGCGCTTGCCGTATGCGCGACAAGGTCGCGGTTGCGCCAGACGACCGTGTCGCCCGGCCGCACGTCAAGCCGCTCCGGCACGAAGCGGAAATCGACGATGTCGACGCTGTGCGTCGCCGGCGGCCGCTGCCCCGCCGCCGCGCCCGCGGGCGCCGCGAAGGCCGTGGCGGCCGCAGCCGCCACGGTCGCCGCCAGCAGGAATGCCCGCGCCACGGGCCTCATTGCTTCACCTGCTCCACCATCGCCGACGCATGCTGCTGATGCGCCTGGAAAATCTTCAGGCCCGCCTCGAACAGCGTCTTGACCTCGGCGTTCTCGATGTTGGGGATGAAGGCGTTTTCGACGAGATCGTTGACGGCCTGGTGATAGGCAAGCTCGTTTTCGGCATAGGCGGCGTCGAACGCCGGACCGCGCAGCCTGCTCAGTTCGTCGATCTTTTCGTCCGCGCCCTGCGCCAGGCTCTGGCTCAGGAAATTGTCCTGCGGCTCGGCATTCAGTTTCTTCAGCAGGGCGAGCGCCTGCTCGTTGACCGCGGAATGGTCGCGGATCATCGTCTGCGCGAAATCGCGGATTTCCGGGGTCTGCGAAAGCGCCAGCGCCAGATGCGCGTAGCGAATGTCGATGGTGTCGGCCACATAGGCGACGTGGGCGATCTGCAGATCGTTGAGATCCGCCGGGGACTCCGCCTCGGCCGGTCCCTGTACCAGCACGGCGCCCAGCAGCGCCACGGCATGCAGCATGGTGATCTTCATGGTCGGTTCCTCGTGTTCACCCGGCCGCCGCGCGGAATGTCGGCGCCGGTGTGAATTGCATTGAACCGCAATGTTTCTGGTTTATGAATTACAGAAAATGCAATAAACTTGATCGATCGTACATCTCGTCCCTCTGAAGTCCGGCTTCATGTATGATGGCAATCGACGATTGGCTCCCCAGCCCCCGGTGAGACGCACATGGATCCGTTGAGCGACATCCTCTCGCACATGCAGCTCGCGGGAACCCTGTATTTCCGAACGTCGTTCACCTCGCCGTGGAGCGTCCGCGTGCCCGCCTACGCGAACGTGGCGCGCTTTCATTTCGCCCACAAGGGCCGCTGCCTGGTGCGGATCGACCCGCAACAGCCGCCCGTGCACCTCGACCAGGGCGACCTGCTGATCATCATGCGCGGCGCGGCGCACACGCTGTATTGCGATCCGTCAACGGAAAATCAGGCGGTGCTGCTCGATCAGGTCGTCGAGGATTCCGGCTTCACCGGCAGGGGCGCGCTGGTCTACGGCGAGCCGGGCACCGATCACGAAACCCAGCTGATCTGCGGCCATTTCACCTTCGCCGAGGCGGCGCGGCATCCGCTCATCGATGCGCTCGAGCCGTCCATCCATATCAGGAACTACGGCGAGGCGGCGGGCGCGTGGATGGAGAACACGCTGAAAGTCATCGGCCATGAAACCGGCCGCGACCAGCTCGGCGGCGACCTCATCGCCATCAAGATGTCGGAGATCATCTTCGCGCAGGCGCTGCGCGCCCACCTGCGCGCCGCGGGCGCCGCCACCCCGGTCCTGGCCGGCTTCGCCGACCCGAGCATCGCCCGGGCCCTTGCGGCCATCCACGGCGCGCCCGGTGAGGCCTGGACGCTGGACAAGCTGGCGCGCGTGGCGGGCATGTCGCGCACCGCCTTCGCCAACCGCTTCACGAGCCGCGTGACCATGACGCCGCTCGGCTATCTCACCCACTGGCGCATGCAGATCGCGCGGCGGCAGTTGACGCAGTCGCGCGCGCCGATCATCGAGATCGCGGAACAGGTCGGCTACCGGTCGGAAGCGGCGTTCGGCCGGGTGTTCAAGAAACACCACGCCAAGGCGCCCGCCACCTATCGCCGGATGGCGCAGGAAGACAATTGACCGTCTCGCGGCGGCCCTCCGGCAGGCCCCGCCTCACTTCACGATGGTGATCTTCTCCGCCGCCCGGGTCACCGCCGTGTAGTACCAGCGCGCGCGGTGCTCGCGGAAGGCGAAGCTCTCGTTGAACAGCACCACGTCGTCCCACTGCGAGCCCTGCGCCTTGTGCACGGTCATGGCGTAACCGAAGTCGAATTCGTCCGAGCGCCGGCGCAGCGCGTAAGGCAGGTCGTCCGCCCCCTCCTTGAACAGCTCCGGCAGGATCGAGGCGCGCACGCGCAGCTTGCCGCCGCCCTCTTCCGGCGCGAGGTCATACTGCAGCTTGTTGCGCTTGGGCGGATGCAGCGCCTTGACCTGCCACAGCCCGCCGTTGAGCAGCCCCTTGGTCTTGTCGTTGCGCAGGCACACCAGCTTCTCGCCCACCTCCGGCATCTGGGATGAAAAGCCCATCAGCTCGCGGATGCGGGTGTTGTAGAGCCGCCGCGTGCGGTTCATGCCCACCAGCACCTGGTCGGCCTCGAGGATCGCGTCGGCGTCGATCTCCTTGCGCCGGATCACCCGGCTGTCGCCATAGCTGCCGAAATCCAGCTCGCCGCCCTCGCGGATGTCCATCGACATGCGGATGATCGGGTTGTCGGCCGCCTGGCGGTGCACCTCGGTGAGCATGATGTCGGGCTCGGCCTCGGTGAAAAAGCCGCCGCCCTTCACAGGCGGCAGCTGCGCCGGGTCGCCCAGCACCAGCACCGGCGTGCCGAAGGACAGAAGGTCGCGGCCCAGTTCCTCGTCCACCATCGAGCATTCGTCGATGATGATCAGCTTGGCGTTGGCCGCCTCGCTCTCGCGGTTGATGGCGAACGTCGGGCCTTCCTCGTCGTCGCCGCCGCCGCGCGGCCGGTAGATCAGCGAGTGGATCGTCGAGGCGCCGGCGCAGCCCTTGCCGCGCAGCACATAGGCCGCCTTTCCGGTAAACGCGCCGAAGGCCACGTCGCCGTCCACCGCTTCCGCGATGTGGCGCGCCAGCGTGGTCTTGCCGGTGCCAGCATAGCCGAACATCCGGAAAACCTGGCTCGACCCGGACTTCAGCCAGGAGGCGACATCCACCAGCGCCTTGTCCTGCTGCGGCGACCAATCCATGCAGGCGGTTCCTTCTCGCGAATCCATGCGTTCTCGACACCGCACAGGTACACGCTCGCGGCCCAAATCACAAAGGCCCCGCTGCGCGCCCGAGCGGGAACCCTTCCGCCGGCGCGTCACGCAACTGTGACGCCGCCTTCAATTGACACGAGGAACGCGCTGACAGACCGTCTCGGCGAATGAGACCACCCGGAAATCCAGCGAAGGGAGATCGGCCATGGCGTCCCGCGCCGCCGCGCACACGCGGCATTCGGCAAGCCTTGCTGCCTTGCTGTTCCTGCTCTTGCCGCTGCTCACGGTGGCCCCCGCCATGGCCTGTGGTCCGGACACCGACTGTATCGTGCCCGACGGCACCTACCGCATCCGCATGCCCGAGAGCTGGAATGGGCAGAGCCAGGTCGGCGCGATCGTCTTTCTACATGGCTGGAAAGGCACGGCCGCCGGCGAGATGCGCAATGGCCACCTGGCGAAGGTCGTCTCGGACATGGGCCTGGCGCTGATCGCGCCGCAGGGGGCGGAAAAATCCTGGTCGTTTCCCGGCAGCCCACGCCAGCGCCGCGACGACATCGCCTTCATGAATTCCGTGCTTGACGACGCCATCGCCGAGCATTCCATCGCGCCGGAGCGGATCATGGCCTCGGGCTTTTCGGTCGGCGGCTCGATGGTCTGGTATCTCGCGTGCTACATGGGCGAGCGCTTCGCCGGCTTCGCACCTGTCGCCGGCGCCTTCTGGGAGCCGCAGCCGGTTTCCTGCCCCGGTCCCGAGCCCTATCTGTTCCATGTGCACGGCACCGCCGACAAGACCGTGCCCATGCAGGGCCGGGCGATCGGCACCATGGCGCGCCAGGGCGACGTCGGCGTCGGGTTCGAGATGTGGTTCGACAAGGGGAGTTGCGGCGCGGAAGTGCCCGAGGAAAGCGCCAAGGGCACGCTGGTGTGCGAGCGCCGGGTCAACTGCGCGGGCAAGGTGATCGAGCTGTGCCTGCACCCCGGCGGCCACAAGTTCGACGCCGCCTGGCTCAAGCGCGCCTGGACGGAGCTGGCCGAGCTGAAGGGCTGGAACGTGGCGAAATATATCCAACCAAATTGATGTTGGTATTCAACACATGCAACGGCACGAATAAAACGAGCGCATTTCGCGCCAGACTGCAATCACAACTCCTGCCATGACGATATAACATGCAAAGAACCGCGCGCCATTCGCGACGTGATAGGCATTGCAATTCCCGAGATGCTTGAGGCACCAAAATGACAGATCGGCTCTTTGACTTCTGGTCCAAGATCCCGCGAGATGCTTGTTGCCACCCCGAAGACGCCACTGTCCTTGGACGCGCTCCACATCACTTCCAGGCGGACTGCCTTCCTGCAGCGTATTGGGGGCCGCTCATCACGGCACCCATCGTCCTGCTGTTCCTCTCGCCAGGCTTCACAGCGTCAGACGTCGACCACGCCCAGTCCGAAGAAGGCAGATCCCTCTATGAAAGGCAGCGAACTGGCGCGGCCAACCTGCCGAATGAGGAAGAATATCCAGCCGCTTATGGCTGGTGGAATGCCGTCACCCGGCAGTTCGGCGTCGACTGGTCAACACTGCGAAAGTCGGTCGCCTTTCTCAACCTAGGCGCATACAAATCCAAGCAATTTCATGATCCGCATATGCTGAGCGCGCTACCGTCCAGTCGGGTCACCCTTGCATGGGCGCAAGCAATCCTCTTTCCGCAGGCCGAAGCCGGAGAGCGCCTCGTCATCTGCTTACGATCTGCGAAATACTGGGGTCTTGCCACAAAAGAAGACGGCCCCTTCGGCGACGCGCTCTACGCACCACCCCACACACGGGCAGGAGTCATGCTTCGAACACCACTGCGGGATCGAATTACCGCCGAGTTCCGGAGGCGCCTGAATGGATAGCCTGGAGAGGCTTTTGGCAAATAGTGCAAATGATTGTCGACCACAGATAATCCGTTCGAGGCTAGCCTCGAGAAACGCGCATATGTGTATCTTCCCCGCCCTTCCATGCTTCACTCGCCAAAACCGCCAAGGGGACGTTTCATGACCGGTGCCGATATCATCGCCGCCTCGCTCAAGGTCGCCGGCTGCTCCACCGCCTTCGGCATTCCCGGCGGCGAGGTGCTGGCGCTCGTCGATGCCATGAGCCTCGCCGGCATCCGCTTCGTGCTCACCAAGCACGAGAACGCCGCCGGCTTCATGGCGGAAGGCGCCTGGCACGCCGAGGCCACAGACAGCAATGACGCCGCGCCGGGCATCCTGGTGGCCACCCTCGGCCCCGGCATGGCCAATGCGGTCAATGTGGTCGCCAACGCGCATCAGGAGCGCGTGCCGATGATCTTTCTCACCGGCTGCGTCGATGAGGCGGAGGCCGAGACCTACACCCACCAGGTGTTCGACCATCAGGCCGTGCTGCGCCCCATCGTCAAGGCGAGCTTTCGCGCAAGCGCGGGCGCGCTGGCGCCGATGATGCAAAAGGCGCTGGCGCTGGCGTGCGAGGGCCAGCCCGGGCCGGTGCATATCGACCTGCCGATCTCGGTCGCCGAAGGCAGGACAACCGAGGTCCCGCCCGCGCGCATCGCGCCGCCTCCATCGCTTCGAGACACGCCGGCAGCCGGACTCGACGAAACCCGCGCGTTGCTCGCAGCCGCCAATCGTCCGCTGGTGATCGCCGGCGTCGACGCGCTCAACGAAGGCGCGGGCGATGCCATCGCAGAGTTCTGCAAGGCAGCAGGCGCGCCGCTGATCACTACCTACAAGGCCAAGGGGCTGATGGACGAGAGCCACGCGCTTGCGCTCGGCGGCGCGGGGCTGTCCCCCAAGGCGGACCGGATCCTGCTGCCACTGGTGGAGGCATCGGATTTCATCCTGCTCGCCGGTTACGATCCGATCGAGATGCGCACCGGCTGGCGCAATCCTTGGAGCGTGGAGACGAACGTGGTCGAGATCGCCTCGGTGCCCCGCACCCACGGCATGCATACGGTCAGCCACACGCTCACGGGCGGCGTGGCGCCAACGCTCAAGGCGCTCGCTCAAGGCATCGCGTCGCGCCCGGGTTGGTCAGACGGAGAACCCGGGCGCGCGCGCACGGACCTTGAAAATGCGTTCGCGGCGGAAGACGCCGGCTGGGGTCCGGCCACGGTCTTCCACGCCCTGCGCGAAGCCCTGCCCAAGACCACCGTTGCGACAGCCGACAGCGGCGCGCACCGCATCCTGCTCAGCCAGATCTGGCGCGTGGCAAAACCTCGCCAGTTGCTGCAATCCGCCGCCCTGTGCACCATGGGCTGCGCCGTGCCGCTGGCGGCCGGTTACAAATACAAGCGTCCGGACACCCCCGTGGTCGCCTTTGTCGGCGACGCGGGTCTGGAGATGGGCCTGGGCGAACTCGCGACCCTGCGCGATCTCAATCTGCCGGTGATCATCGTGGTTCTGGTCGACGCCAGCCTGGCGCTCATCGAGCTGAAGCAGCGCTCGTCGCAGCGCGCCAACGCCGGTGTGGATTTCGGCGAGAGCGATTTTCCCGCCATCGCCAAGGCGCTGGGAGGGCACGGTGTCTGGATCGGGGATACGGACACGCTGCGTCGCGAGGCGGACGCCGCCCTTGCCCGCGACAGCTTCACCGTGCTTGCCTGCCGCATCGGCCGCAAGGCCTATGACGGCACGTTCTAGCTCCCGCTTTGGTGTCGCGCGCGCCCTGGAGCGCCGCGCCGCTCAATGCCGGCACGGCCCGTTTCCTCACCATACTCCCCTTGTCGGCGCACCAGTATACGTTTTCCAAATTGCGAATATTCAATGAAACGTCGATTTCAATTCATCATTACTATATGAAGATTCAAGGATAGACCGGATCCAAATATAACTCTCCTTATAATTCAATGTAACAGCATTTATCTCTTAATGCTTACTCAACGATTTCACCTTAGGACCAGGGACACCACGGATCCGCGAGAGAACACCATGCGCATTTTTGCAATGAACAACGAGAATTCGGCCACGATCGCAGCCATGAGCAAGTCTCAGGCGCTCATCGAGTTCGCGTTGGACGGAACCATCCTGACGGCCAACGAGAATTTTCTCCAGGCAATGGGGTACGCGCTCGAGGAAATTCGCGGCAAGCATCACAGCCTCTTCGTGGAAGCGGATGAGCGCGACAGCGCCGCCTACAAAGAGTTTTGGGCCAACCTCAACAAGGGCGAGTTCCAGTCCGCGGAATTCAAACGCATCGGCAAGGGCGGCAAGGTCGTCTGGATTCAGGCGTCCTACAATCCGCTGATCGGCCGCAACGGCAAGCCGTTCAAGATCATCAAATTCGCCACCGACATCACCGCGCAAAAGCTGCGCAACATCGACTATGAGGGCCAGTTCGCGGCGATCGGCCAGTCGCAGGCCGTGATCTCCTTCGGGATGGACGGCACCATTCGCGTTGCCAACGAGAACTTCCTCAACGCCATGGGCTACGAGGCCTCCGAGGTGGAAGGCAAGAACCACTCGATGTTCGTCGAGCCCGCCTACCGCGAAAGCGTGGATTACAAGAAATTCTGGGATGCGCTGCGAAACGGCGAATTCCAGCAAGGCGAATTCAAGCGTATCGGCAAGGCCGGGCGCGAGGTCTGGATCCAGGCCACCTACAGCCCGATCTGCGGCATCGACGGCAAGCCCTTCAAGGTGGTGAAATACGCCACCGACCGGACACAGCAAGTCAAGGATCGATTGCGCCGGGCCAGCGTCCAGAAGACCATCGACGCCGACCTGACGGCCGTGGCAGAGGCTGTGTCGCTGGCGAACCAGCAGGCGGAGAGCGTCGCTGCGGCCTCAACACAGACCTCATCGAACGTGCAGGCGGTTGCCGCGGGCGCCGAAGAGCTGGCGGCTTCCGTGAGCGAGATCAGCCGCCAGGTCAGCCAGGCGCTGGACATCTCGAAGACTGCTGTGGATCAGGCGGGCCATACCAATACGATCATCTCCGGTCTCGCCACATCGGCCAGCACCATCGGCGAGGTCGTCGAGCTGATCAATTCGATTGCCGAGCAGACCAACCTTCTCGCGCTCAACGCCACCATCGAGGCAGCGCGCGCGGGCGAAGCCGGCAGGGGCTTTGCGGTTGTGGCCTCCGAGGTCAAGGAACTTGCGAGCCAGACGTCCAGGGCGACGGAAGAGATCGGTCAACAGATCACGGGGGTTCAGGGAACCACCCGGGAAGCGGTCTCCGCCATCGAGGCCATCACCAAAACCATTTCGACCGTCAACGAGATCTCCGCCGCCATTGCTACAGCCGTGGAGGAACAGGATTCCGTCAGCCGCGAAATGTCGGCCAACATGCAAACGGCTGCCGACGGCGTCGCAACGATCAACGTCAGCATCAACGAAATCGCCCGGTCAACCCGGACGGTGGATGAGGCCGCGACCAAGGTGCGCGAAGCGTCACGCTCGCTCGGCTGACACGCCGGGCCGCGCGCCGCCCATTCCGCTCAGCCGAGCGCGTCAAACAGCAGCTTGACCGCCAGCAGCCCGAGGAACCCCAGGATCAGCCTGTCGAAGACCGCGGGCGACAGGCGGCGCGCCAGCATGCCGCCCAGCGGCATGGCGAGGAAGATCGGCACCACGGCGGCCAGGCTCATCAGCCCCAGTTTCACCGTGATCAGCCCCGCCCAGGCGAGCGCGGGAATCTGCACCGCCACGAACAGCATGAACAGCAGCGACACGGTGGCGATGAAGGTCGGACGGCCCAGTTGCAGCGCGTTGAGAAACGTCAGGCTGACAGGGGCGGAAATGCCCGAGGCGCCCTGCAGGATGCCGCTCAAAAACCCCGCCGGGGTCGCAAGCCGGATGCCCGCGGGCATGGAGAGCTTCCAGTGCGGCCGCGCCAGGCGGAAGGCGATGTAGAGAATCACCACGATCGAGACGCCCACCGACAGGGTTTCGGAACGCAGCGCGGTGAGCATCCAGGTGCCCAGCGACACACCCGCGATTCCGGCCGCGACGAACGGCAGCAGAAAGCGGTTTTCCGGAAGCTCCCTGCGGTAGAGCCACAACTGCCAGCCGTTGGCGAAAAGATTGGGCAGCAGTAGCAGCACGACGGCGGTCTGCACATCAAAGAACGCGGCGAGCGCCGGAACCGCAAGAACCGGCGCGCCCGCGCCGGTTGCGCCCTTGAGCATCCCGCCAAGCGCGAGACACAGGACGACGAGCATCACTTCGAAAATCATGGAAGGTCATCACAAGGCGGGAACGAGGCGGCTGAGCCGCGGGCTTCGCGGGAGTCGCGCAGCCTGTCCCCGGTATACAGAAGAATCCTCGCTTCAGGTAGAGGCCTTGCCCGCACCTTTCACGATAGGGTCGCGCGCGCCGCGAAATCCGTAGCCAATGGTCAGGGTGCGATCGCCCGCTGCGCGATGGCCTCGAAGATCGCGTCGAGATCTTCGGCGAGCGCCTTCAGCTCCGCGCCGCCCTCCTCCATATAGGGCGCGAAGACATGGCTGGGTGTCTTGTACGACAGCGTCGCAGAGCCGGCCTCGTCCTCGGTAACGTAGAAGCGGATCGGCGCCTCGATGCCCGCGGCCACGCTGGCCTTGAGCATGCGGCGGGCGAAGTCGTTGCGGTAGACGCCGAGCACACGGTTGCCCGGGATCTCGATCCCCTGCCCCCGCGCGCCGTCGGACGCGCTTGCCTGGGTCACCAGCCCCATCTTCTCCGCCATGATCGCGGCGGTGAGCCGGTCGACCAGCGCCTGGTAGGCAAACGGCGTAGGATGGACCGTCCAGCCCTCGCGGGCCGACAGCGGCCCGGCGGTCGCGAAAGGCGCCGCGCACAGGCCGAAGATCATCGCGAAAAGGACAAGACGGAGGCGCATGAAACCTTCTACCGGCTGGCTACGCAGGGCACGACCCGCCCGGCGTCGGGCCGGCTGAGGGGTCGCGCACAAGTTTATTCGAAGCTGCGCGACGCTCCGCTCACAGGGGCATCACGTTTTGGTGCTCGTCCGAGATGCGCGGATGCCGCGCTAGCCCATGTCCAGCGCCCGGCGGATGCGGGTGCCCAGCAGCGATCCGGCGAAGCCGAAGGCGAACCAGAACCAGCCGTGCACGCTGCCTGAAACGATGCCGCCGAGATAGGCGCCGATGTTGCAGCCGAACGCCAGCCGCGCGCCGTAGCCCATCAACAGCCCGCCGGCGATCGCGGTGGCCACGCCGATGCGGTCGATGGACAGCGTCGGCCTGTACTTGCCCGCGAGCGCCGCCGCCGCCATCGCGCCGGCCATGATGGTGAAGTTCATCACCGAGGTGGCGTCCGCGAAGACCGAGCGCTCGAGCGCGCCCGTCTGCCACTTCCAGTATTCCCATGTCTCCACCGGGACGCCGACGCTGCCGGCGATCTTGGCGCCCCACAGCGCGAAGCCCGAGGTGATGCCCCAGGGCCGGCCCAGCACCAGGAAGGTGGCGATGGAAACGCCCGCGATCATCACCGCGCCGAGCAGCATCGACCAGGGTCCGCGCAGCAGCGATCCCGTGTCGCGCGTGACCTCAAGCGCCCCGTGGGCGCGGCGTTCCAGCACCACCGAGCCCAAGGCGATGAGCGCCAGCACGCCGGCGGTGAGCGCGAAGGCTCCGGCCGCGCCGAACTGCGTGACCAGCGAGATGCCTGGCACCGCGGGGAGGGAATTCCAGTAGCCCATATGCGCGGTGGCGATCACCGAGCCCGCGATGAAGGCCGCCAGCGTGATCATCATGCGGCTCGATCCGCCGCCCGCGGTGAACAGCGTGCCCGAGCCGCAGCCCCCGCCCAGTTGCATGCCGAGACCGAACATGAAGGCGCCCAAGGCGGCCGACACGCCGAAGGGAAACACGAAGCCGCCGATGCGCAATCCGAGGTCCGCGCCGTACTGCAGCAGCGGGAAGGAGATCGCCGCGACAAGCACGATCAGCACGAACTGCGCGCGCAGACCCGCGCCGCGCCGCTCGGTAACCATGCGCCGCCAGCCGGCGGTGAAACCGAAGCTGGCGTGATACAGCGCGAAGCCCGCGACACCCCCGATCAGCCCGGCAAGAGCGAGTTGGGAACCGCCATTGCTCCAGGCCGCCGCGACAACGGCGATCATCGCCGTAAATGACACGGCCAGCACACGATTTTGTGTGTTGCTTGTAATCATGGGCCTCACGATTTTCTCACGGAAGGGGCCGCGCGCGGGCGCACGGCGGCGGCTTCCCCTATAGATGGTTTTCACCTCCACGAAAACCACCCTCCTGGCGATTGCTGCCATGCGCGGGGCGCCATGCTCGAGATCGTTGGCGCCGGGATATCCCGGTGCGGGAGATCGGTGTGTGGGGCTCACCGCAAGGCACGAAGACCATTCCGCCGAAAGGGCGAGTGCATGACATTGCGAGACCAGTTCGGGTACCCCGTCTCCCTGCAGGGCGGCTCAACGGACGCCAGCCCGACAGACCGCCGCGCGGCGCTTGCCGCCTGGAACAAGACAGTTTTGGCCTTCCTCGCCCATTCCCGTCAGGCGCCGGGCCACCTGCAGGACGTGCTGCGGCTGGCCCCCGGCTTCGCCATGGCCTCCGCCTGCCAGGGGCTTTTCTGCCTGCTGCAGGCGCGGCGCGAACTGGTGGCCAGCGCCCACGCCGCGCTGGGCCGGGCGCAAGCGGCCGGACGCGGCGCCAACACCCGCGAGAAGGCCTATGTCGACGCGCTGGAACTGTGGCTCGCGGGTCAGCCGATGGCGGCGGCCAACGCCCTGGACGCGGCGCTCATGCGCCATCCCGCCGACGCGCTGGCGCTGAAGCTGTCGCACGCGATCCGCTTCATGCACGGCGACATCATTGGCATGCGCGCCTCGCTGGAACGCGTCATGAAGACCTATACACCCGACCACCCCGCCTACGGCTATGTTCAGGGCTGTTACGCCTTCGCGCTGGAGGAAAGCGGCGACTACGGCTGCGCCGAACGCATCGGGCGCATGGCGGTGGAACACACGCCCGACGACGCCTGGGGTGTGCACGCGGTGGCGCATGTCTTCGAGATGACCGGCGACACCGAACGCGGCGTCGGCTGGCTGACTGCCAATCCCGGCGGCTGGGCGCATTGCAACAATTTCGGCTATCACATGTGGTGGCATCTGGCATTGATGCGGCTCGAGCGCGGCGAGACCGACGCCGTGCTCGAGCTCTACGACACCCGTATCCGGCTTGAGCACACCGACGACTACCGCGACATCTCCA
Source organism: Breoghania sp. L-A4 (assembly GCF_003432385.1). NCBI lineage: Bacteria > Pseudomonadati > Pseudomonadota > Alphaproteobacteria > Hyphomicrobiales > Stappiaceae > Breoghania > Breoghania sp. L-A4. The sequence continues at coordinate 815,086 of NZ_CP031841.1, read as the reverse complement.
ACGCCGCATCGCTGCTCAGCCGGCTGGAGATGGAGGGCGTGGACGTCGGCGGGCGCTGGGAGGAACTGGCGGAGCTCTCCAGCGGACGCACCGAGGACGGCTGCCTGGTCTTCGCCGACCTGCACTACATGCTGGCGCTGGTGGGCGGCGATCGCGAGGACGCCATGCGCGCCATGCTCGGGCGGCTGCGCGAAGACGCGGCGCGCGGCAGTTCGGAAATGGACAGCATCGCGCGCACCGCGGGCGTGCCCAGCGCATTGGGCCTGCAGGCGTTTCGCAACGGCGACTATGACCAGGCCTACCGCGCGCTGATGCGTGCCCGGCCCAACCTGCAGCGCATCGGCGGCAGTCACGCGCAGCGCGACGTCTTCGAGCAGATCACCGCCGAGGCGGCGCTGCGTGCCGGCCATCTTGACGATGCGCGCAGGCTTCTGGACGAGCGCCAGGTGCGGCGCGGCGGGCGCGACGGGTTCGCCACCCGGCGGCTGGCCTTGCTGGAAGGTCTGGCGGGAGACGGGTTGGCGCCCACGGGCACGTGAGCGCCCGGACAGTTCATGAAAGGGTGGACAACCAGCAGCGCCACCATGCGCCCGCGCGCCGGCCCTAAATTCGCCATCCTCTGGCAAATATCTGTCGCGCCATGTTATTTTGCCACGTGCCGCGCCGCGTGCACCCCTCTTTGAGTTGAAAGCACCGCCCCGTGATGACGACCGCGCGCCCTTCGCCTGTGTCACCCTCCGCCGCGACCCGGCCCCGCGACCCGCGGCTGGATTTCTTCCGCGGGCTGGGCATGTTCATCATTTTCATCGCCCACCTGCCCAACAACACCTGGACCCTGTGGATCCCGGCGCGTTTCGGGTTCTCCGATGCGACGGAAATCTTCGTCTTCTGTTCCGGCATGGCCTCGGCCATCGCGTTCGGCAAGATTTTCGATGATCGCGGCTGGTGGATGGGGGCTGCGCGCATCGCGCATCGCGTGTGGCAGGTCTACTGGGCGCACATCGGGCTGTTCTTCGTCATCGCGGCCATTCTGGCGGCCGTCAGCGCCTCCGGGTGGGTCGGGGCGGACTATGTCGGCCAGTTGAACCTGTGGCCGTTCTTCGAGAACGCCGTGCCCAATCTGCCGGCTCTGCTGACGCTCACCTATGTGCCGAACTACTTCGACATCCTGCCGATGTATCTGGTGATCCTCGCCATGCTGCCCCTCGTGATGGGCATCGCACGCCTCGGTCCGTTCTATGCCGGCGCCTTCGTCGTCACCCTTTGGCTGGCGGCCGGTTTCGGCTATCTGGACCTGCCGGCGGAACCGTGGTCGGACCGCACCTGGTTCTTCAATCCCTTTGCCTGGCAACTGGTGTTCTTCACCGGCTTCGCCTTCATGATCGGCTGGCTGCCCGCCCCGCGCGTCGACCGCGTTCTGATCGCGCTGGCCATCGTGATCGTCATCGCGACGATCCCCTTCGCCTATTTCCGCATCCTTGGCGCCTATCCGGCGCTGCTGGAGTTCAACCGCTCGATCACGCCGCTCATCGACAAGACCCATTTCGGCATCCTGCGCTACGTGCATTTCCTGGCGCTCGCCTATCTGGCATGGATCGCCGCCGGCGAGCACGGCCACCGGCTGGTGGCGGGCGGCGCGTGGGGCAAGTTCGTGGCCATCGTGCGCAAGGTCGGCCAGCAGTCGCTCGCCGTGTTCCTCACCAGCCTCGTCGTGGCGCAGTCGCTGGCGATCCTCCGCGACGAGCTCGGCCGCACGCCGCTCACGAACGCGCTCACCAACTGCATCGGCTTCGCCATTCTCATCGCCACCGCCTACACGGTCGCCTGGTTCAAGAGCCAGCCATGGCGGCGGCGGGCGAAACCCGTGGCAAGCGGCGTGAAAGCCGACACGCAGGCCCGGACCATCAACCGCAGCACAAGCCCGGCCGCGGCCGAATAGACGGCGATATTTCTGTGAAGGCCAGCGACACAAGGCGATGCCGAGTGGATGCTCGGGACAAACTCTGGCATGACGAAATCTGTTGTCTGTCAGTGGCTTACGCCACACCCTCGTCATCCGCGGCCTTGTGCCGGGGATCCATCGCGCACCAGACCGCGAGCCCGTCCCTCAAAAAACCGCACCACCCGCGACTGTCACCCCGGCCCCCGAGCCGGGGCCCACTATGCCGATCGGCGAACGCCGAGCCTCGGAGTGGGCCGCCAAGCGTCCCCACAAGCCCACAAGAGCCTCAACAAGCGGAATTCAGAGTGAGCCCCGGGTCAAGCCCGGGGTGACAATCGAGGAGGTGGGGGCGCAGAAAAACGTTCATCGCGCCTCAAGGACGCGCCTGTCATCCACCGGCCCAAACATGTCACGTGTCAGGTGACGCTTGACACATGCCACGAGAGTCCCTTCGTATCGAACCGGACCTGGAGGACTACCATGGCTCTTAGGATGCATCCGTCGCTGGCCGTTCACGTAGGAGACTGGCTCAAGACCGAGATCGTCGAGCCTGCGGGCATCAGCGTCACGGCGCTTGCGCAGCATCTGGGTGTGTCGCGGCAGACCCTGAGCACGCTTCTGAATGGAAATGCCGGCCTGTCCGCCGACATGGCAATCCGGTTTGAAAAGGCGTTCGGCTTGAAGGCTGAAACTCTCTTAAGGATGCAAACGGCATACGAGCTCGCGCAGGCCCGCAGGAACGAGGCTCACATCAAGGTCAAGCCGTTCGCGACAGCGGCCTGACCGGTCACCACGAGCTTCGCGGCGGCAGGGCGCACCGGATGTCGCGCCCCTGCGGTCCTCGCAGCGCGCGCCGGACAGCAAGCCCGTCCCTCAAAAAAATCATCACCACCCGCGATTGTCACCCCGGCCCCCGAGCCGGGGCCCACTATGCCGATCGGCGAACGCCGTCATCGGAGTGGGCCGCCAAGCGCCCCGCCAGCCACAAGAGCCTCAACAAGCGGAATTCAGAGTGGGCCCCGGGTCAAGCCCGGGGTGACAATCGAGGAGGTGCGCGTTCCCTCACCCCGCCTTCACGGGTACCGGCTCGGCCAACTCCGGAATCCCGTCCAGCGCCTCGTCGCGCAGGCGCGGCGGCAGGGCGTCCAGATGCAGCGCCTGCAGCTCCATCGGCGGGGCGGTTTCCTCGGGCAGGCGCCACAGGCCGCAGGCGAGGAATGCGCGCCCCACGGCGCCGTTCGCGGTGATCACGGCGAAGGGCACGGCGATCAGCGGACCGATGATGACGGGAAGTGCGGGCAGCAGCGCCGGCATGGCGTGCGCCGCGAACCACACCACCCCGATGCCGCCAAACAGCGCCTGCGGCCACAGCCGCCGCGCCGCGTGCGTCATCGAGACCGCATGCGCGTCGCGCGCCTGCGCGCTCCAGCCGATCTTGCGGCCGAAGGGCAGCCCCGCCAGAAACACCGTATGCGCGATCGCCATCACCGGCGCCAGCAGCATCGAGAAGACGACCTCTCCCAGAGAACTCAGCAGAACACGGGCCGCGCCGCCGTAGGATACGCGCGCCGTCCTGTCGGCCAGGATATGGGTGATGGTGGCGATCTTCGGCGCGAACACCATGCTCATGACGATGGAGAACAGCACCAGACCGCGCGACGTGTCGAACGTCTCCAGCGGCTTGTCCGCCAGCACCATGATGCCGGCGCTCAGCGTCATGAAGCCGACCCAGGCGGGCGAGCCGAGAAACATCAAGATCGCCAGCGCCAGTTGCATCCGGCCAACGGGCTTGAGCCCCGGCATGGCCAGCAGCCGCCAGTACTGCATGTTGCCCTGGCACCAGCGCAGATCGCGGCGGATGAACTCCAGAAGATCCGGCGGGTTCTCCTCGAAGCTGCCGTCCTCCTCGGGCACCACCCGCACCTCGAAACCGGCGCGGCGCATCATCACCGCTTCCACCTGATCGTGGCTGAGGATCGGGCCCGAGAGTGCGCCCTTGCCGGGGATGTCGGGCAGCGCGCACTGTGTGATGAAGGGCTTCAGCCGGATCAGCGCGTTGTGCCCCCAGTAGGGACCGCAGTCCGCCTGCCACCAGGCGCTGCCCAGCGTGTAAGAGCGCATGCCCATCCGCATGCCGAACTGGAAGACGCGGGCGAAGGCGCTGATCGTCGGCAGCCCGACGACGAGACTCTGGGCAATGCCGAGATTGGCGTCGCTCTGCATCAGCCGCACCAGCCTGGCGATGGCGCGCGCGGTCATGAAGCTGTCGGCATCCAGCACCAGCGCATAATCGTGGGCATCGCCCCAGCGCTCGCAGAAGTCGCGGATGTTGCCGGCCTTGAAACCGGTGTTTTCCGTCCGCCGGCGGTAGGTAATCTCGAAGGCGCCGCCCCAGCGCGCCTTGAGATCCGCGACCATCGCCTCTTCCGCCAAGGCGACGTCGTCCCACGAGGTGTCGCTGAGAACGTAGAGCGCGAATGCTCCCTCGTGCCCGGCGCGCGCCAGCCCCTCCAGCATCGCCTCGAGATTGCGGTGGATGCGGGCGGTGTCCTCGTTGCGGATGCAGCTCAGGATCGCGGTGCGTGTGGTGATCTCCGCCACCGGCAGCACCCGGGCCAGCGCCGGGTTGACGGCTTCCGCCGCATTGCGCGTCGCGCGCAGCAGCACGAGCCCCAGCAGGGCGTTCCAGAAACCGATGACCATCCACGGAAGGGTTATGATGAAGAGCGCCAGCATGACGGCCTCGGCGCCCGTGAGCCCGCCGGGTGACAGGGTGTAGGCCATCAGGGCCGCGAGCCCCGCGACGCATCCGGCCACGAGCCCCGCGAACAGGTGTCTGCGGCGCGCGACCGGCAAATTGACAAGGACGCGTGCAATGGTGCTATCGGGAATGGCTTGATACTTCATACAATAACCGGAACTGTGCGGGTCCCTCGGACCACGACTGAAAACGCCCTGACGCCGCTCTGCCGAACAGGCTCGGCGAGGGAGTCAGAGAACGGGAAGGCGGCAAAGGTGTGACGACAGGCAATGGCAGTGATGAGGCATCCGGCGCGGATGCGCTGTGGTACACCGGCGCCGGGTGCGCCGCAATACGCCATGAGACGCTGGGGCCGCTGGCGCCTGGGCATCTGCGCGTCGAGGCGCTGTACAGCGGCATCAGCCGGGGCACGGAAAGCCTGGTCTTCAACGGCCATGTGCCGGCGAGCGAATTCCAGCGCATGCGCGCGCCGTTCCAGGCCGGCGACTTCCCCTTCCCGGTGAAATACGGCTACGCCTGCGTCGGCCGGATTGCCGCCGGCCCCGACGCCGGCGCTTTGCTGCCCGGCCAAACTGTGTTCGTGCTGCATCCCCATCAGACCCTGTTCGATATCCCCGCAGACGCAGCACATATCGTGCCGGATCACATCCCGTCAAAACGGGCGGTTCTCAGTGCAAACATGGAAACCGCACTTAATGCCCTGTGGGACGGCGGACTAGCGCCGGGCGATCACATTGCCGTGGTTGGCGGCGGAGTCATCGGCGCCCTGACCGCCTGGCTGGCCTCGCGCACCCCGGGAACCCGGGTGACGCTGATCGACAAAAACCCGGAGAAAGCGCGCATCGCCCGCAAACTCGGCCTTGCCTTCGCGGAGCCTGAAAACACACGCGGGGATAACGATTTAGTGATACACGCCAGCGCGTCGGAAGCCGGTCTGGAGACCGCGATCGGACTGTGCGGCATGGAGGCGACGCTGGTGGAAATGAGCTGGTATGGCGAAAGGCGCGTCACAATCGGCCTCGGCGGGGCGTTTCACGCACGCCGTCTGAGGCTCATCTCCAGCCAGGTCGGGCAGATCCCGCCCGCCCGGCGGCCGCGCTGGGACCATGCCCGCAGGCTGGCCACCGCCATCCGCCTGCTTGACGACCCGTGCCTGGATGCGCTCTTGGAGGAACCGGTCGCATTCGCCGATCTGCCGCACTGCCTGCCGCGGGTGCTCGCGCCGGACGCCGCAACCCTGTGCCAGGTGGTGCGCTATCCGGCCGCAGCACCCGTTGCCTGTGACATAAGCTGAACCCGAGACCATCAGGAGCCTGCCCGTGTTTGCCGTCGAAGTCCGTGACCACATCATGATCGCCCACTCGTTTTCCGGCGCGCTGTTCGGCCCCGCGCAAGCGCTGCACGGGGCGACCTTCGTCATCGACGCCGCCTTCATGGCCTCGGCGCTGGACGCCAACGGCGTGGTCATCGACATCGGCCGCGCGCATGAGGCGCTGAAAGCCATCATCGAGCCGCTGAACTACAAGAACCTCGACGCGGTGCCCGAGTTCGCGGGCCGGAACACCACCACGGAATTCCTGACCAAGCACATCCATGACGGCCTGGCCGCCGCGGCGCGTGCCGATGCGCTCGGCCGCCCCGGCATGGAGATCGCGGCAATCCGCGTGACGCTCTCGGAAAGCCATGTGGCCCGCGCCTGGTACGAGGGGCCCGTCGCCCAGTGACGCCGCACCGCCTCACCTTCGCCTATCCCGGAGACCTCGACACGCCGACCGGCGGCTACGGCTATGCCCGGCGAATGATCGGCGGCCTGCGCGCGCTCGGCTGGCATGTCGAGGCGCTGCCGCTGGGCGACCCGCATGCTGACCGGGACGCGAAGGCGCGGGCGCTGTCCTTGCTGCGAAGCGTCCCGCACGACACGCCGCTGGTGATCGACGGGCTGGCCTTCGGCATTCTTCCCGACGAAGCCGAGGCGCTTTCGCGCGAGCGTGCGATCATCGCGCTGGTGCATCATCCGCTGGCGCTGGAAACCGGGCTCGATGCGGCCCAACAGGCGGCGCTGCGCGACAGCGAGACGCGCAGCCTCAAAGCCGCCCGCGCCGTGATCGTCTCAAGCCCCGCCACGGCGGAGGAGCTTGTCCGCGATTTCGGCGTCGCGCGCAGCAAGATCACCGTTGTCGTGCCCGGGACCGACCGCGCGCCTCTCGCCGCCCCCCGCGCGCATGACGGCATCGTGCGGCTGGTCAGCGTCGGATCGCTGGTGCCGCGCAAGGGGCACGACGTGCTGATCAAGGCGCTGGCGGCCCTGCGCGCCCTGCCGTGGCGACTGGACATCGCCGGCGGCGACCGGCTCGATCCGGGCCACGCGAATCTGTTGCGTGACATGGTCGCCACCGAAGGGCTTGGCGGCCGCGTCACGCTGCGCGGAGCCCTGTCGGCCGCGGATCTCGACGCGCTCTATGCGCAAGCCGATGTCTTCGTGCTGGCGACCCGCTACGAGGGATACGGCATGGCCTTTGCCGAGGCCACCGTGCGCGGGCTGCCGATCGTCGCCACGGGCGCGGGCGCCGTGGCCCAGACTATCGCGCCGGGCACCGGCCTGCTGTATGACCCGTTTGACACGGAGGGCTTTGGCGACGGTCTGCGGCGGATGATCGGGGATGCGGATCTTCGCGCCCGATGCGCCGCGGCCTCCCGCGATGCGGCGCACGGCTTTCCCGATTGGGAGGCCACGGCCGCGCTGTTCGCCAAGGCCGTCGAGAACGCCACACCCAAGATCCCCGCCGATGAGGATGCTTCATGAGCGGTTTTTCCACCGAATGGCTCAGCCTGCGCGAGCCGCTGGACGCCCGCGCCCGCAACCCCGGCATTCTGGCCAGCGCCGCCGCCCTTTGCGCGCAAATCCCCGCGCCGCGCATCACCGATCTGGCGTCGGGCACCGGCTCCACCCTTCGCGCCATGCAACCGGTGCTGCCGGCGGATCAGATCTGGCGGCTCACCGACCACGACCGGACGCTCGTCGCGGCCGCCCATGCCCGGGCGCAGGCTGAGTTCCCGGAGCTGGCCGTCGAAACCCTGCAGGTGGATCTGGCGCATGGCGTCGAGCCGCTGCTGGACGATCCAGTCGACCTGTTGACCACGTCGGCGTTTCTCGATCTCGTGTCCGCCGAGTGGCTGGACGGTCTCGTCGCCGCCGTCGCCGCGCGCCGCGTCCCCTTCTACGCCGCGCTCACCTACGACGGGCGCATCAGTTGTCACCCGGAGCATCCGCTGGACGAAACGGTCCGCGGCGCCGTCAACAAGCATCAGTATGGCGACAAGGGTTTTGGCCCGGCGCTCGGCCCGCGCGCGGTGCTGCAGGCGGTCAAGCGTTTCGAGGCGGCCGGTTTTTCGGTCGCCTTCGCACCGTCGGACTGGGACGCGGAGCCGGCGGACACGGCGTTTCAGGAGGCGCTGGTGCGCGGCTGGGCGCAAGCCGCGCTGGACATGGGTATCCCCGCGGGCGACGCAGCGGACTGGCAAGCCGCCCGGCTCGCGGCGATCACCGGCGGGACTTCCCGCATCATCGTCAGCCACCACGATTTTCTCGCCGTCCCGGCCTGACGCGCAACACATCGTTTTTGCCGCAAGTCACTGACATTGCGGCATTCCCACGCGCCCATCCGTTCGCTACAGTGGCCGCCGGGATAGGGGAAAGACCATGACTGAGACACAGACACCGGCCTACACGGCCACCGCGCGCTTTTTGCACTGGCTGACCGCCGCATGCGTGTTGAGCATGATCCCGGCGGGGCTTGCCATGCTGCGGATCAGCGGCGGGCCGATGCAGAATTTTCTGTTCGATTTCCATCGGTCCATGGGCGTGGTCCTGTTCGTGATCACCGTGGTGCGGCTGATCCACCGGATCAACCACCGGCCCGCGCCGCTGCCCGCCGGCATGCCGATGATCCAGAAGTTCGCCGCCCATGCGGTGCACACCGTGCTCTACGTCATCCTTCTGGCGAGCCCGATCGTCGGCTGGATCGGTACCTCCGCCTTTGGCGCGCCGATCAAGGTGTTCTGGACGGTCACGCTGCCGCCCATCGTCGCCAAGGACAAGGCGACCGCCGATCTGTTCCTCGGCCTGCACCAGTATCTCGGTTGGATCATGACGGCCGCCGTTTTGATGCACATCGGCGCGGCGCTGTATCATCAGTTCGTCGTGCGCGACGACCTGATCTCACGGATGGTTCGAGGGTAGCGATCCCACAGGCCGGTCATAGGGCGTCTCGGGCGCCTTTCGGCGGCGCTCGCGTTCGGCCTGCTTGCGCCGCTGCTCCGCCTCGCGCAGCTTGTCCTGATTGGCGTCGCGCGTCCGGCTCTGGTCTTCCAGCAGCCGGTTGAGCGAATCCCGCTGCTTCAGGAACCCGTCTGTGTTGCTCGGCGCGCGCGGCACCACGGGCAGCGGAACCACGACCTGCGCCTGCGCGGCACAGGCCAGAAGAGCTGCAACGATCACGGTGAGAGAAGCGGTGGCGCGTCTGGTCATGCCCTGAATATGGGGCCGCGCCCTCCCCCGTACCAGCCCCGTGCGGCTCACGACGCGGCGCGCAGTTTCGCCTGGCGCTCCAGTCCGGCGACCAGATCGTTGAAGCCGCCACCCTGGATGATGACGTGATCGGTGAGCGCGCGCTGGGCGGCCTCCGCGTCCTCGGCGGCGATCGCCTCCACCACCTGCCGATGCTCGACCAGCGACTGGCGCATGCGGCCGCGCACCCGCAACTGCAGCCGGCGATAGGGTTTCAGCCGCCGGTGCAGCGTCATCGCCTGGCCGGTGAGAAAGCTGTTACCGCAGGCGCGGTAGATCACATGGTGGAAGCGCTCGTTCTCATAGTAGTAGGCGTCCGCGTCGCCCCCCTCGAAGGCGCTTTCGCACGCTTCCATCGCCTCGCGCAGCGCCGCCAGATCCTCGGAGGAGATCCGCCGCGCCGTCAGCCGGCCGCACATGCCCTCCAGTTCCGCCATCACCTCGAACATCTCGATGATCTCGTTGATGCCGGCGCTGCGCACGAAGGCGCCGCGGCGCGGCTTCAACTCCAGGAGGCCGGAGGCCGAGAGCTGCTGGAACGCCTCGCGGATCGGCGTGCGCGACACCTTGAACCGCTCGGCCAGCTTCACTTCGTCCAGCCGCGCGCCGGGCGCATGCACGCCGGTGACGATTTCCTGTTCCAGCTGATCGCGCAGCCGGTCGGCCATACGGCCCGACAGGTGTTCGGGCAGGGCCTCCGGCGCACGGTCCTCCGCGCGCTCCGGCACGGTGTCTGACATCTGATTCGGCTGGCGATCGGCCATGCGATTCCCCGCTTCAAGGCAACGGACCTGCATAGCACACATTCTTGTATACAAAAACCTTGACTCTGTGTGCATAGGAAGGCCCTATTCAAGCCTCGATTAAAACAACATGCCGGCATGTCCGGTGGGAGGAAACAATGTTCAAAACGATAGTCATCGCGGCTGTCGCCGGCTCAATGGCCAGCGCGGCGTTCGCCGAAACCACACTGAAGGCCTCGCACCAGTGGCCGGGCGGCAAGGGCGACGTGCGCGACGAAATGGTCCAGATCCTCGCCCGTGAGGTCGAGAAGGCCGACGTCGATCTGAAGATCCAGGTCTATCCGGGCAAGTCGCTGTTCAAGCCGACCGAGCAGTGGGGCGCCATGGTCAAGGGCCAGCTCGACATCTCCGCCTTCCCGCTCGACTACGCCTCCGGCCGTCACCCGCAGTTCTCGGCCACCCTGATGCCGGGCCTGGTGCGCAACCATGACCGCGCGCAGCGGCTGAACGATTCGCCGTTCATGGACGACATCAAGCAGATCATCAACGACGCCGGCGTGGTGGTGCTGGCCGACGCATGGCTGGCGGGCGCCTTCGCCTCCAAGACCAAATGCATCACCTCGCCTGAGACGATGAAGGGCCAGGTCACCCGCGCTGCGGGTCCGGCCTTCGAGCAGATGCTGGTGGGCGCGGGCGCCTCCATCGCCTCCATGCCGTCGTCGGAAATCTATACCGGCCTGCAGACCGGCGTGCTCGACGCCGCCAATACCTCGTCGGGCTCCTTCGTCTCCTACCGCATCTACGAGCAGGCCACCTGCCTGACCAAGCCGGGCGCCAACGCCCTGTGGTTCATGTATGAGCCGATCCTGATGTCCAAGCAGAGCTGGGATGCACTCAATGCCGACCAGCAGAAGGCGCTGATGGACGCAGGCAAGGTCGCGCAGGACTATTTCGTCGGCGAAGCCAAGAAGCTCGACGACAAGCTGGTCGACGTCTACGAGAAGGCCGGCGTGGAAATCGTCGAAATGTCCGCCGACGACTACAACGCCTGGCTCGATATCGCCAAGGCCACCTCCTACAAGAACTTCGCGGAGAAGGTTCCCGGCGGTGAAGAGCTGATCAACAAGGCTCTGGCGGTCGAATAAGCCGCACATCCGGCCCCATTGGCCCGCTCCGGGCCGCCCGCGCGGCGGTCCGGAGCCTCTCTTTCCTCACATCAATGGTCCCCGTGGCGCGCCGTTGGCTGAAGCCGTGGCGCACGTGAAAAAAGACATGCCCGCATGAAGGCCTATATCCAGATCATCTCGGCGCTTTCGCGCGCGCTCGGCCTTGCCGCGATCCTGCTCGTCGCCTCCGCGGCGCTGGTCGTCTCCTACATGGTGTTCATCCGCTACGTGTTGAACGGCTCCACGGTCTGGCAGACCGAGTACGTCACCTTTTCGCTGGTCGCCGCCACCTTCCTCGGCTCGCCTTTCGTGCTTCTGGAAAAGGGTCACGTGAACGTCGACATCGTGCCCAATGCCATGCCGCATCCCGTGCGCCTGATCATGAACGTCGTGGCCGGCCTGTTCGGCCTCGCCTTCTGCGCGCTGCTGGCCTACTCCGGCTGGACCTATTTCGAGGAAGCCTGGAGCGGCGGCTGGACCACCGAAACCGTCTGGAAACTGCCGCTGTGGATCCCGCTGGCGCCGCTGCCGCTCGGCATCGGCGTCCTGTGCCTGCAGTATGTCGCCGAAATTCTCAAGCTGTGGGGGGATCCCGAATGAGCCCGCTGATGTACGGCCTCTTCGTTCTCGCGGCGCTGATGTCGCTGCTCGCCATCGGCACGCCCATCGCCTTCGCGCTGGGGTTTGTGTCCATCGCCGCGCTGATCCTCGTCGACGGCTGGGGCAGCCTGTCGATCCTCGGCGAAACCTTCTTCGGCGGCCTGGCCTCCTTCGGCCTCGTCTCCATCCCGATGTTCATCCTGATGGGCGCCTCGGTCGCTTCCTCGCCCGCCGGCAAGGACCTCTACGAGGCGCTCGACCGCTGGCTCAACCGCGTGCCGGGCGGGCTGGTGCTGTCCAACCTCGGCGCCTGCTCGATCTTCGCGGCGCTGTCCGGCTCCTCGCCCGCCACCTGTGCCGCCATCGGCAAGATGGGCATCCCGGAGATGACATCGCGCGGCTATCCGAAGGAAATCGCCGCGGGCTCCATCGCCGCCGGCGGCACGCTGGGCATTCTCATTCCCCCGTCGATCACCATGATCGTCTATGGCATCGCCACGGAAACCTCCATCGGCCGGCTGTTCCTCGCCGGCGTGGTTCCCGGCATGATGCTGACGGCACTGTTCATGGCCTGGACCATCTATTCCTGCCATCGCCGTGGCGTCGGCCTCAGCGCGCTGAGCGAGCGCTTCACCTTCAAGCAGCGCTTCGAGGTGTTGCCGCGCGTGCTGCCGTTCCTCGCCATCATCGTCGGCATCCTCTTCGTGCTCTACGGCGGCGTCGCGACCCCGTCGGAGGCCGCCGGCGTCGGCGCGCTGTTCTGCATCATCCTGGTGATGGTGATCTACCGCATCTGGCGGCTGTCCAGCCTGACGGCGGTGTTCCGCGACACGCTGAAGGAAAGCGTCATGATCATGATGATCATCGGCGCCTCGGAGCTCTTCTCCTACGCCCTGTCGTCGATGTTCATCACCCAGTCGATCGCCGAGTGGATCGGCAATCTCGACGTCAACAGGTGGGTCCTGATGGCGGTGATCAACGTCTTCTTGCTGTTTGCCGGCTTCTTCCTGCCGCCGGTGGCCGTCATCCTGATGACCGCGCCGATCCTGCTGCCGATCATCCTGCAGGCGGGCTTCGATCCCTACTGGTTCGCCGTCATCCTGACCATCAACATGGAAATCGGCCTGATCACGCCGCCCGTGGGACTGAACCTTTATGTCATCAACGGCATTGCGCCCGACATATCGCTGGCCCAGATATTGAGGGGGTCCATCCCCTATGTGCTGTGCATGGTGGTCGGCATTCTCCTCTTGTGCCTGGTCCCCGGCATTGCCACCTGGTTGCCCGTCTACGTCATGGGACCCGCCTTATGACACGAGTAAGCATGCTTCAGGATCTGCTTTCGGCGCTCGTGACCCGCGGCGCGCGGCTGATGGACCAGCGCGCCGAGGCGAAGACCGCCGCGGACCTGGAACTGTTGTGCGACGCCCTGCTGTCGTCGCGCGGCGAGGCGTCGGGCGTGGCGCTGGCCGCGCAGATCCTCGACGGTTTCAGCACGCTCGACGAGACCGAGCGGGCCACCTTCTTCGCCATGCTCACCGAGCGCTTCGATCCGGATCCCGCCCGCGCCATTCTCGCCGCGCAGGATTTCGCCCAGGAGCGCTCCGCGCGCACCCTGGGCGAGCTGATCGCCGCCTCCGAGCCGCCGCGCCAGGAGCTGATGCGTCGGCTCAATCTGGCGCCCGGCGGCACCGCCGCCCTGGTCGGCATGCGCGAGGCGTTGCTGTCCTATCTCGGCGAACATCCGGAATTCGCCCGGCTGGACGCGGATTTCCAGCACCTGTTCCAGTCGTGGTTCAACCGCGGCTTTCTGGTGCTGCGGCCCATCGACTGGGCCAGCCCGGCGCATATCCTGGACAAGATCATTGCCTATGAGGCCGTGCACGAGATCGGCAACTGGGACGAGCTGCGCCGCCGCCTGCGTCCCGCCGACCGCCGCTGCTTCGGCTTCTTCCATCCCTCCATGCCCGACGAGCCGCTGATCTTCGTGGAAGTGGCGCTGACGCAAGCCATCCCGGATTCGATCCAGGACCTTTTGGCGGACGACCGCGAGATCCTCAGCCCCGACAAGGCGACGACGGCGGTGTTCTACTCGATCTCCAACTGCCAGCAGGGACTGCGCGGCGTCTCCTTCGGCTCCTTCCTGATCAAGCAGGTGGCGCAGGATCTGACGCGCGAGATCCCGGCGCTGAAAACCTTTGTCACCCTGTCGCCCGCGCCGGGCTTCATACGCTGGCTCAAGGGCGTGGCAGCCGACGGCGCGGAGGATTCGCAAGCGGCCCGCGCGCTGGACGCCATCGCCGAACCGCTGTGGCATCTCGACGAAGCGAAAGCCGACGCCGCCAGGGAGTTGCTGCTGCCGCTTGCCGCGGAATATTTCCTCGCCGCCAAGCGGCCCGACGGCCAGCCCGTCGACGCCGTCGCCCGCTTCCACCTGGGCAATGGCGCAACCCTGCGGCAGATCAACTGGCTGGGCGACACCTCGCCCAAGGGGTTCGCGCAATCGGCCGGCATCATGGTCAACTATCTCTATGACCTCGCCGAGGTCGAAGCCAATCACGAAGCATACGCGGCGCGGCGCGAAGTGAAGGCGGCGAAGCCCGTGCGCGGCTTGCTACGCACCTCGGAAAAGCGTGCGGCGCGGAAGGACACGGTATGACGAATATTCTCTTCGACGCCCTGCTGGGGCAGCCGCGCGAGCCCGCGAAAGCCTTCCTTCGCATGGCCGACGGCACCGAAATCAGCTACGCCGCCATGCAGGCGCTGACCGGAAAGATCGCGGGGGCCCTCGTGGCGCTGGGCGTCAAGCCCGGCGACCGCGTCGCGGTGCAGGTGGAGAAATCGCCGCAGGCACTGGCGCTCTATCTGGCGACCGTGCGCGCCGGCGGCGTCTTCCTGCCGCTCAACACCGCCTACACCGCCCATGAGATCGCCTATTTCGTCGGCGACGCGGAGCCCGCGCTGGTCGTCTGCGATCCGCGCACCGAAAACGAGATCGCCCCGATTGCGAAAAGAGCCGGCGCCGCGCTGAAGACGCTCGCCGGAGACGGCTCCGGCAGCCTGATGGCGCTGGCCGAGGGCCAGCCCGAGGATTTCGCCACCGTGGAGCGCACCGGCTCCGACCTCGCCGCGATCCTCTACACCTCAGGCACCACCGGCCGCTCCAAGGGCGCCATGCTCAGCCACGACAATCTTCTGTCCAACACGCTGACGCTGGTCGACGAATGGCGCTTCACCGCGGACGACGTTCTGCTGCACGTGCTGCCGATCTTCCACACGCACGGGCTCTTCGTGGCCACCAACATCGTTCTGGCGGCCGGCGCGACGGCGATCTTCCTGCCGAAATTCGACGCCGACGAGGTCATCCGCCTGCTGCCCGCCTCCACCGCGATGATGGGGGTGCCGACCTTCTATACCCGGCTTCTCGGACGGCCCGACTTCAACCGCGATCTGGTCGCGCACATGCGGCTGTTTACTTCGGGCTCGGCGCCGCTTCTGGCGGAAACGCACGTGGAATTCGAGGACCGCACCGGCCACCGGATCCTCGAGCGCTACGGCATGACCGAAACCAACATGAACACCTCGAACCCCTACGACGGCGACCGCCGCGCCGGCACCGTCGGCTTTCCGCTGCCCGGGGTTTCGATCCGCATCGCCGATCCGGACACCGGCAAGGAAGTCGCCCGGGGCGAGATCGGCTCCATCGAGGTCAAGGGCCCCAACGTGTTCCAGGGCTACTGGCGCATGCCGGAGAAGACGGCCTCGGAATTCCGCACTGATGGCTTCTTCATCACCGGCGATCTGGGCAAGATCGACGCGGACGGCTACCTGCATATCGTCGGCCGCGCCAAGGACCTGATCATCTCCGGCGGCTACAACATCTACCCCAAGGAAATCGAGCTGATCCTCGACGATCTGCCCGGCGTGGTGGAATCCGCGGTCATCGGCGTGCCGCATCCGGATTTCGGCGAGGGCGTCGTCGGCGTCATCGTGCCCGAGAAGGGCGCGGACATCACAGAAGCCGGCGTGCAGGAGGCAATCCGCGACCAGCTCGCCCGCTTCAAGCAGCCCAAGCGCGTGTTCTTCGTCGACAGCCTGCCGCGCAATACCATGGGCAAGGTGCAGAAAAACCTGCTGCGCGACGAACACACGGCACTCTTCGCATCGGACCAGAAAGCCGGCTGATCATCTTTGCACCCCGCCCCCATGGCGCGGGGCGGCGGAGATGCTATACCGGCGCTCCCTGAAGCCGGTGCCCGATCCATGAGCGAAACAACGTCCTCTCCCACCGTGGCCATCATCGGCGCGGGTCCCGCCGGACTGATTGCGGCGGAGACGCTGGCGCGCGCCAGCGTGACCGTCTCCGTCTATGACGCCATGCCCTCGCCGGCGCGAAAATTCCTGATGGCCGGGCGCGGCGGGCTGAATCTCACCCATTCCGAGGAGCTCGACACCTTCCTCACCCACTATGGCGATGCGCGCGCCGTCCTCGAGCCGATGATCCGCGCCTTCGGCCCCGATGCTCTGCGGCAATGGTGCGAGGATCTGGGCGAGGAAACCTTCGTGGGATCGTCAAAGCGCGTGTTTCCGAAATCCATGAAAGCCTCGCCGCTGCTGCGCGCCTGGCTCAAGCGACTTGGGGATCTCGGCGTCACGCTGCATCCTCGCCACCGCTGGACCGGCTGGAACGACGGCGCGCTGACGTTCGAAACGCCGGACGGACCGGTTGCCCGCACCGCCGACGCAACGCTTCTGGCGCTGGGCGGCGCGAGCTGGCCGCGCTTGGGCTCCACCGGCGCCTGGACCGCAATCCTCGCCGCCCACGACGTGCCGGTCACGCCGCTCGCGCCCGCCAACTGCGGCTTCGACGTCGCCTGGTCGGACGTGTTTTCCGAGCGCTTTGCCGGCCGGCCGCTCAAGACCGTTACCGTGAGCTTCGATGGTCGCGCCGTGCGCGGCGACGCGATGATCACGGCGCACGGCATCGAGGGCGGCGCGGTCTATGCGCTCTCGGCGCCCTTGCGCGAGGCCATCGCGCGCGACGGTCCGGTGCCGCTCGCCGTGGATCTCCGCCCCGACATGTCCCTCGATGCCCTGATCGCGCGGCTGTCCCGCCCGCGCGGAAAGCAGTCGCAGACCGCTTTCCTGCGCAAGGCCGCGGGGCTGGCGCCCGAAGCCATCGGATTGCTGCGCGAGGCCGCGGGCAAGGATCTGCCCACCGAGCCTGAGGCGCTGGCGCGGCTCGTCAAGTCCGCGACGCTCACCCTCACCGCAACCCGCCCCATCGATCGCGCGATTTCCAGCGCCGGCGGCGTGTCGCGTGCGGCCGTCGACTCCGCTCTCATGCTGCGCACCATGGAGGGCGTCTTCGTGGCCGGTGAGATGCTGGATTGGGAAGCGCCCACAGGCGGTTACCTGCTGCAGGCGTGTTTCTCGACCGGCGTCACGGCCGCGCAGGGCATGCTGAGTTTCATGAAAGGTACTGCGCCGCAGCAATAGCGGGCCGCCACATTCATGCTGCGCTGCAGCATTCGACATGGGGCGCAGCATGGCCCCTCATCCGGCCTTGCTGGCCACCTTCTCCCCAAGGGGAGAAGGGAAGGCTGCCCCCTCCGAGCCCACAACCGCATTCTGCGCCTGCCGTCTCCGCCCCCTCTCCCTTCAGGGAGAGGGCCGGGGTGAGGGCCTTGCGCCACGCACCGATGCCGGCCGAGCGCATTCCCGCGCAAGCAGCCCTCATCCGCCCGCCTACCACTCGCCTTCGGTCGGAATGTTCAGCACCTTGCCGCAATGCTTGCAGTGCACGGCGTCCGGATCGTGCCGCGACAGCCCGCAGTCGGAGCAGGTGTGGACCACCTTGGCGGGGCGGAAGATCGTCTGCACGAGGCGCAGAAACAGCCCTACGCCGAACACCATGATCAGCACCGTCAGCGCCCGGCCCACCGAGTCCGTCATGGTGATATCGCCAAACCCGGTGGTGGTCAGCGTGGTCACGGTGAAATACAGCGCGTCGAGATAGTTGTTGATCGCCGGATTGCGGTGACCTTCCAGCACGAAAACCACGGCGGTGACGACAAACACGAAGACGAACAGGTTGATCGCCGAATGGACCATTTCCTCGTTGCGGCGGAACCAGGCCGAATGCTCGCGGAACTCGCGCAGCACATGATAGGAGCGCAGAAGCCGCAGCATGCGCACGACGCGCAGGA
Organism: Breoghania sp. L-A4; assembly: GCF_003432385.1. Lineage (NCBI taxonomy): Bacteria > Pseudomonadati > Pseudomonadota > Alphaproteobacteria > Hyphomicrobiales > Stappiaceae > Breoghania > Breoghania sp. L-A4. Next base: position 797,098 of record NZ_CP031841.1, on the reverse strand, counting down.
AACCCAGGTTGCCGATGAAGGCGGAGGCCAGCAGAGAAGCGATGACCACCAGATCGGCGATCGCGGTGAATTCCAGCGCCGCCCGCCATCGCCGGCGGCGATCATCAGCCGCGCGGCATAGTCGGCCAACAGCACCGCCGCGATGGCGTAGTCGATGGCATGAATCGCCGCGCCGGACTCCATCAGCGAGGAGACGATGAAATACAGGATGGTGACCACGTCGAAGGCCAGCAGAAACACCCGGAACGCCTTGGCGGTGGCGTCGTCGCCGTAATACAGCCGGGTCAGCTTCCGCTTCAGGCCGCGCTTCTCGTCCGATGTCGTCACGGATATCTCCTCTTGCGGCGCTTCGGCCTCGCGCGCGCCCGGATCGCGCCGGGCCGCCGTCGTGTTTCCGTCGGCGCGGCCGCGCTCACGCGTCCGGTTTCGCCGCCATGACGACCTCCACCGGACCGCGCACATGGATGTCGCTTTGCGGATAGGGGAATTCGACGCCGTTGTCCTTTAGCGCATACCACAGCGCCATCAGAACCGCGCCCTTCACGTTGACAACGCCCTTCGATGGATCATCGATCCAGAAGCGCAGCAGAAAATCCACCGAGGAGTCGCCGAAGGCGGTCAGATGGCACACCGGCGCCGGCGTCTTTTGCACCCGCGCGACGCCCGCCGCCGCCTTCGCGGCGATCTCGCGCACCGAAGCCGGGTCCGCGTCGTAGCTGACGCCGAAGGGCACGTCGAGGCGCACCTTCTCGTCGGAATAGGTCCAGTTGATCACCTGCCCGGTGATCAGGTCCTCGTTGGGGATCAGGTATTCCCGGCCGTCGCGGGTGACCACCGAGACGTAGCGCGCCCCAGCGAGGTGATCGCGCCATAGGTCTCCCCCAGCGTGATCACGTCGCCCGGCTTGATCGACTTGTCGAGCAGCAGGATGACGCCGGACACCAGGTTGGAGACCACCTTCTGCAGGCCGAAGCCGAGACCGATGCCCACCGCGCCGGAAAACACCGTGATCGTCGTCAGGTCGAAGCCGATGGACTGCAGCCCCATGACAAACGCCGTGGTGAACAGCCCGATGCGCACGAACTTGCCGGCCAGAACCCGCATCGACGGCGACATGTCCTCGACCTGCGCCACGCGGCGCTCGGTGACGCGGCTGAGATAGGCCGCGCCCCACAGGAGGATCGAAAGGGTGACCACCGCCTTGATGACCAGCAGCAGCGAAATCCGCAGATCGCCCACGGTGATCGCCGCCGCATCCATCACGCGGACGGCGAACGGCATCAGGTCGAGAATGGAAAGCGCGGCGAAGATCCAGGCGCCCAGCGCCACGGTGCGGGCGGCCAACGGATTGCGGATGACGCGCGAGGAAATCGAGATCACCAGCCATACGGCCGACAGATTGCCGACCACCAGCAGCAGGTAGCTCCAGCTCGGCCAGGCCACCGAGCGCATGGCAAGAACCGCGATCCAAACCAGGATCACGAAGAAGATCAGCCGCAGCCGCCGCAGCACCAGGATCAGGAACCGCAGCCGCTTCATGGAGGTCTCGATCGAGCGCACCCAGCGCTCGAACCGCGGCTCGACGAATTCGGCGCCGAAATGCGCCAGCGCGAAGGCGGAGATCAGGATCAAGATCTGCAGCAGCCCCGACGGCTGGCCCAGGGCGCGCACGGACAGGAACACATGGCGCAGCGTCGTCTCGATCGCCGCCAGAAAGTCCGTCCATGTCTCCATTCAGCTTCCTCCGCGCCCGGTTCCGCCGCGCCCTGAATCCGCCGGGGCGAACCCGTGTGGCGCGGCATGCAGCATAGCGCGAAGAGTATCCGCCTGTCAGTGCTTGTGGTTTTCATCCTCCAGCGCGCGGCGCAGCCGCCGGATGACCACGCCGCGGGCCTTCTCGTCGGCGGCCTTGTCCAGCGCCTCGCGGATATCGATCAGAAGCTGGGCGGCATCGTTGTGCCAGTCGAGACGGCTGCCGGCCTCCGGCGCGATCCGGCGGGCGACCGCATGCGGTCTTCGGCCCGCGCCGAGCAAATCGACCTCATCGTCGATGCCAGGCACGATGACCGTGTCGCGCGCGCTTCCCCGCGCCACCAGCGCCTCACGCAGGGCCTCGCTGCTCTCAGCGTCGCCGTGGGTGAGATAAAGCGCCCGATGGATCGGCGCGCGCTCCTCGATCCAGTCGATCAGTTCGCCATGATCGGCGTGGCCGGAGTAGACGTCGATTTCCCGGATGCGGGCGCGCACCTGAATCACGTCGCCCTGGATCGTGACCTGCTTGGCGCCGTCCACCAACAGCCGGCCGAGCGTTCCCGGCGCCTGATAGCCGACGATCAGCACGGTGCAATCGGCCCGCCACAGATGGTTCCTCAGATGGTGGCGGATGCGGCCGGCGTCGCACATGCCCGACGCCGCCATGATGATCGCGCCGCTGTGGATGCGGTTGATCGCCTTGCTCTCGTCCACCGTCTCGGTGAAGTGGATGTTGGGATTGTCGATGAGATGCGGTTGCTCGCGCAGCCCCTCCAGCTCGGAGGCGTGACGCTCGAACGTCTCCGTCGCCTTGATCGCCATCGGGCTGTCGAGGAAGACCGGCGCGGGGCCGATGTCGCCCGCGTCCTGCGCCAGGCTCAGATCGGCCAGCAACTCCTGGGTGCGCTCGACCGCGAAGCTGGGGATCAGCAGGTTGCCGCCGGCCAGCAGCGCTTCGCGCACCTCGCGCGCCAGGATCGAGCGGCGCTCCGCCGCCGAGTGGCGCGCACGCGGCCGGCCGCCGTAGGTCGACTCGCAGACCACGAAGTCGAAGTCGCTTGAGGCCTCCGGATCGGGATGGAACAGTTTCTGGTCCGGTCCGATGTCGCCGGAAAACAGCATCCGCAGCTTGGGCGGATCCTCGCGGCCGGTCTCCAGTTCCAGCTCGATGGAGGCCGAGCCCAGAATATGCCCGGCGTTCCAGTACCGCACGCGCACCCCCGGCGCCACCTCGCGCCAGACCTCGTATTCTATGGTCTCGAAACGCTCCTGGCAGGCATAGGCATCGCGTTGCGTGTAGATCGGCGTCACCACCGGCCGGCCGCGGCGCTGGTTGCGCCGGTTGAGCTGCTCGACCTCCATTTCCTGGATGAAACCGCTGTCGGGCAGCATGAAGGCCAGCAGATCGCGCGTGCCGCGGGTCATATGCACCGGTCCGCGAAAGCCGTCGCGGTAGAGCTTCGGCAGCAGCCCCGAATGGTCGATATGCGCATGGGTCTGCAGCACGAAATCGATGCCCGATGGCGTGAACGGGAATTTCTCGTAGTTCAGCGCGCGCAGGGTTTTGGGCCCCTGGAACATGCCGCAGTCGACGAGAAACCGCGCCGTCGGCGTCTGCAGCCAGTAACACGAGCCGGTGACGGTGCGCGCCGCGCCGCAAAACCGCATGGAAAGGGTCATGAGATGTTCCCGATCTGGACACCGCGATGAATCGCGGACACCCGACCATGCCCCAAAACCAAACCCGCGTCTTGATCGCGATCAAGGGGCGGGAAATCAAGCGTCTTGAGCGCTCAACGTCCACCCGCGCACCCCGCTACAGGCGCCGGCGCGCAAATTGGCAATTTGACAGGCCAGCGCGATGGCATACATTGTCCGACAAACGCTTATTCCTCGGCTGAGATGATGATCCCATGACCAGCAGCGCGCGATTTTCCATGAGGCTCGAGCCGGAACTCAAGGCTTGGCTTGAGCAGGAAGCGAAACGGCAGGACCGCAGCGCGGGCTATATCGCCGCGCGAGCCATTGCCGCGCAAAAGGTGCGCAGCGAGGCCCGTCACCGGGTGATTGCCGAGGCGATCGCGGAGGCGGACAAGGGAATCTTTGTCTCCGAGGAAGCGATGAACGCCTGGGTGGCGTCTTGGGACACGGACATGGAACTCCCGGAGCCGCAGCCCGATATCGTTCCTGAGCCTTCCGGTCGATGAAGATCAGATATCTCCAATCCTGCGTTGCGGACGTCCAGTGGATGCGCCGCTATTACCAATCCGTCTTTCCCGAAGGTTCGATCAACGCCCGACGGCCTTACGAGGCCGCGACAATCGCGCTGAAAGCGAATCCCTCCATCGGCCATCCGATCGAACGCACCGAAGACGTGCGCGCGTATCCCATTCCGCGAACACCTTTCAGTTTCATCTACCGCGTGAATGGCGACGTCATCGAGGTGCTTCGTATTCTGGACGAACGCTCCGGGGACAGCGGCATGAGCGGATAGGTTCCCGTTAAGCCAGCGCACGGCGATCGCCCCCCATTCCCCCAAAGCCCCGCCTTGGCTAGTGTCTCATCGCCCCGATTCACTCAGACAGAGCTCCGCCCATGACCCTCACCATCCGCCCGATGACCCGCGACAATCTCGAGACCGCGATCGAGTGGGCCTATGAGGAAGGCTGGAACCCGGGGCTGGACGACGCGGAGGCGTTTTTCGCGACCGACCCGGACGGGTTTCTCATGGGGTATCTCGGCGAGGAGCCGGTGACCGCGATTTCCGTCGTCGCCTATGATGAGGGCTTCGGCTTTCTCGGCTTCTACCTCTGCCATCCGGAGCATCGCGGCAAGGGCTATGGCTGGGCCACGTGGGCTGCCGGCATCGAGCGGCTGGGCAACCGCACCATCGGGCTCGACGGGGTGGCGGCGCAGCAGGCGAACTATGAGAAATCCGGCTTCAAGCTTGCGCATCGCGACATCCGCCACGGCGGTATCTCCATCGCCGACGTGCCGATGGACCCGCGCCTGACGGTCATTGGCCGCGGCATTTATCCCTCCATCCGCGACTACGACCGCCCGCTGTTTCCCGCCCCGCGCGAAACCTTTCTCAAGCGCTGGGTGCAGGCGGGGCACGCCACCCGGCGCGGCATGGCGCTCATCGAGGACGGCGCCGTCACAGGCTACGGCGTGCTTCGCGCCTGCCGCGCGGGTTTCAAGATCGGGCCGCTGTTCGCGGACACGGACGGGGGCGCCGACGTGCTGTTTCGCGGCCTCGCCGGCACGGTGAAGGGCCAGGAGATCTATCTCGACGTGCCCGAGCCCAACGAGGCCGCACTGGCGCTCGCCGAGCGCTACGAGCTGTCGCCGGAATTCATCACCGCGCGCATGTACAAGCCGGGCGGGACGTCTGGCACGAGCGGCCTCCCGGATCTGCCGCTGGAGAAAATCTTCGGCATCACGACGATGGAGCTGGGCTAGGGGCCGGCCCCGCGTGCGCGGCCGATGCGTGGAGACGGGCGCTTCGCAGCAGGGCATTTTGAGGGCCGGGCGCGTTGGGCTCGAAAGCACCTCTCCCATGGGGAGAGGGGGCGGATGCGGCGGGCTTGTGCCGGGGGATCGACACGCAGGCGGCCGATCCTTCGAGACGGGCCTGTCGGCCCTCCTCAGGATGAGGTTCTTTTTGTTGCTATTTTTTTAAATAAATCAACATGATAGACCTCATCCTGAGGAGGCGCGAAGCGCCGTCTCGAAGGATCGGCACCAGGCTCAACGGGTGGCCAAGTCAAGTCCGCAACTCTCCCTCAAGAGTAACATGGGCGGCTCGGTGGATCTTTTTGCGGTCGGTGACAATCAGACCGGCGCATGATCCGAGCGCTCGATTGCCTCGCGTGTCCGCCATCCCCGCCGCCATGTGGATTGCATCGGCCCCTGCCGGAGATTGTTTTTTATGCTAAGTACCCTTGCGTCATTTCATTATTCGGAGATTTTCATGCACACGTTGAAAAGGGCCGCCGCGGCGGCAATCTCTCTCTCGGTCCTGGCCACCGCACCCGCGCTCGCGCAGACGCCCTATATCGGACAGGTCGAGACCTTCAGCTTCGATTTCTGTCCGGAAGGGTGGATGCAGGCCAACGGGCAATTGCTGGCCGTTTCGAACCCCAATTACCAGAAGCTGTTTTCGCTCATCGGCACCCTGTATGGCGGGGACGGCACCACAGTCTTCGCGCTTCCCGACCTGCGCGGCCGCGTGCCGATCTCCGCCGGCCAGGGCCCCGATCTGAGCACCTACCGGGTTGGCGAAAGCGGCGGCGAGGAGGCCGTCACGCTGACGACGGAAACCATGCCCAGGCATACGCACAGCGCCTCGGTGCAGATCAATGTGCCCGCGCAACCGCTCGTAACCAAGCAGAGCAGCGGCCAGCCCGTCAACGGCCCGAGCGGGAAAACCAATGACGAGCCGGTTGCGGTTCGACCTGCCGGCGGCGACCAGCCGCATGAAAACCGCATGCCCTACCTCGCGCTGACATACTGCGTGAATATCGAAGGAACGTATCCGAAACGCGACTGACGGCGGGCACAAGAAGGGAAATGACGGTGTTTTGAAATATCCCAAAAGACCAATGTCATCCCTGCGCAAGCAGGGACCCAGTAAACGATGGCGCCCGCGCCGTCGCGCTGCGATCAGCGACCACGGTTACTGGGTCCCGGCATTCCGCTACGCTTCAGCCGGGATGACATCGCATGATCATTGGGAAATCGCGTCTTTGCTCACACACCTTGGAGCAAACCGAGAATAACCGGGCACGACTTGTCTCTCCGAATGTGCCCTACCCCGCCCGTCGACCAGTCCGTCCGGCGTCAGCTCGATGCCGCTCAGCCGTCGGTCGAGATGTTTGGCGCGCCATGACAACAGCCGCTCGGCCATTGCGATGCGGGTTTCGGCATGCGCCGGATCGGCCGCGAGATTGACGAGTTCGCCGGGATCGTCCCGCAGATCGAAGAGCAGCGGCGGCAGGGCGGCGAAATGGACGTATTTCCATCTCTCCGTGCGCACCACGGCCATGGAGCAGGCGTCCATCTCCAACCCGAGCGCGTCTTGCGCGGCGCCACTCGCCACCTCGCGGAAATCGTACTCCCAGAACACCGCGTCGCGCGGCGAGGGCAGTCCCTCCAGCGCCGGCACCAGTGAGCATCCGTCGAGGTGCGCCGGGGCATCGAGCCCGGCGGCGGCCATGAGGGTTGGGAAAATATCCACCGATTCCGAAAACCCCTCCACGCAAGCGCCGAAGCTTTCCGGCCTTGCGGGATCGCGGATGATCAGCGGGACGTGATAGCTCTGCTCGTGGAAGCCGAATTTGCCCAGCGTCCAGTGATCGCCCATCATCTCGCCGTGGTCGGAGGTGAGCACGAACAGCGTGTTGTCCCAGTCGCCGCGCGCTTTCAGCCCCGCGACGATGCGGCCGATCTGCCGGTCGACCTCCGAGATCATGCCCCAGTAGGTGGCGCGCAACTGGCGGAAATCGGCCTCCGTCCAATCGCAGACCAGCCCGTCGCCCGCGCCGATCACATAATGCTGCGAACGCTTCTGCCCGCCGATCCAGTAGTCCACCAGCGGATGGCTGGCCCGCTCCGCCTCGAGCGTCTCCGCGCGGATGAAATCCGGGCCCTCGGCCGGATCGTACATCGTGTTGAAGGGCTCGGGCACGACGAACGGCGGATGCGGCCTGAGGAACGAGATATGCGCGCACCACGGCTTGCCCGCGCGCAGCTCGGAGTGCTGCTCGTCGAGCCAGCGCAGGAACTCGTCGGTGAGGAACGCGGTCTCCGTCTCGTCCTGGCTGTAGCGCGAGGGCGCCGACGTCGGCCGGTCGCCTGGGCTGCCTTGCGGCAGATACATCTGCCACGGATCGGACGGCACCTCATGGCCGCGCGCCTTCAGCCAGGAGAGCCACGGGCCCACGTCCTCGGGCAGCCGCAGACGCACGGAGAAGCCCGGCAGGATGCCCTCGTAGCTGCGCAGCCACGGATCATCGCCGCTGGTGGTCCTGGGGTCGATCGCCTGGTCGGTGTAGCCAAACAGCGTCGGATCGTAGCCCGCGCGGCGCAGCGCCAGCGCGATGTTGTCGTGCCGCCCATCCAGCGGCGTACCGTTGCGCACCACCCGGTTGGTCATCTGGTAGAGCCCGGTGTAGAGGCAGGCGCGCGACGGGCCGCACGGCGAGGCCTGGGCGTAGTGGCGGGCGAACGTCGTCGCCTCGCTTGCCAGCGCGTCCACATGCGGCGTTCTCACCACCGGATGGCCGGCAACGCCCAGACAGTCGCCGCGCCACTGGTCCGCGGTGATCAACACGATATTCGGCCGCATGCAGCCCCCCTTTGCGCATATGCTCTCTTCGTAGGTACGAGCCTTGACAGTATGGTGACAGCGCACGCTAATCTGGATGATTGCCGTCGTCATTCAACTGTCACGAAATTATAACGAGCGCGTCACAGGACGCCGGTATTCCCACACGGGATTTCACCTAGGGAGACACCCATGTCACTTTCTCGCCGTTCCATTCTCCAAGGCACCGCCGCCGCCGTTCTGGCGTCGCCGGCCATTCTTCGCGCGCAGGATGCGCTCGCCTCTTCCGGCACCGTGAATGTCTTCGCCTGGGGCGACTACATCCAGCAGAACATGATCGACAAGTTCCAGGGCGACACCGGAATCACCATCAACCTGTCGACCTTCGGATCCAACGATGAAGCCGTCCAGAAGCTCAAGGCCGCCGGCGGCAAGGGCTTCGACGTGATCTACCCGAGCGTCACCAACGGGCCGCAGTATTATCCCGACGATCTGCTGCAGCCGGTGGACGAGGACAAGCTGGCGCTCGACAAGCTGATCCCCTCGATGCTGCGCGACAGCGTCCAGCTCGGCGCCACCTACCGCGGCAAGCGCATGCTGCTGCCCTTCGACTGGGGCACCGAGGCCATCACCTTTGACAGCGCCGCCATGCCGATGAGCGACTCCGACGTCTCCTATGGCGCCATGTGGAGCAAGGACGCCAACGGCAAGGCCACCTTCCGCCAGAAGTCCGGCATGGTCGGCGTCGGCCTGTATCTGGACTCCATCGGCGAGGTGAAGTCCGACCGCATGCTCGACGTCTACAAGTCCGAGGACGAAGCCCGCCGCGTCTACGGCGCGGCCGCCGATTTCATCATCGCGCACAAGGCCAATGTCGCGGCCTTCTGGAACAATGCGACGGAAGCCACCAACGCCTTCAAGCAGGCGGGCGCGGCCATCGGCCAGACCTGGGACACGACGGGCCTGCTGCTCAACCGCGAGGATGCGAAGTACAAGTACCGCATGCCCAAGGAAGGCGGCATCACCTGGATGGACTCCATGGGCATCCCGTCGGGCGCGGAGAACGTCGAGCAGGCCTACGCCTTCATCAACGCGATGCTGGATCCGGAAATGGCCGGCATGTTCTCCAAGAACACCGGCTACAACTCCGCCGTGCTCGGTGCCGCCGATCATGCCGGCGACGAGTACAAGGCGCAGTTCAACGAGGTCTACAACGCCGACAACCTCGCCAACCTGTGGTGGTGGCAGGCGGATCAGCCGTGGACTTCTCCGGTCGTCGGCGAGTTCGTGGACAAGATCACCAACTCCTAGAAAAACAAGACCCAGGCTCATGACGAAGGAAGGGACGCGTGGAAGCGCGCCCCACTTCCACCTCTCCCATGGGGAGAGGTCGGACCGAAGGTCCGGGTGAGGGGATCAGGGCTCCCGAGGATACGGACAGCCCTCATCCCCTCACCCTAGCCCTCTCCCCATGGGAGAGGGAACGCGGCTGCGCCGCGGGGGCCCTCCCGATGTCATGTCTCAGGCACTCTGTGACGGAGAAAGAAGGCAATGCACGGCCAGGACGTAACGCTTGATGGCGTGTCGATGAAATTCGGCGACTTCACCGCCGTGCACCCCACGGACCTGACCATCGCGGCGGGCCAGTTCTTTTCCATTCTCGGCCCTCGGGCTGCGGCAAGACAACCATCCTGCGCATGGTCTCGGGCTTCTTGCAGCCGACCACGGGCACGATCTCCATCGGCGGCAAGCCGATGACCGGCATCGGCCCGAACAAGCGCCCCACGGCGCTGATCTTCCAAAATCTGGCGCTGTTTCCGCTGATGAGCATCTGGGAAAACGTCGCCTTCGGGCTGGAGGCGCGCGGCATGCCCAAACGCCAGCGCCGGGCGCGTGCCGAGGAACTGCTGGCGCTCGTAGCGCTGGACGGCCAGGCGGAGAAGACGCCGGGCGAGCTTTCCGGCGGCCAGCGCCAGCGCGTCGCCGTCGCCCGCGCGCTGGCCGTGGAGCCCGCCGTGCTGCTGCTCGACGAGCCGCTGTCGGCGCTCGATCTCAAGCTGCGCCAGCACATGCGCGCGGAGCTCAAGGAAATCCAGCGCAAGACCGGCGTCACCTTCATCTACATCACCCACGACCAGGGCGAGGCGCTGACCATGTCCGACAGCATCGCCGTGATGAACGCCGGGCGCATCGAGCAGGTGGCGAGTTCCGACGAGATCTACGAGAACCCCGCCTCGCCGTTTGTCGCCACCTTCGTGGGCGAACAGAACGTCTTCAGGGGACGCATCACCGGCAAGGCCAACGGGATGGCGCAAGTGGAGACCCCCTTGGGCACCTTCACCGGCCAGACCCGCGGCACGCTCACCGAGGGCGCCGAGGCAATGATCTTCATCCGCCCCGAGCGGCTGGGGCTGGCGGCCGGCGCGCAGAGCTTTGAAAACACCTTGTCCGCCGATCTGGAGCGCCGCGATCTGGAGGGCGCCTTCGTCAACCTGTTCATGCGCGCCGATGACACCCGCGTCTCCATGCACATGACCAACGCCGGCGAGGCGGGCCGCAATCTCAGCGGACGGCAAACCATCGGCTTTAATTCCGACGACGCGATCGTCATGCCGGCGGGAGACCTCGCCCGTGACTAGCCTGATCAAGAGTTACGGACGCGGGCTGACGGCCGTCTTCACGCTGCTGACGCTGGCGTGGATCTTCGGGCTGATCCTTCTGCCGCAGATCCGCATGATCGAGCGCGCCTTCATTTATGAGGATCGCGGCGGCGAAGCGGCCCAGCTCACCACCGAGATCAACAGCCTTTACGAGCGCGTCTTCACCATCGATCAGCGGCTGAAGGCGCTTGAGACGGCGTCCGATGGGCCAGCCCCCGCCACGCCGGGTCTGCCGGCGCCGGGCTTTTCACCCTCGCCCAGCCTCGCGCCGTCACCATCCATGCCGGCCACGCCCTCCTTCGGTCCCTCACCCGGCCTCGTGCCGTCGCCGTCTGCCGGGACAGGCGCGATCGACGTCGCGGCCTTGCGCGCCGAGAAGGCGGAGATCGAGGCGCGGCTCGAGACGCTGGAAGCACAGGAGAAGGCCAGCGCGGCCGATGGCGGTGTCGACGCCTCCTATTCGGTGAAGAATTTCACCTCGATGAGCGGGTTGCACCTTAAGATCTTCGTCTCCTCGCTGGGCTACGCCTTCTGCGTGACGCTGCTGTCCTTCCTGGTCTGCTATCCGGTCGCCTATGCGGTGGCCACCACCAAATCCAGGGAACGTGTCGGACTGATCATGCTCGGCCTCGTCATCCCCTACGCCATCAACGAGCTTTTGCGCATCTTCGCCTGGGTGATGATCCTGGAAAAGCAGGGCATCCTGAACGCGCTGCTCGACGCGCTGGGGCTGATCGACATGTCCGCCGGCGAGGGCTACCGCTTCGTGGCGTCCAACGGCGCGGTGTTCACCGTGATGATGTACACCTACGTGCTGTTCATGGTGTTTCCGATCTACAACACCATCGACACGCTGGACAAGAACCAGATCGAGGCGGCGCGGGATCTGGGCGCCTCCACCTGGCGCATCCACTGGCGCGTGGTGCTGCCGCACGCCAAGCCCGGCATCGCGGTCGGCGCCATCATGACCTTCATGCTGTCCGCCGGCTCCATCGCCGCGCCCGAGATCGTCGGCCGGGGCCTGCATCCCGACTGGTTCTCCCAAGTGATCTACCGCCAGTTCTTCGAGGCCGACAGCTGGAACCAGGGCTCCGCCTATTCTGTGGCGCTGCTGGTCGCCTGCATTGCCTTCGTGCTCATCAACATGGCGGTGTTCCGCGTCGGCATCCGGGAGATCGCCAAATGAGCATCGCCGACACCCCGGTCATGGCGCAGCCCGACACCGCCCGCGCGAAGCCCGCGCGCGACTGGTCGCAGGCCGTGCTCAACGGCTACATGATGGTGTTCTTCGCCTACATGTTCCTGCCGCTGATCTTCATGGTCATCGCCGCCTTCAACGCCTCGCCCACGCCCTCGGTCACCGACTGGCAGGGTTTCACGCTCGACTGGTTCAGGAAGCTGCCCGATGATGCGCGCTTCATCCAGGGGCTGTTTCATTCCCTGTTCATCGCCGCCGGCGTCATCGTCATCGCGATTCCGCTGGGGCTGTCGGGCGCGCTGCTGCTCACCCGGCTTGAGACCCGCGGCACCACGGTGCTCTACACGCTGCTGGTCTCGCCCATCCTGACGCCAGGCATCGTGCTGGGCGTCACCACGATGATCTTCTGGCGCGACACCTTTGGCGTCGAAGCCGGGCTGTTCACCGCCATGGCCGCGCAAGCCTCGTTCATCGCGTCCTACTGCATGCTGATGTTCATGGCGCGGCTGCAGCGCCAGGAGCGCACCCAGGAGGAAGCGGCGCTGGATCTCGGCGCCTCGCCGTGGCTCGTCTTCCGCCGCATCACGCTGCCGTTCATGATGCCGACCATCGCCACCGCCTCCGTCCTCGCCCTGCTGCAGTCGATCGAGAACTACAACACCACGTTCTTTGCCATCGGCGGCTCCTGGACGCTGGTCACGGAAATCGGCGCGCGCATGCGCTTCGGCCTCTCCCCCATGGTCAACGCCATCGGCGTCATCTTCGTCGTCCTCACCATCGTCGCGGCGACCTCCTGGGTGCTGCTCAAGCGGAAGAAGTGACGGCACGTGATTGCCTTGCCCCCTCTCCCATGGGGAGAGGGCTGGGGTGAGCATCTGTGTTTCAGGTCAAGTGTATTTTGGGGTCCACAGTCTGTCCTCCTTGAGCAGGGTGTTGGCGAGGATGATGAGCTTTCGCATGACGGCGGTGAGGGCGACCTTGGGTTTTTTGGCGTTGTCGCGCAGGCGTTTGTAGAAGACGGCGAGGTCGGGATTGTACCTGGCGGCGGACAGCGCTGCCCAATAGAGCGCGCGGCGGGGCATGGCGCGGCCGCCCCTGATGTGGCGCGGCCCCCGGATGTCGCCGCTGTCGTTGGCGAGGGGGCGACGCCGGCCAGGCTGGCGCAGGCGTGGCGGTCGAGCTGGCCGAGCTCGGACATGTCGGCGATCAGCACGGCGGCGACGGTGGCGCCGATGCCGGGGATCGAGGTGAGGATGGCCTGGCGCCGCGCCAGCCCCGGATCGTCGGTGATGCGGCGCCCGATCTCGCGGGCCAGCCGCGCGATGTGCCTGTCGAGGCCGGCCAGCCGCCGCCTGAGCTCGGCCTTGAGGACGGCGACGTGGCTGGCCGTCAGCCGGTTGGCGAGCGCGGTGCGCTCCTGGGTCGCGGCGGCGCGCGCATGCACCAGCTCCCGCAGGTCCTCGAGCGCTTCGGGCGCCGGCGGCGTGGCCTGGGGGGCCAGCGTCGCGCCGAGGATCGCCAGCATTTTCGCGTCGACGCGGTCGGTCTTGGCGCGGCTGCCGAGGACTTCGGCGAACAGCCGCGCGCGCAGCGGGTTGACGACCGCCACCGGCCAGCCGGCCTGGGCCAGCGAGCGGTGGACGAGCCGATGGTAGCTGGCCGTCGGCTCCAGCACGACGCGCGCGACGTCGTGTCGGGCCAGCAGCCGCTTCAGCCGGCTCACGCCGTCGCGGTCGTTGGCGAGCCTCAGGCCGTGCCCGAGGGGATGCAGGTGGATGTCGAGATGGTCTTTACAGACGTCGATGCCGACGTAGACTGGCTGTGCGCTGGGTGTTTGCGGCTGGATCTGGCCTTGCATGCGGGTCTGGCTCCCAATCATCTGTTCAGAACAGGCGCAAAGGGATCGGCGGACCAGGCTCACCCGCGGGTCTTGACCAAGGGGATCGCGGCCCCGTCGATCCGGCCGCGTGCGGATGGCCATGCCCCCCGCCTTCCCGGCCCACCTCGCCCGTGCTATGCCGCTGAGACGCATCAAACGCGAGCCGCGCCCCATGAAACTCATCTGCCGCTGCCTGCCCGGCTATGAGACCCTGCTGCCCAGGCCGGTGGCGGCGTCCAGGGCCCTGCCGGACTGGCTGCGCGCCATGCCGGCGCAGGCGCAAAGCGAGACACTGGGCGGGGCGGAGGTGCGCACGCTGAAGCAGTGCCCGCCGGTGCTCGACGCCATGCAGGCCGGGATCATCTTTCCGCTCGCCGCCGACGTGACGGTGGAGGGTGGCCAGTTCTCCTGGGACTGGGATCCGCCGGCGCCACATACCGTCCATGAGGCAGCGCGCCTCACCCGCTCGCCCATCGGCGTGCATGCGCCCGAACAGGCGCAAGGCGCGCCGTTTGCCATGCCCGACGGTCAGTTCGTCATCAAATTCAACAATTTCTGGACGGTCGAGGCGCCGGAAGGCTGGTCGCTGCTGATCAGCCACCCGTTCAACCGCGAGGACCTGCCGTTCCGCACGCTGGCCGGCCTCGTCGACGTCGACACATTCTGCAACGGCTTTGTGCATTTTCCGGCGCTGTGGACCGACCCGGATTTTTCCGGCGTGCTGAAGGCCGGCACCCCCGTCGCCCAGGCGGTGCCGGTCCGGCGCGAGGCGCTGGAACTCGACTTCGAGGCGATGGACGCGGAGCATCTCGCCGCACACATCGAGATCCAGGACGGGTTGCAGGCCGACCCCGGCCTCTACCGCAAGAATTTCCGCGCCAAGCGGGAGAAGTAGCGGCGCATCCGCCCTGACCGGACGTTTCCCGCCCACGCCCACATCCCCCCGGACCTCATCCTGAGGAAGCCGCGAAGCGGCTGTCTCGAAGGATGGGCCGCACGCCAAGAACCAGCCGCCCATCCTTCGAGACGGGCCATGCGGCCCCCTCGAGGCATGAGGTCCCGGGTTGAACGGGACACGCCGACGCCCCGCCGCATCCGCCCCCTCTCCCACAGGGAGAGGGTTGGGGTGGGGATCAAGCCTCTCGGGATACGGTGAGTCCGGTTCCCCTCACTTTGCCAGGTCTGGCGTCGTCTGCTCCTCGGCCCGAACCACGGATCTGCCCATGCCGGCCTTCATGGCCGAGGCGACGTCGTCCAGGATCGCATCATATGGATTGTCCGAAGCCTGGGGCGATGGAGTCGACGATATTGGCTTCTGCGCAGTGTTGCGGGGCGCCGGGAGGTTTTCGACGAGCGCCCGGGTCGCAGGATCATTGTCGCTGAGGATCGCGAGGCCACCTCCGGTGGCGACCGGAGCAAGGTGCGGGCCGTGCGGGCCTTCATCCCTGCGCGGATCGATCAGGGCGCGGAGCGTATCGGCATTGGCCGGTCTCGCACCGCCGACTGTGGTACGGCCCGCGCCGGATCCCATCGCCACGGCCATACTATCCATCATGGCTGCATAGGGATCGTCCGGGGCCTTGAGGGTTGCCTCGTAGGGCGTGGGCCTCTGCGGCTCGCTGCCGAGCGTCGGGAGATCGCCGAAGAGCGCCCGGGTCGCAGAATCGTCATCGCTGACGATCGCGAGGCCGGCTCCGGTGGCGACCGGAGACAGCGGCGTGCGGGGCGAGCGACGACGCGCGTTCACAGAATCGAGGTATAATTGCGACTTGAGTTTCGTGAGATGCGTGAGGACGGCGCGCGTGGCGGCGTCGAGCGCCGGCCCTGCGCCGAAGCCGCCCGGCGTCCCGTCCCACCAATGTCCCGTATCATTGGGCGCGAGCAGTCCGTCGATACGGCCTTGCACGCTTGCCATGCGCTTTCCGAGGAGCGTGTCGTGCGGTCTTGCGGCCAAAAGATCTCTCAGGATGTCATGCGTGCTGTCGTAATCGATGAGTGCGTGCTCCGCTTGCCCCAACGCCTGGGCCCAGGACCCCATTGAAAAATAATAGGCCGACAATCCGCGTTCGTATCCGTCGTGCGCAGGGGCGATCCTGTCCAAATGCGAGGCGCCCTGAAACAGGCCGTAAGAAAGCTTTGCGTGCGCCGCTGCATATCGCCCATTCGGCATCGCATACACGATCGTTTCCAGCACCATGAGAAGATCATACTCAAGGGCGACATTGCGCTGGTCAGCGGCCGTCAGCCGCAGGAGAATCTTGTAGGCATTAATGTGACTTAGGAGCGCCGGAGACTTCAGACCGAGGTCCGCAAGGGCGTCGCCCAGCGCCACAAGGCCATGCGCCTTGTCCAGGTCGCTGATCGCTGTCATCTCCGGCAGATTGGCCGGCGAGTAAAGCCCTGACGCGGCTTCCTGTCGCCGCGTCGCGCCGCCGTCCTGTAGACGGGTCGCGTTCTCGGCCACGTTCGGCGTTCCCGCGCCCGGCCCGTCACTGGCGGACATCGTCTCACGCGCATTGCCGCTCGCGTCCGCGCGCCGGCTGACGTTCTGGGCGGAAGCAACTGTCGATCCGAAAATACCGATCAGAAAAAGCAAAAATATCCGCTTCACGAATGTCTCCCCGTCAGATGAAAAGCCCGGTCGCAGCGTCAATCATCACGTGCCGGATTCAAACAGAGGCAATGGAACAAGTATACAGTCCAGCCTCCTGGACCATAGGTATTTCTCGGTGGGCGTCGTTGTGTCTCCGCGCGATGGCCCGACTGCCCGCCCTCCGAGCGCGGCGCAAGCGCGCACCCGAGACGAGCACCGGCCGCATCCGCTCCCTCTCCCATGGCGAGAGGGGGCTGGCCCGCCCATCACCCTCCTTCGTCATCCCGTGCGCGGCGCAGCGCAAAGCGCTGCTCCGCAGACACGGGACCCACGCCGCGATCTCACCGCCCGATCAGCGGCGTCCGGTCGAGACGTCACGCAGTCCCGCGACAACCTCCCGCGCCGCCGCGTCACGGCATGGATCCCGGCTTTCCGCTGCGCTGCAGCCGGGATGACGGTGGCGGGATCTGTGAGCTGTCAGCAGGCCCTGCCAGTTGCAGCAGCCCGAGCCGGGGCTCCCCCAACACACACAAACTCCGGCACCCGCCCTCAACCGCCCAGAGTGCTCGCATTCAGCGGCACGCGGCCTTTGGAGCCTTGCGTCATCAGCTTGACGATGAGCGGCCGCAGGGCCGGCGCATCGCGGTAGAGCGGGCGGAGGATCGCGTCGGCCTCCGCCAGCAGGCCGAGATCTCGCAGCGCCTCGGCGCGCACCAGCAACAAATCCGGCGTCTTCTGGGATACCGCGTCGCAGTCCGCAAGCGCCTCCGCCGCCCGGCCGAGCCGCAACAGCAGCCGCGCCCGGTTGAGCCGCGCATCCGTGTCTTCGGGAAACCGCGCCAGGTAAGTGGTGAAGGCGTCAAGCGCCGCCTCGAGCAGGCCCGAATCCATCGAGCATGCCGCCTGCTCGAACAGCGCGCCCTGATGCGCCGGCTCCAGCGCCAATGCCGCGCCGATGGCCGCCAGCGCCTCGTCGAGGCGGCCCTGATGTTTCAGCACCAATGCGAGATTGTAGTGCAGCGAGGCGTTGCGGGGATTGGTTTTCAGAAGCAGCCCGAGCGCGGCTTCCGCCGCGGGCCAGTCCTGACCTTGCGCCGCGCGCGCGAAGTCGGCTGCCGGATCGGCGATCGGGGCGGTATCCGGGCGCGGCTTGCCCCCGCCCCCTGTACCCGGTCTGCTGCGGACGCGGCCTCCCGACTTGTTCCCGCTCCTGCTCACGATCGCCCCTCGTTCTGGTTCCCGCCGCCCCTGTGCGGGCGGCATGCCGATTGATTCAAATTTGAATCGAATTTCATTCAAATTCTTCTCGAAATCCTCTCAACAAACACGCAAATGGCGAGAAAATTGAAAGCCCCTTTTGCGGTTGGCTCGTCAAATGTGGCATTGTTCATTGTGGAGCGGCGCGTCCGGCTCCACAATGGCCCCGGCCGGCGGTGCATTGCGACCGCCGGAGAGACCGCGCCTGAGGGCGCGGGCATCGCCGCAGCCCGTTTCCGCGCGGCATTTCTTTTATGTTTTCATGCGTTTGACCTGATCATGGAGCAACGCTCATGTTTTATCTGACACCAGAAGAACGTGTGACCGGCAAGAAGGTGTTCGCCTTTCTCTACGGCGCGATTGTGTATGCCGGCGTATGGGGAATCCTTCTGTATATCGTTGGTTTCGTTGGCAATTTTTTCGGACCCCTGCTCGATTCCGAATGGGCCGACGTGATCCCCTTCAAGTCCATCGACATGGGCAAGCAGGAGCCCTTGTGGCTGGCGCTGACCATCAATTTTCTGCTGCTGGCCATTCTCGCGACCCAGCATTCGGTCATGCCGCGCAAGTTCTGGAAGCGCTTCATCACCCGGATCGTCACCAAGCATCTGGAACGCAGCACCTATGTGATCTTCGCTATCTGCGCGTTATCGTTGCTGATTTGGCAATGGCGGCCGATCACCATCACGGTCTGGCAGTTCGAGAATCCGGTTCTTGTCTGGGGGCTGAATGCGATTTCCGTCGGCGGCTGGCTGCTGGTGCTCTACGCCACCTTCCAGGTCGGCCACTGGAAGATTTTCGGCGTCGCCCAGGTCATGGATTACATCCAGGACAAGCCCTACACCAATCGCAAGGACCCGACGCTGACGCCGGAGTTCTATAAGGCCAGCTGGCCGAAAAGCGACGTCGGCGTGTGGAATTATTCGAGGCATCCGGACTTTCTGGGCTTCATCATCGCCTTCTGGGCCACGCCTCACATGACGGTAGGGCACCTGCAGTTCGCGCTCACGCTGACGCTCTACATCATGCTCGGCATCTTCCTGCTGGAGCGCAACATGGTCGAACTCTACGGCGCGCCCTTCAAGGCCTATCTGGCGGCGCGCAACAAGCTCATTCCCGGCCGGCCGCGCACGGAGAAATGAGGCGCCGCCCGGCGGACTCGCAAAACGCTCTTGAAATCATGGCCTTGGTCGATGTCCCGGCCCCGCAGCGGAACCGTTGCGGGGCCGGATCGTCTGCACGCATCCTCCCCCGCATGTCCCTGCGAACCGGCGCCGGCGCCCAGCGCGCGCCATAAGCGGCCCTTATGGCGGCTATCGGCATTTCGTGTTTTTTCAGGCCTCCGCTTTTGCCTATGGTGCGGTGTGCCGCAGGTCGAATGGTAAAATCGACACTTGTATACGACGGTATGCAACTGTACTTTGCGGTGAAATTGCCACGCTGCCTCAGCCAGGAGGATCCAATGCCGTCCCAGCCGTTAGATGCGGACGTTCTCGTTATCGGGGCGGCAACGCGGCCCTCTGCGCGGCCATTGCGGCTGCGCGCGAAGGCGCCAGCGTGCTGGTCGTGGAAGCCGCGCCGGAGTTCTATCGCGGCGGCAACACGCGCCATACCCGCAACATGCGCTGCGCCCATGACGCCGCCACCGACACGTTGACAGGCCCCTACGATGAGGACGAATTCTGGGACGATCTGTATCGCGTGACCGAGGGCCACACCGACGAGCCGCTGGCCCGCCACATGATCCACCTGTCGAAGGACATGCTGGGCTGGATCGCCGAGCAGGGCGTGCGGTTCCAGCCGTCGCTCGGCGGCACGCTCAGCCTGGGCCGCACCAATTCGTTCTTCCTTGGCGGCGGACGCGCGATGCTCAACGCACTCTATCTGACGGCGGAAAAGCTTGGCGTCACCGTCATCTACGACGCGCCGGTGACCGATCTGGATGTCGAGACCGAAACCGGCCGTTTCCGCTCCGCGACCATCACCAGGGACGGCGAAGAGATTTTGGTCACGGCGCGCGCGCTGGTCGCGGCGTCGGGCGGCTTCGAGGCCAACATCGACTGGCTGAAGGAAGGCTGGGGCGAGCGCGCCGAAAACTTCCTGATCCGCGGCACGCCGTACAACCGCGGCGACGTGCTGAAGATGCTCCTGGATCGCGGCATCGAGGCGATCGGCGATCCGACCCAGTGCCACGCGGTGGCGATCGACGCGCGCGCGCCGAAGTTCGATGGCGGCATCATCACCCGGCTCGACTGCGTCGTCTTCGGCATGGTGGTCAACAAGCACGCCCAGCGCTTCTACGACGAGGGCGAGGACTTCTGGCCCAAGCGCTACGCCATCTGGGGCCGCCTCGTCGCGGCCCAGCCGGACCAGATCGCCTATATCGTCTTCGACGCCAAGTCATTGAAAATGTTCATGCCGTCACTGTTCCCGCCGATCCAGGCCAACAGTATCAATGAGCTGGCGGAGAAGCTCGAGCTGCCCGTCGAGGCGTTCGAGAAGACCGTGTCGGACTTCAACACCGCCGTCCGCCCGGGCACCTTCGACCACACCGAACTCGACGACTGCCACACGGAAGGTCTCGAGCCGCAGAAGAGCCATTGGGCCCGGCGCATCGAGGATGCGCCGTTTTACGCCTATCCGGTGCGCCCCGGCATCACCTTCACCTACCTCGGCACCCGCGTCGACCAAGACGCGCGCATGCAGCTTGCCGCAGGCGGCGGCGCAGAAAACATGTTCGCAGCCGGCGAGATCATGGCCGGAAACGTGCTCGGACGCGGCTACGCCGCCGGCATCGGCATGACGATTGGCAGCGTTTTCGGACGCATCGCGGGAGAAAGGGCGGCCCAGAATGCACGCAACTGACCATCTGAAAGAAGCCGAGCGTCTGATGACGGTCTGCAACTCCTGCCGCTACTGCGAGGGCCTGTGCGCCATGTTTCCGGCCATGGAGCTGCGCCGCAGCTTCGCCGACGCCGATCTGAACTATCTCGCCAACCTCTGCCACGGCTGCGGCGCGTGCTATGTGGACTGCCAGTTCTCGCCACCGCATGAGTTCAACGTCAACGTGCCGCAGGTGCTCGCCAAGGTGCGCACCGGCTCCTACAAGAGCTACGCCTGGCCGAAGGCCTTCCAGCCGATGTTCGACCGCAACGGCCTGGCGATCGCCATCGTCGCGGCGATCAGCGTCGCGGCCTTCATTCTCGGCTTCACGCTCTGGCACGGCGCCGAGGTGTTGAGCACCGACAGCGGCCAGTTCTACCAATTGATGCCGCACAACACGATGGCGCTGCTGTTCGGCGGCGTGGCGCTCTACGCGCTCTTCGCCATGGCCATGGGCTTTGCCACCTTCTGGAAGGAAATCGGAGCCAACAGCGTGCACGCCGCTTCCGGCGGATCGCTGTGGCAGGCGACCAAGGACGCGGCCGGGCTGCGCTATCTCGATGGCGGCGGCGTCGGCTGCTACAACGAGGACGAGAAGCCGACCGACAACCGCCGGCTGTTCCATCACCTGACATTCTACGGCTTCATGCTGTGCTTCGCCGCCACCACCACGGGCACGCTCTACCACTACCTGCTCGACTGGCCCGCGCCCTACGCCTGGAACGAACTGCCGAAACTCTTCGGCATTCCCGGCGGCATCGGCCTGGTGATCGGCCCCATCGGCCTCATGCACGCCAAGCTCAAGCGCATTCCGGACATGACGGATCCGGCGAAGTTCGGCATGGAGACCGCCTTCCTGGCCATGATGTTCGCCACAGGCCTGACGGGGCTCGTGCTGATGGTGGCCCGCGAGACCCCCGCCATGGGCGTCACGCTGGCGGTGCATCTGGGCGTCGTCTTCGCCCTGTTCCTGACCATGCCCTACGGCAAGTTCGTGCACGGCTTCTACCGCTTCGGGGCGCTCGCGCTCTATGCGGCGGAACGCAAGGCCGAGCAGCCGGCGACGGTCGCGGGATAGACGGCACACGGACAATGCGCCGATATATCGAATGTTTGGGCGTTCATTGCCTGAATATCAATGTCATCCCTGCGAAAGCAGGGACCCAGTAGCCGACGCGGCCTGCGATACGGCTTAAACCGGGAGCATGGCGTCTACTGGGTCCCGGGCCTCGCCGTGCTCGCCCGGGATGACATCCAACTTTGTTTCACACACAAAAAACCCGCCGCCGATCCAGAAGGACCGGCGGCGGGTTTTTCACAGGTCCGCCTGGACCGTCGAAAGATCAGACCATGCCGCCGTTCGGCTGGACAATCTGGCCGTGCACCCAGGACGCCTTGTCGGAGGCGAGGAAGGCAATCACGGCGGCGACCTCCTCGGGCTGGCCGACGCGGTTGAACGGGCTCATACCGGCGGAGCGGCTGACCGCCGCCTCGTCCTTGCCGGCGCGGAACAGATCGGTGTCCACCGGACCCGGCGCCACCGCGTTGACGCGAATGCCGCGGCCGGCGAGTTCCTTGGACATGGAGCGGATCAGGCATTCGACCGCGCCCTTGGACGCGGTGTAGGCGCCACCGCCGGGCACCGCGACGCGCACCATTGAGGTGGTGGTGGCGATGATCGTGCCGCCGTCGGCCACGTTGCGCGCCGCCTGCTGCAGGATGTTGAAGGCGCCGACGATGTTGACCTCGACCAGCTTGCGGAAATTATCCGGGTCGAACTGGGCGATCGGTCCCGGCGGCACGTTGATGCCGGCATTGGCGATGACGCTGGTCGGCGCCGCGCCGAAATCCCTGGCGACATCGGCGAAGACCTGTTCCACCTCGGCCGGATTGCAGATGTCGACCTTGTAGGCGCGGGTGCCGGCGGCGATGTCCTTCGGCGGATTGGCGACGTAGGTGAAGGCCACCTCGAAGCCGTCGGCTACGAGCGCCGCGACGGTGGCGGCGCCGATGCCGCGCGATCCGCCGAATACGAGTGCGATTTTCTGAGCCATGGAGTATCCTTGATCGTCTGTCGCGACCGGGCGATGGCGCCGGTCACTGCGTCGAAATGGTGATGATCCGCTCTTCCGTCATTTCATGCACGGTGTAGTGCGGGCCTTCGCGGCCAAAGCCGCTGTCCTTCGAGCCGCCGTAGGGCATCATGTCGACCCGCGAGCTCGATGTTTCATTGATGTGCACGCCGCCAACCTCCAGCCGCCGGGCGGCCGAAAGCGCGTCCTGCAGGCGGTTGGTGAAGATCCCGGTCGCAAGCCCATAGGGGGTCGTGTTGACCCGCGTGATGGCCTCGTCGAGCGTCGAATAGGGCACCAGGCAGACGACAGGGCCGAAAATCTCGCAGCAGCCGACCTGCATCGTGTCATTGATGTCGGTGAGCAGCGTCGGCGGCAGCACCGCGCCCTGACGCGTGCCGCCGACAAGGCGCCTGGCGCCCTTGGCGATGGCCTCGTCGATCCAGCCCTCGATGCGGATGGCTTCCTTTTCGCTGATCATCGGGCCGACGACCGTGCCGTCGTTGCGCGGATCGCCGAAGGACAGCGCCGAGACCATGTCGACAAGCCGCGCCTGCACGGTGTCCATGATCGCGTCCTGCACCAGCAGGATCTGCACCGAGGTGCAGACCTGGCCCGCCTTGCGGTACCCGGCGCCGACGATCTTCGGCAGCGCGCGGTCGAGGTCGGCGTCGTCGCACAGGATGGTGAAGGCAATGGAGCCCAGTTCCATCTGCGTGCGGCGCAGACCCGCCGCCTGCTGGATGCTGCGGCCCACCTCCGTGCTGCCGGTGAAGGCAAAGAAACGCACGCGCTCGTCCGCCAGCAGGCTGCGCGCCACATCGCCACCGCCATGCACCAGAGACAGAAAGCCCTTCGGCATGCCCGCCTCGAGCAGAACCTCGCACAGGATCTGCGCCGTGATCGGCGTATTGCTGGACGGCTTTAGGATCACCGCATTGCCGGCGGCGAACGCCGGCGCGATCTTGTGCGTCACCGTGTTGAGCGGCGAGTTGAACGGCGTAATGGCGACGACCACGCCCAGCGGTACGCGCAACGTGAACGCCACGCGGCCCGCCTGCCCCGGCGCGCCGGAAAGCGGGATCACATCGCCTGCCAACCTGCGCGCCTCTTCCGCCGAAAGCTTCAGGGTCTGGACGCAGCGCTTGACCTCGCCCGACGCATCCGAGGCGGTGAATCCCGCCTCCGCCTGCATGGCGCGCACCAGGTCATCGATGCGCTGCTCAATCAGAACAGCCGCGCGTTCGAGCACGAGACCGCGGTCATAGGGCGACGGCGCACCGGCGCGAAACGCGGCGTCGGCGACGTCGATGGTCCTGGCAACCTGCGCCGCGCTCGCCGAGGCGATGGTGGCGAAAGGCTGAAGGCTGTATTTGTCCAGCACGTCGAACGGCGCGCCGTCCCCTTGCGTCCAGGTTCCGCCGATCAGCAGCGGATAGGCGTTCGTCACGTCCGGCTCCTCGAATGTTGTGGCATTGATGTCGGTCACGATGCCGTCCTTTTCAGCTGAAATCAGAGCCAGAGAATTTCCTTGCGGTAGTCCAGATCGGCCAGCAGCGCTTCCGCCGGCCCCTCGTGGAACACCGCGCCGCGCTCCAGCGCGAAAACCCGATCGGCCAGCGCCAGCACCAGATCCAGATTGTGCTCCACGATCAGGATCGGCAGTTCCCGGCGTAGCTGGTCGAAAACCGTGAAGAGCTCCTCGACGATCGCCGGGGCCAGGCCCTCGAAGGGCTCGTCGAGCAGCAGCAGGCTGACGTTGCCCGACAGGGCGCGCCCCACGGCCAGCATCTGCTGCTCCCCGCCGGACAGATAATCGGCCGGGGTGTTGAAACGCTCGCGCAGCCTGGGGAACATCTCCAGGATATGCTCCTCGCTCCAGGCGACGCCGCGGCTGCCGTCGGTGTCCCGCGCAATGCGGCCGAGCGCGAGATTGTCGGCGACGCTCATGCCGGAGAACACACCGCGTCCCTGCGGCACGTAGCCGACGCCGAGGCGGGCTATGTCGGGGGCGGCCATGCCGGCGAGTTCATGGCCTGAAAACAGGATGCTGCCGGACGCCGCCGGCACGAGACCGGAAAGGCTCTTGAGCAGGGTCGACTTGCCCGCGCCGTTGCGGCCCAGAAGCGCCACGATCTCACCCTCGCGGATGTTGAGCGAGGCGTCGTTGAGGATGTGGCTCTTGCCGTAGAAGGTGTTGAGCTTGTCGACCTGCAGCACCGGCGGGGCGGTTTCGTCGCGGCCGGTGACGCGGCCAGTGACCGGAGGCGTCCCGGTGCCGGTGTAGATCTCCTGCACCTTGCGGTCGGCGCGCACCTCATCCGGCGAGCCCGACATCAGCACGGAGCCCTGGTTCATCACCGTGACCTCGTGCGACAGAGCCAGAACGCGATCGAGATCGTGCTCGACAATGAGCACCGGGATGTTGTCCGCAACCCGCTCCACGAGGCTGGAAACTCGCTCGCGTTCAGCCGCCGCAAGGCCGGCGAGAGGCTCGTCGAGCAGCAACACCTGCGGCTTGCAGGCGAGCGCAATGCCAAGATCGACCAGACGCTGGCCGCCATAGGACAGATCGCCGCTCTTGATGTCCTCGATGCCTTCGAGCCCGAGGAACTTCATCAGTTCCGCCGTCTGAGCATGAATGTCATCGAAGCTGTCGGCGTCCCGCCAGATGTTGTAACGGCTCGCGTGCTGGGCCTGGATCGAAAGGCGCAGGTTCTCGTAGATCGTGAGCCCGTCAAACAGATTGGTGATCTGGAACGAGCGCGCCAGACCTCTTCCGGTGATCTGGTTCGGCGACAGACCACTGATGGTCTTGCCGTTCAACCGCACGGTTCCCGCGTTGGGCTCGAACATGCCGGAGATCAGATTGAACGTGGTGGTCTTGCCCGCGCCATTGGGTCCGATCAGCGCATGAATCCGTCCGCTGTTGACCTGAAGCGCGACGTTGTCGACCGCCCGGAAGCCTCCGAAATTCTTGACGATGCCGTCGACTTCCAGCACCGGTCCGGTGCTGGGTTCAGGCGACAGGAACCCGGGCAGTGGCAAGCCGTCATAGATCTTGCGGCGGCTCATGGCGGCGGCTTCCTCCGGCGGCGGCCGCAGCCAGCGCTTCACGAGCCCCCAGATGCCGACCAGCCCGCCGGGCGAGAACATCACGAAGGCCACGAAGATCAGCCCGAACCAGAACAGCCAGTTGCCCGTCCAGATGGAGAACATCTCGCGGAAGACGATGTAGAAGACGACGCCGATCGCCGGGCCGAGGATGTTGTGCATCCCGCCGATGACAACCATCGCCAGCAGTTCGCCGGACATCTCCACCGAGGTCGCTTCCGCCGTGACGAGATAATGCTGGAACCCCGAGAGCGCACCGGCCAATGCGGTGATCATCGACGACAGCACGAAGACGCCCAGCTTGTAGCGCTGCACCGAATAGCCCTGGAACGTCGCGCGCTCCTGGTTTTCGCGGATGGCGACCAGCACATGGCCGAAGGGCGAGCGGGTGACGCGCAACAGCACGTAGAGCACGCCGAGAGCGACAACGGCGACAAAGGCGTAGTAGGCCACAGCATTGTCGAGATCGATGCCAAACAATGTGCCACGCTGCAATCCGCCAAGCCCGTCCTCGCCGCCGGTCATCGCCGTCCAGCGGAACGAGATCGTGTAGGTCAGCGCGGACAGGGCCAGGGTCATCAGCGCGAAATAGACCCCGCGCCGGCGCAGCATCAGCGCGCCGACGACCGCCGACACCAGGCCGACAAAGACCATGGCGAAGAGGATCGGAACGATGATCTGGTCGTTGAACCAGGTGCGCTGGGCGATGGCCGCGGCATAGGCGCCGACGCCAAACCAGGCGCCGTGGCCGAAGGACACCAGGCCGGTGTATCCCATCATCATGTTGAGCCCGAGCACGGCGATCGTGAGAAACACCACGACGGTCGCCGTGTTCACCGTCAAGCCGATCAGCGGCATCAGCACAGGCAGCAGGATCAGCGCCACGGCTCCGATCAGAAGCGGCTGGTATTTTGCAAGCGGGGACACGGTCATTTTTCGAATTTCTCTATGGATTCGCCGAGCAGTCCGCGCGGCCGCAACAGCAGCACCAGGAACATCAGCACGTACATGGACGCCTCTCCGGCGGCCGGAACGAAGTGGATGGTGATGCCGCGGACGACGCCGACCAGCAGGGCCGCGGCGATGACGCCCCAGAAACTGCCGAGACCGCCAATGATCACGACGACGAAGGCGACCGTGATGATCTCCGAGCCCATCGCGGGATGCACGATGGTGATCGGCGCGAACAGCGCCCCGCCCAGAGCAGCGATGCCGACGCCGAGCGCGACCACGGTCGACATATACGGCTGCAGCCGGATACCCAGCGCGGCGACCATGTCCGGTTGCTGGATGCCGGCGCGCACGACGCGGCCGAAGGACGACTTGTTGAGCAGCAGCCAGATGCCGGTCAGCACCACCGCGACGATGGCGAGCATCAGCAGCCGGTACTTGGAGAACAGGAAATCGCCGACGATGACCGGGCCGCGGATCTCGGCGGGCATCGACGCGGGAAGCGGGGCCGCGCCCCAGATCATGCGGATCGCCTGTTCGGCGACCATCGCGAGCCCGAAGGTGACCAGAAGGCTGAGAATGGGATCTTCGCGGTAGAACCGCCGCAGGATGAAGCGTTCGAAGAACAGGCCGAGAAACCCGACCAGAATCGGCGATATGATGATCGACGGCGCGAAACCGGTGTACCGGCCAACGGTGACGGCGAGATAGGCGCCCAACGCGTAGAAGGCGCCATGCGCCAGGTTGACGATGCCGCCGACGCTGAAGATCAGCGACAGGCCGAGCGCGATCAGCAGGTAATAGCCACCGAGCACAAGTCCGTTGACCACCTGCTCAAGCAAGAAGACGATTTGCATTGTCAATCCAGTTTTGGAAGGCGCTGCCGCATGACGCGGCAGCGCTGAGACACGGATGCGCCCGACGGCGCGACTGTGCGGCCGGTTAGAGCGTACAGCCGTTCTGTTCGACGGTCGGGAAGATCACCTCAAGATCTTCGTCCGGATCGGGAACCGCATCGCCGAGAACGATCATGTCGTGCTCGTTTTCCGCGTTTCCGTCGACCGTGAAGGCGTAGGCATCCTGGATCAGCTGATGATCGCCCTTGCGGAAGTAGCCCTCGCGGCCCTTCAGCAGGTCGAACTTGGCGCCCGATTCCAGATACTCGATGAGATCGGGTGTCGCCGCGGACTTCGTGTCGCCCATCGCCTTGGCCATGATGTTCATGGCGACATAGGAGATCCAGGAGTGGTTCTCCGGCAGCTTGCCGTAGGCCTCCTTGAACGAGGACACGTAAGCGCGGGTGCCGTCCGTATCGACCGTGTCGTACCACGGGGTCGGCCAGGTTCCGCTGAGGTTACCGACGCCGGCAGCCCAGGCGTCCGCGGTGTTCAGGTTGAAGCCGACGGTCGGGAACGGCAGGCCGAATTCGGCGTACTGCTTGACGAAATTCGTCACCTGATTGCCCGCCAGGTTCAGGCAGACCACGTCCGGCTGGGTCTGGCGCACCTTGATCAGGAATGGGCTGAAGTCGGTGACATCGGTGGCAACCAGCTCGTCGGCGACGAGCGTGGCGTTGTTGGCGTCGAAGAAATTCTTCGCCGCCGAGAGAAGGTCGTGGCCGAAGACGTAATCGGCCGTCAGCGTCATGAACTTCTTGCCGTCGACCATGCCCTCGCGCTTCAGCGCGCCGCCGACCGCATTGACCATCACCGTGTTGGGGATGTCGGTGCAGAACATATACTTGTTGCAGCTCTTGCCGCGCAGCACGTCCGAGCGCGGTCCGACCGCGATGAACAGCTTCTCGTTGCGCGCCGCGACCTGGGAAATCGCCAAAGCGGAGGCCGAGCTGATCTCGCCGATCAGAAAATCGACGTTGTCGCGCTCGATCATGCGCTGGGCCTTGGTGGTGGCCGTGTCCGGATTGATCGAGTCCTCGCTGATCATGTCCAGCATCTTGCCGTTCACGCCGCCGGCATCGTTGATCTGGTCAACGGCGAGCTGGATGCCGAGCGTGGCGTATTCGCCGAGCGCGCCGAGAAACCCGGTCTTCGGCGTCAGATGGCCGATCTTGATGACGTCGGACTGCGCCCGCAAGATGTTGGGAAACCCCAGCGTCGTCGTCGCTGCCAGCCCGGCGGCGCCGAATTTCATGGCGCTGCGGCGGCTGAACTGTCCCGCGGTGTTGCCCAATTCGGGCGTATCTTTCTTCATGTCGTATCCTCCCTTGATCGTCAGTCGCGCGGGTCGCCTTGTGCTTCTTGTCATTTGCGCGATGAATGCGGCCAGCCCCCATGGGCGGACGAATGGCCGCTGTGGGCCGACTGTAGAAAGGCGTTGGCCTGAGCGGAAATACGAAATAGAGAGATTGGCTATAAGCTGGACTTATAGCCAGCGGTATGATCAGGTCGCGCGCCATGGACATCAGACAACTTCGCTACTTCGTGCAGATCGTGGAATGCGGCAGCCTGTCAAAGGCCTCGCGGCAATTGCACGTCGCCCAGCCGGCGCTCAGCCAGCAGATCGCCAAGCTTGAAGACCAGATCGGCAAGCCGCTGCTGCACCGCTCGTCGAAGGGCGTCAGCCCGACGGAAAACGGCCAGGCGCTGTATCATCACGCGCAATACATGCTGCGTCAGCTTGATCAGGCGCTGTCGATCGCCCGCAGCGGATCGGGCGCCATCGAGGGCATGGTGACCATCGGCCTGCCCGCGACCACCGTGGCGGCCATCGGCCTGCCGCTGGTGCGGCGGATCCGCGAACGCTATCCGAGCATCCTGCTGAATGTGGTCGAGGCGATGAGCGGTCATATCGGCCAGCTCATCCGGCTCGGACAGCTCGACCTCGCCGTGCTGTTCAGCGGCGACGTGGCGCCGGATCTGGTCATCGAGCCGTTGCTGATCGAAGAGCTTTTCGTGATGCTGCCCAAACACAGCAAACTGGTGCCGCCGCGCCGCAAATGCCTCAGCGTCAGCGAGGCCGCGGCCCTGCCGCTGATCCTGCCCACCAGCTCCCACGGCCTGCGTCAGCGCATCGTCGCGGAATTCGAGAACAAGGGGCTGACGACCAATGTCGTCGCCGAGATCGATTCCCTGTCGCTGCTGATGAACTGCGTCTACGACGACATCGGCGCGACGATCAAGCCGACGGGCGCCATCATGCACGAGGCGGCACGCGGCCGGAAATGGCGCGCCCTGTCCTTCTCCGACGTGCGCTTCCGGCGCCGCAATTTCCTCTACTCGCTGCCCGAGGACCGGTTGACCACCGCCGGCGCCATTGTCGCGGCAGAGCTGAAGGAGACCGTGCGCGAACTGCTCGAGAGCAACGAATGGTCGGGCTTCGAGACGATCGTGCCCGCGCAGACCCTGCCGCATGGGGTCGCCGCGGAATAGGCGGCGGCGTGGCTTTGGTGCTGACTAAAGCGCGTTCGCCAGCCGTTCGTCGCGCTGGCGGACGACCTCGCGCCGCTTGGTGGCAAGCGAGGCGATGATCACGCCGATGGTCACCAGCACCACCAGCACCGTGCACACCGCATTGATCTCGGGCGTGACGCCAAGGCGCACCTGGCTGTAGATCTTCATCGGCAGGGTGGTGGCGCCGGGGCCCGTCGTGAAGCTGGCAACCACCAGATCATCGAGCGACAGGGTGAACGCCAGCATCCAGCCGGCGACGACTCCCGGCAGGATCAGCGGCAGCGTGATCAGGAAGAAGGTCTTTACCGGCGGGCAGCCCAGATCGAGCGAGGCTTCCTCGAGCGAACGGTCAAACCCCACGAGGCGCGACTGCACGACGACGGCGACATAGCACATGGAAAAGGTGATATGAGCCAGCGTCACGGTCCAGAAGCCCCGGTCCTGCCCCATGGAGACAAACAGCAGGAGCAGCGACAGACCGAGGATCACGTCGGGCATCACCAGCGGCGCATAGACCATGCCTGAAAACAGCGAGCGCCCCAGAAACCGGCCCGCGCGCGCCAGCACCAGCGCCGCAAGCGTCCCCAGGATCGTGGCGATGGTCGCCGAGGCCGCGGCGACCCGCAGCGTGACCCAGGCCGAGTCGAGAAGCTGCTGATTGCTCAGCATCTCGACGTACCACTTGGTGGAGAAGCCGCCCCACACCGTGACAAGCCGCGACTCGTTGAAGGAGAAGATGACCAGCAGCACGATCGGCAGATAGAGGAAGGAGAACCCCAGCACGATCGAGGTGATGTTGAACCAGCTCGGTCCCTTGTTCATGAGCGGAACTCGTCCTGCAATGCGATGGAGCTGCGGATCACCGCGGAGTGCCGCGCATGACGTGCCTTGCTCCCCTCTCCCCCTTGAGGGGAGATGTCCCCGAAGGGGACAGAGGGGGTGAGCCACGAACTCTGAGCCTGCCGCTTCCCCCCTCTGTCGGCTGCGCCGAAATCTCCCCCTCAAGGGGGGAGAGGGACAAACGGGCCATACGGGTCCTCATTTGTCGCGCTCCGCAAGCTTCTGCTGCTGGTTCTGGAACAGGACGATCGGCACCACCAGAAGCAGCAGCAGCACCACGGCCACGGCGGAGGAGACCGGCCAGTCCCGGTTGGCGAAGAATTCCACCCACAATGTCTTGCCGATCATCAGCGTTTCCGATCCGCCGAGCAGGTCGGGAATGACGAACTCGCCCACCGCCGGAATGAACACCAGAAAACATCCGGCGATGACGCCGGGCATCGACAGCGGAACCGTGATTTTCCAAAACGCTTTCCAGGGCGGACAGCCGAGGTCCTCGGCCGCCTCGAGCAAGGCGCCGTCGAGCCTTTCCAGCGTCGCGAACAGCGGCAGGACGAGAAACGGCAGATACGAATAGACGATGCCGACGTAGACGGCCGTGTTGGTGTTCAGGATGATCAGCGGCTCGTCGATGACGCCCAGCCACAAGAGCAACTGGTTCAGCAGGCCCTCGTTCTTGAGGATGCCGATCCACGCATAGACGCGGATGAGGAACGACGTCCAGAACGGCAGGATCACCAGCATCAGCAGCGTCGGCCGCCATTCACGCGGCGCCCGCGCCATGCCATAGGCCAGCGGGTAGCCGATGAGCAGCGTGATCAGCGTCGAGATTCCGGCGATCCGCACACTGGAGAGATAGGATCTCCAGTAGAGGTCATCCTCCGTCAGCCAGACATAGTTTTCCAGCGAGAATGCCGAGAACGCATCGCGAATGCTCTGCCAGCCCTCCGCCAGATCGATGGTCGGCAGATAGGGCGGCATGGCGACCGCGATCTGCGACAGGGAGATCTTGACGACGATCACGAAGGGCACGAGGAAGAAAAACAGCAGAAAGGCGAAGGGCACCGAAATCAGCGCCCATCGGCCGAGAAACCGTGCGCGCAGGGCCAGCAATGTGGATTTCATCTCGCCCCCCTCACCGCGTCAGGATGATGCCGGCGTCCGCGCTCCAGGAAAGCCGGATGCGGTCGTCCCATGAAATCGGCCGCTCGACAAGCCGGGTCGCGTTGGCGACCGTCGAGCGCAGCGTCTCGCGCTCGGCGATGCGGCAGTGATAGGTCGAAACATCGCCGAAGTAGGCGATATCCCAGACTTCGCCGGAGACGGCGTTCACGCCCGGGACGACGGCCTCGTCCGGCGTCACCGTGCTGATGGCAATCTTTTCGGGCCGGATCGCGAACCACACCGTGTCGCCGGCCTTGGCGTCTGTTGACTGCGAGACCCGCAGGTCGACCGGCAACGAGGCGCCCTTGAGCGTCGTGCCGGATCCCGAGGTCTCGGTCACCGTCGCCTCGATGAGATTGATGTCGCCGATGAAGTCGGCGACGAAGCGGGAGTTCGGGCCCTCGTAGATCTCCGAGGGCGGCGCCACCTGAACGAGGCCGCCCGCGTCCATCACCGCGATGCGGTCGGCAACCGTCATCGCCTCTTCCTGGTCGTGGGTGACGATCACGAAGGTCATGCCCAGGTCGCATTGCAGATCCGTCAACTCGAACTGGGTTTCCTCGCGCAGCTTCTTGTCGAGCGCCGCGAGCGGCTCATCAAGCAGCAAGACCTTGGGGCGCTTGGCGAGCGAGCGGGCCAGCGCCACACGCTGGCGCTGGCCGCCGGAGAGCTGGTGCGGCTTGCGCTTGGCGAAGGGCTCAAGCTTCACCAGCCGCAGCATTTCCGCGACCCGCTCAGCAATTTCGTCCTTGGAGAGATCATCCTGTTTCAGCCCGAAGGCGATGTTGTTCTCCACCGTCATATGCGGAAACAGCGCATAGGACTGGAACATCATGTTCACCGGGCGCCGGTAGGGCGGCACACCGGTAAGCGACTGGCCTTCGAGCAGGATCTCGCCCTCGGTGGGCGCCTCGAAGCCGGCCAGCATGCGCATCAGGGTGGTCTTGCCGCAGCCAGAGCCCCCGAGCAGCGCGAAAAACTCGCGCTCATAGATTGTCAGCGACAGATTGTCGACGGCCGTGAACGTTCCGAAACGCTTGGTCACGTTCCGGAACTCGATGAAGGGCCGCGCCTGCGGGTCCTCCCAAGGGGCGAATGTTCGCCGGATCGGTCCGATCGGTTTCTTGCTCAACGTTACCCCCGCAACAACGACGCCCACGCCTGGTGGCCTTATCAATCGACACGATCCGGGCGATCAAAAAGGCCCGGGCAGATCGTCTGCCCGGGCCGTGCCGATCGATCAGGTTCCGCTCTTCACCTTCGTCCAGACGCGGTTCTGGATCCGGCTGACCTTGGGCGGCTTGGTCGAGACGGTGTAAAGCTTCTTCACCGTCTCATCGGTCGGATAGATGGCCGGATCCTCGAGCACTTCCTTGTCGAGCAGCGGCTGGCTGTCCTTGTTGCCGTTGGCGTAGAAGACGTAGTTGGAGGCCTTGGCGATGACCTCAGGGCGCATGATGTAGTTGAGGAACTCATGCGCCTCTTCGACATGCTTGGCGTCGGCCGGGATCGCCATGTTGTCGAACCACATCAGCGCGCCTTCCTTGGGGATGGAGTATTCCACCGTCACGCCGTTGTCGGCTTCGGCCGCGCGGTCACGCGCCTGCAGCACATCGCCGGACCAGCCGACGGCGAGGCAGATGTCGCCATTGGCCAGCGCGTTGATGTATTCGGACGAATGGAACTTGCGGATATAGGGGCTGATCGAAGCCAGCAGCTCGCCGGCCTTCTCGATGTCCTCCGTGGCGTTGGAATCCGGATCGAGGCCGAGGTAGTTGAGCGCCGAAGGGATCATCTCTTCCGGCGTGTCCAGCACGAAGATGCCGCAATCGGCGAACTTCGAGACCACGTCCTTGTTGTAGATCATGTCCCAGCTGTCGACGGGGGCGTCGGGCATGATTTCCTTGACCTTCCCGACGTTGTAGCCGATGCCGGTGGTGCCCCACATGTAGTTGATGGCGTGCTCATTGCCCGGGTCGTATTTGAGAAGGCGCTGCTCGATGTCCTTCCACATGTGCTCCAGATTCGGCAGCTTGGACTTGTCGAGCTTCTGGAACACGCCGGCCGAGATCTGGCGGCCGAGGAAGGTGCCCGTGGGCACCACGATGTCGTAGCCCGTGCCGCCGGCGAGCAGCTTGGTCTCCAGCACCTCGTTGGAATCGAAGACGTCGTAGACGACCTTGATGCCGGTCTCCTTGGTGAAGTCCTCAAGGATCGACTCGTCGATATAGTCCGACCAGTTGAAGACATTGACGATACGCTCCTGCGCCATGGCGGGCGCCGTGAACGGCGCCAGCGCCGACCCTGTCAGAGCGGCGATCGCCACCGCGGTTGAAAAGACAATGCCTCG
Organism: Breoghania sp. L-A4; assembly: GCF_003432385.1. Taxonomy (NCBI): domain Bacteria; kingdom Pseudomonadati; phylum Pseudomonadota; class Alphaproteobacteria; order Hyphomicrobiales; family Stappiaceae; genus Breoghania; species Breoghania sp. L-A4. Next base: position 762,647 of record NZ_CP031841.1, on the reverse strand, counting down.
CATTTTCATGCTCCCAATCTCAGCCTGGTGATGTTTATTGCGCCAGGCTTTCGCTTGCGAAAGCCCACCTCATGGCCCGACATGAGGTTAAAGGCGAACCCTCTCGTTCACAACGTCTCTGCCCGGCATGATTGCTCTTGTTCGCAGGGAATCCGCTGCATGCGTCACAGATATGTTTCCCGTTCCAGATTCGATATCTCGCGCCCGAATGACGCCAGTTCCTCGCGCTTGATCGCCGTCAGCGTCTTGTGCATGTCCTCGCCGACGGCCTCCTTCATGCGCTCGGAATCCTCAAACGCATCGATCGCCTCGTCCATCCAGGGCGTCAGGCGCTTGGCCTTCACCTCATAGGCATTGCCCTTGGTCGGCGGCGGCGGATCCTGCTTCTTGTCCAGACCCTCGAGGATGCCCGCCAGAATGCCGGTCAGCGCGAGATAGGGGTTCGCGTCGGCGCCTGCGATGCGATGCTCGATCCGCCGCGATCCTGGATCTCCGGCCGGAACCCGCACGGCGACCGAGCGGTTGTCGTGCCCCCATGTCAGCGACGTGGGCGCATAGGACCCCGGCTGCATGCGGCGGAAACCGTTGAAGGTCGAAATATACAGAAGCAAAGACTCCTGCATCGTGTCCAGCAACCCGTTGATGGCGTGGCCCAGCCGCCGCTCACCGTCTTCGGGATGCGCGAAGATGTTGCCCGAGGCGTTCTCCAGGCTGACGTGTGCATGCATGCCGTTGCCCGGCCATTCGACAAAGGGCTTGGCCATGAAGGATGCCTTCAGCCCGTGCTTGCGCGCGACGCCGATCACCAGCCGGCGCAGCAGCACCGCGTCGTCGGCGGCGGCCAGCGGATCGGTGCGGTGGTGCAGGTTGAGCTCGAACTGGCCGGGGCGGCCTCTGAGACGGCGGCGTCGGCGGCGATCTCCTGCTGTTCCGCGCCGCGGCGGATCTCGTCGACCAGCGGCTGCAAGGCTTCGAGATCAGACAGCGCGTACATGTTCTGCCGCGCCGGCCCCAGATGCGTGGAGAACAGCGGCCGCGGCGGCTTGCCGTCCGATCCGCTGTCCTCGAAGAGATAGAATTCCAGCTCGAACGCCGCGGTCGCGGTGACGTCGTGGGCGGCCAGCCTGTCGCACATGCGCGCCAGCACGTGGCGCGGGTCGATGGGGAACGGCTTGCCCTCGCGGTCGTACATCGACAGCAGCACCTGGGCGGTCTTGCGCTCGGCCCAGGGCACCAGTTGCAGCGTGTCCAGCATCGGCCAGCAGATGGCGTCCATGTCGCCGGTCTCGATGTGCAGACCGGTTTCCTCGACCTCGCGGCCCCAGACGTCGAGGCCGAACAGCGAGAAGGGCAGCGCAACGCCGCTCTTGAAGATCTTCGGCAAGCCCGAACCGGGCAGCCACTTGCCGCGCAGCACGCCGTTGGTGTCGGGCAGGATCACTTCAAGCGTGTCGAGATCAGGATTCTCGGCACAAAACCGGTCGACGATGTCGCGCTCGACGGCGTCGGGTCCGTTGAAGCGGCGACCGGGAGAGCCCTTTGCGACGGTGGTCACCTGGGTCATCGCGCGTCCCCGCGGACCATGCTCGCAACGCCGGCGTTCCTGCGGCCAGTGCTCGGGCGGCCACTACTCAGGCGGCCAGTGCTCCGGCGGATAAAATGCTCCAACGCGTGCTCCAGTTCGTGCATTGCGGAAGGCAAGCGCACCGGCGGACCGGCGCTGGTCCCGCCACACCGGCAAACCGCGACCATGCGATTGCTGTTTGGGCCGAAATGTGATCACGTTATGGGGTTGACTGTCAACTGGGCCGAACCGTTCCGTGACCAAGACCCCGCCAAATGACACCATGTCGGCCGCGACCGATGAAGGCCCGGAGCCGGAAGGTCACGCCCGAAACGATCAGCCGTCCGACGGGCACGCCACGGCACAGCCCGCCGGGACCCAGCGCGCGGTGACGCGCGATCGCGTGGAATCCAGCGTGCGCGAAGCGCTGCTCACCGGACGGTTCATTCCCGGCAACCCGGTCACCTTGCGCGGTCTGGCGGCGGAACTGGGTGTCAGCCCCATGCCGGTGCGCGAGGCCGTGCGCGCGCTGGCCGCGGCCCACGCGCTCGACATGCAGCCCAACGGACGCATCCGCGTGCCGCGCATGACGGCGCAACGCTTTGACGAGTTGCTGCATGCCCGCATTCTGCTGGAACCGCATGTCGCGGCGCTGGCGCTGGACGCGCTGGACAAGGCGGCAGCCGCCGATCTGACCCAGATCGACGACGCCATTGACGAAAGCCTGCGCACCGGCGACGTCGAAAGCTACATGCGGCTCAATCACGCCTTCCACTTCCGCATCTACCGCGCGGCCGGCTCCGAGGTGGTGCTGCCGCTTGTGGAAACCGTCTGGCTGCAGTTCGCCCCGTTCATGCGCACCGTTTACGGGCGGGTCGGGACGTTTGTCGTCCAGGACATGCACAAGGAAGCCATCGCCGCGATCCGGCGCAACGATCGCGAAGGCCTGCGCCACGCCATTGAATGCGATATAAGGGACGGCATGGGCATCATCGGCCACAGTGTGTTGGGCAAACCGGATGATGCGGCCTGACGCGCCGGGGGGCGTTGTTCGCGGCAGGCAGGCGGAGACGCGTCCCAACACGGATTGACACTCCGCGAAATGTGATCACAATTTACGGCAAGGCGCATGCCGCCGTACCCAGGAGCCAACGTGAGCGAGACAATGGACAGCCAGGGCGCCCAGGAATATTCCCGCGGAGTCGCCAACGAGGATGAAGCGCGCACGTGGCTGCGCTCGCGCGGCATCGAGGACATCGAATGCATCGTGCCGGATCTCGCCGGCGTGGCGCGCGGCAAGATGATGCCGACGGAGAAATTCTTCTCCGGCCCGGTGATGACCATGCCGGCGTCGATCTTCGCGCAGACGATCTCGGGCGACTATCCGCCCGACGACGACCGCTTCCAGCATAATCCCACGGACGGCGATCTGTCGTTCAAGCCTGACTATTCGACCCTGTCAGTGGTGCCTTGGGAGACCGATCCGACCGCGCAACTGATCCACGACACCTTCACGCGCAGCGGCGAGGAAATGGAAACCGCGCCGCGCAACGTGCTCAAGCGCGTTCTGCGGCGCTACGAGAAACACGGCTGGCAGCCGATCGTCGCGCCCGAGATCGAGTTCTATCTGGTCAAGCCCAACAAGGACCCCGACTATCCGCTGGAGCCGCCGATCGGCCGCTCCGGACGCCCCGAGGTCGGCCGTCAGTCCTATTCGATCTCCGCGCTCAACGAGTTCGACGACCTCATCGACGACATCTACGACCTGTCGGCAGCGCAGGGACTGGAAATCGACACGCTGATCCATGAGGAGGGTGCTGCGCAGATGGAGATCAACCTGCGTCACGGCGAGCCGCTGGAGCTCGCCGACCAGGTTTTCCTGTTCAAGCGCACGATCCGCGAGGCGGCGCTCAGGCACAACATCTACGCCACCTTCATGGCCAAACCGATGTCCAACCAGCCCGGCTCGGCGATGCATATCCATCAGTCGGTTCTCGACAAGGAGACCGGCCGCAATATCTTCTCCGATGCGCACGGCGAGCCGACGCCCGAATTCATGAGCTTTATCGCCGGTCATCAGGAATTCCTGTCGAAGGCGACCTGCATCCTGGCGCCCTATGTGAACTCCTATCGCCGCTTCACCCGCAACACGACCTCGCCGGTCAACCTGTTCTGGGGACCGGACAACCGCACCGTCGGCCTGCGCGTTCCCGATTCCGGGCCCGCCGCGCGGCGGCTTGAAAACCGTGTGCCCTCGTCGGACGCCAACCCCTATCTCGCTATCGCCGCCTCGCTGGCATGCGGACTTCTCGGCATCGAGCAGAAGCTGCAGCCGGACAATCCGCGCAGCAGCTATTCCTCCGACATCCAGCACGCGCTGCCGCGCGGTATCCTAGAGGCCGTGGCGCTGTTCGAGAACTGCGACGAGATGAAAGACGTGTTCGGCGAGCGCTTCGTCGCCACCTACCGCGCCATCAAGCAGGAAGAATACGAGACGTTCATGAGCGTGATCAGCCCCTGGGAACGCGAGTATCTGCTGCTGAACGTCTGATGCCACGCACGAACCCGTCCGGGCCGCGCCAAACGGACCGGCCCGCAGAACCGGCAAGGCAAGGCCCGCCAGCGCGAGCCGGCGACGCCAGTCCGTCCGCCGTCCCGGTATCCAATTTCACGCAATACGCCGTCCCTGGAGAGCCTCATGAACGTTGTGTCCAACATTCATCCCACAAGCGCCCTGCGCGAGAGCGACGCGAAACACCACCTGCATCCGTTCTCCGACCACAAGGCGCTGAACGCCGAAGGCAGCCGGGTCATCGTCAAGGGAGAGGGTTGCTGGATTTGGGATTCCGACGGCAACCGGATTCTCGACGGCATGGCCGGGCTGTGGTGTTCGCAAATCGGTCACGGCCGCAAGGAAATCGCCGATGTCGTGCATGCCCAGATGTGCGAACTGGAGTACTACAACACCTTCTTCAAGACCACGCACCCGCCGGTGGTGGCGCTGGCGCAGAAGCTCAGCGAACTGGCGCCGGCACACCTCAATCATGTGTTCTTCACGAATTCGGGCTCGGAGGCCAACGACACGGTGCTGCGCATGGCGCGCACCTATTGGGCGCTGCAGGGCAAGCCCGAGAAGTCGGTGATCATCTCGCGCCACAACGCCTATCACGGCTCGACGCTGGCGGGCGCCGCGCTCGGCGGCATGGGCGGCATGCACCAGCAGGCCGGCACCGTTCCCGGCATCCATCACATCGCCCAGCCCTACTGGTATGGCGAGGGCGGCGACATGGATGAGGACGCTTTCGGCCTGTGGGCGGCGCGCGAGCTTGAAATGGCGATCGATGCCCTGGGCGAGGACAAGGTCGCGGCCTTCATCGCCGAGCCGATCCAGGGCGCCGGCGGCGTGATCATTCCGCCGGCCACCTACTGGCCGGAAATCTCCCGCATTTGCAGGGAACGCGACATCCTGCTGGTCGCCGACGAGGTGATCTGCGGGTTCGGCCGGCTCGGAACATGGTTCGGCTCCGACCATTTCGGCATCACACCGGACCTGATGCCGATCGCAAAGGGCCTGTCGTCGGGTTATCTGCCGATCGGCGGCGTCATGGTGGCCGACCGGGTGGCCGATGTGATCATCAACAAGGCGGGTGAATTCTATCACGGCTTCACCTATTCCGGGCACCCCGCCTGCTGCGCGGCGGCGCTCGAGAACCTGCGCATCATGGAAGAGGAAAAACTCGTCGAGCGCGTGCGCGACGACATCGGACCCTATCTGCAGGCGAAGTGGAAAGAGCTGATCGGTCACCCCTTGGTGGGCGACGCGCGCATGGTCGGCCTGATCGGAGCGCTGGAACTGTCCCCGGGCGGGCGCGGCGCGACATTCGATCCCGTGGGAAGCGTCGGCACCCTGTGCCGCGACCATTCCTTCGCCAACGGGCTGGTAATGCGCGCGGTGCGCGACAGCATGATCATCGCGCCGCCGCTGGTGCTCAGCCACGAGGAAGCGGACGAGTTGGTGCGCATCACCGAGAAGACCCTCGACGACACCCTTGCGGATCTGAAGAAGCAGGGCCGCGTCTAGACCATGAGCGCCTCCGCCGGGCAACACGCACCCTCCCTCTATGCCGCCAGCGCCAAGGGCGACACCCCGCGCCCCGCGCTGCAGGACGCCACGCGGGCGGACGTCTGCGTGGTCGGAGGCGGCTTCACCGGCATCTCCACCGCCCTGCATCTGGCGGAACGCGGCTATTCGGTCATCGTGCTGGAAGCGGAACGGATCGGCTGGGGCGCGTCGGGCCGCAACGGCGGACAGTTGCACTCCGGCCAGCGCCGCGATCAGGACTGGCTGGAGAAGCGCTGCGGAATGGAGACCGCCCGGCGTTTCTGGAGCATGGCCGAAGAGGCCAAGGCTCTCGTCAAAGACCGCATCGCCAAACACGCCATTGACTGCGACTGGATGCCGGGACTGATTCACGCCGTGCACAAGCCCGGCTGGGTCGCAGAGGAGCAGGAGGCGGCCGAACGGCTGTCGCGCGACTACGGCTATGACGAAATCTCGATGCTCGATCGAGACGCGCTGGCGAGCGCCATCGGCACCGATGTCTATCACGGCGGCTACCGGGACGCGGGCGCGGGGCATCTGCACCCGCTGAACTTCGTCCTCGGCATGGCACGGGCGGCGGAAGACGCCGGCGTACGCATTTTCGAAACTTCCGGCGTCACAAAGATCGGTGACGGGTCCCCGGCGATCGTCACGACCGCGCAAGGCGAAGTGCAGGCCGATACCGTCGTGCTTGCGGCCAACGGCTATCTCGCGGGACTGGAGCCGGCCACCGAAGCGCGCGTCATGCCGATCAACAATTTCATTCTCGCGACCGAGCCGCTCAGCGAAGCGGAGGCGGATGCGCTCATTCCCGGCCGCGAAGCGGCATCGGATTCGCGCTTCGTGGTCCACTACTGGCGGCTCACGGCCGACCGGCGCATGGTGTTTGGCGGCGGTGAAACCTATTCGAGCCGGTTCCCCGCCGACATCGCGGCTTTCGTGCGCAACCATATGCTGAAGATCTATCCCCAGCTGTCGCAAGCGCGCATCGAATACGCCTGGGGCGGCACGCTGGCGGTAACCACAAACCGCATGCCCTATTTCCGGCGGCCGCGCAAAGGCCTCTATGTCGCCTGTGGCTATTCCGGACACGGGGTCGCGACCGCCAATTTCGCGGGCCGGGTCATCGCCGACGCGGTGGCAGGCGACGCCGAACGCTTCGACGTCTTCGAAAGCCTGCCGATGCGGCCGTTCCCCGGCGGCACCCTGCTGCGCTGGCCGACGTTGGCGCTGGCCATGAGCTGGTTCGCGCTGCGCGACAGGCTTTGACGCCCGATTTGCCTTGATCACACCGGCCTTCCGGCGCGCAAATCGCCGCGCAAGCGCCCGTCGAGGCGCCGCCCACGGCAGGCGCGATTTCCAGGGACCGGAAGCGGCTTTTGGTGGCGGCGGGAACATGCCCGTTTTTTCCCCATCGCCTCCGCGCGCCGCATTTCATCCTCTTTACAACACCTTACGGTGATTTCCCGCCTTTTCCTTAGTATGTTGTGTATTGATAAATTTTGCCACGTTAACCCAAGGGTAATTCATTAGGGTAATTACCAGAGTAATTCTACGGACATCGCTACGTTATTCGCCACTTTCCGCCAACGCGGCACAAGCCGCTGCGGCACCATCGCTCGAGGTGTGAATTTCAGTATGGAAACCATCCTGCTTGTCGAAGACACAAGCTTTTTTGAGAAGGCCGTCACGCGGCTTTTCAGGAAAACCGATGGTTTCAAGCTCATTGTCGCAAAGACCTATCGCGAGGCGCAACGCATTCTTGAGGATGGTGGCAACGAGATTTTCGTCGCCCTTGTCGATCTGACACTGCCCGACACCAACGACATCGAGATTGTCGATCTGACAGTCTCCTCCCGGATTCCCACAATCGTCTTCTCAAGCCGCTACGACGAGGGTCTCCGCACCAGGATCCTCGAAAAGGGCGTGGTCGATTATGTGCTCAAGGACAGTCCCGCGAGCCTCGGCTATCTCAAGGCGCTGGTACACCGGCTGCGCAAGAACCGGTCCGTGAGCACGCTGGTCGTCGACGACAGCACCACGCAACTGAGGATGATCGCGGAACGGCTCAAGAGACTGCAACTGACCGTGCATACTGCGAGCTGCGGGACGGACGCGCTCGCCGTCCTCAAGCGCGATCCCGCCATCCGCCTCGTGGTGCTCGACTACATCATGCCGAATATGGACGGCATCCAGTTACTGAAGGAAATTCGTCACCTGCGCGGAACCGACGGCCTCGCCGTCATGGGGCTGTCGAGTTGCCAGAATCCGACCAGCATGGCGCGGTTCCTGAAATTCGGCGCCAACGACTTTCTGTCGAAATCCTGCTCTCCGGAGGAGTTCATGCTCCGCGTCGGACAGAACCTGGACACGATCGACCGGATCTCCGAACTCACGGACGCAGCCAACCGCGATGCCATGACGGGGCTTCGCAACCGGCGCTTCCTTTTCGACGCAGGCCGGAAGGTCTTCGACGTCTGCCGCAAGAACGGCAGACCCGCCACGGTCACGCTGATCGACATCGACTGTTTCAAGCAGATCAACGATCGCTTCGGGCACGAGGCGGGCGACAGCATCATCAAGCTGCTGGCCGACGATCTGCGTGAGGCCGGGCCCGCCGATGTGATCGCCGTGCGGCAGGGTGGCGATGAATTCTGCCTGCTGATGCCCGACTGCAGTCAGGTGGAAGCAATCGAACGCTGCCAGCGCCTGCACGACCGCTTCGCCAGGCGCAAGCTGGATTATCGCAGTGCCGAGGTGCCTATATCACTGAGCATCGGCGTGGCTTCCGGCGTCGAGGCGGATCTGGACGAGGCAATCCGGGTTGCGGACGCGCATCTGTATGACGCCAAGAACCAGGGCCGCAATCGCCTGGCCGCCGCGGACTACAGCCGGACGCTCACCATCGGCACAGCGGCCGCCGCATCCGCCGCGCTTCCGGCCTGACACGGCAACGCCGGCGGCCCGTATTGGCGCTGGCGAACCGCTCAGGCGGGTTTGCGCGCCCAGGGCCGCGTTCCGGCGGGAACTTCCGCCACGGTTCCCACGGGCTGGTAGTAGAGCGTGACCTCCGGCATCGTGCCGTCCTCAAGCGCGGACCGCGTGGGTTCGTTGCCGACGTCGAAGGCGTCGACACCGCAGCGTCGCATCAGCGGAATCTGATCCAGCAGCACATCGCCAATCGCCCGGATCTCGCCGGTGTAGCCGAAATCCTCGCGTAGCAGACGGGCGGACGAAAATCCCCGGCCGTCGGTGAACTTCGGAAAGTCGACGGCAATCGCGGAGAACCGGCCGACATCGGCTTCGATGTCCTCGACATTGTCGCCGGCGCGGATCACCACGCCAAGCGGCGCGTTGCGACCCGCCAGCGCATCGCGCTCCGCCGTCCAGCGGCCCAGCGAGACGAAGGCCGCCCCTTCCGCGGGCACATCGGCATCATCGTCCAGCAGGACCCAATCGTCAGCCTCGAAGCGGCCGTTTCTGAATACGTCACTCATCGCTCAAATCCCGCTGCCGTCCGCTTCCTGCCCGTGAGTGGGAAGATGTATGCCGCACTCGACTTTCTCCGTGCCGCGCCAGCGGCCGGCGCGCGCATCCTCGCCCGGACGCACCCGCTCGGTGCAGGGCATGCAGCCGATCGACAGAAAACCCTGCGCCACCAGAGGATGGGGCGGCAGATCGTGCTTCAGGGCATAGGCCTTTACCTCCTCCGCCGACCAGTTGGCCAGGGGATTGACCTTGATGCGCTCGCCGTCGGCCTCAAACAGCGTCAGCTGCGCGCGCGTCGCGCTCTGGAAGCGCTTGCGTCCGGTGATCCAGGCGTCAAACCCTTCCAGCGCGCGCTCGAGCGGCAGCACCTTGCGGATGTGGCAGCAGCGGTCGGTGTCGCGCATCCACAGTCCGCCATCCGCGTCGGCCGCGGCAACGTCGCCTGCGTCGGGCACGATGGTGCGCACATCGGACAGACCAAACCGCGTCGTGAGCATGTCGCGATAGCGCTTGGTCTCGCCGAACAGCTTCTGCGTGTCGACGAACAGGATCGGCGCCGCCTTGTCCGCCTGTGAAATCAGGTGCAGGAGCACCGACGATTCCGCGCCAAAACTGGAGACCAGCGCGATGCGGCCGGGATAGACCTCGTGCAGCAGCGCGTCGAGCATCGCCACGGTGCCAAGCCCTTCGTAGGTCGCGTTCAGGGCCCGCGCCTCGGCGTGGACTGCGTTTTCGGGATCGAATGCGACGGCTGCGGCGTCAAGCGGAGCCATAAAGCGCCTCCTTGAAGGGTTGATCCCCGACGCGCCGGTAAGCGGTCAGGAATGGTTCGCCATCGCTCTCGCGCACCTTCAGATAGGTGTCGACGACCGTCTCCACGGCGTCGACGACCTTGTCGCCGGCAAAGCCGCGGCCGATGATGTTGCCGATGGAGGAGTTCTCGTCCGCCGACCCGCCGAGCGTGATCTGATAGAGCTCCTCGCCCTTCCGGTCGACGCCGAGAATGCCGATGTGGCCAACGTGGTGATGGCCGCAGGCGTTGATGCAGCCCGAGATCTTGATCTTCAGGTCGCCGATGTCCCGCTGCCGCGCGTCATCGCCGAAACGCTCGGAAATCTCCTGGGCAATGGGGATCGAGCGCGCGGTGGCCAGCGCGCAATAGTCCATCCCCGGGCAGGCGATGATATCGGTGACCAGCCCGACATTGGCATCGGCCAGCTCGATTGCGGCCAGCGCGTCGTAGACGGCCGCAAGATCTCCAAGCGCCACATGGGGCAGCACGAGGTTCTGCTCGTGGCTGACGCGGATCTCGTCGTGGCCATGGCGTTCGGCCAGATCGGCGATCGCATCCATCTGGGCGGCGCTGGCGTCTCCGGGGACACCGCCGATGGGCTTGAGCGACACGGTCACGGACACATAGCCCGGGACCTTGTGCGGATGCGTGTTGCGCTTCACCCAGGCGTTGAAGCTCGGGTTGGCGGCGCGCCTGGCCTCGAGCGCGGGGCTGACCGCCGGCGCCGCGTCCATCGCGGGCAGCGCGAAATAGGCCTCGATGCGGCGCACTTCCTCGTCCGGCAGCTTCAGGATGCCGTGCCGGATCTTCTCGAACTCCGCCTCGATATCCTTGCGCAGCTCGTCGATGCCGGTCTCATGAACCAGGATCTTGATGCGCGCCTTGTACTTGTTGTCGCGGCGCCCGTAGCGGTTGTAGACGCGCAGGATCGCTTCCGAATAGGCCAGCAGGTCCTCTTCGGGCAGAAAATCGCGCACCTGTTTCGCGATCATCGGCGTACGCCCCTGCCCGCCGCCGACATAGACGACAAAGCCGATCTCACCAGAGTCGTTGCGCGTCAGTTGCAGACCGATGTCGTGCACCTGAATGGCCGCGCGGTCGTGCGGCGCGCCGGTGACGGCGAACTTGAACTTGCGCGGCAGAAACGAGAATTCCGGGTGCAGTGACGACCACTGCCGCAGAATCTCGGCGTAGGGCCGCGGATCGGCGATCTCGTCGGCGGCTGCGCCCGCGAAATGGTCCGTCGTGATGTTGCGGATGCAGTTGCCCGAGGTCTGGATGGCGTGCATCTCGACTTCGGCGAGCTCGGAGAGGATCGCCGGCACGTCGTCCAGCCGCGGCCAGTTGTACTGGATGTTCTGCCGGGTGGTGAAATGGCCGTATCCGCGGTCATAGGTGCGCGCGATATGCGCCAGCTTGCGCATCTGCGCGCCCGACATGGTGCCATAGGGCACGGCGACGCGGAGCATGTAGGCATGCAGCTGCAGGTAAACGCCGTTCATCAGGCGCAGCGGCTTGAACTGATCCTCGGTCAGATCGCCCGCGAGCCGCCGGCGCACCTGATCGGAGAACTGGGAAACGCGCTGAGACACAAACTCGGCGTCGAATTCATCGTAACGATACATAGCAACGCTCCTGTTTGTTATGCCGCGCCGCGCGAGCGGACGGCTTGCTTGCCAAGATCGGCGCGGATGGTCGGACCCTTGGCGCGGATTTTCTCACGCAGCTTCACGGGCACGATCGCGCCGTCCTCCAGGCTGACGTCGATCTCATAGGGCTCGACGATGAGCCGGTCCTTCACCGCGGCGGCAGCGAACTCGAGCGCCCTGGCGACCGCATCCTTGTCATCCAGAATCTGAGCGGCCTCGACGGTTTCAACCCACTGCCCGCCTGTTCCAAGCCAGACGACCTCGCCGTCTCCAAGGCGGTTCGCGGTAACGATCTGCGACATTCTCTTCCTCATGCGGCGACGGAGACGGACCGGGAGGCGATCGCCCCGGAGGTCTGCGCGAAAAACGGTTTGGCATTGCGAAGAGCGGCTTCGGCCACGACCTCGCCGATAACGATCAGAACCGGGCCAGAGACATCGTCACGCGCAGCGAGTCCCTCAAGATCACGCAGAACGCCGGCATAGACGGTCTCGTCAGTCCGTGCGGCGTTCTCGATCGCGGCCACCGGCGTCTGCGGCGACAGACCCGCTTTGATGAGCCGGGTGGCGACCTTGGCGGCCACGCTGCGGCCCATGTAGACGGCCACGGTGGATCCGGTCAGCGCCAGTTGCGCCCAGCCAGGCAGCGTTTCGCCCGCCTGGTCGTGACCGGTGGCGAAGACCACCGACGAAGCGACGCCGCGCAGGGTCAGCGGAATTTCGGCGGAGGCCGCGGCGGCGAGCGCCGCGGTGATGCCCGGCACGATCTCATAGGCAATCGAGGCCCCGCGAAGGGCCGCGATTTCCTCGCCGGCGCGGCCGAAAATCATCGGATCGCCGGATTTCAGGCGCACCACGCGGCGGCCCGCGCGCGCCTCGCGCACAAGAATGTCGTTGATTTCGCTCTGTGTGTACGAATGCGCGCCCTTGGCCTTGCCGACGCACAGACGCTCGGCGTCCCGCCGGCCCATGGCGACAACGGCGTCGGGTACCAGTTGATCATGCACGATGATGTCGGCTTCCTGCAGCACCCGCTGGGCGCGCAGGGTCAACAGGTCTTCCGCGCCCGGACCGGCGCCGACGATCCAGACGTAGCCGTCCTCGTCCCGCGCGCCGTTCAACAGGCGCTGGGCATCGGACCGGGCCCGGTCGGGACGGCCGGCGTGCATGTTGTCGGCGACGGAGCCGGAAAAGAACGACGCCCAGAACCGGCGGCGCGCGGGAGCATCGGTGATCACGCTCGACACGGCGTCACGAAGGCTTTCGGCCAGATGCGCCAGATCGCCTGTCGCACTGGGCAGCATCGCCTCGATGCGCGCGCGGATATGGCGCGACAGCACGGGCCCGACACCGGTGGAGGTGACGGCCACCGCGACAGGCGCGCGGTTGACCAGCGCGCCTGTGTAGAAATCGCAAAGCTCGGGGCGGTCGACGGCGTTGACGGGAATGCCCGCGGCACGCGCGGCCTCGACAACGGCGCGATCCTTCGCCTCGTCCTCCTGCGCGGAAAAGACAAGCGCCGCGCCCTCGAGATGGACCGGGTCGAACGGCACGGCGATGTGCGAGGCGCCGCGCGCGCGGATATCGGCAGCCAGTCCCGGCTCTACATGAGGCGCGACCACCACCAGATCCGCGTTGGTCTCCGACAGCAGCCGAAGCTTGGCGGCCGCTTCCTCGCCGCCGCCGACGATCAGCACCCGCCGGCCCGCGACCTTGTGAAAGGCCGGGAAGACGTCGAGCTTGCGGTTCTGCGCCGCCTTGGCCGTGGTGGCCGCGTCTCGATAGTGTGCCGGTTGCCTGCTCATCGGGCGTACTCCGCCTTTTCAAAACTACGCTCCAACAGGTAGTACGGCGGCGGTCAAAACGCCGGGCATCGGATTTCAAGTTTCGCGGCAATTGGAGAAAAACCATCCGTCCGTGCGCACTCACACGCCAAAACCTCGAAATCCCGCGCCTTTTCGGCACGGGATCGGGCCGGCAAGTCGGGGAGGCGCGCGCGTGTCACATGATCGGCGAAGCGGAGGAAAGCCGGGCGGCACAGCAGTTCGGGAACCGGCGGCGGCACGACGCAGGTGCGTCAAAAGCGAGGAGCAAGGCGTCAGACGGTTGAGCGAGCCTCGCCGGAACGTCCGCTGGTTGGACTGGCCTGCTTCAGCGCCTGCAGCACCGAGATTGTGTTGGCGACCGCAGCACTGCCCATGTTGAAGATGCCGCCCAGATCGGGGCCGCTCGACTGCATGCCGCCGGCCTCACCCGCGGACTCCATGACGGTGATCCGGTGACAGTCGGGCACCATCCCACCGGCCCCGGTACTTTCCGCCGGCACCCGGATCGCGCCGCAGTGCGGGGCGCATCTCACCCTTCGAATTGATGTTTTGTATACAAGAAAATTGACTTCGTACGCAATAGATGCTCACGATAATGCAAGCCGGGTTGAACCGGGCTATTTGGAGGGAACAGATTCATGAAAAAAACAACCATCGCGATCAGCCTGCTGACAGCTGTCCTGCTGTCGGGAACCGCGTTCGCGCGCGTTGTCGACTTCAAGATCCAGTCGTCGGAAGCGGCCTTTGACGGAACCACGTTCGGCACCGCCGGCAGCTACGAACGGATCGATGCCGTCGCGACCTTCGCAGTTGATCCTTCGGAGCCCGGGAACGCCGCGATTGTCGATATCGGCAAGGCACCGCGCAATGACAAGGGAGAGGTCGTCTTCAGCACCGAGGTCTCGATCCTGAGGCCGGCGGAAACGGCCAATCGGTCGTCCCTGCTGTTTTACGAGGTACCCAATCGCGGGCGCAACCTGAGCTTCATGCTGCTCAACCGGTCGGGATCCACAGGCATTCCCGCGGCCGCAAAGGATGCCGGCGACGGCTTTCTCATGAAGCGCGGCGACACGGTGGTTTGGAGCGGTTGGCAGGCGGATCTGCCAGACAGCGCCATCAATCTGCACCTTCCGATACTGGAGGGCGTCACCGGCCGATCGCGCGAACAGGTCATCTTCGACAAGCCCGGTGAGACCGGCACAACCAAACTGGCCTATCCGGCGGCCGACATCGATCCCGCAATGGCGACGCTAACCGTGCGCGCGAAAGAGGCCGACGCGCCGCAGACGCCGGACGGTTTGAGCTTCAAGTATCTCAGCCCGACAGAAATCGAGATCACCCGTCCGGCTACCGCCGATGCCGGCGCGATTTATGAATTCATCTATCCGGCCAAGGACTCGGTGCCCGCTGGCCTCGCCTTCGCCGCGACCCGCGATCTGGTCTCGTTTCTGCGCGGCAACCCTGGCCACGACGCCACCAATCCGCTCGGCGGCATCGACCACACCGTGGCGATGGGCATTTCGCAGTCCGGCCGCTTCCTGCGCGATCTGATCTATCAGGGTTTCAACGCCGACGAGAGCGGCCAGCGTGTGTTCGACGGGGCCATGGCCCACATCGCCGGCTCCCGCAAGACCTTCACCAACTACCGCTTCGCGCAGCCGGGCCGCTATTCCCGCCAGCACGAGGACCACGACTATCCGGGCGATCAGTTCCCGTTCACCTACGCCGAGACGACCGATCCGCTGACAAACCGCCGCGACAGCGTGCTCGCCGCCTGCAGAGCGAGCGACACCTGTCCGAAGATCATACAGACGGACACCTCGACCGAGTTCTGGCAGGCCCGCGCCTACCTGCTGACGACATCGCCCGAGGGGCGGCCACTGACCATGCCCGACGACGTCCGGCTGTATTTCATTGCCGGCGCGCCGCACTTCAACAGCTGGACGGCACAATCCAAGGAAGACGCGGTCTGCGCCAACCCGACCAATCCGCTCAGCGCCGCTCCGGTAATGCGCGCGCTCTATGCGGCCATGGAGAGCTGGGTGGCCGATGGCATCGAGCCGCCGGCCAGCCGCTATCCGAGCCTCACCGACGAGACACTGGTCGCGCTGGCGGATCTGAAGCTGCCGAAGATCAGCGGCACTGTCGCCGAGCCGACGTTCAACGAACTGCGGGTGATGAACCATTCCACGCAACCGCCGCTGCGCGGCCAGGCCTATCCGGCCTACGTGCCTTCGGTTGACCGGGACGGAATCCCGCTTGGCGGTGTGCGCCTGCCGTTCGTGGCCGCGCCGCTGGGCACCTACGCCGGCTGGAACCTGCGCAAGGCCGGCTACAGTGAGGGCGAACTCTGCAGCCTGACCGGCAGCTACCAGCCGTTCCCGAATGAGGCCAGCGACAACGATAGCCGCACGCCGATCGCGGCGCGCTATGCGAACAAGGCGGCCTATGTCGACGCGGTCAAGGCAGCCGCAGACGGACTTGTCGCAGACCGGTTGATGCTCGCCGACGACGTCGGCTACGTGCTCGAGCGCGCCACCACGGACGCCACCATGCTGCCGTAACCCCCGGCATCGGCCGGGACAACAAAACGCCCGCCGGCATCCCCGGCGGGCGTCATCGATTCAAACCTGTCCGCAGCCTACTTCAGCGCCTGCAGCACCGAGACGTAATTGGCGACCGCAGCGCCGCCCATGTTGAAGATGCCGCCGAGCTCGGGGCTGCTCAACTGCATGTCGCCGGCCTCGCCCGCGAGCTGCATGGCGGTGATCACGTGCATGGAGACGCCGGTGGCGCCGATCGGGTGCCCCTTGGCCTTCAGCCCGCCGGAGACATTGACCGGCAGCTTGCCGTCGGGCCGGGTCCATCCTTCCTTCAGCGCGATGGCGCCCTGGCCTTCCGGGGTCAGGCCCATGGCCTCGTATTCGATCAGCTCGGCGATCGTGAAACAGTCGTGGGTTTCCACGAACGACAGATCATCCAGCGTGATGCCGGCCGATTGCAGCGCGCGCGCCCAGGCCACAGAACAGCCCTCGAACTTCAGAATGTCGCGCTTGGACATGGGCAGGAAATCCTGCGCGTGCGCGGTTGCGCGAAAGCCGATGGCCTTCTTCATGCCCATGGCGGTCTGCATGTCGGTGAGCACCAGCGCGGCAGCGCCGTCGGAGACCAGCGAGCAGTCGGTGCGCTTCAAGGGACCGGCGACAAAAGGATTTTTCTCGCTCTCCATGCGGCAGAAATCGTAGCCCAGGTCCTTGCGCATCTGCGCGAAAGGGTTCTTGACGCCGTTGGCGTGGTTCTTCGCGGCGATCGCGGCCAGCGCATCAGACTGATCGCCGTATTTCTGGAAATAGCTCTGGGCGATCTTGCCGAAGACGCCGGCGAAACCGGCGGGAATTTCCCCATCTTCCGGCAGATAGGAGGCCTTCAGCAGGTTCTTTCCAATTTCCGGACCCGGCGTCGTGGTCATCTGCTCGACGCCGACGACAAGGACGACGCGCGCGGTCTTGGCCGCAATCGATTTCACCCCCTGATGGACGGCGGCGGAGCCGGTGGCGCAGGCATTCTCGACCCGTGTCGCCGGCTTGAAACGCAGCGCATCGTCCGCCTGCAGCACCAAAGCGGCGGTGAAATCCTGCGCCGAGAACCCGGCGTTGAAATGCCCCAGCACGATCTCGTCGACATCGCCCGGCGCGATGCCTGCGTCGGCGATGGCGGCGCTCGCCGCCTTGACGATCAGGCTCTCGACCGTTTCCTCCGCGTGCCTGCCGAAAGGCAGATGCGACCAGCCGACGATTGCAGCACTCATGCACGTTCTCCCATCAATTCTCTTTCGGCACGAAGACCGGCCATCCATGCCAAGCCGTCCTCGGTGCGGCCGCGCGGGCGGTACTCGGCGGCGATGGCGCCAGCATAGCCCAGCCGATCCAGTTCCCGAAACAGATAGGGATAGCAAAGCTCGCCGTCATCGGGTTCGCCGCGATCTGGAACGGCGGCGATCTGCACATGGCCGATGAGGGGCTGGTGTTTCGCGAACCGCCGGGTCACATCGCCCTCGGTGATCTGCACATGATAGGCGTCGAACATCATCATCACGTTCTCCGCGCCCACGGCATTGATGATCCGCGCCGCCTGATCGGTGTGGGTGAGCGCGTAGCCAGGCACGTCGCGCCCATTGATCGGTTCGATCAGCAGCGTGACCTTGAGCGCAGCCGCGCGGCGCGCCGCAATCCGTAGATTGTCGATGAACAGCGGCTCGGCGCGGGCGGGGTCTTGCGGCACGCCCGCCATCACGTGCACCATCGGAATGTTAAGCGCTCCGGCATAGTCCAGCGCCTGCTCCAGGGTCTGGGTAAAATCCGCCCCGCGACCCTCGACAGCGGCAAGGCCGAATTCCCCGGCCGCGCTGCTGCCGGGCCAGGTGTTCAGTCCGCGCAATGGCAACCCGCTGTCGGCAATGGCCGCGCGCAGGTCCGCATGCGTGTGCTCGTAGGGCCAGTGACACTCGACCGCGTCGAAGCCGGCCCGGCGCGCCGCATCAAAGCGCTCGAGAAACGGCACCTCGGTGAACAGAAACGCAATATTGGCGACAAGCATGAAGGCTCCGGACAAGACGGACGCGACTGGCGACACCTAGGAATCGCGCGTGGAGGTTCAAGCCAACCAGCATTCCTCAGCGCAGACAACTGTTTCCCGCGCGCCGTCCTGGCCGCTTATTCCAACGACATGACGATCTTGCCCGTATGGCCGCCCGCTTTCATCAACGCGAAGGCCTGGCGATGGTCCTCAAGAGGCACGATCGCATGGATATGCGGGCGCAGACCATGGACCTCGATGGCGCGCAGCATGTCGGCCATCGCGGCGCGCGATCCGACCGTCACGCCTTGCAGCCGCACCTGGCGCATCACCGCCAACGGCAGGTTCAAGGGTGCCGTGGCGCCCGAAACGACCCCGATCATCGCAACCGTGCCGCCGACGCGCACGGCGCGCAACGATTGCTCCAGCGTGGCGGCGCCGCCGATTTCGACCACCAGATCGAACCCGTCGGGCGCCAGCGCCGCGCGCGCCGGCTTCGCCCAGGCCGGAGTCTCCTGGTAGTTGATCACGTGGTCGGGCTGCAGATGCGCAACGCTCTCCAGCTTCTCGTTCGATGAAGACACCAGAACCGTACGGGCGCCCATGATCCTGGCGAACTGCAGCGCGAAGAGCGCCACCCCGCCGGACCCCTGCACCAGCACCGCCGCGCCCGGTTTGACGGTCTCCGCGTCCGCAACCGCGCTCCAGGCGGTGATCGCCGCGCAGGGCAGACACGCGGCTTCGGCCAGACTCAGGTGATCCGGCACCGGCAACAGTGCCGATTCGTCAAAGCATACGAATTCGGCCGCCACGCCCTCCTTGTCGCCTCCGCCACGGCTGCCGCTGAGCAAGCCCGGCGCCGCGGTCCCGCCCGCCCAGTTCTCCATGAAGAGATTGACGACCCGGTCTCCGGGCTTGAGGTCCACAACGCCGGGGCCGACGGACGTCACCACGCCCGCGCAATCGGAGACCGGCACCGCCGGCAGCCTCGCCCTTGGATTGTAGCTTCCCTCGACGAACAGGAGATCACGATAGTTCAGCGATACGGCGCCGACGCGCACGCAGACCTGACCGTGTCCGGGCGCCGGCTCGTCGCACGCGACAAGCGACAGGCCATCAAAACCAAATGTGTTTTCCAGGACAAGTTTGCGCATCCGATCTCCCCATCACAGAAGGATACGAACCACAGCTCGTCACCCCGGCACAAGCCCCGGCGCGGCACGAAACGGTCGGGAAGGCGCCGCGCGAATGCGGCGCGCCTTCACCGCCCGTTCCCGTTTCTGTGCGAAAGGATGGAAAAGGCGCCCGGAGGGCAACTGGTGCGGATGTACAGGAACAGCTTGCCATCGGACGTGTAGCATCGCCGGCGGATGATCACCGTCCCGGCGAGGGACCCGTTCGCGCCGTTGGCGTCCTTGTGCGCATCCATGGTGATTTCCTGCGCCGCATTGCCGTTCTGCATGCCGTATGCCTCGGCAAGTGTCAGCGGGACGGAATGAATCGCACGCGCAAGTCCCGAAAAGAAACCTGTATGGGCCACACCGGCATAGAGCGTGGCGGGCGCCAGGTCCTGACGCGCCTCCTCGTCGGGACAGGCGAAGTGCCCGTGCACCTCGATCAGACGGGTTCCCGGGTCGCACTCCAGCCACTGCGCAAGCTGGTCGCTGGCGGCAATCGGCCGTGTGGTTTTCACATGCAAGTTCCAGTTGCATGGCGATGCCAGAAACGCGCTGAGGCGATGCAGCGTTTCGCCGTCGGCGTCCACTGGAACGGTGGCCGTTACCTCACTGCCGCGTCCCTGCCGTGAAACAATCAAACGGCGCGCGCGTAACTCGCGCAGCGCGTGCCGTATCGTATGACGGCTCATCCCGAAACGCGCGGCCAGTTCTGTTTCGGTCGGCAATAGGGTGCCGACTGGATAGGAGCCGTCATGAACATGGCGGGCTATCGTGTCGGCGACGAAGCGATATTTCGGGTCCTTACCCTGCATAAATGTTCACATCTTCAAAACGATTGAGCCGCTGTTTGTCTCTGGAAACCTCGTGCGCATCGCGACATGCGACCAGCGCGAGGCCAAGGTGTCCGCCCATGCGGCGTCCACGGCACCCCCATATCGGGTTACTTGACACGGTTACCAACGCAAATTCGACCCGGTATTGACCCATAACGTCTCGCAAAACCACTGATACACGGTCCGTCAGAAGTCCATTACACACGGAAGCGCCTGCGAAACTATGAACGGTTTTATCGACATTTGATACAAGGTAACAAACCTACCTTTAACGCACGCGACTGTGAGTGCATCCCTGTGTCCACAATGCAACTGTGCATCCCGATACCGCCCACCTCCCGTTGCATGGCCGCCGTAACCTGCTGAGCGCTCTTCCGGCACTCTCAACCACCCGTCTCCACCCCGGCCGACACGATGGCCGTGTACCGGGATGCGAGGGCCAAACGGCTCGCGGTATCGCCCCGCCGCGGCCCGCCCCTTGAGGAAAAGAATCTGGCCGCCGGCGCCGCAGCGGCCTTGCGATCCGGCAGCGCTGCGGCTACATCCCGATGCCATGGCGCCACCCCTTCTCACCCTGCAGACCATCGGCCTGACATTCGGCGGCACCGCGCTGCTGGAGAGCGCCGAATTGTCCGTGTCGGCCAACGAACGGCTTTGCCTCGTCGGGCGCAACGGCTCGGGAAAATCGACATTCCTGAAAATCGCCGCCGGCCTCGTCGAGCCGGACCGCGGAAAACGCTTCGTTCAACCCGGTACGACCATCCGCTACCTGCCGCAGGAACCCGATCTCGAGGGCTTCGACACGGTGCTGTCCTATGTGGAAGACGGCATGATGCCGGGCGACGACCACTACCGCGCGGCCTATCTGCTCGGAGAGCTCGGCCTGTCGGGAACCGAGGATCCCGCGACCCTGTCGGGCGGCGAGGCGCGGCGCGCGGCGCTGGCGCGCGCCATGGCGCCGGATCCGGACATCCTGCTGCTGGACGAGCCGACCAACCACCTGGACCTTCCCGCCATCGAATGGCTGGAAAACGAGTTGCGCGGCATGCGCAGCGCGCTGGTGCTGATCAGCCATGATCGGCGTTTCCTGGAAACCCTCTCCAAGACAACCGTCTGGCTGGAGCGCGGCGTCACAAGGCGCATGGACAAGAGTTTCGCGCACTTCGAAGCCTGGCGCGACGAGGTGCTGGAGCAGGAAGAGCTCGACCGTCACAAGCTCGACCGCAAGATCGTCGCCGAGGAGCACTGGGTGCGCTACGGCGTCACCGCGCGGCGCAAGCGCAACCAGGGCCGCATGCGCGCCCTGCAGGACCTGCGCAACGAGCGCCGCGACCAGCGCAAGGTGACCGGCAGCGTCAAGATGACGGTCTCGGAAGGCGCAACCTCGGGACGGCTCGTGGCCAAGACCAAGGCCGTGTCGAAGGCCTATGACGGTCGGCCGATCGTCGAGGACCTGTCGATGATCATCCAGCGCGGCGACCGGCTTGGCATCGTCGGACCCAACGGCGCCGGCAAGACGACACTGCTGCGCCTGCTGACGGGCGATCTCGAGCCAGACGCGGGAACCGTCAAGCTCGGTACCAATCTCGCGATGGTGTCGCTCGACCAGCGCCGCGCCAGCCTCGATCCCCAGTGGACGCTCAGCGAGGCGCTGACCGACGGACGCGGCGACATGGTGGAGGTCGCCGGCCAGCAGAAGCACGTCATCGCCTACATGAAGGATTTCCTGTTCGCGCCCGAACAGGCCCGCACGCCGATCAGCGCGCTGTCGGGCGGGGAACGCGGACGGCTGATGCTGGCGCGGGCGCTGGCGCAGCCTTCAAACCTGCTGGTGCTCGACGAGCCGACCAACGATCTTGATCTCGAGACGCTGGATCTGCTGCAGGAGACCATCGCCAATTATCCCGGCACGGTCATTCTGGTCAGCCATGACCGCGATTTCCTCGACCGCACCGCGACCTCCGTGCTGGCCGGCGACGGCGACGGGCGCTGGATCGAATACGCCGGCGGATACTCCGACATGGTCGCCCAGCGCGGCTCCGGCGTCACCGCGCGCGACGCTGGCGAGCCCGCGGGAAAGCCCGCGAAGAAGCAGGGCAACGACAAGGCGCCCCCCAAGCCGGACAAGCAAAAGCTGTCCTTCAAGGACAGCCATGCGCTGAAGACCCTGCCCAAGCGCATGGAAGAGCTCTCCACCGAGATTGCCCGGCACCAGAAGACGCTGGCCGACCCGGGTTTCTACGCGCGCGATCCGGAAAGATTTGCCAAGCTTTCCAGCGATCTGGAAGCGCGCGCGGCCGAGCTCGCGGCGACCGAGGAACGCTGGCTGGAGCTGGAAATGCTGCGCGAGGAACTGGAGGGATCAGCGTGATCTCGCTGCGCCGCCCATGACCGAGATCTTCGTCGATGCGGACGCCTGCCCGGTCAAGGATGAAGTCGTGCGCGTCGGCGAACGGCACGGGCTGGTGATGCATTTCGTCTCCAACCAGTGGATGCGGCTCGACGACAGCCCCCTGGTGAAACGCGTCATCGTGCCCGACGGCCCCGACATGGCCGACGACTGGATCGTCGAACACATTGCCGGCGCCGACGTCGCCATCACCACCGACATTCCGCTGGCCGCCCGATGCATGGAAAAGGCCGCGCGGGTTCTCGGCCCCACCGGCAAGCCCTTCACCGAGGACAGCATCGGCATGGCGCTGGCCATGCGCGAGTTGCACCAGCAGTTGCGCGACAGCGGCGAGATGATGGGCGGCAACCGCGGCTTCACCCGTCAGGACCGCTCGCGCTTCCTCAGCGCGCTGGAAAACATGGTGCAGGCGGCCAAACGGGGATAACCCGTTGCCGGAACGCCGGCTTCAAAGACTCCGCCCGGCGGCCGCGCCCGACGACCAGGCCCACTGGAAATTGTAGCCTCCAAGATGGCCGGTCACGTCGACGCATTCGCCGATGAAATACAGCCCCGGCACATCCTTCGCCTGCATGGTCTTCGAGGACAGGCCGGCGGTGTCGACCCCACCAAGCGTCACCTCCGCCGTGCGGTAACCTTCCGTGCCGCTGGGCAGCACGCGCCAGGCGTTGACCGCATCCGCGACGGCTTTCAGCTTCTTGTCCGAGAGATCCGCCATGCGAATGGGCACGCTTTTCGCCGCACCGGGAGCGCCGGCCTCCGCGGGCCTGCCCAAGCCGCTGTCGAGCGCCACCCGTTCCGCCAGCCGGCGCGGCAGCACGGCGCTCAGGACCGTGTGAAGCTCCTGCCGGCCATTGGCGCCGCGCGCCGCTTTCAGCTCGTCAAAGACGTCCCTGCGCGGCGCGAGATCGATCCGCACCTCCTGCCCCTCGCGCCAATAGGACGAGATCTGCAGGATCGACGGTCCTGACAAGCCGCGGTGGGTGAACAGAAGCGCCTCGTCAAATCCTGTCTTGCCGATGGCGACGCGCGCATCGACCGAGACGCCGGAGAGGTCGCTGGTCATCTCCAACAGGCCGCCCTGGAACATCAGCGGCACGAGGCCCGCCCGGGTCGGCAGCACGTTCAGACCGAACTGCCGCGCCAGATCATAGGCAAATCCTGTCGCCCCATTTTCGGGATCGACTTGCCGCCCGTCGCCACGACGAGATTCGCGCAGGTCAGCGCCCCCTTGTCGGTCGCGATCCGAAAGCCGCCATCGCTCTTCTCGACCGCGCCTATTGTCGTCGACAGCTGGATGCGGACCCCGGCGGCGTTGCATTCGTCGAGCAGCATGGCGATGACCTGGAGCGCGGAGCCGTCGCAAAAAAGCTGCCCCAGCGCCTTTTCATGAAACGCGATGGAATAGCGGTTCACCAGCGCGATGAAATCATGCTGCGTGTAGCCCTTCAGCGCGGACACACAGAAACGCGGATTGGCGGACAAGAACGCCTCGCGCCGGGTGTTGACGTTGGTGAAGTTGCAGCGCCCTCCACCGGAAATACGAATCTTTTCCGCCGGCTTTTTTGCGTGATCCAGCACCAGAACGGACCGCCCCCGCTTGCCCGCCTTGATCGCGCACATCAGCCCGGCTGCGCCCGCGCCCAGCACGATGGCGTCGAAATGGCCCATTGTCGTTCTCCATGACACACCGCTGCGGATGGCATCCAGGCGGCCGGTTTCCCGCAGGAACTGCAGATCACGCGTCGCAAGCAGCGCTTGCCCCGCCCGCGTTCACGGGTGGTAACGGCGCATAGCACCCGGTGCGCGAAACGGCCACCAAAAGCATGCGCTCTGCCGCCATGACGATGCAAAGGATTGCACCGGACGGCTCCCTTCGCCGCCCGCCGTATGACCGCACGCCATCACCGGAGAATTGTGAGATTTACCACATACGCGTTCCGGCGCGGGTCCGATAGTTGGCGCGAGGCTGCGGATTTCAGGTGCAGCACGGCCGCATTCAGGATTGCGAGGCGGCTGGACGGACCGATTGCGGCGAATCGGCTGAGCGGATGTTTTCCTCCGGCGGGACCCGGCTGTTCGAAGGAGCCTGATGCTTGCACCAAGAGACCTGGAGCACCTGACCGGATCCGAAGGAATGGTATGACACGGAGCACAATCGCGTGCTTTTTCATCGGCCCGCCGCTTGCCGTTGCGCGGGTTGGCAGTGGACGCACGCCGCTGGACAATTTCTCCCTTCATCGCAACACACAGGGAGTGGGGCATCGGCATGCCGTGGCTCCCGGCAGCACCGAGATCAAACCGGCGCTGACGCTGGATATGGACGAAGACGGTACGCTGTTCAGCTACATGCCGCGGGCCGTGCGGTTCAAGGCGCTGAACAAGGACGGAAAACTCGCCTTCCGGCCCGTCTGCCCCTGGTTCGAATTATGGTGCGAGGAGGTGGACTCCGACGGCACGCGGCGGCGGCGGCCTGTGCGTCCCGGAGACTTTCCGTCCGGCCACGGCGGCGTGGGATGGGATATCGAGCTTGGCAACCGCCGCGCCTGGGCGGTGACGCGAAGCCGGGGCGACATCGTACGATCCGGGCGGATTGCCATCGAACCGAACAACACCCGGCCGCATTCCGTGCCAGGCTGGTCGCAGGATGGCACCAACGCCGAGCCGCCGCTGGTGAGCGCGGACAAGCCGATCCTGCTTGGATCGCTGCGCGCCGCGCGGCCACATTCCGAATTCGGGTTTCGCGCGCGGTTTTCTCCGCCGCCGGGTCACACGTACGGGCCGAGCGATCTCGCCAGCCGGCTGGAAAGGCATGAAAGCGACAAGACGGGCCTTCATCCGGCGCCCGCATGGCGCCATCTGGCCATTCTGAGGGAGGGCATGCGCGAGCGTTTCCTGATCCTCAACCCGCAATCCCACTGGTGCGGAGGGCGGCTTGAGATGCCCGAAGACGATGCGGCGCGATCCGGCGCCGGATCATTGGTCGGCGGCCTGGTGGATGCCGATGCGCCCACGGGCCATCTCCACGCGCGCAGGCTGGGATTGCTGGACGACATGTCCGACGGGGTCATCGGATGCTCCTTCGACTACGGCGGCAAGGCGCATCGCGTCTGCGCCCGTGTTCTGGTTGGTCCTCCCGATTTTTGCCCGGATCAACGCCCGGCCTTGTCGCTTGCCGATCTGCTGCGCGACAGGGCGTATCAGGCCGACCGGACCTTGCTGCGCCGCTGCCATGGCGCCGACGGCGAACCGGGCACGGCCCTGACGGCGGCCATCACCGAGGAAATTCAGGCCCTGTTCGAAGGCTTCTTCATGCATGACGCGCGAGCCGGGCAGGACATGGCGCCCCGCGACTTCAAGAGCCTGGTCAATGCGCCGCCAAACGAGGTGACCGGCCAGCCGGCGTATGGCAACAGCTTCAACAAGATTCCGGTGACCTTGCCGGGATCAAACACAACGCCGATGCATCTCACCCGATGGCAATACGACCTGCTGGAACTCTGGATCAAGCGGCTGGAGAGTGCCTCCCTGGCATCCGCCCGCGCGATGGGAGAGACGCGGCATGACGCGTAACCCGCGGTATCCCGATCAGCCATCGCCGATGCATGCGGAGCTTTCCATCTCGGGAAACCCACCGAGCAGCCTGCCGCATTCCTGCGCGGCGGGCCCGGTGAGCGGACAGGTTGCCGGGCAATTGTTCGACGAGCGCGTTCTCGACGATCATTTCTTCCCCGGCCTGGTGTTCGAGTTTCACGACACGACCGCCCGGCGCCTGGGCGGCCGCCCGGATCTGCCTTATCTGCGCGCCCTCGAACCGCGAAACCCGATGGAGAGATCGCCGCCGGACCCGGAGAGCCCGAACGATGAGCGCTGCGGCCCCGGCGGGTTGACGCAGGCCGATATCGCTGGAGAAGCCATTGTTCTGTGCGCCCTGACGGTGGCGGAAACCGACCATGACTTCCGCTTCCACAGCTGGACGGGTGCCGACCGCAACATCGCGGAGGAAGCGGCCGACGCCATCCGCAGCATGCAATCCGGCCTGCCGACCCGGATTCTGCTGATGCACGAGGATCTGCTGCAGCCACGCGGGCAGGCGGCGGTCACCGCCGCGCTCAATGCCTATACCGGCGGGGCGTTCATGTCCGACCGGGTGGAGCGACGCGGAAACGCCTTTCAATGGGCCGTGCTCACACAGACGTCCCGAACCTTCGTGCATCCCGTATCCGGCCTTGTCGGCTTCGAGGGGCCGGAGGAGGCACCGGTATCGATCCTCCATGCCGGCGATTTGCAGCGCCGGCTCGCGACACCCTGGCAAGCCGGCTACAGCCGCAATTCGGATGCCTTCGCCGACCTGCGCGGCAGCGGTGATTTCGATTGCGTGTCCTTCGTCAACACGTGGGAAACCAGCCCGGTCATCGTGGATGCGAATCCGCGGACCGCCGAGGAGACAGAGGACCGAGGGAACAACGAAGCCGACCCAAAATGACTCGTGGCACGCAGCCGGAAAGTCGTATGTACATTTCAACCTTGGTAACAGAGCGCCAAATTGTGATTATTGTCACATCCATCCGCAACGTTGCGTACTAAAGTATGTCTCAGGCGTCCCCGGCACCCTTTTTCATCACCAAGACCTTTTCAACTCCCTAGTCTGCCGGGGCGCCCCTTTTCCATAAACCGCGCCTCAACCGCGAAATCCCAACTGCACGGACAGCGTTTCCGCGCACCTGCGCAGCACGGATGCATGCGCTTCGATTACCGTATCCGACAGACGCCAGACCGGTCCTGAAATGCCGATCGCACCGGCGCAGCGGCCGGTGAAGTCGCGCACAGGCACGGCGATGCAGCGAACGTCCGCGTCGAATTCACGCCTGTCATGGGCGAGCCCGGTCCGGGCAATCTCGTCGAGTTCGCGCCGCAAGGCATCCAGATCGGTGATCGTATGCGGCGTGAAGGCGCGCAGGTTCAGGGATGCGAGCGCGCGTTCGCGCTCCTCGGGCTGCATGAAGGCGAACAGCAGCTTGCCGATTGCGGTGGCGTGCGCGGGGCGCGTGGCGCCGGCGCGGCCGGACAGCTGCAGCATCCCGGTCGCCTCGGTGCGGGCCACAACGGTGATTTCGTGATGCGCGCGAACCGCCAGATGCGACGCTTCGCCGGTTTCCTCGCTCAGCATCTCCAGCACCGGCGTCGCCAGAGCCAGCAGCGCGCTTTCGTCAAGCGCCCCGGCCGCCAGCGCGAACAGATGCGCGCCGATGCTGTACTTCTTGGTCTCGGCCGACTGGCTCAGAAAACCGAGATTGACCAGCGTGCGGATCAGATGAAAGGCTGTGGATGTGTGCAGGCCGAGCCGCACGCTCAACTCCGCGAGCGTGATGCCCTTGGGATGTTCGGCGACCGCATCGAGAATCGCGGCGGCGCGCTCCAGGGACTGGATGCCGCCGCCGCTTACCGGTGCATCCCCGCCGGAGCGGCTGATTTCGGCCGCCCCACCTTCCTCGCCGCTTTCGGCTTGTCAGCCTGTTCAAGTGCCATGGCCCGCGCGCCGGAGCGCTCCTATTCGTCCTTGATCGGCGTGGTGACCACGATGAACGTGAGATCGCCCAGCCCGGTGTTCTGTATCGAGTGCCAGATGCCGGGCGGCAGGAAGATCACGTCGTGCTTGCGCACCACGCGGCTCACTCCGTCGATATCCATCAAGCCCTCTCCATCGAGCACATGATAGACCTGCTCTTGCACCTTGTGCACATGGTTCTCGACATAAGCCATCGGCTGATATGTGGAAATCCGGTAGTCGAGCTGGCGCGACCCGGTGGTTTCCGGGTGCACCAGCGCCTTCGACAGGGCGCCGCCGAAGTGACCCGGGAACTGCTGCCAGGGCTCTTCGGCGATGTTGCGGATCGAAGCCTTGTAGTCGTCGCTCATGGTTTTCTCCGAATGCGTGTTCATCACGCGACTGCGTTGTTGGTATCAGGGATCTTGGCGCGGACCGCTCAGGGCCGCCACGGGCCGCCGAACGCCGGTTCCTTCGGCGGGATCGGCGGCAGTTCCCAGGCGCCGGTTGCCGGCGGGCGGATGTCGGCATCCACATGCACGTCGATCAGCGCGGGACGGTTCGAGGCGACGGCCTGCTGCAGAACACCGGCGAAATCCTGCGAGCGGGTGACGGTGTAGCCGTCGACGCCCGCCGCCTTGGCCCAGGCGGCGAAATCCGGGTTGTAGGGCTTCTGGTTGTCGCCCTGGTAGAAGGCGGTGCCGTATTCGCGGCCGTCGAAATAGGCGTACTGCAGGTCGCGGATCGCGCCCCAGGCGAAATTGTTCCACACCACCCACACGACCGGGATGTTGTATTCCACCGCCGTGCACAGCACGTGCGGCACCATGGTGAAGCCACCGTCGCCGCAGATGGAGACACAGACCTTGTCGGGGCGGCGAGCTTGGCGCCGAGGATCGAGCTGGGCCCGAACCCCATGCCCGAATAGCCCCAGGTGTTGAGCATGGTGCGCGGCTGACGCGCCTCCCAGAACTGCATGAACCAGTTGTGGTGAATGCCGGAGTCCAGCGAGATGATCGCGTCGTCGGGCAGCACCTTGCGGCAATCGGCAACAATCCTCTCGGGACGGATCGGCGAGGAATGGGTCTCGAAGCCCGGCTTGACGAAGGCGTCCCACTCCGCCTTCCAGCCCTTGATGTCCGCATGCCAGCTCGCGAGCCGCGGCGCGCCATCAATGTTGCGCGCATCAAGCTCGGACATGATCTGCCGCAAAAACGCCTTCGCATCGGCGAGAATGCCGAGATCGGGGCAGTAGTTGCGGCCTATTTCCGCGTGATCCACGTCCACATGGATGAGCTTGGTCGAGGGGAAATTCCACGAGTAGCCCGGTTTCCACGACGAGGCCGAGCGATCATCGAAACGCGCGCCGATGGCCAGCACCAGATCGGTGTGACGGCCGGCCTGGTTGGACTGATAAGCGCCGTTACGGCCGATGAAGCCGAGCGACAGCGGGTCGCTCATGTCGATGCAGCCCATGCCGTTGGGCGAGCTGATCACCGGGATCGACAGGCGCCGGGCCAGCGCGACCAGTTCCTCCGAGGCTTCCGAGAGCGTCACGCCATGACCGATGAAGATCACCGGACGCTCCGCCGCAAGCAGCCAGTCGACCGTCTTGCGGACATCGTCCTGGCTGGCGCCGGAGCGGCGGCTCAAAAAGCCGTTCCACACCGGTTCCTCGGTCACGTCGGCGCTTTCCATGAACAGATTGTAGGGCACGTCGAGATTGACCGGGCCCGGACGGCCGCTGGTCATGGTCTGCGCGGCCTGACGCATGGCGAGCGGCAGCATCTCGACCCGGGTGGGCTGGAAGCTGCGCTTGACCACCGGCTTGATGACGTTGTTGAAATCCGCCTGGTGGTGCTGGTTGAGCTCCTGGAACGGACCACGGTTGAACTGCGAGGTCGGCACGTTGGCGGTGATCGAGAAGATGGCGGAGGAATCCGTCTGGGCGACCGCCAGCCCCATGATCAGGTTGGCCGAACCCGGGCCGGTCGACGTCAGGGTCGCCGCTGGCTTGTGGCTGACGCGGAAGAAGCCGTCCGCCATATGCGCCGCCGTCTGCTCATGGCGCGGGGAGACCAGCTTGACCTCGTCCTTCACGTCATAGAGCGAATCCAGCAACCCGACGTTGCCGTGGCCGCAGATGCCGAACACATAGGGGATCTCTTCCTTGACCAGGAATTCCGCGATGAGATCGCCGCCTTTTTTCTGAACCATCGTGTCTCTTGTCCCGTTGGGGCCTCTGGTCGGGCCCGATTTCAAAGTGAATGCGCCGCAGTCAGGCGGATGCCCGGTCCCGTGTGGTTTCGGTTGTGTGCTGCGCCGCGATCCAGCCGAAAGTCATGGCCTGCCCCAGTTGTCCGCCCGCGCCGGGGTATTCGCCGCCGAAAGCCGACTGCATGTCGTTGCCGCACACATAGAGCCCGGGGATCACGTCGCCCGAGGCCCGCAGCACCCGCGCCTTCGGGTCGGCCATCAGTCCTCGGCTGGTGCCCAGCGGCGTGGGATAGACGGCGACCGCATAGAACGGCGGCTTGGCGATCGGTCCCAGGCAGGGGTTCGGTCCGTGCGCCGGATCGCCGTTGCCGCGCTCGTAGATCGTCTCGCCCCGACGAAAATCCGCGTCCACGCCGGTTCTCGCGAAGCCGTTGAAGCGTTCCACGGTCGCGCCCAGCGTATCGGCGGGAACGCCGATCTTTTGCGCCAGCGCGGAGAGCGACGCCCCTTCAAGCAGGTAGCCTTCGGCCACATAGCGGCGCAGCGACGGCGTGCGGGGGCGGATGACGCCCAGGCCGTAGCGGCGGATGAAGCCGCGGTCGCACACCAGCCACGCGGGAATGCACGGGGTCTCGCCATGGGCGCCATACATGCCGCGGCAGAACTCGTGATAGGAGACGGCCTCGTTGACGAAGCGCCTGCCGGCGCTGTCCACCGCGATCAGCCCGGGCTTGGCGCGATCGAGCACGATGTGCGGGTAAACCGCCGTGCTGCCGTCCTTGCGCCGATAAAGGGAACTGGGGAACCACTGCGCGTTGTCCAGCCCGTCCGGGCCCAGCGCGCCTCCCGCAGCCATGCCGAGCGCGATCGAGCTGCCGTCACACCCCGGGGCCGCGGGCGTGTGCTCCGGCGTCGGCTTGGGCAGGTGCTGCGCCCGCATGACCGGGCTTGCCGGAAAGCCGCCGCCCGCCAGCACAACGCCGCGCCGGGTATTCAGCCGAACCGCGTGGCCACCCCGTTCCACATCGATGGCGACGATGCGTCCGCCTTCCTCGACAAGGCGTCGGGGCCGGACATCGGTCCAGATGCTCACGCCGCGATCCTTGAGCGCCATCATGAGGCGGGCAACCAACGCGTTTCCAAGAACCAATCGGGTCCCGCGGCGGTGTTTCAGGCGATCGACCAGGTAGCGCGCAACCAGCCGCAGGCCCAGCCACGCGGAGCGCGGGGAGCGATCCGCGCGCAACAACGCCGCGCCCTCGCCTCGGGTGACCATCATGCCACCGAACAGCATCAGTTCCGGCAACGGGCTGGCGAGACGGGAAAAATCATCTCCCAGCAGGCGCCCGTCGAAGGCTTGTGGCTCCAGCGGGCGGCCGCCGCGCGCCGCACCGGAAACATCCTGCCGGTAGTCCGGCGCGCTCATGAAGGGCTTGAAGCGCAAGCCTCCGCGAACCTCCAGATCACGCAGCATGGCGGGCGCGGTTTCGATGAAGGCGCGCCAGAGCCGGGTATCGCCCCGGTTTCCGACAAGCGCTGAAAGGTAGCGTTCGGATTCGGCCGCATCGTCATGGATGCCAGCGTCGCGCATGTGATGATTGTCAGGCACCCAGACCGTGCCGGAAGACCGCGCGCTGGTGCCGCCGATGACGGGCGCATGCTCGAGCACGAGAGCGCGCAGCCCCAGAAGCGATGCCGTGAGCGCCGCGGTCAGGCCGCCTGCGCCGCTGCCGACGACGATCAGGTCATAGGCATCCACACCGGGCGTTTCCGCCGGGGCTGCCGTGCCCGTTCCCGGCGTGGCCGGTGCCTGATCGTCTGCTCCGTGCACGTCTGCATGCCTCCCAACCGCAGGGTCGAATTATTTTTGTCAATATGAACTGGATTTTTGTAATGTCAAATAATTCGGCTCGCACTCATGAAAAGCCGCGCGGAGACCCGCCGCGCGCAACGCGCACGTGATCCCGCCGGCATCGGCCGACTTTGCTTGTGATTGCAGGAAGTTGGAGCGTATTTGAACAGAGCGGCCGGGCCGGGTCGAGACACACAGGGCGGTGGCGCGCATGGTTCTCGGCGGCCTTCGCCGAAAGTCGCCGCGCCCGCCCGTTTGGTGGAGTCGCCACGTTGCCGGCCGGAAGGGTCGGGGAAATCAATGGTGTCAACACGGCTCCGGCCGCCACGCACTTGACGCGCGTGCTCCTGGAGCCGGGCAAGGCCGGCCGTGAGATTGCGTATCGCGCCCTTTGCGCGCTTGTAAATGTGCCGTGAAAAATTCAGACCAGCGCGGCAAACAACACGAACCACAGCAAGCCGTTTGCCCGCAGCAGTGCCAAAAGCGCCCCGCGCCCTTGCCTGAAAGGCAATCAATCCAATGATTTAATTGAGATAATGGTGCACCGGGGAGGGACAAATCAATTTAAAAATATCAATGCATTAGCGCCCCGCACCCGCCCCCAGTGGCGCCTTATGCAATATTGAAGGCGTTGAGCTATTCGGCGTGAACCCCGCCCCTTCCAGTGCCGCCGCGATCCGCTGTTTAACCGGGTCGTTGGCGGATTCCATCCTTCTGTTTCTCCGGCCAGGTTCAGTTGGTAGCGCGTGTATCGGCGCTCCCCTTTTCGGATCTTAGAAGGAAGGATGCTTTCGAAATACAAGTGCGCGACACTGGCGTGTGTAAGCGGAGGAAGATCCTTGATTACGTTGAGCCCACCAAGAAAGCGCTCCCTTCCCGCTTTCACCTTACCGGAAGGCGACGCCTAGAAATGGACGGTTTTCAACAATGCTGAGAGAGCGACGACCCGCTGGGGCTCCGCCCCCGGACCCCCGAAGAGACGATGTAAAGAAACAAGATTAAATCGTCCTGGAGAGGCGGAAGCCGAGGTTTTCGCTCCGGATGACCGGCTGGAGCCAGAGGCGATTCGCGGAGCGAAGGCCCCCCGGATCGAAATTCGAGGAACCGCCGCGGAGAACCCGATCGGCCGAAGCCGCGTCTTTCGATGAGAGAAGGCGCGGCGTGCCATCCGTTGGTAGTCCGGCGTAACTGTCGATGTAAACGTCCTGCACCCATTCCCAGACGTTGCCGTGAACGTCGTGCAATCCCCAAGGATTGGGCGCATTCAGGCTGCCGACCGGGATTGTCTTTTTCCGGTATTCGCCTTTGGCACCATCGCCATAAACATCGTCTCCATTGTAGTTCGCCTGCTCCGTCGAAATCGTTTTCCCGATCCAGAACGGTGTCGTCGTCCGGGCCCGTGCCGCATATTCCCACTGTGCTTCCGATGGCAGTCCGTAGGGGCCGTTCTCGTCCCCAACCAGTTTCTTGTTCAGCCATGCCACATAGGATTGTGCGTCTTCCCAGGAAACCTTGATCACCGGTTGATCGCCCCGACCCCACACGTCGTCTGCCGCATCCATATTGCAGCCACCATCGGCAACGCAAGCGTCCCATTGCGCGAAGGTCACCTCCGTCTTACCGATCGCGAAACGTTGAGTAAACGTCACCTTGACCTGTGAGCCCCCGGGACCGGGCGTGTCGTCTTCGTCATCGCTGCGCTGATCCTCCGACTGAGGCGATCCCATCATGAAGTTGCCAACTGGGACCACGATCATTTCCGGAGCATATGTTCCGTCCGGAAGCTGCTCTCGAAGAACGGCCAGATCAGGAAGCGTGGCCGGATCGGACCAAGCGATAATGCGCGTATTGCCGTCGGGCCCCACTTGAGAGCTTTGGTACAATGTTACCGTTGGCACTTTCGCAAGTTCCGAAGTTGGTATAGCGACTGTGAGTGGGAGTTCCTCTGCCCGCATCCGAATAGCTTCGCGCGGAGCATTAGCGTCCAATTCCGTACGTCGAACGTCGGCGCTCGCTCCTACTACCGACCAAAACTGACGCTGGAGATCCGTCCATGAGATCAACGCGGCAGTGGCGAACAGCAGAAGACACGCGGCACCTCCACCGGAAGCCCACAGTAACGCATTGAGAGACCGAGATTTTTCGTGCTCAACGGGCCCAAGCTTAACCGATGGCGTGGAATTGTGCCCGCATAGGGCTGCCTGAATGGCCCTCTCCACCTCGACCCATTCCGGATCCCGCAGGCCTTCTTCCAGAATCTCCCGCGCCTGCCGCGCCGTATAGGACGCCTCGCCAGCGTCCAGCATCTTCCGAAGTTCGGCCACCGCCCCCAACCGTCCGAACTTGCTGCCTTCAAGCAGTTCCTTGCGCAATTCGTCCGGCACCGGCACCCGCACCTCCGGGTTCCGCGCGACGACCAGCTCGCCGCTGCCGCCGGAGATCCAGCGCTGCGGGTCCATCGGCATGTTGCGCTCGAGCACCCGGGCCCGGGTGTAGTGGTAGAGCGCGTCGATGGTGATCGTGTCGCTCTGCGGCGCGGCGTCCCCGGTTTTCAGGCCTTGCACGAAGCATTCGGTAAAGATCGAGCGCGGCCGGGCGTCCGGGTCGCCCTCGCGCAACTGGCCAGCTTCAAAAGCGAATTCCGTCGCCGTGCAGGCGGACAAGATATAGTGGCCCCTGCCTTCGGTATCGAACGTCTGTGCCGTTACCGCGGGTTCATTCGCGCCGCGTTTGGCGCCGCCCATGAAAGCGCCGCTGTGGCAGCAATCGAGGACAACGATCTGCGCTTCGGCATGCGATGCCCGCATGCGCTTGCGAACAAATTCAGCCTCAAGAGAACCGATGCTGGGCGTGCGTGCGTCGGAATTGTGTAAGCTCAGGTGAAGAGCGCCGTCCGTGTCGATCAGGCCGTGGCCGGTGTAGTAGAGAAACAGCAGGTCATCCGGGGCACGTTCATCGAACAGCTGATGCAAAGCCCTCTGCACCGCGACGAGCTCGCTGTTGAACAGCACCTCGGCGGACGAGAACGCACCTATCTTTGAAGCCAACAACGTCTCGCGCAGCGCATAGACGTCGTCCTTCGGCGCGAGCAACCGCGACAAGCGCTCGTCCTGAAAGAAATCCATTCCGATGAGAAGGGCATGCTTCTCGCCCACGCGTCACGCCTCAAAGCTATTTCTTGAACAAATTACGACCCGCAGCCAATACTGGACATCAGACATTACTGGAGGCGGGGATGGCAATCCTAAAATACGATACACCTGACGGAGAGATCCTTATCGAGGTTCCGGACGAAGACGCTCAAGCGTCATCAACACGGACGAAGGGGTTCGTTCCCGCCGGAGGGGCTGCGGCGGCCAAAGCCGCCCTCGACGAGGGCTCGTTCGAGGCCGCCATCACACGGGTCAAAGCTGCCGGCAATGCACTGTCGGAAACCATCGCCGGCATCGAGCTCACACCGGAGACAGCCGAACTGGAACTGACGTTGAAGTTCGTAGGCGGCGCAGGCGTGGTCTTCGCGTCGGCAAGCGCCGAGGCGCAGATGAAAGTCAAGCTGGTCTGGAAACCAAAGCCGAAGGCGGCAACCACAACATGACGCATCCGGCCGTCATGCCCGCGATCGCAAAGGGCGAGAACGCGGCTGGTGACCTTGCCGGGAAGGCCATGGCGCTTTGGCATCAATGAAGTTGATAATTGGCGGCGCATTGTGCACTCTAAACAAGAAATTGTTTTTACCGAAAGGGCCAAAGGATGCGTTGGGTACATTTTTCGGATTTCCACACTGGAAAGCATTGCGATGCATTCGTCGAGTCCATAGCCTTTGAACGATGCCTAGCGTTGGTCAAAAATCAACTTAAGCAAGGTTGGATTCCAAATGTATTTTTTGTC
This sequence comes from Breoghania sp. L-A4, assembly GCF_003432385.1. Classification (NCBI taxonomy): domain Bacteria; kingdom Pseudomonadati; phylum Pseudomonadota; class Alphaproteobacteria; order Hyphomicrobiales; family Stappiaceae; genus Breoghania; species Breoghania sp. L-A4. The sequence continues at coordinate 726,724 of NZ_CP031841.1, read as the reverse complement.
ACTGGTGACATCAGCCAAAGTGGCAAGAAAGAGCAATTTGAAAGATATCGTCTAGAATTTCACGAGCCCCTTGTTTCTCTAATGGCCGATCAAAAGCAACGTGGGTGGTTAAACAAGATATTCTATATTCCAGGGAATCACGATGTTGATCGCGATGCAGACAGGTACACTAGATCACAGATACTTGATCCGACGCAGGACCTCAGGCCATCGAAAATTTCTAGCGGCAACCGAAGGGACTGCTTGAAAAGATTTGCGTTCTATTCGGATTTCGTTCGAAGGCCGGACGTGCAAGGAAATGACTGGTTAAATTCTGATAGTGCATATCACCTGGACGAAATTGATTTCGAAAAGCAAAAATACAGCATTGTGGCACTAAATACATCGTGGTTGTGCCAGGGCAGTGCAGATCAGGGAGAAGCAGATTTTGGTAAACTGTTCGTAGGCAAAGACATTTTAGAACATGCTCTCGGGCGGGCTCGGCGAGATTCAATTAAGTTGGTCTTAGGACACCATCCAATCAGCCATTTGGAAGATGCTGAGCAAGGTAAAATATCTAAGATCCTTTCAGAGCACGGTGTTCTCTATCTTCACGGACACAGGCACAAGAGTACTGTGAGCCAAACGACACATCATGGTAGCAATGCCTTACACATTCAAAGTGGGGCAGCATTCCAAGCACACGATGACGAACACTACGCAAATGGCGTCCTGTTTGGGGAGGTGGATCCGGAGCGTTTGTCGGTTTCACTCCAGGCGAAAGAGTGGCGTGATAATTGGGTGGATGCACCACAATGGTTTGATCCTGATGCAAAGGATAGAAAGCGCCCAGATTGGTATACATTTAATATATCAGGAAATGTATCAATCGAGAAAACCAAAACAACGCTCTCTAGTTTCGACCAACTCGATAAAGCTCTCGGTATAAATAAGGCGAATGTGAACTCAGAAGTTGACCCTGCATCTCCGAAGAGCGCGGGTGAAATCGAAGAGCCTGTTGTCGGTCCAAAGTTCCACCAGCTTTTAGACTCATGCTATTCTGAAAATCTCGTGGCCCTAAAAATGTTACGAAACATGGGGGAGATAAAATCGCGTGATGACTGGACGCTAACTGACCTACAAAACAAGTTCTTGGAAGAAATTCCAAAAATTCAATCTCCATTCCAAGATATAATCTTGGCCGGAGGAACATCGTCGGGTAAAACGACCCTTGCGGAGGCGGCGTTTGGGCTGGCAAAACCGTACGGTATAGAAACAGCGCGGATTATTTATGTTGCACCAACGAGAGCTCTTGCACAAGAGAGATACAGAGTCTGGAAACCTCTGTACAAAAATATTTCTAGAAACGCACTAAGAGCCAAGAGTGTGATCCTCTCTACTGGTGAGGACCACACTGATGATGGCGCGCTTTCGCGGGGCGATTTCTTTGTTGCATGCCTTGTTTACGAAAAGGCCAACGTGCTTTTGTCAATGTCTCCCGATTATCTAAGAAAAATCAATCTTGTAATAATCGATGAGCTGCACATGATCGAAAACCTGCATCGCGGATGTGTGCTTGAATCGTTGTTAGCGAAAATAAAATATGAGAAAGAGCGCCGCTCGACGTCCCTGGATGCGAACAATCCACTGCGTATCATTGGCGTGACTACAGACAATGTGAGTGAGACAGCCCTTAAAACGATGTTCACACACTTTGACAGCCATTCCCTGGGTGAATATCCACCTATAATCTCTCGATCAAATGTTCGGCCAAAGTCAGTAGACTTCAACTTTTTGCTTCTTGGGTCGAACGACACACGCACATATACAATAATTCCGTTCAAAAGTTTTGCGCGTGACGAGTTGACGTATTTGGAACCTGCAGAAATGAAGGCTAACGCCAGCCGGTTATCGCAACTTGAGGCGCTAATACCGATGGCAGGCATTGAGAACAAATCCGAAGGCAAGAAGGATGAGTATCTCAAAGTGGTGCGGGAATTTGTGGTTGATTGGATGTATTCAAATCCATCTGGGCACAGGCTCCTTATCTTTTCCCATACCAAAGACATCGGGCTTGAAATCTCAAGGTATGTTCGTGGAGGTATTAAACGTTCGCATACTCTGGCAGGATGGGACCCATCTCTGAGTGAACTGACGGAGCTGGCTGCAACGGTCGACAAGCAAGAAATGTCAATCAGCGGCGATGAATTAAAATTGGCAATCACAAGCGGTGTACTTTTGCACAACGCCTCGATAGCTCCCAGACTTCGTCATGCAATCGAGGATTATATTTCTAAGCCTATTGACGCTGATGTCAGATCGGAAATCATAATTGCAACAGAAACACTGAGCTACGGTGTCAACCTTCAGGTCGACGACGTATTCTTTGGATCACTTGTCTTCCCATCGAGTGAACGACGACCTTCGGATGGGCGAGGAGATAAGAGACTATCAACGAATGCATTTTTCAACATGGCTGGGAGAGCTGGAAGATTAAACCAATCCTCTTCTAGAGCGAATGTAGTAATATTCGTCTCGAAATCGCGTGGCGACTCTTGCGCACGCATTATTAATGAATACTTCGGAGGCGTGCCTGAGGTTACCAGTAGACTATTTGACGGAAAAGACGTGAACGCAACTCGATCGATTCAAGCTGGCGAAGAACCTAAGCACGCGGCTCCCGAAATTATTACATATCCTTTTGTTCGATCAGTTTTGGACGGCATGCGCTTCTTAGGAGGTACGCCAGGTCGAAATGGAGTTCAAAAACGAGCGGGAGCCACAGAAACAGAATTGGTCAACAAATACCTAAAACGGACGCTATTTTGGCAGCAGAAAGCTGATAATTCAAAATTATTGGATCTTGCCACTGCGGCCACGGGATTCACAATTTTAGGATGTCAATCTGATGATCTCATGCTAATCGAACCATACCTTGGGCGACCTCGCCTCACCAAGTTGGGGGCTTCAGTAATAGATACTGGAACTGAGATCGAAACCGTCCTGCCGTTGCGGCGATCTATGAGAGCCATGTTTAAGTCCTGGAAGGATGCATCCGAAAGGCCAATGCCCTTCATACTGGCGTTGTTGCCGATTATTGTGCAGGAGGAAACTCATCGAAGAGTAATAGAAAACTGTCCTGAAGTGGGATTTGTCGGAGACTGGAACGCCGACAGAAACTTGCGTGATTTGTCAGAGCGAATTGCGATAATGCTTTGTAGCGAAGTACCAGGGGAAGAAGACTCACAGAAGTCTTTTGAAACAGTTCTCAAGGAGTTTCGCAATTGGAGTGTAAAGAATCAACCTCTGAATCACCTTCAGGCCAGGTATCCGGAAGGTATCCATGACGCTTGTATGCGAATATTCCTAGGATTATTGCATTGGATTAGTGGCGCGCCAGCCTCAAACGCTTTAATCGTAATGCAACAGATTTATGACGCTCAGGCGATCAAATCTTCCAAAATTTCTTTAGACATTATGAGCTTCGCGGATGGACTGACTTGGAAAATTCTTTTTGCTTCAGAATTGTTGAATTCAATGAAGTCTGATTACTCAGGTCCAGTTCAGCGCTTTGACGCCGCTCGGCTTTCACATCGTGTTAGACTAGGATGCGTCGAGGACTCGATTCCGATGCTGTTTAAAAAGCAGGATCAGGAGTTTTTGCTATCTAGACAAGAAGCGCGCCGAATTTTCGACAAAGGAGTGCGAAGTTCGGACGTAGCTCTGGGAACGGCCGAGTTTGGAACAATGTTTCCGTTAGATCGTCAGGTTGCAGTCCGAGATCGAGTTCGCGAGTTCGTGAACTACCAGATATCGGAATTGGCTTTCACTTTTTCCTCCGGTCTTGGTGCAAGTGCTGCTGAGGCAGTTTCCAAGAAGTATTGGGAATTCGCGGTAGCGAAGATCGCGGCGCTTACAGTCGGTGGTGAACATCATGATGCGGGCGCGGTTTGGGAACATGGGGCCGTCGCAACCCTTCTGAAAGACCCGGATTTCGATGAGCCGGATGAGGCTGGAGTGGGGATAGGACTAACGTCGACAATGGGCGCCCTGAGAGTCGACGTATTCGCGGCGGGAGACCGTGAGACAGATCAGGAACCGCGCGAGAGGACTTGTTTGACCTCGTTGGTGGCATTTTTCGGCGATCCGTCCGATGAAATTCCGGAGGTCGCTGGTGTTCAGGTGATTGTTGATTTTCCTTGGTTGGTTGGTGCGAACAATGCGGTCGCGCAGCAAAATCTTAGGATCTCGCCTGCCTCTTATGGAGTATTGCTTGGCTTTTTAACGCGGAACCTTTTCGTTGACCCCGCTGGAGCGATTGAGGCCGTTCGAGCGGCGTCTTCTGGTAAGGTTCTCGCAGCTAGGGCACTAATGAATGAGATTTTCCCGTATTTAAAGGAAGACACGCCAGATGCGCTCATTGATGGTTGGGTGAGGTACATGGAGTTGAGCGACATCGCTTAGGAATCTACCTTTATAGTCAATTTTTAAAGAGCTTTGTGAGGGTCCGCTTTGGTTGGTCCTTGCTACTCGTATAGTCAGCATTGAGCGGTTCGCGACCGTTTATTCGCCACGCAGCAATAGATAATTTGGGCTCGAAGCGGTCCTTCGCTGCACCGAGCACTAACGACGGCATTGGTCCGAAATCGACTCATGGCCAACGACGGCTTCTTGTGCCTTTCTGCCGTGCCGGCACGAACCAGCGATGTCCGGAACTGCCCCCAAAGCAGTCATGAGAGCGAACTGGATAACTGCGACTATTTGTGCGGGCACGCCGAAGCCAAAAACCTCTAGCGGCGGGCCCTCAGAGGCGCGACCTTGGCGCCACCCGCCCAACCTCAAATCAACAGCCGCGGCAGCGCCCGCGGTCCGGTAATGATCAATTCACCGAACTCCTTCGGCGCCTCGCGCTGGATCGAGTAACTGACATCCACCGCCGTCAGCTCGAACGCGGCGAAGATCTCACGGATCTCCGGGCAATCGTTGATCGTCAGGATGAAGTGTCCCTTGATCTCTGCCAACTGCGCGGCCAGACGCGCGAAATCATCCCTCGTAAACATGCCGGCGCCGTAGTCGGTCTCACAGCCAAAGTACGGCGGATCGATAAAGAACAGTGTGTGAGGGCGATCATAGGTCTTGATGAAGCGATCGAACGGCAGCGCCTCGATCACGACGCCAGCGAGCCGCTCGTGGATGGATTCAAGCAGCGGCACGATCCGCGTGATGTCGAACAGCGCCGGCGCACCCGCTCGCGTCCCAAACGTGCGCCCCGAAACCTTGCCGGCATAGGCGGTGCGCTGGAGATAGAGGAAGCGTGCCGCGCGTTCGAGATCGGTCAGGGTCGACGGGTCAATATTGGTCAGGCGCTCGAACTCGCGCCGCGTCGTCAGCTGGAAGCGGAGCATTTCGACAAAGGCCACGTAGTGGCGTTGCAGGATGCGGAAGAACGTCGAGACATCGCCCGAGAGGTCATTGATGACTTCGGCCTTCGGTGCGCTCGGCCGGCGCAGGAACACACCGCCCATGCCGACGAAGGGCTCGGCATAGAGCTCATGCGGCACGGTGGAGATGAGATCAATCAGGCGGACCGCGAGCTTTGATTTGCCGCCGATATAACCGGCGGCCGGCGGGACGGGATTCACGTCGCGCATTTCAGTGAGGATTGACATTGGGGCTGTTGCCTCCTGCTATTCCCTCGCTGCAGCAGCGGCGGGGATGGCGGAAAGCTAGTTGCGTCGGGCAGGGTTCGGGTTGGCACTTTGACCCCTGTGGTCCGGAACCGAGATGTTCCGGGCTCCCCGCTCCTGGCGGGGATCGTCAGCCCGGCATGAACCGGGCTGAGAATCATTTGATGGTCTTGTCTGGGATTTGGTGTCGCCGCACAGCGCCAGCTCGCTGTGCGCGCCCACTCGCGAGGTCTACGGGGCTGACACCAGCAAGTTTCCCCAGATCATTTCCGTACCCCGCGAATGATCGCCGCGACCCGGTCCGCAAGCTCCAGCGGATCGCGTGACGCGCGGATGGCGAAGGCCACCCAATTGCGCCCCGTCACGGCCAGAACACCGGCGACCGCGTGCCCCCAGGACTCCGACAGCGACAGAAGGTCGAGCAACGGCTCGCAGAACACGGCCGCCGCCAGGACGCCGCAGACAAAGGTCATGATGCGGCCCGGCCAGCCCATGTCCCGCTGGGCCAACGCGCCGGTCAACGCGAAGGCGGCGATGACCAGCCATTTCATCGGTACGGCTTTGACGATCCCGTCCAGGTTCTCAATCATGGCTGCCCCCGCATCGCTTTTTCAGGATCCGGTTGTTGCCGGCCTGGTCGAGCACGTATTGCCGCTCCTGCGGCGACAGTGCGCGGCGCGGCCGGCCACGCTCATCGAGCCACCGGTGCTTCAAGTCCGCCGGCGCCTGGGTGACGCGCAGATCGCACGACGCGTCGAGTGTGTTTGAGGGTTGGCCTGGATCAGAGATCCCCAGACAGGTCCCCAGGATCATCAGCCCGAAGATGCATCCGCTCATTCTCCGCATCCTTTCTGAGAGTTTCCCGCTCGCGTCTCGCCTGGATCTCGGCGTCCTTACGGCCGAGATCCGTAAGCGCCCGATCGCGCCGCCAATCGGCCGCCAGGTCGCGCGCGAGACCAAGCAGCCAACCGGCTGCCTGGCTCGCGAGCCATTTGGCGAAGATCACAGCGTGGGGCTCGCGCCGGCAGCAAACGTCCCGCCAACAGCGCCGTCACCATTGAGATCAAAGCCCAGCCGGGCTTCCAGCATGTCCATGAGCCGGTCCCGGTCGATCCCGAAATGCGCAAGCGCCTGCGGCACGGCTACGATGGCATACTCGGCCGCGTGCTCGATGATGGCCGACTGCACATTGATGCGGACGCCGCCGGCGAGCGCATCGCGTGCCCAGCTTTGGCCGTAACCGACGGCCTGATACAGCGCCTGGTCGATGACCGAGCGCTGTTGTGCATCGATGTTGAGATTGAGCGCACGGGCGATGCGCGTGACCAGATAGCCGCCGGTGGCAACCAGGGCGCTGCCGAGAACGGCAAACGCCGGCTCGATCAGTGGCGAGAAATCAATCAAGCCGTCAGTCGCGGCGGACGCGGGAACAGTGGCGATCAGGCAAAGCGCGGCCACTGCCGCACCAAAAAGGCGCATCATCATGTCAGTCTCCAGATTTTCAGGGTTGAGGAAGGTGTGCGGCCGCTCAGGCCGCGGAAAGCGCGGTTATGGCCTGCTGCAGGTGCCGCAGGGCCGTCTCGATATCGGGCGGCGGGTTGTGGGCGGGGATCGCCTGGTAGGGCGGGAGATCCGACAAGGCGCGATCCATTTCAATGCGTGTTTGCTCGCCGACCTTGCCGTCCACGACAATGCCGCGGTCGTTTTGGAATTCGATCGTCACCAGCTCGATCGTGTGATCGAAGGTATCGCCCTGCGGCACGCCGAAGCGGTGGCCGATCTTCCGGCGGTACGAGGCGAGCCGCTCGCGCCAGGCGCGCACGGCCGGACCGCTGTCACCACGCGCGAGCACGCCGTTGTCACTGGTGGACGGCTGCGCCTTTGGCACACGGCCGGCGCCGAACAGATGGCCGTACTCAGCACGCGCATCAAACGACGGACAGGCCTTGGCCGCGTAGTCGTTGTGGCCGCTCACCTTGGTGATGCCGAAGCGATCGCGCAGATCGACCAGCTCGGCCAGCAGCGCCGCCTTCTGGGTCAGCGTTCGCGTGTCCTTCGCGGTTTTTCCGTCAGTCGCCACGCCGCCAACGTAGGTCACTCCGATCGTGCCCGTGTTGTGGCTGGCGACATGCGCGCCGATGTTTTCCAGCGGGCGGCCCTGCCATCGCTCGCCCTTGATGCCGATGACGCGATGATAGCCGATGCCCGACCAACCGCGCGCCCGGTGCCAGGCGTCGATGTCCGCAACGCTCACCGGCCGGCCCTCCGGCGTGGCCGTGCAATGCACGATGATTTCCGAAACTGGACGCATTGAGTTCTCCTTTTGCGCACAAAAAAACCGGCGCGCGGGCCGGTGTGGGTCAATTTGAGTTGGTGAAGGCGGGCGGGTTTTGAGAGCTTACTAAAATTCGCTATTAGCTATTTTCCATTTACAGAAATTAGCTATATGCTATCATTCCTCCATGAAACAGATCGCCTACAGCAAGGGCGCGACCAGGACCTTGAGCCGGATGCCGGCCAACGTCGCGCGCAATATCCGCTCCAAGATCGAGCAATACGCGAGCACTCCTGAAAGCCTTGCCGGCAACGTGAAGACGCTCAAGGGCATGGACGGCATCTTTCGCCTGCGCGTCGGCGACTGGCGGGTGATCTTCTCAGAGGCCGGCGACGTCATCGCCATCATCAGGATCGCGCCGCGCGGCGGCGCCTACAACTAGGAGCGAGAGCTATGTCCGAACAGATCATCACCACTCCCGCGGGCGAGCGCCTCGTCGTGCTGCCCGAGGACGAATATCTCGCCATGCGCGAAGCGCTGGACGACCGCGCGGATATCGAGGCCGTGCGCGCGTTTGAGCACAAGCTCGCCGCTGGCGAGGAGGAGCTTATCCCGGCCGAATTCGTCAACCGCATCCTCGACGGCGAGAACAAGGTGCGCGTCTGGCGCGATTATCGCGGGCTTACTGCCCGTGACCTCGCTGCCGCCGCCGGCCTGAGTGCTGCCTATGTCTCCGAGATCGAGACGAACAAGAAGGACGGGAGCGTCGCCGCGCTGAAGGCGATCGCCGCAGCGCTACGCGCCGACCTCGACGACATCGCCTGACAGCCTGCCTATTTCCGCGACTTGGCGGCGATCTCCGTCAGATAGCCCTGCGGCTTGGAAAACCGATGCGTCGCGGTCTCGATGACCAGCTTCTCACCATCGAGGCCCGGACGGACGCCTTCAAACACCAAAGGCGCGCCGGCGCGGATCGACGTGTCGCCGGGCACGGTGACCGACGCAGACAATCCGCCACGCATCAGCTCGCGCGCCTTGGCCTCCGCCGCCTTATCGGCTTCCGCAATGCTTGCGAAGGGTTCGGGGATCCTAAACGTCGCCTCCCCTTTCGGATCCGCATCGACGCCGACCTCGGTCCGCTTGGCCTTGTCGCGGTCCTGGTAGTAGGCGACGACCTTTTTGAACTTGCCCCGATCGGCAAACTGAAACCGGCAGCTGCCTGTGATCATACGCTGCGGCGCGATCGTGACGATGGCAAGCGCCGCGCCGCTCGCAGACGTGCCTGTTCCCTTGGCGGAGAACACCAGACGGCCGTCCTTGACGGTGAACAGCGCGTTGTGCCGGCCTGCCAGGCGCTCCAGGAAGTGCATGTCGGATTCGTCCTGCTGGCCGAGCCAGTCATAGACATGGCTCCCGATGGAGCCGGTGATCACCGGCGTCAGACCATTTTCATCCGCGAGCTGCTTGACGATATCGCTCAGCGATTTTCGGTCCCAATGCCGCTCCTTGCGCTCCTTCAGCTTGCCGTCGCGCAGATCGGCCGCGCGGCCGGTGATGCGTAGCGCATAGGGCAGACAGTTGCCCGACACTTCATCGACGACAAAAGCCCCCATATCGCGCACGCGGGTCTCGACATAGCCCAGTTGCACCCGGATCACGGCGCCGCGACGCGGCAATGCGAGATAGTCCGGCGGCCCATCCGCCAGCTCGATCGCGACGCTGTCCGAGCGCTTGCCGTCGCGGTCGGTGATGACCAGCGAGACCAGCCGCTCGTAGAAGGCGCCGGCGACGGGCTTGCCGTCGACGGTCACAATGACTTTGGGATGCATCGGCTAGTCCCACAGTTTTACGAGATCAATGGCCGGTGCCTCGACATCGAGATCGGGAGCCGTGACCGCCGTTCCAAGCGGCAGTACGACGCCGAGCGCGGCAAGGCCGGGGTTGGCGGCAAGCATGGCCTCGGTCGCCCTATCGGTGCGGCTGTAAGCGCGCAGCGCCACCAGGTCGACCGTGTCGCCGGTCGTGGATCGCAGGATCTCGGTCATGGATATTCCTTGAAGTTCAGGCGAAGAGCGACACGAACGAATTGAATGCTGAGGGCGACGGCGAGCCCGTGTAGCGCAGCAGCTTGATCACATAGGCGTTGCGGCGTGGTGCCCCGAAGGCGTCGTGAAACCCGCGATCCTCATCGATCCCCTGGATCGTGTGGTAGCCAAAGACCCGGCCACCCAGGGACACGAGCATCAACGGCACGCCGACGAGCGCCGCGGCGCGCAAACCATCGAGGCTGGCGCCACCGCCGAACTCTTCGGGAAACAGCACGCCCTTGATCGAGACTTCATCCTCGCCCGGGCCCGTCCATTGCTGCGCGTCCAGACGTTGGGCCACCGCAACCTTGGCCCAGGGCGTCGACAGCCGTCGCGCAACATCAGTGTAAGAAAATCCCAGCGCTTGGAAGGCAAACGCCCCAGCGCCATTCCCGTCGGTCCCGACATGTGGCCTCGCCTCTTGTTGATCAGTCCGCATAGGTTTCGCGAAGGGCGTCACCAACCGCGGCCCCCGTCGCCCGGCCGACCTCGCTGCCGATCGCGTGAGGGTCGGCCGAAGATGTTGCATGCACCGTCACCGAGACGGGCACGCTCAAGGTTGGCGGATTGGTCACCCGCACGTCCTGCGTGCCCAGTGGCCGCACGATGGCCTCGATCGGCTGTCCCATCAGCTTGACGTCGGACGGGCCCAGGCGCCCACCAGAAAGCGCACCACCACGCGATGACGGCAGCGAGGCGACATAGGCCTCGCTGCGGCGGAAGGCGAGCGGCGCGTTGATGAAGCCGTCACCGGTTTGCGCGCCTTTGTCCGCCCGCGAAACCCTCCGAATCCGCCAAGCGTATAATCGCCACGCGGAATGACCGGCACACCGGAGCCTGTCCGGTTGCGGCGCTGCGCGTCCGCGATCAGATCCTTGTTTTTGGCGTTGGGATCGGATTTCGCAGCCGCCCACATCCCAAATGCCGTGGCACCCGTGAGTGCCGCCGCACCTGCGCCGAGCGGATTGGCAAGCAGGCCCGACAGCAGGCCGGTTTTGGCTGCGGCGCCCGTAGCGGCACCGGCGCCGAGCGCCTTTGCGCCGGTGAGAACGGTCTTCAATCCGCGATAGGCAGCCGTCGCACCGCGACCCAGCTTGAACAACTCAGCGCCGAGCATGCCGACGCCGGCTGCGGAGACAGCCCAGTCCACAGCGCTCATTTCACCACCGGAGCTTGCCAGTTGCGACAGCCCCGCCGCAATGACGCCAAAGCGCACGAGGCGGCTTCCCAAACCAAGGGCTGCCAAGGCTCCTGAAAACCGCAGCAGCTTGGCCGCGGTCAGGCCGAGCACCACGGCCCCGCCCAATGTCATCGCTCCGCCGAGCTTGGACAGGCCCGCGCCGGCGGAGGCCATCGCCACGCCGGCGCCCTGCCCGCCAGTGAAGGCATCAAAAGCCGAGCGGAAATTCCGGCCGATCTCCATGAACCGATTGGAGATGCGCCCCAACCGGTCGGTGTCCTGCTCAAAACTCTCCAGCTGGCCGAAGATGCTGGTTTCCAGCCAATCCGCAAAGCTTGATGCCGCACCACCCGCGTCGGTGAAGCCCAGGCCCGCGGCCAGGCCATCCAATCCGGCCTTGATCTTGTCAAACACCGTTACGCGTTGATCGAGCGTGTCGAAAATCCCGCTGATGCGCTCGGCCGCCGCGCCCAGCGGCCCGGCCGCCATGTTGCCGAGCCGGATGCCGATCGCCTTGAGGTGATTGCCCAGCCGGCGGATACGGCCGATATCTGTGGCAACCTTATTGGAATACTCCGCCTGCACCGATCCGGCGATCCGCGCCTCTTCGCCTGCGAGCTGAAAGGCTTGGGCCAACAGCTTCGGGTTCTTCATCAGCTTGCCGAAATCGTCGGAAAAATCCTGCCCGAACAGATCCTGCATGGCCCGGGCGCCATCGGAATCCTTGTTCAGCGATTCAAACAGCTGCCGCATCGCCTGAGGGCCGTTCTCCTTCTTCAGCTTGGACCACTGCTTGAACGAAAGGCCGATGGATTTGAACGCCCGTTCGATCTTCGGCCCGCCCTTCACCATCTTGTTGGAGAACGCGTTGAGACCGCGCGCGGCAGTTTCCGGCACGACCCCGGCGGCCGTCATCGCAGCCCCCACCGCCGCCATCTGTTCCGGCAGCAGGTTGAGCACGTCGGCCGCACCGGCCGCGCGGTTTGTAAAATTCAGGATCTCACTGGCCTTGGCCGCCATGTTGTTCGACAGCAGGTTCGTCGCATCGGCGAGATGCTCCAGCCGTTGCTGATTGAGCTGATAGACGTTGCCGAGCTTGGCGAATGTGCTGCCGGTCTCTCCCGCCGCCATGTCGAAGGCGACCGACGCCTTGGCCGTGTAGTTGGTGAAACGTCCAAGCCGCTCCATGGCGATGCCGGCCTGGCCGGCTTCCGCCATGATCTCGGCAAGCCCGCCGGCGGAGATACCAGACAGGCTCGTCGACATTTTGAGGATCTGATCACGCAACGCGGCCAGGCCGCCGGTGTCGTATCGATCACCTTGCGGACCTCGGCGAACTTGTCCTCAAAGTTGAACGACGCCCCCAGCGTGTTGCGGAAACCGATATAGGCTCCGCTCAGTGCCACCAGCCGCCGCGTCATAGCAGTGACGCCGGCTGTCGCCTGCTGGCCGACGAGCCCAGACTGCATCCGCCGCCCTGCCCGGACAACCGGTTGAGCATGCCGAACAGGCCCCGGCCCTTGCCGGTGAGCCGGTCGTCGAGGCCAACGCGCAAGGTGGAATTGAGAACGGCCATGTCAGCTTTCCGGGTTTCCGCCGATCATCCGCGCGGCGATCTCATGCCAGGCGAGCGCCTCATCAGGCGGCATCGCCAGGACCTGCGGCAGGGGCGTGTGCAGCACATGCGCGATCAGCGCCGCGATCTCGCGCCAACGCCGGCGCGAGATCGTATGAGCGAAGCGGCGAACTACCCGTTCGCCTTGAAGAAGTTTCCCGTGAGCGGTTCCACCTTCTCCAGGATCGCATCCAGATCGACAGCCTTGATCTTGCGCACGAGTTCCTCGGTCTGCCCGGACAGCGCCGCCAGCAGCAGGATCGTCTTGGCGACGCCACCGGCGGCGGCGTCCGTCACCGCCAGATCGCCGAGCGACGCCTCATGGAAGGTCATGCTCGTGACCGTCTTGCCTTCGTGCTCAATGGGTTTGGAAAGGGAGATGGATACGTCAGTCATGGTCAGCACCTGTGCTCAGAAATGAAATGTGGGAGGGGCAGCGCGCGGTCGGCTCAGCTCAACAGCAGCGCGCCGCGAATGTCGCCGGTCTGGGAGACGCCGCCGACCGAGATGCCGAAGGGATCAACCTCGAGCAGTTCCTCGCCGTCGACCTCGAGCTTGTAGTAGCGCAGCGAAATCGGGTGATCGCTCTCCCCGACCTCACCGGGCTTCCAGGAGCCGGGATCATGGCTCTTGAGAAAGCCGCGCATATAGGCGACAGCCGGGTGAACGGTGCCGTCTTCGTCGACCAGAGCGCCGGTGGCCATGAAGGCCTTCTCGACGCCGGCCTTGAGGCCGACCAGCTTGATCACCTGCGGATCGAAAGCCGTCAGCTTGAAGCCGGCTTCCATTTTCTCAAAACCGAGCTTGACCTCGATCGGCATGATCATGCCGGCGTTGCGAAGCTCTTCGACTTTCTCGGTGGGCACGGGAAGCGTGATTTCCGAGGCCTGGCCAATCTTCGAATGCGTGTCGACGAAGATCGTGCAGTCGCGCAGGATGTAGCGCGGCAATTCCGACATGATGGGTGATCCTCACAGGATCAGCGCGCGCGCAACCAATGATGGTTGAACGTGGATAGGCTGATCGGATATGGAAATTTTGGGCAATAAGCCCGGCGTTGATGATGCGACGCGTCGCGCGCGGCGCTTTAGGCAGCCGTGAGAGCGCCGCCCTCGATCTCGCTAACGACATCGGCGATCAGCCGGTCGTAGTAGAGGATGTTGCGGTAGGCGATGATGCGGATGTCTTCCATCGGCGCCGGCGGTTCAAATTCCACCGAAAAAGTGATCCGGCCTTGCGCCAGCTCACTCGCCTCATTGAGATCCTGATCGATCCACATCTTGCCGCCAAGGATCGCGCCTTCTGCCCGCAACGTGCGCAGGAAGGCGTTACCGCTCTCGATGGCCAGTTTCAGATTGGCCTTGGAAAACGGCCGGTCGACGAACTCCAGGAACGCCGCCTCAAGAGCCTCATTGATGAAGTCGGCCGTGCGCACGACGGAGAAGAACTTCCACAGGCTTTCCGAACCGCAGCCGCGGTTACCCCACGTCCGGAACCCCGTGCCGTCGATGTTGACGATCGTGGCGACATCATTCTCGTTGAGATAGTCGGTCTGGTCGCCATAGGAGACCGGCCGGTTGATGCCGGCGATGCCGTTGATCGGCTTGTTCGATTCCGACCACCAGAAGCCGCGCTCGCGGTCCATGCGCGCCTGCACGCCGACAAAATAGGGTGCGGCCGGCATCGGCACATAGGCATCAAACACGCTATCCCAGACCAGCACGCGCGGGTCGACCACCTTGATGCGGCGGGAGTTGAGAAGCCCGCGGTAGATCGTGGCGGCCTCATCCGTCGTGTCCGGGCCGTCGACCCAGGCCACGGCCTTGAGCTTGTCCAGAACGCCGGCGAGCTCGACCACCACCGGGTTGGCGACAGCGCCAATGGTGGCCGTCGCGGTGGCAAGCGTTCCGGACGCATCGGTGATCGTCACTGTGGCGTCGGAATAGCCCGCGCCGTGGCGCGTGACGACAAGGCCGGTGAGAATACCACCGGCGACGATCGCCTTGGCCTCGGCACCCGCGCCGGCTCCCGCATCCGTGATGGTCACCGTCGGGTTGTCCGAATAGCCTGTGCCGCCGGCGGTAACCTGCAGGGCCTGGATCCCGTCAGCCGGCGTACCGCCGGTGTAGCCGGGCGCGCAAATCAGACGCGGCTTGATCGACAGCGTCGAGCGGGCCTTGAGGAAGGCGTGCACGCCGGTCATGGTCGCGGGATCGCCGACCAGGTTGCTCATGGTGTCCGCGGTGTCCTCACCGTCTTCGACCCGAACGATCACCATGTATGTGCCGATCTGCGCGTTGACCGCGTCGACGGCGTCCTTCAGCGTGCCCGCCGCGCCGAGTTTGGCGGCCTTCGCGAATTGCTGTCCCTTGAGCAGAACGGGTGTGTTGAGCGGAAACGCGTCGGCATCCGCATCAGCGGCTGTGCCGATGATCCCGACGACGGCCGACTGCGCGGTGCGGATCAGGACGGGCGTTTCCGCGGACTGCGAAATCCGCGTGCCGTGGTGAAAGGCGATGTCCGCCATTGCTGTCTCCTTGAGATATGAAAAAACCCGCCGTGTGGCGGGTCGGAAATTGCGGAACAGATCCGCATCACGCTTGGATTGATCGCGCGTTACAGCGCCGCGATGAACGCAGCCTCAACGCCGGCAAGATCGACGACGCCTTCCTCGTCGATCAAGGCGGATACGCTCGCCTCGGCGGCAAAGCAGGTGTTGACGTGCGCAAGCGCCGCATCCGACATGCCAACGATACCGGCGGCGTCCAGCGGGAAGAACCCGTTTGCCGCCTTCCAGGTCGTCGCAAAACCCGGGTCAGTCATAGCCGCGACGCGGGCGGCGAGAATTTTTGCCTGACTGTCGCGGTCCGTGGAGATTTCCATCGAGCCGACCGTGACTCCCGCGACCTCGCGGTCATAACGGATCGACGCGAGATGCGCCTCGAGGTCTTCGGCCAATGGCGCCGGGTCGCCCCATGCCGAGCCGTTCCAGATCTGACGGCCGTCCACCGGTGCGATACCCGTATCTGTGCAGCCATCCGGCATCAGGGCATCGACATAGGTGCCGGCGAAAGTGCCGTCCGGGCGCGCCGCGTAGCGGACTGTCTGGATCATAGCCATGCCCTCACGATGTATCTCCAATTTGCAGCGGCAAACGATGCCGGGTTGCTTACGGGTGACGACTTGTTCTTCCCATAGAAAATCGAACCGGTAATGATATCGACCGAAGTGGCGCTCACGGTGAATGAAACGCCGTTGTTTGTGACCTCAACGCCGCCCGTGGTCTCAATGGGCACCTCTTCGCCAACGGCATATCCGTTCTGTGCGATCTTGCAGATCAGCCAGACGTGCACCTCCTTCGGCTTCACTCCGAGGCCATGGCTAACGACGGCCACGGAAAGCATCGTTATCGTCAGTTCAGCGCTCTCATAGTCCGGTTCGCGAGGCGCCAGCGCCTCGATCGCGGCCTTGGTCAGCGCCGCATCCATGATGCCGGTACCGGTACCGGCCTGCGCCTGCGGCGTGGTCGCCTTAACCACCGACAGCGTCCGGTTGGCGCCTAGGTCACCGCCGCCGGTCAGGCCGGCGCCCGCCGAGATCGTCCGGCTGGCCAGGGCCTTTGCATCAAGCGTGGCCTGCAGGCTGGTGATGTTGGCGATCGTGTGCGCGTGGCTGTTATCCCCGACCGTCATCGGGATGGTGACATTCGCGCTACCGTCGAAGGCAATGCTGCCCGTGGCATCGCCCGAAAGGCTGATCGTGCGCGGTGTCGCAAGCGTTGCGGCCGTGGCCGCATCGATGCCGCTGCCGGCGCCGTCGACCGTCTTCAGCTTGGCCAGCACGTCCGCCGCCGTATAGCTCGCCGCCGGCAGCTTGGTCGCCAGCGACGCCATGATCGCGGCGATGTCACTGTCGTTGTCGGTGAGCGCGGCGGCCAGCTCCGCGATCGTATCGAGGGCCGCCGCCGGCGCGCCGCCCAGAAGTGCCGCGATCTGCGCATCGACATAGGACGTCGCCGCGCGGTCGGAAATCGCCGCCGCGATATCAGACGCAATCTGCGCCGCCGTGCGCCCATCCGTGATTCCATAGCCTGACAGCGTCGTCGGCTTGCCCGTCAGATCACCAAAAGCGTGCGTGTGGCCGGTATCCGACTTGCCCGCGAGCCCGGTCGTCAGGTCGGCTGCGGACGCCTTGGCGTCCAGCGCGGTCTTCACAGAACCAAGCACCGCCTGGATGGTGCCGCCGGCAAGCCCCGTGATCGCCGTGCTCGTAATCTTGTCGGCGGAATAGTCGCCGAGTTGCGCCGTGATATTGCCCGTGCGGCCGAAGATCGTCGTGACCTCGGAGCCGACCGGAACATAGGCGACCGTCCAGCCCGAGCCGTCATAGATTTTCTTGTTGCCATCGATCGAGTTCCAGTACTCCGCGCCGGCGACAAGCGCATCGCCGTTGAGGTCTGTCACCGGATCGGACGGGAACGCGCCGAGATAGGTTTGGGACTGACTGGCAAAAATCCCTTCAAGCGTGCCGATCGCGGTTTCCGAGCGGTCGGCGTCATCGGAGACCGAAACCGCGAACGCGGCGACCTCGTCCGCCTTCAAGACAGTGAGCCCGGCTTTCTCAACGGAGAGCCCCGCCGCGCCCAGCGCGCTTTCCTTGTCGGCGTTGACGATGTCGACGGCCGCGAGAACCGTCGCGATGGCCTCGGCCGTGTCCGATGGGGATGCGGCCGTGACCGTCCATGCGCCGTGCTCGCCCGTCCCGGAGATCCGATCGATGTCGACCGTCAGCTCACCCGTGCCGCTGTCGTAGGAGACGACCTCGCCCAGCATCGCCGCGATCGGGCTGGTCATCCGATAGATGGCGACATAGGCGGGTGCGGCGAAGCGCAGCCGCTGGCCTTCATCGATGACAAAAGTCTTGCCGCCGGTTGAGACAGCGTGTTCGGTGGCGCTGGTCGCACGCAGCATCGCGCCGACATCGGCGATCTCATAGACCTCGTTGATCAGCGGCAGCAGGACCTCATTCGCCTTGTCGCGAAAGACCGTCCGGCCTTCCTCGATCACGGCGTCGAGCGTCGATTTCTGATCCTCGACGCCCGATGTCCGGGCGTCGAGATCCTTGAACCGGCGGTTCCAGAAGGCCGGATCGCCGAGATTGTCGCCGCGCTTGACGCGGTAGTCTTCAAAGCGTGACGGCATGGGAGGTCCCTTAGGTCACATACTCATAAACGGGATTCCCTTGGCGCGAGGGTTCTGATTCACTGACCACCATCAATGGAGGTCAGGATGGCTCGCTTCGATCTGACGGATTTCGAGTGGTCTGTGATACAGCCGCTTCTGCCGACAAAGGTGCGTGGGGTCCCGCGCGCCGATGACCGCAAGGTGCTGAACGGCATCTTCTGGCGGCTGCGCACGGGAGCGCCTTGGGCCGACATTCCGGCGCGCTATGGCCCGTACACGACCTGCGTCAACCGCTTCAACCGCTGGCGCAAGGCCGGTCATTGGGCACGCATTCTTGAAGCGGTATCAGATGCTTACGACGGTGACGTGCAGATGATCGACTCGTCATCGATCCGCGTTCACCAGCATGCCGCCAACGGCCAAAAAAAGAGGAGCGATCCCGTTGCATGGGTCGCTCGCGCGGCGGCCTGACCACCAAGATCCATGCGCTCGTCGACGCCGAGGGCCGGCCGATCCGCCTCAAGCTGACCGAAGGCCAGGCCCACGACGGACGCTCGGCCACCGACATGTTCGAAACGCTCAAGGCCGGTCACATCCTGCTCGCCGACCGCGCCTATGACAGCGATGCCTTGCGCGCCGAAATGGCCGCGCGGGGCGCATGGGCCAACATCCGCGCCATGCCGAACCGCGTCAAAACCTTCCCCTTCAGCGCCTGGGTTTATCGACAACGCAACGCCGTCGAGCGTTTCTTTAGCAAACTCAAACACTTCAGGGCCATTGCCACACGATACGACAAGCGCGACGACAATTTTCTCGCGTCAGTCCAACTCGCTTCAATCCGCATATGGTTGCGAACTTATGAGTCGGTCACCTAGACCGGGGTGGCGGACTTGATCGCGTCGGCGGGAAGCTCAGTGAGGACGCGACCCTTGATCACGTATGTTCCGGACGGCCGCAGGACGGTTTTCTTGTGGGTCACGACGCGCGCGACCCGGGTCTCGTAGTCGGTCGCTGCCTCAAAGACCCGCGCCGGTTCAGTGCTCTTTTTCGGGCTCATGTGGGGTGTCCTTAAAATTCCACGTCGACGCGTTCTTCGATGTGGAAGAGGTCGAGGGCGGTTGTGGTCGTGCCGGAAGCCTCGATCTGGAAGCTGGCAACGGGAGCGTCGAGATTGAACGTCATCGTGCGCTTCAGGCGATTGCCGGGAAGCGCTTCGTCCGCGACGACATCGGGCATCTCGTCACCGCCGTCCGTTTTCAGGATCGCGGTGAACGTGTGGTAGTCGGCATTCCAGTGGCCGAGCTCCCATTGGATCCGGACCGTGTCGGAGGCGGAGGCGAGAACGCGGGGCGTTGAGATGTGCTTGAACGCCGTGCGCGGCCGCTCGACACTGACCTGCGATCCGCTCAGCGCGATACCCGCATGAAGATCCGGCGTCCCCTGGAAAACGACCTGTAACGGCAACAGCGGCGGCAGTCCGACGAGCGCATTTGGTGTGATCGACGCCAATGGCACCCATCCGCTGGCAAGCTGAACCTGGAACGTCAGGTCACAGGCGTCGGGCGTTATCATCGCGGCGAGCAGATCGATGCCGGCGATGCCGCCATCAAGATTGAGCGGCTGCATGTCGACCGCGACACGTGACGCCGAGAATTTTGCAAACCGCAGCCCGAACATCATGTCCTTGCTGATATCGCCCGCAAAATAAGCCCCATCGGTCGAATAGAAGAACGTGCCGGCGAGATATTCCCCGCCGTCGGCCATGCCGATGTAGTGGTTGCCCTGTGTGGTGAGGACGACCGCGTAGCGCTTGCCGGCGGTGAGATAGGTCGGCGTGAAGGCGACCGTCGTGGCGCTCGGGTATTGCTTGAGGTCGAGAAAATCGACCGTGACCTGCTGAACGGCGGCGGACAGGTCCGGCGTGCCGGAGGGGGTCAGTTCGCAGATCGTCAGATGCACGTTGCCGCTGGTTCCCCGGCGCGTGAAGTAGAGATCCACGCCCGTCAGCCAGCCAGCCTGGCTGTTCAAAAACGTCTGCGCGATCTGGGCACCGTTGAGCGTGTGATTGTTGGCGACAACCGTCCAGTAGGGTTCCTCGACCGAGTCGACCCAATACTGCTTGAGGCGGATCCAATCGTGCGCATAGACGTTGCCGGAGATGACTTCGAAGGTCTCGCCCGCACGCGTGAAGATTTTGGTGATAGGGTCGTATTGACCCGAGCGCCACCAGGCCGAGTTGGTGCAATACTCATAAATCTGCCCCCAGCGGACGCGCTGCCGGGTCATGGTCTTCTCAACCACCGTGTAGGACGTCTGCGTGTACTGCGTGATCGATTGCTCACCGACATAGCCGGTGACCGACAGCCGCAGTTGGGACGCGAATTTCGGCAGCAACAATCCGTTGGTCAGGGTCACCTGTGCATTGATCGAGGAAAACAGCGCCAGCTCGGAGACGTTCTTGTTCGCCGGGGCGAAGCGCACGCCCTCTTCGACCTTGGCGAGAAACTCAAGATCGTCGGTATCGCTCTCATCCGTGTCGAGATAGCGGTCGGCGCCATAGTCGGAATAATCGTCCGGAAGTCCCTGCAACTCCTTCAGCCTAGCTACGTCCGCGGCGACGGCAAACAGGTCTTCCATGCCGACCCGGCCCGTCTGTCCATTGGACAGATTGGCGACGTCGGTCGCAATCGTCGAGATGCGCGGCTCGGCGAGCGCCTTCCAGCCTTCGACGTCGTCGAGCCGTTCGTCGTTGCGGCGCGCCGACGACAGGTCGTTCGCGGTGTTGTAGACGATCTCCTCGATGCCGGTCGGCGACAGGATCACATAGGCCACGGCAATGCGATCGAGCGGGATGGTCGGTGCCTGCGGGTCGCCGCTTTCCACGCCGCCGATGGTGCCGATATTGGCAATCCGCGCGCGCTCCATATTGACCTGCCGCGCCTCGGTCTCTTCCGTCTCCAGATTGACGACATAGTCGCGATACGCAGGCGACTGGTCGATCGTCGTTCCCCAGGCGACAATTGCCACCATCCGCTTGTTGGCGACCGGCTGGTATTCGACCAGGTCGCGGGTCTGGATTGCGCGTGCGGCGTACATCTTGCCGGCCGCGAAGTAGACGCCGGGCTGGATGGTCACATCAAACGTGCCCGAGGCGGCGACAGCAAAGCCCGCATAGGCCTGACCATCGTGGATCGCGTATTTGACGAGCGCATCGACGCCGGCCTGCATGAAGCCCTGAATGTCCATGAAGTCGGACGCCGGGACTTCCTGAAAATCGTTGATGATGACCTGACGGTCCATGGTGTGCTCCTCAAGCTCGGGTCATGTGGCCGGCAAGGATGTCTTGCCCGGCAAACAGGGGTTGTCCGGCCTCAAAGGGCCGATAGGTCCGCGTGTCGATCAGGATCTTGTCAGACAGGCGCTTCGCGGCGCGCATGGCAGCGAAGGCCTCGCCCAGGCGGGTCTTGTCGACGGAAGCGGCGAATGCGCCCGCCGGCCGCGCGCCTGCGAACCAGCCATTGCGCAACCCCTTGCCCGGCATCGACGTTTTCAGCTCGGCCGTGTGCGCCGGCATGGCCAAGCGGGTGAGGCTGGCGAACGCCGTCGACTTGCGCGGTTCGGCGGGAGCCAGATCGTCGGCGATCGGGATCCGCTCAAAAATCCGCTGGCGCGCCGAAGACACGCCGGCAAAGCGATGCCAGGCGTTGGCATGGGAGAACCATGCACGCCCGATCGGCATCGGATCCGAGCCAATCGCCGGCAAGATGCCGTTGCCCGTGCCGGCGGGCCGCAGCGGGTTTGCCAATGCCGAATCATCGATGCCGGGATCGGCCGCGATCCTCGCCACCGTCTTCGCAGCCGATGTGGCCAGCGCGAACCGTCCCACCACGCGTCCGGCCGCGGCGCGCACGCCGAGCGCACGATGCAGGATCACGCATCGCACGCCCTCAACATCGGTCGCGATGCCAACTTCGGTCTCGACACCATCGCGAATGAACACCGCGCGCGGCCGCTTGCGCACCGTCGCACCCGATGCGAGCGCGAAGCGGCGCGACAAGAAGAACGGCTGCACCGCGCCACCGGCGATGATCCCGCGACTGCGCAACGCGCGCGCCGTCGAGCGATAGACCTTGATCACCGGCAAGGCGTCCAGCCAGGCGCGGCGCTGCTCCAGCGTGTCCGATCCACCGGCGAAGAATTTCTCCGGCGGCCGGTGTAAGCCCAGGATCTCTGCGCCCGCCATTGCCGCGTAAGCCTCTATGCCGGCCAACGTTCCTTTCAGCCGGTGGTGTCGCACAGCGTTGCGGATCACCGAGCGCTTCTTCGCCTCGTCCCAATCGCCATTCCAGAAATCGACCGAGAAGGCGGCGGCGAGATGCGGCAGGAAGGCCACCGGGCAGGTGTCCGGGTTCCACAAATCCTTGAGCGGTGCCGGAATATCGAGGACGCGCGCGCCAACGCGTTCAAGCGCCCGCTCAAGCGGGGTCGCGTTTGACGGCAGGACGATCGTGCGTGCCGCAATCACGGCAGAACCTCGACGGTGACCGTGATGCCGGCACACCAAAAAGCTTCATCGCTGGCGGCAGTCAGATCCGCGATCGGCGATGCGACCGACACGCTCTGGACGTTGGCGACATGCGCGGCGGCGACGATCGCGCTGACATTGACCGCCTGGCCGACCTCATGACGCGCCGCCGCCAAGGCAGAAAGTGCTGACATGGCGGCCGCGCGCAGCACGTCCGGATCGGGACCGGACGGCACCCTGAGTGTGACCGCGATTTCATAGGGCGTGATGGTTGCCGGCTTGACCGTCACAGCATCCGTCAGTGGACGGATATCATCTTGCATCAGCCGCGCGCGTACCGCGCCGACCACCTCGTTTGACGCCGTCCCGTCCCCCGTATTCGACAGCACCGCAACCACGACGTGACCCGGCTGCGGCACGCCAAGACCGACACCCTTGACCAAAGGATGCGCCGCGCGCGCATGGTATTCATAAGCGCCCGCCGGCCCGGCGGTTGAGAACGCCTCAAGCGCCAGAAGCACCCGCGCACGAAACGCCGTATCCGGCTCATTCGTTTGCCGCGCGGTTCCAAACAACGCCGCCAGGTGGTCAAGATCCGTGCCCGTCGCATGTGTGATCAAAACGGTCTTGGCGGCGTCGTTCACCCGGGCGCGTAACAGCAGCTCAAAATAGCCTTCCGCCTGCTGCGCGATGCGCAAAGGATCGGTTTCCAGAGCGCCGACGTCGAAGGCGGGATAGAGCTCAACGAGCTTGGCCAGCCGCGCGGCGATGATCGCCTCATAGTCGAGCGTCTCGATAACATCGGGCGCTGCAAGTGTCGCCAGATCGGGAGCGGTGAAACGGCTCATTGCGACACCACCACGCGCGTCTGCGCATCCTCTTGCACATTGAAATCGCCGAGATGGCCGCGCGGAAAATAAGTCCCGCTCAGCACAAGCAAGATGCCGCCCTCAGCCCCGGCTGCCGCTATGGCCACCCGGTCAAGGCTAAACCGCGGCTCCCAACGATTGAGCGCTGTCGCTGCGGCCACAAACATCGCCAACACCACGCGGTCACTGATCGGCGCATCAACCAGGCTCATCAGGTCTGAACCAAAGTCACGCCGCATCACCCTTGCGCCGATGCGCGTCGTCAGGATTGTCGCAATCGATTGTGCGACGTGCGGCCAGCCAGACAGCGTTACGCCCGCTGAGGCGTCAACGCCGGTGGAGCCGGCCAAGGCCTAGCCCTCGGCCGGCTCGGGGGCCGCCTTGCGGCTTGCCTTGGCCGGCGTACCGGCAACGGCGTCGCTCGGCTTGGAGGCAACAGTCTTCGGCGCGATCTTGCCCTCGATCAGGAGATATTTGGCCTGCGCATCCGTCAGCGCGATCGTCTCGCCGACGTCCTTCCAGGCGCCCGCGAAAAAGCCGGCGATAGCGACGTCATAGGATCTGCGGTGCATGTCTTATTCCCTTCAATCTGCCGCGAACACTCGCGACGAGCCTTCCACGATCGGCCACATCCCGGCCGAAGAACCGGCGCCGACGAGAACGTTGTCACCCAGGCGGGCGACCTTGGGTCCGCCCTCGCCGCCCAAATGCACGGCGTCCGAATTGATCACCGCTTTCGGTGTGTCGATTTTGACCAGCGCGTCGGCGATCTCGATCCGCACGCTGCCCTTGGTAATCACGGCCTCCGGCCCGTCGTGCGGGCGCGGATTGGCGGTCGATGGCACCGACATGTCGATCTCGCCATCAGTCAGATCGCCGTTCTCGGATGACACCGTCACCTGCTGGCCGACGGATGGTGGAATGTGGCTCTTGATGTCGCCGGCGGCGACTTCCTTCCAAGGCATCCAAGGGCTGACGAAGGGCACGCCGTCCGGTTCCGACAGCATCACCCGCGCAAGTCCCTTGGCATGATCGACCTCGCTCACCGTGCCGGTGCGCTTGGCGTTACGGCCGCGTCGCTCCAGTTCCGCAATGCGTCGATAAAGATCCACGATCTGATCCGGCAGGCTCATGCCGCACCTGGAGAAGGTTCAACGGGCGCCGGCTCGACCAGTGTCGGCTCAGCAAAATCAGGGGCCGCCGCTTCGGCTCCCACTGGTGGCGTGATCGAAAGGCCGCGGGCTTCACCAAGCGACAGGCCGCGCTGCGCTTGCACGGTCTTCCAGGCGGACATGCCCGCATCCTCCCCGACCACGGTCCGGATCACCTGCGCCAGATAGGCGACTTCAGGATCCGCCTCGATCAAGGCAAGGGCTGTGGGCCAGATCCCGCTCAAGGCCACGCCGAAGGCCGGGTCGCGCAAGGTCGCGCAGGACAAGACGATCTGCCGTCCGGCGAACCGCGGCCCGTCTTGGGCCTTCGCGCCGCGCTGCATCTCGATCGAGCGCACGCTCGTGACCATTCCGCGCCACAGATCTGCCCAGTCATTGTTCGGATCCATCAGGGCGCTGAGCGCCTGGCGCTGGATCACATCGAGCGTCAGCTCAAGACCGGCGTCGGTCACCGGCATACCCTGTTCTGTCACTTCCCGACCATGCTCATCACGCACGCACATTTGCGCCGTGATGCCGATCTCGAGCACCAAAGACATGTCGGTGCTGCCGGCCAGCAGATCCTTGCCTTGAGGCGAGGTCCTGGTCTCATCGACATAGACCGAGATAAACGGCTGGCGTTCGTTCTCGGCCGCCGCGTCGATTGGCGCGATCTCGCTGTCGCGCACGGCGGCACCCGCCCAGGTGGCGCCACCGAGCGCCTTGACGGTGGCAAGCCGCACCAGAAGTCGAACAAGGCTCATGATTTGAACGCCAATTGAAAGACCAGCCGATTGCGCTGATCGCGGTCCAGCCGCGCCACTTCGAAACGCGGCTCGCTGTTGCGATCCAACGCCACGATCTGATCGCCCTTGAGGATGGTCCGGGCCAGCGGATAGCTGTCCGGATCGACATGCAGCTCGGCCGCTCCGCCGGCGATCAGCACCGACCACGACTTCGAGCCGGCGCCGCCGAGATCGTCCTCGCCGCCATGGTTGCGCAGATGCGCGATCTCCAGCGTGAAGGGCGCTCGGTCCGGATCAGCAACCGCGCCCTGATACTGGCTCTTGCGCATCGGTTCGACGCGAAACGTCTCGCCGAATTCAGCGTCGATCGCCCGGCGCGCGAACGCCAGGCGGGTTTTCCATGGGCCGGCCATCTTGGTCAGTCCGCCCCGGTCGGCAGCATGCCCCCCGGTGCCAGCGGCAAGGTCTCAGGCGGATCGTCTGGCTCATTGACCAAGGGCTTTTCAACGGCCGCCGGTTTGGCCCCTGCCCGCTCGGCGAAACGATCGCCGATCAGGCTGAGGCCATAGGCCACCGGCACAGACACCGGTTCATGCGGTCCAACCCGGACGTCGGCTGATTTGCCCAATACCGCGCCCGGGATGATCAGGCCGCGCGGCGACGAGATGCGGATTTTCTTCTCTGCCATTGAATCACCCTCAGGTCAGCGTGAGCTTGCGCAGGGAGCCGGGGCGCGTGCAGAGCGAGATCGCATTCATCTGCACGTCCAGCTCACGCCCCTTGCCGTTCCGCATGGCGTACTGCTTGGCATAGAAGGGCAGCCCTTGCGTGTTGACCGTCTCTTCGTAGTCGGCCGGCGCGAAGCGGGTGATGAAGAGATCGGAGACACCCTTCGGGATCACGCGTGCCTCATTGGCGGCGATATAGGGCGCACCAAGATCGGAGGTCGCCTTCGCACCGGTGCGGTACCGTTCCCACGTCGCTCCGCCATACTCGAACGTGTCCGGCACGTCCTGGCGCAGCACCGCGGCGCCGGTGTTGTAGAGGAAGGTGTCGCGCACCGACTTGTGCCGCCACAGGGCCTTGTGGAAGTCGCGGCCGGTGAAGACGTGGATGCCGTCATAGGGCTCGTCCAGCTCGTCTTCCATGGCATAGATGACGTCCTGCCACAGACCGCCGACATCACTCGCCTCGACATCCAGCTCCAGCGAGATCGGTGCGGGAACAGCAAGACCAAACCGCGCATAGAGATCATGAAGGACCTTGCCGGACTTGGACGTGACGATGCCCTTGATCGCACCGACACGCTGATGCTCCAGCGTCATGGTCAGATCGGCCGCATGGCGCTGCGCCTTGCGCTCAATCCGTTCGATGAGAGTTTCCAGGCGATCCTCGGTGCCGAAGGCGCGCACGTTCTGGACTTCATCGGCTTTCACCGCATCGTTGCGCTCGTAGTGGTCGACCTCGAAGGGAATGCGGTTGCGCTTCTCGTCACCAGTCGTCTCGCCGGCGCCGCCGCGCACACTCGGCTCAACGAGCGCCAGCCTGCCTTCGCGTTCTTCGATCGAGAGCACGGTGGTTGTGACGCCGTCCTCGTCAAAGATCCCGGTCGCCGAGACCTGTCCCGGACGGTAGGGCTGTTTGTTGACCGCGGCGGTCAGCGATTCCAGCGTGAAACCGTCCGCGTCCCAAATATCGTTTCCAGGCATGTGTCGCCCTCCTATCGAGCCTTGATGCCGACAGCGCGCAGCTGCTCGACCTTGATTGCGATTTTTGTCGCGTCATCGACCGAGGCGTCGAAGACGAGCATCGGTTCCTTGACCTCGGCGTCCCCGTCGACCACCACCGCCTCGACATCGCTGTCGGTGGCGTCGACCCCATAGCCAAGGATCGCGGTGGCGATCTCCGCCCCCTCGATGTCCACGACCTCGGCATTGGGCGAGGTGATGAACTTGCCGCTCGCGGTGATCCGGCCGAGCACCGTGCCAGACTCGAGACGGCCAGCGCCGCTGGCGATCGTGATCGTGTCGAGCGAGCGCTTGCCCGATGCCAGCGAGAGAACAAAGCCCAGGTCGCGGGCGCCCTCGGTTTTAATGTCCATGGCCTAGGCCTCCTTCAGGGCACGGCGACGCAGCGCATAGATCTCGCCGCTGCTGAACGCCTTGGGCTTTTCGGATCGCTGGCCGGGCACGCCCTGGCCAGCGGCAGCCATGCGGCGCTGCTCATAGGCCTGCGCATCGGTGCCGCCAGTCACGTCGGTTTCGTTCTCAGTGGCCGCGGTTTCCTTCGACGCGGCGGCGAGAATTTTCACCGCGTCGTCCGCAGACATCTCCGTCTCAAAGGCGAGATGTTCGGCGAGCGCCGCGCGGCCCTTGGCCTCATCGCAGGCCGTGATCGCCTTGATCCGGGCGTGCGCCTCGGACCGGGCGGAAGCGCTCGCCTCCGCCTTGATCTTTGCAACAGCGGCGTCATCCTCCGCCTTCGGTTTCTCCGTCATCTCGATCTCCTGTTTGCGGGGATGGGCGGCGCCTGCCGCTGCCTCCGTGCGGGCCTCTTCCAAGGACCAGCGTTTCTTCTTCGCCAGCGCGACCAGGCGCTGCGGTGCATGGGCATAGGTGCGGTAATCGAAGGCCGCGAAGGCCTTGGCCTTGGCGGTCCCTGCCGAGGTCGCGAAGCCGCGCGCGACAGCCTCCTCGCCGGTCAGCCACAGCTCGTCGCGCATCTCGATGCGCAAGCCTTCCTCGTCCTCAGCCGTCACGTCGGCGTAGATGCCGGCCATCAGGGCTGCGAGCTTGTCGAGAATGGATTTTGATTTCTCATGATCGGCGGCCGTGCCCATCGTTGCGCGCGACGGATCGTGGATCATCATCAGCGCGCCCGACAGCATCACGCGATCGTCGCCCGCCATGGCGATGATCGAGGCGGACGAGGCCGCGATCGCGTCGACCTGCACCGTCACGTGGCCCTTGTGCGCGACAAGCGCGTTGTAGATGGCGACCCCATCGTCGACATAGCCGCCGGCGGAATTGAGCCGCACCACGATATCGGTGCCGCGCCCCGCTTCCGCGAGCGCATCCAGGACCTCGCGGGCCGTAAAACCCTCATCCCACAGGTTATCCCCGACGAACCCGTAAAGAACGAGCTCGCCCTCGGGCGACACGGAAACTGGCATGTGAACTCTCCTAGTCCCAACGGATCCGGCGCGCATAGCGTCGGCGTGGGCGGCGACCTGTCGTCGCCACTGAGCACGCGCCTTCAAAGCGCGCGATTTCGCGATCCAGCAGCTTCAGGTTGGCAGCCGAATAGCGGACCTCTTCCTCGCCGAAGCGAACCGTCTCAGCCTGGCCGCCCGCGGCGATCTGCAACCGCAGCGCCCTCAAGGTCTCGGCAACGGCACACGGATCGCTTGTGTCGAGCGTGCGGTCCTGGATCTTGATCACCGTCATGCGGCCGCCCCTGGCTGATCGTCTGTGCCGGAACCGGAGCTGGTGCCGGATCCACCATCCGCCTGGTCAGAGGCGGAATGGTTGCGGTCGAACGGGCTGCGCATGCCGGCGTCGACGTACCGCTGATGCTCGCGCCGCCGCATCTCAAAAAGCTCGTCCGGATCGATGCCCAGATCCGCAGCCTCGATCTGAATGGCCGAGGTGCCGTTGGAAATCCGCTCGCTTGCCGCCTTGGCACTCTTCAGGTCATCGGCCGAAGGCTTGGCCGGTCCCTGCCACTGCGCCCAGGTCACCCGCTCACGGTTGGCGGCAAACGCCCGATAGCCGCCCTTGAAGGGGATCCGACCCTCGCCGATTTCCTCATCAAACCAGTTCTCATAGACCTGTTGGTTGATGGGTGCTGCGATCCGCTCGCGACGACGCATCACCACCGGCCAGATCGAGGAATTCTCCATGCGCACCGAGGAATAGGTCGCGCTCGTGTGGTCCATCGTCAGCCCGCCGTAGGTGATGCCGATGGCCCGCGCCATGTCTCGGCCAAGTGCTGCGGAAAACGGCAGATACTGGTTGCCCGGCGTGCCCGCCGTCTTGATGTCGAAGGTCTCGCCCGGCGCCAGATGCGACACTTGCGGATCGCTGCCGACCGTCAACCGGCTGTCGGCAGCGCGCTCCAAGCTGCCGCTGAGATAATCAACGAACTCGCCGACATATTTGGACCCGCCATCGGCATCCTTGAGCGCTTCCAGCGCCTCGAACGCGTCGGCCGACGGCTGCTCGCTGGTGAGCACAGCCGCGAAGATCGTCTGCAGGATCGCGGTTTGCAGCGTCGCGTCGTCCAGCATTTCGTGCTGGATGTGCTTGCGGATCGCCGACGTCAGCACCGAGATCCCGCGCACGTCCGTCGCATCAACCGGATCGAAGATGTGCATGAAGGCCGCGCGGCCATCCGCATCGCGCGCCGGGTAGCGCCGCTTGCG
Source organism: Breoghania sp. L-A4 (assembly GCF_003432385.1). NCBI lineage: Bacteria > Pseudomonadati > Pseudomonadota > Alphaproteobacteria > Hyphomicrobiales > Stappiaceae > Breoghania > Breoghania sp. L-A4. The sequence goes on along the minus strand of NZ_CP031841.1, from coordinate 697,004 downwards.
AAAGCTGCCCGGGTCGCGATCCTGCAACAGATATCCAACCGCCCGCCCGTTTTCGTCGTGATAGACGCCCTGATGCAGTCCCTCGAATTCACTGGTGTCCTGCACAAGTCGAGGCGGCGGCACCAGACAGAGTTTCGAGCCCGTCGTGATGCCGTACCGCCGCCGCTCGGCTGCCGGCATATAGTCGAGCACCCCGGTCACTTCGCCATAGGCGATGTGCCAGCGCAGACCGATGTCGACCAGCTGCGGCAGCGTGAACTTGCCGCGGAAGTCGCACTCGGCCGGGTTCCACGCAAAGCGCTTCCAGCGCTGCTTGATGAGCCGGACGAAGGCGGTCGTCTCCGCCTCGTCGTATCCAAGGCCTGTGAGGTCCGGTTGCGGATTGAGCGTCAACTCAATGCCGACCGTGTCCGCCAACACCTGGTCGACGGCGCCCTTCAGCCGGCCGGAGTTCTGGATCAAGTCGTTTGCCAGGGCCGCGGCGCGCCGCCACGACCGGCCGATATCGTCGCGGCTCTCGGCCAGTACCGGCTGACGCGCCTGGATGACACCCGACGTGGTATCGCGCAAATAGCGCGCCTGTGGCCGGGCAGCCGCGCGCTGTCCGCCAGCTGCCCGATCAGGGCGCCGGTTGAAGAGGCCACCAAAAATGCTCATCGATGAGCCCACTTGCTGCGGCGCGATGCCTTGATCTCGCCTGAAGACTTGTTCGCCGTCCTGGCCTTGTCCGGCACGACAGCGGCCGGCCGGTCCATAAGGTCTTCAATGTCGAGCTGTTCACCAGTTGGCGCCGGGGTTTCGCGCGCGGCTTCCAGCGCGTCCCACACAGTGTCCGGCATGCCGCGAATGCCAAAACGCATCGCCGCGGCTTCTGCCTGGTTCATCGTGTCGAGCGCCTCATTGGCCTGCGCTGGATCTTTCTCCCAGCGGAATTCCTCAAACCCGTCCCGCGTTCGCTTGCCGACCCGGCGCTCGGCCGTCAGCTGGCGAAAATATTCATCCTCAAGCCCACGCGGCAGGGCCACATAGCCGGTCTCCAGCGGATCGATCTTCTTGGCGTTGCGATAAAACGCCATCTTCAGGACAGACGCGTTGAACGAATAAAACCGCTTGGAATAGCGCAGCACCTTGCCCGTGCGCCGGTTGCGCTCTTTCTTTACCCGCTCCAGCAGCGGTGCCGTGTCGCGGTTGTTGCCGCGCACCATGATCACACGGGACGCCGGGTGCCGTTTGACCCAATCCCAGACGTCTTCCGTCCAGGCGTTGCCGTCGATCGCGACCTTGTCGGCCACGATCTGATGACCGGCCTCGTTCATCCACGCCTGCGCGACCAGGCCGTCGAGACTGGCCTGGCACTGGCTTTCCGCGATGTGACCGGGAATGACGCCATAGTCGATGACGAAACGGTTCTTGTGCCGCCCCCAGCCAACCACCTGCCACTCCACGCGGTCGGTCTGGCAATCGATGCCGAGCGTGATGACCAGGGCGCCGGACGGGATCCGCCCGCGGTCGTAATGCGCCTCGGCCGCGCGGTCGCGCAACTCCTCCCAGGGCGGTGCCTCGCCTTGCGCCTGGTAGGCCTCACCGACCACATCATTCAGAAACGTCTGCTCGCTCGCCGGATCGCCCTTGGCCTTCAGCCAGGAGCGCGCGATGCGCTCCCAGCTTTGCAGGATCGAATAGGCCGACCAGATCCAAAACGAGCGATGCTCGCGCCGCGCGCGCGGATTGTGCGCCCGCCATTCCAGCTCGCGCAGCATCTGCGCGCGGTGATGCTCCTCGATGACGCCGCCGCACTCCGGTCCCTCGCAGACAAAGCAAGCCGCTTCCGGCTTTTCCTCATCGAGGTTCTCCAGCATGTTCGACCAGACCAGCACCTGCATGTGCCCGCAGTGCGGACAAGGCACGTAAGGGTGCTCCTCGCTGCCGGCCTCAAAATTGCGGGTGATGCGGCACCCCGGCATGATCATCGGCGTCGAGATTTTCGCGATCTTCGCGAACTCATGCGCCTGAGAACGACTGTCGGCTTGCGTCTCCGGATCGCCGGCGGAATTGATCTCCCATTTCGACAGATCGTCCTGGACCTGCCGTTTCATCGTCACCTGGCTGAGCGAAGCGGGCGAATTGGCGCCCGAGATCTGGATCGCGCCGCGCCCGTCGACCCTTTCCTTGTAGAGAACCGAGTCCAGACCATCGCGCGAGCGCATCGGAAACAGCTTGCGTAGCGCCGTGGTGCCCTTGAGCATCGGCACGAGTTTCATCTTCGACCAGCGCTGCGCGTTGCCGTCGGTCGGATGCACATAGAGGAAATCACCCGGGTCCATGGCGATCGACCCGCCGGTAAAGATGTTCGCCAGCACCGTGCCGCCAAGCTGCGCCGACTTCTTCACCGTCACCACCCGGCATGGATCGTCCGGTGACATCGCCCGCAGAATCTCATCGAAGTACGGAAACAGCGCCCGATTGTACGGTCCCGGATAAGGGCTCTCACGCTCGGAAAAGACGATGTTGGCTTCCGCCCAGGCGAGATAGTCGACCGGCGGCGGGGGATTGAGGATTTCAGCCATGACATCGGCCGCCAACCATTCAGCATTGGCGGTCTCGACGATCATGGATGTCATGGCTCAGCTCTCAGCCTCGATTCTGGTCGATAGTGTTTCCGGCATTTCTTCCTGCCGACGTCGTGTCTGCTCGCTCGCCCTGTCACGAAGGTTGCGGAACTCCGCGCGCAACAGGTGCAGCACGTCGCGCTGCGGGACACTGAACTTTGCGGCCACTGCCGATGCGATATCGGCAAGCGACCCTTCAAACACCTGAAGCATGCCCGCGGCAACCGACGCCATTTGCGCGCGCGCGGCAACGGTCTCGGTCAACCGGCCCTTGCGCGCCTCTTCCTCTTCCGCCGCCTTGCGGTTGCGATACTGGGCCTCGCGAAGCTTCTCGCGCTTGAGCTGCGCCTCGACCGAGACGTCTTCCTCAGGCTCGCGCGGCTCAAACACCCGGGCGGGCTGGGCGGCCGGCATCGCCATCAGCGGCACCTGCGGCTCCAGCCGCGTCGTGATGCCATTGCCAAGTCGCTGGCTGATATCGAGCCGGAGCTTCAGCTGACGGCAGGCCTGCTCGACCCGCACCTTGGCGCTACGCCCCGAGCCGTCAAAGGCATCCGCCGTCAGCTTGCCCTCGGTGATGTATTGCGACACCCGCCCAGGCGTGACGTTGATCAGCTTGGCGAACTCGCCTTTCGAGACGAGGGTCTCTTGGGCAAGGGGCTCGCTCACGTTCCAAACCTCGTGTTGTTTAGCCCGGCTGTTTAGCTCTTTAGGCTTCGAGTTTCGTGTCAGACTGGCGCAATCCCGCGCGGCCGCGCCCCCGCAGGAGGCTCGGGCGGAAACGGTCCCTAAATCTGGGGGAGGCCCGGGCCTCGCCCGCCGGCCGCTGGCCTCAGCTGGCCGTGCCCTTCATCAAGCGGCGGATCTCATGTTCGATCTTCGGCGGCAGTTCGCGCGCCACGGTCTCGACAAAAGCCGCACGGCTCGCGTCCTTGACGATCTCGCGCGGGATCGCCGGGCCGAACAGCTTTGCGATTGGAAACCGCGCCGCACCCGCGCGCTTGAAGACGTGGCCACCGAGCTTACCGGCGCTCAACCCAAAGGTGCTGGCGAAGACACGGCGGATGCCCCAGGGCGCCGCCGAGACGCCTTTGGCGATCTGGCGCGCCTTGAACTCTTTCAGGCTGATATGACCGCCGCGCGAGATGATCAGATATTCCAGCGCGGAATAATTCGCCCGCACGCGCCGCAAGCCGCCCTTGGCCTCGGTCTGCTTCTGCGACAGCCCGACCTGCTTGGCGACCGTGCGCTTTGTGGCGGTATAGGTCTTGTCGCCGGCCTTGTTGATGCCGCGGCGAAAGGCATGGCGCGCCTTGCCCGGCTCGAGGTTCTTGGCGGCAGCCGTGAGACGAGCCATGCCGTCGCCTTGCCATGTGAAGGTGACAGCCGCCATCGGATCCGCCCCACAAAAAAGCCGGCGCGGGCTGTTCGCCCCGCCGGCTCTTTAGTCGCTCAACAACCTAATTTAGCCTGTTGGTTGTGCGTCAAGTCCAACTCCCAAGTCAAGCGAGCGAGCCACCGTCGACCCACCTGCCCTGTCAGCATTTTGCCTCGACGCATCGTCTTCCCCGCCGGTCATCTCCTCGATCAGCCCCGCCAGCCCCATTCCCAGCCATGGCGAGAACGGTGCCTTCGGCCCTGTCACCGCGTGGCTTGCCAACTTCGGCCGCAGCAAAGCCGAAAGAAACGTCAGCGCGAACCACCAGTCGCGATAGGTCGCCCAGGCATGGGCCACGACTTCCAGCGATGGGCGCAGTTCCAGATCGCAGCGATGCGGCACGTCCCGCAAACCTCGTTGCCCGCGCTCAACCAGCTTGACCACCTCCGGCTTGCCGTTGGCCCCGATAAAGGGGCGCAACTCCGGCTCATAATCCCAATCCGGCCGCGTGCCCGCCATGCCGTAGCCCAGAACCAGCCGACGCTCGTGCGCATCCATCCCGCGCAGGGCGTCGCCGACCAACACCGCGTCCGGGTGCATGGCGCCCTTCCCGTTCGCGCGTCCAAACGTGTCGACCATGGTGCCCAGCTGCAGGATCGTCTCAACGCTGTGCCAGCTCGACCGCAGCCCCTCCGGCCCATAGGCGCCTTCCGACAGATCGTGGCCTACCGCCTGATCGCGCAACGCCCAATGCACCAGATCCTCAATGTCGATTGATTTCATCGCATGCCGCTCCATGGTTTTGTCGCCTCTTTGCAAAATCGAGCTCCGGTCCAACCTGTCCAACCTTGACCAACCTTAAAAAACAAAGGTTGGACGCGTTTTCGCTAGCAATCTCAAAGGCCTGCAATCCAAGTCCAACCTGTCCAACCTATTTCACCGTCGGGGGAGAACAGGGCGGAAGGGGTGCAATGCCTTTTCGCGCGCACGCGTGCGCGGGGCGTCAAAATAGGTTGGACAGGTTGGGCAGGTTGGTCATCGCATTGATACAATTTATGTATTCGGGTCCAACCTTGGGAATGCGAGGTTGGGAAGGTTGGACCGGTCAGGCCCTGTACCCCACATGTCCTGTCTCCCCGCGTCGCTGAACTGTGGATCCATCCCGTCATCGTGGCCGTCGTCATCTTCGTCACTGGGCCAGTCGACCTTTTGTCCAAGCGCCGCCTGGAACGCCTCCCGGCACTGGGTGAGCGACGGGAACTCGTAGCACCAGGCACGCCCGCCTCCGATGTCGTCGTCCATTCGCTTGGTCACCCGCACGTCGGGCAGCAGCTTTTGCAGCTTCATGCCGAACACGGTCTGTTCCGAACGGCGCTTCACGCCCACCTTGTCGGAGACCTCAAGGTAGTAATCGAACAGCTTCTCCTTGCGGATCAGCCCGCCCGGCGGCCAACCGTTCGCGCCCTTCACCAGATTGCCTTCCCAGAGCCTTTCAAACAGGAAGGACTCGACATGATCGAGCGAGCGGATTTTTTGCTCCAGCAGGCTGTTCGTTTTGGGGATTTTGCGCAGGTTGACCGCATCCACATCGAAGGCGAGCAGATCGGCCAGGAGCGCCGCGCGCCCGCCGCTGTTGAGTTCCGCGAACATCTCCTTGAAGTAGCCGTGGTCTTCCTTGGCGGTCGGCGCCACGTCGAGAACGCAAAAGCGCCGCTCGTCCTTGCCCGCGGGCACCACCCAATCCTCATTCGAGGTCATGATCAGCCGCACGTAATTGTCGATGCGGAAGGGATCGACGCCCTTGCTCTCGATCATCTGCGTCTTGGATGTCACCAGCCCCTTGAGCCGGCCTTCCGCCGCCTTGTCGCCGGCCCAGACCGCTTCCTCCGCCTGCAGCAGCAGACACGCCGCCATATGGGCATTGAACTGGCCGGTGATGTAGCGCGGGTCATCGACCATGAAGTAGTGCTGCTCGATCAGAGAGCCCATCACCTCACCGAGCACCGTCTTGCCGGTGCCCATCAATCCGCGCACCACCAGGGCTGTGCCAATGCGCTCCCGCGGCCGCTGGATCAGATGCGCGAACCATCCAAACACCCAGGCGAAGAGCTGGTCGTCGCCGCCGCAGATGTTGGTGAACACGTGATCGCGAAAGATGGCATAGCTGCCGGCCTGCGCATCCGGCACAAGGGCGAAGCCGCGCCACAGGTTGAGATATCCTGGCGTCCCGACCGCGCCGTCATGATTGGGAAAGAACTCAATGCCATCGAACTGTCGCCGGTCCCGGTCCGTCTCCCAGCGCTTCGACCAGGTGATCGTCTTGATCTTTGAATCGTGCAGGATCTGCGTGAACCGGTTGGCGTAGAGCGCGCGGAACGCCTCGATCTGGATAATCCGCACCCGGTCCTCGATCGGCGCATCGGGCTTGTCGCGCACCATCACCGCTTTGGAGCCCACAAGCGCCAGCGCCCATTCCTCATTCAACCGCTCAACCGAGTATCCCCAGTGCTGCGGCTGCTTGGCGGCGCCAGAGTCCTCGGGAGCGCCAAGGTCGTCCGCGTCACCGTCAGAGATGCCGCTCGGTCTGTCAGCAAAGCCCGCGGGCTGGCCAAAGTCATAGGCCTCGGCCGCGTCGATGCGCGAGACGATTGCGCCATAGGCTTCATGGATGTCGCTCATGCCCCCACCAATTCGCTTTCCGCGTCCGCTCGCTTGCGCGGCCTGCGCAATGGATCATTAAAATCCTCATCGTCATCCGCCCAGGCGCTGCGGATCGTGCGGCCCGGTTGCATCCAGCGCTTTGCCGCCCGCATGTGGACCTGTTCGGCCGTAAAACGATCGCTGTCGCCATCGCCCAGCATCAAGGCCTCGATGATCGTCTCAGGAAGCATGAGCGCCCGTTCATCATCTGGATGCGGCTCAGGACCCGGCACCCGCGAGGCACGTACCTGGCCGGAGCTCGTCGTCACGGTCATGGTTGGATGCTTCACCGTGGCCACCGCCTTGCCGCCCAGGTGCTGCAGGTCGACCGAGGCCGCGTAGCCGGTCGTTGCAAGCCTCCCCTGCCCGCGTACGCGCAGCTCCGCCTGCCACACCGAGCGCACCGTCTCGATCCCCTCGCCGATCACCAGCCGCTGAAACGCCTGACCATAGCGACGCGGGTCATGCAGCAGGATCCAGCCGCGCTTCTTCGAGCCGCGGATTTTCTTGGCCGGCAGATCTTCACCGGTGACCGGATGCGCGAGGCTGAGCTTCTCGCCGGGTCGGTCCTTGTCGAACCAGGTCATATGAACGCCGAGGAACCGGCCATCCGGGCCCGTGATCGCGGCCAGCATCGCCGGGCCGGAATAGATCAACACAGGCCTCTCGCCCTTGCTTGATGGCGGCAGCCAATAAGGACACTCGTGCAGATAGCGCAGCGGCGCGTCTTCCGGCGCACTGAGGCCCCGCCCGTGGAAATAGACAAGATTGCCCGGCGAGGTGACGAAGCCGCGCCCGGCTTTCCAGATCCGGTAGGCCTTGCGCCGCTCTTCCTCGCGAAAGGCGTTCTCGGCTTTCTCGCTTGCCGCTTGGTGTGCTGCGCGCTCCGCTTGCCGCCGCACCTCGTCTGCCGGGTCCGGCGGCGGCGCATCCGCCCGCCCGCCGAGCAGTTCAACCGCTTCGACAAAGGACAGCCCGTGCCGTTCCATGAGGTACGTGATGCCGTCGCCGGCCGCACCACAGCCAAAGCACTTGTAGGTGCCGCGCCGGTCATCGACATGGAAGCTTGCCGTGCGCTCGGCATGGAAGGGGCAGCACGCCCAATGATCGCCCGCGGAAAAGTTGGACTTGGATGCATCCCAACTCACATCGCGACCGACGGTTTGCGAGATCGGGATCGCCTTGATGCGATCGAGTTCTGACGCCGAGAAGCTCATTGCCACCTCCCCGCAATCCGCGCCTGTCTCGGAGCTTTCTCCCTCGACCCGCTGGGAGCGACCTCACCGCGTTGGCGCTGTGCGACCGCCACGCAAAGCCGACCGAGCCGGCACTTCATCCAGCGGTTTTCCGCCTCCAAAAAATTGGTGTAGTCGGCTTCCGCATCGGTCCGCTCCCACCGTCGGCGCGCGCGCTCCATCGCCATCGCGAGGGCGCCTTCCTCAAAACTCGTCAGCATGGCTCGCCCTCCCCTTCCATTCCATCAGGATCGACCAGGCGCCGTGGTGCGTGCCGTGCAGATCGTCGGCGACCACCCAGCCCGCAGCCAGGAAGTGAACGAAGTCCGTCAGCAGGACGTATTGCAGCCAGCGGATCATGGGCGGGCCTCGGCGCTGGTCTCTCCGCGTTTCACATGGGGTTCATGTGAAACATCCATGCGCTCCTGAAAGCTCGGCATGCGGATCGACGCCAGCAGCACGCCGGTGACCGACAGGACCGCCACGAGGCTCTGATCATCGATCGTCTGTCCGGTCAGGATCTTGCGGATCGTGGAGACCGATACGCCGCACGCTTTGGCGGCGTCCGCGCGGCTCAACCCGCGTGTCTTCATCCAACCGGCAAGCCGATAGGCAAAGGCCGCGCGGTCGATCACCGGCTCACGGCGCGGCGCACGTAAATCGGAAACGCGCTCAACGTGAACACCAACCCGCGCCGCATGCGCCTTGATCCCGTGAGCGACGGCCGCATGATCTGAAAGCCCAAGTTCCGCGGCAATCGTTGCAAGTGGCAGGTCTGTCTCGGTGAATAGCGCAAAGGCCGCGTGATGCCGCGCCGCCACCGCGCGCGCGCCACGGTTGGCGCCGTCTTGCGCAGGAATGTCTCGCGCCGCCATGTCGCGTTCCAGGGCGATGCGATGAAGGATCGAATGCACGCTCATGATCCGCGCCTCCAATGGCTGGCGCGGTTTTCGAATGCCTGCGGCGGCAATCCGTTCCACTCGGCAAGGCGCGTGAACACGTCACGCTTCAAGGGCGCGGCTCGTTCAGACGCCTCAAGCTCAACCTTGGTCACACCGGCGGCTTTTGCAGCCGTTGCCGTGCTGAGCCCCAGGTGCGCCCGGCGCGCGCTTGTGAACAGTTTCATGATCGACCGCGGGCCAAGCCCATTTGAAGACGGATTGCTCACCACAGTTCCTCCAGGATCGGCACCACGTGCCGCTGACCATCGTCCGGCAGACTGTCCAGTTCGGCCTCGGCCATTGCCAGCAGACCGCGCAGCCGGCCGATCTCAGTGCGATCGAGCCGCGGCCCGGTGCCGTCGCGCGGCAGGCAGAGCCGCACGTATTCGGCGCCCGTTTCCAGCCGGACGGCATGTGCGCCGATGAAGGGTTCACTGCGCATCGCGATACCGTTCGGTGATTTGGACAGTGCGCCCGGATCGGGTTTCGACAAGGCTCAGCACGCCTTTGACGGCGAGCCGGCTGGCCAGAACCGCCGTGACCGAGCGGGACACCGCGCTCACGGTCGCCAGGCGATCAATGGAGACCGGACCCGCTTGCGCCTCAGTTGCGACCAGACGCAAAAGCGCGCGTTCATCGCCGCCCATCGGCGGCAATGCATCCAACGGCCAAACCGCCGTGACATAGCCTTGCGGCGTCGCGTGAAACGCCACCTGTCTGGAGATGACCAGTTCGATCAGAACGGTGGCGGCGGCACGCATTCGCAATCCGTGCGCCGCAATCAAGACGGCGGCCGTGATGCCGCCCGGATGGACCGCATAGAGATCGGCCAGTCCCGCCAGGACGGAGTGCGCATTGCGTTCGAGCGCGCGACGCGGCGCCCTTTGATCGGTGAGGATGCGGGGCCTCATTCGGACACCCGCTCATCTTCGTGGCGCTCGATCGCGGACCGCACAGTCGCGCGCGCCGTCTGCCCCGCGGGGCCGACACGGTGCGCGCTGTACCAACAAGCAATCTCACCCACCGACCACTGCAGCTCGTGGCGCAGGTCGTGAAACAGCGCGTCGCGAGCCTTCACAGTTGATCCAGGCTTTTCACGGCCAAAAATCTCGATAATCGAGACGCCAAATCGGATCTGCATCCGAACGATCAACGCCAGGACCTCAGGCTCGCTCGTATCGAAGGTCGGCACTTGATCCCAAATCGAAACCGCACCGAGTTCGCGCAAGATTGTATTCACGTCACCAAACGACACGGCTCCGTGCACCAGGCGCATCCGTGCCAACAACGCCGCGCAGCCGGCACGTCCACGCTCTTCGCGGACAAGCTCAGGGTCCTCCGCGAATGCCGACTGAAAGAGATCGGCGATCGTCGCGGCAAACCACTCATCGACATGTCGCAACGCGAGATCGAGATCAAATTGCAGAACCGGTTCGAATTGGCGTGCGGCGCTCATGACAGGCCTCGCGGGCTGGAGAGGTCAGGCGCCCCGGTCGGGCGGGAGGAAAACCCGCCGGGGCGCTGCGCAAGGCGCGGCCGCGAGAGGCCGCGGACATCGCATTGCAGGTTCCTGCCGGTCGCCGCCGTTGACGTGGCGCACTCGGCGTCGTGTTCAGAGAAATGCGGGGCGCAGCTACTCATGCGCCTGCCCTTGCCGGCTCGGCATCGGTCTCTTCGAGCTGCTGAAGATGCATGTCGACGGCGGCCAGCGCCTCGATCGCTTCCTTGACCTCGCGCCGCAATTCCATTCCGCGGGCTTCCGCCGCGGTGATCGTGCCGCCTGTTGACAAGGCCTCACACAGCCGCGACACCGCCTGGCCGGCCTCACGCGCCACATCACCAATCTCGCGCGCCCAATCGGAACCAGCGCCCACCGCAGGCAGCGGCACATAGACGCCGCCGGAAAGCCGGCACAGCTCCACAAGCGCCACAGGTCCGCCGTCGAGCGTCAGGTCGAGCAGGACATCAACCGGGCATTGGATGTCGCGATAACGATCGTTGGCGGTATTCGCATAGTCGGACAGCGTCTGCGGTCCGACGCGGGTGATCGATGCGGCCGATTCCTGCCCGGCGCAGGCCTTCACCTGGCGCTTCATCGCAAGCTTGAGCGCATTGCGTTGGTGATCCGTGGAAGCGCGCGCGAGCTTCATGCCGAACCCTCCGCATTTGCGGTTGGGTTGCGGGGTGCATTGGAAAGATCGATTTGCAAAAGTTGCATTGTCGTCGCTTCGCATTCCGACTGATACAGATCGGGTCGGAGCATCTGCCGAGCGATACCCGTGAGCCGCTCAATCTCGAGAACGCGCTCAGCCGGAACCCGGTGATCTTCCCAGCGTTTGACTGTGGAGCGATGGACGCCGAGCGGATGACCGATCTGGCTAAGGCTCCATCCCCTTGCCGAGCGGAACTGCTTCAATGCATTCAGGTGCTGTGTCATGGGGCGCATCGTTGCGATAAACGCAATTTCCTGTCAAGGAATTTGTTGCGTTTATCGCTACCGACAGAAAGTTGTGGATGATGTATCTGTTGTGCATGCCGCAACCGCCGAGAATCCACACCAACAAATCATCACGCCGCGTGCACTACATTGCAGAGTGGGCGGAGAAGCGCGGCATGCGACAGTCGGACATCGCGCGCGACTTGGAGGTCGAGCGAAGCACGGTTAAACGCTGGTTCGATGGCGCGGTTCCCACCAAGCAGGATCACCTTGAGCGGCTATCCGAACTGCTCGGTACAGACGACATTTCGGCCCTGTTTCGCCATCCCGATGACGACTGGATTGCACGCTTTCTCCGCGATCGTAGCGAAGACGAGTTGGATCGGATCATCCAGACCCTGAAAGCGGCCTTCCCACGTGACGACCCTAAAACCGCAAACGGTGGAAAATAGCGCGTCACATTTGGGACGAAGTGAAGTCAACTTTACCTCTCCAGGTTCGACAAGAACCGTGTTTCTACAGCGCCGATTGCACCCCTGATGCTGGCCATGGTTGTGGCTATATCGTCGGAATCAGATCCGCACGAAATTTGTTGCGTTTTTAGCAATTTCTAACTTGACTGATTTGTTGCTATTAGAGCAACATCACCGATATCACGGGAGACCGATATGTCGGACACGAATATTCGCCTACTCGAAGTTCTAAAGGCGGAGGCTGCGGCCGCCGAAGCTGCTGTGGCCCACATCGAAATCGAGATTGAACGTCTCACCTGCCAAACAAAAGACGCCAAGATGGTTGGGCGCCACGGCACACAGCACGGGGCCTCAGAATAACCATGGCCGGACGCCCTGCCTTAGTCAAACAAGCCGACATCGCGCGCGCAGTCAAAGGTGCCCGCAATGGCGGACTCGACGTGTCCGGTGTCGAAATTCGCAAAGACGGCACGATTGTCGTCCTGTTCGGTACACCGGAAAAACCGACAGAACCCCAACACGACATCAGACTGTAACGAGCGGCATGACCAGACGCCTCCCCTACGTACAACGAGAGACTTCCCGCCACGGCCGCGTGACTTGGTATTTTCGGCGCGGCAAAGGAGCTCGACAGCGGCTGCCGGGAAAACATGGATCCCCTGAATTCACGGTCGCCTACAACGCAGCGCTCGCCGGCTTAGCTGCCAAGGCTCCTGCGCAACCGCGAGCGAAACACGGCACGCTGGCTTGGTTGTTTCAGTCCTACAAGGCAAGCGCCGCTTTTGCCGCCCTGGCGCCATCTACGCGTCGCGTACGGGCCAATCTGATGGACGGGATCTCCAAACGCGCAGGCCCGAATGCCCTGATTGTCGACATCACACCCGCCGTGATCCGCCGCGGTCGCGAGGACCGCGCTGACCGTCCTGGTGCCGCGAACAATTTCCTAAAGACGCTGCGCGCAGTTTTCGGCTGGGCGTTTGAATCTGAGCTTGTTGACGCCGACCCGACCCGATCGATCAAGTTGTTGGCCGAGAGCAAAACAGGCTTCCGCACATGGACGCCCAGCGAAATAGAGCAATATCAATCGCATTGGCCCCTCGGCACCAAGGCACGACTAGCGCTTGATCTGCTCGCATTTACCGGGCTGCGACGATCAGACATTGTTCGCCTGGGCTGCCAGCACGTCAGGAATGGTGCGCTTCAGATCACGGCACAAAAGAACGGTGAACTTATTACGCTACCGATTTTGCCAGCGCTACAAGCCTCGATCGAGGCCACCAGCACTGGTGATACGGTGTTTCTTGTAACCGAGTTCGGAAAGCCGTTCTCGGCAGCAGGGTTTGGCAACTGGTTCCGCAAAAAGTGCGAGGCTGCAGGCGTTACGGGCTCGGCGCATGGGATGCGTAAAGCAGCCGCTACTCTCGCAGCCGAGCAAGGAGCAACGACGTCGGAGCTTATGGCGGTATTCGGATGGAGTTCATCCAAGATGGCAGAACTGTACACACGAGCCGCGGATCGCAAGAGGTTGGCCATGCAAGCTGGCGCTAAATTGGCGCGCGAACATAAAGCAGAATAGAGCCCAGAAAACTCCACAAGCGACCATTGCGACAAGCCAGCTCCCGGCGCATTCGAAACCTTCTGGTCGGAGGGCCTGCGCCGACACTTTCGGACCATAACGGCAGGTCGGTAGCATTCCGCATAATGACCGCTTTGCGCCCCCGTTTTCGCCATTCCCGTTGCCGTTTGCTGATCCCGAAACCGGCCGCTCGTTCAGACGCAGGTCGGTTGGTCTGTTAAATCCAGCTATGGGACTGTTCTGACGGGCCATTTAGGTAAATTCGCCGGTGCGAAGATATGTTGTAGCAGGAATTGCGACGTCGCCTCGTCACGGATATGCGCCGTCTCGAAAACGTGTTCCATCTCGGGAAGGAAGCTCGATTGGCGCAGATCGCCCTCTCCGGCAATCTTAAGATCTTCACGGCGGGCTCGGATCGCGGTCTGAACTGCGGTGATTGCGAGATCGACGCGACTGTCAAGAACATAGCCCAGCATGCCGCCATGACGGACTTGATCGCCGTATTGTCGAGCCACAAAGCGGAACATGCCTTGGGTAACGTATTCTGTACCTAAGGTACGCCGTCGGCCGTGGTTGGTGACGTTGAGGCGTTTACACTCCAAACAGAAGTAGAAGGCCTCGTGCGGAATCATTGGTGAAAACGTGATGTCCATTCGACCTTGATCCTGACCTGCGGCTGGATCGAGCTCTACGATTTGAATGTCGATGCGAAACGGCAAGCTGGCACTGGTTCGGTTCTTACGCAGAGCTCGGCAAAGCGCTTCGGTTGTCGAATCTTCGAGCGCATCCGGTGAAAGGGACGGCATTTCGTCCCACGTGGAGAGGATAAGGCGAAGAATGTCGGGCACCTGGGAGTCGATTAAATCCAGCCAGGCCGTCGGGTTGCCTCCGAAGCTCATGGACGGGCTTGACCCGGGTAGGTCAGCAGCGTCCCCGCGATTTCATCAGCGTCGTTCAGGGCCGAGGATTGCGTCCAGTATCGGCATGCGTCCGGCTTGACGATGTAAAGGCTTAGACCATCAAAAACCATCAACCCCCGTACAAAATCGAGAGTCCGCTTGGTGCTGGGGAAAGCCTTTTGCAGCCTGTCGATGGTTGTCAGGACATCCATGTCATCGACCGTGATGGCGGGCGCGGGCGGCCTCTGCGCTTCTGTCCGTTCGATAACCGTCATCGCGAGACCGAGCTTCTGGGAGCGCACGACCCGCCCAATGACCGCATCAGCGCGCGACCACTGACCTAGTGTCGCGCAAAGCCGTTTATTATACGCTGCCAGCACTTCATCAGTCGCCGGCGTCATCGTTGGGACGCCGACCCGTGATCGGGTCGGCTGCACGCTGGGAATGATGACGTTTATGGCATCGTCGATCAGCAGCCGCTCCGAAGGCTGCACGCCAAAATACTGATCGACGAGTGGCTCTATCGCCCGCGTTGCGTCGACGACGGCGTTGTTGCGGACAAGATAATTCATCGAGGCCACGCCGATTGCGTCGTCGATAATCTTGACAACCTGTTCCACAATGGCGCGCGCAGCCACCGGGTCCTCATGGCCATCGGGCAGGATCATTGGCAATCGGAGGATTTCCTGGACGTGGACCTCCGGGCGGTAAATGCCCCAGTTGGAGGAAGTGTGAAACATGAGGTATTTGGCGAGCGAGGTTCGCAGATAAGCCGCGAGGAAGATGAGCAAGTCGCGATCTTCCTGCGGACCATGAATCCCCCGCACCGCATGCCGGAAGCTGACGTCGAAGTCGGCGTAAGCGATCCGCTGAAAGCCCTTGGTGATGAGGACATGTGGCGCACGAAAAATCTCAGTGTTCGTGTTTGACCGGCTCCTGACTAGGACTTCGTCGTCAGGAAGGGCGATCGCGTCCTCCGGTAGCGCGAACAAGTCAATGGCCGGGTGCGTGGCCTTGATGAAGTGTCGCGATGGGAGCTTGAGGCGCTTGGCGCGCTTCGGATCATCATTCTTTCCGGCCGGCTGAAAGCCTTCAGCTCGAACCCAGCGCTTTTCACCCGGCTCTTCGGAGGGCAGCCTCACAAGGTCGCGCAGACGGGGTTGCAGCAGCATTCGATCGATGAAGCGTAGATCCCGCGGAGAGCCCCAGAAACTCTGGCTCCACAGTTGCGGGGCGTCCGGCCCGTCAAGATCCGAGAGGAGCTTGTCGAGCCGGATGGAGCGGCGGTCAGCAGAGCCGATGACGATCACCTCGGCCTGTGTGGTGGTCCAGCTGGCCTTGGGCGTAAGATACTCAATCACATCTCGTTTCGGATCTCCCGCATGCGCCCGATAATTGACGACTAGCGCCGGATGGATCGCCTCACTGAACAGGAACAACCGAAGGTCAGCGAGATTCAGAACCCGCTCGATAGCGTGCTCTTCAACCCATTTTCGTTGGAAGCGCACCGCTGCGGGGCTGTGGTTGAATAAAACGCCATGCGGAAGCACGAAGGAAATTCGTCCTTCGTGCGACACATGCTCCACTGCCTTCCAAACGAAGGCCGCCGCGATTTGACTATCAGGGAGTGGCTTTTCAGCGCGGGCGCACCACAACCCGGCGTGAGTCTTCGCCCCAGCCGTGCTCCCCCAGGGAGGATTGCCAATGATGAGGTCGACATCCCTCGGAAAATCCTGATCGTCGAAGAAGTCGGCGCAACGTATCGTCCGGGGTTCTCCGGCCTGCTGAGGGCCGCCAGGATTGGCGGGTTCGGCGATCAGGCGCGGCAGCGCGCGCCCCTTTTCCTGCAGACCTTGGATGTCACGGGGCGACAGCTGATCCAGATAGGCGAGGTAGAGGCTAAACGCGGCGATCCGGCAGGCCGTGCCGTTGATGTCGACTCCGAACAGGTTGTGCTGAAGAATCCGGCTCAGCTCCTGCGCACGGCGGTCGTTGCGCGCTCCCGGGTTAGCCCGCTTCCATTCCTCCGCGATCCGATTGAACAGGCCAACCAAAAAAATCCCCGACCCGCATGCCGGATCCAGAAACCGCTTACCGAGGAGCGAGCCGATGCCTTCAAGCGCGGAATCCAGCACGATTTCGGCCAGGAAGCGTGGCGTGTAGAAGGCCCCGTCCTCCTGATCCTCGGCCTTGAGGAAATGCTCGTAGATCGCGCTGATGGTTTCGATCGGAATGTACTGGAAATCATAAGGCCAGAACGACAGCTGTCCAGTTCGGACCTGAGTGCCTTGGAAGAAGGCATCGAGGATCGCCAAGTGATTGTTCGAAACCAGGCGCGCCTCGACGTCGATATTGTCGCTGAACAGGTCGCCATTGAAGTCTTGGCTGAGCTGTCTGAATACCTTAAAAAGACCCTCCTTCGCTTGGGAAAGCGGCCTCTGGGCAAGCACATCTCGCAAGTGCCTCGCCGGACTTAAACCAAGATCCTTCAGATACCGATGGCCGACGACGCCTCTATCGAAAAGATAGCACGTGAAGACGAGTCGGCAGAGCAGAGCGTCGAGGACATCAATCGGTATTGCGTCGGGCACTCCTTCGCTGAGTTTGGTGCGGACGTCGCCGAGGTTGGACAGGAGGTCACGATCGACGCGTTTGCTGGCGTCGAACGAGCGGGAGTGTTCCCGAAAGAACGCGCCGGACTCGATGGCAAGAAGGAACTCCGGAATGGCAGTGGTCAATTGCTCGAGCGTCGTAATGAGCGAGGGGGCGACCGTGCCGATATCTTCACGGCGGACCGGTCGCGACATGCCAGAGTAGATCTCCGCGCGTCCGCCTGATATCAACACCAAAACCGGCGCACCACCGTGATTCCAGAACGTTTTGTGGGCTGCGAGCACTTCATCCAAATCAAAGCTCTCGACAAGCTTGAAGAAGACGACCGGGGCGTCGTCCGTGCAGAAAACGCCATCGAGTTCGAGAAGCTCGAATGCATGCCGGATAACGTGCGCTTGCGGGGTTGCAGGCGTCACCTCATCGGGAGAAAGAAAGAGGCTAGGAAAGTGCGCGTGGTTTATTCCGGCGCTCTTATGCCATCCGCCGGTCGGCTGAACCGTCATTACCGTTGCTCGCTGGCTGCGGAGCGCGCTTTTCGGGACCCATCCAATTCAAAAGCCCAAACAGATGCGAGGCGTCGCGCGGTGATGGAATACCCCCTGCTACGCAAAAAGCTGACATCGCGATTGATCGTCGCCTCGGAAACGCCGAGCGCCTTTGCAAGGGCTGCAGCCGAATGCCCGCCAGCCTCAATAAGCGCCAGCAGAGCTTCATGTCTTCTTGCGATAGCTAAATTCCGATCGTACCGCACGCCTTCCCCTCAAATCTGTCATGAATTGATAGACACGCTGAGCCGGGAAGGCAAGAACATTCGGAGAACGATGGCACTGTGTTCGCGCCATCACTATTCCGATCTGCCAAGGTCAGATCGCGTCGTTCGGCTTAGCTCCCTAAGCTTACTAGAGACGAACGCGGGCAAACTGGCCTATCTTGACGTCGGGAGCGCGGACTTCATAGATCCGCCAAATACGGCAGGGCCATTGCCAGCAAGCTGTGCCTGAGTCAGCTTGACCAGCATCATTCACCTTCGAGGCGCTCCTGCACTTCCGTCACGAAGCGCGACGAGTTGTGCTGCCCGTACATGAGATGAATTTCATGCCTCGCGCGTGTGAAGCCGACATAGAAGAGGCGTCGGGCTTCGCGGACGTCGTTCTCCGTAGCATTGTTGCGCGGCAACCGGCCTTCCTCCGCACCAAACAGGATCACTACATCGAATTCGCGCCCCTTGGCGCTGTGCAACGTCGAAAGATTGATGCGGTCGAGGCCGATGCCGATTCCGGCGAACTCGGCTAACGGAAAATCATCGACATCGCCGACGGGACCGATACGCGCGAGGAAGTCGTTCAGTGTGCAGTATTCGTCAGCGAGCGATCGGGCGAGATCGACCTGCGATCGAATAATGTCATCGCGCAGAGCTGTCAGCCAATCATAGAGGCCGAGCGACTCGTCCCGCCGATCCCATAACGCTGCGGTGAGATCGCGCTGGAAAGCGAGCCGCTTATCCTCATCGGCTATGGCTTCATAAAAAAGCCTGGTGCCTTCGCTCACCACGCGAGACAGCCGAGGCGTCCCTGATCGCCAGCCTCCGCAGCACCACATGGCACATTGCTCCAGCCATCGCATCAGCCTGCTGCCGCGCGGATACAGCGCGTTGCCGTCGGTCCGTATCACCGAGTAGCCATATTCCGCAGCCGCGTTGGCGACATCATCGCCGAGGAATGCCGCAGGATACAGCACCGCGATCTCGCCAAGAATAATGTCGGGCCGACGCTCGCGGATTTCCGGGATCAGCTCTTCGATGAGATATCGTGCCTGCCCGGCATAGCCACCTGTGCAGGGGTGAAAGTAGATCGTCCCTTCATGGGCATCCTCGGGCGCCTTGTAGCCCCGCTCCTCTCCGAGCGCATATTCGGACGCACTGACGATCCGCGATCCGCAGCGATAGTTAAGACCTAGTCGCACCGTCTCGACGTCCTCGCGCTCGGAAAGCCGCCGCAGCAGCTCTGGCGTCGCGCCGGTGAAGCCATAGATTGACTGATCGACATCGCCTACCGCGAACAACCGCATGCCCGCGCTGAAGCAGAGGCCCATCACCATACCGTGGAGCGCGAGACCCAAGTCCTGATACTCGTCGACGGCGAGGATCGGATATTTCGCCACCATCGCCGTTCGAAGCCATTTGTTCGCGGCAAGGGCACGCACTGCGAGGAGCGGCATGTCGTCAAAATCGATTAGCCCGAGTGCGCGAAGTTCGGCCTCATATGCTTCGACGAGCCCACTGAGCTGCGGATCGAGCGTCTTCCATTCCGGCCGCTCGCGGTTGAGGAACCGGCGCCGATGACGGCCGAGCCGCATCTCCCAGTCCTGCGGGTTCTCCGGCCCACCGATGACCTTGGCGTGAGCGGCGACCAAGGCGGCTCGAGTTTGCTGCCGACTCGCTACCGTGAATTCGTCGGGCAGGCCCAGCCCGGCCACCTTGGCGTAGGGCAGCAGAATTTGTGTGAGTGAGAATGAGTGGACAGTTCCGATAAAGACGCGACCGCCGGGTGTGATGCCGAGCGCGTCCAACCTGTTTTCGAGCTCGCGCGTGCATTCGTTATTGTAGGTGATACAGGCAATACCGCGCGGCTCGTCCACATCCTCGCTGAGCAATCTGGCGAGCTTGACCGTGAGCGTTTTGGTCTTGCCGCTGCCAGGACCAGCCAACAGCACGCAATGCCCAGTTGATTCATAAGCCTGCCACTGCTTCTCGTTGGGACGCAGATCCTCTGCCGCCCTGAGATAGAGCGCCCGATTAAACGAGACCGATGACATGATTGATCGCATCCGCAATGTAATCGGGCACAAGCTTGCCGGGTGCGCGCGTCGCCAATCTTTGCGCGAACCGGCCCTTGCCCATCTGCTCGATCATCTTGAGCAGTTCGTCAGCGTCAAAATCCTTCGGCTTCGCTTCCCACGCGTCGAGGATCGCTTTGCGCTCGGCGCTGAAGTTATGCTCGCGGAGTGTGTCGATCATCTCCTGAGCATAGCCGCCGTCGAACAGCTCCGTCTCGAGCGTGCTCCAGTTCACGAAGATGCTGGACTTCTCGATTTCGGCGAATGTCTCGCTCCAGGTCGTCTTGTCCTTTATGGCTTTGATCACCGCGTCGGTGTCGTCACCGCCAGCGGCCTCGTCGATGATCCGAATGAGCTTGAGCGCCCGATTGTAGGCGCGGGGTTTCTCGTCGACTTCGTCATAATCGGTGATGACGGAGAACGGGATGCCGAGGGCACAAAGCAGCTTCACGTAGGGCTGGAAGTTGGTCCCGGCGACTGAACAGACCGACACACCATGCTCGTCGAGCGAGATGTCCATATCCTTGGCAAATGCTGGGATCAGAAACCGCTCCGCGTCGCCTTCGACGAGAATGACACCGCGCGCGAAGACCATCTCCGCTCGGGTGACATCAAGATATCGCTCAAGATCTTCGGTGTCGGTTTTGGTGAAGTCCGCTTCGGCGGTCGAATATCCCATCGTTCCCTCGTTGGACTGCGACCGGAGAAGCAGGAGCGACTCCAGCGGGGCGACGCTTGCGATATGCGGCGAGTGGGTGGTCAGAATGACCGAGAGCGGCCCTGCGGCGTCCCTGTTATCGTCGCCATCGGTACCGTTTTCGCCATCGACGATCGTCTCAAACAGATGTTTATAGACTAGGCGCTGAAGATGCGGATGGAGGTGCGCCTCCGGCTCTTCGATCGCGAGAAAAGAGTGGTCACGCTTGTTGGCAGCGATCAAGCGCTGAAGATCGAGCAGCTTTAGCGTGAGGAAGATGAGATTTGCCGAGCCGAGGCTGGCGTCGGCGACGCCGCGTCGCCCCTCATCAATCAGCAACCGAATCTGCCGATTGATTCGTGTGGCGTCGGTCGCGCTGAATCCAAGCGATGTATGCACATCCTGCTTCGGTCCGGCCATTGCCAGAAACAGCTCTGCGATACTGGCTTCGAGCGTCTTCACCTCGTCGAAGTCGATCGCCGCAGCGCTTGCCTCCGCGATCTTGTCTCCGATTTCCTTGAGCGCATCCTTGTCGATGCCGATGAACGCATCTTCGACGAGGGACGAAGCGGTGACCGGCGCCAAGCCGCAAGATCGCCCTCGGCGTCCCGAAGCGCCGGCAGCAGGTCCATCGTGATGCGGCGCCGAAGATCATGGCCGAAGCGCTTGGCTTCATCCTCGCCACCGAAGCAGACGAATGAGAAATCGTCGTCACTAGCGGGAGCGCGATCGAGGCCAGGCTGAGCGCGCAATTGATAGGTAAGACGGACTGTATCCGGGTCGTCGTCGAGGCGGTAGTCGGTCAGTACCGCCAGGACGTCGAGGTCTTCCTCAAAATCCTTGATCTCCACCGAGATGGTGATGGTGGTGTCGGCGGTAATCTCCTCCAGCCCGTCCCAGAAGTCAGCGAGACCGAGCTGCCGGCTGCTATCGGGCAGTGAGGGGTCGAAGATCAAGCGCAGGCCAAAGAGCAGATTGCTCTTTCCGACGCGGTTCTCACCGACAATGACGATGTTGCCGCCAAGTGCGACATCAAGGTCGAGGAAGTTGCGAAAATTCTCAATCCTGATTCGCGACAGATACATCTTGCCCGCTCCATTAACCTCGGACTGCGGTCTATATCCTAAACGGTAACAGCTGAGCACGATTTCGTCTTATTCGATGCGATTTTCTGCAAGTGTCGGCACACCGGTTGCCCTGAGAGCAACTGGCCTTGGCAACCTGTGGAAGCCATCAGTCGGCTTTCGGCCAGGCTCTGCCAATGAACTCTGCCCACGTTTCACTCAGCAGAATGACGTACTCGGGGTCGGCTGCGAAACGGCAACTTTCCGCGCAGCGCTGCCAACACCGAACTGTCTGGAATCGGCCCCTTTGCGGCCCTTCGGCGTACCTTCAAGATGTTGCGGTGCAGCCCGTCAATGCAGCCATTCGCTGCGCGTGCTGAACGAGGAAGGGGTCGGATGTCGGCAGTGCGGACAAAGCAACCAAGGTGAAAGGCCAAATGTATCCGATCTGCGACGTGGGTCACATTGCCGGTTTGTGGCAGATCCGGACATGAAGGCAACCAGACGACATTGAAGAGTCACCTCAAGCCGACATTTGGGATATATGCCGCGAACGACCATTCTTGCACCGATGCGGACAAACGCCATACTGTTTAAGCAAAAAAGCTCAGAAACGAACGCTTACCAACCCTGACATTGCCCGATGCGGTCAAGCAGTGGTCGCTGACCTCGCTGCGGGAGCGGTTCATCAAGACCGGCGCACGACTGGTGCGCCGCGCCCGCTATGCCGTCTTCCAGATGGCCGAGGCTAGTCTTTGCCGGCGTGCTCGGCCTGATCAATGGTCTGCGTGGGCCGCCGATAGTTAGGGCCCCGCATAACCGGCACTGCCGCCAGATCGTCGGTACACGGCGTTGGTGAAGGCACCGCCGCGTCCGGAGTTCACAAAATCACGCTCCTTGCGGTATCGGCCGACCCACGTTGCTCTATCCGGCGCCGGCAAAGACCATCCGAACGGGCAGCAGTGGCGACTCCCGGGTTGACCGTCGTTTTCAGTCACGGCATCGTCGACGAAGGGAATACAAATGGGGAAACCCAGCTTACCATTGTCATAGATGAAAGACGAAGTAATTGAACAATTAAGCACCACAAGCGCTTCAGCGCATAAATGATAATTTGACCTAAGAATTTTTTTACTTGGGGCTATGAATGAGCAGTCAATCATCAACAATTCTAACTCCCTCTCAGATCTGTGCTTTTGGCGCGGGTTATGTAAAGGTGACAGAAAATATCGGTGCCAGAGACCGGTTCACGTCAGAAATATTGCACTCGATCCTTTTCAATGGGCCGATATCTGTAGATGCTCCCAGCGACTTTCTTGAAAACCTTGGCCTTTCTCAATTTATTGAAGAAGGATTGTTGTTTCCTCGGCAGCTTTCATACGCAGATCCAACGATAAAGCGACTTACCGCTGCCTATGATATGGCTTGGAACGGTTATAGGAAATTGGAAGAACACCCAAAGCATGCTCCAGTAGTTCCTTATGAGTATATTGGAAAAAAGATAATATATGATGAAGTCGAATTGTCTGCCATATATTCTGACATTGAGTTTGGTGTGGCACAAATTGAGCAGACCATTAACCCGATAGTTAAAGGTCTATTTGAGATATTTGGATATCATTTTATACAGAGTATTGAAATGTTCCACAGCATTGCACAGGGTGTTTTGCGCGATAGAGGAGTATTGGAAATAAGTTTGGAAGAATTATACTCAAATGATATTTGGCGTGATCTAGGTCTTTACATTCAGTCGCCAGAGCAAACGCAAAAAGAGTTTTCTGATTTACCTTTTACGCCAAATGATCTTAGAGAGGTCAGTCAAGATTTTTGGAGTCTATACTCAGAAGTTCGCGGCTTCGAAGATTACCTCACTTCGTTTTTCCAAGTAACAATGAATCCTAATCCTGCATCTAACATTAGAACACGAACGTATTTTAAAACAATATTTGATTTACACAACGCAATGAAATTCGCCCAAGACGGTCGAGGGGTGCTATTTCTACCATTTGATACTGAGGCCGACGACGAAGATGACCAAGAGATTATTTCAATAAACCCAGACTTGGTTAGAACCTACAAACTTTATCTCTCTGAACGCAATCTGATACCCCGGATACAAAGAATAGAGGACGTATTAAGACTTAGAGAAGACAAGGGACTGAAGCCGTTAATAGAGAATCTGAAGATTTGGAACGAATTAGAAATTGAGGGGGACAACAAAGTGATTGAGCAAATAAGAAACGACATAGATGCCGCTACGCGTGAGTTGAAATGGATAAGTACGGAGAAAACAGTTGGTCAAGTGGTTGGCTGGGCAAGCCTGCCTGTTGGGCTTGTTGACATGCTTTTGATGACACCATTTTCGCTAATCGCCGGTGGCGTCGGCGTTGCTATTGATAGAGACGCTGCAAGGCGTGCAGGCAAAATGAAGTGGTTAAGTTTCGGATGTGATAGCTAGTACTGAGGCAATCATTATCATGCTAACGCACGGCGCCGTTGGTGCCTCTATCGGGTGGCTGAGTTCCTAACTTCCTGCGCAAGCCCCACCGCTTGGCGGCCGGTGGCGAAAAGCGCTTTATAAGGCTCCGCTTCTAGCGCATGGTGGACATTGAAGCGGACCGCAGCGAAGGTCTGCCATCCGCCCACACCGGCCGCTTGTCTTGCGCAGCGAACGTCTCCCTTTTCATCTGCAGTCAACTACGCCCGTCGCCGATCGCGCGGCGAACTACACGATGACGCCATTGTTCTCACGACCCAACTTATCCCCGGTCTCCGACCGCATGTGACACTTTCCCGGCGCCGAGAATGGCGCGAACAAGGGAGGTTAGCATGACGAAGAGAATCGGAACGTTGACCAAACAGGAAACACGGCATTTGGTCGATTGTGCGAATGAACCCGAGTTTTCAAATGCGCTTCGGGCAATCATGAGCATGCCTCGAGCTCAGTGGCCCAACGTCACCTTGATCTGCACTCCGATCGACAAATGGCCCAACAGATGGCCTAACTGACGGCCGACGAGGCGGGGAGGTTATCGCCTCCCCGCCTACCTGTGTTAGCTTTCCATTTTCGAAACAATCGGAGGTCCGGCGATGCAATCGCATATCCCGAGAAGCGCTTGAAAGAGGCCACACAGCGCTTTCGCGATGCCGATCCATGCATGGCAAAGCTGTTGGACATTATGGAGGTCACAGACGCCGCGCGCGCCGATATCCTGGACGTCGAGGGATATCTGGAGAAACCTGCCCGGCCCATGCCGTGGTATCGGCGGTTTCTCAGGCTATCGCGGGACTGACGGGACGATGTCGTTGAGACCGAGAAAATGCCCAACAGCGACAGATTCGCAGAACGCGCTGTTCTAAAACATGCTGTCAAAATTTCAGGTCAGCTGGGCGTGCTAAACGAACTAGCGCAAAACTTTTGCCCCGCACCCTGTGCCAAAAGTACCCCGCACCTTTGCCCAAAAGGCAATAAATTCAATAATTTAGTTAAGGTGATGGTGCACCGGGGAGGATTCGAACCCCGACCCCAGATTCGTAGGCGGAAGCAAAATGCTGAAAACGCAGCATTAAACCGCAATATTGGGCAAAACTCGCCCCAACGAAATCAAGGGATAGGAGCCGGAATACAAACCCAATTGCGGACGAAATGCGCACCCTCGCGTATGCTATTCGGCGCATCGGCTCGCGTCGTTTTGCGAACCCCGAAACCATCCTGATCGAGAAGCACGAAGCCTCCGACCGTCTGCTCACGCTCGCGACGCGACTGGAGGCGGCCGATGCCTGACAAAGCCTCGCCAGAGATCGAGGAAGCCTATGCCAGCATCGTGGCACGCATCGATGCCGCGAAGGCGTACGACGAGCAGAAGAACGACGAGCAGCGGCAGCGAGTGCTGGCATCTCCAGGCGTCATTTCGATCGAAACGCTCCAGGGCAAACCCATCCCGTCCCGACGCTGGTGCATTCCCGACTGGATACCGGATAGACAGGTGACCTCGATCTATGGCGATGGCGGCACCGGCAAGTCGCTGCTCGCCATGCAACTCGCCACGGCTTGCGCACTGGGCTCCCCATGGCTGGGAATGGACGTCAACTCGCGCAAAGTCCTCTACGTGTCATGCGAAGACGATTGCGACGAGATGATGCGGCGGCAGGATCTGATCAACCGAAATCAGAGTGTCCATTTCCGCGACTTCGAGGGGCGGCTTGTTTGGCTCGATAGGTCGAATTCCGAAAATCCCGAGATGATGAGTTTCGAGCCGGGAAAGCGCGGCGTAGTGACCGGTTTCGGCCGTGAGGTCGAAGTCATGGCCGAGGCCGTTGGCGCGCAACTGATCATCATCGACACGCTGGCCGATGTGTTCGGCGGTAACGAGATTGACCGGTCGCATGTTCGCCAGTTCATCGGCTTTCTGAGGCGCTTGGCCCGCAAGATAGACGGCGCTGTCGTCTTCCTCGCGCATCCGAGCGCGGCCGGAATGAAAGACCGGGGTTACTCCGGTTCCACTGCCTGGCGCGGTTCGGTCCGATCGATGCTGACGTTCGAGTTTCCCGAAGCCGATACAGACGAGCCGTCAAACCCGGATCTGCGCGTCCTCACCCGACGCAAGTCGAATTACGCGGCCTCTGGGACGGTCCTGGAGCTGCGCTACGCGGCCGGCACGTTCCTCGCTTCGTCAAAGGCCGGACCGGAGCCGCTGCTCGATCAATTGAGTGAGGATGGCATTTTCATCCGCGCGTTGCGCAAGTGCCTGGACGCTGGCGAATGCCCCACCACGGCACGCAACAGGGGCCAAGAATACGCGCCGAAGCTGGTGAAGCGGATCTGCAGGAGGGACACCGAGAACATCTCTGTGCAGCGTCTAGAAGCCGCGATGAACAGGTTGCTTGATAGCGGTGAAATCATCCGCCAAAGGCACTGGAAAAGCGGCACACCATTGACCCCAAAAGACTACGACGTGAGCACCTGGAGACAGCCCAAAAAGTGACCCGCGCAAGCAACATCAGCACCGTTAGTCACCCACTAACCCATTGAAATCATTGACACCACCAATACAAACACCAGCACCGTTAGTCGAGTGGCAAGCCATTGATTTCATTGAACTATCACAAACACCACCAATACCCTCTCCCTAAAGGGAGAGGTGGGCCGCCTGATGGCGCGCCCCACCTTTTGCTGCCGAGGACAGGGGCAATCGCGGGTCCTTCCCGGCCCGCCCCAGAGCGGGGACGTAGCCGCCCGACATTTCGATCACTACAGGATTTTTACGAGGGGTTCCACACCGTGGCAAGTGCTGCCGAAATCGTCGGGCTGAAACAAAACCTGTTCGGGGAAGTCGATCCGGACTCACGCTTCGTCAGCGATCTTGCCGAGGCCGGATTGCAGGTCGATGCGGTGACCCTCGCCCGCCTGGTCAATCTCAGCGATCGCAAGGTCCGCGATCTGGCACAACGCGGCATCATGGTCCGGCTGGCGCATGACCGTTACGACCTCGCCGAAAGCCTCGCTAGCTATGCCACCCACCTGCGCGAGATGGCCGCCGGACGCGGTGCCGAGCAACCGCAAGTCGGCCTCACGGCCGAGCGGGCCAGGCTGGCGAAGGAACAGGCCGACACAGCGGCGCTTAAAAACGCGGCGATGCGAAAAGAATTGGTCGCGGTGACGGACGTCGAGCACGCCTGGTGCGACGTGCTGCGCAAGGTCCGCGCCGGCATCCTCGCCACACCGGAACGGCTTCGCTCAACCCTGCCACACCTCGCCAGCACCGATATCGAAGCCCTCGACACTGAGTTGCGACGCACTCTGGAAACCCTCGCCGATGACCATGCCTGACGCCCTGATCGAGATCCGCCGCAACGCGCTCGCCGCCCTTCGTCCGCCGCCAAAGATGCGGCTGTCGGACTGGATCGAATCCCACGTCCAGCTGCCGAGCGACGTTTCCAGCATTCCCGGCCCGGTTCGATTGTGGGCATTCCAACGCGAAATTGCCGACGCGATCGGCGACTCGACGATCGAGCGCGTCACCCTGGTCAAGCCGGTGCGCGTCGGCTTCTCGACCCTCCTGACCGGCGCACTCGCCAGCTTCGTCGCCAACGATCCGGCACCGATCCTGTCGCTGCTGCCGACCGAAGCAGATTGCCGTGACTACGTGGTCAGCGATATCGAACCGATTTTTTCCGCCTCGCCGACGCTGACCGGCCTGATCGTTGACGACAACGATCCGAGCGGCCGCAACACGCTGCTGTCGCGGCGTTTCCCTGGCGGCTCGCTCAAGATCGTCGCGGCAAAGGCACCGCGCAATCTTCGCCGGCACAACGTGCGCATTCTGTTCATCGATGAAGCGGACGGCATGGACAACGGCGCGGAGGGCAGCCCGATCCTGCTCGCCGAAAAGCGCACGCTCAGCTTCGCCAACCGCAAGATCGTCGTCGGCTCGACACCGGTCTATGAGGAAACCA
Organism: Breoghania sp. L-A4; assembly: GCF_003432385.1. Taxonomy (NCBI): domain Bacteria; kingdom Pseudomonadati; phylum Pseudomonadota; class Alphaproteobacteria; order Hyphomicrobiales; family Stappiaceae; genus Breoghania; species Breoghania sp. L-A4. The sequence continues at coordinate 669,091 of NZ_CP031841.1, read as the reverse complement.
GCCACGTGCTGCGCGCCTATGCGCTCTCCGACATGCGGGTTTTCGAAGTGGCTTGCCCGGATTGCGGTGATTTTCACGAAATCGCATGGCGCGATATCCAGTGGCCGGAGGGCGCGCCGGCGGCGGCGCACTACGTCTGCCCATCCTGCGGCAGCGTGGTCGAGGAACGGCACAAGCCGCAAATGGTCTCAGGAGGCCGCTGGCGTGCGACACGGCCCGAAGTGACCGAGCATGCCGGCTTTCGCCTCAACGCGCTGATATCACCCCTCGCAAACGCTTCTTGGGGTGCATTGGCGCGCGAGTTCCTGGACGCGAAGGACGATCCGGAGCGATTGCAGGTGTTCGTCAACACGATCCTCGGCCAGGGATGGCAGGCCGAAGGCGGAGAACTGGACGATGCGGCACTTGCCAGCCGGGCCGAAAGTTTCTCGACCGAGGCGCTGCCCGAGGCCGTGCTTGCCATCACGGCGGGCGTGGACGTGCAGCGCGATCGGCTTGAGATCACCTATGTCGGCTGGAGCCAGGACAGCGAGGCCTTCGTGCTGGGCCATAGCGTCGTCTGGGGACTGCCCGACGACAACGCCACATGGTCGGAACTCGACGACGTGTTGAAATCGCGTTTTCCGCACCCGCTGGGCGGCAAGCTGGGACTCGACGCGGTGGCGATCGACAGCGGCGACGGCGAGACAATGGAGGCGGTCTACGCCTTCGCCTTTCCCCGCGCCGGCCGAAAGGTGCTGGCGATCAAGGGTGCTGCCGGCAACCGGCCATGGATCGAGAAATCAAAGAGCCGGACGAAGGGCGGCTGGCTTTGGATCGTCGGCGTGGACGGCTTGAAAAGCCACCTGGTGGCGCGGCTGGCGAGTGGTCGCTCGATCCGATTCTCGCAAAGCCTGCCGGCGTCCTGGTTCGAGCAACTGGCGAGCGAGCGCGTTGTGGTCCGTTACAGCCGAGGGCAGCCGACCCGCCGGTTCGAACGTATCCCCGGCCGGCGCGCCGAGGCGCTGGATTGCGTCGTCTACGCCTTTGCAGCACGGCAAATCGTCAATGTGAACTGGGACCAGCGGGCGGAGGATCTGCGGCACGGAGTGGAAAGCAATGGGCCGAAGGTGGATTCTATTATCAGGTCGCCGTGGCTACGCTAACAACTCTTCCTAAAAGCCACCCTTGGAGCTCTATCGACATAGTACTAAACAAACATATTTAATATATATCGCGCCTTAGTTATATTTATAATTTACGAGCTATCCTCATCAATTTTTTCTACATTTTTATAATCTATATCTTTATAAGTCTGATTTTTGTAAACGGCTATAATTACGAACAATCCAAACAAAATACAGCAAATACTGAATAATTTAACGCAAATTCCAATTACGCTATTATCAATGTAGTATATTGACGAGTAAATTAAATATACAGCAGCCCCCAAAAGTGGCGTAAAAATTGTGACCAAAAAACCAAAGGTGATAATAACGCTTACTAATAATGAAGCTCCTTGAGGGTTTATTGAGTTTGTATCATAAATATTGAAATCAGCCCTAAATAATTTGTGAATAAAAAATTGCGGTTCATATGCCGCTTTTACTAAATCTGGGTCAACCACACCATATTCAGATTTTTTTATGATTATCTGATCTATCAAAGCAGAGTAAATATCCTCGTTCACAAAAGCAAAAACTAAAAAAAGCGCATTAAATGAACAGTATGGGACTAAAATGTACAGAATTCCTGGTATCTCTTTAATAGAAATGCCAATTCCGGGAACTTTTATATCACCACCATTTACTATAAGATATATTATAAATATACTGATTACCATTGTTTTCGCAAAAATATCCCTCTGCTTAGTCCAATATACTTTGTTTTTTAACACACCTTTCAAATACTCTTCATCAAATAATTTTGTATCTCTTGTATTCTCGATCCTCACCTCTCTGCCAAATAGAATTCTAGCCCTCACAGCGGGAGACAAACTAACTAAAGAAATATTTTTACTATTCGTTTCCATGAGAAATACCTTTAGAAAAATTTCGTAAAGCGCACAATTTTCTGCATTTAGCCAAGCTTATTCTCTTGTACTCCAAAAAAGCAACGCTTTCTAACCAGTCATTTGCACACCAATTAGGTCTGAGTAAGTTTTTTTTCCAATCTCACGCCCGGTCCGCCACCATTTCCAGAAATGAACTCGACGCCAGCAGTTTCCAGTGCTGTGCGGATTGCGTTGAGATTGTTTTTCACGGGATTGCTCCTACCCGTTTCGAAGTTTCGAACGGTACTCAATCCTACAGAAGCGGCTTGCGCGAGTTGTGCCTGCGACCAATCAATGAGGCCTCGTGCAGCTCGACATTGCGCTGGCAATAAAGGGCAACTTTTTTCGTTATTCATAACGCTTATCGCTTGACTCGAATTGATCGAACGGTTTAGCTTCATCTCACGTATTTTAGTTATGTATCACAGGAGCCGCGAATGGACACCCATTTTCGCGATCGGGAGAACTTTGTCCCGATCTGGATGACGGTCGTGCCGGAGACACGGCAAAAGATCGAAGCCGCGATCGAGCAGTTGATTGCGCTTCTCGATCACGTTGACGGGGATCCATGCCTTGAGGATACCCAAGACGACGAGCCGGCTTTGGGGTGGCCGGAAGGCTCAACAGCCCATGTTCTGCGGTCCGCGCCCGGCGATCCGGATGAGGAATGCGAAGACGATATGGACTTCGAGGACGAGGACCTCTGCCTTTTCGGTCCGAACCATAACCGCTGGTTCCGGTGAACCATGACCGATCAATCAAATTCCGCCGGTCTTTCCCGCCGCGCCGTGCTCGGCGCTCTGCCTGTCGTCGCCCTGCCGGCGGCGGCTCTGCCTGCCATGGCCTCCCCGTCGAAACCGTCGCCTTCCACGCCCGCGAATTGAAGCAAGCGATGGATGCAGCCACCTCGGACACCGGCAGCCGCTGGTTTGTCGGGCTGGGCGGCACGCCGGGCGAGCGATGCTCGTTCGTCCAGGTCGTGCGTTTTGATCGGGTCCTGGACGAGGGAACGTTTGTTGAGCGAACGCGCCACATTTTGCCCCGCGAAGACGCCGGCGTCCTGTGAACAACTCCGGGTCTGACAAGGCGATTCGAGAAATTGGTGACACGCAGGTGGGTCCTAGATGCCCTACCTTGTTGACCTCACGCGGTGGAATTGACATGGTACACGCAACCACGAAAAGGAGACTGATTTGCTTACCCGTGCCCAGTTCCTCGCCCTGACCAAACTCAACATCGACGATCTCAACAACACCAACCGTCGCGGCATGCTCCCTTTGAAAACCGCGAGTACTCCGCGTTCAATGCATTGATCACAAACGTGATGATGAACTTCCACGCTTCGCCCGACGGCCACGGCATGAGCATGGAACTGGCCCGCAATATCGTGCGCGCCGCCATTCCTGCTATCGAAGAGCAAATGCCGCTCATCCGCGACACCAGCGCGGTGTTCCGCTTGGATGAAGGCTTTAAGTCGGTCTTCATCGGACGGCTTACCGTCGGCGCCTTTCAGGGTGGTCCTATCGCGTTTTGCGGCACGGGCGCCGATCTGGCGCAGTTGACGACCGACGGTGCGGACATCCTCGGCATCATGCTGAGCAACATCACGGCCGCCGCCGCCGTCCTGCGTCAACGCGCCGAGCGTGCGGGCATCGACCTGGCGGTTGAGCTTTGGGGCAACGCCGGATGACCGTCCGCTCCACTCTCGCCCGTCTGTTCCAGCGCTCCGCGCCGGCCCTTGAGGCTGGCGGCGGGGGACGCCGTTGGCGCGACAGCGGCACGCTCGCCAATGCCGGCAGCGTGCATGCGCTGGCCTCTACCGTCGCAACCCGCGCCCTGCACTACGCCCTCAACAATCCGACGGGCGTGCGCATGCTGGAAAGCCTCGCCACCAACGTGGCGGGCGACGGCATCAAGCCGCGTTCCGAACATGAGGACGAAGCGACCCGGCGCATTCTGCACCGCCGCTTCAAAGCCTGGACGGACGAAGCCGACGCGGGCGGACTGACCGACTTCTACGGCCTCCAGCAACTTGCCATTCGCGACCTTGCCACCTTTGGTGAAGCCTTGTTCCTGCTTCTCGGCCACCCCGACACGGGCGCGCCGCAGCTTCGCCGGCTGCACCCGGAACAGTTGGACCGCTCCAAAACCCAATCTCTCATCAACGGCGGCGCGATCCACCAGGGCGTCGAGTTTGATGCCGCCGGCCGGGTTGCCGCCTACTGGCTTCGTCGGGCAGCGCCCGGCGATGCGCTCGCCGGCCTTCCGCACGCGCCCGTGCGGATGCCGGCGGGCGACGTCATTCATCTGTTCCGGCCCTGATCCCCGGACAGGTTCGTGGGCTGTCGTGGTTCGCTCCTATCCTCGTGCCGGCCCGCGAACTCGACAGCCTCATGGACGCCATGCTGGTGCGCGCCCGCGTGGCGGCGCTGCACGCGGGCTTCATCACCGAGCCGGACGGCACGCCGCCATACGATGGGGAACGGACCGACGGCACGCTCCAAGCCGGCCTTGAACCCGGCGCGCTGATCAACCTGCCGCTCGGCAAGCACATCGAATTCCCCGACGCACCCGACCAGGGCGGTGCCGGCGCGTTGATGGATACGACGTTCCGCATGATCGCCGCCGGCATGGGCGTCACCTACGAACAGGCGACCGGCGACTATTCCCACACCAACTATTCCAGCGCCCGCGCGGCACTGATGGAGTTCCGCCGCTTCTGTCAGGCTATCCAGCACCATGTCCTGGTCTTCGGCCTTTGCCGGCCAGTGTGGCGTCAGTTCATCCGTGCCGAAGTTCTGGCGGGCACGATCCCGGCGGCGAGCTATCAGGCGGACCGCTCGACCTTCGAGGCGGTCAAGTGGCTTCCCCCGCCTGGGCATGGGTCGATCCGGAAAGCGACGCGAAGGCGGCGAAGATCGCGCTTGATGCGCGGCTTCGGTCTCGCTCGGAAATCATCGCCGAACGCGGCTACGACGCGGAAGACGTGGACGCCGAGATCGCGGCGGATGCGGCGCGCCTGTCGGGCCTCGGCATCTCTATGGAGACAGCGCAATGAATGCACCGGTGACGATCCGCGCGGGCTTCACGCCCGCCTCCGTCGATGACGACACCCGCACCGTCGAATTGGTCGCCTCGACCGGCGCCGGCGTTGAGCGGCGTGATATCGCCGGCCCCTTTGTCGAGGTGCTGGAAGTCTCCGCGACCTCTATCGACCTGTCGCGGCTTGAAGGCATGCCGCTTCTCGACAGTCACCGGCAGGACGGCCTGGACAACGTGCTGGGCGTGGTGCGCGCCGTGCGCTTCGACGCCGGCAGCCTGATCGTCAAGGTTCAAGTCTCTCCCCGGCACGATGCCTTCTGGCAGGACATCAAGGCGGGGATCATCCGAAACGTGAGTGTCGGCTATCTGCCCAAGACATGGCGAGACGGCAAGGATGCGGCGGGCGCACGCATCCGAACCGTCACCGCTTGGGAGCTACGCGAAGTCAGCCTTGTGCCGGTGGGAGCCGACCCCGCCGCACGAACCCGAGGACATGAAATGCCCCCCGAAATCGAAACCCCGCAAGCGCCCCCGATCGACACCCGCGCGGTGGTCAATCAGGAAATCCGCGCGCTCGCCACGACATTCACGCTCGGCGCCGATTGGGCGAACGGGCTGATCGATCGCGGCGCCTCCGATGACGAGGCACGGGCGGCGGCGCTGGAGGAGATGCGCACCCGTCAGAGCGATACGCCCACGGCCCGCAGCACCAACATGCAGCACCACGACGACCCGGCCACCATCGCCACCCGCATGGGCGAGGCGGTTTATGCCACGCGCGTCAATCCCGGCCATGCCCTATCTGAGCCGGCACGCGCCTATGCCAGCATGACGACGCTGGACATGGCGCGCGACTGCCTCCAGCGCGCCGGTGTCTCGACCACGGCCTTCAACCCGGCCGAGACGATCACGCGGGCGCTCAACACAACCAGCGACTTCCCCGTGATCTTCGCCGACACCGCCAACCGGGTGATGCGGGCGAGCTATCAGGCGGCACCCTCGCCGATCAAACAGCTGGGGCGGCAGACGACGCACAAGGACTTCCGCGCCAAGACCAAGGTGCAGGCGGCCGACCTCGCCAAGCTGGAGAAGGTCAACGAGCACGGCGAGTACAAGCATTCCGGTTTTGTCGAGGCCAAGGAAACTTACGCCATCGGCACTTATGGAACGATCGTCGGCCTCTCCCGGCAAGCGCTGGTCAATGACGATCTCGGCGCCTTCACCGATATGGCCGGCAAGCTCGGCGCGGCGGCGTCCCAATTCGAGGCGCAGTTTCTGGTGGATCTTCTGGTCAAGGCCAATGGCCTCGGCCCGAGCATGGAAGACGGCAAGACAGTGTTCCATGCAGATCACGGCAACCTTGCTGCAGTCGGCGCGGGCATCTCGGTTGACGCGTTGTCAGCGGCCCGTCTCGCTATGCGCCGTCAGAAGGGCATCAACGGCCAGCCGATCGCGATCGCGCCCAAGTACCTGCTGCTGCCGCCGGAACTGGAGACGGCGGCGGAAACCATCCTCGCCAGCATCCAGCCGAACAAGACGGAAGACGTGAACCCCTTCGGCGGCAAGCTCACGCCGCTGATCGAGGCACGGTTGACCGATCCGGCCCGCTGGTACATCGCCGCCGACCCGGCCACCGTCGAGGGGCTGGAATACGCCTACCTGCAAGGCTCGGAAGGTCCGCAGACCGACAGCCGCGCGGGCTTTGAAGTGGACGGCGTGGAGGTGAAGGTCCGGCTCGACTTCGGGGCGTCGTTCCTCGACTGGCGCGGTTGGTACATGAACCCGGGCGAGTGAGGTTCTAGCCATGGCGGAAACTCTTGAGGGGCTGCAAGCCCGCCTCGAAAAGCTTCACGTGGCCCGCGACAGCGGCACACACAGCGTGCGCTTCGGCGAGGAGGAAGTCCGCTACCGGACCGACACAGAACTCGCCTCGGCGATCGCCGCCCTGGAACGCCGGATCACGGCGCTCCAGGGACGCAAGCCGGTCCGGACCGTCTACATCAATTCCACCAAGGGACTTTGAGACATGAAGAACTTCATTCAGGCCGGTGGGACGATCACCGCAACCGCGCCGGTGGGTGGCGCCACCTCCGGCGCCGGCGTGCTGATCGATCACCTGTTCGGGGTTGCCGCCATCACGGCAGCCGAAGGTGACGACGTGGAACTGGTCACCGAAGGCGTGTTCGACATTGCCAAGGAAGCCGGCGCTTCGATGACGGCCGGCGCGCCGGCTTATTGGGACGCCGCCGCCAAACAGGCAACGCCGACGGCCACCGACAACGTGCGTATCGGCACGGCGATTGTGGCTTCTGGCGCGGGCGATCCGACTGCCCGCGTCAAGCTGTTGGGCCACGCCCTTTAGACACAAGTGCCAGGCGGCGCGGTCCCGCCTTGAGCGGTTGCCCGATGCAGCTGGGTTCGCCCAGGGCAACCGCAGGCCGCAAATTCAATTGGAGACTGGTCAATGGCGAGAAAATTGATTTTCAGGCAGGGCGACGTGACCAGGGTGGCAAAGGGACTTCGCGCGGCGGGCCTCGGCGTTACCCGCGTCGAGATGGAGCCCGATGGGAAGATCGTGCTCCTGACCGGTAGCGATGAACCCACGGAAGCGGTGGCCCCGTTCGATATTTGGAAGAGGCAAAAAGATGCGCGTCCGGCTTAAGGGCATCAACACTGTGACGAAGCGGCGGGCAGACGGCACCAAAGCCGTCTACCGCTATCACCGCGCGACCGGCCATCCACTGCCGGGAGAACCGGGTTCGCCCGAATTCCTAGCGGCGATACACGAGGCGGAAAAGATCGGCCTCGATCGGCACGCAGGAACAGTGATCGGCCTCATTCGCGACTTCACCCTGTCCCCGGAATTCGACAACCGGGCGGACAGCACCAAGCGCGAATACCGCCGCATCCTGACGAAGGTCGAAGCCGAGTTTGGGGACATGCCGATCGCGGTCTTGAATGACCCTCGCGTTCGTCGGGAATTTCTGGAATGGCGCGCAAAACTCGCGCGATCCTCTGGCCTGCGCGAAGCCGATAACCGGCTATCGATCATTTCCGCTATGCTGTCGTGGGCAAAGGAAAACGGCCACGTTGACCATAACCATGTGATCGGCTTCAAACGGCTCTACAAGGCGAACCGGTCCGAAGCCATCTGGTTGCCGCAGCACATCAAAGCCTTTTGCGAGGACGCACCCGTGGACCTTCAGCGGGCATTGATCCTCGCGCTCCACACCGGCCAGCGCCAAGGCGACCTTCTGCGATTGTCCTGGACGAACTTTGACGGCCGATGCCTCGACATTCGCCAGAGCAAGACCGGCGCGCGTGTCGTGGTGCCATGCACCAAGGCGCTCAAAGCGATGCTGGACAGCCTGCCGCGCGATTCGGTTGTGATCCTGACCACGAAAACGGGAAGGCCCTGGACGGCCTATAATTTTCGCCATGCTTGGAAAGCGGCGGCCGACAAGGCTGGCATCACTGGGCTGCACTTCCACGACCTACGCGGCACGGCCGTGACAATGCTCGCAGAAGCCGGATGCACATTGCCGGAAATCGCCGCGATCACAGGCCATTCGCTGCGAACAGTGAGCACAATTTTGGAGAAGTATCTTGCGCTGACCCGGCCGCTTGCGGAGCAGGCGATAGCCCGGTTGGAGAACAAAAACGAGACAGCTTTTGCAAACCAACTGCAAACCATGACCTCGCAGGGCGAGAAGGAGGCAGCTAAGTGATTGAAAAGATTGGTGCACCGGGGAGGATTCGAACCCCCGACCCCCAGATTCGTAGTCTGGTGCTCTATCCAGCTGAGCTACCGGTGCATTCTTCGGCGTCATGTGAGCCGATGCGTCGGGTGGAGAACCCGCCGCGTGTTCGCAGCCGCGACCGGCTTGCCAACAGGGCGCTACTCCTACTGCCTCCTTTGGGCGAATGCAAGAGCTTGCCGGCGTATTTCTGCGCGCCCGCGAAAAGCCCTTCGCTGCCTGTGGAAAGCGCCGGCGCCGCCCGCCCGTAGGGTGCCCGTTTCAGCCATGGAATCGCGAATCCCTGCCACCGACGGATCCGCGTGCGCAGCCCTCGGCTTGGGCGACGGGGTCCCTTTTCCATGCCGGTACGGTCAGGAAACTGGTTCCCCACAGAACAGCTGCGGGAGAGAGACACCGTTGTTCTTTGATCGCGGGAGCTGGCGTCGGTCCTTCACCGGTGCTGCCGCAACCCCATGCAACCGCGCGAAGATACCGACAAGCCGTCAATGCCCTTCGGCCGCATACGGAGAGGCATGTATCAAGAGCGCGCGGAGCGGGCGGCGCGCGCGTGCTCGGACCGCGCCTGGGCGATGTCGACGGGCCTGTCGGGCAGGGAAATGCGGAAGGTGGCGCCCACGCCGGTGTCTTCCAGCACCACGGTCCCGCCATGGGCGCGCACCAGCTCCGCGGCAATGGCCAGCCCCAGCCCCGTCCCGCCGGGCCGCGCGGATCCCTGGAAGGCGCGGAACAGATGGGCGCGCGCACGCTCCGGCACCCCGGGCCCGGTATCGGCGACCCGGATGGTGGCGACCGTGCCCTGGCGCTCCGCTTCCACCACCAGGCGCTTGACGACCGCCGCATTGCTCTCGCCCTGCAGCGCCTGCACGGAATTGCGGCACAGGTTCATCAACACGCGGAAGATCTGCTCCGGATCCGCATCGACCTCCATGTCCGCGGCGACCCGATTCTCCCACTGGATCTCGGCACTCTCCACCAGACCCAACACCTGGCCGACATCCTCGACAATCGCGCGCAGGCGCACCAGGCGGCGCTTGGGCGGCGCTTCCTGCGCCCGGCCGTAGGCCATCACGGCACGCGTATAGTCGACGGCCCGGTCGAGGGTCGAGACGATCTTCGGCGCCAGCCGGCGCGCCAGAGGATCGGGGCTGGTTTCCAGCCGCTCGAGAAACAGCTGGGCGGAAGCCAGGAGATTGCGCAGGTCGTGGTTGATCTTGGAGACCGCAAGCCCGAGATCCGCGAGCCGGCGCTGCTGGTGCAGCGTCTGGCCCAGCGTGGTCTGCATGGCCGACAGCCGGACTTCCGCATCGCCGATTTCATCGGCCCGCCCGGACGGCACGATCCGGCGTTCCGGATCCTCCGGCGCTTCCGCGAACCGCGCCATGTTGGCGATCAGCCGCTGCAAGGGGCGCACGAAGAGCCACCGCAGGCTGATGTAGACCAGCGAGGCCGTGATCACCGAGATCACCAGGGACAGAGCGAGAATCCGGCCGGCAAACGCCAGCATTTCGTGCCGCAGCGGCGCCTCCGGCATGACAATCTCGATCTGACCGGACGTGCCCATCTGCGCCGAGCCGACAAGGCGAATCATCCGCCCCTCACCGTTGAACAGCGTGTCGAAAGCCTGCCAGATCGCGAGTGAGGGGTTCATGCCCGTCATGTCGATGTGCCGGTCGACCTGCGGCGGCATCTCGCTCATGGCGATCAGCCGCCGCGTCGGCCCGTCGTTGAGCGCAATCGCCACCGCATCGGTGGAGGCCAGCAGCCGCGCCTGCAGCGCCTTGGAAACCACGTCGGTCTCCGCCAGCACGGCCGCGGCGACGCCGGCCGTCGTCAGCTTGTCGGCAAGCCAGGTGTTGCGGAAATTGGCGACCGAGGGCACGAAGATCAGGATTTCGCTGAGCATCACGAACGAGATCGTCAGCACCAGCAGCTTGGCCGACAGGCCGACGTGACGGCGCGCCGGCTGCGCGTCAGCGCCCTCTTCCGTCGTGACCAGGGATCCCTTGTCAGCCCGTCTGTCGCTGCCCGTGTCGCTCATATGCAGCCAACCAATCTTCGGCCCGAAAACAACCACGCCTCACGATACCACAACTCAAGACCGCTTTGGGATCATCCGAAAACGCGCAAAAAGCGGATCAGCCGCCGCAGCCACGGATTGGCGAGGCTCGGCGTGTAAAAGCCGATCGCGGCGCGCTTGCCGATTTCCGCCATGGTCGGATAGGGCGAAATGAACCCGGTGAACGCCTTGATCTTCATTTTTTGCGACACCGCCAGCGCCCACATGTTGATGATCTCGCCGGCATTGGCGCCCGCAATGGCGGCGCCAAGAATGCGTCCGCGGGAATCGGTGATCACCTTGATGCTCCCCTCGGTGCGCCGCTCCGCCCGGGCCCGGTCGTTTTCCGCATATGCCGAGCTCAGCACGCGAATGTCGGAATGGCGCGCCCGCGCCTCCGCCTCGCTGAGACCCGCGGAGGCAAGTTCCGGATCGGTGAAGGTGACCCAGGGAATGATGCCGCGGTTCTCATGCACCGGCATGCGAAACAGGATCGAGCGGATCACCAGCCCGGCGTGGTAGCCCGCCACATGGGTGAACTGCAGCCCGCCCGCCTCCTCGCCGGCCGCCACGTCACCGATTGCATAAACGCGCCGGTTGGAGGTGCGCAGGCCCCGGTCGACGATGATGCCGCGCCGGTCGTGGATGATGCCGGCCGCGTCCAGATCGAGCCCGGCCAGGTTCGGTCGCCGGCCCGTGGCGACCAGCAGATGCGATCCCTCAATCGCGGCTTCTGCCGGAGCGTCATCACTCTCCACATGCACGGCGACGCCGGCGCCGCGCTGCTCGACACGCGCCACCTTTGCGCCCTCTCGGATGTCGATACCCTCGGCACGCAGCCGCTCGAGGACGATACCCGCGAGATCCGGGTCGTCCTTGCCCAGCGCCTTCATGGCCTCCAGCACCGTGACGCGCGCGCCAAGCCGGCGAAACGCCTGCGCCAGTTCCATGCCAATGGGACCGCCGCCGATGATCACCAGATGTCCGGGGCACTCGGTCAGGTCGAAGATCGTCTCGTTGGTGAGATACGAGACGTCATCCAGTCCGGGGATCGGCGGCACCATGGGAGAGGCGCCGGTGGCGATCACGAACCGGCGCGCGCGAATCGTGTGCCCGCCCGCGGATACGGTTCGCGCGTCGACAAAACGCGCCTCGTCCTGCAGCACACGCACGCCGAGGCCCTCGAAACGCTCGACCGAATCATGCGGCGCGATGCTGGCGATGACCTCATGTACGTGCGCGTGGACGCGGGCGAAGTCCACCTGAGGATCGCCCGCGTTGACACCGAAGGCCGCCGCCTCGCGGATGCCGTGGGCATGTTTGGCCGCCGCGACCAGCGCCTTGGAGGGAACGCAGCCATAGTTGAGACAGTCGCCCCCCATCTTGCCCTTTTCCACCAGCACCACATCGACGCCGAAGGCGACCGCGGCGGCGGCGACACTCAGCCCGCCGGAACCCGCCCCGATCACACAGATGTCAGGCGTCAGCAGGGTGCCGGAAGAAGACGGGGAACGATCGGTCATGGGAGCTCGATATTGTGGTGGCGGGAACATTCGGCTGCGTCCTGGCGGCAGATCAGGCCCGCGCTGCGGCTGCGGAAGACGATCGAAGCGGTATCACGCATCCCCGTCCGGTGCGGCGACGCCTGCCCGCCCACGCAGTTTCTTGAGGACAATGGGCAGCAGCGAGACGACGCCAAGCAACGCGAAGGCCACGATGAGTTCGCGGGTCACCAGCGCCGAGGGATCGATGGTGCAGGTTCCGGCCGATGCACAGCCGGGATTGGCCCTCTCCTGCGCCGCGATGACGCTGTCCAGCCCCGCGCCGATGAACGAATACGCGTAGGTGCCGGGGATAATGCCGAAGAAGGTCGCGATGGCGTAAGTGCGCAGCGGCACATGAAAGATCGCCGGTGCAATATTGACCAGCCAGAACGGAAACACCGGTGTCAGCCGCAGGAACAACAAGTAGCTGAAGGCGTTTTCGCGAAAACCGCCGGAAAGACGCGCCATGAATGGACCCGCGCGCTCTTTCAGGGATGCCCCGAGCGACGTCCGGGCGGCCAGGAAAATCACCGAGGCGCCAATGGTCGCCGCAACCGCCGTAAGGCTGCCGCCGATGAACCAGCCGAACAGAAAGCCGCCGGCAATCGTCATCAGCGACGCGCCGGGGAACGACAACGCCACGAGCACCACATACAGGGCGCAATAGACGACGATGGAAAGAGCGAAATGCGCGCTCACGAATGCGATCAGGAGGTCGCGGTGCATGATCAGGGCGGACATGGAGATGTAGTCGTGCCAGCCGAGGGCATAGCCGATCGCCATCAGGGCGACGATGACGCCGGCCACGCCCCAGCGCTTCACATGGTGCATTGCCCGCGCGACTTGGCCTGTGCCGTTTCCATTCGCGCCATGTCCCGATCCACATTCGCCATGCAGGCTCCAGTCGTGCTTGAACGCGCCGTCAGCCGGAACCGCTCGCGCCGGAACCGCAATCGCCGGCAGGTTCTCCGGCCAGCCTATCCGAACAGGGAGCGTTGACGAATGCAATCCTTGTTCAGGCCCTCGTACGGCGCTATACGCGCCCTCGGGCACCTGGTGTCCGACACGAAGAGGGCCGCGACGCACTGAACCCTGCGCGCCACGTGTCCGGCAGACCCGGCCTTGCGGCCTCAGCCCAGGGCCACATCGTCAGACCCGATGGCGCAGACCTTTCCGAGCGGTGTTCCAAAGCCTATGTAGGCCCGGGATGACTCGATTGCGCAGAAATTTCCGCGCTTTCACCCCGAATTGAAACCGCGCGACCCGGCGGTCACCCCCCTGTGAACAGCGATCTCATCGCGCCTTGATGGTGATTTTCATGGCCAAACGCGTTGACTTAAACCAGCCTCACTCGTATAAGCGCGCTCGATTGGGATCCGTTGTCCGGCATGTCTTCTCAGTGAGGGACCTCTCGGGTTTTTGAGGTCTGCGCCCCGGAGAGGCACTCGGGGGTGCACGTTGGCGCATCCCCAGCACAGATTCGAAGCACACATTCGACAGCCAAGGGCCGCGGTTTCCGCGGTGAAAGATCATGAAGCGTACTTTCCAGCCGAGCCGCCTCGTGCGCGCTCGCCGTCACGGTTTCCGGGCTCGCATGGCCACCAAGAACGGCCGTGAAGTCATCGCGCGTCGCCGCTCCAAGGGCCGCAAGCGCCTCTCGGCCTAGAGCATCGGTCACGAAAGCGGCAACGGTTTTGTGACGGATGACCGCTCAGGGCTCGACGGCAGGTTGCTTCTGGTTCGCTGCTGCGGCGCACGGAGCCGCCGGCCTGACGGCCCTTTGCTGCCGGATCGCGCCCGAAGGCCCATGCCAGAGCGGAGACGCATCCATGTCGCTATCCCGCCGCCGCGTCCCATGAAGACGTTGAAAAAGCGTTCCGAGTTTCTTGCCGTCGCCAAGGGCGTGCGGGCTGCTCGGCGCGCTTTTGTGCTTCAGAGCAAGTGCGATCCGGACAGCACCTGCGAGCCGCGCGTCGGCTACACGGTGACCAAGCGCACCGGAAACTCGCCGGAACGCAACCGCATTCGCCGTCGCTTGCGCGCCGCCATCGCCGCAGTGGGCGCCGATGCCGCAAGGCCTGGCTGCGACTACGTCCTTGTCGGACGGCGCGCCGCACTCGATATATCATTCTCCGAACTGAAGAAGGATCTGGCCGCGGGCTTCAAGCGCGTGCATAACGGTCCTGACACGCCGAAGACCCCGGGCCACGCGGCACGCGGATCGCGGCAACCAGCAACAACCGCAGGCCGCAACGCGGTCGGTCCAGACCCCCGATGAGACCCCAGTATGCCCGATAGCCGGAACTACATTGTCGCGATTGTCCTGTCTCTTGTCGTGCTTCTCGGCTGGCAGTATTTCATCGTGCAGCCGAAGGTCGAAGAACAGCGGCGTCAGGATGAGATCGCCCAGACGGCGGCCCAGAGCCAGACGGCGCAGTCTCAGAGCCCCCAGACGCCCAGCGCCCCTGGCGCACCCGGAACGGCGCCCGTACCCGGCGCGACGGGGCTTCCCTCGCTCGCGGGTGGCGTCACAGTGCCCGCAAGCCGAGACACCGTGATCGCGGCCAGCAGCCGCGTCGCCATCCAGACCGAAAGCCTGAACGGCTCGATCAATCTCACCGGCGGCCGCATCGACGACCTGCATCTCGTGAAATACCACGAGGAGGTCGATCCGGGCAGCCCGACCATCACGCTGCTGTCGCCCTCGGGCAGCGCGTCGCCCTATTACGCAAACGTCAACTGGACGGGCGACCCGGGCGCACCGGTCACATTGCCGACCCCAACCACCGTTTGGACGCAGGACGGCACGGGCGCGCTGACGGCGGAAAACCCGGTGACGATCAGCTGGGACAACGGCGAAGGCCTGATCTTCAAGCGCACGATTTCGCTCGACAAGGACTACATGTTCAACATCGAACAGTCGGTCGAGAACGCCACGGACGCGGATGTCCGGCTCTATCCCTACGGCCTGATTTCGCGGCACGGCAAGCCGCACACCACGGGCTTCTACATTCTGCATGAAGGCATGATCGGCGTCTTCGGCGAGGAAGGCCTCAAGGAAGTCGACTACGACGATGTTGAGGAAACGGGCGAGGTGCGTCCCGGAAAAGCCGCTTCCGGCTGGCTCGGCATCACCGACAAGTACTGGGCAACCGCGCTGGTGCCCGCTGATGGGGGCGAATTCCAGGGCCGTTTTTCCTACGGCAAGGCGGCCGAGAGCTTCCAGGCTGACTATCTCGGTGACGTCGTCGTGGCTCCGGCGGGTGGCAGCGCCAAGTCGACGACGCGGCTGTTCGCCGGCGCCAAGCAGGTCGATATCATCGACGGCTACCAGGACGAATACGGCATCCACAATTTCGAGCTGATGATCGACTGGGGCTGGTTCCACTTCATCACCAAGCCGATGTTCTTCATGATCGACTGGTTCTACAAGCTGGTTGGCAACTTCGGCGTCGCCATCCTGCTGTCCACCGTCGTCGTCAAGCTGATCTTCTTCCCGCTCGCCAACAAGTCCTACGTCTCGATGAGCCGGATGAAGCTGGTGCAGCCGCAGATGATCGAGATCCGCGAGCGCCACAAGGACGACAAGGCCAAGCAGCAGCAGGCCATGATGGAGCTGTACAAGAAGGAAAAGATCAATCCGCTGGCCGGCTGCCTGCCGGTCGTGGTGCAGATCCCCGTCTTCTTCGCGCTCTACAAGGTGCTGTTCGTCTCCATCGAGATGCGGCATGCCCCGTTCTTCGGGTGGATCAAGGATCTCTCCGCGCCCGATCCGACCTCGATCTTCACGCTGTTCGGCCTCATCCCCTGGGATGCGCCGAGCTTCCTGATGATCGGCATCTGGCCGCTGATCATGGGTGTCACCATGTTCGTCCAGATGAAGATGAACCCGGCGCCGACCGAGCCCGCGCAGCAGATGATCTTCAACTGGATGCCGGTGATGTTCACCTTCATGCTGGGCACGTTCCCGGCGGGTCTGGTGATCTACTGGGCGTGGAACAACTCGCTGTCGATCCTGCAGCAATATGTCATCATGCGCCGCCAGGGCGTGAAGGTGGAGCTGTTCGACAACATCAAGTCGATGTTCGCGAAGAAATCCAAGACCGAGAGCAGCTAGCACGCGCAGCCGCGCAGCCGCTTCGCCTCTCGAACGCAAACGGACCGGACCGGCGGCTTGTCAGCCCCGGACCGGTCTTTTGCGTGAAGGCCCCGGCGAACAGGACCGAGCACCCCGGTCCGGCTGACGACGACGGATCGAGTTTGAAGGCAAGACAATGAGCGACATGAAACCCGACGCAGCGACGGCCGAGCAGGCCCGCCAGACGGCCTTGCTGGAAGCCGGGCGGCTGCTGTTCGCCCGCGCCTGGGATTTCGTGATCTCCGTCAGCGATTTCGACCAGCTGCCCGAACCCGCCGGCGTCGAGGTCGCCTTCGCAGGGCGCTCCAACGTCGGCAAATCGAGCCTGATCAACGCGCTCACCGGTCGCAAGGCCCTGGCGCGGACCTCCAACACCCCCGGCCGCACCCAGCTTCTCAACTTCTTCCGCCCGCCGGAAGTGGCCGTCACCATTGTCGACATGCCCGGTTACGGATACGCGGAAGCGCCGAAGAAGACCGTTGAAGCCTGGACGGCGCTGATTTTCAGCTATCTTCGCGGCCGGCCGAACCTGCGCCGCGTCTTCGTGCTCGTCGATGCGCGTCACGGACTGAAAGGCAACGACCTGGGCGCCATGACCGAGCTGGACACCGCCGCGGTGATCTACCAGATCGTGCTGACCAAGGCCGACAAGGTGAAACCGCCCGCGCTTGAGAAAATCCGCCAGCAGACGGCGGAGATGATCGCCAAGCGCCCCGCCGCGCATCCGGAGATCCTCGAGACGTCGAGCGAAAAGGGAGCGGGAATCGCGGAATTGCGCGCCGTGATCGCCGAACTCGCGGGCCTGGGCGACTGACACGCCGCCCGTGGCGCGCGCGTCCGGGAAATTTGTTGCGCCCAAACGCCGCACGGTATTTGAGCCGCTGCGCCAAAACCGCTATAGACCCCGGATCGTCGCAGTCGCGGCTCCTGGCCAGGTATGAAAATGTCCTCTGACAACGCCGCTTCTCCGCAACAGAATTCCCAGATGCGCGCCACCATCATTTCCGAAGCGCTGCCCTACATGCAGCGCTACGATCAGCGCACGGTCGTGGTGAAATACGGCGGCCACGCCATGGGCGATCCGGAACTGGCGAAGGCCTTCGCCCGCGACATCACCCTGCTGCGCCAATCGGGCGTGCATCCGGTGGTGGTGCATGGCGGCGGGCCGCAGATCGGCTCCATGCTGGATCGCCTCGGCATCAAGAGCGAATTCCGCGCCGGCCTGCGGGTAACCGACAAGGCCACCGTGGAAATCGTCGAAATGGTGCTGGCCGGCGGCATCAACAAGGACATCGTCAACACCATCAATGCGGAGGGCGGACGCGCGGTTGGCCTGTGCGGCAAGGACGGCCGCATGGTCATCGTGGAGAAGCTCACCCGCACCATGATCGACCCGGATTCCAACATCGAGAAGATCGTCGATCTCGGCTTTGTCGGCGAACCCAAGCATGTCGACCCGACCGTGCTGAAGCTGGTGCTCAAGGAAGACCTGATACCGGTGATCGCGCCCGTGGCGCCGGGCGAGGACGGTGAAACCTACAACGTCAACGCCGACA
This sequence comes from Breoghania sp. L-A4, assembly GCF_003432385.1. Lineage (NCBI taxonomy): Bacteria > Pseudomonadati > Pseudomonadota > Alphaproteobacteria > Hyphomicrobiales > Stappiaceae > Breoghania > Breoghania sp. L-A4. The sequence goes on along the minus strand of NZ_CP031841.1, from coordinate 650,962 downwards.
CCTTCGCCGGCGCCATCGCCGGATCACTGAACGCAAAACGCCTGATGTTCCTCACCGACGTTCCCGGCGTGCTCGACGGCGACGGCAATCTGATCAAGAAGCTGACCATCGCCCAGGCGCGCGCGATGATCGCCGACGGCACCATTTCCGGCGGCATGATCCCCAAGGTGGAGACCTGCATCGACGCGCTCAACCAGGGCGTGGAGGGCGTCGTGATCCTCAACGGCAAGGTGCCGCACGCGGTGCTGCTGGAACTGTTCACCGAAGGCGGTGCGGGCACGTTGATCACGCACTGAACGACGCCGCAAACGCCGCTGCGTTTCGAAAGCCCGCCCTCCGGCGGGCTTTTTTCGTGACGGCGGACGCCAGGCCGCGACCCGCTGTTTGCGCATGATCAATGCCGGGCCGGCGGTTACGCCCTTTACTGCGGAAATCGCAGGAGGCGGCGCAGGACGCAGAACGTCACGTGTCACCCCACGCACCAAAGCGCGCCGAGGGGCCTTGTTCGACATGATCTCACCGCCATCCACCGGTACCGCAGGCAAGCTCGCGCCCGACGCCCTCTACCGGCGCTGCGTGCTCGGGCAGTTTTCCTTCAAGACGACGGAAGAACTTGCGGATGTGCCACGACTCGTCGGGCAGGACCGCGCATTCTCCTCGATCGACTTCGGCACCCGCATCAGACGGCACGGCTACAATCTCTTCGTCATCGGCACGCCGCGGCTCGGCCGCCACACCTCCGTCAGCCAACTGCTCGAGGAGCGTGCGCGAGCCGAGAAGCCTCCCGGTGAATGGGTCTATGTCCACAATTTCGCCGTGCCGGATTGCCCGCAGGCGCTGGAACTGCCGTATGGCAGGGCGCTGGCCTTTCGCGATGCGATGGAAGAACTGATCGACGATCTCCGCTCGGCGCTGGCCGCCGTTTTCGAAAGCGAGGACTACCAGAACCGCCGCAACGCCATCGACGAGGCGTTCCACCAGCACCAGGAGGAAGGCTTCGCGGTCCTGAAGGAGAAGGCGGACGCCGCCGGCGTCGCCATCCTGAAGACGCCGATGGGATTCGCGCTGGCGCCGATGAAGGACGGCTCGGTGATCCCGCCGGAGACGTTCAATGCGCTGCCCGAGGAGGAGCGCGAAGGCTACAAGGAAAAGATCCAGACGCTGCAGGCGGAACTCGAGGCGATCCTCAAGTCGATCCCCAATTGGGACAAGGAGCGCCGCTCCAGTCTGCGCGATCTCAACCGCGAAATCGCCATGCAGGCGGTGGGGCAGTCCATCGCCGAGATGGTGGCCCGTTTCTCGGACCTGCCGGTCGTCCTCGATCACCTGGAGCGGGTAAAACAGGATCTGTCGGAGAATGTCGACATGTTCGTCGGCGGCAGCGACGACGGCGGCCAGGGTGGGCTGATGGAGCTCTTCAACGGCGGCTTCGACCGCTATCTGGTCAACGTTCTGGTGCCGCGCGAGGACGGCGATGCGTCCGCGCCGGTCGTCACGCTCGACAATCCGACCATGCTCAACCTTGTCGGCCGGGTCGAGCATGTGCCGCAGCAAGGCGCGCTGATCACCAACTTCCTGCTGGTCAAGGCCGGTGCCCTGCACCGGGCGAACGGCGGCTACCTCGTCCTCGACGCGCGCCAGGTGCTCGGCCAGCCGCTGGCCTGGGACGCCCTGAAGCGCGCGCTGAAGGCCCGCCGCATCGCTATCGAAAGCCCGGCCGACTATTTCGGCGGCATCAGCACCATCTCTCTGCGGCCCGAGCCCGTGCCCCTGGAGGTCAAGGTGGTGATGATCGGCGAACGCTGGCTGTATCACCTGCTGTGCGCCATCGACCCCGAGACCCGCGAGCTGTTCAAAGTCGTCGCGGATTTCGAGGACGATATCGATCGCGACGACGCGGCCACCGGCGACTTCGCGTGCTTTCTCGCCACCGCGTGCCGCCAGAATGCATTGCTGCATCTCGATCCCGGCGGCGTCGGGCGGGTTGTCGAGCACGCCTCCCGGCTGGCCGAGGACGCGCACAAGCTGACGCTTGAAGTCGGCGCCATCAGCGACCTGTTGAGCGAAGCGGATTTCTGGGCGCGCGAGGACGGCGCGTCGGTCATCACCGCGACGGCGGTGCAACGTGCGATCGACGAGCAGGAACACCGCGTGGGGCGGCTTCGCGAACGGATGCAGGAATACATCCTGCGCGATATCGCGCGCATCGAGACCACGGGGAGTCAGACCGGCCAGATCAACGGCCTCAGCGTGATCATGCTCGGCGCGATTCGCTTCGGCCGCCCTTCGCGGATCACGGCGCGCGTGCGCATGGGCACCGGCAAACTCGTCGACATCGAGCGCGAAGTGGAACTTGGCGGCCCGCTGCACTCGAAAGGCGTCATGATTCTGTCGGGCTATCTTTCCGGCCGCTATGCTCTGGAAGACCCCATGTCGCTCGCGGCGACACTTGTGTTCGAGCAATCCTACGGCGGCGTGGACGGCGACAGCGCGTCGGCCGCCGAACTGTTCACCCTGCTGTCCAGTCTTTCCGAAACACCCTTGCGCCAGGATCTGGCGGTGACCGGCTCTGTGGACCAGCGCGGACAGATTCAGGCCATCGGCGGAGCAAACGACAAGATCGAGGGATTCTTCGACATCTGCAAGGCGCGCGGACTGACGGGCCAGCAGGGCGTGATCATTCCCAGGAGCAACGTCCAGCATCTGATGCTGCGCGCCGACGTGGTCGAGGCCTGCGAGGCGGGACAATTCGCTGTCTATGCGATTGAGACCATCGACGAGGGCATGGCGCTGCTCACCGGATTGCCGGCCGGCGAACGCGGGGCGGACGGCACCTTCCCGCAGGACAGCGTGAACCGGCGGGTCGAGGACCGATTGAAGGGCTTCGCGGACAAGCGTCGGACCTTCGCGAAGGCCGGGTCCGCGGGCGAGGACAGCGGGAAGGCGGACAATGACTGAGCGACAGCCCGGATACACGCGCCTGGTGTTCGGATTTGCCGCCGGCTCCGGCAGCGACCGCTTGCTGGCGGAAGCCGCCGAAATCGCCAGTTGGCTGGGTCTGGAACTGCTCGCGATGACCGTTGAGGACGAAGCCGTCGCGACCCTGGGGGCGCATCCGGGCGCCGCATGGCTGTCGCGCTCCGGCGCGCCGCAACCCCCGGGCATCAGCGAGGCGATGGCGCGCGAGACCCGCACTGCCACAAGCGCCCTGCGGCGGCGGCTCGAACACGAGGCGGCCCGCGTCAAGCTGACATGGAGCTTCCAGACACTGCGCGGGAGCGCCGAAACGGTGATCGCGCAGACCGTGCGCCAGTCCGACATCGTCGTCTATTGCGAGCCGCCGTCGCCCCTGGAACGGGACGCCTTTCCCGAGCGCAACCTGTGGCGGGCCGTCGAGCGCTCTCCGGGCGCGGCGCTGTATCGTCCCGGCCGGCCGCTACCCAATCGCTCGGGCGTGGTCGCGGTTACAGCGTCCGGCGCATCGCGGGCGCCAGTGGAAGCGGTTGCCCAACAGCTTGCCCGGGCGACGCACGAGCCGCTGCATCATCTCGCAGGCATCGCGGACTGGCGCGCCCTGCCGCAGCAATGGGATCACAACCCGCCGCGTCTCATCGTGCTGGCGCGGGGGACCATGGGCCTTCTGGACAGCGACGCCATCGCGCAAGCCGCGCGTCACCTGCGCGTGCCGCTTCTGGTGCTGGAGGAAGCGCCGCAGGCGGTATGACCCCGATCAGGGCTTCGCGGCGAGACCGCCGTTCAGGTCCTCCTCCGCGTAGTGGCCGGCGATGATGGCCCAGGCCTCCTCGGCCGTGTCCACATAGGTGATCAGATCGAGATCCTCGGCGGAGATCGTCCCTTCGTCGACAAGCGCCTGGAAATTGACGATCCGCTCCCAGAAGCTCCTTCCGAACAACAGGATCGGCATCGGCTCGATCTTGCCGGTCTGCGTCAGCGTCAGCGTCTCGAACAGCTCGTCGAGGGTTCCCAACCCGCCGGGAAAGCAGACCAGCGCCTTGGCGCGCAGCAGGAAGTGCATCTTGCGCATGCCGAAATAGTGAAACTGGAAGCACAGATCCGGCGTCACATAAGGGTTGGGATCCTGCTCGTGCGGCAGCACGATGTTGAGCCCGATGGAATGCATGCCGACGTCGCTGGCGCCGCGGTTGGCCGCCTCCATGATCCCCGGCCCGCCGCCTGACACCACCACGAACTCGCATCCGCCATGTTGCGCCGAGACGCGGGACACAAGCGTCGCGAAGCGCCGCGCCTCCTTGTAGAATTTCGACTTGCGCTCCAGCGCGCGACCGGGCGCGCCACCGATTGCACTCTTCTTGCCCGGCTCGGGAATACGCGCCGAACCGAAAATGACGACGGTCGACTTGATGCCGCGCTCGCGCAGGGTGAGATCCGCCTTGGCGAACTCGAGCTGCAGACGCAGCGCCCGCATCTCGTCGCGCAGCATCAGGTCGCGATCATCGAAGGCCAGCCGATAGGTCGGCGAACGCGTCTGCGGGCTTTCGACAGTCCGCGCCGAAGCCTCGACATCTGCCTTTGAGCTCACGTAGCTCAGCGGGTGGTCGTCGTCCGGTGTGTCAGGCATAGGTGCTCTCGCCGATTGCAGATGATCTAGCCATAGCGGAGAGTGGGCTCGGGCGACAAGTATGAGCGCTTCGATCGTGATCCCTCGTGCCCGCGCACGGGCCGGGGCCCCGGGGTACCCTGATTGACGCAGTACCACCAAGCCACTACATCCCGGTCTCCATGTGACCGACAGCGCTGGCCCATACCGGGCCGTGGTCGCCGCAACGCGAGTCCTTCTTCATGACGGCAAGCTCCTTCCGCTCCGTCGACGAGTGGATCTTCGATCTCGACAACACGCTGTACCCGGCGCACACGAACCTGTTTGCCCAGATCGACGTGAAGATCACCAACTATGTGCAGCGGTTGATCGGTCTCAGTCACGACGACGCGCGCACCCTGCAGAAGGGCTACTACCAGCGCTACGGCACGACGTTGCGCGGACTGATGCTGGAGCACGACATCAAGCCGGACGCCTTCCTGGAGTTCGTGCACGACATCGACCACTCGGCGCTGCTGCCCGACCCGCGGCTCGGGGACGCCATCGCGCGGCTGCCCGGCCGCAAGTTCATCATGACCAACGGCACGCGCAAGCACGCCGAAAGCGTCGCCGCCAAGCTCGGCATCACGGATCATTTCAGCGACATCTTCGGAATCGTCGAGGCGGATCTGCTGCCCAAGCCGCATCGCGAGACCTACGATCTCTTCCTCACGCGCAACGGCATCCACCCCGGCCGCGCCGCCATGTTTGAGGACCTGGCGCGCAACCTGGAGGTGCCTGGCGCGCTGGGCATGCGCACCGTGCTCATCGTGCCCGACGGCACACGGGAGGTGTTTCGCGAGGCCTGGGAGCTCGAGAACAGCTCGGCCGCCCACATCGAGCATGTGACCGACGATCTGACTCAATTCCTCGAAGATCTTATGCCGCAATTCGCCTGAGCGGTCCCGCGCGGTCCAATGTCCCCGCGGAACTGACGTTTACACCCAGCCGCCGTCGACCACATAGGTCTGGTTGGTGCAGGCGCCGGCTTCGTCAGAGGCGAAGAACAGAACTGACTTGGCGATGTCGGCCGGCACCAGCTTGCGCTTCAGACACTGGCGGGTCATCAGTTCCTTCTCGCCTTCCTCGTCCAGCCACAGCTCGATCTGGCGTTCGGTCATGATCCAGCCTGGCGCGACAGACACCACCCGGATGCCAAATTCGCCGAGATCGCGCGCCAGCGCCCGGGTCAGGCCGACGACGGCCGATTTCGACGTGGTGTAGCCGGGCATGTTGCCCTGACCGATCATCCAGGACACCGAGCCCATGTTGATGATCGCGCCCCGGCCGGCAGCCTTCATGTCCGGCGCCACGGCCTGCGCGCAGAAGAACTGGTGCTTGAGATTGACCGCGATCCGGTCGTCCCAGTACTCCGGCGTTACCTCGTCGATTGCGTGGCGCTGGTCATGGGCGGCGTTGTTGACGAGAATGGTGATTGGTCCCAGCGCCTCGCGGATCCGGCCGATGGCGGCCTGCGTTGCGGGAATATCCTTCAGGTCGCACTGCTCGAAATGAACCGTGCCGCCCTCGGCGCGGATCTTGTCGACCAGCGCCTTGGACGCCTCCTCCGCGATGTCGATGAAACCGACCTTCGCGCCTTGCGCGATGAAATGCTCAACAATCGACTCGCCGATTCCGCTGCCACCGCCGGTGACCAGCACGGTGCGGTCCTTTAGGCTCGAATAAATCGCTCCGGGCGTCATGCGCTTCCCCTCTCCTTGATCGATCGTGATTTATTTTGGTGCCCAAAATAAACCCGATCGCGCCGCGAAAAAAGGGAAAATTTGCACGACGCCTCATCGGCGCGGCGGCGAAGGCTACTTGGTGCCGTACATCCGGTCGCCCGCGTCGCCAAGACCGGGCACGATGTAGCCGTGATCGTTGAGCTTCTGGTCGATGGACGCCGTGAAAATCGGCACATCCGGATGCGCCTCGTTGAATTTCGCGATGCCCTCGGGTGCCGCCAGCAGGCAGACAAAGCGCAGATTGTGCGCGCCGCGCTCCTTGAGGCGCTCGACGGCGGCGATGGCGGAATTGGCGGTCGCCAGCATCGGGTCAACGACGATGACCAGCCGGTCCTCCATGTCCTGCGGTGCCTTGAAGTAATATTCCACCGGCGTCAGCGTCTCGGGATCGCGATACAGGCCGATATGCGCGACACGGGCGGAGGGCACCAGATCCAGCATGCCTTCCAGCAGGCCGTTGCCTGCGCGCAGGATCGACGCGAAGACCAGCTTCTTGCCGGCCAGCGCCGGCGACTGAATCTCCGCCAGCGGGGTTTCGATGGTGACGCTGGTGAGCTTCAGATCGCGGGTGACCTCGTAGCACATCAGCAGCGAGATCTCGCGCAACAGCCGCCGGAAGCCCTGCGTCGAGGTTTCCTTGTTGCGCATGATCGTGAGCTTGTGCTGGACAAGCGGATGGTCGATGACGGTTGCGCCGGCCATGTGCGGATCTCCTTGAGGTGAATGTATCGCTCACACCGCCTGGCGGCGATCGAACCCGTATCAGATTACCGTGCCGTCGGTCGCAATCCCAAGCGGCGGGCGGCCCGCATCGCGCTTTTCCAACGCAATCTTGCGTGCCAGCGGCACCGTGCCACCCTGCATCACGCAGGCGAGCGGCAGCTCATGGGCATCCAGTTCGGCCAGAGCGCGAACCCGAGCGGCCAGACGATCAAGCAGCGCCACGGTCAACGCGCGCCACTCCAGCACGAAGGCGGCACCCGCGTCCCACGCAATCGACAGCGCATCGGGATCGCGCGGAACCAGGACGCCGGCATCGACAAAGAGACCGCCGTGGACCAGATCGGCAAGCCCGGTCAGTCCGTCAAAGTCATCCACCGCGACGCCGGCCCACAAAAGCGGCTCGACCAGCGACAGGACAAGCGCCTGCGCCATCGTGTGCAAGGGGACGAGATCCCCGTTCGCACCGCCGGTCAATGTCTCGGTATAACGCCATGTGTCGCCGAGCGGGATGCCGTCGACCGCCACCCGCTCCGGCCAGATCGGCGCCAGCGCATCGAGAATGACCGCGAGAATATGGTCAGCGGCGAGCGGCGCGTCGCCCTCGTCAATCAGCGCGTCGAACAGGCATCCGGGGCGCAGATCACTGCCTGCGGAAAATAGCGTATCGCGCAGGGCGACCGCCTCGCCGAGACGCCGCAGCAGAGCACAGCGCCCCTCGAAACCCGCCAGTTCATTGCCCTCGCCATGCTGCAAACCGGAGGCCAGTTCTTCGTCACCGAGCCGCGCCAGAGCGGTCGCGTCGGCGCGCAGCGGATCGACGGGATCAGCGGAAAACAAGCCGGCCGCCAGCATGGCAAGCGACGCGATCGCCAGCCCCGTAGCGCCTCGATAGACCTCGCCGGTCGCGGCCTCGCGGTAGCACCAGTGCCGCCCCGGATCGGCCCGAGGATCGCGGAGACGAAGGCCAGATCGAATGCCGCGCGCCCCATGTCGCGCACATCGTCCCATTGGCGATAGGCGCCCAGCATCGCCCAGCGGTCGCGGCCGCCCGCCTCGAATGCCCGCCAGCAGGCGTAAAACGGCGTGCCCCTCTCATCCGAGGTCTCGGACAGCATCTCGACAAGGCGCGCCGCGAGACCGTCCAGAACAGGCATGTTCAGCGTGAAATGCCCGAGTGTGCCTGCCAGCGCCCGGTCGAACATCGCATCGGCTCGCTGGCGCACGGCGCTGGCGGAGAGCAGCGCGCCGGCCGCGCCGGAAACCGTGTCGTTTGCTTCGTTCGTCATCATCTCGCCGATCGTGTGGAAGTCTCAAAACGGCGTCTTGCGCGCCCGAACGGGAATAGACCTTCGCTCCGCCCGCCTCAAGTGCCGGTGCCGGGCACTCAGGAAGCTTGCGCGACCGCGGCGGCCAGCGTTTCGCGCAGCTCCGTCTTTGTCGCTTCATCGCAGAAGGCCGCGCCGATGGCTGTGCGGGTGATGGCAAAGAGATCCGCGGCGCCCCAGCCGTGCGCCTGGGCAACGGTTGCGTATTCCCGCACGACACTGGTGTCGAAAAACGGCGGGTCGTCGGAGTTCAGCGTCACCGCCACCCCCGCGTCACGCAAGCGCGCAACCGGATGCGCCTCATATCCATCATAAAGCCCAGCGCGACGTTCGAGGCGGGGCAGACTTCCAGCACGATGCCCTCGTCCGCCAGACGCGCCACAAGCGCTGGCTCTTCGATGGCCCGAACGCCATGGCCAAGACGCGTCACGCCGAAATGATCGAGCGCGTCGCGCACGCTGCCGGGTCCGCCGAACTCACCCGCATGCGCCGTCAGCCCCAACCCGGCCTCGCGCGCCATCGCGAACGCCGGCGCGAAATCGACAGCCACGCCATGACGTTCATCGCCGGCAAGGCCAAAGCCGGTTACCAGCGCATGGGGATGGGCGATGACGGTGGCCGCCGCCCGCTGCACGGCCTCCGCGCCGAGATGCCGCACGCCGACGGCAATCATCCGCGCCTCGATGCCGCAGTCCTCCTTGGCTTGCAGGACCCCCTCGGCCAGCCCCTCCACGTAGGAGGCATAGCCAAGGCCCGCCGCCATCGCGTGATCGGGAGAGATGAAGATCTCGCCGTAGATCATGCCCTCTCGCGCGCATTGAGTGAAATGGGCATACGAGAGCGCGGCATAGTCCTGCGGTGTGCGAAAGACCGAACTGGCCAGATCATAGGCGGCGAGAAACGACGTGAAATCGTGCCACTGGTAGCCGCCCCCATCGTCAAACAGGCCCGTGACGTCAATGCCGTGCCTCTGCGCCAGTTCGCGCACCAGATCGGGCGGAGCAGCGCCTTCGATATGGCAATGCAGTTCCGCGGTGGGCAGCATCAGCTGACCCCGCGCATCGGCATGTCGCGCTTGATCCAGTTGTCCTGTGACCATGTCGCCGCGCCATCCACCATGTGCAGCGCATAGGCGTGACGCGACCGCGGCGAGCGGTTGGGCGCGGAGCGGTGCGGCACAAGTCCATGCAGCACCACGAGCGTGCCCTTTGGCGCGATCAGCGGCGCGTGCATGTCCTCCGGCGCCATGGGCGTGTCGTCGAGCACCTCCATCACCAGATCGCCGCGATCGTCATAGTGGAAACGCTTGCGCAGAGGCCCCTTGTGCCCGCCCGGCACGCCATAGAGACCGCCATTGGTGTCGTCCGCGTCCTCGAGCGCGAACCAGAAGCCGGTACATGTCATCGGATCGGTGTGCAGGAAGCTTGAATCCTGGTGGCAGTTCACTTCGCCGCCAATATGCGGCGGCTTGAAGATATACATCGACTGGGCAAGTTTCGGATCAACCAGTCCCAGGTCGGCGGCCACCTTGGCCAGTTTCGGAGTGTGCGAAAAGCCCTCGAACACCGGATCGAGATCGTGCAGCGCGTGGCCGACCTTGTTCAGCGCGGCATGCTTGTCCTTGACGAGATCACCGGCCTCGTCGAAGGCCTCTTCCTCGAAGAAGAAGCGGATCTTGTCCCCGGAGCCGCGGAAGTAATCGTCGCGGGCGTGCGACTGCGCGGTGGTGGAGAACACCGTGGAGACGCTCTGCGGATCGAAGTCATCGATCAGCGCCGTCATCCTGTGGCGCAGGGCATCGCAGGCCGCCGGTGCGACAAATCCCTCGAGCACCAGAAATCCGTCGTCATCGTAGGCCTGCTGCATTTCTTGCGTCAGGTGCCCGTCGCGGGTTGCCTGGAATGAACGCGCGCGCATGTTGCTTCTCACTTTCCGTTCAGAAAACTCGTGCCGTATTTGCCGGCCGCGATACCCAGATGCGCGGCAATGCTCTCGCCGATATCGGCGAACGTCTCGCGTCCACCGATCGCGCCGGGCCTGATGTCCGGACCGAAGGCGAGAACCGGTACATGCTCGCGGGTATGATCGGTGCCTTCCCAAGTCGGATCGCAGCCATGATCGGCGGTGAGAATGACGAGATCGCCGGGTTCCAGCCTGGCCTGGATTTCCGGCAGACGCCGGTCGAATTCCTCCAGCGCGGCGGCATAGCCCGGCACGTCGCGGCGGTGGCCGAAAAGCATGTCGAAGTCGACGAAATTGGTGAACACGAGATCGCCGTCTTGCGCCTCGTTCATGGCCTTCAGCGTCGCGTCGTGCAGCGCCGCGTTGCCGGTGGCCTTGTGCAGCTTCGTGATGCCCTGGTGCGCGAAGATGTCGGAAATCTTGCCCACCGCGATGACCGCGCGTCCCTGCGCCTTCAGCCTGTCGAGCAGCGTCGGCTCGGGCGGCAGCACGGAGTAGTCGCGGCGGTTGCCGGTGCGCACGAAGGTCTCGGCCGTCTCGCCGACGAAGGGCCGGGCGATCACCCGCCCGATGTTGTATTCGTCGACAAGCTCGCGGCAGATCTCGCAGAGCGCGTAGAGGCGGTCCAGGCCGAAATGCGTCTCGTGCGCGGCGATCTGAACCACGGAATCCGCCGAGGTGTAGAAGATCGGCTTGCCTGTGCGGATGTGCTCCTCGCCCAGCTCGGCGATGATCTCGGTGCCGGACGCATGCTTGTTGCCGAGCACGCCGGGAAGCTCCGCCCGCCGCATGGCCTCGTCGATGAACGCCTGCGGGAAGCACGGCACGGTATGCGGAAAATAGCCCCAGTCGAACGTTACCGGCACGCCGGCGATTTCCCAATGGCCCGACGGTGTGTCCTTGCCGTTGGAAACCTCGCACGCATACCCCCACAGGCCCTCCGGATCCCCTGAGAAATCCAGCCCCGGCGCCCGGGTTCCCGTCGAGGCGCGCGATGCTGCGCCCAGACCGAGACGATCCAGATTGGGCAGATGCAGCGGTCCCGCGCGCAGCCCGTCGCGGTCGCCTTCGCCGCGCGTGCAGGCCTGCGCGATATGACCCAGCGTGTCGGAACCGGCGTCACCAAAGGCTTCGGCATCGCCCGCGGCGCCGATGCCGAAGGAGTCGAGCACCATCAGGAAAGCGCGCGCCATTGTTTCCATCCTCGTTGAATGTTCCCTGATCGAGCGTCCCTCGCAGGGAACCCGCCGTGCTTGTTGAAGGCCGCCGGCTTTATTTGCTTCTTGTGGCGCGATCAGGGCGCGATACGCGCCTTGATCACGGCATTGTCGGGCACATCGCCGCCGATCGCATAGGCGGCCTTCAACGCCGCCTCGCCGCGCGCGGCCGCATCCTCGTCGCGCGCGTGCACCACGCCGACCGGCATGGCGTCGGGCCCCACCGGATGACCGAGACCGGCGAGTGCCGAATAGCCCACCGAATGATCGATGACATCGCTGGCCGCCCGACGCCCGCCGCCCAATTCCACCACGCCGATGCCGATCGCGCGCGTGTCGATAGCGCTGATCAGCCCGGGAGTGTCGGGATAGACCTCGCGGACAACCGGAGCCTCGGGCAAATAGGTCTCCGCCTTCTCCACGAAATCGGCAGGACCGCCCAGCGCCGACACCATCCGGCCGAAGATCTCCGCCGCCGCACCGCTCTCGAACGCAAGGCGCATGCGGTCGCCGCCCTCTTCCGCGTCCCGCACCAGACCACCGTTCGCCAGGAGTTCGCCGCCCAGCGCGACGGTCACATCGAACAGGCGATTGTCGATCTCCGCCCCCGTCAGAAAATCGACCGCGTTGCGCATTTCCACCGCATTGCCGGCGGCGGACGCCAGCGGCTCGTTCATGTCGGTGATCAGCGCCGTGGTCTTGAGGCCCGCGCCATTGGCCACCAGCACCAGGCTCTCGGCCAGCGCACGCGCCTCATCTTCGGTCGCCATGAAGGCGCCGGAACCGCATTTGACGTCGAGCACCAGCGACTGAAGCCCGGCGGCGAGTTTCTTCGACAGGATCGAGGCGGTGATCAGGTCGAGGCTCTCCACCGTCGCCGTCACGTCGCGGATGCCGTAGAAGCGCTTGTCGGCCGGAGCCAGATCGCCGGTCTGGCCGATGATGGCGCAGCCGACATCGCGCACGACCTTGCGAAACATCGCGTTGTCCGGCTGGGTCTGGTAGCCGGGAATGCTGTCGAACTTGTCGAGCGTGCCGCCGGTGTGCCCAAGACCCCGCCCGGAGATCATCGGCACAGCGGCGCCGCAGGCGGCCAGCGCCGGCGCCAGCATCAGCGAGACATTGTCGCCCACGCCGCCGGTGGAGTGCTTGTCGAGCACGGGGCGATCGAGGTCCGACCAGTCGAGCACCGTGCCGGAATCGCGCATCGCCAGTGTCAGCGCCACGCGCTCCTCGACGCTCAGGCCGTTGAAGAACACCGCCATGGCGAGCGCCGCGACCTGTCCCTCCGTCACGGAACCCTCGGTGAGGCCTTTTACAAAGAAGGCGATTTGTTCGCTTGTCAGGCTCTTGCCGTCGCGCTTGATCCGGATGATTTCCTGGGGCAGCACGGCTCAGTACCCTTGCCGGCGGACACGGCGTCGCCGCCATCCAGTACCATTGCGAGCGCATCGAGCAATCCGCTGGCGCCAAAGCGGAAATGCTCCGGACTGACCCAATCGGCGCCCAAAATCTCATCGGCAAGCGCCAGATAGACACCCGCATCGGCAACCGTGCGGATACCGCCGGCCGGCTTGAAGCCGACGTTGCGATCCATGTCGGCAATGGTCTCGAGCATGATTTTCGCCGCTTCCGGCGTCGCATTGACGGCGACCTTTCCCGTGGAGGTCTTGATGAAATCCGCGCCCGCCGAAATCGCCAGCTCGGACGCTTCCCGGATCACGTCCGGATCCTCCAGTATTCCGGTCTCCAGAATCACCTTCAGACGCGCCGGCGCCGGAATGGCCGCCTTCACGCGGACAATCTGTGTCTCCGCATAGCCCTTGCGGCTGTCGAGAAAGGCCCGATAGGGCATCACCAGATCGATCTCGTCCGCACCATCCTCAAGCGCTTGACGCGCTTCCGCGACAACGGCAGCCGTGTCCTCGCCGCCTTCCGGAAAATTCACCACCGTTGCGATGCGCACGCCGGTGCCCACGAGAAGGCTTCTGGCCTGTTGGACAAAGCGCGGCCAGATGCAGACGGCCGCCACGGGACCGTGCGGGGTCACCGCGCGACCGCACAGAACCTCGATGTCGGCGGCGCTGCACCCGTCGTCGAGATTGGTCAGATCGAGCAGCGGAAGAGCGCGCGCGGCGATCACGCAGGCGTCGGTGTCAGCCATATCGGGTCTCATCATCCGTATCAGTGTTGCGTTGCGGACAACGCGAGGGGCATCGGTCGCATACCGGGCCGGAACGTGGGTCTACTTGAACGCCGGGTTGTCCAGATCGGCCAGCAGGCCGCGCACGAGCGTTTTCAGCCGCCCCACGCCGACCAGACCCATTTCCTTGGTCTCCGCGTGCGACAGGCTTTCCTGCATGCCGGCGGCCAGATTGGTAATTGTCGAGATCGCCGCCACCCGCATCCCGAGATAGCGCGCCAGGATCACTTCGGGAACCGTCGACATGCCGACAGCGTCCGCGCCGAGCGTCCGCGCCATGCGGATTTCCGCCGGCGTCTCAAAGGACGGACCGGAGAACCAGGCGTAGACGCCCTCGGCCAGTTCCATGTCATTGGTGGCCGCAACGCGCATCAGGCGCTCGCGCAGACCCGGGTCATAGGCCTGGCTCATGTCGAGAAAACGCGCGTCGCTTTCTTCTCCGATCAGCGGATTGACGCCGGAGAAATTGATGTGATCGCTGATCAGCATCGGCGATCCGGGCGTCACTTCGGCGCGCAGGGAGCCGGCCGCGTTGGTGGCGAGAAAGATCTCGCAGCCCAGTTCCTTGAGCATTTCAATCGGCGTGCGCATCACCGCCGCGTTGCCGTTCTCATAGAAGTGCGCGCGGCCCGAAAGCACCACCACGTCCTGACCGGCAAGCCGGCCGGCGACGACCTCGCTGGAATGCGAGGAGACGCTGGAGACCGGAAAGTCGGGCAGATGCGTGTAGGAAATGCGTGCGGCGTCCTCAACCTCATCCGCCAGGGTGCCCAGTCCTGAGCCGAGCACCAGGCCGACGCGGTAGTCGCCGTCGCGCGCGGCGCGCACCATCTCGGCGCACTGGCTGCCGAAACCGCTCATGAACCATCTCCAAACTCGAAGCTCGCGGGCAACAATTCGCCCAGCGTGAAGCTCTTGCGCAGGCCCTCATGCCCGGCGATATGCACTTGGGTATCGGGACTTGCGAACTCCGACAGCCGCTGGCGGCACCCGCCGCAGGGCGTACACAGGCGCTCGCCGTCGGCCATCACCAGAACCTCGATGATCGTCCGGCTGCCGCCTTCCGATATCATCCTGCCCAGGGCGGTGGTCTCCGCGCACCAGCCCTCGGGATAGCTTGCGTTCTCGACGTTGCAGCCCGCATGCACCAAACCGTCGTCGCAGCGGATGGCGGCGCCCACTTGAAACCGGGAATAAGGCGCATGCGCCCGCGCCCGCGCGGCGCTTGCCGCCGCAAACAGTTCTTCCAGCGCGCTCATGTGCGCTCCTTGACGTAGGCCACGCCGCCCGCCTTGGGCGGCACCGCGCGGCCGATGAATCCGGCCAGCAAGGTGACCGTGAGGACATAGGGAAGCGCTTGGAAGACCTGCACCGGGATCTGGCCGATGCCGGGCAGCGACTGGCCCTGCAGGCGGATGGCGACCGCATCGAGAAACCCGAACAGAAGGCAGGCGAACATGGCCGGGACCGGCTTCCACTTGGCGAAGATCAGCGCCGCCAGGGCGATGAAGCCCTTACCCGCGGTCATGTCGCGGATGAATCCGGCCGACTGGGCAATCGCCAGGTAGGAACCGGCGAGGCCGCACAGCAGACCGCAGCACATGACCGCGCGGTAGCGCAGCCACACCACCGAGATGCCCGCCGTGTCGACCGCCGCCGGGTTCTCGCCCACCGCGCGCAAACGCAAGCCGAAGCGGGTGCGGAACAGAATCCACCACGACAGCGGCACCGTGAGGAAGGCGGCGTAGACAAGGATGTTGTGCCCCGAGAGAAGTTCGGAATAGAGCAGCCCCAGCACCGGCACATCGCGGAGGGCGTCGGCGCCTGGGAAGACGATGTTCTGGAAGCGGCCGTCAACGCTCAGAGACGGCGTGCGCCCGCCTTGATGGAACCAGGTCTGGCCCAGAAGCGTGGTCAGGCCGAGCGCCAGAAAATTGATGGCGACGCCCGAAACGATCTGGTTGCCGCGATGGGTGATACAGGCGAATCCGTGCACCAAAGCCAGCGCCACGGACGCGGCAATCGCTGCGAAAAGACCCAGCCAGGCATTCCCTGTAACTCCGGCCGCCGCGCCCGCCGCGAAAGCCGCCGCCAGCATCTTTCCCTCAAGCCCGATGTCGAAGACCCCGGACCGCTCGGAGTACAAGCCCGCAAGACACGCGAACAGCAGCGGCGTGGACAGCCGGATGGTGGAATCCAGCGTGAGGATCAGGGTTTCAAACATCGCCGCCTCCTCACTCCGCCGCTGGCACGGGCTTGCGCCCGATCGTTGCGAACAGGTTCGCCAGTGTCGGGCGGAACATATGCTCCAGCGCGCCCGCGAACAGGATCACCAGTCCCTGGATGACAATGATCATGTCGCGGGTGATGGCCGGCTTCTCGAACGCCAGCTCGGCGCCGCCCTGATACAGCATTCCGAACAGCACCGAGGCGAAGAGGATGCCGACCGGGTGAGCCCGCCCCATCAGCGCCACCGCGATGCCGACAAAGCCATAGCCCGCCGTGAACTCGATCAAAAGCCTGCTTTGTGATCCCATCACTTCGTTGATCGCCATCAGCCCCGCCAATCCGCCGGAAATGAGCATGGCGATGACCGTGATGCGCATCGGCGAGATGCCGGCATAGACGGCGGCGGTGGGATTGGCGCCAAAGGTGCGGATCGCATAGCCGAGTTTGGTACGCCAGATCAGCACCCAGACAAAAAAGCACGCCGCCAGCGCCAGACCGAAGGCAAGGTTGAGCGGCGCCTGACCGAGATCGAGTGACGGCCACAATTCGCGGATCAGGGGCAGCCGGCCTCCCGTATCGAATGTGCGGGTTTCCGGCTGCATGCTGGCGGCCGGCGCGAGCACGTTGACCAGCAGATAGACCATCAGCGACGCGGCAATGAAGTTGAACATGATCGTGGTGATGACGATGTGGCTGCCGCGTTTGGCCTGCAGCCAGGCCGGGATCAGCGCCCATGCGGCGCCGAACAGCGCGCCGCCGGCAACCGCCACGGGAAAGGTCACCCACCATGGAACATAATGGTCGAGCGTCAGGCAGGCCAGCGCGACGCCGAGGCCGCCGACATAGGCCTGTCCCTCGCCGCCGATGTTGAACAGTCCGGCATGAAAGGCCACCGCCACGGCTAGACCGGTGAACATGAAGTTGGTGGCGTAAAACAGCGTGAACCCCACGCCCTCGCCGAAGCCGAGAGATCCCCAGAGAAGAATCCTCACCGCCTCGAGCGGGTTCTCGCCGATCATCAGGACGACGAGGCCCGAGATGAGAAACGCCACGGCGACGTTGATCGCGGGCAACAGGCCGTAGTCGACCCATCGCGGCAACTGTCCGTCGATCATTCGGCCGCCTCCTGTTCGATGCCGGCCATCATCAGCCCGAGCTCGCGTTCGCTGGCGTCCGCCGAGCGCTCGCCCACGAGACGGCCGTCGAACATCACCAGCACCTTGTCGGAAAGCATGCGGATCTCGTCGAGCTCGACGGACACGAGCAGGATGCCCTTGCCCGCGTCGCGCAACTCGATCAGCCGCTTGTGAATGAATTCGATGGCGCCGATGTCGACCCCGCGCGTCGGCTGGCCGACCAGCAGCACCACGGGATCGCGTTCGATTTCCCGCGCCAGCACGATCTTCTGCTGGTTGCCGCCCGAAAAGCTCGCGGTCCGCAACAGGCAGCTCGGCGGGCGGATATCGTATTTCTCGATCTTTTCACGCGCGTCGTCGCGCATCGCGTCGATATCGAGAAAAATCCCTTCCCCGTATTTCGGGTCGTCCTGATAGCCCAGCACGGCGTTCTCGTATTCCGCGAAGGCGTTCACCAGCCCCATGCGGTGGCGGTCCTCGGGCACATGCCCGACGCCGGCGGCGCGCATGCGGGCGGGATCGCAGTCACCGTCCGAGGTGACGTCGCGGCCATCGACACGGATGCAGCCGCTCACCGCTCGGCGAATGCCCGCGATCGCTTCGAGCAATTCCGACTGGCCGTTGCCGGACACGCCCGCGATGCCCACGATCTCACCCGCGCGCACCGTGAACGACACATCATCGACCCGCGTGACGCCGCGTGTGTCGCGCACGGTCAGGCCCTCGACTTCCAGCACCGGACGGCCGGGATGCGCGGGACCCTTGTCGATATCGAGCAACACGTGACGGCCGACCATCAGTTCGGCGAGCCGTTCCGGGGTCGTTTCGGATGTCTTGTGCGTCGCCACCATGGCGCCGCGGCGCATCACCGAGACCGTGTCGGTCGCCGCCATGATCTCGCGCAGCTTGTGGGTGATCAGCAGCACGGTCTTGCCCTGCTCGCGCAGCACCCTGAGGATGCGGAACAGATGATCCGCCTCCGGCGGGGTCAGCACGCCGGTCGGCTCATCAAGAATCAGGATCTCGGCGCCGCGAAACAGCGCTTTCAGGATCTCCACCCGCTGCTGGGCGCCGACGGGAAGCTGACCCACCTCGGCATCGACATCGACCTTCAGATCATAGTCGTCGGCAAGCCGTTGCAGCTCCTTGCGGGCATGCGCCATTCCCCTGGCGAGCGTCATGCCGCCCTCTGCCCCCAGGACGACATTTTCCAGCACCGTGAAATTGTCCACCAGCATGAAGTGCTGATGGACCATGCCGATGCCGGAGGCGATCGCGGCGCGAGAATCGTTGAGAACGACCGGCTTGCCGTTGATGCGGATCTGGCCCCGGTCGGCCTGGTAGAAGCCATAGAGGATCGACATCAGCGTCGACTTGCCCGCGCCGTTCTCGCCGACAATGCCATGGATCGTGCCCTTGGCGACCACCAGATCGATATCGCGATTGGCGCGCACCGCGCCGAAGCTCTTGTCGATGCCGATCAGCTCGATGGCCGGTGTCATGGACGGATTCCTGGGTGAGCGATGCGACGCTTGCCTGGCATGGTCACTCCAACGGACACGGGCCGTCGGCGACGACATCATGCACCTTGATCGTGCCGTTTGAAATATCCGCAACCGCAGTGTCGGCGGCGGCCTTCATGGCGGGTGTGACGAGCGACGCGTTGTTGTCGTCAAGCACCCAGTCCATGCCGCCGTCGGCGACGCCCAGAACGCGGACCCCGGGCTTGAAGTCGCCGGCCACTGCGGATTGGAAACTGCTGTAGACGGCATTGTCGACGCGCTTGCGGATGGAGGTCAGAACCTGACCCGGATGCAGGCCGTTCTGGTTGGAATCGGTTCCGATCCCGAGCACGCCCTTGTCGGCGGCCGCCTGCAGCACGCCGATGCCGGTGCCGCCCGCCGCCTGGATGATCACGTCCGCGCCGCGGCCGATTTGCGACAAGGCGAGTTCCGCGCCGCGCGCCGGATCGGCGAAGGCGGCCGGTGTGTCGCCCGTCATGTTGTAGATGACCTTGACGGCGGGGTTTGTCGCCGCGGCGCCCTGCCGGTATCCGCACAGGAACCGGCGGATGATGGGAACGTCCATGCCGCCGACAAAACCGATGGTGCCGGATTTCGACGCCATGGCCGCCAGCACGCCCGCGACATAGGCGCCCTCGTGTTCCTTGAACACATAGGAAGCGACATTCGGCGCATCGACGATCATGTCGACAATGGCGAAGCCGACATCGGGAAAGCCGGCGGCCGCCTCGGCCACGGCGCCGGCCTGATTGAAGCCGATGGCGACGATGGGCGCATGACCGCGGCCGGCGAAGTTGCGCAGAGCCTGAAGGCTTTGGGCGTCGCGCAGGATTTCGAACTCCCGCACCGCAATGCCCGTCTCATTGGTGAACCGCGTGACACCGGCGAAAGCGGACTCATTGAAAGACCCGTCGGCCTTGCCGCCGACCGAATAGACGATGGCGGGCTTGAACGCCGCGGTGTCGTTTTCCGCCGCATTGGCGGGAAACGCGATCGCCGCTGTCAGCGCGGCAAGCCCAAGAGCCCAGGTTTTCATTGCCAGCACCATGTTGTCCGCACAGTCGCGACGGAGACGCCCATCGGGCCTTCCGGTCGCCAGATCCCGCGCGGTGCAGAGCGCACCGCGCGGGGCTCAGATCACATCGGGCAGGACTTGTCCGCCATATAGTCGTGAACCGCGATCTTGCCGGAGACGATGTCCGCGGTGGCGCTCTCGACCGCCGCCTTCATCTCGGGCGTGATCAGGTCCTTGTTGTTGTCGTCGAACGCCCAGCCCACACCACCCTCGGCGAGACCGAGAACCTGGATTCCGGCGCTCCAGTTGCCCTTGGCCGCGTCCTCGAACGCCGTGTAGACGGCGACATCGACGCGCTTGAGCATGGAGGTCAGCACGGAGCCGGGGTGCAACGCGTTCTGGTTGCTGTCGACGCCGATCCCGAGCTTTCCGGCGTCGGCGGCGGCCTGCAGCACACCGATGCCGGTGCCGCCGGCGGCGTGATAGATCACGTCGGCGCCACGGTTGAACTGCGACATGGCGAGTTCGCCGCCCTTGACGGGATCATTCCACGCAGCGCCCGTGGTGCCCGTCATGTTCTGGAAGACTTCGGCATTCGGATTGGTGGCCTTGACGCCCTGCACATAGCCGCAAGCGAACTTGCTGATCAGCGGAATATCCATGCCGCCGACAAAGCCGACCTTGCCGGTCTTCGACGCCATGGCGGCGAGCATGCCGACCAGATAGGAGCCTTCATGCTCCTTGAAGACGATCGAGCGGACGTTCGGC
Source organism: Breoghania sp. L-A4 (assembly GCF_003432385.1). Lineage (NCBI taxonomy): Bacteria > Pseudomonadati > Pseudomonadota > Alphaproteobacteria > Hyphomicrobiales > Stappiaceae > Breoghania > Breoghania sp. L-A4. Next base: position 630,498 of record NZ_CP031841.1, on the reverse strand, counting down.
AGGTCGACCACCATGTCGACAATGGCGAACTGCGTGTCGGGGAATTCCTTGGCGACCTTTTCCACGGCCTGCGCATAGGAGAAGCCGATCGCGACGATCGGGCTCATGCCGCGGCGGGCAAAATTGCGCAGTCCCTGTTCACGCTGGCTGTCGTTCAGGATCTCGAAGTCGCGGTACTCGGTACCGGTGTCCACCTTGTATTTTTCCGCGCCGTTGTAGGCGCTCTCGTTGAACGACTTGTCGAATTTTCCGCCCATGTCATAGACGACGGCAGGCTGTTCCGCCGCCATGGCCGCCGACGACATCACTGCGAGCGCCGCGGCGCCCATCAGGTTCACGATCGATTTCATCCTGCTCTCCATCGTTCCGGACGCCACGTTCCCCCGGGCGCCATCGATTGAACTTCTTTTCGAACGGTCATGCTTCCGCCGCGCCTAGGCAGATTGCGGCAGTTTCTCCGCGGCCGCCGAGGCGAGGCTTTGCGCCAGCGTCTCGTCGACCACAAGATCTGTGATCACTCCGGTGCGCAGGGCCGACAGGGTGGCGGCGGCCTTCGAGACGCCGCCCGCCAGCGCCAGCACGCGCGCGCCCTGTACATCCTCGAACGGCAAGCCCACCGCCTGTTCACCCAGATGCACGGGCACCACCGCGCCACTGATGTCGATGAACCGGCCCATCAAATCACCCACCGCGCCACCGGTGCGCAGCGCCACCTGTTCCTCGGGGAGATCAGGCCCATGCGCACGAGATGGCCTTCATTTTCCAGCGAACCGATGCCAACGACAAACGTATCGGAACGCCGCGCCCTTACCAGCAGCTCCTGCACGCTCGGCTGGCTGAGAAACATGTCCTTTTCGGCGACCGTGGCCGCCAGATAGGGCACAGGCAGATAGTAGCCTTCGCCGCCGGTGCGCTCGACCATATGCTGCACGACATCATAGGGGTTCGCGGAGAGCTTGCGCGTGAGACTGCCGGAAATCGAGACGATTGCCAGGTCTTCACGCGCGACCCGCGGCATGGCCATCACCGCGGCCTTGAGCGTGCGCCCCATGCCGACGCCGATCTGTTTGATGTCGCCGGTGCCCAGCATTCCCGCGAGCAGATTGCCGGCCGCCGCGCCGACGCTGCGGATCGCGGCCTCTTCGCCCGCAGCACCTTGGGAGATATCGGGCGCGACAATGCAGTTGTTGAGACCGAAGGCGCGCGCGAGCTTCTCTTCCAGTTCGAGACATTCCAGAGGGCGGCCTTCGATCTGGAAACGGACATAGCCGTTGCGCTGCGCATGGGCGATCAACCGGTGCACCTTGGCGGGGGAAACCCCGAGACGGGTCGCGATGTCACCTTGCGTGCAGCCGCCGACGAAGGACATCCATGCCGCGCGAATGGCGAGATACGTGGTCCAGTCCTCGCGTCCGTTCATTGTGCTCGCCCGTTCATCGTTGCCGCGCCGTCATTGGGGCAGTCCGTTCATCCTCGCCACGTGGCATCCTGCCCCGACGGATCGGTCAACTGTTGTGCAGACCGGCCACGCCGCCGGCGCCCCTGCCGCCTCATGCCGGGATCCCGGATGGAGGCCCGGCACGGCAGCCCTGCCGGCTTGCGATCACCGCAAGACATTGAACCTGCAGGGTCGCGCGCGCCCGACGCGCCGGTCGGACGCGCGTTGTCCGAAAGGGCCGCGGACCGCCGGAAGGCTGCAAGAGCATGCATCGAGCATCGCCCGGTATTGGCATGGTATTTGCTCTAACCTTCGGTATGGCGACCCAACCGATCCACCGCACCACGGAGGCATGAAAATATATTCATCGGCCGAGATTTCTTTCATCAAACCCATCACGAATGGGTGACGTGGTCAAGGGCCGACTGACTGAATTGCACTGACGATGCGTTGCAGCGGCCTCCGGGATCCTGGGCGCGCGCGCGTATACACGCGGCACTTGCTATTAATCCGCAATTGAATCTTCGTTCGTAGTGCTACATATGCATCGCTCTTCCAAATTAACTTAAAATTAATTATCAAGTATCAAGATTATATTCGTATTTGACCGACTTCACTGTTGGGAGCCTTGGCCGTAAGGTCTTGGCTAAGTTCGAATAGTCGATCATATACTTACGCCAAACGCCGAAATAGAAAATCTACTTATGAACACACGTTCGGTAGGTCTCTATCAAGGCATGGATGGCAGGACGGGCCAAAATCGATCCAGCACCTTGCGCGTAGCGCCGCCCTCCCAGGCTGCAGGTGACCGGATGATCAGGCTGTCGATCCCGCGTGCATAAAGGACCGTGCCGATGCGTCGCGTTCAACAAGTAACAAAAACAGCCATCGCCGCCGTAGCGGCCGCGGTGATCGCCCTCCCCGCGAGCGCCGCGAGCCCGGTCAACTACGACCCGGCGGCGGAAGTCGACGTGGAGTTGATCCTCGCCGTCGACATTTCCCAGTCCATGGACGACGACGAGCAGACCATTCAGCGCAAGGGCTACGTTTCCGCCCTGACCTCTCCGGAAGTGCTGGAAGCCATCCGCATCGGCCCCACGGGACGCATTGCCGTGGCCTATGTCGAATGGGGCGGCGACGGCGAACAATACATTGTTGCCGACTGGCAGATCATCGACGGACCGGACACCGCCGCCGTCTTCGCCTCCAAGGTCGCCGAGGCGCCGCTGCGCCAGGTGCAGCGCACCTCCATCACGTCGGCGCTCAGCTTCTCGGTGGCGATGATCGACGACAACCAGTACTTCGGCCTGCGCCGCGTGATCGACATGTCCGGCGACGGGCCCAACAACCAGGGCGGGCAGGTCACCCAGGCGCGCGATCTCGCTCTGACCAAGGGCATCACCATCAACGGCCTGCCGTTGATGATGAAGGGCACGGGCACCGGCTGGTATCACATGCCGAATCTCGACCACTACTACGAGGACTGCGTCATCGGCGGCCCGGGCGCCTTCACGATCCCCGTGCATTCCAAAGATTCCTTCGCAGACGCCATCCGCATGAAACTGGTGCTGGAAGTGGCAGGGCTCTCGCCCAACCCGGCCAACGGGCGCGACACCGTGATGTTCGCCAAGGGCCGCCGAATGGTTCCGTGCGACCTGTTCAACTGAATACGGTCCCGGATTGTCGTTTGACCGATTGGGGCGGGCGTCCGCCCGCACCGATCGGCCGCTCAAAGAAGTGTCCCTCCCCGCTTCTTTGTTTCCTGGCTGCGGCACTCCGGTGCCGCAGCCTTTTTTTGCGATCACAGTTGTGACAGCGCGCGGTCTTTCTGTCTTTGCGCCGGCGGCGCGCTCTGCCAAACTGCCCTTGGGTGAGGGGAGCGAATCGCGATCGTCCGGACGGTCTTCGGCCAGGTCGCGCTGTTGGACGTAGAGCCATGCGCCAATATCCCGCCCGCCAGTATCCCGCCCGGCAATTCAGCACCGCCTTCGCGGCACTCCTTCTCGCTGTCGGGATCATCCTTCCAGCCATCCCCTCGGCAAAGGCCGAAGAGGTCGATCTCGCCCTGGTACTGGCCGTGGACGTCTCCTATTCGATGGACGAGGACGAACAGCGGCTGCAGCGGCTGGGCTACATCAACGCCATCACCTCGCCGCAGGTGCTTCAAGCCATCGGCACCGGGCTCACCGGCAAGATCGCACTCGCCTACGTGGAATGGGGCGGCGCCACGTCGCAACACACGCTGGTCGACTGGCAGGTGGTCTCCGACCGCGCCTCGGCGGAGCGGTTCGCCTCGGATCTGGCGCGCGCCTCGCAGCAAAGGGTCTTCCGCACCTCGATCAGCGGCGGCCTGTTCTATTCCGCCAGCATGTTCGGCAGACTGCCGCACACGGCCCTGCGCAAGGTGATCGACATCTCCGGCGACGGCCCCAACAACCAGGGATCGCCGGTGCATTTCGCCCGCGACGAGATCGTCGCGGCCGGTGTCTCCATCAACGGCTTGCCGCTTATGCTCAAGCGGATGACGTCGGGCTGGTACGACATCGAAAACCTGGACGCGTACTACAAGCAATGCGTCATCGGCGGCCCCGGATCGTTCGCGATCCCCGTGCGCGACATCGCCGCCTTCGCCGAAGCCGTGCGCATGAAACTGGTGCTGGAGATCGCCGGACTGACGCCGTCCGCCCCCGATACCGGCGTTCCCGGCAGCGCCCCGCCGGTGCGCAACGCCGCCTTCGATCCTGAATTCTGCCTGATCGGCGAGCGGCTGTGGCAAAAACGCATGCGCGATCGCGAGTGGGACTGACAGCGCGCGACCGGCAAAAGCCATTGAAATCTGCCGCCAGCGATTGAAAGCCGGGCGATTTCTTGCCATTCAGGAGAGGCCGCCCGCTTGAGGCCGGCGCAGCGCGAATGGAAGCCCATGACCGAACATCCCACCGTCGCCCTCGTCGCCCATGACGCGAAGAAGGCCAGTCTTGTCGAATTCGCCAAGACCCACGCCAAGCGATTGAGCGGTTTTCGGATCGTTGCGACGGGGACAACCGGTGCGCGGGTCAAGGAAGCATGTCCCGAACTCGACGTGGTGCCGGTCAAGAGCGGCCCGCTGGGCGGCGACCAGCAGATCGGCGCGATGATCGCCGAAGGAAAGCTGACCGCGCTGATCTTCTTCGCCGATCCACTGACCACCATGCCGCATGATGTGGACGTGAAGGCCTTGATGCGGCTGGCGCTGGTCTATGATCTTCCAATGGCCCTCAATTCGGCGACGGCCGAATATGTCATCGACGCGCTCGCCGAAAGCGCGCCCGGTACCAGGCGGCGTGCGGACATGGCCGCGGGACATCAATGATCACATCGACGAGTCATCAGGCGGCATGGCGGTATCCGGTTCTCATCGCCGATATCGGCGGCACCAACGCGCGCTTTGCCCTGCTGGTCGACGCCCATGCCGCCCTGCCCGAAGCGGTGGTGGTGACCACCGAGCAGTACGCGGGCCTCGGCGAGGCCCTGTCGGATGCCGTGCTGGCCCGCACCTCGCTGCGGCCGCGCACCGCGATCATCGCGATGGCGGGGCCGATCACCGGCGACCGCATTCACCTCACCAATGCTCCCTGGATCATCGAGCCCCGCGCGCTGATCGAGGCGCTCGGCCTCGAGACCGTCATCCTGCTCAACGATTTCGAAGCCCAGGCCCTCGCGCTTCCCGGCTTCGGTGAGGACGATCTGCAGCAGATCGGCGGCGGCGGCGTCGTGCCGCATGCCGCGAAAGTGGTCATCGGCCCGGGCACCGGGCTTGGGGCGGGCGCACTGATCCATGCCGCCGACCGCTGGATTCCCGTGCCCGGTGAAGGCGGCCACGTCGAGCTCGGCCCATTGACGGACGAGGAATACGCGCTTTGGCCGCATATCGAACGCAACGGGACCGGCAAGAACGCACGCATCGGCGCGGAACAGATCCTGAGCGGCCATGGAATGGTGCGGCTCGCGCGCGCATGCGCCGCCCTCAAAGGCGTGCCGCAGCCCTTCGCAAGCCCGCGCGATATTGTCGAGGCTGCCGAGAAGGGCGACCCGCTGGCGACGCAGACGCTGGAGCATTTCTCCATGGCGCTTGGCCGCATCGCCGGCGACATGGCGCTGATCTTCATGGCCTTGGGCGGCGTCTACCTCGCCGGCGGCATCCCTCCGCGCATCGCCAGGGCTCTCGACAGCGGGGCCTTCCGCCAGGCTTTCGAGGCCAAGGCGCCGCATGAGGCGATCATGGCGGACATCGCCACCTTCATCGTGCACCATCCGCAGGCGGCTCTTGACGGGCTGGCGTCCTTCGCACGCACGCCGAGCCGCTTCGCCGTCGATCTCATCGACCGGATGTGGCGCGCCGCGTGATGCTGCCCATCGACGCCATTCTACCAGACCTGTTGACGGCGCTCGAACAGGCACCCAACGCCGTGCTCGTCGCCCAGCCGGGCGCCGGCAAGACCACCCGCGTGCCGCTCGCGCTGCTGGATGCCTCCTGGCGGGCGGATGGAAAAATCATCGTGCTTGAGCCGCGCCGGCTCGCAGCGCGGGCGGCCGCCCGTCGCATGGCGGAGACGCTGGGCGAGCCCGTCGGGCAGACGGTCGGCTACCGCGTGCGCATGGAGACAAAGGTGTCCCGCGCCACCCGCATCGAGGTGGTCACCGAAGGTGTCTTCACCCGGCTGATCCTCGAGGATCCGGAGCTTTCGGGCGTCGCCTGCGTGTTGTTCGACGAATTCCACGAACGCAGCCTCGAAGGCGATCTCGGACTGGCGCTGGCGCTGGACGCGCAAGGCGCGCTGCGCGAGGACATCCGTCTCGTCGCCATGTCCGCGACCATCGATTCAGCCCGCGTGGCGGGCCTGCTCAAAGGTGCGCCGGTGATCGAGAGCGAAGGCCGCACCTTTCCCGTCGCGACGCGCTATCTCGGACGCGACGCCAATGCGCGCGTCGAGGACCAGATGACCCGCGCGATCCTCAAGGCGCTTGATGAGGAAACCGGCTCGGTGCTTGCCTTCCTGCCCGGCCAGGCCGAGATCCGGCGCACCGCGGAACGGCTTGAGGGAAAACTGGACGCCCGGACGGATCTCGCCCCGCTCTATGGCGCGCTGACGGGCAAGGAACAGGACGCGGCGATCCGCCCAAGCCCGGCGGGACGGCGCAAGGTGGTCCTGGCCACCTCCATCGCCGAGACCTCGCTGACAATCGAGGGCGTGAGCGTGGTCATTGATGCAGGGCTTGCCCGTGTGCCGCGCTACGAACCGGCAACCGGGCTGACGCGGCTTGAAACCGTGCGCGCGGCGCGCTCCTCCGTCGATCAGCGGCGCGGCCGCGCGGGCCGCACCGAGCCCGGTGTCTGCTACCGGCTGTGGGACGAGGCGCAAACCGCGGCCCTGCCCGCGCACGAGCGGCCGCAGATTCTGGAAGCCGACCTTGCGGGACTGGTGCTGGATCTGGCGCAATGGGGCACGGCGGACCCGTCGCAACTCGCCTGGCTCGATCCGCCACCCGCCGCCGCTTGGGCCGAGGCGACCGAGCTTCTGCGCGAACTCGACGCCATCGACGCGCAAGGCCGCATCACCGGCGAAGGCAAGGCGCTGGCCGGCCTTCCGCTGCATCCGCGCATTGGACACATGATCCGCCGGGCGATCCGCGAGGGGCACGGCGCGCTGGCGGCCAATATCGCGGTCCTGCTGGGAGAGCGGGGCCTGGGCGGCACATCCACGGATCTGCGCGACCGGCTGCGCGGCTTGCGGCGCGACAAGGGTCAACGCGCCAGAGACGCGAAAGCCATGGCCGCGCGCTGGCTCAAGCAGGCGGGCGGAAAAGAGACCCGTCAACCGGGCGAGGAAGAACACGCCGGTCTTGTCCTGGCGCGCGCCTATCCGGACCGGGTGGCGCAGGCGCGCGGAGCCCATGGCGCCTTCCGGCTGGCCAACGGGCGTGGGGCGTTGCTCTCGGAGACCGACGCGTTGGCGCGCGCGCCTTACCTCAGCATCGCCGAGGTGCAGGGCAGCGCGAAAGCGGCGCGCATTCTCCTGGCGGCGCCCATTTCACGCGAGGACATCGAGAGCGAGTTCGCCTCCCACATCCAGGACACGGAATCCGTATCCCTCGACCCGTCGGGGGGATGGTGCAGGCGCGGCGGCAGCGCCGGCTCGGCAAACTCGTGCTCGCGGAACAGCCGCTATCCAATCCCGATCCGGAACGGGTGAAGGAAGCTCTGGTGGAGGCCATCCGCAACCGGGGGCTGGACGCGCTGCCCTGGTCGAACGACCTGAAGCGCTACCGGGCGCGGATCGGATATCTTCACGCATCCCTCGGCGCGCCGTGGCCCGACGTCTCAAGCGCGCATCTTCTCGCAACGCTTGACGCGTGGCTGGGGCCCTATCTGGCGGGCAAGAAATCGCTCAAGGAGATCGCCTCCGGCGACGTGAAAACCGCGCTCGACGGCTTGCTGCCGTGGGACCGCCGCCAAGAGCTGGACGCCCTCGTCCCGAGCCATTTCCAGGCTCCCACGGGATCGCGGGTACCGATCGACTATGCGGCCGATCCGGGACCGCGCATCGCCATCCGCGTGCAGGAGCTCTTCGGCCTCGACCGCCATCCGTCCGTCGCGGGCGGCAAGATCCCGCTGCTGGTCGAACTGCTGTCCCCCGCCCAGCGGCCGATCCAGTTGACCCGGGACCTGCCGGGCTTCTGGCGCGGCTCCTGGTCGGATGTGAAAGCCGAGATGAAGGGTCGTTACCCCAAGCACCCCTGGCCCGACGATCCCACCCAGGCGGAAGCGACGCGGCGCGTCAAGCCGCGTGGCCAATGACCATCCTATTCCTCCGAAAGCGCCAGCAGGCTGGCGTTGCCGCCGGCGGCGGCCGTGTTGATCGACACCACCTGTTCCAGCGCGAACCGCGGCAGATAGCCCGGTCCGCCCGCCTTGGGGCCCGTGCCCGACAGGCCGGAGCCGCCGAACGGCTGGGTGCCGACCACCGCGCCGATGGTGTTGCGGTTGACGTAGACGTTGCCCACCGGAAGCCGGTCGACGACCTGCTGCACCGTGGTGTCGATGCGGCTGTGCACACCCAGCGTCAGGCCGAAGCCGGTGCTTGCGATCGTCTCCAGCACCGCGCCGAGCTTGGCAGGCTGGTAGCGCACCACATGCAGCACGGGCCCGAAGACCTCCTCCTCCAGCGCCTCCGCGCGGTCGAGTTCGATCACATGCGGCGCGACCCAGGTGCCGCCCGAAAGCGTGCCCTGAGGCGTCGCGCCGGCGTAGACCACTTTCTGCGTCTTGCCCATGGTCGCGATGTGCGCCTCCAGCCGCGCCTTGGCCTCGGCGTCGATGACCGGGCCGATGTCGGTGGCCGGATCGCGCGGATCGCCCAGCGTCAGCATGCGGGCGGCGCCGGCGATCATCTCGATCATCTTGTCGGCCACCTCGTCCTGCACGAACAGCAGCCGCAGGGCCGAACAGCGCTGGCCGGCGGAGCGGAACGCCGACATCACCACGTCGTCGGTAACCTGCTCGGGCAGGGCCGTCGCGTCCACCACCATGGCGTTGATGCCGCCGGTCTCCGCGATCAAGGGCACAATCGCCCCGTCCTTCGCCGCCAGCGCCCGGTTGATGGCCCAGGCCGTCTGCGTGCTGCCGGTGAACGCGACGCCCGCCACGCGCGGATCGTTGACCAGCGCCGCGCCAATGCGGCCGTCTCCGGGCAACAGTTGCAGCGCGTTCACGGGCACGCCCGCCTCATGCAGCAGCTTGACCATCTCAAACGCGATCAGCGGCGTCTGCTCGGCCGGCTTGGCGATCACCGCGTTGCCCGCGACGAGCGCCGCAACCACCTGACCGGTGAAGATCGCGAGGGGGAAATTCCATGGCGAGATGCAGATGAAGGTGCCCCGGCCGCGATAGCGGAAACGGTTCTCCTCGCCGGTGGGGCCGGGCATCAGGGTGCCGGCGCCGAACAACCCGCGCGCCTCGGCGGCATAATAGCGGCAGAAGTCCACCGCCTCGCGGATCTCCGCCAGCCCGTCGGGCAGCGTCTTGCCCGCCTCCAGCGCCAGCAGCGCCATCAGCCGGTCGCGGTGTTCCTCGATCAGGTCGCCCGCGCGCTCCAGCGCCTGCGCGCGATCGCCCACCGGCCGGCGCGACCAGTCGCGAAACCCTTGCCCGGCGATGTTGAATGCCGTCTCCACTTCGTCTTCGCGCGCCTCGGTGACGGTGCCCGCGACCGTCGTACCGTCGACCGGGGAGCGAACCGGATGGGCGACGCCGCGCCCCGGCTTGCCGCCGATCAGCGGCACGGCTTGCGGCGACGGACCATCGTTCTTGGCCATGCCGGAAAGCAGCGCATCGCGCTCCGCCTGATAGCCGAACTCGAGGCCTTCTGAGTTACGCCGCGCGCCATAGAGAGCGCCCGGCAGCGGCACGGCGCTGTGGCGGGCGTGGTCGCCCCCGTCGAGCGCCATGTCGGGATGCTCCAACAGCTTGGAGACCGGATAGGCGGGATCGCCGACCACCGCGACGAAGGAGGAATTGGCGCCGTTCTCGAGCAGGCGGCGCACCAGATAGGCCAGCAGGTCGCGATGGCCGCCCACCGGCGCATAGATGCGGCAGGGGTGTCCGTCCTTCTCGGTAACCGCGCGGTAGAGCGACTCGCCCATGCCGTGCAGGCGCTGGAACTCGAACTCCTTCGACCCGGCCGACAATTCCAGCACCTGCGCGACCGTCACCGCATTGTGGGTCGCGAACTGCGGGAAGATGTGCCGGCCCGCCGCAAACAGCCGCTTGGCGCAGGCCGCGTAGTTCAGATCCGTGGCCGCCTTGCGGGTGAACACGGGGAAATCGGCCAAGCCGCGCTCCTGCGCGCGCTTGATTTCCGTATCCCAATAGGCGCCCTTCACCAGCCTGAGGCTGATGCGCCGGTTGCCGGAGGCGGCCAGATCGCGCACCCAGTCGATGACCGCGCCGGAGCGCTTCTGGTAGGCCTGGACGGCGAGGCCGAAGCCGTCCCAATCGGCCAGCGCCGGATCGCGCAGGGTCGCGGCGAGAACGTCGAGGGAGATTTCCAGCCGGTCGGCCTCTTCCGCATCGACCGTGAAATTCAGATCCTTCGCCTTGGCAAGGGCGGCAAGCTCCGCGAGCCTCGGGGCCAGTTCGCGCACCAGCCCCTCGCCCTTCACCGCCTCAAAGCGCGGATGCAGCGCGGAAAGCTTGACCGAGATGCCGGGCCGCTGGTGCAGTTCCTTGCCCTTGGCCTTGCGGCCGATCGCCTTGATGGCGTCCGCGTAGGAAGCGAAATAGCGCTCCGCGTCCTCGGCCGTGCGCGCGCCCTCTCCCAGCATGTCGTAGGAGTAGCTGTAGCCCTTGCTTTCCTGCCCCTTGGCGCGATCCAGCGCCGAGGAGATCGTCTGGCCGAGCACGAACTGGTGACCGAGGATCTTCATGGCCTGGCGCGTCGCCGTGCGCAGGGCCGGCATGCCCATCCGCTTGACCAGGCTCGCCATGATGGTCTCGGGCGTGTCGCCGGGATGCAGCAGCCGCGCGGTGATGCCCAGCGCCCAGGAGGAGGCGGAGACCAGCCATGTGTCGGACTTGGCCTGATGATCGGAGAATTGCGCCGCCGCGAGCTTGTCCTCGATGAGCTTGTCCGTGGTCGCCGCGTCCGGAACCCGGAGAAGCGCCTCGGCCAGCACCATCAGCGCCAGGCCCTCGCGGGTCGACAGACCATATTCGCGCAGAAAATCCTCGACCCCGCCCAGCCCGCTGCGGGTGTTGCGGATCGCCTCGATGTAGCGCCCGGCGGTCTCGGCGATGCGCGCCTGGGCGCTTTCATTCAGGCGGGTGTCGGCCAGCAGCTGGCGAACCATGGCCTCGTCGGCGGGTGCAAAGGGCGCGCGAAAACGCGGCGTGGCGGCGGCATCCGATACTGCGTGCGGCGGAACATTTCTCACGACAAGGTCCTTTCTCACTCGACATTCGCCAAGATAACCGGTTTGTGGTAGAGATATTCGCCGAAGTTGGCCGTACGAACCGGGAAATATCTGGAAATGGATGATCTGATCGCGCTTTTCGCGGATTTGGACAAGTTGGACCGCAAGATCCTGGCCAACCTGCAGACGGACGGACGCATCACCACCACCCAGTTGGCGGAGCGCATCGGCCTGTCGCCCACGGCGACGGCCGAGCGCGTCAAGCGGCTGACCCGGGACAAGTATATCCTGGGGTTCGGCGCCCGTCTGGACGCGAAGAAAATAGGACTGGGGCTGCTGGTGTTCGTCGAGGTCAAGCTGGAGCGCACCACACCGGATGTCTTCGACGCCTTCGCCAAGGCGGTCGACCGCTCGCCGGAGGTCCTCGAGTGCCACATGGTGGCCGGGGCTTCGACTACCTGATCAAGAGCCGCGTCGCCGACATGGCCGCCTACCGGAAATTCCTCGCGGAAACCGTGCAGGCTTTGCCGGGCGTGCGCGAGACCCATACCTACGCGGTGATGGAAGAGGTCAAATGCACGGACAATCTGCCGATCTGATCTGATCGGGCCAAACCGGCCGGTCTTGCCCCGCGTTCAGGATGCCTGGGCACACGCAGGTCTCACACAGCTGTGTGTTGACGGCCAGTCGCACAAAATCGCAAGACATGTCAGTATGATACTTGGCGGGCCGTGGACCGGTGGCGCTTGCGGAAGAAGGCTGCATCCATGAACATTCCAAAGACACCCGGGCGCTCAAGAACCCGGATTGCCTCATCACTCGCCGCGGCGCTCGCGGTCCTTGGCTGCCTTGCCGGCCCGGCACTTGCCGCCGATCCCGCCGACTGGGACTCGCTGCGCAGCGAGGCGCGCGGCCAGACGGTGTATTTTCACGCCTGGGGCGGCGAGCCGCGGATCAACGACTACATCGCCTGGGCCGCCGGAGTTCTGCGGGACCGCGACGGGGTGACGCTGAAACAGGTCAAGGTCGATGACACCGGCAATGTGGTCAGCCGGGTGCTGGCGGAAAAGACCGCCGGGATCGACACCGGTGGTGCGGTCGATCTGGTGTGGATCAACGGCGAGAATTTCGCCGCCATGAAGCGCGAGGGCCTGTTGCTGGACACGGGCTGGGCCGACAAGCTGCCGAACTGGCGTTTTGTGGATGTCGCCGGCAAGCCGAGCGTCGCCAATGATTTCACCGTGCCCACCGAGGGGCTGGAAGCCCCCTGGGGCATGGCGCAACTGGTGTTCATGCATGATACCGCGCGGCTGACAGAGCCGCCGCGCTCCGCCGCGGCCCTGCTGGAATGGGCCAGGGCCAATCCCGGCCGCTTCACCTATCCGCAGCCACCCGACTACATCGGCACCACCTTCCTCAAACAGGCGCTCTACGAGCTGGCGCCCGACCCCTCAGTTCTCATGCTGCCTGCGACAGACGAGAATTTCGACACGGTCACGGCCCCGCTGCTCGCCTATCTCGACGCGCTGCACTCCGTCTTGTGGCGTTCGGGCCGGGTGTTTCCGCAAAACGGCAACGCGCTACGCCAGTTGCTCGCCGACGGCGAGATCGACATCGCGATGAGCTTCAACCCGGCCGCGGCCTCCAATGCGATCGCCAACAAGGAACTGCCCGACAGCGTGCGCACGTTCGTTTTCGACGGAGGCACCATCGGCAACACCCATTTTGTAGCGATACCCTTCAACGCCAACGCCACCGCCGGCGCCATGGTCACGGCCAATTTCCTGATGTCGCCGCTGGCCCAGGCGCACAAGCAGGATCCGGCCATCTGGGGCGATCCCACCGTGCTGGCGGTGGATGCTCTTGCCCCTGAGGACAAGGCCCGCTTCGACGCGCTGGACCTGGGCATCGCCACCTTGAGCCCGGCCGAGCTGGGCCGAACGCTGCCCGAGCCACACGCCAGCTGGATGACCCGGCTGGAGCAGGTCTGGCTCGGCCGCTACGGCGCCGGCTAGCTCATGAACCCATAGACAGGCGACCCGACCGGATGCTGCGCCTCTTCCCTGCCGTGACCGCCGCCGTGCTGATCGGCCCGGTCGTGGCCGGGCTCGCCGGCGTCGCGCTGCCCGCCTTCGGCTATTTTCCGGCGCTTGGCGGAACGGCGCTCACCCTTGATGCCTGGCGGGCGCTGCTGGAGGCGCCCGGAATCTGGCGATCCGCGTGGCTCAGCCTGTGGGTGGCGCTGGCAACCTCCGCCATATCGCTCGGCATCGTGCTCGGCTTTGTCGCCGGCTGGAGCGGCAGCCGCCTGTTTTCCGTGCTCCATCGCCTGCTATCGCCGCTGCTGTCGGTGCCACATGCGGCGGCCGCCTTCGGGCTCGCCTTTCTCATCGCTCCCTCGGGCTGGATCATGCGCTTGCTGTCCCCTGGGCGACGGGCCTGGACCGCCCGCCGGACGTGCTGATCATCCACGATCCCCTGGGTCTTGCGATGATGCTCGGTCTGATCGCCAAGGAAGTGCCGTTCCTGTTTCTGATGGTGCTGGCCGCCTTGCCGCAGACCGACGCCGAGAGACTGATGCGGGTTTCAGGCAGCTTCGGATACGGCCGGATCTCCGGCTGGATGAAAATCGTGCTGCCGCGGATCTATCCGAAAATCCGTCTGCCCGTGCTCGCGGTGATCGTCTATGCGTCCTCGGTGGTCGATGTGGCGCTGATCCTCGGTCCAACGCGCCCGCCGACGCTCGCGGTCCAGCTCACGCGCTGGATGAACGATCCCGATCTGGCGATGCGTTTTCAGGCTTCCGCCGGCGCCATGCTGCAACTGGGCGTCACGGCTGCGGCCATCATCCTGTGGCTCGCGGGCGAACGGCTTGTCGCCCGGCTCGCGGGCAGCATGCTCGCCGACGGGCGGCGCTACCCGAGGGACATCGGCCCGCGTGCGCTCATGGCCTGCGCCACGGCGCTTCTGGCAGCACTGGTGATCGGCGGCGTTCTGGCGCTGGTGCCCTGGTCTTTCGCGGGGCTGTGGTCCTTTCCCGATCCGCTGCCGCGCGCCATGACGCTTGCCAACTGGAGCCAGGCCCTGCCGCAGGCCGGCGCGGCGATCGCGACCACGCTGTCAGTGGGTCTCGGCGCGCTCGCCTGTGCCACGATCCTGACCATCGGATGTCTCGAGAACGAACTTCGGACCTCCCGCCCGATCAGCCGCCGCGCCCTGGTCCTCGTCTACGCGCCCCTTCTGGTGCCGCAGGTGGCCTTCCTGTTCGGCCTGCAATTCCTGTTTCTCGTCAGCGGCGTCGGCAGCCGCTGGATCGCGCTTGTGGCCGCGCACTTCCTCTTCGTGCTGCCCTACATGTTTTTGTCGCTCGGCGATCCCTGGCGCGCCTGGGACATGCGCTACGCCCACGTCGCGGCGGGCCTTGGCGCGGGCCCCGCGCGCATCTTCTGGCGCATTCGCCTGCCGATGATGCTGCGCCCCATTCTGACGGCAGCCGCGGTGGGCTTTGCCGTGTCCGTCAGCCAGTACCTGCCGACGCTGCTGATCGGCGGCGGGCGCTGGGCGACGGTGACCACCGAAGCCGTCGCGCTGGCCTCGGGCGGCAACCGGCGGCTGATCGCGATCTACGCGCTGATCCAGATGGCATTGCCGTTCTTCGGTTTCGCCATCGCGCTGGGTGTCCCCGCACTGCTCTACCGCAACCGCGCCGCCATGAGGCACAGCGAATGACCCTGTACCGCGCGCCCAATGATGCCGCCGGCCTGACCCTGCGCAACGTCCGCATCGCGAGGGGAGAGCGGCAGCTCCTGCACATCGATGCGCACATCGCGCCGGGCGAGGCGCTGACGGTCATGGGCGAGAGCGGCTCGGGGAAATCAACCCTGCTCGCCTATATCGGCGGGTTTCTCGCGCCCGCCTTCAGCGCGTCCGGGCAGGTGCTGCTCGACGGCGAGGACGTGTCCCTCCTGCCCGCCAACCGGCGCCACGTCGGCCTGCTGTTTCAGGACGACTTGCTGTTTCCGCATATGTCGGTGGTGCAGAATCTGATGTTCGCCATCCCGGAGGGCGGGGCGCGCGGCAAACGGCGCGCGCTGGCCGTCAGCGCTCTGGCCGATGTGTCCCTGACCGGGTGCGAAGACCGCGATCCCGCGACCCTGTCAGGGGGCCAGCGGGCGCGGGTCGCCTTGATGCGCGTGTTGCTGTCGCGGCCGCGCGCGCTGCTGCTGGACGAACCCTTCTCCAAGCTCGACATGGCGTTGCGCGACCAGGTCCGGGAGCTGGTATTCACCATGGCGCGGGCGCGCAACCTGCCGATGCTGCTCGTCACCCATGACATCCGGGATGCGGAAGCCGCCGGCGGCGCCCGCGTGGATCTCGACGCCCCTGACAGGGCACGAAAAAAGGCGGCCGAAGATTCTCCGGCCGCCTCGTGAATTGCTGCAAGCGCGGCCGGGAACACCCGGCGCGCCTTACTCGGCTTCGTTGGCCGGAACCGCCTGCGTCTGCATGTAGTTTGCGACGCCGATCGATTCCAGCAGCTCGAGCTGGGTCTCGAGGTAGTCGATATGACCTTCCTCGTCCGCCATCAGCTCTTCGAACAGCTTCATGGTCACGTAGTCGCCCTTGTCGTGGCAGACCTCGCGGGATTCCTTGTAGAGGGCGCGGGCGCTGTATTCGCCGGCAAGGTCGCACTCCAGGACTTCCTTGATGTTCTGGCCGATACGCAGAGGGTCGAGGCTTTGCATGTTCGGATGGCCTTCGAGGAAGATGATGCGCTGCACGAGCTTGTCGGCGTGCTGCATTTCCTCGATCGATTCCTCCCGTTCCTTGGCGGCGAAACGGGCAAAACCCAATCCTCGGTCAGCCGGTAATGAACCCAGTACTGGTTCACGGCCGTCATCTCATGGCGCAACGCCTTGTTGAGATATTCGATGACCTCGGGTTCACCTTTCATGTGAAGGACTCCTTAGATTTGCGGCGTGTGTGGCGATCTACCTGTTCAACTGGCGATCCTTGGCGGAGCCGGCGTGCGCGCACGCGTTGTCGCGCGTGTCGTCTTCGCGCCCGCTCTGCATCTCATGTATCACTTTCACGACCAGCGGGAAACAATTGCCGCACCGCGGCCGGCAGCCGAGCCGCTTGAAAACGCCGCCGGGAGTGACGATGCGTCCGCCGGGCGTGTCGCGAATTTCACTCGCCGCGCGCGCCAGGTCCTTGTCGCTCAACACATTGCAGGAACAGATGATCATTCGTTGAATGCCTACAGAATCACATTTGGCTCGGGGACCCTTCTCGGCCCACCTGGCTTGATTGCCTGACCCGGCGCACTTGGCAGTCTTGCATTCCCGACATACATGCAGGCCATGCTGACCAAACGTACATGGCGGTCATTGCGGGGATACGATACGGTGACACGCCACTTGGTTGAAAACCGCCAACAACTTCCCACCATTCGACAGCGCCGTGTCCTCCGGGACACGAAGCCCCTAGAAGAATGACAAGGCACACGCGATGAGCGACCTCGATACAGATACCGGTCCGCGCAAGGTGATCGTCCTCACAGGCGCAAGCCGTGGCATCGGTCACGCCACCGTGAAGCGGTTTTCCGCCTCCGGCTGGCGCGTCATCACGTGTTCACGCTTCGCCTTCTCCGACAAGTGCCCCTGGCCCTCCGGTCCCGAGGATCACATCCAGCTTGACCTGTCAGACGCCGACAATCTTGGCGCCGCCGTCGAGGACATCCGCAGACGTCTGGAGGCAGAAGGATCAAAGTTGAATGCACTTGTCAACAATGCTGCGATCAGCCCGAAGAACGAAAGCGGTGAACGGCTGGATTCTCTCAACACTCCCATGGACCTGTGGCGGGACGTGTTCCAGGTGAATTTTTTCGCGCCCATCATGCTGGCCCGCGGATTGTTCCACGAGTTGAAGGCCGCGGGCGGATCGATCGTCAACGTCACCTCGATCGCCGGCCTCCGTGTCCACCCATTCGCGGGCACCGCCTATGCGACATCCAAGGCGGCACTGGCCTCACTGACGCGCGAAATGGCGGCTGACTTCGGCCCGCACGGCGTGCGCGTCAACGCCATCGCTCCAGGCGAGATCGACACCTCGATCCTCTCGCCGGGCACCGAGAACATGATCCAGGACATTCCGCTTCGCCGCCTGGGCAGGCCGGAGGAGGTCGCCGAGACGATCCACTTCCTGTGCACGTCTCCGAGTTCCTACGTCACCGGCGCCGAGATCCACATCAACGGCGGCCAGCACGTCTGAGGAGCCGTGCGCCCTTGGCGTCTCACGGTCATTCAGCACGCCATCCGTTGCGGCACTTCGGATCAACGCACGGTTTCCGCGAGCTCATGCGCCGGACTGCGCCGCTATTTAAATAGAACAGGCAGTTTAACTTAAGTAATACTCCTTATATGCCCATCTATATTTCACCATTCCAATTTACAATCATAGATAATTTACGTTTTGTGCGCACAACATGAGAAAAGAACTCCTTGTGAGGTATACTCATGCGTTGGAATATTGGTGCCAGGCTCAGCGTTCTGGTCGTCGCCTGTTCGTTCGGGGCTATCATTCTGGCCGCCATCTTGGTGTTTCAGCAGCGTTCCACGCTCTATGAGCAACGCGGGTCGGAACTCAAGCACATCACGCAAACGGTCATAAGCATCCTGAAGGTCAACCATGATGCCGCCACGTCAGGCCTCATGACAGAGGATGAGGCCAAGACGCGCGCGGCGGATACCATTCGGCAACTGCGGTATTCGGGCTCTGAATATTTCTGGGTCAACGACTACAATGCGAAGGTCGTCCTGCACGGCGTCAAGCCGGAACTCGAAGGCAAAGACCTCACCGACATGGTGGATGTCAACGGAAAGCGCATCTTTTCCGAGTTCGTGGCGATCGTTAAGGCCAATGGCTCGGGGCTTGTCGATTACTACTGGCCCAAGGCTGGAAGCGATGTCCCGGTTGCCAAGATCTCCTATGTCGAGGGCTTCCAGCCCTGGCAGTGGATCGTTGGCACTGGCGTCTATGTCGACGACCTGGAGGCCATCTTCTGGAACCAGGTCTACACCTTGCTGATGCTCGCGCTTCCGGTCGTCATCGTCCTCGGCTTCGCGGCGCGCCTGCTTGTTCGCTCCATTACCAAACCTCTGGGACATCTGAGCGCGGTCATGGACGACCTGCGCGAGGGCAGGACCGACATGGAGATCGCCGAGATCGGCCGCACGGACGAGATCGGCGAGATGGCGCGCGCCGTCGACGTGTTCCGCACCAACGCGATCGCGCAGGCGCGCCTGGAAGACGAACAGGCGGCGGGGCTTGTCGCCCGCGAGGAGCGCCAGCAGCGCATCGAGTCTCTGATAGACGCCTTCCGATCCACCTCGCAGGATCTGCTCGGCGCGGTGGATACGACAAATACCAGCCTGGAAGCGACCGCTCGGGCGCTGGACAGCGTCGCCTCCTCAAGCGCCACGCAGGCCCAGGACGCCGCGGGCGCATCGGAAGAAGCCTCCGACAACGTCCAGTCGGTCGCAAGTGCCGCAGAGGAACTCGCCTCGTCGATCTCCGAGATCTCGCAGCAGGTCAGCCGCACCACGGCCATCGTCAATCAGGCGACGCATGCGGCGCAATCCTCCAACGAGAAGGTCGCCAGCCTCGCCACAGCCGCCTCCAAGATCGGCGATGTGGTCTCGCTGATTCAAGCGATCGCGGAACAGACCAACCTGCTGGCGCTCAACGCCACCATCGAGGCGGCGCGGGCCGGCGAGATGGGCAAGGGCTTTGCCGTCGTTGCTGCGGAAGTGAAGGAACTGGCGACCCAGACGTCGAAGGCGACGGAGGAAATCGGCACCCAGATCTCGGCGATCCAGTCGTCAACCGCACAGGCTGTCGATGCGATCGGCGGCATCACCAAAACGATGGACGACGTCAACGAATACACGGGCGCCATCGCGGCGGCGGTTGAGGAACAGGGAGCCGCAACCAACGAGATCAGCCGCAATATCCAGAGCGCGGCGTCGCGCACCCAGACGGTGGTGGGCAGCATCTCCGAGCTCGACAAGGCCGTGAAGGAAACCAACCGCTCGGCCGAGTCCGTGCTGACGGCGACCGCGGATGCGTCCGAGAACACACAGCGCTTCCGTGAGGAGATCGCCACCTTCCTCCGCGATGTCGCCGCCGCCTGACAGCGATGCCGTGAGCGCGGCGCCGCAAACCGCCGAGCCACGGCGCATCCCGCGCGTGCCCAACCGGCACACCCGGGGTGCGCGCCCTTGGGCATGTCACGCGCTCATGAGCCGCGGCCGCGGTGTTTCGGGTCTCTTCCCGGATCCACACCAACCCTCCGGCGCGCTGCAACCCGTCTCCGCGATGCGATTCAAGCATATACCCGCGGCCGGGCTTCAATGGCCGCGTCGGCGTTCTCCGCATGCGAAAACGCCGCAATGCCGCTCCCTTTTCAGACGTCCGTGCGCCTGAATGGACCGTCTCGCGTTACATGATCCACCTTGACAACAGTTCCTGCGTAACACGGCAAACACTTTCATACGCGCATTTGAAAGTGTTCCTTTACAATCAATTAAATATTGTCGCAGTTGAACTACTGTGCATCACCGAAGTCATGCCACTTCAGGTGGAGCCTAGATTGGAACAGTCATGAAATTCAACGTTTCACGCCTGCGTATCTCGACCGCGATGACAGTCGTCTCCGTGATCATGATCGCCGCATCCATTTCCGCAATTGGTCTTGTCGTCTATTCCATCATTTCCGACAAGGTTCGCGAGCAGGCGACAGATGGCCAGAACGCCAGCCTCCGTGTCGCCGCCACCATTCTCGAGCGCACCGTCGACGGCGTAAACGTAAGCTGGGGCAAGGATGGCAACGTCGAAAAGATCGTCGTCGATCAATTCCCGGATTTTGAAGAACACAGCATGATCGACACCGTCGGCCGCATGACCGGCGAAACCGCGACCGTGTTCCAATGGGACCCCGAGAGCCGTGATTTCTGGCGCAAGACGACCAACATCGTCAAACCCGACGGCAAGCGCGCCGTGGGCACCCCCCTGGGGCAGAAGGGCGCCGTCTACCCGGTCCTCACCGGTGGCAAGAC
The DNA here is from genome assembly GCF_003432385.1 of Breoghania sp. L-A4. Taxonomy (NCBI): domain Bacteria; kingdom Pseudomonadati; phylum Pseudomonadota; class Alphaproteobacteria; order Hyphomicrobiales; family Stappiaceae; genus Breoghania; species Breoghania sp. L-A4. The sequence goes on along the minus strand of NZ_CP031841.1, from coordinate 609,990 downwards.
ATTCCGCGGCGAGGCGGTGATCCTGGGGCTGCCGTATTACACCATCTACCAGCCGATCTTCTCCAAGGCCGGCGAGGTCACGGGTATCCTCTACGCCGGGGTGAAGAAAGACGAGATCAACGCCATCATCGGCGAGATCCTCGGCAAGCTCGCCTTCGCCTTCGTCATCGTTCTCGCGGTTTCCGGCACCCTCAGCGTGTTCATCTCCCGCATTCTTCTCAAGCCGCTGCCGGTGCTCTCCGCGATCACCCAGAAGATCGCGAACGACGATTTTGAAGCCGACCTGCCCTACACCGAACGCAGTGACGAGATCGGTGAACTTGCGAAATCGGTGCGCACCTTCCAGCAACGGGGACTGGAGCGCGTCGCAATCGCCGCGGAGCAAGCCAGCGACCGCGCCGCCAGCGAGCAACGCCAGAAGCGCACCGAGCAGCTCATCGACGGTTTCCGCAACACGGTTCAGGGAATGATCGACTCCGTCGAGGAGACGGCGCACGGCATGGAAGAGACCGCCCGCGCGCTGACCGACATTGCGCGCGAGAGCGCCGGCCAGGCCAGTGAGACGGCCGCCGCCAGCGAGGAAGCCACCGGTAACGTCGAGACGGTCGCAAGTGCCGCTGAGGAACTCTCCTCCTCGATCTCCGAAATCAGCCGCCAGGTCGGCCAGACAACGGAAATCGTCGGCCGGGCGACGATCGGCGCCCAGTCCACCAACGAGAAGATTTCCTCGCTGGCCAACGCGGCCAACAAGATCGGCGAGGTCATTGGCCTGATCCAAGACATCGCCGAGCAGACCAATCTGCTGGCGCTGAACGCCACCATCGAGGCCGCGCGCGCCGGAGAGATGGGCAAGGGGTTCGCGGTCGTGGCGTCGGAAGTGAAGGAGCTGGCCACCCAGACGTCAAAGGCCACCGAGGAAATCGGCGCGCAGATCGCCGCGATCCAGAGCTCCACAACGGAAGCCGTGGAAGCCATTGGCGAGATCACGCGCACCATGGACGAGGTCAATGGCTACACCTCGGCGATCGCCAGCGCGGTCCAGGAGCAGGGAGCGGCGACGGTCGACATCTCGCGCAACGTGCAGCAGGCCGCCCAGGGCACGGTCGCGGTGACCGGCAACATGGCCACGCTGTCACAGGCGGTCGCCCAGACCAACGCATCGGCGGAAGACGTACTCAACGCGTCGACGGCGGTGACCGGCAAGACCGACCAGTTGCGGCAGGAAATCAACCACTTCCTGCAGGAAGTCAGCGCCGCGTGACGCGACCGGGCAGCCCCGGCGGGGCTTGTCGCGACCAACACTGACAATGGGAGGGCGCTTCGGCGCCCTTTCCGCGCGCGCATGGATGAAGATCGCCGCGCCGCGTTCATCGCGCGAAATTCCCCTTCGTTAGATTTCTCCTTTTTTCAATACTCTACATTACTCATGCTACTTTTGTCGAATACACTCCCAAAAACATCATGACCAACGTCGATTTCCGATATCCAGACAATGTAATATTAGAAAATTTACCAAGTCTTTACTCGCAATTGTTCAAATCCTCCCAACCAAAACAATTGAATCGGGTCCGGAAATGCACACCGTGAGAAATGCACTCGCCAACCTTCCATTCGGCGCCAAGATCGGTGGCGGCTTCGCCCTGGTTGTCGCGCTCTCCGTCATCCTCGGCCTGAGCGGGACCTTCGCGATCATGACGCTCAACGAGCGCATGGGTCTCACGGCACGCACCACGGGCATCATCACGCAGTTGCAGAAGGTTTCCGCAAGCCGCGAAGTCTTTCTGAAATCCCGTGACGCGGCGGCCGCGGTCACCGTCCAGGACAATGTCGACGCGTTGCAGCGCCAGCTTGGCGACATGCGCGACATGGCCCAGACGCAGGAGGTTCAAAGCCTTCTCACCAGCGCGATGGGCTCGGTCGATGGCCTCAAGTCCAACTTCGTTGATGTGACCGGAAATCTGGAGCAGCAAGCCGAGCAGCTCGCCGCGCTCCTCGCCGCGTCCACCCGCCTCGAAGGCGCCGCGAAGTCCATCAACACCGCGGTGGAAGCCGAACGCGAGGCTTCCTCCACGCAACTCCTGGAAAACACGTCCCTGCTGACCAAGGCCGATGCGCTCGGCCGGGAAATCACTCAGCTCCTGGACGACGCGAAATCAATTCAGAGCCGCTTCGCCGCCTCCACCAGCGGCCCGGAGCTTGTCGAGACCATCGCGCTCGCCAAGACATTGGCCGACGCCACCGGCGCGCTGGCGGCGGACGCCTTGAACGACACGCAACGCGGTGAAATCGACGGCGTCGCCTCCCAGGCGGCCGCGCTTGCCGCGAAACTGGAAGAACTGGCGACGACGACGGATTTCATGAAGCTCTTTGGCCTTCGGAGCGCAGTGAAGGACCTGGCGGCGGCGGCGGTCGAGCAGGTCGGCGCCCAGCGCGCCCGCACCTATGCGATCGCCGACGATATCCGCGCCACGACCCGCGCTCTTGGCGCCCAGCAGGCATCCATCAGCAAACTGGCGTCGGATTCGGTGGCTTTCATCAATCAGACCCTCGACGCAAAGTCCGAAACCTTTGCCTATCTCGGGGATTTGCAGGGCCATGAGGCCGAACGGGTCGCCGCCGCGATCGACGCGCTGAGCGTGTCCGCGAACACACTCAAGAGCGACGGCAAGGCCATCGAGAGCCTGGCAGAGGCAACGAACAGCATCGACGGTGTTATCGCCGACTACCGCCAGGTTTTCGACGGAATGGTCGCCACAAGACAGGCCCTGGCCGAAAAGCAGCTCGCGCTCGACAAGCTGTCCGGCGCCGTGAGCACCGGCATATCGTCTATTGCGGCAACCGAGGGCGCCGCCGCGGCAGCAGCCGGCGACGCCGCTCTGCTGAGGATTGCCGTCGTTCTGATCGCGGCGATTTCGCTCAGCTGCGCGATCGCTTTCTTCCTCGCGCGGGCCATTTCCCGACCGGTCCGTGCACTGACGGCGACCATGGAGCGGCTTGCGCAGGGCGACACGGAGCTTGAGATCGCCGGAACGCAACGCGGAGACGAAATCGGCGGCATGAGCCGCGCCGTCCAGGTGTTCCGCGACAACGCGATCGACCGTCGCAGGCTTGCCGAAAACCAGCAGCGCGAACAAGACGCGGAAGCGGCGCGCCAGACGCGCGTGACCACGCTGATCACCGGCTTCCGCTCCACCATTCAGGACCTGCTGAGCTCTGTTTCGGGCAGCGTCTCGGATATGGAGAAGACGGCCGGCACCTTGTCCGAGATCGCCACCCAGGCGGCGGCTCAAACCAGCGAGGCCGCCGACGCCTCCGAACTGGCCAACGCCAACGTCCAGACCGTCGCCAGCGCCGCGGAAGAACTCTCCTCCTCGATCCAGGAAATCAGCCGCCAGGTCGGCCAGACCACCGAGATCGTCAGCACGGCGACCACAGGCGCGAAGGAAACCAACGCCAAGGTCTCCTCGCTGGCAGCGGCGGCCAACAAGATCGGCGAGGTCATCAGCCTCATTCAGGACATCGCCGAACAGACCAACCTTCTGGCGCTCAACGCCACCATCGAGGCGGCGCGCGCCGGCGAGATGGGCAAGGGGTTTGCGGTCGTCGCCTCGGAAGTGAAGGTTCTGGCGACCCAGACGTCCAGGGCCACCGAGGAGATCGGCGCACAGGTGGCCGCGATTCAGGCCTCGACCTCCGACGCGGTGGATGCCATCGGCGCAATCACCGCGACCATGGACGAGGTCAACCAGTACACCGGCGCCATCGCCGCGGCTGTTGAGCAACAGGGCGCGGCAACCGGTGAGATCAGCCGCAGCGTCCAGGACGCCACCCGCGGCACGACCTCGGTGAGCCAGAATATGAAGACGCTCGCCGACGCCGTCGCACAGACGAGCAGTTCGGTGACAACGGTGCATTCGGCCACCACCGACGTCTCCCGCAAGACCGAGGACCTGCGCAGCGAAATCGATCGCTTCCTGCGCGAAGTCACCGCGGCCTGATTGCTGTCGCTTTTCTGGGAAGCCCCGGCATCGCCGGGCGCTTCCCGGACAAACGGCAGGAACCTCCCCCAACAGATCTTGTGACATGAAGCCGGATGCCGTGCGGACGCGCGCGTCCGGCACTCTCCGTTGCCCGGAGCCGTCGCTTGCCGGACCGGCAGCCGCGGTTCTCCGGAGACGGCCAGTCGGACCATCGAGCCGTCCCCCGTCATAAATATCAATAAATGCATATTTCAATGTCTTAATTTACGAATACTTCGATTCACAATCGATTAACTGTTCAAATCTATAATGCTACCAATATAAAATTTACTTGAACGCCAACAGGTTGATATCGTAAGAATCTATACATGACTCTTGCGATTACATGACTCAACCTTTGGAACCGATAGTAAAAAATGGAATCCATTAATTGGCAGGACCTGCCACCGGAGCAAATAGATGCCTGTACATACCCTACGGTTCAAGGGATTGGCTGCGGTCGGCGCATTCATCATCGCAATGGTCGCTGGCACGACCGCCATGCACTTTCTGGCCAAGAACTCGCAACAGCACGCGGCCGACATGATCGAGGAGTCGCAGATCATCGCGGGACCGATGCTCGATCTGACGCGGGCGATGGACGCGCTGGAATACGATGTGGTGCAGGTACAGCAGTGGCTGACCGGTATTTCCGCCACCCGCGGACTTGGCGGGCTGGACGACGGCTTTGCCAAAGCGGAGAAATACGCCGGCAAGTTCCATGAGGCGATCGGCGAGGCCCGGACGTCGGCAACGGACGCGGGAATGAGCGAGCTCACCGCGCAGCTGCTTTCCGTCGAAGAACGCTTCAACCCGTATTATGAGACCGGCAAGCGGATGGCCCAGGCCTATATCGACGGCGGGCCGGAGGTCGGAAACAAGCTGATGGGAGAGTTCAACGCCACGGCGGAATCCCTTCACAAGGCCTTGGATGAGGTCCACCAGATTCAGATCGGGCGCCTGAAAGAGGACCGCGTGCGTCTGGTGGAACTGAGCGCAAGCTATCTGGAGAGCCGTTCACTGGAGACGACCGGCGCCTTGATCATCGGCGTGTTCACGATTCTGGCCGCGGCCGCCGCGGGCGCTTTCCTCGTGCGCGGCATGCTCGCTCCGCTGTCGCGCGCCACTGCTTCGATCGAGGAGGTGGCCGAAGGAAACTATGACACCGACATCGAAGTCGCGGAGCGCAGCGATGAAATCGGGCAGATCGGCAAGGCTCTGATTGTGCTGCGCGACGGTGCGCGCGAGCGCCGCCAGCTCGCGGCCGAGCGGGTCGCCGACGCGGATGCCCGCGCAGAGCGTATCCGCGAGCGCGAGAAGATTGTCGTGGCGTTCCAGGACACGGTGAAGGGCCTGCTGGCCTCCGTCGGCACCAACATGGAATCGATGCAGTCGACCGCCAGCAGCCTGACGCGCCTGGCGAGCGACACCTCCAGCCGCACGAGCGACGCGGCGCGCGCCTCCGAGAGTGCCTCGCAAAACGTCCAGACGGTGGCCTCGGCCTCCGAGGAACTGTCCGCGTCGATCACCGAGATCTCCGGACAGATCAGCAAGACCACCGAAATCGTCGACAGGGCGACACGCGGCGCGCGTGCCTCGAACGAGAAGATTGCAAGTCTGGCGCAGGCGGCGAGCAAGATCGGCGAGGTTGTCGGACTCATTCAGGACATCGCCGAGCAGACCAACCTGCTGGCGCTGAATGCCACCATCGAAGCGGCACGCGCCGGCGAGATGGGCAAGGGGTTCGCGGTCGTCGCGGCGGAAGTCAAGGAACTGGCAAACCAGACCTCCAAGGCGACCGACGAAATCGGCTCGCAAATCGCCGCAATCCAGGGGTCGACGGGCGAGGCGGTCGACGTGATTCAGGAAATCGCCCAGATCATGGAAGAGGTCAATTCCTACACAAGCGCCATCGCGGCGGCCGTGGAGGAACAGGGAGCGGCAACCAACGAGATCAGCCGCAACGTGCAGCAGGCCGCGCAGGGCACGGACGAGGTGTCGACGAATGTCGCCAACGTGAATGCGGCCGTCGACGAAACCAGCAACGCCGCCGTCAAGGTGGACGAGGCCGCAACGGAAGTCGCCCGCGACACGGACCGGCTGCGCGGCACGATCGAGCGTTTCATCAAGGACTTCGCCGCCTGATCATCCGGTCATTTCTTGCGACCGGCCGCATCAGGCCGCGCGCGCCGGACCGGGCCGTGCGGAGCGACGAACAGAAGCAAGAAGGGCGGGGAATTTCCCCGCCCTTTTTCATGTCTCGCGCCGTACCGGTGTCAGGCGGCGGCAACCGCGCGCTTGGCCATCACGGTCACCAGATTGGAGCGGTATTCGGCCGATCCGTGGATGTCGCCGAGAAGGCCCGAGGCATCCACCGTGATACCAGCCACCGCATCCGGCGACCAATTGGACGCCAGCGCCTGCTCCATCGCGGTCGCGCGGAACACGCCATCCGCGCCAGCGCCGGTTACCGCGACACGCGGTGAACCGTCCGCCGTCTTGGCGACGAAGACGCCGGCCATGGCATAGCGCGAGGCCGGGTTGGGGAACTTGCAATAGGCGGAGGTCTGCGGCACCGGAATGCGCACGTGGGTGATGATCTCGTCGTCGTCGAGCGCGGTTTCGAACATGCCGGTGAAGAAATCCCCGGCCGCGATCTCGCGCTTCGTGGTGATGACGGTCGCATCGAGCCCCAGCAGAGCGGCGGGATAGTCCGCGGCCGGGTCGTTGTTGGCGACCGATCCGCCGATGGTGCCCGAGTGGCGCACATGCGGATCGCCGATCATCCCGGCAAGCGCCGCGAGGCCCGGAATGTCACCCTTGATGCTGGGATTGGTGGCGACTTCCGCGTGCCGCACGCCAGCGCCGATAACATAGGCGTTGCCCACCTTCTCGATGCCGCGCAACTCTTCGATGCGAGAGATATCGACCAGGTCCGACGGCGCCGCCAGACGCTGCTTCATGGTGGGGATCAGGGTCTGGCCGCCTGCGAGGATCTTCGGATCATCGCTCTGCGCGAGCAGGCCTGCCGCGTCCGCCAGCGAGCCTGCCCGGTGGTAGTGTGTCTCGTACATCCGTCATTCCTTCCCATTTCGCTCCGCGGCGCGCTGCGGAACACGCTGTGCCACCGCATATCGGCCGTCTCGGAGCAAACCGCATTGGATCGCTTCGAGTGCGCGGGCATGCCTGAAACCGGGACCTCCGGCAGGCGCGCCCGCGCCTTCAGTGTTTCCGGCCGTCCACCCGCACGGGTGACGGCCCGCAACCGTTATTCCGCCGCCTGCTGCAGACCCGTTTGCGCCAGACGCCAGACCTTCTCCGCCGTCGCCGGCATGGGCAGATCCTCGGACCCCAGCGCATCGGTCAACGCGTTGATGAGCGCCGGAGGCGAGCCGATGGCGCCGGCCTCGCCGCAGCCCTTGATGCCGAGCGGGTTGCCCGGGCACAGGGTTTCGGTGGTCATCACGTTGAACGACGGCAGATCGTCGGCGCGCGGCATGCAGTAGTCCATGTAGGACGCGGTGGTCAGCTGACCGCTCTCGCCGTCATAGACACAGCCTTCCAGCAAGGCCTGACCGATGCCCTGCGCCAGGCCGCCGTGCACCTGCCCCTCGACGATCATCGGATTGATGACCTTGCCGAAGTCGTCGGCCGCCACGAAGTTGACGATCTGTGTCTTGCCGGTGTCCGGATCGACCTCGACCTCACAGATGTAGCAGCCGGCCGGGAAGGTGAAGTTGGTGGGATCGTAGAACGCCCCTTCCTTCAGCCCCGGCTCCATGCCCTCGGGCAGATTGTGCGCCGTGTAGGCGGCCAGCGAGACCTCGGTCATCGACAGCTTCTTGTCGGTGCCCGCCACCTTGAACTCGCCGCCCTCGATGACGATGTCGGCCTCCGCCGCCTCCATCAGGTGAGCGGCGATCTTCTTCGCCTTGGCCTCGACCTTGTCGAGCGCCTTGACGATGGCCGACATGCCGACCGCGCCGGAGCGCGAGCCGTAGGTGCCCATGCCGAACTGCACCTTGTCGGTGTCGCCGTGGACGATCTGCACGGTGTCGACGCCGACGCCGAGACGGTCCGAGACCACCTGCGCGAACGTCGTCTCATGGCCCTGGCCGTGGCTGTGCGAGCCGGTCAGAACCTCGATGGTGCCGATCGGGTTGACCCGCACCTCGGCGGATTCCCACAGCCCCACACCGGCGCCGAGCGAGCCCACCGCCTGGCTGGGCGCGATGCCGCAAGCCTCGATGTAGCAGGAGACGCCGATGCCGCGCAGCTTGCCGCGGCGGGCGGCTTCCGCCTTGCGCGCCGGAAAGCCCGCGTAGTCGATGGCGGCGGTGGCCGCGCTCACCGAGGCCTCGTAGTCGCCCGCGTCGTAGCACATGATGACGGGCGTCTGATGCGGGAACTCGCGGATGAAGTTCTTGCGCCGCAGCTCAATCGGATCCAGCCCCTGCTCGCGGGCGGAGATCTCCATCATCCGCTCCAGCAGGAACGTGGCCTCGGGCCGTCCCGCGCCGCGATAGGCATCCACCGGCGTGGTGTTGGTGTAGACCGCCTTCACGTTGGCGTGGATCGCCGGGATGTCGTACTGACCCGACAGCAGCGTCGCATAGAGATAGGTGGGCACGGCGGAGGAGAACAGCGACATGTAGGCGCCGAAATTCGCCGTCGTCTTGACCCGCAGCCCGAGGATCTTGTTGTTGGCGTCAAACGCCATTTCCGCGCTGCTGGTGTGGTCGCGGCCGTGCGCGTCGGTGAGGAAGGCTTCGGTGCGGTCCGACACCCATTTCACCGGACGCCGCGTCCGTTTGGACGCCCACAGGCAGACCATTTCCTCAGGGTAGACATAGATTTTGGAGCCGAAGCCGCCGCCCACGTCGGGCGCGATCACACGCAGCTTGTGCTCGGGCGCGATGTTGTAGAAGGCGGAGAGGATCAGCCGCGCCGCGTGCGGATTCTGCGACGTGGTCCAAAGCGTGAAATGCTCTTCGGCGACATCATAGTCGGCCACCGCCGCGCGCGGCTCCATCGGGTTGGGAATCAGCCGGTTGTTGGTGAGATCGAGTTTCGTGACATGGGCGGCGCCCTGGAAGGCCGCGTCGGTCGCCGTCTCGTCGCCGATTTCCCAATCGTAGATGAGATTGCCTTCGGCTTCGGGGTGCAGTTGCGGTGCGCCGGGGGCCAGCGCGTGCGCCGTGGTCACCACGGCCGGCAGAACCTCCCAGTCGACCACGACGGCTTCCGCCGCGTCGCGCGCCTGCGCCTGGGTATCGGCGATCACCACGGCCACCGACTGGCCCACGAAGCGCACCACATCGGCGGCGAGCGCCGACCAGGCGCCCATCTTCATCGGCGTGCCGTCCTTGGAGTGGATCATCCAGCCGCAGATCAGGTTGCCGATCGCATCACCGGCAAGATCGGCGCCGGTCAGCACCGCTTCGACGCCCGGCATGGCGAGCGCGGCCTCGCTGTCGATCGAGCGGACCTTCGCATGCGCGTGCGGGCTGCGGACGAAGGCCGCCTGCGCCATGCGCGGCAACGTCATGTCGTCGGTGTATTTGCCGTGTCCCGTGATGAACCGCTTGTCTTCCTTGCGGATGACACGGGCACCAATACCTTCAGCTCCCATTTCTCGTCTCCTCCGACCGTTCCCTCGCCCGCGGCCCTTTTCAGGTCTCTTCGGACACTCTGGTCAATGCATATGTTTTATGAAATCCGCTCTATTCGGCAGCCTCCGAAAGCCCGCTCGCCATCTCGTCGGCGGCGGCTTTGATCGCCTTGACGATGTTGTGGTAGCCGGTGCAGCGGCAGATGTTGCCCTCGAGTTCGTGGCGGATCGTCGCCTCGTCGAGCTTGCCGCCATGCCGGTTGATCATGTCCACGGCGGCCATGATCATGCCCGGCGTGCAGAACCCGCACTGCAGGCCGTGATGCTCGCGGAACGCCGCCTGCACCGGGTGCAGCTCGTCGCCAGAGGCCAGACCCTCGATGGTCAGCACCTCGCCGCCGTCCGCCTGCGCGGCCAGCATGGTGCAGGATTTCACCGCCTTGCCGTCCACATGCACGACGCAGGCGCCGCACTGCGACGTGTCGCAGCCGACGTGGGTGCCCGTGAGGCCTTGCGTCTCGCGCAGGAAGTTCACCAGCAGGGTACGGTCCTCGACAGTCGCCGAGACCGGCTTGCCGTTCACGGTCATTGATACTGTTGCCATCAGCTTCCTCCCATCTTTTCCAAGGCCGGCGTCCTGCGGGGCGCCGGTGAATTTCTACATATTTGCAATGAGTATCACCGCGATCAGGGCGGCAAGAGCGATGAAGCCCCACATCATGGGGCCGCCAAGGGTCCCCTTGCCGGCTTCCACCTCGAGCTTTTCCTCGACATCGCGGAACGCGTCTTCAGCGGCATGAGTCGCGCCGGACAGGGAATCCATCGCCGACTCGCCTGCGCTCTCTTCCTGTCTGGCCTCGGCTTCGGCTCCGCCCACGACCTCGGAGAACTTGCCGAAGAATTCCTCGGCCATCTTGCGGGCCGTGGAATCGATCAGCCGCGAGCCCAGTTGCGCCAGCTTTCCGCCGACCTGAGCCTTCGCCTCATACGTCAGAATGGTGCCGTCGCCGTCCTCGGCGAGATGCACGTCGGCGCCGCCCTTTGCGAAACCGGCAACACCGCCCTTGCCCTCGCCGACGATGGAATAGCCTTCCGGCGGATTGAGGTTCTCAAGCGTCACGTCGCCCTTGAACTTCGCCTTGACCGGCCCGACCTTGGCGGTCACCGTGGCGCTCATATGGGTGTCGGATGTTTTCTCCAGAGACTCGCAGCCGGGGATGCAGGCCTTGAGGATGTCAGGATCGTTCAGGGCTTCCCAGACCTTTTGGCGCGGCGCGGGAATGCGGTACTCGCCCTTCATGTCCATGTGGGACGCTCTCCTTATGGATTGATTTTTCGTCTCCCCGCAGACTAGCCGCGCCGCTCGCCGGCGAAAAGGCAAAAGTGCCAAAGGTCCGTTCGCGCTCGCCCGTCAGCCACTTTTGCGCGCATCCACCGTGACCGCAACTGTACCAAATGGCTAGTCTCGCGGCGGCTCTGACAAGGCCGACGCAGGAGCGATCGCACGGGCCAATGCCCGCACGATCATTGACCGCACGGGCCGCACGGCCTAATCCACCGCGAGACAAACCTTGAGAGAGCGACCTTGGCCAAAAAGCCGTCCCGCAAGAACACCAGCACGCGCAAGCCAAAGGAAGGCGGCGCGAAGACCCGCACGCCGAGAACCGCGAAGGCGGACGGCCGGACGCGCGACGAAAAACCGCGCTCCAAGCCCTCACCGCGCAAGGTCGCGTCCCCCGCCCGCCAGGAATGGCCCGCGCCGCGCGACAAGGCTCCGGCTACCGCCGTCCGTCCCGCGCGTCCGCGACCGCAGGGGCCGCACCTGCTTCAGGAACGCTGGCCGGTGATGCTGGAAACCGCGGGCTGGGAGGACTACGCGCTGCTCGACATGGGCGATGGCGAGAAGCTCGAACGCTACGGCTCCTACACCATCCGCCGGCCCGAGCCGCAGGCCATGGGCGCCCGGCGGCTGTCCGAAAGCCGCTGGGAGAATGCGGACGCGGCCTTTACCGGCGATGTGGAGGAAGAAGGCCCCGGCCGCTGGCGGTTCGGCCGCGAACTGCCCGAGACCTGGCCCATGGCCTATGGCCCGGCAACCTTCAACGGCCGCTTCATGTCCTTCCGCCACGTCGGCGTCTTCCCCGAGCAGGCCAGCCACTGGGACTGGGTGAGCGAGAAGATTGCGGCCGCGCACGCCGCGCGCCACCGCCCTCCGGTAAAAGTGCTCAACCTGTTCGGCTACACCGGCCTCGCCTCGCTGCTGCCCGCCTCCATCGGCGCGGAAGTCACCCACGTGGACGCCTCGAAGAAGGCCATCGGCTGGGCGCGGGAGAACCAGGAACTATCCGGTCTCGGAGACAAGCCGATCCGCTGGATCTGCGAGGACGCGATGAAGTTCATCGCGCGGGAGGTGCGCCGCGGAAATTCCTATGACGGCGTGATCCTCGATCCGCCGAAGTTCGGCCGGGGACCCAGCGGCGAGGTCTGGAACCTGTTCGACGACTTGCCCGAGATGCTGGATCTCGCCCGCGCCGTCCTCTCCGACACGCCGGTCTTCGCGCTGATGTCGATCTACGCCATCCGCGCGTCGTTCCTGTCAGGGCACGAGCTGATGGCCGACGTGTTCCACGACCTGCCCGGCACGCTGGAATCCGGCGAGCTGGTCATCCGCGAGCGGCCCGACGATCCGGCCACCGGCGAGCACTGGCCCGCGCGCGCCCTGTCCACATCCCTGTTCAGCCGCTGGAGCGCTGCATGAGCCCGCGTCCGCCCCATACCGATGCCGCCTCGCAGGCCGGCCCCGCCAAACCGGGTCAGGTCAAGAGCATCACCAGCGTCTCCAACCCGATGATCAAGGAGATCCGGGCGCTCGCCACCCAGCGCAAGCGGCGCAAGGAGGCGGGACTGTTTGTGGCCGAAGGCCTCAAGCTGATCACCGACGCGATGCAGGCCGACTGGCCGATCCGCACCCTGGTGTTCGGCGCCGAGGTGCGCGAGCAGCCGATGGTGGCCCAGGCCGCCGCCAAGGCGCGGGCGCGCGGCGCCACGGTGCTCGACGTGAACCGCGCCGTGCTCACCGCCATCACCCGGCGCGACAACCCGCAGATGGTGGTCGGCGTCTTCGAGCAGCAGTGGTTCGACACCGAGCGCATCGATCCAGCGCGCGGTCCTCTGTGGATCGGGCTGGACACCATCCGTGATCCCGGCAATCTCGGCACGATCATTCGCACGGCCGATGCCGTGGGCGCCGACGGCATCATCCTGATCGGCGACACCACGGACCCCTTCGCGGTGGAAGCCGTGCGCGCGACCATGGGCTCGATCTTCCACATGCCGATCGCCCGCATGACGCGTGAGACCTTCCTCAAATGGCGCAAGAGCTGGCCGGGCGCCGTGATCGGCACCCATCTGGAAGGCTCGATCGACTACCGCAAGGCGGCCTACACGGACCCGACCCTGCTGCTGATGGGAACGGAGCAATCCGGCCTGCCCGAGGAAATGACCGCGGCCTGCACGCAACTGGTGCGCATTCCCCAGGCGGGCCAGGCGGACAGCCTCAACCTGGCGGTGGCCACCGGCGTCATGCTCTACGAGATCCGCCGCGACAAGCTGGTTCTGGAGGGATAACGATGCGTCTGTTCGTGTTCGGAATGGGATATTCGTCGCGCGCCTTCGTTGAGCGCACCCGCGAGCAATGGTCGTGGATCGGCGGCACCACGCGCTCGCCCGAGAAGGCGGACGCCCTGCGTGCCGACGGGATCGAGCCGTTTCTCTTCGACGGCACCGAGCGCAGCGACGCCCTCGCCGAGGCGCTCGCCTCCGCCACCCATGTGCTGGTCTCCATCGCGCCGGGCGAGCATGGCGATCCGGTGCTGGCGCAGTACCGCGTCGACCTCTCGGCCCTCGTGTCCAAATGGATCGGCTATCTCTCGACCGTCGGAGTCTATGGCGATCACGACGGGGCCTGGGTCGATGAGGAGACGCCGGTCAAACCGGTCTCGGAGCGTTCGGTCCGGCGCGTTGCGGCGGAAAACGCCTGGCTCGCGTTTTCCGGGGAAACGGGAATCCCGGTCGGCATCTTCCGGCTGTCGGGCATCTACGGCCCCGGCCGCAACGCCTTCGTCAATCTGGACAAGGGCACGGCCCGCCGGCTGGTGAAACCGGGCCAGGTGTTCAACCGCATCCATGTGGACGACATCGCCGGCGCGCTGGAAGCAGCCATCGCGGCGCCCGCCACACGCCTCTACAACGTCACCGATGACGAGCCCGCGCCGCCGCAGGACGTGGTGGAATTCGCCGCCAGGCTTATGGGCGTGCCCTGCCCGCCCGAGACCGATTTCGCCACCGCCGATCTTTCGCCCATGGCGCGGTCCTTCTACGGCGAGAACAAGCGGGTCTCCAATGCGCGCGTGAAGCAGGAACTCGGATACAGCTTCCGGCACCCGACATACCGCGAGGCGCTCACCGCGCTGCTGGAGAGCGGCTGGAGGTAAGCCATTACCCCTTGCCGCAGCGTTCTCCTGTCGGCTAGAAGATTTGCACCTTTGTATTTCGCGGATTGATTGCATGAACAGCTTTGCCCGGCTGGCCTTGATTGCGCTCGCACTGCCACTGTTGTCGTCCTGCGCGTCCCTGACGCCGGAGCAATGCGAAACCGGCAACTGGCGCACGATCGGCCTGAGCGACGGCGCGGAAGGGCGGCCCCTGTCCCGGCTCGACGATCACCGCGAGGCCTGCGGCAAGGTCGGGATCAGCATCGACACCGGCGCCTATATGGCGGGCCGGGACGAGGGCCTGACGCGCTATTGCACGCCCGTCTCCGGCTTCTCCGTCGGCAGCAACGGCCGCGCGAACGGCAATGTCTGCCCGGCCGAGCTGGCGGGCGGCTTTGAAGCGGGATACGTGCTGGGCTCGGAACTGCATGCCGCGCAGTCCGCCTTGACACAGGCCGAGAATGCTCTGCGCCGGGCGGAAAGCGCCGAGAGCGCAACCGAGGACCGCATGCGCGACTTGCGCGCCGCCATGGTCAGCGAACAGGATCGCGACAAGCGCAGGGCGATCGGCGACGAGCTGCGGCGGTTGCGCGACACGGCCCGCGACCAGCAACGCCAGGTGCGCCGCGCCGACCGCGAACGGCGCGATCGCCAGCACCACCTGGATATCGTGCGCGAAGACTCCTTCGCCCAATTGCGGCTTCTGGCGCCGGGCTGGGCCCCCGGTAGCCGGACCCGGGACCTTTGCCCGAACAAGACTGGCCGCTGGAGCGCAAGCGCGATAGCGTTCTCCCTGTGCCCGAAGAGGCAACGGGAGGATATACATGGCGCATATCGATCCGCTGGCGCGCGACGCGGTTCCGGAATTCAAGGAACGCTTCGATCATTATGAGAACACGCGCGGCTTTATTCCCAATTCCATTCTGACCATGCAGCGCCGTCCGGCGATCGCCGCCGCCTTCATGGCGCTCAACAAGGCGGTTCTCTACGAGGGAACGGTGCCGGAAGAGCTGAAGATGCTGGTCAGCCTGATCGCCAGCCAGGCTGCGGGCTGCCGCTACTGCCAGGCGCACATGGCGAACCTCTCCAGCATATACACCGCATCCGATGCCAAGATTCGGGCTGTGTGGGAGTTCGAGACCAGCGATCTGTTCAGCGAGGCGGAACGCGCGGCGCTGCGGCTGGCCTACAAGGCGTCAATCATTCCCAACGACACCGGCGAGGCGGATTTCGATGCGCTGAAGGCGCATTTCGACGACGGCCAGATCGTTGAGATCGTCGGCACGATCGCGCTGTTTGGCTATCTCAACCGCTGGAACGACACCATGGCGACCGATCTTGAGCAACACGCCCGCACGCTTGCTGAGCGTGTCCTGACGCCAGTTGCCTGGGATGCGGGCAAACACGGCGGCGGATGACCCCTGCTCAATACCCCGGCAGCACCAGGACCTTGGGCAGTTGCGGCAGCGTGTTCTGGGAAATCGTGATCGTCGGCGTCTGGCTGAGTTCCACGTCGAACACCTCGCCCATGGCGGAGACGAACTGGCTCAGCCGGCCAGGCCCAAAGGCATGCATCGGGATCAGCAGGCTGGCGCGCACGCGCTTGGCGATGTCGATCATGCCCGCGTGCCCCATGGTGTAGGTGCCGTCCACCGGCACGAACAGCACGTCGAGGCGGCCGATCATCGCGTAGTGCGCATCCGTCAGCCGGTGGTGCAGATGGCCGAGATGGCCGAGGCACAGCCCGGCGATCTCGAAAATGAAGATCGAGTTGCCGTCCACCTCCATGATGCCGAAGTCGTTGCGAATGTCGGTCGGCACGTTGCGGATCAGCACGTCATCCACCACCAGCCGGTGCTTCGCCGCGCCACCGTCCGGGTTCCAGCCGCGCAGCACGTATTCGATCTCCGGATCGGGAAAGGCCGTGTAGTGCGAGGAATGGGCATGGTTCATGGTGACGACGCGCGGCACGCCCTCGATGCCGGCATAGCCGTTGTAGTCTGTGGCGATCGTCACCCCGCCGCCGCTCTCGATGCGGAAGGTGGAGTGGCCGACATAGGTGATGCGCACGTCATGCGGCGACAGGGCACCGGTCGCGGCCATGACGACGGGCGCCCGGTAGGGAGGCTGGGGCGCCGAGGCCATCGCCAGGCATTGGCTGACCGGCGCCCGCGCCAGCGGATCCTGCGCCTGCACGCGCAGCGGCGCGGCCGATCCGGTCTGAACCGCCAAGACGCACCATGCGGCGGCAAGAACAACAAGGCGGGCTGATGGACGCGGCATGCGCGGTTCTCCCTCCGGACGCTCCATGCCGGTCAAGATTAACGGGCGCTTGCCGCACTGCAAGAGGCGTTGGGCGAGGCGCACGCACATATGCGTGAGGGCGCGCGTCAACGTCAAAGGCGTGGCGCGCGGGCGCTCGGCGCCCGGAATCTGGCCGCCCTCGGGTCCTGCCCGCCTGACCGCATCGGCGTCGTCACCGCACCGGATTCACTCCGATGTTGCGAGGCAATGCCCGTCTCACCCTCAATTGCAGGCGGCGACGCACTTTTGGTATTCGCTCTGGCAGATCGCCGTCGGCTGGTAGCGCGCTTCCTGACGCGCGGTGCAGGCGGCCCGCGCCTGGGTGCACTGGCGCTTGCATTGCGCGCCGGAGGCCTGCGCCATGAGGAGCGGCGAAAGCGTCATGGTGCGCGTGCTCTGCTGCGGCGCGCTCATCGGCGCTACCTCTGGCGAAGCGGGGGCCTGCGCGGCGAATGCCGGCGCGGCCGAAAGTCCCGCGATGACGGCGGCCAGAAGCGCCGCCTTGGAAAACCTGCTGTTCACGATCCCCTCCTGTGTCTGCCACTGCGGTCCCGTACCGGGAATACCGTTGCCCAAGCGTCAAGACTAGAGACACGAAAGCGCCGGGCAAGCATAGGCTGGCCCGGCGTTGTAAACTCGTTGTGATCGGAAAGATGCGCGCGAAGAAAGACGAGGCGCCGGAATGCCGCCTAGTCGTCCATCTTCAGCGCCTGGATGAAGGCTTCCTGCGGGATCTCGACCCGGCCGAACTGCCTCATCTTCTTCTTGCCGGCCTTCTGCTTGTCCAGAAGCTTGCGCTTGCGCGTGGCGTCGCCGCCGTAGCACTTGGCCGTCACGTCCTTGCGCATCGCCGAGAGCGTCTCGCGCGCGATCACCTTGCCGCCGATCGCCGCCTGGATCGGGATCTTGAACATGTGCCGCGGGATCAGCTCTTTCAGCTTCTCGACCATCGCCCGGCCGCGCCGCTCCGCCTGGGAACGGTGAACGAGCATCGACAGCGCGTCGACCGGCTCGTCGTTGACCAGAACCGACATCTTGACCAGATCGCCGGCGACATAGCCGGTGATCTGATAGTCAAAGGAGGCATAGCCCTTGGAGATGGATTTCAGCCGATCGTAGAAATCGAACACCACCTCGTTGAGCGGCAGATCATAGGTGACCATGGCGCGCGAGCCGACGTAGGACAGGTCCACCTGGCGGCCGCGACGGTCCTGGCACAGCTTGAGAATGCTGCCGAGATAGTCGTCCGGCGTCATGATCGAGGCGCGGATCCACGGCTCGCGGACCTCGGCGATCTTCACCACATCGGGCATGTCGGCGGGATTGTGCAGCTCGATCTCGGTGCCGTCGGTCATGCTCATCTGGTAGACGACCGAGGGCGCTGTGGCGATGAGATCGAGGTTGAACTCGCGTTCCAGCCGTTCCTGGATGATCTCCAGGTGCAGCAGGCCGAGAAAGCCGCAGCGGAAACCGAAGCCCAGGGCGGCGGAGGATTCCATCTCGTAGGAGAAGCTGGCGTCGTTCAGCCGCAGCCGGCCGACGGCGGCGCGCAAATCCTCGAAATCCGCCGCATCGACGGGAAACAGCCCGCAGAACACCACCGGCTGCGCCGGCTTGAAGCCCGGCAGGGCTTGCGCGCACGGCTTGCGGTCGTCGGTGATCGTGTCGCCGACACGGGTATCGGCCACTTCCTTGATGGATCCGGTGATGACGCCGATCTCGCCCGGCTCCAACTGCTCCTTCAACAGGAATTTCGGAGTCATGACACCGACCCGGTCGATGTCGTAGACCGCGCCCGTGCCCATCATCTGCACGCGCTGACCCTTTTTCAGCGTCCCGTCGATGATCCGCACCAGCACCATCACGCCGAGATAGGCGTCGTACCAGCTGTCGACCAGCAACGCCTTCAGCGGACCCTGCGGGTCGCCCTCGGGAGGCGGCAACCGCGTGACGATGGCTTCCAGCACATTCTCCACGCCAAGACCGGTCTTGGCGGAGATCATCACGGCGTCGGACGCGTCGAGGCCGATGACCTCCTCGATCTGTTCCTTGATGCGCTCGGGCTCGGCGGCGGGAAGATCCACCTTGTTGAGCACCGGCACGATCTCGTGGTTGTTGTCGAGCGCCTGATAGACGTTGGCGAGCGTCTGCGCCTCCACGCCCTGGGACGCGTCGACCACCAGCAGCGAGCCCTCGCAGGCCGCCAGCGAGCGGGACACCTCATAGGCGAAGTCGACGTGGCCCGGCGTGTCGATCAGGTTGAGCGTGTACTGCTTGCCGTCCTTGGCGTTGTAGATCAGCCGGACGGTCTGCGCCTTGATCGTGATTCCGCGCTCGCGCTCGATGTCCATCGAGTCGAGAACCTGCTCCTTCATTTCGCGCTCGGAGACGGTGCCGGTCATCTGGATGAGCCGGTCCGCCAATGTCGACTTGCCGTGGTCGATGTGCGCGACGATGGAGAAATTGCGGATGTGGTCGAGTTTCTGGGTCGTCATGAGCGCTCAGATAGCATCGGGGCGATGTCTGGGAAAGGGGAAAGAACTCCGGCGTTTGGATTTACGGCGCCGGGTGCACGGCGGCCGCTTGCATCGTGTCTTTCAAGATGGTGCAAACGAACGGGCCCGCATGAACCAAGTGGCATGACGGCGATTGCGCCCTGCGCAAATTCGGCAATTCCTCGTGCAGCACCCGACGGCGCGCCCCCGAGGCTGCGCTTGCCGAGCAAATCGTCGCGAGGCTCGGGGCGCTCCCGTCGCGAACCGGCTACCGCGCCTTCAGCACGTCCACGCAATCCGAAGGCAAGGCCGCAAGCGTCATCGGCGGCTTGGGCTTGTGCGGCTTGGCGCCGGGCTTGGGAACCCAGGGTTCGTCGGACATCCAGTAGTCCAGCGGCTTGCCGCAGCCGTCGCCGGCCGGCGGCGGATTCTGGTTTTTGCAACTGGCGTTGCCCGGCTCGCATTTCAGGCGCACGTGGAAATGATAGTGATGCCCCCACCACGGACGGATCACCCGCAGCCAGGAGCGGTCGCCGGTCTCGAACGCGCACAGCGCCTTCTTGATGCCCGGCGACACGAAGATGCGCGCCACACGGCTGTCCTGCGCGGCGCGGCGGATCAGCCGGGCGTGCCTGTCGGTGAACTTTTTCGGATCCACCGTGCGGTCGGCGCCGGTGACATTGAGCGGCCCGCGCAGCATGGAGACCGCCGAGACGTTCTCGCGCTCCGCCGCGCTCATCACGTGATCGGGCGCCTGCTTGAGCCAGATGTCCGCGTCCAGCCCGATCTGGTGGCTGGCGTGGCCCGAAAGCATCGGGCCGCCGCGCGGCTGCGCCATGTCGCCGACCATCAGCCCCCGCCAGCCGAGTTTGCGCGCATCGCCCGCGAGATCCTGAAGATAGTCGATCAGCCGGGGCTGCCCCAGAAGCGGTTGCGCGACAGGCGCATCACCTGCCATCCGGGCCCGTTTGCCGGCAGCGCCACGCCGCCGGCCTGACAGCCCTTCGCGTAGGAGCCGATGGCCCGCGGCGCAAGCGGCGCGGGTCCGTCGGCATGACCGAAATACTGCTTTGCCGGGGCACTCATGCTCAGCGTGAGTTGCTGCGCGGCGGGTTTTGCGGATGGCACCTCGGACAGTGGTTCGGCGAATGTTTCCGGAGCCGCCGGCTTGGCTCGAGGCAGGGCGTCCTGCGCCCACACGGGCGACATCAGCGCCCCGGCAAGCCAACCGGCAAACACGACCGCACCGGCAGTGCGCGCCGACCGGGACGCAAGCCCTGTCATCCATCGTCCGACATCCGCAATCATCGCTATCCCATCCTTCTGAGCGGAATCAAACAGTGCCATGAGGCCGTGGAGCACCTCAAGGCGGCAATCCGGCATGCGCGCCCGCGGGTCGCCATCTCCGCATCACCCGCCCCGACGGCGAACCGGTGCTCGCAGCGATCGGCCCGCCTATGCGCCGTCCGGCCGCATGACGCCGATGCCGAATTCGACGAGCGCCGGGATCAGCCGCAAATCGATATCCTGCGGCCGCGACAGGCGGTGATCGCCGTCCTTGACCAGGGTCACCGAGACATCGTCACTGGGAAGCCGGGCGACGAGTTCCATCGCATGCGTCCAGGGCACATCGGCATCCTGCATGCCCTGCAGGATGTGCACCGGACAGCCCGGCTCGATCGAACCGCCCATCAGCAAATTGTTGCGGCCATCCTCGATCAGCCCGCGGGTGATCACATAGGGCTCATCGTATTCCGAGGGCCGCTCGTAACGGCCCGTCCGCATCAGTTCGTTGCGAACCTCTTCGGGGAAGCCCTTCCACATCAGCTCTTCGGTAAAATCGGCCGCCGGCGCGATCAGGATCAGTCCGGCGAGGTTGCCGTTGCCGCGGCTCTTCAGCGCGCGGGCCAGCAGCAGCGCCAGCCATCCTCCCATCGAGGAGCCGACCGCGACGGTCGGACCGTCACAGACCGTCTCGAAGACGGCGATGGTTTCCTCGAGCCAGCGCGAAATCGTGCCCTCTTCGAAGGCGCCGCCCGATTCGCCGTGGCCGGAATAATCGAACCGCGTCATCGCGTGGCCGCTAGCGCGCACCCATTCGGCGATGGCCACCGCCTTGGAGCCGACCATGTCGGACTTGAAGCCCGACAACCACAGAACGCCGGGCGTCTTCGCAGGATCCGCGGCCGCGTCATGCCGCACGGCGATCTCGCGCGCGGCATTTCCCGCGCCGACGGTTATGAATTGCGGATCGCGCTCGCTCATTTAAAAGGTCTCCGAAGGAAATCGCGTCACCGGCCGCTTCGGTGATCTCCCTTTTGTGATGCCACGCCAATCCGGTGAAGGAAACCCCGTGCCCCCGCTTACACCCGTGACGATCCTGCAGATCGCGCCCGAACTGGATACCGGCGGCGTGGAGCGCACGGCGGTTGATGTGGCGCGCGCCTGTGTCTCGCACGGCTGGCGGGCGCTGGTGGCGAGCCAGGGCGGGCGACTGGTCGCGGAACTGGAACAGGCCGGCGGCGAGCATGTCACCCTGCCGCTGGCCTCCAAGAACCCCTTGACCATTCTTGCGAACGCCCGCGCGCTCGTAAACCTCATCCGGTCGCGCAACGTCTCGCTGGTCCATGCCCGCTCGCGCGCTCCGGCCTGGTCGGCGCTGATCGCGGCGCGGGTCACCGGGGTTCCGT
The DNA here is from genome assembly GCF_003432385.1 of Breoghania sp. L-A4. NCBI lineage: Bacteria > Pseudomonadati > Pseudomonadota > Alphaproteobacteria > Hyphomicrobiales > Stappiaceae > Breoghania > Breoghania sp. L-A4. The sequence goes on along the minus strand of NZ_CP031841.1, from coordinate 588,378 downwards.
TCGTCACCACGTATCACGGCGCCTACAACCAGAAGAGCGCTCTGAAGGGTCTCTACAATTCGGTGATGGCGCGCGCCGATACGGTGATCGCCAATTCGCATTTCACCAAGCGGCTGATCGCCGAGCGCCATGCGTGCGCCGGCGACCGCGTCACGGTGATTCACCGCGGCAGCGATGTCACGGGTTTCGCGCGCGCCGCCATCTCCGATGACCGCCTCGACGCCCTGCGCGCCGCCTGGGGACTTGGTGGCCATGAGCGGGTGATCCTGCAGATGGCCCGCATCACCCCGTGGAAAGGCCAGCCGGTGACCATCGACGCCTTCGCGCGGCTTGATCCGGCCGCGCACGGCGACTGCGTTCTCATTCTCGCCGGCGACGCGCAGGGCCGCGGCGGCTATCTCGACGCCCTGCGGGCGCGCATCGAGAGCCATGGACTGGGCGAGCGCGTGCGGCTGACGGGCCATTGCGCGGACGTGCCGGCGGCGATGGCCCTCGCCTGCGTGGTGGCGGTGTCCTCGGTGGAGCCGGAAGCCTTCGGCCGCGCGGCGGTGGAGGCCCAGCTCGCCGGCGCGCCGGTGGTGGTCAGCGATCTGGGAGCCGTGCCGGAAACCGTGCTGGCGCCGCCGCAGGTGACGGCGGAGCAACGCACCGGATGGCGCGTGCCGCCCGGCGATCCCGGGGCTCTTGCCGCGGCGCTTGACGAAGCGCTGTCGCTTGATGAGAGCGCGCGAAAGGCGCTGACGGATCGCGCCCGGGCGCATGCCGCGGAGCATTTTTCCCTGCATGCCATGTGCGCGGCGACGCTCGCCGTTTACGAAGACCTCATACCTGCGGTGTAACCAGAGCACCTGAGCGCCGTTCTTCGGTTGACTCGCCGGCGTTTTCAACGGATTCTTGCGCGGGCTTCAAAAGCCGCCTAGATAGGGCGAGCAGATACGCCGTCGTGCCTTTCCCTGCCCTTGGTCCCGACCCCGTCTTGGCCGCTGTGATCGGGAACAATATGGGCGCGGCGGAGTTTTTGTTTTGAAGCATGCGTGCTGAAATCTGCCTGTTCCGGCGCGACAGCCGGGCTTGGCATTCGGGCGCAATCATCAATTTCAGAGGAGATACCGACCATTCGCCGTCCGTTTCGTGCTCCGCCGCCTCCAAGGACGGGCCGCGCACCAACCAGGAAATTCGCGTTCCTGAAGTCCAGCTGATCGATCACGAAGGTGAAAACCGCGGGATCGTCGCTATCGAGGAAGCCATGGGAATCGCCACCGAGGCGGGTCTCGACCTCGTTGAAATTCAGCCGAACGCAAAACCGCCGGTCTGCAAGATCCTTGATTACGGGCGGTTCAAGTACCAGGCCCAGAAAAAGGCTGCCGAGACGCGCAAGCGTCAGAAGACCTACGAAATCAAAGAAATCAAGATGCGCCCCAACATCGACACGCACGATTACGACGTGAAGATGCGCAACATGGGCCGCTTCTTTGAGGACGGCGACAAGGTCAAGGTGACATTGCGCTTCCGTGGCCGCGAGATGGCCCACCAGGATCTTGGCTACAAGCTGTTGCAGAAGGTCAAGACCGAGGTTGCCGAGGTCGCCAAGTGCGAATCCGAGCCCAAGCTCGAAGGCCGCCAGATGGTGATGCTGCTGGCGCCGATCCAGCGTTAAGCCCGCACCGCGGCAACCATACGAATTTCCGATGCCCGGCATTTTTGCCGGGCATTTTGTTTTGCGGACGTTTCCTGCGGAAAACAGGGCATTTCACGCCTTGCGTTTGCCGCCCATCGCCCCTATAACCCGGCGGTTCCGAGCCGCCCGGCGCGATACAACGGGCATGCCGAGGCGGCTCCTCATGCATCCGGCAAGACAAGCGCTTCGATAAAGAAGTGCGACAAGAAAGGACGCGAAATGCCCAAGTTGAAGACTAAGTCCGGCGCTAAGAAGCGCTTCAAGGTGACTTCGAGCGGCAAGATCAAAGTCGCCCAGGCAGGTAAGCGCCACGGCATGATCAAGCGGACGAAGAAATTCATCCGCAACGCGCGCGGCACCACGGTCCTTTGTGACCAGGATGCCCGTATCGTCAAAAAATTCCTCCCCTACGCGTAATCGTAGCGGTCCAATCCGAGGAGATCATCCATGTCGCGTGTTACCCGGGGCGTCACGTCGCACGCCCGCCACAAGAAGACGATCAAGGCAGCCAAGGGCTACTACGGTCGCCGCAAGAATACGATTCGCATCGCCAAACAGGCGGTGGAGAAGGCCGGCCAGTACGCCTACCGCGACCGCAAGGTCCGCAAGCGCAACTTCCGCGCCCTTTGGATCCAGCGCATCAACGCTGCGACCCGCGAGCACGGCCTGACCTACGGCAGCTTCATCAATGGCCTGAACAAGGCCGGCGTCGAAGTCGACCGCAAGGTCCTCTCCGATCTCGCCATTCACCAGCCGGACGCCTTCAAGGCTCTGGTCGAGAAGGCGCAGGGCGCGCTGGCGTAAGCCACACGCATCTGGACGAATGAAAAAGGGGCGTGCCTGCCGGGCGCGCCCTTTTTGTTTGGCTCCCGCCTCCCTATCTTGAGGAGCCCGCACACCGACAGAGCCCCTCCATGCACCTCTCCGTTCTCGATCTCGCCTTCATCCGCGAAGGCGGCACAGCCGCCGAGGCGCTTGCCAATTCGCTCGATCTGGCCCGCCACGTCGAGGCGTGGGGCTACAAGCGCTTCTGGCTGGCCGAGCATCACAACATGACCGGCATCGCCAGCGCCGCCACCTCCGTGGTCATCGGCCACATCGCGGCCGGCACCAGGACAATCCGCGTCGGCGCCGGCGGCATCATGCTGCCCAATCACGCGCCGATGATCATCGCCGAGCAGTTCGGCACGCTGGAGACGCTCTATCCGGGCCGTATCGATCTGGGCCTGGGCCGGGCGCCGGGCACCGATCAGGCCACCTTGCGCGCCCTGCGCCGCTCCTATGAAAGCGCGGAAAGCTTTCCGCAGGACGTCTACGAGCTTCAGGCCCTTCTCGCGCCGGCGGGTCCCGGCCAGACCATCCGCGCGGTGCCAGGCGTGGGCACCAACGTGCCGCTGTGGATCCTCGGCTCGTCGCTGTTCGGCGCCAAGCTCGCCGCCGTCCTCGGACTGCCTTACGCCTTTGCGTCGCATTTCGCGCCCGACGCGCTGGAGCAGGCGCTGTCGGTCTACCGCTCGGAATTCCAGCCCTCCGAGCAGCTTTCGAAACCGCACGCGATGGTCGCGGTGAACGTCGTCGCTGCGGACACCGACGCGGAAGGCGTCCGCCTGGCCACCTCGCTGCAGCAGCGGTTCACCGACATGTTCCGCGGAACGCGCGGCCTGCTGCCGCCGCCCATCGACGACATCGACACCTATTGGTCGGCCGCGGAGAAGGCGCGCGTCTCCTCGATGATGCGGTGCTCCTTCATCGGCTCGCGCGACACGGTGGCAAGCGGGCTGGAGGAGTTCAACGCGCGGCTCCAGCCGGACGAACTGATCGTCGCCTCTGCCATCTTCGATCACGCCGCCCGGCTGCGCTCGTACGAAATCCTGGGCGAGATCGCGCGGCAAGACTGACCGATCTCGATCACTCGGGCGCGACAAAGGCCTGCGAGATTTCGCGAAACACCGGCAGGGCCTCACAGCGGTCCGCGTGGGAGGCGAGATGTGGGGTTCGGGTGGCGTCGAACAGCTCCGGGCTGGTGTCGCGCAGGAACCGCAAGGCGCAGGCGACGGCGATATCGGCATGGCCGATATCCGCACCGAACCAGTAGTCCCCGGTGCGCCCGGCGCGATCGACCTCGAGAGCCTGCAACACATCGGCAATCTGGCGGTGGCAGCGGGCGACCCACACCGTCGACGCCTCGCTGCGCAGCACCCGCTCATACACAAGAGAAATGGCCTTGTCGGCCAGCCCGCAGGCAAGCGCCATCGTCTTCAGCGCCTGACGCCGCGCGATGCCCTTTGGAGCGATCAGCGGCCGGCCGCCGCCCGCGATCTCGTCCAGATAGTCGAGGATCGCGGTGCTCTCGATCAGCGCCTCGCCGTCGTCGAGCACCAGCGTCGGCACCCGCACCACCGGGTTGTAGACTGCCAGCTTTTCCGCGTCGCCAAAAGCCGACCAGGGGCGATGCTCGAAGTCGAGCCCGTAAAGCCGCATCGCAATGGCCACGCGCCGGGTGAATGGAGAATCGAACTGGCCAATGAGGATCATGCGGGACTCCGATCTGCGGACGCGCTGCACCGGGCGAGCGATTGATCGCCATCAAGGCGCAAGCGCCGGTCGATTGCCACAGATATTTTCGTGAAGCGGTCAAAGACGATTCGTCACGCCGCAAGGGTGCGGCGGATCCGAACGCGCGGCTTGAGCCGGCCCGCCCAACCGGCTAAACCCGCTACACGCATTGCGCACACAGGGACGCCCAGATGGACAATCTCAAAGCCGAGCTTCTGCGCGGGCTGTGGTACGTCGCGACCGTCGGGTCCGAGGTCAAACCCGGCCGGACCATCGCGAAAAAACTGATGGGCGAACCGGTGATGATCGGCCGCGACGCCAGGGGCCGCGTCTTCGCGCTCACCGACATCTGCCCGCACCGCGGCATCCCGCTGTCATACGGCACGTTCGATGGCGACACCGTGCAGTGCTGCTACCACGGCTGGCGCTTCGACACCGCCGGCACCTGCACCGAGATCCCCTCGACGCATGAATACCAGACCATCGACCTTTCCCGCATCAACTGCGGCGCCTATGCGTGCCGCGAGCAGCAGGGGCTGATCTGGATCTATTTCCCCGAAAATGGTGAGAAGCCGGAAGACGGCCGCCAGCCGGAACCGCCGATGCTGCCGGACTTCGGCGTCGATGACGCACCGAAGATCGCCATCATGCAGCCCTTCGTCTGCTCGGTGGATCACGCGGCGCTCGGGCTGATGGATCCCACCCACGCCGCCTTCGTGCACACCTCGTGGTGGTTCAAGAAGAACGCCACCAGGCTGCGCGCCAAGGTCAAGGAGTTCGCCCCCTCCGAGCTTGGCTGGGCGATGGTGCGCCACAAGCTGCCGCCGCAGAACATCGCCTACCGCTGGCTCCTGGGCGACAACGTGACGACCGAGATCATCTACCGGCTGCCCGGCCTGCGCATCGAGCACATCAAGGGCGACAAGCATTCCGTCGTCGGCCTGACGACCATCACGCCGGTTTCCGAGGACGAAACGGAAGTCCGCCAGATCTTCTGGGCCACCATGCCCTGGGTCGCGCCCTTCAAGCCGCTGATCCGCCACCTGATGAACGTGTTCCTCGGCCAGGACCGCCGCGTGGTGATCCAGCAGCGCGAGGGGCTCGTCTACAACCCCAAGCTGATGCTGATCAACGACGCGGACACGCAAGGCCGCTGGTGGATGCAGCTCAAGCGCGAATGGGCGGCGTCCGGCGAGGCCAAGCGGCCGTTTGAGAACCCCGTCAAGGCCAAGACCCTGCGCTGGATGAGCTGAGGCGCGCGCGGCGAGACCACCTTTCGCGCCTTTGCGGCGCGCGCGCTCTGGAAACCGCCCGCATTTCTGCTAAAAGACCCCTCGCCGAACACGCGCGGCGCGCCGCCATAAGACAACGCTGGTACCCATGTCCGAACTTGATACGCCCGACACTTCCATGCTCGACGCGCTGGAATCCGACCTTGCCGCCAAAATCGACGCCGCCGCGGACGAGGGGGCGCTCGACGAGGTGCGCGTCGCGGCCCTTGGCAAGAAGGGCGCGATTTCCGAGAAGATGAAGACGCTCGGCAAGATGACGCCGGAAGAGCGCCAGATCTTAGGCCCGGCGCTGAACGGGCTGAAGGCCCGCGTCACCGACGCGATTGCGGCGCGCAAAAGCGTGCTGAAGGAACAGGCGCTGGAAGCGCGGCTTTCGTCCGAGACCGTCGACGTCACATTGCCGGTGCGTCCCGGCCCTTCGACAGAGGGCCGCATTCATCCGGTCAGCCAGGTGATCGACGAATTGACCGCGATCTTCGCCGACATGGGCTTTTCCATCGCCGAGGGTCCGGACATCGAGACGGACGAGACCAATTTCACCGCGCTGAACTTCCCCGAGGGCCATCCCGCGCGCGAAATGCACGACACGTTCTTCTTCCCCGAGAAGGAAGACGGCGGGCGACTGCTGCTGCGCACCCACACCTCCACCGTGCAGATCCATATGATGCGCGAGCAGGAGCCGCCGCTGCGCGTCATCATCCCCGGGCGCACCTACCGCTGCGATTCGGATCAGACGCACACGCCGATGTTCCATCAGGTCGAGGGCCTGGTCATCGACAAGGGCAGCCACATCGGTCACCTGAAGTGGATCCTCGAGGAATTCTGCAAGGCGTTCTTCGAGGTCGATGAGATCAAGATGCGCTTCCGCCCCTCCTTCTTCCCCTTCACCGAACCGTCGATGGAAGTCGACATCGGCTGCTCGTTTGCGGGCGGCGAGGTGAAGATCGGCGAGGGCGACGACTGGCTGGAGATCCTCGGCTGCGGCATGGTGCATCCCAACGTGCTGCGCAACTGCGGGCTGGACCCGGACGTCTACCAGGGGTTCGCCTGGGGCATGGGTATCGATCGCATCGCCATGCTGAAATACGGCATGCCGGACCTGCGCGCCTTCTTCGACGCGGACCTGCGCTGGATCAAGCACTACGGCTTCCGCCCGCTCGACATGCCGACCCTGTTCGGCGGCCTGAGCGCGTAAGCCAGGCACGCCCGGCCCGACGTGCCGGACTCTCCGTCGTCATCCTCGGCCTTGTGCCGAGGATCCACGGCGGCAAGGCACGAACAAGATGGATCCTCGGCACAAGCCCGAGGATGACGAAACGGCGGGTCAAGCCCGAGGATGACGAAAAGGAACGGTCCGAGAGGATGTGGAGAGCGGGCGAGGGCTTATGACGGGCTTCGTCTATATCGTCGCATCGAAGGCACGAGGAACGCTATACACCGGCGTCACCTCGGACCTTGCTCGTCGGGCCTATGAACATCGCGAAGGCCTGATCCCGGGGTTCACGAAGAAATATGGATGCAAGATGCTGGTCTGGTACGAAGAGCATTTCAACGTCACTGATGCCATCCAGCGGGAAAAATCGGTAAAGCGCTACTATCGCCAATGGAAGATCAATCTTATCGAGGCAACCAACCCGCAATGGGACGATCTTTACGAGACGCTGGCGTAACGCCGGATACCGGCCGAGACGTGCCAGGCTCTCCGTCGTCATCCTCGGCCTTGTGCCGAGGATCCATGGCGGCACGGGGGGACAAGATGGATCCTCGGCACAAGGCCGAGGATGACGATCGAGTTCGAAGCGGCGACCGATTCCGGCTCACACTATCGAATTGCCTATACCGTGCGTATCGCTCCACTGACAGCGCCGCGACCCAAATTGGAATGTTCCCATGAAATTCACCCTCTCCTGGCTCAAGGACCACCTGGAAACCGACGCCACACTCGGCGAGATCGTCGACATGCTGACGATGATCGGCCTGGAAGTGGAAGACGTGGCCGATCCGGCGAAGAAGCTGGCGCCGTTCCGCATCGCCAAGGTCGTCTCAGCCACCCAGCATCCCAACGCCGACCGGCTGAAGGTGCTCAGCGTCGACACCGGCGAGGGCGCCCCGCTGCAGGTCGTCTGCGGCGCTCCGAACGCGCGCGAAGGCCTTGTCGGCGTCTTCGCCAAGCCCGGCGACTATGTACCGGGCCTCGACGTGACGCTGTCGGTCGGCAAGATCCGCGACGTGGAGAGCTTCGGCATGATGTGCTCCGAGCGCGAGCTCGAGCTCTCCGACGAGCACGACGGCATCATCGACCTGCCGGCGGACGCGCCCGTGGGCGAAGCCTACGCCGCCTGGGCGGGGCTGGATGATCCGGTGATCGAGATCGGCATCACGCCGAACCGCTCCGACTGCCTCGGCGTGCACGGCATCGCCCGTGATCTGGCCGCCGCCGGCCTCGGCAAGCTCAAGGAGCACCGGCCCAGGCAGATCGCCGGCGAGGGACCGTGCCCCGTTTCCGTGGCGCTGGATTTCGGCGGCACGAAGCCGTTGTGCCCGGCCTTCGGTCTGCGGCAGGTCTCCGGCGTGAAAAACGGCGCGTCGCCCAAATGGATGCAGCAGCGGCTGATTGCCATCGGCCTGCGCCCGATCAATGCGCTCGTCGACATCACCAACTACATGACGTTTGACCGCGGCCGTCCGCTGCATGTCTTCGACGCCGCCAAGGTGACGGGCCACCTCACCGTGCGCCGCGGCCAGCCGGGCGAAACGATCCTGGCGCTCGACGGCAAGGAATACGCGGTCGACGACACCATGTGCGTGATCGCCGATGACAACACGCTCGATTCCATCGGCGGCATCATGGGCGGCGAACATACCGGCTGCGACGAGACGACCACCGACGTGCTGATCGAATCGGCGCTGTGGGACCCGATCAACATCGCCCAGACCGGCCGCAAGCTGGGGCTCAACTCCGACGCGCGCTACCGCTTCGAGCGCGGCGTTGACCCCGCCTTCATGCTGCCGGGCCTGGAAGAGGCAACCCAGCATGTGCTCGACATCTGCGGCGGCACGGCAAGCCAGGTCACCACCGCGGGCGCGGTGCCGGAAGTCGAGATGATCATCGATTTCCCGGTGACGGAAGTGAAGCGCCTGTCGGGGCTGGAGATCTCCGCCACCGAAATCAAGGTCATGCTGACGCGGCTTGGCTTCTGGGTATCGGGCGCGGGCAGCACCTGGAAGGTCGCCCCGCCGAGCTGGCGGCCCGACATCCACGGCAAGGCCGATCTGGTGGAAGAGGTGATGCGCATCGTCGGCGTCGACAAGATCCCGTCGACGCCGCTGCCGCGCATGGGCAGCGTCGCCGCCCAGGTTCTGACCACCGGCCAGGTCCGCCGCAACAAGGCGCGCCGGGCGCTCGCCGTGCGCGGACTGAATGAAGCCGTCACCTGGTCCTTCCTGCCCAAGGCGCATGCGGAAGCCTTCGGCGGCGGACAGCCGGAGATCGCGCTGGCCAATCCGATTTCCGCCGACATGTCCGACATGCGCCCCAGCCTGCTGCCGGGCCTGCTGTCGGCCGCCCAGCGCAACGCCGATCGCGGCTACGGCGACGTGGCGCTGTTCGAGGTCGGTCAGGTGTTTGCCGGCGACAAACCCTCCGACCAGACCATGGTCGCCACCGGCGTACGCCGGGGCACCGCCGTGCTGACCGGTTCGGGCCGTCACTGGTCGGGCGCCGCGGATCCCGTCAACGTGTTTGACGCCAAGGCCGACGCGATGGCGGCGCTCGAGGCCATCGGCGCGCCGGTGTCCAACCTGCAGGTCTTCACCGATGCGCCGGCGTGGTTCCATCCGGGCCGCTCGGGCATGCTGAAGCTCGGCCCGAAGAACGCGCTCGCCGCCTTCGGCGAGATCCATCCGCGCGTTCTCGAAATTCTCGACATCGAGGGCCCGGTGGTCGGCTTCGAGGTCTATCTCGACGCCGTGCCGCAGCCCAAGGGCAAGGCGTCGCGTTCCAAGGGCGCGCTGAATGTCGCCGATCTGATGCCGGTGAAGCGCGACTTCGCCTTCGTCGTCGACGGCGACACCCAGGCGGAAAAGATCCTCAAGGCGGCGCGCGGCGCGGAAAAGAAACTGATCAGCGACGTCAACGTCTTCGACGTCTATGAGGGCAAGGGTGTGCCGGAAGGCAAGAAGTCCATCGCCATCGACGTGACGCTGCAGCCCACGGAAAAGACGCTGACGGATGACGAAATCGAGGCCGTTGCGGCCCGGATCATCGCCGGCGTCGAAAAAGCCACCGGCGGCACGCTGCGCAGCTAGATGTGGAGCCTCAAGAGGTTGTCCTCGGTTAGATCGAGTCGACTGATCGGTGTTTTGGATTTTAGGCTGCCATGTGGCCGGTGCCAATTGTAGCGGTGTAGCCAGATCGGCAGTTCGGCTGCGCGATGGCGTGACGTTGGGTAGGCGATGGCATAGGCCCATTCCCGCAACGCGGTCTGTATGAAGCGTTCGGCCTTGCCGTTTGTCTTGGGCGTGTAGGGTCGGGTGCGGATGTGCTTGAGGCCGAGATCGCGGCAGGCTTTTGCGAAGGCTTTCGATTTGTAGCAGGCGCCATTGTCGGTCATGACGCGGGTGACGGTGACGCCCAGGCTCTCGTAATAGGCGAGCGCGGCGCGCAGGAAAGCGACCGCACTGTGTTTCTTCTCGTCGGGCAAGATCTGGCTGAAGGCGATGCGCGAGGCATCGTCGATGCAGACATGGACAAACTCCCAGCCGACACCGCGGCTGTTGGACTGGCCGGTGCGATCGCCGGTGATGCGGTGGCCGACGCGGTCGAACCGACCGAGTTTCTTGATGTCGATGTGGATCAACTCGCCCGGATGCTGGCGTTCATAGCGGCGCACCGGTTCGGCCGGATCGAGGTCCTTGAGCCGGGAGAGGCCTGCCCGCCGCAGCGCCCGGCTGACGGTGGCCGGTGACACGCCGACCTCCCGAGCGATGTGCTTACCTGTCCAGCGCTGACGGCGCAGGGCGATGATGCGTTCACAGAGGAGCGGATCGGTTGCGCTGGGCATCCGGCCTGGCCGAGAGGAGCGGTCGACCATGCCGGCCGGGCCTTCCGCCCTGTAGCGTTCGGCCCACCGGGCAACGATCTTGGCCGACACGCCATAGACCCGCGCCGCCTGGGCCCGGGAAAGACGACCTTCAATGACCGCTTGGGCCATCTCCCCTCGACGCAACGGTGTCAGGCGGGCATTCTTGTGGATGTTCATTCGGACCCTCCGATGCGTGCTGAAGCGTGGTAACTCCAGTCTCCTCGGTCAGGTCCGAATGGACAACCTGTTGAAAGCTCACAGCTAGAGCGCTTCCGTATCCGCCCCCTCTCCCTCAGGGAGAGGGTCGGGGTGAGGGGCTGTGATCCTTCAGCGTCACGGCGAGCCCTGCTCACCCGGGCGTGGAGCCTGTCCTTGGGCTGGCCACAGGCCAGACCCGAGGGCCCGACCTCTCCCCATGGGAGAGGTGATCCCGCGCAGCATTGCTACTCTTCCCCAATCAACACCGCCTTGATCAGCCCGCGCAGGGAGTTGCCCGCGTAGATCGCGTCAGCACTCACAAAGTCCTCCAGCCGCAGATCCGCCTCCACAGCCCGGCCGGTGTCCAGCAGCGCCTCGCGCAGAATACCGGGCAGCAGCCCGTGTCCGAGCGCTGGCGTCAGCAGACTGCCGTCCTTGCGGATGAACAGGTTGGTGAAGCTGCCCTCGGTGACCAAGCCGTCCGCGTTGAGAAACAGCGCCTCATCGCAGCCGGTGAGCCCCTGCAGGCGGACGCGCTCGTCGTCGTAATGCGCCCGGCGCGTGGTCTTGTGGAACAGGAACCGGTTGCCGGCATCCATGCGCTCGGGCGAGACCGCCAACCGCCAGGGGTTTTCGCTGGTTGCCGCAAGCGGCGCATCGGTGATGTCGAACGTTCCGCTCTCGGCGAGTTCCAGGCGCACCCGGCGCGGCGCATCGAAAGTGTCCGCGCGGGCCGCCAGCGCCGCCTCGATCGCCGGCAACGGACATCGGAACCCGAAATACTGCGCCGATCGCTGCAGTCGCGCCATGTGACGGCCTTGCAGCATATAGCCGTGCTGCGGGTCGAACCCCATGGTCTCGATAAGCCCGAACGGCGGGTCCTCACCGGTAAGGAAAGCCAGCTTCAGGTGACATTCGTCGTATTCGTCGTCGGCGTCGGAATCGAACACCACGCCGGAGCCGGTGCCGATCTCGCCGGTTCCGTCGGGGCGCAGCGTCAGCGTGCGGATGGCGACGTTGAAGCGGAAATCGCCGCCGGGGCGGATATGACCGATGGCGCCGGTGTAAACACCGCGCGGGCTGGTCTCCAGATCGTCGATGATGGCTTGCGCGCTGAGCTTCGGCGCGCCGGTGATCGAGCCGCACGGATAGAGCGCGGCAAAGACATCGGCGAAGCCGGTCTGCGGATTGAGCTGTCCACGCACGGTGGTCACCATCTGGTGCAGGCTGCGATAGCGCTCCACCTCAAATTTCTTCGAAATCCGCACGCTGCCCGGGCGGCTGATGCGCGACAGATCGTTGCGCATCAGATCGACGATCATCAGGTTCTCGGCCTGCGACTTCACGTCGGCGGCCAGCCAGCGGGCGATCTCCGTGTCCGCTTCCGCGTTCACTCCGCGCGGTGCGGTGCCCTTCATCGGCTTGGTGGTGAGCTGGTCGCCGGCGCGCTCCAGAAACAGCTCCGGTGACAGCGACAAGATCGTCGCGCCTTGCGTCGCGACCAGCGCCGCATAGCTGACCGGCTGGCGGCGCAGCAGCTCGAGAAACAGCCCCGCCGCGCTGCCCGAATGAGTGAAGCGGGCGCGCAGGGTCAGATTGGCCTGGTAGATGTCGCCGCTCGCCAGATGCCGCCGCACCTGCTCAAACGCCTTGCGGTAGGCCGCTCGGTCCATCTCGAAGCGCAAGCCGTGCACATGGCCGGCCGCGCCGCCCGAGGCGTTCTCGAGCCACCGCCGCGCCTCCGCCGCCGACAACGTCCGCGGCGCGTCATAGGCGCCGAACCACAGCAGCGGAGAGCCGTCCAGACGGGCGGGCAGGCGCGCGCGCAGCTTGTGCTCGAAGACATGGCCCATCTCGTAGGCGCAGAATCCGGCCAGATGCAGCCCGCCGTCCGACAACGCCTCGATGCGCGCCAGCGCGGCGGCCACCTCGCCCGGATCATTCGTGGTGACGATCTCGCGCGGGCCCTCGAACAGCAAGGCCTCCGCCCCGGTCAGGGCGTCGACCAGCAAGACGGTCCCTGCGGTGGGCGGGCACAGGTTCACGGCGCTTCCTTGAGGGCTCGAAAAGACTGAGGTCACTCAATCGATGTAGCGCGGACCGGCCCGCGCCGCAACGGCTGGTATACCAGCAACGTCAGTACCACAGCCCCATGCCACGGGCGCGAAAACGCGGCCTGCCGAGGCTCGGCACGATCGAGCGGCCAACGCGCGGCACGCCCCCTCCAGCGGAGCGGACAGGTCACCGCGCGGCGTCAACTCCATGATCCGCCGCACACGCTCTTCGGTCTTGGGGTGGCTGCGCAGCAGCGAGGGATCGGGCAACCGTCCGCCGGGCAGCGCCATCGCTTCCCACATGCGCCCCTCGGCGCGCTCAAGCTTCACCAGCGCTCCCGCAAGTCCCTTCGGGTCGCCGGTCAGCAGCACCGCGTCCAGATCGGCGTCATATTCACGGGTTCGCGACAGTGCCAGTTGCAGCAGGCCGCCGATCGTCGGCGCCACCATCAGCAACCCGATCCCGACCCATGGCACGCCGTTGCCCTGAATCAGGGCCGGCAGATTAAACAAGACCAGAAGAATACCCAGCGTCGACATGGTGCTGGTCATCCGCGACACCACGTCCGCCAGCGCCATGACGCGGATGTCGCCATTGGCGATATGGCTCATTTCATGCGCGATGACGCCCGCGAATTCACGCAAGGTAAGACCGCGCAGCAGCCCGTCGGTCACGCAGATCACCGGCGACTCGCGATTGCCCACGGCGAAGGCGTTCATCATCCGGCTCGGCACCACGTAGAGTTCCGGCACGGCGGGCAGAGCCGCGCGGCGGGCCAGGATATTGACGACGCGGTGACCGTCCACAAACACGGTCTCGGGCAACGGCCGGGCGCGGTAGAGCCGCAGCACCATCTTGGGCGACATATGCGTGGCCAGATACAGGCTCAATGCGCCGCCCAGCGAAACCCAGACGACGCCTTGCGGGCCCGCCAGCGCCCAGGCGCACAGCGCGAGCAGCATCAGGCTGCCACCGGCCAGCAGCCAGGTGTGCAGGGTGTTCATGAGTTTGCGGCGGCGGTGAAGGCCGGCCTGGGTCTCGGTCTGAATCATCACCTGATGCATATAGGCACCGCAACGCGGCTTCGCATCCCTTGTCTGCGCATCGGCCGCGCGCGCAACAAGAAAACGGCCGGACTCTCGGGTCCGGCCGTTCGTTCATTCCCAATCCGCTGAAGACGGACGATCAGGCGGCGACGTCCTTGAGGAAGGCCTCGACGGCTGTGTTGAGTGCCTGGGCCTGCTTGGAGACATCGGAGGCGGCCGTCTGCACGTTGGCGGCCGATTCGGTGGTCTCGCCCACCGCAGCCTGAAGGCCGGAAACATTCGCCGCCACCTGGCCGGTGCCGTCGGCGGCCTCCGCCACGTTGCGCGAGATGTCGCTGGTCGCCGCGCCCTGCTGCTCCACGGCGGCGGCGATCGCGGCCGTGTACTTGTTGACCTCGTCCATCGTCTCGGTGATCGCGCCGATCGCATCCACCGCATCACTGGTCGAGGCCTGGATCGCAGCCACCTGGGCGCCGATTTCTTCCGTCGCCTTGGACGTCTGGGTCGCCAGCTCCTTCACTTCCGCCGCAACGACCGCGAAGCCCTTGCCCATCTCTCCGGCCCGCGCGGCCTCGATGGTGGCGTTCAGCGCCAGCAGATTGGTCTGCTCGGCAATATCCTGGATCAGGCCGATGACTTCGCCGATCTTGTTTGCGCCGTCGGCGAGGCCCGCGACCTTCTGGTTGGACGCGCGCGCGCCCTGGGTCGCCTTGTTGACGATCTGCGTCGTCTGCTCCACCTGCCGCGCGATCTCGCTGATCGAGGCGGACAGTTCCTCCGCGGCGCTCGCCACCGTCTGCACGTTGGAAGAGGCCTGTTCGGAGATGGCAGCCGTGTCGCTGGCCCGCAGCTGCGTGCTGTCGGCGACGCCGGACAGCACGTCGGCGGTGGAGCGCATCAGCTCCGCCGCACCACCAATTCCTGCCAGCATCGTCTGAACCTCGCCCCGGAACGTCACAATCCGCTCGGCGATGCGGTCCTGCTTGACGCGCTCGTCACGGCCGCGCTGCTCTTCGGTCTTCAACAACGCGTCGGTCTCCGCGCGGGCGACTTCGGCCGCGGTGCTCGTCATCTGGGATGAGGCAAAGGCCTTTCCGAGCCGGTCGACCAGCCACACCAGCACGGCGAACTGCACAACCAGGATCACGGCGTGCATGACGACGCGCAGGAAGCTGGTGCCTTCGGGAAAAACGGCGTAGGGCAGCAGGAAGTTGAACGCCAGATGATGCACCGCCACCACGGCCGTGTAGGCGGCCAGAGCCCGCCAGTCGACCCAACCCGCGATCATCGCAAGCGCTGCAAAGAAATACATGTGGCCGTCGAGCTGGAAGCTGCCGGCCGAGCTGAGGCTGCCGGTACTCAGCGAAAACACAAGAAGGCAGACCATCGCGGCCATCGAGACCGACGACACCAGACGCGTCAGAACGCCGCTTCCGGCGCGAAGCCAGGCAAAGGTCGTGGCGCCGGCGAGCCCGGCGGCAAACAGTCCCGCAATCAGCGGCGGGACGCCTTCATAGATAATTGCCGCGCCCAGAACGACCGGAACATTGGCCCAAATGAACACCACGAATGCGCGTGCGAACTGAACACGCAGCTCTTCCAGACTGTTGCCGCCCTCGGTCATTTCCACCCCATCCGTCATTCAAGTCATCCTCTTTCCGCCACGCAACCGCCCGCGACAATCGGGTTCGCGACAATCCAGGCTCCGGCCGCATACAAGCGGTCTGCGAAACCGGGTTCTTCAGATGTCGCCAGAAACACCCAATTGGCGCTGCCGGTCCGCATGAAACGACCATTGGCCGCGGCGATTATGCTCATGGGCCCCGATTCGGACGCCCAGGGGGGCACGAAGACGGCCACAGCCCCGCGCGCCGGCGGAACCAGCGCCACGGCCGTAAGACCGATGCCGACCGCCACCACGAACAAGGCAAAGAAAACACAGTCACTGCGCCGCAATCATCCGCTCCAGAAGCGTTGCGCCCCTTCGTCCGCGACAAAGGCAGGCGGGCAGATACTGGCAAAAGTTACTTAACGGAGATCTAATGCGCCGCCGCGCGGCAAAGAATTTCCACGGCTGCCGGACGTCCATTATTCAAATACTTGTTTAAGATTAATTATCCCGTTGAAATCTCTATGGATCTGACATCAATCCGGACAAGTATCGCTTAGAGCGTTTCCTTGCCTCGCGGCAGACCTCGGCAAAACAACGGAGCATAGGCGTGAGCCTGCTGAAGGCGCGCGCATGCGGCGCACGGCGGTTGCCCGAGCAGCGCGCACGATCCCGGGACACGCGGTCCCGGATCGGCGTTAGCTAAAGGGCGCCGGCCGCGCTGACGCCCGTGGGCGCCGGGCAGGATACGCCGGTACCGCCAAGTCCACAGTAACCCGCCGGGTTCTTCGCCAGATACTGCTGGTGTTCGTCCTCGGCGAAGTAGAACGGCGGCATCCGCGCGATCTCGGTGGTCACGGCCCCACGGCCGGCCGCTTTCAGCGCCGCCTCATAGGCCTGGCGGGAGGCCAGCGCGAGCTCAAGCTGCGCGTCATCGGCGCAATAGATCGCCGAGCGATACTGCGTGCCGCGGTCGTTGCCCTGGCGCATGCCCTGGGTCGGATCGTGCCCCTCCCAGAATGTCTGCAGCAGCGAGGCAAACGGGACCGCCTGCGGATCGAACACCACCAGCACGGCCTCGGTGTGACCGGTGCCGCCCGAGCAGACCTCGCGATAGGTGGGATTGGGCGTCACTCCGCCGGCATAGCCGACGGCGGTCACATGCACGCCCGGACGCTGCCAGAATATCCGCTCCGCACCCCAGAAGCAGCCCATGCCGAAGAGCACCGTCTGCGCGCCCCCGGGATAGGGGCCGGCCAGCGGATGACCGCTGACCACATGCAGACCCGGCGTCATGATCGCTTCGTCGCGCCCGGGCAAGGCGGTCTCTGCCGTGGGCAGCGTGTCCTTGGCTGACAGGAAATTGAGCGAAAACATCGAAGCCTCCTGTTGAATGGCGAAACATCGGGCGCGGCCGGTTCAAGGATCCGGCGGCAAGGGCCGAGGCCGAACGCGACAAGGCGGCACACAAGACCCGCACCGAGACACGCGCTCCGCGCGAAACGCCTCAGATCCGGCTCAGGCGGACACGCCGGCGGCGGCGGCCGCGCGAGCCGAGCCAGACGAACAATGCCCCCAGCACGCCCGCAACCAGCCAGGTTGGCAGCAGCAGCACCCACTGGATCACCGGATCCCACAACAGCGGGCTCACATGGCGCTGGATGCCGGCCTGGGCGGCGTTGAGGCTTTGCGGGGCAAGCTGGAACCAGTGCTGGCCGAGCGGCGTCAGCGTAAGCTCAGAGGCCGCGATGGTCTTTGTGCCGTCGATGGCCGCCGCGACAACCGCCACCGCCACGAGCCACAAACCGATCACCCGAACAACAAACGAAATCATAGGATCTCTCGCACCTCTGGCAGGACAGGCGAATCGCCGCCGATATTAGAAACTGCGGCGCGCGGTGTCGCCCTCATAAACGATCACCGGCCGGACCAAATCCAGTCCATCCGTGCGCCCGCCAACAGGATTTCCCCATCTGTGTCAGCTTTGCGGACGCTCTCGGGATCGCCGCGAAAGCGCCGGATGCCGCGCTATTTCGCACGATAGATAGGCCTGCCGAAAGCCCCATGCAACACACCGCCGCCTCACGATCACGTCAGCGCCCGCGCCCCCTTGCGCTCGCCCGCCGGATCGCTATATTGCGCCTCCCAGTGGCACCTTTTGGTGTCTTGCGGAGAGGTGGCCGAGTGGTCGAAGGCGCACGCCTGGAAAGTGTGTAGGCGGGTGACCGTCTCCAGGGTTCGAATCCCTGTCTCTCCGCCATTTCCTGACTTTGGGCTCAGCTCCAGTCGGGGCTTGAACAAGCTCAGGCGGCTGTTCGCCTTGCGAACCCTGCGGGTTCGAACTCCCCCCAATGACCCGCCACTGCCGCCGATCGCGCGACATGACTTCCCGGTGTATCTTCGCCGCCTATCATTCTTTGACAGGCTGATCGCTGGTGGATTTTCCGCGGGAACCGAATTGTCCCCTCTCCGGGCGATAAGGTCGCTTTCCTGACCATCTTCAAGTCTGAGCAAGCCGGAGATGTGCAAGCTGATATTGCCGCGCGGCGTCAGAGATCCGGCGCGGTTGGGCGCCCGCGGTAACCCTGCAACTCGGCCTCCAGGCGCGCGATCCGCGCGTCGCGCTCGGCAAGCATCGCCGCCACGTGTGCCGCGTCGATCCGCTGGGGAATGTGCTGGCGGCAATTCACGTCCCAGGCCGTGATGGAGAAGACAATCGCCCGCTCGGGCCGGCCCTTGCCACCCTCGGCGCGCAGACGGGCTACGAGATCGGGGGCGTCCTCCACCACCCGGGCTGTGCCCCAGAGTTTCACCCGCCGCGCCCGCTCATAGTCGATCAGGAACAGGAAGGCCTGGGGATTTTCCGAGAGGTTGCCGAGCGTTATGTACTGCCTGTTGCCGGCAAGATCGGCGAAGCCGAGCTGTCGGTCCCCCAGCACTTTCAAGAAGCCCGCCGGTCCGCCGCGGTGCTGGATGTAGGGCTGCCCCGCCGCATTCGCGGTGCCGAGGAAGACGCTGGTTTGCTCACCGATAAACTGCGCGAGGTCCGGCGTGATCCGGTCCAGCCAGGGGCGCTGCGCCTCCATCCGCGCATAGGCCTCGCGCGAGCCCTTGGTTGCCTGGATTGCTTTCACCGCCGGCGAGAAGGCTACGTCGCTGGGCGTGTCTGGACCCTGCACCATGGTCACAGCCCCAACGTGCTCAATGAGGGGTGATCATCGGGGCGGCGACCCTGCGGCCAGTGAAAGAGCCGCTCTGACTCGTCAATGGCGACATCGTTGATGCTGGCATGGCGGACAGCCATCGGCCCGTTGTCATCAAGTTCCCAGCTTTCGTTGCCGCAGGCGCGGAACCACTGGCCGGTATCATCACGCCATTCACAGGCGAAACGCACGGCACTCCGGTTGCCCTCGAAAGCCCAGAGTTCCTTGATCGAGCGATACTCCCGTTCCGTCCGCCATTTCTCGGCAAGGAAGGCAACGATCTCCGAACGGCCGTCCAGGAAGATGGTGCGGTTGCGCGAGCGACTCTCCCGCGTGCAGGCGCGCGAGACGGCCTCGGGATCGCGGCTGTTCCAAGCGTCCTCGACCAGGCGCGCCTTGTGGGCGGCGGTCTCATCAGTGAATGGGGGAAACGGGGGCGGCTCATCTCCGGCTCCTTCGATGTTGAACGGCGGCGGGCGCAGGTCCCGCCGCCGAAGGGCAAGGCTCAGGCGGCGACGCCTTCGGCCACGGGGAAGTCGATTTCAGTCCGGGCCACCTCGTTGAGGTAGTTGGTCCAGATGTTGAGCGCGACGTGCTGCACGATTTCGATGATCTGCGCATCGTCGTAGCCGGCGGCGCGGACATCGCCGAGGTCGGCGTCTGAGACATGGCCGCGCCTCTCGGCGACCTTCACCGCGAAGACCACCGCGGCATTGGCCTTGGCGTCGGTCGACCGGCCCTTACGATTGGCAGCCATTTCTTCGGGCGACAGCTTGGCCAGGTTCGCGCCGAGATAGGTATGGGCCGACAGGCAATAGCCGCAGCCGTTGTATTCGGCGATCGCCAGTGCGATCCGCTCACGGGTGGCGGCCGGCAGGCGGCCCTTCCCGAGCGCGCCGAAGAGACCGAGATAGCCTTCCAGCGCGGCCGGGCTTTGGGCTGCGAGGCGGAACAGGTTCGGGGCGCTGCCGAGCTGCTTGCTGACCTGTTCCAGAAGCGGCCGGGAGGCCTCGGGGGCGGCTTCGATCGTGGCGGGAATATCAATGCGGGACATGGCAGTCTCCTTGGGGTTGGTTTCGATAATGCCAACATAGAGGGTTCCAATTCCCGCATGCAGAGCATACTTTTGAGAGCCATCCTCTCGGAAATTGGAAACATGGCCGACCGCCTCGACTCCATGTCCATCCTCATTGCCGCCGTGGATGCCGGCAGCCTCTCGGCCGGTGCGCGCGAACTTGGGATGCCCCTCGCCACGGTCAGCCGAAGAGTTGCGGAACTGGAGGAAAAGCTCCGCACTCAGCTCCTGTTACGGTCTGTAAGGGGGCTGGCGCTGACCGAAGCCGGAACGGTCTATGTCGCGGCGTGTCGGCGCATACTGGAGCAGGTGGCGGAAGCGGAACGCACCGCTGCCGGTGAATACAGCACACCCCGGGGGCTGCTGACCCTGACTTCGCCAATTGTCTTCGGACGCCTGCACATGGTGCCCGTGCTCGCGGACTTCCTGAAGGCCTACCCGGACGTCGACGTCAAGTTGGAACAGAGCGACCGTCTGGTCAGCCTTCACGAAGAGCAGATCGATGCGGCGATCCGCATCGGCCACTTGCCAGACAGCAGCCTCAGGGCGCGCCGGCTCGGGGAGGTGCGATGGGTGGTCTGCGCCAGTCCGGCTTACTTGGCGGCGCGGGGCCGGCCGGAGCGCGCCGAAGACCTTGCGCATCACGATTGCATCACCTTCGAGAACCTGATGTCTGCCGACCGGTGGCGGTTCGGCAACGGGCGGGATGACAGGCAGGTACGAATCCGGTCGCGGCTGATTGTCAACACGGCGGAAGCCGCCATCGATGCGGCCGAGGCCGGGCTCGGCATCGCGCGGGTCCTGTCCTATCAGGTGGCCGGCGCGGTGGCTGCAGGGCGCCTTGCGATCGCTCTCGAAACCGAAGAGCCAGAGGCTTGGCCGGTCAGCATTCTCTATGGGGGCGGTCTCGTCCCCCAAAAGCTCCGCGCCTTTATCGATTTCGCGGGCCCTCGCCTGAGTTCCGTGCTGTCGAAAGGCGTCGGCCAAGTGTGGACGTCATCCTAGAGCGTTTCCTTGGCACATGCGCCCATCTCCATTCCGCAAGGCTTGCCACTTCCCAACGTCGCGCTGGCGGATCCGGAACTGGATCAGGTCCGGTAAAACAAGGCCCATGCTGCGGTGAACGCGAACGCGGCGCGCGTGCCTCGCTCGCCGGCTCTGGCGCGGGCAGGCCGCCCTACCGCAGCAGGCGCTGGACCTTGTGCTTGAGGCCGCCCTGGGGCTTGTCGCCCAGCGCCCGCAGGCCGCCGAGCTGCTTGCGGAACTCGTCGGTGACGTCGTTCGCCTCGCGGAAGTCGCGCACCACATGCGGCGTGATCAGGATCAGCAGCTCGGTGCGCTTCTGCGTGTCTTCCTTCTGGCGGAACAGATTGCCGATCAGCGGCACATCCCCCAGAATCGGCACCTGCGACTTGGTGACGTCGGCGCGCTGCTGGATCAGTCCGCCCAGCGCCAGGCTGTCGCCATCGTTGACCACCACGGTCGTGGTCACCTTGCGCTGGCGAATGGTGGGGGAATCGATGCCCGACGTCGTCGTCTTGACCACGTCGGAGACCTCCTGCTCGATGTCGAGGATCACCCGGCCGCTGTCGTTCACCCGCGGCACCACCGTGAGGATGATGCCGGTGTCGCGCAGTTCGATGGTGTTGATGGTGGTGTTGATGGCGGTGGTGTCGACGGCCTGCTGGGTGGCGATCGGCACCTGATCGCCGATGCGCAGCACCGCCTTGCGGTTGTCCAGCACCATCAGGTTCGGCGAGGAGATGATGTTCACGTCGGTGATCGAGGAGAGCGCACTGAGCGCCACCGCCGACTGGCCGCCGGAGAACAGGAACGAGAAACCGGGAAAATTGTGCCCGATGGCGCTGCCGGTCGCATCGGACAATCCGAGGGAGAAATTGCCGCTCTCGAAGAACCAGCGCAGTCCGAACTTGAGCTGATCGGTCAACGTCACTTCCGCGATGGTGGCTTCCAGCAGCACCTGGTTGGGCAGTGAGTCCATCTGCCTGAGCATGGTCAGGATGGCGTTGTATTCGTCGGGCGTGGCGTAGATCAGGATGGCGTTGTTGGCCTCGTCCGCCACGACGCGCACGGCCTGGCCGCCCAGCGCCCGGTTCTGCGTCAGCTCCGCGGCCGACAGGCTGGCGCCCTGCGGTGTGGCGGGCGTCACGGCGCCGAAACTCGGCGTGGAGCGCCCCAAACCGCTGCTGCCCAGCCCCGTGCCGGACAACGACGGCGTATTGCCGTTCGCCGAAGCCGCCGTCTCGAAGGCGCCGTCCACCCGGGTCACCGGCTGGGTCGTGACCTGGAACCCGGTGCCGTTGCCGTCCGCCAGAATGGTCTCCAGCAGGCTCGCGAGTTCCGACGCCTCGCGGTTCTGGATCGAATAGACGAACAGCTGGCGCTTGGTGCCGCCGGCGATCCGGTCGAGCCGCGACACCCACTGCTGCGCCTGCTTGAGGTAGCGCGGGCGCGCCGAAATCACCAGGATCGACGACAGCCGCTTGTTGGGTACGAAGCGCACCAGTCCCTTCAGCGCGCCGCCGTCCTCCGTGGCGAAGATGGTCTCGAGCTCGGTGACCAGAGCGTCCGGCTCGGCGTTCTTGATCGGCAGCAGCGCGAACGACATGCCCTTCATCTGGTCGATGTCGAACAGATTGACCGCGTCCAGGGCCGTGGCCATCTCGCGCCGGTTGCCCGCCAGCAGCAGGATGTTGCGCCGGGTGTCGACGTGCAACACCTTGTCCTCGCCGACGATCGGCTTGAGCAATCGCGCCATTTCCTCGGCGGACACATAGTCCAGCGGCACGATTTTCACCGACTGACCAATGCCCTCGGGAAGCGCCGAGCGGTTGATGTTGCCGTCCACCGGCAGGGCGCCGCGATCGGACGCCGGCACGATACGCACCACATCGTCACGCTCCACCAGGGCGGCGCCGTTGAAGGCCAGCAGCGTGTTGAAGGTGCTCAAAAGCGCCTTCTTGTCGATGGCGTTGGTGGTCTGGATGGTGATCTTGCCGCTCACGCGCGGGTCGATGATGTAGTTGCGCTGCAGGATGTCGCTGATCACGACCTTGGCGGCCGCCTCGATGCTGGCTTCCACAAGGTTCAGATGCACCCGCTCGTCGTCGGCCACCTCGAAAGGCTGATTCTGGGCGGTCCCGACGAACTCACCGGTTCCGGGGAAAAGCTGCGCGTCCGACGAGGTGGCCGGGGTCGTATGACGGCTCACGGAATTGGTGGGAAGAAACGCGCGGCTGAATCCGCTCGGCGAGACGGAACCACGCGCAGCGCCCCCGTCCTCCGACACTCCCATCAGGCCTTCCGCGCAACCACCCAGCAAGACGGCCGACGTCAACAAAATGCCACTGAAAAATCGGACAGATACCCGCAAACCCACCGTCATACCGATTCTTTATTTTCGCCTGGTTTTGGGAAAAATCGCCAGCGTTTCCGGCCTCCACGCACTCCAGCACGGAACAGGCGCAAACACTACACCAGATGCCGTGTCCGGGCCGATTTAATTTGCGATAACACGTACAAACGACCCCGGATGGTGGTACTTTCGCCGAGGGCTTTCCAGCATGGGGCGGCCGGCATTCGCGACGCCATCAAAACGCCGTCACCACGCAAGGCGGCAGCGGTCCCGCCAGATCGCGCAAAGTCATTCCCGGACGGCCGCCGCGGCCGGTGGAAGCAGCGCGCATCCCCTGCCCGCGCCAGCGCAGCGGGCGATAGGGACGGGGGTCTTCCGGATCGAGATGCACGATCGTCTCCAGCCGGTAGCCACGCTGCGCGGAAATCCGGGCGACGACGTTCACCGCGAACACGCGGTCGGTGGGCAGGGAGCCGAAGAACGAGGCGCCGGGCGGATCGATCGCCGCGAGCCGGGCGCGCAAGGCGGGCGCCACATTCTCCTGCGCCAGCCCCGTGTAGCCGCTGTACAGCGTCAGATGCGGAGACACAGCCGTATAGAGTTCGGCGCCGACGCCGGGCAGCGCCGCCAGTTCCTCCACCAGCCGGAACGGCGTCGCCGTGCGCCGCGCGACCACGGCCGAGGTGATCGCGGCGGCCTCGTCGGCCGTGGCGAAGACGCCGAGCACGGCGCGCAAGAGGTCCGGCGAGACCTCGTTCAGATCGAGTTGCCCCGCCGCATCCTGGATCGAGATCGCGAGCGCCCCCTCGCCCTCAAGGCCGCAAAGGAACGGCGTCGCGTCGGCCTTGACGCGCCGTGCCGCGCCTTCGGGCCGCGCCAGATCGCCGAGCAGGCGAGCCACCGCGATCTCCACTCCGGCCTCCGCCAGCAACGCGCCCCGGGCCGCCTGTATCGTGTTCGAGACCCGCGCGGTGCGATTGTTCACCACCGCCGTGAACCCGATGGTAATGCTTGCAAGCAGCGCCAGACTTAATACAACCGTGAGAATGGAAAAGCCGCCCGTGCGCCCCGCGCGCGACCGAAGGGCAGGCAAACGCGCCGTGTCCGGAGCGCCGCGAGCAGGGTTTTTGGGCGAAACAGGCGAGGCATGGGGTCCCGGGAATTCCAGCATGGCTGTGGATGTGTCTAATAGCAGAAAACGCAAGCCGGTTGGAACGGCGGCGCTTTTTGGCGGGCTATTCGCCGTGATGGCGGGCGCGGCCTGGATCACCGGCGGCGCGATGCCGGTCGCGGCGGTGATCGCGGGCGGCGTGCTGGGCGGGCTGCTGGTGTTCGGCGCGGTGATCGACAGCCACAAGCTCTACATCCCCGACCGCGTCAGCCTCGGGCTGTTTCCGCTGGGGCTCCTCGCCACCTGGCACTTTGATCCGGCGGCAGTCTGGATCCATGCGCTGGGCGGATTGACCGCGGGGCTGTTCCTGTTGGGCTGCGATCTTGCCTACCGCCGGCTGCGCGGCCGCTCGGGCATCGGCATGGGCGACGCGAAACTCTTCGCCTCGGCGGGCGCCTGGGTCGGCCCGGCCGCCCTGCCCGGCGTGCTGCTGATCGGCTGTCTTTCGGCGATCGCCCTGTTGCTCGTCCGCCGGATGGAGGGCGACAGCCGGGCGCTGTCGCGCCGCCTCGCCTTCGGCCCGCATCTGTCGCTCGGGCTGTGGGCAATATGGCTGTTCGGCCCGCTGTCGTGGGTATAGCGCGGGAGAGCAAACCCGTGGCACGCTCACAAACCCGCTGTTGCGGCCGCAAAAATGTCATTACCGTGCGGCACGCATGTTTTCATAACTGGTTTGTCGGAGTTGTTTCGTGTTGAGAGCCATCAGATCCGGAACGGGGCGCAAGCGGTCCTCAAGACGCGGCTTCAGCCTGCTCGAGGTGCTGGTCGTCCTGGCGATCATCGCGCTTGTCGCCAGCGTCATCGGCCCGCGCGCCATCTCCTTCTTCAGCCGCGCGAAATCGAAGACCGCCAGCCTGCAGATCCTGGAGATCGAGAACGCGCTGGAGCTCTACTTCCTCGACACCGGCCGCTACCCGGCCGAGAACACCGGCCTTGCCGCCCTTGTCGAGGCGCCGCCGGCGGAAACCCGCTGGAACGGGCCCTATCTGAAAAAGAGCTCCGCGCTGACCGACCCGTGGGGCCGGCCCTACCGTTACCGCTATCCCGGCCAGTTCTCCGAATTCGACCTCTACACGCTGGGCCGCGACGGCTCGGACGGCGGCAGCGGCGAGGACACCGACATCACCAACTGGTAGCGGCCCGCTCAATGCAGCCTCGGCCGGATGCTCAGGGTGTGGCTTTCGGTCCGCGCGCCCTCAGCGAGAGTCAGCGTCATCTCGACGATCCGCGGCAATTGCGGCTGGCCGCTCCAGGAGTCGCGCCAGCGGGTCGAGTCGCCGTCGAGCATGCGGCCGAAATAGCGAAACCGGATCGCCTGCACGCCGTCGAGCAGCCTGAGCGGCCGCTTCTGCTCCGCCGATGCGGGCGCGAACATCGGCGCGAAGGACACCGTCAGCGCCGTCTCGCCGGGCAGCCGCTCGACGCTCAGCATATAGGGCTGATCGGGACCATCGGCGCCCGTGGGCTGAAACGACGCGAAGCTGACCCGGTCGGGCCGTCCGTCAAACGGGCTCGGCTGTTCGTCCTCGTCGAGATCCGGCGACGGGATCACCAGCGCCTGGGCGATCTGACGGCGCAGATAGTCCATCGCCGCCAGTTGCCGCCCGCTTTGCGAGATCACCGCCGAGCGCTCCCACACCCGGCGGCCGAACGTCATCGATCCCGAGACAATCGTCGCCAGCAACCCCAGCACCGCGATGCCGATGAGCAATTCCAGCAGGGCGAAGCCGGCCCGGCGCCGTTTGCGCGCCACGCCAGCCGCGCCGGCCTTGGAGATCGTGCGGGTCATGGCGGATCCCGCTGCAGCCGCATCGCGCTGAGCGCCAGCACCGGGCGGGCGGGGTCGGTCTTGCGGAAGGCGGCGATCTCGATGCGGTACAGGCTCGCCTGCGGGTCGCCGGGCGATGCATCCGCCAGTGCAACCTTGCCGATGCGCAGCGTCCGGCCGAACGTCTCATCCATCGACGCCGTATCCGTCCCCACAGCGAGCGCGGGTCCCGTTGCCAGCCGGTCGAGCTCCGATTGCAGCAGCTCCAGCGCCCCGGCCACATGCTCGGCGCGTTCCACGCCACGCGCGCCCGCGCCCACCGTGCGGTAGACCATCGCCAGCATCATCGCCAGGATCGCGAAGGCCACGACGGACTCCAGCAACGCGAAGCCGCGCCTGCGGGTCTTGCGACGGAAAGGGGAAACACGCTGCGCCATCGTCAGAACGCCAGGTCGTTGACGCTGAGCACCGCGTCCATGATCACCAGGATGAACGAGCCCACGCCCAGGCCGATCAGCAGGGTGAGCACCGGCGGCACAAGCTGGAACACCAGCGCCACCTGCCGGGTGGATTCCTCCTCCAGCGTCTTGGCCACATGGTTGAGCATATCGGGAAGCGTGCCGGTCTCCTCGCCGATGCGGATCAGCCGCTTGGCCAGCATGGGAAAATGCGCGGCCGCGTCGATGCTGTCGGCCAGCCGTTCGCCGTCGCGCAGATCGGCGATGGCGCGCGCCACCAGATCCCGCGAGGCATGGCTCTTGAGAGCACCGGCGGTCGCCTCCAGGGAATGCACCAGAGAAACGCCGTTGCGCAGCATGATACCCAGCGTCTTGGCGAAATGCGCCACTTCCACATTGGCCTTCAACGAGCCGATCAGAGGCGTGGCGAAGATCATGCGTTCGACGGCGCGCTGCACGGAGACCTGGCGCCACGCCCGCGCGGCGACCACAACGCAGAGCGCCAGCCCGATCAGCAGGGCGGCCCAGTTCTCGGTCACGAAGAGACGGGCCCCCGTCACCAGGGCGATGGCCGCGGGCAACTCCTTGCCGGAGTTCTCGAACAGCGGCGTGATCGCCGGGATCAGCACCGAGGAGATCACGAACAGCACCACCAGCGAGGTCACGAAGAGGATCGCCGGGTAGAGCAGGCCGGAGCGGATGCGGCTGCGAATCGTCTGCTCGTGCTCGATCTGCTCGGCCAGATCGCCCAGCACCACGCCCAGCGAGCCCGATCTCTCGCCGGCGACCACCATGGAGCGGTAGTAGGCGGGCGAAAATCCCGGCGCCTTCTCCAGCGCCTCGGACAGCGCCGCGCCGTTCAGGATCGCCTTGCGGATACCCTCGAGAATCCGCCGGGGCTTGGCCTTCTTCTCGTTTTCCAGGGTGATCGCCACCGCATCGATCAGCGGCACATGAGAGGCCAGCAGACTCGCCATCATGCGGGTGAAGCGGGCCAGGAAAACCCGGTCGTAGCGCGTCTTCGCGGGTTGGCGGCCACCGCTGGCGGACGCCGGATCCGCGCCGGCGGAAATCTCGACGGGAATCATCTGGCGCTCGCGCAGCGAGGCGAAGACGGCGGCCTCCGAGACCGCCTCCAGGCTCCCGGAGACCAGCGTGCCCTGCGGCGAATAGGCCTTGAACTGAAATTCAGCCATCTGTCGTGAAATCCGTACCCCTTACCCGCGCCGTCCGGCGATGCTGATCACTTCCTCAAGCGACGTGCGTCCCTGCTGGGCCACCTCCAGCCCGTGATCGATCAGTTGCGGATTGCCCGAGGCCTCCGCCGCGCGCGAGATTGCGTCCTCGCCGCCGCCGGCCAGAATGCGTTCGCGCACCGGGCCGTCGATCATCAGCAGTTCCGAGATCACCGTGCGGCCCGCGTATCCCGTGCCCCGGCACGCGTCGCACCCCACCGGCCGCCGGAAGCCGCCGCCCTGCTCTCCCACCTTGCCGCGGAGCGCCGGCGGCAGGGCGGAGGCTTCCAGCGGCGCGCTGCACTGATCACACAAGGTGCGCACCAGACGCTGCGACAGCACCGCGCGGACGCAGGCCGCCACCAGATAGGGCGCGGTGCCCATCTCGATCAGCCGGGTGATGGCGGCGGCGGCGGAATTGGTATGCAGCGTGGAGAGCACCAGATGGCCGGTGAGCGAGGCGCGAATGGCGATCTCCGCCGTCTCCAGATCGCGGATCTCGCCGATCATGATGATGTCGGGGTCCTGGCGCAGGATCGAGCGCAGGGCGCTGGCGAAATCGAGGCCGATCTCGGGCTGCACCTGCACCTGGTTGATGCCCGGAAGCTGATACTCGACCGGATCCTCGACCGAAACCAGCTTGCGCTCGCGCGCGTTGAGCTGGCGCAGCGCGGTATACAGCGTCGTGGTCTTGCCGCTGCCGGTCGGACCGGTGACCAGAAAGATGCCGTTCGGGTCCGACAGGACATCGCCGAGCTTGGCCTGGATGTCCTTGGAGAACCCCAGCTTGTCCCAGTTGAGGTTCGCTTCCTCGCGCCGCAGCAGCCGGATCACGGTGCTCTCGCCGTGCACGGTCGGCAGGGTGGAGATGCGCAGATCGACGTTGCGGCCGCGGATGGTCACCGACACCCGGCCGTCCTGCGGCACGCGGCGTTCCGTGATGTCCATGCGCGCCATGATCTTGACGCGCGAGATCACGGCGGCGCGCGCGCCCGGCTCGATTCTCTCCACCTCCTGCAGATAGCCGTCGATGCGGAAACGCACCTGCAGCCCGTACTGGTCCGGCTCCAGATGCACGTCGGAGGCTTCGCGCTCCAGCGCCTGCGACAGGATGCTGTTGACCCGCTGAATGGTCGGGCCGTCGCTTGCCAGCGCCTTCAGGTGCTCCACGTCGCTGTCGTTGGCGTGGGCCTCATGCGCCGCGCTGCCGCCGTCCTGGTGCACCGACACGGAGCTTTCATAAAGCTGCTTGAGAAGCTCGGCGATCTGCTTGCGGGTAGCCGCCACGATCCGGATCTCGGCGTCCAGCAGATATTCGATCGCCGAGATCGCCGCCTTGTCGAGCGGGTCCGCCATGGCGACCCACAGCTCCTCGCCTTCGAGCCGCACCGGCACCACCGAATTGGCGGCGAGAAACGTTTGCGTCAGGAGGTCGGCGAGAATCGGCTCATCCGGCTGCTGCATTTCCGAAAGCAGGGGGATCTCCAGCCACTTCGACCAGAAGGTGGCCAGTTGCTCGTCGCTCAGCAGCCCCAGCTCGGTGAGCACCGTGTCGAAGCCGGCCTTGGTCTCTCCATAGGCCCTGCGCGCACGGGCGACGGCTGCCTGATCGAGCATCTCCATTTCCAGGAGCGCCGCCGACATGCTATCTATAAACGCCTCGCGGCTTGCGCCGAATTGCTGCACGAAAGACATACTCCGAAACCCATTGTCCGGCCCCACGCAAGGGCCCGATTTGCATCCGTAGTCGCCAGTAAAACACAACGCCCATGCTCCGACTAACCGACAATTCCTCTTTTCCAGTTTTGTGGCGCGCGGCCGGCCGGTTCTGGACGTGGTGGCGCGGGGAGCTCGCCCAGTGCGCCGCCCCGCTTGCCGCCTCGCGCCTGGGCCGGCTGCTGTCTCGCGGAGCCAAGCACGGCGTGCGCGTGGACGTCTCGAAGGGCGCCGGAGACGCAGGCCCGTTTCACGCCGCGCTTGATGCGCCCTCATGGAACCTGCTGCATACGCGGCTGAAAGCGGCCGGCAAGGAGCGCGAACCGCTCACGGTGCATCTGGGCGCGGATCTCTATCTCTCGCGCATCGCCTCCTACCCGGCCGGGGCGCAGGCGAACCTGGACACGATCGTCGATCTGGACGTCGAGAAATCCACCCCTTCAATCCCGATACAGCCCTGTGGAAATGGCGCATCCTGGACAGGGCTGGCGGCCAGTTGCGCGTCGAGACGGTGATCCTGCGCCGCAACCACATCCTGACCATCCTCAATCTCGCCGGCGAAGCGGGTGTTGAGATCTCCGAACTCGCCGCCGCCGGCGCCACGCCGTTGCGGCTGCTCAAGCTGACCACGGCGGCCGACCGCAGGCAAACGTTCTGGCGCCGCGTCAACGCGGGGCTCGCGGCCACTGTCGTGCTGCTGGCGCTGGGTGCCGCGGGCACCGCCTACCAGCAGCGCGCCTCGGCCTATGAGGCGCTCGACGCGCGGGTCACGCAAGCCAAAACCCGGGCGCTGCGGCTGCGCAAGGCGCAGGCCGATGCCGAGGCGCAATTCGAGACCAACGCGCTGCTGCAGCGCGAGAAGGCGCGCTCGCCGTCGCTCGCCGGCGTCTGGAACGCGCTGTCGGAAACGCTGCCCTCGGGCGTCTGGCTGACCGAGATGCAGATCAGCGGGCGCAGCGGCCGGATCAGCGGCTTTGCCGACAGCGCCGCGCCGCTGATCGAGAAGCTCGAGACGCTTGACCAGCTCTCCGGCGTCTCCTTCGTCAGCCCGGTCACCATGAATCCTGACGACCGCAGCGAGCGCTTCGACATCTCGTTCACACTGGAGACGAACGATGGTTGACGCGCCTTTGACACGCGGACCAGGAGAGTCTCCGGACTTCGGGGTCTTGCGGTCCCATGCCCCTTCCTTGCGCCATTCCCTCGGCGTGCTGCCGGGCCGCGTGGCCGCGCTCGCCCTGCTTGCCGGGCTGGTGGCGAGCCTGATCCTCTTCATCGCCATCCCCGCCTACGACAGCTATGCGGCGCTCGGCGCGCAGATCGAGACCGCGCGGGTGAATCTTGGCCGCTTCCAGGCCATCATCTCCGGTCAGGCGCCCGCCGCATCCATGGATTCCGGCGAATGGGAAGGTCAGGCGTGGGACGGCCAGAGCGAGTCGATCGTCGCCGCGAATGTGCAGGCATTCATTCAGACCCAGGCGCGCGACAACAATGTCTCCGTCATCAGCGTCTCGCCGCTGCAGGCCCGCCCGTTCGAGAAATTCCGCACCATCGGCCTGCGCATCGAGTGCGAGGGCGAGATCGGCGCGGTCCGCGACCTGATCGGCGCGCTCGAGAACCACAAGCCGTTCATCTTCATCGCCGGCCTCGACCTGCGCCGCCAGTTGATCTTCGGCGAACGCATGCCGGGACAGAAGCTGCCGCTGTCCTTGCGGCTCGACGTCCACGTGCCGCTGAAGGTCGCGGAGGAGGACGGGTGATGCGACCGCGCCTTCTGCCTCCCATACCGTCGCTGGCGCTCTGCGGCCTGCTGGCGCTGACCGCCGCGGGCTTTGCCCAACTGCTGCGGCATCAGGTCGACATTTCGCCCCTGCGCGGCAGCGCCGCGAACAGTCAATCCCCCGCGCCCGAAGACCGCAGTCTGCCGGACTGGGACGCGCCCGATCCCGCCACGCTGACCGCCATTGTCGAACGGCCGCTGTTCATCGAGGGCCGCACCATGCCCGGTGACATCGTGGCAGACGTTGCGCCCGAGCCGCTCGAACAGGCCCCCGAACCGGTAATCGAAGAGGTGGCGCCGCCGCCGCCACCGCCGCTGGACTACGGTCTCGTCGGCGTGATGATCGCCGGCGGTGAGAAAAAGGCGCTGCTGGCGCATACCGCGACCGGCGTGCAGGTCTGGGTGGGGCTTTTTGACAAGCTCGCGTCCTGGTCAGTCACCGAGATCGCCAGCAACCGTGTCGTTCTGACCTACAAGGACGTCACCCGCAAGCTGGCGCTCTACCCGACCGACTGAGCCGCCTTGTCGCGGAGAATGCCGGGTCGGCCCGTCAGCTTTCCACCGTCAGCTGGATGCGTTCGGCCGCGAAGCGGCTGTGCGATACCTGGATCGGCACGCCCTCGCCGTCCACATTGACAATATCGTTCACCAGCACCGGCGCGCCGGGCGCGAGCTTCAGCCAACGCGCCTCCTCCGGCTCGGCAAGCCGGGCGGAAATGTCGGTGCGCTGGCGCGTGTAATCTTCAAGTCCGTGCGCGGCCAGCGCCATGGTCACCGAGCCGGTTTCCGCATAGCGGCTCACCAGGTCGGGAAAGCGCTCGGCGGAAAACCAGCTCGTTGACAGCGAGATCGGCACCCCGTCGGCAACCCGCAGGGTCTCCAGCCGGTGCACGGATTCGCCAGGCCTGAGCCGCAGCTTTTCCACCAGCCATGGGCTTGCCGTCTCGCGGCTTGAGGAAATCAGCCGGCCGCCTGGCGAGCGCGCCTGACGCCCGATGATTTCCGAAAACCGGGTCCGCGAGGCGATCGGATAGCTGATCGGAACGCTCTCGACGAAGGTGCCGCGGCCCTGCCGCGCCGCCAGCAGACCTTCCGCCGCAAGCTCCGCGACGGCCCGGCGCAGGGTATGGCGGTTGACGCCGAAGCGTTCGGCGAGCGCCGATTCCGCCGGCAGCCGTGATCCTTGCGCCCAGACGCCGGCGCGGATATCCGCCTTCAGCCGCTCGGCGATCTGCCGCCACAGCGCCACGCCGCCCGCCCGTTCCATCGCGAACCCGGCCGGCTCGGCGTGAAGGCCCGGCGTCTCTTCCCCGTCTCCCGAAAGCGTCATCTGCTGTCATCGCTCCGTCATGCTTGCCCGATAGGAATAGCACTCTAAAATATGGTTGTATAGATCACTAGACAATGTAGTGTGACATACAGCCACGAAGATCACCAATACGCCCGGACGCGGCCTCATGCGAGAGCGCAGGGCGCACTGGTTGCCTGACCACCGTTTCGAGGAGCCTGTCCATGACCCGCCAGGAAGCGATGACCCTGCTCGCACGCGCACCCACCGAAAGCCTGCGCGGCGCCTGGGAAACCTGGAGCGATCCGCCGGCGGCGGAAATGCTGCGCGGCCCGGAAAGCGGCATGATCATGCTGCGCGGACGCATCGGCGGCGGCGGCGCGCCCTTCAATCTGGGCGAAACCACGGTCTCGCGCGCCACCGTGCGGTTAGACAGCGGCGAAGTCGGTTTCTCCTGCGTGCTGGGCCGCGATCTGGAGAAGGCGCGACTTGCCGCGGTCTTCGACGGCTTGTGGCAGCGTCCCGAACATCGCAAGGCCGTGGAAGCCGCGCTGCTCGCCCCGCTCGCCAGATCGCTTGAGGAGGCCGACCGGCAAACCCGCGAGGAGGCGGCGGCCACAAAGGTCAACTTCTTCACCATGGTGCGCGGAGAAGACGAATGACCGCATCCGCCCAGAGCTTCACCGGCGGATTCAGTGCGCCGGTCTTCGATTCCCAGGCCACCTTCCGCGCGGTGCTGGATGCGCTGGCCCGCCCGGGCATGATCGTGCCGCTGGCGGCCCGCACCCATCCACCCAAGCCGCTGCCGCCGCTCGCCGCCGACATTCTGTGCGCGCTCGCCGATCAGGACACGCCGGTGCTGTTCAGCGCCGCCCCGGGCGGCTCAACCGTCGTCGCCGACTGGCTGCGGTTTCAGACCGGAGCGCCGGTCACAAATGATGCGGGCGCGGCCAGCTTCGCGGTCGCCGCCGATCTCAAGCACCTGCCCGCGTTGTCGCAGTTCCCGCAGGGCACGCCCGAATATCCCGACCGCTCCACAACGATCATCGTGCCGCTTTCGAGCCTCACCGGCGGCGACCCGGTGACGCTCAGCGGACCCGGCATCAAGGGTACGCGGACCTTCGCGCCCAAGGGCCTGTCCGCCGGCTTCTGGGAACAGGCCGCGGCCAACCACGCGCAATACCCGCGAGGCGTGGACCTGATCTTCGTGAGCGCCATCGCCATCGCGGCCCTGCCGCGCTCCACCACCATCGGAAAAGGCGAGGCCTGAGCCATGTATGTTGCCGTCAAGGGTGGCGAGACCGCCATCCGCAACGCCCACCGCCAGCTTGCCGACAAGCGGCGCGGCGATCGCACCCTTCCCGATATCACGCTGGAGCAGATCACCAGCCAGCTCTCACTGGCCGTCGACCGGGTGATGGCGGAAGGCTCGCTGTATGACCGCGATCTTGCGGCTCTCGCCCTCAAGCAGGCGCGCGGCGACATGATCGAGGCGATCTTCCTGCTGCGCGCCTACCGCACCACAGCGCCGCGCTTTGGCTTTTCCGAGCCGCTCGACACCGCGAAGATGATCGCCGAACGGCGCATCTCGGCCACGTTCAAGGACCTGCCGGGCGGGCAACTGCTGGGGCCGACGTTCGATTACACCCATCGGCTGCTCGACCCGTCGCTGGGACAGGATACGGATACGCCGGAGCCGCTGCGCGCCGAGCCCGACGCGGAGGCCGCCATTCCCCGCGTCACCGACCTGCTCGGCCACGAGGGCCTGATCGAGGGCGACGGCGAGCCCGATCCCGACGCCGAGGTCGGCGACCTGACGCGCGAGCCGCTGTCGTTTCCGGCCGATCGCGATCTGCGGCTTCAGGCGCTGGCGCGCGGCGACGAGGGTTTTCTGCTGGGGCTGGGCTACTCCACCCAGCGCGGCTATTCGCGCACCCATCCCTTCGTCGGCGAGATCCGCGTCGGCGAGGTCGAGGTGGAGGTCGAGATCCCGGAGCTGGGCTTCACCGTCTCCATCGGCCGCATCCAGGTGACCGAGTGCCAGATGGTCACCCAGTTCACCGGATCGGCCAAGGCCCAGCCGCAGTTCACCCGCGGCTACGGCCTGGTGTTCGGCCACTCCGAGCGCAAGGCCATGGCCATGTCACTGGTCGACCGGGCGCTGCGCGCGGACGAATTCGGCGAGGACCGGGTGGCCCCCGCGCAGGACGAGGAATTCGTGCTCTCGCATTCCGACAACGTGCAGTCGACCGGATTCGTCGAGCACCTGAAGCTGCCGCACTACGTCGACTTCCAGGCGGAACTCGATCTGGTGCGGCGCATGCGCGCCGAACACGACGCGCGATTGAAGACGCAGGCGACCGGCACGCAGGAGGCGGCTGAATGACCGACATGAGCCAGACAGAAACCCGACTGACGGGCACCGAACAGACCGCCTCCGGACCGGTCTACAATTTCGCCTATCTCGACGAGCAGACCAAGCGGATGATCCGCCGCGCGCTGCTGAAAGCCGTGGCGATCCCCGGCTACCAGGTGCCGTTCGCCAGCCGCGAAATGCCCATGCCCTACGGCTGGGGCACCGGCGGCGTGCAGGTCACCGCCGCGGTGCTCGGCCCCGAGGATACGCTGAAGGTTATCGACCAGGGCGCGGACGACACCACCAATGCGGTGGCGATTCGCGGCTTCTTCGAGAAAACCGCCCGGGTGAAGACCACGACGGCGACGGCCGAGGCGACGATCATCCAGACCCGCCACCGCATTCCGGAAGCGAAACTCACCGCCAGCCAGATCCTCGTCTACCAGGTGCCGATCCCCGAGCCGCTGCGCTTCCTGGAGCCGCGCGAGACCGAGACCCGCAAGATGCACGCGCTCGAGGAATACGGGCTGATGCATGTCAAGCTCTACGAGGACATCGCCCGGCACGGCCACATCGCCACCACCTACGCCTATCCGGTCAACGTCGCCGGGCGCTACGTGATGGATCCCTCGCCGATCCCGAAGTTCGACAATCCGAAGATGAACGACTGCGAGGCGCTGCAGCTCTTCGGCGCGGGCCGCGAGAAACGCATCTACGCCATCCCGCCGCACACTTCCGTGGTCAGCCTCGATTTCGAGGATCATCCCTTCGAGATCCAGGAGTTCTCGGAGCCCTGCGCCCTGTGCCACGCCACCGGCGTCTATCTCGACGAGGTGATCCTGGATGACGCGGGCGGGCGGATGTTCGTCTGCTCCGACACCGACTATTGCGAGGGCCGCCGCGCCGACGGGCATGGCCCCAGGGAGGCCGCCGTTGCCGGCTTCCCGGTCACAGATACCAAGGAGGCCTCCGCATGAGCCCCTCGTCCCAAGTCCCGGCGGCGACCATCGACGACCTGCCGCTGTTGCGCGCCTCCGGCTTGAGCAAATTCTACGGCGACCGCATCGGTTGCCGCGACGCCTCCCTGGCGCTCTGGCCCGGCGAGGTCCTGGCGATCGTCGGCGAGAGCGGCTCGGGCAAGACGACGCTGCTCAACTGTCTCGCCACCCGGCTGACGCCCACCGCCGGCTGCGTCGAATACCGCATGCGCGACGGCACCGTGCGCGATCTCTACCGCATGTCGGAAGCCGAGCGCCGCATCCTGATGCGCACCGACTGGGGCTTCGTGCACCAGAACCCCATCGACGGATTGCGCATGAGCGTGTCCGCCGGCGCCAATGTCGGCGAACGGCTGATGGCGGTGGGCGCGCGCCACTACGGCAACATCCGCAAGGAAGCGATGAGCTGGCTGGAGCGCGTCGAGATCACCACCGACCGGATCGACGATCCGCCGCGAAGCTTCTCCGGCGGCATGCGCCAGCGGCTGCAGATCGCCCGCAATCTGGTGACCAATCCGCGGCTGATCTTCATGGACGAGCCCACCGGCGGCCTCGACGTCTCGGTGCAGGCGCGGCTTCTGGATCTTCTGCGCCAGCTTGTGGCCGATCTCGGCCTGGCGGTCGTCATCGTCACCCACGACCTCGCCGTCGCCCGCCTTCTGTCGCACCGCATGATGGTGATGAAGGAGGGCCGCATCATCGAGGCGGGCCTCACCGATCGCGTTCTCGACGATCCGCGCGAGCCCTACACCCAGCTTCTCGTTTCCTCCATCCTGCAGGTCTGACCATGCCCGCCCGTCTCATCCTCACCGACGTCGGCAAGTGCTTCACCATGCATTTGCGCGGCGGCATGCAGATCCCGGTCGTCTCCGGCGTCTCCTTTTCGCTCGGCAGCGGCGAATGCGTCGTCCTCGGCGGCCCCTCCGGCATCGGCAAGAGCTCGATCCTGAAGATGATCTACGGCAACTACGGCACCGACCAGGGCCAGATCATCCTCTCCACCGACGACCGCGGGCTGATCGACATCGCTTCCGCCGACCCGCGCACCATTCATGCGCTGCGGGCGCGGACCATCGGCTACGTGTCGCAGTTCCTGCGTGTCGTGCCGCGCGTCTCCGCCCGCGACGTGGTCGCCGAGCCGCTGGTGACCCAGGGCGCGAACCGCGATACGGCCTACGCCCGCGCCGAAGATCTGCTCCAGCGCCTCAATGTGCCCAGGGCGCTTTGGGAGTTGCCCCCGGCGACGTTCTCGGGCGGCGAGCAGCAGCGCATCAACGTGGCGCGCGGCTTCATCTCCGATCACGCCATCCTGCTGCTCGACGAGCCGACCGCCTCGCTGGACGCGGAGAACCGGGCCGTCGTCGTCTCGCTGATCAACGAGAAGAAGGCCGCCGGGGTCGCCATACTCGGCATCTTCCACGACCACGACGTACGCGAGGTCGTCGCCGACCGGGTCATCGACGTCGCCGCCTTCTCCCGGCGCTCGGAGACCGCGGCATGAGCAAGCTGTCGGAAACACCCCTCATCCATGAGACGGCGGAGATCACCGCCACGACACTCGGGATCTACACCGAGGTTTCCGAGCGCTGCGTGATCACCGAGAGCAGCGTCAGCGACTATTCCTACCTGATGCAGGACTGCCAGGTCTGGGCGGCGGATATCGGCAAGTTCGCGAATATCGCCAGCCACGTGCGTCTCAACGCCACCAACCACCCGATGCAGCGCGCGACGCTGCATCACTTCACCTACCGCGCGGGCGATTATTTCGACGACGCCGAAAACGAGCCCGACTTCTTCGCCGCGCGCCGGGCCAATCGCGTCACCATCGGCCACGACACCTGGATCGGCCACGGCGCCACCGTGCTGCCGGGCGTCACCGTCGGCAACGGCGCGGTGGTGGCCGCCGGCGCCGTCGTCAGCAAGGACGTCGCGCCCTACGCGATTGTCGGCGGCGTCGCCGCCAAGCCGATCAAGCGCCGCTTCTCGCCGGACATCGCCGACCGGCTGGAGGCGCTTGCCTGGTGGAACTGGGATCACGCGCGCCTGCGCGCCGCGCTGGATGATTTCAGAAACCTCCCCATCGAGGCGTTTCTGGAGCGTCACGAAGAGTCATCGCCCTCCGGGCATGATGTTCGGCGGCTAAAAAAAGCCGATGTCACCCAACTGTCACGAAAGCGAAATACGGGCGCAACACAGACACGGTACGCACGAGCATCAACCGAGGGATTGCTTATGACCGCCGTGAAGATCGATGCGCTTTCCAAGAGCTTTGGCCGCAAGCTGGCCGTCAACGATGTTTCCCTGACGATTCCGGCGGGCGAAATGGTGGCTCTGATCGGCGCGTCGGGATCGGGCAAGTCGACCCTGATCCGGCACATCGCCGGGCTGGAGCGCGGAGACGCGGGCACCATCTCCATCGCCGGCCAGACGATCCAGGTCAACGGCAGGCTGTCGGGCGAAGCGCGTGAGATCCGCCGGCAGATTGGCGTCGTCTTCCAGCAGTTCAACCTGGTCAACCGCCTGTCGGTGCTGACCAATGTGCTGATCGGCTTCCTCGGACAGATCAGCACGTTCCGCGGCACCTTCGGCATGTTCACCGGATCGGAAAAACAAGCCGCCATGCGGGCGCTGGCCCGCGTCGGCATCGCCGACACGGCGCGCCAGCGCGCCTCGACGCTGTCGGGCGGCCAGAAGCAGCGCGCCGCCATCGCCCGGGCGCTCGTGCAGGGCGCAAAGCTGATGCTCGCCGACGAGCCGATCGCCTCGCTCGATCCGGCCTCCGCCAAGCGCGTCATGGAAATCCTCGCCGGGATCAACCGCGAGGACGGCCTGACCATTGTCGTCTCCCTGCACCAGGTGGAATACGCCCGCCGCTACTGCCCGCGCGCCATCGCCATGAAGGACGGCGGCATCGTCTATGACGGCCCATCGGTGGCGCTGACCAACGACTTTCTCAAGGAGCTGTATGGCGAGGCGTCGGAAGAACTGATCCTTCCCGATGCGCCCGTATCCGACGCTCCAGCTTCCGGTCAGCCCGTCTACCGGCCGGCGATCGTAACCGCATCCGGCGCCCAGGCGCTGGCAACCGCCTGAACCACAGCGTCAGGCCCCTCCCGGTCCCCCGCTGAATCGATGCTGGTTCAGCGAAGGATTCCGACCGGTTTTTTGATGCCGGACCGGCCTTGAAGCGTCCGAAGGACGCGGGCCGCCCCGGTTCGCACATGGAGAATACGATGAACGCGATCATGAAGGGCGCCGCCGCGGCCGCGCTTGCTCTCTCGCTCACCACGGCCGCCCAGGCCGAGATGACCGAGCTCAACTTCGGCATCATTTCCACCGAGTCGCAGCAGAACCTGAAGACCCAGTGGAACCCGTTCCTGGCCGAGATGGAAAAAGAGACCGGCCTGAAGGTCAACGCCTTCTTCGCCTCCGACTATGCCGGCGTCATCGAGGGCATGCGGTTTGGCAAGGTGCAGGTCGCCTGGTTCGGCAACAAGTCTGCCATGGAAGCCGTCGACCGTTCGGGCGGCGAAGTCTTCGCCCAGACCGTCGACGTCGAGGGCAACCCCGGCTACTGGTCGCTGCTGCTGGCCCACAAGGACAGCCCGATCAACTCGCTCGAGGACGTGCTGAAGTGCGACGGCACGCTCAACTTCGGCATCGGCGATCCGAACTCCACCTCGGGCTTCCTGGTCCCCACCACCTTCGTCTTCGCCAAGAACAACGTCGACCCGAAGAAATGCTTCAAGACGGTCCGCAACGCCAACCATGAGACCAACGCGATGGCGGTTGCCAACCAGCAGGTCGACGTGGCGACGAACAACACCGAGAACCTGTCGCGCATCGAGAAGAACAATCCCGAAGCCTTCAAGAACATCAAGATCGTCTGGAAGTCGCCGCTGATCCCGTCCGACCCGATCGTGTGGAAGAACGACCTCGACGAAGTCGCCAAGGCGAAGGTCTACAAGTTCTTCATGAGCTACGGCCGCATCGGCACGCCGGAAGCCGTCGCCAAGGCCCGCGAGATCCTCGCCGGTCTGCAGTGGGCGCCGTTCAAGCCCTCTTCCGACGCGCAGCTCTACCCGATCCGCGTGCTGGCGATCTCCAAGGACATCTTCAAGATCCAGGCCGACGAGAAGATGCCGGCTGCAGAGAAGACCGCCAAGCTCAAGGAGCTGGAAGCCGAGAAGAGCAAGATCGAAGCCCTGATGGCCGCCGTGCCGCAGGTCTGATCCTCAGTCATCTTCCCCCTGACGGCGGCGCGCTCTCGCGCCGCCGTTTTCACAGAACCCGCCGGACAAGACCATGACCACGCACTCCCCCGCCCACACGATCCCGGTTCCGCCGAAGGAGCTCACGCGGACTCTGTTCAGCTATGCGCTTTGGGGCGCGCTGATCGTGGGACTGCTGTGGAGCTGGGCGCCGGCGGAAATGAGCCGCTTCACCTATCTCTACACCGACGCCGGCAACATGGGCGAATACGCCTCGGCGTTCCTGTCGCCCAACTTCCGCGACTGGGAATATTATCTCGAGGAAATGATCCTCACGGTGCAGATCGCCCTGTGGGGCACGGTGCTCGCCGTGATCGTCGGCATTCCGTTTGCGCTGCTGTCGTCCTCCAACATCGCGCCGGCGTGGATCGTGCAGCCCGTGCGCCGGCTGATGGACGCCTGCCGCGCCATCAACGAGCTGGTCTTCGCCGTGCTCTT
The DNA here is from genome assembly GCF_003432385.1 of Breoghania sp. L-A4. Classification (NCBI taxonomy): domain Bacteria; kingdom Pseudomonadati; phylum Pseudomonadota; class Alphaproteobacteria; order Hyphomicrobiales; family Stappiaceae; genus Breoghania; species Breoghania sp. L-A4. The sequence goes on along the minus strand of NZ_CP031841.1, from coordinate 547,727 downwards.
CGTCGTCGCCGTGGGCCTGGGCCCCTTCGCCGGCGTCATGGCGCTCTTCGTGCACAACACCGGCATCGTCGCGAAACTGTTCTCCGAGGCCGTCGAGGCCATCGATCCCTATCCCGTGGAAGGCATCCGCGCCACCGGCGCCTCCAAGCTGCAGGAGATCATCTTCGGCGTGGTGCCGCAGGTGCTGCCGCTGTGGATCTCCTTCTCGCTCTACCGGTTTGAGACCAACGTGCGCTCTGCGACCGTGCTGGGCATTGTCGGTGCCGGCGGAATCGGACAAATCATGTTCGAATCCATCCGCGGTTTCTACTATGCTGAAACGGCCGCCATTCTGATCATCGTCGTCGTCACGGTGACGATCGTCGATCTGATATCGCAGCAGCTGCGCAAGCTGGCGATCTGACGCTGCCGCTTGCGCGCCTTCATCCTTGCCGGCCCCTCCCGGACCGGCGCTCGCATGCGGACCCCATCCGCGGACTGACGAACCCGATGCGCACCGCCCTGTATTTCACGCCGCGACGCGACCACCCGCTGTTGCATGCCGCCGTCGACTGGCTCGGCCGCGACGCCTATGGCGAACGCGTCCCGTCGGGTCCCGATCTTGACGGTTCCGGTCCAGACACGCTCACAACCGAGGATTGGGCGAAGGTCACCGCGGCCCCGCGCCGCTATGGCTTCCACGCCACCGTCAAGGCGCCGTTCCGGCTGGCGCGCGGCAAGTCCGTGGCCGAGCTGGATGCGGCGCTCTCCGCCTACTGCCTGGAGACCGCGCCCGTGATCCTGCCGGGGCTGCGGCTCTCGCGGCTCGGATCCTTCTTCGCGCTGGTGCCCTCGGAACCCTCGGCACACCTGCAGGCGTTTGCCGGCGAGGCCGTGCGGGCGTTCGAGCCGTTTCGCGCGGAGTTGAGCGACGCGGAGATCGCCCGGCGGGAGAAAGCGAGTCTCACGCAGACGCAGCGCAAGAACATCCGCGACTGGGGCTATCCTTACGTCTTCGACGACTTCCGCTTCCACATGACGCTCACGGGCCCCGTGCCCGAGGCCGACCAGCCGCGCGTCGAAGCGGCGCTGCGCACGCACTTCCACGCGTTTCTCGGCGAGGAAGGCACCAGCGCGCCATTTGCCGTCGACACCCTGGCGCTGTTCGTCGAACCGGAAGACGGCGCCGATTTCACCATATTTTCCGCGCATGACCTGCGCTGCCCGTAACCCCTGCCGCCCCCGGCATACAGTCAAGGCCCGACAGATCCGATGAGTGAGACGATATTCAGAAACGCCCGCCTGGTGTTGGCCGACACCGTCATCCACGGCGACCTCTGCGTGCGCGACGGGGTGATCGCGGCGATTGACACCGCGAGCCCCGGCGCCGGCGAGGACATGCAAGGCGACTGGCTGGTCCCCGGCCTCATCGAGCTGCACACCGATCACCTGGAGTGCCACTACGCGCCGCGCCCCGGCGTGCGCTGGAACCCGCTCGCCGCCGTGCAGGCGCATGACGCGCAGATCGCCGCGTCGGGCATCACCACCGTGTTCGACGCCCTGCGCGTCGGCATGGACGAGGACTCTCGCGTCACCTCCGCCGACATGCGGCTACTGGCCGACGCCATCGAATTCGCCCAGACGTCGGACCGTCTGCGCGCCGACCACTTCATTCACCTGCGCTGCGAGGTGTCTTCGCCCGACGCGCTCGAGGGCTTTCATCTCTTCGACGACGACGAGCGCGTCAGGCTCGCCTCGCTGATGGATCACACGCCCGGACAGCGCCAGTTTGTCAGCCTCGACGCCTACAAGATCTACTACCAGGGCAAGACCGGCATGTCGGACGCCGAATTCGAGGCCTTCTCCGCCATGCGGATGGCCCAGGCCGGCAAATATTCCGACGCCAACCGCGCCGCGATCTCGAGCCAGTGCCACGAGCGCGGCATCGTGCTCGCCAGCCATGACGACGCCACTCAGGCGCATGTCGACGAGGCAGTGGGCCAGGGCATCGCGGTCGCCGAATTCCCCACCACGCTGGACGCCGCCCGCGCCTCGCACAAGGCGGGCATGAAGGTGCTGATGGGCGCGCCCAACGTGGTGCGCGGCGGCTCGCATTCCGGCAATGTGGCGGCGCGCAAACTGGCCGAGGCCGGTCTGCTCGATGTGCTGTCGTCCGACTACGTGCCCTTCTCGCTGCTGCAATCCGCCTTCATGCTGGCGGAAACCGTCGAAGGCATCTCGGTCAACGCGGCGATCAACATGGTCACGAAGACGCCGGCGGAAGCCGTCGGGCTCGAGGACCGCGGCATGATCGCCGTGGGACGCCGCGCGGATCTGGTGCGGGTGCGCACCGACGGCGACGTGCCGCTGATCCGCTCGGTCTGGCGCGAAGGCCGGCGGGTGTCGTGATGGCGCGCGCGGAGCCATCCCCGGAGGCGGGCGGCACCTTCGTCGCCGTCGTCGGGCCCAGCGGCGTCGGCAAGGACAGCCTGCTCGCCTATGCGGCGGAACGGCTCGGCTCGGATCCGCGATTCGTCTTCGTCCGCCGCATCGTCACGCGCGCGGCCACCGCCGATCTCGAGGATCACGACAGCGTGACGCCGGAGGCCTTCGCGGATGACGCGAACGCCGGCCGCTTCGCGCTGCACTGGCAGGCGCACGGCCTGGGCTACGCCCTGCCCGGCGGCCTTCGCGACGATCTCGCGCAAGGCCGCGTGGTGATCGCCAACATCTCGCGCGGCAGCATCACGGCGGCGCGCGCGCAGTTCGAAAACTGCCGCATCGTCTCGATCACCGCGCCGCGCGAGGTTCTCGCCGCCCGCCTCGCCGGCCGCGGCCGCGAGAGCGCGGAGGATGTCGCGGCCCGTCTGGCCCGCGCGGCCCAACCCATCGCCGGTGACGATGTCTGCACGCTCGACAACGGCGGCGCGCTTGCCGACGCCGGCGAGGCGCTGGTGGATCTGCTGACCCGCTACGCCGGGTAGCACGCCGAAGTCTCGTTTCACCCGCGATCGCCACAACGGGCGGCCACAAGGAGCCTTGCATGGACACCATCGACACCCTGGACCAGCTCGAGGCGATCTACGGCACGCCGGTGGACGCCTCGATCGTCAAGGAAGTGCCCCGCGTCACCGACCAGTATCGGGCGTTCATCGAGGCGGCGCCCTTCGTGGCGCTCGCCACCGCCGGGCCCGAGGGGCTGGACTGCTCGCCGCGCGGCGATCTGCCCGGCTTCGTACGCATCCACGACGACAAGACGCTGATGATCCCCGACCGGGCCGGCAACAACCGCGTCGACTCGCTGCGCAACATCGTCCGCGATCCGCGCGTGGGGCTGCTGTTCATGATTCCGGGCTCGGGCACCACAATCCGCTGCAACGGCCGCGCCGTGCTCTCCACGCAGCCGGAGCTGCTCGCTTCCTTCGCGGTCAACGACAAGCCGCCGCGCAGCGTCATCGTGGTCTCCATCGAGACGCTCTACTTCCAGTGCGCCCGCGCCATCGTGCGCGCAAGGCTGTGGGACGCGCAGGCTCAGGTGGATCCCAAGAGCCTGCCGACCGCCGGCCAGATTCTCGCCGCGCTCAGCGAGGGCCGCGTCGGCGGCGAGGCCTACGACAAGGCCTGGCCCGCCCGCGCCGCCAAGACGCTGTGGTAAGGGACCCGCGGTCCTGAAAGACGCGCAGTGTACGGCGGCCCCTTGGTGTTGGCGGTTGCCCCCGAAATCGTCATCAATCCTGCGCCCTCGCCACCCCTTCGATGTCATCCCGGCCTCCGAGCCGGGATCCAATATACCGTTCAACGAATACTGCGGCATGGCTTCGTTCGCGGGCGTCTCCACCAGCCCATAGGCGCCATCGCAAGCGGATATCAGAGTAGGCCCCGGCTCGGAGGCCGGGGTGACGATCATCGTGGGACATGCGCTGACGTCGAGCCGTTACAGGATCGTCCGATCCATCATGAAGCCCCGTCCGCCTCCCCCCACTCCGCCCGCACATCGGCCTCCGTCTCCGTCGCCTCGCGCGCATTCCTTAGCCGCCTAAGCTTCTCCTTCGGCAACAGCCGCGACAGCGCCCAGACAGCCGCGCCGCGCACCTCCGCCGCGCCGTCATCGAGCAGTGCTGCGACCGGCTGCGCGAGCGCCTCGGATCCCGAATTACCCGCCGCGATCAGCACGTTGCGCAGGAATCGGTCGCGGCCGATGCGCTTGATTGGTGAGCCGGCAAACTGTTTTCGGAATCCCGCGTCGTCGAGACCGAGAAAACCGGCCAGCGCGGGCAGCTTCAGGTCGTCGCGGGCGTGCAGTTTCGCCTCATGTGCTTCGGCGGCAAACTTGTTCCACGGACAGACCGCCAGGCAATCGTCGCAGCCGTAGATCCGGTTGCCCATGGCTTCGCGGAATTCCAGCGGGATCGGCCCCTTGTGCTCGATGGTGAGATAGGAGATGCAGCGCCGCGCATCCAACCGGTAGGGCGCGGGGAAGGCGTCCGTGGGACAGGCATCCAAACACGCCCGGCAGGAGCCGCAGTGATCGGCCTCCGGCGCATCGGCGGGCAGGTCAAGCGTGGTGAAGATGGCGCCGAGAAACAGCCACGAACCCAGCTCGCGCGACACAAGATTGGTGTGCTTGCCCTGCCAGCCGAGCCCCGCGGCCTCCGCCAGCGGCTTTTCCATCACCGGTGCCGTGTCCACGAACACCTTCACGTCCAGCGGCGCCGCGCCGGGTTCCGCCGCCGCCGAGGCGCGGGCCGCAATCTGGCCCGCCAAGGTCTTCAGCCTGCCCTTGATGATGTCGTGATAGTCGCGGTTGCGGGCGTAGACCGAGATCCCGGCGCGGTCGGGATGCGCCAGGTGCTCCAGCGGATCGCCGTCGGGCCCGTAGTTCATGCCCAGCATGATCACCGAGCGCACCTCGGGCCACAGCGCGCGCGGGCTGGCGCGCCGCTCCGCCGTCTCCGCCATCCACTCCATGCTGGCGTGATGGCCGTCGCTGAGAAACTGCCTGAGCCTGGGAGCGGCCTGCGGAATCGCGTCAGCCGAGGTGACGCGGCAGGCATCGAATCCGAGCGCCCCGGCGCGCGCGGCGATCTCGGCCTTCAGCCTTTCGGCCTTCTGCGTGCCAGCGTCCCGCGTCATCGGTTCTTTCGATCAGCCGCGCCGCCCGGGCGGCGGGTTTCAAAAATCCAGATCCTCATAGCTCGCGGAAGGCTTCATGCCGCGGATCTTCTCCGCCAGCAGCGGCCGGAAGCTCGGCCGCGACTTCATGCGTGCGTACCACGCCTTGGCGTTCTCATCCGTGTCCCATGGCACCTCGCCGAGATAATCGGCGCAGGACAGCTCGGCTGCGGCCGCGAAATCCGCGAAGCTCAGCCGGTCGCCGCCCAGCCAGCGGCGCGAGGCCGCCAGATAGCCGATGTAGCGCAGATGCGAGCCCATGTTGGCGCGCGCCGCGCGCAGCATGGTCGAATCAGGCGCTCCGCCCCCCGCTTCGCGCGGCATCTCCTGCTTGTAGACCTTCTCGCGCACGAAGGGGCCGACCACCTCGTTGTCGAACTTGGTCAGGAACCAGTCGACCAGGCGGCGGACCTCCGCGCGCCGTCCCGCGTTGTCGGGCAAGAGCCGCTTCTCCGGCGTCATGTAGCCGCGCGTCTCGTCGAGATACTCCATGAGCACGCCCGCGCCGCAGATCGCCGGGCCGTCGTTTTCCACAACCACCGGTACGGTGCCGGCCGGATTGACGAGCAGGAACTCGCGCCGCCGCTCCCACGGCTGCTCCAGCCGCGGATCGACATGAACCTCATATTCGGCGAGCACCAGGCGGGCGAACCGCGAGGCCGGCGAAAAAGGGTGATGATAAAGAACCAGCATGCGTGTTTTATTTCCGTCCACCGGTCACAAAGCGCCCTCAAATGCGCGGGAGGGATTCCGCCCGCGCGCAAAGCGCTTTAGTGTGTCGCGCAGCCTTCAGGCTCCCAAGCCCTGACCACCGACCCAAGCCATCGCCCCCAAGCCACGACCCTGTCGCTGAATAGACCGCGACGCGGTGCGAGACAAGAAGGGTGCGAGACAACATCGCCACGGATGCGGTATCACCTGTCCCGCCCGACACGCACAATGGATCGTTCCCCATGGAAGCACAAACGATTGCCGAAGCGCTGATCCTCGGCCTTGTCGAGGGGCTGACGGAGTTCATTCCCGTCTCCTCCACCGGCCATATCCTGCTGCTGGGGCATTTCATCGGCTTCGACAATCCCGGCAAGACATTCGAGGTGCTGATCCAGCTCGGCGCGATCCTCGCCATCCTGTCGGTCTATTTCGCCCGTCTGCTCAACATTCTCCTGGCGCTGCCGCGCGATCCGCGCACGCAGCGTTTCGTCGCCGGCATCCTGCTGGCCTTCCTGCCCGCCGCCGTCATCGGCTTCTTCGCGCACGGGTTCATCAAGACCGTGCTGTTTGAATCGCCCCAGCTGATCTGCACCACGCTGCTGGTCGGCGGAATCATCCTGCTGATCATCGACCGGCTGCCGCTGAAGCCGCGTTATGACGAGATCACCGATTATCCGCTGTCGCTGTGCTTCAAGATCGGCTGCTGCCAGGTGCTCGCCATGGTGCCCGGCGTCTCGCGCTCGGGCGCGACGATCGGCGGCGCGCTGCTGCTGGGCACCGACAAGCGCTCGGCGGCGGAATTCTCGTTCTTCCTCGCCATGCCGACGATGACCGGCGCCTTCGCGCTGGATCTTTACAAGAACTACGACATTCTCAGCGCCGACGACGTGGCGGTGATCTCGATCGGCTTCGTCACCGCGTTTCTCGCCGGCGTCGCCGTGGTGCGCTGGCTGCTGGGCTATGTCGCCCAGCACGGCTTCGCGCTGTTCGCCTGGTGGCGGATCCTCGTCGGCACGCTCGGCTTCGCGGGGCTTTACTTCCTCGGCTGAGCGCGGCGTCGGCTGGCCTCACACGATCGGATGCGCGTCGTACTGACCGTGCTCGCGGAAGCGCCACAGGTAGCTCGGCAGGATCGCGGCCATCGTGTCGGGCTGGATGCCCAGGCCGTCGAGCGTCAGCCCCGCCTCGCGCGCCGCACTGGACACCACGTTGTCGTGCTCCAGCATCCGCACCTGGTCCAGCGTCAGCGGCGCGCCGGGCAGGCGCTGGGCGACGCGGCCGATCATCCGGGCGGCGGCGAACGGCACAGGCAGCAGCAGGCGCTTGCGGCCGATGATCTCGAGCATCAGCTCCAGGCATTCGCGGAAGGACTTCACCTGCGGGCCGCCCAGCTCATAGGTCGCGCCCGCCCTCGCCTCACCCTCGACCGCCCGCGCGATGGCTTCCGCCACATCGCCGACAAACACCGGCTGGAATTTCGTCTCGCCGCCGCCGATCAGCGGCAGCGCCGGCGACATCCGCGCCATGCCGGCGAAGCGGTTGAAGAAATCGTCCTCGGGACCGAAGACGATGGAGGGCCGCATGATCACCGCGGCTTTCAGCGTCTCGCGCACCGCCGCCTCGCCGGCCGCCTTCGACCGCGCGTAGCCCGAATTGGACTGCGCGTCCGCGCCGATGGCCGACAGATGCACCACATTGGCAATGCCCGCGCCGCGCGCGGCTTCCGCCACAGCGCCCGCGCCGAACGCATGCACCGCGTCAAACGTCTGCTTGCCGCTTTGCGCCAGCACGCCGACGAGATTGATCACCGCGTCCGCGCCGTCCACCGCCTGGTCCACCGACCAGCGGTAGCGCAGGTTGGCCTGCACGGGCTGGATCTGGCCGACGCCGCCCATCGGCTGCAGGAAACCCGCCAGATCGGGGCGGCGCACCGCCACCCGGATCCGCCAGCCGCGCTGGGCCAGCGCGCGCACCACATGGCGGCCGACAAAGCCGGATCCGCCGAACACCGTCGCCAGTTTGCCGTTGAGTGCCGTGGTCATGGCCTGCCGTTCCTCGTCAAGTGCCCGTCCGCGCGCAAATCGCGCCGGGACGCGTTGCGCGCCGCGGGAGGGCGCACCGCGCGCCCAACCCCTTGAAAGCCTTCTGCTCGTTCTCATACCGCCTCGGCGCGGCGCTGTGAAGAGCGCTCGAAAACCGATCGCCTTGCGTGTGGCGGTGGAAAAGCGGAATGCCGCTTGAGAGTCGATTGACAAGCTCCCGCGCGCCCCGTAAACATCGCCGCCATCGGCCCAGGTGGCGGAACTGGTAGACGCGCTAGCTTCAGGTGCTAGTTCTCGAAAGGGAGTGGAGGTTCGAGTCCTCTCCTGGGCACCAAATCACTGCTTCGGATGTTCCAGTTCATCCGGATATCTCCAAGAAAAGCCCGGTTCGCCGGGCTTTTTTTGTGTCTGGATTCTCCTCTTTCCGACGCCTGCCGCGCCGCCGCACACACCATTGCGCGCGCCAGGCTTGATCTGGCGCGGCGTCTTGCGGGCCTGGGCACTCTTCCCCCGTTTGCATCGCTCGCCCGTTCTGGCGTACACAGCCTGTCAAAGCGCGGCCTGCGCGCCGTTCCACATTGCGAGACATCCATGACCATCCGGCTGCACAAGGGCGATCTGCCCGATCTTTCCGCCTATGCCGCCACCAATGCTGTGGCGGTGGACACCGAGACCATGGGGCTGAACCCCAAGCGCGACCGGCTGTGCGTGGTGCAGCTGTCGCCCGGCGACGGCACGGTGGACGTGGTGCAGATCGCCAAGGGCCAGACGGCCGCGCCGAACCTCGAGAAGCTGCTCAGCGACCCATCGATAACCGTGATCTTCCATTTCGCCCGCTTCGACGTGGCAGCACTTTCCGCCGGGCTGGGCATCTCGACGACGCCGATCTGGTGCACCAAGATCGCCTCGCGTCTGGTGCGCACCTACACGGACCGGCACGGGCTCAAGGATCTGACGCGCGAGCTGCTCGGCGTGGATCTGTCCAAGCAGCAGCAGAGCTCGGACTGGGGCGCGGACGATCTCACCGAGGCGCAGCTCACCTATGCGGCGTCGGACGTGCTGCATCTGCACGGGCTTCGCGAAAAACTCACGGTGATGCTGGAGCGCGAGGGTCGCCTGGACCTGGCGCAGGCGTGTTTCGACTTCCTGCCCGCCCGCGCGCGGCTCGATCTCGAGGGCTGGCCGGACATCGACATCCTCGCCCATTCGTAAGCCGTGTCCGCTCGCAGGAAGGCCGGAGCCCTCGCGCCCTGGTCCCCGGCCGCGCGCGGTTCTGCGGGAAATATTGCACGACAGGCGCTCGCACTTCGCTCATAAAGCGCCATATGGTGGTTTTGCACCCCCGGCCGAGGGCGCCCTTGCGCTTGCCCGGGACCGCCATGGCGGATTGAGCGGACACGACAGATGACGCACGGCACCATGCCCGGAGCACACGACATGCCCGCGCCGGATCTGCCCTTTCTCGGGCGGGAGCCGGGACGGACGGCGCCGCGTGCGTCCGGACGCGCGCGGCTGACGGGCTGGCGCGGCCATTCGGCGGCGCATCTGGCGCGCCAGCGCAAGGCCGCCCGGCGCCATTCCCGCCGGGTGCGGATCATGAAAATGCTGCTGCCGGCGATCAGCGGCCTGCTGGTGCTGGGCGTCGTCGGCGCCACCGCGCTGCAGAGCCTGCTGCCGGGGCTGGACCTCGGCCAGATCGGCCTGACCGGCGACGGCAGCATCGTCATGAACAACCCCAAGCTGTCGGGCCATGACGGCGAGCGCTCCTATCAGGTCTCCGCGCGGCGCGCGACACAGAACCTGTTCACCCCCAAGATCATCCAGCTGGAAGAGATCACCGCCCGGCTGAAGCTCTCGGCCACCGAATGGGCGGCGATCACCGCCGCGCATGGCACCTACGACAGCGGCGCGGAACAGCTCGCGCTCGACGACGGCATTGAAATCGAATGGAGCCGCGGCTATCAGGCGACGCTGAGCGCCGCGACCATCGATCTGAAGACCGGCGCCATCCTGTCCGACGATTCCATCGACATCTCGTCTCGACACGGCCACTTTCGCGCCGGCAAGATCGACGTGGACCAGGAGGGCACAACGGTGCGCTTTTCCAACGGCATCTCGATGAAGCTGCAACCGACGGCGCTGGACAAGGACTTCATGTCGACGTCCCCCGGCCAGGAAACCGCACCCGCCACGGAGACCGCTCAATGACGCCCATGACCCTCGCAGCCCGGCCCGCGGCCATGCGGCGCGGCGCGCTGCTTCTGGCGCTCGCGCTGGCGGGTGCGCTCGCATGTCTGATCCCGGGCGCGCAGGCGCAGACGTTTTCCAACGCGTTTGCCGGCTTCGGCTCCAACGCCAAGGACCCCATCGAGATCGAGGCGCGCGAACTGGAGGTGCACGACCAGAGCCATATGGCGGAATTCGCCGGCGACGTGGTGGTGCGCCAGGGCGAGGCGACGCTGAAGACCGAGCGGCTGAAGGTCTTTTACGCCGGCTCGGCCACCGGCGACGCCGTCCAGAGCCGCATCTCGCGGCTCGAGGCCAGCGGCACCGTCTATATTTCCTCGCGCGACCAGACCGCCACCGGCGACAGCGCCACCTTCGACATGGACAAGGAACGCCTGGTGCTCACCGGCCGCAAGGTGGTGCTCAGCCAGGGGCCGAACATCGTCGTCGGCAGCAAGCTGACGGTCAACCTGAAGACCGGCAAGGTGGATCTCGAGGCGCCCGCCAAGGGCCGCGTGAAGGTGCTGATCACCCCCAACAGCTTCCGCCAGCCGCCGCCGTCCAACTGATCGGTCCCCTGCCACAGCCGTTTGAGGCGCGCCGCCGCGGCCCGGCGTGTGATCCGCGCACCTCGACAGCGCGCGCGGAAGTCTCTAGATCAGTCTGCAAGACCATGGTACGGCCCGCCCGGAACGCCTGATCCCGGCCGCGGCCCTCACAGCCTTCGCGAGATCCGCCACAGTGAAACTGTTTCCCTTCCCCGGTTCCCGGGCCTCACGCTCAGGGACATCCCGCTCCCCGGCCAGCGGATCAGGCAACGGCTCGGCCGCGCCCGGCGCGCATCAGGGCGCGGAGCGGGACATCGAGGGCGAAGGCGCGCTGGTCATCGAGGGCATCGCCAAGAGCTACCGCCGGCGCAAGGTCGTCAAGCATGTCAGCCTGTCGGTGCGCCGCGGCGAGGCCGTGGGCCTGCTGGGGCCCAACGGCGCGGGCAAGACCACCGTCTTCTACATGATCACCGGGCTGATCCAGCCCGACCACGGCACCATCCATCTCGACGGCTTCGACATCACCCGGCTGCCCATGTACCGCCGCGCGCGGCTGGGCATCGGCTATCTGCCGCAGGAAGCCTCGATCTTTCGCGGCCTCAACGTGGAGCAGAATATTCGCGCCGTGCTCGAGGTGGTGGAGCCCGACCGGGCCCGCCGCGAGCATGAGCTCGACGAGCTGCTGGGCGAGTTCGGCGTGTCGCACCTGCGCAAGTCGCCCTCGATCGCGCTGTCGGGCGGCGAGCGGCGGCGCGTGGAAATCGCCCGCGCGCTGGCCAGCCGGCCGTCGTTCATCCTGCTCGACGAGCCCTTCGCCGGCATCGATCCCATCGCGGTCGGCGACATCCAGGAACTGGTGCATCACCTGACCGCGCGCGGCATCGGCGTGCTGATCACCGATCACAACGTGCGCGAGACGCTGGGGCTGATCGACCGCGCCTACATCATCGCCGCCGGCGAGGTGCTGACCGAGGGCCTGCCGCGCGACATCGTCGACAACCCCGACGTGCGCCGCCTCTATCTGGGTGAACAATTTACGTTGTAGCGGGGATTCGGAATCACTCTTTACGCTTTGATGCATTATTTGCGATAACCTGTAGGCAAGAATCGGACCAGATCGCAGGGACGCGTCGACGCCATATGGCCATCTCACCGAGATTAGAGGTACGTCAAAGCCAGTCGCTGGTGATGACACCGCAGCTGATGCAGGCGATCAAGCTGCTGCAGCTGTCGAATCTCGACCTCATCGCCTATGTCGACACCGAGCTGGAGCGCAATCCGCTTCTGGAGCGCGGCGAGGCCGAGGACGGCGCGCCCGCCGAGGCGTCCGGCGTGGATCGGGAGGCCGGTTCCGAGGCGGACCATGATGCCCCGGCCGGCGATCAGAACGCGGCGACCGGCGAGGCGGGCGAGAGCTTTGCGAACACCGCGGAGATGGATGGCGGCGGCGACCAGAACGCCGCCGACTGGCTGGAAGCCCAGCTCGAAAAAGACCCGTCCGGCATCGCCGACAAGCTGGACACCGATTTCAGCAACGTCTTTCCCGAGGACACGCCCGGCGGCAAGGGCGACGCGGGTCCGCAGGGCGGCGATCCCTGGCAGACCACCTCGTCGCGCGGATCGGGATCGGGCGAGGACTACAATCTGGAATCCTTCGTCGCCGCCGAACAGTCGCTGGCGGGATATCTTTCCGAACAGATGGTGCTGGCGGTCCAGCGTCCCGAAGACCGGCTGATCGCCCAGAACCTGATCGACAATGTCGATGAGGCAGGCTACCTGCGCGCGGATCTGACGGAGATTGCCGAAAAGCTCGGCGCCACGCCGGACGCGGTCGAAGCGGTGCTGGGTGTCCTGCAGACGCTGGATCCCACCGGCGTCTTCGCGCGCGATCTGACCGAATGCCTGACGCTGCAGCTCAAGGAGCGCAACCGCTACGATCCGGCCATGCAGGTGCTGATCGAGAATCTCGAGCTGCTGGCCCGGCGCGACTTCGATCCGCTGAAGAAGCTGTGCGGCGTCGATGACGAGGATCTGTCGGAGATGATCGCCGAGATCCGCGCGCTCGATCCGCGCCCCGGCAGCGCCTTCGGCTCGCTGCTGATCCAGCCGGTGGTGCCCGACGTGGTGATCCGCGCGGCGTCGACCGGCGGCTGGAACATCGAGCTGAACAGCGAGAACCTGCCCAAGGTGCTGATCAACCGCACCTACTACGCCAGCGTCGCCAGGAACGCGCGCGGCGAGCACGACAAGGCCTATCTCGTCGACTGCCTGCAGACCGCCAACTGGCTGGTCAAGAGCCTCGACCAGCGGGCCAAGACGATCCTCAAGGTGGCCACCGAGATCGTGCGCCAGCAGGACGCCTTCCTGACCCATGGCGTGCGCTATCTGCGGCCGCTCAACCTGCGCACCGTGGCCGACGCCATCGGCATGCACGAGTCCACGGTTTCCCGCGTCACCTCGAACAAGTACATGGCGACGCCGCGCGGGATTTTCGAGTTCAAGTATTTCTTCACCTCGTCGATCGCCTCTTCCGAAGGCGGCGACGCGCACTCCGCGGAATCCGTGCGCCACCGCATCAGGCAGTTGATCGACGAGGAACCACCCAGCGCCATTCTGTCCGACGACACGATCGTCAAGTTACTGAAGGAGGCCGGTATCGACATAGCAAGGCGTACGGTTGCAAAGTACCGCGAGGCGATGCGCATTCCCTCCTCCGTCCAAAGGCGGCGGGAAAAACGGGCATTCGCCTAGATCATCCGCGGCACTACGCATCCGCGGCGCAGCCCGATGTGATTGACTTACGTGCGCTTGAGTCTTAGAAGACCGGGCCTGACCGACGTCGGTGTCCCGGTATGGCGCACATATCGGAAACTGGGCATGCACGGCATGCCATGACGCAATAGGGGCGCCCCGTCCTGCGACGGGACCGCCCTTGTCAGACCGGAGCACACCGGGCCGCGGCATCGCGGAAACCGCGTGTTGATTCCGGCATGACCCACGTTTGCGTTGGGAAAACTCAGAGGTTCCTATGACTTTGCGGATTTCGGGAAAGAACGTCGATGTGGGCGACGCGATGCGCGTCCATGCACAGGAACGCATCGACGACGCGCTGTCGAAGTATTTTGACGGGGGCTATGACGGCACCGTCACGCTCGGGCGCGAGGGCTCCGGTTACCGCGCCGAATGCAAGATCCACCTGGACACCGGCGTGGTGCTGCAAACCTCGGCCGATTCCCAGGATCCGCGCGTCAGCTTCGATCAGGCGGCCGACCGGATCGAAAAGCGCCTGCGCCGCTACAAGCGCAAGCTGAAGGACCATCACAACGGCGACAAGGGCGCCGACGCCTTCGCCGCCACCGCCTATGTCATCGCCTCTCCGGAGGACGACGAGGAACTGGAAGAGAATTTCAATCCGATTGTGATCGCCGAGACGCCGGAGCGGGTCAAGACGCTGACCGTCGGCATGGCGGTCATGGAAATGGACCTCACCGAAGTTCCGCTGATCATGTTCCGCAACGCGGGCAACGGCGGCCTCAACGTCGTCTACCGGCGGTCCGACGGCAACATCGGCTGGATCGACCCGTCCCTGGTAGCCCAGGGAACCAACAACGCGTGAAAAACGTTGAGTCCGGACGCACCTGCGTCCGGGCTCCGCGCGCCGACCACCGGGACCGTCCGCGGCCGGGGATCACGGCGCCTCCGAGGCCCGATCGGGCCCGTCACGCAGCCAATGGGCATTTGCAATGGATCTGAGCGACCTCATCACCGCCGACGCCATCGTCCCGGCATTGAAGGTGAACAGCAAGAAGCAGGTGATCCAGGAACTGGCCGGCAAGGCAGCCTCGATCACCGGACTTCCCGAACGCGATATCTTCGACACGCTGCTGCAGCGCGAACGTCTCGGCTCCACGGGCGTCGGACACGGCATCGCCATCCCGCATGGCAAGCCCGTCGCGCTCGACCGGCTCGTCGGCGTCTTCGCCCGGCTCGACCGGCCGATCGACTTCGACGCGCTGGACGACCAGCCGGTGGATCTGGTTTTCGTGCTTCTGGCGCCCGAGGGCGCGGGCGCGGATCATCTCAAGGCGCTGGCCCGTATCGCGCGGCAGTTGCGCGATCCCAGCATCGCCGCCAAGCTGCGCGCCAGCACTGACACGGACGCGATCTACGCGCTTCTGACGCAGAACCTCAATTCCAACGCCGCCTGACGGCGGCGGCGAGCCTGTGGTTGTCGCCTTTAGAGGACACATCCCTCGATTGGCTATCCGCGAAGGGCCCGGCGAGCTGAGCCAGTGCGGGCTGCTCAGCCGAGCCCGAAGACAAAATCATCAATTTCGAAAACGTTTTCCAGCATTTCGCGGGGAACGAATTCTCCCTCATAGCCGTCGCCGTACTCGTAGATGAATTTCCTGGGACTAAGAAACAGGCCCCATTGAAACTGGTACCAGTCACGCGTCTCGACCGTCGAATGCGGCACGAGCACCAGGAACATCGGTACGTAAATGGGCTTTCCCTTCACCAATTCCGGCAACTTCAATTCAAATTTGCTCGGCTTGGTGTCGCCTACCGCCAAGGTGCACGGCCGCTCCGGGAAGCTATAAAGACATCCATTCTCAATTTTTGTGTAGTTGATGCTAAAGTGGGATATTCCCCGAAACGTTTCGTCGAGATCAAAGCGATCAAAAACCATCTTCGAAGACTTTATTGGCGCCCCACCCTCATTTTTGAGCATTATCCCAACAACATATAATTGATAGTAATCAATAGACGCACATTCTCCACTCTCGATGCGTATGTTGCACTCGCCGGCCTGTGCCAGCTTCCTGTTCTCCGATTCGACAAAGCCACGCATCTGCTCGTCGGTCGGTCCGCCCTGCCGAAGCACGGCGTTTTCAATGAAAACCGAGTCGAAAATTTCGTTGACTCGCTGGCGTTCAACGAGCCCCACAGCAAATGCCGCATAGCTGTTCACGACCTGCGGCGGTGCGGGGGCTTCTGCCCAAAACAGACCCAAAGCCTTTTCGGTCACACCAAGGGCATTTGAGACATTGCCCAGCAGGAACGCCATCAATCCGAGTATCCAGATCGGTTCAAACTTCATTCTGCTAAAAAGGCCACTCATCGCGTCAAGCCACCGTGCGCTGTCACCATTGAGCGACGGCTAAAATACCAGACTGGCTGGCACTCGACCAGAATTCATGAACCAGTCGATGGCTCCGCCTCACACGAGAAACGGGTAGCCGCCTTCCAGCTTCAAGAGCGCGATCTTGGTCTCGAGCCCGCCCGCGCCGGAATAGCCGCCCAGGCCTTGCGCCGAGAGCACCCGGTGGCACGGGATGATGACGGGAATCGGATTGGCGCCGCAGGCCTGGCCGACCGGCTGGCCGCAGGTGCCCAGCGCCGCGGCGATCTCGCCATAGGTTCGCGTCTGGCCATAGGGAATGGCCGACATGGCCGCGAAGACCTGCTGGTGGAACGCCGCGCCTCTGGGCGCGAGCGGCAGGTCGAAGGCCTTCAGTGTTCCGGAAAAATAGGCTTTGAGCTGGCCGAGCGCCTCGACAAGCAGAGGCGTGCGCGCGCCTTCGTCCTCGCCCGACCAGTCAAGCGCGACGATGGCATCGTCGCGCGCGCTTACCGCCAGCCGCCCGACGGGCGTGTCCAGCGTCGCTACAGGCATGGCATGTGCCTCGCGTCAGACATTCCCATCGGACCGCGGTTTGGCTAGAGCAAATCCAGGATAAGTGGATACCGGTTATCCGTCCGGATTTGCTCCAAAACAAAGACTTAGAGCAACGATCCGATTCTGTAAGAAACGGATCTGCTCTAGTGGACGCTGACCGTGGTCAGCTCGGCTTCCATTGCGTTGGCGATGACCGCATCGCGGCTGTCGGCCAGCATGATCGGCGAGCCGTCGGCGCTGAGCAGCGCCCACAGCTTCATGCCGCCGATCATCTGCGGCGCATTGGGGAACATGTTCTTGACGTCCTCGGAGCGGACTTCGCGGATGTATGCGATGTCACCATCACCCAAATGAGCGAATGTCTCCGCATCGACGCGGTTTACTTCATCGTGCACCATGGTGATCCCTTTTGTTGTGCGGCCTGCCAAATGGTTGCGCAGTTCCGCCGGCGCCTGTGCGCCCAACGATGCCGTCAGTCGTGCGTGCTGATGTCGATCTTGCGCACGATGCGTGCGGGTTCCGGACGGGCAAGGTCGATGGAGAGCAGACCGTCCTTGAGATCGGCGCCGAGAATCTCGATGCCTTCCGCCAAGACGAACGCGCGCTGGAACTGCCGCGCGGCGATGCCGCGATGCAGATACTGCCGCTCGCCGTTGTCGTCGCTCTGGCAGCCCCGGATCACCAGCTGGTTCTCCTCGGCGCTGACATCGAGCTGATCGCGCGTGAATCCCGCAACGGCCAGCGTGATGCGCAGCATCTCGCCAGTGACGCCGTCCGCACGCGGCAGGCGCTCGATATTGTAGGGCGGGTAGCCGTCATTCGCGGCTTTGGAAACCCGGTCCAGCACCCGCTCGATATCATCGAATCCGAGCAGCAACGGGCTGGAGAACGCCGATAGACGCGACATCGTCAAAGTCCTTTTCAAGCGACCTTGAAGGTCCGGACCCGAGACGTCCTCTTGCGACGCGCCTCATGTGGCATCCGGTCGGACCCGTTGGGGGTCCGCTTCCTCCCCAATATGGGCAAGTCGGTTTGCGGCTTCAAGCGAACAGGTGATTTATCCCGCCTGCGCGATGACGTGGGCGAAGGAGCCCATCACGGTGCCGGCGCGCAGTCCGATGGTGCCCAGATACTGGCCTTGCGCGTCGGTGGCGGCGAACAGCCGCTCCGTCTCGCGCCCGTCCGTACCCTCGCGCAGGATCGAGGCGTAGTGGAATTCATGGGCGCTGAGCGGATGCGCCCAGGGCGCGACCGAGCCCAGCGGCGTCAGCCGACGGTAGCCCAGATGCAGCTTGCGGCTGGCGAAACTCGTCTCCAGCGGCAGCAGCCCCGCCATGGCGTGGCGCGCGCCCTCCGCATCCACCAGCCCCTCGCCCAGCACCATGTAGCCGCCGCACTCGCCATAGACGCGGGTGCGGGCGCGCGCCGCCATGCACAGCCGGCTGAGGAACGTCCGCGCCGCGGCGATGCGGCCGGCGTGCAGTTCCGGATAGCCGCCGGGCAGATAGATCGCGTCGGCGTCCTCGGCGGGCGGCTCGTCGGCAAGCGGCGAGAAGAACGTGAGCTCCGCGCCGGCGCGGCGCCAGCCGTCGAGCAGATGCGGATAGGCAAAGGCGAAGGCGTCGTCGCGGGCGATGGCGATGCGCTGGCCCAGCGGCGCCAGCCCGTGGCCGCGTTCCGACCGCGGCAGCGTGCTCGGCGCGGGCTTTGCGAGCGGCCGCGCCACCTCCGCCAGCCGGTCGAGATCGAGCGCTGCGTCCACCGCGTCCGCCGCCGCTTCGAGAAATCCCTCGAGATCCGCATGCTCGCCCGCCTGCACCAACCCCAGGTGGCGTTCGGGCAGCGACAGCGCCTGGGAGCGCGGCACGGCGCCCAGAACCTCGACGCCGATATCCTCCAGCGCGCCGCGCAGCATCGCCTCGTGCCGGGTGCTGCCGATGCGGTTGAGCAGCACGCCGGCGAGCGTCAGTCCGGGGCGATGATCACGGAAACCCCGCACCAGCGCGCCGACGGACTGCGCCTGTTTCGCCGCATCCACCACCAGCACCACCGGCGCATCGAGCGTCATCGCCAGATCGGCGGTGGTGCCCGAGCCGTCGGCCGCGCCGTCGAACAGCCCCATGACGCCCTCGATGATCAGCAGATCGCGGCCCCGCGCCTGCCGCCCGGCGAGATCGAACAGCGTGCCCTCGCCCATGCCCCAGGCGTCGAGATTGACGCATGGCGCGCCGCTGGCCGCTTCATGATATCTGGGATCGATGTAGTCCGGCCCTGCCTTGGCCGACGCCACCTTGCGGCCCGCGCGGGCGTAGGCGCGCAGCAGGGCCAACGTCAGCACCGTCTTGCCGGAGCCGGACGCCGGTGCTGCCATGACCAGCGCCCTTGCGTTTCCCGTCTGCGCGCTCATCCCGCCTGCGACGCGTCGTTGCGGGCCAGCGGATCCGCGTCCAGCACGCGGCCTTCCAGCGCGCCGAGCCAGTCGAGGCCCGCGCGTAGACGCACGACGCCGCCCACGCAGACGATCGCCGGGGGCTCGAGATCCGACGCCGCCACATCGCTTGCCGCGCGTGCCAGTGTGGTCTCCAGAACCTGCTGGTCGGGCAGCGAGGCGCGGGTGATCACCGCCACCGGCTCGTCCGCGCTGCGGCCGCCCCTGATCAGTTCCTGCGCGATCTGCTCGAGATGCTTCATCGCCATGTACATGACGATCACCGGCGTCGCCCGGGCGATCGCCGCCCAGTCGAAGGCGCTCGGCGTCAGCCCGCTCTGGTCGTGTCCGGTGAGCAGGGTCACGGACTGGTTCACGTCGCGGTGGGTGAGCGGGATGCCCGCATAGGCCATGCCGCCGATGCCGGCGGTGACGCCGGGAATGATGCGGAAGGGAATCTTGGCCGCCACCAGCGCCAGCGCCTCCTCGCCCCCCGGCCGAAGACGAAGGGATCGCCGCCCTTCAGCCGCAGAACCCGTTTACCCGAGCGCGCCAGCTCGATCAGCCGGAGCGAGATGTCGCGCTGCTTGGGCGAGGGCTTGCCGCCGCGCTTGCCGGCGTATTCGGTCAACGCTCCCGGCTTGACCCAGTCCAGAATGCGCGTGTCGACGAGCGCGTCATAGACCACCACATCCGCCTGGCGCAGGCCGTTGAGCGTGTGCAGCGTCACCAGCCCCGGATCGCCGGGGCCGGCGCCGGCCAGCCACACCCAGCCCGGCTCGAAGTCGGGCAGGAAGCCGCCGGACGGCGGCGCGAGCGGATCGGATTGCGGTGGGGCGGATTCGTCTGTCATGTTCCGGTTTTACGCTGTCGCGCGCGCGCCGCCAAGGCCGCCCGGCACAGCGCCCCGATTGCGCGCTTGGCCCTCGCATCGCGCGAGGTTGCCGCCTATAAAGACGGCATGAACCAGGCCGCCCCTTCCGAGCTGCGCCGGGGCTGGACCACCGGCGCCTGCGCCACAGCCGCCACCAAGGCAGCCTTCGAGGCCTTGCTGTGCGGCCGGTTTCCCGATCCCGTGACGATCACCCTGCCGCGCGGCGAGCAGCCGTCGTTCGCGCTGGCGACGGAAGAGACAGGCGACGGCTGGTGCAGCGCCGGCATCGTCAAGGATGCGGGCGACGATCCGGATGTCACCCACGGCGCGCTGGTCTCCGCCCGGGTAGGGCTTTTGCCGCCGGGTTCCGGCGTGGTGTTCAAGGCTGGCGAGGGCGTCGGCACGGTCACCAAACCCGGACTGCCGATCCCGCCGGGCGAGCCCGCCATCAACCCCGTGCCGCGAACGATGATGACGGAGGTGGTCGCCGAAGTCGCCCAGCGGCTCGGCGCCAGGGGCGACGTGGAGATCACCATCTCGATCGCCGATGGCGCGCGGCTGGCGCAAAAGACCATGAACCCCCGGCTGGGGATCCTCGGCGGCCTCTCGGTGCTCGGCACCACCGGCATCGTGCGGCCGTTTTCCTGCGCCGCCTGGATCGCCTCCATCCATCGCGGCATCGACGTGGCCCGCGCCACGGGCCTCACCCATGTGGCGGGCGCCACCGGCGCCACGTCGGAAGCCGCGGTGCGCGCCCATCACGGCCTGCCCGAGGAGGCGCTGCTCGACATGGGCGACTTCGTCGGCGGCACATTGAAGTACCTTCGCCAGCACCCCGTGGCCCGCGTCACCATCGCGGGCGGCCCGGGAAAGATCACCAAGCTGGCGCAGGGCCATCTGGATCTGCATTCCAAACGCGGCCAGGTCGATTTGAACGCGCTCGCCGACCTCCTGCGGTCCAACGGCGCCGATCCGCGCCTTGTCGATCTCGCGCGCGGCGCCAACACCGCCAAGCAGGTGTTCGACGCCTGCGAAAAGGCCTCAATGCCGCTCGGCGACATTATCGCGGCCCGGGCGCTGACGACCGTGCGCCACGTGCTGCGCGACGCGCCCATCCAGGCCGACGTGCTGGTCATCGACCGCGCGGGAACCCCAATCGGCCATGCCCAGGAGCAAACGGCCGAAAACCAGACGAATGAGTGACCGATGAATGAACCGCTGAAGATCCTGCTGCTGGCCGGCACCCGCGAAGCCCGCCTGCTGGCCGCCCGGCTCAAGGATGACGGCCGGGTCCGCGTCACCGCGTCGCTCGCCGGCGTCACCAGCGCCCCCGCCGGCCTCGGCGTGGAGACCCGCAGCGGCGGCTTCGGCGGCGTCGAGGGACTGGTTGACTATCTGCGCGCGGGGAAATCGCCGCGCTGATCGACGCGACGCACCCCTTCGCCGCCCGGATGACGCGCCACGCCGCCGAGGCCTGCGCCGTCACGGGCACGAAACTGCTGCGGCTGCAGCGCCCGGCCTGGCAGCCGCTGCCGGAGGATGAGTGGAAACTGGTCGCGGATGCCGCGGCAGCCGCCGCCGCGCTGCCCGCCGGCGCCCGCGCCTTCCTCGCGATCGGCAAGACCGATCTCGCCGCCTTCTCGGCGCGCGCCGATGTCTCCTTCACGATGCGGATGATCGATCCGCCGGAGCCGGACGCGGAGATGCCGAAAGGAAAAGTCCTGCTGGCGCCACCGGGAGAAAACACCCGCGACGAGGCGGCGTTGCTGCGCGCGCACAGGATTTCCGTGCTCGTCGCCAAGAACAGCGGCGGCAAGGCGGGAGCCGCCAAGCTCGCCGCCGCCCGAGCCCTCGGCCTGCCGGTGGTGATGATCGACCGGCCCGAGCTGCCGGTCATGGAAACCGTGGCGAATGTGGAAGAAGCCTGCGCCTGGGTCGCGCGCCTGGCGCAGGAGTGACCGGGCTACCGCTCCGCGCCGGCGCTCTCGTGTTCGGCCAGCGCCTTGATGCCGGCGATCGAGAACGTCGTCACGTGCCGCGCGAAGGCGCGGATTTTCGCGCCGGGCACCACATAGCCCTCCTCGCTGCGGTGATCGAGCTGGCTGAGCATCATCAGGGCCCGGCACTGGCTGACAATGCTGGTGCAGCACAGCTGCACGTTGTCCGGGCTCAGGCCGCCGCCGGCGATCCGCTGGATCACGTCGAGGAAATGCTGCTGCGTCGATCGCAGCGCGGCGTCGCGCAGATCATCGACATGGCCGCTCGGCTGGGTGACCTCGAAGCGGATGAGCCGTTCGAGCTGGTCGCCACCGAGCAGCCAGGTCAGCCGGTCGACCACATAGCCGTAGAGCAAGTCGTCCGCGGCGATCTCGCTGCGTGGCGGCGTCGCCGCGCCGCCCTCCTCATAGGTCTTCAGCACTTGGCTCCACACTTCGCGGTAGAGCTTTTCCTTGTTGCCGAAATGATAGTTCACCGCGGCGATGTTGGCCTGCGCGACGTCACAGATGTCGGCGACGGTGGTGTCGCGAAATCCCTTGATTGAGAAAATTTCACAAGCAGCCTGAAGCAGCCTGTCACGAGTCGAGGCGGTTCTTTTGTATTGTGGCATTGGCGATCCGGGAATAGTCCGCCGGCGCGATGGCACCGTGCACGATTATGTTTATTCTTGTGAATATTTCACACACCTGGATCTTCTTTCCTGCCAAGGAGAAGAACCAACTGCACTGATATCAAGATAAATCGTATCAAGTTATCGAGGCAACGCCACAAAAATGTCCCGGACACCATGGATCAACTGGAACAAGCGCATTTGATATAGTAAATAATACCAATGATACTCACCATATTTTTGCAATGCACAAATCAACTGGTGTGGAATTCCTCGATTCGGCGCGCCGCTTCGCGCATCAGCGGCAGCACATCGCGAATCAGCGCCTCGCGCGTGATTCGCGCCGCCTGAGTGGAGATGTTGAGCCCGGCGAAGGCGCGGCCGGCGCGGTCGCGCAGCGGCACGGCGATGGAACACAGGCCCAGCTCAAGCTCCTGATCGACGATCGCATATCCGTTGACCCGGGCGCTTTCGATCTCGCGAAACAACGCGTCGCGATCGGTGATCGTGTGCTCGGTGTAGCGCCGGATCTGCGCGCCCTCCAGAAACCCGTGCAGCGCGGTTGCCGACATGTTCGACAGCAGCACCCGCCCCATGGAGGTGACCAGCGCCGGCAGCCGCGTGCCGATGGTGATGTTGACCGACATGATCCGCTTGCCCGCGACACGCGCCACATAGACCACATCGTCGCCGTCGAGCACGGCGGCCGAACAGGACTCGTTGAGCTGGCGCGACAGCTCCTGCATCGCCGGCTCGGCGTTCTGCCAGATCGGCCGGTTGGAGAGATAGGAGACGCCCAGCGACAGCACCTTCGGCGTGAGAATGAACAGCCTGCGGTCCTGGCGCACGAATCCCAGCTCCAGAAGCGTCAGCAGGAAGCGCCGCGCGGTGGCCCGCGTCAGGCCGATGCGCCCGGCGACGTCGGTCAGCGTCAGACCGTCCGGCGCCTCGCCCAGCGCCTGCAGCACCTTCAGCCCGCGCTCCAGCGACCCCACGAATTCACGCCCGCGCCCGGCCGGCGCGGCGGCCTCGTCTTCCGTGTGTGCCATGACCGTCTTTCCCATTTCCGTTGCGCGCGCCGCAAGCGTCTGTCCCGCCCGCCGGGGGCTCTTGACAGACCTTCCGGTTGGGAGCAAAAAGTATCGCAGTACGAATTTTAGTTCGCATCACGAACTTTTGCAACAGGGATTGCCGGTCCCCAAGCCGGCCGATCAGGGAGCACACGGACCGACATGGCACGGATCATGACGCTGAAGGAGGCCGTCGCGGACTTGGTGCGCGATGGCGACACAGTGGCGATGGAGGGGTTCACCCACCTCATTCCCTACGCCGCCGGGCACGAAGTCATCCGCCAGAAACGCACCGGGCTGACCATCATCCGCATGACGCCGGACATTCTCTACGACCAGCTGATCGGCATGGGCTGCGTCGACAAGATCGTGTTCTCCTGGGGCGGCAACCCGGGCGTCGGCTCGCTGCACCGCATGCGCGACGCGGTGGAAAAGCAGTGGCCCAAGCCGCTGGCCATCGAGGAGCACAGCCACGCCGCCATGGCCAACGCCTATGAAGCCGGCGCGAGCGGCCTGCCTTGTGCGATTTTCCGCGGCTATCGCGGCGTCGATCTGGTGGACGTCAATCCCAACATCAAGTCGATCACCTGCCCCTTCACCGGCGAGACGCTGGCCGCCGTACCCTCGATCCGGCCCGATGTCACGATCATCCACGCCAACAAGGCGGACCGCGCCGGCAACGTGCTGATCGAAGGCATCGTCGGCGTGCAGAAGGAGGCGGTGCTGGCCGCCAAGCGCTCCATCGTCACCGTCGAGGAGATCGTCGACGAGCTGAACCCGCCGTCGCCGAATTCCACGGTGCTTCCGGGCTGGACGGTCTCCGCCGTCGTCGCCGTTCCCGGCGGCGCGCACCCCTCCTACGTGCACGGCGCCTATGAGCGCGACAATGCCTTTTACAAGCGCTGGGACGACATCGCCCGCGAACGCGACAGCTTCCAGGAATGGATGCGCGCCAACGTGCTCGAGAAGGGCCCCGAGGCCTATGCCGTCTATGCGACAAAGAAAGCGTGAGGGAGGTCACCATGGACTACACGTCAACCGAAATGATGACCGTCGCCGCCGCCCGCGCGCTCGGCAATGACGACGTCTGCTTCGTCGGCATCGGCCTGCCGTCGGCCGCCTGCAACCTGGCGCGGCTCACCCACGCGCCGGACATCACGCTCATCTATGAATCGGGCACCATCGCCACCAAACCCGAAGTCCTGCCGCTGTCGATCGGCGACGGCGAGCTGTGCGAGACCGCGCTGACCACCGTCTCCGTGCCGGAGATGTTCCGCTACTGGCTGCAGGGCGGCCGTATTTCCATCGGCTTTCTCGGCGGCGCGCAGATCGACAAGCACGGCAACATCAACTCCACCGTCATCGGCCCGTACGACGACCCGAAGGTCCGCCTTCCGGGCGGCGGCGGCGCGCCGGAGATCGCCACCTCGGCGGAACAGATCTTCGTGGTCATGAAGCAGGGCCCGCGCGGCTTCGTCGACAAGCTGTCGTTCCGCACCTCGCTCGGTCACGGCGAAGGCTATGACGACCGCCAGAAGAAGGGCGTCACCACCAAGGGCCCGGGCCTGATCGTCACCGACCTGTGCATCATGAAGCCGGACCCGGTGAGCAAGGAATTCAAGGTCGTCTCCATCCACCCCGGCATCACCCGCGAGCAGATCGTGGCGGCCACCGGCTGGCCGATCCAGTTCGCCGACACGGTGGAGGAGACCGTGGTGCCGACGTCCGTGGAGCTCGAGGCTCTGCGCGCGCTCAATGCCCGCACCGCCGCCGCGCACGGCGATCAGGCGTAGGGGACACAGAAATTCCCCTCACCCCAACCCTCTCCCCGTCGGGGAGAGGGGCGGCTGCCGGACGCCCTAGGCGACCCCGCACGGCCTGTCCTTCTCCCCCTGGGGAGAAGGTGGCCTGAAAGGCCGGATGAGGGGGCATCCGTGACGACGTCGCCTGACCGGGCTACCTTGCCAACCCATTGCCCAACGAGGCCTGAGAGAAACCATGACCGACGCATATATCTGCGACTACGTCCGCACCCCGATCGGCCGCTTCGGCGGCTCCTTGAGCGCCGTGCGCGCGGACGACCTGGCGGCCGTCCCGCTGAAGGCGCTGATGGAACGCAATCCTTCCGTTGACTTCGGCGCCGTGGACGACGTCATCTTCGGTTGCGCCAACCAGGCCGGCGAGGACAACCGCAACGTGGCGCGCATGGCGCTGTTGCTGGCGGGGCTGCCCCTCGAGGTCACCGGCACCACCATCAACCGGCTGTGCGGCTCCGGCATGGACGCGACGCTCGCCGCCTCGCGCATGATCAAAGCGGGCGAGGCGGATCTGGTCATCGCCGGCGGCGTTGAATCCATGTCGCGCGCGCCCTTCGTGATGCCCAAGGCGACCAGCGCCTTTTCGCGCAACGCCGAGATCTACGACACCACCATCGGCTGGCGCTTCGTCAATCCCTTGATGAAGAAGCAGTATGGCGTCGACAGCATGCCGGAGACCGGCGAAAACGTCGCCGCCGACTTCAACATCTCCCGAACGGATCAGGACGCGTTTGCCGTGCGCTCGCAGGACAAGGCCGTCGCCGCTCAGGCCAATGGCCGGCTGGCGAAGGAAATCGTCCCCGTCACCATTCCGCAGCGCAAGGGCGATCCGATCGTCGTCGACACCGACGAGCATCCGCGCGCCGGAACGACCGTCGAGACGCTCGCCAGGCTCGGCACGCCGTTCCGCGAGAACGGTTCCGTGACGGCGGGCAACGCCTCGGGCGTCAACGACGGCGCGGCGGCTCTGCTGATCGCCTCTGAAGCGGCTGTGAAGAAATACGGCCTGACGCCGATCGCGAGGATCTCCGGCGGCGCCACCGCCGGGGTCGCACCCCGCATCATGGGCTTCGGCCCCGCGCCTGCGACGAAGAAGCTGATGGCACGGCTCGGTCTTGCGATCACCGACTTCGACGTCATCGAGCTGAACGAGGCCTTCGCGTCGCAGGGCATCGCCGTGCTGCGCGAGCTCGGCGTGGCCGAGGACGCCGATTTCGTCAATCCCAACGGCGGCGCCATCGCGCTTGGCCATCCGCTCGGCATGTCGGGCGCGCGCATCGTCGGCACCGCGGCGCTGGAACTGCAGATGCGCGGCGCCAAACGCGCGCTCTCGACCATGTGCATCGGCGTCGGCCAGGGCATCGCCTGCGCGATTGAAGCCGTCTGATCGTTTCACGGTCGAACCAAAAAGCCGCGGCTCCCAAAGGGTCGCGGCTTTTTGCGTGGAGATCGGCAAAGGCTCCGGAGAACGGCTGACCCGTGCGGCGTTGCATCCCGACGGTCGTCCGCTGTACGATTTAAGCGGGAAATCGCAGCTGTTTTCGCGAGCCAGGATGGGCACAGGCAGGAAACAATCATGGTCCAGCGCACGTTCACCGTGAAATCTCTTTGGGATGAGGAGGCGGGTGTCTTCTATTGCGAAAGCGATATAGAGGGCCTGCATATCGAGGCTGCGACCCTTGATGAATTCGAGGAAATCCTCAATGCGACAGCACCGGAACTGATTGTCGCCAATCATTTCAGCGAGGCGGAGCTCGCCGCCACACCGCTGAAGGATCTGGTGCCCACAATCCTCTGGCAGCGCCCCGACAAGGCGCCCGCGGCGGCCTGAAGTGCCGGCGGGATATTACAAGACAATCACCGATATCCTTCACGACCTCGGCTTTCGCTACATTCAAAACGCCAAAGGATCGCACGAGAAATGGCGGTCGGAGACGAGCGGAAAGATCCTTCTCGTCCCCCGCACTCTTAAAAGCCGGCATACGGCGAATGCCATCCTGAAAAGCGCCGGCTACAAGGGAAAAATATAAGCCCCCTACCGCTTCAGCACGCCCGTCGTGACATAGCGCAGCACCTCAACGACCTGTTCCGGTGTCTCGGCCACGGCCAGCGCCGCGCCGTCGACCTCCTTGAGCGGATGGGTCAGATCGGGTGCGTGATTGATGATCAGCGGCTTGCCGAGCGCCGCCGCATAGCCCGCGTCGAACGCGGCGTTCCACTGCTTGTACTTGTCACCGAAGCGCACCACCACGATGTCGGATTTCTCGATCAAGGTGCGGGTGCGGATGGCGTTGACCTGCGCGCCCTTGTGGTCCTTCCAGAACGGTTTTTCCTCCTCGCCGAGCGTCACGACGCCGCAGTCGTCGCTGGCCGGATGGTCGGTCACGGGGGCGGCGAAGCGCACCGGCAGGCCCGCCTCCTTGGCCCCGTCCATGATGCGTTCGCGCCAGTCGGTGTGGATTTCTCCCGACAGATAGATCAGCCAGTCCTGCACGGCGGTTCTCCCCTTGCGATGGTGTGTTTGATGCTCGTGGGAATAGCACGCGGGCACGCGCGGGATCGAGAGCCACACGGCAAAACTGCTTTGCCGCGCGCATGGCTCGTCTTACGGCGCGGGCGCCACGCGCTTGAACACGCCGGTGGCGGTCGCCACGATATCGCCGGCCTCATCGATGATCTCGCCCTCGGCGAACAATGTCTTGAAGCCGCCGCCGTTGACGCGCCCGGTGGCGCGGATGGTGCCATGCGCCGCGGGCTTCATGAAATTGGTGGTCAGCGAGACGGTGACCACGCCCGTGCTGGCGTCGTCGGCCAGATGGCGCGAGCAGGCGTAGCCGAGCGCGGAATCCAGCAGCATGGCGATGATGCCGCCGTGCAGCACGCCGCGCCTGTTGCGGTGATGATCCGCGATCGGCAGGTCGATTTCCGTGCGCTCGGCATAGACCCGCGCGCCATACCCCATGTGCCGCATGACGGCGGAATCGCATTCGATCACCAGCGCGCCATCGTGCTCCCGATCGCCTGCTCCCGCATCGCCGGTTTCGCCGCCTGCCTGCATGCCCTCGTGCTCCCTTGTGGTCCCGGGCCGGGCCCGCCCCGGAAAACCCTCAACGCGGCCTCTACCAAATAGAATTGTCCGCGTCGACCGCCCCGCCACGCAAGCCCCGGCGTCCAACCGCGGGCATGAGGGACCATGCTGCATGCCCTATGGGCAGTTTTCTCTATCGAATCCGCCCGATCTCCGGTAGCCTTGCCGACAATCACCGCAGAACCAACGGGATACCTGCATGACCCGCGATACTGCCGACTCCTGCAACGTTCTCATCGTTCAGCCGCGATTTTCGGTCAGCTCGTTCTGGAACTACCAGGCGACCTGCGCCATGATGGGCGCCAAATATCCCGCGCCGCCGCTTGGCCTGATCACCATCGCCGCCATGGTGCCCGAAAGCTGGACCGTCCGGCTTGTCGACTGGAACACCCAGGAGCTCGAGGACGCCGACATCGACTGGGCCGATCTGGTGATGACCGGCGGCATGCTGCCGCAGCAGCCCTCGACGCTGGCGATCATTGACCGCGCCCGCGACCGCGGCGTGCCCGTCATCGTCGGCGGTCCCGACGCGACCACCAGCACCGACCTCTACGAACGGGCGGACTTCATTCTCACCGGCGAAGCGGAAGGGATCTTCGACGATTTCATCGCGGCCTGGCGCGCGGGGGAACGATCCGGGCGCTTCAACGCGGAAAAGTTCAAGGCCGACGTCACCACGACGCCGATCCCGCGCTTCGATCTGCTGAATTTCAAGAATTACACCCAGATCTGCGTCCAGTTCTCCCGCGGCTGCCCCTTCACCTGCGAGTTCTGCGACATCATCGAGATCTACGGCCGCAATCCGCGCGCCAAGAACAACGACCAGATGCTGGCGGAACTGCAGGCGCTTTACGAACTCGGTTATCGCGGCAATGTCGATTTCGTCGACGACAATCTGATCGGCAACAAGAAGGCGGTGAAAGCCTTCCTGCCGCATCTGATCGAATGGCAGAAGCAGCGGAACTATCCCTTCGCCTTCTCCACCGAGGCCTCGCTCAACCTCGCCGACGACCCGGCGCTGCTCGGCATGATGCGCGACGCGGGCTTCTTCACCGTCTTCATCGGCATCGAGAGCCCGGATTCCGATGTCCTGGTGGCGACGCGCAAGAAGCAGAACACCCGGCGCGACATCGCCGCCAGCGTGCACAAGGTCTATGAGGCCGGCATTTTCGTGCTCGCGGGCTTCATCGTCGGCTTCGACGAGGAAAAGGGCAGCGTCGCCGATCCGATCAGCGAGCTGATCGAAGAGGCCGCCATTCCGGTCTCCATGGCGGGTCTGCTGTTCGCCCTGCCGGAAACCCAGCTCACCCGGCGCCTGGCGGCGGCGGGACGGCTGCATCCGGGGCACGAGAATTCCGACGGCGACCTGGGCGATCAATGCACCTCGGGGCTGAATTTCGACACGCTGCGCCCGCGCGCCGAAATCCTGGCTGACTATCGCGCGATCATCGACCGGATCTATGCGCCCGAGAACTACATGCGCCGCGTGCGCCGGGTGGTCGAGCTGCTCGACATGTCGGGTCCCAACGGCGACCTGCCGCGCGGCCGCATCGTCAAGGACGTCACGGATTTCCTGAAAATCGCCTGGCACCTCTCCGTCAAGCGGCCGGAGCACAGAAAGCCGTTCTGGTCGCTGATCTGGCATTGCCTGCGCCGCAACCCGCGCGCCATCAACGCCGCGCTGGTCATGTATGCGCTCTACGTGCATCTCGGCCCGTTCTCACGCTACGTGGTCGGCGAGATCGACAAGCAGATCGCGGATGTGGAATCCGGCGTGTGGCAACGCCCCATGCTGGAAGCCGCGCAGTAATTTTCATCCCTGGGGGACGCGACGAGACTTCCCGATCGGGAAGAATTGTGGCTCCGAACGATAATTTTACCGATCGGGAAGAATTTGCTACTATTCATGGATCCTTCCCGATCGGGAAGGCGTTCATCTCGTGCCCGGCGCTCCCATGACCGATGCCTTCATCAAGACCGCCGCCGACCTCGGCCGCCTGATCCGCGAGGCGCGGCAGACCCGCGGCTGGACACAGGCCGACCTTGCCGCCCGCTGCGGCACCGGCGAACGGTTCATCGTCGAGCTGGAGAACGGTAAGCCGACCGCCCAGCTCGGCAAGGCGCTGGTGGCCGCGCGCGAGGTCGGACTGAAGCTCGCCAGTCACGCATCCACCCCGACGGCGGCGTCCCGGGACCCCGACGACGCGCTCGACTTCCTGCCGAGGTTCGAGTAGCCGCCATGATCCCCCTGTTTTACGAGGACATGCCGGTGGCGGCGATCGAGACGCAGCGCGGGCCGCGGCTGCGCTACGATCCCTCTTGGACGCGGCGTCCCGCGGCTTTCCCCATATCCCTTGCCCTGCCCTTCTCTGACGCCCCTTATCCACCCGAGCGCTTCTTGCCATGGCTCGCCAACCTGCTGCCCGAAAGCCATCTGGCCGAAATCGGCCAGCAGCTCAAGCTGGCGCCACAGGACATCCTCGGTCTGCTCGAGGTGATCGGGCGCGACACCGCCGGGGCGCTCTCCATCGGCGTCCCGCGCAAGCCCGGCGAACATTTTAAGCCGGTCGCCAGCGAGGCCGCGCTTGAACGCATCATCGAGGAGCTGCCGCAAAAGCCCTTTCTCGTCGGTACGCACGGCGTCTCCATGTCGCTCGCCGGCGTGCAGGACAAGCTGCCCGTCCATGTCGACGATCATCGCATCGCCATTCCCATCGATGGCACGCCCTCCACGCATATTCTCAAACCGGATGCCGCGCGGCTTGCCGGCAGCGTGCAGAACGAGGCCTTCTGCATGACGCTTGCGCGGCTGTGCGGGCTGGATGCGGCATCCGTCACGACCGGGACGGCCGGCACGCGCTCCTATCTTCTTGCGAAACGCTACGACCGGATCAAGGCGGGCGGGGAGACCAGGCGCATCCACCAGGAGGACTTCTGCCAGCTCCTGGGCATCTATCCGTCCCGCAAATACGAGCGCGGCAGCGCGCTTGCAGGCCCCGGTCCCGGTCTCAAGGACATGTTCGGCGCGGTGGAGGCGCACGTCTCACCGGGCGCCCGGCTGGCGCTTCTCGACGGTGTGATCTTCAACGCCCTGATCGCCAACACCGATTCGCACGCGAAGAATTATTCCGTTCTCATCGGCGCCGGCGGGAGCGCGAAACTCGCGCCGCTCTACGACCTCATGTGCGCCGCCGTCTATCCCCATGTCGACCGCATGCTGCCACAGCGAATCGGCAGCCGGACCGATCCGGCCGATCTCAACCGTGAAGACTGGGAAGCCCTCGCACAGGAAGCCGGGCTCAGTCCCGCGAGAACACTGTCGCGCATAGGCGAACTGGCTGAGCGCATCGAAACCCATGCGGAAGAGGCCGAGGCCATCGTCGCCGAAATGCCGGCGGGCGGCCACCCCATGCTGCCGACGATTTGCTTCGAGGTCCGCAAACGCAGCCAACGCATCGCGCGCCAGGCGGTGTGATCCGCTCCGCGCGCGGTCGCACTATTGTCATGGAACAATCGGTTCCGTGGGCCGTTTGCATCATGCCGCGAAACTGAACGGTTCGTTCAGCGCGCATTCAGGCGAGGGCTCCTAAAACGGATCTCGTCACCAACGGAGTATCCACAGTGAACACGCGCAACAGATTGATCGCAGCCCTGATCGCCACCACGGTCGCCCTCGGCTCAGCCGCTGCTCCGGCGTTCGCGGCAGGCCCCGACTGGAAGCGGGACCAGGATTCCTCCAGGAAGACATTCATGGGGCAGCGCTTCGAGCCCAACAAGCGCCATGATGACAAGCGCGACGCCCGGCACGACAGCCGGCGCGCCGACGAACGCTACAAGAAGCCGTCCTGGCGGCACAAAGGCGGCAGGATGGCCGGCCACCGCCATGCCGCCCGGGTCGACTACCGCAAGCATCACCTGCGCCAGCCGCCGAAGGGCTACCACTGGGTGAAGAGCGACGACACCTTCGTGATGATCGCCATTTCCACCGGCATCATCGCGTCGATCATCGCCGCCAACCGGTAGGACTCCTCTGTCTCGTGATGAATCATCCGCCCCCTCTCCCATGGGGAGAGGGTTGGGGTGAGGGGATTAAAGCTCTCAGAGATATGGAGAGTCCTATTCCCCTCACCCGGGCGTGGAGCCTGTCCTTGGGCTGGCCACAGGCCAGACCCGAGGGGCCGACCTCTCCCCATGGGAGAGGTGACTGGGACAGTACCCTGGCCATTGGGGCCCCCGCGCCGCGTGCGCTCAGGAGGCCTTCTTCTTCGGCCTGAGCACGTGCACGTGGTCGGCGTCATAGAGCGCGCTGTCGCGGAAATCCGCGTCCGGCCGCAGTGCCCGGCCCACGAAGATCAGCGCCGTGCGGGTGATCTTGGACGCGCGGATCTTCTTGCGGATGTCGGCAAGCGTGCCGCGGATGAAGGCCTGGTCGGGCCAGCCGACGCGATAGGCAACGATCACCGGGCAATCCGCACCATAGAGCGGCGTCAGCTGCTTCTCGATCTCGCCCACGTTGCGCACCGACAGGTGGATCGCCAATGTTGCGCCGGATTTCCCAAGCGTCGTCAGATCCTCGCCCTCGGGCATGGAGGACGACTTCATTGCCGTGCGCGTGACGATGATCGTCTGCGCCACTTCCGGGATCGTCAGTTCCAGCTTCAGGGCTGCTGCGGCGGCGGCAAACGCCGGCACGCCCGGGGTGACGTCGTAGGGAATGCCCAGCGCGTCCAGCCGGCGCATCTGCTCGGCGATCGCGCCGTAGATCGACGGATCACCGGAATGCACCCGCGCCACATCGTGGCCTGCGGCGTGCGCCGCCTCGATCTCCGCGATGATGTCCTCGAGCGTCATCGGCGCCGTATCCACCACGCGCGCGCCCTCGGGCGCGGCCTGCACGATGGCCTCGGGCACCAGCGAGCCGGCATAGAGGCACACCGGGCAGGCCTGGATCAGCTTCAGCCCGCGCACGGTGATGAGATCGGGATCGCCCGGTCCCGCGCCGATGAAGTGTACCGTCATTCGTCAATCCCTTCCGCCAGAGCGGGCTCAAGTTTCTTCGCGTAGCCGCGCGGCGTGTAGACATAGGGCGTCCGGCCGGCGCGCTGAATCGCGCGTGTGGCGGAGGACCCCACCAGCACCACCGTCAGCATGTCGACCTCGTCCACCGTCAGCGCCTCCAGCGTGGTCACCCGCAGCGTCTCTTCCGCGCGGCCGAGATTGACGCCCAGCACCACCGGCGTGTCGGCCGGGCGGTGCTCGAGCAGGATGTCGCGCGCGCGGGCCAGTTGCGTGCGACGGCGTTTGGAGACGGGATTGTAGAAGGCGACGATGAAATCGCCCACGGCCGCCGCCCTCAGCCTTTGCTCGATGGTCTCCCACGGCGTCAGCAGGTCCGACAGCGAGATGGTGCAGAAGTCGTGACCCAGCGGTGCGCCGATGCGCGAGGCTGCGGCCTGCAGCGCCGAGATCCCGGGCGTGCCGACGATCTCCACCCGCCGGGCCGCATCCGAAATCCCGCCCTTGCCGGGATCGCGGTCCACCAGCTCATAGGCCAGCGCGCCCATGGCGTAGATGCCCGCGTCGCCCGAGGAGATCAGCGCCACAGTGCGGCCCTTGCCCGCGAGCTCCAGCGCGAAGCGCACGCGTTCCTCTTCCGCGCCCAACGGGAACACATGGCGTTCGGTGTTCATGATCAGCGGCGCGATCAGATCGAGATACAGCCCGTAGCCGACCACGCTCTCGGCCTCGGCGATCAGCGCGCCGGCTTCCGGTGTGCGCCAGGCGTCCTTGCCCGGGCCGATGCCGACGATGGAAAGCTTGCCGCGCGCCCGGCCGATGCTCTCCACATCGAGCGGCTGGGGCGCGCGCGCGATCGCCACGGTGGCGTTGGCCGACTTGCGTTTCGCCACCACCAGGGCGCCCCCAGCTCCAACCGCCGCCAGCGCCGCGCCCTCGCTCACCCCGTGGCAGCCGACTTCCGCAAACACAACGTCGGAGGGGTTGGCGAGACGGGGCGTCTCACGCTCCAGCGCCGCCGCGTCGAAGACCCGCAACGGCGCATCCAACGCCTTGGCCAGTTCCGCCATCGCCAGTTCGTCCGCCTTGAGATCCAGCGAGACGACGGCGCCCACGGCGCCGGCCGCAAGCCCGGCCTCCTCCAGCGCGCCCATCACCAGATCGCGCAGTTCGGAGGCCGCGCAGCCGCGCGCGCAGCCCACGCCCACCGCGAGATGCCGCGGATGATAGACCAGCGTCTTCTCATCGCCCGGCGTGGCCGCATCGGTAACCACCAGCCGGATCGCGGCGTCCGCGCTCTTTGCGAATGTCGCCTGTCGCAGCCAGTCAGCCTCGCCCTCGATCCTCGCCGCCTCGCCCGCCAGCAGCGCCGCCATCACCGGCTTGGCATCCGCCGGGTTTGCCAGCCGGTAGCCTTCGGGCGGCGCATCCAGCACAACGCCGAAGACCGTGTCCCCGGCGGTGGTGATCGCCGCATGGCCGCCGAGCGCGCCGGCAAGGACGCGCGCCAGATCGTTGGCGCCGTGATGGCCGCCGATCAGCGGCACGATGCTGGCGCCGTCCTCGGAGACCGCGACCACCGGGCTGTCGAGATGCTTGTCGCCGAGCGCCGCGCCCAACGCACGGATGAGAATGCCGGCAGCGCAGATGCCGATGATCGGCGTGTGGGCCACAAACAGCGCGCGGATATGCGCCATCGTGTCGTCAAAGGTCACGTCGGCGCCTTCGACGCGTCCGGCGAGCCCGTGGATCGCCCCGCCGGTGACCGCCTGGATGCGCCGTGCGGTGGCGAGGGCGACCGGATTCAGGACGAGGATTGCTGCGTGAGCTCTAGGCTCCAAGGCTCGTCTCCCTTGTAGATGAGGATCATGGAAAAATAGGGCGCGGCGTCCGGCGCGATATCGCTCAGACGTCCGGCCTTCTGGGTGTCCAGCGTGGCGCGCTCCACATAGCCGGCGCTCTCCGTCAGCCCCAGCTCATGCAGAATGCCGCGCACCTTCGGCAAATGCCGGCCGAGCTTGATGATGGCGGCCGCGTCGCAGCTCGCAAGCCGCGCGCGCAGCGCGCTTTCCGGCAGCGTCGCCGGAATCACCGAGAGCTGGTCGTTGCGCGCCGCCAGCGGCCGGCGCAGCGCCGCGGCACAGGCCGTCATCGAGGTGACGCCGGGCACGATCTCGCTCGGATAGCGGTCGGCGAGCCGCTCGAACAGATACATGAAGGAGCCGTAGAAGAACGGGTCGCCCTCGCACAGCACCACCACGTCGCGGCCCGCATCCAGGTGCCCGGCGATGGCGCGCGCCGCCCCGTCGTAGACCTCCTGCGCGGGGAAACGCTCGCTGCGCATCGGCACGACGATCGGGATTTCGGTCGTGCCCGCCGGGATGAAATCCGCCGCGATGGAACGGGCGAAACTCTCGCCCGTGTCGGGCGCCGGATAGGCGATGACGGACGCGCCGGTGATCAGCCGGTGCGCCTTCAGCGTCATCAGCTCCGGATCCCCGGCCCCACGCCCACGCCGATGAGTCTGCCGGTCATGCGAGGCCTCCGTGATCCTCATCCCGAGGAGGCCCGAAGGGCCGTCTCAGGATGAGGACTGGTGTGTTGAAACGGCGCATAGGACGAACCGGACACGGAGCGTCGGGAAGCCCTGCGCGCGGGCGCAACCGCGCCCGCCGGATCGGGAAACCGGTCTCTCCATCGTCATCCTCGGGCTTGGCCCGAGGACCCATCTTGTTCGTCCCACCCGTCGCATGGATCCTCGGGACAGGCCCGAGGATGACGAACGTCGCAACGTTGGGAATCCCGCCACACACACGAATGTCATCCCGGCCCGCGAGCCGCCGCAACCACTCTCGCCGGACGGGAACACCGATCTCTCCATCGTCATCCTCGGGCTTGGCCCGAGGACCCATCTTGTCCGCGCCACCCGTCGCATGGATCCTCGGGACAGGCCCGAGGATGACGAACGTCGCAACGTTGGGAATCCCGCCACACACACGACTGTCATCCCGGGCGAGCGCATGCGAGACCCGGGACCCAGTAATCACCAGTGCTGCCGCTCTTGCGCGATGCGCGCCATTTACGCGCCCAGCGACAAACGCCTGGCTCTCCACGTGTTGAAAACGCGAGAAAGTCCAAGGGCGGCGCTGCCGCGCCGGCTGATGCCCTGGGTCCCAGATCTGGCCATGCGGCTGCGCCGCAGACCGTCCGGGATGACATCCATGGTGCGCCATCCCCCTCATGCCGCGTGCTCCTTGGTGATCGCCCATTGCGTCACGGGCATCATCGGCCGCCAGCCGGTCAGACCGCCCACGGGGGAGGCGCGGGAGATGGCGATCCGCGTCAGCGCGCCGCCGTGGCGCCGGTGCAGCGCCAGCAGCCGCGCTTCGCTTTCCAGCGTCACCGCGTTGGCGACCAGCCGGCCGCCGGGCTTCAGCGCCGCCCACGCCGCCTCGAACACTCCCTCCGCCGTCAGACCGCCGCCGATGAAGATGGCGTCGGGCGCGGGCAGGCTATCCAGCGCGTCCGGCGCCGCACCCTCGCGGATCTCCAGCCCCGGCACGCCGAGCGCCAGGGCGTTCTCCGCCATCATCGCCCGGCGCTCGGCCAGCGGCTCAATCGCGACGGCATGCGCGTTTCGCGCCGCGCGCATCCATTCAATCGCCACCGAGCCGCAGCCCGCGCCGATGTCCCACAGAAGCGCGCCGGGGACCGGCTGCAGACGCGCCAGCGTGACGGCGCGCACCTCGCGCTTGGTCATCTTGCCGTCGTGCCGGAACGCCTCGTCGGGCAGGCCCGGCACCCGCGGCCGGACGGCCAGACCGGGATCGGCAAGACAGTCGATGGCGAGCGTGTTGAAATCGGCGATCGTCTCGCGCCACGCCCGCGCCGTCGCCTCGACAATCCGTTCCCGGTCGCCGCCCATATGCTCCAGCGCCACCAGGCGGCTTCCGCCATATCCATCGGCCGTGAGAATGTCGGCAACTTCCCGCACCGTGTCGCCGTTGCTGGTCAGCGCAATGATCCTCACCCCCGGCGCGAGAAATCCGCGCAGCGTCTCGACGGGCCTGCCGTGCAGCGAGATCGTCTCCACATCCTGCAGCGGCCAGCGCAAACGGGCCGCCGCCAACTGGAAGGCGGACGGAGCGGGCAGCACGCGCATCTCACCCGCATCGAAATGCCGGGCCAGCGTCGCGCCGATGCCGTACCACTGCGGATCTCCGGTGGCGAGCACCGCCACGGGCCGGCCGCGCAGGGCGTCGAGCTCCTCGTAGACGGCGGAAAACGGGCTCGGCCAGGTCTTCTGTTTGCCGCCCAGATTTTCAACGATCTCGAAATGCCGC
Source organism: Breoghania sp. L-A4 (assembly GCF_003432385.1). Classification (NCBI taxonomy): domain Bacteria; kingdom Pseudomonadati; phylum Pseudomonadota; class Alphaproteobacteria; order Hyphomicrobiales; family Stappiaceae; genus Breoghania; species Breoghania sp. L-A4. The sequence goes on along the minus strand of NZ_CP031841.1, from coordinate 510,125 downwards.
GCGCCGCCATAGACCACTTCGGCCGCCTCCAGCGCGGCCCGCGCGGCGTCGGACAAAAATCCGTCCTCGGCAATGCCGACCAGCGTGAGCCAGGGGGTCATGGCTGACGCCCCCTTTGTCCGTCACCCGGTAGGGACGCCGTGGTTTTGGCGGGTCCAGCTCGCGCGGCGTCTGGTCGTTCACCGCCTCGCGCATGCCGCGCGCCCGCTCCGGCATCGCCTCGCCCTCAGGCGTGCCCTGCGACAGGAACCCGCGCGAGCGCAAGGGCTGTCCGCCTGCCGCTTTCACCGCGGATTTCACGCCCGGCCGCGCGCGATCGGTCTTTTTCACTGTGCGTCCTCCGGCAGTCCTGCGGCGAGCGCGTTGACCGCCGCCGCGGCAATCGCCGATCCGCCGCGCCGGCCCGCAAGCGTCACAAAGGGCACGCCGCGCGGATTGCCCGCCAGTTCCGCCTTGGATTCGGATGCGCCGACGAAGCCGACGGGAAAGCCGAGGATCGCCGCCGGCCTCGGCCAGCCGTCATCCAGCCGCTCGAGCAGATGATAGAGCGCGGTCGGCGCATTGCCGATGGCCACCACCGCGCCCTCGATCCTGTCCCGCCACAGCTCCACGCTTGCTGCGGATCGCGTGGTACCGAGGCTCTTCGCCAGATCCGGCACACGCGGGTCATCAAGCAGGCACAGCACCGCGTTGCCCGCCGGCAGGTAGCGGCGGATGACGCCCGAGGCCACCATCGTTGCGTCGCAGAGCACCGGCGCGCCATGGATCAATGCCTCACGTCCGCGCGCCATCACGTCGTTCGAGAACGCCAGATCGCTCGCCACATCGACCATGCCGCAGGCGTGAATCAGCCGGATGGCCAGCGGATGCAGATCCTCGGGCAGCCGCTCCAGCCGCGCCTCGGCGCGCACGGTGGCGAATGACGCGCGATAAATCGCCGCCGGATCGCGCTCATAGGCCAGCGTATTTTTCACAGTGGATACTGAGCGCTGATTGCCGCTCGGACTCCCTAATAAAGACCCGTCCCACTTAACTCCGAATATCCAGCCCTCTTCAGTTGTTACCTTTTGATATTCCAAATCCGGAAGCTTAAGCTCAAAATATTCAGACAATTCATTTTTTGAATCTGACTCTGAAAAAAGCATGGCCAATTGTTCGACTTGCCACTGATCCGGAATAACGCCTTCTGGCGGACGGCCGACGATCGACGGATAAATTTCGACGCAAACGCATTGAGAAAAATTCTTTGAAAACGGCCAAACAGAAATCTTATTAGACAATCTTTCGCTAGAAAGTAACTTTCCTAGAGAAGACATTCCTGTAATCGATTGACCACCAACGCTACCCGCCCCTGAAAGCTTCCACACCTCTTGTGCCTTCGGAACAAGAGCTTCAACATACCTCTTCGAGTTTGGGTATCGTTGGCCATATCCACCCGGACGGGTCTTCGATAGGCCGTCGTAGTGGTGTTGGTGCGGGCAGCCCCAGTACGGTCCCAATCCATCAAAACGTGCAAGATTGGCCGATGCCGCTAGCGCGTAGCGATTGTTTTCATTGCTCGTGACGTCGTCCTCTAAGTTGTCCGCAAAATACTTCCAAAGAACCTGCCAATCGGCCTCGCCCGTTATTTGGCGAGCTGCCCCGGCGGGATAACCAAATGGAAAGTCGAAACCAATAAGAATGCGGCGGTTGGCTTCCAATTCCATCGCCAGAAGGTCCTCGAGTTCCTCAATTGCTTGCCCTCGAGTGCGTGGATTATTTGTTCTTGAGGCCTCTACCCTGACACCATCACGCCGGACTAGAGACCACCAGATACTATCCTTCCCGCGTTTCGGCGACGATGCTGCGCTCCAGTCGACCATCACATAACTGTCGAACAACGATCCATGCGGATCGGAGCATGCAACACCTAACGTCACCCCTTCTTCTCCATGCTTATCGGCCCCAGCGGGTGGTCCGCGTGCGGATAGGGCGGGTGATGGTGCCCATGGTCGTGCCCATGATCATGCCCGTGCCCATGGTCGTGCCCGTGATCATCATCGTGGTGATGCGCGGCGGCGCGGACCTTGTCCTCGCAGGCGCCGGTGCAGATCTCGTCGCACAGCTGGCACTCGGCCTCCGCGCCCAGCCCCTCCACGTGATGGTGGTGGCTTTCCTGCGCCAGGCCGATGTCGGCCTCGAACCCCAGCACCTGCTCGCGGTACTTGCACATCTGGCAATTCATCAGGTTGGCGCCCTGCAGGATCTCGGTGACCCGGTCCGCCATGGTGTCGATCACCTGCGGATGGTCATTGAGATAGCCCGCCTTGATGAATTCGATCCCGGGATGCTTGGCCGCGACGTCGTCGGTGGCCGAATAGATCCGCTGCACCAGCACGCCGGTGAACAGGAAATACGGAAACACAATGATGCGGCGGTAGCCGAGCTTGGCCGCGTGCTCCAGGCCGGGGGCGACCAGCGGGAAGGTCACGCCGGAATAGGAGGTTTCCGCCCAGCCGAACCCCATGCCTTCCCACAGCAGCCGGGTGATCTTGGCGACGTTGGAGTTGGCGTCGGGGTCCGATGCCCCGCGTCCCACCACCATCAGCAGCGTCTCGTGCGCCGGAACGTCGCCGCCCGCCGCCTCCAGCGCCTCGCGCACCCGGTCGCCCGCGGCGCGCACCATGCGCATGTCCACCGCCAGCTCGCGGCCGTAGTTGATCGCCATCTCCGGATGCTGCGCCTGATAGGTGTTGAGCACGCTCGGGATGTCGTTCTTGGCGTGGCCGGCGGCAAACAGCATGCCCGGCACCGCCAGCACCCGCGTGCAGCCGGCCTCGCGCAGCCGGTCGAGACCGTCCTTGATCACCGGATTGGCGAATTCCAGATAGCCGTATTCCACCGGCCAGTCGGGAAAGCGCGCGCGCAGCCCTTCGGCCAGTTGCGCGAACTGCTTGACGGCGCCCTTGTTGCGGCTGCCATGGCCGCAGATCATCAGGCCCAGTTTTTCGGACATATGCTTCAGCCCCGAGCCGCGTCGGCGCCGGCTTCGGCATCAGCCTCGGACTGTGAGCCTTCGTCCCGCGCGCGCTTGCGCCGGCCCTTCAGCGCCATGACGCCGGCAACCGCGGCCGCGCCCGCAAGCGCCGCAACCCCCACCCAGTGGGAGTGGCCGGCGACATCGCCCAGATGGCCCACGTGAGCGCGTGCCGCACCGGGCAGCGCGGCGGTGGAAAGCATCAGGACAGGAACAAGGATTCGTAGGGCCATATCAGGCCTCCCGCGTTGTTTCGTTCAAACGACAGCGAGTGAGACCGACAGGTCAGCGGGCGCGCCGGGTTTTCCCCTTCGCGCCGCCGGACAGCTCCGGAATAGGCCCCCTGCTTGGGTCGGCCGCACCGGACTCGCTTTCAGCCCCTCATCGGGACGCCATCCATTTGGCCGCACGCTACCGAAAGGCACTCGCGGGATCAATCATCAATACAGGCAATCGCCGCGACATCGCGCCCGGTCCCGGACACCGCCAAAATGCGCGGCGGTCGGTTGCCGGTGGCCGCGCGCTGCTGCATACAGGGCTTGCGCGGATTGTCTGTTGCCGCGCCGGGCAGAACCGCAACGGGAATCATCATGTCACTGCGCGTCATCTTCATGGGCACGCCGGAGTTTTCCGTGCCCACGCTTCTGGAAATCGTCGGCCACGGGCATGAGGTCGTCGCCTGCTACACCCAGCCGCCGCGCCCCGCCGGACGCGGCATGGAGGAACGGCGCTCGCCGGTGCACGAGCAGGCGAACGCCTTCGGCATTCCCGTCTACACGCCCACCACGCTGAAATCGCCCATGGAGCGCCAGGCGTTCCTGTCGCATCACGCCGATGTCGCCGTCGTCGTCGCCTACGGGCTGCTGCTGCCGCCGGAAATCCTGCGCTCGCCCGAGCACGGCTGTCTCAACCTGCACGCCTCGCTGCTGCCGCGCTGGCGCGGCGCGGCTCCCATCAACCGCGCCATCATGGCGGGCGACGCGGAGACCGGCGTCGAGGTGATGCAGATGGCCGAAGGGCTGGACACCGGGCCGGTCTGCATGGCCGAGAAGATCGCCATCGGCCCGGACATGACCGCGGGCGATCTGCACGACAAGCTGGCCCGGCTCGGCGCAGACCTGATGGGCCGGGCGCTGGCGGCCCTGTCTCGCGGTGCGCTCCATGCGATCGAGCAATCCGGGGAAGGCGTCACCTACGCCAAAAAGATCACCAAGACGGAGACCCGGGTCGACTGGTCGCGTCCGGCGGCGGACGTCCACAACCACATCCGCGGCCTGTCGCCGTTCCCCGGCGCCTGGTGCGAGATGCCGCGCGGCGACGCCAGCGAACGCGTCAAGCTGCTGCGTTCCACGCTGGTGCCCGCCGACGATCCCGTCTCCGACGCCGCGGCCGATGCGGCGCCGGGCGAAATCCTCGACGACGCGCTAGCGATCGCCTGCGGCGACGGCGCGGCGGTGCGGCTCGTGCGGGTGCAGCGCGCCGGAAAGACGGCCACGCCGGCAGACGAGTTCCTGCGCGGCGCCAGGCTGCGTCCCGGTTTGGTGCTGGTGTGAGCCGTCTCATGCGTGACGGTTCGCAATGACCGAGAGCTTTACCCTGCGCGCCCCGAGCGCCGATGAGCACGCGGCCATCGCCACGCTGCTCACCGCGGCCTTCCAGGGCCCCGACGAGGCCCGGCTGGTGGATCTGTTGCGGCGCTCCGGCGCCATGCTGCTGGAACGCGTGGCGGTCGACGGCGCCGCCCTTCTCGGCCACATCGCCTTCAGCCGCGTGACGGTCACCGACGGCGACGACACGGTCCGCATCGCCGCTCTCGCCCCGCTCGCCGTGCGCCCCGATCTGCAGCGCCGCGGCATCGGCTCGGCGCTGGTTCGGGATGGTCTCAAGGAGTTGCGGACGCGCGGCGAGGATCTCGCCGTCGTGGTCGGCGACACGGCCTATTATCCGCGTTTCGGGTTTTCCACCGAACTTGCAAGGCAGGTCTCCTGCTCCTGGTCGGGTCCGGCCTTCATGGCCATGGCGCTGGCGCCGGACGCGGACCGGCATCTGCCGGTGAGCGTTGCCTTCGCGGAGCCGTTCGCGCTGTTTGAATGAGCCTCAAACGGACCCGCAAATGATTCGATTTGCCGCCAAAGTCCGCAATCCCGCGCTTCAGTCCCGGGAAACAAGATTTAACCTTTTGAAATCAAAGCGATATCAACCCCACCTTGCCGGGTATTCGCCTTCAGGTAGCCTCACAGAATGGCGAACGTCGAATACCGCATGGGGCTGCTGATCGCCGCACCGCTGATTCTGGTTTTCCTGGCCGGGCTCACGGCCGGGATCGTCACGGCGTTCCTCATCTGCAACATCCCGCTGCTCAAGCGCGTGCACGACCAGGGCCGCACCATCACGTTCGCGCTCACCGCGGCTTTGTCGCTCAGCGTGCTGGTGTTTCTCGGCTCGGTGCTCTCCGGCGTGATCCTGCAGAACGGCTACTGGGGCCAGACCGCCTATGTGCCGGAGGCCTTTCCCGGCTTCCTGCTGCCGCACATGGTCGAATTCTTCATCCTGATGCTGGTGCCGCTCGTTCTGGCGCTGACCACCTTCGGCGCGCTGCGCGAGGCGTCTGAACTGGTCCAGCGCATCGTCGTGCCAATGGTGTTTCTCATCACCTTCATCGTCGTCCTGTCGGCCACCAAGGCCTGGGAAAGCTATCGGGTGATCTCCGCGCAGTTCGAAGCCGGTCCCTTCATCGACACCACCTTGCAGATGATCACGGCGGAATGCGCCAGCATTCTTGCGGCCTTCACGGCATTGGCCGACTTCGCCATCGGGCCGGACGCGGATGCGGGACTGTTCGGCGGCATGTTCGACGCCATCGGCGGCCGCGTCGACTTCATCTGGGACGCGGTGAAGAGCGCCGGCGGCAACCAGTTCGTGCTGGCCGAGGCATTTCCGGAGATTTTCGCGGTGTCGTCGGTGCTGGCCTTGCTGTATATGGTGCTGCGCTGGCCGTTCACGGCGTTTTCCAGCGCCGAGGAATAGCGCTCGGCTTTTCCCAGACACACTGCACGGACACGGCCCACGGTGCCTCGTTACAAGCTTATCATCGAATACGACGGCACCCATTTTGTCGGCTGGCAGCGCCAGGAAAACGGCATGGGCGTGCAGCAGGTGATCGAGGAAGCGATCACCGGCTTCACCGGCCAGGACGTGCGCATTCGCGGCGCGGGGCGGACGGACGCGGGCGTGCACGCCACCGGCCAGGTGGCGCATGTGGATCTCGCGCGCGACTGGAAAGCCGACACCGTGCGCGATGCGCTCAACGCGCATCTCAGGGCCCACCGGGTGGCCATCCTCTCGGCGCAAGCCGTCGGCGAGGGTTTCGACGCCCGCTTCTCCGCCACCGCGCGCCACTATCTCTACAGGCTCATTGACCGCCGCGCGCCGCTGGCGCTGGAGAAGAACCACGCCTGGCACGTCCCTCGCCGGCTGGATCCCGACGCCATGCACGCCGCCGCGCAGGTGTTTCTCGGCACGCACGATTTCACCACCTTCCGCGCCACCCAGTGCCAGGCGAACAGTCCGGTGAAAACGCTCGACTCCTTTTCCGTCATCCGCGCCAGCCCCGGCCCGGATCGCGACGAGATCCACTTGATCTGTACCGCGCGCTCGTTCCTGCACAATCAGGTGCGCTCGATGGTCGGCTCGCTGAAGATGGTGGGCGAAGGCAAATGGACGGCGCGGGATCTGGCGGAGGCGCTGGCCGCCGCCGACCGCACGGCGTGCGGCCCCGTCGCCCCGCCCGATGGGCTGTATCTGACGCGCGTGGATTATTGAGGGCAGCGCGGCTCGGGAAATGGCCGATCAGGCGGTGTCAGCCAAAGCCGCCACCGACACAGCCGGCGAGCAGCAGACCCAGCGATGCGAGCGTGAAAATAAGATGCGGTTTCATGAGCTTACTTTCCGTTTGCCGGATTAGAAATGATAGTTGATCCCAAAACGGGCGATATGGTTGTTGGATCCGCCCACCACGTTCACGCCGCCGGCGTTGATCGTCTCCTTCGGCACGCCGACATAGAGATATTCCAGTCTCGCAGACCAGCGCTCGTTGATCTTGCCCTCAAGCCCGGCGCCGGCGGTAAAGCCGGTGATGATGCTGTCGCCACTGCCAAAGCCCGTGCGCTTCGCAACGGCATGAGTGAAGGCAATACCTGCGGTGGCATAGGCAAGGTAGCGGCTGAAGGCGTAACCGGCCCGCAACCGCGCTGTCGCCATCCAGTCTTCCGTGAAACTTCCGGGGGCGGCGCTGCCCTTGATGTCGAGCAGCGAGAAATCGGCTTCTGCGCCAACGACCCAGTTGCCGCTGAACTGATGATTGTAACCAAGCTGCGCGCCGCCGATCACGCTGCCGGAATAGCCGGTGGGACCTGCGCTGGCGGGAATGTCGTTTGAAAAATTTGCGCGGCCATAACCGATGTGGCCGCCGGCATAGAGCCCCGTCCAGGTGTAAACGGGCGCGGGGCTATAGTAGCTTGGCGTACCCCTGCTCGGATCCGCCGCGACGCTCGGCCCAACGAGGGCACAGGCAAATAAAATTCCGGCGACCGTTCCACGCATCGAAAAGCTCCTGTGTCTGAACAACACATGCCATCCGAAGCGATTGTGCCTTGCCAAGACAATCTCGTTCCCTCGGGAAACGCCCCGAATGTTCCCTGGCGTCACAATGACATGACCCGCCGCGGCCGCGCAAGAAAATTACCGGTCATGGAGTGTGGCCTGGAGCGTTTCCTTGTTAAATGGAACCATTCTGCGGAGATGAATTTTGTCGAGGATCAAGAGGGTTGGCGAAGGGCATATCGCGGATATGGCCGAGACGGGCCTCGCCGATAATCGGGAAAATTCATCCCGCCCAAAGGGTTGGTCGAAACCGCTGACCAATCCTTCCCCGGCGACCGCAGCTTCGGCGTCAGATCCCGATCGCGCGATTCACCGCCGTGCCGATCAGGAAGCTCAGCAGCGTGTCGAGCACCACGAGACCGATGGCGAGGCTCACGGTGGCATTGAGCGCCGCGCGGGCGACGACATAGCGGTAGCGCAGCACGAAGCCCACGGCGATCAGCGTCAGGACCATCGTCAGGCCGGCGTTGATCATGCCGAAATTGTACAGCAGCGCCGGCACCATGTAGGGCAGGATGGCAATCGCGCTGGTCCAGTTGCGCGCGACGATGTAGCCCACATAACGGTGCGAGATCGCCAGCGGCCGCGCCAGCAGCGCCATGATGACCGGGTAGCAGATCCAATCGAGCACGAAGCCGATGGCCTTGGCCAGCACGTAGGCGCGCTCCGAGAACGTGCCCTCGAGGAGAATCACTTCCTCGGCGATGATGCGCTGCTCGGCGATCACGGTGACGGCGTAGGGCACGATGAGCAGCACGATGACGCCAAACGAGCGCCAGAACCCCTCGATGGACACGTCGAAGCCGCGCATCGCGTGCGGCCGCCCCTTGAACAGGTCCCACGACGCGGCCAGCGACCGGCGGGTTTCCTCAACACTCGGGATCATGCCGCACTCCTTCAATCCCCGATGCCGGATTCAATCCCCGAGCCGGACGCCGCATTGCCGCGCGGATCAGGCGGCGAAGACGCGCGCCAGATAGCGCGCGTAGATCGCCGCGAGCCGGTCGAGATCCTTGATCTCGACGCATTCGTCGACCTTGTGCATGGTCTTGCCCACCAGACCGAATTCCACCACCGGGCAATAATCCTTGATGAACCGCGCGTCCGATGTGCCGCCGCCGGTGGACAACGCCGGCCGGCGCCCGGTCTCCGCCTCCACCGCGTCGCTCAGCGCCGCGATCAGCTCCGCGTCGCTGGTCAGGAAACTGTCGCTGCCGTCCGCCCTGAAGGCCAGCTCATAGTCGAGATCGCCGAGGCTGGCGGCGGCCGCGGCCAGTGTTTCGCGCAGCCGGTGCATCAGCGTCTCGCGCGTCCAGACGTCGTTGAAGCGGATGTTGAAGCGTGCCTCGATGCGCTCCGGCGTCACGTTGAAGGCCGGATTGCCCACATCCACGCTGACGATTTCCAGGTTGGATGGTTCGAAGCGGTCATTGCCGTCGTCCAGGTGCAGCGCCTCGAGCGCGCCCAGCAGGCTCAGCATGCCCGGCACCGGATTCTTCGCCAGATGCGGATAGGCCACGTGGCCCTGCACGCCGGTGACCGTGAGCGTGCCCGACAGCGATCCGCGCCGCCCCACCTTGATGGCGTCGCCCAGCGCCTCCGGATTGGTCGGCTCGCCGACGATGCAGGCGTCGAAGACCTCGCCGCGCTCGGCGCACCATTGCATCAGCTTGACGGTGCCGTTGACCGCCGGGCCTTCCTCGTCGCCGGTGATCAGAAACGAGATCGCGCCGGAAAATGCGTCGCCCGCGGTCCTGGCGAAGTCGATTGCCGCGGCGGCGAAAGCGGCGACCCCGCCCTTCATGTCCACCGTGCCGCGCCCGTAGAGCACGCCGTCGATGATCTCGCCGGCGAACGGTTCGTGGCTCCAGCTCGCCGGGTCTCCCGCCGGCACCACGTCGGTGTGCCCGGCGAAGGCCACATGCGGATGACCGGAACCGAACTTGGCGAAAAGGTTTTCCACATCCGGCGTGCCGGGTTCGGAAAACACCACCCGGTGCACGGCGAAGCCGGCCTGCGCCAGCAGGGCCTCCAGATGCGCCAGCGCGCCGCCTTCCGCCGGCGTCACGCTGGGACAGCGGACGAGATCGCGGGCGATGCGCACGGGCGGGCTGAGGTCGGTGTCACGAGTCATGCTGTGCCATGTGTCGGTTGCGGCGTCATCCGCTCGGCTGGGAGCCGCGCGGCGCGTCTAGTCGGGACGATCGGAAGGGCCGCTTGGACCGCGGCGCGGCGGGCGGCTGTTGGGCGCAGGGCCGTAGCGGTTGGGGCCGGGCTGGCCAGCGCCGATGCCCATGAAGATGACAAAGGGGATGGAGATCAGCGGCAGCATGGTCAGCAGGCTGAGAAAGCCCGTCAGGCCGCGGTCGTGACAGCGCTTGGCGACCAGCGCGATCATCACCCACTGCAGTCCGAAGGCGAGGATCTCGAGCAGCGTGCCTTGCTCGTCCATGCGCAGCACCATGTCGCCATCCGGGCCGGTCTCGATCACCGCCGTGCGCACCATGACGCTGGCGATGGTCGCCAGCAAGAAGAAGACCACACCCAGCCCCAGCCAGTAGGGCTCGCGGGAAATGCGTCCGCGCGGGCTGAAAAACACCCAGGCGAGTTCGCCGATGCTGGCGTCGGACGAGGGGGAGCGCGGTGGCATGTGCTGTTCGGCCTTGCTGGAATGACAAAGAAAGTCGGGTCACGGTGCAACGCGGTCCGGCGGACCGGCACGCGTCGCAAAACATGCTCGCGTGATACCTATTGCGCGTCCGGCCCGGACTCAAGGGCGTTTTCTGACGCAGGCACGGGCCGCGGCCGCGGCGCGGCTGCGCGCGGCGGTGCCGCCGGGCCCGCATCGGGGCGCTTTCGCCCTCCCGCGCCAGCGGATCCGGCCCATAGCGGTTGGGACCGCGCACGCCGCGTTGCACCCCGAGATAGAGCTGCAGCATGGCGGCCAGCAGCGCCAGACCGCCCAGCGCCAGCAACGGCGTCAGCGCCGCCAGCGCGCCCAGCGCGCCCTCGAGCGACATGGCGGCGATCGGACAGAACACCAGCCGGGTGACCACCGGCGCCGCCACATAGGGCGCCACGACGGCCAGCGCCAGCAGACCGGACAGACCCACGTCGTGCAGCCGTTTGGCGACATAGGCATAGCCCATCCAGCCAACCACGAGAATGGTTATTCCCAGCGCCGCGAAATAGGCTGTTCCGGTGATGCCGGTCGCGTCCATCGCGCAAAGCGTGCCGTCGTGCAGGCGGAACGCGGTGGCGCTGACCGCGACCATCAGCGTCACGATCGCCAGCGCCTTCCAGTAGTCGCGCCGGCCGATGCGTCCGCGCGCCGTCGTCAATAGCTGTTCCACCGTCATGCGACTCGTTTCCCTGGGCACCCGGCTTGCGCGGATGCCCGCGCGCGTTCGCGCCGTTGTGATCGCGGGCGGATTTGCGATGCGCGCCAAACCTGTCGCAGCGCGGCTGCGGCGTCAAGCCGCCTGCCCGCAAGCGTTCGCCACCGTTTCCCCCAGCCAGTCGAACGCCGCGCGCACGGATGGGCGGTCCTTGAGATCCTCATGCACCACCAGCCACACCGGGCGTTCGGCGCGCACCGTCTCATCGATCACATGCAGCAAGGGCGCGGCGCGAATCATCCAGTCCGGCAGCATGGCCGCCCCCAGGCCCGCCTCCACCGCCGCGCGCAGGCCCGTCAACGTGCCGATGCGCGCCAGCGGCGGACCGTCGAAGCGCCCGGCCAGGGCGCGGATTTCCGGCAGGCCATCGAGATCGCGGTCATAGGCGAGATACCCCGGCGCCCCGCCGTCAAGGCGGCCGGCAAGGCGAAACTGGATCATGCCGATGCGGCGCGCCACCAGCTTGCCGCGCTCGGGCCGTGCCAGGCGGATGGAAATATCCGCCTCGCGCCGCGCGAGACTCGCGACGTCGTTGGAGCCGACCAGTTCCAGCACGATGCCCGGATGGCGGGCGGCGAAATCCGGCAGGGCCGGGGCGATCAGCCGCTCGATCACCGCCAGAACCGCGCTCACCCGCACCGTGGCGCCGGACGCCTCTCCGCTCCCCGACACCGCCTCCAGCGCGCGTTCCATGGCCTCCGCCGCCGCGACGATCGCCCGGCCCGAGGCATTGGGAACGAGTTTGCGGTCCGCGCGGCGGAACAGCGTCGCCCCAACCGAGGCCTCCAATGCCGCCAGCCGGCGGGCGATGGTGGTCTCGTTGACGCCGAGATGACGGGCGGCGGCGGCCAGCGTGCCGCGCTGCGCCAGCAGCAGCACCAGATGGTGATCGTCCCAACTCAACATACCTGCATTTTCGCAGGTCTGGACGGCGATTGCGAGGTGTTTTGACTGCGAATTCGCAGGACTATGCTGCGCGCCGAGACAATCGGATCTCGTGTACCAGCGGTTGCTGGTCTTGTAACTGGAGATCGCCGCATGCCCGATGCCCCCAAAACCCTGCGCGCCATGGCCGGCGCGCCCGCCTGGCAGCATCCCGGCGCCGGCGAAGCCGCCGTCGTGCTGATCGACGCGCAGCGCGAATACACCATCGGCGCGCTGCCGCTGCACGGGGTCACCCCGGCGCTTGCCGAAATCAGCCGGCTGCGGGCGCGCGCCAGCGCGATGGGCCTGCCGGTGATCCATGTGCGTCATGCAGGCGCGCCGGGCGGACTGTTTGACCTCGACGGCCCCGGCGGAGCCTTCTGCGACGAGGCCGTGCCGCGCGACGGCGAGGCCGTCATCGACAAGAGCCTGCCCAACGCCTTCGCTGGTACCGATCTCGCCGCCCGCCTGGAAGCGCTCGGCATCCGCCGCATTGTCGTCGCCGGCTTCATGACGCACATGTGCGTCTCCTCCACCGTGCGCGCGGCGCTGGATCTGGGATTCTCCTCGGCCGTGATCGGGAGCGCCTGCGCCACCCGCGCGCTGCCCACCCCGCACAACGGCCCCATTGCGGCCGCGGACCTGCACCGCGCCTCGCTCGCCGCCCTGTCCGACCGCTTCGCCGATATCCTGCGCACCTCCGCGGAAATTTAGGCGGCGCACGAAAAAAGGCCGCGTCCCAACGGGACACGGCCTTAAACATCCGGCTTGCGGCGGTGATCAGTCGCGCAGCAGATCGTTGATCGAGGTCTTCGAGCGCGTCTGCGCGTCCACCCGCTTGACGATGACCGCGCAATAAAGCCCCGGCCCCGGCGTGCCGTCCGGCAGCGGCTTGCCCGCAATCGTGCCCGGCACCACGACCGAATAGGGCGGCACCTTGCCGATATGGATCTCGCCGGTGGCGCGGTCGATGATCTTGGTGGAGGCGGAGATGAACACGCCCATCGACAGCACGGAGCCCTCGCCGACGATCACGCCCTCGACGACTTCCGAGCGCGCGCCGATGAAGCAGTTGTCCTCGATGATCACGGGACCCGCCTGCAGCGGCTCCAGCACGCCGCCGATGCCGACGCCGCCCGACAGGTGCACGTCGCGGCCGATCTGCGCGCAGGAGCCGACGGTCGCCCAGGTGTCGACCATCGTGTTCTCGCCCACATAGGCGCCAAGATTGATGAACGACGGCATCACGACGACGCCCGGCGCGATATAGGCGGAGCGGCGCACGGTGCAGTTGGGCACGGCGCGGAAGGCGGCGGCCTCGAATTCGGAGGCGCCCCAGCCGTCGAATTTCGACGGCACCTTGTCCCACCACACGGCGTCGCCCGGGCCGCCCTTGATGACCTCCATCGGATTGAGACGGAACGACAGCAGCACGGCCTTCTTCAGCCACTGGTTGACGACCCAGGTGCCGTCGCGCTTCTCGGCCACGCGCGCAATGCCCTTGTCGAGCATGTCGAGCGCCGCGCCCACGCTGTCGCGGATCTCGCCGGTGGTGGTCGTGTCGATGTTGGCGCGATCATCAAACGCGGCGTCGATGATGGTCTCGAGCCTGGCGAGGTCGGTGGTGCTCATGGGTGCTCCGGCAAACGCGGTCTGTGAAATGGTCGCGCGGAGAAAACCCGCCCCGCGCGCGAAGTCAAGACGGCAGTCCGGGCCACAAGCCGCAAGCGCCGCATCCGCGGCATATGCTGCCGATCCGCGTCAGACCGCATCGCATGGATCCGCCGGCCTCGCGTGCGGCGGGCCTATCGCGGCGGCGTGCCGCCTGATACAGAAAGCCTCTTTCCGCGCCTCCCTCACGAGACCTTTCATGGAACTGTGGATCCCGATCACCATCGCCGCGGCGTTCTGCCAGAACCTGCGCTCGGCGCTGCAAAAGCATCTCAAGGGCAAGCTCGGCACCACGGGCGCCACCTTCGTGCGCTTCGGCTACGGCTTTCCGTTTGCCAGCCTCTATGTGGCGGCGCTGCATTTCGGCGCGGGCTATCCGCTGCCCGAGTCCAACATTCCCTTCGCGCTCGCCGGCATGGCCGGCGGTCTGGCGCAGATCTTCGCCACCTTCCTGCTGGTGCACCTGTTTTCCTACCGCAACTTCGCGGTCGGCACGGCCTATTCCAAGACCGAACCCGTGCAGGCGGCGATTTTCGGGCTTGTGCTGCTGGGCGAGACCGTAACCCTGCCCGCCGTCGGCGCGATCCTCATCGGGGTCATCGGCGTGATCACCATTTCGATGGCGCGCACGCCGCTGACCATGCGCGCGCTGGTCACCTCGCTGACCGGCCGCCCGGCGCTCATCGGCCTGGCGTCCGCCGCCTGCTTCGGCATCTCGGCGGTGTGCTACCGCTATGCCTCGCTGTCGCTGGGCGGGCCGAACTTCGTCATGCAGGCGGCCTACACGCTGGGCTTCGTCACCGTGTTCCAGACCGCGGCCATGCTGCTGTGGATGCGCAAGTACGAGCCCGAACAGCTCATCGCCAGCATCGAGCACTGGCGGACGGCCGTGTGGGTCGGGCTGGTCGGCGTGCTGGGGTCGGCCGGCTGGTTCACCGCCATGACGCTGCAGAAGGTGGCCTATGTGCGCATGCTGGCGCAGGTGGAACTGATCTTCACCTTCGCCGCCGCCTGGTTCATTTTCCGCGAGAAGAGCAACCGCTGGGAGGTGCTGGGCTGTGTGCTGATCGTCGCCAGCATTATCGGATTGCTGATGGGGCGGTGAGTCAGCCCCGGCCGCGATAGGGGGGCACGCCCTGGTCGGGGATCCAGACGCTCTTGGGGGCTTCGCCCGACTGCCAGAACACGTCGATGGGGATGCCGCCGCGCGGGTACCAGTAGCCGCCGATGCGCAGCCAGCGGGGCTCGAGCAGCTCGACGATGCGGCGGCCGATCTTCACCGTGCAGTCCTCGTGAAACGCGCCGTGGTTGCGGTAGCTGGTGAGATAGAGTTTCAGCGATTTGGATTCCACCAGCCACTGGTCCGGCACGTAGTCGATGACCAGATGGGCGAAATCCGGCTGGCCGGTGACCGGGCACAGCGAGGTGAATTCGGGGCACACAAAACGGGTGACGAAATCCACGTCGGCCTGCGGATTGGGAACCCGGTCGAGCGGCGCGGTCTCGGGATCGGTCGGGATCTCGACGGGACGGCCCAGGGCCGTGGTGTGCGCGTAGATATCGTTGGACATGGCGGCATTCCGTCTGCGGAAAATCGTGGCCCGGCGCCTTGGCCGGGGATTCCGCGGGACCATTGGCGAATTCCTGCCCAAGCGCAAGTCCGCAGAAGAGCCAAGCGCGGGCGGCGCCAGGGCGGAATGCTGGCGGCGACCGCCGCCAGCCTCGACTACTTCACCAGCTCGATCGCCTCGCTCTGGCCGCCGTCACAGGTGTAACAGCATTCCTCGCAGCCTTCCTTGTCGCCCTTGCCCGAGCCCCAATAGGTGCTGCTTTCGTTCTTGACCCAGGCGCCGTAGCAAATGTCCTCGCCCGCGTCGCATTTGAGCGTGTAGGTATGCTCGTCGTAATCGTCGATGACGTAGACCTTGCCCTTGCCCGGCCAGACATGCTTGCGGCTCTGCGAGTAGAACTCCAGCTCGATGGTGTTCGGATGCTGGCTCGTGATGGTCCATGTCAGCGTTTCGGCCGGTGCCGCGCCGGCGGACATCGTGACAGCCGGCCCTGCCACCAGCGCCATAAAGCCAAGCGTTTTCAGAACTTTCATGACAACCCCCAGTCGTCGTGCGGCATGATCGCCGAAGCGATCTAGACAGCGCTTCTCAGCGGCTGGCAAGAGGATCATGCGGCGATCTTGCGGTAACCGGGGGCGGCTCAAGGATTGAGCACGATCACCTGCGTCTCGCCGCCGTCGCAGGTGTAGCAACAACTGCGGCAGCGGTTGCGGTTGTTGGCGCCCACGCCCCAGTAGCTGCGCTTGCGGTTGCGCACCCAGGCGCCGTAGCAGATCTGTTCACCCGGCCGGCACGACAGCCGGTAGGTGTGGGTGTCATAGTCCTTGATGACATAGACCTGCCCGTCGCCGGGCCAGGAGACGCTGCGCCCCTGCGAATAGAACTCCAGGCTGACGACCTTCGGATGCTCGCTGCGGATCTGCCAGGTCAGCGTTTCCGCGCGCGCGACGGATGCCGAAGCCATGACCGCCTGCAGCACCGCGAGCCCGATGAAGATGAATTTCGCAAGCGACGTCACGATTGCCCCCGATCAATGCCACGATTCCCCGGCCCGAATATAAACAAGGGCGCGTTCGCCTTGGCAAGGGGCGCGCGCGCCCGGTCGTCATCGCGTGCCGGAGTCGCTGCGGCCTGCCGCCGCAGGCGGTGATACGGCTTGGCAAGGCGCGGGCGGGTTTGCTATGACTGAAACAGTTTAGAATAATTCCAAACGGGATCGCATCATGCTGAGCCGCATCTTTCG
Organism: Breoghania sp. L-A4; assembly: GCF_003432385.1. Taxonomy (NCBI): domain Bacteria; kingdom Pseudomonadati; phylum Pseudomonadota; class Alphaproteobacteria; order Hyphomicrobiales; family Stappiaceae; genus Breoghania; species Breoghania sp. L-A4. The sequence continues at coordinate 493,640 of NZ_CP031841.1, read as the reverse complement.
CGTCGGCCGCCGGCCCTTCTCAAGCCTGTCGGAACAGGAAATCCTGGCGCTGGCGATATCCTCCGAGGAGGACGACGCGCGCATCTACCGCGCCTACGCGGACGGTTTGCGGGCGGATTACCCGCAATCGGCGAAAATCTTTGACGGCATGGCGGAGGAGGAAGACGCCCACCGCCGCCGGCTGATCGAACAGCACCGCAAGCGCTTCGGCGAGACGATTCCGCTGATCAGGCGCGAGCACGTGCGCGGCTACTACGAGCGCAAGCCCGATTGGCTGGTCCGCCCGCTGGGGCTCGACAAGGTGCGTCCGATGGCCGAGCAGATGGAGGATCAGGCCTACCGCTTCTATCTCGAGGCCGCGCAGCAGACCTCCGACGCCTCCACCCGCACGCTGCTGGGCGATCTGGCGCGGGCGGAAAAGGCGCACGGCTCGCTGGCCCGGCGGCTGGGCGAGACCCACGCGCCGCAAGACGTACGCGCCCAGGAACGCTCAGACGAGCGGCGCCAGTTCATTCTCACCTATGTGCAGCCGGGGCTTGCCGGGCTGATGGACGGATCGGTGTCGACGCTGGCGCCGATCTTCGCCGCCGCCTTCGCCACCCAGGACACCTGGCAGACGTTCCTCGTCGGCCTGTCGGCCGCCATCGGCGCGGGCATCTCCATGGGCTTCACCGAGGCCGCGCATGACGACGGCAAGCTGTCGGGCCGCGGCTCGCCGCTCAAGCGCGGGCTCGCCTCCGGCATCATGACCGCTGTGGGCGGGCTGGGCCACGCGCTGCCCTATCTGATTCCGGACTTCTGGACGGCCACCAGCGTCGCCGCGATCATCGTCTTTGTCGAATTGTGGGCCATCGCCTGGATCCAGAACCGCTACATGGAGACGCCCTTCCTGCGCGCCGCGTTCCAGGTGGTGCTGGGCGGGTCGCTGGTGTTCGCCGCCGGCGTGCTGATCGGCAACGCCTAGGCGAAACGCGCCGGGGCAGGGCCGAAATCGCCGTCCGCGGCTTGGCTTTCAAAGGGCAACAGGCTATGAACCGCCCATCACATGGACCCGGGTGAGATCCCGGGTGGCTCTTCCGGCCGCCGATCCGCCGGACAACCCAAGACATTCATTCTGAACAACCGCGGCGGATCCCCGCCGGGACGACAGGACTTTGGGCTGTTTATGATTTCCTTCTCGCACTACAAGAATCAATGGACGGGCAACATCCGCGCCGATCTGCTGTCGGGTCTCGTCGTGGCGCTCGCCCTGATCCCGGAGGCGATCGCCTTCTCCATCATCGCCGGCGTCGATCCGAAGATCGGGCTTTACGCCTCCTTCTCCATCGCCGTGATCATCGCCATCACCGGGGGCCGTCCGGGCATGATTTCCGCGGCCACCGCCGCGACCGCCGTTCTGATGGTCACGCTGGTCAAGGACCACGGGCTGCAATACCTGCTCGCCGCCACGGTGCTGGCCGGCATGCTGCAGGTCGGCGCGGGTTTTCTGAAACTCGGCTCGGTGATGCGCTTCGTGTCCCGGTCGGTAATCACCGGCTTCGTCAACGCGCTGGCGATCCTGATCTTTCTGGCCCAGGTTCCGGAACTGGATCCCACGCGCGTGCCGCCGCTGACCTTCGCGCTCGTCGCCGCCGGACTGGCGATCATCTACCTGTTCCCGCGCGTCACAAAGGTCATCCCCTCGCCGCTGGTGACCATCATCGTGCTGACCGGCCTGACGCTGCTGTTCGGCTGGGACGTGCGCACCGTCGGTGACATGGGCGAACTTCCGGACACGCTGCCGGTCTTCCTGATCCCGGACATTCCGCTGACCTTCGAGACGCTGCGGATCATCTTCCCCTATGCGCTCGCCGTCGCGGTGGTCGGCCTTCTGGAAAGCCTGATGACCCAGCAGATCGTGGACGATCTCACCGACACGTCCTCAGACCGCAACCAGGAATGCGTCGGCCAGGGGATCGCCAACATGGCGACCGGCTTCATCGGCGGCATGGCCGGCTGCGCGATGATCGGCCAGTCGATGATCAACGTGAAGACCGGCGGGCGCGGGCGGCTGTCCACCTTCGCGGCCGGCGCCTTCCTGCTGTTCATGGTCGTCGTTCTCGGCGACCTGGTGGGCCGGATCCCCATGGCGGCCCTGGTGTCGATCATGATCATGGTCTCCATCGGGACGTTCTCCTGGAGCTCGATCAAGAACCTGAAGGACCACCCCAGATCCTCGTCCATCGTCATGCTGGCGACGGTCTTCTTCGTCGTCTACACCCACAACCTGGCGATCGGCGTGCTCGTCGGCGTGCTGCTGTCGGGGCTGTTCTTCGCCTGGAAGATCTCGCAGATCTTCCGCGTGACGACGACGATCACCCCGGACGGACGCCACCGGACCTACCGGGTCGAGGGGCAATTGTTCTTCGCCTCGGCGGAGGACTTCATGAAGGCGTTCGATTTCAAGGAAGCGCCGGAAAAGGTCACCATCGACGTCGGACGGGCGCACATCTGGGATATCTCGTCGGTCGCGGCGCTCGACATGGCGGTGCTGAAGTTCCGCCGCGAAGGCGCAGAGGTCGACATCATCGGCATGAACGAGGCGTCGGAAACCATCGTCGACAGGCTTGCAATTCACGACAAGCCCGGCGCCATGGACACGCTGATGGGGCACTAGGGAGTCAAGAATGACCACGGGAACGTTGATTGCCTTGGTGGATGGTTCGACATATTCCACCAGCGTCTGCCACTACGCCGCCTGGATCGCGACCCGGGTCGGGGCGATGGTGAAGATCTATCACGTGATCGGGCGGCGCGAGGGCGTCGACCAGCAGGACCTGAGCGGCGCCATCCAGCTCGGCGCCCGGTCTCATCTGCTCGCGGAGCTCAGCGAACTCGACGCCAAGCGCGCCAAGCTCGCCCAGGCCCAGGGCCGCGCGATCCTCGAGGACGCGCGGGCGATCGTCGCCAGCGACAGCGTCCGGGTCGAGACCCGGCTGCGGCAGGGCGATCTCGTCGAGACGCTGCTCGCCAAGGAAGACACCGGCGACATGATCGTGATCGGCAAGCGCGGCGAAGCCGCGGACTTCGCCAGGCTGCATCTGGGGTCGAACCTGGAACGGGTCGTGCGATCGAGCCACAAGCCGGTGTTTGTCGCCAACCGCGAGTTCAAGCCGATCACCAAGGTGCTGATCGCATTTGACGGCGGACACTCCGCGCTGAGAGCCGTGGATTTTCTGGCGCGGACCAGGCTGCTGGAAGGGTTGCCCGTCACCCTGGCGTTTTCGGGTGTGGAAACCCCCGACGTCCGCAAGAGCCTCGAGAACGCCAGGGCGACCCTGGCGGCGGGCGGTTTCGACGCGGAGATCGTCATCGAGACCGGCAAGCCCGAAGCCACGCTGGGCCGTCTGGTCGAGGAGCAGGGCTTCGATCTGCTCGTCATGGGCGCCTACGGGCACTCCCGCATCCGCAGCCTGATCATCGGCTCGACCACGTCCGACATGATCCGCACCTGCAAGGTGCCTGTCCTGCTGATGCGCTGAAGCGCGGGACGGGCGCGGCGATCCCGTCCGGGCGTCCGGCGTGAGGGCTACGATCCCCTGCTGAGGGGCAGCAGCGGCGCGCGCATGACCTCATCGTCGGAAGAGCCGTCGAGGCTCTCCCCGTGGTCCGCCGCGTCGCCGGTCTCCTCGCCCAGCTCGAGCGCCTCGATGCGCTGGCCGCGCTTGGAGATTTTGCCCGACGAGATCAGGATCTGCTCGATGTCCTTGTTGGCCTGGCCAAAGTGCTGCTGCAGTTTCAGCACGCGCTCGTCCAGCCGGTCGACGTCGCCGAGCATGGTGCGCACCTCTTCCTGGACGACATGGGCGAGTTCGCGCATGCGCGCATCCTTGAGGATCGACTGGATCACCTGGATCGACAGCATCAGCAGCGACGGCGAGACGATGACGATTCGGGCGCGGTGGGCCTTCTGCACCAGATCATCGAAATTCTCATGCAGCTCGGCGAAGATCGATTCCGACGGCACGAACATGAACGCCGTGTCCTGGGTCTCGCCGGCGATCAGGTAGCGCTCGCGGATATCGGCGACGTGCTTGGCGATGTCGCGGCGGAACTGGGTCTGCGCGATCTTCCTGTCCTCGGCGTCTTGCGCGTCGCGGATGCGGTTGAAGGCCTCCAGCGGGAATTTCGCGTCGATCACCAGCGGATGCGCGTCGCCCGGCATGTGGATGATGCAGTCCGGTCGGCTGTTGTTGGTCAGCGCCGCCTGGAACGCATAGGCGCCGTTTGGCAGCGCGTCCTGGACGATCGCCTCCATGCGGCCCTGGCCGAAGGCCCCGCGGGTCTGCTTGTTGGACAGGATATGCTGCAGCTCGACAACCTGTCCGGACAAATCCGTGATGTTCTTCTGCGCCCGGTCGATCACCACAAGCCGCTCATGCAGGGTGCGCAGGCCCTCCTGGGTGTTCTGGGTGGTCGTGGCCATGGTCTGGCCGAGTTTGTGGCCCATGCCGTCGAGCCGTTCATTGACGCCGCGCATCATGTCGGACTGACGGGTGGAAAACACCTCGGCCATGGTCTGCATGCGGCCCGTCATCTCCGCCTGGGTTTTCAGCATGGCGCCGAGCTGAGCTTCCAGCTCGCGCGCGTGCGCCTCCGCCGCGGCTTGCGTCGCGGCGCGGCCGCGCGACAGCCGCAAGAGCAGGACAAACAGCACCACCAGCAGCAACAGTCCGCAGACACCGGCGACAAGCGTCACCTCGCCAAGCGTGACCCAACGGCCGGAGAGCTGAAACAGCGGATCATTGAACGATGTGACCATGAAACAAACATAGAACGATTCGCACGGTCAGCGGGAGCCGCCAAGTTGCAGCTGGCAGTCAATAAATCGCCGGTTTCAATGGTCGGGGCGGTACGTTGTGTGGTAGTCGATTTGCCGATCGCGCTTGGAAGTTGGCAGAAATCTGTTTTCGGATGTCGAAGATGTTGCTCGAGTATCTCTCCATTTTTTTCTATTCCGCATTTCGCCATGTATCTTTTCAAGGTTCGGCGGGTCTTTTTGTGACCATTTGGCCGGTCATCGTCGTTGTGGCGCTTGCGATGACAATGAAGAAGCTGACCGGCCGTGGCCTCATGATAACGACATGGCTTATTGCGCTTGCCATCCCGATCCTTGGTTATGGCACGGGTGGCTACGCCTTTCATATCGTCTCGATGGGTATCGAGGAGCGTATCCGCGCAGTGGTCCAGCTTGCGGCGGTGCTCATCGTTCCTCTTTCGGCGTTGCTCTGGATTGCCCGGTCAATGCGTTCGGGCGATCAAGGCATTGCGTCGTCGAGCACGCCCCTTGGTTTCACGTCCGCGGGTCGCTTGCTTTGGCCGATCGGAATTCTGTTGGTTGCTTGGAGTAACTTCGCGGTTTTGGCTTGGGCGGTCTTCGGCATGACGGATGCCTTGGCATACGGAAGCACCGATAAGGTCTTTGTAGCTGAGGTCGGCATGACCCTCGCAACATGGGCCGTAATCATAACGCCGTCTGCGATCCTTGGGGCATTCTTGGAGCAATTTCCAGCACCTGTTTTTCGCAGGGTGGCGGTGATCATCATGACGCTTCCCTGGATTGTCCAGATCCCGTTCACGCTGATGCATGCGGGGGCAATCAAGGCGCTGACTTTCGGTTGGCGACCATAGTGTCATCTTGTTATTCGGTGTCGCTCACCGGCGCTTTAGAGCCTCGATCTTGGTCGCGTCGTATTTTTGCAAGACGGCACGCATCTTTTCCAGACTATGTTTCAGTTTTGCACGCAGCCTCAGCCAGCCACCCCTCTGTCCGGGTAAACGTCACCTTCCCCGTGCCCGTGCCCGCATCCCGGTGCCTGACGACAATCTCGACATCGCGGTTGAACAGGGTCAGGAACCTGAGCAGGCGCTCGACGGAGTATTCGCGAAACTGGCCGTTCAGCATCCGCGAGACTTCCGGTTGGGAAATACCCATGAGCGCGCCGGCGGCCTTCTGGGTCAGCTTGCGGGCTTCGATGATGTCCTCGATCTCGCTGACGATGCGCGCCTTGAGCTGGTGGGTTTCCGCGTCGGGATATCCCATCTCCGCAAAAACATTGCGGCCGCCCGCCTTGATCTGGTCCTGGCTCATGCTTCCGGCGCCCGTTTTGGTGGGTTGTTCGCGTAATCCTCTTGCGCCAGCCGCAGCCGCCGCGTGATCAGATCCAAATCCGGTTTGGGCGTGGCGATGCCCTTCCTGGATTTCTTCTTGAACGCGTGCAGGACATAGAGAACGTCAGCGAAGTTTACGGTGTAGACCGCGCGAAACGTGTCGCCGTCATGGTTCGCGATGATCTCGATGGCTCCGCCTTGCGCGCCCTTCAGCTTTTTCGAATGCCGCGGCACCTTGCCTTCCTGCGCCCGGTGCAGAGAATAACCGACCCTGTCGTGCACCTGCTGCGGGAACGTCATGTAGTCGTCGTAGCTGGAGCCGACCCAGCGAAGTTCCTTCAGCGAGCGGCGTTTCGCTTCCATAACAGAATTATGAGTAATCACTCATGCGGTGTCAAATCGCCTCTGCGGCAGGGTTGGCGAGGAGACGCGGGTCCCTATGACAGCGCGGCGCGCCGGTCCGGTGTCTTGGCGAGCCAGGCCTCGATGGCTTCGGCCGGCATGGCGCGCGCCAGCAGGTAGCCCTGGGCTGTGCGGCAGCCGAGCATGCGCAGCGCGTCCGACTGCCCCTCCGTCTCCACCCCCTCGACGACGACCTCGATGGACAGCGCCTGGCCCATGCCGACGAGGGCGGCGATGAGCGCCTGGTTCTTGCGGTTCCGCGCGATGTCCGCAACAAAGCTGCGGTCGATCTTCAGCCGGGCGACCGGCAGGGTCATCAGATAGGCCAGCGAGGAGTGTCCGACGCCGAAATCGTCGATGACGATCCGGAAGCCGGCGGCCTGCAGCGCCGCGAGCTCCGCGCCGGCGGTCTCGGTGTCCAGCAGCGCCTCCTCGGTGATCTCCACCTCGATGCGTTCGGGATTCGCGCCACAGGCCGCAACCACCTCGGCCAGCAAGGCGGACAACGAATAGGTGGTGATCTCCGACGGCGACACGTTGATCGCCACGCAGGCCTCCGGCAGGCCCATCTCCGGCAACCGCAGGCTGAAGGCGGCGGCCTGTTTCGCCACATGGCGCGTCAGGTGCTCCGACATGTACAGCATTTCGGCGGTGCGCACGATTTCCTGCGGCGAGACCGGCCCGATGTCCGGGTCGCTCCAGCGGATCAGCGCCTCGAAGCCGACAATCGCCTTGCTGGCGAGCGTGAACTGCGGCTGGAAGTGAACCGCGATCCGCCCGTCCTCAAGCGCGGCGGCGAACGCCAGCTCGATCTGCTTCTGGCGCTCCAGCCTGCGCCGGATCTCGGGATTGAACACGCACAGCCGGCGGCGGCCCTGATCCTTGGCGGCATAGAGCGCGATGTCCGCGCAGGCGAACAGCGCGTCCGGTTGCGTTGCGTGGTCGGGCATATGCGCCAGCCCGACGCTGCAGCCGATGGTGACCGGGCGGTCGCCGAGGTCGATCGGCTCGCCGGCCGCCTTCAGGATGGCGTCGCCGATGCCGCTTGCCCGTCGCGCCGCGTCCTCACCCTTCAGCACAACGCAGAACTCGTCGCCGCCCAGCCGCGCAACCAGATCATCCGGGCCGGCGAGGCCGGAGAGGCGCCGCGCGAAGGCGACGAGGACCGTGTCGCCGGCGGTGTGCCCGAGCGTGTCGTTGATGGACTTGAAGCGATCCAGATCGCAGACCAGAAGCACCACGGCCGCGCCATTGGCGCGCGCCGCCGCAATGGCGCGGGGAAGCTCGCGGTTGAAGGCCGCGCGGTTGCCCAGTCCGGTCAGCGGATCGACAGTGGCCAGCACCTCGAGCCGTGTATTGGACTGACGGATCTCGGAGTTGGCCAACGCCAGCGACCGGGCAAGCGCATGCGCCTCGATGCGATCGACCTGGCTGGCGATAAAGTGCCGCTCGGAAGAGATGCTGGCGCGGATCATCATCACCATCAGCAGCACGACGTTGACGGCCACGATGACGCTGACCATGCTGCCCGCGAGAAGCAGCGCCAATATCGAAGACAGCAGCGCCGGCACCATGAAGGCGACCGCCGCGCGGAAATACGTCGGGCTCTGAATGATGGCGCCGGCGGAAATGCCGCCCAGGATGAAGATCAGAAAGGCGTTGCCGCCGTCGCCGGAGATGCCGTTGCCCAGAAACGGCACCATCGCCCACAGGCTGCCGCCAATGAAGGCGCCGCCCGTCATCGTGCGAAAGGTCCGCTCGGGCTCGCGCAGGGCCAGCGCCTCGCGCCGCGCGCGGGCCGCGAAGGCGAGCCGCAGTCCGTTGACCAGCAGCAGCACCGCGATCCAGGTGCCGACGTCGCGCCCGGGAGACTCCAGCCACAGAATGCCCGCCGTCGTCAGCCCGATAAAACAGTTGGCGATCAGCGTCAGCGCCGCGCCGTCGACAAGTGACGTCGCCTGGGCCTGCCTGATCTTGTCAGACATGTCCGGATCGTGTGCGTTCGCGGGTGTCTGATCACGTTTCGGCATCGGCTCTCCGCCTGCGGGGCGCCGCTTGCAAGGCGCCCAGTATTGGTAACTTTTCACAGGCATAATAATTTTGGATTAATGGTCACTCCACGTTATATGTACTAATACGTAGCCTAGTCCTGGCCGCCACCCCTGCGTAACAAGCGGCATCTACTTGACGCGATCATTGCGACCCGAGATACAGCCCCGCGTTTGCCTTGAAGGCGTCGGCGGTGAACCGCATGAAGCGACGGATGCGCTCCACATGCTTCAGATCCGGGTGGGTCAGGATCCAGATGTCGAAATAGCGCGACGGCTCGAAGCCGGGAACGCGGACAAGCGCCGGGTCGGGATCGCCGAGATAACACGGCATGCGGCCGATGCCGAGGCCCGCGCGGGTGGCGGCGTGCAGCGTGATCATGTCGTCGCAGTCCACCGACGTGTAGGCGTTGGGGAAACGCTCGCGGATCTCCCTGGGCGGCGCCTTGCCCCACCACTTGAAGGCCACGCAGGCGATTTTCGCCGGATCGGCGTTTTTCGAGAACGCCTCCTCGTGCGCCCGCACGAAGGCCCTGGAGGCGTAAAACATCCGGTTCTGGCCCGTCGCCAGACGGCCGAACAGGCTCTCGTCCGGCCGGTCGGTGATGCGCACCGCCACATCCGCCTCCCGCCGCTGCAAACTGATGATGTCGTTGGCGGCGATCATCGTCAGCTCGATGCCGGGATGGCGTTCGGCGAATCGGGCGACGACCTCGGCCAGACCGGTCTGGAAGATGAGCTGCGCCGCGGTGATCCGCAGCGGCCCTTCGAGGTCCGCGTCCTGCGCGGTGATGCGGGTGTCGAGCGCCAGGAATTCGCTCTCGATCCGCTTGGCGGCCTCCATGGCTTCCGTGCCCGCCGGCGTCGCGGCCAATCCCTCCGGCAGGCGCTCGAACAGCCGCGTGCCCAGAGACGCTTCCAGAGCGGATATCCGCCGCGACACGGTGGAATGGTTGACGCCGAGCGTCCGCGCCGCCCCCGACAACCCGCCGGCGCGGGCCACCGCGAGTACGAATTTCAGATCGTCCCACTTGTCCATCATCCGTGCATTATTGCACAGAGTGGTTTCAATTATGTGTTATTTTGCTCAGACGCCGCAGGCCTTACGATCCCTCCGTTCGCAACCGAATGGAGAGAGATCGATGAGTGTCCAGGCCCTTGTTCTGATCCGCGTGACCGATGCCGAAACCTTCGCCCGATACCGCGAGGTGGGCGGCGAGGGGATCGCCCGCCACGGAGGCCGCATGGTGGCGCGGGACCCCGATCCGGTGGTGCTGGAAGCCCCCGGTGAACCGCCCGCGCTTGCCGTGCTGCTGAGCTTTCCGAGCCTCGATGCGGCGCAGAGCTGGCGCTCCGATCCGTCGCTGGCGCATGTGCACGCCCTGCGCAACGCCGGCGCGCAATCGACCATCGTCATCCTGCCGACGGAAAGCTGACCCGCGAGGAGCGGCGGACGGGCCGCCAGCGGCGCGCGGGAGCCGAAACCGCGCGCGGGCGTACCGATTTCGGCCGGAGTGACCTTGTCACGGCAACCTGAAACCTGCGAAAAGGGGCTTCAACGAGAACAACCTGATCGAGGTCGCCCAATGCCCCCGTATCGTTCACGCACATCCACGCATGGCCGCAACATGGCCGGCGCGCGCAGCCTGTGGCGCGCCACGGGCATGAAGGACGGCGATTTCGGCAAGCCGATCGTCGCGGTGGTCAACTCCTTCACCCAGTTCGTGCCCGGTCACGTGCACCTGAAGGATCTCGGCCAGCTTGTCGCGCGCGAGATCGAGAAGGCGGGCGGCATCGCCAAGGAATTCAACACCATCGCGGTCGATGACGGCATCGCCATGGGGCACGATGGCATGCTCTACTCCTTGCCCTCGCGCGAGATCATCGCCGACAGCGTGGAATACATGGTCAACGGCCACTGCGCCGACGCCATGGTCTGCATCTCCAACTGCGACAAGATCACCCCGGGCATGCTGATGGCCGCCATGCGGCTGAACATCCCCGTCGTCTTCGTCTCCGGCGGGCCGATGGAAGCGGGCAAGGTGGTGCTGGAGAACGGCGTCGCCAAGTCCGTCGATCTGATCGACGCGATGATCCTCGCCGCCGACGACAGCGTCTCGGACGCCGACGTGATGACCATGGAGCAGAACGCCTGTCCGACCTGCGGCTCCTGCTCGGGCATGTTCACGGCGAACTCCATGAACTGCCTGACGGAGGCGCTCGGCCTGGCGCTGCCGGGCAACGGCTCGACGCTGGCCACCCACAAGGACCGCGAGCGGCTGTTCGTGGAGGCCGGCCACCTGATCGTCGATCTGGCCAAGCGCTATTACGAGCAGGACGACGCCAGCGCGCTGCCGCGCAACATCGCGACCTTCGCGGCGTTCGAGAACGCCATGACGCTCGACATCTCCATGGGCGGCTCCACCAACACGGTGCTGCATCTGCTCGCCGCCTCTTATGAGGGCGAAGTCGGCTTCACCATGGACGACATCGACAGGCTGTCGCGCAAGGTGCCCGTGCTGTGCAAGGTCGCGCCCGCAGTGGAGAACATCCACATGGAGGACGTGCATCGCGCCGGCGGCATTTTCGCCATTCTCGGCGAGCTCGACCGCGCCGGCCTGCTCGACAGTTCGCTGCCGACGATCCATTCCGCCTCGCTCAAGGAAGGGCTGGCGCGCTGGGACATCGCCCAGACCAACTCCGAGGCCGTGCACACGTTCTACTCGGCCGCCCCCGGCGGCGTGCCGACCCAGACCGCGTTTTCCCAGGAACGCCGCTACGAGGAGGGCGTCGATCTGGACCGCAAGTCCGGCGTCATCCGTTCGAAGGAGAACGCCTATTCCAAGGACGGCGGGCTGGCGGTGCTGTTCGGCAACATCGCGCTCGACGGCTGCATCGTGAAGACGGCGGGCGTCGACGAATCGATCCTGAAGTTCACCGGCCCTGCCCGCATCTTCGAGAGCCAGGATTCCGCCGTCTCCGCGATCCTCACCGGCAAGGTGCACGAGGGCGACGTGGTGCTGATCCGTTACGAGGGTCCGCGCGGCGGCCCCGGCATGCAGGAAATGCTCTATCCGACCAGCTATCTGAAATCCAAGGGCCTGGGCAAGGTCTGCGCGCTGGTCACCGACGGACGCTTTTCGGGCGGTTCCTCGGGCCTGTCCATCGGCCACTGCTCGCCGGAAGCGGCCGAAGGCGGCGCCATCGGCCTGGTGGAAGAAGGCGACACGATCGTCATCGACATCCCCAACCGGGTAATGAAGGTGGATCTGCCCGACAGCGTGCTGGCCGAGCGCCGCACCGCGATGGAAGCCAGGGGCGCGGACGCGTGGAAGCCTATGGAGAAACGCAAGCGCAAGATCACCACCGCGCTGCGCGCCTACGCCGCGCTGACCACCTCCGCCGCCAGGGGCGCCGTGCGCGAGGTGAACTGAGCGGCGCGTCCGGCACCTCACGCTCCGTGTCATCCCGTGCGCGGCGCGGCGCGCAGTGCCGCACCGCAGACGCGGGATCCATGCCGTACTGTCGCCTCGCGGGGAGGCTGTCGGGCGCAGTAATCCGCCTGCCGCGAAACTCGCCACCATTGCCCGTGCCGGAAGATCACGGCATGGGTCCCTGTGTATTGTCGATGTGTCAGAATGGGTGCGGACGGGAGATCGTTGGGTCCCAGGTTTTGCAGACCGAGAACCGGCACGGATCCCCGCCCGCGCAGACAGATCCAAACCTGAACAGTTGATCGAGGCCGCCGCAACCGGACCTCGCAGCACAGGGACAGGCGCCATGAGGATACACCCTGGCTTCATTGGAATCGATGTTTCCAAGCATCATCTCGATATTTTTGATGGGCTTTACGACACCCATCGGCGCGTTGACAACACGGCCGAGGCCATCGAGGCATGGCTCGCAGGCCTTGGTGAGCGTCAGCTCTTCGTCGTCTTCGAGGCGACGGGCCGCTTTGACCGCACGCTTGCCCGGGCGTTGGCCGGACACGCGCTGCGCTTTGCCCGGGTCAATCCCTCCCGTGCCCGCGACTTTGCCCGCTCACTCGGCCTCATCGCCAAGACGGATGCCATCGACGCCCGCATGCTCGCCGCCATGGGCAGTGCCTCGATCCGCAGGCCACGCCGGCGGCCGACGAGGCGCGTGACCGGCTCTCCGGCGTACACAAGCGCCGCGACCAGTTGGTCGCCATTCGCCAGCAGGAAAAGCTTCGTCTTGCCGAGGCCCATGAGTGCGAGCGGTCGAGCCTGGAGCGCCACCTTGCCTGGCTGAATGAGGAGATCGCCGCTGTGGAGGCCGAGCGCGCCGCCCTCATCCGGGCCAATGCGACGTTCGCGGGATGGAAAGGCTGCTGCGCTCCATTCCCGGTATCGGCCCGGTCGCCGCCACGACGCTGATCGCGCTGATGCGTGAGCTCGGCACCACATCGCCCAAGGCGATCGCGGCGCTTGCGGGTCTTGCGCCCTTCAATGTCGACAGCGGCCGTTTCCGGGGCCACCGCGCGATCAAGGGTGGGCGCAAGCGGGTGCGCGACGCCCTCTACATGGCCGCCGTCACCGCGGCGCGCTCCAACTCGCGTTTCAAGGCCTATGCCCGGGCCCTGGTCGATCGCGGAAAACCCTTCAAGGTCACCATGATCGCGCTGGCCAGAAAAATCCTCGTCACCGCAAACGCCATCCTAAGAGACGGTGTCCCGTTCCACGCATGACACACTCAACAACACAGTTGCCGGATCTGCGCGGCAGCATTGCATGCTGCAGCGCGTCCGGGATGACGACGTGTGGTTTGTCGCTGGTGCGTCCGGCGCATCACGCCCCGCCGCGTCACCCGCGGTTGAGCAGCATCAGCTCCACGCGCTTGAGCTCGCGCAGGATGCGGTCCGCCTGCATCTGCGGCGCGAGGCTGAGCTTCAGGGTGGTGGCCGCCAGCATCAGGACGGCGGCCGAAAGGCCCCATTTGAGCGCCGGCAGAACCTCCGTGGCGCCAAAAAACCGCACGGCGCACCAGACGCCGCCGAGAAACATCGCGCCCTGGACCACCATGATCACCCAGGTGACCCAGCCGAGCCGGCCCCGGAACTGGTTGAGCCCCAGCGCGAAATAGCCCAGTTCCTTCGTATCCTCGAGCAGCGCCCGGTCCTCGCTCTTGAGCGCCTCTTCGATCAGCTTGTCGATCTTATCCATCCGAGTTTCCTTTCAGTTGGCCTTCCAGCCGGTCCCGCAACAGCGCGCGGGCCTTCATCAGCCGCGTCTTGACCGTGCCGACGGGAATATCGAGCGCGATGGCGACCTCCGTGACGCGCATGTCCTCGAGATAAAACAACGCAACGGTCGCCCGCTGCTCGGCCGAGAGGGTTTTGAGGGCGGCATGAACCGCGTCCCTGTCGGGCTGCGCCGGATCGCGGGCCGGTTCAAAGTGTTCCGCCTCGCTCGCATAGTCCCTGGCGATCGCCCGGGTCTTCTGCCGGCTCCGGATATCGGCGGCGACGCGGCGCGAGACGATGCGCAGCGCCCAGGGAAGGAACGCGGTCTCGTCCTTCAGGCTCTGAAGACCGCGGATAATCTGGACCCAGGCGTCCTGCACGATGTCGCGCGCCGCCTCCCGGTCGCCCGACAGCCGCACGGCATGGGCGTACAGCCGCGGTCCGCGCAACGCGACCAGCCGCGCCAGAGCCTGCCGGCCGCCCCTCCGGGCGTCCAGCACCAGAAGCGCTTCCAGTGCTTGAACCTTGCGTCGCGGATCCGCAGTCATTGTCACCTCTGAGGGCCATGGGTCATCACGATAGGTGCGCGCGGGGACGAGAATGGTTCATTCGGGAAGGAAAAACCCCATGCCCTTCCGAGATCCCAAGCGCTGCGGGCGCTTGTGGTCTTGCGACGGACTTCGTCTGACGGATTTGGCGGGTGAAGCCTCCGGCGCAGTATTGGCGTGGACTTGTGAGATATCTTGCAGACGCGTTAGAATTCAGGAATTGCAGATCGTGCGACAGGAGTTTTTCCATGGCCAAGTCGACGAACATTGGATCGAGCACATTCAATCTTGATACGCCCATTGCAGGCGGCAACAAATTGCAGCTCCCTGACGGATACAAGGGGCACACGAGGCACGGCGCACAAACCTCGTTCACGTCCACTCGAAAAGCGGTCCATCGTGGGCGAGAGATTCTGGTTCGCACCAGCTATCGTATCGACATCGATGGCGAGCCGCTCACAATCCATACCAGTGTGGCAAACGACGGAAGCGTTCGGTGTCACGGATTGCCGAACTACTCGTTCGCGTCCGCGGTCGATCTCGCCAGGGCGATCATCGATGCTTCTCTTCTGGCCTTTGAGCCTCAGGACGAGCTTAGCGACGGAGCCCCCAATGATGCGGGAGGGCACGGGTGATGACCGTTGTTCGCGAAAATATCTTCGTCAACACCACTGTTCGGGATCGGTTCCTGGAAGGGGTTCGCCTGCTCGATCAGCCCAATTCCGGTATCCGGGCGAGC
Organism: Breoghania sp. L-A4; assembly: GCF_003432385.1. Classification (NCBI taxonomy): domain Bacteria; kingdom Pseudomonadati; phylum Pseudomonadota; class Alphaproteobacteria; order Hyphomicrobiales; family Stappiaceae; genus Breoghania; species Breoghania sp. L-A4. The sequence goes on along the minus strand of NZ_CP031841.1, from coordinate 478,550 downwards.
GACTTGCGCGATTTCCTGCAAGCCAACAATCTTCCCCTCGGCATACGGGGCATAGACCAGGAACTCTCCATCTACGACATTTTCGTCTTCTGGCACTTGTTGGCGATGTCGATCCAGCTTTCGGTGGGCAATGCGGCGCATGGTGGTCCGATTTTCCTGCCATGGCATCGGATGTACATGATCCGCCTGGAAGAGTTTCTGCAGCAAGTCTTGGACGAGCCGGAGTTCGGTCTTCCGTATTGGGATTGGGCTGCAGACGGACATCTGCCGGTGCGGCAGCAGTGGAGGGCGGAATTGTGGACGCCCGACTATCTCGGCGAGGCACGCGGCGCGGTGAGATCCGGACCGATGGGTGAGATCCGCGTGCGATTGGTCCAGGATGCGCGCAACGGGAATCTGGTTTCAGTGACGCCTCGGCCGCTGCAACGCGCTGCAGGGCTTAATCCCGATGTTGCAAGCTTGCCCCGCCAGCCCGATGTCGACGCGGCGCAGGCACAGCCCCTGTATGATCAACCGCCTTGGAACAGGAGCGTGGTCGGGCACCGCAACATTCTCGAAGGCTGGATAAACGGGCCTCAGTTGCACAATCGCGTGCATGTCTGGGTCGGGGGCGACATGGCGCCGGGAACCTCGCCCAACGACCCCGTGTTCTTCCTGAACCACTGCAACGTCGACCGGCTCTGGGAACAATGGATGGCGCACAAGGGCAGGAATTACGAGCCAAAGCCCAACAGGGGGCCGAGCGGCCACAGACTCGACGATGTCATGGTGGCCATCATTGGTCAGGCCCTCACACCGCAGGGTGTTCTCGACCCCGCTCAGTGGTACGCCTATGACAGTTTGTTGATTGCATAGGCGAAAGGTCCGGGCGCGTTTCCCGGGCCTGTTCCCTGCGGCGGCCGCGCGCGCACATTGCGCAGAATTCCGGTAACCCGCGCATCCCCCGATTGACCAAACCGCGTCAATCTCCTATCTGAGCGCCATGACGAAACGCGACATCATCATTCTGCCCGACGCGCAGCTGCGCAGGGTCTCCGAGCCCATCAAGACGGTCGACGCCGGCATTCGCCAGCTCGCCGACGACATGCTGGAGACCATGTACGAGGCGCCGGGCATCGGGCTGGCGGCGATCCAGATCGCCGTGCCCAAACGCCTGCTGGTGCTCGACGTCTCCAAGGACGACGCGCCCAAGGAGCCGATGGTCGTCATCAATCCGGAAATCGTCTGGGAATCGGAAGAAAGATCCGTCTACCAGGAAGGCTGCCTGTCGATCCCCGATTTCTACGAGGATGTGGAGCGGCCCGAGCGCGTCCGCGTGACCTTCCTCGATCGCGAGGGAAAACCGTGCGAGCTTGAGGCCGACGGCATTCTGGCCACCTGCCTGCAGCACGAGATCGATCATCTCAACGGCGTGCTGTTCATCGATCACATCTCCAAGCTCAAACGCGACCGCGTGGTGACCAAGTTCACCAAACAGGCCCGCGCCAACGCCCGGCTCGACAAGCAGCGCAAGCTCGCCTAGAGCAAATCCAGGATAAGTGGATACCGGTTATCCGTCCGGATTTGCGCCAAAACAAGGACATAGAGCAAAGATCCGATTCTGTAAGAAACGGATCTGCTCTAGGACGCGTGCTTGCCCGGCGATGGCCGAAACCGCCATTCCGTTCAGCCCTTCGCGTGGCTCTCCAGCGCATCTCGCAGGGTCGTGATCTCGCGTTGCAGGCGGCGCAGATCATCGAGCCCCATGCCCGTGGCCGCCGCCATGCAGCCGGGGACCGGTTCCGCGTCCTGCTTCAGCGCGCGGCCCTGCGTGGTCAGCGTGACCCGCACCTGGCGTTCGTCCCCAGCGTCGCGGCGGCGCGCCACATGGCCCATCGTCTCCAGCCGCTTGATCAGCGGCGTCAGCGTGCTCGATTCCAGATGCAGGCGCGCGCCGAGCCCGCCGACAGTCTGATCGTCCTGCTCCCAAAGAGCCACCATCACCAGATACTGCGGATAGGTCAGGCCGAGCTTTTCGAGCAACGGCTTGTAGGCGCGGTTGAAGGCGTGACCGGCGGAATAGATCGCAAAGCACAGATGATCGCCGAGCCTGAGGTAGTCACCCGGCGCGGCGCCCGTTTGCGGATCCGCGGCATTCGTCCGTGCGTCGGTGGGGCTGTCAGCCATGCCTGTCTCCTAAGGAATCGCCTATTTAAATCGTGCGCGATGCAATCGCAAGCGGTTGACATCCGTCTTCCGGTTTTCTAATTATATCGTGCACGATTTAATCGTCCACAATATTCTTGTCCCGCCGGCCGGCGTGCCGGCACCCATCAAAGGAGCATCCCATGCCCGTGAACGTTGTCTATTCCACCTCCTCGCGCGCCACCGGCGGCCGCGACGGCTCCTCGAAAAGCCTCGACGGCGCGCTGGACGTGAAACTCGTCACGCCGAAGGAAATGGGCGGCCCCGGCGGCGAGGGCGTCAATCCCGAGCAGCTTTTCGCCACCGGCTATGCGGCGTGCTTTCTCGGCGCGATGAAATTCGTCGCCTCCAAGGGCAGTGTGAAAGTGCCGGCCGATGCCACCGTCACCGCCACCGTGGGCATCGGCCCGCGCTCGGAAGGCGGCTTCGGGCTGGAGATCGCCCTTGCGGTTTCGCTTCCGGGCGTCGAGACGGCGGCGGCCGAGAAACTGGTCGCCGAGGCGCATCAGGTCTGCCCCTATTCCAACGCCACGCGCAACAACATCGACGTCGCTCTCAGCATCGTCGAGTGAGTTGTCCGCCTTCCACCCCGCCGGTCGTTCCGGCGGGTGTCGCCCGAGCGACGGCGCATCGGGTCCTTTCGCGCTCAAATCGAAATCCAGTTCAAATCCAATTCAAATCCATCTCGAATTCTTCTCTACAACCCTGCTAATTCCTGGAAATTTGACAGCCCAATTCGAGCAGGCCGCGATGCCGCGCGCCGCACCGCGATTGCGGTGGCAAAACCGCGCGAATTGCGTCACAAGAGACCCTTGCCGCTGCAAAGGATCCCAAGATGACGGTGCTGATCGCGATCAAGGGCTGGGAGCCCGACACCTGGACAAGCCGCCTCACAGCGCTGCTTCCCGATCACGACGTGCGGCTGTATCCCGATGAAACCGTTGATCTTTCCAAGGTGCGCTACCTGTTCGCCTGGAAGCCGCCGGCCGAGATCATCGGCAGGCTGACCGGTCTGGAGGCGATCTTTTCGCTCGGCGCCGGCGTTGATCATCTGATGCGGATGCCCGATCTGCCGGACGTGCCGATCGTGCGCATCGTCGACCCGGACCTCACCATGCGCATGACCGAATGGGTCACGCTGCAGGTGCTTGCCCACCATCGCCGCCAGCGGCTGTACGCGCGCCAGCAGGCCCGCGGCATCTGGAAATCCCACAGCCAGCCGCCGGCTTCCGCCGTGCGTGTCGGCATCATGGGGCTGGGCGTGCTGGGACAGGATGCTGCGCAAGTGCTTGCCCGCATTGGCTTTCAGGTTGCCGGCTGGAGCCGCACGGAAAAGCGGATGGAGGGCGTCGAGACGTATTGCGGCGCTGACGGGCTCGACGATTTCCTCGCCCGCACCGACATTCTGGTCAATCTTCTTCCCCTGACGCCGGAAACAACCGGCATCCTCAACCAGGGCCTGTTCAACAAGCTCGCCCACGATGGCGCCGGGCATTTCGGCGAGGATGGACCGGCGCTGATCAACGCCGGACGCGGCGGATCGCAGGTCGAAGCCGACATCGTCAAGGCGGTTTCCAACGGCACGCTTTCCGCCGCGACCCTCGATGTATTCGAGACCGAGCCGCTGCCGAAAGCCTCGCCGTTGTGGCAGGATCCGCTGATCACCGTGACCCCGCATATCGCCGCCGAATCCGATCCCGACGCGCTGTCGCGCTACGTCGCCGCCCAGATCCGCGCCCATGAGGCGGGCGAGGGCTCAGCAATCTGGTCGACAGATCAGTGGGTTATTGATCAACGGGTGTTGCAGCCCCAGACGCGGATTTCGCATCCGGGCGCGCGCGAGTCGCACTCGTCGAACGCGGTGTACTCGGCCGCGTCGCGGGTCGGCCCGACACCCCAGCCATAGGCGCCGTTGGGCGCGGACGCATAGGCGCCGCAGCCGTTCTTGAAGCGCACCACGATCGAGCAGCCGCGGCCGCACTCCTGCAGCGCGCGCCGGTCCGCGTCGCGCGGGTTGTTGAAATCATGGGAATAACCGAAGGCGCCGGTGTCCGCGCGATAGGCGAGCGACCCATGCCGCTCGGCCGCAGCGGCGGCCGCTACCAGAACAGCGAGAGCGGCAAGCATGCCGAGCGATTTCATCAGAATTTTCATGTGGCTCCCCTTCCATTCAGCCCAAAGGCCAAACCTCGCGGGAAATCCTTAAAATTTGCCAATCGCCCGCGGTTTGCAACCCGATCAGGAGAGTCGTTTTATCGCGGTCATCGCGCCGAACTCAAGCGCCGCGATCCGCGCGATCGCCGCGGCAACCGGCTCGCGTGCCACCGTCATGGTGTTGCCATTGGCGTGCAGCAGCGTCGCGGCGTCGCTCATGATGCCCACGTGGCCCTTCCAGAAGAGCAGGTCGCCGCGCAGCAAGGCAGGCAATCCACCTGAAATATCAAGCGCTTCGCCCAGATCGCGTTGCTGCATGTCGCTGTCGCGCGGCGCCTTGATACCGCTTGCCGCCAGCGCAAGCTGCACCAGCGCCGAGCAGTCGAGTCCCAGGCTCGAGCGCCCGCCCCACAGATAGGGCGTGCCGAGGAATTCCTCCGCCACGGCCACCCAGTCCGGCGCCGTCTGATCCAGCGGCGCCAGATGATTTGCGATCATCGCGGAACCGTCCGCCAGCAACGCGTAGCGCGTGCCGCGTGTCTCGCTCTCGCCCACCACAGTGACCTGTGACTGCATGGACAGACAACCCCGCGCGGGAAACCGCAGATCGGCTCCGGGATACAAGAAGCTGCGCAGAGTCATGATCTTATGGGTGGGCGCGGTATCCGAAGGCGCCAGAGCATCCGCCTGAAGCCAGCCGACATAGCCGTCGGTTTCCGCCTGCACCCATGCCCAGCCACCCGCGGTCTCATAAAGCGTCACGGCCTCCCCGAACAGCAACTCGGTCTCGATGGAAAGCTCCGCGCGAGGCTCGCGGCGCAGGGGGACAATCGGCGCTGCGACCCGCCGCGGCTCGCCCGCAACAAAGCGCGCCGCCTCCACCTGACCTTGCAGATGGGCGGCCGCCAGGTCCGGGCGCCAGGCAGTCACACGGCGGTCAAGCATCACAGCCTCAGCTCCGCGGCCTTTTCGACCACAAGATCGGCCAGCCGCTCCAGGTGCAGCGCGCCTTCGACGGTGCGCAGGATCACCACATTCCGGCGATCCGCATCGTCGCGGCGGCGGTCGAGCAGCTTCATCCGGCCCATGGTGTCGAGCGCGCGGGTGATCGCCGGCTTGGTGACGCCGAGCTTCTTGGCCAGCCCGCGCACGGAATGCGGCGGCGGCTCGAGATAGACGGTGAGCAGGATCGTCGTCTGCCGGGCCGTCAGGTCCTGGTCGCCGTCCTTGACCAGCGCCAACGTGACGTCGTGCCACAGTTTCAGCGCCTGGCTGGGGCGGATTTCAATCGGCATGGCTGCGGCCTTCAACGGAAAAAACAACGTCAAAATAGCGCTATTTCGTTTCGGTTCCGTTATAGACCGGCCGCAATCGCTCCATCAAGTAAGGAGCCGCACGCATGGCCGAACACCGCCATGCGCGGGTTATCCATGGCCGCCTCTTCGGGTCAGGCCGCGTAGCGGTCCTTGAGCAGTGCGTAAAGCGCGCGGATGCCCTGCGCCTCGCCGCCCAGCGGACGCCCCGGCTTGGGCGCCGGGTTCCAGCCGTAGATGTCCAGATGCACCCAGGCTTCGGCTTTCTCGACAAAGCGGGCCAAAAACAGCGCCGCGGTGATCGAGCCACCGAAGGGACCGCTGGAGATGTGGTTGATGTCCGCGACCTTGGACTCCAGCATGGCCGCATAGGGCTTCCACAGCGGCATCCGCCACAAGGGATCGGTGACGGCCTCACCCTTGGCGGCGAAGCCGTCCGCGAAGCCCTCGTCATCGGTGTAGAACGGCGACAGCTCAGGGCCGAGCGCCACGCGGGCCGCGCCCGTCAGCGTCGCCATGTCGATCAGCAGCTCGGGGCTTTCCTCATCGGCCAGCGCCAGCGCGTCGGCCAGCACAAGCCGGCCTTCCGCGTCGGTGTTGCCGATCTCCACGCTCAGGCCCTTGCGGCTGGGAAGAATGTCGCCGGGACGGAACGCATTGCCGGCAATGGCGTTTTCCACCGCCGGGATCAGAACGCGCAGATGCAGCTTGAGGCCCGACGCCATGATCATCGAGGCGAGGCCCAGCACATTGGCCGCCCCGCCCATGTCCTTCTTCATCAGCAGCATGCTCGAAGACGGCTTGATATCAAGACCGCCGGTGTCAAACACGACACCCTTGCCCACCAGCGTCACACGCGGATGGGCGGCGTTGCCCCAGCGCATGTCGATGAGACGCGGCGCGCGTGTGCTGGCCTTGCCAACCGCGTGAATCATCGGGAAATTCGCCTCAAGCAGCTCCTCACCGACGGTCACTTTGAACTCCGCGCCGTGGCGCCTGGCGAGTTCCCCGGCCGCCGCGGCCAGTTCCTCCGGACCGAGATCGTTGGCCGGACGGTTGATCAGATCCCGCGCCAGATAGACGCCGGAAACGATCCGTCCGAGTTCGTCAAGATCAACCTCCCCGGGCACCGCGAGCTGGGCCGCCGGTTCGTCGCCGTTGGCCTTGTATTGCGTGAAGCGGTAGGCGCCGAGCGCGAAGGCCAGACAGGCGGCGAAGGGATCAGCAAAACCGCTGGCCAGGCGGTAGATCCCCGCGGGAAGAGCCGTCGCCAGATTGGCCGCGCCAAGCGGGGCACCGTTGCCCTCGCCAAGCCCGAAGAGCGCCGCGCTCACCTGGCCGTCCTCGCCCGGCACCGCGAGCACGGCGCCCGATTCCGCCTTGAAGCGGTTAGCCACGACCCAGCCGCTGGCGCTGGTTGGCAATTCCGTCAGCACGCCCTGCAGCGTCTGCGGCGACACCGCGTAAACGGGAACGGCGTCGGTTGCGGCGGCGGACGGCAGCAGGGCTTCGATCACGGAAGCATCTCCTCGGTGAATGTCTGGCTGTTTCGCGGATCGGCGGTGGCGTGGAGGCCCGGTCCGGAATCGCAGATTAGAGAGGCGGTTGCGCCAAGGCAATGGCCGCGCGCAGCCGCGAATTGCCCGTAAACGCCGCCAATTCGCGGCGCTTAACCAAGCATTAGGGTTAACGAACTATTTCTGATGGTACCCAATCAACGCGTTCGACAATCGGAGCGCTCCATGAGCGAATTCACCGCCCCCGTCCGCGCCGCCGGCTGCGCACCACGACGATCATCGCCTCGCTTGCGGCCGTCATGATGCTCACGAGCTGCGCCTCCAAGAACCGGTCGGTCACCACCCACGCGCCGGCCGGCCAATTCTATGCGCAAGGCAGCCCCGAAGCCCGCAAGATCGTGGACTACTGGGGCAAGCGTTACGACGCGGACCAGAAGGACCGCGCCAACGTTCTCAACTATGCAGCCGCGCTGCGCCGCAACGGCCAGATCGACCAGGCGATGGCGGTGCTGCAGCGTGGCATGGTCAGCAACCGCAACGACCGCGAACTCGCGGCCGCCTACGGCAAGATCCTGGCGATGAACGGCCGGTTCGACGAAGCGCTGAACGTCATACAGTCCGCCCATTCGGCCGACCAGCCCGACTGGCGGTTGCTGTCGGCCGAGGCCGCAGTGCACGACCAGCTCGGCGACCACAATTCGGCGCGGCAGATCTACGTTAAGGCGCTGAAGATCGCGCCGCAGGAACCCTCGATCCTCAACAACTACGCCTTGTCCTATGTGCTCACCGGTGAGCTCGACAGGGCGGAGAAGATCCTGCGCGACGCGACAGCGCTGTCGACCGCCGACGCGCGCGTGCGTCAGAATCTGGCGCTGGTGCTGGGCCTGCAGGGCCGCTTCGCGGATGCGGAGAAAATGGCGCGGGCGGATCTCGAACCCGAGCAGGCGGACGCCAACATCGCCTACCTCAAGCACATGCTGAGCCAGCGCAACACCTGGCAGGACATCCAGGCCAAGGACGGCGAGAAGAAGCAAAGCTGAGCGAGAGCGAACGCGCAAAAGACAGAAAAGGCGCTGTTGCGGTCCGCAACGGCGCCTTTTTCGTGTCCCGTGTGACCCCGCGAAGCCGCGCGCCCCGCGTGAGGCTACAGCCGCATCGCCTGGATGATCGCGGGCCCATGATCACGCCGAACAGCACCGGCAGAAAGAAGATGATCATCGGCACGGTCAGCTTCGGCGGCAGGGCCGCGGCCTTTTGCTCGGCCGCCTGCATGCGCTGGTCGCGGTTTTCGTCCGCCATCACCCGGAGCGAGCTGCCCAGCGGCGTGCCGTAGCGCTCCGCCTGGATCAGCGCGGTGGTCACCGACTTGACGCCCTCCAGCCCGGTGCGCCCGGCGAGATTCTCGTAAGCCGTGCGCCGCTCCTGGAGATACGACAGCTCCGCGTTGGTCAGCGCCAGTTCCTCGGCGAGCGGAACCGACTGAGCGCCGATTTCCTCGGCCACCTTCTTCAAGGCCGCTTCCACCGACATGCCGGATTCCACGCAGATCAGCATCAGATCGAGCGCGTCGGGCCAGGCGAGACGGATCGAGTGCTGACGGTTCTGTGTGCGATTCTTGACATAGAGGTTCGGCAGATAGAAGCCGATCATCGCCACGACCAGCGACGCCGACAGCTTGATGCCGGTGGGGTGCTCGGTATTGACGAGAACGAAGAAATACATGAGCGCCGCGCCGAACAATATGATCGGCACCACGAGGCGCGCAAACAGATACATGTAGAGCGCCTGCTGGCCGCGCAAGCCTGCGACGCGCAGCTTGGCCATCGTCGATTCATCGGCCAGCGCGTTCTTGAGGTTGAGCCGGTCGACGACGCTGCGCAGGTTCTGTTTGGGCTGGTTCCGGAGCGAGACCCTCGGCTTCTCCGCGATCTGCATGCGCGCGCGCTGGCGCGCGCGCATTTCCTGGCGCTCCGTGGCCACCGATTTCATGCGCCTTTGCAGCGTATCGCGCTCGAACGCCGGCATGACCAGCGTGAAGACCGTGGCCGACACCGCCAGCACGGTGAACACGGCGATCAGCACCTGTTCGTCGAGCAGCAAGTCCATGAGACCATCCATTGCCTGCTCTCCGTCAGATATCGAAGTTGATCATGCGCTTCATCACCATGACGCCGCAGAACATCCAGGCGGCGCTGACGCCGAGAATGATCTTGCCCATCGGCTCGGTGAACAGCAGCATGATGTACCCCGGCGAGGTGAGATAGATCAGAAGCGTCACGACCACCGGCAACGAGCCGATGATACCCGCCGACGCCTTGGCTTCGGTACTCACGGCCTTGATCTTGCCGCGCATCTTCTTGCGCTCGCGCAGCACCCGCGACAGGTTGCCCAACGCCTCGGACAGATTGCCGCCGGCCTGCTGCTGAATGGCGATGACGATGGCGAAAAAATTGGCCTCCGGCAGCGGGATGCGTTCCGGCAGACGCTGCACCGCCTCGGTCAGCGGCACGCCCATGGCCTGCGCTTCGATGATGCGGCGGAATTCGCTCCGCACAGGCTCGCTGGCCTCCATGGAGATGATCTTCAGACAATCGCCCAACGGCAGACCCGCCTTGACACCACGCACGATCACATCGACCGCGTTCGGCATCTCGTTGATGAAACGGTCCATCCGGCGCTTGCGGCGAAAGTCGATGTACCAGCGCGGCAGCCCCAGCATTCCGACCAGACCGATCGCGGCGACGATCATCAGCGGCAGGCCCTTGAGAAGCGCCAGCGCCGTGACGACCAGGCCCGTGGCCGCGCTGATGGCGAGAAACTTGTTGCGGCTCCAGCCGAGGCCGGCCTGCTGGATGCGCAGCGACAGCGGCGGGTTCTTGCCTTTGCGGGCCTGCTGCTTCTGCTTGCTCTCGATATCCTTCAGAGTGTCCTGAATGGATCTGCGCCGCTTGTCCGCGTCCTGCATCGTGCGCCGTTCGGCGGCCACCACGGTGCGCGGAATGCTGATCTGCGCCATGCGCTTGTCGCGCTTCTGGTCACCGGAGATCTTCGGCTGCAGCAACGCATAGAGAAAGCCGCCGGTGCACAGGATGACGAGAACGACGACGGCAATGACGGTGACTTGCGGTGTAAACATCGGTGTTTCCCGAACCCGGCCCTAGGCCTCGGCCCTTTCGTTGACCTCGGCGGCGTCGAGCGCCTCGGCAAGGCGGCCCTCCTCACCGAAGTAGCGCGCCTGTTCCCAGAATTTCGGCCGGCCGATGCTGGTCGACTTGTGCCGGCCGATGATGCGGCCGTTGGCGTCCTCGCCCATCATCTCGTAGAGGAACACATCCTGGGTGACGATGACGTCGCCTTCCATGCCGATCACCTCGGTGATGTGGGTGATGCGGCGAGAGCCGTCGCGCAGGCGGGCGGCCTGGACGACGACGTCGACGGAGGCGACGATCATTTCGCGGATGGTACGCGATGGCAGCGCGTAGCCGCCCATGGTGATCATCGATTCGAGCCGCGACAAGGCCTCGCGCGGGGTGTTGGCGTGCAACGTTCCCATGGAGCCGTCGTGACCGGTGTTCATGGCCTGAAGCAGATCGAAGGCCTCGGGACCACGCACCTCGCCGACGATGATCCGCTCGGGACGCATACGCAGGCAGTTCTTGACCAAATCGCGCATGGTCACCTGGCCCTCGCCTTCCAGGTTCGGCGGGCGGGTTTCCAGACGCACCACGTGCGGCTGCTGCAGCTGCAGTTCGGCCGCATCCTCGCAGGTGATGATCCGCTCGGTCTCGTCGATGAACTGCGTCATGCAGTTCAGAAGCGTGGTCTTTCCCGAGCCCGTGCCGCCCGAGATCAGCACGTTGCAGCGTGACCGGCCGATCACCTGCAGCACTGTCGAGCCTTCCTTGGTGATCGAGCCGAAGGTGACAAGCTGATCAAGCGTCAGCTTGTCCTTCTTGAACTTACGAATGGTCAGCGCCGGTCCGTCGATGGCGAGCGGCGGCGCGATGACGTTGACGCGCGAGCCGTCGGGAAGCCGCGCGTCGCAAATCGGGCTTGCCTCGTCGACGCGGCGGCCGACCTGGCTGACGATCCGCTGGCAGATATTCATCAGCTGCTGGTTGTCGCGGAAGCGGACCGCCGTGGGCTGCACCTTGCCGTCGGTTTCGATGTAGATCATGGACGCGCCGTTGACCATGATATCGGCGATGTCGTCGCGCGCCAGAAGCGGCTCAAGCGGACCATAGCCGAGCACGTCGTTGCAGATGTCGTCGAGCAGATCCTCCTGCTCGGCGATGGACATGACGACGTTCTTCAGCGAGATGATATCATTGACGATATCGCGGATTTCCTCGCGCGCCGACTCCGGGTCCAGCTTGGCGAGCTGCGACAGATCGATGGTGTCGATCAGCGCCGAGAATATCGAGGTCTTGGTGTCGTAATAGTCTTCGCTGCGCGGCTTGGGCGCATCGGAGACGGGTCGCGCGGGCTTGACGGCGGGAGCAGGCTTGTCCGCAAGCACCGGTTTGTCGACGGGCACGGCCGCCTTCGGCGCGGGCTTGGGCGCGGATTCGCGCGCCTGCACGGAGGGCGTGGTCTCGAATTTGGGCTCGGGCGCGGCCGCTCCGCCCTTCGCTCCAGTATTGCCGCGTTTGCCAAACATCGTAATCCGTTCCCCGCGCGTCGCGGTTCCTGACTCATACACATCTTGCCACCCAGGTGGCCTCATCAGCCCGACCGCGATCTCCAGGAACAGAGCAGTCCCAGACGCCGCCGGCGGATGCTTTACTTACGGCCGCGCAAGCGCGCCAGCAGCGGCGACAGCTTGGAGCGTTTCGGCTTTTGGACGCCTCCCCGGCCCGTGACCCGCTGCGATATCGTGTCAATCAGCGCGCCGACCGGATGCTTGGCGTCGAGCTCGGAGACCATCTGTCCGTTGTTCGCCGCCGTGCCGAACAGATGCGGCTCGAAGGGAATGTCGGCGATGATGTCGAGCTCCAGCGCCGCGGCGAAGTCGCCCGGGGTGATCTCCGGCCGCTTGGCGATGCCGACCTTGTTCAGCACCAGTTGCGGCGCCGCGTCGTTGGGACGAAGCTGCTTGAGCTTGTCGATCAGGTTCTTGCAGTTGCGCAGGTTCGCAAGATCCGGCTCCGCCACGATGATGATCTCGTCGGCGCCGGCGAGGGTGCTCTGCACCCAGCCCGACCACTGATGCGGCACGTCGAGGACCACGTTCGGCACCCCTGGCGCATCAAATCGACCATCTGGGCGAACGACTCCTCGTCGAAATCGTAGGTCCGGTCGAGCACGGCCGGGGCCGCGAGGATGCTGAGATGCTCCGTGCACTTGGAAAGCAGACGGTCGAGCAGCATGTCGTCGAGACGCTCCGGCGCGGAGATCGCCTCCAGAACGCCCTGCAGCGGATCCTGATTGAAATCGAGCCCCGCGGTGCCGAACGGCAGATCGAGATCGGCGAGGATGACGTCGCTTTCAAAACCGCGGGCGATCGCCCAGGAGACGTTGTGGGCGATGGTCGAGGCGCCGCAGCCGCCCTTCGCGCCAACGAACGCGATGGTGCGGCCAAGCGGATCCTTGCCCGGTTCGCCGTACAGGTCGCCGACCATGGCGATCACGCCATAGAGCGAGACGGGAGCGACCAGATACTCGCTGACGCCGCGGCGGATCAGGTCGCGATACAGCTCGATGTCATTGGTGTGGCCGATCACCACGACCTTGGTGCCGGAATCGCAGACTTCCGCAAGATCCTCGAGCGCCTCGCGCAGAGCATCCGCCGGGCCGCGGTTTTCGAGAATGATGAGGTTGGGTGTCGGCGCCGAGCGATAGAAGTCGATCGCCGCGGCAACGCCCCCATGTGCACCTTGGTGTGGGCCTTGCTCATGCGGCGGTCCGCGCCGGCATCCTCGATCGCCTGCGCGACGTCGTGCGTTTCGCAGAACGCCTGCATCGAGATGCGCGGCACCGCGTGCATCTCCTGAGTCGCCTGCGGATTGTGCGCCGCGTCCGCGCGGCCCGCACCGTCATCGATGATGTCCGCCGCGTCGTCTTCCGCCGGGGACGCTTCGTACGCCAACTCGTTCATCTTCACGCCTCCCTAGTTTCCAACATCGCTAACCTTGGCGCCAACGCCTTCCGCATATTTACCGCTCGGCGAGACGCCTTCGCGGTATTTGCCCTGCACCGTGTCGCGACGGCTGCGATCAGCCGGGCCCTCGGCGCGCGGATGCAGCAGATCCGCCGGATTGTCGATCATCGCGGCGAGATTGGACTGCGTCGCGCAGCCGAAATCGGCGTAATCCTCATTCGCCCCGTTGGAGGCGAGGTTGTCCGTCCAGCGGCCGCAGGCATGAACCGATGCCTTGACCCGCGAATAGGCGATGCGCAGGGGCGCCACCACGCGCGGATCGCCGACCGGATAGGAGCGGATGTGCACGCGATGCCCGGCGAACCCGGCGCGCAACAGAACGCGGCGCACCTCGCCAGCGATGGAATGAGCGCCCGCCTCGTTGCGCGATCCCGACGGCACGAGAATCTCGGCGTCGCCGCTGCCTTCCTGGCGCGCCTCGCGGGCAAAACCCTCGACGGACTCGCGCATCTGCCGCGAGAGGCTTCGGGTTTCAGCGCCCACCGGAATGTCGAAGGTTTCGGCCGCTTCGGAAATTACGATCGGATGGCGCAGCTTGTAGTCGTGCCGGGCGACGTTTTCCGCGGTGGGCACACTCTGGCATCCGGCCAGCGCCGCCGCGAGGCCTCCGGCCACGAAGAGCGCCCGCAGCGGACCGCCCGCAAGGCCATCGCGCGTGCGCAATCGCGCGCCAACACCGTTTCGCCGATCTGTCATCGAGGTGTCCTCACTCATAGATAAAGCCGATCTGACCCTGATACGACCCGTCCGGTTTCGCACCGGTGACCCGATAGACCTTGTTTAGCCGATTGAGAAAAAATCCGGCGGCATCGTGCGGCGGCGCCATGTTCTGGTCGGCGCGGGTCAGCTTGTTCGCCGCCACGGGCTTGACCAGATACGGGTCACGAAAACGACGAGTTCCGTCTGGTTGCGCCGGAATTCGCGACTCTTGAACAGGTTGCCGAGAATCGGCAGCTGCATCAGGCCCGGCAGGCCGCTGAGGTTCTGCGAGTAGTTGTCACGCATCAGGCCGGCCATCACCAGGGATCCGCCCGAGGGCAGCTCGACGGTGGATTCCGCGCGCCGCACCTTCAGTGCGGAAATTGTCAGCGAGCCGATGTCGACCGCGCCGTCGGTGGTCAACTCGCTGACCTCGGTCTTGATGCGCAGGCTGATGCGTCCGCCGGACAAGACGATCGGGGTAAAGTCGAGCCCCACACCGAAGGGCTTGAACTCGACAGAAACCACGCCGTCCGATTGAGAGGTCGGGATCGGGAACTCGCCGCCGACCAGAAAGCTGGCGTTTTCACCCGAAATCGCGGTGACCGTGGGCTCCGCGAGGGTGCGCACCACGCCGTCCTCCTGCAGCGCGCTGAGCACGGCGTTGATCTGCGTGGCGCCCTTGGAGAACCCAAGGCCCGCGACCGCGTTGTCCACGAGATTGCCGGTGTAGGTGGCGGTGTAGGGGCCCGCACCGACCGAGATGTTCTGGAAATCGATGCCGAGCTGCTTGATCAGGCTGCGCTCGACCTCGGAGATGGTCACCTTCAGATAGACCTGCTCCTTGCCGAGAACGGTCAGCATGTTGATGACCTTGGCCTCCGCGCCACCGGCAAAGCCATTCGCGATCTCGACGGCCCGGGAGGCATCGAGCGGCGAGGGAACCGTGCCGCTCAGCAGGATGGTTCCATTGACGTTTTCCGCAGCGATATCGCCATTGGGCACAAGCCGCTGCAACAGCCGGTTCAGATCACTGGTGTCCTGGGAAACGGAGATGTCGAAGCTGGCCAGCTGGCGGCCGCCGGCGCCGAACAGGAACAGGTTGGCCTGACCGGCCTTGACGCCGAGCACGAAAATACGCCGGTTGGTGCGCATGACCGCGTCCGCGACGGTGGGATCGGACACCAGAACGTCGCGCACGTCTTCGCCAAGCTCGATCACAACGGACCGGCCGAGCCCGACCGACAGGCCACGGTTGGTCACGCGTTCACCGGCCACGACCCGCACCTGCTTGGGAAAGCCTGTGTCGGCGGCGGCAGGAACGTTCGACGTTCCAAGCGCAACGACGCAAAGCATCGCCGCTGCCAGAAATCCTTTCAGAACGGTTCCACGGACCATCGGGTACTCCTTCGTGCGGGCTCGTCGCCGCATTCTCAATTAGCGCCGTGTCGTTGTTTGCGAGACCACACCGTATTTGACGAAACGCATTCCGCCCTGGCTCGTTTCCGGTTCATTGCCGCCTGCGATGGCGTCCTCGGCACTTCGCAGCACCAGCGACAACGTCCCCGCCTGACCCGCCTGCACGATGATCTCGGCCTGCTTCGGCGTCAGTTCGACGGTTGCCGTGCGGCTCGGCGGCAGCGACTTCTTCTCCTGTTCGCCGGCGGTAATCGTATCGATCGCCAGCACGCGGACATTTTCGAGAATCGTCTCACTGGGCGCGCTGCCGTTGCGGCGGCTCGAGCGGCTGAGAATCACGTCGACGCGGTCGTCGGGCAGTATGAAGCCACCGGCCGTGGTGACCGCCTCAACGGTGATGGCGACGGCGCGCATGCCCTTGGGCAGCATCGCCGACATGAAGCCGCTGTCGGTCTGGATGAGGCGCTCTTCGCGGATCGGCTCACCGGAATAGACCCGCGCACGGGCAATGCGGCCCTTGAGTTCGTCCACGGCCTCCGGACGCACCGTCCTGGTGATGAACCCATCACTCACCGCGTCCTTGGGCCAGGCCTGCCAGGACACATCCCCGTCCTGCAGCCGCGAACCCAGCACGATATCCTTGGAAGCGACGAGAACGGCCTCGGTGGTGACCGCCGGCCCACTGCGTATCACCTCGACGGTTTGCGGCGGCTGGTTGACGAGATTCGTTACCATACGCGCTGCGACCAATCCCGCAGCCAACGCCACACCCAAAACGGCAACACGCGCCAGTTTCATACCCTTGACTCACTTTCAACGCCCGACGACATGCCGGTCTTATTGTCAACGCAAGTTTCAGGGACAAATCGATAAAACAAGGTTAACAATGGATGATGAATTGCGATAAATAAATACTTAACGTTTATGGCAAGACATCCGGATCCGCCGCACAACAATTCATTAATGCATATTAATTTCAGGTTAAAAGACATCGATTCCGACAATAACATCGGTTAAACAGTTAAATTCTAAATTATTTCAATTCATCAACACTGTCTTCAAACGTCAGGTCGACACAATTAACCCTTGTGCCAACGATGCCGACAGGCGCCCGACAAATCGACAACCGCCAGCGATGCGGCACGCAATTGTGCGCAACCGTCTGGTGGGACGCCGAGCCCCGAGATGCTGGTCACCGCTGAAAACCCGCATGCAGCAACCAATGCGCCCAAGGCGCCCGGTCTGCCCGCAGACACAAAAAAGCGCGCGGCCACAGGCCGCGCGCTGTATCGGGTCAGCAGGAAACGCAATCCCGTGACAATGTCGTTGCGCAGCCTACTCGGCGGCCGCCTTGAGCGTCGGCGCGGCATCGCGGACGCTGGGATCCACGTAGTCCTCAAACTTCGCAAAATTATCAATGAACATCTGCACCAGCCGGGCCGCCTGCTCATCGTATGCGGCCTGATCCGGCCACGTGGCGCGCGGATCGAGGATCGCCGTATCGACATCGGGCACGGCGACCGGAACGCTGAAGCCGAAGTTCGGGTCGATGCGGAACTCGACGTCGTTGAGCGAGCCGTTGAGCGCCGCGGTCAGCAGCGTGCGCGTCGCCTTGATCGGCATACGCGAGCCAACGCCGTAGGCGCCGCCCGTCCAGCCGGTGTTCACCAGCCAGCAATCGACGTTGTTCTTAGCGATGAGATCCCGCAGCAGATTGCCGTATTCCGACGGATGACGCGGCAGGAACGGCGCGCCAAAGCATGTCGAGAAGGTGGCCTGCGAGCCTTCCACGCCCTTTTCCGTTCCGGCGACCTTTGCCGTGTAGCCGGAAAGAAACGTGTACATGGCCTGGGCAGGGGTCAGCTTGGCGATCGGCGGCATCACGCCAAAGGCGTCCGCCGTCAGCATGATGATGTTCCTGGGCGGCGGCGCAAGGCCCTTGGGGTCGGCGTTGGGGATGAAGTGCATCGGGTAGGCGCAGCGGGCGTTTTCCGTCTTCGACGCGTCGTCGAAATCGGGCATCCGGGTCTCCGGATCCAGCACCACGTTTTCCAGCACCGTGCCGAAACGCTCGGTCGTGGCGTAGATTTCCGGCTCCGCCTCACGCGACAGGTTGATCGTCTTGGCGTAGCAGCCGCCTTCGAAATTGAAGGTCCCCGTCTCGCTCCAGCCGTGCTCGTCGTCGCCGATCAGCGTGCGGTTCGGATCGGCCGACAGCGTGGTCTTGCCGGTGCCCGACAGACCGAAAAAGATCGCCGTATCGCCGTCATCGCCGACATTCGCCGAGCAGTGCATCGGCATGACGCCCTTGGGCGGCAGCAGGAAGTTGAGGATCGTGAACACCGACTTCTTCATCTCGCCGGCGTATTCGGAGTTGCCGACCAGAACCAGCTTCTTGGAGAAGTTCACCGCGATGATCGTTTCCGAGCGGCAGTTGTGGCGCGCCGGATCCGCGCGGAAGCTCGGCAGATCGATGATGGTGTATTCGGGGTCGAAATCCGGCAGCTCCGAACGGTCGGGGCGGCGCAGAAGATTGCGGATGAAAATGTTGTGCCAGGCGTATTCGCTGTAGATCCGCGTCGAGATCCGGTGCGCGGGATCCGCGCCGCCATACAGATCCTGCGCGAACAGTTCGCGGCCCTTGGCGTGCTCGATGAAGTCGGCGTAAAGCAGATCGAACTGCTCTTCGCTCATCATCTGGTTGTTGTCCCACCAGACGACGTCACGGGTCATGTCGTCGCAAACGACGTATTTGTCCCGCGGCGACCGGCCGGTGTGAACACCGGTATCGGCGACAAACGCCCCGCCGGCGACAATCTCGCCCTCGCCACGTCGGATCGCTTCCTCGTAAAGCTTCGGCTCGAGCAGGTTCCAGTGCACGCCAGAAAGACCGGTCAGGCCCACTGTTTCCGCGCCCTTGGCTGCGTTGCGAAGTCCTGTTTCTTTCATTGCGGAGACACCCCAATTCGACCGCTTGTTGTTTCACCGGCGGGATTGTTCTTGTGCTCGGGCTAGACCATGAACCAGGCCCGGCCGCCGGGTCGCGCGACGTTAGTTGATCACGCCCGGCGGAACAAGACGCCGCCAGGCGCTAATTCGGGAGCTAAATCGATTTAAAGCGTTTTTCGCTGAATTCCGCGCTCGCGCGCCCTCTTCGCGAGCGCCACGAGACGGAGGCGCACCGCTTGCGCATCGTTTGCCGGTTCATCAAAAACCATGCGCCGGACACCCGCCTCGCCGACGAGATCGATCCCCTCTGGATCACATCCGGTGATGCGCCAATTCCCGTCCGGCGCGCCCAGAAGTTTGGTCGCGTAAAGCGCCAGCGCATCGGCGTGATCGTCGTTCATGTGCTCGACGATACCGGGCTCGGCAGCCATCAGCGCTTCGGCGCCGGCAAGATCGAGCAGCAGCCCGGAGGCGGCCACCGTATGGATGCGGCCGAACCCCGCCACCAGATGCGCATCGCGAACCTCGAGCCGATAGAAGCTGAAATCCTTGAAGCCGGAATAGCCCTCCGCCTCCGGGTGGCGGGCCAGGAAGCGGCGGCGGATCCGCTCGTCCGCGCACGCGGCCAGGGCGCCGTTGATCGAGACGCGCGCATCCTGCATCGGATCGGCGATGTCCTGGGCGCACAGCAGCAGGCTGGCGCGCGGCTCCGCCTGAATGTTTCGGGTATGCACCGCCAGGTCCGAAAGGAGCAGAAGCGGCGTGCCATCGGTATCGCAGGCAACAACAACAAGAGACGCGAAGGGAGCGCCGTGATCGGCGGCCACGGTCGCCAGCGAGCCGCTTTTCGCCGTGCGCAGGATGCGCCGGGCGGTGGCGACGGGATCGAAGGCGGCGGCCTGATCGGCGGGTTCGAACTCGGTTTCGGGCATCTCGGAACGGGTCCTGTTTTTCATAAGGATTAAGGAGGGCCCGGCTGGCGAAAGACTGGCTTGGGCGGCATTGCCTTGCCCTGAGTGCCCGATCGGGGGACGACGGAGGCAATTTCACGCGGCGGCGGAAAACCGGATGACGGACCGGCGGCAAACAAGTAGCATCCGGCGTTTCGTCGAGGCGCGCAATCCGCATCCGGCTTGCCGGCGTCCGATTTCCCCTGTTGGCTCGACCCGGGTTGCCATGTCCACCGATCTGAACACGCCGCACACGCCCGGCATGCCGGACGCTCCCGCGCCGCTGCGCTATCACATCACGCGCACCCTGTTCTTCGCCCTGCCGATCATTGTATCGCGGACCGCGCTTCTCGTCATGTTCACCATCGACACCATCATGACCGGCTGGTCGGGCGGCAACGAGCTCGCCTATCTGGGACTGGGTGTCGCGTTCCAGTTGACCTTGATGCTGATCGGCATCGGCGCGTTACAGGCAACGGTGGTGCTGATCGCCCAGGCGGTGGGCGCGGGAAGACCGGAGGCCGCGGGCAGGGTCTTGCGCGCGGGGCTGGCGCACGGGTTGCTGTTCGGCGTGGCGATCATCGTCTGGTCGCTGCTTGGCGAGCGGTTCTACACATTCATGGGACAGACGCCGGAGCTTGCGCGCGGCGCGGCCGGCGTGTCCCTCGCCTTCGCCTGCGGCATACCCGGCATTCTCGCGTTCACGGCCTTCAGCCTGTTTCTCGAAGCCACAGGCCGCCCGAAAGCCTCCATGGTCGTGATGCTGTTCGCCAATGTCGCCAACTTCGGGCTGAACGGCGTCGTGGTGCTCGGCTGGGGCGGGTTCATGGAACCCGCCGGCGCTCAAGGAGCGGTCGCCGTCTCCTCCGCGCTGCGCACCCTCGCGGCCGTGATGCTCGGCATATATGTGGTGATCATCGCGATGGATCACGACGTGCATGACATCCTTGCCCCGCCGCGGCGCTGGATCTCCGAGATGCTGCGGCTCGGCGGCGAGACCGGGCGCACGATCCGCAGGCTCGGGCTGCCCATGGGCATCGCCCAGGGCGTGGAAAGCGCCGCCTTCGCCACGGTGGTGTTTCTGGCGGGCCTGCTCGGGCCCGACGCGCTGGCCGCCTATCAGATCGCCATGGCGCTGATGTCGCTTGTCTTCATGATGGCGATCGGCATGGCGGGAGCGACCTCGATCCGCGTCGGCCGCGCGATCGGCCGCGCCAACGCGGGCAATGTCGTGCGCGCGGGCTGGTCGGGTGTCGGCATCGGGGTGGTGCTCACCGTGCCCGCCTCCATCCTGTTCTGGACCGCGCCCGAGGCGGTTGCCGGCGTGTTCACGCAGCAGCCGGAGGTGCTTGCGCACGCGGTGGACGCCGTCTGGTTCATCGGCTGGATCATCGCCGCGGATGCGACGATGGCGATCAGCATGGGTGCGCTGCGCGGCGCAGGCGACGTGTGGGTTCCCACCGGATTGCAGGTGGCGGCCTTCTGGCTCGCCGGGGTGCCCACGGCATGGGTCCTCGCCCTGCATCTGGACATCGGCCCGGTGGGCCTTCTGGCGGGCACAGGCACCGGCATTCTGGTGTCAATCATCCTGATGCTGCGGCGCTGGATGCGGGTGTCGGGACATTTCGCACGCGCCCTGCCGGCGGCCGTCTGATCCGGATCCGCCCCAGGTCATGACCTAAAGGCCGGCCACAATCTCCGACGCCAGGGCTTTCTCGTGCGGGAGAACCTCGCGCAGCGATTCACGCGCGACATAGCGAAAGGGTTTCCCGGTTTCCAGATCCTTGTACCCTGCCTGTCCAAACCGCTTGAGAAGACCGTCGTATTGCGCGGCATACCGCTGCTCGACCATTCGGCGTTCGGTCTCGCTCAAAAAGCCGAGATTGGCGAGACCCGGTGTCCCGGTCCATCGATCACGCAACGCCTGATGCGCCCGCGTCATGGCCGCGGCCAGATCCTCGAGAGGCCGATCCTTCATCCGGCGCTTCACGTCCAGCAGCACCCGCAAGCTCGTCTCATCGGCGGCAGGGTTGGGGTCCACCGAGAAATCGGACGCAACGCTCCGCGGAGACAGTCCCCGCTTTTCCGCGCCAATCCAGTCAAGAAACGTGCCGATGACGTCCGTCCGGTGCGTATAGGGACGCACGGTGATCGTCGGATCGCCACCGTGCGTCCGCCACCGCGCAACGTGGGTTTCGATGTCCAGAAAGTTTGCCAGGCGATCGTTCTCAATGGAAAACGTATCGATGTCGGTGATCGTGACGCGATGCGCCTTGATCACTTGATTGAAGAAGGAATTGATCCAGTCGACCGGATGGCGCACGTACAACAGCAGGTTCAGCGTCCCCATCACGGCAAGATCCCGGATGAGACGACCCTCGACGAGATAGGCGGTCTCTTCGGAAAACAGCGGTGATCGGCTGCCGCCGCTTGCGGATTGCAGAATGGCCGGGAGCGACCTCGGCGGCGTTGCGTCTTCTCCTGGGCCGGCGGCAAGGGCGTCTTGCGGATTGAGGCGGCAATGTCGCGAAAATCCGGCACATAGTGCAGGCCGGCAGAGCCAAGGGCGGCGTGATTGTTCCGGAGAACGGTTTGCAAGGCGGTCGAACCGGTCTTCGGCATGCCCAAATGGATAAATATGTCCATCACCTGACCTTCCGCATACACGCGCGCCGCACCAGGTTCGTTGCATTGGCATCGTCGAGACAATCGCCAGAGCCCGCGCGCCCTGCCGGCGGCCGTCTGAGGCGGGAACCGCCCAATATCATGCCGTTTTGGACCCGATGTGGTACCGTGCCTTAATTTGCCCCATATGCCTCGGCAAACGCCGACGTAAGGCCTTATTGTCGAGACTACAGAAAGACAGGCATCAACATGGCGACAATTGCTCTGGTCGACGACGACCGCAACATTCTGACGTCGGTATCCATTGCGCTGGAATCGGAGGGCTACCGCGTCCAGACCTTCACCGACGGCGCCTCGGCGCTCGACGGACTTGTGGGCGAAACGGCGGACCTGGCCATCCTCGACATCAAGATGCCGCGCATGGACGGCATGGAACTGCTCCGCCGCCTGCGGCAGAGCAGCGACATGCCGGTGATCTTCCTGACGTCGAAGGACGACGAGATCGACGAGCTCTTCGGCCTGAAGATGGGCGCCGACGATTTCATCCGCAAACCGTTCTCGCAGCGGCTGCTGGTGGAGCGCGTGCGCGCCGTGTTGCGCCGCTTCCAGCCGCGCGACGCCAGCGCGCCAAAGAGCGACGACGACAAGTCTTTAGAACGCGGCCAGCTGGTGATGGACCAGGAGCGCCACACCTGCACCTGGCAGGGCGAACCGGTCACCCTGACCGTGACCGAATTCCTGATCCTCTACTCGCTCGCCCAGCGCCCCGGCGTGGTGAAGAGCCGCAATGCGCTGATGGATGCGGCTTACGATGATCAGGTCTACGTTGACGACCGCACGATCGACAGCCACATCAAGAGGCTGCGCAAGAAGTTCAAGGTCGTCGACGACAATTTCGACAAGATCGAAACCCTGTATGGTGTCGGCTACCGCTTCCGCGAAGGGTGACGTGCGGCCTGACGGAAATCCGGCGGGCTTGTCCGGCGTCAAGAAGGCCACGGGAACCACGATGGCGATCGATACGCAGACGGGTGCTGCGAAGGGCGATGCGACGCGCCGGGTCAGCCGGCTGCGCGCCCGCCGCCGCATTCTCGCGCGCATCAGCGGCCTGTTCGGCACCTATATCTTTTCGTCGCTGACCCGGCGCATCGTCGTTCTCAATCTCGCGGCGCTGATCGCGCTGGCCTCCGGCATTCTCTATCTCAACCAGTTCCGCGCCGGCCTGATCGAGGCGCGGGTCCAGAGCCTGCTGATCCAGGGCGAGATCATCGCCGGCGCCATCGCGGCGTCGGCCACCGTGGATACCGACGCCATCACCGTCGATCCCGAGCGGCTGCTGGAGCTGCAGGCGGGCGAAAGCCTGTCGCCGGTGGACGACGACACCCGCGCGCTCGAGTTTCCGATCAATCCCGAACGCGTCGCGCCGGTGCTGCGCCGGCTGATTTCGCCGACCAAGACGCGGGCGCGAATCTACGATTCCGACGGCACGCTGATCCTCGATTCGCGGCATCTGTATGCGCGCGGCCAGATCCTGCGCTACGACCTGCCGCCGACAGAACCCGAAGAACCGAGCCTGGCGGACACCTTGTGGCGCAAGCTCAATTTGTGGCTGCGCCGCGGCGACCTGCCTTTGTACGAGGAACGCGCCGGCGGCAACGGCCAGACCTATCCGGAAGTGACCGCGGCGCTGGGCGGCTCGCCCGCCTCCATCGTGCGGGTTTCGGAAAAGGGCGAGATGATCGTCTCCGTCGCCGTGCCGGTGCAGCGCTTCCGCGCCGTCCTCGGAACCCTGCTGCTGTCCACCCAGGGCGGCGACATCGACGCGATCGTGCGCGCCGAACGGGTCGCCATCCTGCGGGTGTTCCTGGTCTCCGCGCTTGTCACCACGGTGCTTTCGGTGCTGCTGGCCGGCACGATTGCCGGTCCAGTGCGGCGGCTGGCGGCGGCGGCCGAGCGCGTGCGGCGCGGCGTCAAGTCGCGGCAGGAGATTCCTGACTTCGCCGACCGCCAGGACGAGATCGGCCACCTGGCGCGCGCCCTGCGCGAGATGACCAACGCGCTCTACGGACGCATGGACGCCATCGAACAGTTCGCCGCCGATGTGGCGCATGAGTTGAAAAACCCGCTGACCTCGCTGCGCAGCGCTGTGGAAACCCTGCCGCTGGCGCGCAACGACGAAAGCCGAACGCGGCTGCTCGACGTCATCCAGCACGACGTGCGCCGTCTCGACCGGCTGATCTCCGACATCTCCGACGCCTCGCGGCTCGATGCGGAGCTTTCGCGCGCCGACGCGGCGCCCGTCGACATCGCCCGGCTGCTGACCACCATCGTGTCGATCGCGCGCGAGACCAAACCCGCCGGCAGCCCGGACATCGAGCTGGTGGTCGAGAAGGCTAGGGGCGACAAGGCCTATCAGATCATGGGCGACGACGGCCGGCTGGGACAGGTGATCAACAACCTGCTCGACAATGCGCGCTCGTTCTCGCCACCCGACGGCACCGTCAAGGTCACCGCGAAACGCAGCGGGCGCGAGATCATCATTACCGTCGAGGACGAAGGTCCGGGAATCCGGCCCGACGTCGCCGAGCGGATCTTCGAGCGCTTCTATACGGACCGCCCCGACGGAGAGGACTTTGGCAACAACTCGGGCCTCGGCCTGTCGATATCACGCCAGATCGTCGAGGCCCATCGCGGCACCATCGACGCCACCAATCGCGTCGCGACCGACGCGGCGGGCGACCAACGAATCCTCGGCGCGCGCTTCACCGTGCGGCTGCCGGTCGGAAGCGCGTCGTGAGCCCTGCAGCGGAGGGCCGGGGACACCCGGAAACCGTCCATGCCGGCTGCGTGGTCCTGGGCTCCGCGGGCGTTCTGATCCGCGGCCCCTCCGGCAGCGGCAAATCCGCCCTCGCCATCGCGCTGATCGAGGCCTGGCGGCTGCGAGGACTGTACTCCGCACTGGTGAGCGACGACCGGGTGCACCTCGCACTGCCTAACGATCGCCTGATCGCCTCCGCGCCTGAGACCATCAGCGGATTGATCGAGCAGCACGGCCGCGGGATCAGAAGCCTTCCCGACTTACCTCGCGTCGTCGTTCGGCTTATTGTCGATCTGCTGCCGCGAGAAACCATTGACCGGATGCCTGAGCCCGCCGCGCTGATGGTGGCTGTGAGCGGCGTGCTGAACGCGTGCGACACGATGGCCGGGGCGACGGACGGCGGGGGCGCAAGCCGGCCGCGGATGCCGCCACAGGGAGCATCATGGTGTCCCGGCAGCCGGTCCCGTGCCGCGACATCACGATCGCGATACCGCTCGTTCAGGCGGCACTGCATGATCTCGACGGGCAATCCGTCCGGTTTTTCACCTGAATTCCGTCGGATTTCCCTTGCACTGCGTCAAAGGCTGGCCAAGATGGGCGCTTGCGCGCAGGGCATTGCCTGGCGCCACGAATTCGAGCCGCGCGAAGCCTTGCCTCGTGGCGGCGGGGAAGCCGTTCCGAAGTCCATCGGGCGCGGGACCGGCGACCGGACAAGCAAACTGGAAAGTTAGCGGATAAACATGATCGGACTCGTCCTCGTTACCCACGGCCGGCTGGCGGAGGAATTCAAGGCCGCGCTGGAGCATGTCGTGGGCCCTCAGGAAATGGTCGAAACCATCTCCATCGGGCCCGATGACGACATGGAAAAGCGCAGGCAGGACATTCTGACCGCGGTCGAGCGGGTCAATCAGGGCAGCGGCGTGGTGCTGCTGACGGACATGTTCGGCGGGACGCCCTCCAATCTCGCCATCTCGGTGATGGACGACAAGGCCATCGAAGTCGTCGCCGGCGTCAATCTGCCGATGCTGATCAAACTGGCCAGCATCCGCGCCGACATCGGGCTGACCGAGGCGGTGGAGGAAGCGCGCAAGGCCGGGCGCAAGTATATTTCCGTCGCCAGTCAGGTGTTGTCGGGACAGTGAGGGATATCGCCACGCCGCAAACCAGCCTCGAACGCAAGCTGACCATCGTCAACCGCCGCGGCCTGCATGCGCGCGCGTCCGCGAAGCTTGTGAAACTGGTTGAGCAGTTCGACGCCGAAATCACCGTCTCGCGCGACGGGCACACGGTCGGAGGCACATCGATCATGGGATTGATGATGCTGGCCGCCAGCCCCGGCTGCTGCATCCACGTGGAAGCCAGCGGACCGGAAGCCGAAGCCGCCATGGACGCGGTTGCGGATCTCGTCGAGGACGGCTTCGGCGAAAAAGACTGAGCACGCGCTCATGCGACGCCCTGCGTCGCACATTTGACAAATTCCATTGCGTTTCCAGCCGCATTGCCCAACCCTGCGGCCTGATCTGCGCCGCGCGCCTCAGAGGCGGGCGGTTGTTCCCCGTGTTCGATGATATCCGGTTGAACGCGGGCGCCCCAGCGGTCGTTGAAGCATCAAGAGGAAACCAATGCCGTCAGTCGCCGCCGATCGCCGTCTCGCCACCGCCCGCAAGCTATGTGCGCATCTTCATGACATTTTGGGTCTCGAATTCGCAATCGAGCTTTGGGACGGCACGCGCGTTCCGCAAGGCGCACCCGACGACGGGTTGCGCGTCGCAATTTCGCAATCCGCCCTGCCACGCCTGTTGCGCCGGCCGTCCGCCAAGACCCTGATCGATCTCTATATGCAGGGGGCAATCGATCTGCGCGGCGGCAGCCTGTTCGACTTCGCCGAAAAGCGCCCCAAGGTGCGCAGCCGCGAGATCCGCAAGCGGCTGAACAAAACGCTGCTTGCCAAAAGCGTTCTCGCCTTCCTGTTCGCCCCGGGCAGCGCAACCGACGCGAACACCGGCAAGGATGCCGGTGACGCGGCGACCCGCGGCCAGGGCAGCGACCAGAAGGATATCGCTTTTCACTACGATGTTTCCAACGCCTTCTACCGCCTCTTTCTCGATCCCGAGATGGTCTACACCTGCGGTTATTTCACCGACTGGGACAACGATATCGCGACCGCGCAAGCCGACAAGCTGGACATGATCTGCCGCAAGCTGCGGCTAAAACCGGGCGACCGGCTGCTGGACATCGGCTGCGGCTGGGGTGCGCTGATCTGCCATGCGGCCGAGCACCATGGCGTCACCGCACTCGGGTCACCTTGTCGCAGGAGCAACTGGCGCTGGCGCGCAAGACGATCGCCGCGCGCGGGCTGCAGGACAAGGTGTCGGTGGAGCTGAAGGACTATCGCTTGCTGGAGGGCGAGAGCTTCGACAAGATCTCCTCCATCGGCATGTTCGAGCATGTCGGCATCGACAATCACGACGACTACTACAGCGCGGTGCACAGGCTGCTCAAGCCGCGCGGGCTGTACCTCCACCATGCAATCACCCGGCGCGGAAAAAAGAGCGAGAAGGCCTTTCGCCGCAAACGCGCCGAATACCGCTCGATGGTGCGCTATATTTTTCCCGGCGCCGAGGTCGACCACATCGGCATGACTGTAACCAACCTTGAGGCGCACGGCTTCGAAGTGCACGACGTCGAAGGCTGGCGCGAGCACTATGCGCGCACCACGCGGCTGTGGGCCGAACGGCTGATCGCCAACGCCGACGCAGCGATCGCGGAAACCGACGAGGCGCGCTTTCGCCTGTGGGTTCTTTATCTCAGCGGTGTATCGCTGGCTTTCGAGCGCGGCACGTTGTCGATCTTCCAGACGCTGTCGTCCAAACGTGCCAAGGGCGCCTCCGGCCTGCCGCCGACGCGCGCGGACCTGTACCGTCAGGATACGCACTCGACCTGATATAAAGAAATCTTTATGTCTTTATTGCCGGATCGGGCGCGGCACGCTATAACCCCGTCAGGTCCGGCGGATACGGCGGACCATACCGATTTATCGCCGGCCGGCGGAGAGCGACGCTCACCCGCCGCCACATGGCGATCTCACTTCTGTGCGCGCGCCAGCCAAGCTGCCGGATCCTGGATCCCGGCGGATGAACGGCGTCACCGACGAACCACGACGGGATACACTTCATGACAACCGCCACCGATTACATCGTCAAGGACATCAGCCTGGCCGACTGGGGCCGGACTGAAATCGAGATTGCAGAACACGAGATGCCGGGCCTGATGGCCTGCCGTGAAGAGTTTGGCAATACGAAGCCGCTGAAGGGCGCACGGATCGCGGGCTCCCTGCACATGACGATCCAGACGGCTGTGCTGATTGAGACATTGGTTGCTTTGGGCGCTGAAGTGCGCTGGGCGTCGTGCAACATCTATTCCACGCAGGATCAGGCTGCCGCGGCAATCGCCGCCACTGGCGTTCCGGTCTTCGCGATCAAGGGCGAGACGCTGGAAGAATACTGGGACTACGCAGACAAGATCTTCGACTTCCCCGATGGCGCGAACATGATCCTCGATGATGGCGGCGATGCGACGCTCTACATCCTCATGGGTGCGCGTGTCGAAGCCGGCGAGACGAATCTCATCGAAAATCCGACCTCCGAGGAAGAAGAGTACCTCTTTGCCCAGATAAAGAAGCGCATGGCCGCGAACCCGGGTTGGTTCACGAAGCAGCGCGACTTGATCCGCGGTGTTTCAGAAGAAACCACAACCGGCGTCATGCGTCTTTATGAAATGCAGAAGAAGGGCGGCCTGCCGTTCCCGGCGATCAACGTCAACGACAGTGTCACCAAGTCCAAGTTCGACAACCGTTATGGCTGCCGTGAGTCGCTCGTCGACGGCATTCGCCGCGGCACCGATGTCATGATGTCCGGCAAGGTTGCGGTTGTTTGCGGCTATGGCGATGTGGGCAAGGGCTCCGCTCAGTCTCTGGCGGGCGCCGGCGCCCGCGTGATCGTCACCGAGATCGATCCGATCTGCGCTCTCCAGGCCTCCATGGACGGCTTTGAAGTCAAGACAATGGAACAGGTCCTGCCGGAAGGGGACATTTATGTCACCGCGACCGGCAACAAGGACATCATCACCTTCGAGCACATGCAGGGCATGAAGGACATGGCGATCGTCTGTAACATCGGTCACTTCGACAATGAGATTCAGGTCGCGGCCCTGAAGAACACCAAGCGTCGCCCGGTCAAGGACCAGGTGGACTTGTATGAGTTCCCCGATGGCAAGCGCATGATCCTGTTGTCCCAGGGCCGTCTGGTGAACCTCGGCAATGCCACCGGTCACCCGAGCTTCGTGATGTCGGCCTCCTTCACCAACCAGGTGCTGGCGCAGATCGAGCTCTTCTCCAAGGGCGAGAACTACGAGAACCAGGTCTACGTGCTGCCCAAGCATCTCGACGAGAAGGTCGCGCGGCTGCATCTGGAGAAGCTCGGCGCCACGCTCACGGTGCTTTCCGACGAGCAGTCCGCCTATCTCGGCATCGACAAGACCGGCCCGTTCAAGAGCGACCTCTACAAGTACTGATCGGGTTGGTGCGTAGCCGCACCATGTTATCCACCGTTTGATCAGGTCTTGCGGGACTCCGCGAGGCCAAGGGTTGACTCCACGGGGCGCGTCAGATGGCGCGCCCCGTCTGTTTTTAAGGAAAGCTACTCTTCTTCACGATTCGCAAACGCGTTATGGTTAAGCGAATCAGACGTTCAGCGTGAGGCACCGCGGCGTTTGGCTTCGTTTTTTCACAAGCCTCCAGTGGCGGAGGGGACCAACCAGATGCCGGCATTCGGCGGAAAACGCGCGCGTTCCAACGCAGCGTGGCAGAGAAGGATTCTGTCAGGCACCAGCCTTGCGACGTTGTTGGCAACGACGCAAGCCGCGGACGCCGCACAGCTCTCGCTCAGTGCCTATGGTCTCACGTCCTTCCAGGTCGCCTGGTTCAGCGCCTTGTTCGGCGCCGTCGCGTTTGGCGTGGCCAACGCGGTTGTTCTGATGCGCAGCCGGCGCCGGTTCCAGGCGCTGACCAACAAGTTCAAGATCGAAAACGCCGATTTGAAACTGCGCCTCGACCGGTTCGAGTCGCTGCTGGACACCGACGACCAGCGGCTGGTGATCTGGGACGGCCGCAGCAGCGATCCCCTGGTCATCGGCGGGCTGGATCCGGCTTGCGGCGCCCCGCGCGGCGCGCAAGGGCTGCTGGCGTTCGGCAACTGGCTGGAGCCAGGCTCCGCCGCGCAACTCGAAGCCGACGTCGATGCCTTGCGCCAGAACGGTCAGGCCTTCACACGCACGTTGCCCACCCGCAGCGGCGGATCGGTGGAAGCCAGCGGGCGGACGGCCGGCGGATGGGCCGTGCTGCGATTGCGCGACTTGTCCGGCGAACGGCTGGCGCAGGCGCGGCTCGCCGAGAGCCATGCGCGGCTTGAGCAGCAGATCGCGACCGTACGCACCTTGCTGAACGAGCTGCCGGGGCCTGTCTGGCTGCGCGACGCGGACGGCAACATGAACTGGGTCAACAAGGCCTACGCGGATGCCGTGGAAGCGAAAGACCCCGAGGCGGCCGTGCAGGACAAGGCCGAGTTCCTCGACGCGGCAGGCCGCAAGGCGCTAAGCGCCAACCGCGCCGCCGGCGACAGTTTCCAGGCGCGCATGCCGATCATCTCCGCCGGAGAACGCCGGGTCTTCGACGTCATTGACGTTTCCGGCGCCGCCGGCAGCGCCGGCATGGCAATCGACATCAACGAAATGGAACAGGTGCGCGAGGAGCTCAAGCGCACCGTCGAGTTCCACGCCCGCACGCTCGACCAGCTCGCCACGGCGGTGGCGATCTTCGGCCCCGACCGGCGGCTGCAGTTCCACAACGCCGCGTTCCAGACCCTGTTCGGTCTCGACTCATCCTTCCTGGAAGGCGGCCCGGCGAACGGCGCCGTGCTCGACGCCATGCGCGCCGCCCGCAAGCTGCCCGAGCAGGCGGACTATCGCGACTGGCGCCGCAAGCATCTGGAAGCCTACCAGTCGCTCGAGCCCGACGATTTCTGGTGGCACCTGCCGGACGGGCAAACCTTGCGCGTGGTCGCCAATCCACACGCCCAGGGCGGCGTCACCTACATCTACGAGAACGTCACGGAACGGCTTGAGCTTGAGAGCCGCTACAACGCGCTGACACGTGTTCAGGGCGAGACGCTGGACCATCTGTCGGAAGCCGTGGCGGTGTTCGGCTCCGACGGCCGCCTGCGCCTGCACAATCCCGCCTTTGGCGCGATCTGGCAGCTCAGCGCCGAGGATCTGGCGGACAGCCCGCATATCTCGACCATTGTCGGCATCTGCTCTCGCCTGCATCCCGAGCCGGACACATGGAAGGACCTCACCACCTCGGTCACCGGCCTTGCGGAGAACCGCAGCCGCACCGCGGGCCGCATGGAACGCCCCGACGGCAACGTCATCGACTACGCCACCGTGCCGCTGCCCGACGGTGGCACGCTGATCGCCTTCGTCAACGCCACCGATACAGTCAACGTGGAACGCGCCCTGCGCGACAAGAACGATGCGCTGCGCGAGGCCGACCAGCTCAAGAACACCTTCATCCAGCAGGTGTCCTACGAGCTGCGTTCGCCGCTGACCAACATCATCGGCTTTGCCCAGTTGCTGTCGGATTCCAAGTTCGGCGACCTGACCGGCAAGCAGGCGGAATACACCAACTACATCATGTCGTCGTCGTCGGCGCTGCTGGCGATCATCAATGACATTCTCGATCTCGCGACCATCGACGCCGGCATCATGGAGCTGGATCTCGGCGAGGTCGACATCGCGGCCGCCGTCGACGGCGCGGTCGAGGGCGTCAAGGACCGGCTGGTGGAAGCCGACATCGAGCTGCGCGCCGACGTCCCTGATGACATCGGCGTTCTGATCGCCGACGAACGCCGGCTGCGCCAGGTGCTGTTCAACCTGATTTCCAACGCCCTGCGCTTCTCAGAGAAGGGCGGCGTCGTGGAACTGACCTGCACGCGCACGGCTAACGATTTGCGCTTTGTCGTGCGCGATCATGGCTGCGGCATCTCCGAGGAACACCTTCAGGAAGTCTTCAGCCGGTTCGTCGGCCACACCTCCGGCTCCCGGCGGCGCGGCGCGGGCCTGGGTCTGGCCATCGTCAAGAGCTTCGTCGAGCTGCACGGCGGCACCGTCGAGATCCAGTCGCAGGAAGGCGTCGGCACCACCGTCATCTGCAGGTTCCCCATACAAACGCGGATCCCGGAGCGCGAGGCCGCCGAGTAGCGGAGACTGTCAGTGGCCGCTTCCCTCACCATCGACCTCCCGGACGAGGCGGCGACGCGCCGGCTCGCCGAGGACCTGGCGCTCATCCTGCGCCCGGGCGATGTCGTCGCCCTGCACGGCGATCTGGGCGCCGGAAAATCGACGCTGGCACGCGCCGTGCTGCGCGCGCTCGCCGATGATCCGGACCTCGAGGTTCCCAGCCCCACCTTCACGCTGGTGCAGGCCTATGCGTTCCCGCGCCTGACGGTCTCCCACTTCGATCTTTACCGCATCGAACATGAAGACGAACTCGAGGAGCTCGGGTTCGAGGAGGCGGCAAGCGAGGGCGCGGCGCTGGTCGAATGGCCGCAACGTGCCGAAAGCGCCCTGCCCGCCGACACGCTGCTGCTGAGCCTGTCCGCGGGCGCCACTGCGGACTCGCGCGTCGCGCGCCTCGACTGGCAGACGGGCGACTGGGAGGCGCGGCTTGGTCGCACGCTGCGGATCCGGCGCTTTCTCGACGAGGCGGGCTGGACGCGCGCTACACGGCGCTTCCTGCTTGGCGACGCCTCGACGCGGTCGTACGAGCGGATTGCGCGGGCCGGCCGGCACGCGATCCTGATGAACGCGCCGCAGAGGGCCGACGGCCCGCCGGTGCGTGACGGCAAGCCCTACAGCCAGATCGCCCATCTGGCCGAGGACGTGCGCGCCTTCGTCGGTATCGGCGAGGGCCTTCGCGCGCGCGGCTTCCACGCGCCGGAGCTCTTCGCCCACGACATGGCGCACGGCCTGCTGTTGCTCGAGGACCTGGGCGCTGAGGCGATCGTTGCCGACGGCGCGCCGCTGCTTGAGCGTTATGCGGCGGCCATCGATCTGCTGGCGGAACTTCACACCCATGACTGGCCGGACGTGACGCCGCTGCCGGGTGGCGGCACCTACCGGGTTCCCGCCTATGACGCCGGCGCCCTGTCGATCGAGGCCGAGCTTTATCTCGACTGGTATGTGCCCGACGTCACCGGCGGACCCGTGCCCACGGAGGCGGCGGCCGAGTTCAAGACGCTGTGGGCGGCGCAGTTCGAGACACTGGCGCGATCGGAAACAACCTGGGTTCTGCGCGACTTCCACTCGCCCAACCTGATCTGGCGGCCGCAGGGCTCCGGCACGGACCGGCTGGCGCTGATCGACTATCAGGACACGGTGATCGGCCCCACCGCCTATGACGTCGCCTCGCTGGCGCAGGACGCGCGCGTGACCATCCCGCATGACCAGGAGCAGGAACTGGTCGCCCGCTATGTATCGCTGCGCCGGGCGCAGGCCGCGGGCTTCGACGCGGACGCGTTTCGCCGCGATTATGCGGTGCTGTCGGCCCATCGGGCGACCAAGATCCTGGGCATTTTCGTGCGGCTGGACAAACGCGACGGCAAGCCGGGCTACCGCAAGCATATCCCCAGATTGCGCGACTATCTGGCCCGTTCGCTGGAACATCCCGCACTGGCTGACATAAAGCGCTGGTATCAGCGGCACGGGCCGGCGCAGTAGCGCCCGGCGGGGCATCGTCCACAGGTGGCGCGTTGACCGGCACGGCCAGCGACCCCACGTGCACAGCCGACTGAGACCACACAGACGATCCGGATGGACAAGAACCGATGACAGTGACGCGCCCGACACGGGCAATGGTGCTGGCCGCAGGCCTGGGCACGAGAATGCGACCGATCACCGAAACACTGCCCAAGCCGCTCGTTCCGGTGGCGGGAAAGCCGCTGCTCGACTATGCGCTCGACCGGCTTGCAAGCGCCGGCGTGCAATCCGTGGTGGTCAACGTGCATCACCTCGCCGATCAGGTGGAACGTCATGTGGCGGGGCGCACAGCACCCGCCGTGATCCTTTCCGACGAGCGCGCCGCGCTGCTGGAGACCGGCGGCGGCGTGACCAAGGCCCTGCCGCATCTGGGCGAGGAGCCGTTCCTGCTGCTCAATTCCGACAGCTTCTGGATCGAGGGCATGCGGCCCAATCTGGAAGTGCTGGCCGAGCGCTGGGACGACGGCGAGATGGACGGGCTGCTGCTGCTCGCCTCCACGGTCAACAGCGTCGGCTATGACGGCACGGGCGATTTCGAGATGGAAAGCGGCGGCCGGCTGTCGCGGCGCGTCGATCGCGAGGTGACGCCGTTCGTCTATTCCGGCGTCGCCATGCTGCATCCGCGTCTGTTCGAGGGCGCGCCCGAGGGCGCCTTCTCGCTCAACCTGCTGTTCGACCGGGCCATCGAGGCGGGGCGGCTTTACGGCGTTCGCATGGACGGAATCTGGCTTCACGTCGGCACGCCGCAGGCGATCGGCGAGGCGGAGGAAGCCATCGGCGACAGCGCGCTGTAGGATAGGCCCGGGATTCGCCAGACGGGGGAGCGGG
The DNA here is from genome assembly GCF_003432385.1 of Breoghania sp. L-A4. Lineage (NCBI taxonomy): Bacteria > Pseudomonadati > Pseudomonadota > Alphaproteobacteria > Hyphomicrobiales > Stappiaceae > Breoghania > Breoghania sp. L-A4. The sequence goes on along the minus strand of NZ_CP031841.1, from coordinate 444,063 downwards.
CGCGACAATGACGGATACTCGGCCGGCGGCACGGCTCTTCACGATCCCCAGTGGTGCTGCGTTTCTCGACACGCTGGTCGACTCGCTGCTGAGCGGCGAACTCGTCCCCGGTTTCGATCCGGCGCGCGACCCACTGGCGCTGGCCGACGCCACCATCTTCGTGCCCACCCGCCGCGCGGCGCGCACATTGCGCGAGAGTTTTCGCCTGGCGCTGGGCGGCAGTGCCGCGCTGCTGCCGCGCATCCGTCCGCTGGGCGGCGCCGACGAGGACGAGGTGCTGCTGCGCGGCGAGCCGGATGCGGAACCCTTGGCCCCGGCGATCTCCGGGCTCGAACGCCGCCTCGCCATGACCCGGCTGATCCTCGGCTGGGCCGGCCACGTGCGTCGCGAAGTCCTCAAGCTCGGACCCGACGAACCGATGGCGGTGCCCGCCTCTCCCGCCGACGCCGCCTGGCTCGCCGCCGATTTGCTGTCGCTGATGGACCAGATCGAAACGGAAGAAGCCGACTGGCAGGCGATCCAGGCGCTGGTGCCCGACGATTTCTCCCGCTACTGGCAGATCACTCTGGATTTCCTGAAGATCGCCACCGAGGCCTGGCCCGCCTATCTGGCCGAACGCGGCGCTATGGACCCCAACGCCAGGCGCTCGGCCCTGATTCGTCGCGAGGCGGCGCGCTTTGCGCAAGATCCTCCGAGCGGGCCGGTGATCGTCGCCGGCTCCACCGGCTCCGTGCCAGCCACCGCCGATCTCATCAAGGTGGTGGCACATCTGCATCAGGGCGCGGTGATCCTGCCGGGGCTCGATCAGACGATGCCAGACGACGTGTGGGACGCGCTTGGCGGGGCAGCCAATCCCGATCGCCCCGCCGTGCCCGGCCATCCGCAATACGGCCTCAAGCAGTTGCTCTCGCATTTGCGCGCCAGCCGCGCAGATGTTTCCGAACTGTCCGGCTCGGTCGCCGAACACCTGCGCGATCGCGAGCGGATCGTGGCCGAAAGCCTGCGTCCCGCCGAAACCACGGACGGCTGGCAGGCCTTCTTCAAGGAGCCCGTCGCGGCGCGCGCGGGCGCGGCCTTCGCCGATGTCGATCTGATCGAAGCGCGCAACGAGGTGGAGGAAGCGCTGGCGCTCGCCATGGCGCTGCGCGAGGCGGTGGAAAACGACAGGACAGCGGCGCTGGTAACACCCGATCGGACGCTGGCGCGCCGGGTGGCGGGCGAAATGCGCCGCTGGGGCCTGGAGGTCGATGATTCCGCCGGCCGGCCGCTGGACCAGACGCCGCCCGCGATGCTCGCCCGGCTCACGGCTCAGGCGGCGCTTGGCGGACTCGAACCGGTGGCGCTTCTGGCGCTTCTCAAGCATCCGCTCACGCGCCTCGGCCTGCCCGCCGCCGACATCCGCGAGACGGCGCGGGCGCTGGAACGCGCCGTGCTGCGCGGCCCACGCCCGCAGGACGGGACGCATGGCCTGCTGGCGGCGATCGATGCGGCCGAGCATGCACTCTCCACCGCCGCTCACGTGCCGCGCTGGCGGCGCATGAAGGAGGAGGACTGGGCGCGCATCCGCGACTTGGCGCAGCGCCTCGCCGCCGCGCTGCAGCCGCTGGAAGCGCTCGGCCGGCAGCCGGGCATTGTGGCCGTGGCACCGCTCGCCGAAGCCCATGCGGAAGCCTTGAAGGCGGTGGCGCGCGACGAGACAGGATCCGATCTGGCGCTGTTCTCACTGGAGGCCGGCGAGGCGCTGGCCAAGGCGATGACGGGCATCATGGAGGCGCGCGATGTGGGCCTCGAGATCCCGGCCGCGGACTGGCCGAGCGTGTTTGACGCGCTGATCGCCGGAAGCCCCGTGCATGGCGGTGTGGCGGCCGATCCGCGCATTCACATCTGGGGGCCCCTAGAAGCGCGCCTGCACCGGCCGGATATCCTGATCCTGGCCGGGCTCAACGAGGGCAGTTGGCCCGCCACGACCCGCAACGATCCTTGGCTCAACCGGCCGATGAAACGCGACGTCGGACTGGAGCCGCCCGAGCGGCGCGTCGGTCTCGCGGCGCATGATTTCGCGCAAGGCATGGGTGCGGACCGCGTGGTGCTATCGCGCTCGCGACGCAGCGGCGGCGCACCGACGGTCGCCTCGCGCTGGCTGCAGCGGGTGCTGACGGTTGCGGGCTCCGACGTGGCCGACGCCGCACGCGCCCGCGGCACGCGCTACACGGATTGGGCGCGCGCGCTCGACCGCGCCGCAGGGCCGCCCCGGCCCGCAGCCCGGCCCAATCCCAAGCCACCGGTCGCCGCCCGGCCGGAGCAGATTTCCATCACCTCGGTGGAGACCTGGATCCGCGATCCTTACGCGATCTTCGCCAAGCGCATTCTTGGGCTCGACCCGGTCGATCCGCTGGCCGCGAGCCCGGGGGCGGCGGATCGCGGCACGATCATCCATGACACGCTGGCGGATTTCCTCGCCGAATGCTCCGGCCCCTATGACGCGGGGGCGCGCGACCGGCTCATCACACTTGGCCGGGAGCAGTTCCGCGATCTGGAAGCCTTCCCGGAGGTGCATGCACTGTGGTGGCCGCGCTTCCTGCGCATCGCCGACTGGTTCATCGGCTTCGAGGCCGCGCGCAACCCACGCGTCTCGCGCCGGCACCTGGAGGTCGCGGGCAGCATTTCGCTGCCGCGCCGCGACGGGGTGTTTCGGCTCACCGGCCGCGCCGACCGCATCGACGAGATGACCGACGGCTCGCTCGCGGCCATCGACTACAAGACCGGCGGCGCCCCGACCAGGAAGGAAGTCGCAACCCTGTTCGCACCGCAACTGCCATTGGAAGCGGCCATGCTGCGGCTGGGCGGCTTTGAGGGCATCGATCCGGCGCGACCCGTCTCCGAACTCGCCTATGTGGTGCTGCGCGGCGGATCGACGCCGGGCGACTACGCCCCGCGCAATCCCGAAGAAGGCGGTATCGGCGATCTGGCCGACAACGCGCTGGCCCGGCTGGCGGGACTGATTGCCGCCTACGACGATGAGGCCCAGGGCTATCTGTCGCGCGCGCGGCCGAAATTCGAGGGCAATGTGGACGGCGACTATGATCATCTCGCCCGCGTGCAGGAATGGTCGCTGGGTGGCGACGACGAGGAGACCGCGTGATGGATATCCCCGTCCAGACCCGGCACAGCCAGGAGCGCGCCTCGCATCCGCAGGCTTCCGCCTGGGTGAGCGCCAACGCCGGTTCCGGCAAGACCTTCGTGCTTGCCCGCCGCGTGGTGCGGCTGCTTCTGGCGGGCACCGATCCGGCGCGCCTGCTGTGCCTTACCTTCACCAAGGCGGCGGCGGCCGAGATGGCCAGCCGCGTCTTCACCATTCTGTCGAGCTGGACCGCGCTCGACGACGAGCAGCTTGCCGACGCCATCAAGGACATGGGCGAGGCGCGGCCCGACCGGCGCCGGCTTGCCCGCGCGCGCCGGCTGTTCGCCGCCGCCCTTGAGACGCCGGGCGGACTGAAGATCCAGACCATCCACGGGTTCTGCGAAAGCCTGCTGCACCAGTTCCCGCTGGAGGCCAATGTCGCGGGGCATTTCACCGTGCTCGACGAGCGGGTGCAGCGCGAGCTGATGGCCCAGGCGCGCGCGCGGGTGCTGCACCGCGCCGCCGAGGAAACCGAGGCGCCGCTGGGCCGCGCCCTGCGCACGCTGATCGATCTGTTTTCCGACGCCAAGGTGGAAAGCGCGGTCTCCGAGATCATCAACCGGCGCGACGATCTCTACCGTTGGATCATCGAGGCGGGGACGCTGGAGACGGCGCTCGGCCAGCTTGCCGGCGCTTTTGGCGTGGCGCCGGGGGAGGGCATCGCGGCGCTGGAGGCGGATATTCTCGATGCCGCGCTGATCGAGCCGGAGCGCCGTCGCGCCATCGCCGAGGCCTTTCGCGCCGGCGGCAAGACGGACGCAACGAAAGCCGAGGCTCTGGACATGTCCGTGCTGGGCGCGGACGCGGCGACCCGCAGGGCGGCGTACCTGTCGGTGTTCTTCACCAAGTCCGGCGATCCCTACAAGGCGATGGCGACCAAGAAGATCAATGAGACCTACCCGGACATCATCGATCTCATGCAGCGCGAATGCGACCGGCTGCAGGCGTTGCTTGAACACCGTAAGGCGGTGGCGACCGTGGAGGGCACCGTCGCGCTGATTCATCTGGCGGACGCTGTGCTGCAGGGCTACGAGCGCGACAAGCGCCGCCGCGGCATGCTCGATTTCGAGGATCTGGTGGTCAAGACCGCAAATCTTCTGTCGAACGCCGCCGCCGCCCAATGGGTGCAATACAAGCTCGACCAGGGGCTGGATCACATTCTCGTCGACGAGGCCCAGGACACCAGCCCGCGCCAATGGCAGGTGATCAAGGCACTGGCGGAGGAGTTCTTTTCCGGAGAAGGCGCGCGGCCCGGCATCCGCACGGTGTTTGCCGTGGGTGATGAGAAACAGTCGATCTATTCCTTCCAGGGTGCGGTGCCCGCCTATTTTGCCGAGATGCGCCGCTTCTTTGACGCCCGCGCCCGAAACGCGCAAGCGACCTTCCACGACGTGCGGCTGACTCTGTCGTTCCGCTCGACGCCCGACGTGCTCGGCGCGGTCGATCAGGTGTTCGCCGACCCCGCGACCCGCGCCGGGCTGTCCCAGGACAACGATGCCACCGTGCACGAGGCGGTGCGCCGCAACGATCCCGGACTGGTCGAGATCTGGCCGCTGCTGGCGCCCGAGGAGGCGGACGCCGACGACGACTGGATGGCGCCTCTCGACCGCGCCGGCCCCGGCAGCCCGATGATCCGCACGGCGGAGCGCATCGCCGAACAGATTCTCGAGTGGACGCGGACGGGCGACGCCGGACCGGGCGACATTCTCGTGCTGCTGCGCAAGCGCGGCGGTTTCGTCGAGGCGCTGAACCGGGCGCTGAAGAGCCGCGACATTCCGGTCGCGGGCTCGGACCGGTTGGTGCTCAACGAGCACATCGCGGTCAAGGACCTTGTGGCTCTGGGCCGCTTCATCCTGCTGGCCGAAGACGATCTGTCCCTGGCGGCGCTGCTCAAGAGCCCGTTGTTCGGGCTCGACGACGACGATCTGTTCAAGATCGCCCACAAGCGGCCCGCGACCCTGTGGCGGGCGCTGGGCCGGGCGGCGCGCGAGGAGCCGAAATTCCGCGTCGCTTACGAGCAGCTGGAGCGCTGGCGCGCGCGCGCCGACTTCGTGCCGCCCTACGAGTTCTTCGCCCGCGTGCTCGGCCCCGACGGCGGGCGGCGGCGGATGCGCGAACGGCTGGGGCTGGAAGTCGACGACGTGCTGGACGAATTCCTGTCGCTGACGCTGGCCTACGAGAGCACCGGCGTTCCGGGACTGGAAGGCTTCCTCGCCTGGCTGACCGCCGCGCCCACCCAGGTGAAGCGCGAGATGGACGCGGCGGCGGGCGCGGTGCGCATCATGACGGTGCACGGCGCCAAGGGGCTGGAGGCGCCGGTGGTGTTTCTCGTCGATACCGGCGCCAAACCCGTGCACTCAAGCCACGACCCTGCGGTGTTGCCCCGCGCGCTGGACGACAATCCGCTCTCCGCCCCCGCGCTCGTCTGGCTGCCGGTCAAGGCGGAGCGCACCCAGTGGCATCACGACGCGCTTCAGGCGGTTCACGCCCGGGCGGGCGAGGAATACCGCCGGCTTCTGTATGTGGCGATGACCCGGGCGCGCGACCGGCTGGTGGTCTGCGGCTGGCGGCCGGCGCGCGGCGCGTCCGACGACTGCTGGCACGCGCTGGTGGAGCGCGGCCTCCGACCGGGCGCCCGCGAGATCCGCGACGCGGAGGGCGAACTCCGCGCCCTGCACTGGCAGCGGCCCGGGGCCTCGATGCATGCCGCCGCGGCCTCCGGGAGCGAGGCCCGCACGGCCGCGCCCGACACCGTTCTGCCGGATTGGGCGCGCGCCGCCGTGCCCGCGGTCGAGGCCCCCGCAGGCTCGCGCCCTCGCGCGCGCGCGATTTGCTGGCGGATGCGGACGGGATGGAGGAGCCGGAACCGCGCCACGCGCTGGATGCGGCGCTGCAGCCCGACCAGTGGGGCCTGGTGCGCGGGCGGCTGGTGCACCGGCTGCTGCAGACCCTGCCCGATGTCGCTGTGGACGAACGCCGGGCCGCGGCGGCGCGTTATCTCGACGCGGCGCTGGACGGCGCCTTCGCGGAGCGGCGCGAGCAGTTGGTCTCCGAGGTTTTCGGGGTTCTCGACGATCCGCGGTTCGGGGCGCTGTTCTCGAACCGCGCGCGCGCCGAGGTGCCCATCGTGGGCTCCCTGCAAGGTGCGCATGGGACGACCTTCGCGGTGTCGGGCCAGATCGACCGGCTCGTCGTGAGCGAGGAGGCCGTGCTCATCGTCGACTACAAGACGAATGCGCGCCCGCCGCAGGCGCTGGACGCCGTGCCAGCCGAGTATATCGCCCAGCTCGCTGTCTACCGGCGGCTGTTGCGCGACCTTTATCCCGACAAGCCGGTGCGCGCGGTGCTATTGTGGACGGCGACCCATGCCTGATGGAGGTTCCCGCCGCGCGGCTGGAATCCCTTGCCTCCGCAATCGCCGGTGACGAGGATACAGTTGCTTGACGGTGGGCAGTTGCGTTCCTACGTTCTGCATCAACTGATGGCGCGGACTCCCGGCGCCGGTTCAGAGACACTGATATTCCGGGCATCAACCCGAAACCGTTGAGAGGTTCAACATGACGACCGTTACAGTCAGCGACGCGTCTTTCGATGCCGATGTGCTGAAGTCCTCCGAGCCCGTCGTGGTCGATTTCTGGGCCGAATGGTGCGGCCCGTGCAAGATGATCGCCCCCGCGCTGGAAGAGATTTCCAACGAGATGGAAGGCAAGGTGAAGGTCGTCAAGCTCAACATCGACGAGAATCAGGCGACCGCCATCAAGTTCGGCGTGCGCTCGATTCCGACACTGATTCTGTTCAAGGACGGCCAGCCGGCGGCAACACAGGTGGGCGCGGCCCCGAAGGGCAAGCTGCTCGATTGGGTCAACGCCTCGATCTGACGATCACCGGCCTTCGACGTTCAGACCCTGGCCGCACGCGGCCGGGGTCTTGTCGTTTTTTCGGATCTCCCTTGCGACCAGTTGGCGTTCGACATGCCGCGCAGGGGTGTCCCGGTCTTGATTTTCGGACCAAAAAGCCTCAAATGCGCGTCGTGGCAGGCGCGCCCGCGGTGTTGCCGTTGCGTGCAGGGCTCTGGACGACGGGTCCATGCACAAGCAGGCGCGGCGCAGGCGCCGCAGACGATTTTCGATCAATCTGACGTTCACGGGATCACGATGACGGACGAGACCGACAAGATGGAAGCCGGATACGAGCCGGACACTGAACAGGCCGAGACGCCTTCAGCGGACGACTCCGGCGCAGGCGGGATCAGTGTCGAGGAAGCGGTGGAAGCGCTCGTGCGCGAAAACGCCGACCTCAAGGATCAGACCCTGCGCACGCTGGCGGAAATGGAAAACCTGCGCCGGCGTACCGAGCGCGAGGTCCGCGACGCCAAGCAATACGCGGTGGCGAGCTTCGCCCGCGACATGCTGACGGTGAGCGACAATCTGTCCCGCGCGCTGGAGGCGCTGCCGGCCGAGACCCGCGAATCCGCCGACGAAGGGCTGAAGGCGCTGATCGACGGCATCGGCATGACCGAGCGCGAGATGCTCAACCAGCTCGAGAAGCATGGCGTGCGGCCTATCAATCCGGAAGGCGAGAAATTCGACCCGAACTTCCATCAGGCGATGTTCGAAGTGCCCAACGCCGACGTGCCCAATGGCACCGTGGTGCAGGTTGTACAGACCGGCTACGTGATCGGCGAGCGGGTGCTGCGCCCGGCCATGGTCGGCGTCGCCAAGGGCGCGCCGAAGCCGGCACCCCGTCCGGTCTCCGGTGATCCCGGACAGACAGTCGACAAGACCGCCTGAGCATCGCGCTCACGGGCATGATATGACAGGGCGCCGGCGCAATCCGGCGCCTTTTTTATGCGGGGGTGGAGCATGCTGCAGATTCTGGATTTTGTCGGCGTTGCCGTCTTCGCGATTTCCGGCGGCATCGCGGCCTCGCGGCTGAAGCTCGACATCCTCGCCTTCATCCTGTTCGCGACATTCACCGGCATCGGCGGCGGCACGTTGCGCGACCTGCTGCTGGGCGCCCCGGTGTTCTGGGTTGCCGACCAGACCTACCTGATCGTCTGCCTCGGAATTGGTGTGGCCACCTGGTATCTCGCTCATCTGGGCGAGGCCTGGGGCAAGCCGTTGCGCTGGGCCGACGCGGTGGGGCTGGCGTGTTACAGCGTGATGGGCGCCGCGAAGACCATGGCGCTGACCGGCCAGCCGGTCGTGGCGGTGTTCATGGGGGTGGCGACGGCGAGTTTCGGCGGTGTCATTCGCGACACGATCGCCGGACAGCCAAGCGCCATCATCAAGTCCGAGCTCTATCTGACCGCCGCGTTCGTCGGCGCGTCGTGCTTCGTCGGACTCGTGGCGGCCGAAGCCCCGCCATGGTCGGCGGCGGTCGTTGGAGCGCTGGCGGCCTTTGTCCTGCGCGGCGGCTCGATCCAGTGGGGCTGGTCGCTGCCGGGCTATCGCGCGCCCGGCAGTTGACCCCATTCAGCCAAGACGCGCCCGCGCGCGGTCTGGCTATTGGCGGGTCTCAGGAGTGGTTGAACCACCCTGCACGCCCTTGAGCGCATTGCCGAAGATCGCCGCCGCACCCGCCAAGCCGCTGTCGCTGCCCCCGCTAACGACGGTGTTGGGCACCAGCTTGCCGACAAGAGCCACCAGTTCGGGCTTGCGTTCCAGCGACGCGAGCAGCTTTTCGAGCGCCTGCAGCAGCGCGACCCGGTCCTTGCCGAGGACTTCGGCCTGGGCCAGCTGACCGCGGGCGAGCTCTTCCAGGAACTGGCGCTCGGCACGGCCAAGCGCCGCGCGCTCCGCCTCACGCTGACCGGCGACCTTCACAGCAATCTGCGCTTCCACGAGACGCGGCTGTTCGTTCGCGGTGGCGCGCGCCTGCTCGGTCTCGATACGCTTGTTCTGCGCCTGGGTTTCGCGTTCATAGGCATTGGAAAGCTGATCGGCGAGTTGCACGCGCAGCCGCGATACCAGCAGTTCCGGCGGAATCGCCGGCTCGCCGATGCGGATCTCGCGGATCGCGACGCCCGCCTTGCGGCCTTCCACCTTGATCAGCAGTTCGATGGTTTCCTCGAGCGCCGTGCGGTTCTCGATCAGGTCGAGCACCCGGGTCGGACGCGTCTCATATTGCGGCGGCTCCATGAGCGTGCCGTCGGGATTGCGCAGCGGCACCCGCACGGAGGACCCCGCGACGTTGCGCACGATCGAGCGGATCGCGGGCGTGAGAATGCGGTTCTCGATCTCGATCAGGCCGCCGACCGAGCCGACGACAATCGGAGCGTTGTCCGGCGCCACCTGAACCAGCGCACGCAACTCGACCGGAATGTCCCAGCCCTCGACCTTGACGAAGACCGCGTTGTCGGCGGCGTTTTCCGGGACGGGCTCCACCACCTGACGCTCGGTCTGCTTGATGTTGCCCTGCTGATCAACCGACAGATCGATGATCCGCTTGGTATAGCCGCCCTTGTATTCCCAGGTCTGCACGCGCGTATCAACCAGAGTGACCTCATAAGCGTGCAGATTGAGGTAATAGGCACCGGGGAACAGCGATTCCTTCCAGATGCCGGCGCAACCGCGCGGCACCAGCGGCACGGACAGGGCGTCGCGCGCGGTCTCTGATGCTGAGACCTCCTCGCCGACGCAATTGGTGCCGGGCTCGGACACGTTCGACTTGACCACGCCGACGTGGCCGGCGGGAATGACGGTCGCCGTCGTCGTGTCATCCACGCGGACATCGAAAAGATAATGATTGATGCGGTAGCGCCCGGGCTTCAGGACGGTCTCCTGCGGTCCGCGATAGCCACCGTCGGTGCCGAGAAAGTTCTCCGCCACCAGCATGGCGCCGATGCGGGAATCGTCGATAGCGGGCGCGATGAACATGCCGTCAGGCATCGGCTTGCCATCCAGCGCGGTGAGCTGACCATAGTAGCCCTCCGGCACGGTGACCACGGGGAAACTCTCGACGTCATAGAGAACGCGGACGAAGGGAATGAAATGAAAGCCGGGACCGAGAATGCGGGCCTGCGGACCCTTCTCGCCGGCCACAGCGACAATGCGCCCCGGGGGCAATTCCTCGAACGCATAGATCCGCTTGAGATGGCCGACCTCATCGGCATCGACCGACACAAAGGACGACGACGCCAGCAGCAAAGCGCCGAAGCCGGCAAGCACAAGGCCCGCCAGGCGACTTGCGAGGAACCGGCGGAACGCATTTGCGCCCGCGGGCAAGCTCGGCGGCCGGATCAGTATCAGGATTCCGGCGACGCCACAGACGAGCCCAAGGAAAATTCCGAACATGTCGATGCCTCTGATTTCAAAAATGCTTCGTGAAAATCATCGAGACAGTACCGGCTCCAAGTTTCGAAATTGTTGCGCAGTTCACATTTCGCCGCAACCGCGGCGAGGTCATCGGGCGCGGTTGGCCCGGCACGGAACCGGACCAACGGCCTCGAACAATCGCCCCGCCGGTGCGTCAGACGGCGTCCACCACCTTGGCGAGCTTGTCGCGCACGGTGACAGCCACCTCACGCACCTCGGCGTTGTCGATCATGCTCATGGCGGCGGCGGGATCCATCGCCGAGATCTCGATGCCCTCGGCGCCCTTGTCCTGGACCACGACGTTGCACGGCAGCAGCACGCCGACCTTGTCCTCGGCGCTGAGCGCGCGATGGGCGAGGCCGGGGTTGCAGGCGCCGAGGATCAGATAGGGTCGAAAATCGACATCGATCTTGCTCTTCAGCGTTTTCTTGACGTCGATTTCCGTCAGCACGCCGAACCCCTCATCCTTGAGGGCCTGGGTCGTGCGTGCGACGACATCGTCGAAATCACCGGAAACGGTGCGGCTGATGTGATAGCTCATCGAAAACCTCGCGAAAGAATTTCAGGTATACGCGAGTGTCTTCGCAGCCCGATGCGGCCGCATTGCGACTGGTCAAACGTCAGGTTTTCAGGAACACCAGAATGGCGGCCGCCAGATCCTCGATGGCCGTCCCCACCGACTTGAAGACCGTGATCTGGTCATAGAAGCGCCGGCCGGCCTTCTCACCACGGCACAGCTCGAACAGATCCGCCGTGACGTCGGCCTCGGTGATCACGCCGTCGGCCAGCGGCTGGGTGAGATCGCCACCTTCCTCCAACGCCCCCGCGCGCGTGTCGACGAAGATCCGCGCCTTGCGCATGACCGCGTCGTCGCTTTCACGCATGGCCGGGGTGAAGGCGCCAACCAGATCGAGGTGCGCGCCGGGGCTCAGCCAGTCGCCCATGACCAGCGGCGTCCTGGACAGTGTCGCGCAGGAGATCACATCGGCGCCACGCACCCCGCCTTCCAGATCGCTGGTCGCGCGCACAGTGAGCCCGTCGAGCCCGTTCATGGACCGGGCGAGACGTTCGGCGCGCTCCCGGCTGCGGTTCCACACCAGCACATCGCGGATTGGCCGGACGCTGGAATGGGCGCGCATGAGATAGGGCGCCAGCGCGCCGGCGCCCACCAGCATCAGCTTGGACGCGTCCTCGCGCGCCAGATAGCTCGCCGCCAGCCCTGAGGCGGCGGCCGTGCGCCACAGCGTCAGCGCCTGGCCGTCCATCACAGCCAGCGTCTCGCCGTTGCGGCCCGACAGCAGCAGATAGACCCCTTGCACCGTCGGCGATCCGACCTCCGCGTTGTCCGGAAATACCGAGACAACCTTGACGCCGATGTAGCCGCGGTCGGAATGCGCCTGTTTCGTGAAATCGTTCCACGCCGGCATCAGGAGCAACGCAGCGTCCGAGCCATTGGTGCGTTCGATGGTGTGGTGGTGGCGGACCGGGGTCTCGATGTCGGACCGGAAGGCGCTGCGCAAGGTTTCCACGAGATCGCGGAACGTGAGAATGCCGTTGATTTGCGGGGCGGTGACGACTCGCATCGGCGCGCCAGTTTCAGGCGGCGCGCCGACTGTCGGGCGCCGGCAGGCCCGGCACTCCGCTGCCTTGGGCGATATCCTTCAGACGATCCGCCTCATGGCGCAGTCTCTCCGCCTCGCGCCGCTTGTCACGGGCCTGGCGGCGCCATTTGCGCTGCTTCACCCAGGCGCCGGCGCCACCGAGCATGATGCCGGCGAAGAGCGCGCCGAACAGCAGCCAGAACAGCGGCGCCTCGATGGCGAACGCCGGAGCCTCGGGAGCGAAGGGATCGAGCGACAGCACCACCGCCTGCCGGTTGGCCACGGCGAGGATAATCACGACGATCGCTGGCGGCACGAGAAGAATGATCTTGAGAATTCGTTTCAGCACCGCTTCGCACACCCGCTTGATTGTTTCCAGTTCGGCGCCAGACTCCCCGGCACGCACTCCGCGCGCCAGACGTCCGCCGAAACGGCGATCAGCCGGTCCGCGGACGGCCGGGAAGACGCCCTAGTCGCTGTTGAGCCGCTCGCGCATTTCCTTGCCGGTCTTGAAGAACGGCACATATTTTTCCGTGACATCGACTTTCTGGCCGGTTCTGGGATTGCGGCCCAGCCGTGCGGGACGGTTCTTCACCGAGAACGCGCCGAAGCCGCGCAACTCGACCCGATCGCCGTGCATCAGCGCAGCAACCACCTCGTCAAGGATTGCATTGACGATATTTTCAACGTCGCGTTGGTAGAGATGCGGGTTCTGCTCAGCAATCCTTTGAACCAGCTCGGATTTTATCATTCGCCGGCCCCCCGGTATTGGTTGCGTTTCCTACCCCGCGAGCGTGCCAAACCGATACAAGACCGTCAAGCATTTGCGCCTCGGGAAAGAGCATTTTGGCGATCGTACTTTGGCCGAAGAGTGTCGCCACCACGGATTGTCCGACAAATCCAGCCACAGCCTCGCCCAGCGGCAAGCCCGGCAAGCCATCCTCGACCTTCCAGTCGAGCACCGGCAGATCCTCGTCGAGGTGCTTCTCGTCAACCAGCCACTGCTTGGCCGTCTCCTCACCGCCGATCGCGTCGATGAGATTGAGTTCGCGCGCCTGGTGGCCGGTGTAGATGCTGCCGTCAGCCAGACGCAGGGCCGCGCTCCTGTCCATGCCGCGGCGATCGGCCACCACATCGACGAACCAATCATAGGAATCCGACACCAGCGACGCCAGCATGGCGCGGCTTTCCGGCGAAATCGGTTTGTAGAACGTCGGCTCGGCCTTCATCGGCGAGCTTTTCACGGCGTCCATGTTGACGCCGATGGTCTCCAGCAGCTTCTCGGCGTCGCCGAACTGGAACAGCACCCCGATAGAGCCGGTGATGGCGTTGCGCCGCGCAACGACATGGTCCGCAGCGATGGCGATCATGTAGCCGGCGGACGCGCCGACCGTACCGATATGCGCGACGACAGGTTTCTTTTCGCTGAACGCGCGCAAGGCCTCGAGCAGGCCTTCACCACCGGACGTCGAGCCGCCGGGACTGTTGATCGAGAGGATGAGGCCCTTGACGGCAGGGTCTTCGGCCATGCGGCTGATCATTTTCAGCCGCTTTTGGTCATCGAGAATGACACCGTTGACCGCCAGGCGCGCGATATGCGCATGCGCCCGCGCCCGGGGGTCGAACTGTTGCATGAACAGCCCGATCAGGGCGCCCGCGAGCACCAAAACGGCCGCTACACGCCAGAAAGTCAGTTTGCGCCTGAGCCGGCGCCGATCGACAAGTACGTCGGCATCTAGCGTCATGAATTCCCTCGCTTCGACAGCGGAGCAGCATCAGCCGGAGCGGTATCAGGCGACGCCGGTGGCGGCAAGGTAAAATGGAATTCCGCCACCACATTGGTATATCAAAAGAAAATCGCTGTGCCGTCAAGCGACGATGGGTTGCAAGCGTGGACCAATCGTAAATCGGACAGGGTAGGAACTGCCAAAGCGGACGAGAAACGGCGATCGGCGGTCATCCAGTATCCTGTGCTTGCGCGGTCCGCGGACCATCAAACGCAAAAAGCCCGGGCCAGCAGGCCCGGGCTTTCAATATGCGCCGGACCCGCGCAAGCGGGTCCGGAAGTCCGATCAGACAAGCCGATCAGGCGTCGTCTTCGTCCTCGCCGCGGGCCTTGAGAGCCGCGCCGAGAATGTCGCCGAGCGATGCGCCGGCGTCCGAAGAACCGTACTGTGCGACCGCTTCCTTCTCCTCGGCGATTTCAAGCGCCTTGATGGAGAGCTGGATGCGGCGGGTCTTCTTGTCGAACTGCGTGATACGCGCGTCGACCTTCTGACCGACGGAGAAGCGCTCGGGGCGCTGCTCGGAACGATCGCGCGACAGATCGGCGCGACGGATGAAAGCCGTCATGTCGCTGTCGGCGAGCTTCACCTCAAGGCCGTTTTCCTTGACCTCGACGATCTCGCAGGTCACCACGGCGCCCTTGCGCATTTCGCCGGCGGCCCCTTCGAAGGGATCGCCTTCAAGCTGCTTGATGCCGAGCGAGATCCGCTCCTTGTCGACGTCCACATCGAGAACGACGGCCTTGACGGTGTCGCCCTTCTTGTATTCCTCGATGACCACTTCGCCGGGACGGTTCCAGTCGAGATCCGACAGGTGAACCATGCCGTCGACGTCTCCGTCGAGGCCGATGAACAGGCCGAACTCGGTCTTGTTCTTGACTTCGCCTTCGACTTCGGTGCCCGCGGTGAACTTCTCGGCGAAGGCCTCCCACGGATTCTGAAGCGTCTGCTTGAGGCCGAGCGAGATGCGGCGCTTGACCGGGTCCACCTCGAGCACCATCACATCGACCTCCTGAGAGGTGGCGACGATCTTGCCCGGATGGATGTTCTTCTTGGTCCAGCTCATCTCGGAAACGTGGATCAGGCCCTCGATGCCCGGCTCCAGTTCCACGAACGCGCCGTAGTCGGTGATGTTCGTGACGCGACCGGTGAACTTGGCGCCGATCGGGTACTTGGCTTCGATACCCTCCCACGGATCCGCTTCCAGCTGCTTCATGCCGAGCGAGATACGGTGGGTTTCCTGGTTGACGCGGATGATCTGCACCTTGACCGTCTGGCCAATGGAGAGAACCTCGGTCGGATGATTGATACGGCGCCATGCGATGTCGGTGACGTGCAGCAGGCCATCGATGCCGCCCAGGTCGACGAACGCACCGTAGTCGGTGATGTTCTTGACGACGCCTTCGACGGTCTGACCTTCTTCCAGGCTCTGGACGAGCTCGGAGCGCTGCTCTGCGCGGGTCTCTTCGAGGACCACACGGCGCGAGACAACGATGTTGCCGCGGCGCTTGTCCATCTTCAGGATCTGGAACGGCTGCGGCGTGTGCATCAGGGGGCCGACGTCGCGGACAGGGCGGATGTCGACCTGGCTGCGCGGCAGGAAGGCCACGGCGCCGTCGAGATCCACGGTGAAGCCACCCTTGACCTGGTTGAAGATCTGGCCGGTGACCTTTTCGCCCTTCTCGAAGGACACTTCCAGGCGAACCCAGCTCTCTTCGCGGCGGGCCTTGTCGCGCGACAGAACGGCTTCACCGAGCGCGTTCTCTACGCGCTCCAGATAAACTTCGACTTCGTCGCCAATGTTCAGCTCGCCGTCGCGAGCCCGGGCGCCGAATTCCTTGAGCGGCACGCGACCTTCGACCTTCAGGCCGACGTCGATCACCGCGAGATCTTTTTCGAAAGCGATTACCGTCCCCTTGACGACGGATCCTTCCTGCATCTCGGATCCACCAAAGGCTTCGTCGAGCATTGCCGCGAAATCATCGGTGGTGGGGTTCATTGCAGTCATTGAAACTCCATAAGCCATCACTGGCTGGCGCCGGCGGTTTGTGTTGCACTGTGCCTTACGCGTTCACCCGGTCCCGATCGGACGACCGCCTGAAAAAACAGGCAGGCCGGCGCATTCGGGCAAACGGAAGGCCGTTTTGTTCCAAAGGCCGCCGCATCACGAGGTGCGTCGATACCGGCATCCCATCGAGGGACCCTCCGGCGTCATCCGCGACATCGTGCCCGCGTTCCTCAAAAACACGGGGCGCGCAAGCGGTTTGAAATGCCAAAAAGGCACGTCTCAAAGCGTGCTCCCCGGCGGCCATTGCTGACGCGTCGCGGGACCCCGCTTGAGGGCGTGCCCGTTCCCTGGCAAGTCAAATGCTGTCGATGATATCCACAGCCTTACGGAACGCGGTTTCTATATCCATTTCCGACGTATCGAGCAAGTGGGCATCTGCCGTTTGTTTCAAGGGCGCGACGGCCCGCCCGGCGTCGCGGGCGTCCCGCTTGACGAGATCGGCGAGAATGGCGTCGAAATCGGCCGCCTTCCCGCGCGCCGCAAGCTCGTCGGTGCGGCGCCGCGCGCGCACCTGGGCGGACGCCGTGACAAACAGCTTCACGTCGGCATCCGGGCAGATCACGGTGCCGATGTCGCGGCCGTCGAGAACGGCGCCGGTGGCCGCGAAGTCGCGCTGCAGCTTCAAGAGCGCGGCGCGCACGGCGGGCATCACCGCCACCTTTGAAGCCGCCTCTCCCACCTCGTGCGCGGACAGCATGTCGCGATCCAGTGCGCCGGTGTCGAGTCCGCTCGCGACCTCCGCCGCCGTCGCCTCGTCATCGAGCGGGAGACCGCGGTTGAGCAGTTCCGCCGCCACCGCGCGATACAAGAGCCCCGTATCGAGATGCTTGAGCCCGAGATGCGCCGCCAGCCGGCGCGCGAGCGTTCCCTTGCCGGAGGCGGCCGGGCCGTCGATGGCGATGATCATCTTGCGCGCGCTCCCGGTCATGCGGCGCCCGGGGTCTCGATATTGCCGCCAAGGCTTTCAAAAAGCTGCGTGAAGCCGGGAAAACTGGTGGCGATTGGGGCACCGTCGTCGACGGTGACGGGCGCCTGCGCGGCCAGACCCAGCACCAGGAAGCTCATGGCGATGCGGTGGTCGAGGTGGGTGACGACCGTGCCGCCGCCGGGCACGGTGCTCGCCCCGCGCACCAGCAATGTGTCCGCCCCTTCCTCGTGATCGATGCCGTTGGCCTTCAGGCCGGCGGCGACCGCGGAAAGCCTGTCGCTCTCCTTGACGCGCAACTCCTCGAGCCCCAGCATCACGGTCTCGCCTTGCGCGAAAGCGGCGGCGATGGCGAGAACCGGATACTCGTCGATCATCGAAGGCGCGCGGTCCGCGGGAACGGTCACACCCTTGAGAACCCCATGCCGGACGCGGATGTCGCCGAGGCGTTCGCCGCCGGTCTCGCGCTCATTGAGGATCTCGAGATCGGCGCCCATTTCCCTCAGCGTCGTGAACAGGCCGGTGCGGTGCGGGTTGAGCAGTACGTCGCGAACAGTGACCTCTGAGCCCGGCGTGATCAGGGCGGCGACGATCGGGAAGGCGGCCGAACTCGGATCGCAGGGCACCGTGATGTCCTGGGGCGTCAGTTCCGGCTGGCCGGTCAGCCGGATGACGCGTTCCCCCGCCTCGTTCTGCGTGGTCACAATGTCCGCGCCGAAGCCCGACAGCATGCGCTCGGTGTGATCGCGGGTCGGCACCGGTTCGATCACCGTGGTGACGCCGGGCGCGTTGAGGCCGGCGATCAGCACCGCCGACTTGACCTGGGCTGAAGGGACCGGAACGCGGTAGCTCAGCGGCATGGCGGTTTCCGGGCCGCGCAGGGTCAGCGGCAGGCGGTCGCCCGCGCGCGCCAGCACCTGGGTCCCCATCTGGCGCAATGGATCGAGCACCCGGCCCATGGGCCGCTTGGACAGCGACGCGTCACCGATGAAGGTCGCCGTGATCGGATGGCTGCCGACCATGCCCATGACCAGCCGGGCGCCGGTGCCGGCGTTGCCAAAATCAAGCGCGTTTTCAGGCTCACGCAGCGCGCCGACGCCAACGCCGCGCACATGCCACACGCCGTCGTCGCTCCTGTGCACGCTGGCGCCCAGGGCACGCATCGCGTCGCCGGTGTGATGCACGTCCTCCGATTCCAGCAGACCCGAAATCCGCGTCTCGCCCACCGCGAGCGCGCCGAACATCAGCGCGCGGTGCGAGATCGACTTGTCTCCCGGCACGCGAACCTCGCCCTTGAGTGGCTGGCCGGAGTGCGAAATCATCGGGGAAGCGGCTTGTACGGTCATTGCGTTAGGAACCATCGGTTACATCGGGCAGGGCGTTCAGAAAGGCGCGTGTCGCGGAGTGGGGTTTCGCAAACAAGACCCTATTTGAAAAAAGCTTTTCCGGTACGCCGGCGGCCGGAAAAGCGGCTGTGGCCTGAGTGGGGCGGCTGACTTTTCGACGCCCGCGATTCAACGGGAGCGCAAGTTGATCTAGCATGTCGTTCCTGCGGGGTCATCTTGCGGACGGTGAAAAATGCGCGGATGGGTTTTTTACGCTTTGACAGGACGACGCCCGCACGGTTATTGGGACGACGCTTTTTGAAGTAACAGGTTAGGCAGGACTGAAATCGTGACGAAACCGGACCTCGGGACCAAGCATCTGTGCCCTGGCTGCGGCACGAAATTCTATGACCTCAAGCGAACGCCGATCACCTGCCCGAAATGCGGCACAGTGGTGAGCCTCGCTGTGGCGAAAGGCTCAGGCGGACGGGCCGCGAAGGCGGCGGCGGCGGTGGAACCCGAAGCCACCGAGGATTTGGTGGTCGCCAAGGAGGAGAACGTCGAAATCGTCTCCCTTGAGGATGCCGACGCCGAGCAGATCAGCTCCAAGAAGAGCGTCATAGACGATGACGACGATGTGGACGACGTTGAGGACGTCGACGATATCGACGACGACGCGGCCGATGACGACACCTTCCTGGAAGACGACGAGGACGACGACGCCGTGCCCGATATCGTCGTCGTGCGCGAAACCGACGAAGACCTCTGATTGTCCACAGGCGGGGCGCCACAAAGGCGTTGACACCCACTTGACTTCCCGGCGGGCGGGGCTATGTTCCGCCCGCACAACGGCTCCGGGGCCGTACCCAACATCCGGAAACAGTGGGGCCATAGCTCAGTTGGGAGAGCGCTTGCATGGCATGCAAGAGGTCGGCGGTTCGATTCCGCCTGGCTCCACCAAATCTTCCCCGCGACTATTTTAACATTCCGAAAAGCCGCGTGTTTTCCGCGACATCGTCGGCCTGCGCGCTGGCTGTGCCGGCAGGCGGGCCGGATGTCTCGTGACGGCTGGTTCAAACGAACTTGCGGAACATCTTCATCTGGTCGAACAGGCCTTCCAGCGTCTTCATGCGGTCCTTGGTCTCCGACCATGTGTCGTTCTGCACCGCGGCGATCAGCGCCTCGAGGATGAACATCGTCACCACCGAGGAATCCCACGCCGAGGGCGCCTCGATGCGGCAATGGAAGGCGTGAGTGGCATGGGCGGCGGCCGGCGAGCCCCACTGATCGGTGAACAGCACCAGCGTCACGCCCCGCTCCCTGGCCATTTCCGCGAGCCGCTGGATGTCGTGCTCGTAGCGGCGGATATCGAAGGCGATCAGCACGTCTCCGGGCTTCATGTTCAGCACGTAATGCGGCCAGGTGTTCGCGTTCGGCGGCAGCAGCACCATCGCGCCGCGGATCATCTGCAGATGCGTGAAAAAGTAGTCCGCCAGCGACCGGGTGATCCGCCCGCCGGCCACGTAGACGCAGCGCTCGCGATCCGCAAGCAGCCGCGCCACGGAATCAAACTCCTCGCAACTGATCTGGTGCAACGTCTGGCGCATGTTGTCCATCACCACATCCGCGAAGCGGTTGAGAATGTGGGTGTCCGGCGCGCCCTGCGCCCAGCGGTCATGTTTGGCGATGGGGTTGGAGAGGGTGTCTTCCAGCTCGGACCGCAGTTTCGCCTGCAACTCGGGAAATCCGCCAAAACCCAGCTTGCGCGCCATGCGCGCCACCGTCGGGGTCGAGACGCCCGATGTCTCGGCAACAGTCGTGATGCTGCCCAGACCCGAGACCGGATAGTTTTCCAGCATCACGTTGGCAAGCTGGCGCTCGGCACGCGTGAGCGTGTCGAATTTTCCGCGTATGCGTTCCGCCACGGTCTGATCTTGCGCAGTCTCCATTCCCCGGCATTCCTTTCCGCGCCATTCGGACGAGTCCGCAATTCTAAACACGACTGAAGAGAATTCGCCAGCAAAGGCGCTTCAGAAAAATATCGTTCAGAAAGCGCCTTGACAGCCGCGTTGTGTCTGAAAAGATATCTTCAGAATGAGCGAGGGGCGGGCTGGTGCCGACAGGGGCGAATTCCGAGGCGATATCCGGGGCGACAACAGAAGCGCATGCGCCGGTGACTGAGGCCGGCCAAGGCGCATCCGGACCTGCGCGGGTTGTCGACGAGATCAATCTTTCGGGCGCCGGCGACGTTCTGCTGATCTGCGAGCACGCCTCCAACCACATCCCGCCCGCGCTTTTCAACCTTGGACTCACCGACGATCTGCTGCGCAGCCACATCGCCTGGGACCCGGGCGCGCTCCCGGTCGCGGTCGCCCTGTCAAAAGCGCTCGACGCACCGCTGCTCGCCCACCGCCTCTCGCGCCTGGTCTACGACTGCAACCGGCCGCCAGAGGCCGAAAGCGCGGTGCCCGCGATCAGCGAGATCCACCCTATTCCCGGCAATGCCAATCTGGCGCCGGAGGACCGTGAGGCGCGCGTCGCGCTGTGTTACACGCCCTTCCGCAACGCCCTGCGCGCGGCGATCGACCGTCGCATCGCGATGGAACGTCCCCCGGTTCTGGTGACCATCCACTCGTTTACGCCGGTCTATCGCGGCGAGCGGCGCGACGTGGAAATCGGTATCCTTCATCATGACGCCGACAGCCGCCTAGCCGACGCCATGCTCGACGCCGCCGCCTCGGACACGCGGTTCGACGTGCGCCGCAACGCACCCTATGGACAGAGCGACGGCGTGATGCACACGCTGCACGAACATGGGGTTTCGCACGGCCTGTTGAATGTCATGATCGAGATCCGCAATGATCTGATCGCAGCGACAGACGCGCAGATCGACGTTGCGCAGTGGCTCGCCGCACGCCTCCGCGCCGCCCTGGACAATATGGGCGGCGAGCGGCCGCGAGCACAGGAACACGGGCTTAGCAATGCCGCAGGCGATCAAAACCTTTGTGCGCTGGGTGGACGCGATCAATCACCGGATCGGCCGCATCACCATGTATCTGATTTTCGCGATGATGGGCGTGCTGCTGTGGTCGTCGATCTCAAAGACGTTTTTCACGCCGACGCTATGGACGCTTGAGACCGCGCAGTTCCTGATGGTCGCCTACTACATCGTCGGCGGGCCCTATTCGATCCAGCTCGGCTCCAATGTGCGCATGGATCTCTTCTACGGCGACTGGTCGCACAAGACCAAGGCCTGCGTCGATGCCGTCACGGTGTTCTTCCTGCTCTATTTTCTCGGCGTGCTGCTCTACGGCGGGCTGGGCTCCACCGCCTATTCGCTGGGCTATTGGGGAGACGAACCGCTGGTGTTCTTCGGCGGCCTGATCAAGGCATTCTTCACCGGCGGCTTCGACGCGGCCGGCGAGGTGATCGGACGGATGGAGCAGAGCCCGACCGCCTGGCGGCCGCTGCTGTGGCCCATCAAATCCGTGATGTGCTTCGGTCTGATCATGATGATCCTGCAAGCCTTTGCCGAGTTCTTGAGGGACATTGGCCGAATCCGCGGAGAAGAGCTCTGATGTCCCATGAGATGATCGCCCTCTTCATGTTCGCGACCATGATGCTGATGCTGCTCACCGGCCAGCGGGTGTTCGGCGCCATCGGCTTCGTCGGCGCTGTGGCGGGCGTCCTGCTGTGGGGCGTCGGCGGAGTCGACATCCCTTTCTCCGCCGCCATGAAGCTGATGAAATGGTATCCGCTGCTCACTCTGCCGATGTTCATCTTCATGGGCTACGTGCTGTCGGAATCCAAGATCGCCGATGATCTGTACAAGATGTTCCACGTGTGGATGGGGCCGGTGCGCGGCGGGCTCGCCATCGGCACCATCGGGCTGATGGTGCTGATCTCCGCCATGAATGGCCTGTCGGTGGCCGGTATGGCCATCGGCGCCACCATCGCCCTGCCGGAACTGCTCAAGCGCGGCTACGACAAGATCATGGTCACCGGCGTCATCCAGGCCGGCTCGTCGCTGGGCATCCTGGTGCCGCCGTCGGTGGTGCTGGTGCTCTACGCGATGATCGCGCGCCAGCCGGTGGGCCAGTTGTGGCTCGCCGGCGTGATGCCCGGGCTGATGATGGCCGGGCTGTTCATTGTCTACATCTACGTCCGCTGCCGGCTGCAGCCGCACCTCGGTCCCGTGCTGCCCGAGGAGGAGCGCCAGGTTTCGCTTGCGGAAAAACTGCGTCTGCTGCGCGCGGGCCTGCTGCCGCTGGTGATCTTCGCGACCATGATGGTGCCCTTCGTCAACGGCTGGACCTCGCTGGTGGAAAGCTCCGCCATCGGCGCGCTCACCGCCTTTCTCGCCGCCATCGTCAAAGGACGGATGACGCGCGCGGTCTTCGAGGTCTCCGTGCGCCAGACGCTGGCGATCTCATGCATGTTCATGTGGATCATCCTGGCGGCCTTGGGGTTCGGCGCCATCTTCGATGGCCTGGGCGCGGTCAACGCCATCGACAGCCTGTTCACCCAGCAGCTCGGTTTGAACCCCTGGATGATCCTCATCCTGATGCAGCTGTCGTTCCTGATCATGGGCACGTTTCTCGACGACACGGCGATGCTGGTCATCGTCGCACCGCTCTACGTGCCTCTGGTCGAGGGTCTCGGCTTCGATCTCATCTGGTACGGCGTGCTCTACACGATCACCACCCAGATCGCCTACATGACGCCGCCGTTCGGCTACAATCTGTTCCTGATGCGCGCCATGGCGCCTCCGGAAATCGGTCTCGGCGACATCTACCGGTCCATCATCCCTTTTGCGCTGGTCATGGTGCTGGCGCTGACGCTGGTGATGATGTTTCCGCAGATCGCCCTCTGGCTGCCCGACCTCGTTTACGGGAAATAACGCGAGACCGCCGCGGCCTTGGCGCCGCGACACGAGCACGGGAGACTATGCGCTAGCGGGACAGGACAAGACTGACAAACAGCGGCCCATCCCGCGCATACAAGAACGACAAGACGAACACGTCGCACATCTGAGCAACCACCAATAGGGGACTATTCAGCATGACCAACAGACGCGATTTCCTCAAGAACGCCGGCATCGCGGGCGTTGCCGCCGCCGGCGCCACCACGCTCGCCGCTCCCGCCGTGCACGGCCAGGCGCCGATCAAGTGGCGCCTGCAGACCTACGCCGGTCCGGCCCTGGCCGAACACGTCATCAAGCCGCACATCGACGCCTTCAACCAGGCCGCCAACGGCCAGATGGAGATCGAGCTCTATTTCGCCGATCAGCTGGTGCCCACCGGCGAGTTGTTCCGCGCCATGCAGAAGGGCACCATCGACGCGGTGCAGTCCGATGACGACTCCATGGCCTCGCCGACCGAGGTCACCGTTTTCGGCGGCTACTTCCCCTTCGCCTCGCGCTATTCCCTCGACGTGCCGGTGCTGTTCAACCAGTACGGGCTGAAGGAAATCTGGGAAGAGGAATATGCCAAGGTCGGCGTCAAGCACATCTCCGCCGGCTCCTGGGATCCGTGCCACTTCGCCACCAAGGATCCGATCAACTCGCTTGCGGACCTGAAGGGCAAGCGCGTCTTCACCTTCCCGACCGCCGGCCGCTTCATGGCGCAGTTCGGCGTCGTGCCGGTCACCCTGCCGTGGGAAGACATCGAGGTCGCGGTGCAGACCGGCGAGCTTGACGGCATCGCCTGGTCGGGCATCACCGAGGATTACACGGTGGGCTGGGCCGACGTGACCAACTACTTCCTCACCAACAACATCTCGGGCGCCTGGGCCGGCTCCTTCTTCGCCAACATGGACCGCTGGAACGAGCTGCCCGATCACCTCAAGACCATGCTGCAGCTCGCCATGGATGCGTCGCACTACTATCGCCAGTGGTGGTACTGGGGCGGCGAGGCGTCCTTGCGCGTCGAGGGCACCAAGATGAAGCTGACCACCATTCCGGACGCGGAATGGGCCACGGTCGAGGACGCCGCGGTCAAGTTCTGGGACGAGATCGCCGCCGAATCCGAGACCAAGAAGAAGGTCGTGGACATCTTCAAGAAGTACAACGCCGACATGCAGAAGGCCGGACGCCCGTATCGCTACGGCTGATCCATCCGCATCGCAGACGTGAGGCGGCACCCGGGGCGCAGATGTCCCGGGTGCCAACCTTCTGTTTCCGGCTCGCGCGGCCGGCCGTCCAGCTCCCAATTTTCGGAAGATCGTCCCATGGCAGGCAAATTGACATTCGAGGCGTTGAAACAGGCCGTCGCCGACGGCGAGATCGACACCGTTCTCGCGGTCCAGGTCGACATGCAGGGCCGGCTCATGGGCAAACGGTTCCAGGCGGAGTTCTTCGTCGACAGCGCCTGGAAGGAGACCCACAGCTGCAACTACCTGCTGGCCACCGACATGGAGATGAACACCGTCGAGGGCTACAAGGCGACCAGCTGGGAGGCGGGCTACGGCGACTACACGATGAAGCCGGACCTCGACACGTTACGGCTGATTCCGTGGCTGGAAGGCACGGCGCTGGTGCTGTGCGACATGCTCGACCACGCCACCCACGAGGAAGTGCCGCATTCGCCGCGCGCCATCCTGAAGAAGCAGATCAAGCGGCTGGAAGCCATGGGCATGAAGCCCTTCATGGCAACCGAGCTGGAATTCTTCGTGTTCCGGGAAAGCTTCGAGGAAGCCGAGGCCAAGGGCCATCGCGGCCTGACGCCGATCAGCGCCTACAACGAGGACTACCACATCTTCCAGACCACCAAGGAAGAGGAGCTGATGCGCGCCATCCGCAACGGATTGAACGGCGCGGACATTCCGGTGGAGAACTCCAAGGGCGAGGCGGAGGCCGGCCAGGCGGAAATCAACGTGCGCTACGCCGAGGCGCTGACGATGGCCGACCGCCACGTGATCATCAAGAACGGCTGCAAGGAGATCGCCTGGGCCAAGGGCCGCGCGGTCAGTTTCCTCGCCAAATGGCACTACGAGCGGGCGGGAAATTCCTCTCACATCCACCAGTCCCTGTGGTCGCTCGACGGAAAGCCGCTGTTCTTTGATGAGACCGCCGAGCACGGCATGTCGGATCTGATGCGCAAATACATGGCGGGGCTTTTGAGCCACGCCAGCGAGATCACCTATTTCCTGGCGCCCTACATCAATTCCTACAAGCGATTCCAGGCCGGCACCTTCGCGCCGACAAAGGCCATCTGGTCGATGGACAACCGCACCGCCGGCTACCGCGTCTGCGGCGCCGGCAGCAAGGCGGTGCGCGTGGAATGCCGCGTCGGCGGCGCCGACCTCAATCCCTACCTCGCCATGGCGGCGCTGATCGCCGCCGGCATCGCGGGCATCGAGAACGACTGGGAACTGGAGCCCGCCTTCGTCGGCGACGCCTACGGCGGCCGGGACATCCGCGAAATCCCGTCGACGCTGCGCGACGCCACAGCCGTACTGAACGGTTCAAGCATGTTGCGCGCGGCGTTTGGCGACGATGTCATCGACCACTATGTGCACGCCGCAAAGTGGGAGCAGACCGAATACGACCGCCGCATCACCGACTGGGAAGTCGCGCGCGGCTTTGAGAGAGCCTGACCATGAGCAAGATGATCCAGTGCATATCCCCCATCGACGGCTCCGTATACGCGGAGCGCCCCGCGCTCAGCCTGGACGAGGCCCGCACTGCCTGCGCGGCAGCCCGCAGCGCGCAAAAGGCCTGGGCGGCGCGGCCGCTTAATGAACGCATCGCGCTTGTGGAGGCCGGCGTCAAACGGCTCGGCGAGATGAACGACGAGATCGTTCCCGAACTGGCGCACATGATGGGCCGCCCGACCCGCTACGGCGGCGAATTCGGCGGCGTCAACGAGCGCACCGCCTATATGGCGAGCATCGCCGAAGAGGCGCTCGCGCCGATCGTCATCGAGAACTCGGATGCCTTCGAGCGCCGCATCATCCGCGAGCCGCATGGCGTGGTCTTCGTCATCGCGCCATGGAACTACCCCTACATGACGGCGATCAACACGGTCTCGCCGGCGCTGATCGCCGGCAACGCCGTAGTGCTGAAACACGCCACGCAGACGCTGCTCGTGGGCGAGCGCATGGCGCGCGCCTTTTCGGAAGCCGGGCTTCCTGAAGGGCTGTTCGTCAATCTGTTTCTCGACCATGCGACCACCGAGGCGCTGATCGGCGAGCGCCAGTTCAACTTCATCAATTTCACTGGCTCCGTGGGCGGCGGACGCGCCATCGAGCGCGCGGCGGCGGGCACCTTCACCGGCCTGGGGCTGGAACTCGGCGGCAAGGACCCGGGCTACGTGATGGAGGACGCGGATCTGGACGCGGCCGTCGCCACGCTCGTCGATGGCGCCATGTTCAATTCCGGCCAGTGCTGCTGCGGCATCGAGCGGATCTATGTGAACGAGACGCTCTACGACGCCTTCGTGGAAAAGGCCGTCGCCCTTGTCGCCAAATACAGGCTCGGCAACCCGCTCGATCCCGAGACCACGCTCGGCCCCATGGCCAATGTGCGCTTTGCAGCGGAAGTGCGCGCCCAGACGGCGGAAGCCATCGCCGATGGCGCAACCCCGATGATCGATCCGGTGCTGTTTCCTGAAGACGACGGCGGCGCTTACCTGATGCCGCAGATCCTCACAGGCGTCACCCACGACATGCGCGTCATGCGCGACGAGAGTTTTGGACCTGTTGTCGGCATCATGAAGGTGTCGAACGATGAAGAGGCCATCGCACTGATGAACGACTGCGAATTCGGCCTCACCGCCTCGCTGTGGACCAAAGACGCCGGCCGCGCGTCCGCCATCGGCGCGCGGCTCGAAACCGGCACGGTGTTCATGAACCGCGCCGATTATCTCGATCCCGCCCTGTGCTGGACCGGCTGCAAGAACACCGGGCGCGGCGGCGCGCTGTCGGTGATCGGCTTCCAGAACCTGACCCGCCCGAAATCCTACCACCTGAAGAAAGCCTGAACCGATGAATCTCGTCGCCAACTGGAGCTATCCGACCGCCATCCGCTTCGGCGCGGGCCGGATCAAGGAACTGGGCGAAGCCTGTCGCGCCGCCGGCATGCGCAAGCCGCTGCTGGTCACCGACAAGGGGCTGGCGGGGCTGCCGATCACCCAGGCAGCATTGGACCTGCTCGACGCCGAAGGTCTCGGCCGGGCGATGTTCTCCGAGGTCGATCCCAACCCCAACGAGATCAACCTCGCAGCGGGCATCGACGTCTACAAGGCCGGTGGCCACGACGGCGTCATCGCCTTCGGCGGCGGCTCGGGCCTGGATCTGGGCAAGCTGGTCGCCTTCATGGCCGGCCAGACCCGTCCCGTCTGGGACTTCGAGGACATCGGCGACTGGTGGACCCGCGCCGACGCCTCGGCGATCGCGCCCATCGTCGCGGTGCCAACGACCGCCGGCACGGGTTCGGAAGTCGGCCGCGCGGGCGTGCTGACCAACTCCGACACCCATGTGAAGAAGATCATCTTCCATCCCAAGCTGCTGCCCGCCGTCGTCATCTGCGATCCGGAACTGACCGTCGGCATGCCAATGGCAATCACCGCAGGCACCGGCATGGACGCCTTCGCCCATTGCCTGGAAGCCTATTCCAGCCCGTTCTATCATCCGATGAGCCAGGGCATCGCCCTGGAAGGCATGCGTCTGGTGAAGGATTATCTGCCGCGCGCCTTCGCCGACGGCTCCGACATCGAGGCCCGGGCGCAGATGATGTCGGCCGCCGCCATGGGCGCCACCGCGTTCCAGAAGGGTCTTGGCGCCGTGCACGCGCTCTCGCACCCCATCGGCGCGCTCTACAACACCCACCACGGCACCACCAACGCCATCGTCATCCCGCCGGTGCTGACCTTCAACCGCCCCGCGATCGAGCAGCGCATCGAGCGAGCCGCCGCCTACCTGGACATAAAAGGCGGCTTTGACGGCTTCTATGCCTATGTGGAACAGCTCAACGCGGAGCTGGGCATTCCGAAGAAGCTCGGCGACATCGGCGTCGGCACCGACAAGATCGACGCGATGGCCGCCATGGCCATCGAGGATCCCAGCGCCGGTGGCAATCCGGTGGAACTGACGCTGGAGGCTGCCAAGGCGCTGTTCATCGCCAGCATCTGAGCAAACCGGCCGCCGGGTTCCACGGAGCACCCTGCGGTCGCACCTTCCCCGCCTGGCCGTCAGCGCACGCCCCTTTCAAGCCCATGCCCTCGTCCTATATGCTGAGGGAAATACCATGGCAGCGGAGGATGGCATGAGCGAGGCCCCGGGCGAAGCAATCGACACGCACGACGTGCTGTTGACGGCGCAGGATTGGCGCAAGGCCGGACGCGAGGTGGCGCTGGCCACAGTGATGGAGACCTGGGGCTCCGCGCCGCGTCCCACCGGCAGCCATCTGGTGATCGACGGCGAAGGCAATTTCGAAGGTTCCGTGTCCGGCGGCTGCGTCGAGGGCGCGGTGGTCGGCGAGGCCATCGACGTCATCGAAAGCGGCGCGGCGAAAATGCTGGAATTCGGCGTCGCCGACGAGACCGCATGGCGGGTCGGACTGTCCTGCGGCGGGCGCATCCGCGTCTACGTCGAGAAGGTGGCCTGACCATGCAGCTTGCGCTTCTCGAACAGCTCAATGCGGAACGCGCCGCGCGCCGCGGCTGCATTCTCATCACCGATGTGACGACCGGCGCGCAACGCCTGGTGCGCGAGGCCGATCCGTGGGCCGACGACCCGCTGCACGAGGAACTGGACCGACGCTTCCGCTCCGGCAAATCCGGCATGATCGAGGACGCGGCCGACAACCGGCTGTTCCTTGGCGTGGAAGTGCCGCCGCCGCGCATCCTGGTAATCGGCGCGGTGCATATCTCACAGGCGCTGGCGCCGATCGCCGCGATCGCCGGCTTCGACGTCACCATCATCGATCCGCGCACCGCGTTTGCCACACCCGAACGTTTCCCCGGCACGCCGCTGTTTGCGCAATGGCCGGACGAAGTGCTGGGGGCGGAGGTGACGCTCGACCGCTACACGGCGCTCGTCGCCGTCACCCATGATCCCAAGATCGACGATTTTCCCTTAAAAAGCGCGCTGGAAGCCGATTGCTTCTATGTCGGTGCGCTCGGCAGCCGCAAGACGCATGCGACTCGAGTCGAGCGGCTGAAGGACGGGCTGTCGAGCGAGCAGATCGATCGCATCCATGCTCCGATCGGCCTCGACATCGGCGCCGCCAGCCCGGCCGAAATCGCCGTCGCGGTCATGGCGCAGATCATCGAGGACCTGCGCAAGAGCGGCCGCGCCTCGGCGGGCGTTGCGCGCGAGGCGGCCGCGTGACGTTCGGCGAACGCCCGTTGCGCGACTGCCTTAACGGCATTCTCGCCCATTCCTTCAAGACCGACGGCCTCGCGCTCAGGAAGGGCACGCGGCTGACGGCGGAGCACATCGCGCGCCTGCAAGCGGCCTCCGTCGGGTCCCTGACGGTGGCCATGCTGGAGGCGAGTGATGTGCCCGAGGACGAGGCCGCGCGGCGCATCGCGGCGGCGATCGGCGGCGATACCGTAGAGGTCGAACGCGCCTTCACCGGCCGCGCCAACCTGTTTGCCGCCAAAGCCGGCGTCCTCTGCGTCGACAGCGCCGCCATCGACGCGCTCAACCGCATCGATCCGGCGATCACCTTCGCCTGCCTGCCGCAGCATGCCGCCGTCGAGGCGGGGCGGATGGTCGGCACGGTCAAGATCATTCCCTATGGCGTCGCGGGGGATCTGGTGGAGCGGGCACTGGAGACGGTCGGCAAACAGCAGGACGGGCTATCGCTGCTCCGCGTCGCGCCCTACCGTCCGCTGAAGACCGCCATCATCTCGACGACGCTTCCCAGCCTGAAACCGAAGACCATCGACAAGACGCTGAGCGTCACGCGGGACCGGCTCAAGCCCGCCGGCGCGGAGATCGTGGCGGACCTGCGCGTGCCGCACACGGCGGAGGCAACGGCCGCCGCGCTGCGCGAGGCCAAGGCCGGCGGCGCGGAACTGCTGATCGTCTTCGGGGCGTCGGCCAACGTGGATCGCGGCGATGTGGTGCCCTCGGCCATCGAAGCGGCGGGAGGACACGTCACGCACTTC
Source organism: Breoghania sp. L-A4 (assembly GCF_003432385.1). Lineage (NCBI taxonomy): Bacteria > Pseudomonadati > Pseudomonadota > Alphaproteobacteria > Hyphomicrobiales > Stappiaceae > Breoghania > Breoghania sp. L-A4. The sequence continues at coordinate 413,747 of NZ_CP031841.1, read as the reverse complement.
GGCATGCCGGTGGATCCGGGCAATCTGCTGGTGCTGGGCGATCTGGACGGCACGCCGGTCATCGGCGCGCCAGGATGCGCCCGCAGCCCGCGTGAAAACGGCTTTGACTGGGTGCTGCAGAGAACGCTCGCCGGCCTCGAGGTCAGCGCCGCCGATCTGACCGGCATGGGTGTCGGAGGATTGCTGATGGAAATCGTCTCCCGCCCGCAGCCGCGCGAAGAGGCTCCGCGTGCAACCGCGGCCCCGCGCCCCGACGTTGCGGCCATTGTCCTGGCGGCGGGCCGCTCCACCCGCATGGGCGGGCCCAACAAGCTTCTGGCGACCATCGGCGGCGAACCGCTGGTGCGCATCGCCGCGCGCGCGGCGCTCGAATCGCGCGCCGGACCCGTGACCGTGGTGACGGGGCACATGCGCGATCAGGTGGAAGCGGCGCTTGAGGACCTCGATGTACGCTTCGTGCACAACGAAGACTATCGCGAAGGCCTGTCGACGTCCCTGAAGACCGGTATCAAGGCCCTGCCCGCCTCCGCCGACGCGGCGATCGTGCTGCTCGCCGACATGCCGCGCATCACGCCGCAAACCATCGACCGGCTGGTTGCCGCCTACGACCCGGCCGCAGGCGCACTCATCGTGGTGCCCACGGTGAAGGGCAAACGCGGCAATCCGGTGCTCTGGTCACGCCGCTACTTCGACGCCCTGCTGGCGATCAAGGGCGACGTCGGCGCGCGGCATCTGATCGGCGACAATCCTGAAGCCGTCGTCGAGATCGAACTCGACGACACGATCCGGCTGGATCTGGACACGCCGCAGGCGCTCGAGGCCGCCGGAGGGGTTCTCCCAAACGCTTGACGTTGCCGTGCTGTTGCCGCGTAATAGCGGGGTCTCGCACGCAGGCGGGGGGTGGTGCTGTCTCGCCAAGCCCGTTTGCGCCCGCGCGCATGCAGGGAGGGCATCATGTTGCTGACGCGCAGAAAGATTCTGGAGGCAGGCGGCGCCTTGCTCGCCGGCGCAGCATTGTCGCAATCCGCATTGGCGAACACCGCATCCAAATGGTTCGCCGGAGCAGCGGATGACGCGGGATTTATCTACCGGCTGACGAATTTCAAGGTGATCAAGCCGCAGTGGCGGCGGCAGATGGTGAAATATTTCTCGCCGGAACCGCCGGGAACGGTGGTCGTCGATACCCGCAATCATTTCCTCTACTGGATCTGGGAAAACAACACCGCGCTGCGTTATGGGGTTGGCGTCGGACGCGAAGGTTTCCAGTGGTTCGGACACGCCCGCATCGACCGCAAGGCCCTGTGGCCGCGCTGGGTGCCGCCGCCGGAAATGCTGGAACGCAGCCCTGACCTGCCCAAGCTTGTTGAAGGCGGTTCGCCCGAAAATCCGCTGGGACCGCGCGCGTTGTATCTCTACCGGGACGGACGCGACCTGGGATACCGGCTGCACGGCACGCTGGAACCCTGGAGCATCGGTAACGATGTCTCGTCGGGCTGCATCCGCATGTTCCCCGAGGACGTTGTCGATCTGTACCAGCGCTGCCCGATCGGCACGCGCGTTCTGGTGCTCGAGCATCTGGGCGGCTCCACCGCCAATGTCAGCGCCGGCTGAGCCTGGGCACCGCACCGCTTTCCGGGGGAACCGAATGAAGCCGAGCCGACACTCCAGGCGGACAGGCGCCGCACGTGCCTGCACCGCGTCTGTGGCGCTGGTCGTCCTGTTTCTTATCGCGGGCTGCGCCAGCGTGGACAGCATCGCGGTGATCCCCGACGTGACCAACGCGCCGGCGCAGGGATTCGAGAAGGTGGCTTCCGGCAGCGAGCAGGATTTCATCCTGCACGTGGGCCGGCGCACCTATTTCACCGAGAAGTCGGCGGAGCTTGACGACACCGCGAAACGCACGCTCGACGCGCAGGCGCGCTGGCTGCAGGGTCACCCGCGCTGGTTCGTCAAGCTGCAGGGCCATGCCGACGATCCCGGCAACGAGGATGCCAACCGCGAGATCTCGCAACGGCGCGCCGAAGCCGTGATGAGCTATCTGATCTCCCAAGGCGTGCCGCAGAGTCGCCTTTGGGCGAAGGGCTACGGCCGCGAGCGTCTGGTGCGCAACTGCGCGGATATCGAGTGCAAGGCACAGAACAGGCGGGTCGTTTCCAACCTCCGGCTGCAGAAGGACGAGTCTGCGCCGGATTGGGGCAGCCGGCGCATCCAGTATTAACCAGTGCACGGCACGCATGGCGGCTATGATGTCGCACCCATTGCATGCGGCCTTGCGGCTGGTTATCTGTACGGTGCAGACTATCGCAGGCTACTACTTCGCGCCTGCGTTCATGATCCGCCGCCCAGAGCCCCATCGGTTCTCCCTCCGGTCAGCCGGATGGTGGAGCGCCGGGTTCCTTGAGATCGTTTTATTTCCTGCACCCGGACTGTCGCGCCGGCGTCCCACGTGAACGGCGCCAGGGCAATCGCCGGATGCATGAAATGAAACGGTCGCGGCGCTGATTGATGGTCGCACAGTCAAGACCCTTGCGAATGCGCGGTGCGGCTCCGGCTGCCGTCGCGCGTTCGGACATGATCAGGACCGAACGATGAAAACGACGCCGACGAATATGACGAATCTTCCGCGCAGCGGACAATGCAAATGGGTTGAAGGCAGCGGCAGCAGCGCGGACAGCTATGTCTTCCCGTGCCAGAACCGCGTCGAGGCCGGTGTTTCCTATTGCCAGGAGCATCACGCGCTTGTCTACATCGCTCCGGACGAGCGCCGGCGCTCGCGCGGCGGCAACACCGGCTTCAAGCGCATCGCCGCCTGACGCCGTCCGCTTTCAGAGCGATTGAGTACGAAAAAACCCGGCGGAAATTCCGCCGGGTTTTTTTCGATGTCCGTATTCAGGCCGGGGCCGTTCAGAGCGTCGCGAGCGCCGCCTGGACTTCCTTGAGCTGGCCGATCTTGTGCTGCGCAGCCGTGCGCGCCGCATCGTCGGAGGCGTCCGCCAGGTCTTCCTCTGCGTCCTTGATCTCGGCTGCGATCACGTCGGCCTTGAGATCTTCCGCTGGAACGGCACGCTCGGCCAGGATCGTCAGGCCATTCGGGCCGGTGTCGGCAAAGCCGCCCTGCACGAAGATCTTCGACGCGGATCCGTCCGTGTGCTTTACCTCGATGAATCCCGGACGGATCGTCGACATAAGCGGCGCGTGATGCGCCAGCACGCCGAAATCACCGTCGGAGCCGGGAACGACGACCTCTTCGACCGCCTCTGAGATCAGAAGGCGCTCCGGAGAGACAAGTTCGAACTGAAAGGCTTCCGCCATGATCGGCCTCGTTGCTTCGCATGCGGCGCGGCACGGGCATCAGCCCTGCGCGCCTTCTGTCAGGATTGGCCGACGCATGGCCGGCGACCAAGGCGCACACCTTGCGGGCGCGCGCCTCGGCAACATTCGGATCAGGCGGCTTCGGCAGCCAGACGCTGGGCCTTCTCGACCGCTTCCTCGATGGAACCGACCATGTAGAAGGCCGCTTCCGGCAGATGATCGTAGTCGCCATCGCAAAGGCCCTTAAAGCCCTTGATGGTATCGGCGAGATCAACCAGCTTGCCCGGCGAACCGGTGAACACCTCAGCCACGAAGAACGGCTGCGACAGGAAACGCTCGATCTTGCGGGCGCGCGCGACCGCGATCTTGTCTTCTTCCGAAAGCTCGTCCATGCCAAGGATCGCGATGATGTCCTGAAGCGCCTTGTAGCGCTGCAGCACTTCCTGGACGCGGCGGGCAACGCCGTAATGCTCATCGCCGATGATGCGGGCGTCGAGCATGCGCGAGGTCGAGTCAAGCGGATCCACGGCCGGGTAGATGCCCTTCTCGGCGATCGAGCGGTTGAGAACCGTCGTTGCGTCCAGATGGGCGAATGTCGATGCCGGAGCCGGATCGGTCAAGTCATCGGCGGGCACGTAAACGGCCTGCACCGAGGTGATCGATCCCTTGTTGGTGGTCGTGATGCGCTCCTGCATCGTGCCCATGTCGGTGGCCAGCGTCGGCTGGTAACCCACGGCGGACGGGATGCGGCCCAGCAGAGCCGACACTTCGGAACCGGCCTGGGTAAAGCGGAAGATGTTGTCGACGAAGAACAGCACGTCCTGGCCCTGGTCGCGGAAATGCTCGGCGACGGTGAGGCCGGACAGGGCAACGCGCGCGCGGGCGCCGGGGGCTCGTTCATCTGGCCGTAGACGAGAGCGGCCTTGGAGCCTTCGCCGCCGCCTTCCTTGTTCACGCCGGACTCGATCATTTCCCAGTAGAGGTCGTTGCCCTCACGGGTGCGCTCACCCACGCCGGCGAAAACGGAATAGCCGCCATGCGCCTTGGCGATGTTGTTGATCAGTTCCATGATCAGCACGGTCTTGCCAACGCCGGCGCCGCCGAACAGGCCGATCTTGCCGCCCTTGGCGTAGGGCGCCAGCAGGTCGACGACCTTGATGCCGGTGACCAGGATTTCCGATTCCGTCGACTGCTCGACGTAGGCTGGCGCGGGCTGGTGAATGCCGCGGCGGCCTTCAGCCTCGATGGGGCCTGCTTCGTCGACCGGCTCGCCGATGACGTTCATGATGCGGCCGAGCGTTCCTGCGCCCACCGGGATCATGATCGATTCGCCCGTGTCCTTCACTTCCTGCCCGCGAACGAGGCCTTCGGTGGAGTCCATGGCGATCGTGCGCACGGTGTTCTCGCCCAAATGCTGCGCCACTTCGAGAACAAGGCGGTTGCCCTGATTCTCGGTCTCGAGCGCATTCAGAATCTGCGGCAGGTCACCATCGAACTGGACGTCGACGACGGCGCCGATGACCTGGGTGACCCGTCCGACCTTGATGTCAGCCATCACACTGTTCCTCGTCTCAAATCCGTCAGAGCGCTTCCGCGCCCGAGATAATTTCGATCAGCTCCTTGGTGATCTGAGCCTGACGCTGGCGATTGTAGCTCATCGTCAGCTTGTCGATCATCTCACCGGCATTGCGTGTCGCATTGTCCATCGCGGACATGCGCGCGCCCTGCTCCGAAGCGGCGTTTTCAAGGAGCGCCCTGAAGATCTGAACCGAAATGTTGCGGGGCAGCAGATCGTTCAGGATCTCGCCTTCTTCCGGTTCATAGTCATAGATCGCGCCATCCAGGTCGGCAGCTCCCGGACCGGCCGCGATATCGGCCGGAACGATCTGCTGGACCGTCGGGACCTGGCTGATCACCGACTGGAAGCGCGCGTAGAACAGAGTGCAGACGTCGAAGGCGCCTTCGTCGAACATCGCCAGAACACGCTTGCCGATCGCGTCCGCGTCGCCAAAGCGCAGATTCTTGACACTGCGAAGATCGACCGTATCGATCACGTATTTGCCCATATCGCGTTTCAGCGCGTCGAAGCCCTTCTTGCCGACGCAGAGGATCTTGACCTCTTTGCCCTGAGCGAGAAGCTTGCGCGCATGTTCGCGCGCCAGCTTGGCGATCGACGAGTTGAAGCCACCGCACAGCCCGCGTTCGGCGGTACAGACAACGAGCAGGTGAACCTGGTCGTTGCCTGTTCCGACCATCAGCTTGTGGGCGTCGTCGCGGCCATCAAAAGCCCCGGCGAGATTGGCGAGCACCGCATCCATGCGCTCGGCATAGGGCCGGGCGGCGACGGCGGCTTCCTGCGCACGGCGCAGTTTCGCTGCCGCCACCATTTGCATGGCTTTGGTGATCTTTTGCGTCGCCTTCACGGAGGCGATGCGATTTCGTAAGTCCTTCAGGCTCGGCATGGCCGCTCCCGTTCCCGGTTCCGGTCAGCTACGCGAAACGTCACGCAGCAAAGGTCTTGGCGAATGCCTCGACGGCGGCCTTGAGCCGGCCCGTGAGGTCATCGTTCAACGCTTTCTTCTCCCAGATTTCAGCCAGGAGATCAGCGTGTTCGCCACGCAGGTTGAGAAGCAGTCCCTGCTCGAAATCACCCACCTTGTTGACGGGGATGGTGTCGAGGTAACCGTTCACGCCGGCATAAATGACGGCAACCTGCTCTTCGGTCTTCAGCGGCGAGAACTGCGGCTGCTTGAGCAGCTCGGTCAGTCGCGCACCGCGGTTCAGCAGACGCTGGGTCGTGGCGTCGAGGTCGGAGCCGAACTGGGCAAAGGCCGCCATTTCGCGGTACTGGGCCAGTTCGCCCTTGATCGGGCCGGCAACCTGCTTCATCGCCTTGATCTGAGCCGACGAGCCCACACGCGACACCGACAGACCGACGTTCACCGCCGGCCGGATGCCCTGGAAGAACAGATCCGTCTCCAGGAAGATCTGGCCGTCGGTGATCGAGATCACGTTGGTCGGGATGTAGGCGGAGACGTCGTTGGCTTGCGTCTCGATGACCGGCAGAGCCGTCAGCGAGCCAGCGCCCAGCGAATCGTTAAGCTTGGCCGAACGCTCCAGAAGGCGCGAGTGCAGATAGAAGACGTCGCCCGGATAGGCTTCGCGGCCCGGCGGGCGGCGCAGCAGCAGGGACATCTGGCGATAGGCCACGGCCTGCTTGGAGAGATCGTCATACGCGATCACGGCGTGAGCCGAGTTGTCGCGGAAGAATTCGCCCATGGCGCAGCCGGTGAACGGCGCCAGGTACTGCATCGGGGCCGGATCGGAAGCCGTGGCGGCGACGATGATCGAATACTCGAGCGCGCCGGCTTCTTCCAGGGCCTTCACGAACTGCGCAACCGTGGAGCGCTTCTGGCCGATGGCGACATAGATGCAATAGAGCTTGGCATCTTCGTCGTCGCCGGCGTGCAGCGCTTTCTGGTTGAGGAACGTGTCCAGGATGACGGCGGTCTTGCCGGTCTGGCGATCGCCGATGATCAGCTCGCGCTGTCCACGGCCGATCGGGATCAGCGCATCGATGGCCTTCAGGCCGGTCGACATCGGCTCATGAACCGACTTGCGCGGCAGAATGCCCGGCGCCTTGACGTCCACGCGACGGCGTTCGGACGACTCGATCGGGCCCTTGCCGTCGATCGGGTTGCCGAGGCCGTCAACGACGCGGCCCAGAAGACCCCTGCCGACGGGAACGTCCACGATGGCGCCGGTCCGCTTGACCGTGTCGCCTTCCTTGATGCCCCGATCGTCACCGAACAGCACGACACCGACGTTGTCGGTCTCGAGGTTCAGCGCCATGCCCTGGACGCCGCCAGGGAATTCGACCATTTCACCGGCCTGGACATTGTCCAGTCCGTAAACGCGCGCAATACCGTCACCGACGGAGAGCACCTGACCTACCTCGGAAACTTCGGCTTCCTTGCCGAAATTCTTGATCTGGTCCTTGAGGATGGCGGAGATTTCCGCGGCCCGAATATCCATCAGCCGACCTCTTTCATCGAGTGATTGAGAGAATTGAGCTTGGTCCGCAGCGACGTATCGATCATACGGCTGCCGACCTTGACGACGAGACCACCGATCAACGCAGGATCGACGGTCGGATTGATTTTCACGTCCTTGCCGGTGGATGCCTTGAGCGCCTTTTTCAGGGCGGCCAGATTGGCATCGGACAAGGGCTGTGCCGACACGACATCGGCAGTCACTTCGCCGCGATCGGCGGCGGCGAGCGCATGAAAGCTTGCGAGCATCGAGGGAAGCGCGAACAGACGGCGATTGTCCGCCACCAGGAAGACAAAGTTGGCAACGAGACCGCCGATACCGGCTTTCCCGAGCACGGCCTTCATCGCGCCAACCTGATCATCGGTGCCGAAAACAGGGCTGCGCACGAGGCGCATCAGATCCGAGCTTTCGTTCAGCATCGCCTCAAGACGAGAGATGTCGGCCTCCGTCGCCTCGACCGCCTTTTCCTCGCGGGCGAGGTCGAAAAGCGCAGAGGCGTATCGGGTCGCGACACCTGAGACTTGGGATACGTTGTCTGTCACCGGGTTCGTGCTCTCTCAAGACGCGCACCAAGGCCTTATCGTGTGAAATACTCACCAAATAAGACCTTGGAATTATTGGATATTTATGGACGCAGCCAGTTCAAGCCGCAACTGCATCCCGAATGTCGGGCTTCGCATAGCACAGGGATCACGGGTGCGCAACATCACCGACCCGCGGCAAGGACGCTTTCCCACGGTGTTTGGGTGCGAAACCGGCAAAACTACCACCAAAGGATAAGGCGCAGCGCTCCGCAAGCCCGATCTGGCCGCCGTTCGCCATGTGACGCCCGGCGCGTGAAGCAGGCCCGATGGCGCCGGACCGAATGCGGCTACATGAAACTTTGCGGGTCGATGTCGATCTGGGCGCGCAGCGATCCGCGCGCCTTGGGCGCCACGGCCAGCCAGCCGCGCAGGTAGGCCTGCAGATCGATCTTGCGGTCGGCCTGGATGAGAATCCGGAAGCGGTGGCGGCCGCGCACCAGCGCGAGCGGCGCATCCGCCGGCCCAAGCACCGCGACGCGATTGTCACGCGGGGCGGCCTGCGCGAAGGCGCGGGCATAGGCGTTGGCCTGCGCCCGATCCTCGCCTGAGATGACGATTCCCGCAAGACGGCCGAACGGCGGCAGCCCGGCGAGCCGTCTGGCTTCAATCTCGGCGCTGTAGAAAGCGTCCCGGTCACCCGACAACATCGCCTGGATCACCGGGTGCTCGGGCGCATAGCTTTGCAGTATCCCATGGCCGCCGCCGCCGATACGCCCGGCGCGTCCGGTCACCTGGGCAAGCAATTGGAAGGTGCGCTCGGCGGCACGGGGATCGCCATGCGCCAGCCCGAGGTCCGCGTCGACCACGCCGACCAGCGTCATCATCGGGAAATTATGCCCCTTGGCGACAAGCTGCGTGCCGATGACGATGTCCACGCCGCCCTCCTCGACCAACTTCAGCTCCTGGCGCATGCGCTCCGGTCCGCCGAGATTGTCCGAGGACAGCACCAGGGCGCGCGCGTCGGGGAAAAGAGCGCGCACTTCCTCGGCGATTCGCTCCACGCCGGGGCCGCAGGCCACCAGCGAGTCGGCGGCGCCGCATTCCGGGCAGACATCGGGCTTGCGCTCCTGATGGCCGCAGTGGTGACACACGAGCTGACCGCGGAACCGGTGCTCGACCAGCCAGGTGGAGCAATTGTCGCACTGGAAGCGATGGCCGCAGGCGCGGCAGAGCGTCAGCGGCGCGTAGCCGCGCCGGTTGAGAAACAGCAGCGCCTGCGCGCCTTTCTCGATGGTCGCCTTCAGGGCGTCGACCAGCGTCGGCGCCAGCCAGCGCCCGCGTTCGGGACCATGGCTGCGCATGTCGACGGGTTCGATGCGCGGCATTTCCGCGCCCGTGGCGCGCTCGCTGAGCACAATGCGCCGGTAACGGCCGACATCCGCATTGACCCGGCTTTCGATCGCCGGCGTCGCCGACGACAGCACCACGGGAAAATCCGCCAGATGGCCGCGCACCACCGCCATGTCGCGCGCCGAATAGGGCACCCGGTCATCCTGCTTGAAGGCGGTGTCATGCTCTTCGTCCACGATGATCAGCCCGAGCGTCTTGAAGGGCAGGAAAAGCGCCGAGCGCGCGCCGACGACCACCTGAACGGTGCCGTCCGCCACCCCGCGCCAGACGCGCGCGCGCTGCTTGGGCGCGAGATCGGAGTGCCATTCCGCCGGTCTTCCGCCAAAACGCGCCTCGAAGCGTTCGAGAAACTGCGCGGTCAGGGAAATCTCCGGCAACAGTATCAACGCCTGCTTGCCCGCTTTCAGCACCTCCGCCACCGCCTCGAAATAGACTTCCGTCTTGCCCGAGCCGGTGACGCCGTCAATGAGCGTGACGGAATAGCCGCCCTTTGCGGAGGCGCGCAGCGCCTCGGCCGCCTCCTGCTGCGCCGGCGTCAACTCGCGCCCCGGCTTGTCCGGATCCAGCGCCGCGAGCGGCGAGGCCGCCGGCATGGCGACGATCTCCAGCGCGCCGAGTTTCACAAGCCCGCCCACGACCGCGGAGCTGACGCCCGCCTGATGGGTGAGCTCCGCCCGGTTCCAGGCCTGACCATCCGACGCCAGTTCCAGCACCCGCTCGCGCGCCGCCGTCATGCGCTCGGGCACCACGGTGCCGACGCGAATGCCCTTGACCGGCGGCTCGGGCTCCAGCGCGTCCCGAAGCCGCACCACCATGCGCAGCACCAGGCCGGGCGGCGACAGCGTCCAGTTGGCGACCCAGTCGATGAACCGGCGCATGTCGTCGTCAAGCGGCGGCGCGTCATATACATGCGCGATGTCGCGCAGGCGTTTGGACGCAACCGCGCCATCGGCCTCGCCATCCCAGACCGCACCGATGACCTCGCGCGGGCCGACCGGAACGCGCACGATGGACCCCGGACGCACCGTCATGCCCGGCGGCACCCGGTAGGACCACGGGCCGTCCACCGCGACCGGCACCAGAACGGGAACGACGAGAGGCTTGTCCGACAACACGGGGTCCAACGATCTTGAGGCCTGAGAATCCGGCGCACCGGCGAAACACGATCAGCGTGCCTCCGCCGAACGGTCTAGCGTACAAAGCCTGCCTACCGCAAAGCACGGAAACGATTTCCCTTGCCTGGCGCGAGGCGGCGTCATCCCCGGAACGCAACTTTCGCGCAAATCGGCGCGGTCATTTGCGCAACTGAACACGAATTTCGCGCGAATTCGGGGTGCGATTCGCGTCGCATTACTATAAAGAAACGCCGAAAGCGTCCGCCATCGGGCGGCCGGCATTTTCAGGCCCGGACCTTGAATCCGGACACAGACCTTCAGGAGCGACCGACCCCATGAAATTCTTCGTCGATACCGCCGACGTCACGGAAATCCGTGAAATGGCCGAAACCGGCCTTCTCGATGGCGTCACCACCAACCCCTCGCTGATCCTCAAGTCGGGCCGCGACGTGCGTGAGGTGATCACCGAGATCTGCGGTCTGACCGACGGCCCGGTGTCGGCGGAAGTGGTGGCGCTGGAAGCCTCCGCGATGATCGCGGAAGGACGCGAGCTTGCGAAGATCGCGAGGAACATCGCCATCAAGCTGCCAATGACCTGGGATGGCCTGAAGGCCTGCAAGACGCTGACCGGTGAGGGCCACATGGTCAATGTCACCCTGTGTTTCTCCGCCAACCAGGCGCTGTTGGCCGCCAAGGCCGGCGCGACCTTCATCTCGCCGTTCATCGGCCGGCTGGATGATCTCGGCGTCGACGGCATGGAGCTGATCGCCGAGATCCGCGCCATCTACGACAATTACGATTTCGAGACCGAAATCCTCGCCGCCTCGATCCGTTCGGCCGACCACGTCAAGCAGAGCGCGATTGCAGGCGCCGACGTAGCAACCGTGCCGCCGGCCGTGCTCAAGAGCCTGGTCAACCACGCGCTCACCGACAAGGGCCTGCAGCAGTTCATGGACGACTGGGCGAAGACCGGCCAGAAGATCCTGTAATCCAAGCATCTGCAAACGCGATGAAAGGGCGTCCCGCGGGGCGCCCTTTTTTGTTGCGCCGTATCGTCCCTCGCGGCACAGTTCTACTCGGCGCTCCGGTCGGCGCCGCCTCTGTCCGCGGAAAGGGCTGCGCCCGCGACCTGACAAAGCGACGACTTCGCGCCTCGACACCCACTCGTTCTGGCTGGCGGACACAGATACATCGAGATTGGGTCCATTCATGTCCGAAAATCCCGTCCTCAGCGACGACGAACGCCCGCTTTCCCTCCCCCAGCAGAAGAAACAGGCCAAGGAGCTTCGCGACGGCATGCGCGCAGGAACTCCCGCCGCGCTCGACCGATTCCGGCGTCATCATCCCAAGGCATCCGAACTCGCCCCGGCAGACATGCCCGAGCGGTTCTCCGCGCTTGCTGACGCGCAGCTCGTGATCGCGCGCGAACTGGGGGTGCAGAGCTGGCCGCGACTGGTGCATCACATCGCCCGCATGGACGACGCGCGACGCGCAATCGCGCGCAACGCACCGGCTCCGGATGGCGCCCGCGCGACCCTGCACGTGCGCTGCGGCTCCGACATCCGTGAAGGCCTGCGCGCGGCAGGATTCTCGGGAGAGTTTCTGGAGTACTCCGACCCGCTCTGCCAGGGCCCTTTGGTCCGGCCCGCGAATGACCTCGATCCAGTCTATTTCGATCTGCGTGCGACATTCATCGACACGCACGACATCGGCCCCGGGCCGGGCTGGCAGCAGGTGCGCGCCAGCATGATCGACCAGCAGCAACGGCTGATGGCAGCCGGCAGCTTCGACGAGATCGTCCTGTGGTTCGAGCATGATTCCTACGACCAATTGCTGCTCGCCCGTGCGCTCGACGTGCTCGGACGGCATGCGGGCGACACGCCCGTGTCGATCGTCAGCTTGGACAGCTTTCCCGGCATCGAACGGTTCAACGGCCTGGGTCATCTCTCGCCCGTGGCGCTGCGTCGGATCTTCTCGGACCGGCAGCCCGTCACGGCCCCCATGGTTGCGGCCGGGACGGCTGTCTGGGAGACGCTTTGCGGACCCTCGCCTCTGCCACTGCATGCAATCGCGACGCGCCGCGCATTGCCCGGCCTGCCCTATATGGCGAGAGCCTTGATACGCCATCTTTCGGAGCTGCCCGGCAGTCGCGACGGCCTGTCGCTCACCGAGAGACTGACGCTCGATATCCTGCGTGACGGCCCCAAACGCGGCGGCCACATCTTTCGCGCGCTGGTGCTTGAACGCGAGCCGCTGACGTTTCTTGGTGATCTGATGTTCTGGTCCATCTTGGCGGGCCTGCTCGATGCCGACGACCCGGCGCTGGAGGTGATCGATGGCGGCCGGAATGATCCGGCGTCCGCGACATTCGCACTCACCGCAATCGGCGAGGCGCTTGCGATCGGAATGCGCGACTTCGGCTGTTGCGGGCCTGTCGCCCGTTGGGTCGGCGGAACCCGGTGCTTTTCGGATCCGGACTGGCGATGGGACCCGGTCCAACAAATACCGGTTGCGATCCCCGCGCGGCTTTGAGACTCTCGACGCAACCGCCGCTGAATCACCCGGAAGCCGGACAGATCCGCTCGATGACCGCACCCGCCCCCCTCGTCATCGCCACGCCCGCCCTGATGCGGCTGGTGTCCGACTGGCTCGACCATCTGGGATCGGAGCGGCGGCTCGCCGACAAGACCCTGGTCGCCTACGATCGCGACGTGCGGCAGTTCCTCTCCTTCCTGACGCTGCACAACGGCGGTGCGCCCGGACCCGAAGCGCTCGGCGCGCTGCTGCCCGCCGACATCCGCGCGTTCTTCGCAAGCCGCCGGCGCGAGGGGATCAGCGGCGAAAGCCTGGCCCGCGGGCTGGCGGGGCTGCGGTCGTTTCTCGGCTATCTGGAGCGCCAGGGGCTGGCCAATGCGGCCGCGGCGCGGGCCGTGCGGGCGCCGCGGCGCAAGAAGAGCTTGCCCAAGCCCGTGTCGGCGGAGGCCGCACGCAGGATGGTCGACGCGGAGGAGGCGCTCGACGAAGAACCCTGGATCGGCGTGCGCAACGCCGCCGTGCTGACGCTTCTCTACGGCTGCGGGCTGCGCATTTCCGAGGCGCTGTCGCTGACCCGGGCACAGGCGCCGGAACCCGGCGTCGAGGTCATCCGCGTCACCGGCAAGGGCGGCAAGCAGCGGATCGTCCCCGTGCTGCCCATCGTCAGCGAGGCGGTGGCCGCCTACATCGCCCTGTGCCCCTACCCGCTGGCCGCGGACGGCGCACTGTTTCGCGGCGCGCGCGGCGGACCGCTGTCCCCGCGCATCATCCAGCTTGCAGTGCAAAGGCTGCGCGGCGCGCTCAACCTGCCGGACACCGCCACACCGCATGCGTTGCGGCACTCCTTCGCCACGCACCTTCTTTCAGGCGGCGGCGATCTCAGGACCATTCAGGAACTGCTCGGCCACGCCAGCCTGTCGACCACGCAAGTCTACACGGATGTGGAAACGGAGCGCCTTCTGCAAGTGTACAAGCAGGCTCATCCACGCGCTTGACGCGCCTTAACTTGGTCCAGTTTTCAACATAACTACGATTTGAATCGATTGTGATTTATCGCTTTCTCGCTTCCAATAGATAAACGGCGCCGACAATTTTCGCCGCATAAAAGGGCGACGTCTGTGCCCGATCGCACAATTTACCAATGCTTCATTTCAATCTGTAACAATGCACGAGAGCTGGAGGCACAACGCCTGAAAGGAGGGCCTTCATGACGAAAGCTTCCTCATTCAAATCGCAGGCAGTCGGCATTTTCGCCCTCGTCTTCGCCGTCGTCGCCATTGGCGGCACGACGCTGGCCGTGGTCTATGAACGAGCGAGCAACCCGGAGTTCAACGCGTGTTACGCCCCGGAGACCGGGGTGTGGCGCAACCGGAATGCGCGGTCGGGCGACGTCAGCCGGATCGAGGTGGAAACCGAGTGCCAGGACAACCGTCTGGTGCATCGCACGCGGACCTTCACCAAATGCGCGCCGCGCGATTGCACCTGGGGCTGGACGAAAGGTATCCGGGCAGGCAATGGCCGTTTCCAGGCCATCTACACCACCTATTCGGCGCACCGTTTCGTTGAGCTGGCCGTCAACGACAGCCGCATGGACGCCTACGTGGAAAACGATTTCCACGACCCGCGCAAGAAGCGCGAGCGGCAGTCCTTCACGCTTCGCCGCGCCGACTGATACCAGCGATTGCGAAGAATGACGCGGCGGCGCACGCGGTGGCCCGTGCGCGGCCCTTTGCGGATGGTTTCCGTTACGGTATGCTGACGACGGCTGAGGGATCGCGCGCCCAGACGACGCATAGCGTGACGGGCGCGATACCGCGCGCAGGGTCCCAGGATCAGCGCAGCCACATCAGCAGGAGATTCACATGTCCCGCAAGATTGCAACGTTTGGCCTGGCATCGGTTTTCGCGCTTGCCGCCTCCGCCGCCTTCGCCTGCCCCTTCATGAAGCAGGATCAGGTGACCCAGGCGCCCATGTCACCCATCGCAAGCGTCGAGGAGCCCATGTCCAGCGCGCTTGCCACAAACGATCTGGAGACGCTGCCGCAGGTCGAGGCCGCGACAGACGACAAGACCGACGAATAGGGCCTGAAAGGAGCAAAAGCCCGGGCGCACGTCCCGGGCTTTTGTGAGTCCACGCGATTGATTGCGCGCCTTGCGGCGCGCGATCACATATGGATCGGTTTGCCGTAGGTCGCCATGGCAGCCTCGCGCACAGCTTCCGACTGGGTCGGGTGCGCGTGGCAGGTACGCGCGAGATCCTCGGATGAACCACCGAACTCCATCAGCACCACCGCTTCGTGGATCATCTCGCCGGCGCCCGCGCCGACGATATGCGCGCCCAGAACGCGGTCGGTTGCGGCATCCGCCAGGATCTTCACGAACCCGTCCGTATGACCCATGGCCCGGGCGCGTCCGTTGGCCGTGAAGGGGAACTTGCCTGCCTTGTATTTGACGCCGGCAGCCTTCAGCTCCTCTTCCGTTTTGCCCACGGATGCGACTTCCGGCATCGTGTAGACCACTCCCGGGATGACGTCGTAATTCACGTGGCCGGCCTGACCGGACAGGATCTCGGCCAAAGCCGCGCCCTCGTCCTCGGCCTTGTGCGCCAGCATCGGACCCGCGATCACGTCGCCAATGGCGTAAATGCCGTCCACATTGGTCTTGTAGTGCGCGTCGGTCTTCACCCGGCCGCGCTCGTCCAGCGCAACCCCGACCTCTTCAAGGCCGAGCCCGTGCACGTAGGGGCGACGGCCGATGGCGACGAGCACCACATCGGCCTCCAGGGTCTCGGCAGCCGCTTCGCCGGCGGCCGGCTCGACGACAACCTCGAGCGTCTTGCCAGATTTTTTGACGCCGGCGACCTTGGACGACAGCTTGAAGATGATGCCCTGCTTGGCCAGCATGCGCTGGAACTGCTTGGCGACATCGTTGTCCATGCCCGGCAGGATACGATCGAGGTATTCGACCACGGTCACCTCGGCGCCGAGACGGCGCCAGACAGAGCCCAGCTCCAAACCGATCACACCCGCGCCGACGACGATCATCTTGCCAGGAACCTTGTCGAGTTCCAGCGCGCCGGTGGAGGAGACGATTTGCTTCTCGTCGATTTCGACGCCCGGCAGCGGCGTCACATCGGACCCCGTGGCGATGACGATGTTCTTCGCCTCGAGAACCTGCGTCTTACCGTCCTCAAGCGCGACCTCAACCTTGCCTTTGCCAACAATCTTGCCGGTGCCCTGGAAGGCCTCGATCTTGTTCTTCTTGAACAGGAAGCCGACGCCGGAGGTGTTGGCGTCCACGACCTGCGTCTTGTGGCCCATCATTGCCTTCAGATCGAGCTTCGGCTTGCCGACCTTGATTCCGAACCCTTCGAAGGCGTGGCCGGCTTCCTCGAACAGCTCCGAGGTGTGCAGCAGCGCCTTGGACGGGATGCAGCCGACGTTCAGGCAGGTTCCACCATGACTGGCGCGCTTCTCGACAACGGCGACCTTCTGGCCGAGCTGGGCCGCCTTGATGGCGCACACATAGCCACCGGGGCCGGAGCCGATGACGACGAGATCATATTGGGACATTGCAGTCGCCTTTTGCTATTCGGACGCGGCCCTTGGCCGCGCGGATCATTATCTCGGGATCAGTCGCTCGGAGGCGAGGCCCTTGCTCCAGGTCCCGTTCAGGGTCCCGTCGGTGTTCACCACATAGGTCACCGGATCGGCCTGGCCCCAGTCGATGACCAGCACGTTGCCGACGAAGCCGCCCTCGCCGCGGTAGACATCACGGCCGATTTCCCAACGAAAATAGACGTCATCGCCGCGCACCGTGATGAAAACGCGGCCGCGATAAGGCGTGCCATTCGGGTTGCGGCCATCCACGCTGTACTCGCCCTCGAGCCAGCGGATATCGCGGGCGGCAAGCACCAGTCCACCCGCAGTGGTGGCCGGCGTACCGGGTATGGCCATCGCCGCGCCCGCCGGCGCGCCCGGCAAGGTGCCGGATGCGGCGGCGGGGAGGAGTGCGACGGCCAGTGCGGCCGCCATGACGAATGCGCGACCGCGTCTTGCTGATACGACGACCATTGCCATCCTCCGAAATGCGCCTTGACTGTTGTCAGAGATCCAGCACGAGACGCTGGATGTCTTCCAGGCTTTCCTTGACGCGCACAAGGAAGGTCACCGCTTCCTTGCCGTCGACGATACGGTGATCGTAGCTCAGCGCCAGATACATCATCGGGCGGATCTTGATCTCGCCGCCAACCGCCATCGGACGGTCCTGGATCTTGTGCATGCCCAGGATACCGGACTGCGGCGCGTTGAGGATCGGCGTCGACATCAGCGAACCGTAGACGCCGCCGTTGGAGATCGTGAAGGTGCCGCCCTGCATATCAGCCATGCCGAGCTTGCCGTCGCGCGCCTTGCGGCCGAGATTGGCGATTTCCTTCTCGATCTCGGCGATCGTCATCTGGTCGGCGTCACGCACCACCGGCACCACGAGGCCCTTCTCCGTGCCGACCGCCACGCCGATGTGGCAGAAGTTCTTGTAGATGATATCGGTGCCGTCGACTTCGCCGTTGACCGCCGGGATTTCCTTCAGCGCATGGCAGACGGCCTTGGTGAAGAAACCCATGAAGCCCAGCTTCACGCCGTGCTTCTTTTCGAACAGGTCCTTGTATTGCTTGCGCAATTCCATCACCGGCCCCATGTCCACCTCGTTGAAGGTGGTCAGCATGGCGGCGGTGTTCTGCGCGTCCTTCAGCCGCTTGGCGATGGTCTGGCGCAGCTTGGTCATGCGCACGCGTTCCTCGCGCGGACCGTCTTCCACGGCCACCGGGGCGCGAACGGACGCGGCCGGAGCCGAGGGCGCGCTCGTGCCCGCCTCGATCGCCGCCATCACGTCGCCCTTGAGAACCTGACCGCGTTTGCCGGTGCCTTCGACGGCTGCGGCGCTGACGCCCTGCTCGGCCATCAGCTTGCGGGCCGCCGGCGCCGGGGGCATGTCGGCTCCGCCTTCAGCCGGAGCCGCCGGAGCCGCGGCGGGCTTGGAGGCAGGCTCAGCCGGAGCGGATGCGGCAGGGGAGGACGCGCCGGAACCTTCCTTCAGCATGCCCAGAAGCGCGCCAACCTCAACGGTGACGCCCTCTTCGACGACGATGCTCTCCAGCACGCCTGCGGAGGGGGCAGGCACCTCGATGGTCACCTTGTCGGTCTCAAGCTCGACCAGCGGCTCGTCGGCCGCTATCGCATCGCCGGGCTTCTTGTACCACTGCGCGATGGTGGCTTCGGTCACGGATTCGCCCAGCGTGGGCACGCGGATTTCCGTTGCCATGATCCTCGTCTCTTCGCTTTGCAGCCTTGCTGCTGTGTGAATTCAATAGTCGTGTGTCAGTGGCACCCGACCGAGCTGCGGGAACCAGGGCCCGCACCCCATCGGGACGCGAGCCATTGATCAACCTTCCGCGAAGGCTTCGGCCAGGAATGCCTGGAGCTGCGCCTGATGCTTGGACATGAGGCCCGTGGCCGTGGCCGCGGCGGCCGGGCGACCGACGTAGCGGGGACGTTTGTGCTCCGCGTCGATCTGCGTCAGCACCCATTCGATGTAGGGCTGGACATGATACCACGAGCCCATGTTCTTGGGCTCTTCCTGACACCACACCACATCGGCATTCTTGAAGCGGCCGAGTTCGTGCACCAGAGCCTTGGTCGGGAACGGGTAGAGTTGTTCGACGCGCAGCAGATAGACGTCGTTCAGACCCAGCTTTTCGCGCTCTTCCTGCAAATCGAAATAGACCTTGCCGGTGCAAAGCACGACGCGACGGATCTTGTCGTCCTTGGCGAGCTTGATGCCTTCTTCGGGATGCAGTTCCGCGTCGTCCCACAGGAGACGATGGAAGCTCGAATCCGGCCCCAGTTCCTCCAGCGTCGACACGCAACGCTTGTGGCGCAGCAGCGACTTCGGCGTCATCAGGATCAGCGGCTTGCGGAAGTCCCGGTTCATCTGACGGCGCAGGATGTGGAAATAGTTGGCCGGCGTCGAGCAGTAGGCGACCTGCATGTTGTCCTCTGCGCACATCTGCAGATAGCGCTCCAGACGGGCGGAGGAATGCTCCGGACCCTGGCCCTCGTAGCCGTGCGGCAGCAGGCAGACGAGGCCCGACATGCGCAGCCACTTGCGCTCGCCCGACGACAGGAACTGATCGAAGATCACCTGCGCGCCGTTGGCGAAGTCGCCGAACTGCGCTTCCCACAGGGTCAGCGCGTTGGGCTCGGCCAGGGTGTAGCCGTACTCGAAGCCGAGCACCGCTTCCTCCGACAGCATCGAGTTGATGACCTCGTAGCGCTCCTGGTCCTTGCTCAGGTTGGCGAGCGGGATGTAGCGATCCTCGGTCTCCTGATCGTAGAGCACGGAATGGCGCTGCGAGAAGGTACCGCGTTCCACGTCCTGCCCCGACAGGCGCACCTTGTGGCCGTCCATCAGCAGCGAACCGAAGGCGAAAGCTTCCGCTGTGGCCCAGTCGATGTTCTTGCCCGTCTCCAGCATCTTGGCGCGATTGGCGAGGAAGCGGCGGATGGTGCGGTGGGCGTTGAAACCCTCCGGCACCGACGAGAGCTTTTCGCCGATGTGCCGCAGCATGTCCATCGGGATGCCGGTCTGGCCGCGGCGCGGGTCGTCGAAGTCGACCGCCTGCTTGAAGCCTGTCCAGCGCCCGTCCAGCCAGTCCGCCTTGTTGGGCATGTAGGACTGACCGGCCTCGAACTCCTCGTCGATGGTCGCGCGCCGGTTGGCGCGCATGGAATCCAGTTCCTCGCCCGTAATGATGCCTTGAGCGATCAGCTTGTCGGCGTAGATCTGCAGCGTCGTGGGATGCTGGCGGATCTTGGCGTACATGATCGGCTGGGTAAACGCCGGCTCGTCGCCCTCGTTGTGGCCGAAGCGGCGGTAGCAGAACATGTCGATGACGACGGGCTTGCCGAACGCCTGACGGAACTCGGTTGCGATCTTGGCCGCGAAGACCACCGCTTCCGGATCGTCGCCGTTCACATGAAAGATCGGCGCCTCGATCATCTTCGCCACATCGGACGGATACGGCGAGGAGCGCGAGAAGCGCGGATTCGTCGTAAACCCGATCTGGTTGTTGATGATGAAGTGGATCGAGCCGCCGGTGCGATGCCCACGCAGGGCCGAAAGGCCGAAGCATTCCGCGACAACGCCCTGGCCGGCAAACGCCGCATCGCCGTGCAGAAGCAACGGCAGCACCTTGGATCGATCGACGTCGACCGTTTCCACCCACTTGCCGTCGACCGTGGAATGCTGGTCCTGCTTGGCCCGCGCCTTGCCCAGCACCACCGGATTGACGATTTCCAGGTGCGAGGGATTGGCGGTCAGCGACAGATGCACGTTGTTGCCGTCGAACTCCCGGTCCGACGAGGCGCCGAGGTGATACTTCACATCGCCCGAGCCTTCCACGTCGTCGGGCGTGAACGACCCACCCTTGAACTCGTGAAAGATGGCGCGCAACGGCTTGCCCATCACCTGGGAGAGCACGTTGAGGCGGCCGCGGTGGGCCATGCCGAGGACGATTTCCTTCAGGCCGAGCTGGCCGCCGCGCTTGATGATCTGCTCCAGCGCGGGCAGCAGCGCCTCACCGCCATCAAGGCCGAAGCGCTTGGTGCCGGTGTATTTCACGTCCAGGAACTTCTCGAAGCCCTCGGCCTCGATCAGCTTGTTGAGGATGGCGCGCTTGCCTTCCGGCGTGAAGGTGACCTGCTTGTCGGGGCCTTCGATGCGCTCCTGGATCCAGGCCTTCTCCGCCGGATCGGAAATGTGCATGAACTCGACGCCCAGCGTCGAGCAATAGGTGCGCTTGAGGATCTCGAGCATCTCGCGGATGGTCGCGAACTCGAGCCCCAGCACGTGGTCGAGGAAGATCTTGCGGTCCCAGTCGGCGTCGGTGAAGCCGTAGGTGACCGGATGCAGCTCGACGTGATCCTTGGGCGGCTCGAGCTTCAGCGGGTCGAGATCCGCATGCAGGTGGCCGCGCATGCGGTAGGCGCGGATCATCATCAGGGCGCGCACGGAATCGCGCGTGGCCTGCTGCACCTGCGCCTCGGACATCTCGTTGCCCTTGGCCGCCGCCTTGCCCTTGATCTTGTCGCCGATCGCCGCTTCCGTCGCCGGCCAGTCACCGTCCAGCGCGGAAATCAGATCGCCGGAATCGGGCCTGGGCCAGTCGGCGCGCTTCCAGGAGGCGCCCTTCGCCTGCTTGAGAACGTCATCGGGCGCGTCCTTCAGCTTGGAGAAGAAATCCTGCCACTCCGCGTCAAGGGAACCGGGATCCGTCTGATAGCGCGCATAGAGTTCTTCGATATAGGCTGCGTTGGCGCCGTAGAGGAACGACGTCAGTGCGAAAGCTTCGTTCGCGTCCTGCCGTGCCATTGTTTTGTCAGCGGGAGATCAGCCCCCGCCCCGCTCGCAAATGGCGCGGTATCAAACCGCGCCGGACTGAATTCTGAGGACGCAGTCGCACCCCCGCCAAGTGGATGTGCGGCCGCGTACGGCCGCACTCAGTTTAAAACGTCTTAACCGTTATAGACGCCAAAGCCTTAATCAGCCCTTGAGAACCTCGACGAGGGTCTCGCCGAGTTTCGCAGGCGACGGCGACACGCGGATGCCTGCGGCTTCCATCGCCTCGATCTTGTCTTCCGCGCCGCCCTTACCGCCGGAAATCACAGCACCGGCATGACCCATGGTGCGGCCCGGAGGCGCCGTACGGCCGGCGATGAAGCCCGCCATCGGCTTGGAACGGCCCTTCTTCGCCTCATCCGCGATGAACTGAGCTGCTTCTTCCTCGGCCGACCCGCCGATCTCGCCGATCATGATGATCGACTTGGTGTCGTCGTCGGCCAGGAACATCTCAAGAACATCGATGAACTCGGTGCCCTTGACCGGATCGCCGCCGATGCCGACGGCTGTTGTCTGACCGAGGCCGGCGTTGGTGGTCTGGAACACCGCTTCATAGGTGAGCGTTCCCGAGCGCGAGACAATACCCACCGAGCCCTTGTTGAAGATGGAGCCCGGCATGATGCCGATCTTGCACTCGTCGGGTGTCAGGATTCCCGGGCAGTTCGGACCGAGAAGCCGCGAGTTGGACTTCTCGAGCCGCGCCTTCACCTTGACCATGTCCATCACCGGAATGCCTTCAGTGATACAGACGATGAAGGGGATCTCGGCGTCGATGGCTTCGATGATCGCCGCACCCGCGCCTGCGGGCGGAACGTAGATCACGGAGGCGTCGGCGCCGGTGCGGTCCCTGGCTTCCGCCACCGATGCGAAGATCGGCAGCTTGGCTTCCGATCCGTTCACGTTGCCGGTCCAGAACTCGCCGCCCTTCTTGGGATGCGTGCCCGCCACCATCTGCGTGCCGTGATAGGCCAGCGCCTGCTCGGTGTGGAAGGTACCCGTCTTGCCGGTCAGGCCCTGAACGATGACCTTGGTGTTTTTATTGACGAGAATCGACATTTACGAGGCCTCCTTGACGGCAGCAACGATCTTCTGGGCGGCATCGTCGAGGTCGTCGGCCGCAATCACGTTGAGGCCGCTTTCGTTGATGATTGTCTTGCCGAGATCGACGTTGGTGCCTTCCAGGCGCACCACGAGCGGCACCTGCAGGCCGACTTTCTTCACGGCCTCGACCACGCCCTGGGCGATGATGTCGCAGCGCATGATGCCGCCGAAGATGTTGACGAGAATGCCCTTCACGTTCGGATCGGCGGTGATGATCTGGAACGCGGCCGTCACCTTCTCCGTGGTGGCGCCGCCACCGACGTCGAGGAAGTTGGCCGGCTCCGCCCCGTAGAGCTTGATGATGTCCATGGTCGCCATGGCCAGGCCCGCGCCGTTGACCATGCAGCCGATCTCGCCGTCAAGCGCGACATAGGCGAGGTCGTATTTGGACGCCTCGATCTCCTTGGCGTCCTCTTCGGTCAGATCGCGCAGCGCCACCACATCCTCGTGACGGAACAGCGCGTTGCCGTCAAACGAGACCTTGGCGTCGAGAACGCGCAGTCCGCCGCCGCCGCCGAGCGTGATCAGCGGATTGATCTCCAGCAGGCTCATGTCCTTTTCGACAAAGGCCTTGTAGAGGATCGGGAACAGCTTCATGCCGTCGGCGCGGGAGACGTCGTCGAGCTCCAGCGCGTCGCAGAGCTTGGCCGCGTCGGCCTCCGTGACACCGGTTTCCGGGTCGATCGGCAGGTTGTGGATCTTCTCCGGCGTCGCTTCCGCGACGGCCTCGATGTCCATGCCGCCCTCGGTGGAGACCACGAAGGCCACCTGGCCGCAGGTGCGGTCGACGAGCAGCGAGAGATAGAGCTCGCGGTCGATGTTGGCGCCGTCCTCGATGTAGAGACGGTTCACGACCTTGCCGGCGGGGCCGGTCTGCTTGGTCACCAGCGTGTGGCCGAGCATTTCCTTGGCGTTGGCGACCACCTCGTCGATTGACTTGGCGAGACGCACGCCGCCTGCCGCGTCAGGGCCGAGTTCGGTGAACTTGCCCTTGCCGCGACCGCCCGCGTGGATCTGGGATTTGACAACGTAGACCGGTCCGGGCAGCGCCTTCGCTGCCGCTTCCGCCTCCCCAGCGGAAAAGATCGGAATGCCTTCGGCGACAGGCGCGCCATAGCTCTTCAGAAGCGCCTTGGCCTGGTATTCATGTATATTCATGCTCGGTGTCCCCCGAGTGGATTTCGGTACTGGTGATGAGAAAAAGGGGAGACTGATCCCCCCTTTTCCGATCCGTGCCTCAGGCTAGTGCCGGCTGGATTTTCTTGCAGGCCTCCACGAGGCCGTCGACGGAGGCGACCGATTTCTCGAACATCGCCTTCTCGTCGGAGGTGAGATCGATTTCGATTACACGCTCAACTCCACCGGCGCCGATCACGGTCGGGACGCCGACATACATGTCGCTCAGGCCATACTGGCCGTCCAGGTGCGCGGCGCAGGGCAGCACGCGCTTTTTGTCCTTGAGATAGGATTCCGCCATCATGATGGCGGCCGCGGCCGGCGCATAGAAGGCCGAACCGGTTTTCAGCAGACCGACGATTTCGGCGCCGCCGTCACGGGTGCGCTGAACGATTTCCTCCAGGCGCTCCTTGGTGCACCAGCCCATCTTGACCAGATCCGTCAGCGGCACGCCGGCGACTGTGGAATAACGGGTGAGCGGCACCATGGTATCGCCGTGGCCGCCGAGCACGAAGGCGGTGACGTCCTCGACGGAAACGTCGAATTCGGCCGCCAGGAAGTAGCGGAAGCGCGCGCTGTCTAGCACGCCGGCCATGCCGACGACCTTGTTGGCGGGCAGGCCGGAGAACTTCTGCAGCGCCCAGACCATCGCATCCAGCGGGTTGGTGATGCAGATGATGAAGGCGTCGGGGGCGTATTTCTTGATGCCCGCGCCAACCTGCTCCATCACCTTGAGGTTGATCTCGAGCAGATCGTCGCGGCTCATGCCCGGCTTGCGCGGCACGCCGGCGGTGACGATCACAACGTCGGAACCGGCGATGGCTTCGTAGGTGTTGGTGCCGGCGAGCTTCGCGTCGAAGCCGTCGACCGGCGATGATTCCGCGAGATCCAGGGCCTTGCCCTGCGGTACGCCTTCGGCAATGTCGAAGAGAACGATGTCACCAAGCTCTTTGAGGCCGGCGAGATGAGCGAGCGTGCCGCCGATCTGGCCAGCGCCGATCAGCGAGATCTTGTTCCGCGCCATATTCGTTGGTTTCCCTTTACGTAAACTGCACCTGCGGCCATAGATCATATGGTCGCGGTGTCACTACTCTGTTTACCCGTCAGGTGCAAGGTGTGCACCGCCAGATAAGGCTTTCAAGTGGCAAAAAATGCCGGCATTTTCACAAATTGAATGAATCGCGTCCAAATTCAGTCGCGCGATTCGCCAGCCAGATACGCTTCCGAGCGCATCTCGATCAGCCGCGACGCGGTGCGGTCGAATTCGAAGCTCTCGACCCCTGAAGATGCATGGTAAAGTTCAGTGGGCTCGGCCGCCGCCGACACCACGAGCTTGATCCGGTTGTCGTAGAGTGCGTCGATCAGATTGATGAACCGCTTGGCCTCGTTGCGGTTGTGCATCTCAAGCACCGGAATGCGGTCGATCATCAGCGTGTGATAAGCGTGCGCCAGACGCAGATAGTCCGCGGCACCCAGCGGTTTGGCGCACAGCTCGTCAAAGGTGAACCGCGCCACACCCGCGGCCGTCCGCGGCACCTCGATCCAGCGGCCCCTAGCCTCGAGCCTTTCGGCGCGCGCCGTCGCATGATTGGTCAGCCGGCCCCACAGGCGATCCATCTCGGCGTCCGCGGCTGCGTCCAGCGGCGTCACATAGACGGGATTGCCGGCCAGCTTCTCCAGCCGGAAGTCGGTGCGCGCATCCAGACGCAGCACTTCGACCCGCTGCTGCAGGAGCTCGACGAACGGCATGAAATGGCTCCGGTTGAGCCCGTTGGTATAGAGGTCTTTCGGCTCGACATTGGAGGTCGCGACGACGACAACGCCGGCGTCGAACAAGCGCGTGAACAGCCGCCCCAGCAGCATGGCGTCGGCAATGTCGGTGACGGAAAACTCGTCGAAGCACAACAGCCGCGTTTCCTCGGCGATCTGCGCCGCAACGGGCGGAATCGGGTCATCGCCCTTCAGCGCGCCGGACTTGATTAGCTGACGCACCGCGTGGACCCGCTCGTGCACGTCGGCCATGAATTCGTGGAAATGCACCCGCCGCTTGCGCTGCACGACAGCGAGATTGAAGAACAAGTCCATCAGCATGGTCTTGCCGCGGCCCACCGAACCCCAGATGTAGAGCCCGCGCAGCTTGTCGCGCGGCGGTTGGTTCTTGTTGAACAGCCAGCCCAGCGCGCTCTTCTTGGACGCCAGGCGCCGCTTGGAAAGCTCCAAATTCAGCGCATCGAGTCGCGCGATCACTGCCAACTGGGCTGGATCGGCCTCGACCTCTCCGGCGGTGACGAGGGTGTCGTAGTGCTCGCGAACGCTCCGGGTGAGCGGCAATGCTTGAGACATATCGGATTCCGGCTGGTCCGGGAGGACGCAGGCCCTTCGCGTTGAGGCAGACGCTTGCGGGAGGTGCTCCGGCACGGGGAGAGCTGTCAACGTCTATGCGGCTCGGTGATTCCACCTTGCCGCCCGTTGATCTAATGCATTTCTGCGGCGTTGAAAACCTGCCCGGGCCGGAAGGTCGGGCGGGACGGACATATCGGAGGGGCTCGATACGCGGATCGCGCGAAGGCCACCACAGAATCAGCTGATGAGCAGCACCGGCTCCAGCCCGGCCTGACGGTCGACGACCGCGGCGGCCCGGGCGACCAGCCAGCATTCGTCCTCGTTCGTCAGGTCCGCCTTGCGGCCGCGCCCATCAACCAGGATCCAGGCCTGGCCCGGCGTCGCCGCATCGACGCCGATATAATCGGCCTGGCGCATCGCCGCCTCGATCTCTTGGATCCCGGGCTCCCCGAGCCCCGGCACTGCCATGCCCGGCGGCGCGGAGTGGCCGTTGTAACCATTGACAGAGGCCGTCTCGAGCCGGCGCAACAAGGCATCGAGATCGGGAACGGCCGCCACCAGGACGCCGTGCTCTTCACCGGTAAAAATGTGGAAGCGGCACAGGGCCGGCACACTGGCCGCCTGAGGGAAGCGCCAGTGCTCGCCATCCTTGTGCGCGATGCCGACGTCAGTCCAGTCGATACGCGCCGACAGGTTGACGGTCTTCCGGCTGGCGTCCAGCACCTTGCGCAAGGCCTTGGGCATGCCACCGTCATCATCCGCGCGGATCTGCTGCTTTGGCTGAGCGGGCCGCGCCCGCGCCGCGGGCATACCGACCCCTTTGCGCCGGAATGTCACCTGGCGCCGGGAGATTTCCACCGACTCCACCCGCCAGCCGGCGGTGAGCCAAGCCTCCTGATGCACAAGAAGCCCGCCCGAATTGGCCCACCATGTCCGATGCTCGGTCGCACTGGCAGGCAGAGGCCCGCCGAGAATCTCTTCGATCTCGCTGAAACTCGGTGTCCACTCAATGTCCTGCAGCGCCGCGAGGTGCCGCTTCAAGGGATCGTATTTCGCCATTGTGGTCACATTTCCAAATGAACGTGACCATCGTTACATTTCCCGATACACAGGTCCAGCGGTCAAATCGCCGGACCCGCAGTTTGCCGCCGCTCCCTAACGGTAGAAGGCGATGGACTGGCCGACCGCCGTCTGGCCGTTAAACCGTTCCGGAGCGCTCTTGTAGAGATGCGCCAGAACGGCGCCCGAGGAATCCTTCAGCACGACCTGGGCGCCGTTCAGGTCCCACGCGGCGATCTGGCCCAACGGGCCCGCCGAGCAGCCACGCGTGCTGGCGCGATAGCCGCCGCTCCAGGTTGTCAGGTTCATGAACAGCTTGCATGTTTCTCCGCTCGCGGTGACGGTCCAGCCGCCCAGGACTTCGGTGCGTCCGAGCTGCGCGGCGCCCGCCGGCGCCGCCGTCGCGACCTGCGCCCCACCGGCGGGACCGCCGTCCTGAGCGGGATCGCCGGCGAGCGCCGGGTCACCGGCATTGGGGCCTGTGGCATAGGGGTCTTGCCCATAGGGACCACCCGGAGGGTTCTGCGATGGATCCGGCGTCAGCACCAGCGGCTGCAAAGAACCACCGTCAGCGACCGGCTGGGCGGGCACGGCCGGCAGCGGGTCCACCCGCGGACCGTAGTTGAGCCGCTGACAGCCGCCGACCAACGCCGTCACGCCGATGACGATCGCAACGACTGCGTTTCTGGTCATACCGTATCGCTCCTAATATCGATGTCCGCTCCAATATTAACCATGAATCCTAACAAAGGCTTCAGGATTGCGGAGGACGGCCGGCAATGATGCCCAAATGCGGCGCAATCGGGTTCGATGGGCCGAAATTCGCGTCTTGAGCGAAATATGAGACGCGGCGACGCGTCAGGCCGACTGCGGATTTGCCAGAAACCGCTGCACGGCCAGGCGAATGCGCCGAAACTGCTCATCCACGGGCAGCGCGGCGGATGCGGCGTCCGCCACCTCCCACAGGCAGTGCCGCGGCGCGCCGGTCCAGCACGGCTGGTGATCGCCATCGACCTCCTCGCTCAAGGCAATGACCATGTCGACGGCGGGTGCATGCGGAAGGGCAAATATGTCCCATGACTTGGGCGCCAGGACGTCGGTCTGAAAGCCCTCGCGGCGCAACAGCCTGTCGACGCCGGGATGAAGCCTGTCGGCGGGCATCCGGCCAGCGCTGAAGGCCCGGACCCTGCCCTTGCCGGCCGCGTTCATGCAGGCTTCCGCCATGGGCCCGAGCACCGCGTTGTCGGGACACACGAACAAAATGGTTTTCTGCGACATACCGCCTCCTCCCGGGCGCCGGATCAGATCGGCGGCTCGGCTCGTCGTTCCGGACAACAAGTCCGCAACAGTGTTCCAGCACGCCGACTCGGACGGGCGGTCCGATGGCCTCAGCGCACTGCGTACGGGCGTGATATAGGGCTGTGTGCCGACGCGGATGTGACAACGGGATGGTATTTTCGAGGCAACGTGAAAAAGCTGTCAAAAGGCTGAGATACTTGATGAAATGAGATTCTCCGCGATCGCGGCGCCACGGTGCGCAGGGCCGCGCGAAAGCTTTCGGTCGGGCGCGTCGCGGACCCAGGAACCCATCCGGCGATTGATTATTGATTTTCTTTGTGATTATTCACAGGCAAGAGCACGCAAGATGATCCATGCGCCCGGGATGACATGAAGCCTACCATCGACAAATCGACGGCGATCCTCAACGCGGCGGCCAGACGGTTTCGCCGCGACGGCTTCACCAAGACCTCGCTTGCCGACATCGCCGCGGACTGCTCGATCTCGATGGCGCATATCTACAATTTCTACGACAGCAAGATCGCGCTCGCCTGCGCGGTCGTGGAAGGCGCGGTCGAGGAGATCATCGCGACTATCGAGATGGGCATCGCTCAGGAAGCTCCGGCCACGGAGCAGATGACCCAGGCGCTGTTGCTGGAATTCGACACCACCTACCGGTTTTCCGAGAACAACACAGGATTCCTCAGCTGTCTCAACGCGGTGTCGGAAAAGCGCGCCGAGTTCTGGGGCAACCTGCTGCGCCGCTTGCGCGGGCCGCTGACCGCGATCCTGCGCAACGGCCGCGACACCGGCGTGTTTCCCTTGCGCGATCCGGCGCGCACCGCCGAACTGGTGCAGACCGCCATGATGCCGTTCCGCTTCCCGCAACGGCTCGGCCCGACGCGGCAGGCGCGGTTGCGCGCCGACTGCTTCGGCGTGGTGGAACTGCTGGTCTATGGGGTGACCGGCCGTTAGGCGTCGCCATGCGGGCGGACATCAAGAGGCTCGTATCCGAGACTGATTTTTAATTCAGATAATCAGCGACTGACCGTCCGCCTTGTCACCCTGGCAGGTGGCAGACGGCCTCGATGTTGCGGCCATCAGGATCAAGCACAAACGCCCCGTAGTAATGCTCGTGATAATGCGGGCGCAGGCCCGGCGCGCCGTTGTCGCGCCCGCCGGCGGCCATCGCGGCTGTGTAGAACGCATCCACCGTCGGGCGGTCAAACACGGTGAAGGCCACGTGCACAGGCCCGCTCAGGGGCGTCTCGCTCGGACCGATCCAGAATTCCGGATGCTCGCGGCCATAGCCCAGCACACCGCCAGCCTCGGGCACCTCCATCAGCAGTTTGATGCCCATCGGGGCAAAAGCCGCATCATAAAAGGCGCGCGACACATCAAGGTCGGACACCGCGAAACCAATATGATCAAGTATTCCCACGCCAGCCTCCCCGGCTCTGTCCCAAGTTCACCGACTACGATCCCTCGTGCGCGATGCCCTGGAACGCCTGGTCGCCCCAGACCGCCCGCACCCGCGCGTCGCGGCCGCAACCCTCGCGGTAGCCCTTATAGGCATATGCGCGAGTCACATAACCGAAGCGCGACAAGACACGTTCCTCGCTCTTGTAATAGCCCTGATGATAGTCCTCCGCCGGCCAGAAGGCCGAAGCCTGTTCCACCGGGGTGACGATTTCCTTGCCCAGCGACATCTGGGCGGCGTCGATGGCGGCGCGCGCGGCCTTGGCCTGGGCCTCATCGAGCGCGTAGATGGCGGTTGAATAGGAGAACCCGCGGTCGCAGAACTGGCCGCCCGCATCGGTCACATCGACAGAGCGCAAGAAGATGTCGACCAGCTTGCGATAGCTGACCACGGCCGGATCGAACTCGATCTTCACCACCTCGCGGTGGCCGCCGTCGTCATATGTCTTGTAGGTTGGGTTCTTGGTCGTGCCCCGGAATATCCCGAGACCGTCTCGCTGACACCGGCGACATGATCGAAATCGGATTCCACGCACCAGAAGCAGCCTCCGGCGAAAATCGCGGTTGCGGCTGAGGCGGGCGCAATGGCGAGACCGGACAGCGAGCCGGTCAGGGCGAGGATGGCGGCGAAAACATATGAACGCATGGGGATCTCCGAAAAACTGTCAGCGATTCACATAGGCTCTTTCGCGCGCACCGTCACCCGTCGGCGTCCCCGCCTCGCGCGAGTGTGATGCGACGTGAAATCCCATGAAGAGCCGGACGGCCGACGACTACTCCGCAGCCACGCCCTCCAACGGCGCATCCACAGGCGCGGGTGCGCCACCCGACCAATCGACGTTGCGAGTCGCCAGCATGGTCGCGGCAAGCGCGACAAAGGCGACGATGGCGCCGGCGAGAAGCGCGTAGTCCTGGTCGTTGAGGATCAGATAGAGCACGCCGTAGACAACCGTCAGCGCGGCGGCCGTGATCGCGCCCGAGGCCCGGCTGCCGGTGGCGCTCCCGACGTAGGCACCGACCAGCGTAGTGGTCGCCAGAAAGGCGATCAGATAGGCCCAGGCGAAGCCCACCTGCTCGGTAAGGGCCAGCAGCAGGACGAAGAAGACGACCAGGGCGAAGCCGACCAGCAGGTACTGGATCCAGTGCAGCCGCCAGCCCGAGCGCAGTTCCAGGACAAATACCGCCATGAACGTCAGGCCGAAGAACGCGACGGCGTATTTCAGCGCCCGGGCCACGGTCTGATAGATGCTGAGCGGATCAACGAAATTGACCTCGATGGACGCGTCGATCGGCAGGGCCTCCGCGACAATGGAGCTTGCGACGCCGCGCGCCAGATAGGGCACCGACCAGCGGGCGGAAAAGCCGTCATCGCGGATGTCACGCGTGTCGGGCAGATACCGTCCCGCAAAGCCGGGGTGGGGCCAGTCCGACGTCATCGCGAGCGTTGTCGACTGTCCGGCGGGCGCAAAGGAGATGGCGCGCGACCCGTTGAGCGCCAGCGTCGTGGCGAAGGAGAACCCACCGCGCCATTCGCTCTCGCTCACCGGCAGGTGGATGGCCGATCCCCGGGACCCGCGTCCTGCCCGCTCGTTGCCGCCCGGACCAGGTGCGAAGGGGCGCGGCGCGCCGCCGTTGATGCGCATGGCCACGTCATTCTTGATCGCCCGCACATCGCCGATGCCGATCACAACGAAGGCCTCCATCGGCAACAGGGTCACCGCGCCTTCCGCCGACAGGCTGTCGGGGTCGATGGTGGCCGGCGCGAACCGGCCCTTCAGGTCGATCGCGCCGCGAAACACAGGCAGCTTGAAGATTGACCGGTGCCGTTCCTCCACCCGGGCGTCCGCCGTGATGTCGAGACTTTCGGGAAACAGGAAAACGGTGCTGCGGCTCACCCGGAACCGGGGTTCATCGTTTTTCCCCGTGTCGGCAAGCGGGATGCGCGTCACGAACGGTACCGCCAGGACAGGGCCGACCACCGATTGCTGCTGCCCCCAGGCATTGGCGATGTCGTTGCCGACCTCACGCGCCCGGTCCGCCCGCTCTTCCACCAATCCCCAGACCAGCATCGTCGGCACCAGCAGGAGTAGGGTGAGGCAGCCGATTGCGATGAATTTCGTGGCGGGCAGGCGCGTGATGCGCTCCACCGCCGCATTCCCCTTGACGGTCATCCCCAACCTCCGCTTTGATCCCTGAAACATCCAAGGATAGTGGGAGGTCTCCGGCTAAATTGCGGGGGAACCGTGATCGTTTCGGGCCAAATTCGGGCCAACCCGGGCGGGGTCGCCCACAGAGACAAGAAGACCGCCCCTGCGGACGGCCTTTCGCATGTCATCGCGGTGCGCGAACCGGGTGCTAGAGCAGCGTTTCCTTGTTAAATGGGATCGATTCTGTTGGTCCAAACCGGTTCGATCCGCGAGGAAACGGGCGAACGGCGTAGCCCATGCTACGGCGGGGGCCGTTGACGCGGCGGACGGCCGGTTTCGACCAACCCTTTGGGCGGGATGAATTTTCCCGATTATCGGCGAGGCCCGTCTCGGCCATATCCGCGATATGCCCTTCGCCAATCCTCTTGATCCTCGACAAAACTCATCTCCGCAGAATGGTTCCATTTAACAAGGAAACGCTCTAGACCCGCCGCTCAACCATCATCTTCTTGATCTCGGCGATCGCCTTGGCCGGGTTGAGACCCTTCGGGCAGGCCTGGCTGCAGTTCATGATCGTGTGGCAGCGGTACAGGCGGAAGGGGTCTTCGAGATTGTCCAGGCGCTCGCCGGTGGCCTCGTCGCGGCTGTCGATCAGCCAGCGGTAGGCCTGCAGCAGGATGGCCGGGCCAAGATAGCGGTCGCCGTTCCACCAGTAGCTGGGGCAGGAGGTGGAGCAGCAGGCGCAGAGAATGCACTCGTAGAGCCCGTCGAGCTTGGCGCGGTCCTCGTGGCTCTGCAGCCATTCCTTCTGCGGCTCGGGCGTCACCGTCTTCAGCCAGGGCTCGATGGAGCGGTGCTGGGAGTAGAAGTGGGTGAGGTCCGGCACCAGGTCCTTGACCACCGGCATGTGCGGCAGCGGGTAGATCTTGACCGTCCCCTTGATCTCGTCGAGCCCCTTGGTGCACGCGAGCGTGTTGGTGCCGTC
This sequence comes from Breoghania sp. L-A4, assembly GCF_003432385.1. Classification (NCBI taxonomy): domain Bacteria; kingdom Pseudomonadati; phylum Pseudomonadota; class Alphaproteobacteria; order Hyphomicrobiales; family Stappiaceae; genus Breoghania; species Breoghania sp. L-A4. The sequence continues at coordinate 380,777 of NZ_CP031841.1, read as the reverse complement.
GATGTTCATGGCGCAGGAGCCGCAGATGCCCTCGCGGCAGGAGCGGCGGAAGGTCAGCGTGGGGTCGATCTTGTTCTTGATGTAGATCAGCCCGTCGAGCACCATCGGGCCGCAGTCGTCCTGATCGACGAAATAAGTATCGACATTCGGATTGGCGCCATCGTCCGGGTTCCAGCGGTAAATCCGGTACTCGCGGACATCCGTCGCGCCCGCCGGCTTGTCCCAGACCTTGCCCTCGCCCACCTTGGAATTCTTGGGAAGCGTCAGCTGAACCATTTCGTCGCTCCGCGTTGCGGCCCCGCTCGCAAGCCGGGCCCTGTCGGTCTCAGTCCGTGAGGACGAAAAACCCGTTGTCTTGCGTTTCGCCCACGCACCGGTAGCCCGAGGCCTCCAGGAAGGAGAGGCAGTCCTCGGCCCAATGCGCCTGGCAGTTTGTTTCCAGCATCACGGCGCGCGGCCAGAAAGCCTTCTCGCGCGCCCGCAGATACGGCAGAAGAACCCGGTCCTCGAACCCCTCGACGTCGATCTTCAGCACGTCGGGGCGGTCGATACCGGCGTCAGCCAGAAGGTCCGCCAGCGGTCGCACCGCAACCTCGAGCGGCCGCCAGTCGCCGGCCCATTCGCCCTGCGTCAGATCCTCGACCAGCGTGGCGAAGCCGCAATTCGACGGCTCGTGCCACAGGGTCAACGTGCTCTCGGCCTCACCCGCGGCGCTCTCGACCAACCGGATCGCGCCGGGCGGGCGCTCGCTGGCGTTTGCCGCAATGTTGAATGCAAGCTTGGATGCGGTCGCCGGATTGGCTTCCACCGCCAGCACGCGCGCGCCGCGTTGCGCGGCGAACAGGGCATAGGCGCCGATGTTCGCCCCCACGTCGACAAACGTCACGCCCGCATCGAGATAAGGCGCCAGCATGGCGTGCTCGGCCTTTTCCGGCAGCCGCCCCTTGGACAGCATCTTGCGGTCGTCATAGTTCTGGGCCGGATAGATCCGGAAGCGCAGGCCCTCGATTTCCGTATCATAAGGCCCGCTGAACAGCCGTGAGACGAGCCCGCGCAGCCGCTTGCGCAGGCCCGCCGACAGATCGTGCCGGTCCGCCAGCTTCCAGGCAAAATGGACCAGACCCTCGGCACGGTAGGTGCCGAAGGGGCTCGATGTGTCAGGCATGATCGCGGCGCTTGTCACGGGCTGGATCCGGTTTGCCAATCATGACGCGGCCGGGCTGAAGGGCCCGGGCGCGGCATGGCTCAATAGACGCGCGCTTTCGGCGCGATTTTCTTCGGGTCGATACCGCCGTCCGCGAGCTTGGTCAGCGGTTCGGTGACCACCGGACGGTAGTCGAGCGACACATCGCCGTTCTCCGCGACGCGCGCCAGCGTGTGCTTGCGCCAGTTGACGTCGTCACGGCCGGCGAATGGACCGTCCTTGTAATCCTCGCGGGCGTGCGCGCCACGGCTCTCCTTGCGCGCTTCCGCGCCATAGACCGTGGTGATCGCGTTGGCCATCAGGTTTTCCAGCTCCAGCGTCTCCACCAGATCGGAATTCCAGATCATCGAGCGGTCGGTGACCTTGACGTCGGTCAGCTCGCCCCAGATCGCGGAAATCCGCTTGCAGCCCTGCTCCAGGCTTTCCTGGGTGCGGAACACCGCGGCGTCGTCCTGCATGGCGCGCTGCATCTTCTCGCGCAGTTCGGCCGTCGGGATCGAGCCGTTGGCGTGACGCAGCCGGTCGAAGCGCTGCATGATCTTGTCGCACGACGCCTCGTTCGGTGTGGGCACGGGTGATTTCGGATCCACGACCTCGGCCGCGCGGATGGCGGCGGCGCGGCCGAACACCACCAGATCGGTCAGCGAGTTGGAGCCGAGCCGGTTGGCGCCGTGCACGCTCGCGCAGCCCGCCTCGCCCACGGCCATCAGGCCCGGCTGGATGCGGTCGGGATTGTCGGAGTCGGCGTTGAGCACCTCGCCCCAGTAGTTGGTCGGGATGCCGCCCATGTTGTAGTGAACCGTCGGCAGCACGGGAATCGGCTCGCGGGTCAGATCGACGCCGGCGAAAATCTTCGCCGATTCGGAAATGCCCGGAAGCCGTTCGTGCAGCAGCGCCGGATCAAGATGATCCAGATGCAGGAAGATGTGGTCCTTGTTCGGGCCAACGCCGCGGCCTTCGCGGATTTCCAGCGTCATGCAGCGCGAGACCACGTCGCGCGAGGCCAGATCCTTGGCCGACGGCGCGTAGCGCTCCATGAAGCGCTCGCCCTCGGAATTGACCAGATAGCCGCCTTCGCCGCGTGCGCCTTCGGTGATCAGGCAGCCCGAACCGTAGATGCCGGTGGGGTGGAACTGCACGAACTCCATGTCCTGCAGCGGAAGGCCCGCGCGCGCGACCATGCCGCCGCCGTCACCCGTACAGGTGTGCGCGGAGGTTGCGGAGAAATAGGCACGGCCGTAGCCGCCGGTCGCCAGAACCACCATCTTGGCGGAGAAGCGATGGATCGTGCCGTCGTCGAGGTTCCAGGCGATGACACCCTGGCAAACGCCGTCGTCCGACATGATCAGGTCGAGCGCGAAATACTCGATGTAGAACTCGGCGTTGTGCTTGAGCGACTGGCCATAGAGCGTGTGCAGGATGGCGTGACCGGTGCGGTCGGCGGCAGCACAGGTGCGCTGCACCGGGGGGCCGTCGCCGAAATTCTGCATGTGGCCGCCGAAGGGGCGCTGGTAGATCTTGCCTTCCTCGTTGCGCGAGAATGGCACGCCGTAATGCTCGAGCTCATAGACGGCCTTGGGCGCTTCGCGGGCGAGATACTCCATGGCGTCGGTGTCGCCGAGCCAGTCGGAACCCTTCACCGTGTCGTACATGTGCCACTGCCAGCTGTCCGGCGTCATGTTGACGAGCGATGCCGCGATGCCGCCCTGCGCTGCGACGGTGTGCGAGCGGGTCGGGAACACCTTGGAGATGCAGGCGGTCTTCAGGCCGCGTTCGGCCATGCCGAGGGTTGCGCGCAGGCCCGCGCCGCCGGCTCCGACGACCACGACGTCGAATTCGTGATCGACATATTCATAGGCATGGCCGCCCGCAGACGGACCACTGTTCGCGTTCGATGCTGCCATGCGTTCAGCTCCCGACGCTGATTTTGACGACCGCGAAGACCGAGGCGAGCCCGATGATCGCGCAAAAGAAGGTGTTGGCCATCAGCCAGATGACCCGCGCCAGTTCACCGGGCACATAGTCCTCGATGATGATCTGCATGCCGAGCTTCATGTGATAGATGCCAGCCAGCAGAACGAGCAGCACGGCGATGGCAACCAGCGGCGAGCCGATGAACGACCGCGCGGTCTCGTAGTCAGCGCCTTGCAGCATCACCAGAACGACGATGAAGAAGACGATCAGCGGAATATTGGCCACCGCGGTCACCCGCTGGCGCCAGAAATGCTCGGTGCCGTCCTTTGCAGACCCGAGGCCGCGGACCTTGCCCAGGGGCGTACGCATGCTCATGGTGTCTCTCCTGTGGCTCAGCGAACCGCGTAGCCGATGATCCAAAGCAGGATCGTCAGCACCACGGAGCCGATGACGGTTGCAAGCGCCAGCTTCTCGCGGGTGCCCTTTTCGAGGCCGCGACCGGTGTCCCAGACCAGATGGCGCATGCCGCCGATCATGTGGAACGTCAGCGCCCAGGTGAACCCGAAGAGCACGAGGCGACCCAGGATCGAGCCGAAGATCTCGCTGACGAAATCATAGTAGGCGGGCCCGCTGGCGATGGCGATGAGCCACCAGGCCACAAGCACGGTACCGACGTAGAGCGCCGATCCCGTAATGCGGTGCAGGATGGACGTGACCATCGTGAGGATGGGCTTGTAGATTTGCAGATGGGGCGACAGGGGCCTTGCGGCCTTGGCGTCGACTTCCGACATTTGGCGATCCCTTCCAGCTTACGTAAACGTAAGCAAAACCAAGGATTATTTCGTCGCCGTTCTAGGCCCAAACGGCGGCGGCGTCAAAACAGGAATACCCTATTTCCGCCTCACGCCTCAATTTTTCACTATCTGGCAGGCGTTGAGGTCCGTTTGAAGGCCGTTTCGCGCCGTTTCCCGGCAAATCGATCGCACCATGCGGCGCGGCAAAAAACCACCGCCGAATCGTCAAACTGAAGATTTCACGATTGTTCAACGCCATTGAGGCGGGCTGGAATGCCCCTTCAGTCACCGCAACGCAGCGACAATATCGGTGCGCCGCAGCATGAAATCGGGCGCGACCGCGGGTCGCGGGCTCAGACGGCCGCGGCCATCGTCCGCGCCCGAACACGCTTGTACAGGTGCACCATGAAGACGGTGGCGAAGATCGGCGTCAGCAGGTTGAGGATCGGAATCGCCAGCACGCCCGCGATCAACAGCCCGCCCAGGAGAACCGTGCCGCCATGCGCCTTGCGCAGCCGCTTGGCGGCCGCCTCGTCGACATCGCGCATGGCGGCGAACTGGAAGAATTCCCGTCCGAGCAGGTAGCCGTTGACGAGAAAGAAGGCGACGATGTTGATGCCGGGCACCAACAGCAGGATCAGCGCGATCAGGTTGCCCAGGATCACCACGCCGGCGAATTTCACCGCAAGCCACAACGAGGGAATCAGCGCCATGGGCTTGCCCGGCGGGTCAGCCGGATAATCCTGGCTCTCGACAAGATCCGCGACTTCGTCCTGAAACAGGCCCGCGAAAATCGCGCTGACAGGTGCGATCAGGAAACCCAGACCGATGAGGGCGCCGATGCCGGTGAGGATGCCGATCACCGTCTCCAGCCACGGATAGCTGGTGAAATCAATGAAATAGACGACCGTCCCCTGGATCGCCATCCACACGACGATCAGCAGCGCCACCGTGATGCCGAGCGACTTCCACAGGATCGCGCGAAACGGTGGCGACAGCACTTGGGAAAAGGAGCGGGTGGCGAGGGACAGCATGGCGATGCGGGCTCCTGTGGCTTGGCGAAACGTGCCGGACCGCTGACATAGGGGAGAGGGCGTACGGCCGCAAGACGCGGCCGCTGGTGGGATCTCTCAGACCTCGCCGTCGACGAAGGCCTTCATCAGGATGTGGGCGATGGCCATGGGCGGCGGCGCGATCAGGCCGTCGGGGTGCGTGCGTGGCAGCATCAGGGCCACGTCGTCGCGGTGGAACCATCGGCAATCGTCGAGCTCGGTCGCGTCCATGGTGATCCCCGTGGTCAGCGCTTCGACAATGCAGCCGATCATCAGCGAGGCGGGAAACGGCCAGGGCTGGCTGGCATAATAGCTCACCCGGCCCGCACGGATTCCGGCCTCCTCCCAGGTTTCGCGCCGCACCGCCGCCTCGATCGTCTCGCCCGGCTCAATGAAGCCCGCAAGCGCCGAATACATGCCCTCGACAAAACGCGGCTGGCGTCCGAGCAGGCAACGGTCGCCGTCGACCGTCAGCATGATGGCGACGGGATCGGTGCGCGGAAAATGCAGACCACCGCACGAGGGGCAGTCGCGCCGGTAGCCGCCCTGGGTCAGGATGCTCCTGGTGCCGCAGCGCGAGCAAAACCGGTGCGTCTGGTGCCAGTGCAGCAGCGAGCGCCCCTGCGCCAGAAGCCCCACGTCACCGGCGGGCATCTGGCCGTCCACCGCCAGCGAACGCAGATCGATGAGTTTCAGCGCCCCCGCGGCCTCCACGCTCTCCTCGGCCGTCTCGCCGAGTGGAATCCCGGCGGAGAAAAAGGCCGGCCCGTCGCGGCTGCCGAGAAACGGACAGTCGTCAAAATCGGCCTGCAGAGCCTCCGCGAGCGCTCGCGCATGTCCGATCCGAAGCGACTCGCCGATGCCGATCACCGGACGGTCGCCGCAGAACAGCAGGAAACGGGCCGCCTCGCCATCGCGTGCCGCCGCGATCCAGGCGGCATCCTCGCGCTTGTCCGCCAGCCTGTCGATGTCGTTTGCGGCAAAGCCAAGCAGGACCGAGGGATCGGAGGGATGCGCGAAGCTCATGGTGTGAAAACTTTCCCGGCCTGTCTCAGAAAGCGCGCCTGCTGGAGGCGGAGGGATTCGGTGCGGCGAGGCTATCGCGGCACCTCGCGGGATGCAAAGCGGCGCGGGCTCAGTCCAGCGCCCGTCGCAGGGCCCCAATCATCTCGCCGCGCGCTTCCGGCGATCGGGCCTGCGCCTCGCCCACGCCCCACACGGGCCCCGGCCAGGCCGGATCGTCGTTGAATCGCGCGATCACATGCACATGCAGTTGCGCCACCATGTTGCCCAGCGCGCCGACATTCAGCTTGTCGCAGCCGGTGATCGCCTTCAATGCGGAGGAGACCTGCGCGATCTCGGCCATCAATTGTGTGCGATCAGCCGCGTCCAGATCGATGATTTCGATGAGATTGGGCTTTCGCGGCACCAGGAGCAGCCACGGATAGCGCGCGTCACCTGACAGCCGCAGCGTGCTCAACGGCAGATCCAGGACGAAGGCGCTGTCGGTCTCAAGCCAGGGATCGAGTGAAAAGCCATCGGGTTCGGACATGCGGTTCCTCGAATGTTTGCGGTATCTCCAAAGCGCGACGGAGTCGGCTCCTCGGTGCGAGCGGCGGTGCGCGCCGTTTCGGGCAAAACTGTGCAGGAATCCGGCGCTTGCGACATTCGCCCGGATTGGCCCTTGCCAACGCCCCTCCTAATCCTGATATAACGGGCTCGGGAGGTTGGCTAGTGGACGCGCCACTCGCCAACCGGGTCAGGTCCGGAAGGAAGCAGCCCCAACGAGTATCGGCACGGGTCACCGTGTCCAACCTCCCACCTCCATTCGGCGCGCGGCGCGCCACAGTCAAACGGCTTACCACAAGCCGGGGCTCACAGGCCGCCGCAGGCCGGGCCGCGGCGGAATTGGCCGCTTTGCACGGCGGCCCGAACGGGGCGTCATGGACGGCAATCTCCACAATGACGACCAGCCTGACGGCACGCTGAACGATCCCGTTCAGCCGAGTCTCATCCCCACGCCCGACGCGACCAAGGATGACGGCGCCTACCGCGTTCTCGCCCGCAAATACCGCCCGCGCGATTTTACCGACCTGATCGGCCAGGAGCCGATGGTGCGCACCCTGTCCAATGCGTTCGAGACCGGGCGCATCGCCCAGGCCTGGATGCTGACCGGCGTGCGCGGTGTCGGCAAGACGACCACGGCGCGGATTCTGGCGCGCGCCCTCAACTACGAGATCCCCGGCGAGATCGACCAGCCGACCATCGCGCTCGAACGGCTGGGCATCCATTGCCAGGCGATCATGGACGGCGGCCACATCGACGTCATCGAGATGGACGCCGCCTCGCACACCGGCATCGACGACATTCGCGAGATCACCGATGCGGCGCGCTACCGGCCCGTTTCCGCGCGCTACAAAGTCTACATCATCGATGAGGTGCACATGCTGTCGAAGGCGGCCTTCAACGGGCTGCTGAAGACGCTCGAAGAGCCGCCCGAGCACGTGAAATTCATCTTCGCCACCACGGAAATCCGCAAGGTTCCGGTGACGGTGCTGTCGCGCTGCCAGCGCTTCGATTTGCGCCGCGTGGAAGCCGAAACGCTGGTCAAGCACCTGCGGCGGATTTCGGATTCCGAGAAGGTGGCGATCGAGGACGAGGCGCTTGCCATGGTGGCGCGTGCGGCCGAGGGCTCCGTGCGCGATTCACTGTCGCTGCTCGACCAGGCCATGGCGCATGGCGCGGGCACGATCACCGCCGACGAGTTGCGCGGCATGCTGGGACTGGCCGACCGCGCCCGGGTGATCGATCTGTTCGAACACGTGATGAAGGGCGATGCGGCCGCGGCCCTCGATGGGTTGCGCGAACAATACGATGTGGGCGCCGACCCGGCCGTGATCATGAGCGATCTCGCGGAATTCGTGCATCTGGTGACCCGCCTCAAGGTGGTGCCCGATGCCGGCAACGACACCTCTGTCACCGAGACCGAGCGCACGCGCGGCAAGGCTTTTGCCGAGGCGCTGTCGATGCGCGTGCTGGGCCGGGCGTGGCAGATGCTGCTCAAGGCGGTGGGCGAGGTACAGACCGCGCCCAAGCCGCTGGCGGCCGCCGACATGGCGCTGATCCGCCTGTGCTACGCCGCCGACCTGCCCACGCCCGACGACGCCCTGCGTCAGTTGCGCGGCACGCAGCAGGCTGCCCCTGCCGCGCCCGCTGGCGGCGGCCCCGCCGCAGGTGGCGGCGGACAGCCGGGCGGACATGCGCAACAGGCGCCGGCGCAACAATCCGCCCCGCCGGCCGGCGCACCATCCATGTCGGCACTCCAACAAGGCGCACCGCGGCTGCAGGCCATCACGGGCGGCCAGCAGGCCGCGCACCAGCCCAAGCATGTGCCCCAGCCGGAGCCTCAGACAGCGCAATCCCCACCCGAGCCTGCGCTCAGCGACGTCCCGTCCGAGACCACGCTCACCATCGGCACGCTGGAAGACGTGGCCGCGCTGGCGGCGCAAAACCGCGACATCTCCTTGAAATTCGCCATAGAGCGGCAAATCCGGCTGATCGCCATCCAGCCGGGCCGGCTCGACATCGCCATCGACAAGGGCGCGGCCGCTGATCTCGCGGGCGTGCTCGGCCGCAAGCTGAGCGACTGGACCGGACAACGCTGGCTTGTCGCCGTCAGCCGCGCCGAACCCGGCGCGCAGACGATCCATGAGCGCCGCGAGGCCGATCAGGCGCAGCTTGTCACCGACGCCCGCGCCAATCCGGCCGTCTCCGCCGTGCTCGACGCCTTTCCCGGCTCGGAAATCGTCGATGTGCGGGTTCTCGAGGGCGAAGACACAGATGTTCTTGATGCGTCTCCCGACGACGAGACGGACGACGACGACTGATATCAGAAAGCCGCGGAGCCGCATCGCCTCTTCCCGGCGCGGACTCTGGATTTCAACGCAAACGCGCCCATATCCGGCTGCGTGTTCCACCCACCCTCCGGCGCGTGCCAGGCCGCGACCCGGACAGATCCAACGAGGCGCCCCGATGGATTTCATGAAGATGATGAAGCAGGCCAAGCAGATGCAAGAGCAGATGGGCTCGCTTCAGGAGGAGGTCGCGGCCATCGAGGTCACTGGCGCCTCCGGCGGCGGCATGGTCGTCGTCACGCTGAACGGCAAGGGCACCATGCAGAGCCTGAAGATCGACCCCTCGCTCGCCAAGGCCGACGAAGTCGAGATCCTCGAGGATCTGATCATCGCCGCGCACAATGACGCCAAGGCCAAGGCGGAGGCCGCGATGGCCGAAAAGACCCAGGAGATGATGAGCGGTCTCGGTCTGCCCGCAGGCATGAAGCTGCCGTTTTGATCCGCCCTTCGCGCCGGGACATTCCATGAGCACGCGCAGGGTCACAGGACCGGAGATCGAGCGGCTGATCCAGTTGCTGGCCAAGCTTCCGGGGCTGGGGCCACGCTCGGCGCGCCGCGCGGCGCTGCAGCTGATCCAGAAGAAGGAACAGTTGCTGGTGCCGCTGGCCGAAGCCATGGGCGTGGCCGTTCAAAGCGTCGGCGTCTGCGCAACATGCGGCAACATCGACACCAGCGATCCTTGCACCGTCTGTGCCGATCCGCGCCGCGACGCGCGCACGATTGTCGTCGTGGAGGATGTTTCGGATCTGTGGGCGCTGGAACGCGCAGCCGCGATCAACGCGCGCTATCATGTGCTCGGCGGCACCCTGTCGCCGCTCGACGGCATCGGGCCGGAGGATCTGACAATCGACGCGCTGGTGGCGCGGGTAAAGGCCGGCGGCGTGGACGAAGTGATCCTGGCGGTGAACGCCACCATGGAGGGCCAGACGACCGCGCATTACGTCACAGACCAGCTCGCTGGCCTCGGTGCGAAGATTTCCCGGCTTGCGCATGGCGTGCCGGTCGGCGGCGAATTGGACTACCTCGACGAAGGAACGCTCAGCGCCGCCATCCGCTCCAGAACCCCGTTCTGATAACCGCAGCCTGATGGCGTTGACCGGAGCTATTCGCTGACCAGGCCTTCGCCCACGGCCTCGAGGCGGAAGGCCGCGGCCATCAGCGCCTTGGTGTAGTCGGTCCGCGGCGCGTCGAAAATCCTGTCCGACGTGCCGGATTCCACCACCTTGCCCTGGCGCATGACGATCACGTCGTTGGCGAGCGCGCGCACCACCTTCAGATCGTGGCTGATGAACAGATAGGCCAGGTCGTGCTTCTTCTGCAGGTCGCGCAGCAGATCGACCACCTGCGCCTGCACGCTCATGTCCAGCGCCGAGGTCGGCTCGTCGAGCATGACGAATTTCGGCTCCAGAACCATGGCCCGAGCCACCGAGATGCGCTGACGCTGGCCGCCGGAGAATTCATGCGGATAGCGGTGCATGGTCGCGGGATCAATGCCGACCTCGTCCAGCGCGGCGGCGACCTTGCGGTCGCGCTCCTGCTTTGACAGATGCGGCATGTGGATGCCCAGGCCTTCGGCGACGATCTCGGCGATCGACATGCGTGGGCTCAACGAGCCGAAGGGATCTTGGAAGACCACCTGCATGTCGCGGCGCAGCGGCCGCATGTCGCGCCAGGATTTCTCCTGGATGTCCTTGCCGAAAAACGCGATGCGACCTTTTGAGGAAATCATCCGCAGGATCGCCAGCCCGAGCGTGGTCTTGCCCGAGCCGCTCTCGCCCACCACACCCAGCGTTTGGCCCTCGCGCACCCGCACGTCGATGCCGTCCACCGCCTTGATGTGATCGACGGTGCGGCGCAGGAAGCCGCGCTTGACCGGGAACCAGACCTTCAGATCGTCCGCCTCCACGACGATGGGGCGCTCCATGTCGCGTTTCGGCGGTGTGCCCTTCGGTTCCGCCGCCAGCAGATGACGCGTGTAGGCGTGCTGCGGATTGGTGAAAATCCCCTCGACCGGTCCTTGTTCAACGATCTCGCCGTCGGTCATCACGCAAACCCGGTCGGCGGTCTTGCGCACGATCCCGAGGTCATGGGTGATGAACAGCATGGCCATGCCGCGTTCGCCCTGCAGATCCTTCAGCAGCTTCAGGATCTGCGCCTGCACGGTCACGTCGAGCGCGGTGGTCGGCTCATCGGCGATCAACAGGTCCGGTTCATTCGCAAGCGCCATGGCGATCATCACGCGCTGGCGCTGGCCGCCGGAAAGCTGATGCGGATAGGAGGCGAGCCGGGTCTCCGGATCGCGGATGCCGACCTGGTCGAGCAGTTCGAGCACCCGCGCGCGCGCCGCCTTGTCGCCCATGCCCCGGTGCAGCTTGAGAATTTCCGACACCTGCCGCTCAACGCTGTGCAACGGGTTGAGCGAGGTCATCGGCTCCTGGAAGATCATCGAGATGTCGTTGCCGCGCACCGCGCGCAACGCCGGTTCCCGGGCGTTGAGCAGATTCTCGCCGTTGAACAGAATCTCGCCATTCGGATGCGAGGCGGCCGGATAGGGCAGCAGCTTCAGGATCGACAGGGCGGTGACCGATTTTCCCGACCCGGACTCGCCCACCAGCGCCAGCGTTTCCCCCTTGCGAATGTCAAAGGAGACGTTCCTGACCGCATGGGTTGTGAAATCGGCCTGCGTGAAGTCCACGTCGAGGTTGCGGATCGAAAGGAGAGGGTCATTCATCTGCTTGGAGTCGTTCATCGCCCGCCTCACTTGAACGTCTTGCGCGGGTCGAAGGCGTCGCGCACCGCCTCGCCGATGAAGATCAACAGGCTGAGCATCACCGAGATCACCAGGAAGCCCGAGAACCCCAGCCAGGGCGCCTGCAGGTTGTTCTTGCCCTGGGCCAGCAGTTCGCCCAGCGACGGCGAGCCCGGCGGCAGCCCGAAGCCGAGAAAGTCCAGCGCCGTCAGCGTCGAGATCGAGCCGTTGAGGATGAACGGCATGAAGGTCAGCGTCGCCACCATGGCGTTGGGCAGCAGATGCCGGAACATGATGGCGCGGTTGGACACGCCCAGCGCCCGCGCGGCGTTCACATATTCGAAATTGCGGCCGCGCAGGAATTCCGCGCGCACCACGCCCACCAGCGCCACCCAGGAGAACGCCAGCAGAATTCCGCACAGGATCCAGAAGTTCGGCGTCAGAATACTGGCGATGATCAGGATCAGATAGAGCGTCGGAATCGACGTCCAGATCTCGATGAAGCGCTGGAAAAGAAGATCGATCCAGCCGCCATAGTACCCTTGCACCGCGCCGGCCGAGACGCCGATGATCGACGAGAGAACCGTCAGCGTCAGCCCAAACAGCACCGACAGCCGGAAGCCGTAGATCAGCCGCGCCACCACGTCACGACCCTGATCGTCGGTGCCGACCCAGTTCCAGTTGCCCAGCGTGCAGCCGCTGTCCGCCACCCCTTGCGGATAGCGCTGGCAGCGCGTCTCCTTGTCCAACATCCACGACGGCGGCGCGGGCGCCGGCACCGGGAGTTCGTTGTTCACCGTGTTGTAGGAGTATCGGATCGGCGGCCAGACCATCCAGCCGTTGCTCTCGACCTCCTCCTTGATGAAGGGGTCGCGGTAATCGGTCACCGCGAGAAAGCCGCCGAATTTCTCTTCCGGATAGTCGACGAAGATCGGCGTGAGCAGCTCGCCCTTGTAGGAAATCAGGATCGGTTTGTCGTTGGCGATGAATTCCGCGACCAGCGACAGCGCGAAGAGCACCAGAAAGATCCACAACGACCAGTAGCCGCGCCGGTTGGCGCGGAAGTTCGTGAGCCGGCGGCGGTTCATCGGCGACAGCTTGAATTTCTCGCGCGGTGGCTGCTCCTCGGCCGGCAATGGATTGATGGTCTCATATCCTTGGTCGGAAAGATCTTTTTCGAGACGCATGTCGGCTGTCATGGCTCAGACCTCCCGGCTTTCGAAATCGATCCGGGGATCGATCCAGGTGTAGGTGAGGTCGGAAATCAATCCGACCAGCAGCCCCATCAGCGAGAAGATGAACAAGGTCGCGAAGATCACCGGATAGTCGCGGTTGATTACCGACTCAAAACCCAAAAGCCCCAGCCCGTCGAGCGAGAAGATCGTCTCGATCAGCAGCGATCCCGCGAAGAACGACGAGATGAAGGCGCCGGGGAAGCCCGCCACGATGATCAGCATGGCATTGCGGAACACATGCCGGTACAGCACCTCGCGCTCGCTCAGCCCCTTGGCGCGGGCCGTCACCACATATTGCTTGCGGATCTCATCAAGGAAGGAATTCTTGGTCAGCAGTGTCGTGGTGGCAAACGCCGACAGCGCCATCGCGGTCAGCGGCAGCGCCAGGTGCCAGAAGTAATCGAGAATCTTTTCGCCCCACGACAGCGTGTCCCAATTGTCCGAGAACAGCCCGCGCAAGGGGAACCAGTCGAAGAACGAGCCGCCGGCGAAGAGCACGATCAGCAGCACAGCGAACAGGAAGCCCGGAATCGCATAGCCCACGACGATCACCGCCGAGGTCCAGACATCAAAACGGCTACCGTCGGTCACCGCCTTGCGTATCCCAAGCGGGATCGAAATCAGATAGGAGATCAGCGTCATCCAGAGCCCGAGCGAAATCGACACGGGCATCTTCTCGATCACCAGATCGACCACCGCGATGTCGCGAAAATAACTCTCGCCGAAATCGAAGCGGGCGTAGTTCCACAGCATCCGCCCGAAGCGCTCCAGCGGCGGCTTGTCGAAGCCGAACTGCTTCTCCAGATCCTTGATGAACTCCGGATCCAGGCCTTGCGCGCCGCGATATTTGGAGCTCGATTCCGCACCGCCGCCCTGGCTGGCGCTCTGGCCGCCGCCGAGATCGCCGCTGCCGCCGGAAATCCGCGCGGTGGCGGAGACATCGGTGCCCGTGAGCTGGGCAATGACCTTCTCCACCGGCCCGCCCGGCGCAAACTGGATGATCACGAAGTTGACCGCCATGATGCCGATGATCGTCGGGATCATCAGAAGCAGCCGTCGCAGGATGTAGGCGCCCATGGTCTGTTCTCAGTCCGTCTGCATCGGCGTGTGTTCGCCCGGAACCCGCTCATTGGCGAAAACCAACCGATTCCAACAAGCTATAGCATCATTAACGCGCGCGTCACCATCGTCGCAGGAGCGATAATGGAACATCGTTCTAGTCGAACGTCGCGGCTTTGGTCCCGTCGGACCACCAGGTGGTTTCCACGGGAAACCCGTAGCGCGGTTTCTCCGGAGGAAATCCGAAGCGGTCCCAATAGGCCACCGCGTGGCTGGCCTTGTACCAGTTGGGCACCCAGTAGTGCGACGCGCGCAGCACCCGGTCCAGCACCTTGCACGCGATGGTCATCGCCTCGCGGCTATCGGCGTGAATGATCTTTTCAATAAGCGCGTCAACGGCCGGATCGCTGATACCGGCGAGATTGTTGCTGCCCGGGCGCCCGGCCGCATCCGATCCCCAGAACTGCCGGATGCCCTCGCCGGGCGTCGCCTCCATGGCATAGCGCCGGCCCACGGCATCGAAATCGAAATCGTTGAGCCGCGACTGATATTGTGCTGAATCGACCACCCGGAAGGTCGCCTCCACACCGATCAGGCGGAGGTTCTTCACATAGGGCAGGATCACCCGCTCGAAGCTCGGCGAATTGGACAGGAACTCCACCGTCAGCGGCGTCCCGGATGCCGAGACCAGCGTCTGGCCCTCGCGTATCCAGCCGGCGTCACGCAGCAGCTCCGTCGCGCGGCGAAACAAAGCACGATCCTGGCCCGAGCCATCGGAGACGGGCGCGCGCCAGACCTCGCCGAACACGTCTGCGGAAAGCTGGCCGCGCAACGGTTCCAGCAGCGTCAGTTCTTCAGCCGAGGGCACGCCGTGGGCCATCATCTCGGAATTCTGGAAGAAGGAATTGGTGCGCTCGTAGAGCCCGTAGAACAGGTTCTGATTTGTCCACTCGAAATCGAACGCCAGGCCGATAGCCTCCCGGGTGCGCGGATCTGAAAATTTATCCCGCCGGGTGTTGAAGAACCAGCCCTGCGCTCCGGCGGGCCGGTCGTCGGGAAACGTCGTCTTGATCACGCGCCCGTCGCGCACGGCGGGGAAATCATACTCCGTCGCCCAGCTCTTGGAGACGAACTCCTCGTAGAACGTCAGCTTGCCCTTCTTCATCGCCTCGAAGGCGATTTGCCGGTCGCGGAAGAACTCGATGCGGATGACGTCGAAATTGAAGGCGCCGCGGGCGACGGGGAGATCGCGCGCCCACCAGTCCTCCACGCGCTCGTAGTCGATGGTGCGGCCCTGCTCGAAGGCGCCGACCCGGTAGGGTCCGGAGCCCAGCGGCGGCTCCATCGTGGTCTTGGTGAAATCCTGGGTCTCGTAGTAGCGCCTGGAGAAGACCGGCAGACCGGCGACGACCATCGGCAGTTGCCGGGTCTGCTTGCCGGAAAAGGCCACCTCGACCACCTCGGACGAAAGTGCCTCGGCCGAGACCATCTCGGTGATCGTCTGGCTGATCAGCGGATGCCCCTTTTCCTTCAGCAACATCAGAGTGAAGGCCACGTCCTCGGCCACAAGCGGCGTACCGTCGTGAAAGCGCGCCTCGGGCCGAAGATGGAAGCGATAGCGGTTGCCGTCGTCCGACACGCTGACGGAGCGCGCCAACAGCCCGTAGACCGCGTCCGGCTCATCCAACGCGCGCACCATCAGGCTGTCGAAACACAGCTCCATGCGCGGCGGCGCGTCGCCCTTGAGAATGAACGAATTGAGCGTGTTGAAGGTCTGTGGGTTCTGGTTGTAGGCCCAGGAGGGCGCGGTGAAGGCAATCCGACCGCCCTTGGGCGCGTCCGGGACCAGATAGTCGAAGTGCGTGAAATCGGCGCCGTATTTCAGATCTCCGAACACCGACAGGCCATGGTGCTCCGCGCCGTTGCGCGAGACGGCGCGGGCGAAGCGGGGCATCAGCGTCGTAGCAAGCGGCGCCAGCGCGGACGCCGCGGCCATGCGCAGGACTGAGCGCCGGGAGAACCCTCCAGCGCTCATCTCTGCGGCCCCACCCGGGCGGCCTTGGCCTCGTCCCACCACCAGATCTCGGGGAACCCGTGGGTGTATTCCGGGATATTCTCTGGGTGGCCGAAGCGATCCCAGCGTGCCGTGCGGCTGACGTCGAGATACCACTGCGGGATCACGAAATGGTGCGCCAGCAGCACCCGGTCGAGCGCATGGGTGGCGGCGACCAGCTCGTCGCGATCCTTGGCGAAAATCACCTTGTCGATCAGCGCGTCGACGCCCTTGTCACGGATGCCGGCATAGTTGCGCGATTGCGGACGGTCGGCGGAATCCGACCCCCAGAACTCGCGCTGCTCATTGCCCGGCGATAGGGACTGTCCCCAACCCAGCGTCGTCATGTCGAAGTCACGCCCGCGCACGCGGTTGATGTATTGCGGCGTGTCGAGAACCCGCAGAGTCATCGTGATGCCGATGCGCTCGAGATTGCTGGCGTAGGGCAGGACATAGCGCTCGGCTCCCGGATCCTGCGCGATGAACTCGATCTCAAAGGGCTCGCCCGTCTTGACGTTGACCATCTTGCGGCCCTTCAACTCCCAGCCAGCCTGCTTGAGCAGGCCCACCGCCTTGCGCAGGTTGTCACGCAGTTTCTGCGGATCGCCGTTGACCGGATTGACGTATGGCGTGATGAACACCTCCGGCGGCACCAGATCGCGCACGCTCTCCAGGATCTTGAGCTCCTTGCCTTGCGGCAGGCCAGTCGCGGCCAACTCCGTTCCGGCGAAATAGGAATCGATGCGCTTGTACTGGCCAAAGAACGTCGTGCGGTTGGCGTTTTCGAAATCGAACGCCAGGTTCAGCGCCTCGCGCACGCGGGGATCGGAAAATTTTTCGCGCCGCAAGTTCGGCACAAAGGCCTGCATGATGCCGCGCGCCTTGTCAGGGAACATCTCCAGGATCACCCGGCCGTCGTGGACGGCGGGAAAATCATAGCCTGTCGCCCAGTTCTTGGCGCTGTTCTCCGCGCGGAAATCGTATTGGTCGCCCTTGAAGGCTTCCAGCAGTACGGTCGCGTCGCGATAGGAGTCGTAGCGGATCTCGTCGAAATTGTTGGTGCCCACGCGCACCGGCAGATCGGCGGCCCAATAATCCTGCACCCGCTCGTAGGTGATCTGGCGATTGGCATCGAACTCCTTGATGCGATAGGCGCCCGACCCCAGCGGTGGTTCCAGCGTGCCCTCGGCGATGCTGCGCTTCTCGCCGTTGGGTGCCGTTCCTTCCCACCAGTGCTTGGGCAGGATCTGCAACTGCCCCATAATGTGCGGCAGCTCGCGGTTTCCGGTCACGTCGAAGGTGAAGCGCACGGCGTCATCGCCTACAGCCTCGGCCTTGACCACGTTGCGGTAGTAAAAGCGGTGCGCCGGGCTCAGCTCGACCTGCTTGTCGAAGCTCCAGGTCACGTCGGCCACCGTGATCGGTTCGCCGTCGTGCCAACGTGCTTCGGGCCGCAGACGGAACTCGACCCAGCCGAAATCCTCGGGATAGCGCATGGCGGAAGCGATCACGCCGTATTCGGCGCTGATATCGGCCTCGTCGAGCGCAAGGTCCATCAGGCTGTCGTAGATCAGCGCCGAGCCGGGCGCCGCGTTACCCTTGGGCAGCACCGGATTGAACGTGTCGAAGCCGCCGGATGTCGACAACCGCACCAGCCCGCCCTTAGGCGCATCGGGATTGACGTAATCGAAATGGGTGACGTCGGGGCCGTATTTCGGCGTGCCGGTCAGCGCGGTGGCGTGGCGCCATTGCGGCTCATCCGCCCAGACGGCGGATGACAACAGGCACAGCGCCATGATCAGAGTGCTTCGCAGTCCAGGCGTGTTCATGAATCCTCCGGATGTCGATCCGGCTTGAGACACTTCCCCATATCAGGACTCATGTCCACCGCGCGTCCGCAATCGCCGCATCACTGCGAATTAATTAACGGTGATTTCGCGGCAAAACAGCGGCAAACACAAAAAAGGCCGGACACGAATGCCCGGCCTTTGTTATTTCGACGGCTTGAAGACTTATTGCGCGGGAGCCTCGGCAGGCGCCTCGGTGGCCGGAGCTTCTGCGGCGGGCGCTTCAGCGTCCGTTTCTGCCGGGGCCACTTCAGACTCCACCGCGGGCAGCGGCTCCGGGTTTGCGGCCAGCGTGCGCATATAGGCCAGTAGATCGGCCCGATCGTCGGCCTTCTTCAGGCCCGCAAAGCCCATCTTCGTACCCGGGACAGCGTCCTTCGGCTTCTCGAGGAAGTGATCGAGATTTTCGAAACTCCAGACATGATCCGCGCCGTACTCAACCATCGCGGTGGAATAGTCAAAGCCCGGGTGAGTACCCGGCGTGCGGGAAACAGTCTCGTAGAGGTTCGGACCGACCTTGTTGGCACCGCCCTGCTCGAACGTATGACAGGCGGCGCACTTCTTGGCCACCTTCTCGCCGTTGGCGGCATCCGCGCTGGCCAGCAGCGTACCGATCGGCACAACCTCTTCAGCCGGCTCGGCCGCGGCTTCGGCGGCCCCATCGCCCGTATCCGCGACCTCGATCACGTAACCCGGCGTCTCGGGCGCTTCAGAATGGAAGATAATGTCCGAGGAGACCCCGAGCGCCATGACGATGAGAAGGGAGAGCAAGACCGCGCCGGCAATCTTGTTCAACTCGAAACTGTCCATGCTATCCGGCTCCACTTGGCATTCGGTTGGCGATCAGGCGCTTTGTCGCGCTGTGCTGGAGCGAATAGCGTGCGCGTTGCGCGGCGCGCACGGCCCGTCTCCCCCAGCCGATGTGTCTGGCCCGGCATTTCCGTCCGCGCGCGGTCCAATCCGGCGTTCGCGGCCAACGGTTGCCTGCCTGAGGCCTTTATTCGAAGTCGCCGGAAACTACAAATTTTTTGACGCGGCTGTCCATAGGTATAAAACACCCAGTTCATACAATGTCCGGCTTGGGTCCGCCCAGGAGGCTGCGCGCGCGTCGCCTCCGGCCATTGCAGCTTTTGCCGATCCGCCCCGGCCATGGAGTTCAACGCCCCGCATGCCCGCGTCTTCCACCGCATCAATGCCCGAGCGCGCGCTGAGCGCACTGGTTGTAATCCCGGCAAGAATGGCCTCCAGCCGCCTGCCCGACAAGCCTCTGGCGGAGATCGCCGGGGAGCCGATGATCGTGCATGTCTGGCGCCAGGCGAGCATTGCCGCCATCGGACCGGTCGTGGTCGCAGCCGACGATGCGCGAATTGTCGCAGCGGTGCATGCGGCGGGCGGTCAGGCCGTGCTGACAAGATCCGACCACGAATCGGGATCCGACCGGGTGTATGAGGCCGCGCTCAAGACCGATCCCGATGGCCGCCACCCGGTGATCCTCAATCTGCAGGGCGACGTGCCGCTGATCGATCCCGATGCGATCCGCGCGGCGTTTGCGCCGCTCATCGATCCAAAGGTGGACATCGGCACCATCATGACCGAGATCCGCAACGACGAAGATCGCAACGATCCCGGCTTCGTCAAGGCGGTGACCACGCCGGTTGAGGGTCCTATATCGGGCAGGCACAGGGCGCTTTACTTCACCCGCGCCACGGCGCCGGCGGGCGACGGGCCGCTGTATCAGCACATCGGCGTCTACGCCTACCGGCGCGCCGCGCTGGAACGGTTCGTCTCGCTGCCGCCTTCGGCTTTGGAGAAACGCGAGAAGCTGGAACAGCTGCGGGCGCTGGAAGACGGCATGCGCATCGATGTGACGCTGGTGGCGAGCACGCCGATGGATGTGAACACGCCCGAGGACCTGGCCCGCGTGCGCAAGGTCATCGAGGCAGGCAAGGTCAACGTCTGATAGAACGGCGGACAGGATGCCCGCGACGCGCGGGACATCCCCTGAGCGGCAAACAGAGAAGAGAAGACTATGAAGAAGATCGTCTACCAGGGCGAGCCGGGAGCCAACTCCCACATGGCCTGCCATGACGCCTATCCCGATTTTGAGGCGATGCCCTGCGCGACGTTCGAAGACTGCTTCGCGGCACTCGAGGAAGGTCGCGCCGACCTCGGCATGATCCCGGTGGAAAACTCTGTCGCCGGGCGCGTCGCGGACATTCACCATCTGCTGCCGCGCTCCGAGCTGCACATCATCGGCGAATACTTCATGCCGATCCGTTTCCAGCTCATGGCGCCCAAGGGGGCGACGCTGGCGGGTCTCAAGAGCGTGCAGAGCCACGTGATGGCGCTGGGCCAGTGCCGCAAGCTGATTCGCGCGCGCAAGCTCGAGGCGGTGATCGGCGCGGACACCGCCGGTTCCGCGCGGCAGATCGCGGAACGCGGCGATCTGACCGCCGCGGCGCTGGCGCCGGAACTTGCCGCACGCACCTACGGGCTGGAGATCCTGGCGCGCGACGTGGAGGATGAGGCGCACAACACCACACGCTTCTTGATACTCTCGCGCGACAACCTGCACGCGGCCAACAACGGGCAGCCGGTCATCACCACGCTGGTGTTCCGCGTGCGCAACGTGCCTGCGGCGCTGTACAAGGGCCTGGGCGGTTTCGCGACCAATGGCGTCAACATGACCAAGCTGGAATCCTATCAGCTCGAGGGCCAGTTCTTCGCCTCCATGTTCTATGCCGACGTGGAAGGCCACCCGGACGACAGGAACGTGGGACTGGCGCTTGAGGAACTGGCGTTCTTCTCCGCGGAACTGAAAGTGCTCGGCGTCTACCGCGCCAGCCCGTTCCGTGAAAAGATCCGCGAACCGGAAGCCAACCGCGCGCTACGCCCGACACCCAAGCTCTGACGTGAACAGGCGACGCCCGGCATCGGACGCCGCCTTCTGACTTCACCCTTTTGTTTTTCGACCCATGGACCCCCTCCGCATGACCGATTTGAAATTCGACGTCCTGGGCATCGGCAACGCGATTGCCGACGTCTTCGCCCACATCGAATCCGACTTCCTCGTCAACGAGAACCTGATCAAGGGCTCGATGCGGCTGATCGACACCGAGGAAGCCACGCGGCTTTACGGCAAGATGGGTTCGGCGGTGCGGATGTCCGGCGGCTCGGCCGGCAACACCATCGCGGGTCTCGCCTCGCTGGGCGGGCAGGCGGCCTATATCGGCAAGGTCGCGGACGACGAACTGGGCGAGGCCTATGGCCACGACATGCGCGGCATCGGCGCGCATTTCGCCACAGCGCCGCTGAAGAACAGCAGCCCCACGGCGCGCTCGATGATTCTCATCACGCCGGACGGCGAGCGCACCATGAACACCTATCTGGGCGCCTGCACGGAACTGACGCCGGACGACATCGACCCGCAGGTCGTGGGCGCCTCGGCCATCACCTACATGGAAGGCTACTTGTGGGATCCGCCGGCGGCCAAAGAGGCGTTCCGCCGCGCCATGCGGCTTGCCCATGACGCGGGCCGGCAGACCGCGCTGACCCTGTCGGACAGCTTCTGCGTCGACCGCTACCGCGACGAGTTCCTCGGTCTGGTCAAGGACGGTTCCGTCGACATCCTGTTCGCCAACGAGCACGAGCTGCGCGCCCTCTACCAGACGGCCGACCTGGACACCGCCATCAACGCTGTGCGGGAGGACGCGAAACTCGCGGTCGTCACCTTGGGCGAGAAGGGCTCGCTGAGCGTCACGCGCGAGGAAACCCACCACGTGCACGCCGCGCCCGTCGACAACGTCGTCGACCTCACCGGGGCGGGTGATCTCTTCGCCTCGGGCTTCCTCTACGGGCTTGCGCGCGACTACGACCTGCCGCGCTGCGCCTCCCTCGGCGGTCTTGCCGCGGCCGAAGTGATCTCCCATGTCGGCGCACGTCCAGAAAGATCACTGAAGGACCTGGCCCTACAGAACGGTTTCGAAATCTGAGCGCACCGCGCCTTGGAAGCAGAACGGCGGCCCTGGGGCCGCCGTTTTCGTATACGGCTCGACGCGCGGCTGCTCAGGCAGCCAGGTCCTCGACGCTCTTCACCGAACCGTCCTCATTGAGACGGTAAATGATCGGCGCTCCGGTGCCGAGTTCGCGCTTGAGAATTTCCTCCGGGCTGAGGTTCTCCAGCTGCATGATCAGGGCGCGCAGCGAATTGCCGTGCGCGACGACCAGCGTCTTCTCGCCCTTGAGCACCCGCGGCAGGATCTCGCTGTCGTAGTAGGGCAGGACGCGTTCGGCGGTCATCTTCAGGCTCTCGCCGCCCGGCGGTGGCACGTCGAAGGAGCGGCGCCAAATATGCACCTGCTCCTCACCGAATTTTTCCCGCGCATCATCCTTGTTCAACCCGGTCAGATCGCCGTAGTCGCGTTCATTGAGCTTCTGGTCGCGGATGGTCTTGAGATCCGTCTGACCGAGTTCCTCGAGAATCAGCTTCAGCGTGCGCTGGGCACGGCCGAGATCCGAGGTGAAGGCGATGTCGAACGACATGCCCAAATCCTTGAGCTTGCGTCCAGCCGCGATCGCCTCCGCGACGCCCTTCTCGGTCAGGTCGGGATCCTTCCAGCCGGTGAAAAGATTCTTCAGGTTCCACTCGCTCTGGCCGTGACGGACCAGCACCAGAAGACGTTCCATGCGGTACTCCATGCGCTATCCCGTGCCCCGGACGCCGCGAACGGGTGGCCAGGAGCGGAGGGACGGAAAAATCAGTCTTTCAGACCGAGCACGTCGGCCATCGTGAACAGGCCGGGCTTGCCGCCGCGGCCCCACAGCGCCGCCTTGACCGCGCCGCGGGCGAAGATCGCCCGGTCGCCGGCCAGATGGGACAGCTCGATGCGCTCGCCCTCGCCCGCAAAGATCACCGTATGATCGCCGATGACGGAGCCGCCGCGCAGGGCCGCGAAGCCGATGTCGCCCACCGGGCGCGGACCCGTGACGCCGTCACGCGTGCGCACCGAGCGCTGGTCGAGATCGATCTCGCGCCCCTCGGCCGCCGCCTGACCCAGCAGCAGCGCGGTGCCGGACGGCGCGTCGACCTTGTGGCGATGGTGCATCTCGGCGATCTCGATGTCGAAATCCTCGTCCAGCGCGCGCGCCGCCTGACGCACCAGCCCGGCCAGCAGATTGACGCCGAGGCTCATGTTGCCGGACTTGACGATGGTTGCGTGCCGGGCGGCGGCGGCGATTTTCGCGTCGTCCTCGGGCGCGCAGCCGGTGGTGCCGATCACGTGCACGATGCGCGCCTGTGCGGTCAGTTCGGCATAGGCGACGGTGGCTACGGGCACGGTGAAGTCCAGCACCCCTCGCAGGCCACGAAGGCCTCCAGCGGATCGTCGGTGACCGGCACGTCCAGCGCACCAATGCCCGCGAGCGTGCCTGCGTCCTGGCCGAGAAACTCCGAGCCCTCGCGCTCGATGGCGGCGGCGATCATGGCGCCGGGGATTTCGGACACGGCGCGGATCAGCGCGCGGCCCATGCGCCCGGAGGCTCCAACGACGGCTAGACGCATATCAGACATGACGGCTCCCACGGCTTTCCTTGCGGGCGATATAACAGGCGAAAGGGCGGTGGCAAAGAGGCAACGGCGCGCAAACCGCCCGCAAACGCAAAAGGCCGGAGCAGATGCCCCGGCCTTTCGCGATTGGTTTGGATCGAAACAGGTTCAGTCCTGCTTGATCTCTTCGCCGGTCTCCTGATCG
The DNA here is from genome assembly GCF_003432385.1 of Breoghania sp. L-A4. NCBI lineage: Bacteria > Pseudomonadati > Pseudomonadota > Alphaproteobacteria > Hyphomicrobiales > Stappiaceae > Breoghania > Breoghania sp. L-A4. Next base: position 357,206 of record NZ_CP031841.1, on the reverse strand, counting down.
ACGACCTTCATCGACAGGCGCACCTTGCCGCGATCGTCGAAGCCGAGCAGCTTGACCTTGACCTTGTCGCCTTCCTTGACGACGTCGGTGGTCTTGGCGACCTTCTGCGGGGCGAGCTGGGAGATATGAACCAGGCCGTCCTTGGGGCCGAAGAAGTTCACGAAGGCGCCGAAATCGACGGTCTTCACGACGGTGCCGTCGTAGACCATGCCGACTTCCGGCTCGGCCGCGATCGAGTTGATCCAGTTGATCGCCGCCTGGATGGCCTTGGCGTCCGAAGACGCGACCTTGATCGTGCCGTCGTCGGCGATATCGATCTTGGCGCCGGTCTTCTCGACGATCTCGCGGATGACCTTGCCGCCCGAGCCGATCACTTCACGGATCTTGTCGACCGCGATCTTGACCACCTCGATGCGCGGGGCGTGCTCGCCGAGCTCCGGACGGGCCTCGGTGAGCGCACCGGCCATCTCGTTGAGGATGTGGATGCGGCCGTCGCGGGCCTGGCCGAGAGCGATCTTCATGATCTCCTCGGTGATGCCCTGGATCTTGATGTCCATCTGCAACGCGGTGATGCCGTCGGAGGAACCCGCAACCTTGAAGTCCATGTCGCCGAGGTGATCTTCGTCGCCGAGGATGTCGGACAGGACGGCGAAGCGCTCGCCCTCCTTGATCAGGCCCATGGCGATGCCGGCGACAGGTCCCTTCAGCGGAACGCCGGCGTCCATCAGCGACAGCGAAGTGCCGCAGACGGTGGCCATGGAGGACGAACCGTTCGATTCGGTCACTTCCGAGACGACGCGCAGCGTGTAGGGGAACTCATGGTGCGGCGGCAGCATCGGACGCACGGCGCGCCATGCCAGCTTGCCATGGCCGATTTCGCGGCGCCCCGGGGAGCCCATGCGGCCCGCTTCACCGACCGAATACGGCGGGAAGTTGTAGTGCAGCATGAAGGGCTCCTTGTAGGTGCCCGTCAGTGCGTCGACGAACTGCTCGTCGTCGCCGGTGCCAAGAGTCGCCACGGCAAGCGCCTGCGTTTCGCCGCGCGTGAACAGGGCGGAGCCGTGGGCGCGCGGCAGGATGCCGACCTCGGAGACGATCGGGCGAACGGTCTTCACGTCGCGGCCATCGATGCGGGTGCCTTCGTCCAGGATCTGGCCGCGAACGGTTTCCGCTTCCAGCTTCTTGAACATGCCGCCGACCAGCGCCGGCGTCGGCGCCTCGTCGTCGCCTTCCGGGCACAGCGTTTCGATGGCCTTGGCGCGCACGGCGTCAACGGCGGCCTTGCGCTCGCCCTTCTCGGCGATCTTGTAGGCCGCGGTCATCTCGGTGCCGGCGATTTCCTTCACCTTGGCAAAGAGTTCGGAGTTGTCGACGACGATGTGCTCGCGCGGCTCCTTGGCGGCCTTCTCGGCAAGACGGATGCAGGCGTCGATGACCGGCTGATAGGCGTTGTGACCGAACATCACGGCGCCGAGCATGATGTCCTCGGAAAGCTCCTTGGCTTCCGATTCCACCATCAGCACGGCGTCGCCGGTACCGGCGACAATCAGGTCCAGCGCGCTCTCCGGCATTTCGTCAACCTGCGGGTTGAGAACGTATTCGCCATTGATGTAGCCGACGCGGCAACCGCCGATCGGGCCCATGAAGGGCGTGCCGGACAGGGTCAGCGCGGCGGAAGCGCCAACAAGCGCGACGATGTCGGGGTTGTTTTCCAGATCGTGGCTGAGAACCGTCAGGATGACCTGAGTCTCGCACTTGTAGCCGGCTGCGAACAGCGGACGGATCGGACGGTCGATGAGACGCGAGGTGAGCGTCTCGTTTTCGGAGGGGCGTCCCTCGCGCTTGAAGAAGCCACCGGGGATCTTGCCGGCCGCGAAGGCCTTTTCCTGGTAGTTCACGGTAAGCGGGAAGAAGTCGAGGTGCGGCTTGGGCTGCTTGGCGGAGACGACGGTGGCAAGCACCTTGGTCTCGCCGTAGGTGACCATCACGGCGCCGTCGGCCTGGCGGGCGATCTTGCCGGTTTCGAGAATCAGCGGGCGCCCGCCCCACTCGATTTCTTCGCGTTGAATATCAAACATATGGCTGTCCTTTCCAGGAATTCCTGGGATGTTCTCGGATCAGCACGATAAGCCACGGGCAAGACGGCAAGACGTTTTCGATTCTCGTTGGTGAAGACGAAAACATCCGGCGATCCTGCCCCATGGCTCTCCTGCGGTTCCTGAATAAAAGCGCAGCGGGCCGGGCCCGCCGCGCTGGGTCGTTCTAGCGACGCAGGCCGAGACGCTTGATCAGATCCTGATAGCGTGCCGGGTCGTTCGCATTGACGTAGTCGAGGAGGCGACGGCGCTGACTGACCATCTTCAGAAGGCCGCGGCGGGAGTGATTGTCCTTGCCGTGGATCTTGAAGTGCTCCGTGAGGTTGGAAATCCGCTCGGAAAGAACGGCAACCTGGACTTCCGGAGATCCGGTATCGCCTTCCTTGGTGGCGAATTCCTTGATCAGTTCCTGCTTACGCTCAGCTGTAATCGACATCGGGGTTCCTTATATCTTGCGGCGGCCAGGGCGATGCGCCCGCGAACCGCCTGATGTTTTAGGGAGGACTGGGATACGCTCCGCCGGAGACGCGTCTTCGCCCGGACGTGATGTGCTGGCCAGTGCCGGGATGTCGTCCAGCACGGTCGCAATCACGCCGCCGTCACTCGGATTGCCCGCTCAAACACGGTGGTTCTCGCGGACAAGGGATCCGAGCGTCGGATGCGCGCGGAATATGGAGAAATTCCGCGCGAATATCCAGTTGTTTCTACCTGAGGTCGCTCAGAGGCTTAATCGCATTCCAGGAAGGCGCGGAACACCCAGCCCGAGATCTCCCGCGCGCCGCTGTCAACACTGCGCACGCGGGCCCAGGGACGGTCCTTGTCGTCATAGGCGATGTCGAGCATCTCGACGCGCGCGCCGGTGCGCAGCCGGCCCGCATCGCCGCCAGAGGGCGTCGCGCGCACCGTCAGCGCGCCACGGGTGGGATCCACAACGACACAGCGCCGGACGGCCTGCGATGCGGCATCAGCCGCCGTCGCCGCGACGAGGGCCGCAATGAGCGCGGTCAGGGCAAGAACAGGGGCGTTGATCATGGCGAAATCATACGCTGTGACGTTAAGGCACTCAACAGCCGCAACCAGGCTTTCCGGCCTGTCCACGCGGGCGGATGCGCCGTGGGAAACAGGCTAGAGGTTGAACACCCGCTTGGGCTTCATCTCCCGCGCTCGACCTCGCAGATGGCCACCAGCCGGCCCTGCGCCGTCGCGTAGACATCGCCGGAAAGCACGGGCGCGTCGCGGCCCCGCAGGATCACGCCCTGGCCATGGCGCAGCCGCGCCTCGTCGTTCAGCGACACCGGAATTTCCATCAGGCTTTCCAGCGCGGTCTCGATCGGCGCCAGATCACTGATGACATCGGCAATGTCCGCCGCCTCGTCCGCCATTTGGCGCAGCTCGGTCAAGGTGATCATGTCATCCTCGCCAAACGGCCCCACCAAGAGGCGCCGCAGAGTGGTCACGTGTCCGCAGGTGCCCAGGCGGCGGCCCATGTCGCGGGCGAGCGCACGCACGTAGGTGCCCTTGCCGCACTCGGTTTCAAACACCGCCGTGTCGGCATCGGGACAGTCGACCAGCTCCAGCCGGTGCACGTCAATCTCGCGCGCCGCGAGTTCCACCGTTTCGCCTTCGCGCGCAAGATCATAGGCGCGCGCGCCATCCACCTTGATGGCGGAGAACTGCGGCGGCACCTGTTCGATCACACCGGTGAACTCGGGCAGAACCTCGCGAATCGCCTCCGCGTCGGGGCGCACGTCACTGGTCGCGGTGACCGCGCCTTCGGTATCATCGGTGGCCGTTTGCGCACCCCAGGTCACCGTGAACCGGTACACCTTGCGGCCATCCATGATGTAGGGAACCGTCTTGGTCGCCTCGCCGAAGGCCAAGGGCAAACAGCCCGACGCCAGCGGGTCGAGCGTGCCGGCGTGTCCCGCCTTCTGGGGATTGAGGATGCGCTTGACGCGCGTGAGCGCGTCCGTCGAAGTCAGGCCGACCGGCTTGTCCAGCACAAGCCAGCCGTTGACGACGTTACGGTTCTTCTTGCCGCGTTGCCCCGCCATGATGCTTTCAATCGTGTGTGTGAGTCAGATGATGCGAAAGGCGCGGATGTGCCGATCAGCTGTCGCCGCGGTCGTCGTCGCCAATCACACCCGCGTCGTGCAGCAGCCGGTCGATGCGATCGTCATCGTCATACCGGGTGTCGAGCTTGAAATGCAGTTCGGGCATGTATTTCATTGTCAGGCGGCGGGCGATCTGGCCGCGCAGCCACTTGGCGTTGCTCTGCAGCGCCTTGACGACCGCCTCGCCGCCCACGCCGCCCAGCGGCATGATCAGCACGGTCGCGTGCTTGAGATCGGGGGACATGCGCACCTCGGGCACGGTGACGACGGTCGTCTCCAGCACGGGATCGCGCACGTCGCCGCGCGACAGAATATCCGACAGATCCTTGCGCACGAGCTCGCCCACGCGCAGCTGACGCTGCGAGGGCATGCCCTGACGACCATCCGAGAACCGGCTCATGATTGCGACTTTCAGTGGATCGGGAGGCCGCCGGGCGGGAACTTCCCGCGGCACGCGCCCGATGGCACGAGGGTGACGCGCGATGTCACGCGATCACATGTCGTCCGGCCGCCGCGAGCCTAAAGGGCCTGCGGCGGCACGGGTTTGCATTACAGCGTGCGGGCGATCTCTTCGACGCGGAAGCACTCGATGACGTCGCCGGGACGCATGTCCTGGTACGACACGAAGTTCATGCCGCATTCCTGACCGGAGGTGACCTGCTTGACCTCGTCCTTGAAGCGCTTGAGCGTGCCAAGCTTGCCTTCGTGGACGACGATGTCGTCGCGGATCAGGCGGACGTGCGCGCCACGTTCCACCACACCTTCGGTAACCAGACAGCCCGCGATCTTGCCGACCTTCGAGATGTCGAAGATCTCGAGGATCTTGGCGTTGCCGAGGAAGGTCTCGCGAAGCTCCGGAGACAGCAGGCCGGACATCGCCGCCTTCACGTCGTCAACCAGATCGTAGATGACGCTGTAGTAGCGGATCTCGATGCCGGCTGCTTCGGCCGCTTCACGCGCCTGGCTGTTGGCACGCACGTTGAACGCCAGGATCGGAGCGCCCGACGCTTGCGCCAGCGTCACGTCGCTTTCGGTAATGCCGCCAACGCCCGCATGAACGATCCGGGCGGCGACTTCGTCGGTGCCCAGGCCCTCCAGCGCGCCGGAGATCGCCTCCACCGAGCCCTGGACGTCGCCCTTGATCAGGATCACGAACTCCTTGCGACCAACCGTCTGCAAATCCGTCATCATCTGTTCGAGCGATCCGCGTGCCGAACCGGCATGCAGCGCGTCGCGCTTCATGCGCTGACGGTACTCGGCGATTTCGCGGGCACGGGACTCGTTTTCCACGACGGCGACCATGTCGCCGGCTTCCGGTGTCGACTGGAAGCCCAGGATCTCGACCGGCTTGGACGGGCCGGCCTCGTCGACCTGGTTGCCGTATTCGTCGAGCAGCGCGCGAACGCGACCCCAGGCGCTGCCGGCGACCATGATGTCACCAATGCGCAGGGTTCCGCGCTGAACCAGCACCGTGGCGACGGAACCGCGGCCCTTGTCGAGCTGTGCCTCGACGACGATGCCTTCGGCCGAACGGTTCGGATTGGCCCGCAGTTCGAGAACCTCGCTCTGCAGAAGGATGGCTTCCAGCAGCTTGTCGAGATTGGTCTTCTTGAGTGCGGACACCTCGACTTCGAGAACGTCGCCACCCATCGATTCAACGACCAGCGATTCCTGCAGCAACTCGGTGCGCACCCGGTTGGGATCCGCACCCGGCTTGTCGATCTTGTTGATCGCCACGATGATCGGCACATCAGCCGCCCGTGCGTGGGCAATCGCCTCCTTCGTCTGCGGCATGACGCCATCGTCGGCGGCCACCACCAGGATCACCAGATCGGTAGCCTTGGCGCCGCGGGCACGCATCTGCGTAAACGCCGCATGGCCGGGCGTATCGATAAAGGTGATCCTCTGGCCGTTCTGCTCGACCTGATAGGCGCCGATATGCTGGGTGATGCCACCGGCCTCGCCCTTCACGACATTGGATTCGCGGAACGCGTCGAGCAGCGAGGTCTTGCCGTGGTCGACGTGGCCCATGATGGTCACTACCGGCGGACGCGGCTGCAAATCGGCTTCGGCGTCGGGTTCGGAGAAAACACCGACCTCAACGTCCGCTTCCGACACGCGTCGGACCGTGTGACCAAGTTCCTCGGCAATCAGCTGCGCCATGTCAGCGTCAATGACGTCGTCGGCCTTCAGCATCTGACCCTGCTTCATCAACATCTTGATGACGTCGACGGAGCGCTCGGTCATCCGGTTGGCAAGTTCCTGAATGGTGATCTGATCCGGCAGCTGAACTTCGCGCATGACCTTCTCGCGCACCACCTTCTGGCCGGCGCGCTTTTCCTTTTCGCGGCGGCGGCGCAGGGCGGCGAGCGAACGACCGCGCTGGCTTTCTTCGGCGAAAGCGCTGGTGATCGTCAGTTTCGATTTGCGCCGGTCGTCGGTGCGCGGGGCCGCCTTCTCTGGCACCGGCTTGACGCGCTTGGCAGCGCGCAGCGCCATCGGCTTCTTGTCGTCCGCGCCAACACTGCGACGCGCCGGACCATCGTCCAGGCCGCTGCGGCGGGCTGCTTGCGCGGCCAGTTCCTCGGGCGTGATCGCGGGGCCGCTCGGTGCGGCCGGCTTCGGCCGCGCGGCTTCCTCGGCTTCCTTCGCCTTCTCGGCCTTGGCTTCCTCGACCGCGCGCACGGCGGCTTCCGCCTCTTCCTTCACGCGGGCTTCGGCCTCGGCCTTCAGCCGCGCCTCGTCCTCGATCTTGCGGCGCGCGTCATCGACAGCGCGCTGCTTGGCCTGTTCGACGGCAAGCTTGCGCTCCTCGACATCCCGGACCTGCGCTTCGCGCAACGCCATGGCGCGGGCCTTGGCCTCATCGGCTGTCAGCGTGCGCAACACCGCACCGCCGCGCTTCTGCTGGGCCGGGGCGGGGCGCTTGGCGCCGCCGTTGCGATCGCGATCGGACCGCTCGGGCCGCGCTGCCACCTTGGGCCGCGCCACTGCCTTGGGCGCCTGCGGCGCAGGTTCCGCAGCCCGCTCTTCGGGTTGCCCGGGCGTCACCGCCCGCCGTTTTTTCTTCTCAACGACAACCTGCTTCGAGCGCCCATGGGAGAAGCTCTGCCGAACAGTTCCCTGCTCGACGCTACGCGGCACGGAAAGCGTCTGCTTCCGCTCCATGGAAATCGTTTTGTCGCCGGTGTCTTTTGTGTCGCTCATTCTGCCTTCAAGTCCTGCGCCGCAGCTTTGTCCGCGCCGTTGCGGGTCGCCGCTGCGGAATCTGCCCGAAATCCTGCCAGCACGCGTTCGCGTGCCATGAAACTCTCGCTCGTCCGGCCTGCGAGCAATGCAGCATGTATCACATTTGCCCTGCCCAATGCCAAACTCAATTGGGACGAACTTAACGAGCGGATGACCGGTGGCCCGCTCGCTCTTCCAAACCGCGCCGCCGAGAGGGCGGCAAGCTTGCGTATTCCGTCGTCGGACGCATCCGACGCATGGATCAGCACTCCGGCCTCACCGCGCTTCAGCGCGGCCTCGACCTTGGCGAAACCCACCACCATCTGACCCGCCTTGCGGATCAGACCGAGATTGCCAAGCGCGGCCTTCTCGAGCAGGCCTTCGATCCTGTCGGCCAGGCCCGGCGCCACATGGGCGTCGGCCTTGAACGCGCGGCCGAAAACCTTCTTGCGTTCAGCCGTCTCGACCGCCGTTCGCGTCGCGGTGACCCATACACCGCGCCCCGGCAGGACCCGCTTGAGGTCCGGCACGACGGAACCGTCGGGCGCCAGGACGAAGCGGATCAGCTCATCCACCGGCCGCGTCTCGCGCGTTACCGCGCATTGCCGCTCGCCGGACTCGCCGCGCTTCGTCATGACACGCACCGCCGGAGCCGAACCGCTCAGGCGCTTTCCTCGTCAACGGAGCGCAGGATCACGGGCTCGATGGCCACAGCGGACGTCTCTTCATCGTCCTCATAGCCGTCCGCGTCGTCCGCTTCGTAAGCCTCGTCGTCCTCGACTTCCTCGACGACCAGGTCCTCGGCGGTGATCCAGCCGGCGGCGACACGCGCCGCCATGATCATTGTCTCGGCTTCCTGACGCGAAATGTCAAATTCGCTCAGAGCGCCAACGTGACGGGTTACTTCCCCGTCCTTGCGCTCGGACCAGCCGATCAGGTCGTCAGTGGCACAGCCGGCGAGATCCTCGATGCTGCGGATCTCGTTCTTGCCCAGCGCGACCATCATGGCCGTCGTGATTCCGTCGATGGTGCGCAGCTCGTCCAGCACGCCGAGTTCCTTGCGCTCAGCGTCGTACCGGGCTTCCTGCTCCTCGAGGTGTTCGCGGCCACGCGCCTGGATCTCCTCAGCAGTCTCCAGATCGAAGCCCTCGATGGAGGCGACTTCCTCAGGGTCCACATAGGCGACTTCCTCGACGGACGCAAATCCCTCGGACGCCAGAAGCTGACCAACCATCTCGTCGACGTTCAGCGCTTCCATGAAGAGTTGCGAGCGTTCGGCGAATTCCTTCTGGCGGCGTTCGCTCTCGTCGGCTTCCGTCATGATGTCGATATCCCAGCCGGTGAGCTGGGACGCAAGACGCACGTTCTGGCCGCGACGGCCGATCGCCAGCGACAGCTGCTCGTCGGGAACCACCACCTCGATGCGCTGGGCATCCTCGTCCAGAACCACCTTGGCGACTTCCGCCGGCTGCAGCGCGTTGACGATGAAGGTCGCCGGATCGGCGGACCAGGGAATGATGTCGATCTTCTCGCCCTGCAGTTCGCCGACGACGGCCTGCACACGGCTGCCGCGCATACCCACACACGCGCCGACCGGATCGATCGAGGCGTCGTTGGAGATGACGGCGATCTTGGCGCGCGATCCGGGATCGCGGGCAACCGAGCGGATCTCGATGATGCCGTCGTAGATCTCCGGCACTTCCTGGGCAAACAGCTTGGCCATGAACTGCGGGTGCGTGCGCGACAGGAAGATCTGCGGACCGCGCTGCTCGCGGCGCACGTCGTAGATATAGGCGCGGATGCGGTCGCCGGTGCGGAAGGTCTCGCGCGGGATCAGTTCGTCGCGGCGCACGATCGCCTCGGCGCGGCCCATGTCGACGATCACATTGCCATATTCGACGCGCTTGATGACACCGGAGCAGATCTCTCCGATGCGGTCCTTGTATTCGTCGTACTGGCGGTCACGCTCGGCTTCACGCACCTTCTGGACGATCACCTGCTTGGCGGACTGGGCCGCGATGCGGCCGAAATCGAGCGGCGGCAGCGGCTCGGAGATATAATCGCCGAGCTGCGCTTCCGGATTGCGCTCCAGCGCCTGATCGAGGCCGATCTCCGTTGACGTGTTCTCGACCTCTTCCACAACCTGCAGCAGGCGCGACAGGCGGATCTCGCCGGACTTGGGATTAATCTCGGCCTTGACGTTCGTCTCCGATCCGTACCGCGAGCGGGCGGCTTTCTGGATCGCGTCTTCCATGGCCTCGATGACGATCTCTCGATCAATCACCTTTTCACGGGCCACGGCATCCGCGATTTGCAAAAGTTCCAGACGGTTCGCACTGATAGCCATCGTCGTCACTCCTCCAACGCGCGCTGCGCGCGCGGTCGGTCCTTCCTCTCAAGGCATGGTCGACAGACCAGACCCCAACGCATGGATTGCCGGGCAGATCCGGAGCGATATCCGGAACCGTGTCTCCCGGACCCGTTCTAGTTGTCCGCGTGACCCTCGGCGCCAGGCACCTTGCCGGAGCGCAATGCCGCGTCGATCAAGTCATCCGTCAAAACAAGCCGCGCCTCGGCGATATCGCCGATCTGCAGCCAGAAAGTGTCCGGGGCATCGGCCTTGGCATCCGGGATCCGGATCCCCGCCGTGCCGTCGCGCATGCCCAGCAGCACGCCGCGAAAGCGCTTGCGCCCGTCGTGCATCACCGACATCTCGACCTTGGCCTCGTGACCGGACCAGCGCTCGAAATCCGAAGCCCGGACGAGCGGCCGGTCGATGCCGGGAGAAGACAGTTCCAGATGGTAGGCGTCGCCGACCGGATCGTCCACATCGAGCACCGGCGAAAGCGCGCGGCTGATTTCCTCGCAGCCCTCGACCGTCATGGTGCCGTCGGGCCGCTCGGCCATGATCTGCACCGTGCAGCCGTTCTGGCCTGTGACGCGCACGCGCACCAGCTGATAGCCAAGATCGTCGATGACCGGCTCGGCAATTGCCGCGATCCGGGCGTCGAGTCCCTGTTCCGTGATCAAGCGCGGTTCACGAACCGACATGTGGCATCCTTGATGCTACGGGTGATACCCGGGATTGACCGCGCGTCCATGGCGCCGGAGGAAACCCGCCTCATCCGAGGCCCGGCCCGTTCCGTTCCGCGACGATGACGCAGCGCGGTCGTCTTTTATCCGGCCCGTTCACGGGCCGCCTGTCTTCGGGTAACAAAAAAGGCGGGTCCCGCCGGGACCCACCCTCAAACTGCCCTTAGATAGGCCGATGAGAATTTGAACTTGGCGTGAATATAGTCGAAAGGCGCGCCAGTTCAAGCCCGCAGTTGCGCGGGTCCGACAATTGACCGGTTTACGGCGCTCTCAGATACGCCGGAAGGTCAGATAGGCCGGGGTGCGGCCCTCGCGGATCGCCTTGGCCTCGTAGCGGGTGCCCGGCCAGCCCTCCCACGGCGTTTGCCAGTCGGCAGCCGCCGCGTCGCGCCACTCGAACGCCGGATGGGCATGCAGGTGCTGCAGCGTCCAGTTCACATAGCTCTCGATGTCGCTGGCGAACCGGAACTCCGCGCCCGGGCGCAGCGCGCGCGCCAGTCTGTCGAGGTTGCGCGGCCCGACAAAGCGCCGCTTCCAGTGGCGCTTCTTGGGCCACGGATCGGGGTAGAGCAGATAGGCCAGATCGACCGAGGCTTCGGGCAACTGGTCAAGCAGGAGCCCTGCGTCGTCGTTGAGCAGCCGCACGTTGTCCAGCGCCTGCTCTGCCACCCGCGATACGGCCTTCGCCATTCCGTTGACGAAGGGCTCGCAGCCGATACAGCCGACCTGGGGGTTTTCGCCCGCCCGATGGATCAGGTGCTCGCCGCCGCCGAAGCCGATTTCCAGCCAGACCGCGTCGACGTCAGCTGAAAACAGCCCGCGCAGGTCGCCTTCGATCGGGCTGGAGACATCGATCTCCAACTGAGGCAGCAACTCCCGCATCAGAGCGGTCTGGCGGGCCCGCAACGGCTTGCCCTTGCGCCGCCCGAACAGCGCGGTCTTTTTATGTTCGCTCATGCTCGTACAATAATACCAACGGCGATCAGCCAAAAGCCGGCCCCATGGGGCCGGCTGTCGGATCAATGCGGCGGCCCGTCGGCGCGCCGCTACACAAAGCGACTGCGCGTCAGGAAATGATGCCGCGGAGCGCGTCGACCAGATCGGTCTTTTCCCACGAGAAGCCGCCGTCGGCCTCCGGCTCGCGCCCAAAGTGACCATAGGCCGCGGTGCGGGCGTAAATCGGCTTGTTGAGCTGCAAATGCTCGCGGATCCCGCGCGGCGTCAGGTTCATGACCTCGCGCAGACCGGATTCCAGCTTCGCCTCGTCGACTCGCCCGGTGCCGTGCAGGTCCACATAGACCGACAGGGGCTCGGCGACGCCGATGGCATAGGAAAGCTGAATGGTGCAGCGGTCCGCCAGATCGGCGGCGACCACGTTCTTGGCCAGATAGCGCGAGGCGTAGGCGGCCGACCGGTCAACCTTGGTGGGATCCTTGCCGGAGAAGGCGCCGCCGCCATGCGGAGCCGCGCCGCCGTAGGTGTCGACAATGATCTTGCGGCCGGTCAACCCGCAGTCGCCGTCCGGTCCGCCGATGACGAACTTGCCGGTCGGGTTGACGTGCCATGCGGTCTCGCTGGAAATCCAGCCGTCCGGCAGGCAGTCGGTAATGTAGGGCGTGACCATCGCCTTGATGTCGTCGGAGGTCAGCGTCTCATCGAGATGCTGGGTCGACAGGACGATCGAGGTGATGCCCATGGGCTTGCCGTCGGCGTAGCGCACCGTGACCTGGCTCTTGGCATCCGGGCCGAGCGCCGGCTCCTTGCCCGACTTGCGGGCTTCGGCGAGCACGCGCAAGATCTTGTGCGAAAACAGGATCGGCGCCGGCATCAGTTCCGGCGTTTCGCGGCAGGCGTAACCGAACATGATGCCCTGGTCGCCCGCGCCCTCGTCCTTGTTGTTGGCCGCGTCAACGCCCTGGGCGATGTCGGCGGATTGCGCGTGCAGATACACGTCGATCTTCGCCGTTTCCCAATGGAAACCGTCCTGCTCGTAGCCGATGTCCTTGATGGCCATGCGTGCCTTGTGCGCGAGAAGGTCGTGGCTGATCTCGGCCGGGCCGCGGGTTTCCCCCGCGATTACGACGCGGTTCGTCGTCGCCAGCGTTTCGCAAGCCACACGCGCTTCGGGGAGTCGTGACAGAAACGCATCGACGACGGTGTCGGAGATCCGGTCACACACTTTGTCCGGATGTCCCTCGGACACGGATTCACTTGTGAAGAGATAGTCTTGGCGGGCCACGGTCACGGTCCTTCTGGGAAACAGTCGATTTTGCGAAAAGAAACGGCGGGAGATGTCGCAATCCGCCGCCGCGCAGAAATTGCAGGTTGCAGGGTTTCCCGTGAAGGTCAAGCCTTTAGGGTGCGAACAATGTCTTCGCCAGCGGCGCGCGCCGACGCCGCGGCGCGCGGGCGAACCGCGGAAAAAGCCGGCTTTGAAAGCCGTCGCCGCCAACGTGCGGCACATGCCCGCCGCCCCGCGCCCGACTAGGTATCCTCACCCGCGAGAGCGCGCACCAGATCCACGATGCGCTTGCGCACCTTGGGCTCCTCGATGCGCACAAAGGCCTTGTTCAGCGACAGGCCTTCCGCGCTGGAGAGAAAATTCACCACATAGCTCGCCGGCTGAGCCTCGCCGAAACCCGGCGAATCCGCCTGGTTTCCGGGTGCATCCTCGAACAGGAAGGAGACCGGAACATTCAGCACCGTGGAAATGTGATGCAGACGGCTGGCGCCGATGCGGTTGGTGCCCTTTTCATACTTCTGGATCTGCTGGAACGTGATGCCCAGGTGCTCCCCGAGCTTTTCCTGCGACATACCGAGCATCATCCGGCGCAAGCGGACACGGCTGCCCACATGGACATCAATGGGGTTGGGTGTCTTCTTTGTCGGCATTGTCCGCCCGCGCTTTCCTGTTTCGCCCTGTGAACACGCCGCGCGCCGTGCGGCGCGGGTATCCGCAATTGAACGGAGAGTGCCGGATAATGCCCGTACGCGCACCACTCCGTCAATTGGAGCGGGAAAAACGCACGTTGCGCGGGTGCCGTGGGCAAGAGATCAGCCCTCGGATCCGCTCACTCCATGCGCCCGGCGCTGTCGTGGCGGGCCGTGAAAATGCGGCCGCCAAGCAGCACGCCCAATGCCAGCAGCAGCATCGCGCCCAGCGGCATATCGCCCAGCCGCGCATAGACGGTCGGTGGATCCGCCTCTGGAAGCGGCGCGTCGAGGATCCCGGTGTTTCCCAACGCGAGGCTGCCGCGGATGCGCCCGCGGGCATCGATTACCGCCGAAATGCCCGTGTTGGCGGCGCGCACCACAGGAAGGCCTTCTTCCACCGCGCGCAACCGCGCCCGGTGTAGATGCTGATACGGACCGATACTTTCGCCGAACCACGCGTCGTTGGTGACATTGAGCATCCAGCCGGGACGAGCCCCGTCGCGGCCCACCACATTGCCGGGAAAAGCGATCTCGTAGCAGATCAGCGGGGAAAACGCCGGCGCCGGAGAGGCGGTCATCGGGCGCCGCCGGTACCCTGGCGAAAAGCCGCCCGGCGTCTTGGTGAGATTCTCGAGACCGAGCGACTCCAGAAGCCCGCGCAATGGCAGATATTCACCGAACGGCACCAGATGCACCTTGTCGTAAGCGTCGCGGATGGTGCCGTCGCCGGCGATCACGTAGATGCTGTTGAAGAATGCGCGCGCGCCCCCCGCGCCCTCAGCGCGCAGCGCGCCGGTGATCAGGGTCGTCTCCTCCGGCAGCAGGGCGGCGATGGCGGCGAGCGCCTCCGGTTCCTCGGTCAGCAGGAAGGGAAACACCGACTCCGGCCAGATCAGATGGGTGATCCCGTCCAAGCCGTTGGCGTCAGGCCCGGATTCGTTTCCATCACCGGAAGCCGCGCCATCGGCCCCGACGCTCAATGACAAATAGCTCTCGAAGATCCACTGGCGGTTCTCCGGTACCCACTTGTCGCCCTGGGCGATCGCCGGCTGCACCAGACGCAGACGCACGCCGGCAACATCCTCGCTGCCCGGACCCGCAAGACGCACCGCCCCATAGCCCAGAAGCCCGGCGAAGAGCAGCGCCACCGCAACGGGGAAGGCAAAACGTCCGCGGTCGGATTGCGGCAGCGGATCGGTGATCACCGCCGGACACGCGAAGATCAGAACCGCCAGGAACGACAGCCCGTAGACACCAACCAGCGCCGCGGGTTGCATCATCAGGGTGTTGGCGGCGAAACCGTCGCCCAGCGCGTTCCACGGAAACCCTGTCAGCACATGCCCGCGCAACCATTCCACCAGCGCGAGACCTATGGCCAACGCCACGATCCTGCGCCAGTCGTCCGACCAGAACGTTGCCGCGAGCGCACAGCCAAGCCCCAGAACAGCGCCAGGCCGGCCGGCATGATGAGAACGGCAAACGGCATCATCCAGCCGAAATCCTCGGCCTCCACAAGGAAGGCGCCGCCGATCCACCAAAGTCCCGCGAGGAAGTAGCCGAAGCCGAACAGCCAGCCGACGAGGGCAGCCGCGCGCATGCGGGCCGGCAGCGCCTGCCGGCTTTGCGACAGCGCGCCGTCGAGCAGCCACACCAGCGCCGGCAGGGCCACCCAAAGCACCGGAAAGGCGCTCACCGGCGCCTGCGCCAGCGCCGCAAGCGCACCAAAGCCCAGCGCAAACGCGGCGCGCCGCCGCCCCAGCTCAGAACAAGCGTATCAGCGAAGCGCTGCAACATCTGGACGGGAACCGAATCACATGGTGAATATCGCCCTGACAATGCGGGGCGGAGAAGATCGGATCAACGGATTTGGTTACCTATGACCGATTGCCGGATACGGGCTCCTCGGCGGAGCCAGCAGCATGTTCAGCCGCGAACCGGGCACGCGCTAGGCGGCGTCCTGAGGTTCCGCCGCGGCGCGCTTCGGCCGCCTCCGGGCCTCTGGATTGACCCGATCATGCCGCTTGCGGGTAATCCGCAGCCGCTTGATGCGGCGCGGATCCGCGTCGAGGATCTCGAACTCGAAGCCCGGCAGGCTGCGCGCGGAAATCAGCTCGCCGCGCACCGGAACCCGGCCCACCAGCGTGAACAGAAGTCCACCCAGCGTATCGACTTCCTCGGCCATGTCTCCGATGTCGAAATCCGCGCCCAGTTCTTCTTCCGCGTCCTCGACCGTGACGCGCGCATCCGCCACCCAGCGACCATCGCTCTGGATGGTGATCATCGGCTCTTCGTCCTCGTCGTGTTCATCCTCGATATCGCCGACGACGGTCTCCACAAGGTCTTCCAGCGACACCAGCCCGTCGGTGCCGCCATATTCGTCGATCACCAGCGCCATCTGCACGCGCGATGCCTGCATCTTCGCCATCAAATCGGCCGCGGGCATCGAAGGGGGCACGAACAGCACGGGACGGATCAGCTTGAGTTCCGACAAAGGCCTGGTGACGTCGATCCGCCGTGGCTCGAAAACCGCGGCGCCATCGTCCGCCAGGTCGCCTGCCGGCTCGCCGCCATCGTCTTGCGCGGACTGAACGCCTGTGTCGATCAACGCGTCGGAGAAAAACCCCAGCAGGTCCTTGATGTGCACCATGCCCCGCGGGTCGTCGAGCGTCTCGTTGTAGACGGGCATGCGCGAGTGACCGGATTCGTGGAAGATTTCCAAGAGTTTGCCCAGCGGCACGCTTGCATCGACCGCATCGATGTCGGCACGCGGAATCATCACATCCTCGATGCGCACCTCGCGCAGCCGCAGGATATTGCTCAGCAGAACGCGCTCCTCGGGCGAGAAGGTGGCGTCCATGCCCTCATCATAGGCCAGCACGCTTTCGAGGTTTTCGCGCAGCGTGCCGTTCTTGCGCAACTGCAGCGCGCCGGTCATCCGCGCCCACCATCCCTGCCGGGCGCATGCCGGATCGGCAGCGACGCCCTCGTCGGATTGCGAGGCCCCAGATTCTGAGGTGCCTGGGGCGCCGGTACTCTGGGCGGGTTCTTCCGGTTCGGACATCGCGCGCGCCCTGGTTTTCAGGCTTTGACCGGCGCGGTCCCGTGTGTCGCGGCCGTGGCTTTCACGGCTATGGCTATCAATGTCGGTCATTGCTTCAAACAGCCCCGCAGGGCCGGTCACGATCCTCAATCAAACGGCCCCTCGTAGGGGTCCGGAATTTGTAATCTGGCAAGTATGCGCCGCTCGAGACTTTCCATCCGCTCGGCATCTTCCTCTATCTGGTGATCATATCCAAAAAGGTGAAGGATTCCGTGCACAATAAGATGGCTTAGATGGTTTTCGAACGGCTTGTCACCTTCTTTCGCCTCGCGTTCGACCGTCTCCAGGGCGAAAACGATGTCGCCCAGCAGCGGACCATACACCGGGCCGGACTCGTCGCCGCCTGGAAACGACAGCACGTTCGTCGGCTTGTCCTGGTCGCGCCACTTCTTGTTGAGATCATGTACCGTGGCGTCGTCGGAAAACAGCAGGCTGAGTTCAGAGCCGGGCAGATAGCGCAGCGAGCCGACACTCACGGCCGCCGCGAAGGCCTGAGCAACGCGGGCGTTCAGCGCGTCCGCTCCGGGCCAGCCGGACGCCTCCACCGCCACATCTATGATCACGTCACACGTCGCTGCGTCGTTCATGGGTAACCCGAAGTTCGCTTTCCAATATCGGCCGTCATTGCGGGGCAGCGCCGGTCGCGCGTGCGGCCACATATGGCGACGGCGGCGCCGCATGCAACGACAGCATCCGCCTTTTGCGAACTCTCTCGCATGCCGCTCATGCGCCCTGCCGCACGGGAACGCCCGGCTCCTCGGCAAGCGGGCGCCGCGTGGCGCGGTCGTAGGCCGTAACGATGCGGCCCACGAGCTGGTGCCGCACGACATCTGCCTCGCTGAAGGCAACATGAGCGATGTCCTCAATGCCGATGAGAATATTCAGCGCCTCAACCAGGCCGGAGGTCTGACCGCGCGGCAAATCGATCTGGCTGGGATCCCCAGTAACGATCATCTTCGAGTTGTCGCCCAGCCGGGTGAGGAACATTTTCATCTGCATCGCGGTGGTGTTCTGCGCCTCATCGAGGATCACCACCGCATTGGACAGCGTCCGGCCGCGCATGAAGGCGAGCGGCGCCACTTCGATCACACCGGACGCCATGCCCCGTTCGACCTTCTCGCCCGGCATCATCTCGTACATGGCGTCGTAGAGCGGCCGCAGATAGGGATCGACCTTCTCCTTCATGTCGCCGGGCAGGAAGCCGAGCCGCTCGCCCGCCTCCACCGCCGGGCGCGACAGGATCAACCGCTCGATATCGCCGCGTTCCAGAAGCGCTGCCGCATAGGCCACGGCGAGGAAGGTCTTGCCTGTGCCCGCCGGTCCCGTGCCGAAAATCAGATCGGCGCGATCCATGGCGCGGATATAGGCGTCCTGGGTGGGCGTGCGCGCCACCACCGTCTTGCGGCGGGTGGAAATCTGCGCGAAGGCGAGCCGGGAGCGCGGTTCCAGCGTCGGCAGCGACAACTGCCCGCTGTCGGTCGCCGCCATGCGGATGGCGCCCTCCACGTCCCCCGGGTGCAATTCGTGCCCCAGCCGCAGGCGCTGATACAGCGCCTCAAGCACGAGACGCGCCTGCTCGCAGGTCTCGCGCGGGCCGCGCATGGTGACTTCGTTGCCGCGCGCCACCAGCTCGATGCCGAGCCGCTGCTCGATCATCGCCAGGTTCTGGTCGAATTGGCCGACCAGATCGCCGACAAGTCTGTTGTTGTCAAAGCCAACCACAAGATGGGTACGCTCTTGTCCGCGCTTGGCCTCAGAGGAATGCGTATCGTCGCGCGTGCCGCGCAAGGGAACATCCGCCGTCAACAAACAGCTCCTGTTGAATGCCGCATGATGATGTCGTGCGCGCCCACCGGGCCTCCGGCCACCTCCACATCGACCAGCCGGCCGACGAGGCTGTTTGCGCGCACTTCCTCGATCCGCACCGTGCGGATGGAGCCGAGCAGGCTCTCGGGCGCCTCGACATGCACCGCCTGCAGCCACGGCGAACGACCGCCGAGCTGACCAGGGCGGCGGCCGGGCTTCTCCAGGAGCACATCCACCAGACGGCCATCCATGGCCGCATTGAAATCCTTCAGCTGCCGCGCGATCAGCGCCTGCAGCCGCGCCAGCCGCTCCGACTTGACGTCTTCGGGCACATGGTCATCCATGGCGGCGCCCGGCGTGCCCGGGCGGGGGCTGTACTTGAAGGTATAGGCGGAGGCATAGCCGACGCGCTCCACCAGATCCATCGTGTCCTTGAAATCCGCGTCGGTCTCGCCGGGAAAGCCGACGATGAAGTCGCCCGACAGCGCCAGGTCGGGACGGCCGGCGCGAATGCGGTCGATCAGCCGGAAATAATCCTCACGGGTGTGCTGGCGGTTCATCGCTTCCAGCATGCGGTTGGAACCCGATTGCACCGGAAGATGCAGATAGGGCATCACCGCCTCGATATCGCGATGCGCTTCAATCAGCGAATCGTCCATGTCGCGCGGATGGCTGGTCGTGTAGCGCAGCCGGGCGATGCCGGGGATTTCCGCCAGCGCATGCAGCAGGCGCCCCAGCCCCCACGTGCCGCCGTCATCCGAGACGCCGTGATAGGCGTTGACGTTCTGACCCAGCAGCGTCACCTCGCGCACGCCGGCGTCGGCCAGCCTGCGTGCTTCCGCCAGCACCTGCGACACCGGGCGGGAGAGTTCCGCGCCGCGGGTATAGGGCACCACGCAGAACGTGCAAAACTTGTCGCAGCCTTCCTGAATGGTGAGAAAAGCGGTCACGCCACGTTTGCGGGTGGTCTCGCGCGATGCCGCCGGCAGATGCGCGAACTTGTCCTCGACGGGGAACTCCGTCTCCACGACGCGCGCGCCATTGGAGGCGCGGGTCACAAGATCGGGCAGCTTGTGATAGCTCTGCGGGCCGAACACCAGATCGACGGAGGGCGCGCGGCGGGCGATTTCCTCGCCCTCGGCCTGCGCCACGCAGCCGGCGACCGCCAGCAGCATCGGATTGCCGCTGTCCGCGCGCGCTTCCTTGAGCTTCCGGATCCGGCCGATCTCCGAATAGACCTTCTCGGCGGCTTTTTCGCGGATATGGCAGGTGTTGAGAATGACCAGATCGGCCTCTTCCACCGCATCGGTCGGGCTGTAGCCCTTCGGCGCCAGGGCGTCGATCATACGATCGGAGTCGTAGACGTTCATCTGGCAGCCGTAGGTGCGGACGTAGACTTTCTTTTTATCGCTCATCAAAAGTGGAACTTGGCCTTTCGGGTCCCGCGCCGGTGACGACGGATTTCGGGGGCATGTTTAGGATCGGTGTGCAGCGGCGGCCGTGGCGACAGGCTTGATGCCTCAGGGAACGCGCCTATGCCGCGCGCTTCGCATCGAGTCGCGCTGCGGCGCACATGCGTGCCGCCGTAACCGCATACCCGCTTCAAGATCATGTGCCGTTCGCACACCGGACGCAAGCGTGTCAATCTGTATCGAGGTCCAGAAGTAGCCGGTTTTCGCCAGCTTGAGAACACCTTTGACACTAGGCACCGTTCATGACGGCTCGACGACGCGGTCCGCCGCATGCATCGCGGTGTCAGCCGTTCCCGAATCATATGCGGCGGCGTGGCGCGGCCCCCGGCCCGTCAGCACCGACAGCACGTCGCGGCGCACACGTGCCTCCAGCGCCCGGGTCAGCGCCTTGCGGTCGGTGTCGGCGGAAATCGGCACAGGGTCTCCCCAAACCACCTCCACATCCAGTGCGCCCTCGCGCAGGATGGCCCACAGGTGCGGCGCCAGATCCATGTCTCCGTACCAGGCGATCAGCGGCCGGAACTGCCGGCCCATCGGCATGCCCTGCAGTTTCGAGTAAACAATCGACAGCGGCTGCGCCCAGACCCGCGCGTCGCGTCCAGGCGTCTCCTGCGCGTCGCCGTCGCCGACCATCGCGTGATGCACGGCGCCCACAAGCGCCGAGCGGAACGGCAATACCCGGTTGCCGTCGCTCGATGTGCCTTCGGCGAACAACACCATGACGTCGCCGGCCGTCAAGCGCTCGCCGATCTCCGAAGCCGTGCGGCCGGTCGACGTGCGACGCTGGCGGTCAACGAAGACGGAGCGCTGCATGCGCGCGAAGGTACCGAACACCGGCCAGCGCCCCACTTCCGACTTGGCGATGAACGACAGCGGCATCAACGAGCCAAGCACGATGATATCACCCCAGGATACATGATTGGACGTGACCAGCAGGGGCCTGTGTTCGGCCGGAGCGCCGCGCACGTGCACGCGCATGCCCGTGGCGACCAGCGCACAGCGGTGAAAGATCAACGGAAGCCAGCGCTGCATCGGCAGATCGAGTTTCAGGGCCAGCCACTGCAGCGGCATCAGACAAAGGGCAACGACCGTGAGTCCCGCAATCGCGAGGATGGCGCGCAGCGACGCGATCACGGCGTCTTCTCTCCATCGTCATCTGAATCCGACGCGCCGGCCTTGCCGTCCAGAGGCACCGCGTAGAGTTCCAGCCGGTGGTCGACCAGCCGGTAGCCCAGCTTGCGGGCGATGGCGTCCTGCAGTGCCTCGATTTCCTCATCGCGGAACTCGATGACGCGCCCGGACCGCAGATCGATCAGATGATCGTGGTGTTCGTCGGGAACCGGCTCGTAGCGCGCGCGGCCGTCACGAAATTCGTGCCGTTCGATGATGCCGGCATCCTCGAACAGCTTCACCGTGCGATAGACTGTGGAAATCGAGACGTTGGGATCCACGTCGGCCGCGCGGCGATAGAGTTCCTCGACATCCGGGTGGTCCTGCGCGGCCTCGATGACCCGCGCGATCACGCGCCGCTGCTCGGTCATGCGCATGCCCTTGGCGGCGCACAGATCTTCCAATGAGGCGATGTCCGTCACGGTTCGCTACCCGCACTGCATTCGAACCAGTTCGCCCGAACGACCCAGTGCCCGCCGGCGCGCCGGTCATGTGGGCGTGCCGCCGAGCGGTCCCGGAGCCCACGACCTGAGCGTCCGTCTAAACGCCTAATGCTCTAGCGAAGATCGCACCGCATGACAAGCGCGAGGCCATCCTCCGGCGTGATGGGCGCCGCACCCGTCCCGGAGCCTGTCGCGCCTGCGTCTCCCGATCCGGAATAGTAGCCCCTGCGCTCGCCCACACGGGCAAAGCCAAGCGCGCGGTAAAGCGCAAGCGCCGGCCTGTTGGCGGCGTCGACCTCCAGGAAAAGCGCCGCAACCCGGTCGGCGTAGAGCCGCCGGATGGCCTCTTCCAGCAGCATCCTGCCATAACCGCGGCCCCGGTGGCGCGGATCGACCGCGATTGTCAGCACCTCAGCCTCGTCGGCGGCGGTCCGCAAAATGGCGAACCCAAGCGGCTGGCGGGTGCCGCCGGGGCTGGCGCGGCGCGCAACCAGCACCATGACGGCAGGATCGGCGACGAACGACGCGATCTCGTCGGCACTCCACGTGCGGGAGAACGAGCGGCCATGGATCTCCGACAGCGCCGCCGCGTCCTCGGGCAGCGCCTCTTCGATCACCTTGGGCATGCGGGGGATCCAAAATCCAAGCATCGACGGGGCCTAGCTTGCTAAAGACGCGCAATCTTGAAACGGGTCTGCGGCTTGGCGTCGGGCGGCCGCAGATACAGCGGCACCGGCGCGCCTTGCGGTTCGGGGCGCGGCATCCAAGCCTCGCCACGGCCGCGATATCCGCGGCAGCCGCCGCCTCCGGCGGATCCGCGTGCAGAAGCGCCGCGAGCCTCGGCGCGGCTGATCCGGCAAGCCGCACATCCGGTGGAAGACCGGTCGCGAACGCATCCAGCAGCATCACGCCCGGCTCGCCGCATGGCGATCCGTCCGCATCGAATGCCTGGGCGTAGACTTCCTCGCCCCGCGCCGACAGCGCCACCGCAATGACATGCGTCCCGTCTCGCGCACCCTCGGCCAGGGCGGCCAGCGTCGAGATGCCGACCACCGGCACGCCGAGCACAAGTCCCAGCCCACGCGCCACCGACAGGCCCACGCGCAGGCCTGTGAAACTGCCAGGCCCGACGGTCACTGCGATGCGGTCCATCGCGGCAAGCGGCAGTCCGGCGTCCGCCAAAACCTCGCCGATCATGTCCATCAGGCGTTCCGCGTGGCCGCGACCGATCTCCTCGCTGAGCGCGAAGAGGATTTCCCCGCCGCCATCCGCGCCGCTGTCGAGAACCGCGGCGGAGCAGCAGGCATTGGCGGTGTCGAGTGCGAGGATCTTCATTACGATTCCAAATACGTCAACCTGCGGCCATCCACGACGCACTGGCACTAGGCCATGCGGATCCTGCGGGATCAACGCCGCCCTTCGTATAGCAGATCGCGCTCAAGCGGATGCTTCACGCCGAGACGGCCATGCAAAAGCCCGGCGTCCTGCGACGCCGGGCTGTGGAAGAGTTATCAGCGTGCGGCGCGCCGCGCGCAACCACCTACATGGCGCGCACTTCCTGCACTTCGGGAATGAAGTGGCGCATCAGGTTCTGGATGCCATGGCGCAGCGTCGCCGTCGACGACGGGCAACCGGCGCATGCGCCGCGCATCGACAGATAGACGATGCCTTCCTTGAACCCGCGGAAGGTGATGTCGCCGCCATCCTGGGCCACCGCCGGGCGCACGCGCGTCTCCAGCAAGTCCTTGATCATCTCGACGGTCTTCTCGTCACCGCTTTCGAAGAATTCGTCCGTGCTCTCCGCCGCGCTGTCGGTGCGCAGCACCGGCTGGCCGGACATGAAATGCTCCATGATGGCGCCGAGAACGGCCGGCTTGAGGTGCTGCCAATCGCCATCAGCCTTCGTCACGGTGATGAAATCGTGTCCAAGATAGACGCCGGCGACGCCGGGAACCTCGAACAGGTTCTCGACCAGCGGCGACACATGCGCCTCCTCGGAGGTGCGGAAGTCGCGGGTCTCGCCTTCGAGCACATTCCGGCCGGGAATGAATTTCAAGGTCGCCGGATTGGGTGTGGCTTCGGTCTGGATAAACATCGTTTTGGTCCCTGGCAGGGAGCGGGATCATGACCCATGGGGCTCTGTCGCCCGCCCGATCATGCTCCGGCAAATTAATCCTCAAGCGCCCGTCCGCCGTCTCGATTGCCCGCTCTCGACGGCGTGCGCGGCCTCTTGCATCGCACGCGATCGAGAAAACATCTCGTGGCAATCGTCGGCCCGCACTCAAGGCTCCACTTTGGAATTATTCCATTCTAGTCTATTTATGGCCGTTGGCAACCGCTTCAAGCCACGCTCCGCCGATTTTCCCCCGGCCCCGCAGGCGCATCCTTGGAAGCCCTCGCGCGGTCACGCCAGGGAGACGATTTCCTCGTCCGACAAAGTGCCCGGCACGATCGTCACCGGAATCGGGAACGTTCCGGCCGACTTGCTGGCAAACGAGGAGACCAGCGGCCCCGGCCCTTCGGTCGACGTACCCGCGGCGAGGACGAGAATGGCGATGTCCTCGTCTTCCTCGATCAGCGCCAGGATCTCGTTGGCCAGGGTGCCTTCGCGAATCACCGTCTCAGGCTCGACCCGCGCCATCGCCTTGACCCGCTCGGCGGCCCGCGCCAGCGTTGTCTCGGCTTCTTCCATCGCCTCGGCGCGCATGATGTTTTCGACACCGATCCAGTGCTGGAAATCACCCGGCGCGATCACGTACAGCAGCACCGGCACGCCACCGGTGCGTTCCGCGCGCATTGCCGCGTAGACAAGCGCCCGCCCGCACTCCGGCGTGTCGTCGACGACGACCAGGAATTTGCGGCGATGGCCTTCTTCGAAACTTCGTCTCTGCCCTACCATGCCGCCATGCTGCCATTCGCCCGATTGCCCGGCAAGTCCAAACGTGTGCTCGGACCTGCGGCAATTGCAGCAATTCAGAGAATGAACCGAGACAGATCAGCGTTCTTGGCCAGATCGCCGATGTTTTCGCGCACATAAGCGCCGTCGACAACGAAAGTCTCGCCGGCCTTGTCGGAGGCGGTGAAGGAGATCTCGTCCAGAATCCGCTCCATCACCGTCTGCAGCCGCCGCGCGCCGATGTTCTCGATCGATGAGTTGATGTCGACGGCGATCGAGGCGATCTCGTCGATCGCGTCCTCGGTGATCTCCAGCGTCACATCCTCCGTCGCCATCATCGCCACATACTGCTTGATGAGGCTGGCTTCGGTGTCGGTGAGGATCATCTTGAAATCCTCGCGGGTCAGCGGCTTCAGCTCGACCCGGATCGGCAGGCGGCCCTGAAGCTCGGGCAGCAGGTCCGAGGGTTTGGACACGTGGAAGGCGCCGGAGGCGACGAACAGGATGTGGTCCGTCTTCACCGGTCCGTGCTTGGTGGAAACCACCGTGCCCTCGATCAGCGGCAGAAGATCGCGCTGCACGCCTTCGCGCGAAACGTCGGCGCCCGATCGGCTTTCCCGCGCGCAGATCTTGTCGATCTCGTCGAGAAAGACGATGCCGTGGTCCTCGGCGAGGCGAATCGCCTCCTGCACCAGTTGCTCCTCATCGAGCAGCTTGTCGGATTCCTCGTTGATCAGCAGCTTGTAGCTGTCGCGCACCGTGACGCGGCGGCTCTTCTTGGCGCCGCCGAACGCCTTGCCGAGCACATCGGAGAGGTTCATCACGCCGATGTTGGCGCCGGGCATGCCGGGGATCTCGAAATTCGGCATGCCGGCGGGCGCGGCCACCTCGATCTCGATTTCCTTGTCGTCCATCTGGCCGTCGCGCAGCTTCTGGCGAAAGCTTTCCCGGGTCGCGGGCGAGGCGCTGGCGCCGACCAGCGCGTCGAGCACGCGCTCCTCCGCCTGCATCTCCGCCTTGGCCTCCACGGCCTTGCGCTTTTCGTCGCGTACCATGGCGATCGCCGCTTCCACCAGATCGCGCACGATCTGCTCGACGTCGCGGCCGACATAGCCGACCTCGGTGAATTTCGTCGCCTCGATCTTGATGAACGGCGCCTTGACCAGCTTGGCCAGTCGCCGCGAGATTTCGGTCTTGCCGACGCCCGTCGGCCCGATCATCAGGATGTTTTTCGGCAGCACCTCGTCCTTCATCGGCCCTGTGATCTGGTGCCGCCGCCAGCGGTTGCGCAGCGCAATGGACACGGCGCGCTTGGCGTCATGCTGGCCGACGATATAGCGGTCAAGTTCCGAGACGGTTTCCCGGGGTGTCAATTCGGTCATGTATCATTCCTGACGGCTGTGGTTGCGGCGGGGAGGGCCGCGGGCAGATAGGCGGCAAGCGTGGTGCCCATAAAAGGCCGCATCAGCAGGGCGCGCAAGGAGCTCCAACCCGAGCCGAGCATCAGGACGATCAGCCCGAGAATCACCAGCGTGCCGGCGAACAGCGCGGTCTCGTCGACATTGGCGCCTTTCAGCAGCGAGCCTATGGCAACGCCGAGATAGGCCAGGCCCGAGACCAGCAAGGCGCGCCGGTCAACGATCAGCGCAACCAGCGCCAGAACGCAGACCAGCGCGACGACGAGAAAGGCGCCGTTGCCGCCGGCGCTGTTGCCAACCAGCATCGACAGGCTGGAATGCACGATCATCGGCGCCGCCAGCAGATGCAGCCAGAAGGCCTTGTCGGTGTTCAGGCTCGTGCGGCGCACGTCCCGCGCGTCGAACGCCATGGCGGCGGCGAAGACCGCCAGACCGGCGACCAGCGTCAGTGCCGCGAGGTTCGCCTCGACGACGCCGGGCAAGGCCCAGTCCAGAGCGGAGAGCGCGAGGGCCGCCGCCATCGCCGCGGTCGCCGCATAGGTGATCGGCACCTTGAAGCGCAGTTGGAACGCCAGCGTGGCGATGAGCCCGGCGCCCACCGCCAGGAACAGCAACCGCCGCCCCTCATTCGTGCCGGTGTTGAAATGCGCAAACACGCTGCCGGTCCGGCCATCGAGCGTCAGAACCGCCACCACCACAAGCGGCGCAAAGGCCAGCGCCAGCAGGATCGCCGGCAGGGCCAGCCGCATCCGCGCGACGAAGATTTCCGCAAGCCCCAGACCAGGGCCGCCACGAAGGGCGCCGGGCCGGCTTGCGCCAGATCCGCCGGCAGCACCCCCGCGACCCCGTAATAGGCGCCGATCAGCAGGATGCCGATGCCGATGGAAATGAAGATGTCGTGGAAGCCGCGCGCAAACCGGACCTCTTCGGGATCATGGGATTTTGTCGCCGGGTCGAGATGGAACGCCAGCGCATCGGCCTGCGCGGCGCTCAGGATGCCGGCGGTCACCGCGCTGTTGAGTTGCTCACGCGGTATCATCAAGGCTCTCCACGGTGACATTGGTGTTGGTGTAGACGCAGATCTCGGCGGCGATCTCCATCGCCTTGCGGGCGATGGTCTCGGCGTCGTGATCGGTGTCGATCAGCGCGCGCGCCGCGGCCAGCGCGTACATGCCGCCGGAGCCGATGCCCATGACGCCACCTTCGGGCTCGAGCACGTCGCCTGTGCCGGTGAGAACCAGCGACAGCTTCGGATCGGCGACGATCATCATCGCCTCGAGCCTGCGAAGATAACGGTCCGTGCGCCAGTCCTTGGCCATCTCTACACAGGCGCGCATAAGCTGACCGGGATATTGCTCCAGGCGCGCTTCCAGCCGCTCGAACAGCGTGAAGGCGTCGGCGGTGGCGCCGGCGAAGCCGGCGATCACGCCGCCGTTGCCGAGCGGACGCACCTTGCGCGCCGAATTCTTGATCACCGTCTGGCCGAGAGTGACCTGTCCGTCGCCGGCGATCACCACGCGGCCGCTCTTGCGCACCGTCAGGATCGTCGTGCCGTGCCAGACCCCGGCCTGGATTTCATCGCTCATGTCCGCTCCCGCCGCGCTGCCGCGGCCATTGTCGTCGTTGCATGGGACAAGACGCCCGCTCTGATCGTCGCAGGCAAGCTCCCTTGCATGTCATATGTATGCGGTTCGATCCGGGTTGCAAACCGGCTAGCCGAGCAGTTCGTCGGCGTAGGTCGAGGCCTCGCGCACCAGCCGGCGCGCCAGGGTTCGCAGGGCGGTTGCGACACGTTCCTCGCGAAAACTGCCGTCCTCCGCAAACGCGTCGCCGGCGTGCGGCACGCAGACCTGCTCGGGCAGCACCAGGGCACCCAGACCGACCTCGAGAACGGTCCGCAGGGTCATCAGTCCGCGCATGCCGCCGAATTGTCCCGGACTTGCCGAGCCGACGGCGAACACCCGGTTCTTGAAGGCCGCGTTGCGCGCCTCGCCGCGTTCCGCGACGCGGCTGATCCAGTCGAGCGCGTTCTTCAGCAGGGGCGTCACCGAGGCGTTGTATTCGGGTGCTGCGATGAACACGCCGCTGTGCGCCTGAAACAGCCGCTTGAGCGCCACCGCGTGTTCCGGCACGCCCTTGGCCGCTTCCAGATCCGCGTCATAGAGCGGCAGCGGATAGTCGGCGAGCGAAATGCGGGTGACCTCGGCGTCCGCCTGCACCAGTTCCTTCATCACCATGTCCGCAAGCCGGACGTTGAACGAACCGCTGCGGTTGGATCCGGCGAAAACGAGAATTTTCGGATTACGCATTCGCATCGCTCCCACGGATGGTCGGCATGGCGCATCGGATACAAACAGGCCTGCACCCGCGCATCAACTCACACCGGAGCCATCGTTAGACCTTGCGGTAGGTCCAGACCCGGGCGGGCGGCAGGTTGACGAGCACCCAGTTGGACGCTTCGACGGTGAACAGTGCCGGCTCGGAAGGAACAGGCGGCACCAGCGCATAGGAAAACTGGATGAACGGCGCGCCCGGCTCCAGCAGGTCGAGCGCCTGCAGCAGCAGCTTGCGGCGCTCGGCCGGCGGGCGGCTGAACAGCGGCAGGCTGGAAACGATGCTGGCCAGGGAACCGGGCACGGTGTCCGGCAAGGTGGCGGACAGGTTGTAGGCGTCGCCTTGCACAACACGGACGCCGGCATAGCGCTTTTGCAGCAGCTCGCAGAAGTCGCGGTTGTACTCCAGCGCGATGAGGCGCTCCGTCGCGATGCCGCGATCGATCAGCGCCTTGGTGACGACCCCGGTTCCCGGTCCGAGCTCCAGAACAGGACCGTCGCGCCAGCCGTCCACGAACTCCGCCATGCGCTTGGACAGCGCCGGCCCGGAGGGGCTGACGGCGCCGGTCTTGAGAGGACTTTCCAGCCAGCTCCGGAGAAACCGGGCCTCGTCGAGCAGCTTGGAGGAGAGTTTCTTGGCATGAATAACCGGCGAGGTGTTCATCAATGCGTTCCGGGATCAATAAGGGTTTCTAGATATAGGCGCCTTGCCGTCTATAGCAATGACAGCTTTCAAATGGCCCGCGCCACTGCTGCATACCACCCGCGCGAGCGGGCGCGGGCGCCGACACCGTCCGTCACGCGCCGAAATTGTCGATGAAGTCCTTCACACGGGCAAAGAAACCGGTGGTCTCGGGGTTGTTCTCATGGCTGGACGCGGTCTCGAACTCTCGCAGGATCTCGCGTTGCCGCTTTGTCAGGTTGCTCGGCGTCTCCACGGTCACCTGAATGTACATGTCGCCATGCTGCGAGGAACGCATCACGGGCATCCCCTTGGCCTTGAGCCGGAACTGCTTGCCCGCCTGGGTGCCCTCGGGGACATTGACGCGCGTCTTGCCGCCATCCACCGTCGGCACCTCGAAATGGCCGCCGAGCGCCGCCGTGGTCATGGAGACCGGAACGCGGCAGAAGATGTCCGCGCCGTCGCGCTGGAAGAAGGCATGCGGCTTGATCGACAGGAAGATGTAGAGATCGCCGGAGGGGCCGCCGCGCACGCCAGCCTCGCCCTCGCCGGCCAGGCGTATGCGGGTGCCGTCCTCGATGCCCGCCGGAATGTTGACCGACAGGGTGCGCTCCTGGGTGCGCCGGCCGGTGCCGCCGCATTCGGCGCAAGGGTCGGCGATGATCTCGCCACGCCCCTGACATGACGGACAGGTTCGCTCGAGGGTGAAGAAGCCCTGGCTTGCGCGCACGCGGCCGGCACCGCCGCAGGTGCCGCAGGTCGTGGGCCTCGATCCGGGCTTGGCGCCGCTGCCCGAACAGCCCTCGCAGGTGACCGACGTGGGGACCTCGATCTCCACCGACTTTCCGGTAAACGCGTCCTCGAGCGAGATTTCCATGTTGTAGCGCAGATCGGCGCCGCGCTCGCGTCCGCCGCCCCGCCGCCCCGCCGGGCGCCGCCGCCCATGCCGAAGAACTCGTCGAAGATGTCCGACATGGTGGAGGAGAAGTCGCCGGAGAAGCCGCCGGGTCCACCGCCGCCACCGCCGTTCTCGAACGCGGCATGGCCGAAGCGGTCGTAGGCGGCGCGCTTGTTGGGATCCTTCAGCGCGTCGTAGGCCTCGCTGACCTGCTTGAACTGCGCCTCGGCGGCTGCGTCATCGGGATTGCGGTCGGGATGAAATTTCATCGCCAGCTTGCGATAGGCGCTCTTGAGCACCTTTTCATCGGCGTCGCGGGCCACGCCCAGCACGTCGTAGAAATCTTGTTTGGCCATGAAGCGTCCAGCGTCTATGCGTCTAATGTGGCCGGCGGCGAAGCCGGACGGCGCAGGATCGAGTTGATGCGCGCCGACATGGCAGGCATATAGCCATTGGCGCGACAAAGTTCAAAGGCCTTGGACGTTCCCGACCGGCCAACCTCCAGAACAATGTGCCCCGGCCACAGCGCGAAGGGACTTTTGGCGAAGAACGCCTGCAGCGTTTCGAACTCCTCGCCCTCGATGTCCATTTTCAGAACATCGATACGGCTGATGCCGGCCTGCGTCAGTATATCGCCCAGCAGCCGCACGCGCACCCGCCGCACCACGCCATCAGCGGCCGCAGGTCGCGCTGCGCCGCACAGGCGAACTTCGCCGCGATTGCTCTCGCCGTCAACCAGCACGGCGAACCGTTCGGCACCACCCAGGGCGTCGGGGCACACGGCGATGATCTCGGCCTGCGACGCCGAAATGTTGAAGCTCAGCCGGCCGCGATTGACTGCGTCCGGTTCGATGGCCAGCACCGTCGTCGCCCGGTCGAGACAGGCCGCCGCATCGGTGACAAAGAGGGAATAGAAACCCACATTGGCGCCCGCATCGACGAAGACGAAGGGCCGCCCCGCGGGCGCGGTCTCGATTTCACCCCGCAGGAACGCGCGCTCGGCGCGGTCCCAGGAGCGCATTCCGGAGAAGGCGCGTTTCTCGCAGCGGTTGGTGCGCGGGTAGACGCGGGCATGCTGCCGCTCGAACAGCGGAATGTCGAATGGCCCCGCGCCGCCGCAGCGCAGGCAAAGCTTGCGGATCACGGAAGCCAGCCGGCGGCCGGCGAATGTATCGGGAAGCCGGTTTCCGACCCGGCGAATTCCTTCGAGCGCCCGCCCAAGGCGATACGCGCCATAGGGTTCGGCGATCGTCTCAACGGTATTCATATGGCGCCCCTGCACAGTACTGATGACGCGTGCACGTTCCCGGTACGGGACCGCCCGTCTGCGTGCGCATCTGCCTGCGGACGCAGACGCCCTGCCGCTGAAAAACGCACACCAATGTGTTCTTGCCTAGGCTGTAGTGACAATTTAATCATTTGAGCCAGAGCATGATGCTGGCGAGTTTGACGAAGCCTAGGAAGTTGGCGGCAAGCTTGTCGTAGCGGGTTGCGATGCGGCGCCACTGCTTGAGCTTAGCGAAGAAGCCCTCAATGCCCCACCGGTTCTTGTAGGCAATCTTGTCGTAGTCGTGCTGGTATCTGCGATGCCGGCGCGGCGGGATGACCGGCTCGCCGCCCTGTTCGAGAATGAGCTCGTATAGCCGGTCGGCATCATAGGCGCGGTCGGCGATCACCTGTGTCACCGCCAAGCCCTCGATCAGCTCGCAAGCGGGCGCCATGTCGTTCTGCTGACCCGGTCCCAGCTCGAAGCGCACCGGCAGACCGAGCGCGTCTACGACGGCGTGCAGCTTGGTGCAGAAGCCGCCGCGGGAGCGGCCGAGAGCCTGGGTTTCAGGCCCCCCTTTTACGCCGCGCTCCGGCGGCCTGCGCCTGGGCGCGGATGACGGTGGCATCGATCGACAGCCATTCCATGTCCGGATCGCTCGCGATCGCCTCGAACAAACGGTCGAACACACCCGCCTCGATCCAGCGGTAGTAGCGCCGCTTGGCGGTCTGGTAGGGGCCGAAGCGATCCTCCGGCAGATCCCGCCAGCGCGCTCCGGAACGCGCCAGCCACAAAATCGCATCGAAGAAGCGTCGGCCGTCGCTGCGCGGGCCGCGCTTGCCCTTCAGGCCGCCCGGAACAAACGGCCTGATCTGCTCCCATTGATCGTCGCGTAGAACTTCGCCTTCCAAAGCCGACCTCCAAAAGTCAGCCTTGAATCTGATTTGCGCCTCAAAGGGAATCCCCAGTGATGTTAAATTGTCACTACAGCCTAGAGCGTTTCCTTGTTAAATGGGATCAATTCTGTTGGTCCAAACCGGTTCGATCCGCGAGGAAACGGGCGAACGGCGTAGCCCACGCTACGGCGGAGGCCGTTGACGCGGCGGACGGCCGGTTTCGACCAACCCTTTGGGCGGGATGAATTTTCCCGATTATCGGCGAGGCTCGTCTCGGCCATATCCGCGATATGCCCTTCGCCAATCCTCTTGATCCTCGACAAAATTCATCTCCGCAGAATGGGTCCATTTAACAAGGAAACGCTCTAGAGATCCCGTCAGGTGATGAGCCCGTGACCTGGGCCGCGGCCGGGAACCAGAAATAAGAAATCCCGGGCGCCGCTGGCGACGCCCGGGATTTGGTTCACAAGCGGGACGGCCCTGAAAGTCGAGCCGCGGCGCGAGGCGTTGGTTTACGCCGACTTCTTGTCGTCGTCGTCGACTTCCTCGAAGTCCGCGTCGACCACGTCGTCCTCGGCAGGACCCGCACCTTCCGCGTCTTCGTCCGCGGCTTCCGCCTGGCTGGCGTGGTAGACCGCCTCGCCAAGCTTCATGGACGCGTCGGCGAGCGCCTGGGTCTTGATCTTGATGGTTTCGGCGTCATCGCCGTCCAGCGCGGACTTCAGATCGCCGATCGCCACGTCGATGGTCGACCGGTCGGCTTCGGAAAGCTTGTCGCCGTGCTCCTGGAGAGTCTTCTCGGTGGAGTGGACCAGCGCCTCGGCGTGGTTCTTGGCTTCGACCGTTTCCTTGCGCGCCTTGTCTTCCTCGGCGTGCGCCTCGGCGTCCTTGACCATCTGTTCGATGTCGGAATCCGACAGACCACCCGATGCCTGGATGCGGATCTGCTGCTCCTTGCCGGTGCCCTTGTCGCGCGCCGACACATTGACGATGCCATTGGCGTCGATGTCGAACGTAACCTCGATCTGGGGCACACCGCGCGGTGCGGGCGGCAGGCCGACCAGGTCGAACTGGCCGAGCATCTTGTTGTCCGCCGCCATTTCACGCTCGCCCTGGAACACGCGAATGGTCACCGCGCTCTGGCTGTCCTCGGCGGTCGAGAAGGTGTTGGACTTCTTGGTCGGAATCGTCGTGTTGCGGTCGATCAGGCGGGTGAACACGCCGCCCAGCGTCTCGATGCCCAGCGACAGCGGCGTGACGTCGAGCAGCAGCACGTCCTTGACATCGCCCTGCAGCACGCCGGCCTGGATGGCGGCGCCCATGGCGACGACCTCATCCGGGTTCACGCCCTTGTGCGGCTCCTTGCCGAAGAAGCCCTTCACGACTTCCTGGATCTTGGGCATGCGGGTCATGCCGCCGACGAGGACGACTTCGTCGATCTGGCTGGCGTTGAGGCCAGCGTCCTTCAGCGCCGCCTTGCACGGAGCCATGGTCTTCTGCACCAGATCGTCGACCAGCGCCTCGAACTTGGCGCGGGTCAGCTTCATGGTCATGTGCTTGGGACCCGACGCATCGGCGGTGATGAACGGCAGGTTGATTTCGGTCTGGGTCGCGGAGGAGAGCTCGATCTTGGCCTTCTCGGCGGCTTCCTTGAGCCGCTGCAGGGCCAGCTTGTCGCCCTTCAGGTCGATGCCCTGTTCCTTCTTGAACTCGCCGGCCAGATAGTCGACCAGACGCATGTCGAAATCTTCACCGCCGAGGAAGGTGTCGCCGTTGGTGGACTTCACCTCGAACACGCCGTCGCCGATTTCCAGCACCGACACGTCGAACGTGCCGCCGCCGAGATCGTAGACCGCGATGGTCTTGCCGTCGTTCTTGTCGAGACCATAGGCGAGGGCCGCCGCCGTCGGCTCGTTGATGATGCGCAGCACTTCCAGGCCGGCGATCTTGCCCGCGTCCTTGGTGGCCTGGCGTTGGGCGTCGTTGAAATAGGCCGGAACGGTGATCACCGCCTGCTCGACCTTCTCGCCGAGATAGGATTCGGCCGTTTCCTTCATCTTCTGCAGGATGAAGGCGGAAACCTGGGAGGGGAGTATTTCTCGCTGCCGGCCTTGACCCACGCATCGCCGTTGTCGGCGCGCACGATCTCGTAAGGCACGAGCTTCTTGTCCTTGGCGACCGTCGGATCCTCGTAGCGCCGTCCAATGAGGCGCTTGACCGCAAACAACGTGTCTTCCGGATTGGTGACGGCCTGACGCTTGGCAGGCTGGCCGACGAGACGCTCGCCGTCATCGGTGAACGCAACGATCGACGGCGTGGTGCGCGCGCCCTCGGCGTTCTCGATGACTTTCGGTGTCTTGCCGTCCATGACGGACACGCACGAATTCGTCGTGCCGAGGTCAATACCGATGACCTTACCCATGTTCATTCTCCTCTAGGCAGATCGCCCGAACCCTGAGCGGCGTCCGGATGCGCCGGCTATAACACCGGCCGATCCCCACTGACATTGACTTTCGCCCGGTCAAAAGGCTTCCGGGCAACCTCTGTGGGCTATATAAGTGGCTGCGGATCGGCTCGCAAGGCGGCAGTCGGCATCCGGTGTGATTCTGCATTGGCGGCTATAAAACAGACCGCGAAACGGACCGCAAGGCGGCGGGTGCATCCAATTGCGGCCCCGTCGCGCAACGGCCGGGCCGATACCCGGTCCACTCCGCGTCCTGCACGCCGCACATGGTATGGCAGCCCGCGACACGCAAGCCGGTCCTGAGCGCCTCAGAACCCGGCCCGGTGTTACGAAACCCGGCCGTCCCTGTCCACAAGTGATCGCGTCGTGAGGAGTGATACCATCGCGGGAAGCACGGTAGAGCAGGGACATCCGGCCAGCCCCACGGGCGCCGGTTTCCGGCTGCGCGCGGAGTATCTCGACCGCGCCGCGCAGCAGGCGCTGCTGGAAGAGATCCGCGCGATCGTGCGCGCAGCCCCGCTGTTTGCGCCGCGCATGCCGCGCACCGGCAAGCCGCTCAGCGTGAAAATGTCGAACTGCGGCCCCCTGGGCTGGGTCGCGGACAAGGCGGGTTACCGCTACCAGCCCACCCATCCGGATACGGGCGCGCCCTGGCCGCCAATGCCCCGGACCTTGCTGGACATCTGGAACGACCTTTCAGGCTTCCCGCATCCGCCGGAGGCCTGCCTGATCAATTTCTATGAGGCTTCGGCGAAAATGGGCCTGCACCAGGACCGCGACGAGGAGACATTCGAGGCCCCCGTCGTCTCGCTGTCGCTCGGCGACACCTGCCGGTTCCGTCTGGGCGGTGCGGCCCGCACGGCTCCCACACGCTCGTTCAAGCTGGCCTCGGGCGACGCCCTGGTGCTCGGCGGCGACGCGCGGCTGGCGCACCACGGCGTCGATCGCATCTATCCCGGCACCTCCACGCTTCTGAAAGACGGCGGCCGGATCAATCTGACGCTGCGGCGGGTGACCGCGGCGCTGGAATAGAAGATCCTGCCCTGGACGAGACCCGCTACAGAACAAGTTCCAAGGCGATCACCACCATTGCCGCCGCGATGATCCACAGGGCCCAGCGGCCCGACCGCGTATGGCGCGCCTCGGCGCGGCCGATGGCGTCTGCGGTCTCGGCGTCAAACCGCAAACCGTTCTTGCTCATGCTCTCAAGCTCAGCCGACATGCGGCTGGCGCGCTCGGCCAGCACCGGCATGTCGCCCAGCAGCCGCATGAAGCCGCCAAACCCCTCGCCCGCGTCCTGAAGCTTGCCGGCGGGTCCGAGATTGCGTTCGATCCATTCGCGCACCACAGGTTCCGCCGTCTTCCACATGTCGAGTTTCGGGTCCAGCGTGCGCGCAACGCCCTCGAC
Organism: Breoghania sp. L-A4; assembly: GCF_003432385.1. NCBI lineage: Bacteria > Pseudomonadati > Pseudomonadota > Alphaproteobacteria > Hyphomicrobiales > Stappiaceae > Breoghania > Breoghania sp. L-A4. The sequence goes on along the minus strand of NZ_CP031841.1, from coordinate 321,488 downwards.
CACCACCATGGTCTTCTGCAGCATGATGAGCTGCGGCTGGGTGGTCATGTCGAACAGCTCGGTCACTTCGAAGAGCTGAGTCAGCAGCCGCGCCATGGATATTTCCGACGCCGTGTGGCCGTGGATGGGCTCGCCGATGGCGCGAATGGCCTGGGCGAAGACCGCCACATCCTGGGTGCCTGGCACATAGCCCGCCTCGAAATGCACCTCGGCCACCCGCAGGTAGTTGCGGGTGATGAAGCCGAACAGGATTTCCGCCAGGAACCGCCGCTCGGCCTTGTTCAGCCGACCGGTGATGCCGAAGTCGACCGCCACCAGCATGCCGTCGGCTTGCGCGAACAGATTGCCCTGATGCATGTCGGCGTGGAAAAAACCGTCGCGCAGCGCGTGGCGCAGAAAGCTCTGGATGATGTTGGCGGCCAGCCGCTCCATGTCCTGGCCGTCGGCGCGGATGCCCTCGACATCGGAGAGTTTCCGGCCGTCGATCCATTCCAGCGTCAGCACGCTTTTCGCGGTGTGCACCCAGTCGACCGACGGCACACGGAAATCGGGATCCTTGGCAATGTTCTCGGTCATTTCCGAAAGGGCTGCCGCCTCGAGCCGGAAATCCATCTCCAGTTCCACCGAGCGCGCCAGCGTGTCGACGATGGCGACGGGACGCAGGCGGCGGGCGGCGGGCGCGAAGCGCTCGATCAGCCGGGCGGCGAGATAGAAACATTGCAGGTCACGCTGGAATCGCCGCGCTACGCCGGGACGCAGCACCTTGACCGCCACCTTGCCGGCGTGATTGTCCAGCTCCGGGGCAACCTCAGGATCGCGCTCGGGATCGGCAGCACCTGCGGCGCCAGCGCCAACAGGGTCATCGGCACGAGCCGGATCGTCTTCCAGCGGCGCGGGGTTGCGCAGCACCGCCGGATGCACCTGGGCGATGGAAGCGGCCGCGACGGGAGCACCGAACTCGGCGAAGATCGCGTCGATCGGCTGACCAAACGCCTCCTCGACCACGGCGATCGCATCGGCCTGCGCAAACGGCGGCAGCTGGTCCTGCAGCAGCGACAGCTCCAGCGCCACTTCCGCGCCGACCACGTCGGGGCGGGTGGCCAGGAACTGGCCCATCTTCACGTAGGACGGACCGAGCCTGTTAAATGCCTGGGAGATGCGCGCGCCGGCGTCCGCGCGCCGCGCCGCCTTGCGTTCCAGCATTCGCACCAGCCGCAGCGCCAGACGCGGGCCCGCGGGCAGGTCCGGCACCTCGACCAGACCGAACACGCCCTCGCGCGCCATGACGAAACCGGCATGCGCCAGGCGGATGAAATTCGTGACCGGCATTTCTACAGTTTCCAGCCCGAATGGATCGCCGCGATGCCGCCCGACAGATTGCGGTAGCTGACCCGCGAGAAGCCCGCGGTGCGGATCATCTGGGCAAAACGTTCCTGGGTCGGGAACTTGCGGATCGATTCCACCAGATACTGGTAGCTGTCCGCATCCCCCGTCACCATCTTGCCCAGGGCCGGAATCGCGTTGAACGAATAGGCGTCATAGAAGCGGTCGAGCCCCGGCACGTCGACGGCGGAGAATTCCAGGCACAGGAAGCGGCCACCGGTCTTGAGAACGCGATGGGCTTCGGCAAGCGCGCGCTCGATGCGCGGCACGTTGCGGATTCCGAAGGCGATCGTATAGGCGTCGAAACGCGCGTCGGGAAACGGCAGATCCTCGGCGTTGCCCTGCGCGAAACGGATGGCGTTGGACAGCTTCGCCTTGGCCGCCCGGTCGCGGCCCACCGTGAGCATGGAATTGTTGATGTCGCAGACGATGGCCTGGGCATGGCCCTGCGAGCGCTCGACGATGCGGGTTGCGATGTCGCCCGTGCCGCCGGCCACGTCCAGCACGGCCCACGGCCGCTTGCCCGCATGCGGCGGCGACAGCCACGAGACCATGGCGTCCTTCCACAGCCGGTGCATGCCGGCCGACATCAGATCGTTCATCAGATCGTAGCGCGAGGCCACCCGGTGGAACACCGTGTCGACCATCTCCTGCTTGTCGCCCAGCGGCACGGTACGGAAGCCGAAGCTCGCCGATGCTCCGTCCGATCCTGATGTGTCTTGATGGGGCTCGCGTGCCATATCCGCTCTCCTGTCGGCGCGGACCATAGTACAAGGCGCGCCCGGGCGCTATCGTATCGCCCGTCTGATTCTCAGCCTTTCTACGGCAAAGAGATCGCAGGAGAAACCATGCCCGAACTGCCCGAAGTGGAAACCGTGCGCGGCGGGCTGGCGCCGGTGATGGAAGGCGCGCGGATCACCCGTGTCGAACAGCGCCGCCCCGATCTGCGCTTTCCCTTCCCAGTCGATTTCACCGCCCGGCTGGAGGGACAAAAGGTCGCGACGCTGGGCCGCCGCGCCAAGTACCTCCTCGCAGACCTCGTCTCCGGCGACGTGCTGGTGATGCACCTGGGCATGTCCGGCTCCTTCCGCATCGAGGACGACGGGCTGACCGACACACCGGGCGACTTCCACCACGCCCGCGGCAAGAACACCGTGCACGATCACGTGGTGCTTCATTTCGAGGACGGCCGGCGCATCCTCTATAATGACCCGCGCCGCTTCGGCTTCATGACGCTGGTCCCCCGCGCCGGCCTCGACGCGCATCCGCTGTTCGCCCATCTGGGCATCGAGCCACTGGGCAACCGGCTCGACGGCGCCTTTCTCGCAAGCGCTTTCGCGAACAAGAAGACACCGCTCAAGGCGGCGCTGCTCGACCAGCGCATCGTCGCGGGGCTTGGCAACATCTATGTCTGCGAGGCGCTGTGGCGCGCGGGCCTGTCGCCCATACGCGCCGCGGGAACGCTGGCACGCAAGGACGGGCGACCAACGGAGCGCGCCCTCCTTCTGGCGCAGGTCATCCGCGACGTTCTCGGCGAGGCGGTGGCGGCCGGCGGATCGAGCCTGCGCGACCACGTCCAGACCGACGGATCGCTGGGATATTTCCAGCACAGCTTTGCCGCCTATGACCGCGAAAACGAGGCCTGCCGGCACGAGGGGTGCGGCGGCATCATCGCGCGGTTTGTGCAATCGGGGCGCTCAACGTTCCATTGCCCCGCCTGCCAGCGCTGAAGCCCGTCGCCGGCTGCTCACCGGCATCCGCAGCGCAAGACAATGTGTTCACGCGTACCGCTGCCAAGGTCTTGCGCCGGGTCACGCGCGGCGCTACGCCTTGCATCCTGGACACACCTTTCCATCCCGCGCAGCGCATGCGGATGGGAAGGCCATGCGGGAGGCATCATGGCTTACGAGAACATTCTGGTGGAGACGCGCGGCAAGGTCGGGCTCGTCACGCTGAACCGTCCGAAGGCGCGCAACGCGCTGAACTCGGCGCTGATCGCGGAACTCAACCGCGCCATCGAGGGATTCGAGGCGGACGAGAAAGTCGGCTGCATCGTGGTCACCGGCTCGGACAAGGCGTTCGCCGCCGGCGCCGACATCAAGGAAATGGTCGGGCTCACCTATCCGCAGACCTACAAGGACGACTTCATTACGTCGTGGGAGCGCATCGCGCGCACCCGCATGCCGGTGATCGCGGCGGTGGCCGGCTACGCGCTGGGCGGCGGCTGCGAGCTCGCCATGATGTGCGACTTCATCCTGGCGGCCGACAACGCCCAGTTCGGCCAGCCGGAAATCCAGCTCGGCGTCATGCCGGGCGCCGGCGGCACCCAGCGGCTGACCCGTTTCGTCGGCAAGTCCAAGGCGATGGAAATGTGCCTCACCGGCCGCTTCATGGATGCCGAGGAGGCCGAGCGCGCAGGGCTTGTCAGCCGTGTGGTGCCGTTGTCAGACCTGCTCGAGGAAGCCCTGCGCGTGGCGCAGAAGATAGCGGAATTCTCCCAGGTCACCGTCATGATGACCAAGGAAAGCGTCGACCGGGCCTATGAGACCACGCTGGAGGAAGGCGTACGTTTCGAACGCCGCGTGTTCCACGCCATGTTCGCCACCGAGGACCAGAAGGAAGGCATGCAGGCCTTCATCGAGAAGCGTTCGCCGCAGTTCCGCAACAAATAGAGCGCTTCGACATTGACGTTGCCGCCCGCGCGGCATATAAGCCCCGTCCAAATGGTGGCGGGCTTTCTGCTGCCCATTGCGTTTGGTCCGGTGCGCTGGTCCTTTTGCCTCAAGCGATGTTGCGAAACACCAGATGTGCGCAGCGGAGCCGGCAGCAGGGACACGGTGTGTCGGGCGCAACATCACAACCAGTTTTACAAACGGACCAGGACAGAGCCATGGCCAACACCCCTCGGCCAAAAAGGCTGGACGCAAGATCGCCCGCCGCACGGTCGTGAACCAGGCGCGCCGCAGCCGCATGCGCACCTTTATCCGCAAGGTTGAGGAAGCCATCTCGGCCGGCGACCAGGCGATCGCCGCTGAAGCACTGAAGACGGCGCAGCCGATCATCATGAGCGCCGTCAACAAGGGCATCCTGCACGCCAACACGGCGTCGCGGAAAGTTTCCCGCCTCAGCAAGCGGGTGAAGGCGCTCAGCGCCTGATCTCAAGCCCTCGGATATGCCTGAAAAGCCCGGTCTTCGACCGGGCTTTTCTATTAGACGGCTAATCACGGTTTCAATTCCGCCGGCTAAACAAAAACACCTACGTACAGTCGAAATTGCCGCCGAGGGCGTGACTCAAAAAACACATATAAATCAAAGCGTTAATGCTATGTTAACGTTTATGTTAAGCGGGCTGCAGGGATTCGACGGCTGTCAAGATGAATTGCCGAAAAAAAAATTGCGGCCCCGTCCGCGCGCCTCATAAAGCCTCTCGTATGAGCTAAAGCCGTTGAGTCAAAACACATTAAGTACCCCCTCGGAGCAGCCCCATCGGGGAGCTGACGTAAGGGCTGGAAGCGCTGTTAATCCGATTGTCGATTAGTTCGGTTGCAGCCGCAGAACGCCATGTGTATGTTTGCTTTCAACGGGGGGCCACCTCGGGATTATCGCCATCCAGAAGATTACCTTGCCTCAAACGAGTGCATTCATGTCGTACGGTCAAATAAATCTGAAAGTGCCTGACAAAATATGCTTGCTCTCCGAGAGGCCAAGGCCTAGAGAAGACCTTATAGATGCTGAAAAGTTATACTAAATACTAAACTTTTTAGTCGTCAATACATTACCACTCAAAAACTCGATAGAAATGTTGGTGTCGGTTTTACCGGCGGCAAAGGGGCTTCATGTCGAGCGACGCATCCGGCGGATACGCCGGTGACAAGACCGCGACCGCGACGTACCAGGACCTGGTGGACAATCCTTCAGCCGTCTTGATCGACGTACGCACACGCGCCGAATGGACTTTCGTCGGCATCCCGGATATTCGCGGTCTCGATCGCGAACCGGTTCTGGTCGAATGGCAGCAATTTCAGGGGCAACCCACCGCCTCCGATTTCGTCACGACGTTGGGCGACGAACTCGCAAAACGCGGCGTGGAAAAGAGCGACCCTTTGTATTTTCTGTGCCGGTCCGGCGCCCGCAGCCTCTCCGCTGCCATTGCCATGACGCAGGCCGGATTTACACAGTGCTATAATATCACCGATGGCTTTGAAGGGCCTCTGGACGCGGACGGGCATCGCGGGTCCGTTGGCGGCTGGAAGCAATCGAACCTTCCATGGGTACAGTCCTGAACGAGTTGGTCCGGGGCTGTTCGCCCGTGACCGGATCCTCTCTTGCACCGCCGGTCCGGCCTGAAAGCAAGAGAGACGCGTACAGGATCCGGTTTGATCCTGCTTAGGGTTCCTCATCGCGAACCCGGACGATGCGGCACATCGTTTGCACACGCGGCGCCTCAGGCGCCGCACACAGGTGTTCAGTCGTCGGCCCGCCGGCGCCGGGATACCTGTTTGAAACGATCAGCGCCTGAGGCCGGGACCGGCCGCGGGCGTCACAAAAGCAAGGCGCCGGCCTCCGGGCATGGCGCTGTAAAACGATAAACGGCGGGGAACCGGGTGCGGCGCCCGAACCCCGCTCGACAGACGGAGGCGCAAGCCATGGACATTGCTGACGTTCCGGGTCCGGAACAATGGAAACGGGTGAAGAGCCAGTTGCGTGCTGAACTGGGCGAGGATGTGTTCTCGAGTTGGTTTGCACGCGTCAATCTGGAAGGCCAGGCGCCCGATGGAACCGTTCAGCTGTCCGTTCCCACCCGCTTCCTGAAGACGTGGATCCAGTCGCATTACCGCGACCGCATCATCGGCCTTTGGCAGAACGAGTGCGACTCGGTCAACCGTATCGAACTGACGGTGCGCGGCGCCGTCCGGGCCCGGCCCTCCGTCGTCGCCCAGAACGCCCAGACCGCGGCGAAGGCCAGCCAGAAGGGCGTCTTCGAGACCCGTCCAGTATCACTCGGCGACGCCACGCCGCGCGGCCTGTCGCAGCCCCAGACGCGCAGCGAGCACGAGCCGCGACGCGATGTCCTGGAAGGCTCGCCGCTGGAGCCGAGATACACGTTTGCGACCTTTATCGAGGGCAAGTCGAACGCGCTTTCGCTGGCCGCCGCGCGCCAGCTCACCTCAGGCGCGCCGGTGACCTACAACCCGCTGTTCGTTCACGCCAGCGTCGGCCTCGGCAAGACACATCTGTTGCACGCGATCGCCGCGGAGGCTCGCAGCACCGGACGCAAGGTGCTCTATCTGACCGCCGAGCACTTCATGTACCGTTTCGTCGCGGCGCTGAAGACCCAGTCGGCCATTGCGTTCAAGGACACGCTGCGCGGAATCGACATTCTGCTGATCGACGACATGCAGTTTCTGCATGGCAAGCAGATCCAGCAGGAATTCTGCCACACGCTCAATTCGCTGATCGACGGGGCCCGCCAGGTGGTGGTGGCCGCCGACCGGCCGCCCGCCGACCTGGAAGCTCTCGATGACCGCGTACGTTCGCGCCTCGCCGGCGGACTGGTTGTCGGCATCCAGCAGCCGGACCATGATCTGCGCCGCGCCATCCTGTCGCATCGCATCGCGCTGACCCGTAACACCTATCCCAACTTCCACATGCCGGAAGCGGTGCTCGACTACGTCGCCACCAACGTCTCCTCGAACGGCCGCGATCTGGAAGGCGCGCTCAACCGTCTGGTTGCGCACAACCAGCTCACCAACGCGCCGATCACCCTCGACATGGCCGAGATGACGCTGCGCGATCTGGTGCGCGCTCATGAGCCGCGGCGAGTGAAGATCGAAGACATTCAGCGCGTGGTCTCCAAACACTACAACGTGTCCAAATCGGACCTGCTGTCGGCTCGACGTACCCGTACCATCGTACGTCCGCGCCAGATCGCGATGTTCCTGGCGAAGGCCCTCACCCCCCGTTCGCTGCCCGAAATCGGCCGGCGCTTCGGCAACCGCGATCACACGACAGTGCTGCATGCGGTGCGCAAGATCACCGAGCTGTCGTCGAACGATCCGAATCTCGCACAGGAAATCGAGCTGCTGAAGCGCATGCTCGACAACTGAGCCGCGTTTCACGGCTACTCGCGGCCCCGGAGCACGGGTCCGCAGCAGGATCACGCACCCGCTTCGTGGCTCGAGGCGGGTGCGCTGTTTCATGGGCGCGGCAGGCACCGATTCGGCGTCCCGGCGCGGCGTGTTGCGCTGCACCCGCGACCGGTTCGTGCGTCGCATCACGTTTGCGGCGCGAAAAGCCGCAGCGCGGCCCCGGGCAAGCCCCCGGAACGGCGAAATCCTGCCCCGGGCTCTTGCATTCCGCACGCTTTGCGGGCAGGGTTCCAATCCCCTCGGGCTGCTATGAAGCCTCAACCTGTTCTGCCAAAGCGGCTTTTCCGCATGGCACATCCAGCTCACGGACCCTGTTCATGAAAGCGACACTCGAGCGGACGGATCTCCTGAAGTCCCTGACTCATGTGCACCGGGTCGTTGAACGCCGCAACACCATTCCCATTCTTTCAAATGTGTTGTTGCGGGCCGACGGCGGCCAATTGCGCCTGAAGGCGACCGACCTCGACCTGGAAATCTCCGAAACCGTTCCCGCCATGGTCGAGACGCCTGGCGCGACCACGGTGCCGGCGCATATGCTGCACGACATCGTCCGCAAGCTGCCCGACGGCGCCCAGGTGGTGCTGGAGACCTCGTCCGACAACGCGACGCTGGAGCTGCGCGCCGGCCGCTCGCGCTTCGCGCTGCAGATGCTGCCGGAGACGGATTTTCCCGATCTTGCGGCGGGCGAGATGTCGCACACCTTCGAGATGACGGCGGAGAGCATCCGCAAGCTGATCGACCGCACCCAATTCGCAATCTCCACCGAGGAGACGCGCTACTATCTCAACGGCATCTATTTCCATTCGGTGAGCACGCCCGCCGGCGAGTATTTCCGCGCGGTCGCCACCGACGGCCACCGTCTGGCGCAGGCCGAGATCCTCGCGCCAGAGGGCGCGGCGGGCATTCCCGGAATCATCGTGCCGCGCAAGACGGTCGGCGAGATCCAGAAGCTGCTGGACGATCCGCAGGCCAAGGTGCAGGTGGAACTGTCCGACACCAAGATCCGCGTCACCACCGATTCGGTGATCCTGACCTCGAAGCTGATCGACGGCACCTTCCCCGATTACGGCCGCGTCATCCCGCAGGACAACGACAAGAACATGCGGCTTGACTGCGACGTGTTCGAAAAGGCGGTCGATCGCGTCTCGACGATCTCCAGCGATCGCGGCCGTGCCGTCAAGCTGGCGATCAGCGAAGGCCGCATGGTGCTCACTGTCACCAATCCCGATTCCGGCAGCGCCACCGAGGAACTGGCGGTCGAGTATGATTCCGATCCCATCGAGATCGGCTTCAACTCGCGCTACTTGCTCGACATCGCAAGCCAGCTCGAAAGCGACACGGCGGTGTTCCGTTTCTCCGATCCCGGCTCGCCGACGCTGGTGCGCGACGAAGGGGACGAAGGCACGCTTTATGTGCTGATGCCGATGCGCGTCTAGAGCAACCGGCCGGCGCCACCGCGCCGGCCCCCGCGCATAGGCACGCCGCCACACAGAGGAACGCGCTCCGATGGCGACCCCGGCGCCTGTCGCGCTGTCGCGGCTGCAACTCACCGACTTCCGCAATTATCGCGCAGCCAGCCTCGATTTCGACGCGCGCCTGATCGCCTTTGTCGGCGACAATGGCGCGGGCAAGACCAACCTGCTTGAGGCGATCTCGCTGCTGAGCGCCGGGCGCGGATTGCGCCGTGCACAGTTGAGTGAACTGACACGCCGCGACGCCAGCGGCGGCTGGAGCGTCTCCGCCGTGCTGCAAGGCATGGACGGCGAGACCCGAATCGGCACCGGCCTTGCGCCCGGCGGCGGCCGCAAGGTGCGCATCAACGGCGCGGACGCACGCTCGTCTGAAAGCCTGCTCGAATATCTGCGGGTCTTGTGGCTGGTGCCGTCCATGGACGGGCTGTTCACCGGGCCCGCCGGCGATCGCAGGCGGTTTCTTGACCGGCTGGTGCTCGCCGTCGACCCCGGACATGGCCGCCGCGTGGGCGATTTCGAGAAAGCCCTGCGCGGCCGCAACCGGCTTCTGGAAAACGGCGGCTCGGGCCCCTATCTTGACGCGGTGGAGGCGCAGATCGCGGCGCTGGGCGTTGCTGTCGGCGTGGCCCGGCGCGAAACGGTCTCCCTGCTGCGCGATCTGGTCGGCACCCGCGCCGATGACTCCGATCCGTTCCCGCGCGCCGCGATCACGCTGGAAGGCGCGTTCGAGACGCTGGCCGACAGCGCCGCGGCCACCGATCTGGAGGACCGCTACCGGGCGCTGCTGGCGCAAGGCCGCACCCGCGACCGCGCCGCCGGGCGCACCCTGGAGGGACCGCATCGTTCCGATCCCGTGGTGATCCACACCGCCAAGGCCATGCCGGCGGGCCAGGCGTCGACAGGCGAACAGAAGGCGCTGCTGATTGGACTGGTTCTGGCGCACGCGGAGCTGACCGCCCGGATAGCGCGGATGACGCCGGTGCTGCTGCTGGACGAGGTGGCGGCGCATCTGGATCCGCGCCGCCGGCAGGCGCTGTTCGCCCGGCTCAGCGCTCTGGGTCTGCAGGTCTTCATGACCGGCACCGACGCGCTGCTGTTCGCGGACCTCCCCCGGGACGCGCAGCGCTTCACCGTCACCGAGGCCACGATCGCCGTGGACACGCCACCACAATGAGACTGCCGAAGGCCTCGCCGGCGCCTCGGCGACGCGCTGGGATCGCGGCTGTGTGAGGCCTGTCATCCCCGGCTTTCTCGGATCGTCGCGAACGCAAGCGGCCCCCCGGTTTCTGCCGAGTTGAATGCGGGCGTGAACCCCGTATAACGTTCATGGAAGATCATTATGGACGGACTCTGATTCGCATGAGCGATACACCGATCGACGGCAACGACGCGAGCACCGGCACTGACGCAATCACCGGCGCAACAACCGGCGTGGGCACTGGCGCGGATGAGTACGGCGCGGATTCCATCAAGGTCCTCAAGGGGCTGGATGCGGTGCGCAAGCGCCCCGGCATGTACATCGGCGACACGGACGACGGCTCCGGCCTGCACCACATGGTCTACGAGGTGGTTGACAACGCCATTGACGAGGCGCTGGCGGGCTTCGCGGATCACGTCACGGTCGCGCTGAACCCCGACGGCTCGGTCACGGTCAGCGACAACGGCCGCGGCATTCCCACCGATATCCACACCGAAGAAGGCATCTCCGCGGCCGAGGTCATCATGACCCAGCTGCATGCGGGCGGAAAATTCGACCAGAATTCCTACAAGGTATCGGGTGGCCTGCACGGCGTCGGCGTCTCGGTGGTCAACGCGCTGTCGACGGAGCTGGTGCTGACCATCCGCCGCAGCGGCAAGATTCACCAGATGCGATTCCGCGACGGCGTGGCCGAAGCGCCTCTGGCCGTGATCGGCGACGCGGGCCGCGACACCGGCACCGAGGTCACCTTCACGCCCTCGCCGAAGACCTTCACCAGCCTGGATTTCGATTTCGCCACGCTGGAACACCGCCTGCGAGAGCTCGCCTTTCTCAATTCGGGCGCCCGCATCATCCTCACCGACAACCGCGGCGTCGAGCCGAAGGTCGAAGAACTCTACTACGAGGGCGGGCTGGAAGCCTTCGTGCGCTATCTCGATCGCGCCAAGCACCCGCTGATCGAGACGCCGGTGATGATGAAGGCAGAGAAGGACGGCGTCGTCGTCGAAGTCGCCATGTGGTGGAACGACAGCTACCATGAGCACGTTCTGTGCTTCACCAACAACATCCCGCAGCGCGACGGGGGCACCCATCTGGCGGGCTTCCGCGGCGCGCTGACACGTCAGTTGATCGGTTACGCCGACCGCGCCGGGATCACCAAGAGGGAAAAGGTCTCCCCACCGGCGAGGATTGCCGCGAGGGCCTGACGTGCGTGCTCTCGGTGAAGGTGCCGGATCCGAAATTCTCCTCCCAGACCAAGGACAAGCTGGTCTCCTCGGAGGTTCGCCCGGTGGTCGAGAACATCGTCAACGAGGCGCTTTCCACCTGGCTTGAGGAAAATCCCGCCCCCGCCCGCATCATCGTCTCCAAGGTGGCGGAAGCCGCCGCCGCCCGCGAGGCGGCGCGCCGGGCCCGCGAACTCACCCGCCGCAAGGGCGCGCTCGATGTTGCCTCGCTGCCGGGAAAACTCGCCGATTGCCAGGAGCGCGACGCCTCCAAGGCCGAACTGTTCCTCGTCGAGGGTGATTCCGCCGGCGGCTCCGCAAAGCAGGGACGCAACCGCGCCAACCAGGCCGTGCTTCCCCTGCGTGGCAAGATCCTCAACGTGGAACGCGCCCGCTTCGACAAGATGCTGTCGTCGAACGAAATCGGAACGCTGATCACGGCGCTGGGCACCTCGATCGGCAAGGAAGAGTTCAACATCGAGAAGCTGCGCTACCACAAGATCATCATCATGACCGACGCCGACGTGGACGGCGCGCATATCCGCACCCTGCTGCTGACCTTCTTCTTCCGGCAAATGCCCGCGCTGTTGGAGAACGGCTACATCTATATCGCCCAGCCGCCGCTGTACAAGGTCAAGCGCGGCCAGTCCGAGCAGTATCTCAAGGACGAAAAGGCGCTCGAGAACTTCCTCATCGATACCGGCCTCGAAGACGCCTCCCTGGTGCTGGCCGACGGTGAAGTCCGCCTGGGCCGCGACCTGCTCGGCGTCGTCGAAGAGGCGCGCGTCGTCGCCGGCGTCCTCGCTGGCCTTCACGCGCGCTACGATCAGTCCGTGGTCGAACAGGCCGCCATCGCCGGAGCGCTGTCCGCAGATCTGCTCGAGGACCGCGCCAAGGCCGAGGAGGCCGCGAGCTACATCGCGCGCAGGCTCGACATCATGGCCGAGGAATTCGAAAAGGGCTGGGAAGGCGTGGTGCTCGAGGACAACAGCCTGGAGTTCACCCGCACGCTGCGCGGCGTCAAGGAAGTGGCGACCATCGACGCCGCCCTGCTGGACTCCGCCGATGCGCGCAAGCTGTCGTCCCATTCCGATTATCTGAAGGAAATCTACGGCAAGGCAGCGTCGTTGCGGCGCAAGGATACCGAATTCGTGATCCGCGGTCCGCGAGCGATGCTCGACGCCATGTTCACCTTCGGCCGCAAGGGCCTGTCGCTACAGCGCTACAAGGGTCTGGGCGAAATGAACCCTGGCCAATTGTGGGAGACGACACTCGATCCCAATGCACGCTCGCTGCTGCAGGTGAAGATCCGCGAGGCGGACGACGCCGACGACATCTTCACCAAGCTGATGGGCGACGAAGTGGAGCCGCGCCGGGCGTTCATCCAGGACAACGCCCTGTCGGTGGTCAATCTCGACGTCTGAACCATCACGCCGTTCGCATGATCCAGGCGCGCGTAACACGTCGTTGCGCGCGCCTTTTTGTTAGCGTCAAGGCACCGGCCGCCCCTCACGGGAGAGCAATGCCGCGCATGCGCCAATCTGTCGCTTGTCGCCAGACATGTCGCCAAACCACATCGACCGGATGTATATTCTTGGCTGCCCCGCACCGTCTGCGGCCGCGCGGGCAATGATCCGGGAGAGACACCCATGACCGATGCCGCGCCGACGGGCCTGACAATCCTTATCCGCAACCCGCTCCTCCGCCTGCTCGCCATCAACTGGCTGATCGGCTTCTGCGTGACGACGCTGGTCGTCTCCGGACTGCTCTACTGGGATGCCGGCGGGCTGTGGTCTTTGATCGCGCGCGCCGAAGCCCCGCTCGTGCCGCTGGCCATGCTGTTCTTCGGATTCCTCATCACCTTGTGCAGCGCCGCCATGGGCACCGCCATCATGGCCATGCCGAGCAAGGACGCCGAAACCCCTCCGGGACGGCCCAAGAAATTGTGGGCGAACGCGCATACCGTGCCCGCCGTGGCTGAGAGCGTATCCCGCCGCAGCGCGGCCCGCTGAAACTTTCCCTGCCGCGTGGCTTTCGCCTTTCCCGTATGGCCCGAATCCATGACAATGGAGGCCATTGGGCAGCAACAGGCGGCATTTGATGGCATCGCAACTCGTCGTCTTCTCGGATCTCGACGGAACGCTGCTCGACCACGACACCTATTCATTTGAACCCGCCCGCGAAGCGCTCGAAACCCTTCGGCGGCAGGGAATCCCGCTGATTCTGGCCACCAGCAAGACGGCCGCGGAAATCGGGCCCCTGCAGGACGCCATGGGCCTCCGGCATCCGGCCATCGTGGAAAACGGCGCCGGCCTCGTTGTGCCCGCAGGATATTTCGACGGCTGCGTGGCAGACGGCGCAGGCGTGCCCTACGCGGAGATCCGCCGTGCGCTCAAGGAAATGGATTCTGAATTGTCCGGGCATTTCATGGGTTTCGGCGACTGGAGCGTCGAGGATATCGCGCGCCGCACCAAACTCACGCTGGACGCGGCCGCCCGTGCCCGTGATCGGCGTTGGTCCGAACCGGGTCTTTGGGACGGCGACGATGCCGCGCTTGGGCGCTTCCGGGACGCTCTCAAACCCCTGCAGGCGGTGCGCGGGGGACGCTTTCTCACCCTCATGGGTCCCGGATCCAAGGCCGACCGCATGGCGGCCCTTTGCACATGCTACCGCGCGCAATTGGACGGCGATGTGCTCACCGTCGCTCTGGGTGATGCGCCCAACGATCGCGAGATGATCGAGGCAGCCGACATCGGCGTCATCGTTGCCAACCCCTCGCATCCCCCGTTGCCGCGGCTGCCGGGGGAGAGCGCCGGGACGATCCGGCGCACGGTTCTCGCCGGGCCCGCGGGATGGAACCGTGCCATACTCGACATCGTTGAAGAGCAGGCCCGGCCGCAATAGACAAGCGACGCCAGCCGAAGCAACGGCGGGCCCTCTGAGCGCATTGCGGTCGGAAATCAAATTGAGCCGCGGGCGACCAGAAAAAGGACAGACGAATGGGTGATTTCTTCCAGAACGGTGTCGTCGCGACGCTTCACAATCTCACCGACCAGCCGGTGGAAGCGCTGGAACGGCAACTGGTCGGCTTCTCCCGCTCGCGTCCCATCACGCTGATCCTGCCGTCGCTGTTCTCCGAGCTCGAGGGTCCGGCGCTCGGCAACATTCTCGATCATCTCGCGCAGGTGCCGTATCTGAGCGAAATCGTCATCGGGCTGGATCGCGCCAACGAGCAGCAGTTCCGCTTCGCCAAGGATTACTTCTCGCGCCTGCCGCAGGACCACACCATCCTGTGGAACGACGGACCGCGTCTGCAGGCCATCGACAAGCAACTCTCTGAGAGCGGGCTGTCGCCTCTGGAACCTGGCAAAGGCCGCAACGTGTGGTTCTGCATGGGCTACGTGCTGGCCTCGGGCAAGGCGGACGTCGTCGCCCTGCACGATTGCGACATCGTCACCTATTCCCGCGAGATGCTGGCGCGCCTCGTCTATCCGATCGCCAATCCCGGCTTCAACTACCTGTTCGCCAAGGGCTATTATCCGCGCATCGCCGACGGAAAACTGTCGGGCCGCGTCACCCGCCTGCTGGTGCGCCCCTGCTCATCGCCCTGCGCAAGACGCTGGGCCCCAAGGAATACCTCGAATATCTGGAAAGCTTCCGCTATCCGCTGGCCGGCGAATTCGCCATGCGCACCGCCATCGTGCCCGACATCCGCATCCCCTCGGACTGGGGCTGGAGATCGGCGTTCTGGCCGAGGTGCGCCGCAACGCCAATCCGCGCGCCATCTGCCAGGTCGACATCGCGGACGCCTACGACCACAAGCACCAGCCGCTGTCGGAGGACAATCCCGACACCGGCCTGTCGAAAATGTCGACCGACATCGCCAAGGCACTGTTTCGCAAGCTGGCAATCGACGGTGCGGTGTTCAGCCAGGACACCTTCCGCACCATCAAGGCCACCTATTACCGCACCGCGCTCGATCTCATGGAGATCTACTACAACGACGCCAAAATGAACGGGTTGAGCCTCGACCGGCACAAGGAAGAGCAAGCGGTGGAACTGTTCGCCGCCAACATCGTGGAGGCCGGGCAGACGTTTCTGGAAAATCCGATGGAAACCCCTTCATCCCCAACTGGAGCCGCGTCCAGAGCGCCTTCCCCGACCTGCTGCGCGAAATGAAGGAAGCCGTGGACGCCGACAACGCGGAGTGAGAGACGCGGCCTCCGGCCGTTACACCCGTGCCTCCAGCGCGGCGATGTCCACTGGTGTCCAGCTTCGGAAGAACGCAGTACCGTCAGCGCTCTGATGCTGCGTGGAGAAACCCCGGCGCGGGGAAGCGTGTCGAACAACATCGCGCGCACGCGCGTCGGCACGGTCGACAGCGTGATGACGCCGGTTTCGCCGCTAATCTCGCCGAAGCTGTACTCGCGCTCACACAGGGCGGCGATGACCCGGGCACGGTCGGAACCGTCGAGCGCCTCCGCCAATGAATCGGACCCGGCCAGGCGCGCGGGGCGGTCGCAGGCGAACAGAAAACGCCCCTGTGCGCGTATCAGAATCGCCAAATGGCCGTCGACGCCGGTGAACGCATTAGCGTGGACGACGGAATCCGGCTTTCCAATCCGCTGCCACAACTCAACGAAATCCGCCTCCACGCCGTGCTCAAAAAGCCCGTCGGAGCCGAAGGAGAGCGCCCCGATGTCCTTGCCCTTCTCGGGCCCCTGAAGGTTGATGAAGCGCCGCCAGGTGCATACGCCGCCTGTGACCGACGACAGGCCCGCAAAGCCTTCGCATTGGTCGCACAGCGCGAGCTGCTCGTCCGTCAAATCCTCAGATGTCAGGCCTTCGAATCCTTGCGCCAGGGCGCCGGGCACGCGCAGATCGGCATAGAGCCCTGGGCCCTGGAACCAGCGGACTTCGGTTGCGTGATCCTCGAACGTCGGCTGTGTGGCAGAAACCTCGATGTAGGCGCCGCCACAGGTCGCGGATGTCATCGTTTGTGACGGGTGCGGCGCCCGGGATCACGCAGCTTCCGCCTTGTGGCTGACGAAGGCGCCGATCACCTCGGCGCTCAGCGCCTCGGGCGTCGAGTTGCCGGTGATCGATCTTTCGGGATTGCACACGGGCCACCTGGAGGACATGGCCGCGGTGGCGACGGAGCTCGGAGAGGCGGCGCGCATATCGTGGTTCTTCTACATCAAGAACCACGGCGTGGATCAGAGCCTGATCGACGGGATCTTTGCCGCCTCGAAGCAGTTTCACGACCTGCCGCGGCGCACCAAGATGAAGAACTGGTCGGGATTTTCCACCCATCATCGCGGCTATGTGCCCTTCGAGGAGAACGGCACGAAATTTCCCAAGAAGATCAATTTCAACGAAGCATGGGACATGTCCTACGGGACGCCAGCCGACCACCCGGATTATCTGGCGGGCTGGCGGATGACCGGACCCAACATCTGGCCGGAGATCCCCGGCTGGCGCGACGCGGTGTCAGCCTATTACGACGCGATTTTCTCGCTCGGCCTGAAGATGTTGTCGGCGCTGGAATATGAACTCGGCGTGGAGCCAGACACGCTGAAGCGCCACATCAACAATCCGACGTCGCAGCTTCAGATGCTGAAATATCTCGAAAACGACATGCCGGCGTCCAACGACATGGTTGGCATCGACGCGCATTCGGATTTCGAGTGTTTCACGATTCTGCTTCAGGGCGGGCCGGGGCTGCAGGCGATGAACGTCGACGACTACTGGATGGAAGCGCCGCCGCTCGAGGGCACCTTCATCGTCAATATCGGCGACATCTTCGAGACCTGGTCGGGCGGCCAGTACAAGGCCACCCAGCACCGCGTGGTCAACACCGGCCGCGAGCGCTACTCGTTCCCGCTGTTCTTCGGGCTCGACTACGACGCAGTGGTGGAGCCGCTGCCCAAATTCCGCACACCGGAGACGCTGGCCAAATATCCGCCGATCGCCGCCGGCGAGCATCTGATGCGCATGACGGTTCATGCGTTCCGCTACATCGCGGACGCCCACGCCAAGGGCGAGTTTTCACTGGACTAAGAGGTGCCGGACTCCAATCCGTTCGCCCGCCAAGCCAAGCCGATCACGGACGTCCCGGGCCGCGCGGCGCGGCCCGGCGCCGGGCCTTACCGGCCTTCGGTGAGGATCACGTCGAAGCCTTCGAAATGCGGGCCGCCGAGGTACAGCGGCTTGTTCTGGCCGGCGTTCTTGTGCGCGTTCTTGAAGGCATCGGACTTCGTCCAGTCGACAAAATCCTGATACGACTTCCACACGGTGTGCGAGGCGTAGAGCGTGTGGTCTTCCTCGGTGCCGTCCTTGTGTTCGGGACCCTTCAGGAGCTGGAACTCGACGAAGCCCGGCAGCTCCTTGAGGTGCCGGTCGCGGTTCTTCCAGACGGTCTCGAATTCCTCTTCCGATCCGCTTTTGACGCGAAACCGGTTCATGGCGATATACATGCGTTCATCCCTGGTTTTGCGGAGAGGAACAGGTTCCTCTCCCGTTGGCGATTCATGTGCACCTTCCGATCACGAAAGGCCGGTTCAGCCACCCAGCCGGGCGCGCACGGTGAACTTGACCTCAAGTCCCTTGGCGGCGTCGCTGTCCAGATAGGGCGTGTATTGCTGGTCCAACAGATTGTCGACGTTGAGGCCGAGCGTCAGATCCTCGCGCGGCGAGTAGCTGGCGAAAAGGTTGACCAGATTGTAGGCCTTGCTCGGCGTGGTGGTGGAAACGTTGTCCTGCGCGGACACCGTTTCCCACTGCACGCCCAGTGTCGCCTTGTCCTCTAGGACATGGAAGCCGACGGTGGTCACCAGCTTGTCGGCCGGAATCGAATCCAGCGCGCCGCCGGTGTTGCGGTTCGTGCCGCGCTGATGCTGTCCGGCGAGGCCGACAAAACCCCAGGCCGCGTCATAATGGGCTTCCAGCTCGACGCCCTCGATACGGGCCTTGTCGATGTTCTGGTACTGATAGTTGCATGGCCCGAAGCAGGTAAACGGCCCGCTGCCGACGAGATCGATGAAGTCGTCGACGTCGTTGCGGAAGATCGCCGCCTTCATGCGCAGCCGGTCGCCGTCCACCAAGATCCCATTCCGCTTGAAGTTGACGCCCGCCTCGATGGTGTGCGCCGTTTCAGGCCGCAGGTTCGGATTGGGATTGAAGGCAAAGGCCGGAAAGGGATGCAAGCCGGAAATCAGCGTCTCGGTGACCGACGGCGCGCGGTAGCCTTCCGCGTAGGTGCCGTAGAGCGTCAGCCCCGAAAGCGCCATGCCCTCGAAGGGCGAGACGCCGACGGTGATCTTCGGTGAAACCCGTTGGCCGGAAGAGGACACCGCGCCGCCATCCAATTCATAGTGATCGAACCGCAGGCCGCCGATGACTTCCAGCCAGTCGGAATAGCTCACCGCATTCTGCACGAAGGCGCCAAACACGGTGCGCTCGCCGTTGGGAGTGAACAGAGCGCCGGTGCCGGCCGCATCCGTGACCTCGACCGTGTCCTTGAACGCGTCGACGCCTACGGTCAGCGCGTGATCGAAGGCGCCGGTTCCAAACCGTGAGGTGTTGTTGGCGTCGATGCCGATCGTATCGATGCCAAAGTCGCGCGTGTTGCCCGCGTTGGCACCGGTCAGATAGGTTTGCTCGAGATCGGTCGATGTCCAGTAGGTGCTGGCCACCAGATCGATCCAGTCGTTGTCGAGCGCCTCATAGTGGTAGTTGGCACTCAGCGTGTTGTCCTGAACCGTGTTGTCGTAATTGGTGCCGCCGGGATTGCCCGAACGATAGTCGGAGTTGTTGGTGATCGCGCCCAGCAGCAGCGTATGACCCTCGGCCGGCGTGATTTCCGCCTTCACGAGGCCGCTGGCGATGTCGCTGGTGGAATTGAAGACCTCGTTACCCTGACCGTCGGAGTATTTCCAGTTCTTGCGGTAGACGACGCTGCCGAGCACCGCGAAAGCGTCGGAAACGCGCGCCGCGCCGGTCAGCCCTTGGGAGAAGCCGTTGTTGGTGCTGAACTGGCTGAAATTCTGCACTCCCCAGGTCTCTCCATCGCGCAGGAAGGTGGAGGGTTTCTTGGTCTCGAAACTCACGACGCCGCCGATGGCGCCCGAGCCGTAGACGTTGGCCACAGGTCCGCGCACCACCGTGACGGTGTCGAGGAACTCCGGCTCCAGAAAGAACGCCCCGCCTTCCAGGCTGTGACCGCTGGTCTGGAAATTCTGCCGCGCACCGTCGATCGTGACCGCCACGCGGCCGTAATCCTGCAGGCCGCGGATGTTGACGGCGGCACCCGTTGAATCGGCGTCATGGCGGATCGCGATGCCCGGCACCGAGCGCAGCACGTCGGCGATCTTGTCCGCTTCGGTGCGCTGGATGTCCTCGGATGTCACCACGCTTTCCGAAGCGAGCGCATCGACGGCGGAGCCTTCGGTACGCGTCGCGTTGACGGTGATCGTGTCGAGCGAAACCACACCGGCTTCTTGAGCCGATGCCGCCTGCGTGAGGGGCCAGGTCGCCATTGCACTGCCTGCCAACAGCATGGCCGCGCGCCAATTCATTGATCGCATCGATCTTCTCTTTCTTGAGGGATGTCGATTTTTTGGCTGGCGGCCGCTGCGGGACAGCGGATGGGCTTGCTTCGGGTCCGGCGGCAGCGCCCCGTTGATGGCGACTGCGACCGCGGACATTGCCTTCGTATCCAAACATGAGTATGAGAGTCAAGTATATAGTCCTAACGGCGGTTAACCATTCGGCCGTTGCGACACGACCCAATACGCTCAAACACGGGAGATCTCCGGGCCATGTCTCGCCCCGAACCCAATTCCGGCGGCGACGCCGCAAGAACCGCTGATTCCCCGACCATGCGCACACCGCCCGAACCCATGACGATCAGCAGCGAAACCTTGTTCCAGGGCGCACGGGAAATCCGCATCACCCACGACGGTACGCTCTATCGCATGACCATTACCCGTCTGAACAAACTGATCCTGACCAAGTGAGATCCGGCATGCACCATTGTCTCTCCTCTTCCGGTCGCGGCCTCGCCGCGCTGGTTCTGCTCGCAGGTCTTGCGTTTTACGGCCAGCCCGCCAGCGCGGACGCCCCGAGAATCGTGTCCATTGGCGGCTCGGTCACCGAAATCGTCTACGCGCTGGGAGCGGAGGACCGGCTGGTCGCGGTTGACACCACCAGCACCTTTCCTGCCGAGGCCCGTGCGTTGCCCAGTGTCGGCTACATGCGCGCGCTAGCGGCCGAAGGCGTGCTGTCGCTGAAGCCCGATCTGATTCTGGCGATCGAGGGCTCCGGTCCGCCGCCGGTGATCGACGTGCTGAAAGCCGCCACTGTGCCTTTCGTGGAAATTCCCGAGGGTCATACGCCGGAGCGAATTCTGGCGAAAATCGGCGCGGTGGGCGCGGCGCTCAACATGCCGGAAAAGGCGGCGGCGCTGATAGTGACGGTGAAGGCGGACCTCGACGCGCTTCCCAGGGCTTCCGGCGAGCGTCCGGGGGTGCTGTTCCTGCTGTCGGCGACCGGCGGCAAGCCGATGGTCGCGGGCGCGGGCACTGCGGCCGACGCGATCATCGCGCTTGCCGGCGGCCGCAACGTTTTCGGACAGATCGAGGGCTACAAGCCGGTGACCCGCGAAGCGCTGATCGCCGCAAGCCCGGACATTGTGCTCACCATGCAGCGTCACGGCAGCACGCTGGACAAGACCGCGTTGGAAATTCCAGGCATGGAGCTGACGCCGGCGGGCCGCAACAAGGCGCTGATTTCCATGGACGGGCTGTACCTGCTCGGCTTCGGGCCGCGCACCGCGGCCGCCGCGCGCGAACTTGCGGACAGAATCGCGCAGGCCGCGCAATGAAACTGACCCGCGACCCCGATGGTGGTCATGACATGAGCAACGCCGCGCCACGCGCTGCGGAAGTCCCGTGCACGGGACGGACACGCCGCCGCGCCGCGCGCCGGCGGCGGCGCATCCCGCAGCGCGATCCTGGGCGGTGACCGTGGCGCTGATGGCGCTTCTTCTGTCCGTCACCGTCGCCTCCGTGCTCATCGGCCCTTCGGATATATCGCTTCAAGGCATGCTCGGCGCCGTGATCGAACGACTGGGCGACGATGTCGCCCCGCAATGGGTGCGCGAACAGGTGATTCTCTTCGAAATCCGATTGCCGCGCACGGTGCTGGGCTGTTTCGTCGGCGCAGGCCTGGCGGTGTCCGGCGCCATGATGCAAGGGCTGTTTCGCAATCCGCTCGCCGATCCGACGCTGATCGGCGTGTCGGCGGGCGCGGCGCTGGCCGCCGTCACCGTGATCGTGGTGATCAGCGGCATGAACCTGGCGATACCGCCGGCGTGGTCCGTGCATCTGTTGTCGCTGGCCGCCTTCGGCGGCGGACTGGTGACCACCTGGATGCTCTATGTGATCGCCACGCGCAGCGGGCGCACCTCGGTCGCCACCATGCTGCTGGCCGGCATCGCGCTCTCGGCGCTCGCCATGGCGCTCACCGGCGTGCTGATCTTCCAGAGCACCGACGACCAGATGCGCGATTTCACCTTCTGGAACATGGGCTCGCTGGGCGGCGCGACCTGGAACCGGGTGTTCGCGATGCTGCCGTTTGTGGCGATTCTGGCGCTGGCCATCCCCTTCCTCGGCGGCGGGTTGAACGCCCTGCTGCTGGGCGAGGCGGAAGCGTTTCATCTGGGTTTCGATCCGCAAAGGCTGAAGCGCGGCGTCATCGTGCTGACGGCCGCTGCGACCGGCGCCTGCGTCGCGTCCGCCGGCACCATCGGCTTCGTCGGCATCGTGGTGCCGCATGTGCTGCGGCTGGTCATCGGCGCGGACCATCGTCGCCTGCTGCCGGCCTGCGCGCTGCTGGGGGCGGCTTTGATGGTGGGCGCAGACATCATCAGCCGGGTGATCGTCGCGCCCGCGGAACTGCCCATCGGCATCATCACGGCGATTCTCGGGGTGCCGGTGTTCCTCTCCATCCTGCTGCGCCGCCGTTCGATCATTGATATCTAGGACCTTGTCATGCTGACCGCCGAAGACCTCCATGTCACCGCCGGCCGCGCGCAGCTTCTGCGTGGCGTCGGCATCGAGGCGCGCCCCGGTTCGGTGACGGCGATCATCGGCCCCAACGGCGCGGGCAAGTCGACGCTGCTCAGATGTCTGACCGGCGAGATGCGCCCGGCGCGCGGCCGTGTCAGCATTGATGGCCGGAACATCGGCGCATTGCGCGCCCATGAGCTGGCCGGGCGCCGCGCCGTGCTGCCGCAATCCTCGACCCTCTCGTTTCCATTCTCCGTGGCCGAGGTCGTCGGTCTGGGATTGCGCGGCAAGCGGCACGACGCGGCGCTGTGCGCGGAGATTTCAGCGCAGGCGCTGGAGCGGGTCGGCATGAGCCGGCATGCGCACCGGCACTACCAGACGCTATCAGGGGGCGAGCAGCAGCGGGTGCATTTGGCTCGCGTGCTGTCTCAGGTCTGGGAGCCCTGCGTCGAAGGTGTCGCGAACTACCTGCTGCTCGACGAGCCCACATCGAGCCTCGACATCCGCCACCAGCTCGACGTGCTGGAGCTGGCGGGCGATTACGCGCGGCGTGGCGGCGGGGTCGTCGTGGTACTGCATGATCTGGAAATGGCGCGGCTCTATGCCGATCATCTGGTGGTGCTGCAGCGCGGCGCGGTGGTCGCCCGCGGCGCGTCAGATTCAGTGGTGACGCCGGATCTGATCGCCTCTGTCTACGATCTCAGCGCGGAGATGATCGCGAAGCGCTGGCCGGCGTTGGCACGAGCGCTGTGATTCTGGCGGTTTGACGCGAATTGTCTGACGCTGGAACGGCATGCAAACGCCGGATTGGCCTGCTGGCTTTCATCAAACGGACATCGGGTGCACGTATCATACTTGGGACCGTTTCCAAGTACAGACTGCCCGTCTTCAAAGGGTTTGGGACAATTGGCGGCCTGCTCTGGTGAAGGCTCCGGCACATCACGGCTTTCACGTTAGACGGCGGTTGCCGACGGAACCACCTGCGCGCGATCGCGCAATGTGTCGAAGTTGACGAGCGCGAAGTGCGCATCACGGGATCGAAGATCGAGCTTCTGGGGACGCTGACCGCCGCAAGCGGCGCAGAAACGGCGGCAACCGGCGTGCCCGGTTTCATGCCGACGTGGCGGAGAGTTCGGAACGCAGTTCGAACTGGGAGCCAGGCGCGCGGCGGCGCGACCCCCGAAAGGGCGCGCCCGCGGAGCCGTCGAACGAAGCGAGATTGGCGCGAGCGAAATAGTGGCGGAGAGAGAGGGATTCGAACCCTCGGAACGCTTGCACGCTCAACGGTTTTCGAGACCGTCCCATTCAACCACTCTGGCACCTCTCCGCGGTGCGAGCCTTTGGCTAGCGGCGCGGACCATACACACGGGTTTCGCGGCGCGCAAGGGGCAATCCGGGACGGTGCACAGGCTGTGGGCGGCGGTGCGCGCATGTCGCCGGCAGCCCCGCAGAACATTGACAGCGCTTGAGTTTCGGCCGATTTACCCGCGCCTGAACGGCCGTCGGCCGGCCCTTGTGTGAAACGCACGCAGTGCCACGGCCGCGGCGTGGCGGACGCGGCCGCTGGAATGACCATTTGAATGGGCTGGCCGCGCGGGCCGGATTGCAGGCGTTGCGGCGCGGAAAATTATCGCCCGCGACGTTGACTCCGTGGCGCGAAACCGTATAGTCCGCGCACTTTCGCAAAGGCGGGGAAACTCCGTCCAACGCGCTGCCCGAGGCTCCCAGACGAAGCAATGTCGATGGCGCGGCTAGATCCGCCCCCGAGACACCGTCGCAAAAGTCCATGATCGCACCGATTCCGGGGCAATCGTGGCGCCGAAGGGCGTGCACACGAACGAATGAAGGAAGCCAGCGATGTTCGCTGTAATCAAGACCGGTGGCAAGCAGTACCGCGTTGCCGCCAATGACCTGCTGAAGGTCGAAAAGCTTTCCGGTGAAGCCGGTGACGCCGTGACGTTCGACGAAGTTCTGATGGTTGGTTCCGACACCGACACGACGATCGGCACGCCGACCGTCGAAGGCGCATCGGTTGCCGCCGAGGTGGTTGAGCAGGCGCGCAACAAGAAGGTCATCATCTTCAAGAAGAAGCGCCGCCAGAACTACCGCCGCAAGAAGGGTCATCGCCAGGAGGTGACCATGGTCCGGATCACCGATATCCTGACCGGCGGCGCGAAGGCTGCCAAGAAGGCCGCCGCGCCGAAGAAGGCGGAAGCCGCCTCCAAGGACGCGGCACCGGCCAAGGAAGCCGCTCCGGCCGCCGCCGGTGGCGACGACCTGAAGAAGCTGACGGGCCTCGGCCCGGCCATGGAGAAGAAGCTGAATGCCGCGGGTGTCTCCACCTACGCGCAGATCGCTGCCTTCTCGGCCGACGACGTCGCCCGCGTCGAGGACGAAACCGGCCTGAAGGGCCGTTTCGAACGCGACAACTGGATCGAACAGGCCAAGACCCTCGCCGCTGGCGAGTAACGGCGACCCGAGAGTAGGAGAGAAACCATGGCTCATAAAAAAGCTGGCGGTTCGTCGCGCAACGGTCGCGACTCGGCAGGCCGCCGTCTTGGCGTGAAGAAGTTCGGCGGCGAAGCCGTGATTCCGGGCAACATCATTCTGCGTCAGCGCGGAACGAAGTGGCATCCGGGCACAGGCGTCGGCCTCGGCAAGGACCATACGATTTTCGCCAAAGTCGACGGTCGAGTTGCGTTCCGCGCCAAGGCGAACGGCCGCACGTACGTATCCGTTGTCCCGGTGATGGAAGCAGCAGAGTAAAGCCGGCATATGATTTTCAAATCGCCGGTGTCACATCGACCCGGCGGTTGCAGGCAACCGTGATGAAGAAAGGGGAGATGGGACACCACCATCTCCCCTTTTCTTTGTGCGCCCAGGGACCGAGGTCCGAACGCGCGTCGTCTGAGTGGAGGACGATCATGATTGCTGATTGCAGGGAGTGCCCAGGCGGCGCTCCGTCATTGAGTACCGAGCGGCTCCGGCTGAATCGGCCGGAACTTGCGGATGTCGGCGACATCATCGCGCTCGCCAACAACCGCAAGGTGGCGGAAATGACGGCGCGCATGCCGTATCCCTATACGATGGAGGATGCGCGGCAGTGGATCGCGAAGGCGGAAACCGCCGGGGGCGGCCATGCGATTTTCGCGGTGCGACTGCAGACAACGGGCCGCCTTATCGGGGCCTGTGGCTACGGGCCCCTGTCCGGCGAAATGCGGGAGCCTCAGCTCGGATACTGGATCGGTGAACCGTTCTGGGGGCAGGGCTTCGCCACCGAAGCGGCGCACGCGGTGCTGGATCATGCGTTTGATGTCGGCGGGCACACCGAACTCGTCGGCGCCTGCCGGCCGACCAATCCGGCCTCGCGAAGGGTCCTGGAAAAATGTGGCTTCCAGTACCGCGACGGCGGCATGATCCGTTCGATCGCGGTGGGCGGCGCCGTGCCGGTTGAAAATTACGTGCTGGACCGCAAGTTGTGGGTGGCGCTGAAGGGCTGGGGCTCGGTGGCCTGACGCCTGCCGTCCATGAACATGCCGCGTGCCGCCGGGAAGACCTGTTGTGTCGTTCCCGGTCGCCTGCGGCGTCGAAGCGCAGACGGATTTACTAGAGCGTTTCCTTGTTGAATGGAACCATTCTGCGGAGATGAATTTTGTCGAGGATCAAGAGGATTGGCGAAGGGCATATCGCGGATATGGCCGAGACGGGCCTCGCCGATAATCGGGAAAATTCATCCCGCCCAAAGGGTTGGTCGAAACCGGCCGTCCGCCGCGTCAACGGCCTCCGCCGTAGCATGGGCTACGCCGTTCGCCCGTTTCCTCGCGGATCGAACCGGTTTGGACCAACAGAATTGATTCCATTTAACAAGGAAACGCTCTAGAGGCACGCGGAAGATCTGTCGAAAGCCTGGCCAATCGGCTATTTACCTTTCTTGCGTCCTTTTGGACGCGGCGGCATCCGGAAACCACCGGGCGTTGCAATGAATTCGAGATGAGACAATGAAGTTCCTGGATCAGGCGAAAGTCTTTGTGCGATCGGGCGACGGCGGCGGCGGCTCGCTGAGTTTCCGGCGTGAGAAATCCATTCAGTACGGCGGACCGGACGGCGGCGACGGCGGACGCGGCGGCGATGTCTGGGTGGAATGCGTCGACGGACTCAACACGCTGATCGACTACCGCTACCAGCAGCATTTCAAGGCCAAGACCGGCGGCCACGGCATGGGCAAGAACCGCACCGGTGGCAAGGGTGACGACATCACCCTTCGGGTGCCCATCGGCACCCAGATCCTGGAAGACGATAACGAGACGGTGCTCGCCGACCTGACGGCGGTGGGTCAGAAGCTTCTGCTGCTGCGCGGCGGCAACGGCGGTTTCGGCAACGCGCACTTCAAGACCTCGGTGAACCAGGCGCCCCGGCGCGTCAATCCCGGTCTCGATGGCCTGGAACGTTGGATCTGGCTGCGGCTCAAGCTGATCGCCGACGCGGGTCTCGTCGGGCTGCCCAATGCCGGAAAATCGACGTTCCTGGCGGCTGTGTCTTCGGCCAAGCCCAAGATTGCCGACTATCCCTTCACCACGCTGCATCCCAATCTCGGCGTGGTTGGCATCGACGGACGCGAATTCGTCATGGCGGACATTCCCGGACTGATCGAGGGCGCGCATGAGGGTGCGGGCATCGGTGACCGCTTCCTGGGCCACGTGGAGCGCACCCGGGTCCTGCTGCATCTGGTCGACGGCACACAGGATGATCCTGCGGAAGCCTACCGGATCATTCGCGGCGAACTGAGCGCCTACGGTCATGGTCTGGCGGAAAAGCTCGAGATCGTCGCCATGACCAAGCTGGACGCCATGAACGAGGATGTGCGCACGGAGAAGCTTGCGGCCCTTGCCGCTGTGACGCCCACGCCACCGCTGGCGATTTCGGCCGCCTCCGGCGAAAATATCCAGGAGACACTCCGCGAGATCATCCGCACCGTCGGCCACGCCGACGCCGCGCAGGCGATCGCCGAGGAGCCGGCCGGCGATCCCGAGGAGTGGCACCCGTGAAGCGGACGTTTGCGGCGCGAAGCCGCATCGTCGTGAAGATCGGCTCGGCGTTGCTTGTCGAGGCCGGGCAGTTGCGGCGCGCCTGGCTTGAAGCGCTGGCGGATGACCTGGCGGCCCTTGTCGCCCGGGGCTGCGAAGTGATGATCGTCTCCTCGGGCGCCATCGCGCTGGGGCGCGGTGTGCTTGGCCTGCCGGCCGGCGCGCTCAAGCTCGAGGAAAGCCAGGCGGCGGCGGCGGTCGGCCAGATCGCGCTCGGCCACGCCTATGCCGAGGTACTCGGCGAACGCGGCATGACGGCGGGTCAGTTGCTGCTGACACTGGGCGACACCGAGGAGCGCCGCCGCTATCTCAACGCGCGCGCGACCATTCACATGCTGTGCAAGCTGAAGGCCGTGCCGGTCATCAACGAAAACGACACGGTGGCCACCAGCGAGATCCGCTATGGCGACAACGACCGGCTGGCGGCGCGCGTCGCCACCATGGCCAGCGCCGACACGCTGGTGCTGCTGTCCGATGTCGACGGGCTTTACACCGCGCCGCCAGCGCTCGATCCCGATGCACGGTTTGTCGAGACGGTGGAGCGGGTGACGCCGGAGATCGAGGCGATGGCGGGTGCGGCGGGATCGGAGCTGTCACGCGGCGGCATGAAAACCAAGATCGATGCCGCGCGGATCGCCACCAACGCCGGCACCACAATGGTGATCGCCTCCGGCAAGCGGCTCAATCCGCTGGCCTATGTGGCCGACGGCGGCCGCGCGACCTGGTTCACCGCGCAATCGACGCCGGCCACCGCCCGCAAGACCTGGATCGCGGGGCATCTGGAAACCCGCGGCAGCGTGTCGGTAGATGCGGGCGCGGCGAAAGCGCTTGGATCCGGCCGCAGCCTGCTGCCCGCCGGCGTCACAGCCGTCAAAGGCGGATTCCAGCGCGGCGACGCGGTGTGTATCCTGAATGAAACCGGACGCGAAATCGGCCGCGGGCTGGTCGCCTACGATCACGCCGATGCGGCGCGGCTGGTTGGCCGCAACACGAATGAGATCGAGGCCATCCTGGGCTATGCCGGGCGTGCCGTGATGATCCACCGCGACGATATGGTGCTCGACTGATATCATTGGCCAAAACGGATCGCGGAGCCCAGATGGCCAGGGACGCAAGGAAACAGGGCGATGCTGAACGAAGCCGCAACGGCGCAGGACGTGGAAACAGCCGAGGATGTCGGCGCGATCATGACCCGGATCGGCGCGGACGCCCGCGCCGCCGCCCGGACGCTCGCAACCACGCCGGCCAGCCGCAAGGATGCGGCACTGCATGCCATGGCCGCCGCCATTCGCGCCAATGCGAATGCCATCCTTGCCGCCAACGCGAAGGACCTCGCCGCCATGCGTGCCCAAGGCCAGACGGCGGCGTTTCTCGATCGCGGCACACTCGATGACGCGCGCATCGAGGATATGGCCGCCGGGATCGAGGCGATTGCCGCGCTGGACGATCCTGTGGGCACCGTGATCGGCGAATGGGAGCGGCCCAACGGGCTGAAGATCGAGCGCGTGCGCACGCCGCTGGGTGTTATTGGCGTGATCTACGAAAGCCGTCCCAATGTGACGGCGGACGCGGGTGCCCTGTGCGTGAAGGCCGGCAATGCGGTGATCCTGCGCGGCGGCTCCGACAGTTTCCATTCTTCCTCGGCGATTGCCGATTGCCTGCGTCAGGGGTTGGCGGAAGCCGGTCTGCCCGAAGCCGCGATTCAGCTTGTTCCGACCACCGATCGCGCCGCCGTGGGCGCCATGCTCGGCGGGCTGGACGGCAATGTCGACGTCATCGTGCCGCGCGGCGGCAAGAGCCTGGTCGGCCGGGTGCAGAGCGAAGCCCGCGTCCCGGTCTTTGCCCATCTGGAGGGCCTGGTGCATGTCTTCATCGACAAGGATGCGGATCTGGACAAGGCGGTGAAGATCGTCGTCAACGCCAAGATGCGGCGCACCGGCATTTGCGGCGCGGCCGAAACCCTGCTGATCGACAGGGCCTGCGTGGACACCCATCTCGTGCCGCTGGTTCAGGCGCTGATCAATGCGGGCTGCGAGATCCACGGCGATGCGGAAGTTCAAGAGCGCGTGGCCGATGTGATCCCCGCGACCGACGCTGACTGGAGCACGGAATATCTCGACGCGATCATCGCGGTGAAGGTCGTCGACGGGCTGGATGCGGCGATAGATCACATCGAGACGTTGGGCTCGCACCACACCGACGCGATCATCACTGAAAACGCGCAGGCCGCGGAGACATTCCTGAGCCAGGTGGATTCCGCCATCGTCGTGCACAATGCCTCGACCCAGTTCGCCGACGGCGGCGAGTTCGGCATGGGCGCCGAGATCGGCATCGCCACCGGGCGCATGCATGCGCGTGGCCCCGTTGGCGTCGAACAGCTCACAAGCTTCAAGTATCAGGTGCGCGGCACCGGTCAGATCCGCCCGTGACGGATGCCGGGCGGCCCCCGACGACTCTGCGTCAGCAGCTCGAGGGTGCGCCCGCGCCCGAATGGATGCGCTTGCCGCCGGCCGGCCACGGCCAGCGCATCGGCCTGTTCGGCGGCTCGTTCAACCCGCCGCACAGCGGACATGCCCACGTGAGCCGCATTGCCCTGCGGCGGTTGCGACTGGATGCGGTGTGGTGGCTGGTCACACCGGGCAATCCATTGAAAAATCACGACGAACTCGCGCCACTACAAGCCCGTGTTCAGGCCTGCAAAGAGATTGCGGGCGATCCGCGCGTGCATGTGACGGCCTGGGAAGCGCTGCTGGGCACCGCCTATACGGCACAGACCATTGCCGCGTTGACGCAACGCCGGCCGGATCTGCGTTTCACTTGGATCATGGGTGCCGACAATCTGGCGGGCTTCCACCGCTGGCAAAACTGGCGCGACATCGTCGAGCGGCTGCCGGTGGCGATCGTCGACCGGCCGGATTCCACGCTCGCGGTGCTCGGGTCCCGGCTGGCCCATGCTTATGCCGCGCAGCGCGTCCCAGAGCGTGACGCCTCCGCGCTGGCCGCGATGCGGGCGCCCGCCTGGACCTTCCTACACGGACCGCGAGACCCGATTTCATCGACCGAATTGCGTCGCCGTTCGGCAACAACCTGAGATTTCCGTAACCGTGCCTTTGGGAATGTCTTGAAATAGACGCATCCGAGAGCATATCCTGACAATAGAGTGGCTATATGGCCGCGCGTAGTATATGCGGCACACCACTCGAGAATGCGTTTGTTGGCCTGGTTCTATGGTATTGCTCCCGACGGTGTTGCACCCGAAGTGCAAACCCCATCGGGGATGTCGATGAACGCGGAACACGTAACGCATGGCGAAAAGGCTATACACCTGACCATGACATCTAAAAACGAGGGCGCGGTGCTCCGCGATCCTCATGAAGCAGCGATCCAGTCGAGTGATATCGCGGATCCGCTGTCTGTCGTCCTTGCCAGCCTTGATGATTCAAAGGCCGAGGACATTGTCTCCATCGACATTTTCGGGAAGACCGCCATCGCCGATCACATGATCGTCGCGAGCGGCCGGTCGCACCGTCATGTCAGCGCCGTCGCTGATCATCTCATCCGGGATCTCAAGAAGGCCGGTCTGGGCGCTCCGCGCGTCGAGGGATTGCCCCATTGCGACTGGGTGCTGGTCGATACCGGCGACATCATCGTGCATCTGTTCCGGCCCGAAGTGCGGAGCTTCTACAACATCGAGAAGATGTGGTCCGCCGAGACCGACACGCAGCCGCAGTACTCGAACTGACGTCTTCGGGAGCGCGCTGAAGGCGGCCGCTCGCGGATACGGCTGACGATGAACCCGAGCGGCCCGCGCGGCGCCCATCCTGGCGCTGTGGCGTCGCATCGGTTGTGACACAGAGACTGGCGCATGCGGATCACCATAGCCGGTATCGGCCGGATCAAGGCCGGTGCCGACAGGGATCTTCTTGCGCGCTATCTCGATCGCGCGCGCAAGAGCGGCCCGGCGCTGGGGTTCTCAGGTCCCGACATCATAGAACTGGCGGAATCACGCGCCTCCCGCGCGCAGGACCGCAAGCAGGCAGAAGCCGAAGCCTTGCTCGCCGCCCTTCCGGAGCGCTGCGTGCTGGTGGCGTTGGACGAGCGCGGCAAGACAATGCCAAGCCCGGATTTCGCCGCCCGCATCGGGCGCTGGCGCGATGACGGTGTCTCCGATCTCGCCTTTGTCATCGGCGGCGCGGACGGACACGGCGAGGCGCTTCTGGCGCGCGCCGATCTCAAGCTTTCCTTCGGCGCGATGACATGGCCGCACCAGCTCGTGCGCATTCTCCTCGCAGAGCAGGTTTACCGCGCCATATCCATCCTTGCGGGTCATCCATATCATCGTTCCTAAGAGCCGCTGGACCCGGCCTGAACACGTGCTGTTTACCAGGTGTGCACTGCGGCTACTGCGGACTCATCGCGCCTGTTTGTCGCCGCAATCTGCCGATACGAAGAAGAGCCCCCGGAATCTTATGGTTGACGTTTCGTTAATCGGCCGCTGACATACTCGACGGGGTGAGTTACTGGCGCGACCATCAGGCTCGAGACAGCCGTTTGGCTGGTGGCCTGAACGGAGGACAAGGTGACGGCGCACCGTCGCGGAATCAGTGCAATTCCGGCAGGATCAGGAGTGACGGGCTTCCATCGCATGGGCGCCCGCGCCGCGTGTGGCGAGGTGCGTTTCGCGCTGCGCGCCTGGCTGTGTGGTGTATCGATACCGCTTCTGCTGCTCACGGCGGCGGCAACATCCGCAGCGGCAACCCAGAGCGAGGTCGACCCCGACGCCGCGGAGCTTGTCGCTGAAGATGCGGGCGCCGCTCAGACCGAGGCGGAACGCGCCAAACAGGCACACGAACAGGAACTGCAGGCGCTGACGCGCGACATCAGCCTGACCGAGGAACGCCAGGCGGAACTCAAGCGCGAGATCGATGCGATCAACCGCGATCGCGACACGCTCAATGCCGATCTGTTGCGCACCGCCCAGCGCGTGCATGCGCTGGAGGGCGAGTTGGATGCGACCGAGGAGCGACTGGGCCGTTTGCGCATGAACGTGGTGAGCGTCCGCGCGTCACTCAATGATCGGCGCGGCGTGCTGGCCGAAGTGCTGGCGACGCTGCAGCGGATCGGCCGACGTCCGCCGCCGGCGCTGGCGGTGCGGCCCAAGGATGCGCTGGCCGCCGTGCGCAGTGCGATGCTGCTCAACGCGGTGATGCCGGAAATCCGCACGGAAGCCGAAGCGCTTGCGGGCGACTTGCAGCAGCTGACAAGCCTGCACGATGATATCGCCGGCGAACGTGATCGCCTGAAAAGCGACTCAATGCGTCTGGCCGAGGAACGGTCGCGGGTGGAATTGCTGATCGAGGCCAAGCGCGAGCAGGAAACAGCCTCGCGCGAGAAGCTCGAGGCGGAGAGTGCTCGCGCGCAGGAGCTGGCGCAGGCGGCCACCTCGCTGCAGGATCTGATCAGAAAACTGGAAGCGGAAATCGGCGCGACCCAGCAGGCCGCCCGGGATGCGGCCGAGCACGAGGCGCGCACCCGTGCCGCGCACCGCGACGATGATCCCTTCGCCGATCCCGGTCGTCTGAGTCCGGCGATCACATTCGCCCGGGCGAAGGGTCTGCTCGGCATGCCGGTGAACGGCGCCGTGCTGCGCGACTTTGGCACGGATGACGGCTTTGGCGCGCACACGCAGGGAATGTCGATTGCCGCGCGCAGCGGCGCCAGTGTGACCGCGCCCGCTGACGGCTGGGTGGTCTACGCGGGGCCATTTCGCAGCTACGGCCAACTCTTGATCCTGAACGCGGGCGGTGGCTATCATGTCCTGCTCGCCGGCATGGATCGAATCGATGTGGATCTGGGACAGTTTGTCCTGGCGGGAGAGCCTGTCGCGGTCATGGGAATTCCCAAGCTGGCCAGTGCGACGATGCTTGACCTGGGGTCCACGCGTCCTGTGCTCTATATTGAGTTTCGAAAAGACGGCACTTCAATCGATCCCGCGCCCTGGTGGGCGCGCCCGGAAGATGAAAAGGTTCGCGGATGATACGGAAAGCCTCGTTGTTGCTCGCCGGCGCCTTGCTTGGCGCCACCGCGGTGGTCACCCTGTCGCAGACAGAGTTCATGATCGGCAGCGCCGCAAACGCGGCCGCTTCCGACACCTACAGGCAGTTGCATCTGTTTGGTGACGTGTTCGAGCGGATCCGCTCCGATTATGTGGAGACACCCGACGATGCGGAACTGATCGAATCCGCCATCAACGGCATGTTGACCTCGCTCGATCCGCATTCGAGCTACATGTCGCCCAAAAGCTTCCGCGACATGCAGGTTCAGACGCGCGGTGAGTTCGGCGGCCTCGGTATCGAGGTCACCATGGAGGACGGCTTCGTCAAGGTGGTGACACCGATCGACGACACGCCGGCGTTCCACGCCGGCGTCATGGCCGGCGATCTGATCACCCATCTGGACGGCGAGGCCGTCCAGGGTCTCACGCTCAACGAGGCGGTGGAGAAGATGCGCGGGCCGGTGCAGACCGACATCCAGTTGCGCATCCGTCGCGGCACTATGGAAGAGCCGATCGAGATCACCGTCAGGCGCGACGTGATCCGCATCCGCTCCGTGCGCTGGCGCAAGGAAGACGACATCGGTTACATCCGCATCACGCAGTTCAACGAACAGACCTATGACGGCGTGAAAAATGCGATCGCGGAACTGTCCGGTGAAATCGCCGAGAAGGACCTCAAGGGGTACATCGTCGATCTGCGCAACAATCCCGGCGGGCTGCTCGATCAGGCGATCGCCGTGTCCGATGCGTTCCTCGATCGCGGCGAGATTGTCTCCACCCGCGGCCGCAACAACGACGAGAGCCAGCGCTACAATGCCCGTTCGGGCGATCTGTCCAAGGGCAAGCCGGTGATCGTTCTGGTCAATGGCGGATCGGCCTCCGCATCCGAAATCGTGGCAGGCGCCCTGCAGGACCATCGCCGCGGCACCATCCTGGGCACCCGATCCTTCGGCAAGGGTTCCGTTCAGACGATCATCCCGCTTGGCGCCAATGGCGCGATCCGGCTGACCACGGCACGCTACTTCACCCCGTCGGGCACCTCGATCCAGGCCAAGGGCATCGTGCCGGACATCGAGATCCTGCAGGAGCTGCCTGAGGAGCTGAAGGGCAAGCTCGAGACACGCGGCGAGGCGAACCTGCGCGGCCATCTGGAATCGGAAGACGGCAGCGAGCAGACAGGCTCGCAGGCCTACGTTCCGCCGGACGCCAAGGATGACAAGCAGCTGCATTTCGCCTTTGATCTTCTGCGCGGTATCAAGATCAACCAGAAGTTCCCGCCGGACCCCAATGCCGGTGTGCCGAACTGATGCATGAGACGCGGGCCGGGCGCACCTGTTGCGCCCGGCCCGTTTTATGCGCGCGACGCGCGCACGGGACGAGCTGACACGAACAGCGGTTGCGCGATCACGCGCGGCTGAAATGCGGCTATCGGGTGGATTTTGTCATGGCGGCGGATGAACTGACCGCCCCCTTGGGGCTGAAAAGCGGACGGGTGCAGTTTCGCATTCCGCTCGGCCTGATCGGCATGACGATCATCGCGGTGATTCTCATCGCAGCGACGGTCTGGATCGGATTCGTCGACGATCCCAACGGGGGCGAACCCTCTGCCGTGGTGGCCATCAACAAGAACCCGCGCAACGTTTCGGCCCGCGACATCTCGGTCGTCGGCATCCGTCCGACCATCGACCAGCAAGGCGCCGGCGAGGGTGCGGCGAACGGGATGACGGGCGATGGCGTGACGCCGGAAGACGCAGCGGTGCATTTCGACCCCGTGCTGCCTGACGGCACCACCGGTGGCCAGATCGCCGGGCTCGATGGTGAACGCAGCCTGACGACCACGCCCGACGACCGGATAACCGAGGAAGGCCGCTACGGCCCGCTGCCGCGGATCGGCGACGACGGCGCCCGGGCACTCGACTTTTACGCCCGCCCCTATGACACCCAGAGCGTCGGTGTGGCCAGCATCGCCATCGTCGTGGGTGGCCTGGGTCTCAGCCAGACGGGCACTCAGGAGGCGATCGCCAAGCTGCCGGCGGACGTGACCCTTTCCTTCGCGCCCTATGGCGCCAGCCTCGACCGCTGGCAGACGCGCGCGCGCCAGGCCGGTCATGAACTTCTGCTGCAGATCCCCCTCGAACCGTACGATTTCCCTGACAACGATCCCGGCCCGCACACGCTTCTGGTGAAGCTGTCACCGCAGGCCAACGCGGACCGGCTGCACTGGCTGATGAGCCGGATTTCCAATTATGTCGGCGTGGGCAACTTCATGGGCGCGCGTTTCACCGCCGAAGCGGCGGCCATCAAACCGGTGCTCGAGGAACTCAAGCGCCGCGGGCTGATGTATTTCGACGACGGCTCCTCGCCGCGCAGCACGGTTGCGGCGCTCTCCAACGCCACCCGCACGCCCTATGCGGGAGCCGACGTGGTGCTTGACGCGGTGCCGTCAAAAGACGAGATCGACGCGCGGCTGCTCAAACTCGAGGCCACCGCGCGCACCAAGGGGCTGGCCATCGGTTCGGCTTCGGCGCTGCCGATTTCCATCGAGCGGATCAGCGAATGGGCGCAGAGCCTTGAAGCGCGAGGCCTGCGCCTTGTGCCGCTCAGCGCATCGGTGCGCAACAGAGTGCCCTCCAACTGAGCGGCCACATATCTGCTCTTCCCTTCGCCCGCCACCGAGGATACCGATGTCCGACACCCCTCCGCTCACTCATCGCCCGTGCGTCGGCGTAATGCTGATCAACCGCGACGGGCTGGTATGGGTCGGCAGGCGCATGGATGGTCCGGAGCAGGAGGATGCCGCTCACCGCTGGCAGATGCCGCAGGGCGGTATCGACAAGGGCGAGGATCCGCTTGCGGCCGCCAGGCGCGAGCTGTTTGAGGAGACCAGTGTCTCATCCATCTCGCTGCTGGCCGAAGCCACCGATTGGTACAGCTACGATCTTCCGGCCGCGGTTGCGGGCCAGGCCTGGAAGGGCAAATATCGCGGCCAGACCCAGAAATGGTTCGCGTTCCGGTTTGAGGGCGACGACAGCGAGATCGACGTTATCAAGCCGCCGCACGGCCACAAGCCGGAGTTTTCCGCCTGGCGCTGGGAAAAGGCCGAGAACCTTCCCCAGTTGATCATTCCGTTCAAACGGGATGTCTATGAAAAGGTCGTGGCGACGTTTTCGCAGTTTACCGCATAGGTTGCCGCCCGGTCTGCCGAACCCGCGCCGATCATCCCCTATCCAACTGAATCCCTTTCCCAAATTTCGTCAAGGCACGTGACGCGACCCGGTGCTTGGTTCTACAGTGAGCTCCAAACGGTTTGGGAGGATCGGATGGATCTGGGAGGCATGCTGGCCGGGCGCAGCATTTTGATCACCGGCGCGTCCAGCGGTATTGGCGCGCATTTCGCAAAAACCTGCGCGCGCTGCGGCGCGCGTGTCGCCATTGCCGCGCGCCGCACCGACAGGCTCGAGGCATTGCGCGCGGCGCTTGAGCAGGCGGGCGCGGCCGAGGTCCTGGCCGTGGCGCTGGATGTGAGCGACGAGGCATCGATCGAAACGTGCATGCAGACGGTTTTCAACGCCTTCGGCGGGCTCGATGTGCTGGTCAACAACGCCGGGACCGCCCGTGACGGGCTATCCGTGGATCAGAGCGTCGAGGATTTCGACGCGGTAATGGACGTCAACCTGCGCGGCGTATGGCTGACGGCCATGGCGGCGGCGCGGCGCTGGCGGGAGACCGGCTCGGGCGGCGCCATCATCAATATCGCCTCCATCCTCGGCCTTCGGGTCGCTCCGGGCGTTGTGCCCTATGCCATCTCCAAGGCCGGTGTCGTGCAGATGACCAAGGGCCTGGCCGGCGAACTCGCCCGTTTCAACATTCGGGTCAACGCCATCGCCCCGGGCTACTTCGACACCGAGATCAACCGCGCGTTTTTCAAGACGCCGCGCGCCGAGGTGATGATCAAGCGCATCCCGATGCGCCGCATCGGCCGGCTTGCGGAGCTGGACGCGCCCTTCCTGCTGCTGGCGACGGATGCGGGCTCCTACATCAACGGCGCGGTGATTCCCGTGGACGGCGGCCATCTGGTCAGCGCCTTGTAAAATCGGACCATGGTCATGGACTTCACGCTCGATCCCCATCACGACGCGCTGCGCACGCAGGTCCGCGCATTCGTCGATGAGCACATCATCCCGCTGGAAGCGGACAAGGCGAATTTCGACGAGTTCGAGAATATTCGCCTGGAGCTGCGAGACCAGTTGCGCGCCAAGGCAAAGGCGGCCGGGCTGTGGGCGCCGCAGATGGCCAAGACGCGTGGCGGTCTCGGTCTGCCGATGATCGGCCAGGCGGCGTTCTACGAGGAAGCCAACCGGTCGATTTTCGGCCCCTCCGCCTTCAATTGCGCCGCACCCGACGACGGCAACATGCGCCTTCTTGAAATGGTCGGGACCGATGACCAGAGGGAACGCTGGCTGCAGCCAATCGTCGACGGGGAGGTCAATTCCTCCTTCGTGATGACGGAGCCTCATCCCGGCGGCGGCTCGGATCCCGGCATGATTCAAACCCGCGCGGAACGCCACGGCAACGTGTGGAGAATTTATGGCCGCAAGTGGTTCATCTCGGGCGCCGCGATCGCCAAGCACTTCATCTTGATGGCGCGCACCAGCACGGACCCGAACGAGACGCGCAAGCACTTGACAGCTTTCCTGTTTCACCGCGACCAACCTGGCTGGCGCATCGTGCGGCGGATCGACAACATGGGGCCGGATGAGCACGGCGGCGTCTGCGAGCTGGAATTCGACGGGCTGGAGATTTCGGACCGTGATCGGCTGATGCAGGTCGGTGACGGCTTGAAGGTGACGCAAATCCGCCTGGGGCCGGCGCGCCTGACCCATTGCATGCGCTGGCTGGGGCTTTCCAAGCGGTGCATGGAGATCACTCAGGACTATGTCTCCACTCGTGAGGGCTTCGGTGTGAAACTTGGCGCGCGCGAATCCGTCCAGACGGCGCTCGGCGAGCTCGCGCACGACATCCAGATCGGCCGCCTGTTGGTGATGCATGCCGCCTGGAAGCTCGATGGGGGCGACCGCGCCCGAAAAGAAGTGTCCAGCGCCAAGATCCACGTGGCCGACACGCTGCACAAGGCTGCGGACACCGGTATCCAGCTCAACGGCGCACGAGGCTATTCCAACGACACGGTGCTCGAATGGATCTATCGTTATGCACGGTGTGCGCGTCTCGTGGATGGCGCTTCCGAGGTGCACAAGATGGTGCTGGCGCGCGCCTATGACGCGGAAGGCGGCGACTTCTGGCAATGGGGCGCCTGAGGTCGCTGTGCGCGGCAGGCGGACCTTGACGGGCCGCGCGGGAAACGGGAGAGGAATGCGGACGGCATGGATGTCAAGGATCTTCGTCTCGTCGTGGCGCTTGCGGAGCATCGCCATTTCGCCCGCGCCGCCGCGGCCAGCAGTATCTCTCAACCCGCGTTCTCCGCGCGCATCCGCAAGCTGGAAGAAGAACTCGGCGCGCCGATTGTCGAACGCGCCCAACGTTTTGAAGGTTTCACCGCCGAAGGCGAACGGGTCCTGTCGTGGGCGCGGCGCATCCTCGCCGATTGCGACGGACTGATTCAGGACATGGCCGACGCGCGCGATGTGTTGTCGGGCAAGCTGACCCTTGGCGTGGTGCCCTCTGCGCTGCCGGCCTGCGGTTGGCTGACGGGAGCCTTTGCGGCCGTCCACCCGGCGGTATCGGTGACGATCCTGTCGCGCACCTCGATCGCCATACAGGCGGGACTCGACGACTATTCCCTGGAAGCCGGCGTTTCCTATCTGACCAACGAACCGCTGCGCGGCGTTCGCACGGTGCCATTGTTCACCGAGCGTTATTGCCTCGTCGGCTCGCCGGACTTGCTCGCGCGGCCCGCCGGCACGGGCATTAGCTGGGCGGCGGCGGCGGCCTTGCCATTGTGCCTGCTCAGCGATGACATGCAGAACCGCCGCATCGTCAATGCGGCCTTCGCCTCGGTCCAGAAGGCGCCTGAGCCGCACGTGGTTACCAATTCCTTCACCGGCATTCTCAGCAATGTGCGCACGGGCCATTTCGCGACTGTGCTGCCGGAAGCCCAGGCGACCAATCATAATCTCGAGGGGCTGATCGCTCTGCCGCTGACGACGCCGGAGATAACCCAGAGCGTCGGCCTGATCATTCCCGACCGTGACCCGGTCCTGCCCGTCACGAAGCGTCTGATCGAACTCGCCGAAAACCTGCAGCACCCGATGCGATCAGTTTGATAATCAAAGCAAATCAACCGATCCGCATTCGCGATTTGCCGTCGTGGCCATAATACTAATCTAATGGAGGGTAAGTCCCGGTTTCGGGGACACGGGAGAAAGACATGCTCAAAAATGGCGCGAAGCGCCGGGATAATTCGAAACCGAAAGGCCGGCCACTTGACCTGACCGCGCTTTACGATGTCGAAACCCTGCTTGGTGAGGAGGCCCGCACGCCCGATCTGCTGATTGAGCATCTGCACAAGCTCCAGGACAAGTTTGGCTGCTTGCATGCCCGCCACCTGCGCGCGCTCGCTGATGCGATGCGTCTGTCGCAGGCCGAGGTGTTCGAGGTCGCCAGCTTCTACCACCATTTCGACATCGTCACCGAAGACGGCACGGCGCCGGCGCCGCTGACCGTCCGCGTCTGCGATTCGCTCTCCTGCGCGCTGGCCGGAGGTGAGGCGCTCGCCGAAAGGCTCGAGGGCCTGTGCGACAGCCAGAACGTGCGCGTGCAGCGGGTGCCGTGCATCGGCCGGTGTCAGCACGCACCTGCGGCGCAGGTCGGCAAACGCGCGGTCGACGTGGCCGACGAAGGCAAGATCATCTCCACCATCGCGGCCGGCGATACCACGCCGGAGATTCCCGCCTACACCGACCTCGCGGCCTAT
This sequence comes from Breoghania sp. L-A4, assembly GCF_003432385.1. Taxonomy (NCBI): domain Bacteria; kingdom Pseudomonadati; phylum Pseudomonadota; class Alphaproteobacteria; order Hyphomicrobiales; family Stappiaceae; genus Breoghania; species Breoghania sp. L-A4. The sequence goes on along the minus strand of NZ_CP031841.1, from coordinate 280,924 downwards.
CAGGCGGACGGCGGCTATGCGCTGCTGAAGGCCGTCAAGGCCGGCGAGCACACGGTGGAAAGTCTCATCGAGCTGATGTCGGACGCGGGCCTGCGCGGACTTGGCGGCGCGGGCTTTCCCGTGGGCCGCAAGTGGTCCATCGTGCGCGAGCAGCCCAGCCCGAGGCTGATGACGGTCAACGCCGACGAGGGAGAGCCCGGCACCTTCAAGGACCGCGCCTATCTGGAAAGCGATCCGCACCGCATGCTGGAAGGCGCGCTGATCGCCGCCAATGTGGTCGGCGCGCAGCGCATCTACATCTATCTGCGCGACGAATATCCGGCCGCCCACGAGATCCTGACACGCGAGATCGCGGCGCTCGATGCCGCGGGCCTGACCAAGGAGATCGGCATCGATCTGCGGCGCGGCGCGGGCGCCTACATCTGCGGCGAGGAATCCGCGATGATCGAATCGATCGAGGGCAAGCGTGGCCTGCCACGCAACCGGCCGCCCTATATCGCGCAAGTGGGCCTGTTCGGCCGCCCGACCCTGAACCACAACGTCGAGACCCTGTTCTGGATTCGCGACATCGTGCAGAAGGGCGCGGATTGGTTCGCAAGCCAGGGACGCCGCGACCACAAGGGCCTGCGGTCCTTCTCGGTTTCAGGCCGCGTGAAGAACCCCGGCGTCAAGCTGGCCCCGGCCGGCATCACGGTGCTCGAACTGATCGAGGAATTCTGCGGCGGCATGGCCGATGGCCACGCCTTCAAGGGCTATCTGCCCGGCGGCGCGTCCGGTGGCATCCTGCCGGCGTCGCTCGGCGACATCCCACTCGATTTCGGCACGCTGGAAAAGCATGGCTCCTTTGTCGGCTCGCACGCTGTCGTCATCCTGTCCGACAAGGACGACATGCGGCAGGCGGCGCTCAACCTGATGCGCTTCTTCAAGCACGAGAGCTGCGGCCAATGCACGCCGTGCCGCTCCGGCACCGAGAAAATGGTCGACCTGCTGGCCAGCGGCAACTGGGACAAGGACCTGATTCACGATCTGGAACAGGTGATGCGCGACGCCTCGATCTGCGGCCTCGGCCAGGCAGCGTCGAACCCGGTCCGAACCGTCATGACGTTTTTCGCCAAGGAGGGCATGTGACATGACCACCCAGGGAATCACCTTTTCTCTCAACGGCCGCGACGTTGTCGCCGAGCCCGGGGAAACCATCTGGCAAGTGGCCAAGCGCGAAGGCGTCGCCATCCCGCATCTGTGCCACAAGGATTCGCCCGGCTACCGTTCGGACGGCAACTGCCGCGCCTGCATGGTGGAAGTGGAAGGCGAACGCACGCTGGCCGCATCCTGCATCCGCACGCCGTCCGAGGGCATGGTGGTGAAGAGCGAGGGCGAGCGCACCGAAAAGGCGCGCGCCATGGTCTTCGAGCTGCTGATGGCCGACCAGCCCAAGCGCGACGAGAGCCCCGATCCGGACAGCGATTTCTGGACATGGTCGGACCGGGTCGGCGTCTCCGCCTCCCGTTACGCGCCCGGTCAGGCAAAGCCGCGCGACATCTCCCACCCCGCCATGGCCGTGAACCTGGACGCCTGCATCTCGTGCGGGCTGTGTGAGCGCGCCTGCCGCGAAGTGCAGGTCAACGATGTCATCGGCATGAGCTATCGCGGCGGCCACACGGTGCCGACCTTCGATCTCAACGATCCGATGGGTCTGTCGACCTGCGTCGCCTGCGGCGAATGCGTTCAGGCATGCCCCACCGGCGCGCTGTTCGAGAAAACCCTGATGGACGCCGAGGCCAAGAAGCGCACCGTCTGGGCGGATTACACCGTCGACAGCGTCTGCCCCTATTGCGGCGTCGGCTGCCAGACCAAGGTGTCCGTAAAGAACGCCAAGATCGTTCAGGTCGACGGCCGCGACGGCCCGGCCAACGAGAACCGGCTCTGCGTCAAGGGCCGCTTCGGCTACGATTATGTGCGCCATCCGCACCGCCTGACCGAGCCGCTGATCCGCCGCGACGACGCGCCCAAGGATGCCTTCGCGGAAATGGACCCCGGCAACCCTTACGAGGTGTTCCGCAAGGCGACCTGGGAAGAGGCTTTGGCGCGCGCGGCATCAGGTCTCAAGACCCTCGCTGACGAGGATGGTGGCAAGGCGATCGCCGGCTTCGGCTCCGCCAAGGGCTCCAACGAGGAAGCCTATCTGTTCCAGAAGCTGATCCGTCAGGGGTTCGGCACCAACAACGTGGATCACTGCACCCGCCTGTGCCACGCATCGTCCGTGGCCGCGCTGATGGAAGGCGTGGGGTCGGGCGCTGTGTCCGCGCCGTTCACCGCGGCCGAGGATGCGGATTGCATCATCGTCATCGGCGCGCGGCCCGAGCAGAACCATCCCGTCGCCGCCACCTATCTCAAGCAGGCGGCCAAGCGCGGTGCCGAGTTGATCGTCATGGATCCGCGCGGCCAGGAGCTGATGCGCCACGCGACCCATTCGCTGCGCTTCAAGCCGGGCACGGACGTGGCGCTGCTCAATGCCATGCTGAACGTCATCGTCACGGAGAAGCTCTACGACGAGCAGTACATCCAGGCGCACGCCGACGGCTTCGAGGCGCTGAAGGAGAAGATCGTCGAGTTCTCTCCCGAGGAAATGGAGCCGGTCTGCGGCATCTCCGCCGACGAGATTCGCACCGTGGCGCGCAAATACGCCACCTCGCCGCGCTCGATCATCTTCTGGGGCATGGGCGTGTCGCAGCACGTGCACGGCACCGACAACGCCCGCTGCCTGATCGCGCTGGCGCTGACCACCGGCCAGGTCGGCCGTCCTGGCACCGGCCTGCACCCGCTGCGCGGCCAGAACAACGTCCAGGGCGCATCTGACGCCGGCCTGATCCCGATGCTCTATCCGGACTACCGCTCGGTCGAGGACATCAACATCCGCGGCGAGTTCGAGGATGCCTGGGGCCGGCCGCTGGATGCCAAGCGTGGCCTGACCGTCGTGGAGATCATCGACGCGATCCACGATGGCGAGATCCGAGGCATGTATGTGATGGGCGAGAACCCGGCGATGTCGGATCCCGACCAACTGCACGCGCGCTCGGCGCTCGCCAAGCTCGACCATCTGGTGGTGCAGGACATCTTCCTCACCGAGACGGCCTGGCACGCAGACGTGATCCTGCCGTCATCCGCACATGCGGAGAAGCTCGGCACCTTCACCAACACGAACCGTCAGGTGCAGATCGGCCGTCCGGTGCTGCCGCTGCCAGGCAACGCGCGTCAGGATTGGGAACTGATCGTCGAACTGGCCAACCGCGTCGGCCTCGACTGGCGCTACAAGAAGGGCGTTTCCGACGTTTACGAGGAAATGCGCGGGCACATGGCGTCGCTCGACAACATCCCGTGGTCACGGGTGGAAAGCGAAGGCTCGGTCACCTATCCGGCGGATTCCGAGGACAAGCCGGGCAACGAGATCATCTTCACCGACACCTTCCCCACGGCCGACGGCCGCGCCCGCATCGTTCCCGCCGCGGTGACGCCGCCCGACGAGCTGCCGGACGAGACCTATCCGCTGGTGCTCACCACCGGCCGCATGCTCGAGCATTGGCACACGGGCTCCATGACACGCCGGTCCGAGACGCTCGACGCACTTGAGCCGGAGCCCGTCGCGGCCATGAACCCGCGCGAGATCGAACGTCAGGGATTGGGCGTCGGCGACATGATCACCGTGTCCACCCGGCGCGGCGCGATCTCATTGACGCTGCGCTCCGACCGCGAAGTGGCCGACGGGATGATCTTCATTCCCTTCTGCTTCTTCGAGGCCCCGGCCAACCGGCTCACCAACCCGCAGCTCGATCCCTTCGGCAAGATCCCGGAGTTCAAGTTCTGCGCGGCGCGCGTGGACGCGATGCCCGCCGTGGCGGCGGAGTAGCCGGCGATCTTGACTGGAATACGGAAAAGGGCGGCCTCGCCGCCCTTTTTCATGCGCGGACACTGGATGGTCACGCGAAATGATGCGCGCCTAGAGCAGATCCGTTTCTTACAGAATCGGATCTTTGCTCTAAGTCCTTGTTTTGGCGCAAATCCGGACGGATAACCGGTGCCCACTTATCCTGGATTTGTTCTAAAGCGCGGCTTCGATCTCGGCGACGACGGCCTGCGCCGCCGCGCGGCGGTCGGCGGCTTGCGTGATCGGACGGCCGATGACGAGATAGTCCGAGCCGGCTGCAATCGCCTCGCCCGGCGTCATGATACGCTTCTGATCGCCCGCATCCGAGCCAGCGGGGCGGATGCCTGGGGTGACCAGCACCATGTCGGGGCCGGCGAGTTCCCGCAGCTGGCCGACTTCCAGCGGCGAGCAGACGATGCCGCCCATGCCGGCGGCTCTTGCGGCAATGGTGCGCGTCTTGACCAGTTCCTCGACATCGCCGTTATAACCGGCCGCCTTCATGTCCTCGGTGTCCATGGAGGTCAGCACCGTGACGCCGAGCAGGCAGACAGGGGCCTCGCCCCGGCCGGCGACGGCCGCGCGCATGGTCTTGGGATAGGCGTGGATGGTGACGAAATGCATGCCCATCCGGATGATGTTCTCGACCGCCTTCTGCACCGTGTTATCGATGTCCAGAAGCTTTACATCGAGAAACACCCTGTGCCCCTCGCGCGCCAGTTCCTCGGCGAACGGCAGGCCGCCGGCGAACTGCAATTGCATGCCCACCTTGTAGACGCCGACGACGCCTTTGGTTTCCTGAACGATCGCGCGGGCTTCTTCAACGGTGGCCACATCGAGCGGCAGGATCAGCCGGTCGGTTGCGGTCTCGGGCTTGAACGAGGGCAGTGTGGCTGGCATGCGGGCGCTCCGAATCACTCGAGTGCCTTCCGATTAGCATCGCGTCCGCGCGCTTGCGAGACAAAACGCCGCAAGCTTGCGCGCGCCAGCTATTTCAAAGCGCGTGGCGGGCTGATACAAAGCGCCGTCCGGGCAACGGCTTGGGTTGCACGATTTGGCAGTATGAGGATCCGCGATGCGCACGGCTTCGATTTCGCGCACGACCAAGGAAACCGACATTTCCGTCAGCGTCTCGCTGGACGGCACGGGCGCCTATGATGTGGCGACCGGGGTTGGTTTCCTCGACCACATGATCGAGCAGCTGGCGCGGCATTCGCTGATCGACATCACGGTGCGCGCGACCGGCGACACGCATATCGATTTCCACCACACCACGGAAGACGTGGGCATCGCGCTCGGCCAGGCCCTGCGCGAGGCGCTGGGCGACATGACAGGCATCACCCGCTATGGCGACGTGCATCTGGTGATGGACGAGGCAATGACCCGCTGCGGCGTCGACGTTTCCGGCCGCCCGTTCCTGGTGTGGCAGGTGGAATTTCGGACGCCCAAGGTCGGCGACTTCGACACCGAGCTGTTCGAGGAGTTTTTCCGCGCGTTTGCGATGAACGCCGGCATCACCCTGCATGTGACCAATCTCTATGGCTCCAACAGCCATCACATCGCCGAGACCTGCTTCAAGGCCGTGGCACGTGCCTTGCGCACCGCCGTGGAGCCCGATCCGCGCCAGACGGGCCGCGTTCCGTCCACCAAGGGTCAACTGGGCGGCTGACGCACGGCCCCGCGCGGCCATCAACGATCATGCACAGGGGTGCACACCCATGACCATCCACACTGTCATGTGTCCGCCGCCGTCCGGTGACGAGACCCGGGACGCGGAACGGATTGTCTTCATCAAGGAAGGCTTCTGCTGGCCGGCGCTGTTCTTTTCCCTGATCTGGCTGCTGTGGCACCGGATGTGGCTGGTGCTCGTGGGCTATCTCGCGATCGAAGCCGTCTTGCTGGTCGCCGGCGCGCTGATCGGCGGCCCCGCGGGTGGCGTGCTCTCGGCGCTTTTCGCCGTGCTCTTCGCGCTGGAGGCCAACGCCTTGCGCCGCTGGACGCTGGAAAGAGGCGGCTGGGAATTCGCGGGTGTCGTGTCCGGCGCCAATCTGGCGGAATGCGAGACGCGGTTCTTTCATCATTGGGTGGAAGCGGGAGCCCATCGCGCGCCGCAGCCTTTGGCCCCTGAGACACGCCGCGCGCAGGCGCCGAACGAGGATGTATTGGGCCTGTTTCCGGCTCCGGAGAATGCGCGATGAGCGTGGCGATTATCGATTACGGCTCGGGGAATCTGCGCTCGGCCACCAAGGCGTTCGAGCGCGCGGCGCGCGAGACCGGCCTGTTTCCTCAGGTGCGGCTGACGGCGGACCCGGATGTGGTGGCCGCCAGCGACCGCATCGTGCTGCCGGGTGTGGGCGCTTTCGCCGATTGCAAACGGGGTTTGGCTGCGGTCGACGGAATGGTCGATGCGCTCACCGAGGCGGTGATCGCCAGGGGCAAACCGTTCCTGGGCATCTGCGTCGGCATGCAACTGATGGCGACACGCGGCCTCGAGCATGAAGTGGCGCAAGGACTTGGCTGGATCCCCGGCGATGTCATCGCGATGAAACTCTCCGACCCCGCGCTGAAAATCCCGCACATGGGCTGGAACACCATCGATACGCGTCCGCACCCGGTGCTTGACGGCATCGAGACGGGCGAGCGCGGCAAGCACGCCTATTTCGTGCATTCCTATCATCTGGCGGCAGATGACCCCGCGCATGTGCTCGCAAGCTTCGAGTACGGCGGCACCTTCACCGCCATGGTCGGACGCGACAACATGATCGGCACTCAGTTCCACCCGGAAAAGAGCCAGCATCTGGGCCTGTCGCTGATCGCCAATTTCCTGAAATGGGCGCCGTGACCGGCGCTCTCCATCGACCTTACACAAGCGAAACCGAATGATCCTCTTTCCCGCCATCGACCTCAAGAACGGCCAGTGCGTGCGCCTGAAGCTCGGCGATATGGACCAGGCGACCGTCTTCAACGATGATCCAGGCGCCCAGGCCCGTGCGTTCCAGGACCAGGGATTCGAGTGGCTGCATGTGGTCGATCTCGACGGCGCGTTTGCCGGAGAGAGCCGTAATGGCGCGGCCGTTGACGCAATTCTCAAGGCGACGAGCAATCCGGTGCAGCTCGGCGGCGGCATCCGCACGATGGCGCATATCGACGCGTGGCTGGAAAAGGGCGTGGCCCGGGTGATCCTGGGCACCGTCGCCGTGCGCGATCCCCAATTGGTCAAGCAAGCCTGCAAGACATATCCCGGCCGCGTCGCCGTGGGCATCGACGCCAAGGGCGGCAAGGTGGCGGTGGAAGGCTGGGCGGAAACGTCGGAACTCACCGCCATCGATCTCGCGAAACGCTTCGAGGACGCAGGCGTCGCCGCGATCATCTACACCGACATCGAGCGAGACGGCATCCTCAAGGGGCTGAATATTGCCTCCACTCTGGAGCTGGCCAACGCCGTCTCGATCCCCGTCATCGCCTCGGGCGGCCTTGCCTCCATCGACGACATCAAGCGGCTGATCGAGCCCGATTGCGATATTCTCGAGGGCGCGATCACCGGCCGCGCGCTCTATGACGGCCGTCTCGATCCCAAGGAAGCCATGGACATGATCCGCGCCAGCCGGGAGGCTGTCTGATGCTGAAGGCCCGCGTGATCCCCTGTCTCGATGTCAAGGATGGTCGTGTCGTCAAGGGCGTCAATTTCGTCGATCTGGTCGATGCCGGCGATCCGGTGGCGGTCGCCAAGGCCTATGATTCGGCTGGCGCCGACGAATTGTGCTTCCTCGACATCACCGCCAGCCATGAAAAACGCGGCATCATTCTCGATGTCGTCCGCCGCACGGCCGAGGAATGCTTCATGCCGGTGACGGTCGGTGGCGGCGTTCGCTCCGTCGAGGACATCCGCAACCTCCTCAATGCGGGCGCCGACAAGGTGTCGATCATGACGGCCGCCGTGCACAACCGCGACTTCGTGCGCGAAGCGGCGGAAAAATTCGGCAGCCAGTGCATTGTCGTCGCCATCGACGCCAAGCGTGTGTCGGGCGAGGGCGAACCGCCGCGCTGGGAGATCTTTACCCACGGCGGGCGCACTCCCACGGGGCTCGATGCCGTGCAATACGCACGTGACGTGGTGGCGCTGGGCGCGGGTGAACTGCTGCTCACCTCGATGGACCGCGACGGCACCAAGATCGGCTTCGACGTGGAACTCACCCGCACCATCGCAGACGCGGTGCCTGTTCCGGTGATCGCCTCGGGCGGCGTCGGCACGCTGGATCATCTGGTCGAGGGGATCCGCGACGGCCACGCGACGGCGGTGCTGGCGGCCTCGATCTTTCACTTCGGTGAATACACCATCCACGAGGCGAAGCAGCACATGGCCGACGCGGGCGTCCCCATGCGTCTGGACGACTGATCGCGCGCAGGCTGCTTGCCGAAAGGGCCCATTCGACAGATGACCGATTTCACGCTTGAAGACCTCGCCTCCATCGTCGCCACGCGGGCGCGCTCGGATGACGAGACATCCTACACCCGCCAGTTGATCGGCAAGGGCATGGCGAAATGCGCCCAGAAGCTGGGCGAAGAGGCGGTCGAGACCGCAATCGCCGCCGTTCAGGGCGACAAGGCCGAACTGACGGCGGAAGCCGCCGACCTTCTCTTTCACCTCACAGTGGTGCTAGAAGCGGGCGGCGTGCCGCTCGGCGACGTTATGGCGGAGCTCGCCCGGCGCACCGGCCAGACGGGCCTTGAGGAAAAGGCGTCGCGGCCGCAGGATTAACAAGGACGCGGGACAGCCCGCGGTGGATTGCATGGACACCTCCATTCCCGACGAGCTGTCGCCCTATCGCGTCTTCACCGAAAGCGAATGGGCCCGCCTGCGCGCCGACACGCCGATGACACTGTCGGGCGAGGAAGTCACGCGCCTTCAGAGCCTCAATGATCCGGTGTCGTTCGCCCAGGTGGAGAGCATCTATCTGCCGCTCTCACGGCTGCTGTCGTTCTATGTCGAGGCGACCCTGAACGTGCATCTGGCGACCCGCCGGTTTCTGGGCACCAACGACACCAAGACGCCCTTCATCATCGGCATCGCAGGCTCCGTCGCTGTGGGGAAGTCGACCACGGCACGCCTGCTCCAGGCGCTGCTGGCGCGCTGGCCGGCGAGTCCCAAGGTGGATCTGGTCCCCACCGACGGCTTTCTGTTTCCCAACGCGGTGCTGCAGGAACAGGGACTGATGCGGCGCAAGGGGTTTCCGGAAAGCTACGACCTGCCGGAATTGCTGCGGTTTCTCTCGGAGATCAAGGCGGGGCGGCGCAACGTGAGCGCGCCAGTCTATTCGCACTTCTATTATGACGTGATGGCGGGCCAGCAACAGATCGTCGACCGCCCGGATATCCTTATCGTCGAGGGGCTGAACGTGCTGCAGACAAGCAAGTTGCCGCGTGACGGAAAGGCGATTCCCTACGTCTCGGATTTTTTCGATTTCTCGGTCTATATCGACGCCGACGAGGAAGTGCTGCGCGAGTGGTACGTGGAACGGTTCATGCGCCTGCGCGAGACCGCCTTCCGCGACCCCAGTTCGTTCTTCCACACATACAGCAAGCTGGGTGACAACACCGCTGTGGAGATCGCCAACGATCTCTGGGACAACATCAATCTGGTGAACCTGCGCGAAAACGTCGTGCCCACGCGTCCGCGCGCCGACCTGATCCTCACGAAGGGCGAAAGCCACGCCATCGAACGTGTGGATCTGCGTCGGATCTGATCCCAGCGGCGGTGTATATTCATGGGCGAATGAATCAAAAGGCCCGCCGGATTTCTCCGGCGGGCCTTTGCTGTATGCCGAGGTAGCCCCGATCAGGCGGCGGCCGCGTTTTCGCGGATGCTGTCGAGGAACGAGGTGACGCGTTCGCGCAGTATCTTCGCTTCGCTCTCCAGCGACAGAGACGCGTCGGAGACCATGGCGGCGGCGTCATTGGTCACATTGGCGGCCTGCGACACGCCTTCGATGTTGGTCGAGACGTCCTGGGTGCCCGTGGCGGCTTCCTGCACGTTGCGGGCGATTTCCGTGGTCGCGGCGCCCTGCTCCTCCACCGAGGCCGAGATGCTCGAGGTGATCTCATTGATCCGCCCGACCGTGTCGGTGATGGTGCTGATGGCGGTCACCGCCAGCTGGGTCTCGCTCTGGATGGAGGAAATCTGCGTTGAGATCTCTTCGGTCGCCTTCGACGTCTGGGTCGCCAGCTCCTTGACTTCCGCGGCCACCACCGCAAATCCCCGGCCCGCCTCGCCGGCGCGCGCCGCCTCGATGGTGGCGTTCAGCGCCAGCAGATTGGTCTGCTCGGCGATCGCCTGAATCAGCGAGACGACCTCGCCGATGCGACTGGCCGCTTCCGACAGGCCTTGGATGCGCACGTTGGTGGTGTCGGCCTGGGCGGAGGCCTGCGAGGCAATCTCGCTCGACGACGACACCTGGCGGCTGATTTCCGCAACGGAGGCCGCCAGTTCCTCGGCGGCAGAGGCCACCGTCTCGACGTTGCTGGAGGCTTGCGCCGCGGCGCTCGCCACCGTCATGGACTGGTTGGTGGTCTGCAGCGCGCCGGAGTTCAGGTCGCTTGAGGCGGTGCGCAGGTTGCTGACCGAGGTGGAGATCGTGTCCATCAGGCCGCCGATCTGGGTTTCGAACTCGGCCGACAGTCTCTGCATCGTCAGCGTGCGTGCATGATCGCTCTCACGCCGCGCGGTTTCCGCCGTCTCCAGAGTGCGCCGGGCGCGCTCGTTCGCGATGAACACCTCCATGGCGTTCGCCATCTCGCCGATCTCGTCGCCGCGATCGGTGCCCTCGACATCGATCTCGGTGTTGCCCTCGGCCAGGTCGCGCATGTTGCCGGTCAGCGAGGCCAGCGGCCGCGTCAGGCTGCGTATCCCCGTGAACGCCACACCAACGGCGATCAACCCGCCGACAAGTCCGATCACGATGATCTGGATCGCCCGCGTCCAGAAGGTCGCCTCCACATCGTCGGTGTACATTCCGGTGCCAATCACCCAGCCCCAAGGCTCGAAGGTTTCCGCCCAGCTCGTCTTGTCGAGCAGCTCCGTGCCGCCCTTGCGCACCTTGACATAAGACACGGCGCCGCCACCGGCCTTGGCCGCCGCGAACATTTCGCGGATGTGATACTTGCCGTTGTCATCGGTGGCGCTGAGGGCGTCGTCGCCTTCGGTCTTAGGATTGGAGGCAACCACGCGGGTGCCGTCAGCGGCATAGGCGAACACATAGTTGTTCCCGTCGTAGCGCAGGGCGCGGATGATGTTGCGCGCCTGGACGGTCGCCTCGTCATGCGTCAGCGCACCGGCCTTTTCCTGCGCGTCGAAATAGGTGGCGATCGACTTCGCCACTTCGACCAGCGTGCGGGTCTTGGCGATGCGCTCGCCATACAACACTGTGTTGAGCGATGTCAGGCCGACGCCGGCGATGATGACGGAGAGTACGGCAAGGGTCAGGACCGGGATCCAGATCTTGACGCCGATACCGAATTTATTAAAGGTCATGACACTGCCTAAGCAATTGGAAGGATTTGCGATATTCCCTTCCAACCTTTAACCCATGGTAAAAATTTCCGAGGTGCCGTAACGGCGGATCACGATTTTTTCGCCATGCAGCAAAGTTACGCGAATCCGCGGATCCAAATGACGCGCCGGCGGTATCAGCCGCCAAACAGCCTGCGGAAGAAGCCGCCCGAGGACGGCGGCGGGAGAATGCGGCCACCCTGCTCACCATTGACCGTGCGCAGGTTGCGCGGCGGCACAGGCACGTTTCCGTTGCTGTCCGCGAGCCGGTTCCAGCCCACCGGCACGCCCGGCAGCTCCGTGACCTGCACGCCCTCGTGCGCGGCGAGCATGTAGTCGTGCCAGATGCCGGCCGGCAGGCTGCCGCCCGTCGCCCCTTTGGTGGGGGAGTTGTCATCGTTGCCCAGCCACACGCCAGTGACCAGATCGGCCGTGAACCCGATGAACCAGGCGTCACGCAGATCCTGACTGGTTCCGGTCTTGCCGCCGGCCGGACGATCGCCGAGGCTGGCGCGCTTGCCGGTGCCTGTCTGCAACGTCTCCGCCATCATGCTGTTGATCTCGCGCAGCACATCCGGCTGAATCACCTGGCCCGGTCCACCGCCGGTCCGCTGGTACAGGATCTCGCCGCTCTGCGTGCGGATCGAGCGGATCACATGCGGCACGACGCCGTAGCCGCCGTTGGAAAACGGCACATAGGCGGCAGTGAGCTCGAGCGGCGTGACTTCCGAGGTGCCCAGCGCCAGCGACGGGTTGGCCTTGAGCGGCGAGGAAATGCCCAGCCGCTGCGCTGTGCGCGCCACCCGCGCGGGCCCGACCTCGTTCGCGAGCGATGCGGCGACGGTGTTGAGCGAATAGGCCAGCGCCATCTTCAGCGAGACGGGTCCGTAGTATTTCTTGGTGTAGTTCTTCGGCTGCCAGCCCTTGATCGAAATCGGTCTGTCGACGCGCATCGTCTCCGGCGTCAATCCACTCTCGAGCGCCGCCAGATAGACAAAGGGTTTGAAGGCCGACCCCGGCTGGCGCATGGCGACGACGGCGCGGTTGAACTGGCTCGAGGCATAGTCGCGGCCGCCGACCAGCGCCTTGATCGCGCCCGAGGTGTCCAGCGTGACGATGGCGCCCTGAGTAACGCCGAGTTTTCCGCCCTTGTCCGCCAGAGCCGCGCGCAGTTCCTTCTCGGCCTTGCGCTGCAGATCAAGATCGATGGTCGTGTCGACAATGAGATCCTCGGACACCGGGCCAACGTACCCGTCCAGCAGTTCCATTGCCCAGTCGGCAACGTAGTTCTCGGACGCGGAGTTGTGCCGCGAGACCACCTGCGCGGGCGCGGCGATGGCGTTCTTGGCCTGGTCCGCGCTGATGAAGCCGGTGTCGTGCATCGCCGTCAGCACCAGTTGGGCGCGGCGTTCGGCCAGATCGGGATTGCGTGTCGGCGCATAGCGCGAGGGCGCCTTCAGCAGGGCGGCCAGAGTCGCGGCTTCCGCAAGGCTCACCTGGCGCGCGGACTTCCCGAAATAGCGCCGCGCAGCTCCGTCCACACCGTAGGCGCCGGCGCCGAAATAGACGCGGTTGAGGTACATCTCCAGGATTTCATCCTTGGAGAATTTCGCCTCCAGCCACAGCGACAGCACCACCTCCTGCATCTTGCGGCTGATGGTGCGCTCGGGTTTGAGGAACAGATTCTTGGCAAGCTGCTGGGTCAGCGTGGAACCGCCTTGCACCAATGTGCCGCGCGTCAGATTGGTGACCATGGCGCGGGCGAGGCCGATCGGATCAATGCCGAAGTGGCTGCGGAAGCGCCGGTCCTCGATCGCGATGACGGCGTTGGGCAGATAGGCGGGGAGCTGTTCAAGCCGCACGGCTTCCCCGCCGGTGTCGCCGCGGTTGGCGATCAGCCGCCCCTGGACAGAGACGATCTGGATGTTGGGCGGCCGATTCGGCACGCGCCATTCGGAGCTCGGAGGCAGGTGTGCCGCGTAATAGGCCAGAACACCGGCAACGGTGATGATTCCCCAGATGCCGAGCACCACGCTCCAATAGGCGGTGCGCTTGAGAAGCCGGCCGAGCCGGCCACGGGACTTTGCCGCGCCGCGCTTGCGGCCCGAGGGTGCATTGGCGGCACGGCCTCTGGCCGCCGGGGCCTTGCCATTCTGTGTCTTGCCCGCGGGACCCTTGGCGGGCGCGCGGGGTTTGACGGAGGATTTCGGCGCGGGTTTGCCGCCGCGCTTTTCGGGCGGACGCACCTGGGCGCCCGGCGCTGCGCCCGCGCCACTTGTGACGCGTTCGAAGCTTGGTTCGATCCGTTCGCCCTGCCGTCTGCGCCTGACCATGCGGCTTGCCCGAAATGGTTGATACACCCGGTGCGCGGCCCATCTGCCGCACGCCCCCATCTCAAGGTTAAATGAGGCCTTTTAAGGGGCAGTTAAGCTTGACGGAATTCGCAATGGCTGACTCTCTTGTCGGCAACGGTTAACGCACCACCGGGTGCGGCCGCGAAAAAGCGCACAGGGAGCATTGAAATGACAAAGGGATATTGGGTCGCACGCGTCGATGTGCAGGATCCGGAAGCGTACAAGGAGTATGTCGCGGCGGGTGCGGCGGCGTTTTCGAAATACGGCGCGCGGTTTCTCGCGCGCGGCGGCAAGTTCGAGAAGCTGGAGGGCACATCACGGGCCCGCAATGTACTGATCGAGTTCGAAAGCTACGAGCAGGCGCTGGCTTGCTACAACTCGCCGGAATATCAGAAGGCCAAGGCCATCCGGACCCAGGTGTCGGAAGGCGATCTGATTATCATTGACGGCTATGACGGTCCGCAGCCGTGACGCAAAAATGCCGCGCATCCCGCCTTGGATGCGCGGCATCACCGATTCGGCGCATCAACTCGCGTAGCGGCTGGCGTCGGCGCCGTAGTAGTTCACATAGCGCGCGTTGAGCTTGGAGACGGGCATCACGATCAGCACGTCGGTGGTGCCGAACTGGTGGTCGACCACGGCCCCGTCGCCCACATAGGCGCCCAGCCTCAGGTATCCCTTGATCAGCGGAGGCAGCTCACGCAAGGCCGCGCGCTCGTCAATCGCCTCGTGCGGCATGCGGTTCATGTCCACGTAGCGGTCCTCGACGGCCCGCACGCGCCACTCTTCGGGCGCTGCCGCTTGGTGATGCAGGAACGACAGCGGCAGGGCGAGGCGTTCCGGATCCGTGCCTTCGATCGAGGCGCAGCCGATCATCGCATCGATGCCGTGCATCAGGATGTAGGACCAGATGCCGTGCCACAGCAGTTCGACGGTGCGCTTGTTGCGGTAGGGCTTGAGCACACAGGAACGGCCCAGTTCCAGAAAGCGCATGCCGGGCTTTGAATCGATGAGCTGCTGGATGTCGTATTCGCCGCTCGTATAGAAGCCGCCGTTTTGTTCGGCCACGTCCTGGCGCAGCAGGCGGTAGGTGCCGACGATCTTCGGCTTGAGCCGTCCGAACGGCTTGGCCCGCGTCGGCGCGTCGTGATCGAGCACGAGCAGGTGATCGCAAATACCGTCAAAGGCATCAATGTCGCGCTTGGCGTTCAGCGTCAGCGCATCGGCGATCGCCGACATTTCCTCATAGAATACATGATAGCGCAGCGCCTGCGCCTTGCGGACCTCGGACGCCTTGCGGGCAAGACGCACTTCCAGCGAGCCAATACGGCCGAGCGAGACGGTCTCGCCGGTCTGCGGCTTCAGTCCGGCCATGCCCGGAAAGCCCGCGCCGGGGATCCAGCGACCGTTGCCGGTGCGTCCCAGCGGCATGAACTTCCGCATCAGCATGGCGGGAGACAGCTTGCCATACTGCTTGCCGGGTGCTGACTGTTTCATAGGCGTTCGCCCTTGTTCCCCAAACGAACCGGTTTCCGGCTCAATGCGCCGCCGTCCGGTTCCATGCTCCTCACGCGCTTGTCGCGCGCGTCCGAATCAGTCCGCCGCGTTCACCGGCGAATTCCGACACATTGAGCATATTTCTCCGACAGTTCCATGACACATCAGATCGGGTCACGACCATCGTGGTAGGTACATTATCATAGATAGGGGAAAAAAGAGCGTTCAACACCCGGCCGCGGTGACTTGCGCCAGTGCCGCAAGCGCGCCGCGCAGGGCATCCGGGTCGAGAGGCTTTGTCAAAAAGCCGCTGGCGCCGGCGGCTTCGACCTCCGAGCGTGACTCCGGCATCACATCGGCGGTCAACGCGTAAACCGGCAACGGGGCGCGGTTGCGATCCGCCTCGCCGGCGCGTATGGCGCGGATGACCTCCAACCCGTCCACCTTGGGCATGTGCAGGTCGGTGAAGACCGCATCGAACGGTTGCCCGCCCGGCGCCCAGCTTTCCTTGACCGCGTCGATCGCCGCCTGCCCGTCCTGCACGACGATGGCCGTGTGGCCGAATTTTTCGACAAGCGCAACGGTGAGCCGCAGGTTGATCTCATTGTCCTCCGCGACAAGCAGCCGCAGGGCCGGGCCGGGCGGTGCGGTGTCATCGGCGCTTGAACCCGTCCAGTCGCCAGGCACATCGGTGATATCGCCGCCGCCGACAAGGGCTGCGGTAATCCGCAGCAGAGAGTGCGAGCGTACAGGCTTGATCAGATAGGCATCGAAACCCGCCGCCTTCAGCGCGGGCAGGCTCGCGCGCTGCGCCGGGGTAATGAGCACAAGGGCGGGCGCCGAATTTCCGGCCGAACGTTGCGCATCAAGCCAATTGGCGGGATCCGCGACACTCATGTGATCGACGATAAGGCCGGCCGCGGGATCACCGTTTGCGGTGCTTGCGTTGTCGGTTTGCGACGGGCTGCGGGTCCGGATCCTGACGCCCACGGCGGAAAGCCTTCGGGCGATCAGCGTTGCCTCGATGCCCTCGCTTGCGACGAGGTCGATCTGACGGCCGGCGAGAACAGGCTGCAGCGCCGCGGTCCCACCCGTGTCCGCACCGGGATGTGCGACATCGATGGTGAAGGAGAAGGACGCGCCGGAGCCCGGGTCGCTGCGAATCGCGATTGATCCGTTCATCCGTGCGACGATGCGCTGGGAGATCGCCAGGCCGAGACCGGTGCCACCGTAGCGGCGGGCGGGACCGTGATCGACCTGTTCGAATTCCTGAAACAGGCGCTTGGCCGCGTCCGGCGCGATGCCGATGCCCGTGTCGTGCACGCTGACCGATAGCCGGCACTGCGCGGCTCCCACCGATTGCGCGCAAATCTCGATCAACACGCCGCCGTCGTCCGTGAACTTGATGCCGTTGCCGGCAAGATTGATCAGCACCTGGCGCAGGCGCGGCCCGTCGATCAGCACCTGGGCCGGTACGTCGGGCGCCACATAGCCCGCGATCTCCAGCCCCTTGGCCTGGGCGCGCGGCGCGAGAAGCTCGACGACGCCTTCCACCAGCGCCTCGAGACCGGTGGGCCGCGGGGCCAGCTCCAGTTTTCCCGCCTCGACCTTTGAGAAATCCAGCACCTCGTCGATCAAGGTCATGAGGGCCTCTCCGGACGTGTGGATGGCATCGGCGTAACTGTTTTGCGCGGCGCTGAGTTGCGTGTCGCGCAGCAATCCGGTCATGCCGAGAATGCCGTTGAGCGGCGTGCGAATCTCGTGGCTGACGGTTGCGAGAAAGCGCGACTTGGCGCGATTGGCCGATTGCGCCTGGTCGCGGGCCTCCATCAGAGCGTCTTCCGCCGCCTTGCGCGGCGTCACGTCGCGCAGAATCGTCTGCACCAACGCGGCGCCGCTGCCGCTGTCACGCACCCGCACATCGAGTCGCGAGAACCAGCGCCAGCCGGCCACGGTTTCCAGTTTCAAATCCGGCGGGCCGGGGCGTTCGTTCGCGGGGTCGCCGTCCGCAGGCGGCGGATCCAGCGCCACCATCAGCGGCCGCCCGACGACCTGGTCGAGGTCCGCGCCGAAGCATCGCGAAAAGGCTTCGTTGGCGTAGACGACGCGGCCCTTGTCGTCGCGCCGGAAAATGACATCCCGAGCGCGTCGATGACAGAGCGATGGCGCTCATCCGATTCGCGCAGCTCCCACGCCTTGTCTTCCAGCCGTTCGGCATGGTCGCGCAGAAGATCGGCTTCCGCGTCGAGCGCGGCGATTCGGCCGGAGCGGCTCGCAAGCTCGGGTCCGAGCACGATCCACACGCCGCCGCAGCCCGCGAGGAAGGCAATGGCGACGCCTGCCAGAGGGCCCGGTGCGGGCACTGTGGCCAGTAGCACCGCGGCCAGGGCGCCGGCGACGACAAGAACGCCCGCAAGCGCGAGAGTCCGGCGCGAAGCACCAGCGACTGGTGTCGAATCCGGGGCAGGTTGGTCCTGGGTTCCGGAGCGCAGGCCACCGTCCGCTGCGGCGTCGCCGCGGACCGTGTCACGCTGACTGCCGACGGGATCCGCCGTGCCGCGCGCTGGTACTCGATGGCTGGTGTGCGACTGCAACATGGCGCGTGACGCGCTCCCCCTGGTCATGTCAGAGGGATCAGTGTGCCGCAAAGGACTTGCCAAAGCCTTGACGGCACACTGTTTGCGGATCAGGCGGCGCGGACGCCGTCAAGGAAGCGGCTGACCTCGCCGCGCAGCGATTCCGACTGCATCGACAGCTCGCCGGCCGCCGACAGCACCTGGCTTGCTGTAGAGCTGGAGGTTGCAGCCGCCTCGGTGACATGGCCGATGGAGCTGGAGACTTCCTGTGTGCCGATTGCGGCCTGCTGCACGTTACGGGCGATTTCCTGGGTGGCCGCGGACTGTTCCTCCACCGCGCCGGCGATGCTTGCCGCGATCTTGGTCAGATCATCGATCGAATTGGTCACAGCCGAAATCGCTTCCGTGGAACTCGCGGTCGCGTCCTGGATGGCGGCGATCTGCTCGGAGATATCCGTGGTCGCCTTCGACGTCTGGGTCGCCAGCTCCTTGACCTCGGAAGCCACAACCGCGAAGCCCTTGCCGGCTTCCCCGGCGCGCGCCGCCTCGATGGTGGCGTTAAGCGCCAGCAGGTTGGTCTGCTCGGCGATATCCTGGATCAGGCCGACGATGGCGCCGATCTTCTGGGCCGCGTCCGAGAGGGTTTTCACCTTGTCGACCATGACATTGGCTTCGCCCGCCGCCGCATTGGCCCTGTTGGAGGTTTCGCTGGCCTGACGGCCGATTTCCTCGACCGAGGCGGCCATCTCCTCGGACGCGGTGGCGACCGTCTGGACGTTGCTGGAGGCCTGTTCCGATGCGGCGGCCACATTGTTGGCCTGTTCGCTGGTCCGCGCGGCGGTGTCGGTCATGCTTTCGGCCGCCGACTGAAGTTCGGTGGCGGCGCCGGAGACCGTACCAACGATCGATCCGATCGCCGCGTCGAAGTCGTCGGCCAGCTTGTGCATCATTGCTTTCTGCTGCTTTTTCGCCTGCTCGCTTGCGACCTGCTGCTCCTCTTCCAGACGAAGCTTCTCGACTGCGTTTGCCTGGAACACCTGCACGGCTGCGGCCATGGAGCCGATTTCGTCCTTACGACCAACGCCGAAGATGGCGCCGTCGAGCTTGCCGCCGGCCAGCTCCGTCATGGCGTCCGTGATGGCGACGATGGCGCGCGGCAGGGTGGTTCCAAGAAACAGGGCGATGGCAAGGCCGAGCACCGTGAACAGGACGCCAAGCAACGTGGTGCGCGAAACAATGCCCGTGATTTCGCCTTCCGCGCGCGGTCCGAGATCGTTCTGGGTGTCGACGACGTCGGCGAGGACTGCCTGATATCCTGCGGTCATCTCCGGGCCGATCAGATCCAGGCCGTTTTCACGGTAGTCGCGGCGCTCGGCGAATTTGCTGGAGACCTGCTCGAGATCCGTCATGAAGCGTTCGGTCAGCTCGATCGCTTGCGTCGCCAGATTGCGGTGGTCGGTGGTTTCCAGTTTCCCGACAAGGTCTTTCAACTGATCCCGCGCCAGCGTCATGGTGCGGGACGCTTCCTCGTAGTCCTTTTGCGCGAGGCTCGCGAACAGCTGCTCTGTCGCGATGCGGCCCATCAGAACCTGTTCCTGGGCCCGGCCCGCGAAGTAGGAAGAGACCTGATCGCCGTCCTCATACGCGCTTTCCACGATCGCCGTCAGATTCTCCCGAATTTTCTGTCCCGCCTGCTCGAGGCCGACATGCAGCGCCGTGGTGTCGCTCTGGATGGAGGCATACCGTTCGAAGTCCGCCGCGTATTCGGACATGCCCGCTTGCAGCGTGTCGAGCTTCGCGATGCGGTCGGAATCCCGGAACAGCGCCTTGATCTCAGCGCCGCGCGCGCGAATGTCGGCGATTTTCTCATGCACGACGTCCGCGTCCGCCTCCTTGAAGCCGGTGCGGTAGTTCATCACGCCAAGGCGGACGCTGAGCAGGTCGCTGGTGGCGTCGTTGATGACCAGGCTCTGGCGGGCCGCGGAGCGGTATTCGGTGAACAGCGATTGCACATTGCCAAGTCCGACGACGGCGAGGGTCGCCGTGACCGCCAGCGCAGCGGCGATCACACCAACACCGGTGAACAGCTTGGCTTTGATGGAGACGTTCATTTTCATGGGTCACTCTGGTCTGTATTCGGACAGGCGCTCTCAGGTCAGGGGAGGTGACCGAGACCGTTACACTTGGAGTAAACAGGGAAAACGTTAAACAAAATGCTCACATATTGATAATATACTGATTGAAAATTCACGATCGTTTAGTTTGCATCTGACTTAGCGTAATAGTTACTTGGTTGAGACTATAGTTCATATATTCGAGTGAAGGCAACCCAGGATTGCGAATTCCGATTCTGTGGCGTCAAAAATTGTGATTTTATATTTGGATCTTCATGAATTGAACGTCCCGCCACGATGAAGCGCATGTTATATTTTCAATTTTAAATGCTCGTTTCATCCAATGCCGGGTATACGTCTGGAAATTCGGTGCGAAATAGTTGGCCCGTCGCCGCTTGCGGGCGGACGGTTCGAAAGTCCCCCCCTTCCTGATGAGCCCCGATGAGGCGGCGGTTTTGCGAAATCCCGTCGTCGCCGGCCACGGCGCCGGGCATCGCGGCGTGGAACAGGCACTGGCCGTAGGCGGAGATATCAATGGCAATGAATCGCAGAAGCGCCCCAAATTTTTGATTCGTCGCATTTGTTCTAAGACGAAGTGAAATTCACTTCATCTGGAAATGTTCTAGGCGAAAAGATCGAGCGCCAGAGCCGCCGCCCCGTCATGGATGACGCGACGGTCAACGCCCGGCGCATCCCGGCAGATGTCGGGCATGTGTGACTGGCCCCAAACGGAGCACGTGCAGAAGAAGACATAATGGCCGGCCTCGGGGTCAAGCAGCGCAAATGTGCTGTTGGGCAGAATGCCATGGACCCATTCCGCGCACAGATCCGATGGCGCCTCGGTGTCCCGGCCCACGGCGGCTATGGAGACCGGGGTGCGGATCGCCCTGAGACTGTCGGTGGTCATGCCGCGGATGGTGGGGCGGGCGCGAAGACGAACGCGGCCTTGATCCGGCTGTCCCTGTAGCTGTCAGACTGCCGGTCCCATGACGCGCGGAAGACCGGGTTCTCTTTCAGCAGCGCCGGGACTTTCTCTCCGATATCCGGAAATTCGCGCGGGCCGTTGCCCCACGGCTTGCCGCGCGCCCAATCCGTGAATACGGAAATGTCCGTGATGGCGCCGAGCAATGACAGCGCCGTGTAGCCTCCAAGCGAAAAGCCGGCGACATGGATCCGGTCGAAATCGATCCGCCCGGAGAACGGGCCGGCCGCATGATGATCCATCAGCACCGTGAGATCGCGCGCCCGCTCCCACCAGCACAGGAAGCCCTCTGCCCGGTAAGGTTCGGTCGCCGTGTTGCCGTGATGATTGGCGCCGATGACAATATGGCCCTGCTGAGCGAGGCGCTGCGCCAGCCAGGACAGTCCCGCGGCCGTCCCTCCCGTGCCATGCGACATGAGCACGACCGGAAAGGCGGGTTGGTCGTCGGCGAGACCGGCGTCCCGCGCGATTGGCTCCGGCAGGAACGGCGTGGCTTCGGTCAGGCTCGACGCGGTTGGCTGCTCGGCACTGTCGCGTGTCGGATACCACGCGGACCAGGCAATCGGCCGGGCCGCATTGCCGGACCAGTCCGACCGGTTCTCATCTGTTGCCTTTCCCGCGGTGAATCCGACGTTGAACACAGGTTTTCTCTATTCGGACTATCCTGCGGAACAGGAGATTAGATATTGAAATTTATGTCAATATAGTCCCCATGAAGCCGGCCCTTGGCCTTAGTCGCCGGCCACCGCGGAACATGGCCAGGTCACGGGATGCGGGAGAGCCCGACGCGTGGTGATGATTGACGAGGGTGCTCAGGCGGCGTGGGCGAGCGTGGTAGGCGCCCCGCGATAGCTCAGCGCCTCGGCGAGATGCGGCCGGCGCACGCGGGCCTCGCCGTCGAGATCCGCCAACGTGCGCGCGACCTTCAGAACGCGGTGATAGCCGCGCGCCGACAGATGCAGCATGTCGGCGGCGTCGCGCAGCAGCCGCACGCCGTCCGCGTCCAGCTCGGCGATGTCCTCGATCAGCCGCGCCGGGGCCTGCGCGTTGGTGCGCGCGGAAACCGCCAGCGGCTCGAACCGCTCCGCTTGCAGCGCACGGGCGGCGGCGACCCGGGCGGCGATATCCAGCGAGCCTTCCGACCGGCCGGGACTGATCATGTCATGGGCGGTGACCGCGGGCACCTCGATGCGCAGGTCGATGCGATCGAGAAACGGCCCCGAGAGGCGCGCCTGGTAGTCCGCGGCGCAGCGCTGTCCGCGCCGGCACTGGTGACCCGGTTCGCCCGCGTGGCCGCAGCGGCATGGGTTCATCGCGGTGACCAGTTGCACCCGCGCCGGATAGGACACCCGGTGGTTGGCGCGCGCGATCACTGTCTCGCCGGTTTCAAGCGGTTGGCGCAGACTGTCGAGCACCTGCGGATTGAACTCGGGCAACTCGTCAAGAAAGAGCACGCCGTTGTGGGCGAGCGACATTTCGCCCGGCTTGGCCTTCAGCCCGCCGCCCACGAGCGCCGCCATGGAGGCGGAGTGATGGGGGCGCGGAACGGCCTGCGGTCGGACAGCCGCCCGTCCGCCAACTCGCCGGCGATCGAGGCGATCATCGACACCTCCAGCAATTCCTTCGGCGTCAGCGGCGGAAGAATCGACGGCAGGCGCGCCGCAAGCATCGACTTTCCCGCTCCCGGCGGCCCGACCATCAGAAGATTGTGCCCGCCCGCAGCGGCCACTTCCAGCGCCCGGCGCGCGGTTTCCTGTCCGCGCACATCGGCCATGTCCGGCAGGTCGAAGGCGGGGCGTGCAACCGCGCCACCGGCCGGGAGAGAACCTGCGTGCCCTTGAAATGATTGGCGATGGCAATGAGGCTGCGCGGCGCGAGAATCGCCGTTTCCGCACCCGCCCAGGCGGCTTCAGAGCCGCAATCGGCGGGACAGATCAGCCCGCGTCCCATGGCGTTGGCGCCGATCGCCGCCGGCAGCACGCCGGCCACGGGCGCGATGGTGCCGTCCAGGCCGAGTTCGCCGACGACAACGTAGTCCGCCAGTTGGTCGCCCGGCACGGCGCCCATCGCCGCCATCAGCCCCAGCGCGATCGGCAGGTCGTAATGAGAGCCTTCCTTGGGCAGATCCGCTGGCGCCAGATTGACCGTGATGCGTTTGGCCGGCAGCGCCATGCCCGACGCGATCAGCGCGCTGCGCACCCGCTCGCGGCTTTCCGCGACCGCCTTGTCCGCCAGCCCGACGATGTTGAAGACAACGGCGCCCGGACCAACCTGCACCTGCACGTCAACGGGGATCGCCTCGACGCCTTGAAACGCCACTGTGGTAATCCGGCTGACCATGACCTCCTCCGCGCTCGCCGCACGCCCGAGATCACGTTACGTCAGTTATGACGAGGAGGCAAGAACGAAAAAGGAACATTCATTCGGAGCATTTGGCTTCGATCACGTCCCAGACGCGGCCGGCGATGTCGGGACCGCCGAGTTTCGCCACCGCGCGGATGCCGGTGGGTGCGGTGACATTGATCTCGGTCAGCATGCCATCGATCACGTCGATGCCCACGAGCAGCAGCCCGCGTTCGCGCAGGGCGGGCCCCAGCCGGGCGCAGATCTCGCGTTCGCGTTCCGACAGATCGGCTTCGCGCGCCGCACCCCCGCGCACCATGTTGGAGCGCAGATCACCAGGCGCCGGCACGCGGTTGACGGCGCCCGCGAATTCCCCGTCGACCAGAATAATCCGTTTGTCGCCATGCTTCACGTTGGGCAGGAAGCGCTGGATCACCCAGGGCTCGCGAAAGACGCTCGCGAAGAAATCATAGAGCGAGCCGTAGTTGAGATCATCCTGCGTGATGCGGAACACCGCCGCCCCGCCGTGACCGAACAGCGGCTTCATGACGATGTCGCCATGCTCGGCGCGAAACGCGTCGATCTCGTCGCGATCCCGGGTGACCAGCGTCGGCGGCATCAGATCGGCGAATTCGGTGACGAACAGTTTTTCCGGCGCATTGCGCACATGCGCCGGGTCATTCACGACAAGCGTGTCGGGATGGATTTTCTCCAGCATGTGGGTGGCCGCGATATAGGCCAGATCAAAGGGCGGATCCTGGCGCATCAGGATCACGTCGATTTCCGCAAGATCCGTGCGCACGCCCTCGCCCAGCGTGTAGTGGTCGCCCTTGACGTCGCGCACGGCGACGGGCTCAAGCCGGGCAAAGACCTTGTCGCCGATCATCGCCAGCCGGTCGGGCGTGTAGTGAAACAGCTGGTGGCCGCGCCTTTCCGCTTCCAGCATCAGCGCAAATGCGCTGTCGCCCGCGATGTTGACGGTCGAGATATGGTCCATCTGGACAGCGACGCGAAGCGGCATCGGCAGGGATCCTTTTGAAGGCGGTGCCTTGGCGGCGGACGCCGCGGGCGTTCATGACGTCATGGAAACGCGCACCACAAGCGGGCTTGAAAATCACATATGCGGTGCGATGCCCGATTTGTCCACGCCGCGCGCGAAGATTGCGGCAACGGGAAACGATTCCCGAGGCAGTCGGCCGTCAGCAATCCGCATCGAAGGCGTTCGGCATATGATGCGGCCATTGACCCGGCGCGATCAGCAGCGCGTCGAAGCGCAAGGTCGCGGCGTTGTAACGCGGGTTTCGCGACAGCCACAGGTTGGCAGCCTCGACGACACGGCGCCGGTTTGCGGGCGTGATGGCCTCCAGCGCAGCGTCCCGGGTGTCGCGCGCCTTCACCTCGACGATGGCGACGGTGCCCCCCCGCCGGGCGACCAGATCGATTTCGCCGCGCGGGGTGCGGTAGCGGCGCGCCAGAATGCGATACCCCTTCAGCCGCAGCCAAAGGGCCGCGCGGGCTTCCGCCTTTAGGCCCCACAGATGGGCGCGGCGGCGTTTGGGATCAGCCGTCATGACCTCCCGTGCCCTCATCCGCCGATGTCTCGTCACGCAACGCCAGCGCCCGCTTGTACAGCGCGCGGCGGTCGCGTCCGGTCTGCTTCGCGATCTGGCCCGCGGCGGCGCTCACAGGCAGATCCCGCAACGCATCGCGCAACAGCGCGTCCACATCCGCGTCGCTGGTTTCCTCCGCCTCCGGCGGCGCGATTGCAATGACGATCTCGCCCCTGGGCGGCGTGTCGGCAAACCGCTGCGCGAGGTCGCCAAGCGTGCCTCGCTCGAAGGTTTCGAATTTCTTGGTCAGCTCGCGCGCCACAGCGGCCGCACGCGCACCCCCAAGCACCTGCGCCATATCGCCAAGCGTTGCACCCAGCCGGCGGGGTGATTCGAAGAACACCTGGGTTGCCGGGACGTGCCGCAGATCCTCCAGCCGGCGGCGGCGGGCGGAGGACTTTTGCGGCAGAAACCCCGCGAAAAGAATCGTGTCGGTGGGCAGGCCGGCGCCCACGAGGGCGGCGAGCGGCGCCGATGCGCCCGGAATCGGAAACACCCGGAACCCTTCGGCCACCACGTCGCGAACCAGTCTGTAGCCGGGATCCGACAAGAGCGGCGTTCCGGCGTCGGAGACCTGGGCAACGACCTTGCCCTCGGCCAGCGCCGAGAGGATTTTCGGCCGCATCTTCGCGGCATTGTGCTCGTGATAGGCGATCAGCGGCGTGCGGATATCGTAGCGCTGTAGCAGAATGCGGGTGACGCGGGTATCCTCGCAGGCGATCATGTCCGCGCCGCTCAGCGTCTCCAGCGCCCGGATCGTGATATCGCGCAGGTTGCCGATCGGCGTCGAAACGATGTAGAGACCGGGTTCGATGCGCGGCGACGAAAAGCCCTGCGCCCCGATGCTGTAGCGGCCGGTGCCGGGTACCGCATTACGGGCGGGCTGATCGTCGGCGAAAGCCGCATCGGAAACCGCTGCGTCCGTCGTGTCCTCGGAGACCATATTCGTTCCGCTGTGTGGCGGTCGTGTCATAGAAGCGTGCCACCTGAATGCGGGTCCGGTGACCTCGGCTGCCATGAATCGTGCTGCCGGGACTGGGACTGCCGCGTGAATCGTGCACCCTGTTGTAGCGCCGAGACAACAAACCGGGCAAATTGGTGTCGTTGTTTTGACAGACTTCCACTAAATCGCCAAAATCGCTCGGCCTTTTGCCGGGGCGAAACAGGATCCGGGAGACCCAGAACGTGCTGCAGACAGGAAACGGGCGAACGAGCGGCGCGAAACGATGGGCGCTGGCGCTGACGCTGGGCGCGGGTCTGGGCTTGAGCGGCTGTACCGGCTCGACCACGGGCGTCTACCCGCAGTTCGACGGCCGCGGGCCGACTCAGGCGGCGCCGAGCGGCGATGTGCTGGGCAACGGGTCCGTGCGCGTGGCGCTGCTGCTGCCCAAATCGGCAACCGCGAACGCCGGCGAGATCGCCACCGTGTTCCGCAACGCGGCGGAACTGGCGATGAACGATTTCCAGGGCGCCGACATCCAGGTTCTCGTCAAGGACACCGGCGGCACCGCCGAGGGCGGCCGCGCGGCCGCGCAACAGGCGATTTCCGAGGGCGCGGAACTCATTCTCGGCCCCGTATTCTCGCCCGCCGTCAGCGGTGCGGGCCAGGCCGCACGCACGGCCGGCGTACCGGTTGTTGCGTTTTCCTCCGATGCATCCGCCGCGGCGCGCGGGGTCTATCTGCTCTCCTTCATGCCGCAGCAGGATACGGCGCGGGTGATTTCCTACGCCTCGAGTCAGGGCCGCAGGTCATTCGCGGCGCTGATTCCCGATAACGGCTACGGCGCCGTTGTGGAGGCAGCCTTCCGTCAGTCGGTCGGCCGGGCCGGCGGCCGCATCGTCGCCATCGAGCGGTACAAGGTCGACGCCGCCCGCGGTGTGGACTCCGCCGATCTGCAGGCCAAGACCAACACGATCGCCGAAGCCGCGAAGCAAGCCGATGCGATTTTCCTGCCCGACGGCGGCAGTGTTCCCGGCTATATCGCGCAGATCCTCTCGGCCAAGGGCATCGGCCGCGACAAGGTGACATTCCTGGGCAGCGGCCAGTGGGACAACACTCAGGTGCTGAACGAGCCGGCGCTCGCGGGCGGGCTGTATCCGGCGCCGGTGAAGCCCGGCTTCACGGCCTTCGCACAGCGCTATCAGGCCGCTTACGGCAGCGCACCGCCGCGCAACGCGACATTGGCCTATGACGCGACGCGGCTGGCTGCCGGGCTCGTGAGCAACGCCGGCCCGCGCCGTTTCGCCACCGGCGTGCTGACCAATCGCGATGGGTTCCTGGGCGTCGACGGGGTGTTCCGCTTCAACAGCGACGGCACCAACGAGCGCGGCCTGGCGATCTACGAGGCGACCGGCAGCGGCTCCCGACTCGTCGATCCCGCACCGCAGGCCTTCCCGGTCGGTTCCTGACGCCGCCGATGCCTCGGCTGGTTTCCCATGCGACACGGCGGTGACGGAATGCTGCAGGGCAAACGCATCCTGTTGATCATCAGTGGCGGCATCGCCGCCTACAAGGCGCTCGATCTGATCCGGCGGCTGCGCGAGCGCGGCGCGCAGGTGCGCGCCGTGATGACCGCGGGCGCGCAGAACTTCGTCACGCCGCTCAGCGTGGGCGCGCTAACCGCCGACACCGTGTTCACCGACCTCTTTGATCGCGACGCCGAGCACGATGTCGGCCACATCCGGCTGTCGCGCGAGGCGGATCTGATCGTCATCGCGCCCGCCACGGCTGATCTTTTGGCCAAGATGGCCCATGGGCTGGCGGACGATCTCGCCACGGCGGTGTTGCTGGCCGCCGACAAGCCCGTGCTTGCCGCGCCGGCCATGAACCCGCGCATGTGGCAGCATCCGGCCACGCGCCGCAATCTAGCAACACTCGAGGCTGATGGGGTCGCCTTCGTCGGCCCCAACACCGGCGAGATGGCGGAAAGCAAAGAGGCCGGGCCCGGCCGCATGGCCGAGCCGATGGAAATTCTGGCCGCGATCGACGCGGCGCTGGGTCCAGTGGATGCTCCGCTGGCGGGGGTCAAGCTCCTCGTGACCTCCGGGCCGACCCACGAGCCGATCGACCCGGTGCGCTATCTCGCCAACCGCTCGTCGGGCAAACAGGGCCACGCCATCGCCGCCGCCGCTGCCGCCGCAGGAGCAGACGTGACGCTGGTCTCGGGGCCCGTGTCGATTGCCGATCCCGCGGGCGTCACGACGGTGCATGTGGAGACGGCACGCGAGATGCTGGCCGCCGTTGAGCGCGCTCTGCCCTGCGACGTGGCCGTGATGGCCGCGGCAGTCGCCGATTGGCGGGTGGATACCGAGCAGGGTGACAAGATCAAGAAGGACGCGTCTGGCCAACCCCCGGCGCTGGGCTTCGTCGAGAACCCCGATATTCTGGCGACCGTCTCCAAGGCGGCAGACCGGCCACGCCTGGTGGTCGGGTTCGCGGCCGAGACCAGCGCGTTGATTGCCAACGCCAAGTCCAAGCTCGCGCGCAAGGGCTGCGACTGGATCGTCGCCAATGACGTGAACCACGCAGGCGGCGTGATGGGCGGCGACGCCAACACAGTGCGCATCGTCTCGCGTGACGGTGTCGAGGAGTGGCCGAAAATGGACAAGGTGGAGGTCGCGCGCCGGCTCGTTGCCCGTATCGCCGCCAGCCTGAACAAGTCCTGAGTTCGAACGAAAGTCAGCCGAATGAGCGTGCCCGTCAAATTCCAGCGCCTGCCCAATGGCGTGGGCCTGCCGCAGCCGGCCTATCAGAGCGATGAGGCGGCGGGGCTGGATCTGACAGCGGCCGTGGACGAGGGTGCGCCCGTCGTTATCGCGCCGGGGGCCTATGCGATGATCGAGACCGGCATCGCGATAGCCCTGCCGCCGGGGTTCGAGGGTCAGGTGCGGCCGCGCTCAGGCCTGGCAGCGCGCCATGGCGTGACCGTGCTGAATGCGCCGGGCACGGTGGATTCGGACTACCGCGGCGAGATCAAGGTGCTGCTGATCAACCACGGGAGCAAACCCTTCGAGGTCAGCCGGGGCGCGCGCATCGCCCAGCTCGTGGTCGCGCGGGTGTATCGCGCCGAGCTGCAGCAAACCGGCAGTCTGGACGACTCCGGGCGCGGCACCGGCGGCTTCGGGTCAACCGGAACGCACTGACATCGCGCCCCACAGTCCTCACAGTTCCCTGGAATTCCATCATGCTGCCTGATCTGGTCATCTTCGATTGCGACGGCGTTCTCGTCGATACCGAAAAGCGTTCCAACGAGATGCTGGCGGACGTCCTGACCCGCGACGGCTTTCCCATGACCTATGCGGAAAGTCGAAGGACTTTCACAGGCCGCAGCGCGGCGTCGATCCAGAAGATGGTCGAGGCGCAAAGCGGGCTGGACCTGGGCGCGGACTGGGTCGATCGGTTGCACAGCGAAACCGAAGCGATTTTCGCGCAGGGCGTTCCGGCGATTCCCGGGGTTCATGCGCAGATCGAGCGGCTGCATGCCGCGGGCGTGCCGTTTTGCGTCGCCTCCTCCGGCCTGGTCTCCAAGATGCGCATCACGCTCGGCGTCACCGGCCTTCTGCCGCTATTGGGCGATGTGCTGTTTTCCGCCTCCATGGTCGAAAACGGCAAGCCGGCGCCGGATCTTTTTTTGCACGCGGCGCGCAGCATGGGGCATGAGCCGGCGGGCTGCGTTGTCGTCGAGGACAGTGTCCCGGGCGTGTTGGCGGCGGTGGCCGCCGGCATGCGCGCCGTGGGCTATGCGGGTGACCCGGAGACCAGCGCAGAGGCGTTGAGGGCCGCAGGCGCAGACGTCATCCATGACATGGCGGCGCTTGGCGGCATGCTGGGGCTGTCGCCCGCGGCCGCCTGACGCGCGGGTCGCTGCGAGCACTGAATCTCTGCCAAGACGGCGTGTCTTGTTGGAACAATTTTTTCCGCCATATGCGGAGAAGGCGGCAAAGCGGACTCGCGCATTTTGACAAGCAGTTCTAGTCTTCTGCCTCCCGGCCGCAGAAGCCGGGTTGCAAGAGACGTTCATCCAACGATTTTTAGCGAAGTGGCGAGGAACCCCAAATGACCGAGCAGCGCGGACGAGGCCGGATTTACAACTCCATCGTGGACACGGTCGGCGACACGCCGATCGTACGGCTGGACCGGCTTGCCAAGGAAAAGAGCGTCAATGCGAACCTGCTGGCGAAGCTGGAATTCTTCAACCCGCTGAGCAGCGTCAAGGACCGCATCGGCGTCGCCATGATCGACGCGCTGGAGCGGGACGGCAAGATCACGCCGGGCAAGACGACGCTGGTCGAGCCGACGTCGGGCAACACCGGCATCGCGCTGGCCTTCGTGGCGGCGGCGCGCGGCTACCGCATCATTCTGGTGATGCCGGAGACCATGTCGGTGGAACGGCGCAAGATGCTGGCGCTGCTTGGCGCCGAACTCGAACTCACCGATGGCTCCAAGGGGATGAAGGGGGCGCTGGCCCGCGCGGACGAATTGCTGTCCGAGATTCCCGACGCCGTGATGCCGCAGCAGTTCGAGAACCCGGCCAATCCGGAGATCCACCGCAAGACGACAGCCGAGGAAATCTGGAACGACACCAAGGGCAACATCGACGTCTTCGTCTCCGGCATCGGCACGGGCGGCACGATCACCGGCGTCTCCCAGGTGCTCAAGAGCCGCAAACCCGACCTGCACGTGGTCGCCGTAGAACCGGCCGACAGCCCGATCCTGTCCGGCGGCCAGCCCGGCCCGCACAAGATCCAGGGCATCGGCGCGGGCATCATCCCGGCAATTCTCGACACTTCCGCCTATGATGAGGTGATCACCGTCACCAACGACGAGTCCTTCGAGATGGCGCGCCTGGTGGCGAAGCTGGAAGGCCTGCCGGTCGGCATCTCGTCCGGCGCCGCGCTGACTGCCGCGATCAAGGTCGGCCAGCGGCCGGAGATGGTGGGCAAGACGATCGTGGTGATCATCCCGTCCTTCGCGGAACGCTATCTGTCGACCGCGCTGTTCGAAGGGCTGGACGTCTGAGCGTGCGACGGCGGACTTGGGAAAACGACGTGAATGTCCGCTGAGCAAACGAAGGCCGCTGCAATGACGACGATTCTTCAATCGACGTTGACCTGTCCCCGTTGCGGTCATGCGGAATGCGAGCAGATGCCGACGGACGCCTGCCAGTTCTTCTACACATGCAAGGGGTGCGGGGGTCTGCTCAAACCGAAAGCGGGTGATTGCTGCGTGTTTTGTTCGTTCGGCGATGTGCCATGCCCGCCGATCCAGGACGCCCGCGCGTCGGGCAAGGACGCACACTGTTGCCCATAGCAACAGGGGCGGCTCGTAAGCCGCCCCCAGAATGCCCAACGTTTCCGGGTCTCAGCCCTTGCGGGTCGACAGGAAGCCGGTGATGTCCTTGACGCCCTGCATGACCGGACGCGCAATGGCGTCGGCGCGGTCGGCGCCGGCTCCCAGCACCTGGTCGATATAGGCCGTGTCGTCCTTCAAGCGGCGCATCTCATCGGCGATCGGCGCGAGCTTGGCGACCGCGAGGTCGGCCAGCGCGGGCTTGAAAGTGGAGAACTGCGAGCCGCCGAAGTCGTTCAGCACCTGTTCCGGGCTGTGTTCAGCGAGCGCCGCGTAGATGCCGACCAGATTGGCCGCCTCGGGACGGTCCTTCAGCCCGTCGGTCTCGCTGGGCAACGCTTCGGCGTCCGTCTTCGCCTTGCGGATCTTCTTCGAAATCGTGTCGGCGTCATCGGTCAGATTGATGCGCGACAGATCGGAAGGGTCGGATTTCGACATCTTCTTGGTGCCCTCGCGCAAGCTCATCACCCGGGTGGCGGGGCCCGCGATGATCGGCTCGGTCAGCGGGAAATAGCCCGCCTCCGGATCGTGACCCATGTCCGCGATCCGTCCGGCGTAATCGTTGTTGAATTTCTGCGCGATGTCGCGGGTCAGCTCCAGATGCTGCTTCTGATCCTCGCCCACCGGCACATGGGTCGCCCTGTACAGCAGAATGTCGGCGGCCATCAGGTTGGGATAGACGAACAGGCCTGTCGAGGCGTTCTCGCGGTTCTTGCCGGCCTTTTCCTTGAACTGGGTCATCCGGTTGAGCCAGCCCATGCGGGCGACGCAATTGAAGATCCACGCCAGTTCGGCGTGTCCCGAGACCTGGCTCTGGTTGAAGATGATGCTCTTCTTGGGGTCGATGCCGGCGGCGATATAGGCGCTGGCCACTTCGCGAATGGCGGCCTGCAGCTCGGCCGGCTCCTGCCAGACCGTGATGGCGTGCATGTCGACGACGCAATAGAGGCAAGGATGGGTGTCCTGCATGGCGACAAACCGGGTGATGGCACCCAGATAGTTGCCCAGATGCAGGTTTCCGGTCGGCTGGACGCCGGAAAAGACACGCGGCTCGAACACGCTCATCAAATGTTTCCCTGTGTGCGGGCCTTGTGGACAGGCCCTGATCAACGGGCCCGGACGGATGGGGTCCGCCGCAAAAAGCCCGCGCGGTTATCGCCAACTATCGTTTGGAGCGCAAGGCTTTCAGCCGCGCAGCAATGTCGACCGCGCCGGTCAGCTGCACGAAGAGCGCGAAGGCGGTCATGCCGCCAGTGACCAGCAGGGCAAGGGCGGCAACGCGCAGGATCAGGGCGGGTGCCGCGAGCCAGTCCTCCAAAGCCCAGGCGCCGGCATAGACGCAGCCGCCCATCAGGAGGCTCGCCAGGAGCATCAGAGGCAGCCGCTTCGCAAGGGCCGCGTCGGGCACGAAGTCGCCACGCCGCCACAGGGTGATGACCAGCAGCAGCGCATTGGCCCATCCGGCGAGTGACGTCGCCAGTGCAATGCCCACGTGCGCCAGGAACGGATACAGCGCGAAGGCGCCGACAACGTTGATCACCATGGCGGCGCCGGCGAACCACATCGGCGTCTTGGTGTCCTCACGGGCGAAGAACGCCGGCGAGAAGACCTTGATCAGCACAAACGACGGCAACCCGACGCCGAACGCGGCCAGCGCGGCAGTGGTGGCCTGTGTGTCTGCGGCGCTGAAGGCGCCGCGCTGAAACAGCACCGAGATGATGGGGTGCGGGATGACGATCAGGGCGATGGCGGCAGGCAAGGTCAACGCCAGGGCGAACTCGAGTGCCCGGTTCTGGGTATGGAGCACCCCGTCGCCGTTTCCAGCGCGCAATTGCCGCGACAGATCGGGCAGCAACACCACGCCGATGGCGATGCCGACGACGCCGAGCGGCAACTGGTACACGCGGTCGGCGTAGTAGAGATAGGAGACGGCGCTGGCCTGGGTTGATGCGATGATCGTCCCCACGGCGATGTTGATCTGGGTGATGCCGCCGGCGATGACGCCGGGAACGCCCAGTTGCAGCAGCCGCTTCACGCCCGGCGTCAGCCGGGGGCGCTTCATCGACAGGTGGAAGCCGTAGCGCTTGAGGGCCGTGGCCAGGGCGACCAGTTGCACCAGGCCCGCGAGCGCCACGCCGCCGGCCAGCACGATGCCGCTCTCCCGGCCCGCGTCGAGCCCAAGCACCGCGATCAGACCCAGCACCGCGATCATCACGACGTTGAGCAGCACCGGCGCGAAGGCGGCGGCGGCGAACCGTTCAAACGTGTTCAGAATGCCGCCGAGAAAGGCGATGAGCGACATGCACAGCAGATAGGGAAAGGTGATGCGCGACAGCAGCACCGCGAGATCGTATTTGTCCGGGTCGCTGTAGAACCCGGGCGCCAGCACCCACACCAGCGCCGGCATGGCGACTTCCGCGATCGCGGTGATCACCAAAAGGGTCCAGAACAGCCCGGCGAGGACTTCCTCGCCAAACCGGCGCGCGCCCTCCTCGCCCTGCTCCTCGAGCGACCGGGCGAACAGCGGCACGAAGGCGGAGTTGAACGCGCCCTCGGCGAACAATCGCCGAAACAGGTTGGGCAGCCGGAACGCGACGAAGAAGGCGTCGGCCACGGGTCCCGTCCCGATGATCGCGGCCATGGTGACATCGCGTATGAAGCCCAGCAGGCGGCTCGACAGGGTCGCTCCACCCACCGTGACGAAATGCTTCAAGAGGCTCATCGCGGCAGCTCTCTCACCCTTGGCGGATGCGTCGGGAACACGGGAGCAGGGCGGGCGGGCGCGGTGATCATTTCACGCTCGTCATGCTGCGCCAGGCGGCCTTCGCCTGTTTGACGGGCTTGGCGGGCTGAACGCCGTCGAAGGCGGCGGCGATGCGCTCGCGGATCTTGACCTGGCGGGCGACATTGGCGATTTTCTGTCCCGTCAGGTCGGTCACGTAGAATACATCCACCGCGCGCTCGCCGAAGGTCGCGATATGCGCGGAGGCGATGTTGAGATTGAGAGCCGAGATCTCGCGCGTCAGGTCGTAGAGCAAGCCCGGACGGTCGAGGCCGGAGGTCTCCAGGACCGTGTAGCGGTCGGACCAGGAATTGTTGACCAGCACCTCGGTTTCCAGCCGGAAGACCTTGGAGCGGCTGCGCGTCGCGGCCTTCTGGGCGACGCTGTTCGGCAGCTTCTCCTCTCCCAACAGCGTCCGGGAGATCAGCGTGGTGATGCGTTCGCCGCGCCGTCGCTCATCTGCGTCGTCCGGCAGTTCGCGGGTCACAAAGATCGTGTCGAGCGCCAGGCCGTCGGTGGTGGTGTAGATCTGCGCATCGACGATGTTGGCGCCGGCCACGAAGCACGACCCGGCGATCGTCGACAGCAGGCGCGGGTGGTCGGCGGCCAGCACGGTGATCTCGGTGATACCCTCAAAGGCGTGGGTGGTCACTTTGCTCGCGAGCTGCTTGCCGGAGGCATCCGCATCGCGGATCATTTCGGCGTGCATCAGTTTCTGCGGCAGATCCACCCGCAGCCAATAGGACGGGTAGTGGCGCTCGCGGTAGGCTTCGATTTCCGCGGCACTCCAGCCTTCCAATTCCTCGGCCAGTTCGCGCTGGGCCGCTTCGACCCGCTTGCTGCTGGCCGGCAGGCTGTAGCCGCCCGCCAGAACCGGCTCGCACTCGTAGTACAGCGTGCGCAGCAGTTGTCCCTTCCAGCCGTTGAACACATTGGGCCCGACGGCGCGGATGTCGGCGACGGTGAGCACCAGGAGCAGCTTCAGCCGCTCCGGGCTCTGCACCACCTCGGCGAAATCCGTGATCGTCTTGCGGTCGTTGAGATCGCGCGACTGGGCGACGGTGCTCATCAGCAGATGGTGTTCGATCAGCCAGGCGACGGTTTCGGTTTCCGCGGCGTTCAGGCCGAACCGCGGACACAGCCGGCGGGCGATGCGCGCTCCCGCGATGGAATGATCCTCCGGCCTGCCCTTGGCGATATCGTGCAGGAACAGCGCCACATACAGAACCTTGCGGTTTTGCGTGGTCTTGAGGATCTCGGTCGACAGCGGATGATCGTCGCCCTGTTCGCCGCGCTCGATTTCCGACAGCACGCCAATGGCGCGCAGCAGGTGCTCGTCCACCGTGTAGTGATGATACATGTTGAACTGCATCATCGCCTCGACCTTGCCGAAGTCGGGCACGAAGCGTGACAGCACCCCGGCCTCGCTCATCCGCCGCAGCACGGTTTCCGGATCCCCGCGCGAGGTCAGGATACCGATGAACAGCCGGTTGGCTTCCGGGTTTTCGCGCAGAGACCGGTCGATCAGCCGCCGCGAGCGCCGCACCAGCTTCATCAGTTCGGGATGAAACAGCAGGTCGTGGCGCTCGGCGAGCGAAAAGGCCCGGATCAGGTTGATCGGGTCCTTCTTGAAGACATCCGCATGAGCGATGTTGAGCCGGTCGTTCTCGACCACGAAATCCTTGCTGCTGCCCAGCGGCTGCCGCCGGCTCGAGCGCTTCAGCGTGTTGAGGAAGCGCGACAGGCCCGGCGTCTGCTTGGCGTGTTTTTCCTCAAGCGCGGCGCACAGGATGCGCGTCAGGTCGCCCACGTCCTTGGCGATGAGGAAATAGTGCTTCATGAAGCGTTCCACATCGTGCTGGCCGGGATGCTCGGTATAGCTCAGACGCTGGGCGATCTCGCGCTGGATGTCGAACGAAAGCCGCTCCTCGGGCCGCCCGGTGAGGAAGTGCATGTGGCAGCGCACCGCCCAAAGAAAATCGTCGCATTGCACGAAGCGGTTGTATTCGGCCCGCGAGAACACCCCGGCCTTCACCAGCTCGTTGCCCGAGCGCAGGCGGTAGAAATATTTGGCGATCCAGAACAGCGTGTGCAGGTCACGCAGGCCGCCCTTGCCCTCCTTGACGTTGGGCTCGACCAGATAGCGGGACTGGCCCTGGCGGCGGTGCCGCTCGTCGCGTTCGGCCAGCTTCGCGGCTATGAACTCCGGTCCGGTGTTCTTCACCACCTCGTTGTCGAAGCGCTCGATCAATTCCTCGGCCAGGTCCTTGTGGCCCCAGACGTAACGGGCTTCCAGAATGGCGGTGCGGATCGTCATGTCGCTGCGCGACAGGCGGAGCGATTCGCCGACGGTGCGGGTGGCGTGGCCCACCTTCAGACCGAGGTCCCACAACAGATACAGGATATATTCGACGACCGATTCGCCCCACGGCGTCTGCTTGTAGGGCAGCAGGAACAGCAGATCGATATCGGAGGCCGGCGCCAGCGTGCCCCGGCCGTAGCCGCCCACGGCCACAACGGACATGTGCTCGGCGGCGGACGGATTTTGCACCCGATAGACATGAAACACCGCGAAATCGTAGATCACGCGAATGATCTCGTCCTGCAGGAAGCACAGCCGACGGGCGCAGAGATGGCCGCCGCCGTCCTCGCGCAGCGCCTGCTCAACCTTGTCGCGCCCTTCCTGGTAGACTTCCTTGAGCCGCGCCAGAACCGCCGAGCGCACCCCGAGATCGGTGCCATCACCGCCGAACGGTTTCGTCAACGCCGAGAACTCGTGGCGCAGGGCGGCCGAGTCGATCAGCTCGGGAAAGGGCTCGGTGAGTGATGTCATGCAGGTATTTCCGATGAAACTGGATCATAGGTCAACAGAGCGCGCGGGTCGTCAACGATGTATTCCGCGTCCGGCGGGTGGGCGGGGTCCGGTGGCCGCGAGGCGATTGTATCGGGCAGAAATTGGGTGCAATTCAGACCAACGGGGATCTCGTATTCGGGCCTCTTACACACCGTCCTTGGCCGCGGCAACGCGTACCTGATGCAGCACATGATCGAGCGAACTCTTTGAAAGACCATGAATCTTCATGGCGAGAAGATTGGCGAGCTCGGTTGCCTCGGGCTCCAGGCCCGCCGTGTCGACCGTGACCCGCGGATCGGAGATCTCGGCAAGACGCTGCAGTTCCTCCGCCTCGTCCCAGATCACGTTGAAGAAGCCGATGATCCTGTGCACC
Organism: Breoghania sp. L-A4; assembly: GCF_003432385.1. Classification (NCBI taxonomy): domain Bacteria; kingdom Pseudomonadati; phylum Pseudomonadota; class Alphaproteobacteria; order Hyphomicrobiales; family Stappiaceae; genus Breoghania; species Breoghania sp. L-A4. The sequence continues at coordinate 243,625 of NZ_CP031841.1, read as the reverse complement.
ATGAACCATGTGGGCCGGCCGCGCTTGCCATGTTCGAGCGCCGACAGATAGGCGCTGGAAACCTGCAGCTCGGCGGCCATTTCCTTCAAGGTGATGCCGCGCTTGCGGCGCAATTCGCGCACTTTCGCGCCAAACGGGGTCATTGCGCTGCCTTTCAGAAACCGTGGAAGCCATGCGGCGGCTTGCGCCGCCGGATGCGGACGTAAAGCGCACCCGAACCGCCGTGCGATGCGTGCGCCTCTTCAAAGCCGTTCACAAGATCGCGGAACTGCGGCAGTTGCAGCCAATGCGGCACCATTCGCCGCAGCACGCCGCGCCCGTCGTATCCATCGCCCCCCTTGCCGGTGATCACAAGCACCACCTTGTGGCCGCGCGCCTGCGCGCCCGCCAGATAGCTGTGCAAGCGGCCATGCGCCTCGGACTGGGTCAGCCCATGCAGATCGATGCGGCCGTCGATCGCCGTGCGGCCCCGCACCAGCCGCTGCAGCATGCGCCTGTCGAGCGCGCCAGGCGATGGCGCCGCCGGCGCCGTCTTTTTCAAAGGCGGCGCGACCAGCCGGCCGGCGAGGGCTGTGGTCGCCTTCGGCTTTTCCGGTGTCTTGGCCGCAACGGCCGCGGGTTTGTCCTTCGCCAGGGCCTGCTTGCCGACCGCGCGCACGCGTGTGTCGCCGGGCAGCGGCTTGAGCGTTTCGGTCACCCGTTTCCACAGGGTGTGCTCCTCGGCCGACAGGGCGCGTTTGCGGCGTTTGCGCTCATTTTCGCTCACGCTCCGCCTCCCTCGCAAGGCGCGAGCCGCGCGGTACCAGGCGAACGAATTCCGCGGCATGACGGATCCGCCCGGCACGAAGGCCCGCCGCCTCACCGGACCCAAGGTAAAGATCGCCCCGCGCCGGACCCTTGATGGCGGAGCCCGTGTCCTGGGCGATCATCAGATGCCGGAACGGTTGCCCGGTCCCGGTGGTGTCCTCGGGCAGATCGGCGGTCACGAAAATCGGCGTGCCGTAGGCATAGAACGCAGGATCGATCGCGATGCTGCGCGCCGCCGTCAGCGACACACCCGCCGCGCCGATGGGACCGGCGGACGGATCGGCGATCGCGACCTCGCGGAAGAAGATGTAAGAGCGGTTGGCCTGCATCAGCGCGCGCGCCTCATCGGGATTGTCGCGCAACCAGTCGCGCAAACGCTCCATACTCATGTCGTCGCGGGCAATGGCGCCCCGCTCGATCAGCAGCCGGCCGATGGGCGTATAGGGATGTCCGCTCTTGGCCGCATAGGCGATCCGCATCAGCGAGCCGTCTTGAAGCCGGATGCGGGCCGACCCCTGGATATGGATAAAGAAGGCGTCGATCGGATCCTCGACCCAGACGATCTCAAGCCCGCGATCCTTCAAGGCGCCCGCCTCGATCGCGGCGCGGTCGGGATGCTCGACAAGGCCGTCTTTCGTGCGCCGGGCGAATTGCAGCGCCGGGTCCAGCACCTGCGGCCGCGAGGTCTCGTCCAGCCGCACGAGATCGGTGGGCGCCGCGTACAAGGGCACCTGGAACCGGCTGCTGCGCGTGCGCGCGCCGGCGATCTCGGGCTCGAAGTAACCGGTGACGAATCCGGGCGCATCCACCCGCAGGGGAAGGAAATGGTCTTCGAAGAACCGCCGCGCCGCGTCGCCGTCATTCTCGGCGACACGCAAGGCGCGGGCGCACAGATCCGCCTGGATCCGCAGGGCTTCCACGCCGGATGCCGGCGCCGCGTCGGAGCGGGCGCCGCAGCCTGTCCGAAAGGCTTCAAGCGCGGCTGCGTGATTGTCCTCCGCCCAGCCGGCGAGCGCCTCGAAGCGAACCGGTGTGAGGGAAGAGCCGTGGGTCATGGAACCTTGCGCGGCGATGGGAAAGACGGCGGAACCGCAGACCAGAACGACAAGAACGGCGGCCCATGCCCCGCGCGCTCCCGGGCGTCGGCGCGGCGCGCCTGAACGCGTCAGCGGTCGCGGACACTGCCGCGCCGGCCGCCGCCAATTCATTCCGCCGCTTCGGTGGCCACCAGCTTCCAGTTCGGGTCCTGCGTGCTGGTGTCGCGCGAGAAGGTCCAGATATCGGTGACCTCGGTCACCTGGTTCGGGTCGCCCTCGATGATCGCACCGTCCTCGTTGCGGGTGGCGGAGATCAGCTGGCTGCGGAAGCGCACCGTCACCTGGGCGATGGACTTCTTCAGCGTCGCTTCGACGATTTCCGCCTTGTCGATGCCCACGAAGGTGGATTCAACCGTCTCACCGCGCGCCTCGCGGCCATCGATGGCGGAGACGAAGCCCTCATAGACCTCGCGCGACAGCAGGCCCTTGAGGCTCTTGCGGTCCCCTTCGGCAAACGCGGTGACGATCATCTCGTAGGCGGCCTTCGCGCCCTGGACGAAGTGCTGCGGATCGAAGCTGCGGTCGGCGGAGATGATCGAGCGCAAGGCTTCGTTCAGCGCCGAGCCTTCGGGCGCGAGCTTGGCCAGCTTCTGATCCTGATGTGTCGCGTCACGGTCTTCATCGTCCGGCTTGCCGCCGATGCTCACGACGTTGTCGTTGGAACCGGCATCGGAATCGGAATCGGCATCGCGCGATGAATAGGGATCGAACGGCGGCCGTTCGCTGCCGGTGCGGCGGCCAAGCACGCTGCGCAGCCGGAAAAAGATAGCCACCGCCAGCACGAGGAAGATAATGTTGTAGATGTCGAGAAAGTCACCCATATCGCGCTACCGGCCTATGTTCGATCCTGTCGTACGATTTCTATCGGCATGCGCCGTCGGCGCTTTTGGGCGTCCGCGCAACTGCCTGCCGCACGAAGCCGTTCCGATGATCGATTTCTAATGTAAGGCTTCTTGAACCAGCATCCAGCGGCCAGCACAAGTCCAGAGTGCTTTTCATGACCAAAGGACGACAAAAATCGGCTCAAGCAGCATCGGTACGTACGTAAACAGGCAATTTCCCCGACGTCGCGAAGCCTCAGGGCGGTACGACGCACAGGATCACCTTGCACCGCGGACGCCTTCATAGAGGCATTCTCCCAGGCACTGGCACTCGGCCTCCATACACCCTATTTACGGGTCCAAGGCCCACAAGCCAGTCCAACAGCGCGAGATGTCATGAACCCCGGTTTGATCCTATTGCTGTCCCTGCTCGGGATTCCGATCCTGGAAATCGCCGTGTTCATTCTGGTCGGCGGCCAGATCGGCGTCTTCGCGACGCTGGCGATGATTTTCGTGACCGCCGTCATCGGCACGGCGCTGTTGCGCCATCAGGGATTTTCGTTGCTGGCGCGTGTGCGCGCCGAAACCGACGCGGGCCGCGTGCCCGGCGAGGAGCTGGGCCACGGCGCGATGATCCTGGTCGCCGGTGTGTTGCTGCTGACCCCCGGATTCGTCACCGACGCGCTCGGCTTCCTGCTGTTCGTGCCGCCGGTGCGGCATGCGATCTGGCGGTTCATCGTCACGCGGCTCGACGTCAGCACGATCTCCATGTCGGCGGGCGGCTTCCGCGCGCGGAGCGGGCCGCAAGGGCAGGACCATGTGGTCGATCTCGACGAGGACGAGTGGTCGCGCAAGAACAATCCCGACACGCCCTGGCGGCAGGACCGCCTGCGCTGACGCCTTCGCATGGACGCCGCCAAGTGTTGGCAGCCTTTCCCGCATCTGTGATCCGTAGGTAAAATCCGTGAGGGATTGTTTACCCTTTTTACCGATTTCCGCACTGCAATCGTGATTTTTAACCGTGTCTTTCAGCCTGCTTCCGCATGGTGACGTCCATGAACACAGGCAGCGGGAACACGGCAATGCGGCAGGCGGAGCGGATCGACTGGGTCGACTATGCAAAGGGATTTTGCATCATCTTCGTGGTGATGATGCACTCGACGCTTGGCGTCGAGAAAGCGGCGGGCGCCGAGGGCTGGATGGGCCATGTGGTCGCATTCGCGCAGCCGTTCCGCATGCCCGACTTCTTTCTGATCTCCGGCCTGTTTCTCAGCCTGGTCATCGACCGCGACTGGCGCTCCTATCTCGACAAGAAGGTCATCCACTTCGTGTATTTCTACGCGCTGTGGGTAACCATCCAGTTCGCCATCAAGGCGCCGGGTTTCGCAAGCGAGCTCGGCTGGGACGGCACGCTGCTGGCGTATCTGGAAGCCTATGTCGAGCCCTTCGGCACGCTGTGGTTCATCTACATCCTGCCGATCTTCTTCGTCGTCACCAAGCTCGCGCGCCAGGTTGGCATCCCGTGGCAGGTGATGCTGGTCGTGGCCGCGGCGCTTGAAATCGCGCCGATCGAGACCGGCGCCCTGCTGGTGGACGAATTCGCCGGCCGCTTCGTCTTCTTCTATGCCGGTTACGTCTTCGCGCCGCATGTCTTCCGCCTCGCCGCCTGGGCCATGGCGCATGCCGGTCCGGCGATCGCCGGCCTCGCGATCTGGGGGCTGGTCAACGGCATTCTGGTCGCCATGGGCTTCTCGCACATGCCCTTCGTCTCGCTGGGCCTGGGCGCGATCGGCGCGACCGCCGTGGTGCTGGTCTCGGCGCTGCTCTCGCGGGTCTCGCTGTTCGGCTTCCTGCGCTTCTGCGGCGAGAACTCGATCGTCGTCTATCTGGCCTTCTTCCTGCCGATGGGCGTCAGCCGCGCGGCCTTGCTGAAAACCGGCATCATCACCGACCTAGGCACCATCTCGGTGCTCGTCACCGCGGCCGGCGTCATCGGCCCGCTGATGCTGTTCTGGATCGTGCGGGGCACGCGCTTCGACTTCCTGTTCAAGCGCCCGGCCTGGGCGACCCTTGGCAGGGCGAAAACTCCAGCGCTGCAACCGGCCGAATAGGCCGCCGCCTGACGAGACCGGCGAGAGCCGGTCACATCAGGCGGGAAAGAAACCGCCCTGTGGCGTTTTCTGCCTTTTAAAGCGCCGCCGCCATGGGCATGATCCGCCCATGTCCAGCGAATCCAAGATCTCCCGTCCCCTCGCCCCTGGCGACCATGTGTTTCTGGTCGACGGCTCGTCGTATATTTTCCGCGCCTACCACGCGCTGCCGCCGCTGACGCGCAAGTCGGACGGGCTGCCGGTGGGCGCCGTCGCGGGTTTCTGCAACATGCTGTGGAAGCTGCTGCGCGAGGCCGATGAAACAGCGGCGGGCGTCACGCCGACGCACATCGCGGTGATCTTCGATCATTCGGCGAAAACCTTCCGCAACGAGATCTACGACCAGTACAAGGCCCAGCGGCCCGACGTGCCCGAGGACCTGCGGCCGCAATTCTCCATCATTCGCGACGCTGTGCGCGCCTTCAACGTGGCGAGCATCGAGCAGGAAGGCTTTGAGGCCGACGACCTGATCGCCACCTACACCCGCCAGGCGGTGGAAGCGGGCGCCGACGTCACCATCATCTCGTCGGACAAGGATCTGATGCAGTTGATCCAACCCGGCGTCGCCATGGTCGACACCATGAAGAACAAGCGCATTGAGGCGCCGGAGGTTCAGGAGAAATTCGGCGTCGCGCCGGACAAGGTGGTGGACGTTCAGGCGTTGGCGGGCGACAGCGTGGACAACGTGCCCGGCGTGCCCGGGATCGGGGTGAAGACCGCTGCCCAGCTGATCAACGAATACGGCGATCTGGAGAACCTCCTCGCGCACGCCTCCGAGATCAAGCAGACCAAGCGGCGCGAAAACCTCATCGAATTCGCCGAACAGGCGCGAATCTCCCGCCGTCTGGTGGAGCTCGACCAGAACATGCCGGTGGACGTGGCGCTTGCCGACAGCGCGGTACAGCCGCTCGACGGCGAGAAGGCGGTCGCCTTCCTCAAGGCGATGGAATTCACCACGCTGACCCGCCGCGTGGCGGAACTCAGCGAGACCAGCGCCGAGGACATCGAGGCCACCGAGGTCGCGATCAAGGGCTGGGAAAGCCCGACGCCGGTGGCCAGCTCCGCAACGTCCGGCGACAGTGGCGAGGCGACGCCTTCCGCGCTTGCCGAGCGCCGGGCAGCAAACATCGGCGCGCTGCCGATCGACCATTCCGCTTACGAGACCGTCACCACGCTGGAGGCGCTGCAGGTCTGGATCGACGCAGCCTTCGAGGCCGGCTTCGTGGCGGTCGACACGGAAACCACTTCGCTCGACACCATGCAGGCGGAGATCGTCGGAATCTCGCTGGCGACCGAGCCGGGCAAGGCCTGCTACATCCCGCTCGGCCATGTCGACGGCGAGGGCGACCTGTTGGGCGGCGGCGGGCTGGTCGAGGGCCAAATTCCGCGCGATGAGGCACTAAAGGCGCTCAAGCCGCTGCTCGAGGCCCCAAGCGTTCTCAAGATCGCGCAGAACCTGAAATACGACTGGGTGATCTTCAAGCGGCTCGGCGTGGAGGTCGCGCCCTACGACGACACCATGCTGCTGTCCTATGCGCTGGATGCCGGCAAGGGCGGCAACGGCATGGACGCGCTTTCCGAGCGCTGGCTCGGCCACGTGCCGATCAAATACGCGGAGGTCGCCGGCAAGGGCAAGACGCTGGTCACCTTCGACAAGGTCTCCATCGAGAAGGCCTCGGCCTATGCGGCGGAGGACGCAGACGTCACGCTGCGGCTGTGGCTGATCCTCAAACCGCGCCTGCCGGGCGAACAGATCGCCACCGTCTACGAGACGCTGGAGCGGCCGATGGTGCCGGTGCTGGCGCGCATGGAAATGCGCGGCATCACCGTGGACCGGCAGATGCTGTCGCGGCTCTCGGGCGAGCTGGCGCAGGGCGCCGCCGCGCTGGAAGCCGAAATCCACGAACTGGCCGGCAAGCCGTTCAATGTCGGCTCGCCGAAGCAGCTCGGCGACATCCTGTTCGGTGAAATGGGCCTGCCCGGCGGCAAGAAGACCAAGACCGGCGCCTGGTCGACCTCGGCCTCCGTGCTCGACGACCTGGCGGCCGAAGGCCACGAGCTGCCCTCGCGGATTGTCGAATGGCGGCAGCTCTCGAAGCTGAAATCGACCTACACCGACGCGCTGCCCGGCTACATCAACGCCGAGACCGGCCGCGTGCACACCTCCTATGCGCTGGCGGCGACCACGACCGGGCGGCTGTCCTCGTCCGAGCCCAACCTGCAGAACATTCCGGTGCGCACCGAGGCCGGCCGCAAGATCCGCAAGGCCTTCATCGCGCCGCAGGGTTTCAAGCTGCTGTCGGCCGACTACAGCCAGATCGAGCTGCGCGTTCTCGCTCACATGGCGGAGATTCCGCAGCTCGTGCAGGCCTTCGCCGACGGGCTCGACATCCATGCGATGACCGCGAGCGAGATGTTCGGCGTGCCCATCGAGGGCATGGACCCGATGATCCGCCGCCGCGCCAAGGCAATCAATTTCGGCATCATCTACGGCATCTCCGCCTTCGGCCTCGCCAACCAGCTCGGCATCTCGCGCGGCGAGGCGGGCGATTACATCAAGAAGTATTTCGAGCGTTTCCCCGGCATCCGCGACTTCATGGAGGAGACGAAATCCTTCGTGCACGCCAACGGCTACGTGAAGACGATCTTTGGCCGCAAGGCGCATTATCCCGACGTCAACACCAAGAACCCCAACATGCGCGCGTTTTACGAACGCGCGGCGATCAACGCGCCGATCCAGGGCTCCGCCGCCGATATTCTCCGGCGAGCCATGGTGCGCATGGAGGACGCGCTGAAGGCGGCGAAGCTTGACGCCAAGATGCTGCTGCAGGTGCACGACGAGCTGATCTTCGAGGTGCCCGAGGATCAGGCGGACGCCACGATTCCGGTCGTCTCCCGCACCATGGAGGACGCGCCCCACCCCGCGCTTTCCATGCGCGTGCCGCTGCAGGTCGACGCCCGCGCCGCCGACACCTGGGACGAGGCGCACTAGCGAGCAACGGCGGGGCGAGCCGCATCCGCGCCCTCTCCCCATGGGAGAGGGGATTGAAGGCCACCTCTCCGCTCGTCATGCCGGACTTGATCCGGCATCCATGCCGATATTGTTCAGCACGGGAGGCGGTAGCCGCGGCTGGGCAGACCTTCGGAACCTTGATGGCATCCCTGAATGGATGCATCACGGCATGGGTCACGTGTCTGCGGGGCGCCGCTGCGCGCTGCACCGCGCATGAGATGACGCGGAGGGTTTAGTCGGGTTTTCGTAAATGCCCGAAATGCCCACACGATGACGTCGTCCTGAGGAGGGTCGGAGGCCCGTCTCGAAAGACCGGCGTGTGAACCCGGTCCAACACCAAACCCGCCGCACCCTTTCGGGCCGGCGTTTTCCGGGAATTGGCAAGGCGCGGGCGACACCGCCTGCGCAGTGTGAGCAAAAGCTGTTTCTTCGGCGGACGCACCCGCGCCTTGCCCGTGACGTTTTACCGGCGCTACCTGCCAATCCACCGAAGCCGTTTTCAATTGAGACCCCGGCCCTCCGACTGAACGGAGGCTCCGACGCAAACCGGCAGCTCCAGCCTACTCTGGTCCGTTACGCCCTTTCAGCCGGAACCGTCACGATCCCCGACCCACGCGAACGGACGGTCCGATCACGGTCCCGCTGTGGAGCCGGGCGAGGGGGGGAATGATACGACATGTCCTGAGGGCGGGGATTAGTTTTTGGTGGGCCCGCTGCATCCAGCCAGGATCTACCACCCCACCCAGGGCCGCCGTATCCGCCAAAGCTTGCCGCCTCCGCCTTGGTGTCCCGTCTCCACCAGGCCTACCGCCTCCGCCCCCTCTCCCATGGGGAGAGGGTTGGGGTGAGCATCTGTGTTTCAGGTCAAGCGTGTTTTGGGGTCCACAGTCTGTCCTCCTTGAGCAGGGTGTTGGCGAGGATGATGAGCTTTCGCATGACGGCGGTGAGGGCGACCTTGGGTTTTTTGGCGTTGTCGCGCAGGCGTTTGTAGAAGGCGGCGAGGTCGGGATTGTACCTGGCGGCGGACAGCGCTGCCCAATAGAGCGCGCGGCGGGGCATGGCGCGGCCGCCCCTGATGTGGCGCGGCCCCCGGATGTCGCCGCTGTCGTTGGCGAGGGGGGCGACGCCGGCCAGGCTGGCGCAGGCGTGGCGGTCGAGCTGGCCGAGCTCGGACATGTCGGCGATCAGCACGGCGGCGACGGTGGCGCCGATGCCGGGGATCGAGGTGAGGATGGCCTGGCGCCGCGCCAGCCCCGGATCGTCGGTGATGCGGCGCCCGATCTCGCGGGCCAGCCGCGCGATGTGCCTGTCGAGGCCGGCCAGCCGCCGCCTGAGCTCGGCCTTGAGGACGGCGACGTGGCTGGCCGTCAGCCGGTTGGCGAGCGCGGTGCGCTCCTGGGTCGCGGCGGCGCGCGCATGCACCAGCTCCCGCAGGTCCTCGAGCGCTTCGGGCGCCGGCGGCGTGGCCTGGGGGGCCAGCGTCGCGCCGAGGATCGCCAGCATTTTCGCGTCGACGCGGTCGGTCTTGGCGCGGCTGCCGAGGACTTCGGCGAACAGCCGCGCGCGCAGCGGGTTGACGACCGCCACCGGCCAGCCGGCCTGGGCCAGCGAGCGGTGGACGAGCCGATGGTAGCTGGCCGTCGGCTCCAGCACGACGCGCGCGACGTCGTGTCGGGCCAGCAGTCGCTTCAGCCGGCTCACGCCGTCGCGGTCGTTGGCGAGCCTCAGGCCGTGCCCGAGGGGATGCAGGTGGATGTCGAGATGGTCTTTACAGACGTCGATGCCGACGTAGACTGGCTGTGCGCTGGGTGTTTGCGGCTGGATCTGGCCTTGCATGCGGGTCTGGCTCCCAATCATCTGTTCAGAACAGGCGCAAAGGGATCGGCGGACCAGGCTCACCCACGGGTCTCGACCAAGGGGATCGCGGCCCCGTCGATCCGGCCGCGTGCGGATGGCCATCCGCACGCGGCCAGCACAAATCATCGCCGATTTGCGCTGGAAACAACATGCAAGGGGCTGCAAAGCTCACAGCGATACAGATGGTCCGGCGCCCCTCACCCGCGCCTGCGGCGCGACCTCTCCCCGTGGGAGAGGTGATTGGCGGCTGGCATCGGACGATCCGTCATGCCGGACATGATCCGGCATCGATGCCGATATGGCTCAGCACGGGAGGCGGTGCGAAGGGCTACGACGCAGTGCGGATCCGCGATGGCGTTCCCGTATAGCAGCATCACGGCATCGATCCCGTGTCTGCGGCGCACACGCTGCGCCGCAGACACGGGATGACGCGAAGAGTTTAAAACGATGTCCCAAAATCGTCAGGCGGCGTCCTCGACGCTGACGACGAGGCGCTTGCCGAGCGCCTTCAGGGTCTCTTCGAGAGCCGGCAGCTTGGTCTTGTGGTCGGGATCAAGCCTGCGGCGGATTTCCTTGTGGTCGACGCCGAGTTTGCGCGCCAGCTCGCTCTGGCTGATTGCCGGATCCTTGGCCTGCGCGGCGCGAAACGCTTCGATCAGCGCGATTTTCGCTGCAAAACGCGCTGGAACCGCGACCGACACCAGGGCGCCGCCGCTGGCCGCCGCGATCGGCAAGGCCGCCTCATCGTCGAGACGCCCGAGCAGCGCCACCGTGAGCGCGTCCTCGGCCATCTCCAGCGCTTTGGCGCGGGTCTCCCCGCCCGTGATCGCTTCGGGCACGTCTGGAAACGTCACGACAAACCCGCCGTCGGGATCGGGGGTGAGGAGGGCTTTGTAGATGTAGGACATGGACAGGCCTTCGGCTTTTGCCAGAGGGGACGCGTAACAGATGCACTGTCTCAATCGAGGCCAAGTTGCTTTCGAATGATTCTTGTCATCAACGGCGACAGCTTCTCTGGAATGGTCGTCACTCTTTGACCGACCCTCACACGAAAATGGCTGCCTTTGCCCTTCTTGGTATCGACCTTAACAAAGAGACTGCGCGCGCGAGCAAGCGCGCGAATCTCGCGTAGAAACTGAACCCGAGAGGGCATTTGTTCTCCTCCGTCGCGGAGAGTGTCCATACACCGTTTGACTCATAGTCCGTGCCTCTCGGATCAGCCTCTAGTGAGCTTTGTAGTGAAATTGGGACAAAAATGTCCCAATGTCAAGCAAGCAAAAAAGGCCGCCCGATGGGCGGCCCTTTCATTTATCGCGAGCATCGGGCCTGAGCCCGAAGCCCTTAGCTGTTAACGAGGTTCCTGAGCACGTAGTGCAGGATGCCGCCGGCCTTCATGTAGTCGAGCTCGTCGACCGTATCGACGCGGCAGAGCACCTCGATGGTCTTTTTGGTGCCGTCCTCGTATTCGACCTCGATGTCCATCATCTGGCGCGGGGTGATGTCTTTGATGCCCTTGACGGAGACCTTTTCCTTGCCGGTGATGCCGTGGCTCTGCCAGCTCTCGCCTTCCTTAAAGGTGAGCGGCAGCACGCCCATGCCGACCAGGTTGGAGCGGTGGATGCGCTCGAAGGACTGGGCGATGACGGCCCGCACGCCGAGCAGCACGGTGCCCTTGGCGGCCCAGTCACGCGAGGAGCCGGAGCCGTATTCCTTGCCGGCGAAGATCACCAGAGGCTGGCCGGCCTCCTTGTATTCCATCGCCGCGTCGTAGATCCACTTCTGCTCGCCGTCCTTCACGGTGACGCCGCCTTCGACGCCCGGGACCATCTGGTTCTTGATGCGGATGTTGGCAAACGTGCCGCGCATCATCACCTGGTGGTTGCCGCGGCGCGCGCCGTAGGAGTTGAAGTCGACGGGGCGCACCTGATGCTCGCGCAGGTAGTTGCCCGCGGGACCTTCCGCCTTGATGTTGCCGGCCGGAGAAATGTGGTCGGTGGTGATGGAGTCGAGGAAGATGCTCAGAACCGCAGCGTTCTCGATGTCCTCAAGCGGCTTGGGCTCCATGGTCATGCCCTCGAAGTAGGGCGGGTTCTGGACGTAGGTGGAGGTCGGCGGCCAGTCGTAGGTCATGCCGCCCTCGACCTTGATGGCCTGCCAGTGCTCGTCGCCCTTGAAGACGTCGGAATAGCGCTCGCGGAACATGCCCTCGTTGATCGAGGTGCGGATCAGGTCGGTGATTTCCTGCGTCGTCGGCCAGATGTCCTTGAGGTACACCGGGTTGCCGTCCTTGTCGTCGCCCAGCGACTCCGTGGTGATGTCGACGTTCAGGTTGCCGGCGATGGCGTAGGCGACAACCAGCGGCGGCGAGGCCAGGTAGTTGGCGCGCACGTCCGGATTGACGCGGCCCTCAAAGTTGCGGTTGCCCGAGAGCACCGAGCAGGCGATCAGGTCGTGCTCGGCGATGGCCTCGGAGATTTCCTCCGGCAGCGGGCCGGAGTTGCCGATGCAGGTGGTGCAGCCGTAGCCGGCGAGCGAGAAGCCGAGCGCGTCGAGATCGCCCTGCAAGCCGGCCTTCTCGAGATAGTCGGTGACCACCTGCGAGCCGGGCGCCAGCGAGGTCTTCACCCACGGCTTGACCTTCAGGCCCTTGGCGAGCGCGTTGCGCGCCACGAGGCCCGCGCCGATCAGCACGGAGGGATTGGAGGTGTTGGTGCAGGACGTGATGGCGGCGATCACAACGTCGCCGTTGCCCAGATCATGGTCGCGGCCCTTGACGGGAACGCGCTTGGTGACATCGGCCGCCTTGTTGAACTCGTCGGTCATGGTCTTGACGAAGCCGGTGGCGGCGTCCGACAGGCTGATGCGGTCCTGCGGGCGCTTCGGCCCGGAGATCGACGGCACCACGGTGGAAATGTCGAGGCCCAGCGTTTCAGTGAACACCGGATCGGCTGCGTCCGAGGTGCGGAACATGCCCTGCGCCTTGGCATAGGCTTCCACCAGCGCCACCCGGTCGGCGTCGCGGCCGGTGGATTTCAGATAACCGATCGTTTCGTTGTCGACAGGGAAGAAGCCGCAGGTCGCGCCGTATTCCGGCGCCATGTTGGCGATGGTCGCCGCGTCCTCGATGGACAGGTTGTCCAGGCCTGGGCCGTAGAACTCGACGAACTTGCCGACCACGCCCTTGGCGCGCAGCATTTCCACCACCCGCAGCACCAGATCGGTGGCGGTGATGCCTTCGTTGAGCTTGCCGTCAAGGCGGAAGCCGACGACTTCCGGGATCATCATGGAGATCGGCTGGCCGAGCATCGCAGCCTCGGCCTCGATGCCACCCACGCCCCAGCCCAGAACGGCCAGGCCGTTGACCATGGTGGTGTGCGAATCGGTGCCCACCAGCGTGTCCGGATAGGCGATGGTCTCGCCGTTCTCTTCCTTGGTCCAGACGGTCTGCGCCAGGTATTCCAGGTTCACCTGATGGCAGATGCCGGTTCCCGGCGGCACGGCACGGAAGTTGTCAAACGCCGACTGGCCCCAGCGCAGGAACTCGTAGCGCTCGCCGTTGCGCTTGTATTCCATCTCGACGTTTTTCCTGAAGGCGTCCGGCGTGCCGAAATAGTCGATCATCACCGAGTGATCGATGACCAGATCAACCGGCACCAGCGGGTTGACCTTCTTGGGGTCGCCGCCGAGCTTCACGGCCGCGTCGCGCATCGCGGCGAGATCGACCACGGCGGGAACGCCGGTGAAGTCCTGCATCAGCACGCGCGCCGGGCGGTAGGCGATCTCCTGGGTCGACTTGCGCGTCACCAGCCACGTGGCGACGGCGCGGATGTCGTCCGCCTTGACCGTGCGGTCGTCCTCGAAGCGCAGCAGGTTCTCCAGCAGCACCTTCAGGGAGAACGGAAGCCGGGAGATCCCCTCCAGGCCGTTCTTCTCCGCGTCGGGCAGCGAGAAATAGGTGTAGCTCTTGTCACCGACCTGCAGGGTCTTGCGGCATTTGAAGCTGTCGAGCGATTGTGTCGTCACGGCTGGCGATCCCTTTAACGTTCGTGCGCGGCCCCCGTCCACCGGCGGAGCGCCACACGAGATTTATCTGCCTGGCGGCTTGATCCTGTAAAATCGTACACCATTGTACACAAGATCAGCTGGTTCGCCAATGGAGCCCATGGGTCGCTTTGTCTGAATGGGGAAATTCAGCCATAATCGATCCACAGGACGGGCCGGCAAGGATGCCGACATAACCGGAAATCATTGACGGCCCGTTGCGCGCCGGGCCGGATGCGCCGGCAAGCCGCGGAAGGGGCAGCCCGTTGGGCGGTGTCATCCGGTCGCCGGCGGAAGTTGCCGCCCTATAGCGAATTTTTTGGAGCCATTCCAGAGTGACGAAAGGCGAATGGCCGATTTTGTCGAAATTGCCCGGAAAACGAGCGATATTTAACTTTTCTCGGGCATGAAGCGGGGATGATTGTCCAAAGATTCGGGAACGCTTTCATGAGACTGCATCGTCGCGCCGCCGCTCTGTCTCTCATCCTTGCCATGGGCTTCGCCGTCCCGGTCGCCGCCAAGGACGCCAAGGACACCGCCGGAACGGCCGGCGCCGAGTACAAACGGGTCATCGATCTTCTGGAAGGCGACAAGACGAACATCGGCCAGCTTCTGCATTATCCGTCTGGTCCGCTGAAGATGTCGTCGCTGATCGTCACCATGAAGCCCGGCGAGGCGACCGGGCGCCACATGCATCCGGTGCCGACCTATGGCTACATCATGGAAGGCGAGGTGACGCTGACCTACGAGACCGGCGGCACGGAGATCACCAAGGTCTACAAGGCCGGCGACGCCTTCATGGAAGCCATCCACACGTGGCACAACGGCAAGGCCACCGGCGACGTGCCGACGCGGATTCTGGCGATCTTCATGGGCGTCGATGGCGTGCCCAACGTGATTCGCCCCTGAATTCAGGTGCGTTCAAGTCCCGCCCCTTGACGAATGCGCGGGCGCGGGCATGGTGACGCACGCCCGCGTTGCGGGCCGGAGTGGTGCGGGCCAATGTGCCGCGCAAGTGTCTGAATCGCCCTCACCGGCGGCCGCTTGGCCGGTGTCATCGCGCGGGAGAAACATGCTCAAGCTGGTTGCCGACCGACTCGCCGTGGACCGTGGTGGACGGCAGGTCTTCGCGGAGCTGTCGTTTTCGGTCCTCGCCGGCGAAGCCTTGCTGGTGCGCGGGCCCAATGGCGTGGGCAAGTCCAGTCTGCTGCGCACCATCGCCGGGCTGGTGCCTGCGGCGGAAGGAACGATCCGCATCGAACGGACCGGTGAGGAAGAGGCGGCCGAGGGTATCGGCGCGCGCTGCCACTATTTCGGCCATTCCGATGCGCTCAAGACGCCGATGACGGTGGCCGAGAATCTCGGCTTCTGGCGCGATTTTCACGGCCATCCCTCTGTCACGGTCGATCAGGCGCTGGATCGCGTCGGGCTGGCCGACATCGCCCATCTGCCCGCCGCCTATCTGTCCGCGGGCCAGCGCCGGCGGCTGTCGCTGTCGCGGCTTCTGGTCTCTCATCGCCCCGTCTGGCTGCTCGACGAGCCGACATCGGCGCTCGACGCGGCCTCCGAACAGGCGTTGATCACAATCATGCAGGAGCACCTGGCCTCGGGCGGGCTGATCATTGCCGCCACCCACGCGGATCTGCCGCTCGACGGCGCCCGGGCGCTCTGGATGCAACCGGGAGCGGGCGGCGACGACCCCGCGGACGAGGAGGCCTTCGCATGAGCGTGCCGCCCGTTTCGTCACCGGCGACGCGCTCACCGATGCTGAGCCTGTTCGTGCGCGAAATGCAGCTCGCCGTGCGCGTCGGCGGCAGCGCCCTCATGGGCGTGCTGTTCTTTCTGTGCGTGATCACGGTGGTCCCCTTCGGCATCGGCCCCGACCTCAATCTGCTGGCGCGAATCGGCCCGGCGATTTTGTGGATCGGCGCCCTGCTGGCGACGCTGCTGGGGCTTGACCGGCTGTTTCAGGCTGACCGCGACGACGGCTCGCTCGATCTTTTGCTGATGTCCGGCCAGCCGCTGGAGCTGGTGGTGCTGGTCAAATGCCTGGCGCACTGGACCGCCACGGGGCTGCCGCTGGTCATCGCCGCGCCCTTGCTGGCGGTGTTTCTCAATCTCGAGCCAATGGCCATCGCGGCGGTCACCGCAACGCTTTTCGTGGGCACCCCGGCGCTGACGCTGATCGGCGGCATCGGCGCGGCGCTGACCGTCAGTCTGCGGCGTGGCGGGCTGCTGCTGGCGATCCTGGTGCTGCCGCTGACGATTCCCGTGCTGATCTTCGGCGTGAGTGCCGCGACCGCGGCGATTTCCATCTCCGTCCCGTTCCGCACGCCCTTCTTGATCCTCTGCGCGCTAACCCTCATATCGGCGGTGATCGGACCGCTTGCGGCGGCCGCGGCACTCAGGTTCTCGTCCGATTGACGGGGCGAGCGATGGGCTGCGCGGATCGCCGCATTGATGCGGCCGCGTTCCCGGTTTAGAACGGTTCCATGGCACTCATCGACTTGGCAAACCCGACCCGTTTTTTGGCGCTGGCGAACCGGATTGTTCCGTGGCTCGCGGGCATGACCGTGGCCGCCTTCGCGGTGGGCCTCTACCTGACCTTTTTCGTGGCGCCCGACGACTATCAGCAGGGCGCCACGGTGAAGATCATGTTCATTCACGTGCCCTTCGCCTGGCTCGGCATGTTCTGTTACTCGCTGATGGCCGCCTCGGCGATCGGGACGCTGGTCTGGAAGCATCCGCTGGCCGACGTCTCCGCCAAGGCGGCGGCGCCGCTCGGCGCGGCCTTCACCTTCCTGTCGCTGGTCACCGGCTCGCTATGGGGCAAGCCCATGTGGGGCACCTGGTGGGTGTGGGACGCGCGGCTGACCTCCGTGCTGGTGCTGTTCATCATGTACCTGGGCCTGATCGCCCTGTGGCGCACCATCGAAGATCCGATCCGCGCCGGCAAGGCGGCGGCGATCCTGATTCTGGTGGGCTTCATCAACATCCCGATCATCAAGTTCTCGGTGGAATGGTGGAACACGCTGCACCAGCCGGCGTCGGTCATGCGGATCGATGGCCCGACGGTGCATCCGTCGATCCTGGTGCCGCTGCTGGTAATGACGCTGGCCTTTACGCTGCTGTTTCTGACGCTGCATCTGATGGCCATGCGCAACGAAATCCTGCGCCGCCGGATCCGCGCGCTGCGGATGCGTGAGGCCTCGGCGTCGACGGGCGTGTCGACAATGGCGCCGGCCGACGCGACGCCCGCGCAATGACCGGAGCATACGCATGACCGCGCTCGGCCCCCATTCCGCCTATATTCTTGCGTCCTATGCCATCTCGCTGGCAGTGGTGCTCGGCGTCATCGTGTGGGTGCTCGCCGATCAGCGGCGGCAGAAACGGGCACTTTCCGATCTGGAGGCACGCGGCATCACACGGCGCTCGCGCGGCAAGGCCGCACGGGAGCAGGCTGCCGCAGACCAGACCGCCGGAGAACGAACAGCATGACTGACACCACGGACAAGACATCGCCTCCGCGCAGGAAGATTCCGGTCCTGGTGCTGCTGCCGCTTGTCGTCTTCGGCCTGCTCGCCGTGCTGTTTTTCGTGCAGTTGCGCTCCGGCAAGGATACCAGCGCGATCCCCTCCGCGCTGATCGACAAGAGCGTGCCGGAGTTCGTTCTGCCGGCGCTCGACGGGCTCGAGCGGGACGGCGCGCCCGTCCCCGGGCTTGCGTCGGCCGACCTGAAGGGCCGGGTATCGGTCGTCAACATCTTCGCCTCGTGGTGCGCGCCCTGCCGCGCCGAGCATCCGCTGTTGATGGATCTGGCCCGCGACGACCGGATCGCCCTGACCGGCATCAACTACAAGGACAAGGGGCCGAACGCGCGCCGCTTTCTCGGCTCGCTGGGCAATCCGTACGAGCGCGTCGGCGTCGACGAGAACGGCCGCGCGGCCATCGACTGGGGCGTGTACGGCGTGCCGGAAACGTTCATCATCGGCGCGGACGGCCGCATTCGCTACAAGTTCATCGGCCCGCTGTCGCCGCAGTCCTATCGCAGCGTGTTCCTGCCGCAGCTCGAAAAGGTTCTCGCCGCGACGCCATAGACGGCGTGCCGCCGGAACGGCGCTACCCTTCGTAAAAACACCAATTAACTCTGTCACCCCAACGTGACTTTTCATTGATCGGGGCCGATACTATCGTCCCGCTCACTGAAGTGCGCCCGTGTTCAAAAAAATGGGCTCCCGCACCGGGAATCAGACAGAAAACGAGAAACGACATGGCGTTGACGACAGTCCGCATGATCGCGGCAACGCTTGGTCTGGCGTTCGCTTGCCACCCCGCCGCGGCCGGTTCCGACACCGCCTCGCATGAGGCTCCGAAAGCCGTGATCGAGCTGTTCACAAGCCAGGGGTGCTCGTCGTGTCCGCCGGCCGACCGGCTGATCGGCGACCTCAGCGAGAATGACGACTATGTGGTTCTGTCGCTGCCGGTCGACTACTGGGATTATCTCGGCTGGAAGGACACCCTGGCCAGCTCCGACAACAGCGCCCGCCAGCGCGCCTACGCCGAGACCCGGGGCGACCGGGCCGTCTACACGCCGCAGGTGGTTGTCAACGGCCGCCGCCACGTGGTGGGCAGCAACGCAAACGGCATCCACACGGCGATCCGGATCGGCGGCGGGCTGCCGGTCCGCGTGGGCGCCCACATGACCGCCGATTCGCTGGCCGTGGATATTGGCGCGGCGGGCGATGCCACCGATGCCGCCATGGCGACCGTGTGGCTGGTGCTCTTCGACCGCGCCAAGGACGTCGTGATCAAGCGCGGCGAGAACCGCGGCCGGACGATCACCTATCACAATGTGGTGCGCACGATGCAAGTCGTGGGCATGTGGAAGCGCAAGGCGGCGGTGATCGAGCTGCCGAAATCCGAGATCCTCAAGTCGGGCGCCGACGGCTGCGCCGTGCTGGTGCAGGTGGAAGACAACGGCCGCCCCGGTCCGATCATCGGCGCGGCCTATCTGCATGGCGCCTCGATGTGACCGCCGGCGGCTCTGCCGCTGACGTTCTTGCTCAAACACAACGCCCGGCGGAGTCCTCCGCCGGGCGTTGTGCGTCTGTCCCGGACCGCTGTGGTCAGCGGCCGGTGACGTCGTATTCCGGATTGGCGCTGATCTTGTGGATCGCCAAATCCGCGCCCTGGTGCTCGTCGGCGGCGGAGAGGCGGATGCCGGTCGCCGATTTCAGCAGGCCGTAGACGACGAACCCCGCCGCGAACGCATAGGCCACGCCGCCGAGCGTGCCCGCGAGCTGGCTGGCGAACGTCACCCCGCCAAGACCGCCCAGCGCCGTGAGACCGAAGATGCCGGCCGCGATGCCGCCCCAGGCGCCGCAGATGCCGTGCAGCGCCCAGACACCGAGCACGTCGTCGATCTTCAGCTTCTCCTGGCAGGTGATGAAACCCTTCACAAATACCGCGCCGGCGACCGCGCCGACGGCCAGCGATCCGATCGGGTGCATGATGTCGGAACCCGCGCAGACGGCGACGAGGCCGGCCAGCGCGCCGTTGTGCACGAAGCCCGGGTCGTTGCGCCCGACCAGCAGGGCGGCAAGAATGCCGCCGGCCATGGCCATCAGCGAGTTCATCGCCACGAGTCCGGTGACCGCCTGCAGCGATTGCGCGCTCATCACGTTGAAGCCGAACCAGCCCACGCAGAGCATCCACGACCCCATGGCCAGCCACGGGATGTTGGACGGCGGAATGCCGACGGAGCGGCCGTCCTTCGTGTAGCGCCCGATGCGCGGCCCCAGCAGCAGCACGGCGCCCAGGGCGATCCAACCGCCGACCGCGTGCACCACGACCGAGCCCGCGAAATCATGGAACGGCGCGCCGAATGTCGCCTCGAGCCAGCCCTGGATGCCGAAATTGCCGCCCCAGACCACGCCCTCGAACAGCGGGTAGACCAGCGCCACCAGCACCACCGTCGCCAGGCATTGGGGCAGGAACTTCATGCGCTCCGCGATGCCGCCGGAGATGATCGCCGGAATGGCGGCGGCAAAGGTCGCCAGGAAGAAGAACTTGACCAGCGACAGGCCCTGCGGCTCGAAGGCTCCGCCCGCCACGGTGCCGGACAGGACGGCCGCGTTGACAAAGAACGTGGTGCCGTAGGCAACCGCGTAGCCGACGAAGAAATAGGCGAGCGTGGACAGAGCGAAATCGACGAGGATCTTGACCAGCGCGTTGACCTGGTTCTTGTGGCGCACGGTGCCGACTTCGAGAAACGCGAAGCCGCCGTGCATGGCGAACACCAGTATGGCGCCGAGGAGGACGAAGAAAACGTCGCCCCCCGCGAATGAATCAGTCATTCCAGTTGCCCCCAAATTGTGCAGGATGACCGCTTGTGCGGTCGGATTTGAGGTCATTGCATTCAAACTGCATGCCAACTAATCAGATGCCTAGAGAAAGACCGGTCCTTTGCGCGATTTTTTGGCGTTTTGCCCGATCGACTCCGGCCGCGCCCTCGATTCACTGCAATATTTATAGGCACATTGCTTATAAAATAGGCGAACGGCATCAGGGGCATTCTCTGTTGCGGCTGACCACACAACGGTGCGGTGCGGCGAAAAATTTTGCCCAAATGCCCCGATATTTAGGCGGTTCGCCGCTACACAATGCAGCGGCGCGGCGGCTACTGTGCGCTCACGCTTCGATGCCGCGCCGGCCTGAAGGGCGATGCTGCCCGTGGGCGGATTGCCGCGGTTGCTTCGTTTCGTTTGAAAGCCGCGGCGGTTCATGGCAAAACCAACGCTTGCGGGAAACAGCCGCTGCGGCAACCGGCTCCATGTGCCGCAACGCACGAGATTATGAACACGAGTGCCGGCGGCGCCCGCCGCGATTTCCAGGATCCCCAATATGAACGTCATGACCAAAGTGGATGAGCTGACCGAAGCCGCGCCGGCCAACACCTTCGTTGAGACCGTCACCATGGTTCAGCACTACACGGAGTCGCTGTTTCGCTTCCGCATGACGCGGCCGGCCAGCTTCCGCTTCCGCTCGGGCGAATTCGTCATGATCGGCCTGATGATCGACGGCAAGCCGCTGTTTCGCGCCTATTCCATCGCCAGCCCCTCATGGGACGAGGAACTGGAGTTCTTCTCCATCAAGGTGCCGAACGGCCCGCTGACCCAGCATCTGGAGAAGATCCAGCCGGGCGATGCGATCCTGATGAAGAAGAAGCCCACCGGCACGCTGGTCAACGATGCGCTGATCCCGGGAAAGCGCGTCTACATGTTCTCCACCGGCACGGGCGTCGCGCCCTTCGCCAGCCTGATCCGCGATCCGGAGACCTACGACAAGTTCGAGGAAGTCATCCTCACCCAGACATGCCGCACGGTGGCCGAGCTGGCCTACGCCAAGCAGTTGGTCGAGGAAACCAAGAACGATCCGCTGATTGGCGAGCTGGCCAAGGAGCGGCTGCGGCTGTTCACCTCGGTGACCCGCGAAGACTATCCGGTGCGCGGCCGCATCACGACGCTGATCGAGAGCGGCGAGCTGTTCGAGCGGCTCGGCCTGCCGCCGCTGGATCCGGGCACGGACCGCGGCATGATCTGCGGCTCCATGGCCATGCTCAAGGACACCAAGGCGGTTCTTGAAGCCCGCGGCCTGACCGAGGGCGCCAACAACAAGCCGGCCGAATTCGTCGTCGAGCGCGCGTTCGTGGGCTAGGCGGCAGCGGATCGCAACTCACCCCTTCTTCAGTACCGCCCGTTTGGCCCTGAGCGCGTAGAGCGCCTCCAGCGCATCGCGCGGCGTCATCTCGTCGGGATCGAGGCCGTCGAGCAGCACGCCAAGTTCATCGGAGTGCGGCGCAGCGCTCGTCGCCGGCGCCACATGCGCGGCGAACAACGGCAGATCGTCGATCAGCGCCTGCGACGGCGCCTTGCGGTCCTGCTCCTCGAGCTGGTCGAGCACGGCGCGGGCGCGTTCCACCACTGCGTGGGGAAGCCCCGCAAGCTTGGCGACCTGGATGCCATAGGAGCGGTCGGCCGATCCCGGCACGATCTCGTGCAGGAACACCACATCGCCCTTCCACTCCTTGACGCGCACGGTGGCGTTGACCAGCCGGTCGAGCCGCTGCGACAGCGCCGTGAGCTCGTGATAATGGGTGGCGAAGAGCGCGCGCGAGCGGTTGACCTCGTGCAGGTGCTCGATGGCCGCCCAGGCGATCGACAGACCGTCGAAGGTGGCGGTACCGCGTCCGATCTCGTCGAGAATCACCAGGGAGCGCTCGCCGGCCTGATTGAGGATCGCCGCCGTTTCCACCATCTCCACCATAAAGGTCGAGCGTCCGCGCGCCAGATCGTCGGCCGCGCCGACGCGCGAGAACAGCCGGTCAACCACGCCGATATGGGCGGCGCGTGCCGGCACGAAAGAGCCCATTTGCGCCAGAACCGCGATCAGCGCGTTCTGGCGCAGGAACGTCGATTTACCCGCCATGTTGGGGCCTGTGATCAGCCAGATCTGGCCGCTGTCGCGGCCCTTTTCCGGCCCCAGCGCGGAGTCGTTGGCCACGAACGGTTCGCCGCTGTCGCGCTTGAGCGCCTGTTCCACCACCGGATGACGGCCACCGTCGATCTCGAACGCCAGCGAGGCGTCGACGTGGGGACGCACATAGCCCTCGCTTTCGGCCAGCACCGCCAGAGCGCTTGAGACGTCGAGCATGGCGAGCGCATCGGCCGCCGCCTTGATGAAGGCGCCCGCCTCCACCACCGCCGTTCGCAGGTTCTCGAAGGTCTCCAGCTCGATCGCCAGCGCCCGCTGACCCGCATTGGCGATTTTTGTCGCTAGATCACCGAGCTCGACCGTGGTGAAGCGCATGGCTCCGGCCATCGTCTGACGGTGGATGAAGGTCTCATTGTGCGGCTCGGCGAGCATTTTCGTGGCCTGCGCCGCAGGCACCTCGATGAACCAGCCCAGCACATTGTTGTGCTTGATCTTCAACGCCCGGATGCCGGCCGCATCGGCGTAGCCGGCCTGCAGCCCCGCGATCACCTTGCGGCTTTCGTCGCGCAGGGACCGCAGCTCGTCAAGATCCGCGCGATAGCCCGCGCGCAGAAAGCCGCCGTCGCGGGCCAGCAGCGGCATGTCGTCGGCAAGAGCCATGCTGAGTTCGCGCGCCAGCGCCACGGGCGCCTCGCGCAGGCGGCGTTCGGCGGCCGCCACATGCGCCGGCCGTTCCTGCTGTGGGCCCTCCAGAAGCCGGGCGATGGCGCCTGAAGCCTCGAGCCCGGCGCGAATTGTGTCGAGATCGCGCGGGCCGCCGCGCTGCAGCGCCAGACGCGACAGGGCGCGCGGCATGTCGGGCGCGGATTTGAGAGCCTCGCGCAGGCGTTCGCGCAACATCAGATCGTCGGCAAAGAATGCCAGCGCGTCCTGCCGCGCGCCGATCTCGCCGGGATCGGTCAGCGGGGCGGCGAGCCGGGACGCGAGCAGGCGCGATCCGCCGCCGGTGACCGTGCGGTCGATGGCCGAGAGCAGCGAGCCGCGCTTCTCGCCGCTCAGCGTGCGCATCAGCTCCAGATTGGTGCGCGTCGCCGCGTCGATCATCATGGCGCGACCGGCGCCGTCGCGCGCCGGCGGGTCCAGCGGCGGCCGTTCGCCGAGCTGGGTCTTTTCCACGTAGGCGACCACGGCAGAGGCGGCGGCGAGTTCGGCGCGCGTGAAGGCGCCAAAACCGTCGAGCGTCGCGACGCCGAAATAGCGTCCCAGCCGGTCCGCCGCCGTGGCGCTGTCAAACAGCGCGCGCGAGACGGGAGACACCGCAGCGCCCGCACTAGTCCAGATGGAGCGCAACTGCGGATCGGCGTCCACCGTGTCGGCGATGACAATCTCGCTCGGATCGATGCGGGCGATTTCGGCGGGCAGCCCCGTCAGGTCGCATTCCGATACGCGGAAGGCGCCGGTCGAGATGTCGATCCAGGCCAAGCCGAAGGTGCCCGCGCCGTCCGTCTCGCCGTCGGCGCCGGAGCGCACCCGGGAAATCGCCGCCAGATAGTTGTTGGCAGAGGCGTCCAGCAGCCGGTCTTCGGTCAGCGTGCCCGGTGTGACCAGCCGCACCACGTCGCGCCGCACCACCGACTTGGCGCCGCGTTTTCTGGCCTCCGCCGGATCCTCGGTCTGCTCGCACACGGCGACGCGGAACCCCAGCGCGATCAGCTTCTGCAGATAATCGTCCGCCGCGTGCACCGGCACGCCGCACATGGGAATGTCTTCGCCCAGGTGCTTGCCGCGCTTGGTCAGCGTAATCCCGAGCGCCCGCGACGCGGCTTCCGCATCGTGAAAAAACAGCTCGTAGAAGTCGCCCATCCGGTAGAACAGCAGGCTGTCGGGATTGGCCGTCTTGATTTCGATATATTGCTCCATCATGGGCGTTATCCGCGCATTGGCGGCGTCCGGAGCGGTCTTCGGCGGGTGGGCTGTGTGTGTCGACATGCGTGAACGGTAGCAAACTGCGGCCGCTGTTTCACCGCCGCCGGAGGCCAAGCCGGGTTGTGGCTTCCATTTTCGGGGGATAATGTCCGCTTCCCGCCGCTCGTCGCAACAGCACAAGAACGAGACAAGACATGCCAGGCACAGACAAGACCGCAAAGAACGGCCTTTCTTTCACGGACCAGGAAGCGCTTCAATTTCATCAGGAAGGCCGTCCGGGCAAGCTGGAAATTTCGCCGACCAAGCCGATGGCGACGCAACGCGACCTGTCGCTTGCCTATAGCCCCGGCGTGGCCGTGCCTGTGCTGGCGATCGCGGCGGATCCGTCCAAGGCGTTCGATTACACCAACCGCGGCAACATGGTTGGCGTGATCACCAACGGCTCGGCGATCCTCGGGCTCGGCAATCTGGGTCCGCTGGCCGCCAAGCCGGTGATGGAAGGCAAGGCGGTGCTGTTCAAGCGCTTCGCCGACATCGACGCCATCGACATTGGCGTCGACACCCAGGATGTCGACGAGTTCGTCAACTGCGTGCGGTTCCTGGGCACCTCCTTCGGCGGCATCAATCTCGAGGATATCAAGGCCCCGGAGTGCTTCCAGATCGAGGCGCGGCTGCGCGAGCTGATGGACATCCCGGTGTTCCACGACGACCAGCACGGCACGGCGATCATCGCGGCCGCCGGCATCATCAACGCCATGCATCTGACCGGCCGCGACATCGCGACGACGAAGCTGGTTTGCAACGGCGCGGGCGCCGCCGGCATCGCCTGCATCGAGCTCATCAAGGCGATGGGCATGCCGCACGACAACGTCATCCTGTGCGACACCAAGGGTCCGATCTACGAGGGCCGCGAAGACGGCATGAACCAGTGGAAGTCGGCCCATGCGTCGAAGACCGACGCGCGCAGCCTGGCGGACGCCATGAAGGGCGCCGATATCTTCTTCGGCGTTTCCGTCAAGGGCGCGCTGACCAAGGACATGGTCGCCTCGATGGCCGACAAGCCGATCATCTTCGCCATGGCCAATCCGGATCCCGAAATCACGGCGGAGGAAGTCGCCGAGGTGCGCGACGACGCCATCATGGCGACCGGCCGCTCCGACTATCCCAACCAGGTCAACAACGTCCTGGGCTTTCCCTACATCTTCCGCGGCGCGCTCGACGTGCAGGCCAGCACGATCAACGAGGCGATGAAGATCGCCGCCGCCAACGCGCTGGCCGAACTCGCCCGCGAGGATGTGCCCGACGAGGTCGCCGCCGCCTATCGCGGCAAGCGGCCGAAGTTCGGCCCCGATTACATCATCCCCGTGCCTTTCGATCCCCGGCTGATCACGGCGGTGCCCGCCGCCGTCGCGCAAGCCGCGATGGACAGCGGCGTCGCGCGCAAGCCGATCGTCGACATGGACGCCTACCGCATGCACCTGAGCGCCCGGCGCAATCCGGTCGCAGGTTCGCTGCAGAGCATCATCACCAAGGTGCGGCAGGCGCCCAAGCGCGTGGTCTTCGCCGAGGGCGAGGAGATCCAGGTCATTCGCGCGGCCATGAGCTTCGTGAGCCAGGGTCTGGGCACGGCCGTGCTGATCGGCCGCGAGGACACGATCCGCGCCACCGCGGAAACCGCCGGAATCGATCTGAAGGTCGGAATCGAGATCGAGAATGCCCGTGCCTCGACGAAGAACGCCGCCTATGCCGAGCATCTCTACAGCCGGCTGCAGCGCAAAGGCTACCTGCTGCGCGACTGCCAGCGGCTGGTCAACAACGACCGCAACTACTGGGGTGCCATCATGGTGGCCAAAGGAGATGCGGACGCCATGGTGACGGGTGTCACGCGGAACTATTCCGTGGCGCTGGACACCGTGCGCCAGGTCGTCGACACCAAGCCCGGCCACCGGGTCATCGGCGTCTCACTGGTGCTGGCGCGCGGCCGCACGGTGCTGGTCGCCGACACCGCCGTGCACGACATGCCGAACTCCGAGGAACTGGCGGACATCGCGGTGGAGGCGGCCCATGTCGCGCGCCGTCTCGGCTATGAGCCGCGGATCGCCATGCTGGCCTATTCGACCTTCGGCCACCCGGCCGGCGAGCGCTCCGAAAAGGTGCAGCAGGCGGTCAAGATCCTGGATTCGCGCGGGGTGGACTTCGAGTACGATGGCGACATGGCCGCCGACGTGGCGCTGAACATGGAGCAGATGGCGTCCTATCCGTTCTGCCGTCTCACGGGTCCGGCCAATGTGCTGATCATGCCGGCCTTCCACTCCGCCTCGATCTCCACCAAGATGCTGCAGGAGCTCGGCGGATCGACGGTGATCGGCCCGCTGCTCGTCGGCCTCGACAAGCCCGTGCAGATCGTCTCGCTCGGCGCCAAGGACAGCGACATCGCCAACATGGCGGCGATCGCGGCCTATGATGTGACGTGAACATGTCGGCGCTGCGGCTGAATTTGTCCGGGGCCGCGCGGACAAACCACGGATGACAACGTCCCGGGTCTGCGGAGCACCGCTTTCGCGCTGCGCCGCGCCCGGGATGACCCGCAAAAACATTTTGCCCCTGGAAGCCTCCGGGGACGTCAGAGCCGGATCGCAATCATGCCCTCGCCCGTCACCATAAAAATCTGCGGACTGTCGACGCGGGAGACCATGGCCGTCGCGCTGGAGGCGGGCGCCGGCATGGTGGGGCTGGTGTTTTTTCCCAAGAGCCCGCGGCACGTGTCGTATGATCAGGCGTCCGAGCTTGCGGCCATGGCGCGGGGCCGCGCGGAGATCGTCGCGCTGACGGTGGATGCGGACGATACGCTGCTGGGCGAGATCGTCGCCAAGGTCGCCCCGGACTGGCTGCAGTTGCACGGCTCCGAAAGCCCTGAGCGCGTGCGCGAGATTGCCGAAAAATTCGGCTGCCGGGTGATCAAGGCGATCGGCGTGCGCGCCGCCGCCGATATTGCCAAGGCTACTGCCTATGAGCCTGTCTGCGACATGATCCTGTTCGACAGCAAGCCGCCGAAAGACGCGGACGTTCCCGGCGGATCGGGGCTGTCTTTCGACTGGCATCTGATGGAAGATCTTGACCTTGCCAAGCCCTTCATGCTTTCCGGGGGGCTGGATGCTGGTAATGTCGCCGAGGCCCTGTCCATCACCCGTGCCCGCGCCGTCGATGTCTCTTCGGGCGTCGAGCGGGAAAGGGGCGTCAAGGACCCGGCGCTGATCCGCGCTTTTGTGGCCGCCGTAAACGGCGGTATACCCTGCTAATGGAGACCGCCGTGAGCACTCAGCCGAACACCCTGCGTTCCGGACCCGATCTGACCGGGCATTTCGGCATCTTCGGCGGCCGCTTCGTCGCCGAAACGCTGATGCCGCTGATCCTCGATCTGGAGCAGGCCTATAAGGACGCCAAGGCGGACCCCGCCTATGCGGCGCAGCTTTCAGACCTCAACACCCACTACACCGGCCGTCCCTCGCCGCTCTATTTCGCCGAGCGGCTGACCGACGAGCTGGGCGGCGCGAAGATCTATTTCAAGCGCGACGAGCTCAACCACACCGGCAGCCACAAGATCAACAACTGCCTCGGCCAGATCCTGCTGGCCAAGCGCATGGGCAAGACGCGGATCATCGCGGAGACCGGCGCCGGCCAGCACGGGGTTGCCACCGCCACCGTCTGCGCGCGCTTCGGCCTGCCCTGCGTCGTCTACATGGGCAAGGCGGACATCGAGCGTCAGGCGCCGAACGTCGTGCGCATGCAGTTGCTCGGCGCAGAGGTGATTCCGGTCACCGCCGGCGCGGGCACGCTCAAGGACGCCATGAACGAGGCGCTGCGCGACTGGGTGACCAACGTCGAGGACACCTATTACCTGATCGGCACGGCGGCCGGTCCGCATCCCTATCCGGAGATGGTGCGCGATTTCCAGTCGGTGATCGGCCAGGAACTGCGCGAGCAGATGACGCAGGCCGAAGGCCGTCTGCCGGACGCGCTGGTCGCCGCCGTCGGCGGCGGCTCCAACGCCATCGGCCTGTTCCATCCGTTCCTCGATGACGCCGATATCAAGATCTTCGGCGTCGAGGCCGGCGGCAAAGGACTGGACGGCGACGAGCATTGCGCCTCGCTCAACGCCGGACGGCCCGGCGTGCTGCATGGCAACCGCACCTATCTGCTGCAGAACGACGACGGCCAGATCCTGGAAGGCCATTCGATCTCGGCCGGCCTCGACTATCCCGGCATCGGCCCGGAGCACTCGTGGCTTAAGGAAATCGGCCGCGTGACCTACGTGCCGGCCACCGACGACGAGGCGCTCAACGCGTTCCAGGTGCTGACCCGGCTCGAGGGCATCATCCCGGCGCTGGAGCCGGCCCATGCGCTGGCCTATGTGATGAAGCTGGCGCCGACCATGGCCAAGGACCAGATCATCGTCATGAACCTCTGCGGCCGCGGCGACAAGGACGTCTTCACCGTCGGCAAGATTCTGGGGTACGACCTGTAGAGGCCGTATCGCGCGGGCAGACCGCGCGCCGCGCGCAGTCCCATGATCGAGGCACGCCGATGCCGATGCCTGACGAGTATCAGAGAGCCGGTCAGATCTTTGACCGGTTCCTCCACGACGCCGGCGCCGCGCTCGATCTCACGACGCGCAACCAGACCTACACGGTGGTTCAGAGCGTGTTGTTGGTGTTCCGCCGCCGGCTGACGATCACGCAGGGCCTGCGCTTCGCCGATGAGCTTCCAGCCGTCCTGCGGGCGCTCTTTGTCAAGGAATGGGATGTGGCGGCGCCTCCGATGCCATTCGCGGGCAGGGACGTTCTGTCGGAGGAAGTCCGGATGTTGCGCCGTCATCACAATTTCGCGCCGCCAACCGCCATTCGCGACGTGGCCCGCGCCCTGCGCGGACATGTGGATGCGCGCGGCTTCGATGTCATGCTGGCTACGTTGCCGCGGGAAGCCGCCGCCTTCTGGTCTTCAGACGGCCACGAGTGGTAGAGCGCCTCGCTGGCTGCGGTTCCGGCGGGCGTTTTCTCGCCGCCGACGAGACCCATGCCACAGACGCATGGGAGATCTGCGAAGCGATCAGTTGTGCTGCGGTGCAATATCTCCAATATCAGGGGCAACAGCAGCCTCATGATTGGAGAAAAGCCAATGTCCTCTCAATCCGTTCTCCACGCTCCGCACTCCGCTCGCGAAACCGCAGTGGCGTCGTCCGTGTTCGCCGGCATCGCCTCCTTCTTCACCGCGATCGGCCACGCCCGGCACGCACAGTTCACCTACGAGCGTCTCGCCCGCATGAGTGACGCGGAACTCGCCAACCAGGGCCTGACCCGCAACGACCTGCCGCGTTACGCTTTCGAAAGCGCCTTCGGCAGCCACTGAATTGATCACCCGCGCACGTCAGACGGTCGGTTGCGGCTGTTTTGACGCCCGCGGGCACCTGCCTGGATTGACAGAAGGTCGCTCTGCCTCCTACATCCAGACGGACACTGTGCGGTCTGGAGTGGATTACGGCGAAGACGGCTTGCGTTCTCGCCCACAATGCTGCTCCGCCGCCCCTGAACCGGCTGGATGAGAACCGCAGCATGACACAAACACGCATCGACCGCCGCTTCGCCGCATGTGCCGAGAAGGGCCGTCCCGCGTTGGTGACCTTCATCACCGCCGGCGATCCGGACACCGGCACATCGCTTGCGCTTCTCAAGGCGCTGCCCGCGGCCGGCGCCGATGTGATTGAACTCGGCATGCCGTTTTCCGACCCCATGGCCGAGGGCATTCCCATCCAGCGCGCCTCCCAGCGGGCACTGGCCGCCGGCCAGACCATGAAGAAGACGCTGGAAATGGTTCGCGCCTTCCGCGAGAGCGACGGCGACACGCCGATCGTCCTGATGGGCTACTACAATCCGATCTACTCCTACGGCAACGATGCCTTTCTCGCCGATGCCAAGGCCGCCGGCGTCGACGGGCTGATCATCGTTGATCTGCCGCCGGAGGAAGACGACGAACTCTGCGTGCCCGCGCTGAAGGCCGGACTGAATTTCATCCGCCTCGCCACCCCCACCACCGATGACGCCCGCCTTCCCGCCGTGCTCGCCAACACCTCCGGTTTCGTCTACTACGTGTCCATCACCGGCATCACCGGCACCGCCGCGCCCGATGCCGATCGGGTTGCCGTCGCCGTCAACCGCATCAAGGGCCACACCAGCCTGCCGATCGCTGTCGGCTTCGGCGTGAAGACCGCCGATCAGGCGCGCGAGATCGGCCGCAACGCCGACGGCGTCGTCGTCGGCTCCGCGCTCGTGGAGGCGGTGCGCAACAGCCTCGACTCGGACGGCCGCGCCACACAAACGACGGTTTCCGCCGTTACACAGCTTGTTGCCGAACTGAGCCGCGGCGTGCATGCCGCCCGTTCGGAAGCTGCCGAATAATCCGTTACCTGGGTAACGCGAAGAGACGGAACATCTGCCTTGAACTGGATCAACAGTGTCGTTCGGCCGAAACTTCAGAGCTTCCTGAACAAACGGGAATCGCCCGAGAACCTCTGGATCAAGTGCCCCGAGACCGGCGAAATGGTCTTCCACCGCGATCTGGAAGCCAACCAGTGGGTTGTGCCGACTTCCGGCCATCACATGCGCATTTCCGCGCGCCAGCGGCTGGAGTATTTCTTCGACGAGGGCACGTTCGAGACGCACCCCACGCCCGAGGTCGTCACTGATCCGCTGAAATTCCGCGACGAGCGCCGCTACGTCGACCGGCTGCGCGACGCCAAGGCGAAAACCGGCATGGAAGACGCCGTGCTGGTGGCCAGCGGCGCGGTGAAGGGCGATCCGTTCACCGTCGCCGTGCAGGATTTCAGTTTCATGGGCGGCTCGCTCGGCATGGCCGCCGGCGAGGCGATCATCACGGGGCTGAACATCGCGCGCGCGAACAGCACGCCCTTCGTGCTGTTCGCGGCCTCCGGCGGCGCGCGCATGCAGGAAGGCATCCTGTCGCTGATGCAGATGCCGCGCACCACGGTCGCCATCCAGCAGCTTCAGGAAGCCGGCCTGCCCTATATCGTGGTGCTGACGAACCCGACCACCGGCGGCGTCACGGCGTCCTACGCGATGCTGGGCGACATTCATATCTCCGAACCCGGCGCGCTGATCGGCTTCGCCGGGCCGCGCGTCATCGAGCAGACAATCCGGGAGAAACTGCCCGAGGGATTTCAGCGCGCCGAGTTCCTCCAGGAGCACGGCATGGTCGATCTGGTGGTGCATCGCCATGAGCTGGCCGAAACGATCGCGCGCATCTGCTCGGTTCTGATGAAGCGGCCCGCGCCTGGCGTGGCCGCGCCGGTCAAGACGCCTGCCGCAGATGCCGACGGGGCGGGCAATGCACCGCCCAAGGCGGACGCCACCGAAGCGCCTCGGACCTGAGGAAGGCGGCGTCTCCGACCATGGATCAAAGCACAGCCGTTCTGGAGCGCCTGCTGGGGCTCCACCCGAAAGAGATCGACCTGTCGCTGGACCGCTTGCAGCGGCTGCTGGATGCTCTGGGCAATCCCGAGCGCTCGCTGCCGCCGACGATTCACATCGCGGGCACCAACGGCAAGGGATCAACAACGGCCTTCATGCGGGCGATCCTGGAAGCCGACGGCAAAAGCGTCCATGTCTATACCTCACCGCATCTGGTGCGCTTTCACGAGCGGATTCGCCTTGGCCAACCCGGCGGCGGGCGGCTGGTCGCCGATGACGTTCTGAATGCGGCGCTGCTGCGCTGCGAATACGTCAATGATGGCGCGCAGATCACCTTTTTCGAGATCAGCACCGCGGTGGCGCTGTGTCTTTTCGCGGAACATCCGGCCGATGTGCTGTTGCTGGAAGTCGGACTGGGTGGCCGTTTCGATGCCACCAATGTGATCGAAAAGCCGATCGTCAGTGTCATCACCGCGATCTCCCTGGATCACGAACGCTTCCTCGGCAGCCGTCTGGAAGGCATAGCGCTGGAAAAGGCCGGCATCCTCAAGCGCGGCGCCCCGGCGGTGACCTCTCCCCAGGACGACGTGGTGCGCGCGGTCATCGAGGCGGAAGCAGAGGCGCTTGGCGCGCCGCTGGCCATCGGCGGCCAGGACTGGAGCGCGTTCGAGGAGCACGGCCGCCTGATCTATCAAGATGAGGGCGGACTTCTGGATCTGCCGTTGCCGAGACTGACCGGGCAGCACCAGGTCGTCAACGCGGGCACGGCCATCGCGGCGCTTCGCGCGGCCGGCGTCTGGCCCGGCATGAGCGCGACCGAACAGGGTCTGCGCACCGTATCCTGGCCCGCGCGCCTGCAGCGGCTGACGCATGGGCGGCTGTTCAAGCACGCGCCCGAGGGAGCCGATATCTGGCTCGACGGCGGCCACAACCCGGCCGCCGGCGTGGCCATCGCCAGCGCCATGGCGGACCTCGATGACCGGCTCGACCGGCCGCTCTACCTGGTCTGCGGCATGCTCAACACCAAGGATCCGATCGGCTTCTTCCGGCCCTTCGAGGGTCTGGCGCGGCACGTGATGACGATCCCGCTGATCTCGTCGGCGGCCGGCATCAGCGCCGAGGACCTGGCGCGCAACGCGGCCGAGGCCGGTCTCGACTGCGAGCCCGCGCCGTCGATCGATGCGGCGCTGAAACGCGTCGGACAACTGTGCGGCGACGGCCCGCCGCGCATTCTCATCTGCGGATCGCTTTATCTCGCCGGTGACGCGCTGGCCCTTAACGGCACCCCGCCGGAATAGACGCCCCGGGCCCCAAAGCAGCCGAACTCTAAAGCAGACTATCCCCGACCAATCCGCCGCGACTCAGGCGCGGATCCATCAGGTCGTGCAGCCGCGTCGCCGCCATGCGCGCGAACCGCAGGGTCACGGCCTTGCGCCGCGCCCCGGCCAGCTTGTGCAGCGTTGCCTCACGCAGGATCTCCGCGCCATAGCCATCCGAAAGCATCAGGCCTGCGTCCTGCGGAAACGGATCGAGCGGCACCTCGGGGGCGGTCGCGAAATACAGCCGGTCGCAGAAGTCGCGGTAATCGGGCCACTTCTTGTCGGCACGCAGATCGGCCAGCGATGATTTCACCTCGATGATCCAGATTTCGCCGGTCCTGGCGATAGCCACCAGATCCGCCCGGCGGCCGCTGACCAGGGTCATCTCGGCGATGCAGCTCGCGCCGAGCTGACGGATCAGCCGGCCCACGCCGCGCCGGACCCTTAAGGCCGTCTCCGACTGGCGTCCGTCGATGAGCCGCTCGGGCGTGTCGGGGTCGAGCCAACTTTCCAGCGATTCGTCGGGCAAAAGATCAGCCATGAGGCAGCCTCCTTCGGCTGTATTGTTCCTGTTATGTTCGGTCGGGTCAAGAGGCGCGGCCGCCTCCTGGCGCTCAGGACTCCGACCGCGCCATGATCAGCGCCCAAAAATTGCGGTAGGTGCCGTCAGCCCGGTTGGTGCGCGCCAGCCCCATCTGCGTGACATTGGGGTTCAGCAGATTGCGGTCATGGCCAGACGACCCGTGCCAGCCGTCAAACGCCGCTTGCAGCGTCGCGTAGCCGTAGCCGAGGTTTTCCGCCGCCGCGTCATGCTTGATGCCATGCGCGGTGAGGCGGGCGTACAAGCCGCTTCTGCTGTGCTTCGGCGACTTGAGCCTGTCGCGCCGCGCGATGTGATCGGCCATGTCCTGGGCGGCGAGACGCAGATCATTCGAGGCGGTGAGCGGCGCCACGCCATGTTGCGCGCGATAGCTGTTGAGAATGCTCAGCACCTGCTGCTGGTCGACGGGCTGATGACTCAGCTCCACCTCGCCGATGCCCGGCAAGCCGCCCGCGCAGCCCGAAAGCAGCAGGGCGGCCGCCAGAACGACGGCGTACGGACGGGCGCGCCACACATTCGGCCGGGTCATCACGCGATGTCGCCGCCCGCGACCGTGCTGGCCAGGGCCGCGAGCTTCTGCAGGTGACGCTGCCAACCCCGTGCGTGGGCTGCGATTAGGGCCGCTGGATCGTCGGTTCTCACATGTTGCCAATCGCAATGCTCCAGTATCAGGCGGCAGCCGTTGGGGTCTTCACGCGGCGGAGTCTCCTCGAGCATGATACGCACGCGGGACTGGCCCGACCAGCTGTTGTCTGCCCATGTCATCTCCAGGAGCGCGGGCGGCTCGCACCGCAGCACCGTGCCGTTGGTGACCACCGGCTGGCCGTCCCGCTCCCATTCCTCGCGAAAATGTCCGCCGGCGCGCGCGTCCAGCGTCACGTGTGCGCCCCACCATATGGACAGCGCTTCCGGCGTGCTCAAGAGGATCCAGGCCGCCTCAATCGGGATCGGAAGATCGAGCTCGATCCGGATGTCATATTCGCCGGTCGTCAGCTGCATCGAAATTCTCCGCCTGGGCCCGCCAACGATGTGCTGGGTGCATGCCCGCCTGTCATCAGATCAACCGTTCAGCACCGGGGTCGTTCCAGGAAAAGACTCGGTCGATGACGGGCAGCGCCGGACAGATGACAACAATACCGTATTTGCACGCCCGCATTCACCCGGTGATAACGCTCACCGTGGCATTGTGGACAGGATGTCCGCTTGGGTTCTGCCCAGCAGGGACGTCGCGGGCGGAAGAGCCGCCCCGAAGCGGTGAAAACTGGGACCAGGAAACGCGGCATGCTGCGCTATCTTCTTCTTCTGGCCATCGCTGTGGCCGCCGCGGTCGAAGGGCCGGGGCTGATGCAGTCGCTGATGCAGGAGCGGTCCTCCGAGGTTGCCGCCATACGCGCCGAGACACCGCCGGAGACCTATGGGGGCGGTCGCAGGGTCATGCTCGAGGCCGGCCCGGGCGGGCACTACGCCACCCGCGCCCGCATCAACAACCGCTGGGTCGACGTCATGGTCGACACGGGCGCCACCACCGTGGCGATCCCCTATGAGGAGGCCGTGCGTTTGGGCATGCGGCCCGGCAACTCCGATTTCACCCTCGAAACCCGCACCGCCAACGGAATCCGCTACTCCGCACCGGTCCGGCTCGACGAGGTGCGCATCGGCGACATCATCCTGCACGACGTGGATGGCTTGGTCTCTCCGCGCGGCGCGCTCTCGGTCACCCTGCTCGGCATGTCGTTCCTGGGGCGCCTCGGCGGTGTCGAGATGCGCGACGGCCGTCTGGTGATGACGCAATAGCGCACGTCATCCCGGCGCATGCCGCGGTCTCGCGGCAATCCAACCATGCTATTGTCATTTTCCGCTGCTTTGATTCCCGCGCCGTGTCACCTTCCGGCACCCCGCCCGTTCGCCCCTCAGGGCATCCATGCTGCCGATTGACCAGCCAGAGCATTTCAGGAGCCCGCATGTTTCCCAAGCCCGTCCCGCAGTTGACGCCGAACACCTATGCCTTCGAATCCGCGCCCATGGTCAAGCCGACGGGGTTTCGCGAGTACGATGCGCGCTGGCTGTTTGAGAAGGAAATCAACCTTATGGGCGTTCAGGCGCTCGGGATGGGGCTGGGGACGCTGCTGCACGAATTGGGCGTGAAGCCGGAGATCGTCACCGCGCACGACTACCGCGCCTATTCCGCCTCCATCAAGATGGCGCTGGTCACCGGGCTGATGGCGGCGGGCGTCAAGGTGCACGACATTGGCCTGGGCATCACGCCGATGGCCTATTTCGCGCAGTTCGAACTCGATGTACCGGCGGTGGCCATGGTCACCGCCTCGCACAACGACAACGGCTGGACCGGCGTGAAGATGGGCGCCAACCGGCCGCTGACCTTCGGCCCCGACGAGATGGGCCGGCTGAAGGAGATCGTCCTGGAGGCGTCGTTCACGCTGCGCGACGGGGGCGCCTACCGGTTCGTCGAGAATTTTTCCGACCGCTACATCGCCTCGCTGACCAGCCGGGAGACACTGAAAAAGCCGATCAAGGTGGTCGCGGCCTGCGGCAACGGCACGGCGGGCGCCTTCGCGGAACGCATTCTGACCGCCATCGGAGCCGAGGTGATCCCGCTCGACTGCGAGCTCGACCACAGTTTCCCGCGCTACAATCCCAATCCCGAAGACATGGAAATGCTGCACGCCCTGCGCGACAAGGTGCTGGAAACCGGCGCCGATGTGGGCCTGGGCTTTGACGGCGACGGCGACCGCTGCGGCGTCGTCGACAACACCGGCGAGGAAATCTTCGCCGACAAGGTGGGCGTGATGCTGGCGCGGGACATCTCCGCGCTCAATCCCGGCTGCCAGTTCGTCGTCGACGTGAAATCCACCGGTCTTTACAACACCGACCCGGTGCTTCAGGCCAACGGCGCGAAGACGGACTACTGGAAGACCGGCCATTCCTACATCAAGCGCCGGGTCAACGAGCTCGACGCCATCGTGGGATTCGAGAAATCGGGCCATTATTTCTTCAACGCGCCGATCGGCCGCGGCTATGACGACGGTTTTGTTTCCGCGTTCGCCATCCTCGACATGCTGGACCGCAATCCGGACAAGTCGATGGCCGATCTGCGCGAGGCGCTGCCGAAGACCTGGGGCTCGCCCACCATGTCGCCGCATTGCGACGACGAGACCAAATACGGCGTCGTCGACACGGTGGTGGCGCGGTTCGAGGCCATGAAACAAGCCGGCGAAACGATCGATGGACACGCGATCGTCGATCTGATCACCGTCAACGGCGTGCGCGTGGTCACGGATGACGGCACCTGGGGGCTGGTGCGGGCGTCGTCGAATAAGCCCGAGCTGGTGGTCGTCGTCGAAAGCCCGGTGTCGGAGGCACGCATGCGCGAGATGTTCCATTCCGTCGACGTCATCCTTCGCGAGAACGGCGAAGTCGGCGCCTACAACCAGACGATCTGAGGCCCCCATGCTTGCAGCAGGAGAATCCGCCGTCTTTGGACGTCTCGACGACGGCGCCGAGATCCGCGAATGCGCGATCGCCGCGGGCGGCCTTTCGGCGTCCATTCTCACCTATGGGGCGGCCGTGCGCCGCTTGCGCGTCGGCGGGCGCGACGTCGTTCTGGGACTGGAGACGCTTGAGGACTATGTCCTGCACTCGCCGCACATGGGGGCGATCGCCGGTCGCTACGCCAATCGCATCAAGGGCGGGCGTTTCGAGCTTGACGGCGTGCCGGTGCAACTCACCTGCAACGAGGGTGACAACCATTTGCACGGCGGCGCGCGGGGGTTCGGCAAGCGCGCCTGGCAGCTCGAGCAGCACGACAAGCGTAGCGTGCTGCTGAAGTATGTCTCCCGGGACGGAGAGGAAGGCTATCCGGGCCGTGTGGAGGCGCTGTGCCGCTACACGCTGACCGGATCCGGCGCCTTGCGCATCAAGCTCACGGCGACCACGGACGCGCCGACGCTGGTGAACCTTGCCCATCACAGCTATTTCAATCTCGGGGGCGGCGCGGACGTTCTCGACCATACCGTCGAGATCGCCGCCGAGCGCTATCTGCCGATCGATGCCGAGGCGATTCCCACAGGCCAAATCCGCAAGGTTGACTGGACGCCGTACGATTTCCGCGAGGGGCGCCGGATCCGCCGCAAGCCGTCCGAGAAAGACGTGATCTTCGATCACAACTTCTGCCTGGCCGACGCGCCGCGCGGAGATCTGGGTTTCGCGGCCTCGGTCGAAGCGCCGGACGAAGATTGCCGCATGGAGGTCTGGACCACCGAACCGGGCCTGCAGTTCTACGACGGGGCCAAGCTCAACGTGCCGGTTGCCGGCCTCGACGGCCGCCGCTACGGTCCGTGCGCCGGATTCTGCATGGAGCCGCAGCGCTGGCCCGACAGCCCCAATCATGCTGATTTCCCAGGCGCGGTGTTGCGTCCGGGTGAAAGCTACAGCCAGGTCACGGAATACCGTTTCGCCTGAGCCCGTCTCTGCAGAGTACCTGTATGAAAACCGTCTTCTCCGAACTGCAGCTGAATCACAGGCCGACGTTCGAGCTTTCCGATGGCGCCATGGCGCCGGCGGTGGAACTGCCCGCGCGCGCCGAATTCGTGCGCGACCGCATCGTGGAAACCGGCCTCGGCGCGATTCAGCCGCCGGATGCGTTCGGACGAGGTCCGCTCGAGAGGGTGCACAGCCGCGCCTATCTCGATTTCATGGACGGTTTCCGCGCGCAATGCGAGCGCGAGGGCCGCACGGGCGAGGTGTTTCCCTTCTGTTGGCCAACCGCGGGTCTGCGCGCAGACGTGACCCCGCGCCATCTCGACGGGCAATTGGGCCGTTATTCCTTCGATGCGGGCACACCCATCGGTCCGGAGAGCTGGCGGGCCGCGAAGGTCAGCGCCGACACCGCGCTCAGTGCGGCGCGGCTCGTGAAGGACGGCGAACGAGCCGCCTTCGCCCTGTGCCGCCCGCCCGGCCATCACGCCATGAGCGACCGGTTCGGCGGCTACTGCTTTGTGAATAATGCGGCCGTGGCCGCCCAATACCTGCGCGATCAGAGCGCGGCGCGCATCGCAATACTCGACGTAGACTACCATCACGGCAACGGCACCCAAGAGATCTTCTACGAGCGCTCCGACGTGCTGTTTCTGTCGATCCACGCCGATCCGGCCGACGAGTATCCCTATTTCCTCGGCTATGCCGACGAGACGGGCACCGGCGAAGGCGCGGGGTTCAACCAGAACTGGCCGCTGGCCATCGGCACGGACTGGGACGGCTGGAGCGCGGCGCTGGACGCCGCCTGCGGCCGGGTCATGACGTTCGGCGCGGATGTGGCCGTGATCTCGCTGGGGCTGGACCCCTACGAGCACGATCCGATCTCGCGCTTCCGCCTGCAATCGGGCGATTTTACCCGCCTCGGCGCGCGGCTCGAAAAGCTCGGCCTGCCGACGCTCTTCGTCATGGAGGGCGGCTATGCCATCGACGCGCTTGGCGTGAACTGCGTCAACGTGCTGTCCGGTTTCGAAGACGCGCGCTGATCCCATCAGGAGGGCTGTCATGCTGTGGATTCTGTTCATTCCGGCCTGTTTCGCGCTCAATATGGCGCCGGGCCCCAACAACCTCACCGCGTTCGCCAACGGCGCACGGCTCGGCTTCTGGCCGGGAATGGCGGCGGGCATGGGGCGCATGCCCGCGTTTGCGATTCTGATCACGGCAGCGGCTGCAGGACTGGGCGTCGCGCTGGCCGCCTCCGCCGTCGCCTTCACCGTGATCAAGTTCGCCGGGGCCCTGTATCTGATCTACATCGGCATCCGCATGTGGCGCGCCCGGGTCGGCGAACTCGAAGTCTCGGCGGGCCTGTCGGTGAGGCAGCTCGCGCGGCGCGATTTTCTCATCGCCATCGCCAACCCCAAGGCGATCGCCGTGTTCACCGCCTTCTTTCCGCAGTTCCTGGATCTTTCGGCTCCCATCGCGCCGCAGTTCGTGCAACTGGGCGCCGCTTTCCTCGTCATGGAGGTGGTGGCCGTGGCGATCTACGTGATCGCCGGACGGCTGCTGCGCGGCGTGGTCAGCTCGACGGGCATGGCCCGTGTGCTCAACAAGGGAGTCGGCGGCTTTCTGGTGTTCTCCGGCGCCTCGCTGGCGCTGTCGCGATGACCCGGATCGGGCGTCTTCTGTCCTTGTTGCTGCTGGCCATAGTCCTGGGCGGCGTGGCGTCGTCGAGCGCCCTTGCGCAGGAGGACACCGGCGA
Organism: Breoghania sp. L-A4; assembly: GCF_003432385.1. Taxonomy (NCBI): domain Bacteria; kingdom Pseudomonadati; phylum Pseudomonadota; class Alphaproteobacteria; order Hyphomicrobiales; family Stappiaceae; genus Breoghania; species Breoghania sp. L-A4. The sequence goes on along the minus strand of NZ_CP031841.1, from coordinate 203,769 downwards.
CTGGCGTGCGGAACAGAAGGTGCTACGCATCGGGATCCTCGCCACGGGCGGCGCCGAACGGCGCGTCGCGGCGGCGCGGCCGTTCGAGGCCTATGTCTCCGATGTCATCGGCATGCCGGTCGAACTGGTGCCCCTGCGCGACATGCGCGTGCTGATCGACGCCATCGTCAACGCGCGCATCGACTATGCGCCGCTGAGCGCCAGCGCCTATGCCGCCGGCTGGACGCTGTGCCGGTGTCTCGAGCCTCTGGCGGCGCCGCTGGCCGAGGACGAGACCGCCGGTTTCCATGCCATTGTCGTGACCCGGGCAGACAGCGGTTTACGCCGGCTGGCGGATCTCAAGGACAAGGCGCTGGTCTATGCGCAGCCCTCGTCGGTCGCCGGGTATCTGCTCCCGCGTGCCGCCTTCCGCGCCGAAGGCATCGAGGACGAGACCTTCTTCGGCCGGATCGGCCATGCGGCCGGACCGGTCGCCGCCGTCACCGCGATGCTCAAGGGTGAGTATGACGCGGCGCTCGCCTGGTCGTCGCTGGAGGGGGAGGCGGCGTCGGGCTACAGCCGCGGCACCCTGCGCACGATGATCGCCGAGGGCACGCTCGCCATGGAGGATATCCGCATCGTCTGGCAGTCACGGCTGATTCCGCATGGGCCGCACGTGGTGCGCGTCAACCTCGCCGAGGAACTCAAGACGCTGCTGCGCGCCGCGCTGTTCGACCTCGCCGCGGCCGATCCGGACGCCTACGACGCGATCGAGCCCGCGTTTCCCGGCGGATTCGCCGCGGTCAGCGCCGATTCCTATGCCCCCCTTGTGCAGATTTTTTCCCGCTGAGGCCACCCGACTGGCCCGGTTTCGAGGGAACTTCTCCGCGCGTATTCCGTTGGTTCCATATATCGCCACTCTCGGATGCGGCCGCGCAAACGATGGAGAAACGATCATGTGGACCCGGATTTTCATAAGTGTGCTTGTCTTCATGCAGATCAATGCCGTGCTGTTTGGCGCCGGCATCGTCGCCGTTCTGGTGGTTCCGGCGCTGAAGGCGCAGGCGATGATGCTGCTTCCGGCTGTCGTGGTGGCCAGTCTGGTGATCGCGCTGCCGGTCTCGTGGTGGCTTGCTCCGCGCCTCAGGTTGCCGCGCTGGAGACGCCGGCGACATGCAGCGAATGCCGGGCAATAACCACTTCCTCGTTCGTGCGGATGACAAGAACCCGGCAACGCGAGCCGGGCGCTGAGATATCAGCCTCGTTCGCGGCATTGCGCGCTGCATCGACGGATAGCCCCAGCCAGTCCATGTTCTCACAGATACGGGCGCGGATCAGGGCCGAATTCTCGCCGATGCCGCCGGTGAACACGAGCGCATCGATGCCCGCGACCGTAGCCGCCATGGCGCCGATCTCGCGGCGAACGCGATAGACGAAATAGTCGATCGCCTGGGCCGCGTGCGGCTCCTCGCTGGCCTCCAGCACGCGCATGTCCGCGCTGATACCGGAGAGCCCCTTCAGACCGGAACGATTGTACAGCAGATCGGTGAGGGCCGGCGCGTCCATGCCCTTGGCGCTCATCAGGTAAAGCAGCACGCCGGGATCCAGCTGCCCGCAGCGCGTCCCCATCGGCAGTCCGTCAAGCGCCGTGAACCCCATCGACGAGCCGACGCTTCGCCCGTCCTTGATCGCGCACATCGAGGCGCCATTGCCCAGATGCGCCACCACGACCCGCCCCGAGGCGAGCGTCGGGTGCGTCTGGCGCAGCCGGCTGGAGATGTAGTCGTAGGACAGTCCGTGGAACCCATAGCGGCGGATGCCCTCGTCATAAAGCGCGCGCGGCAGCGCGAACGTGTCGTTCACCCAGGGATGCGTGCGATGAAAGGCGGTGTCGAAACAGGCGACCTGAGGCGCATCGGGAAAGGCGGCGCGGGCCGCGTCAATTCCGGCCAGGTTGTGCGGCTGGTGCAGCGGCGCCAGCGGCTCCAGCAACGCCAGTTCGGCACGCATCGCCGTATCCACGATGACCGACCGGCTGTGCGCCGCGCCTCCATGAACCACCCGGTGCCCGACGACCGCGATCCGCGCATCGGCGTGCCGGCGCGCCAGAAACTCCAGGATCACATCGAGCGCGGCGGCATGACTGGACGCCTCGCCGGGCGCCAGATCACGGGCCTCGACCGGTGTCCCACATTCATCCTGCGCCCTGAAACGCGGCTGCTCGCCCAGACCTTCGACGCGGCCGCGGCAGACTTCGGCCGGATCACCGCTCCCCGGCACGTCCGTCCCCGTGCCATCGAACAACGCGAACTTGATGCTTGAGGAGCCGGCGTTCAGGACCAGCACCGCGCCCGTCATGACGCATCGTCCTCCGAGGGCGCGGTCACGACCTCTCCGGTTCTGGTCCAATGGGCGTGCAGCATCGCCAGCGCGCAGGAGGCGAGGCGCGAGCGATCGTCGTCCGCGCGGCTGGTCAGGATGACAGGCACCTTCGCGCCAACCACCAGGCCCGCCGCCTGGGCATGCGACAGGAAGGTCAGCTCCTTGGCGAGCATGTTGCCCGCTTCCATGTTGGGAACGATCAGCACGTCCGCATGACCCGCCACAAGAGACGTGATGCCCTTGGTGCGCGCGGCATTGGCATCGATGGCGTTGTCCATCGCCAGGGGGCCGTCGACGACCCCGCCGCGTATCTGCCCGCGCTCGGCCATCTTGGAGAGCACAGCGGCATCCAGGGTTGAGGGGATCGCCGGCGTCACGGTTTCCACCGCGGACAGCACGCCGACCTTCGGCGTTGTGATGCCGATGGAACGCGCCACATCGATGGCATTCTGGGTGATGTCGACCTTGGCCTTGAGATCCGGAGAGATATTGATGGCGGCGTCGGAAATGATCATCGGCGCGGGCCGTCCCGGCACGTCCATGACGAAGACATGGCTGAGCCGCCGTTCGGTCCGCAATCCCTGCTGCCTGTCGAGGAGCTGATGCAACAGGGTGTCGCTGTGCAGATGCCCCTTCATGAGGGCGCGGGCGCGGCCCTCCCGCACCAGCGCGATGCCCCGGGCCACCGCATCGGGCGCGCTGGCGATGTCGATGATCTCGATACCGGCAAGCGTCTTGCCGAGCGATTCCGCCGTCTCTTCGATCGCCTTGCGGTTGCCGATCAGGATCGGTGTGATCAGACCCGCCTCGGCGGCCAGCAAGGCGCCGCCGAGCGAATGGGCGTCGTCGGGGGCAATCACCGCCGTCGGCAGCGGCGGCAGCCGTTGCGCGAGCGCGACAAGGCGGTCGAAGTTCTGGTGGCGTTCCACGAGGATATGAGGAATCTCATGCGGCTCGAGCCGCACCGTGCGCTCGGGGCGGAAACCCGGGCCTCGCCATCCGCGATCAGCGCGCCATCGTCCCGCGTCACCTGGGTGGCCAGCAGGACGATGCCGTCCGGCTCCTTTGCCGTGACGCGCACGGTCACCGTCAGCGTGTCGCCTTCGAGCGCGCGCTCGAGGAAACGGAATGTCTGGCCGCGGTAGATCGTGCCGGGTCCTGGCAGAATGTTGCCAAGGACGGCTGAAATCAGCGTCCCCACCCACATCGACGGCGCGATGGCGCGGTCCGTCTTGCCATCGCCCGTGTGGTCGATGTCCGGGATATGCAGGGGGTTCAGGTTGCCTGACGCATTGGCGAAGATGAACAGGTCGTTGGCGGTGCAAGTCCGCGTGATGGACGCGCTGTCGCCGACCTCGATCTGCTCATAGGTCTTGTTTGTCACCATGATCGCCCCGCCTGATCGCCGCCGCCACTTGCCGACCCGTATTAGCGGATTAGTGGCGGGGAGACTTTGACATGCCTCACGGGTGCCATGGCAAGCCCCGCCGGACGTCTATTGGCCGCAGCGTCGCCGGCAGGTCACGCCGCGCAGCGTCGCGATGGAGCGCCTGATCGAGCTCTTCGCGAGGTTGATGCACTATGTGGGGTCTGGAATCTTCTGCACCAGCCGCGGCCGCAGCAGAAAGGTCTCACCAAGCGCAATATTGTCCGCGATGACGGAGGTGAACATCGGCGTGTAGTTGAAGCTGGAGACGGCGATGATTATCGTCGTATTGGCGATCTTGACCGCTGCCGGAATATCGATCGGCGGCGCGGCGTTCTCCGTCCACGCCGAAGCGGTCTGATAGGCGCGGCTCCAGTCGACGGTCGCGTTTCCGTCCGAATCGAACTCGACGGAGGAGACCACGATCCCCAGAGTGTCGGCCGGATAGGGTTGAAGGATAATCTTGCTGACCTTGAAGATGTCCGCCAGGTCGCTGGTCGAGACCGTGGTGGCCTGAGCAACGAGATCCGCAACCGTGCTGGCCACCTGCGTCACCTTGCGGTCATAGGTCAGGGCCCGCGTCAATTCGACCGTGCCCATCAGCAGCACGAGGAGAATGGGCAGGATCAGGGCGAATTCCACCGCCGCGATACCGCGCTGGCATCGGTACAGGCCGGAAATCCTGCCCGCGATGGTCTGGCACGCACGCGCGATGCGCTGGTGGCTGGCCTGGATCATGATCCGCCCGACGCTGTTGGGAAGGGTTCGTTGCGGAAAGCGGCGATGGAGGCGATCAATCGCGTACCGTCGGCGAGATCGCTGAAGTCGACTCCGAAATAGGAACCGGCCATCGGCCAGCGGTAGAAGGCCCGCATGACGACGATCTGAGACGCGGACCCGGTCTGATATGAGAAATCCTCGATCAGCTTGTCATCCTCGTCGATGAGCGGCGTCTCCGCCCAGGTGCTGAAGGACGTGTAGGTCTTCACGTCGATGCTCAGCCGGTCGGCGGAGAAAAAGCCGGGCAGGTGCCCCATCACTTCCTGCTTGAAACCGTCCGCGTCGAGCGAGGCCTTCTGAGCCTGGCCCGTGCGGATCAGCCGCGCGCTTTCGGCAACCGCGTTGTCCAGGACCTCGCCCGCGAAGAAAACCAGACCGATCTCGATGAGGAATGCCAGAAGGACGAGAAACGGCATCGCCACGAGGGCGAATTCGATCGCCGTCGATCCGCTCTCGTTGCGCCTGAACCGGCGTAACCGGCCAACAAACGACGGCCTGCGCGCCGGTTCTTTGGGAAGAGAAGCGCTGACGCTATGGCGTTGGGACATCGGGTACGCCTCTGACGTTCATCCGTGGGGTCGTTCTGACAAAATGGTCCGCGCATGCCGAAAGGCACAGGGGACCGCCATTCGCCGCACCATGCCTGCCGTTACGGCTCGTGGCCGGACATCTACGTATCAAGGAGTATCAGCAAAACCTTGCTGAACCCTTGCCGCGGTGTGCCGGATTCCGAAATTGCAAACTGCCTTGTCGGGCAGACGTCCCGCTGCCCGCGTCATAAACCGAGACGCCTGTGCCATTTCGAGACCCGGTCCGCGTCCGGCGTTCCGGCGGCTATTCCTGGCCGCTGTCCGCTGAGGTCGTCGCAATGGCCGAGTGCTGGGTCGCCTGCTCGCCGGTGGTTTTGAAGAAGTCGTCGTGATCGCCCATGTTCAAGGTGGGCTGACAGGTCGGCGCACAATTGTAGCTGAAGCGGCTGCCGCTGCGCTGAACGGTCACGATGCCGCCTTCCGGCGCCTGCACCACGATCACCTCGTCGACGATCGGCTGGCCTTCCGTATCCAGAATGACCAGATTGGTGGTGCCGTAGGATTTCCCCGTGATGATCAGCGTCGTCGGGTCGTTGATCACCACATCGGCGATCGACGGGTTGCCGATGATGATCGTCCCTGCCTCGCCCTCTATATGAAAGACCTTCGCCCGGTCGACGATGACGGACACCGTCCCTTCGGCCGACGCCGGAGCGGCAAGGCAGAGCGACACCGCCGCGAGGCCTGCCGAGAGTGCGATCCTGAAGCGCGGAGAACCCATGGTTCCCTCCATCGTCATTGATGAGTGCATGGGCGGAGTGTCGCGGCTTTAGGTGAATGAATGCCTAACATCCGCCGCACCGCCGGCCTCACAGGCATGAGGGCAGACGTCTTCCATGGCGCGTGCGAAGCGGCCATCGCCAATTGCGGTGCGATGCCGGTGGCGCGGTGCCAGCTGAAAACGGCATCCGTCGCGAGTGTCGCGCCCCATACGGCGGGCGTAACCCGCGCCACATCAGGCAGCGCGCAAGCAATGCCGCTTCTCGTTGAACCAGTTATAAACAAATGTGCAGCATATTTTATTCGAACAGGTCGACTTCCAGTTTTGCAACGCGTTACATGGTAAATAAAAGTTGCCCATTGAAAGTAATTTCTCTTTAACCATGCTGGAAAAGTCAACTTGGAATCGCAAATTGCGAGCAGCTGTTAACTCGGTGGCAATAACCCCTTCGTATTCTGGCGTCAGTTTCGAGCGGCCGAGCCAAAAACATCCGCCGAACAGGTGCTGTCAAAACACGTGGAACTAGGAGCAAAATCATGAAGACCATTTTCGCCCGTTTTCTGAATGACGAGTCCGGCGCAACCGCTATCGAGTATGGCCTGATCGCCGCCCTGGTCGCCGTCGCCGTGATCGGCGCCCTCACGACCCTGGGCACCGATCTGACAGCGACGTTCACAAGGGTCTCGACCGACCTGACGGCGGCCAACGCCAAGTAGTTCAGTCGAACAAGGTTCGGTACCATATCGCGCTTGCGCGTAGAGCACCGGACGGATTGTTTGGTTCGATCCGAAAACCGGGTGGCGAACGTCACCCGGTTTTCCCCAAATCCCCGCTCCGGCGGGGATTTTTTTTGCCCGCCGCAAGGGATCGGCCGGACGTCACCGGTGAGAATGGCTTAACCGGATGTTCAGCGTCGCGATGCTAGCGTGCCGCCGTCGTCCATCAGGGTTGTTCCGATGCTGCAAACCGCCGCCTTCGCCGTCTTTCCCGTCATCGTCACGCTGGCCGCCGTCTCGGACCTCATGACAATGACGATCTCCAACCGGTTCTCCATCGCCCTGATCATCGGGTTCGCGGTGCTCGCGCCCTGGCTGCCGGGCATGAACCTCCCTCTGGCGGGCATGCATCTGGCAGCCGCCGCTTTGGTTCTAACGGTCACCTTCTCGCTGTTCGCCTTCGGCATCATCGGCGGCGGCGATGCCAAGCTTGCAGCCGTGATCGCCCTGTGGCTCGGCTGGGGGCCGCTGTTCGCCTTTGCCGTCTACACCACCATGATCGGCGCCGCCCTGTGCATTGCCCTGCTGGCCTTCCGCTCGATTCCCATTCCCATCATTGCGATGCGTCAGGACTGGATCATGCGCCTGCATGACCGTAAGGAAGGCGCGCCCTACGGCATCGCGCTCGCCGCCTCGGCGATGCTGGTCTATCCCGACAGCCTGTGGTCGGTCCTTCTCGGCTGAATACGCCGGAGTACGCCGCACTGTCATTGCGGGCGGGTGGCGATCTCACCGCCGGACAGGAACACCGCCCTGTCGCGGCCCACGCAGCGTGCCGGCCTACTCGGAGACGTACGTGCAAATACTGTTATTTATACGTATATTACATGAATGCAAACCTTCGAAAGGCCATTCGCATTGACCACGACCAGTTGAACAATTCTTTTTAAACAATTTTGCGCGATCCTTTCTTTTCGACTTCCATTCAGAGCGGATCATTTCTTGATGCCTTTGCCAGGCCAACAGCAAGCCGCCTCAGACGATCCCGGTCTCGATGCCGAGATACCGGGTCTCGACAGCCTTTTGGCAACCTTGCGCATCGCGCAGTGGCACTATGATCCCAATGCCAACACACTGACGTGGAAGCAGAGCTTCGGCAGCGGCGCCGATCGCCACCATCCGACAATGACGGAGCCGCTGGCGGCCGTGCTTGAGCGCTACACTCCCGACCACCGGCCTGATCTGCTGGCGCATTTCGAAACGGCGCTGCTCGAGGGACATTCGGGTCCGAGCCGTTTCGCCGTCTTCACCCGGACGGGCGACCAGACCTTCATCGAGAGCGTCGCAAGCCGCGTTGAGGGCCCGGACGGGCGGCCCCATGTCAAGGGAATCTACCGCAATTGCGCTTCCGACGTGGGCACGGAACTTTCGCTGCGCGAGTTCATGGGCCTGCTGGGAAAAATGACCACCGCCTCGCGCAGCGCGATCATCCTGATCGACAGCCACGGCGGCATCCGATCGGTCAATTCCGCATTTTGCAAAACCTTCCGGCTGCCCGCGGATCACGGGCTGGTGGGCCGCAATATTCGCAATGTCCCCGGCCGGCTGGGAAAAGGCCTGGTCAGCACGCTGGTGCCGCTGCTCGAGATGGGCAACCAGGATGTGAAAGCGCAAAAGCGCTTTATCCTGCCAGACGGCACGGAACTGATGCTCCAGTACCGGGTATTCCGCTTTGGCGCCATCGGCCGTCCCGGCGGATTGCTGTTCAAGGCGGATCTCGATACCTCCGGTGACGTGGACATGGGCGCTCTGTTCGATCACCTGCCAACCCCCATGGTCGCGATTCAGATGAATGATCACCGGATTGTCGCGACCAATGCGATGGCCCGGCGCTTCTTCGGGCTGCGCAAGGAGCACCTGATGGAGGAGGACATAACGAGGCGAATCCTCAGCCCGTCGGATATGCGCACGATGATGAATTCCGTGTCCTCGCTCGGCATCGAGAATGGCCACGTCTGTCAGATCAGCAGCGTGCACGGTGACACCCAGACCTACCGCCTGCGCGCCCTGCCCTATAGCGACAATGACCGCCGGCTGCTGATCATCGAGTTCCACATCAGCGCGAAAGATCAGAAAGCGGCGCGCGGCGGAACGCCGGCGCCGCATCGCAAGGGCCTGCTCAAGCGTGTGGTCCAGCACCTCGATTTCTGACGGCAGACGGCGCGCCATGCTGCTGACAAGATCGACAGCGGATGTATCCCGTGATTGACCGTCCCCGCGGCTGAGCGGCTGCGGCGGCGCAAAACCGCCCTTGCCGGTGCTGACACGGAACTGATTTCTCGACATGTGTCTTGCCGGCTGGAAAATGCAACCGTCGTTGGGTAAACAGACCGGATGGGCAGATCTGCAATGTCGCCGGGATTGCGCCTGCCGGCAGGCCATGAGTTATGAAGCGGACATTGATTGTTGGTTGAACAATGAACATCAAGCCCGATGTCGCGAAGGCGTCCGCGCCGCTGCCTGAGGAGTTCGTGCCCCCTACCCGTACCGGGCGGAGAGCCGCGGGTCCCTGATCACCCTGGTCGGCGCGGCGCGGCGCAACTTTCTGTCCATCTGGACCGCGAAATCCTTTTCTCGTCCGCTCGACTACATCAATGTGCTGCGCCGTCAGGTCGTCATCTGCAACAATCCGCGCTTCGTTCAGGAAGCCTTCGTCAAGAAGCACGCCAATTTCCAGCGCAAGACGCCGCAGATGCGCATGGCGCTGCAGCCTCTGCTCGGCGATGGACTCTTTGTATCCGATCAGGAGGTGTGGCAGCGCCGGCGCAAGATCGTCGCGCCGATCATCCACACGTCCCGCCTGCGGGACTTCGCGCCCGTGATGATCGAGACCGCGTGCGAGAAGCGTGCCGAGTGGCGCGGGCGCGGCGACGGGGCGGCGATCGATGCACTTGCGGAAATGGCGCATCTGACAGCGGAAATCATTTGCCGCACGATCTTCGGCCGCGATCTCGGGCAAACCTACGCGGCGGAGATCGTGGAGGCGTTCTCCGACTATCAGCGGCATGTCGACCAGATCGACCTGCCATCCATGCTCGGATTGCCCGAATGGCTACCGCGCTGGCGGGGCCGGGCGGTGAAGCGTTCGGTGCGCCGCATTCACGCGGTGCTCGACGAGATCATCGATGGTTATGCGGCGCGCCAGAGCAACGGCGAAAGCTCGGTGATCGGCGGTCTGCTGGACGCGCGCGACGACGACGGCAAGCCGCTTGGCAAGGACGCCATCCGCAACGAGGCGGCCGTGATCTTCATGGCCGGGCACGAGACCACCGCCAACACCATGGCGTGGGCGTGGTTCCTGCTGTCGCAGGCGCCATGGGCGGCCAACCGACTGCACACGGAACTCGATACGGTGCTGGGCGGCAGGGTGCCGCGGCTCGACGACGTGCCGCAGTTTCCCTACACACGGGCGATCATCGAGGAGACGCTGCGGCTCTATCCGCCGGTGCCCATTTTGGGGCGCGAGGCGATGGCGGCGGACAGGTTTGGCAATACGGAGGTGCGCAAGGGCGCGCTCGTGCTGGTGGTGCCGTGGCTGCTGCATCGCAATCCGACGCTGTGGTCCAAACCCGATCACTTCATGCCCGAGCGGTTCCTGCCCGGCGGCGACGGCGCGAACCAGTCGAAATACGGCTATGTGCCCTTCAGCATCGGTCCGCGCATCTGCGCGGGGCTGGCGTTCGGACTGAACGAGGCAATTCTCTGCCTTGCGGTCCTTGCCCAGGAATTCGCGCTCGACCTGGCCCCGGGGAAAGTGGTCGAGCCGGTCTGCCGGCTGACGCTGCGGCCGGGGGACCGGCTGCCGATGACTCTTCATCCGCGCAAGCCTTGAGGACGCGCGTCATGGCAGCAGGACACCCGAAAACCGGCGCCCGCGAGACGGCCGCGCCATGAAACTCGAGGACATTCCGTTCGACGTCACGCGGCCGCTTGAGCCGAAGGGACCGGGACTTGGAGCGCTGCGCGGGGGTCCCGCCGCCCGGCGACGGTTTGTGGCCCACTGGATCGCCGATCCGTTGCAGGGCGGCATCAACCTTGTGACACACCACGCCTTGCGGCTGCTGCCCTCGCCCTGGTGCACGCGCTTTGGCGGCGCGATGGCCGGTCTTGCCCGAACGCGCTTCGCGCAACGCCCGTTCGCTCTGCGGATCGCCGCAAATCTCTCAGCCCTGCGTCCAGACCTCGCCGCGGATCCCGATGCGTTCCGTGACAGCCACGCGCGCTGGTGGGCCAACGCCGGACGCGCCTACGCCGAATACTCCGTCGTCGGGCGGCTTTGGCATGAGGGCCGGGTCGAAGTCGCGGGCATGGAGCATCTGGACGCCGCGCAAAAGACCGGCCGGCCGCTGGTCTTCGCAGGCGTGCATCTGGGCAACTGGGAACTGGTGTTCGTTGCCTTGCAGAACCTGCCCGAGAAGCCGATGTGCGGCACCTTCCAGCCCGAGCCGAACCGTTTCGCCAACACGGTGGTTCACAATCTGCGCAAGCGATACGGCGGCTATGTGTTTCCGCCGGGCAAGCGTTCGGCGATGCACATCGTGCGGATCCTGAAATCCGGTGCGGCGAACCTGGTGATGTTCGTGGACGAGGTGCGCGGCTTCCAGATCCACCTGCCGCTCCTGGGCCGCCGTCCGCCGGAGCGCGGCAACGCGGTGAACGTGCTGAAGATCGCGCGCGTCACGAACGCGGTGATCCTGCCGGTCTACATGCTGCGGCTGAAGGATTCCCGCTTCCGGCTGACGATCCTGCCGCCGTTCGAACCCGAGGCGAGCGGCGACGCGGAGCGCGACCTTCCGCGCAACGTCACCGGGCTTAACGACATCTTCGAGCCCGTCATCCGCGCCAATGTCGAGCAATGGCACATGCTGCCCGAATTGCGGCTGCCGCCCGGCGCGTGATCGCGCTTGCGTCTATTCTCCGACCGGCGGCGTGCCGTGCGTATGGAACGAGGAAATGGTCTGCAGGCCCCAGGCCTGACCCTTCTTGCGTTCGGTCTCCGTCCAGGTGATCGGCTTCCAGTCGGGCGCCATGATCAGCCTGGCGCCGGCATTGGCGACCTCGACGCGGTTGCCGGCCGGCTCGTAGACATAGAGGAAGAAGGTCTGCTGCACGGCGTGCTTGTGCGGGCCCGTCTCGATGTAGACGCCGTTTTCCAGGAAGATGTCGGCCGCCTGCAGGATCTGCTCGCGCTGGTCGAGCGCATAGGTCACATGGTGAAAGCGGCCGTGCGAGCCGGTGTGGTCGCCGGTGTAGGCGATGTCGTAGCTCTTGTTGTTGGTTGTGAACCAGCAGCCGCCCAGCTTGCCGGAATCCAGCATGATCTGCTCAGTGATGCGCGAGCCCAGCGCCTTGGGGATGAAATCGGCGATGGCGTCGACGTCGGCGGCCAGAAGATTGAGGTGGTCGATACGGCGCACACAAACGCCGCGTCCGTGCATGCGCTGCGCCTGGTTCTTCAGCGCGGGCTTCTCAGCTTCCGGCGCTTCGTACCACCGGGTGTCGTAGTAGAGCTCAAAAATGTGATTGTCCGGGTCGCGGAAGCGATAGGCCTTGCCGTGGCCCAGATCGCCGTCCGTCCAGCCAATGCCGCAGCCCATCGCCTCGATCGCCGCTACGCGGCGCGCGAGCGCTTCGGGGCTGGACGTGCGGTATCCGATATGGCCGACGCCCGTGGTGCCGGACGCGGTCAGTTTCAGCGTATGGAATTCATAGTCGTCCCAGGCACGCAGATAGACGGAATCGCCTTCGCGGCCGGACTCTGTCAGCCCGAGGATGTTGACGAAGAAGTCGAGGCTCTGTTCCGGCTTGTTGGTGTAAAGCTCCAGGTGGCCCAGATGTGCGACGTCGTAACAGGGTTCCATGTGTTCCTCGCCGGTGCTGACAGGTCCTCGTCCGGGCCGCGTGCGGATGCGCCGGGATCGATTGATCGAAGTGAGATGCTACATGCGCGCGCGCGTCCGGCAATGGAAATAGCAATGCATCGTACGGTGATAAATTTTCCCTATGGGCGGCTTTCCCTCACCGCGCCCCAAAGGCTGGCGAGCACGATGACCAGCGCCACGCCGAGGCAGACGGCGCTGATCGGACGTTCAATGAAAACGCTTGGATCACCGCGCGAAATCAGCAGCGAGCGGCGCAGATTCTGTTCCATCAACGGCCCGGGAACCAGACCCAGCAGCAGCGGCGCAGGCTGGAAGTCGAGCAACAGCGCTGAGTCGGCGCGCGCCGCGCAGGAAAACGGAAGACGAGGTGCGGCCCCCGTCTTCTGGAACCTTCGCGCGGATGGATGCGTTCCCCCAAAGCATATGTGTTCAGGCGCGCGAATTGACGTAGCCTGACACCCACGAACTTCCTCTCCCACAGCAATGGACGGCAAAGAATGACCGATAGCGGAAAACTCAACATCGTGACCCTGTGCGGCAGCCTGCGCGAGGGCTCCTTCAATGCAGCACTCTTGCGCGCGCTGCCCGAACTCGCGCCAGACCGTATGAGCTTCACGCCCGCGGTCTCCATCGCCGGAATCCCGCTCTACAATGCAGACGATCAGAATGCCGACGGCTTCCCCGACGCGGTGAAGGCACTGGGCGATCAGATCCGCGCCGCCGACGGCGTCATCATCGCCACGCCGGAGTACAATTATTCGGTGACCGGCGTACTGAAGAACGCCATCGACTGGGTTTCCCGCCTGCCTGACCAGCCGTTCAAGGACAAGCCGGTGGCCATCCAGTCCACGTCCGGCGGCCTGCTCGGCGGCGCGCGCGCGCAGTATCACCTGCGCCAGATCATGGTGTTTTTGGAGGCCATGATGTTTAACAAGCCCGAGATCATGGTGACCTTCGCCAAGGGCAAATTCGACGAGAACACCCTGGCGCTCACCGACGAGCCGACGCGCGACATCGTCGGCAAGCAGCTCGATGCGTTCGCTGGCTTCATCGGCAAGGTGGGCGGCTAGCGCCGCGACAATCGCAGGCAGAAGGGGGGTAGCCGATGAGTGACGAACGGGCGGAAAGACACGCGATTCGCGACCTGATCGAGAACTGGGTGGTCTGGCGTGATGCCGCCGATTGGGAGCGGTTCCGCACCGTCTGGCACGACGACGGGGTGATGATGGCGACCTGGTTCCAGGGGACCGGCGACGAGTTCATCAAGGTCAGCCGGGAAGGGTTCGAGCGCGGCGTCAACATCCTGCATTTCCTCGGCGGCCAGTCGATCGACCTCGCGGGCGACCGCGCGATCTCGCAGACCAAGATGACGATCTCCCAGCGCGCAATGGTGCACGATGTGGCCGTCGACGTGGTCTGCACCGGGCGGTTCTACGATTTCCTCGAAAAGCGGAACGGAAAATGGGGCGTCGTGCTGCGCCAGCCGATCTACGAGAAGGACCGCATGGACCCGATCGATCCCTCGGCACGGCTTGAGCTCGACGCGGATCTTCTGGCGCAATTCCCCGAAGGCTACCGCCATCTCGCCTATCTGCAGACCGGCATCGGCTACAAGATCAAGCGCGACATGCCGGGTCTCAAGGGTCCGGAGGTCGAGGCGCTCTACGCGCGCGGCAAGGCATGGCTCGGCGGCGGGGCGCTGTAGCGGCATATCCGGTCTTCGCGGAATCGACCGTTCGGACTTGCCAGGGCGACGAGATCTGAAATGCCACGAGGTGGAGACCTGGCCGCACAAGCGGCCGATCCTTCGAGACGCCGTCTTCGATGGCTCCTCAGGATGACGTCATCGTGTTGATATCTTTTTGAGAAAATAACACACTCAACATCATCGTGAGGAGGCCCGAAGGGCCGTCTCGAAGGATCGGCCCAATGTTCGGAGGCCAGATCCGGCAGGGGCCCAACTTGTTCTGGCGGCCGTGGGTTTTCATGACCGAGAGAACCGTCGGCGCGTCATGATCACGACCATCACTCCGTGTCCGATGTCTCCCCCAGGCGCGGTTTTTTGCGTCATGCGGCTTCTCTTTCCCTCCTGCCGCTGTAGGATCTCGGCAACTCCGACCGGTCAGCCGGTATCCCCGCCCGCAAACTCCCGATTCCGAAAGGTCTCGCATGCTGGATGCCGCGCATGTCCTGGCGCTCGCCTCGGCCGCCTGTTTCGGCCTCGGGCTGGTGCTGATGCAGCGCGGGCTGGCGTTCCTGCCGCCGCTGCGCGGCTCGGCGATCAGCGTGCCGCTGGCCTTTCTCGTGATGGTCGTCGTGGCGCCTTTCACGGTGGACTGGCCGGATCTGGATCTCACCGCGATCGGCATCTTCGCCGCCATCGGAATTCTGTTTCCTTCGGTGGTCGTGCTGCTGACCTATCAGTCGAACTTCCGCATCGGCCCCTATCTGACCGCCAGCCTCGGCAATCTGGCGCCTCTGTTCGCAGTGCTCTTTGCGATTCTCGTCTTTGGCGA
This sequence comes from Breoghania sp. L-A4, assembly GCF_003432385.1. Lineage (NCBI taxonomy): Bacteria > Pseudomonadati > Pseudomonadota > Alphaproteobacteria > Hyphomicrobiales > Stappiaceae > Breoghania > Breoghania sp. L-A4. The sequence goes on along the minus strand of NZ_CP031841.1, from coordinate 188,717 downwards.
ATGGCCGAGCTGGCCGCAGGCGATCGCGATTGCCACGATCGTCGCCGGCGCGACCGCCATGGTCAGCGGCGCCAACGGCCGCGCACGCGACTGGCGGCTTTCCGCGCTGCTGCTGCCGCTCACCGCCGCGATGATCCGCGGTCTGGTGCAGCCCACGGTGAAAATCGGCCTGGAGTACTGGCCCGATCCCTTCGCGGCGCTGCTGTTCTGCTATCTGGTCTCCACCGCTGTCCTTCTGGCGGCGAATGCGATCCGCTGGCGCGAGCCCTTCGCGCTGACGCGCGAGGGCCTGGCCTGGTTCTCCGGCGTCGGCATCGCCAATGGCGCGGCGGTGCTCTTGATGTATGGCGCGCTCAACCGCGGCAGCGTCATGGAGGTCGCGCCGCTGGTCGCCGCCTTCCCGCTGGCGACGCTGGCTTTCGGCTGGTTCTTCGCCACCACCCGGCGTGCGGACGCGCGCACCGCCTTCGGCGTGGCGCTGGCGGTGGCCGGGGTCGTGCTGCTGATTGTCTATTAGATAGGCTGTTCTTCCCGGGCGACGGCGTCTTCCAGCGCCGCGATGAAGGCGGATTGCAGCCGCGTCGGGTGCCAGTTGCGCCGCAGCGTCAGGCCGATGGGGCGCGGCGGATCGTTCAGCGCCACCGGCAGGGCGGTCAGCAGGCCGGTGCGCTCCTCGTAGGTGACCTGACGACGCGACAGGATCGCCAGCCGGTCGCTCTTGAGCAGCAGTCCGCGCAGCACCACCAGCGACGAGGTGACGATCAGTCCCGGCGGCGGCGCCTCGTTGCCGGTACGCATCAGCGCGTCGAAATGTTCGCGTGTCGGCGTGCTGGCGCGCGGTACCACCCAGCCGTAGCGCCTGAGATCGTCGATGCCGATGGTCGTGCGGCCCGCGAGCGGATGGCCGCGCCGGGCGATCACCGACAGGGTATCGAAAAACAGCGCGCGCTCCTCCACGTCGTCGGCGGGCGCGGGCTCGCGCAGCGCGCCGATCAGCATGTCGATCTCGCCCGTGCGCAGGGCCGTCAGCTGCCCGTCGTAGGGGCCGTCGATGACGCTGATCTCGGCATCCGGATAGGCGCCCGTCATCCCGGCCAGTGCCGCGGGCACCAGCTCCGTTCGCACCAGCGGCAATGTCCCGATGATGAGCCGGCCCCGGACTACGCCCTTGGCCGCTTCCAGGTCCTCGCCGGCGGCCTCAATTTCCTTGAACGCCAGGCTGGCGCGCATGGCCAGCAGCCGGCCGTGAGGCGTCAAGGCAACACCGTGGCTGATGCGTTCGAACAGCGGCACGCCGGCGAGCTTTTCCAGATCCCGCCCCGCCCGGTGCACGGACGGCTGCGCCTGGTCGATAGCCCGCGCGGCGGCCGAAAAGCTGCCGGTCTGCGAAATGGCGATCAGCGCGCGCAGCTGCGTCGTCGTCGCCATGCGGTCGAGCGGCGCCGGCCGCGCCCGAGCGTTGCGCCGCGCGCTCTCGCCGATTCGCCGCGCCGCCCCGTCCAGCAGATCCAGCGCCCGGTCGACGCGCAACAGCATGATCTCGCCCAGCGGCGTGGGGTACATCCCAGTGCTGCGGCGTTCGAAAAACCGGCAGTCGAAACGCTTCTCCAGCCGTCCGATGGCCTGGGTCACGGCGGGCTGCGACAGATGCGCCTGCCGCGCGGCGCCGTGCACGGAGCGCAGATGCGCGGTCAGGCTGAAGGCGCGCAAGTGATGGAAATTCGGCAGCTCTTGTGCTGTCATTCGGATTGCTCCGGTGGTTCGAGCAATATCTATAGCAAAATCTTATCAAGGCGAGAGACAATCGGAATTCCGCGCAGCGGCCGCTTGTCACATGGTCCGCGCACAAACGCATATCGAGGAGTGCATGTTCATGGCGGAGTCGAACCCGACCGCGCTGGTTGTGAGCGCCCATTCGGCGGATTTCGTGTGGCGGGCCGGCGGCGCCATCGCGCTGCACGCGGCCAAGGGCTACGACGTGACCGTCGTCTGCCTGTCCTACGGCGAGCGCGGCGAAAGCGCCAAGCTGTGGAAGAATGAAGGCTGCACCCTGGAGCATGTGAAGACGGAGCGCCGCAAAGAGGCCGAGAACGCCGCCGCGGCGCTTGGCGTACACGACATCCAGTTCTTCGACATCGGCGACTATCCGCTCGGCATCACCGAGGACGCGAAGTACAAGCTCGTCGACACGATGCGTAAAGTGGCGCCGCAGTTCATTCTCAGCCACTCGCTGGACGATCCCTACAACACCGATCATCCGGCCACGACGAAGATGACGCTGGAATGTCGCATGATCGCGCAGGCCTGGGGCCACAACCCGGGTGAAAAGATCCTCGGCGCGCCGCAGCTCTATCTGTTCGAGCCGCACCAGACGGAGCAATGCGGCTGGAAGCCGGACGTGCTGCTCGACATCACGTCCGTATGGGACAAGAAATACGCCGCCATCCAGTGCATGCAGGGCCAGGAGCACCTGTGGGAGTATTACACCCGCGTCGGCAAGCAGCGTGGCGTTCAGGCCAAGCGCAACTCCGGCGGCCAGGCCGGCGGCAAACCCGTGGAATACGGCGAGGGATATCAGTCGATCTTCCCGCGCATGGTGGGAGAACTCTGATGGCCGGCACATATCCGAATCTTGGCGAGCACGTCGTCGTGCAGGACATCGAGCGCGCGGACGCGGCGGTCATCAAGGGCCTGGCAGAATGTGGCGTCGCCACCGTGCACGAAGCGCAGGGCCGCTTCGGCCTGCTGTCGGAGAAGATGCGGCCGATCTATTCCGGCGCGCGCATCGCTGGCTCCGCCGTCACCGTCTCCATTCCGCCGTGCGACAACTGGATGATCCATGTGGCCGTGGAGCAGTGCAAGCCCGGCGACATTCTCGTCGTCGCGCCCACCTCGCCGTCGAATGCGGGTTATTTCGGCGATCTGCTGGCGACCTCGCTGAAGGGCCGCGGCGTCGCCGGTCTGATCATCGACGGCGGCGTGCGCGACATCCGCGATCTGACCGAAATGCAGTTTCCCGTCTGGGCCAGCTCCATCTTCGCCCAGGGCACCGTGAAGGAGACGCTGGGTTCCGTGAACGTGCCTGTGGTCTGCGCTGGCGGCCCGGTCAATCCCGGCGACGTGATTGTCGCTGATGACGACGGCGTCTGCGTGGTGCCTCTCGCCGATGCGGTATCGGTGCTAGAGAAGGCGCATGCGCGCGAGGCCAAGGAAGCCCAGACGCGGGCGCGGCTGACCAGCGGCGAGCTCGGGCTGGATATCTACAACATGCGAGAGCGGCTGAAGGAAAAGGGCCTGAAGTACATCTGACCGGACCGGTTGGGCTATAACCGGCGGCGTCGCGCGTGCAGCGCGGCGCCGCAAGGCCGAACAGTCTGGACACGCAAGGATGACCATGAGCGCCGAGTATCTCGCTTTCCACCCGAACCCGAAGAAGCCGGATCTCGCGGTGCCCAAGGGCGCCGTCGACGCGCATTGCCACGTATTCGGGCCGGCTGCGACATTTCCCTTTGCGCGGCAGCGCTCCTACACGCCGGTGGATGCGTCAAAGGAACAGTTGCGCGCGCTGCACGATCATCTGGGGTTCGAGCGGGCCGTCGTGGTTCAGGCGAGCTGCCACGGCACCGACAACGCCGCACTGGTCGATTCTCTGGAATCGAGCGGCGGCAAGTATCGCGGCATCGCCATGGTGAAACCGGATGTCGAGGACGCGGAACTGTCGCGGCTCGATGCGGCGGGGGTCCGCGGCTCGCGCTTCAATTTCGTCAAACACCTGGGCTCGGACGCGGCACTCGAAGCGCTGAACGTGCTCTCCAAGCGCTACGGCGCGCTCGGCTGGCACGTGGTGATCTATTTCGACACCGAGAAGATTCATGAGCTTGCGCCGGTGATCGCCGATCTGCCGGTGCCCGTGGTCATCGACCACATGGGCCGGGTGGATCCGGCCCTGGGGCTCGATCAGCCGGGCCTTGCTCTGCTCAAGGGCCTGCTCGCCGCCCGCAAGGATATCTGGGTCAAGGTGTCGGGTTCCGAACGTCTGTCGCACGAGGGGCCGCCGTTCACCGATGTGGTGCCGCTGGCGCGCCATCTGGTGGAGAGTTTTCCCGACCAGGTGCTGTGGGGCACGGACTGGCCGCATCCCAACATGAAGACATGGGTGCCCGACGACGGGCAACTCGTCGACTTGCTCGGCGAGATCGCCCCGGATCCGGCGCTTCTGCAAAAGCTGCTGGTCGACAACCCGATGCGGCTCTATTGGCCGGAAGAAGGCTGAGGCGGCTGGTTCCATCGTTCGGCCGGCGTCACCCAATATCCTCGGGCTTGTCCGAGGATCCATGCGGCGGCTTCCGTGTCATGCCCGCGAAGGCGGGCATCCAGTAACCACTGGCCTCGCAGCCTGTGCGCCAACACCGGCCACACGGGGTACTGGATCCCCGGGAAGGCCTCCGGCCTCCCGAGGATGACACCGCAGGAAACAAAGTTGATAACGCGCGCGCGGCAACGCGTTGCGGTGATGATACGAGGCGGGAGATCAGCATGACACGACAGATCGCCATTCCCTGCATGCAGATGCGCGGCGGCACCTCCAAGGGCGCCTATTTCCTGGCCTCCGACCTGCCGCGGGACCCGGCCGCGCGCGACGCGCTGCTGCTCAAGATCATGGGTTCGCCCGACCCCAAACAGATCGACGGCATCGGCGGCGCGCATCCCCTGACGAGCAAGGTGGCCGTCGTCGGCCCCTCCAGCCGCAACGATTGCGACGTCGACTATCTGTTCCTTCAGGTGGTGCCGGACAAGCCGATCGTCTCCGATCAGCAGAACTGCGGCAATATTCTCGCCGGCATCGGTCCCTTCGCCGTCGAGCGCGGGCTTGTGCCGGTCGCGGGCGAGCTGACCACCGTTCGGGTGCATATGGTCAATTCCGCCGCTCGCGCCGATCTGGTGGTGGAGACGCCGCAGGGTGAAGTGGCCTATGAGGGCGATGCCATGATCGACGGCGTGCCGGGGCACCATGCGCCGGTGGTGCAGAATTATTTCGACACAGCCGGCTCGCAATGCGGTGCCCTGCTGCCCAGCGGAAACGCGGTGGATGTGATCGACGGGGTGTCCGTGACGCTGATCGACAATGGCATGCCGAACGTCATCCTGAAGGCGGCCGACTTCGGCATCACGGGTTACGAGACCCCGGCGGAACTCGAGGAAAACCAGGCGCTCAAGCAGCGCATCGAGGCGATCCGCCTGAAGGCCGGCGCGATGATGAACCTCGGTGACGTCGCGTCGAAGACGGTGCCGAAAATGTGCCTGGTCGCCCCGCCCCGCAACGGCGGCGCGATCGCCACGCGCAGTTTCATTCCGCAGCGCGTGCACGAGACCATCGGCGTGCTGGCCGCAGCCACGGTGCTCGCCGCCTGTCTAGTTCCGGGAACCGTGGCCGCCGAGGTGTCGGGGGCGCTGTCCGGCAACCCGTGCCGCGCCGACATCGAGCATCCAGGCGGCGCGCTGACGGTGGAAGTGGAAATGCGCGACGGCCAGCCCGTGCGCTCGGGCATCATCCGCACGGCACGCAAACTGTTCGACGGCACGGTCTTCGCACTGGCCTGAAGCCGATAACTTATTGAAACAAAAGGAGACGCCGGTGACCAACAGCAGCACGCGCATCGCGCTGATCGGCTTCGGCGAAGCCGGCGGCATTCTGGGCGCGGATCTGGCGAAGGTGGCCGGCGTGGCTGTCGCCGCCTACGACATCAAGCTCGACGATCCGCAGACCGCGTCGGCCATGCGCGCAAAGATCCGGGAGGCGCAGGTCGAGGAGCGGGGATCTCTTGAGGCGCTTCTGGCAGATGCCGATATCGTCATCTCGGCGGTGACCGCCAGTGCCGCGCGCGGCGTCGCGCAAGCCGCCGGACCTAAGATGCGGGCGGGACAGAGTTTTCTCGACATCAACTCGGTGGCGCCGGAAACCAAGCGGGCGAATGCGGGCGATATCGAGGCCTCGGGTGCGGCCTATGTGGACGTGGCGGTGATGGCGCCGGTGCCGCCCAAACGCCTCGGCGTGCCGATGCTTCTGGGCGGCGCGAGCGCGGACAAGATGGCGGAAACATTAACGAATTTCGGCGTCAACGCGCGCGCGGTCTCCACTGATGTCGGCTATGCGTCGGCGATCAAGATGTGCCGTTCGATCATGATCAAGGGGCTGGAAGCGCTCACCGTCGAGTGCACCATGACCGCGCGCCACTACGGCGTCGAGGAGCCGGTGCTGGCGTCGCTGCAGGCCTCCTTCCCGGGCATGGGCTGGGACGGCGAGTTGCCGGACTATCTGGTCAGCCGGGTCGCGGAACACGGCCGCCGCCGCGCCGAGGAGCTGCGCGAAGTCGTTGTGACCGTTGCAGATTCAGGCCAGGAGCCGCGGATGGCGCCGGCCATTGCCGCGGCGCAGGACGCGCTGGTCGACAGCATGGAGGAGGCGGGAATCGCCTATGAGGAGCCCTTCAGCTGGCGCGCACTGGCGGATACGTTGCGGCGTTGAGCTGCACATCAAACGGTTCAACTTGTCAGACAAAATTCCTGTCCAGTTGCGCGAAATTTGACGATATTCGAAACGAATTTGAATGATATTTGATCGCAATTCGCGATCGAAAAGCGCAGTGCGCGACGGCAACGGCTTTCATCACAGCTCCAGCTGAGGCAGGATGGATAGGACAGCAACGCTTTCCTATCCGGCATGACACGCTTGACCGAGACACCCGCACCTTCTCCGGACCCGAACGCCGGCTCCAGCCCGCCGCCCGAGACGCCCCGGCCGCGCGCCTCTCTGCTGAGCGCGCGTCTGAAGGCCAATCTGCAGGTCATCTATCCCGAGCATGACATCGCGGCGCTGACGGCCAAGGTGCTGGATGCCTTCTGGCCGGAAGGATCAAGGCCCCGCTCCCAGGCCCGGCGGGTCGCCACCTCGCTGTGGTCGGAACGCGACACAGTGCTGATCACCTATGGCGACAGCTTCATCGACGGCGAGCATCCGCCGCTGACCCTGCTGCACGATTTCCTCAAGCGCCACGTCGGCAAGGCGATCAACGGCGTGCATATCCTGCCGTTCTTCCCCTACACCTCGGACGACGGATTCTCGGTGGTCGACTACCGGCAGGTGAATTCTGCGCTGGGCACCTGGGACTACATCGAGCGCATCGGTGCGGAATACCGGCTGATGGCGGATCTGGTGCTCAACCATGTCTCGAGCCATTCGGCGTGGTTCTCCGACTACCTGCAGGGCAACGCGCCGGGCAGCGGCTTTTTCGTGGAGGCCGATCCCGACACGGACACCTCCGCCGTGGTGCGCCCGCGCGCCGGCCCCCTGCTGCGCAAGGTCGAGACGGCCTCGGGCGAGAAACACGTCTGGTGCACCTTCAGCCCCGACCAGGTCGATCTGAATTTCGCCAATCCAGAGGTGCTGCTGGAGTTTCTGCGCATCCTGCGGTTTCACATCGATCACGGCGTGCGCACGGTGCGGCTGGACGCCGTGGCTTTCATCTGGAAGCAGCTCGGCACCGCCTGCATCAACCTGCCGCAGGCGCATGAGATCGTCCGGCTGATGCGCACGCTGGTGGATTACGCCGACGAGAAGGTGGTGCTGATCACCGAGACCAACGTGCCGATCCATGAGAATCTCAGCTATTTCGGCAACCGCAACGAGGCGCATGCGGTCTATAATTTCTCGCTGCCGCCGCTGATGCTGCATGCGCTGTTGACCGGCACCTCGGTGCATCTCAACGCCTGGCAGATGGCCATGCCGCCAGCGCAGCTTGGCTGCGCGTTTCTCAATTTCGTCGCCTCGCACGACGGCATCGGCCTGCGGCCCGCCGAAGGGCTGCTCGACGACAACGAGATCGACGCGATGATCGACGCGGTGCGCGGTTTCGGCGGCCTGGTCAGCCTGCGCTCGCTCAACGGCGGCGGCGCGCGGCCCTACGAGATCAACGTCTCGCTGTTCGACGCGCTGAAGGGCACGGCGGACGGCGGCGCGGACGCCTATCAGCGCGTGCGCTTCCTGTGCGCGCAGACCGTGATGATGGCGCTGGAAGGCATTCCCGCCTTCTATGTGCACAGCCTGCTGGCGACGCCGAACGATCTGGCGCGGGTGGAAAAGACCCAGGCCAACCGCGCCATCAACCGTCACCAGTGGGATTATCCGGAGTTGAACGCGCTGCTGGAGGATCCGGCGAGTCCGCAATCGGTGGTGCTCGCCGAGATGACCCGGCGCATCGCCATCCGCACGCGCCAGCCGGCGTTCCATCCCAACGCCACCCAGTTCACGCTGCAGCTGGGCCACGCGCTGTTCGGCTTCTGGCGCCAGAGCATGGACCGCTCGCAGTCGATCTTCGTGATCGCCAACATGACGGACCAGGCGCAGGAACTGCCACTGATCTCGCTCAACCTGATTTCCGGCGACGCGTGGTGCGACCTGCTCAGCGGCAATGACCTGCCCGACATCCGCTCCAGCCTGCGGCTCGAGCCCTACCAGTGCGTGTGGATTTCTAACCGTAGGTGAGGGGGAAGATGTTTTGATATACGACCTCTTCCGGGTAGGAGGACCTTAAATGAAAGGCTTGACTGCTTGCGCGGAGAGTGGCTCATTCGAAAAATGGCAGCCCCCGTACAACCTAAAATTTATCATATCGTTCATGTTGATAATCTTCCGTCGATTGTAGCGGATGGTGGTCTGTCGTCAGACGCTGTGATGATGCAGCGGGAAGGGGGCGCAGTGATCGGAATGCAGAGTATCAAGCAGCGGCGACTTGGCCTGCCTGTATCCTGCCACATGGGAACGTGCGTAGGTGAATATGTCCCGTTCTATTTTTGTTCACGATCAATTATGTTGTTTGTGATTCACTGCTCGAACCACCCCGAACTTGCTTACCGGGGAGGTCAGCAGCCGATCGTCCATCTCGAAGCCGATTTGCATCAGGTGGTTCAATGGGCGGAAGAGAACAAGCAGCGCTGGGCGTTCTCGTTGTCGAATGCAGGGGCGGTTTATACTCAGTTCCGGGCTGACTTAGATCAACTGAATGAAATTGATTGGGATGCCGTCGCGGCTAGAGATTTTCGATCAGCGGATATTAAAGAAGGAAAGCAGGCTGAATTTCTCGTGCAGCATGTATTCCCCTGGCATCTGGTGGAACGGATCGGAGTTTATTCTAACGGAATTGCGCAACGGGTATCGAACGCTTTGTCAACTGCAGCTCATCGACCAACAATAGAAATAAAAAGAGAATGGTACTATTGAGGAGCAATGGCATGATTAAATTTAAATCTGGGAACATTTTGAATGAGGATGCGGAAGCAATCGTCAATACGGTCAACTGTGTCGGCATCATGGGTCGTGGCATTGCTCTGCAGTTCAAGAATGACTTTCCCGCAAACTTCAAGGCGTACAAAGCCGCATGTGATCGCGAAGAAGTTCAGCCGGGCAAGATGTTCGTGTTCGAGACCGGCACCTTCACCAACCCGAAGTTCATCATCAACTTCCCGACCAAGCGCCATTGGCGTGGCAAAAGCCGCATGGAGGATATCGACACCGGTCTCAAGGCCCTTGTCAAAGAAATCCGCGATCGCGGCATCCGCTCGATCGCCATCCCGCCGCTTGGCAGCGGCCTTGGCGGCCTCAACTGGTCTGACGTGCGCCAACGTATCGAAGAGAACCTTCGCGGCGCTAACGATCTGGATGTGATCATCTTTGAGCCGAATAGCGCGGCCGTGGCCACCAAGTCACGCGAAGTTCCAAAAATGACGGCTGGTCGTGCAGCCTTGGTCGCGCTGATGGACCGCTATCTTGGCGGCTTGATGGATCCGTTCGTGACGCTTCTGGAAGTACACAAGCTGATGTATTTCATGCAGGAGGCCGGTGAGCCGTTGCGGCTGAAATATGAAAAGGCACCCTATGGCCCATATGCCGAAAACCTGCGACATGTGCTTCGCGCAGTCGAAGGCCATCTCGTAGCGGGCTATGCGGACGGAGGAGATGCTCCGGACAAGCAGATCGAACTCGTTCCGGGCGCGGTGAAGGATGCCGAGGCATTCTTGACCGGCAAGCGGGAGACTGTCAGCCGCTTTGAGCATGTGGGTAAGCTGGTCGAGGGGTTCGAAACACCCTTCGGGCTTGAATTGCTCGCAACTGTTCATTGGGTCGTCAAGCACGAGAATGCGACGTCGCCTAAGGAGGCAGCGACGAAGGTCTACGGTTGGAACGATCGCAAGAAGCGTTTCTCGGAACGTCAGATCGGCATCGCCTTTGAGACACTTCTTGAAAAGGGATGGGTTTCGGCCGAGCTGTAGATCGACCCGATCGAAGTTGTCTCCATTTTATTCCGCGTTGTTAGCTTCCACGGCCTCCTTCATCTCGCACAGCAGGTCGGGGAAGGCGCTCTGAACGCGGCTCCACTTGGGGATGAAAGGGCTTCTGGCGGGTTGTCGAGGAATGTCTGCCTCCATGATGTTGGCGGCGAGTTCTACCGCTTCCCCGTGAACGCCACGGCCCTTGGCGCAAGGCGAGCGCTGTCCGCGCCGCTCACACACCCCAGAGCATGAAGTAATGCGCGATGATCTCGTTGAGCCGCTTCTTGCCGAAGCTCGGATCGTGCCCGCCGTGCACGATTGAGACGTCCAGCGCCTGCAGCTTGAGCATGGTCTCGATGTAATCCGGCACGCTCATGCCGGGGCCGTCGTAGATCAGCGGCCCGTCGTAGATCGCATCGCCGGCAAACAGGATTCCGGTCTTTTCCTCAAACAGCGCGATGCTGCCCGGCAAGTGCCCCGGCACATGCAGCACGGAAAACCGCCGGTCTCGCAGATCCACCACATCGCCTTCCTCGAGCAGGCCGGTCGCCGGAGCGCCTTGCAGATTGTAGGTTTTCGGGTCGTAGCCCGCATGGGGCAGGGCATCGATCAGCATCTCGCCGATCGGCGGATAGCCCGCCTCCTCGAACAGCCTCAGCAGTGAATCCGGGATCTCGTCGCGGATCAGCGTGTTCATGCCGCGCGGGCGCACCATGGCGTCGGCCTCGATCGGGTGCACCAGGCGGTGTTCGAACTCGTGCACGCCGCCGATGTGATCCATATGCGTGTGGGCCGAGACGCAGACGATGTCACTGAGCGGCTTGCGTGAGCGGCACAATCGGCACAATGCCCATTCCCGTGTCAATCATCAGTTCGCGGTCGCGGCCGCGCAGAAACACCATGTTCGCCTGCTCGAGCACATGCACATGCGGCTCGATGAGCATATGGGCGGTGTCATCCAGCGGTTTTCCGGAAAACCAGGCATCGGCGACGGGATAACTTTCGAGCGCGATCATGGAGCGCCTTTCACGACGGAGTGGCGTCTGACAGGCAAGTTCCAGACCACTCGCGGCCCAAACGAAAAAGGCCCGGGCGCAAGGCCCGGGCCAGTCTTCGGCCGGGGGAGGATCCGGCCTGCATTCAGGGTTGGAAGGGTCAGACGCGCTGGCTGCCCTGTCCAAACTCGGGGTAGGCTTCCACGCCGATTTCGACCTTGTCGAGACCCAGCGCTTCTTCCTCTTCGCTCACCCGGATGCCGATGGTGGCCTTCAGGATGAACCACACGATGCCGGAGGCGATCATCGTGAAGGCGCCGATGGCGACGATGCCGGTCAGCTGCACCGTGTAGCTGGCGTCCGAATTGGACCAGGCCACGATGAAGGTGCCCCAGATGCCCGCCAGAAGGTGGACGGGGATGGCGCCGACGACGTCGTCGATCTTCAGCTTGTCGAGCATCGGGACCGCGAAGACCACGATTGCGCCGCCCACGCCGCCGATGATGACCGCCTGCAGGACGGAGGGAGCCAGCGGCTCGGCGGTGATGGAGACCAGACCGGCGAGCGCGCCGTTGAGCGCCATCGTGACGTCGACCTTCTTGTAAAGGATCTGCGTCAGGATCATCGCCACGACAACGCCGGCGGCAGCCGCCATGTTGGTGTTGGCGAAGATGCGGGAGACGTCGGTGACGTCACCGATGGTGCCCATGGCGAGCTGCGAGGCGCCGTTGAAGCCAAACCAGCCGAGCCACAGGATGAAGGTGCCCAGGGTTGCCAGCGGCATGGAGGAGCCCGGGAACGGGGTCACCTGGCCGCCGGGGCCGTACTTGCCCTTGCGGGCGCCGAGGATCAGAGCGCCGGAGAGAGCCGCCCAGCCGCCGACCGAATGCACCAGCGTGGAGCCTGCGAAGTCGGAGAAGCCCATGACGTCGAGCCAGCCCGTGCCCCACTCCCACGAACCCGTGATCGGGTAGATGAAGCCGGTCAGGACGACGGTGAAGATCAGGAAGGGCCACAGCTTGATGCGCTCGGCCAGGGTGCCGGAGACGATCGAGGCGGTGGTGGCGCAGAACACCATCTGGAAGTACCAGTCCGACGCCGTCGAATAACCGGTGTCCAGCGAGTCGCCGCCCACCGCATCGAAGGAATAGGGGCCGAACGAGCCCATGAAGCCGCCGTCAACGCCGGTGTACATGAGGTTGTAGCCGGTGATCCAGAACATCAGGCCGGCAATGGAATACAGGGCGATGTTCTTCAGGCACTGCATGGACACGTTCTTGGAACGCACCAGGCCCGCCTCGAGCATGGCGAAGCCGGCCGCCATCCACATGACCAGGAAGCCGCCGATCAGGAACAGCAGCGTGTTGAAGATGTAGGCAGTGTCGGCCGCTTTCGCGAATTCCGGCGCCGCCGCTTCGGTGGCATCTTGCGCCAGCGCCGGAGACGCGGCGGCGATGATGCCAAGCGCGGTCAGAGACAGACCGCCAATAAGTGTGGATTTTTTCATAAAATTAGCCCTCGATTGGCACTTAGAGCGCTTCGGCGTCGGTTTCGCCGGTGCGGATGCGGACGACCTGATCGATCGAGTAGACGAAGATCTTGCCGTCGCCGATCTGACCGGTTTTCGCAGCGATGCTGATGGCTTCCACGACCTTGTCGACCGTGTCGGTGGCGACCGCCACCTCGATCTTCAGTTTCGGAAGGAAGCTGACGGCGTATTCCGTACCCCGGTAGATCTCGGTGTGACCTTTCTGGCGGCCGTAACCCTTTACCTCGGTAACGGTGAGACCCTGGACGCCGATCCCCGTGAGGGCGTCGCGCACCTCGTCGAGTTTGAACGGCTTGATAATGGCCATGACAATTTTCATGTTCGGTTCCCGTATCCTTCTTGTGAGCCGCCGGATCACGTCGCCGCCCCAGCCGCGACGCATGCAGGATGATCGGGCGGGCCCGATTTCCGGCTGCGACTTGCCCATCCCTATCAAGGTCCGTGCCAACACCGAATAAAACACCGAAAGGAGCGCCGCGGGGCACTCCTTGTTTTGCCACAAGCTATTGATTTAAAAAGTGTAAATTGCCGTTCTCGAAGACCGGCCTCGAGGCGCTGATTGAAAAACAGGCAAAGCCTGCGTTTTGATCAGATACTGTGCAGATTGCCTGCGCACGCCTGATTAAAAATTGTGCATTCGTGCAATGGCAGGCCGTCAGGCGCCAAACCCGCCCGAATCCAGGAACGCCTGCTCGGCGGCCGTCGTCGTGCGGCCCAAAACCTTGTTTCTATGCGGAAAACGTCCAAACCTGCGGATCACATCCATGTGCACCAGCGCATAGAAATACGTTTCCTGCTCGCCGTTCTGGCGGAACAGGTCGACCGAACGCTCCTGCGCGGCCATGTCTTCCGCGTGTTCGAAGGGCAGGAAGAAGAAGGCGCGCGCCACCGAAGGGAAGGCGCGATGAAAGCCACGCTCGAGCGACAGCGCCGCCAGATCCAGCGCCCTGGCGTCCATGGCGAAGGCGCGTGAATCCTCGCGGAACAGGTTGCGGGGCAACTGGTCGAGGTGGAGGATCAGCGCCAGCATGCCGTGCGGCGTCTCCGCCCAGCCGTCGAGGTCTCCCGCGGCCGCCCGCTCATGGCTGTCGAGAAACCGCGCCCGCAGGTCCGCGTCAAACTCGTCCGAACGCGCGAACCATTTGGCAGGTCCCGCCCGCCACCAGAAATCGAGAATGTCGAGAGGATCGGGATGCTGCATCGGACTTCCTTTGGTGTGGCGACAGGTTGACATATTCGCTGCCAAGCTGACATAGGCAGGAAGGCGGGGCGAGACAATTCCCGCGCCCGGCCACCCCTCGGCCGTGCCGCAAACGTGGACCATCGCATGCACAAGCCCGCCCCGACCCGACGCTCCTGGACCTGCGCGGCCTGATCTGCCCGCTGCCGGTGCTCAAGACCGCCAAGGCGATGAAACCGATGGCGGCGGGAGCCCGCGTGCTCGTCGAGGTCACCGATCCGATGGCGCGCATCGACATCCCGCATTTCTGCGCCGAGCACGGGCACCGGCTTGTCGCCACCGAGACGGTCTCGGCCGACGGCGGCGAGATCCTGCGGTTCACCATCGAGAAGGCATCGTAAAGCGCCGCGGACCGCCACAGGCTAACGCGTGTATGCGTCCATCGCCTTGGCCAGCCGGATGTCCTTGGCTGTCAGCCCGCCCGCGTCATGGGTCGACAGGGTAACCTCGACCCGGTTGTAGACATTGAACCACTCCGGGTGGTGATTGGTCTTCTCCGCCATCAGCGCCGCCCGCGCCATCCAGCCGAACGCTTCGCTGAACGAATTGAACATGAAGGTCTTGGTGATGGCGTCGCGGCCCTCGGCCATCGACCAGCCGTCGAGTGCGGCCAAGGCCTCGGCGCGCCCGGCCTCATTCAGCGTCGCGGCTTTCTCGCTCATTGCACCGTATCCTCCTGTTTGCCCACATTCCGCGCAACGATAGCATCCCCGCATCACTTTCCGCGCCCGCCATCCAATTCTCGCCACGGAACAGGCATTCACTGGGACCAGCGCCGCCCCGGCCGGGGCATGGATGGGGCGCCCCGCGAATCGCCGCGACCCGATCCAGATCAAGGCGCGCGGCCGTCTCCCGCGTTCTGATGGGGCCGGTCGCCGGGCCGTGCGGGGCCGACAACCCGGCGCGCCCGATCATCGGAATGAACACTGAGGAGTAGCCTTCAATGAGCGGAATTCGGATCGCACATGACGCGTGGGTATTGGTTGGGGACGGGGAGAAGGCCCTGTTCTTCCGCAATGAAGGCGACGGACTTTACCCCAATCTCAAGGTGATCCGCGTGCTGGAGCACGACAACCCCGCCAACCGCGAGCAGGCGGCCGACGCGCCGGGGCGGATGAGCGACGGGCCGAGCCCGCATTCCAGCTCGATGGAGAACACCGACTGGCACGTGCTGGAAAAGGAGCGCTTCGCGAAAACCCTGGCCGACGCACTCTACAAGGCGGCGCACAGGAACGAGTTCAAGCATCTGGTCCTGGTCGCCCCGCCGGTGGTGCTCGGCGCCCTGCGCAAGGCGCTGCACAGCGAGGTCTCCTCAAAGGTCACCGCGGAATTCGACAAGACGCTGACCAAGCACTCGGTCGCGGATATCGAGAAGATCCTCACCGCGCACGACTGAAGCGTTTCGCGTCAGATCACGCAGCGCTCGGGCGCGGGGCGGTTGTCCCGCACCCGCTCGTATCCGAAGACCGACAGATCGAGGGTGTCGAAGCGCCCCAGCGTGATCAGTTCGGCCACGGCGCGCCCGGCGGCCGGCGCCTGCTGCAAGCCGTGGCCGGAAAATCCGTTGGCGAAGAGAAAATTCGTCATCTCGGGATGCGTGCCGATCACCGCGTTCTGGTCGAGGCGGTTGTAGTCGTAATGGCCCGCCCAGGCCGGGCCCGGCTTGATCGCCTCGAACGCCGGCGCGCGTTCGGCCAGCGCCGGCCAGATGATCTCGTCGAACAGCGGCCAGTCCACATCGAAATCATCCGCGTCCGCGCGCGCGTCGGCCTCCGGCGCCGGAGAGACGCCGCAGATGTAGCCCGCGCCTTCCGGGCGCACATAGACGCCGCTGACATCGACCATCAACGGCAGGCGCGGCAGTTCCTCGCGGCACTGGAAGGTGAAGACGCAGCGCTTGCGCGGCTCCACGGGCAGTGCGATGCCGGCGAGCGCCGCCACATCGCCCGCGCCTGGCCCCGCCGCATTGACCAGCGCACCGCAGCCAAGCAGCGCCCCGGACGCAAGCCCGACGCCCGCGACCGACCCGCCGCGTGTATCGATCCCCGTCACCGCGTCGGTGATCAGCGTCACGCCCGCGGCCCTGCATGCGCTCTTCAGGCAGCCCAGCAGCAGATGCGCGTCGAACCAGCCCTCGCCCGAACGGCCGAAACAGCCCGCCGCCAGCCCGTCTGTGTTGATCCACGGAAACCGCTGCTTGAGCGCGTCCGGCGGCATCAGCGCGATATCCGCGCCCTCGGCGATCTGCAGCGCGTGACTTGCCGCCAGCACGGGATAGCCCGCCGCGCCGGCGAGCATCAGATAGCCGCCCTCGATGAGGCCGACGTCGGCGTCCGGCCCAAAACGGCTCTTGAGCGTGCGCAGAAACTCGAGCCCGAACAGTGACAGACGGATGTTTTCCGCCGTGGAGAACTGCTGGCGGATGGAGGCGGCGGACAATGTGGTCGCCGCCCGGCGGTAGGCGGGATCCTTCTCGATCACCGCGATGGAGCCAGAAAACCCCGGCTGCTGTGTCAGGAAATAGGCGGTGGACAGCCCGACCACGGCTCCGCCGACAATGACGACGTCGAAATTCTGAGTGGGCATGCGCGGGTTCCGAACCTAATTGAAGCCGACGGTAGATCATGCGCTTGGCAAAGCAAGTCGCGGCGATGCGGAACGGGGCAGGACGGCGCGCTCAGGAGCGGCGGGCGCGGATCGCCTCGCGAATGCGCCTGCGCAAATGATCGGCCGTCTCGCGCAGCCACCAGCCGAAACGGGCCAGCGTCCGGTCCAGCGCGTCGTCGGTGAGAAAACGCGGAGTGTCGCGGTAGAAAAGCCGGTGCGCCAGCAGCACGACCAGCCCCGTCAGACACCACGACAGCAGGCTATCGGACAGGAAATGCCCGCCGAAGGCCACCCGGTTAAGCGACACCGCGAAACCCAGCAGGCCGGCGGCGAGAGCGGTGGGAATGCGCCAGGCGCGCGGCACCACCAGCGCCAGCGCCAGAAACCACAGGCCCGACGCGCCCTCGCCGGAGACGAACGAGCAGTTGTCGGCGCAGTAATCGGTGAAGCGCCATACCGGAACATAGGGCAGATCGCCGCCGAACATCTCGACGTAGCGCGGCCGCGGCCGGCCGGAATAGCTCTTGAGGATGCCGTTGACCAGCAGCCCGGGACCCAGCGCCAGGGTGGTCAGCAGGAAGACCGGCGCGCGCAGGCCAACCAGCGGCGGGCGATCCGGCCAAGCCGCGCGGACAACCAGGATCAATGCCGAGATCCCGCCAATCAGCCAGACGAACGTCGGTCCCAATGCACGCAGGCGAACGAGTTCCGGCGTGCGCGCGGCCCAGAATCCCGAATCACTGTCATAAAACAAGCCGGAAAACCACAGATCGAGCCCGGGGAATGCGAGGAAAATGGCGCTTGTCACGGTGATCGCCACCAGGCAGGAAACGACCGGCGCATGCACGGCGCGGCGCGCGAGCAACCGGACGCGCGCCGCTAGTCGAATTCCCGCATATCGGAGCTTGCGCAAAAACACTATCGTCTGCGCGCTGTGCTTGTCCGCGTTCATGGATGGATGCTTCTCACGAAGTGACCAGGGCTTGCGCCCGGGACGCGCCATGCGGATGGACCGCGTGCGGCACGCTGGCTTTGCGTTTCTCGCCCTATCCATATGAACAAAACGCCTGTGGTACAATCATTCGATACAAGGTGTATCCGTCATGACCACCGTCGGCTTCTGGTACGATTTTGCCTCCTCCTACAGCTACCTGACCGCCATGCGCGTCGAGGCCGAGGCCACCCGCCGCGGTGTCGGGATCACCTGGGAGCCCTTCCTGCTCGGCCCCATCTTCGCGCGCCAGGGCTGGACGGATTCTCCGTTCAACCTGTTTCCCGCCAAGGGCATGAACATGTGGCGGGACCTTGAGCGCTCCTGCGACAAATACGGCCTGCCGCTGGTTCGCCCGGACGTTTTTCCGCAAAACGGCCTGACCGCGGCGCGGCTCGCGCTTCTGGGCAAGGATTTCGGCTGGACCGGCGCCTTCACCCGCGCGGTGTTTCATGCGGAATTCGGCGAGGGCAAGGACATTTCGCAGCCCGATCTGCTTGCCGGCATCCTGACGGAACTCGGCCTGGACGCCGACGAGCTGCTGGCCGAGACGCGCGAACCGGTGATGAAGGAAGCGCTCAAGGATCAGGGGCGCGAGGCGGACCGCATCGGCCTTTACGGCGCCCCCAGTTTTGTGACCAGCGACGGCGAACTGTTCTGGGGTAACGACCGCATGGACGACGCCTTCGACTGGCAGCTGACGCGGGCTTAAGCGGGCAGGCGACGAGCGTTCGTGATCACATCCATCTCCCGTCTCCGTCGCGAGAAACCGATCAGGGCATGGTCCTGCGCGATGAAGGCTCGGCGCATCGCGCAGTTGAACCAGACGCGCATCGACCTGATGCAACATTGAACCCGGAGCATTTGGAGAACGGGATTGGATTGCCCGGACTTCGCCGGGCAAAGACGTGGAGCGGACGGCGGGTCATGAGGAAGGGGAGCGCGCGGGACCAGAAACACTCGAACCGAGCCGTCGAAACCACCCCTTCCTCCGCCGTCATCACCCGGCGAAGCCCGGGTGATCCACCCTGCGTGCCGCTCGTGTCGACCCGAGACTAACACGCGATGCGGTGCACAGTGCCGCTTCGTGAACTCCGGCCCCGCAGATTGCTGGTGATCCGGACACGCAAAGTGTTGTATGTTCGGCGCACCGACGTTTCTTGGTGAGCGATCATGCTGTCCGACATCAGTTTCATTCCGCAAATCACGGTTCTGGCCGCCTTCACCCTGGCGGCGGCCCTTCTCATCGTCACGCCCGGACCGGACATGACGCTCACCGTTGGCAAGGCGCTGACGCAGGGCAGGGCCGCGGGCTTCGCCGCCATGTTCGGCGCCACCTCCGGAATCATCGTGCACACGCTTCTGGCCGCCTACGGCCTGTCCGCCCTGCTGGCGGCATCCGAGACGGCCTTCCTGGCGGTGAAAGTCGCCGGCGCACTGTATCTGGTCTGGCTGGCGGTGCAATCGGTGCGCAAGGGCTCTGCGCTGTCGCTGGACATGAAGCCCGAGCCGAGGCGCGGCATCGCCCGCGTCTGGCTGCAGGGCGTCGCGATCAATCTGCTCAACCCGAAAATCGTGCTGTTCTTCGTGACCTTCCTGCCGCAGTTCGTCAGCTCGGGCGACCCGGGCGCACGCGGCAAGCTGGTGTTTCTGGGGTTCTATTTCATCGCCCTGTCGATCCCGGCGGGCGCCGCGATGATTCTCACCGCCGAGCGGTTTTCCTCCGCCCTCAAGCGCTCTCCGAAGGTCATGAAGACCGTCGACTGGCTGTTTGCCGGGCTGATGGGCGCGTTCGCGCTGCGCATCGTCACCGCCGCCGCCAAATAGCGCGCCGCCCTATTCGCACGCGGCTGCCTTGGTCAGCGCCTGCAGCAGGTCAGCGGGCGCGAAGGGTTTGCCCAACGTGGCGCAGAAATCCGCCTTGCGCAGTCTCTTGGTGTCCGTAGGGCGCATACCCGCGGTCAGGGCGATGATCGGCAGCCGGCTCTCGCTCTCACGCATCAGGGCAGCCGTCTCGATGCCGTCCATATCCGGCATCTGCAAGTCCATGATCACCGCGTCGAACGGCTGCTGCGCGATGGCGTCGATCGCCTCTGGCCCGCTGGTCACGGCGTAAAAGCGCATGCCGAAGGATTCAAGAAAGGTGGTGATCAGCAGCCGGTTGATGGCGTTGTCGTCCACCACCAGCACGTTGAGCCCCAGGGGCAAGCCCTTGCGGACCACCTGTTGCTTCGCCGCATCCGTGTCCGCGACATCCGCGACGCCGCCGCGCAGGCGCGGGCAGGGGATGCGCAAGCTGAAGCAGGTGCCTTGCCCGGGCGTGCTGGAGACATCCAGCGTGCCCTGCAGACGTGTCGCCAGCGTCTTCGAGATCCACAGCCCAAGACCTGAGCCGCGTTGCAGGTTCATGCCCGACGCGCCCTGCGTATAGGGCGTGAACAACTCCGCCAGCTCGTCCGGCGCAATTCCCGGGCCTTCGTCGCTGACGCGAATCTCGATCGACCGGCCGTCGTTGGTCAGCGCCGCCGAAAGACGCACCGCGCCGTGCTTCGTGAACTTGATCGCATTGTCGAGCAGGTTTGACAGGATCCGGCGCACCGCGTTGGGATCGCCCTCGGCGGGAAAGCCCAGCGCATCGGCAATATCGGTCTCGAAGCGCACGTTCTTGGCGTGCGCCTGCGCCGAGAACATCGCGCCGATGCTGGTGAGGAACTCGCGCGGGTTCCAGACCATCGGCGAGCGGGGTTCCGGCGACACCTCGCCCGCCTCCTCCAGCAACTCGCCGGCCAGATCGTTCAACGCAGCCGCCGCCTGACGCAGCGTGTCCACATAGCGCGTTTGAATCGGGTTGAGCGGCCCGGCGGCCAGCAGATCGGCGGTCGCGGAGATCGCGCCCAGCGGCGTGCGGATGTCATGCACGATGACCGCCAGCGCCAGCGCCGTGTCGGGCTGTCCGGCTTCGCCGGGTGCCGCCGGTTGTGGCTGGCCGTTGGAGTCCGAAGTGCCGTGCGGCGCATCGCTCATGGGAAGAGGGTTCCGGGTGTGCACATGGTCGCGAAGCGGCGACGCGAAGCATTGCTTTTCCCAGCAATGACACAGCCGCGCGGGGCGGGTCAATTCGCGACCGGACACATTGCGTGCGGCGCGCGCCATTGCCGCCGCGGCTTTCGGAAGGCACGGCGGCGATTCTTTCCTTTGAAAGAAAACCGCTCTAGGTTGAACGTCTCCCGCCTGCGGCCGGGCCGCGCCGATGGATCCTGTCACGGCGCGCCCGCCACAGACCACTACGCCGTTCCCGGTAGTTCCATGATTTCCTATGACATCGTCGCCGTCGTCCTGCCGATCTTCGCGCTGATCGTCTTCGGCTTCGGCGCGGCGGTAACGAAGCTCCTGAACGAATCGGTCGGCGACGCGCTCGGCCAGTTCGTCTACGTCATCGCGATCCCGCTTCTGGTGTTCCGCACGCTGGCCACCGCCTCCTTCGACGGCGCCTCGCCTTGGGCGCTGTGGGCCGCCTATTTTTCGGGCGTGGCGATCATCTGGGCAACCGCGACCCTTCTCAGCCGGCGAATATTTCGCCGCGAGGCGCGTTACGGGGTGATCGGCGGCATTTCCGCGGGCTTCGCCAACACGGTGCTGGTCGGCATTCCGGTGGTCTCAGCCACCTTCGGCGATACCGGGCTGGTGCCGCTGTTCGTCATCCTGTCGGTGCATCTGCCGGTGATGACGATCGCCAGCACCATTTTGATGGAGCGCGCGGCAGTGACCGACGGCACCGAGGAGCCCAAGCCGCTTCTCCAGACGCTGATCGGCATCACCCGGAACCTGCTCGTCAATCCGCTGGTCATCGGCATTCTGGCCGGCGCCGCGTGGCGCACCGCGGGCCTACCGCTGACCGGGCTGCCGGCCGACGCCATCGGCAAGATCGCCAATGCCGCCATTCCCGTGGCCCTGTTCTCGCTCGGCATGAGCCTGCGACGCTACGGCATTCGCGGCAATCTCGCCCCGGCCATCGTCATGACCGCGCTCAAGATCGTCGGGCTGCCGGTGATCGTCTATCTGCTCACGCTCTATGTGTTCAAGCTGCCGCCGCTGTGGGTGCAGGTCGCCACGCTGACCGCGGCCTGTCCGACCGGCATCAACGCCTATCTCTTCGCAACCCGCTTTGGCACCGGCCACGCGCTGTCGTCCAACACCATCACGCTGTCGACCGGCGGCGCCGTGCTGTCCATCGGCCTGTGGATGAAGTTTCTGGGCGTGATGTAAGGGACTACAGCCCCACCATCCGCCGGATGTCGCCCGGTGTGGCGCCGTCGGCGCGCAGCGACGCCAGGCTGGCGGCGCCGGCGGATTTCGACAGTTTGCCGCCGTCCGCATCCAGGATCAGCCGGTGGTGGTGGTAGACGGGCGCGGGCAGATCAAGCAGCGCCTGCAGCACCCGATGTACGGATGTGGCGGCAAACAGATCCCGTCCGCGCACCACATGGGTGATTCCTTGCAGCGCGTCGTCGACGACCACCGAGAGGTGATAGCTGGTGGCGACGTCCTTGCGCGCCAGCACCACATCGCCCCAGAGCTCCGGCCGCGCCGCAACCGTGCCAGCATCGCCGTCCGGCCCCACGCCGGTCTCATTCCATGCGAGATCGCGGCCGACGCGGGCCAGCGCGCCAGCCATATCGAGCCGCAGGGCGTAGGGCGCGTCCTCCCTAAGACGTCTGGCGATTTCGGCCTCCGGCAAGATCGCCGCATCACCGGGAAACAGCGGCGCGCCATCGGGATCGCGCGGCCAGGTCTCGCCCGCCGCCTCTCGCGTCTCCACGAAGGCGCGGATCTCGCCGCGTGTGGGGTAGGAGCGATAAATCAGCGCATCATCGTCGAGCAGCTGAAGCGCGCGGGTGAAATCGCCGAAAAATTCCGACTGCCTGCGCACCGGCTGCTCCCAGTCCAGCCCCAGCCACGCGAGATCCTCGTAGATCGCGGTCTCGAAATCCGGCCGGCAGCGGGTGACGTCGATGTCCTCTAGCCGGAGCAGCAGCCGTCCTTCCGCGGCGCGCGCCATGTCCGCGTTGAGCAGCGCCGAATAGGCATGGCCCAGGTGCAGAGGGCCGTTGGGCGAGGGGGCGAAGCGAAAGACGGGCCGCACGGGGATATCCGGTTTGTGAAACACCCTGTCCTATCAGGCTTTGGCGGCGTCGTGAAATATGCCATTCAGGGGCATGCAACCATGCGGAGGCGGCCATGGCGGTGATCGCGAACGAAGCGGACGTGCGCGCGGGGCTTGACCAGCTTCTTGCGCTCGATCCACGCCTGGCGCCCGTGGCGGAGCGCGCCGGTCCCTTGCCGCTGCGCCGCCGCGCGGCCGATTTTCGCGGCCTGGCGCATATCATCACCGGCCAGCAGGTGTCGGTGGCCAGCGCCAGCGCGATTTTTTCGCGCCTCGAGGCGCTCGCCGATCCCTTCGAGGCTGATGTGATCCACGCGCTGTCGGACGCGGAGATCGCCGGCGCGGGCCTGTCGAAGCCGAAGATCCGTGCGCTTCGCGCCGTGGCGGCGGCGCTCAGCGACGGGCTCGATCTGGCGGCGCTGGCGGAAACGGACGCGGTGAGCGCGCACAAGACCCTGTGCGCCATCCACGGCGTGGGCCCGTGGACGGCGGACATCTTTCTGCTGTTCTGCGCCGGCCACCCCGATATCTTTCCCGCGCGCGACATCGCGCTACAGAACGCCGTGCGCGACGCGTTTTCGCTCGAGACCCGTCCGGATCCCAAGGCGCTCGACGCCATCGCCGAAGCCTGGACGCCGTGGCGGGGCATCGCCGCGCGGCTCTTTTGGGCCTATTATCGGGTCATGAAGCAGGGGCGCGACGGACTGCCCGTTTAGAGTCCATTGCCTCTGGCTTGCGGCCATCCCATGTCAACCGAGGACCACGTTTCATGCGGGGAGGAAACCGATGAGCCTGCCAATCACCACGACGCTCGCCTGTCTTCTGGCGCTCTTGTTCTTCGTCATGTCGGCCCGCGTCATCCAGCTGCGCTTCAAGCACAGGGTGTCGTTTGGCGACGGCGGGGTAACCCAGCTGGGCCGCGCCATCCGCGGGCACGCCAATCTCGCCGAATACGCGCCGTTCTATCTGGTGCTGTCGGCTCTCGCGGAGGCGCAGGGCGCGGGCTTCTGGCCGCTGGCGGTCACAGGCATCGCCTTCGGGCTCGGCCGCACTGCGCACGGCCTCTGCTTCGCCTTCATGGACAAGAGCCAGATGTTTCGCACCGGCGGCATGCTGCTGTCGCTTGCGGGCCTGTTCGCCGTCACGCTGATCGCGGCATCGACGCTGCTGGGGTGAGACACTTGCGGAGCAAGGCGCCATCCTTCGAGACGGCGCTTATGCGCCTCCTCAGGATGAGGCGCGCCGTGTTGATCGTTGCGAGATACATCAACACGATAACGTCATCCTGAGGAGCCCGCGCAAGCGGGCGTCTCGAAGGATCGGCGCCTTGCCAATACGCTTTAACCGTTGGCGATATACTGGCCGCCGTTGATGGTCATCACCGCGCCGGTCATGAAGGCGGCGGCGTCGGATGCGAGATAGGTGACGGTGGCGGCGATCTCTTCCGGGTGACCCAGACGGCCCACCGGAATGCCAGCGACGATCTTCTCCAGCACCTTCTCCGGCATGACCGCGACCATATCGGTGTTGATGTAGCCCGGACAGATGGCGTTCACCGTGATGCCCTTGAAGGCGTTTTCCTGCGCCAAGGCCTTGGTGAAGCCGATCACACCGGCCTTGGCGGCGGAATAGTTGCTCTGGCCCATCTGGCCCTTCTGGCCATTGATCGACGAGATGTTGATGATCCGGCCGGATCCGCGCGCCCGCATGCCCTCGATCACCGGACGGGTCATGGTGAACATGCTGTCGAGATTGGTCGACAGCACCGCCCGCCATTGGTCGAAATCCATCTTGTGGAACATGCCGTCGCGGGTGATGCCGGCGTTGTTGACCAGCACCTCGACCGGGCCGAGCTCGCCTTCCACCTTGGCGATGCCGGCGGCGCATTCGTCGGGATGCGCCACGTCCCACTTGTAGACGTGGATGCCGGTATCCGCCTTGAAGGCGGCCGCCGCCTCGTCATTTCCGTGATAGGTGGCGGCGACGGTGTAGCCCGCGTCCTTCAGTCCGCGCGCGATCGCCTCGCCGATGCCGCGCGTGCCGCCGGTAACCAGTGCAACAGATCCCATGATAGTTCCCCGTGACGTCTGTGCGCGCAGCGCGGTCAACGCTTCTGTGTGACGGCTGCGCGCGTGTCGTTTTTGAAAAATGAGCGTGTGGCGATCTTGCTGCCGCCTTTGTGGCGGAGGCGCGCGGCCCCCGCCTTGATCTTCCGCAAGGGTATCAGGCGCGCTCGACGCACATGGCAACGCCCATGCCGCCGCCGATGCACAGCGTGGCCAGACCCTTCTTGGCGTCACGACGGCCCATCTCGTGCAGAAGCGTTACCAGCACGCGGGTGCCCGACGCGCCGATCGGATGGCCGATGGCGATCGCGCCGCCGTTGACGTTGACGATATCCGCATTCCAGCCCATGTCCTTGTTGACCGCGCAAGCCTGGGCGGCGAAGGCCTCGTTTGCCTCCACGAGATCCAGATCCTCGATCTTCCAGCCGGCCTTCTCCAGCGCCTTGCGCGAGGCGGGAATCGGGCCCGTGCCCATGATCTTCGGATCCACGCCCGCGGTCGCCCAGGACGCGATCCGCGCCAGCGGCGTCAGCCCGCGCCTTTTCGCTTCCGCGGCGCTCATCAGCACCACGGCCGCCGCGCCATCGTTGATGCCCGACGCATTGGCCGCCGTCACCGTGCCGTCCTTGTCAAAGGCCGGGCGCAGCTTGGTCATGCTTTCCAGCGTCGCGCCGTGACGGATGTATTCGTCATCCTCGACGATCCGGTCGCCCTTGCGCTCCTTGATCGTGATCGGAACGATCTCTTCCTTGAATTTCCCGGCCTTCTGCGCCGCTTCCGCCTTGTTCTGCGAGGCGAGCGCGAAGGCGTCCTGCTGCTCGCGGGTGATCTGGAACGCGCTGGCGACATTCTCCGCCGTGATGCCCATGTGATAACCATTGAAGGCGTCCCACAGGCCGTCCTTGATCATCGTGTCGATCATCTTGAAGTCGCCCATCTTGTAGCCGTTGCGCATATGCGCGCAGTGGGCGGACAGCGACATGCTCTCCTGGCCGCCGGCGACGATGACGGAGGCGTCGCCACTGGCGATCTGCTGCATGCCCAAGGCCACGGTGCGCAGGCCCGAGCCGCAGACCTGGTTGATCACCAGCGCCGTGGCGCTATCGGGAATGCCCGCGCCGATCGCCGCCTGGCGGGCCGTGTTCTGGCCCTGGCCGGCGGTCAGCACCTGACCGAAAATGACCTCGTCCACATCCGCCGCATCGACCTTGGCGCGCTCGAGCGCCTCCTTGATCACCGCCGCGCCCAGTTCATGCGCCGGGGTGTTGGCGAAGGCACCATTGAACGATCCGACGGCTGTACGCGTCGCGCTGACAATGACGATATCGGATGTGTCGCTCATAGAGTGGATCTCCCTTGACGGACCGGCCGGTCGACCCTCTTTCGGGTCGCCCGCCGCGTCCTGATTGACCGTGCCGCTTGCCGGGATGCGCCCCGGGCCGCGTAGCCGCTTGTTGCTCAACAATGCCGCGTGCGGCCCTCTCGCACGTGCACACTAATGCCGCCCCGCCCGTCCTGCCATTGGTCAATGTGACCCAAAGCCCATGCCCGCGGCGGGCGCGACGATCCGGCGCGAACGCGTCGCCACCGTCGAATACAGCCGCTGCCCCGGATCAAGTCAACTGGAGGTGCGCAAATTTCACCGCGCCGCAGCAAGGCGCGCCGGGCTCATGCCCCAGGGCCGTTGCGCCCCTGGGGCCGGAACGCGGCAAAATTTTCGCCGCGATGCAACAGGCAAAGCAACGAACAAAAAAAGCAGTGGTGATTTTCGCAAATAATGCCTTATCGTGGTTGTCAGGGGAAACAGGACGTGACCCAGAACAGATAAGATAGTGGCCGTCCATGCACGCCGGATCCGGCGTGCGCAATGTGGTTGAAGATATGACAAAAAAAGACGAACCGACAACCATCAAGAAATACGCCAACCGGCGTCTCTACAATACGGGCACCAGCACTTACGTGACGCTTGAAGACCTCGCGGACATGGTCAAGCAGGGCGAGAGCTTCGTCGTTTACGACGCGAAGTCCGGCGACGACATTACCCGCTCGGTGCTCACGCAGATCATCTTCGAGCAGGAGGCCAAGGGGCAGAATCTTCTTCCCGTCGAGTTCCTGCGCCAGTTGATCGGTTTCTACGGCAATTCGATGCAGAACATCGTGCCCAGCTTTCTGGAGTTTTCCATCTCCACGCTGACCAAGGACCAGGAAAAGCTGCGCGAGCAGATGTCCCAAACGATCGGCACGACGACCTTTGGCGCGATCGAGGATCAGGTGCGCCGCAACACGGAAATGTTCGAACGCGCCATGCGCATGTTCTCGCCGTTTGCAACCGGGGAAGACGCGGACGACGGGGAGAGCAAGACGGCGGCGGCATCCAGACCGGCGTCCGACAAGGATCTCGGCGACCTGAAACAGCAGCTGGCCGACATGCAGAAGAAAATCGAGGCCCTGGCCCGCGACAAGGACTGACCCGCGGCCAGCCTTGGCCCGCGGCCCACCGCGAGACCCAGGACCCAGTAACCGACAGCCTGGCGGTTCATGCCGCTGATCTCAGTCAAGCGTGTGGCGGTGCCGCAGCACGATCACAAGCCGGCGTTTACTGGGTCCCTGCTTTCGCAGGGAGGACATTGCAGAGGGGGTGGAAGGACCGAGGACACGGCGCTTTGTCGCGGCACTCTCAGCGCCGCCGCGCCCCATCCATCACAATGTCACTCCGGTCTGCCGTCATCCGACCTTGCTCAGCCCACGTCGGCGGTAAGCCCGAGCGCCTCGATGGCGGAGACGGCGATCGCCTCGTCGTTGTCGGACGTATCGCCCGTGACGCCGACCGCGCCGATGATCTCGCCCGAGGCGTCGCGCACCAACACACCGCCGGGAACCGGCACGATCATGCCGCCGGACGCGCCATTCAACGCCTGGATGAAATGCGGCCGGGTCTGGGCGTTGGCGTCCAGCCAGCGCGAACCGGCGCCCACTGACAGCGCGCCGAACGCCTTGCCGTTTGCGATCTGCGGACGCAGGATCGAGGAGCCATCCTGGCGCGCAAGCGCCACCGCGTGGCCGCCGGCGTCTAGAACGACAACCGTCATGGGCTTCAATCCAAGCTCGGCGGCCTTGGCCAGGGCGCCCGAGACGATCGTCTGCGCGCTATCCAGTGTCAGTTTGGTCATGAGTTTTTCGCCCTTTCGCGATGAGAATCCGCTCCGGATCGCCGGTGATGGAGCGACTTTTCGCCGGCGAGCGGTTGTGTCGCCGCGCGGCGCAATGGAATCCGGGACCGGTTCAACTGTTTGTCCCGGTGGTGCTCTGGATAGCAGAGCCGGTTTCTGCGACAAAGCGGCGGGCTTGAAAAACAGCCCGTCGAAAACGAACAACACTGTGTGCGTGAGGACGTCAATGGCGCGTAATTTTCATCTTCCCGGCCGCTCTCCGGTCCATGCCCGCAAGGCGATGGCAGCAACCTCGCATCCGCTGGCCACCGAGGCGGCGCTGCAGGCGATGCGCCAGGGCGGCAACGCCGTCGACGGTGCTCTCGCCGCACTGGCCGTGCAATGCGTGGTCGAGCCGCACATGACCGGCATCGGCGGCGACTGCTTCGCCATCGTCGCTGAGCCCGACGGCGCCATCCACGGCCTGAACGGTTCGGGACGCGCCGCCAGCGCCGCCACGCCGGAGGCCCTGATGGCTCTGGGCCTCAAGACCATCGCAGAGGACTCTATTCACGCGGTCACCGTGCCCGGCGCCATCAAGGCCTGGGAGACGCTGCTGGAAAGCCACGGCAGCTGGTCGATGACACAGGTCCTGGAAGCCGCCATCGACTACGCCGAGAACGGCTTTCCGGTCGCTGCCCGCGTTGCCTCCGACTGGGCCGGTCTGGTGAATGTCCTGGCGCGCGACGAAGGAGCTGCCAGACATTACCTCGCCGACGGCGCCGCGCCGAAGGTCGGCTCCGTGCACAAGCTGCCGGCGCTGGCGAACACCCTGCGCGCCATCGCGCAAGGCGGCGCCGAGGCGTTTTACACCGGCGAGATCGGCGAGGAAATCGCCGCCACCGTGCGGGCCAAGGGTGGCCTGCTGAGCGCCGGGGACGTCGCCGCCGTCGACGTGACCACGGTCGCGCCGATTTCCACCGACTATCGCGGCGTGACGCTCACTGAACTGCCGCCCAACGGCCACGGCGTCACCGCGCTGGTGATCATGAACATTCTGGAGAATTTCGACTTCTCCGGCATGAACCCGCTGGGCCCGGAGCGCTTCCATCTGGAAATGGAAGCCGCGCGCATCGCTTATTCGATCCGCGACCTCTATGTCGCAGACCCCGACGCCATGACCATGCCGCTCGAGAAGCTCGTCTCCAAGGACTATGCGGCGCGGCTCGCGGCGCGCATCGATCCCAACGCCCGCGTCACCGATCTCGCCAGCCACGGGCTGTCGCCGGATTCCGACACCGTCTATCTGACCGTCGTGGACCCGCAGGGCCGCTCGGTGTCGCTGATCAACTCGCTGTACCGGGGTTTTGGCGTCGGCGTCTGCACGCCGAAATCCGGCATCATGCTGCAGAACCGCGGCGCCTGCTTCCGGCTGGAGCCGGGCCATCCCAACTGCATCGGACCGCGCAAGCGGCCGCTGCACACCATCATCCCGGCGCTCGCGTCCAAGGACGGCGCGCCCTGGATTTCCTTCGGCGTGATGGGCGGCGGCTACCAGCCCTGCGGCCACGCGCATGTGCTGGGCAACATCGTCGATTTCGGCATGGACGTGCAGCAGGCCATTGACATGCCGCGCATGTTCTTCGACGAGCGGACCCACGTGCTGCAGGTGGAGCAGGGGGTGTCCCAGCCGACGCGGGCGGGTCTCGAGGCGCTCGGCCACCGGCTCGACGAGGCGGTTCTGCCCCTGGGCGGCAGCCAGGCGATCATGATCGATCGCGAGAACGGCGTGCTGGTCGGCGGCTCGGATCCGCGCAAGGACGGCTGCGCGCTGGGCTGGTAGGGCCCGGACGGCGGAAAGAAGGAAGCGCTTCGCCTCAGGCGGAGCGCTTCAGGATGCTGCCGGTGGGAAAATGGATGGTCGAGCGCGCGGCGGCCGCGTAGGCGGCGGTGGAGACGTCGGGCTCTGCGCGGCGGCGCGCGCGCGTCTGCGGCATGCCTTCATAAGTGGCGATCAGCTGTGTGATGAAGGCGGCGTCGCCATAGACAGGGCCCATTCGCGGACCCGCCTGCTCGCGCCGGGCGGCCGGCTCGCGCAGCACCACCGCGCGCGCGGTCCTGGCGGCAGTCTCAGGCGCCTCGGAAGCAGCCTCCGCATCGGCCGAATTGCGTGATCCGCGCGCGGACGCGCTTGCCGGATCGACGCGGCGCTTGCCGTGCCGCCGTCCTGCCGTGCTCGCCCCAGCCGGATATCCGGCCCCTGATACGGGTGCGATCATCACTCGGGCCTCCTGTCGCGCCTGTCCCGATGCGGGACGTGTTTGTGTCTCCTTTGACAGACGCAGCAAACAGAATGCCAGATTGTAACCTTTTGTTAACCTTTTGATTCGGGACGCGCGCGGAATCGCGAAAAACTGCGGTTTCAGCGTCTGAATCGTCTGGGGAAAAGCGGCGGCATTGCGGCCGGGGGTCCGGGTGGCTGGCACGGGGGCCCGTCAGGGGCCGGATTCGGGACACAACCGGCTTCAGGCCGCCCGAATTGAAACGGTCGGCCCTGGCGGCGCGTCAGGCGCCGCGAACTGACTCAAAAATCATTCAAGACGCGCTCAAGTCCATCGTAGGCCGACGCGGTCGTGTCTTAATTCCGAGATGGACTTGAGGCCCTTTGACTCACATATGGCCGTTGGGGCCGAAGGCCACATCGCGACGCGCGCCGTGGATCGTCACGGTAAAGCCGGCGATGAGATCGACCAGCGAAATCACCAGCAGCAGGAAAAACACCGAACTGGCGGCCGCCGGCACGATCAGGAATTCGACCAGATAGATGGCGAAGACCAGCGCCGAGAGAATGTGATCGAGCACGCTGGTGGAGCCCACCCGGGTCGCCTTGACGATCTCGATGAACAGAAACACCAGTCCGGACAGGATCATGAGGTCGCCCAGCAGCATGGTCCAGCGGGCGCCGGAGGCCAGTTGCGCGGTCATGACCGGCAAGGTCCATGGATCGCCGGGGAAGTTGCCGACAAGGCCATAGGCAATGATGTTGTAGACCAGCAGCGGCGCCACGGTCAGCGGAATGTTGACGAGAAACGGCATCGGAGCCTCGCTCAAATTGTGCGAATGAATAAGACGCTGCGGATCCAGTTCCCGCGAATGCGCCCCGATTCGTACGCACTCGGGCACCGCCGCGTCAACCAGCCAACACAAAAAGGCCGGCGCTGGCGCCGGCCTTTGAAATCAACACCTTGAATCGCGCGGGCGAACCCGCGCGCAAACAGCCTCAGACGCTGCTCTTCGGCTCAAGGATCTGGCGGCCGCGATACATGCCGCTCTTCAGATCGATGTGGTGCGGACGGCGAAGCTCGCCGGAATCCTTGTCTTCAACATACGCCTGCTGATTCAGCGCATCGGCGGAACGGCGAAAACCGCGCTTCATGCGCGAGGTCTTCCTCTTGGGAACGGCCATGGTCGTGTCTCCGTGATCAAAGTCCGGCGATCCGGACCGGGGCGGGCCTCCCGGGTGATCCCGGAGAACGCTACGCCTGAATTTCAGAATGGGCGGGGTTATACAGGCAACGATTGGCTTTTGCCAGCCCGGCAACCGATGTTTTTTCGCATTTCGATCTTATTGCACGAGTCCATGAACTAACCCTTCTCAAGCGCCAGACAATCGACCGGCACCTGCGCCGGAGTGGCCCGGCCGCGAATGGTCCGGGCGTGCGCGGAATGGCGCTTCGAGGGGTTCGCGGGGTTGCGCAGGATCGGGTTGGGAAGCGCGGTGGCAAGCCGCGCGGCCTCGCTGCGCGAGAGCTCGGAGGCGGACTTGCCGAAATGCCGCCGCGCGGCGGCTTCCGCGCCAAAGACACCATCACCCCATTCCGCGACATTGAGATACAGCTCCAGGATCCGCCGTTTCGACAGCACCAGGTCGATCCACAACGCCAGCGGGATCTCCAGCCCCTTGCGCAGGTAGCTGCGGCCCGGCCAGAGAAAAAGGTTCTTGGCGAGCTGCATGGTGATGGTGGACGCGCCGCGCGGCCGCTCGCCGTCCTCCAGCTTCGACAGCTGATCCTCCAACGCCTCCCAGTCGACGCCGGGATGGCTGCAAAAGCGCGCGTCCTCGGACGCCACGACGGCGCGAACCAGCGTCGGTGAGATTCCGTCGAGCGGCGTCCAGATGCGCTCGACCTTCTGCAAGGTGACCAGCCGCGCCATCATCGGTGCGGACATCGCCGGCAGGAACGCATAGGCCACCGTGAGCACCAGCGGCGCCAGGCACAGGAACACGCCGATGCGCAGGGCGATGCGCGTCAGGCGCCAAACCTTGCGCCGGCGTGCCGCCGATCCTGCCGTCTTTCCGCGTGCCGTCGCCATATCCTGCCCGGGTTGTCTGCGTCCCAAACGCGGACGCGGATGATGAGGTTGCATGCCGCGCACCTCTCCTACAGCGCCGCGCCACCGCTCGGCAACGCTCAATAGACATCATGCGCGGAGACGACGCCACCACCTCCGCCGTGCTTGACCTTGCCGCACGCATGGGGCAAGCCGGATCGGCATGGGCGATCGCGTACCCATGCGGACCACCCATTCCGGCGCCATGGGAAAGCGGTTTCGCTCTCCCGCCATGATGGCGCGTCACAGGACAGTTTGCCCAATTGATGCAGGATTTCTCCCAACGGCTGACGCAGGTGGCGGCAGCGACCCAGAGCACGCTGGAGGCGCTTCTCGACGACAGCCCGCGCCACGGTGAAATCGCCCGCCCGGACCGTCTGATGCGCGCGATGCGGCATGCGGCGCTCGGCGGGGGCAAGCGCCTGCGGCCCTTTCTGCTCGTCGAGAGCGCGCGGCTGTTCGGCCGCGAGGATCCCGGCGTGCTGCGCGCCGCGGCGGCGCTCGAATGCCTGCATTGCTACAGCCTGGCGCACGACGACCTGCCCGCCATGGACGACGACGCGCTGCGCCGCGGCCAGCCGACCGTGCATGTCGCCTTTGACGAGGCGACCGCGATTCTCGCCGGCGACGCGCTGCTCACCTACGCCTTCGATATCCTCGCCGATCCGCTGACCGACGCCGATCCCGCCCTGCGCGCCGAACTGACGCTTGAGCTGGCGCGCGCCGCGGGCCCCGGCGGCATGGCCGGCGGCCAGATGTTCGATCTGCAAAACGAAGGCAAGGCGCTCGACGAGCCGGAGATCCGGCGGCTGCAATCGATGAAGACCGGCGCGCTGATCCGCTTCGCGGCGTGGGCCGGCGCCCGCATGGCCGGCGCGGAGGAGACCGAACTTGGCCGGATCACCCGGTTCGGCGAGATCATCGGGCTGGCGTTCCAGCTCGCCGATGACCTGCTGGATGTGGAAGGCGACGCCGCGACGCTCGGCAAGGCGGCGGGAAAGGACGCAGACCGCGGCAAGGCGACGCTCGTGGCGCTCAAGGGCGTCGACTGGACCCGCGCCACATTGCGCGATCTTGTCGACGAGGCGGACGGATTGCTCGCGGATTTCGGCTCACGCGCGGACATCCTGCGCCAGGCGGCGCGTTTCGTCGCCGAACGCGCCAGCTAGCGTATCGGGCCCGGCAGCGGCAACCGGCTCACAAATG
Source organism: Breoghania sp. L-A4 (assembly GCF_003432385.1). NCBI lineage: Bacteria > Pseudomonadati > Pseudomonadota > Alphaproteobacteria > Hyphomicrobiales > Stappiaceae > Breoghania > Breoghania sp. L-A4. The sequence goes on along the minus strand of NZ_CP031841.1, from coordinate 155,032 downwards.
ACGCCCGAGAGCGCTTTCTAGCCGCCGTCGGCGGCGCACGCGGCTGGCGTTGCGGCCTTCGCTGACGCCGCCCCGCTGCCGCGGAGCTCGGCTTCCGCCTGAACCCGGCGCGCCAGGCGATTGATCAGATCGGCCGCGATCTCGCCGGCCGGCATCGGGCGTCCGTACAGGAAGCCCTGGATGTTGTCGCAGTCGAGCCGCGCCATGAAGGCCGCCTGTTCGGGCGTCTCGACGCCCTCCGCCGTGACCTGCATCTTCAGCGAATGGCCCAGCGACACGATGGTCGAGAGAATGCTTTCGACATTTTCATCCGTGCCGTCGAACGCCTGCATGAAGCTGCGGTCGATCTTGATCTTGTCGAACGGGAACCGCCACAGATACCCCAGGCTCGAATATCCGGTTCCGAAATCATCCATGACGATGCTGACGCCAAGCTGCTTGAGAGCGCGCAATTGCCTCATCACGCTCTCCGCATCCTTCATCAGCAACCCTTCGGTGATTTCCAGCTCGAGCCGGGCGGCCGGCAGGCCGGTATCCTTGAGCACACCGGCGACGATACCGGGCACGTCGTCCTTGGCGAACTGCGCCGGCGAGAGATTGACGGCCACCACATGGTCCTCCGGCCAGGTCATCGCCGTTTCGCACGCCTTGCGCAGCACCCAGGCGCCAATCCTCGGAATCAGCCCCATGTTCTCCGCCAGCGGGATGAACTCCGCGGGCGATACGAAGGCCCCGCCGTCGTCGGGCAGGCGCAACAGAGCCTCGAAGCCCGTGACCAGGCTGCCATCGGAGTTGACCACCGGCTGGAAGTGCAACTGAAAGCTCTCTTCCTGCGTCGCCCGCTTGAGGCGGGCCTCCAGATCGCGCCGCGACTGCAGCTCCTCGTTCATGGTGGCGCGGAAGAAGGCAAAGCCGTTGCGGCCACTGGTCTTCACATAGTAAAGCGCCAGGTCGGCGCGCCGCAGCAACTCGTCGGGCGTGTGAGCGTCGCGCGGCGCAATGGCGCTACCGACACTCAACGTGATCGACAGGTCATGACCGTCGAGCACATAGGGTTCGCTCAGCGCCGCCACCAGCCGGTCGGCGACCGCCGTGGCCTGTCCGCCCGCGGTGATGCCGCGTTGCGCCACGACGAACTCGTCGCCACCGAACCGGCCGACCAGGTCGCCGGGCCGGATGGTCTCGCGGGCGCGCTGGGCGAACGCGCGGATCAGCGCGTCGCCAACGCCGTGGCCAAGCGAATCGTTGATGTCCTTGAAGTGATCGAGATCGATGTAATGCACCGCGATGCTTTCGCCTTGCACGCGAGCCTCTTCGATGGCGGCCTGAAGCTGCTCCACGAAGGCCGAACGGTTCAGCACCAGGGTCATCGGGTCGTGATGTGCGAGAAAGTGCAGCCGTTCGTCGCTCTTGCTCTTCTGGCGGTTGCGGAACAGGAAGGCGCCGTAGGGCAGAGCGAAGGCCAACGCCGCAATTCCGGTGAGCCAGACACCCATCCACGCAAGGTCGCGCGTGAAATGACCGGCCTTTTCGGTCTGGTCCACATAGACCTCGATGATCGCGACGGTGCGGTCGCCATCCATCACCGGCAGATAGGTTTCCGCATAGAGCTCGGGACGGTCCGGCGGCGTTCCCGTCTCCACGGATGTATGCGGAATTCCGTTGGCCACGACAGCCGCGGCCTTGGCGTTGTGCTCCGCCAGGGCGGTCGCGCCTTCGGGATTGGTGTCCACGCCGCCCGGATTGTCGATGGCGTCGGAAACCAGCCTGAGACGGCCTTCGGTGTCGAAGACCTTGAAGCGGAACACCCGGCCGATGCTTCGCACGGTGCGGATGAATTCCTGGCTGTGGTCGCTCGGCGTCTCCCCGCGCGCAATCTGCTCCAGATCGTCGAGACGGAGCGAATAGGCCTGCGCCCACTCGAGCGCCGCCTCTTCCGCGTCATGCTCTACCCAATGGCTGACCGTATGGTTGACCACGACATAGGAAAGCAAGATCAGAACCGACCCAATGAAGAGCAGCGATACAATCAGCCGGAATTCGGCGTTGCGCAGGCATTTCCACATAGTTCGCTCCGGAACATTCCGTTCCACCTAAGCGACAAACGGTTAAAAAAATAAGTAAATGCAACACTATAGTTATTTTTACGGACATAAAGGCGACCGTCAGCGGGCGCCTCTGCGGAAGCAACAAAACTGTTCTGAAACTGCGCCCTATCGCTCGGGCGCCAGCGCCTGCAAATGGTCTTGAGCAATCTGTTTTGCGTGCTGCATGCTGTCGGCGAACAGCAGCCGCTGCCCGTCGCGCTCGAACCCCATCTGCCTGAGAATGGCGCGGGGCTGTTTCTGGATATTGCTGGCGATCACCAGGGTGCCGTTGTCGGTACACCGGCGCACGAATGTCTCGAGCGCGCCGACGCCGGTTGAATCGATCAGCGGCACCTCGCCCATGCGCAAGATGAACACGCGCGGCGGCCGGCCGATGGAATCCAGCATGTCGCCAAGCCGCGAAGCCGCGCCGAAAAACAGCGGTCCGCGAAGCTTGAACACCTCGACACCCTTCGGCAGCGCGATACGCTGGTCCGGCGCGCCATTGGCGCCCGGCTCGAAATCGTCGATATCCTCATCGATCCATTCGACGCCCAGCGTGACGGCTGCGACTTCCGCCATCCTGTGCATGAAGACAATCGCCGCCAGCACCACGCCCACCTCGATGGCGACCGTCAGATCGACCATCACCGTGAGCCCGAACGTGACCAGCAGGATCAGCCGGTCGCCAAGTGGCGCGGTCATCAGATGACGGAACTTGTCGATCTCGCTCATGTTCCAGGCGACGATCACCAGAACCGCCGCCAGGCTCGCCAGCGGAATGGCGTCCGCCAGCGGCGCGAGAAACACCATGAAGGCGAGAATGAACACCGCGTGCAGCATGCCCGCGACCGGCGAGCGCGCGCCGGTCTTGACGTTGGTGGCCGTGCGGGCGATGGCGCCGGTCGCGGGCATGCCGCCGAACAGCGCGGACGCGGCGTTGGCGATTCCCTGCGCCACCAGCTCGCAGTTGGAGCGATGGCGGCGGCCTGTCATGCCATCGGCGACCACGGCCGACAGCAGGCTTTCGACGCCGGCGAGAAAGGCGATCGTGAAGGCGCTGGGGATCAACTCCGCGATGCGGGCCGCATCGATCCGCGGCATTTCCGGCCATGGCAAGGACTGCGGGATGCCGCCAAAACGCGTTCCGATGGTGTCGACCGGAAGGTTGAACAGCCACACGGCGAGCGACGCGCCCGCGACCGCGATCAGGAATGCGGGAAACCGCGGCGCGTAGCGGCGCAGCAGGATAATCGCGGCCAGCGCCGACAGCGCGATGACCAGATTGACCGGCGACAGCGTGTCGCGCGCCTCCCAGAAGGCGGCCCACTTGTCGAAGAACTCCGCCGGCACGGTCTCCATGTCCAGACCGAAGAGATCCTTGATCTGGCTGGAGAAGATGATCACCGCGATACCGGCGGTGAATCCGGTGACCACCGGTTCGGGGATGTATTTGATCCAGGTTCCGAAACGAAACAGGCCAGCGGCAATGAGCATCAGTCCGGCCATCAGGGTGGCCAGCACCAGCCCGTCGTAGCCGTACTGGGCGATGACGTTGAAGACGACAACGACGAAGGCGCCGGTGGGGCCGCCGATCTGAAAGCGGCTGCCGCCGAAGGCGGAGATAAGAAAGCCCGCCACCACCGCCGTCAGCAGACCCTTGTCCGGTGTCGCACCCGAGGCGATCGCCAGCGCCATGGCCAGCGGCAGGGCGACGATGGCCACCGTCAGCCCCGCGATCAGGTCCGCGCGGAAATGCGCGACGCCGTAGCCTTCGCGCAGCACGGTGACAAGCTTGGGAATGTAAAGGCGCCAGGCGGGCGTGGCACGATGCGGCATGGGCGGAAGGATCCTCGGGCTGGATCGTCGGCACCAGTGTCGGCGGTCGTTGGTGCCGGCGGTCGTTGCCCCAATCGACCGGCGGCGCATGTCCGGCGGCACGGGACGCGTCGCGGCGATCGCAGAATCACCGGCGCGGCTCGATGCCATCCATTGTTACAGTGTGCAATGCCGCAAGGCCAAGGGGCGCGACGCCCTGTCGCAGGGACTACGCCTCGCCGTGGTGGCGGCCGAAGTCCGGCTCGTCGGTTTCCTGGCCCGCCTCGATGATCGAGCGGCGGATGCCGCGGGTGCGGGTGAAGAGATCGAACAGCGCCTGCCCGTCGCCCCAGCGGATGGCGCGCTGAACGGCGGAGAGGTCCTCGGAAAACCGCGACAGCATCTCCAGAATCGCATCCTTGTTGTGCAGGCAGACGTCGCGCCACATGGTCGGGTCGGACGCCGCCAGACGGGTGAAATCGCGAAAACCCGAGGCCGAGTACTTGATGACCTCGGATTTGGTCACGGTTTGCAGATCATCCGCGGTGCCGACGATGTTGTAGGCGATGATGTGCGGCAGATGCGAGGTGATGGCCAGCACCAGATCGTGGTGATCGGGATCCATCACGTCGATGTTGGAGCCGCAGCCGCGCCAGAAGGCGGAGAGCTTTTCCTGGGCGGCGGGATCGGTGCCCTCCACCGGTGTGAGAATGCACCAGCGGTTCTCGAACAGCGCGGCAAAGCCGGCGTCGGGCCCGGAATATTCCGTGCCGGCGATCGGGTGGCCCGGGATGAAATGCACGTTTGCGGGCAAATGCGGCTGCATCTGCGCCACGACGGAGGCCTTGGTGGAGCCCACGTCGGTGACAATCGCGCCGGGCGCGAGCGCCGGCGCGATCCATTTCGCCACGGCCGCCGACGCACCGACGGGAACGCAGAGGATCACGAGGTCCGCCCCTTCCACCGCCTCGGCGGCATCGAGGCAATAGCGGTCGCCCAGCGCCAGTTCCTCGGCGCGCGCCAGCGTCTGGGGCGACCGTGTGGAGATGACGATCTCGCCCGCCAGCCCCTCGCGCCGCACGACGCGTGCAAGCGAGGAGCCGATCAGGCCGATGCCGATCAGGGTGAGACGGCGAAACAGGGGGTCGGACATGGACTGCTGCTTTTGCTTGCGGCGTTGTTACTTGCCGAGGAACTCCGCCAGACTGGCCACCACGACCCGGTTGGCTTCTTCGGACCCGATCGTCATGCGCAGGGCGTTGGGCAGGCCATAATTCTCCACCCTCCGCAGCACGCAGCCGCGCTCGAGCAGCCAGTCATCCGCATCCGCCGCGCGCTTGCCGTCCTCGTCGGGGAAGTGGATCAACACGAAATTGCCGACGCTGGGGGTGACGGTGAGACCCAGCTTTTCCATCTCCGCGGTGACCCAGGCGAGCCACTGGCCATTGTGCTTGACGGCAGCCTCCACGAAGGCCTTGTCGGCGACGGCGGCGCTGCCCGCGGCGATCGCCGCGCCGGTGACGTTGAACGGCCCGCGAATGCGGTTGAGCGCGTCGATGACGTGATCCGGCGCGTAGCACCAGCCGAGCCGCACGCCCGCCAGCCCGTAGATTTTCGAGAACGTGCGCGTCATCACGACGTTTTCCGACGTCGCCACCAGCTCGATGCCGGCCTCGTAGTCATTGCGGCGGACGTATTCCGCATAGGCCGCGTCGAGCACCAGAAGCACATGCGCGGGCAGGCCCGCATGCAACCGCTTCACCTCGTCAAACGGGATATAGGTGCCGGTCGGATTGTTGGGATTGGCGATGAACACCATGCGCGTGCGCGGCGTCACAGCCGCGAGGATCGCATCCACATCCGTCGCAAGATCCTTTTCCGGCGCGATCACCGGCAGCGCACCCGCCGCCCGGATGGCGATCGGATAGACCAGGAACCCGTGCTCGGTGTAGATCGCCTCGTCTCCCTCGCGCAGATAGGCGTAGGCGAGCAGGCTCAGGATCTCGTCGGAGCCGGCGCCGCAGACGATGCGCTCGGGATCCAGGCCATGCGCCTTGCCGATCGCGGCGCGCAGCGCGGTCGAGGCGCCGTCGGGATAAAGCTCCAGCGATTGGGCAAGGCCGGCATAGGCCTCGATGGCCCTGGGGCTCGTGCCCAGCGGCGTCTCGTTGGACGACAGCTTGTAGGTCTTGCCGCCGCCGGTGCCCTTGTGCTTGCCTGGAACGTAGGGCGCGATCTCGAGAACGCCCGGACGCGGGGTGGGGCGCCGAGCGCCGGCTGCATCGTCAATCGTCGTCATGTCGCATTGTCTCCAGGGCGCGGTCGCGCCAATGCGGGATCTCAGAAATCCGTATCGTCCAGCTCGTCATCGTCCATCGTGTCGTCGAGATCGATGGGCGTCGCATAGCCGCCAACGTCGCGCAACGGCCCATGGCTGCCGCCCGCAGCGTCGAGCGCCGCGGCAAGCGTCGCGTCATCGAGCGTCGAGGGACACGCGAGCAGGGCGTCGCAGGTGCCGTTGGCACCGATATGGCGCGTCATGATCTCGACGCCCTCGGCCATCAGCGGGCGCGAAGGATCGATGCCCGCGGGCCAGCTCGTGGCGACAATGCGTGTATCCGGCACAACCGGCTCGCTGACAGGCGGCGAGACCACCAGCGCCGGCATGTCCGCCGGCCGGCCGTCGGCAAGCAGGAACGGCAGTCGCGCCAGGATGCGCGGCGCGTTCGTGCCATCACCTTGCGGACCGCCGAGCGCCCGCCACCAGGGGCTTGCCGAGACGTCGGTCAGGGCGATGACGCCGAGATCGGTGTTGGACCCGGCGACCGCGGCGACCACCGCATCCGCATCCTCGCCGTCGATCAGATCGAGCGCAAAGCCGAAATAGAAGCGCGCCAGATCGCGCATGCCGATGGCGTCGGCGCTGCCGTCCAGATGCACCACATAGTCAGCCTGCAGCCGGGTGAAGGTGGAGATGATCTCGCGCCAGATGTGCTCGACCGTCAGGATCGGCAGGGTGCCGGAGTGCCGCTCCACCAGCCGGCGCATCATGTCCGCCTCGCGGCCGGGACGAAAGGCGGCTCCGGAGGACTCCGCCGAGCCGCGCGCACTCGATCCCTTGGCCTTGATCAGCGCGTCGACAATGCCCGAGCGTTCGATCAGAAGCCGATGCATCTGTTCGTCGATCGTATCGATGCGTTGGCGCAATTCGCCGAGCGCGGGAGCGTCGGGCTGAATCGCTTGGGTCGGAGGCGCGCCGGCAGGCGTATGGGTCATGGGTTGGTCCGGTTGAGTTCGAAGAAGATGATCACCTCGCGATCATCGGCGCCCATTCATAGGCAAGCCGCCGCATGAAATCAAAAAGAAACATTGACAGGGGGCCAGCCCCAACCCTAGCTAAACGCCCGCTTTTCAGAGCTGACGGCCACCTATCCGGCGGACAACCACACGGTTTGGCGGGTTGTGAAACACGGCTGGCGTTCGGGTGTGGCCGGATAGTGACTGTCGGAGACCGAACGGCGGATCCTCAGCGAACGACCGGGATGAACGCGCAATGACACAACACGACGCCGGCGGCGGTTTCGACACGGCGCGGCAGCGCGAAGCCGATACGCCGTCGAGCCCGGTGCTGCGCTTCGGCCCGGACAAGCCGCTGCCGCTGGACGCCGGCATCGCTTTTGCGCCGTGGCAGATCGCCTATCAGACCTACGGCACGCTGAACGACGACAAGTCCAACGCCGTGCTGGTGTGTCATGCGCTGACCGGCGATCAGTATGTGGCCTCGACCAATCCGGTATCGGGCAAACCCGGCTGGTGGAGTCTGATGGTGGGGCCGGGCAAGCCGGTGGACACCGACCACTTCTTCGTCATCTGCGCCAATGTGGTCGGCGGCTGCATGGGCACAACGGGACCGGCGTCGATGAACCCGGACACCGGCGCGCCCTATGCGCTGGATCTGCCGCTGGTGACCATTGGCGATTCGGTGCGCGCCCAGGCGATGCTGCTCGATGCGCTGGGCATCGACACGCTGTTCTGCGTCATCGGCGGATCGATGGGCGGCATGCAGGTGCTGCAGTGGGCGGTGAGCTATCCCGAACGGGTGTTTTCCGCCGTCCCCATCGCGTCCGGCGCGCGCCACTCCTCGCAGAACATCGCCTTTCACGAGGTCGGCCGCCAAGCCGTGATGGCCGATCCGGACTGGTGCGGCGGCGCCTATCTCAACCACGGCACGCGGCCGAGCAAGGGGCTCGCGGTGGCGCGCATGGCCGCGCACATCACCTACATGTCCGACGAGTCGCTGCACAGCAAGTTCGGCCGCACGCTGCAAAACCGCGAGCATGTGACCTTTGGGTTTGACGCGGATTTCCAGATCGAGAGCTATCTACGGCACCAGGGCATGAGTTTTGTCGACCGGTTCGACGCCAATTCCTATCTCTATGTGACGCGCGCGATGGACTATTTCGATCTCGCCGGTGATCACGGCGGCGTGCTGGCGCATGCGTTCAAGGACACGAGGACGCGCTTCTGCGTGGCGTCCTTCACCACCGACTGGCTGTTTCCGACATCGGAGAGCCGCGCCGTGGTGCATGCGCTGAACGCGGCGGCGGCCAATGTTTCCTTCGTGGAAATCGAGAGCGACCGGGGGCATGACGCCTTCCTGCTCGACGAGCCGGAACTGTTCAAGACCATCCGCGGCTTTCTCACGGGCGCCGCGCGGGCGCGCGGAATCCATCCCCCCACAGGCGGAGAGGCCCAGCAATGAGCGACGTGCAGATGACCGAAGCCCGCGTCGATCTCAAGGCGATCGCGGAACTGGTCGAGCCCAACGCCCGGGTGCTGGATGTCGGCTGCGGCGACGGCGCGCTGCTGGAGCTCCTGACGCGCTCCAAGGGCGCGGACGCGCGCGGCATCGAGATCTCGCAGGCCGGCGTTAACGAATGCGTGGCGCGCGGCCTGTCGGTGATCCAGGGCGATGCCGACACCGATCTCGCCGACTATCCCGACGACGCCTTCGACTACGTGATCCTCAGCCAGACGCTGCAGGCGACGATGGATCCGAGCCTGGTGCTGCGGCAGTTGCTGCGCATCGGCCGCCACGTGATCGTCAGCTTTCCGAATTTCGGCTACTGGCAGAACCGCCTGTATCTGCTGTTCCACGGCCGCATGCCGGTGACCGACTATCTGCCCTATTCCTGGTACGACACGCCGAACATCCACTTCTGCACCATCCGCGATTTCATCGAGCTGACGCGCGAAGTCGAGTGCACGGTGGAAAAGGCGGAAGCGCTCAACGGCAAGGGCCAGCGGATTCCCATCAACGCGCCTTGGTGGCTGTGGAACCTGTTCGGCGAACAGGGCGTGTTTCTGCTGCGGCGGTAGCGGCCCGCCCAACCGCTCAGAAGCTCTCGCGCGGCGTGCCGTCGGTGGCGAAGACGGGACGAAAGATCCGCGAGGCGTGCTTCTTCTCCGCGGTCGAAATGCTCTGGTAGAGCTGCTTCTCCGCCTCCACGATCCAGACGCCCGCGAAGGCCGGCCACAGTCGCGCGCCGACGCGTTCCCAGGTGCGCGCCGAGCGCAGAAACAGCCTGCGCCGGAAGGGCGGCAGAAACAGCGCGCCTTCGCGGGTCTTGGGCGCGAAACGGGTCTCGCGCAGCAAGGCGCTGAGCTGGCCGCGCGAGTAGGGACGGCCATATCCGAACGGCGAGTATTCCAGCTGCGACCACAGGCTGCGCCGGTTGGGCACCACCACCATCAGCCGGCCTCCCGGCGCCAGCACACGCCACACCTCGCGCAGCGCGCCTTGCGAATCGCCGCTCATGTCCAGCCCGTGCACGATCAGCACCCGGTCGACCGAGGCATCGGGCAGCGGCAGGTCGTGCTCCAGGCACAGCATCGCCCGGTTGGGTCCCTCGGGCGGCCAGCTCACGACGCCTTGCGGCCCCGGCATGCCGGCCATGACCCGCTCGGCCGTGCCGAGATACGGCCGCAAATAAGGCGTCGCATACCCCAGGCCCAGGATCCGCTCGCCACGGGCATCCGGCCAGATGTTGCGGATTCGCGCCCCGACGGTCTGACGCACGACGCGCCCCAGCGGGCGTTCGTAGAACGTCTTCATATCGATCACGTCGAGATACATGCGCGGGCCTGTGGTTGTTGCGGAGCCGATTGAACGCGTTTGGCAGCGCGCATGCAACGGTCCAAATGCATCGCCGCGCGCCAGGCGGCATCTCCGGCCGAAACCCGGCCGCCCGGCACGGTGCGCGTGCTCCGCGCTGGCAACCATTGCCCAACAATGGTAGGCAAGGACAATCCTGCATACGCATATTCGACAGGACGAAGGGAGAGGCCATGACCCCGCTGGAGATCCGGCAGTTCACGTGTCTGAACGACAACTTCGGCGTTCTGATCCATGATCCGCAATCAGGCGCCACGGCCGCGATTGACGTCCCGGACGCGGGCACGGTGCTTGCGGAACTGACCGACAGCGGCTGGACGCTGAGCCATATCTTCATCACCCATCATCACGCCGACCACACGCAGGGTCTCTCGGCGCTGAAAAGCGCCACCGGCGCGCAGGTCATCGCGCCCGAGGACAGCGCTGAGAAAATCGGCGATGTGGACCAGACAGTGCGCGACGGCGACCGCTTCGCCTTCGGTCCCTACAACGTGCATTGCATCGCAACGCCAGGGCACACGCTGGACCAGATTTCCTACTGGATTCCCGACGCCTCGGTGGCGTTCACCGGCGACACGCTGTTCGCATTGGGCTGCGGCCGCATCTTCGAGGGCACGCCGGCGATGATGTGGGAATCGCTCGACAAGCTCGCCGGCATGCTGCCGCCGGAGACCGAGGTCTACTGCGGCCACGAATACACACTGGCCAACGCACGGTTTGCCTTGAGCGTCGATCCCAACAACGAGGCACTTATCAGCCGCGCCCGCGACATCGAGGCGCTGCGCGCGCAGAACAAGCCGACGCTGCCGACGACAATGGCGGCCGAACGCGCCACCAATCCGTTCCTGCGCGCCCGCGACGCGGGCGTCCAGAAGGCGGTGGGCATGCCGGGCGCTTCGGCGGCCGAGGTGTTTGCCGAGGTGCGGCGGCGGAAGGACAATTTCTGAACCCGTCGGACCGTCCGGCGCGCCAGGAACATCGCGCCGGCGGCGCCGGTGTTGATCGACCGCAACGCGACGCCCATGCATCGCCTCCATGGTATGAAGGACAAAGCAGCTACGGGAGAACGTGATGACCGATCCTCTCTATGGCCTCTCCGCCGACGAAATGGTCCGCCGGCTGGAGTTGCAGCGCCATCCCGAAGGCGGCTATTTCCGCGAAACCTTCCGCGACGGGGGCAAGACGGATGGCCGCGCCCTTAGCACCGCCATCTACTATCTGCTGCCCGCCGGCGAGATTTCGCGCTGGCATCGGGTCGACGCCTCGGAAATGTGGCACTTCTACGCCGGGGCGCCGCTCGCGCTGAGCATCAGCGCCGACGGACAGGACGTCGCGGAACACACGCTGGGGCCCGACATCGCCAACGACCAGAGGCCGCAGGTGATCGTGCCGCCGCACGCCTGGCAAAGCGCGGAATCCCTCGGCGCATGGACGCTGGCCGGCTGCACGGTGTCGCCCGGCTTCGAATTTTCCGGCTTCGAGATGGCGCCCGACGGATGGGAGCCGGGCCCGGCCTGAACCGCCGGTTTTCCGGCTCCAATTGACCGCACGGCACGGTTTCCTCCCTTGCGCTCGCGCCGCGCTTGGCTAAATTGCGCGCAACTCGAATTCTCCCCTCACAAACACGGACGAATCGGACGACCTCCATGGCCCACGCTGACATCAAGAAGGTGGTGCTTGCCTATTCCGGCGGCCTCGACACCTCGATCATTCTGAAATGGCTGCAGACGGAATACGGCTGCGAGGTGGTGACGTTTACCGCCGATCTCGGCCAGGGCGAGGAGCTGGAACCGGCCCGCCGCAAGGCCGAGATGATGGGGATCAAGGAGATCCACATCGACGACCTGCGTGAGGAGTTCATCTCCGACTTCGTCTTCCCGATGTTCCGCGCCAACGCCGTCTATGAGGGCGTCTATCTGCTCGGCACGTCGATCGCCCGGCCGCTGATCTCAAAGCGGCTGATCGAGATCGCGGAAGAGACGGGCGCGGACGCCATCGCGCATGGCGCCACCGGCAAGGGCAATGACCAGGTGCGCTTCGAACTCGCAGCCTACGCGCTCAACCCCAATATCAAGGTGATCGCGCCGTGGCGCGACTGGACCTTCAAGAGCCGCACGGACCTCCTGGATTTTGCCGAAAAGCACCAGATCCCGGTGCCCAAGGACAAGCGCGGCGAGGCGCCGTTCTCCGTCGACGCCAACATGCTGCACTCGTCCTCGGAAGGCAAAGTGCTCGAGGACCCTTGGGAGGAGGCGCCCTCCTACGTCTATCAGCGCACCGTCGATCCGATGGACGCACCGGACGTGGCCACCGAGATCGAGATCGATTTCGAGAAGGGCGACGCCGTGTCGCTCAACGGCGAGCACATGTCCGCGGCCACCCTGTTCGCGAAACTCAACGACCTGGGCCGCGACAACGGCATCGGCCGGCTGGATCTGGTGGAAAACCGGTTCGTCGGCATGAAGTCGCGCGGCGTCTACGAGACGCCGGGCGGCACCATCCTGCTGACCGCGCACCGTACGATGGAATCCATCACGCTGGACCGGGGCGCCGCGCACCTCAAGGACGAGCTGATGCCGCGCTACGCGGAGCTGATCTACAACGGCTTCTGGTTCTCGCCCGAGCGCGAGATGCTGCAGGCGGCCATCGACAAGTCACAGGCGAAGGTCGCCGGCACCGTGCGGCTGAAACTCTACAAGGGCAACGTCATCGTCACCGGCCGCCAGTCGGAGAACTCGCTGTATTCGGAGGAACTGGTGACGTTCGAGGACGACGCCGGCGCCTACGACCAGAAGGACGCGGCCGGCTTCATCAAGCTGAACGCCCTGCGCCTGCGCACGCTGGCCGCCCGCGACCGCCGCGGCTGAGGCGGCTGCGCGCTTGGAAACAAAAAACCCGCCCCCGGAAGACCGGCGGGCGGGTTTTTCATGAATCACGCCGCCCTTGCCTCACCTGAGTGCAGAAGCAAGCCGCCCATCCTTCGAGACGGGCGCGCCGCGCCCTCCTCAGGATGAGGAGTGTCGTGTGGAAAGCTCTCTTGAAACAATACCTTACCAGACCTCATCCTGAGGAGCCGTCAAAGACGGCGTCTCGAAGGATGGTCGGTTATGGCGAACAATCCGGTCAGCCGATCTCGCTCAGTAGGTGTAGCCAAGCCGCACGCCGACGTTGGTCAGGCCGTTGTTGGCGTTGCAATACCCGTTGTTCGACGAATGCTCGATGATGGCCGAGACGTTCATCCGGTCGGTGACGCGGACGCCGAGGGCGGCGGATTCGCGGAACATCACATTGCACCCCAAGGCCAGCTTGTCCGGATTGCCGACCTGGGTGTTGCCGTTGTGCGCCATGCCGCCGAAGCTGCCCTCGATAAACAGGCGGTCGGTCACGTCCACAGTCAGGCTGTAGCCCGCGTAGACCATGGAGGTGTCACCGGAGAGATTGAGATTGGCGCCCAGATGCGGCCGCAGCATCGCCGGGGTGTTGACGAACGGCACCGTGAAGGCGAAGGCGCCCCAGCGGCTGAGAACTTCCGCGTTGATATCAACGCCGGATTCGCGGTTCATCGTGTCGTGGAAAAGCCCGCCGACGCGCACCTCCCACTGCGGGATCACGGGAGCGGCGCCGGGAATATCCGCAGCGTAATCGGCGGCGTTCGCCCCTTGAGCACCCGCAAAGGCAAGCATTGCCGACAGCAAAATGCCGGAACCAAAAATCTTCATGATTCGCGTGACGCCTTTCGGACGATTTCATCTCATTGGCGCCATATTCCCCAAGAGGACCGTGTTGTGCAACCGTGCAGGTACGGAATCGCCGCGACGGCTTTGCCATATGGTCATTTGCTGGCAGGCTGTGGCCGAGGCAACACGCTTTTCAGATAATTGCATGACCAGCAGACAGATGCGCGGTCCCGCCGCGCGCATGGACACACATGAAAAACAGAAAAAGCAAATGGCGGCCATGCACCTGAGTGACGCGACACGGCTTTCCAAACGGCTCGCCGGGGCGGGATTTCTCGCACTCGGGGGCTTTCATCCGCGCGCGGATGATTCCGTCCCCGCCCAAGGCGGTGCGCCGGCGCGGACCCTGCTGCTGATCGGCAATGCGGGACCCGCCCTTTGGCAGCGCTTTTCCGCGTCGCCGGAATACGCGGACGGCGCCGGTAATCCGCTCGACCGCTTCACCCGGCGCGTGCTGAGCGCCATTGCCGCCCACTTCGGATTTACCCCGCTGTTCCCCTTTGACGGCCCGCCCTATCACCCGTTCCAGGGCTGGGCGCTGCGCGCCGGCGGGTTCTCGCGCGCGCCCATGGGCGTGCTGGCGCATGAGATCTATGGCCCGTGGGCGGCGTTTCGCGCGGCCTTCGTCTCAACCGAACGCTTCGGGACCTTCAGGATGAACGGGGTCGCCGGGCCATGCGAGAGCTGCACGGAAAAACCCTGCATCGCGGCCTGCCCCGCCGGCGCGCTGACGCCGACCGCCTATGACGTGCCCCTGTGCCATGCCCGCCTCATGCGCGATCATGCGGGAGACGCGGGCTGTATCCTCGGCTGCATGGCGCGCCTCGCCTGTCCGCATGGCGCGGAGTTCACGCAAACCCCGGAGCAGGCGCGCCATCACATGCGCAGCTTTGTGGAACTCTTCCGATGACCGCAGGGTGTCCGGGCACATCCGATTCCTCGCAAATCCGAACCAGGTGGACCTCTCATGACCAAACGCGACTGGCTGTCGCTTGCCTTTTTTCTCGTACTCTCCCTTGGCGGCGGCCTGTTCATCGGCGCCACCAATCTTCCCGGCGCCTGGTATGCGGGGCTTGAAAAACCGGCGTTTACGCCGCCGGACTGGCTCTTCGCCCCGGCGTGGACGATCCTTTACGTGCTGATCGGCATCGCCGGCTGGCGCATCTGGCGGGCGCGGGCGGCGGAAACACCGGGCGCGGGCGCCGCCATGGCCGCCTGGGCGGCGCAAATGGCGTTGAACCTGAGCTGGAGTCCGGTGGTGTTCACGGTGCACTCGCTGGCAACCGGACTGGCGATCATCATCGCGCTGCTGCTGGCGATCGTGGCGTTCATCGGCCGCGGCGCACCCGTCGACCGGCTGGCGGCGGCGCTGTTCGTGCCCTATGCCGCCTGGGTGGCGTTCGCCACGGCGTTGAATGCCGGACTGCTGTTTCTCAACTGATCCGCGTCACGCCGTCCACGTCCGGGCAGTCTTTAAGCGCGCCGGCCGCCGTCAGACCCGCGCCAACCGGCGCGCCGGGCCAGATTTCGGCGAGCGGCACCAGAACGAAGGCGCGCTCGTGGATGCGCGGGTGCGGGATCGTCAGTCCGTCGGCGTCGATCCGCGCGTCGCCGAAGACCAGCACGTCGATGTCAATCTTGCGCGGGCCCCAGCGCACATCGCGCACCCGTCCGAGTTCCTGCTCGACTTCGAGGCAGCGCGCCAGGAGCGCGGATGCGGACAAGGTCGTTTCGACCAACGCGCAGGCGTTGAGGAACCAGTCCTGGTCCGTGATGCCCCACGGCTCGGTGCGGTAGAGAGAAGACCGCGCGATGAGCGTGATCTCCGGCGTCGCATCAATCCGCGCGATGGCGTCTTCCAGATAGGCCTGCTTGTCGCCGATGTTGGAGCCGAAGCCCAGGGCCGCGCGCATCGGCTGCGTGTCGTCACTCACTGCTGATCTCCCGTGCCGCGCACGACCGCATCCGCGACGCGCACCGCGTCGACATGTTCGCGAACGTCGTGCACGCGAACAATGTCCGCGCCGCCGGCCACCGCCAGCACATGCGCCGCCAGCGATCCCGCCATGCGGTCCTCCGCGTCCGCGCGTCCCGTCAGCGCGCCGATAAACCGCTTGCGCGAGGCGCCGGCGAAGAGCGCGCAGCCGTGCCGCCTGAAGGCTTTGAACTCGCGCAGGATCACGTGGTTCTGCGCCATGGTCTTGCCGAAGCCGAGGCCCGGATCGAGGATCACCCGCTCGGAGGGAATTCCCGCCGCCGAGGCGATCTCGAGGCTGCGCTCGAAGGAGCGGTGGATGTCATCGACGATATCGATCTCCGGATCGACCTCACGCCGCACATGCATGACGACGACCGGCACCCCGGCTTGCGCCACCACATCGGCCATGCCGGGATCGCGCTGCAATCCGCAGACGTCGTTGACCACATGCGCGCCACGGGCCAACGCGGCGGCGGCCACATCGGCCTTGTAGGTGTCGATGGAAACCACCGCGCCCAGCGGCGCCAGCAGATCGAGCACCGGCAGCACGCGGTCGCACTCTTCCTGCGCGGCCACTTCCGTGGCGCCGGGCCGCGTGCTCTCGCCGCCGACATCGATGATATCCGCGCCTTCCTCGATCATCGCCCGGGCATGGCGCAGCGCGCGTTCGGGCGCGTCATGCAACCCGCCGTCGGAAAACGAGTCCGGCGTGACGTTGAGGATGCCCATCACCAGCGTGCGCGTGCCGAGCGCATGGTGCAGCGGGCCAAGGGAAAGAATGCGGGTCATGGTGAGGCAGTCCCAGATCACCGTGCGTCCAGAGCGAACCACACAAACGCACACACGCCGGCCGGGGCGCGACGCCCGCCTTGGCGGCGAAGGACCCGCCGCCGGCAGCTCGGTGATGCGCCGGAATGGCCCGTCCGGTCAAGGGCGAAGGACTGTTGCACCGTCATCAAAAATTCCCGCGACTGTCATTTTCGTGAAGCACGAATGTCATGGAGGCACGGCAGGGTGGCGACCTCGCCAAGGCTCATCGCCATTTCTGTCAAGTCCCGGAGAGGGAGACTCCATTCATGCGCCTGTCCCGCCGTTCGTTTCTGAAATCCTCCGCCGCAACCGGCCTGGTTACCGCAAGCATGACCGGCGTCGCCGGTCTCGCGATGCCCGCCATCAGCCGCGCCGCCACCCGTCCCGTGATCACCCACGGCCTGCAGTCGGGCGACGTCAGCACGTCGTCGGGCATGATCTGGTCGCGCGCCGACCGGCCGGCGCGGATGCTGGTCGATGTCTCGACCACCGAGAGCTTCGCCAACGCAACCCGCCTCGCGCCGCTCAATGTGCTGCCCGGCAGCGATTTCACCGCCAAGCGGCTGCTCGAGAACCTGCCGTCGGACCAGGAGATCTTCTACCGGATCACCATGGCCGACCTGAACGACGCCAATGCGGTGTCGGAACCCTCCGTGGGCCGCTTCCGTACGGCGCCCGCCTCGCGCCGCTCGGTCCGCTTCGCCTGGTCCGGCGACACCGCCGGCCAGGGCTGGGGCATCGACAAGGCCAGCGGCGGCATGAAGACCTACGCCACCATGGCCAAGCACGATCCCGACTTCTTCATCCACTCCGGCGACACCATCTATGCCGACGGTCCGCTGAAGGAGAGCGTGGAACTGAAGGACGGCACCACCTGGACCAATATCCTCACGGAAGAGAAATCCAAGGTCGCCGAGACGCTGGAGGAATACCGCGGCCAGTGGAAATACAACCTGATGGACGACAACGTGCGCGCGTTCAACGCCACCGTGCCGACGTTCTTCCAGTGGGACGACCATGAGGTGGTCAACAACTGGTCGGCGGCCAAGAACCTGTCCGACGACGAGCGCTACACCGAGAAGAACGTGCAGCTTCTGGCTGCCCGCGCCGCGCGCTCCTTCCACGAGATGACGCCGATCTCCTACGCCCCGGCCGAGCCGGGCCGGGTCTACCGCAAGATCCCCTACGGGCCGCTGGTCGATGTGTTCTTCCTCGATCTGCGCAGCTACCGCGGCGCGAACGGCGACAACATGGAAGACGAAATCACCAACGCCTCGCGCATCCTGGGCGCCGAGCAGATGGCGTGGCTGAAGCGCGAACTCGTCAACTCGCGCGCCACCTGGAAGGTCATTGCCTGCGACATGCCGATCGGGCTGGTGGTCTGGGACAAATGGCAGGACCAGAAGTGGTCCGAAGCGGTGGCGAACGGCGACAACGGTCCGGCCAAGGGCCGCGAACTGGAATTCGCCGACCTGCTGCGCTTCATCAAGAGCGCGGATATCGACAACATCGTGTGGCTGACGGCGGACGTACATTACACGGCGGCGCATTACTACAACCCGGACAAGGCGCAGTTCCAGGACTTCAAGCCGTTCTGGGAATTCGTCTCCGGCCCGCTGCACGCGGGCACCTTCGGCCCCAACGATCTCGACATGACGTTTGGCCCGGAGCTGAAATACGTCAAGGCGCCGACCGAGGAGCAGGGCGCCAACCTGCCCCCCTCCATGGGTCTGCAGTTCTTCGGCCTGGTCGACATCGACGGCGCCAGCGAGCAGCTCACGGTGCGGCTGATGGACCGCGACGACGCGGAGCTGTTCACCGTGACGCTGGATCCAGTGCGCCGCGGCTGAGCCGAAAGATCCCTCCCTCGTCATGGCCGGGCGTGTCCCGGCCATCTATAACTCATTGAAAACATGGATCCTCGGCACAAGGCCGAGGATGACGATCGAGGGGTATGAGTCTTGTCATCAAGCTCAGGGCGGAGCGCGCAAGCGCTCCGCCTTTTTCACTTCGCATCGGGCGCGTGCTGCTCAGCGCACGAGCGCCGCCGCTGCAGCCGCGCGGCGCGCCTTCACACCGAGACCAAAATAGATCGCGACGCCGAGAACCTGCATCGCGGGAATGACGGTCGCCATGGCGAGCACGGGATTGCCGACGGCCGCAGCCGCCATAGAGCCCAGGAAGCCGCCGCCGAACTGGATGAAGCCCATCAGCGCCGACGCCGCGCCCGCCATGGTCGGAAAGGATTCCAGAGCCGAGGTGGTGCAGAACGGGAGCACCAGCGCCAGGGAGAAGGCGAACATGCCGATCGGTCCCATGACACTGAGGAATGTGGGCTCCCATCCGCCGAGCAGCACCGCCGTGGCGCACGCCGCCAGCAGCATGCCGGCCACGCCGATCGGCATCAGCCGCTGCGCGTCCAGTTTCGCCAGCAACCGCGCAGTCACGATGGTGCCGGTTATGAACGACGCGGACTGGATCATCATGCCGAAGCCGAATTGCGCCGGAGACAGGCCCACATGATCGATGATGACGAAGGGAATGATGGTCGCCATCGAATAGATGGAGCCCAGCGTGCAGCCGACGAGCAGCGTCGGCCGCAGGAAGCGCGGGTCCTGCAGGACGATGGTGTAGTTTGTGATCAGCCGCGAGGGACGAATACGCCCGCGATCGATATGCACGTTGGTCTCCGGCAGCCAGAAGATGACCGCCGCGGCCAGCACGACGCCATAGAGGATCATGAACAGGAAGATCTCGCGCCAGCCGAACAGTTCCAGCGTCAACCCGCCGATGGTCGGCGACAGGGCCGGGCCCAGCGCCAGCATCATGGCGATGGTGTTCATGATTCGCGCCGAGGTCTGGCCGGTGTACTGATCGCGCACGATGGCGCGGGAGACGGCAATGCCGACGGCCGCGCCCACCCCCTGCAACCCGCGCGCCGCGAGCATCCATTCGATGGTTGGCGCGAAAGCGGCCAATGCGCTGGCGATCAGATACAGCGTCAGGAAGGCCAGGGTCACCGGCCTGCGGCCAAACGCGTCCGACAGCGGACCGCAGACGAGCTGGGTGACCGCGAAGCCCAGGAAATAAGCCGTCAGCGTCAGCTTGATCATTGACACCGAGGTGCCGAACACATCGGCCAGCACCGGCATGGCGGGGGTGTAGAGCGCCATTGTGATGGGTCCGATCGCGACAAGCGCCGCTCCGATGATCGACGTACGCCTGTGGCTCATCAGCGGCGTGAGTATTCCCGTCATGCAGCGCTTTCCCTGGAATTCTGGTTCTCGGCATCGTCGGTCGCGCAGGCGTCCGCCTGCAAATTGCCCTGGATGGTCTCAAGCAACTGATAGGCCCGCTCCACGTCCTCGGGCGCGAAGCCGGCGAGCGCCCGGTTACGCACGGCGATGATCGCGCCGTCGATACGGGTCATCACCGGGCTCGCCGCATCGGTCAGAAAGACGAGCTTGGCGCGGCGGTCACTGCGGTCGGGGCGGCGCTCGATCAGGCCGGCGGATTCAAGCGGGTCAAGATAACCCACAAGCGTCATCGGCTCGACACCGAGACGCTCGGCCAGCGCGGTCTGCCGGAGCCCTGGAAAACGGCGCACGAAGGCGAGCGTGCGCGCCTCGCCGATGGTCCGGCCGGTGCCGGCCTTGCTCAGCACGGTCTCGAACTCCCGGCGCATCATCCGGGAGACGTCTCCGATCAGGAAGCCGATGGAGCGGTCTTTCGTCATGGATTTCATCAGATCCCCATAAAATAAGGTCTCCTTATTAACTATCGCGCACGTTTCGGAACTGTCAAGGCGACGTAGGGAAATTAGCTGCATTGCACAATTGTAACGTTCGCACTATATAAAGCGCGCAATTCAACCGCGGGTCCCCAAGGCCCGCGGTGTCTTTTTTGGATCGGTTCTCATGAAACTCCGCAATATCGCCATCATCGCCCACGTCGATCACGGCAAGACGACTCTCATCGACGTCCTGCTGAAGCAGTCCGGCTCCTTCCGCGAAAACCAGCACACGGAAGAGCGGATGATGGACAGCAACGATTTGGAGCGTGAGCGAGGCATTACCATTCTCGCCAAGGTGACGTCGCTGTTGTGGAAGGACACCCGCATCAACATCGTCGATACCCCGGGCCACGCCGACTTCGGCGGCGAGGTTGAGCGCATCCTGCACATGGTCGACGGCGTGATCATCCTTGTCGACGCCTCCGAGGGCCCGATGCCGCAGACCAAATTCGTGCTCGGCAAGGCGCTGAAGCTGGGCCTGAAGCCGATCGTCGCCATCAACAAGATCGACAAGTCCGACCAGCGCGCCGACGAAGTGCTCGACGAGATCTTCGATCTATTCGCCAATCTCGACGCCAACGAGGAGCAGCTCGATTTCCCGGTTCTCTACGGCTCGGCCAAGCAGGGCTGGATGTCGACGGAAACGCAAGCTCCCGCCGTACCGTCGATGGACGCTCTCTTCGACATGGTGCTCGACCGCGTCGCGCCTCCGGCCGCCGAGGAAGGCTCATTCCGCATGCTGGTGACGACGATCCAGGCGAACCAGTTCCTGGGCCGCATCCTGACCGGGCGCATCGTCTCCGGCACGGCGATCCCGAACATGCCGATCAAGGCGCTGTCCTATGACGGCAAGACCGTCGAGACCGGCCGCATCTCCAAGGTGCTGTCGTTCCGCGGCCTTGACCGCGAGCCGGTCGACTCGGCCGAGGCCGGCGACATCATTTCCATCGCCGGCATGCAGACGGCCACCGTCGCCGACACGCTGTGCGCAATGGACGTCACCGTGCCGCTGAAGGCGCAGCCGATCGATCCGCCGACCCTGTCGATGACGTTCCGCGTCAACAACGGTCCGCTTTCGGGCAAGGAAGGCGACAAGGTTCAAAGCCGCATCATCCGCGCCCGCCTCCACGCCGAAGCCGAGGGCAACGTCGCGCTGAAGATCGAGGACGCGGCAGATGCGGATGCCTTTGTCGTGGCAGGCCGCGGCGAATTGCAGCTCGCCATTCTCATCGAGAACATGCGCCGCGAGGGTTTCGAGCTCTGCGTCGGACGTCCGCGCGTGGTATTCCAGACCGATGACGCCGGCAAGACGCTGGAGCCGATCGAGGAAGTCATCATCGATGTCGACGACGAGTTCTCCGGCGCCGTCGTGCAGAAACTGTCCGAGCGCAAGGCCGATCTGATCGAGATGCGCCCGTCCGGGGGCGGCCGCACCCGTCTGGTGTTCTACGCGCCGACGCGCGGTCTTATCGGCTATCAGTCGGAACTGCTCTCAGACACCCGCGGCACGGCGATCTTCAACCGTCTGTTCCATGAATACGCGCCTTACAAGGGCGATATTCCCAGCCGCAACACCGGCGTGCTGATCTCCAATTCCAACGGCGAGACCTCGGCCTTCGCCCTGTGGAACCTGGAAGACCGCGGCCCGATGATCGTCGATCCGGGCACGACGGTTTACGAGGGCATGATCGTCGGCGAGCACACGC
Organism: Breoghania sp. L-A4; assembly: GCF_003432385.1. Classification (NCBI taxonomy): domain Bacteria; kingdom Pseudomonadati; phylum Pseudomonadota; class Alphaproteobacteria; order Hyphomicrobiales; family Stappiaceae; genus Breoghania; species Breoghania sp. L-A4. The sequence goes on along the minus strand of NZ_CP031841.1, from coordinate 132,928 downwards.
GCGGCAACGATCTGGAAGTGAACCCGATCAAGGGCAAGCAGCTCACCAACATGCGCGCGTCCGGCAAGGACGAGGCGGTCAAGCTGACCACGCCGAAGAAGCTCAGCCTCGAGGCGGCGCTGTCCTATATCGCCGATGACGAGCTGGTCGAGGTGACGCCCAAGTCGATCCGCCTGCGCAAGGCGATCCTGGATCCCAACGATCGCAAGAAGGCCTCGCGTGCCAAGAAGACCGCGGCCTGATCTCGACGACTTGATCAAGACAAGAACGCCGGCCCGGGAAACCTGGCCGGCGTTTTTTGTTGATTGTCAGCCATGCGGGGCGTCCCCCTCATCCGGCGCTGACGCGCCACCTTCTCCCCAAGGGGAGAAGGGAAGATGCACCGCACTCACTCCAAGAAGGACCCCACCGTATCCGCACCCTCTCCCCGGCGGGGAGAGGGCCGGGGTGAGGGAACTTCTTCGGATCTTGCCTCAGCCGTAGCGGTGTAGCTGCATGCCGTGATCGCGCAGCCATTGGCGCGCGCGCGGCGTCCCGGGAAACAGCCCCTCGGTGACCCGCCAGAAACGGTCCGAGTGGTTCATTTCCGCCAGATGCGCCACCTCGTGCGCGGCCACATAGTCGAGAATCTCCGGCGGCGCCAGCACCAGCCTCCAGGAGAACGACAGCTTGCCGCTCGACGAGCATGAGCCCCAGCGAGAACGGGTGTCGCGCACCGTGATGCCTGTGGGTTTGCGCCCGAGATTGGTGGCGTGCCGTGCAACCGCCTCGCCCAGGTCGGCGCGCGCCTCGCGCTTCAGCCAGTCCGTGAGGCGGCGGGCGAGATGGTCCTCGCCACCGGGCACCACGATCCGCGGCTGGTCGTCGTCCTCCGCCAGATGCACGGTGCCGCGCTGCGCGCCACCGGCCGCAATCAGATGCGCCACATCGCGCAACGGGATCTCGATACCCGCGGCAAAGACAATCGGCTTCGGGACGCGGGCGAGTTTTTCCGATAGCCAACCCCCGTTGCGGGCGGCAAACTCGCGCGCCGCCGAGAGCGAGCCCCGGGCCGGCATGCTAAGCACCGGATCGCCGCCGCTGGCGGGAATGCGCAGGCTGTAGCGGGTGGCCCGCGGGTTTCGCTTCAAGGTGATGCGCACCGCGCGCCCGTCAATGTCGAGCGTCAGATGATCGGGATCGTCAGGCCTGCGGCGGGCAAGGAAGTTCATCGGCGGACATCATGATTCGGGGGCCAATCCAGCGGACGCAGCCTGTCAGATCAGCCGCAAAAAGACGAGGCCCGCGCCGGCGCGCGGGCCTCGTTTCTGAAAGCACGTGCCGGGAGCTTATGCCCCGGGTGTGCCGTCGGTGGTGCGCGTGCGCATGAAGCGGTCGAACTCTTCCTGGTCCTTGGCCATGCGCAGATTGCGCAAGAAGCTGTCGAACTCGGCGCGCATCTCGTCGAGCTTGCGGCGTTCTTCCTCAAGCCGCTTCATCTCGCGCGCCCGGTATTCGTCAAAGGCCACATTGCCGGTGTTGGCGTAGCCCTCATAGGCGGCGTTCATGGACCGCAACGGCCCGCGGAACTGCTCGCGCGCGTCGCGCGCCATGTCCTGGAAGCGGTCGCCCCAGAGAATATAGGCGAGCATCGCCAGCCCAAGCGGCCAGAACAACACGAAACCCAACACCATCAGGCCGATGGTCAGGGGCGTCCACGCGGGACGTATCGCAGCACAAGTTGTCATCGTCCTTCCTGTCCTTCCCAAATAGCCCGGCCCGGATGAAACGTGGGTTGGGCGCGTCATGGATTCAAGACAGGCGCGATCACAATCGGCGCAACACCGCCATCCGCGGCGAGCTCATGCCGATGATCGGACCCATTCAGGAGGCGTCCTCGGTGCTCCTGGCAAGCGCACGCGCCTGCTCGATCCAGCCGTCGCGGGCAATCCGGCCCTTGAACGACAGGCGCTCGTCGAGCTCGGTGATCTGGGTTTGCGTGAGATCGGCGATCTGCCAGTAGTGGAAGATGCCGACGCTGTTGAGCGCCGTTTCCAGTTTCGGACCGATGCCGGAAATCACCTTCAAATCGTCAACCGCGCCCTTGGGCTGCTGCAGCGCGACGGCATCCAGGCCGGCGGGCACCGAGCCGGGCTTCGCCGCCTTCTTTCGCGTTCCGCCAACGATCTTCTCGGCAAACGCCGCGGCCACGGAGCGCAGCGGCCCACGCCGGGGCTGATTGACCCGGTGGGTGCGAATGAAGTCGCGGATGCGCGGCGCAATCTCCGAGCGGTAGCGCGACCCGTTGAACACGCCGTAGTGGCCGACGCCGGGCTGCTCGTAGTGCTCGCGCTTGTCGTCGGGAATGTTCGGCGAAATCGTATGCGCGGCCCGGGTCTGGCCGACGCCGGAGATATCGTCGTTCTCGCCCTCGATCGTCAGCAGCGCGGTCTCACGGATGGCGGCCGTATTCACCGTGCGGCCGCGGTGCTTCAGTTCGCCCTTGGGCAACGCGTGCTCGATGAACACGGCTTCGACGGTCTGCAGATAGAATTCCGCCGTCAGGTCCATCACGGCGAGATACTCGTCATAGAAATCACGGTGCTTTTCCGCCGAATCCCCGTCACCCTTGATCAGGTGACTGAAGAACTCGCGGTGCGCCACCATGTGACGGTCGAGATTCATGCTCATGAAGCCCGACAACTGCAGAAACCCGGGATAGACCGGCCGCATCACGCCGGGATGCGGCAGCGGCACGTTCATGATGACGTTGTTTCTGAACCACTCGATGGAATTCTTCTCCGCCAGTTCATTGACCGCGGTGGGATTCTTGCGCGTGTCGATCGGCCCGCCCATCAGGGTCATCGTATCGGGCGCGTAGGGGTCACCGTCCTCTTCCATCAGGGCCACGGCGGCCAGCACCGGCACGGAGGGCTGGCACACGGCCATCACATGGGTGTCCGCGCCCAGCGTGTGCAGCATCTCGATGATGTAATCGATGTAATCGTCGAGATCGAAGCGGCCATCCTTTACCGGCACCAGCCGCGCGTCGATCCAGTCGGTGATGTAGACGTCGTGATCGGGCAGCATCGCCTCGACGGTGCCGCGCAGCAGCGTCGCGTAGTGGCCCGACATGGGCGCCACGATCAGGAGCTTCGGATCCCGGTTCTCCGCGTGCGCGATCTGGCGCTCGAAATGGATGAGATTGCAGAACGGCCGCTTCCAGACCACCTGCTCGCGCACGGGAACGCGAACGCCACCCACCAGCGTTGTGTCGAGACCGAATTCCGGCTTTCCGTATCGGCGCGTCGTTCGCTCGAACAGCTCGCATGCCGCCGCGATGCTGCGGCCCATGGGCGTGTAGCTCAGCGGATTGAACGGGTGCCTGTAGGCGAGGCGGGTGAAGTCCGCGAGACTGCGCAGCGGGCTTATCGCCGCGTGGCTCAATTCGTAAAGTTGATAATAAGGCACGTGGCTGTTTCTCCGAACGGCAGTACGGCGCTTCTTATTTTGCATCGCAGCATGGTAGGTCCAAAGTGCCCCGGCTGCAATACCGCCCACTACGACGTTCGTCGTACGAATCGCCAATCAGCGGCAAGCAGCGCCGCTCAGGATACAAATAAATCAGAGAATACAGAGCGATGCAGGACAATCCCCGCACCGGTCGTGCAGGCTGATCGCGGCGAAAGCCTCGCGCCAGACGGGCCGGATTACTGAGCCGGCTCGTCAGGACGCAAGATCGGCGACCACCGCGTCGAGCACATAGAAGCCGTCGCGGGTGGCGCGCACGCGGGAATTGCCCGCCATTTCCACCATGCCGTGCTCGATCAGCGCGGAGACGCGCTCGGAATCCAGCGAGCGGCCCGACATCTGCTCATAGCGCGGGATGTCGATGCCCTCGACCAGCCGCAGCCCCATGATCAGATACTCATCGCCCTGCTCTTCCGCCGTCAGCAGTGTGTCCTCGCGCAATCCGTGCCCCTTGGCCTCGACCTGGGCAAGCCAGGATTCCGGATGCCGCTCGATCTCGGTGGCGTGGCGGCCGTCCGCCAGCATCATGCGCCCGTGCGCGCCCGGGCCGATGCCGAGATACTCGCCATAACGCCAGTAAACCTTGTTGTGCTGACATTCGGCGCCCGGAACCGCGTGGTTCGAAATCTCGTAGGCCGGCATGCCGGCGGCGTCACAGACCGTCTGCGTGACCTCATAGAGATCGGCCGCCGCGTCGGAATCGGGCACCACCAGCTTGCCCGCCTTGTGCAGCATGTAAAACGGCGTGCCCTGCTCGATGGTCAACTGGTAAAGCGACAGGTGGTCGGCGGCGAGATCGATGGCGCGCGACAGTTCCTTCGACCAGGCATCCGGCGTCTGGTCAGGGCGCGCGTAAATCAGATCGAACGACAGGCGCGGAAAGGTGGCGCGCGCCGTCTCGATGGCGTCCAGCGCGGTGCGCGTGTCGTGCAGACGGCCGAGCATGCGCAGATCGGTGTCGTTGAGCGCCTGCACGCCGAGCGACACGCGATTGACGCCGGCCGCGCGATAGCCGCGAAAGCGCTCCGCCTCCACGCTCGAAGGATTCGCCTCCATGGAGATTTCCGCGCCCGGCTCAATGCTCCAGTGACGCGCCACCTCGCCAAGCAGCGCCTCGACAGTCTGCGGATCCATCAGCGACGGCGTGCCGCCGCCCAAAAAGATCGAGCGCACCGTGCGTCCCTGGGTCTGCTCGGCGAAATAGGCGATTTCCCGCTGGAACGCCTCCACGAAGCGCGGCTGGTCGACGCCGTGATGGCGCACGTGCGAATTGAAGTCGCAATAGGGGCATTTGGCGGCGCAGAACGGCCAATGCAGGTAGATCGCGAAACCGGGATCGTCGCTGGGTGTCATTTCGCCTCGAGATTGCCGCGCACCGCCGCACCGCTATTCGGAGAGGCAGGCATCCGCGAAGAGTTTGAAGGCCCGGGCGCGGTGCGACAGGGGATTGTCCTCGCCCTGCGCCCAGCCGTGTTTTTCGTCCGCGGTCATTTCGCCGAAGGTCTTCTCGAACCCGTCTGGCAGAAACGCCGGATCGTAGCCGAACCCGTGGTCGCCGCGCGGCGGCCAGACCATGCGGCCCTCGACCTCGCCGCGGAAGAATTCACGGTGTCCGTCCGGCCAGGCAAGGCACAGAACGGCGACGAAGCGGGCCGTGCGCTGCTCCGGCGTGTGCGCATCCGCGTTCGCCAAGGCCTCTTCCACGTTGCGCATGGCCATGGCGAAATCCTTCGCCTCGCCCGCCCAGCGCGCGGAATAGATGCCCGGATCGCCGTCCAGCGCATCAACCACCAGACCGCTGTCGTCCGCAAGTGCGGGGTAGCCCGAGGCCTCGGCCGAAGCCACCGCCTTCAGTTCCGCATTGGCCTCAAACGTCGTGCCGGTTTCCTCGGGCTCGGGCAGGCCAAGATCGGCGGCGGAGACCACCTCGAAGCCGAAGGGCTCGACCAGCGCGTTGATCTCGCGGATCTTGCCCTTGTTGTGGCTGGCGACAACCAGCTTGCCCGGCTCCAGCCGGCGGTGCCCGGTGCTCATGCCCTAGCCGATGGCCATCTTCTGCAGGTCGACCAGCCGGGCGATGCCGCCACGCGCCAGGCCCATCAGCTGCTGGAACTCATCATCGGAAAACGGCTCGCCCTCCGCGGTGCCCTGAATCTCGACGATGCCACCCTTGCCGGTCATGACGAAATTAGCGTCCGTGTCCGCGTCCGAATCCTCCAGATAGTCCAGATCAAGCACCGGCGTCCTGGCGTAGATGCCGCAGGAGATCGCCGCCACATGGTCCTTGAGAACCGGCTTGGTGATCATGTCGCGCACGCGCATCCACTCGATGCAGTCGTTCAGCGCCACCCAGGCGCCGGTGATCGCCGCGGTGCGGGTGCCGCCGTCTGCCTGGATCACGTCGCAATCGACGGAAATCTGGCGCTCGCCCAGCGCGCCCAGATCGGTGACGGCGCGCAGGCTCCGGCCGATCAGCCGCTGGATTTCCTGGGTCCGGCCGGACTGCTTGCCGGCGGAGGCCTCGCGGCGCATCCGCTCGCCGGTGGCGCGCGGCAGCATGCCGTATTCGGCGGTCACCCAGCCGCGGTTCTGGCCGCGCAGCCAGGGCGGCACGCGCTCTTCCAGGCTGGCGGTGCACAGCACATGGGTGTCACCGAACTTCACAAGGCAGGAGCCTTCCGCATGCTTGGAGACACCGCGCTCAAGAGTGACGGCGCGCATTTCGTCGGCGGCGCGTTTTGACGGTCGCATGGAAAACTCCAAATGGTTTGTTCGGGCCGCTGACGGCGGGTCGTGGGCCGCTTTGCGGCGTTGTAGCTTTGCTTTGTGCGCGGCGTAAAGGGCGGGCACGCGCTTTGTGACGAATCCGATCCGATTTCATGACACGATGGCGTACAAGCGCTGCATGCCACGTCGACACAGCGAAAATTGCGGCTAATATTTCTCAGCGTGGTCCGCTCCGGCTTGGCCGTCTCGCCGGCAAGACCCATATAAAACGCGCGCGCCGACTTGCGGGCAGCACGCACCGGCGTCCCGGGATACGGGATGACCGCGGCGTGGCCCGATTCGAACGCGAAACAACACGATCGGTGAAGAACCAATGACGTGCAGACACAGATGTACGGACAGGTGAACGGGTGAGAATCGAGACGACCCAAAGCGGCCTGCGCGATCTGGACGAACGGTCGCGCGACATTTTCCGGTCCATCGTCGAGAGCTATCTGGAAACCGGCGAGCCGGTCGGCTCGCGCAACATTGCCCGCATGCTGCCGGTTAGTCTGTCGCCGGCCTCGGTGCGCAACGTCATGGCCGATCTCGAGCATCTTGGCCTCGTCTACGCGCCGCACACCAGCGCCGGACGGTTGCCCACGGATGTGGGATTGCGTTTCTTCGTCGACGCGCTTCTGGAGGTCGGCGATCTGAGCCGCGAGGAGCGCGAGCAGATCGAGGTGCACGTCAGGGCCGGGCGCGAGGACCGCAGCATCGAGCAGTTGCTGACCGAAGCAAGCCAGATGCTGTCGGGTCTGTCGCGCGGCGCGGGCGTGGTGCTGACGCACAAGACGGACAAGCGGCTGAAACAGATCGAGTTCGTGCGGCTCGAGCCGACCAGGGCGCTGGCGGTGCTCGTCGGCGAGGACGGCTCGGTGGAGAACCGGCTGCTGGAACTGCCCGCGGACATGCCCACCTCGGCGCTGACCGAGGCGTCCAACTATCTCAACGCACACATCAACTCCAAGACGCTGGAAGAGGTGCGCGCCTCGCTTGTCGCTCAGAAGGACGCGCGCAAGGCGGAACTCGACGAGCTGACGAGCCGGATCGTCGACGCGGGACTGGCCACATGGGCTGGGCAGGGCGAGGGCGACCAGGACACGCTGATCGTGCGCGGCCGGTCCAACCTGCTTGAGGACCGCAGCGCGCTCGAGGACATGGAGCGCATCCGGCTGCTGTTCGACGATCTGGAGAACAAGCGCGAGCTGATCCAGCTCCTGGGCCTCGCGGAGCAGGGCGACGGCGTACGGATCTTCATCGGTTCGGAGAACAAGCTGTTCTCCCTGTCCGGCTCCTCGCTCATTGTCGCGCCCTACCGCGACAAGGACCAGCGCATTGTCGGCGCGCTGGGCGTCATCGGTCCGACCCGGCTGAATTACGCCCGCATCATCCCCATGGTCGACTACACGGCCAAGGTCGTGGGGCGGATGCTGGGGTAGAGAGACATTCTGCGTTGTCATCCCGGGCGAGCATCGCGAGACCCGGGATGACAACATAGAATGTAGGCTGCTCCAGCGGAGCGGAAGAAACGCAGGCGCGGGGACTTACATGACACTGCAAGGTGAGGAACTGGAGCGCTACGCGCGGCACATCGTACTCAGCGATGTCGGCGGCCCCGGCCAGCAGAAGCTCAAGCGCGCGCGCGTGCTGGTGATCGGCGCGGGCGGGCTCGGCGCGCCGATGATCCAGTATCTGGCGGCGGCCGGCGTCGGCACCATCGGCGTGGTCGACGACGACATCGTGTCGCTGTCGAACCTGCAGCGCCAGGTCATCCACGATACCGCAGCCGTCGGCCAACCCAAGGTGGAAAGCGCGCGCACCTCGGTCGCCCGGCTCAACCCGCATGTGACGATCGACGCGCACAACACGCGAATCACGGCCGACAACGCGGTGGAGCTGATCGCGGGCTACGACATCGTCGCGGACGGCTCGGACAATTTTGCCACCCGTTATCTGGTCTCCGACGCGTGCTTTTACGCGAAAAAGCCGCTGGTGACCGCGGCCGTGGGGCAGTTCGACGGCTCGATCACCACGCTGAAGCCGCATCTCGCGGGAGACGACGGCGCGCCCAACCCGACCTATCGCTGCCTGTTTCCGGACCGGCCGCCCGAAGGCGTTCTTCCCACCTGCGCGCAGGCCGGCGTGCTCGGCGCGCTCACCGGCATCATCGGGTCCATGCAGGCGCTGGAAGTGATCAAGGAGATCGTCGGCTTCGGCGAGAGCCTGGTCGGGCGGCTGGTGCTCTACGACGCCCGCTCCATGCGGCTTGAAACCATCCGCTATCGCTGGTCGGCCAAGAACCCGCTCAACGGCGATACGCCACAGCCGGCCGAAACGTTGCTCGCCGCGGAGTGAGGTCAGCGAGGCGCGCGTCCATTTGGCGCGTGACGTCATCCTTCGAGACGGCGCTGAAGCGCCTCCTCAGGACGAGGTCTATCGTGTTGATATATTAATAAAAAGTGCCACACACTCTTCCTCATCCTGAGGAAGCCGCGCAGCGGATGTCTTGAAGGATGGGCCGCGCGCCTGCCATATTGAACACCGTGCGCGCAAAAAAGGCGCGAACCCTGGGACCCGCGCCTCTTCGGTTTTCGTGCCTTGTGAGGCGGATCAGTTGATCGTGTCGACCGCCGGCTGCTGCGGCTGCGCCATGTTCTGGCGATAGAGCGCCGCGAAATCGATCGGATCGATCATCAGCGGCGGGAAGCCGCCGTTGCGCGTCGCATCCGCGATGATCTGGCGCGCGAAGGGGAACAGCATGCGCGGGCACTCGATCAGCACGAAGGGATGCAGGTGCTCGTCCGGCACACCGGTGATGCGGAAGACGCCGGCGTAAACCAGTTCAGCCTTGAACAGCGCGCCGCCCGGATCTGTGGCGGTCGCCTCCAGCGACAGGATGACCTCGAACTGGCTGTCTTCCATCTTGTTGGCATTGACATTGATGTTGATGTCAAGCTTGGGAGACGACTCGCTCGGCTTCAGCGACTGCGGCGCGCGCGGGTTCTCGAAAGACAGGTCCTTAATGTACTGGACCAGGATGTTCAGGCCCGGCACCGTGCCAGCCTGCGCTCCGGCGCCCTGCTGGCCTGCGTCGTTGTTGGTGTCTGTCATCTGTCGCGTTCCGTGTTCCGATGCCGGGAATGAGCCGATGCGGCCCTTGTGTCCGGTGAGCTAACATGCCGAACGGATAACAGACAAGTGCGGAGCGGAAAACAGGCGATCGCGCCGGGCCGCGAGGCACCCAGACGCGGAGCCGGCGCTTGGCGCGCGCGGCGACGCGGTTTATGACTGAGCGCCCACGCGTCCGCGCACCTTGTCCGCGTCCATCAATCCGCCGGGCGGTCCCGCCCCCAACCCATCCGGTGCCCCATGGCCGATGAAGTTCCCGCCCGCCTGTTCGACAACCGCCTGCTGCGGCTCGACACGCTGGTGCGTCTGCGCTGGCTGGCGGTGACGGGCCAGACGGCGGCCATCATGGTGGTGCATGTGGGTCTCGGCTTCGACGTGCCGCTCGGCTTTTCGTTCGCGCTGATCGCGCTATCCGCCTGGCTCAACCTGTTTCTCAAGGTCGCCTACGGCTCCACCCAGCGCCTGCCCGAACGCTGGGCAACGGTGCTGCTGGCCTATGACGTGCTGCAGCTTGCCGGACTACTGTATCTGACCGGCGGGCTGGGCAATCCCTTCGCCTTCCTGCTGGTGGCGCCGGTGATGGTCTCGGCCACCGCGCTGCCGCCGCGCAACACACTGGTGCTGGGCGGGGTCGCCACCCTGGCCGCGACCTTCCTGGCGCTGTTCCAGATGCCGCTGCCGTGGCGGCCGGGCGAGACCTTCGAGCTGCCGCTGTTCTACCAGTTCGCCGTCTGGGTGGCGCTTTTGTGCTCGCTCGCCTTCATGGCCATCTACGCCTTTCGCGTGGCGCAGGAAGCCCGGCTTCTGGCGCAGGCGCTGTCGGCGACGGAACTGGTGCTGGCGCGCGAGCAGCATCTGAGCGCGCTCGATGGACTGGCGGCCGCGGCCGCGCACGAGCTGGGAACCCCGCTCGCCACCATGGTGCTGACGGCCAAGGAGCTGGAAGCGGAAATCGAGCCCGGCGATCCCCGGCACGACGACGTGGCGCTGATCCGCAGCCAGGGCGAGCGCTGCCGCGAGATCCTACGCAAGCTCACCTCGCTGTCGAGCGACGAACACGATGCGTTTTTCCGGCTCCCTCTGTCGCATCTGGTGGAGGAAATCACCGCGCCGCACCGCGATTTCGGCATCGCCATCCGCGTCGAGGCGCAAGGAGACGGCCCTGAGCCGTCGTGCCCGCGCAACCCGGCGGTTCTCTATGGGTTGGGCAACCTGATCGAGAACGCGGTCGACTTCGCCAGGGCCGACGTGCTGGTCACCATGCAGTGGGACGCCGAGCATGTGGCGCTGTCGATCACCGACGACGGTCCGGGCTTCGCCGTGGACGTGATCGGCCGTATCGGCGAGCCCTATGTGACGACGCGCGGCAAGGCGCGCAGCGAAGAATCCTCCGCCGGGGGCTGGGACTGGGATTTTTCATCGCCAAGACGCTGCTGGAACGCACCGGCGCGCGGCTGAGGCTGGAGAACCGGCGGCCGCCGGAATCCGGCGCCGTTGTCCGGGTGCAATGGCCGCGCCGGGCGTTCGAGCAGGGATCGGGCTATGCGCGGGAACAGGGTGACTCCTAAAGAGGCATTTGCCCAGGCTCGGGCGGGTGCCTATGTTGAAGGCACGACGATGCGCCGTGATGGCAGGACGGGAAGACGCAGATGATAGAAGAGGCGAACGGCGGAACCACCGCCCGTGCAGGGCATGACCCCGCGGCCAGCGGTCAAGCGGCCGGCAGCCAACCACACGACGGACCGCAGCCGGACATGCAAGGCGCCCGGCTGTTGATCGTCGACGATGACCGACCGTTTCTCCAACGGCTCGAGCGCGCAATGGAAAAACGCGGGTTCGACACCGTCTCGGCGGAGACCGTGAGCGACGCGATCGCCAAGGTGAAGGCGCAGCCGCCGGCCTTCGCGGTCGTCGACATGCGGCTGGGCGACGGCAGCGGCCTTGACGTGATCGCCGAGTTGCAGTCGCGCCGGCCAGACGCGCGCGCCATCATCCTCACTGGTTACGGCAACATCGCCACGGCGGTGACCGCGGTGAAGCTGGGCGCGGTGGATTATCTCGCCAAGCCCGCGGACGCGGACGAGATTTTCGCGGCGCTCACGCAAAAGCCCGACGAGAAGGCGGAGCTGCCGGAAAACCCCATGTCGGCCGACCGGGTGCGCTGGGAACATATTCAGCGGATCTACGAGCTGTGCGACCGCAATGTCTCGGAGACGGCGCGCCGTCTCAACATGCACCGCCGCACGCTGCAGAGGATCCTCGCCAAGCGCGCCCCGCGCTAAGCGGTCGCCGGGCCCGACACCCCGGCTTCCCAGCCCAGGATCGCCCGCTTGCGGGTCAGGCCCCAGTGGTAGCCGCACAGGTTGCCGGTCTTGCCCAGCACCCGGTGACACGGCACGACGAAGGAAATCGGGTTCTTGCCCACCGCCGTGCCGACGGCGCGCGCCGCGTTGGGTTTCCCCAGCTTCGCCGCGATGTCGGAATAGGTGGTCGCCCGGCCGAGCGGGATGCGCAGCAGGGTCTCCCAGACCCGCACCTCGAAATCCGTGCCGATCATCACGATTCGCAGCGGCCGGTCGGCACTCCATTCTTCGGGATCGAAGATCCGCGCCAGATAGGGCGTCGTTGCTTTCGGATCCTCGACGAAGCGGGCGTTGGGCCAGCGGCCGGTCATGTCCTCGAGCGCCATCGCCTCCTCGCCGGGATCGGCGAAGGCAAGGCCCGCCAGCCCGTGTTCTGTCACCATCAGAAGCGCCAGGCCGAATGGCGAGGGATGGAAAGCGTAGGAGATCGTGACGCCGCCGCCACGCGCCTTATAGACGCCCGGCGTCATGGCTTCATGGGTAACAAAGAGATCGTGCAGCCGTCCGGGGCCGGAAAGGCCGACCTCATAGGTGGCATCCAGCACCGAGGCCGCGCCACGCAACAGCTCGCGGGCATGGTCGAGGGTGATCGCCTGCAGGAACTGTTTCGGCGTCAGCCCCGCCCAGCGCGTGAACACCCGCTGCAGATGCGCCGGCGACAGGCCGGCGGCTGCGGCGATCTCGTCGAGTCCCGGCTGATCGCGCCAGGTGTGGGTGATGAACTCCAGCGTCTTGCGGATGGTCTGATAGTCGCGCGCTGAAATCTCGGGATCCGCCGCGAGGCTCTTGCCGATCTCATCCGTCACAGGTCCGGTCATTACGTTCATGGCTCGTCTCCATATCCGGACAGCAGAATACGGCGGCGCATGGCGCCCAACCACCCGTTTCTTGCGGTTCCGAGCGCGAGCGCGACGCCTCAGTTGACGGAGCTGTCTTCGGTTCGAGTGCGAGCGGGCGCGTGGGACAGCAAATCGCGCTCATCCGCCTCATCGGCGGGAGCGCCGGATAAGACAGGGGCCGGGTTGTCAAAGAGGCCGCTTTCCGACCGATCGTCAACCAGCGCGCTTGCGTGCGGCTCGTCGCGACGTTCGGCGCTCTGGGCGTCGCTCCCGGCCAAACCCTCCGGCGCGCTTGCGGTCTTCATGTCCCGAAGCTCCGCGAACAGCGGATCGACGGGCCGCGCGGGCCCGGCCCGCCGCGCCGAAGACGCGCCGGATCCTGTCTTCCAGCCGAGCTCCGGCAGGGCGATGATCCGCGTGCCGCTCAGATCGTCGCTACAGACGATGAAGTTTCGCTCTTCCATGTAGGTGAGCAGCCGCCGGGCGCGTCCGGTCGAGCGAGTGCCGTAGATCCGCGCGATCTCGCCGTCGGGCGGGCAGGGCGCGCCTTCCATGGCGGCGCGGGCGACCACAAGAAACACGCCCTGCATGTCGTCGGGAAGATGCTGCGCGAGGTCGAGCGCCTTGCTCCATTCCGAGCCCACGTCCGCGGATCCCGTATCGACGCCGGCGCGCGCCACCGCCAGCCGCTGACGAAAGGCGGAAAGGTCGGGCGGGTCGCCGGGCAGACGCCCGATGCGAAGGCGCACCAGAAAATCCTGATACAACAGCGCAATGGGCCGGAAGGCAGCCTCCGGGTCGTCGAGAATCTCGCGCACAATCGCATCGATCGCGGCGCTACGCTCTTCCTCCGGCATCGCGGGCCCGGCCGGCGTTTCGGTCTCCACCGTCAGAGGCCGCGCCTGCGCCAATTGCGCGAGGAGATCGGGGGCGGGCTGGGGCGCGGATCGCCTGTGTGCGGTGCGCACCACCGGCTCGACCTCGTCCTCGCCGGGGGTGAAGATGAGGTCCTTGGCGTCCGCCGGCGGCTGTTCGGGCAGCGGCATCAGTTTCGGACTGCCACTGCGCGCAGAGGTCTCCACGTCACCGATCGTCACCTGCACCGGACGCCGGGAAATAGCCGAGCCCAGGGCGATGAAATTGCCGCGCGTGAGGTTGCGGAAGGCTTCCGCCTGCCGGCGTTCCATGCCCAGAAGATCGGCCGCGCGGGCCATGTCGATGTCGAGAAAGGTGCGGCCCATGAGGAAGTTGGCGGCTTCCGCGGCGACGTTCTTGGCCAGTTTGGCGAGCCGCTGGGTGGCGATCACCCCGGCCAGCCCGCGCTTGCGTCCGCGACACATCAGGTTGGTCATCGCGCCGAGCGACACCCGCCGCGCCTCCTCCGACACCTCGCCGCCCACGGCGGGCGCGAAGAGTTGCGCCTCATCGACCACCACCAGCATGGGGTACCAATGATCGCGCTCCGCCTCGAACAAGCCATTGAGGAAGGCGGCTGCCGCCTTCATCTGCACGTCGGCGTCCAGGCCTTCCAGATTGAGAACAACGGAGATGCGGTGCTGGCGCACCCGGCCGGCGATGCGCGTGAGATCGCGCTCGGTGGCGCCATTGGCGTCGACGACCACGTGGCCGAACCGTTCGGCCAGGGTGACGAAGTCGCCTTCCGGATCGATGATCGCCTGCTGCACCCAGGTGGCGCTTTGCTCGAGAATGCGGCGCAGCAGATGCGACTTGCCGGAGCCGGAATTGCCCTGCACCAGCAAGCGTGTGGCCAGAAGCTCTTCCAGATCCATCACCGCCGGCTCCGCCGTCGATGTCGTGCCGATGTCGATGCTGACCTTCATCAAGGCTCCCGTGGGCCCGCGAGCGGGCAAAATCCCAGGCGCTTTCCTACCATGGCCAGGGCGGCCGGCGGGCGCCGCGCGGTCGATCCTCCACAGGATATCGGGCGCTTCGCGGCAGTTTGCGCGAAGGTGTTGCCCAAAGCGGCGGCTGCGCGCCCGGTGGATTCGGCACCAACGCGCCTCAGGTCGCAGACGGGCGGCGGCCGCGCGCGCTGGCGAGCGCCTGGGCGAAGACCGAGGCGAAGCTGGCGCGGTCGGGCGGATTGAGGAAGTCGCCGATCGTCACGGAACGGCCGTGCGAGGTGAGTTCCAACGCGGTGACGCCCTCGTCCTCGAGCCGCGTCACCTGCAGCCGCACCCAGAAGGGGTTGAAGCGATACTCCTGCCGCGCCCCGCGTTCCGACACTTTCGTCAGCACCACTTCATCGGGCGTGACGCGGACCTCCTCGAATTGCCGGGCTTGGGCGTAGGACCGGTGGAACGCATACCAGACGAGCAGCACGTCGAGCCCGAGGAAGCCGAAGATCGGCCATGCGCCCAACGAGACGAACAGCAGCCCGCAGCCGAAGCAGATCGCGCCCACCACGCTCATCAGCACCAGGAATCCCCGCGGCTCAGGGACCGGTGCGGCGTCAGCGCGGCATGCAGGATCACCGGCGCCTCGTCGGCGGCGGCATCGCGGGTCGGGAAATTCGGATTGGCGTCGCTCATGATGCTTCAGTATAGAAAGGTTATGGCCCAAACAAAGATACCGGCGAAGCCCGTCGCCCGCAAACCCTCCGCGCGGCGCAAGAAACCGCGCTACACCAAGGAGGAGATCCGGGCGATCTTCGCCCGTTTCCACGAGATCAACCCCGAACCCGAAGGGGAACTGGACTACACCAATCCCTATACGCTTCTGGTGGCCGTGGCGCTGTCCGCGCAGGCAACCGACGTAGGGGTCAACCGGGCGACGCGCACCCTGTTCGAACTGGCGGATTCGCCGCAAAAGATGCTGGCGCTGGGCGAAGACCGCGTGCGCGACGAGATCAAGACGATCGGGCTGTTTCGCAACAAGGCGAAGAATGTGATCGCCATGTCGCAGATGCTGGTCGACGATTTCGGCGGCGAGGTGCCGCGGACGCGCGAGGAACTCGAGACCCTGCCCGGGGTCGGGCGCAAGACCGCCAACGTGGTGCTCAACATCGCCTTCGGCCAGCCGACGATCGCCGTGGACACGCATCTGTTCCGGATCGGCAACCGTCTCGGAATCGCGCCGGGAAAGACGCCTTTGGAGGTGGAGAAGGCGCTGGAGAAGATCATTCCGGACGAATACCGCCTGCACGCCCACCACTGGCTGATCCTGCATGGCCGCTACGTGTGCAAGGCGCGCACGCCGGACTGCGGCCGCTGCTGTATCGCCGATCTGTGCAAGAGCCCGGAGAAGCGCGTCTGACCCAATGGCCACGCGGCGCGAATTGTCGCCCCGCCGATCCAGGGATCATACGGTCCCGCCATAGCACCTGCGACACTTTGGCACAGGTCGACGGCGCCCGAAGGCGCGGCGGGAACAGCGATTTAGCAGTGAACCCTGTGGGGAAAATCGATTCGCGCGCGCTCAGGCCTTGCGGCGCAGGCGGACGACGACATCGACACGCACGACTTCCATGCCTTCGGGCGGCTGCGGCACGGAATTGACCGATAGGCTGTGATCGGGGATGTCGACCACGCGGTTTTCGCCCTCGATGAAGAAGTGATGGTGATTGTCGGTGTTGGTGTCGAAATAGGTCTTGGTGCCTTCGACGGCGACCTCGCGCAGCAGCCCCGCTTCGGTGAACTGGTGCAGCGTGTTGTAGACCGTGGCGAGCGAAATCGGAACGCGCTCGGTAACCGCTTCCTCGTGCAGGAGCTCGGCCGAAACGTGGCGGTTTCCCTTGGAAAACAAAATCTCGGCCAGAGCCAGACGTTGCCGTGTGGGACGCAAGCCCGCGCCGCGCAGCATGTCGCGCACATCGGCCGGCTCACCGTGATCATGGGTGCCGTCGATATGCGAATGGGTCTCGTCGTGTGATTTCAGCATATGGTCAACAAGGCCGCTTTTGCGTTCGTTTCATGGTGTCATCCGAAGCGTCGCGCGTGCGTTTTCACCCGCAAGCGCCGCCGGTCATTCAAAGCCGTATTTCGGGACCAGCACCGCAAAAGTGAACCCAAAGGGCTCCCCCATCACAGGCATGATCCATGCCGGGCGCACCGCGCGTATCGGCATCATACACGACAGGCACCCGAGTTTACAGCCACCGACTGTATCGCGGAGGCCGCCCAACCGCACTGCGCAATTCGTTGAACCTGCCCAGCCGCACCCGGGCCGCACAACATGGTCACTCCGGATGACGCACGGCCGTCAATTTCTGCCATTGGCCCCAACCGGCAAGCCCCCATATTTACGGATATATCCCCGGCCGGCGCCAACGCCAATACTGGGAAGCCGCGACGGGGGCACAACAGGTGCCGAATTCGGCCGTGTGGTCTTGCTCGCGGTCTTTCGAAGCGCATGCTCCTATGTTAGGAAGGCGCCATTATATATGAGACAAACGGAGTTCGACGGCTGCCGTTCCGCGAGATCCTGCTGTACGCATGCTCCCGACCGACCCATGAACATGCAGGTGCATGGGTGTTCAAAGCATGCACTGGCGGAAACACAAGACCTGGCGGCCATCGCACCAGAAACCCGCGGGATACGTATGCAAGAACGCCGCTCAAGCTATAATTACGAAGACCTTCTGGCCTGCGGGCGGGGTGAATTGTTCGGACAGGGCAACGCGCAGCTGCCGCTGCCGCCTATGCTGATGTTCGATCGCATTACCGAGATTTCGGAAGACGGCGGCGAGAACGGCAAGGGCTGCGTTCGCGCCGAATTCGACATCAAGCCGGACCTCTGGTTCTTTCCGTGCCATTTCAAGGGCAATCCAGTCATGCCCGGCTGCCTGGGCCTCGATGCCATGTGGCAGCTGACCGGATTCTTCCTCGGCTGGCTGGGTCTCGAAGGCAGGGGCATGGCGCTGTCCACCGGCGAGGTGAAATTCAAGGGAATGGTCACGCCCGAAACCAAACTGGTCGAGTATGGCATCGACTTCAAACGGGTCATGAAGGGCCGCCTCGTCCTCGGCATCGCGGACGGCTGGTTGAAGGCCGATGGCGAGACCATCTACCGGGCAACCGATCTGAAGGTCGGTTTGGCCAAGGGCTGAGAGATCGCCTGGATTTGCCATCGACAGATACTGAGATCCGGCGACTTCGAACGCTGACCGCATTTCTCGGAAAACAAACAGGACCGGGCGGGTGTGCACACCGTACCGGCCAGAAAATTTTGAACAGGAGGCCGCGATGAGGCGGGTGGTCGTAACGGGAATGGGCGTTGTGTCGTCGATCGGCAACAACACCCAGGAAGTGGTGGCGAGTCTGCGCGAGGCCAAACCGGGCATTGTCGCGGCGGAGCAATACGCGGAAATGGGCTTCCGCAGCCAGGTCTATGGCTCGCTGAAGATCGATCTTGAAGAGGCGCTCGACCGCAAGACGCGCCGCTTCATGGGCGACGGCGCGGCCTACGCCTATCTCGCCATGCAGCAGGCGATCGCCGACGCGGGCCTCGAGGAAACCGAAATTTCCAACGAGCGCACCGGCGCGATTCTCGGCTCCGGCGGACCCTCGACCCAGGCGATCGTCGCAGCCGCCGACATCACGCGCGAGAAAAGCCCGCGCAAGATCGGCCCACGGCCGTGCCCAAGGCGATGTCGTCGACGATTTCGGCCAATCTCTCCACACTCTTCAAGATCAAGGGCCCGAGCTATTCGATCTCCTCGGCCTGCACCACCTCGACCCATTGCATCGGCAATGCGGCGGAACTGATTCAGTGGGGCAAACAGGACCGCATGTTCGCCGGCGGCGGCGAGGAACTGGCCTGGTCGCTGTCGAATCTGTTCGACGCCATGGGCGCCATGTCGTCGAAGTACAACGACACGCCGGAGAAGGCCTCGCGCGCCTATGACATCAACCGCGACGGATTCGTGATCACCGGCGGCGGTGGCGTTGTGGTTCTCGAGGAACTGGAAGTCGCCAAGGCCCGCGGCGCGAAGATCTATGCAGAGCTCGTCGGCTACGGCGCGACGTCGGACGGCGCGGATATGGTCGCGCCCTCGGGCGAGGGCGCTGCGCGCTGCATGCGGATCGCGCTGGAAGGCGTGGGCGAGAAGATCGACTACATCAACCCGCACGCCACCTCGACCCCCGTGGGCGATATCCCGGAAATCAACGCGATTCGCGAGGTTTTCGGCGACGACGACATGCCGCCGATCTCCGCGACCAAGTCGCTGACCGGCCATGCCCAGGGCGCCGCCGGCGTGCATGAGGCGATCTACTCGTTGCTGATGATGCAGAACGGCTTCATCTGCGAGAGCGCCAATATCGAGGAACTCGATCCGAAACTCGGCAACGCCAACATCGTGCGCAAACGCATCGACAATGCCGAACTCAATTGCGTGCTGTCGAACAGCTTTGGTTTCGGCGGCACCAACGGATCGCTGGTGTTCAAGCGCTACGCCGGTTAACCGTCGATTGAAACCGTTACAATTTGTCTTTCAAATTGTCTGTGAAAACCGGCGCACTCGTTCAAAATGACAGCGCGCGGCGCCCATTTGCGGGGCCGCGCGACAGAACACAATTCAGGAGAGTCTCATGGGCGGTTTGATGGCCGGCAAGCGCGGCCTCGTCATGGGCGTCGCAAACGACCACTCCATCGCATGGGGCATCGCAAAAGCCCTGTCCGAGCAGGGCGCGGAACTGGCGTTCACCTATCAGGGCGAGGCTTTCGGCCGCCGAGTCAAGCCGTTGGCGGAAAGCCTCGGCTCGAAGCTGCTGTTGCCGTGCGATGTCGAGGACATCGACACGGTGGACGCCGTCTTCGATACGTTGAAGGCGGAATGGGGCAGCATCGACTTTCTCGTCCATGCGATCGCGTTTTCCGACCGGAACGAGCTGAAGGGCAAATACGCCGACACCACGCGCGAGAATTTCACCCGCACCATGGTGATCTCGTGCTTCTCATTCACGGAAATTGCCAAGCGCGCAGCGGCACTTATGACCGACGGCGGCGCGATGGTCACGCTGACCTACGGCGGCTCGACGCGGGTTATGCCCAACTACAACGTGATGGGAGTCGCCAAGGCAGCGCTGGAATCCTCGGTGCGCTATCTGGCGGCGGATTATGGTCCGCAGAACATTCGCGTCAACGCGATTTCCGCCGGTCCCGTGCGCACGCTGGCCGGCGCCGGCGTCGCGGACGCACGGCTGATGTTCAACTACCAGAAGGAACATTCGCCGCTGCGGCGCACGGTCACGATCGACGAGGTCGGCGGTACAGGGCTGTATCTGCTGAGCAATCTGTCATCCGGCGTGACCGGCGAGATCCATTTCGTCGACAGCGGCTACAACATCATCTCGATGCCGCGGCTCGTCGATCTGAAGGAACAGGAAGCCGCGCCGACCACCCGCGACGCCGCGGAATGATTGATATCTGAATCAAAAAAGGGTCGAATCACTGAAAAAATTCGGCCCTTTTTGATGAATTGTTGAGAACAATTCGACGTTTTTTCGAGACACTTTCGACCCGGATTTGAAAATCATCGCAATCATCGCGTCCGCGGCCAGAGCCGCCGGCCCCGCGCGCTAACGATTCGCTCAGTCGAACGTCTCATCGGGATAGACACCGAAGAGCAGCGTCTGATCGACCCAGCCCGACCAGTTCGATCCGGCAATGCGGCAGAAGCCGGATCCGCATTCCGTCACCGAGGCGACCACATTGGGCTCGAGCTGGGCGACGACGGGCGCGTTGGAATCGGGGTTGGAGCGCAACGGCGTTGTGCCGGATTTTTCCCAGGGCTTGATCAGCGCCGTACGGCGGCCCGACAGCAGGCTGTGAAACACCCAGCCCTCGCCGCCTTCCCAGTCGCGGATGCGGCGCCAGTTCTCGAACTCCTGGACGATCTCCACCGGCAGTCCCGCACGCACGTAGGTCCAGATGATCTCGTGATCGCGGCCGGGGCCTCGGCGGACATTGACGCGGTCGGACTTCAGGCTGACGAAGCGGGGCACCGGAAGACCGCTGGCGCCGCTCTGGGTTCCCTGCGCCAGCGCATCGCCGGCGAAAAGGGCGGCCATGGCGCACAGGCCGGCCAGGAATGCAAAGCGGCGGCGGTTCACGACAAGATCCTTCATGGTGCAGCTCCGGTTCATCAATGCGCGAGCAACAGGGGCGCCGGCTGGCAACAGGCTTTGTTCGCACAGGCTTCGTCGGATACGATTTGTAACGGCGATTCGCCGTCCGGACTGCCCGCGTCGGCCCCGATCCGTGCCTCCGAAAGACGCCCATTTTAGGGGCAACCCGAGGCTCCGGCTTGTTTCTGCCAATCCATCTGGTAAGGAAACAACCGGGTGCGTTCGATGGCGCGACAGTCCGCCCATCGACATGGTGGGTCCAACAGGGTTAAAGACCCCTCAACGAAGTGCGGAAGGTGAGGACCGTATGCCCAACAAAAAGCCGCTTGTGGTCGTGACACGGAAGTTGCCCGAGGTCGTGGAGACTCGTATGCGCGAGCTTTTCGACACGCGGCTGAACGACACCGACCAGCCCATGAGCCAGGCCGAACTGGTCGAGGCTGTGAAGTCGGCGGACGTGCTGGTGCCGACCGTCACCGACCGGCTCGACGCGGCAGTGCTGTCGCAATCCGGACCCAACCTGAAGCTGATCGCCAATTTCGGCAACGGCGTGGACAACATCGATGTGGTGGCTGCGACAAATCGCGGCATCACCATCACCAACACGCCCGGGGTTCTTACAGAGGACACCGCCGACATGACCATGGCGCTGATTCTCGCGGTGCCGCGCCGTCTCGCCGAGGGCATCAAGGTCATCGAGCACAACGAATGGCACGGCTGGAGCCCCACCTGGATGCTCGGCCACCGGATTTCCGGAAAGCGCCTGGGCATCGTCGGCATGGGCCGCATCGGCCAGGCGGTGGCGCGGCGCGCCAAGGCGTTCGGCATGTCGATCCACTACCACAACCGCCGCCGGGTTGCCGCCCAGACCGAGGAAGCGCTGGAGGCCACCTACTGGGACAGCCTTGACCAGATGCTGGCGCGGATGGACGTGATTTCCGTGCACTGCCCGCACACGCCCGCGACCTTCCACCTGCTATCGGCGCGCCGGCTGAAGCTGTTGAAGAACGACGCCTATGTGGTGAACACCGCGCGCGGCGAGGTGATCGACGAGACCGCGCTGACGCGGATGATCGAGGCCGACGAGATCGCCGGCGCCGGGCTCGACGTGTTCGAGCACGAACCCGCGGTCAACAACAAGCTGATGAAATCCAACAAGGTGGTGCTGCTGCCGCACATGGGATCGGCCACCATCGAGGGCCGCATCGACATGGGCGAGAAGGTCATCATCAACATCAAGACCTTTATGGACGGCCACCGTCCGCCCGACCGCGTCCTGCCGTCGATGCTCTGAGGGCGGATGAGGCCGGTTTCCGCCGGTCTCTCGATGTCATCAACTCCGTCATCCATCCCCGATCGTCACCCCGGCCTCCGAGCCGGGCCCACTCTGGTCCCCACTTGTTCAGGCGCTTGCGGGTTCGTGGTGAGGCATGATCACACCCACAGACGTCGTCATTCGCCGATCGGCAAAGTGGGGCCCGGGTCAAGCCCGGGTGACGATCAAGGGTGTGGCGGGCTCAACCGGCCTTGCCGCAGCAAGGGGCCTCCTCCTGTCATCGATTCCGTTCGTCCCCCGATAGCTCCCGAGTCTGCAGGGCACCGAATAGCGCTACGCCGCGCACGCGGGACGACAACCGAGAGAACGGTGCAGGCGGTTCGCCTCGCGCCTCAGTCGCGGTACTTGTTCCAGATCAGTTCGCCGCCGAGGGATTGCAGGAAGGCGTCGTGGGCGGCGATTTCCTCGCCGGTGAGGCGCGGCGGCAGGGGAACGGGCCGGGGGCCGACGGCGCGATTGCGGCCGGAGACGGAGGACCCGCCGCTGCGGCTTTCATCGGACTGGGTCGTCAGGCCCAGCATGGACTGCTTGCCGCCGGTCAGCTCGATGTAGACTTCCGCGAGCAGCTCCGCGTCGAGAAGCGCGCCGTGCTTGGTGCGGCGGCTGTTGTCGATGCCGTAGCGCGAACACAGGGCGTCGAGCGAATTGGGACCGGCGGGATGCTTGCGCCGCGCGAGCATCAATGTGTCAAGCACCTGGGCGTCGGGGATCGGACCCAAATTGAGCCGCGCCAGCTCGACGTTGATGAAACCCATGTCGAAAGCGGCGTTGTGAATCACCAGGGTCGCGTCGCCGATGAAATCGATAAACTCGCGTGCGACATCGGCAAACACCGGCTTGTCGGAGAGGAATTCCTCCGACAGGCCGTGCACGTTGAACGCGCCCTCGGGCATGTCGCGCTCTGGATTGATGTAGACATGGTAGAACTGGCCGGACGGGATCTGGTTGACCAGTTCGACGCCGCCGATTTCCACCAAACGGTCGCCGCCGCGCGGGTTGAGGCCGGTCGTTTCGGTATCAAGAACGATTTCGCGCATGACATGTCATCCGGTTCGGGGGCGTGAGAATCCAGCACAAATGTCGCGTCCGACACCGCTTGGGCCTGTCGCTCGGAGCCGTCAGATGCAGAGTCGGACGCGAGTCTGACAGTGCGTGGCCGTTCGACCGTTTCGGAACAGGTCATTGTCGCACAACGACCCGGACGGACAAGAGTGTCAGACGGGTTTTCCCGGCATTGCGGCGACGCTTTTCAGCACAGCGCTGACCTGACGGCGGGCGGACTCGAGACCCGATCCGGTGTCGATGAGAAAATGCGCGTGCCGGCGCTTATCCGTATCCGGCATCTGCCGCGCGAGAATTGCGTCCAGTTGCTCGGTCGTCATACCCGGACGTTCGAGCACCCGGGCGCGCTGGATCTCCGCGTCGGCGGTGACGACGACGACCGCATCGACGCGCGACGCGCCGCCGGTCTCCAGCAGCAGCGGGATATCCAGAACCACGACGCGATGACGGGTGGCGCGGGCGGCCTCCAGAAAGGCTTCTTCCGCATCGCGCACAAGCGGATGTACGATGGCCTCGAGGCGCTTGAGCGCCTCGGGCTTGCCGATCACCTGGGCGCCTAGCGCCTTGCGGTCAACGGCGCCGTCACGGGTGGTTTGCGGAAACGACGCTTCGATAGGAGCGGCGGCGACTCCGCGATACAACGCGTGTACGGTGGCGTCAGCGTCATGCACCGGCACGCCGGCGTCGGCGAACATTTTCGCCGTGGTGGACTTGCCCATGCCGATGGATCCGGTCAGCCCGAGTTTCATCATTGCGCCAGCTCCGCGAGCCCCATGTCGCGCAGCACCGTGGCGCGCAAATCGCCCGTCACTTCGGGGCGGACACCGAACCACAGCTCGAATCCCGGCACGGCCTGATGTAGCAGCATGCCCAAACCATCCACGGTGCGCAGGCCACGCGCCCGGGCGGCGGCCAGAAACTCCGTTTCCAGAGGCACATAGACGATGTCGGTGACGAGACAGGTTGCCCGAACCAGACCCAGATCGATGTCCATGGACGACTGACCGTTCATACCCTGCGACGTGGTGTTAACGAGGACGGCGGCCTCACCAAGCAGAGCGGGCAGGGCGTCGAGCCCGTGCGCCTGGGCGCCAAACCGCGCCGCGAGATCCTGAGCCCGCGACAGCGTGCGGTTGACAACGTGGATGGGATTGAGCCCGCGCGCCTTCAGCGCCCAGACGATGGCGCGCGCGGCACCCCCCGCGCCCAGCACCACGGCCGCACCGCCGGCGGCATCCCAGCCCGGCGCGTTCTGATCGAGCGAACCGAGAAAACCGAGGCCATCGGTGTTGCTGCCCGACAGGCGGCCATCCTCAAAGACCAGCGTGTTGACGGCGCCGATCGCCTCGGCCGCCTCATCGAGCGAATCGCAGCAGGAAAGCGCCACTTGCTTGTGCGGAATCGTCACGTTGGCGCCCTTCAGACCGGTGCGCTCGAAGCTGCGAAGGAATTCCCTGATCCGCTCGGGCGGCACGGCCAGGCGCTCGTAGGAGCCGGAGATTGCATATTCATGCAACCAGTAGGAATGAATCACCGGCGAGCGGGAATGGGAGATCGGCCAGCCGATGACGGCCGCGCGGATGGGCGTCATGTTTCCAGCACCCCCGCTCACGCAGGAAGGCCAGCAGCGGCAAGAGCGGCAGGCCGACAATGGTGAAATAATCGCCGTCGATCTTTTCGAAGAGCTGGATGCCGCGGCGCTCGATCTGGTAGGCGCCGACGCTGGTGAGCGCGGCCTCGCCTGTTTCGGCGAGGTAATGACCGACGAATTCCGGCGAGAAATCGCGCATTTTCAGCGTCGCGGTGGCCGTGTGACGCCAGATCGTTTCGTTGTCATACACAATGACGAGCGCCGAATGAAGATGATGGGTCATGCCGCGCATGGCGAGCAGCTTGCGCCTGGCCGCCTCCATATCGGCGGGCTTGGAATGGGTCTCGCCCTCGAATTCCAGGACCTGATCGCATCCCAGCACAAGGGCGCCGGGATGCCGGGAAGCCACCTCGGTGGCCTTTGCCTCGGCGAGAACCGCGGCGATGTCTTCCGCGGACAGATCGGCGGCGCGCAACGGCGCTTCAATCGCCCGCTCATCGATATCGGCGGGATCGGCCTCGATTTCGAGCCCCGCGTTTCGCAACATCGTCGCCCGCCAGGGGCTGTTGCTTGCCAGTACCAACTTGTTCATTCCACTGACTGTCCCGGTTCGGTTTCCATGGTCTGCCGGCGCTCCTTCATCAAGGACATGATCGCGGCGGCCGTCTCCTCGATCGACCGGCGCGTCACGTCAATGATCGACCAGTTGTGCTCGGTCGCCATGCGGCGCATGTAGGAAATCTCCTCCGAAATTGCCGCACGGTCCACATAACGATCATTCTGACCGACGGCGTTGAGCGACAAGAGCCGGTTCTGGCGGATCTGCAGAATGCGCTCGGCGCTGGCAACGAGACCGACGACGAGCGGCCGCTTGATCTCGAACAGGGCGGGCGCCGGCGGCACCTCGGGAACGATCGGGATATTCGCCGCCTTGATGCCACGGTTGGCCAGATAGATGCAGGTCGGGGTCTTCGAGGTGCGGCTGATTCCGACGAGCACCACGTCCGCGTCGTCGAGTCCCTCGGGCATCTGTCCGTCGTCATGCATCATCGTGTAGTTGAGCGCGTCGATGCGGCGGAAATAATCCGCATCCAGCGCGTGCTGGCCGCCGACGCGGCGGGTCACCTGGACATTGAGATAGGACTGGAAGACGGCGAAGACCGGATCGAGCACATTGACGCAAGGCACGCCGAGGGTCTTGCAGACGCGTTCCAGCCGGTGGATCTCATGATCGTGCACCAGCGTGTAGAGAACGATGCCTGGCGCGGCCTCGATTTCGCTGATCGCCCGGTCAAGCTGACGATCCGAGCGGACCAGCGGGTAGACGTGTTCGATCGGCTGGATGTTCTCGTATTGCGCCATCGCCGCGCGCGCGACGGTCATCAGTGTTTCGCCCGTTGAATCGGACACAAGATGGAGATGAAAATAGCTGCGTACCTTGCCCAAGGTTTTCCCCAGTTCGGACCTGATCGTGTGAACACCTGGGCATAAAGAGGCCCTTTTCGGCAAGGCCGCGAAATTCATGCCCACTGAGCCGATTTCATCAACAGCACCGACCCGACGGGACAGAAAACGAAGGCGGCCATCCGAATCGTGAATAGCACAGGCCATGCGGAATTCACCGGATCTCTATGCACGATGTTTGCACAGGGGACCAAACGTTAACAGAAGGTTAAAATCGGCTGTTCTGCGGGATCCCACGCATATCAGAACGAAAGATATTCAAACCACGCGAGAATCCGCCGCGCGCCTGCGTCCCATGGGGACAGCACAGCCGCTTTGATGTGGATGAAAAAGGATCCCTGCAATCCACTGCCTAAAAAAATAAACAAAACATTAAACAAAACACTATTTAGAGAGCCTGCCCGGGATAAAGGACGATAGCTATGCGATCGCAAGACCGCCTCGTGATGAAGGCTCTAAGGGGCGAACGGCCATGGCCACCGCCCATCTGGATGATGCGGCAGGCGGGACGCTATCTCGCGGAATACCGCGAAGTACGCGCCAAGGTGCCAAACTTTTTAGAATTCTGCTATGAAACGAATCTGGCAGTTGAAGTGACGCTTCAGCCCATCCGGAAGTTCGGATTTGATGCATCGATTCTATTTTCCGACATTTTCGTCATCCCCGATGCGCTCGGTTATCCGGTTCGCTTCGAGGAAGGACGGGGTCCAGTTCTCGAGCCTCTCGACAAGTCCTTGATTGACGCGCTGAGGCCGGAGCGGGCGGCCGGCCATCTGGACCCGGTGATTGCAACGGTCAAACGGCTGCGGGCAGAACTGCCCGTGGAAACCACCTTGCTGGGCTTCTGCGGGGCCCCCTGGACCGTTGCGTGCTACTCGGTGGCCGGGCATACCACCCAGGACCAGACGGCCGCGCGCACGGGCGCCTATCGTGATCCGAAGCTCTTCGGCCGTTGGATCGATATTCTCATCGAGGCGTCGATTGATTATCTCACGCGGCAACTGGAAGCCGGCGCTGATGCCGTGCAGATTTTCGACACCTGGGCAGGCGTGCTGGACGAGGCCGGGTTCAAGCAATGGTGCCTGGAGCCAACGCGGCGGATCGTCGAGGGTGTGCGCAAGCGGGTGCCTAATGCCATGATCATCGGGTTTCCGAAGGCTTCTGCAGCGCGGTTGAAGACCTATATCGCGGAAACCGGAATTTCGGCCGTCGGACTGGACTGGACGGTTCCGTTCGAGCTGGCGCGGGAGATCCAGACAATCGTGCCGGTACAGGGCAATCTCGACCCCATGCGGCTGGTGGCCGGGGGTACGGCGCTCGATGAGGGCGTCGACCGGATTCTCGAGGAGCTCGGCGACGGGCCGCTGGTGTTCAACCTGGGACACGGAATCGTGCCGCAGACGTCGGTCGAACATGTGGAGCAGATGATCGCGCGGGTGCGGGCGGCGAAACCGCGTTGATCGCCTCTGCTGCCTCAGCGGAATCGCGAAGGATAGCGTGATGGACGATCTCTATCTCTGGCTGAAGGCGCTGCACATCATGGCGGTTATCTCCTGGATGGCCGCAATGTTCTACCTGCCGCGACTGATGGTCTATCACGCGGATTGCGTGCTTGGTTCGGCGCAATCGGAAACCTTCAAGGTGATGGAACGACGGCTCTTGAAGGCGATCATGACGCCGGCGATGATCGCCAGCTGGGTGTTCGGGCTGAGCGTGGCCTATGGCTACGGCTATTTCGGCGACGGCTGGCTTCACGCCAAACTGGCGTTCGTTCTGGGCTGAGCGGCCTGCACGGAGTGCTGGCCGGCCACGTCAAAAAGTTCGCCCGCGACGAGAACAAGCATTCGGGACGCTATTTCCGAATCATCAACGAAGTCCCGACCCTGGCGATGGTGGCGATCGTGCTGCTTGTGGTGCTGAAACCGTTTTAGATGTGAAGCAATTGAAATTGCTGCATTTAAAACTGCGATTTGACCGTGGAACACCTCTTGTCGCGGCGGAAGAAACTGTCTATGTTCCCGCCTACCCCACTTCTTGCAGACGGGCGCCCGGCGTTGATTAATGTGAGGCGTCGCACCGGTTAGACGATCGGTCCAAGATCTGTATATCCCCCACTTATTTCTCCTCTTCTGACGCCCTTCGGTGGCGAACACGCAAAGACCCAATCCATGCGGGAAATGAAACTCCAAGATCTGAAATCCAAATCTCCGACCGAATTGCTCTCCTTCGCCGAGGAACTGGACGTCGAAAACGCCAGCACCATGCGCAAGCAGGAGCTGATGTTCGCGATCCTGAAGCAGCTGGCTCTCCAGGACGTGGACATTATCGGTGAGGGGGTCGTCGAGATTTTGCAGGACGGCTTCGGCTTCCTGCGCTCTCCGGACGCCAACTATCTGCCTGGACCCGATGATATTTACGTGTCTCCTTCCCAGATCCGGCGGTTTTCGCTGCGAACGGGCGACACGGTCGAAGGCGAGATCCGTTCGCCCAAGGAAGGCGAACGCTATTTCGCGCTGCTCAAGGTCAACATGATCAATTTCGAAGATCCCGAGCAGATGCGTCACAAGATCCATTTCGACAATCTGACACCGCTGTATCCCGATGAACGCTTCCGCCTGGAAGTCGACGATCCGACGATCAAGGATCTGTCCGCCCGGGTGATCGATCTGACCACGCCGCTCGGCAAGGGCCAGCGCGGACTGATCACCGCGCCGCCGCGCACCGGCAAGACCGTGTTTCTCCAGAACATCGCCAAGGCGATCACCACCAATCACCCCGAGTGCTACCTGATCGTGCTGCTCATCGATGAGCGGCCGGAAGAAGTCACCGACATGCAGCGCACGGTGAAGGGCGAGGTCGTGTCCTCAACCTTTGACGAGCCGGCGGTGCGGCATGTGCAGGTGGCTGAAATGGTTATTGAGAAGGCCAAACGTCTGGTGGAGCACGGCCGCGACGTGGTCATTTTGCTCGATTCCATCACTCGTCTTGGCCGTGCCTACAATACCGTGGTGCCGTCTTCGGGCAAGGTGCTGACCGGTGGTGTGGACGCCAATGCGCTGCAGCGGCCGAAGCGCTTCTTCGGTGCCGCGCGTAACATCGAGGAAGGCGGCTCGCTGACGATCATCGCGACCGCGCTGATCGATACCGGCTCGCGCATGGACGAAGTGATCTTTGAAGAGTTCAAAGGCACGGGCAACTCGGAAATCATTCTCGACCGCAAGGTTGCCGACAAGCGCATCTTCCCGTCGATCGATATCCAGCGCTCCGGCACCCGTAAGGAAGAGCTTCTGGTTTCGCCCGATCAGCTCAAGAAGATGTATGTGCTGCGCCGGATCCTCAACCCGATGGGGACCGTGGACGCGATCGAATTCCTGCTCGGCAAGCTGCGCCAGACGAAGAGCAATGAGGAATTCTTCGACAGCATGAACACCTGACGGTCGCGCTTGCGGGATGGATTCGGATCCGTTCCGCGGCCCTGTCGACATCCGACGCGAAATCGTCGGATTCACATGAAACATTCAAGCGCCGGGCGGTTCTCGTCCGGCGCTTTTTTGTCGGTTCCTCCCGACCGACGGCAATCCAGGTGATTCGTTATGATCCCCATTATGGAGACTAGCCGTCTGATCTTGCGTCCGTGGCGAAGCAGCGATGTGTTCGCGCTCGCGGCCATGAACGCGGACGCGCATGTGATGGAATTTTTTCCATCCCTTCTGACGCCACAGGAAAGCCGTGAACTGCTCGAGCGCGCCGCCCGCCGCATGCAAATCGATGGATTCTGTTTCGCTCCCATCGAGCTCAAACAGTCCGGAGAGTTTCTCGGTTTCGCGGGGCTGCACCGTCCGGCCTTCAAGCCGGCGCTGGCCTTCGAACCTTGCGTTGAAATCGGCTGGCGACTGGTCCGCTCCGCATGGGGACGGGGTTTTGCGAGCGAAGCCGGATCCGCATGGCTTCGATTCGGCTTCGAAACCTTGGGATTGCTCGAAATCGTGTCCTTCACGAGTGCCGACAACCACCGTTCGCGCGCGGTGATGCAGCGGCTGGGGATGCGCCACGACGCTGATTCCGATTTCGATCATCCCGCGATTGCCGACGATCACACCTTGAAGCGGCACGTGCTGTACCGGCTCAGCGCGGCGGACTGGCGGCAAGGGTTTCTGGCGCGGGCCTGACGTGTGGCGTGAGGATGCTTGGTCGTTGTGGGTATTTCGGGGTCCCGGGTCTGCGGCGCACCGCTTGCACGCTGCACCGCGCCCGGGATGACAATGAGGGTGTGGGACGTACCAGCGCTCAGGAACGCTTAGTCTGACCCCACGTGCACAAGCCCGGGTCCATCACCCGAGCAGAGGCCTCAGACTGGTGGCGTCGGTTACCGGCAGGGAGCAGCTCTCGCCGCGGCAGACATAGACGGTGGTCCTTCCCACGTCCGCCTGCTTGCCCTTCGCGGGATGCCTGTCGGGGAGGTGTGTCGTGTCCGTCACCCGCTGCAGCACGAGATTGCGCGCCGGCGCCGTGTTCAGGATCTCCTCGAGGGCCGCATCCGGCTTTCCCGCCACCACGATCACCCGCACCGGATCGAGCCGGAAGTCGAAGGCGTTAAGCAGGCTGGCGGCGCCGAAAATGTTGGCGTGGATATCCGGGGCCAGACCGGTGAGCACGGCGTCGGCGCGCTCGCGATAAAGATCCTCGCCGGTGATCTGCCACAGACGCACCAGATTGGACACCATCACGCCATTGGGATTGGGGGTGGCGTCGTCCAATGCGCTTTTTGGCCGGATGATCAGGTCATCGGCATCGGAGGCGGTGAGAAAATACCCGAAATTATCGTTATCCCATTGATATTCATAGATTATTTTCTCAAAAGACTGGGCTTTTTCCAGATATTCCGGATTGTTTGTCAGCCGGTGCAGGCAGAGGCTTGCGCGAATCATCTCGGCGTAGTCGCTGGCGAGTCCTGGATACAATGTCTTGTCCGCGCGCCAGGAATGCCCGAGCCGGCCATCGCGGGTCATCGAATCGGTCACGAACTGATAGGCGTCCCGGGCGAGCGCGGCCCATGATTCACGTGAAAACAATTCGGCCGCGCGAACCAGCGCGCAGATGGTCATGCCGTTCCAGTCCGCCAGCACCTTGTCGTCAAGGGCGGGCCGGACGCGGCCGGCGCGGTGGTCCAGAAGCGTCGCGCGCATGTCCGCAAGACGCGCCTCGGTCTCCGGATCGGCGATCGATTCGGACTGAAGACGATTGAGGATCGTCTTGCCTTCCCAATTGCCGCCCGGCGTCACGTCGTACCAGGCCGCGAACAGGGCATAGTCATCGGCCGGCAGGAGGTCCTCGATCTCTGAGGCGTCCCACACGTAGAATCGGCCTTCCTCGCCTTCGCTGTCCGCATCGAGCGAGGAGGCGAAGCCGCCGCCGGACTGGCGCATCTCGCGCTCGAGCCAGCCGATGGTTTCCTCGATTCGGAGACGGAACAGATCGTCGCCAGTGTCCGCCCAGGCCTCGCACATCAGCTCGAGGAGCTGGGCGTTGTCGTAGAGCATCTTCTCAAAGTGCGGCGCCAGCCACTGTTCGTCGACCGAATAGCGGGCAAAGCCACCGCCGAGATGATCGTAGATGCCGCCCGATGCGATGCGCCGCAGCGAATGCAGAAAGGCAGTGTCGTACTGGGAATTGCCGGTGCGCTTGCCGGCCCGCCACAGAAGTTCGAGGATCGAGCCTTGCGGGAATTTGGGCGCGCCGCGGGTGCCGCCGTTGACCGGATCGATTAGCCCCAG
The DNA here is from genome assembly GCF_003432385.1 of Breoghania sp. L-A4. Classification (NCBI taxonomy): domain Bacteria; kingdom Pseudomonadati; phylum Pseudomonadota; class Alphaproteobacteria; order Hyphomicrobiales; family Stappiaceae; genus Breoghania; species Breoghania sp. L-A4. Next base: position 101,001 of record NZ_CP031841.1, on the reverse strand, counting down.
CAGGCGCTCGGACGCCGTGTCGAGGATCTCCCAGGTCAGCGGCGCCTCGGTGGCGGTCTTGCGGCGCTTCAGCGCCTGCATGAGGGCCTGGGCGTTGGAGGCGACCTTGTCGGGCTGCGTGGCGTGCACATCCGCGATCTGCTGCATCACGTCGATGAAGCCTGGACGGCCCCATCGGCTCTGCTTGGGAAAGTAGGTGCCGCCCCAGAAGGGCTCGCCCCGGGGCGTCAGAAACATGGTCAGCGGCCAGCCGCCTTGCTCGCCAAGCGCATGCAGAGCGTTCATGTAAATCTGATCGATGTCCGGCCGTTCCTCCCGATCCACCTTGATGCAGATGAACAGCCGGTTCATCACCTCGGCGACCTCGGCATCTTCGAAACTCTCGTGCGCCATGACGTGGCACCAGTGGCACGCCGCGTAGCCGACCGACAGCAGGATCGGCTTGCCGCTGTCACGGGCGGCTTGCAGGGCCTGGGCATTCCATGGCCGCCAGTGAACCGGGTTGTCCTTGTGCTGGAGCAGATAGGGACTGGTCTCATGGGCGAGGAGATTTTCGGTCATGCGGTCTTTCGTGTGTCAGACGGGACTGGCCGTGCGGCCACGATGGGCTTATGTGATGCCAAGCATAGGCCGGGACTGTGGCGAGCGCGAGGGGTGCGGGATGGCGATGAATGAGCGGCAAACGATCTACGCGCTGTCGAGCGGCGGGCTGCCCTCGGGCGTCGCCGTGATCCGGCTGTCCGGCCCGCGCGTCCGATTCGTTCTCGAAACGCTCTGCCGGGGCGTGCCGGAACCGCGCGTCGCCACGCTGCGCCGGCTGTCCGATCCCGGGGACGGATCCATATTGGATCAGGCGCTGGTGCTGTGGTTCCCGGGCCCGGCGAGTTTCACCGGCGAGGATGTGGCCGAGCTGCAGCTGCACGGCGGCCGCGCGGTGGTGGCCGCGGTGCTCAGGGCGCTGGCATCCTTTGACGGACTGGCGGCGGCCGAACCGGGGGGCTTCACCCGCCGGGCGTTTGAGGCGGGACGGCTGGATCTGACCGAGGTGGAGGGCCTGGGAGATCTGGTGACGGCCGAGACGGAGGCGCAACGGCGCCAGGCCCTGCGGCAGATGGGCGGCGCTCTGGGACGGCTCTACAGCGATTGGGCGGCGCGGCTGACCCGTGCCCGGGCGATGATCGAGGCGGAGTTCGACTTCGCCGATGAGGAAGATGTGCCGGGCGGCATTTCCGACAGCATCTGGGAGGATGTGATTCGGATCCGAGACGAAATCCGCCACCATCTCGATGACGGGCGGCGTGGGGAGCGGCTGCGCAGCGGGCTGCAGGTGGTGCTGCTGGGGCCGCCCAATGCCGGCAAGTCGTCGCTGCTCAATGCTCTGGCGCAACGCGATGCCGCCATCGTCACCGAGGAAGCCGGGACGACGCGGGACGTGATCGAGGTGCATCTGGATCTGGGCGGCTATCCGCTGACGCTGGTGGATACCGCCGGGGTGCGCGAGAAGGGCGCGGGGGCGATCGAGCGCGAAGGCATCCGGCGGGCCCTGCTGCGGGCGGAGGGCGCGGATCTGGTGCTGTGGATGAACGACTCTGCGGCGGGGCCCATGCCGGTGCCGGATGTGCTGGCGCGCTCCGGCGTGCCGGTGTGGCCGGTGATGTCGAAGGCCGACCGGCTGGATAATCTGGATTCGTGTGCGCAACGATCCGGCGATGCGGAAGAGGGCGCACCACTGGCGATCTCGGTGAGGAGCGCGGAGGGCACCGCCGGGTTGATCGCGGCGCTGGAGCGGTTCGCTTCCCGCGCCATGGGCCGCGGCGAGGACGTGCTTCTCACACAGGCCCGGCACCGCGAGGGACTGGTGGCCTGTCTCGCGGGGCTGGATCGGGCGCTGGAGAATGTGCGGAGCCCGCTGGAACTGCGCTCCGAGGAGCTGCGCGGGGCCGCGGCCGGGCTTGGGCGCATCGTCGGAACCAGCGGCGTTGAGGATCTTCTGGACGTCATCTTCCGGGACTTTTGCATCGGCAAATAGGGATAACTCGGTATGGGTCTGTGGATTGCTGTGGGTGTTTCACGTGAAACACTTTGTTAACCCGTGTCGATTCGGATTCGATCCGAAAGGGCCATGTCTGTGGATAAGACGGGATGAAATCCGGGCGAGCCCTGCCGGGTCGATTGCAGCCCTGAAAAACGCCTCGTCCTGCGAGAGATCTTTGACCTGCGGCCGGGCTTGGGCTATGGACAGGGCTCTCCTTCAAAGACAGATCGAAAGCCATGAGCGAATACGATGTCATTGTGATCGGTGGCGGTCATGCGGGCTGTGAGGCGGCCGCGGCCTCCGCGCGCATGGGCGCGCGCACGGCGCTGCTCACCCATCGCGCCGAGAGCATCGGCATCATGTCCTGCAACCCGGCGATCGGCGGTCTGGGCAAGGGCCATCTGGTGCGCGAGATCGACGCGCTTGACGGACTCATGGGCCGGGCGGCGGACGCCGCCGGCATCCAGTTCCGTCTGCTCAACCGGCGCAAGGGACCCGCGGTGCGCGGCCCCCGTGCCCAGGCCGACAGAAAACTCTACCGCCAGGCGATCCAGAATCTGCTCAAGGGCGTTTCCGGGCTGACGGTGGTCGAGGGCGAGGCCGACGATCTGGTGATCGAGGACGGCCGGGTGCGCGCCGTGCTGACGGCCGACGGACGGCGGCTCGACTGCGGCGCGGCGGTGCTGACCACGGGCACCTTCCTGCGCGGGCTGATCCACATCGGCGACACGCGCATTCCCGCGGGCCGGGTGGGCGAGGCGCCGGCCATGGGCCTGTCCGCGACGCTGGAGCGCTGCGGCTTCGCGCTCGGCCGGCTGAAGACCGGAACGCCGCCCAGGCTGGACGGACGCAGCATCGACTGGAGTGCGCTCGAGGAGCAGCCCGGCGATAAGATCCCCGTACCGTTCTCCACGCTTACCAGATCGATCACGACGCGGCAGGTGCCTTGTCACATCACCCGGACGACGCCGCAGGGCCACGCGGTGATCCGCGACAACATCCACCGCTCGGCGATGTATTCCGGCTCCATCACCTCGTCCGGGCCACGCTACTGCCCGTCGATCGAGGACAAGATCATGCGCTTCGGCGAGCGCGACGGGCACCAGATTTTCCTCGAGCCCGAGGGGCTGGACGATCCGACGATCTATCCCAACGGGATTTCCACCTCGCTGCCCGAGGACGTGCAAGCGGCCTTCCTGCACACGATTCCCGGGCTGGAGAACGTGACCATCCTCAAGCCGGGCTACGCCATCGAATACGATCACGTGGATCCGCTGGAGCTGACCTCCACGCTGGAGACGCGGCGCGTGCCGGGGCTGTTTCTCGCCGGACAGATCAACGGCACGACGGGCTACGAGGAGGCGGGGGCGCAGGGGTTGCTCGCCGGGCTGAACGCGGCGCGGCGTGCCGGCGGCGGCGAGGGGCTGACGATTGGCCGGGCGGAAGGCTACATCGGCGTGATGGTTGACGACCTGGTGACGCGCGGTGTTTCCGAGCCCTACCGCATGTTCACGTCGCGCGCGGAATACCGTCTGACACTGCGTGCCGACAACGCGGATCAGCGTCTGACTTCGATGGGTCTGGAGGCGGGTTGCGTGGGCGCGACACGTCGAGTCGCCTTCGAAACAAAGATGGCGGCGCTGGAGACGGCGCGCGTCGAGGTGAGGCGGCTTGTGGCGAGCCCTACCGAGGTGCGTCGATTCGGGATCGATATCAATCAGGATGGTGTCCGGCGGAACGCATTCGATCTGCTGTCGTATCCCGGCGTGGATCTCAAGCGGTTGTCGGCGATCTGGCCGCAGCTCGGCGCATTCGCGCCGGACGTGGCCGAGCAGGTGGAAATCGACGCGCTCTACGCAGTCTATCTGGAGCGGCAGGACGCGGATATCGCGCGGCTGCAGCGCGAGGAGGGGACGGTGATCCCCGCCGATTTCGATTATTCGGTGATCAGCGGGCTGTCCAATGAGTTGACCCAGAAGCTTGCGAAAGTGCGGCCGGGAACGCTGGCGCAGGCCGGGCGGATCGATGGGATCACCCCGGTGGCGCTGACGCTGGTCCTCGCCCATGTGAAGAAACGCGATACAGCGAAGGCGGGATCCCGTGGCGCAGCCTGACAATAGACGCGCCGCAGGTTCTACCACTGGTTCCGGCGCGCCCGCGGGGCCTCAGGACGGCCCTAAGGCGCTTGAGGGCGTGATCTCTGTTTCACGTGAAACGCGGGAGCGCCTGGAGGCCTATGTGGCGCTGTTGCGCCGCTGGCAGCCGGCGCAGAACCTTGTTTCCGCCTCGACGCTCGATGCGGTGTGGACGCGGCATGTGGCCGATAGCGCGCAACTTTATCGGCTCGCGCCGGATGCCCGGCGGTGGATCGATTTCGGCTCGGGCGCCGGCTTTCCGGGCCTGGTCACGGCGATTCTTCTGGCCGGCAAGGCGGATGCGTCCGGCGCCATGGTGCACCTGGTGGAGAGCAATCAGCGGAAAGTGGCCTTTCTGCGCACCGTCATTCGCGAGACCGGAATCCCGGCTACCGTGCACGCGGGTCGAATCGATTCCGTGACGAAGGACTGGTCCGAGCCGATCGATGCGGTCTCGGCGCGCGCGCTTGCGGATCTCGACCAGCTCTGCGGCTTCGCACAGGGCTTTGTGGCCCGTGGCGCGCGGGCCTTTTTCCACAAAGGGCGCGAATATCGCGCGGAGATCGAGAAAGCGTCTCACGCCTGGGAGCTGGATCTGGTAGAAAAAGTAAGTCTCGTGGATCCCGACAGTGTTATTCTGGAAGTCAGCCGGATTGCGGCGCGCGGGCAAGGCAAGGGTGTTTCGCAATGAGTGTGCTTCCTCGGTCTCCTCGCGTGCTTGCATTGGCCAACCAGAAGGGCGGCGTCGGCAAGACGACCACCGCCATCAACCTGGGAACGGCGCTCGCCGCCATCGGTGAGCGGGTTCTGGTCGTCGATCTCGACCCGCAGGGCAATGCCTCCACCGGGCTTGGCATCGACCGCAGCCAGCGCGAAATCTCCACCTATGACGTGCTCTATGGCGACGACACGCTGGCGCATGCGCTGTGCGAGACCGCCGTGCCGCGGCTGTGGGTGGCGCCCTCGACGCTGGATCTTCTCGGCCTCGAGCTGGAAATCGCCGATGCGCCGGACCGGGCGTTTCGTCTACGCAAGGCGATCTCGGATTACGTGGCCGCCGCGCGCGAACGTTCGGATCTGCCCGACTTCAGCTATGTGCTGGTGGATTGCCCGCCGTCGCTCAACCTGCTGACCATCAACGCGCTCAGCGCGTCGCATTCGATCCTGGTGCCGCTGCAATGCGAGTTTTTCGCGCTCGAAGGCCTCAGCCAATTGCTCAGCACGGTCGAGCAGGTGAAGAACGCATTGAACCCGGAACTGACGATCCACGGCATCGTGCTGACCATGTATGACAGCCGCAACAACCTGTCCGACCAGGTGGTGGCCGACGTGCGCGAAACGATGGGCGATACGGTCTATGAGACGGTGATCCCGCGCAATGTGCGGGTCTCCGAAGCGCCGTCCTACGGCAAACCTGTGCTGTTGTATGATCTCAAGTGCAGCGGCAGCCAGTCCTATCTGCGGCTGGCCTCGGAGATCATTCAGCGCGAGCGGCGGCTGCGCGAAGCGGCTTAGTTATCCCCGGCGGTCGCGGCCAGCCTATGATGGGTTTGCCGACGCGTGCGCGTGGGCCTTGTTGAATTCGAGATGCTGCGAGATGCCCGGTGTGGGCGATCCAAAAATGCGGAACGACGTCATGGCAGATGAGGCAGGTGGTGGACGGAACAAGCGGCTTGGCCGTGGTCTTGCGGCGCTGATCGGCGAAGTCGGTCCGGAGTCCGGCGCGGGACAGCAGCCGACGGCAGAGCAGTCCGCGACATACCGCAGTGGATCGCGCAAGGTGCCCGTTGAGATGATCCGGCCCAATCCGCGCAATCCGCGTAAGACGTTCGGGCATGACGATCTGTCGGATCTGGTCGACTCGGTGCGCGAGAAGGGCATCGTGCAACCGATCCTGGTGCGTCCGGTGCCCGGCAAGTCCGGACACTTCGAGATCATCGCCGGTGAGCGCCGCTGGCGCGCCGCGCAGAAGGCGGGCCTGCATGAGCTGCCGGTGGTCATCCGCGAGGTCACCGACCAGGAAGCGCTTGAGCTCGCGATCATCGAGAATGTCCAGCGCGCCGATCTCAATCCGATCGAAGAAGCGCTCGGCTACGACCAGCTCGTGGCCGAGTTCTCGTATAGCCAGGTCGAGCTCGCCAAGGTCATCGGCAAGAGCCGCTCGCATGTGGCGAACACCCTGCGGCTGCTGAAGCTGCCCAACTCGGTGAAGGACTACCTGGCCGAGGGTCTGCTGACCGCCGGTCATGCCCGTGCCCTGATTACCGCGGACGATCCGGCCGCGCTGGCCGAGGTGATCGTGGAAAAGGGTCTCAGCGTGCGTGAGGCGGAGAAGCTGGCGCAGGACCCGGAAGCGCTGAAGAAGGAAAAGGCCAAGGCGGCGAACGAAAAGCCGCAGAAGCCGGCGGACACGCTGGCGCTAGAAAAACGCCTGACGGACGGCCTCGGCTTCACGGTCGCCATCAGCCACAAGGAAAAGACCGGGGCGGGCGAGATGAAGATCAAATACAAGTCACTGGAACAGCTGGACGCGATCTGCAAGCTGCTGGAGTCATCCAAGTAACTGATATTGTTGAATAATGATGTATTTCAAGGGCCTGCCGGGTTGATCTGGCGGGCCCTTTTCGATTCGGCTGCGAAAGGGATGGGGTGGCTGGCGTTCCTGCTCCCGTCATGCCGGGCTTTGTCCGGGCAATCCAATCCAAAGCGCGGCATCGTGACGGTCTCCAACGGGAGATTCAGCCGTCTTCATACATGGCCCTTTGGCTGCAGCCCGCAGAGTGGTTGCCCCGGACTGCGCCGGGGCATGACGTCTGTGGGTGAGGCGTGTGATGTGCTCCGTCGCCGCTTCGGTCGTGAGCCAGGTTTGTATCGGCCTGCATCGAATCGGCTGCGAAACGCCTTACCGGCGGCGGGCCTGGCGGGCGACGCGGGCGATGGTGACCAGGACATCGGAGACGATCGCGACGCCGAGGGTCTGCATGAGACGGGACTTGGCGGCCGCGTCGTCGAGCAGTTCGAGCGCGCGTTCGATCCGGTCGGTCGACCAGATGTGGATCTGCTGCGCCATCATCGTCTTGCGCTTGAAATAGACTGGCGGACGGGCGCGATCGACGACGAAATCCGCCGTCTTGCCGGCGTCGACCTCGGCGCGGGCCTGATGTAGCCACTGGAAGTGGCGCAGCACCGACGTGGCGATCACCGAGATGTGGATGCCCGAGGCGTCGAGCCGGTCCAGCCCATGGTCGAGCGTCGCGAGATCGCCGGTGGCCGCCGCGTCAATCAGCGTGTCGAGTGCGAAGGCCGAGGCGTCGCCGACGACGGCCTCGACGTCGTCCGCCTCGATGCGGCCCTTGCCCAGGGCGTAGAGGCACAGCTTGCGGATCTCGCCGCGCGAGGCCATGCGGTCGGCGCCCAGCAAGGACTGCAGGGCGGAGCGGGCCTCGCGGGTGATCGTCAGGCCCGAAAGGCGGGTCTCCTCATCGATCAGTTTTTCCAGATCGCGGGTCGCGTCCGCGTAGCAGGGAATGGCGACGGCGGTGCGGTGCTTTTCAACCAGCTTGCGGATGCCGGATGTCTTTTTCAAATCGCCCGCGTCGATGACAACGAGCGCGTCCGCCGTGCCGAGCTTGAGGACCGGTTCCAGCGCCGGCGCGAGATTGGCGCCGCCTGCGTTGCGCACCCAGATGATCCGCTTGCCGCCGAACAGCGGAACCGTGAGGACTTCGTCGATCAGCCGCTGCGGATCGGATGTCAGGTCGGAGGGATCGAGTTTCACGAGCGAGAAGGGATCGTCGTTGTCCTTGCTCGCGGCCTTGACGATGATTTGTGCGCGTTCGGCCACAAGCCCCGTATCCGGTCCGTAGACCAGCACCACCGGCACCGTCTGGGACGGATTGGCGACGAAGCGATCGATTTCGGCGGCTTTCAGAGCGACCATGGGTCAGGTTCCGATACGGACGGGAAGCGGTATTCGGGTCGGCGCGTGCCCGGGACTTCGTACAAGGTGCATATACCGCGCGGACCGGGTGTTGACCATCGGCATGATGCGATGCGGCCGATTGCGCCGCGCCGGGAGGGGGGGTGTTTTCGTCTCCGGGCCTTGCAAATGCGATACCGTCATTAGATAACCCAGCGTCTCTTTCGACAGGATTTTCAGGTGTTTCGGACCCTCGAACGACATTTCATCGACCATCCCCTCGAGGGTTTGGGCTGGCTGTGCGCGCTGCAGGTTCTGCTGTGGACCGCGCTGCCGGCGGCCGGCAGTCTGTCGCCGACGCTGGATGTGGCCGAGATGCTGGCCTGGGGCCAGGAGTGGCAGCTCGGCTATTACAAACACCCGCCGCTGCCAGCCTGGATTGCGCAAGCCGCGCGGCTTGCGACAGGCGAGGCGATCTGGGGCCCGATGCTGGCGAGCCAGCTTTGCGTGGCGCTGACGTTTGTCTTCGTCTTTCTGCTCGGCCGCCGGTTGATGGGGCCGCGCGACGCCCTGCTGGGCACGGCGCTGCTGACCAGCGTGTTCTACTTCTCCTGGCCGACGCCGGAACTCAATCACAACGTGGTCCAGATGCCGATCTGGGCGGCGGCAATCTATCTGGTTGTCGTGATCTCAAGCGCGCCGCGCCGGCTGGCGCCCTGGCTGTGGCTCGGGGTGGTTGCGGGGCTTGGCGTTTATGCGAAATACAGCGTGGGAGTGCTCTACGCGGTGCTGGGCATGTGGCTGCTGGCGGAGCCGAATTTGCGCCGGGCGCTGTTGGGCCCCGCGCCGTGGATCGGTCTGTGTCTGGCGCTCGTCATCGCCGCGCCGCACCTGGTGTGGCTGGCCGAGTCCGGTTTCCTGCCGCTTACCTATGCCCAAAACCGCAGCATGGCCTCGCACACGAGCGCCTGGCGTCCGCTGGGGTTTCTCGTCACCCAAATCGCAGATCACCTGCCGATGCTGGTGCCGCTCGGCCTGGCGTTCCCGTTCATGCGCGGCGCGCAGGAGGAGCCTGCACCGCTCGCGCCCCATGGCCTGCGCTATCTTGCGGTGGCGACGCTCGGACCGGTGCTGCTCACGGCGGCGCTCGCGCTGGTCACCGGCGCGGGACTGAAGGACATGTGGGGGGCGCCGATGTTCACCACCTCCGGGCTTCTCGCCGTGGCGCTGCTGCGAACGCGGCTGGGCAAGCCTGCCGCGCAGCGGATGCTGGCCGGTTGCCTGCTGCTGCTTGTGGTGCTGCCCGCCGCCTTTGCGCTCCAGGGGCCGGTGGCGGACTGGCTGCAGCGCAAGCCGCCGCGTAACGGGTGGCCGATGGCCGAAATCGCGGGGCGGCTGACGGATGTCTGGCGCAGGGAGACAGGTGGGCCGCTGCGCATCGTTGAGGGGGAGCCGTGGCTGGCGGGACTGGTGTCGGCGGGCAGCGCGGATCGTCCCTCGGTGCGCATTCCCGGGCTCGATGCCCTGTCGCCTTGGATTTTGGCGCAGGAGCTGGCGCGCGACGGATGGCTGCTGGTGTGGTTCGGCGGGGGTGATGCGCCCGAGGGCCTCGATGTGAGTACCCAGGGGCATATCTTAGTGCCATGGTCGCGGCCCGGCGATCTGGTGATCGGCTACGCGATTGCGCGCCCGGTGTCCGATTCGGACGCGGAATGACGCACGGGAGCATGTCGCACATCCTTCGAGACAGCCGCTTTGCGGCTTCCGCAGGATGAGGTGCAGTGTCTGGACATTAAAATAGATTCAATAGCTTGCGCCATTTCCTCCCGAGGAACCCGGCGCAGGCCGGGCGCATCCGAAGGATCGTCTGTGGCCGGGTTAGCCCTTGGTGGCGAAATACGACGCGATTCGGGTGCGGATGTCGTCGGCGATGACTTTCGCGGCGCGGTCCTCGGCGTCGCGGGCGGCGCGCAGGTTGGCGAAGCGCTGGTTGGAAAAGTCATAGGACGCGTTGGCGAAGGAGGTGCCGGTGAGCAGCGTCTCGTCGGTATCTGCGTCTATCAGCAGGAAGCTCGCCGTCATCGCGACTAGATAGGCTGCGGGCACATCGGCCAGTTCTTCCACAGCCACGGCCGATCTGGACTGGTTGAGGATGGTGCGCAGCCGGTAGCGGGTGGGGGCCGCCTCGCCGCCGCGCTGGAACATGAAGATCAGTTCGTTGCGCAGCACCTGCTCGACGCGATCCTTGGCCGGATCGATCTGGATGGCGGCCAGTTTCTCATAGGTCTGCCCGCCGGCGCCGAGCGTGGTGCCGTAGAGCGGGCGGACATTGCATCCGCCTAGGGCGACGCCCGCCGCGAGCAGGACGCCGAACAGCGCAAGGCCAAGGTTGCGGCGGCGGCCGCTCGGGGTGTTATGCAACGACATTCACGATCCTCTGCGGTACGACGATGACCTTGCGCGGCGCGCGGCCTTCCAGCGAACGGGCGACGGCGTCCAGAGCAAGCGCCGCCGTCTCAACGTCAGATTGCGATGCGTCGCGGGCAATGGTCAACTCCGCACGCTTCTTGCCGTTGACCTGCACCGGCATGGTGACGGTGTCTTCCACCAAAAGCGTCTTGTCGACATCGGGCCAGCCGGTCTGTGACAGCAGCGTATCATGGCCCAGGACGCTCCAGCATTCCTCGGCCAAATGCGGCGTCATCGGCGCCATCATGTGGATCAGGAAATCGGCCGCCTCGCGCAGCGCCCAGCGGGCATCGGCATCCGCCGGCCCCTTGGCCAGCGCGCGGCTCAACGTGTTGACCAGCTCATAGAGGCGGGCGACGGCGCGGTTGAAGCCGAGCTGCTCGATATCGCTTTCCACCGCGGCCAACGTCTTGTGCGTCGCGCGGCGGATCTCGGTCGCCGCATCGCCGAATGTGCCGGGGCGGTCGCCGGCGGGCGCGGTCTCGGCGATGTCGCCGATCAGCCGCCAGACACGCTGGACGAAGCGGAACGCGCCCTGGGCGCCTTCCTCGGTCCAGATCACGTCGCGCTCGGGCGGGCTGTCGGACAGCATGAACCAGCGTGCGGTGTCCGCGCCGTAGGACTCCAGGATATCGGTCGGGTCGACGGTGTTCTTCTTCGACTTCGACATCTTCTCGATGGAACCGATGGTCACCGGCGTGCCGTCGGCCACCAGCGTGGCGGTGCGTTTTCCATCGACATCGGCGATCTCGATCTCGGCCGGGCTGACCCAGGCGCCGTCGGCCGCCTTGTAGGTCTCATGCGTCACCATGCCTTGCGTGAACAGGCCGGCAAACGGCTCTTTCAGCCCGATATGGCCGGTGGCCTTCATGGCGCGGGCGAAGAAGCGCGAATACAGAAGGTGCAGGATCGCGTGCTCGACGCCGCCGATGTACTGGTCCACCGGCAGCCAGCCGTCGGCGGCCTCCCGGTCGGTCGGCGTTGAGGCGTGGGGGGCCGTGAAGCGGGCGAAATACCACGATGAATCGACAAACGTGTCCATCGTGTCGGTTTCGCGCGTGGCCGGCTTGCCGCAGGCTGGGCAGGCGACGTGCTTCCAGGTGGCGTGCCTGTCGAGCGGGTTGCCGGGCTTGTCGAAGGTGATGTCCTCGGGCAGCTCGACGGGTAGCTCGGCGGCGGGCACCGGCACGGGGCCGCAGGCATCGCAATGGATGATCGGGATCGGGCAGCCCCAGTAGCGCTGGCGCGAGATGCCCCAGTCGCGCAGCCGGTAGTTCACCTGGCGCACGCCCTGCGGCGCGCCGCCGATGGTGCGCGATTCCAGCTGGCGCGAGATTTCCTCCTTGGCCTCGGCGATCGGCAGACCATCGAGGAACGCGGAATTGAAGATGGTGCCGTCGCCGACGTAGGCCTCCTCAAGGATCGTGAAATCCTTGGGATCGGCGCCCTCGGGGAGCACCACGGGGATCACCGGCAGGCCATATTTGCCGGCGAAATCCAGGTCGCGCTGGTCGTGGCCCGGGCAGGCGAAGATCGCGCCGGTGCCGTAGTCCATCAGGATGAAATTGGCGACATAGACTGGCAGCAGGCGCTCGGGATCGAACGGGTGCTTGACCTTGAGCCCGGTGTCGAAACCCTTCTTTTCCGCCGTCTCGATGGCGGCGGCCGTGGTGCCGATGCGGCGGCAGTCCTCGACGAAGGCCTGAAGCTCGGGATTGTCCTTGGCCAGCGCCGTTGTCACCGGATGATCCGGCGACAGGCCCATGAAGCTCGCGCCGAACAGCGTGTCGGGGCGGGTGGTGAAGATCTCGAGCGTCGTGTCGCCGTTGGGAGCCGGGGCGGCGAATTCGAACAAGACCCGCAAGCCTTCCGACTTGCCGATCCAGTTCTTCTGCATCAGGCGCACCTTGTCCGGCCAACGGTCGAGGGTGTCGAGCGACTCTAGCAGATCGGAGGCGAATTCGGTGATCTTGAAGAACCATTGCGTCAGCTCGCGCTGTTCCACCAGCGCGCCGGAGCGCCAGCCGCGGCCGTCGATCACCTGCTCGTTGGCCAGCACCGTCCTGTCGACAGGATCCCAGTTCACCTTGGCGTTGCGGCGATAGGCGAGACCGGCGTTGAGGAAGTCGAGGAACAGCTTCTGCTGCTGGGTGTAATAGGCGACATCGCAGGTGGCGAACTCGCGGTTCCAGTCGAGCGACAGGCCCATGGATTGAAGCTGGCCACGCATCGAGGCGATGTTCTGGTAGGTCCAGTCCTTGGGATGCACGTTGTTTTGCATGGCGGCGTTTTCCGCCGGCATGCCGAAGGCGTCCCAGCCCATGGGATGCAGGACGTTGAAGCCGCGGGCGCGCTTGTAGCGGGCGACGACGTCGCCCATGGCGTAATTGCGCACGTGGCCCATATGGATGCGCCCGGACGGATAGGGGAACATCTCCAGCACATAGTATTTCGGTCGCGGGTCGTCATTGTCGGTCGTGAAGACGTTGTTGTCGGTCCAAATCTTCTGCCACCGGGCTTCCGCCTCGCGTGCGTTGTATCGCTCGCTCGCCATCTATGTCGCCGTTTTCTCTATGTCTTGGGAGGAAATCACTGGCGGACAGTCACCAGAAATAACCCCCCGGGTCAACCGAAACAGACCATGCAAGGGGTTGAAATTGCGTTCAAGCCGGCGCATGTCGGCAGGAACTTTGTGAAGTTGCGAAAGATCCCGCCGATGAGTGACGCCGCTAGCCGCCTCCAAGAGGTGAAAACCAGGATCCTCGAGGCGGAACGCGACGCCGGCCGGCCCGCGGGTTCGGTGACGCTCGTTGCCGTCTCCAAAACATTCGACATCGAGCATATTGAACCGGTGATCGCGGCGGGGCAGCGGGTGTTCGGCGAGAATCGCGTCCAGGAGGCGCAGTCCAAGTGGCCGGCGCTGAAGGAGCGTCACGAGGACATCGAGCTGCATCTCATCGGGCCGCTGCAGTCCAACAAGGCAAAAGATGCGGTGGCGCTGTTCGACGTGATCCACACGATCGACCGCGACAAGATCGCCAGGGCCATCAAGGCGGAGATGGAGGCGCAGGGCCGGACGCCGACGCTTTTCATCCAGGTCAACACCGGCGGCGAGCCGCAGAAGGCGGGCGTGCTGCCGGAAGACGCCGATGCGTTCGTCAAATGCTGCCGCGACGAACTCGGTCTGGCGATAGAGGGTCTGATGTGCATTCCGCCGGCGGACGAGAACCCGGGGCTGCATTTCGCGCTGCTGCGTAAGATCGCCGAGCGAAACGGGCTTGCCGGCCTGTCGATGGGCATGTCGGGGGATTTCGACACCGCGGTTGCCTTCGGCGCGACCCACGTGCGCGTCGGCAGCGCGATCTTCGGCACCCGCGATTATCCCGCTTGAGAAAGTTCAGTGGCGCGGGGGATCGGCCAGCAGGTCGATGAGACTATCGAAGTGGCTGGTCAGCTGCGTCTCATTGAACGGACTGGTCTCGAACAGCCGCAGATTCCAGATGCCCTCCACGGCCAGAAACGCCATGATTGCCAGTTCGGGATCGTCGCTTTTTGTCTCAATTTCCGCGATCAGGCGCGCGTGATGCGCGCGGACCGGGTCGAGCAGGGCCGGCTCCTCGGCGATAGCCGTGAGAAACCCTTGTGCCGGCTTCTTTCCGCTACACAGTTTGACGCGAAACGCCAGCAGATAGGCCCTCATCATGGCGTTGGGGCGTTTGTCGCGGGACGTCTGCGCGTGCGCCGCCTCGATCGCCTCGTCGAGCGTATCCACGTGGCGCGCGATCATCGCCTGCAGCAATGCGGACTTGGAGGCGAAGTGATAGAGCAGGCCGCCTTTCGACACCCCCGCGCTTTCTGCGACGGCGTCGAGCGATATCTTGCCGCCGCATTCGCTCTGGGCGACGGAAATCGCCGCGTCGATGATGCGTTCGCGCGCGTTGGAGCGCTTCTTCGGTTCGCTCGCCTTGATTGTTGTTTCGGTCACGGTGGCCGGGGATCCTTGCCGTATGGCTCAGGCCGCATGCGCGCGGGTCATTCTTCGGCTTGACTTTACCGTCTGGACGGTAAAGTAATCAAGCTTGCAGTTGCGAAATCGGTCCAGCCTTCCTCCCGGACCGGAGCGGGCGTGTCGTGGCGGGATTGAGCCGGGAGACGCATCGGCTGTATCTCAATGACCCGTGGGCGGTCCGCTGCGTGTGAACGCAAATGTTCTGCCGGCGGGACGGCCTCGCGGTTTCCTGTGGCCGGTATGCAATGCGTGGAAAGTACCGCAGCGTCAGTCTCCGGCCAATTTTGTGCGTTGAAGTCGGTTTCTCTTAACATCCTTGAGGTATTCGAGGCTTAAAAGCCGGAGCGGGCTCCCCGCACGCTGTGGCATTTGTCGTTGTCTGACATAGGCCGGCCGACAGGCCGGAGGGTTCATGATCAAGCGTTTCATCATTGCAATCATCCTGATTGCTCTCGTTTCCGGCGGTCTCGTCGGCTTCAATCTGTTCCGTGACAAGATGATCGGGCAGTTCTTCGCGAACCGTCAGGCCCCGGTTGTCAATATCTCCACGATCACGGTGAAGCCGGAGGTCTGGAAACCCGGCATCGAAGCGATCGGCACGATCGTCGCGCGCCAGGGCGTCGATGTCGCCTCGCGGGCCGCAGGCGTGGTTACCGCCATCACCTTCAAGTCCAATCAGAACGTGGAGAAGGGCGATCTGCTCGTTCAGCTCGACGATGAAGTCGAGCAGGCTGATCTGATTGCCGCCAAGGCCAATGTCAGCCGCGATGAAGGCGCGCTCAAGCGGTCGACACAATTGTCGGATCGCGGTTTCAGCTCCACGTCCTCGCTCGACAACGCCAAGGCGGCGCTGGATGCCTCGCGCTCGCAGATGGAACGCGTGCAGGCGCAAATCAACCAGAAGAAGATCGTCGCGCCGTTTTCCGGCACAATCGGCATCCCGCGCATCGATGCCGGCGAATATCTTCCGGTTGGATCCGTGATCGCGACGCTCCAGGATCTCAAGACCATGAAGGTCGACTTTTCCGTGAACGAGCAGCTTTTCGCGCAGCTGAAGATCGGCCAGCCCCTGGCGGTCGGCGTGACGGAAGCGGACATGGCCTATCGCGGCAAGATCACGGGTATCGACCCGAAGATCGATCCGTCCTCGCGGCTCGTGGCCGTGCAGGCGGAGTTCGAGAATACCGACGGCGCCCTGCGGCCGGGACAATTCGCCTTCGTGCGTGTCGAGTTGCCGGAGGAAGAGGGCATCATAGCGCTGCCGCAAACCGCGGTCGTGCAAAGCCTCTACGGTACATACGTCTTTGTGGCGGACGAGGCCAAACCGGCGGCCGACGCCGCGAAACCCGCCGAAGCCGCCGGAACCGGCGATGCGGACACCGGGAGCGAGAAAGCAGCGGACGATGCGAACAAGCTCATTCTGCGCCAGATCTTCGTCAAGGTCGGCCGCAGCAATGAGGGCCGTATCGAGATCACCGAGGGCCTGAAAGCCGGTGAACAGGTTGTCAGCGCGGGTCAGAACCGGCTCTCGGCCGGCAGTCCGGTGAAGATCGACAACACCATCGATCCCGCCGCGGCGGCGGCCAAGCCGGGAGCATAGCCGTGAATTTTTCAGAGATCTTCATCCGGCGCCCCGTGCTGTCCATTGTTGTCAGCCTGCTGATTCTGCTGCTTGGCGCGCAGGGCGTTCTCAACATGTCGGTGCGTCAGTATCCGAAGATCGACGAGACGGTGATCACCGTTTCCACGATTTTCCCCGGCGCCGGCGCCGATCTGGTGCAGGGCTTCATCACGACGCCGATCGCCAAGGCGGTGGCGGCGGCGGAAGGTGTGGACTATGTGACGTCGAAGAGCTCGCTGGGCCTGTCGACCGTCTCGGTCAACATGCGGCTGAACTCCAATCCGGACAAGGCGCTGACCGAGGTCATCGCTAAGGTGCAGCAGGTGCGCGGGCAGTTGCCGAGCGAGGCCGAGGATCCGGTGATCCAGAAGGGCACCGGCCGGTCGTTTGCCATCATGTATCTGTCGGTGCTGTCAGAGCGCATGTCGCCGCAGCAGATCACGGAATTCGTGTCCCGCGTGATCCAGCCGCAACTGTCCATTGTTGATGGCGTGGCCAATGCCGAAATTCTCGGTAATCAGACGTTCGCCATGCGCATCTGGATCGATCCGGTTCGCCTGGCGTCGCGTGGCGTGACGGCGGCGGAAGTTCTCGCCGCTATCCAGCAGGCCAATTTCCTCTCGGCGCCCGGCAAGACCGAGAACGAATATGTCGCCTATACGATCGAGACCAAGACGACGCTGCAGACGCCGGAGGCCTTCGGTGCGCTGCCGGTGCGATCGAACGGCGACGAAGTCGTGCGGCTGCGTGATGTCGGTACCGTGGAATTGGGCTCCGAGAGCACCGATGTGCGCGTGTCGTTCAACGGCAAGCAGGGCGTGTTCCTCGGGATCATGCCGACGCCCTCGGCCAATCCGCTGGATACGGCGGCGGGCGTGCGCGCGGTGCTTCCGCGGCTGGTCGAAAGCCTGCCAGACGGCATGGAGATGACGGTCGTTTACGATTCGACCAAATTCATCTCGGCCTCGATCGAGGAGGTGTTCAAGACCATCGGCGAGGCGGTGATCATCGTCATTCTGGTGATCCTGCTGTTCCTGGGCTCGTTCCGGGCGGTGCTGATCCCCCTGGTGACAATTCCGCTGTCGCTTGTCGGCGTCTGCTTCTTCCTGTGGAGCCTGGATTACTCGCTCAACACCCTGACGCTTCTGGCCATGGTGCTGGCCATCGGGTTGGTGGTGGATGACGCCATCGTGGTGGTGGAGAACATCCACCGGCATCTGGAGGACGGGTTGAAACCGCTGGACGCCGCGATCGTCGGCATGAAGGAGATTTTCGGGCCCGTCGTCGCGATGACCATCACCCTGGGCGCGGTCTATGCGCCCATCGGCTTCACGCAAGGGGTGACCGGCGCGCTGTTTCGCGAATTTGCCTTCACGCTGGCCGGCGCGGTGTTCATATCCGGCTTCGTGGCGGTGACCCTGTCGCCGATGATGTCGGCGCGCTTGTTGTCGGCGCATGGCAGCCGGTTTCAGACCATCGTCGACAGGGTGTTCACCTGGCTTGCCGGCTGGTATGGCCGCCGGTTGTCGTCGTCGCTGGACTACAAGCCGGTGACGCTGCTGATCGTGGTGTCGCTGCTCGCGACCTCGGGGTTCCTGTTCATGAACACCAAGAGCGAACTGGCGCCCGACGAGGACCAGGGCGCGCTGTTCGCCATGGTGACCGCGCCGCAATATGCGACGTCCAACTACACGCAGCTCTACACCAACCAGTTCTACGAACTGACCGACGACGTGCCTGGCGTGGAAGCGCGCTTCCAGCTCGTGGGGACTGGGGGAACGAATTCCGCCTTCGCCATCTGGGCGTTGAAACCCTGGGGCGAGCGCGAGCAGTCGCAGGCCGAGATCAAGGCGATGATCCAGCCGCGAATCTCTCAGTCCACCGGCGTCGAGGCCTTCGTTTTCGCACCGCCCTCGCTTCCCGGATCGGGCGGCGGCCTGCCGATCCAGCTTGTGCTGCAGACCACCGGTCCGGCGGAGCAGGTCTATGAGGTAGCGGAAACCGTGCGCCAGAAGGCGATGGCGTCGGGCAAGTTCATCGTGGTGCAGAATTCCATGTCGTTCGAAAAGCCACGGGCGACCGTGCTGATCGATCGCGAACGCGCCGCGGCGCTGGGCGTGCCCATCGCCACCATAGGCCAGACGCTGAATATTCTCGTGGGCAACGCCTCGGTGTCGAAGTTCGACCGCGAGGGACGGGCCTACGACATCATTCCGCAGGTCAGCGCCGACTATCGCCTGAATCCCGAGCAGCTGGGCCAGTTCTACGTGCGTTCGGCCGGCGGCGACATGGTGCCGCTGTCCTCGGTGGTGACCGTAAAGAGAGACGCGACCGCGGCCGCCGTCGAGCAGTTCAACCAGCTCAACTCGTCGACGCTGTCGGCGCTGCCGCTGCCCACGGTGACCACGGGCGAGGGCCTGTCGACCCTGCAGGAGATTGCCCGTGCCGAAATGCCGGCCGGCTTCTTCGAGGATTACGCCGGTCAGTCGCGGCTGGAGGTGCAGCAGGGAAATTCGATCCTGATCGCCTTCGTGCTGGCCATCGTGGTGATCTATCTGGTGCTGGCCGCACAGTTCGAGAGCTTCCGCGATCCCTTCATCATCATGATGTCGGTGCCGCTGTCGATTTTCGGCGCCATCGTGCCGCTCAATCTCGGCCTGGGCACGCTGAACATCTACACCCAGGTGGGGCTGATCACGCTGGTCGGGCTGATCACCAAGCACGGGATCCTGATGGTGGAATTCGCCAATGCCCAGCGTGAGCTGCACGGCATGACGAAATCCGAGGCCATCGTGGAAGCGGCCCGCGAGCGCCTGCGGCCGATCCTGATGACCACGGCGGCCATGGTGCTCGGCGTGGTGCCGCTGGTGTTGTCGGAAGGCGCGGGCGCGGCAGCCCGCTATTCCATCGGCCTGGTGATCTGCTCGGGTCTTTCCATCGGCACGCTGTTCACGCTCTTCGTGGTGCCGATGTTCTACATGTACATCGGTCATGCGGATAAGGCACATGAGCCCGAAGAGATGCCGGCCGCCGCGCCGCACAAGGCCTAAGCGCGGCAATTTGGAGACGAGACAGGCCCGGGCGTTCGCGCCCGGGCTTTTTCATGCGCGATGATGGTGGGGCGCCTCTCCGGAGGCTGCCGCAAGGTGGCTCCACGAAACGGCGATCCGAAACGCAAAAAACCGCCGTTTCCGGCGGTTCTTTTAACAGACCATTTCTGGGAGAAATGGAGCGGGCGAGGCGATTCGAACGCCCGACCCCAACCTTGGCAAGGTTGTGCTCTACCCCTGAGCTACGCCCGCTTGATTTTTTGCCGGCGGAGGTCGCCGGCGAGGTGGGCACTATATGAACCAACGCGTTTGTGATTGCAACATCAGATTTCAAGGAAAATCCGATCGGTGGAAAGCTGGTGAATTCCGCCTCCCGCGCCGTCCGCAATTGCCTTGCGGCACGGCTGGAGCCCGCGTTACAACCACCGCGATGACGCACGCAGCCGACCCGAGGAACGCCCCAAGGAGTGCCCATGCCCGCCAGTCGCAACGACCTCATGCAGCGCTTCGACGCGCTCGGGATTGCCACCAGCACGCTCGAGCATCCTCCCGTGTTCACGGTGGAGGAAAGCTCGGGCCTGGAGCGGGATCTGCCCGGCGGGCACACCAAGAACCTGTTCCTCAAGGACAAGAAGGGCGGGCTGTTTCTGGTCGTGACGCTGAACGACGCGCGTGTCGACCTGAAGACCATTCACGAGAAGATCGGCGCGCACGGCCGCGTCACCTTCGGCAAGCCGGAGCTTCTGATGGAGGTGCTCGGCGTGAAACCCGGCTCGGTGACTCCCTTCGCGCTGATCAACGACACCGGGCAGCAGGTGACAGCAATCTTCGATGCCGCCATGATGGCGCACGAGGTGCTCAACTACCATCCGCTGTCCAACGACGCGACGACGAGTATTGCCCGCGATGACCTGTTGCGCTTCGCCCGGTCCTGCGGACACGAGCCGCGGATCGTGGCGGTCACCGAGGCGGCCGTGGACGCGGATTTGTAAATCCTGCGCGGGTTTCCCACATGACGGACGCGGGCGCGCTTCGTGGCCGGCTGGCCGAGACGACCGAAAGGACCTTCGAATGAACGAGCCGACCTACACCCTGGGCGCGAATGGCGCGCTGTTCGGCGGCGAGACGCAAGCCGACGACGGCCTCATCAAGGACACCACGACGCAAGCCTTCATGGCTGACGTGATCGAGGAATCCAGCAACCAGCCGGTGCTCATCGACTTCTGGGCGCCGTGGTGCGGCCCGTGCAAGCAACTGACCCCGGTGATCGAGAAGGCGGTGCGCAACGCGCGCGGCGCGGTCAAGCTGGTGAAGATGAACATCGACGAGCATCCGGAGATTCCTGGACAGATGGGCGTCCAGTCGATTCCCGCCGTGGTCGCCTTCAAGGACGGCCGGCCGCTGGACGGATTCATGGGCGCGCAGACCGAAAGCCAGGTGCAGGCCTTCATCGAACGCATCGCCGGTCCGGTCGGCCCCTCCGAGGCGGACCAGATGATGGAGCAGGCGGAGGCGGCCCGCGCCGAGGGAAACTGGGCGGTTGCCGCGCAAGCCTATGTGGCGGTGCTGCAGGCCGAGCCCGACAACGCCGCCGCGATGGCGGGCCTTGCGCACTGCTATGTGGGCGCGGGCGATCTGGATCGCGCAACGCAGACGCTGGCGGCGATCGCGCCGGAGAAGGCCAATGATCCCGCCGTCACCGCGGCGAAGGCCGCGCTGGAGCTGGCCGAGCAGGCGGACAAGCTGGGCGATCTGGCCGAACTGCAGGCCCGCGTCGCAAGCCAGCCGGACGACCATCAGGCGCGTTTCGATCTCGCGGTGGCGCTCAGTGCTCGCGGCGACAAAACGGACGCGGTGGACCAGCTCATGGAGATCATCGTGCGCGACCGCGAATGGAACGAGGACGGCGCGCGCAAGCAGCTTGTGCAGTTCTTCGAGGCTTGGGGCTTCAAGGATCCGGCCGCGGCGTACGGCCGGCGCAAATTGTCGGCGGTTCTGTTCTCCTGAGCGGCCGATCCCGGGAGCCGGCGTGGTTCCCATGAACGCAAGCGGCGGACCCTGATTCATGTATGCAGGCAACAAATCCTATGAGGGACTGGCGGATCTGCCGTCATCGCTGATGGTGTTTCCGCTGCCCGGCGTGCTGCTGCTGCCGCGCGGTGAGTTGCCGCTGAACATTTTCGAGCCGCGCTATCTCAACATGGTTGACGCGGCGCTGCGCGGCGACAGGATGATCGGCATGGTGCAGCCGCGCTTCGACGTGGGCGACGTGGATCTGGCCGGCAATCCGCCGCTGTGCTCCGTCGGCTGCGCCGGACGCATTACCGGGTTCATGGAATCGGGCGATGGCCGCTATCGCATCACGCTGACCGGCGTGGCGCGGTTCCGTATCGGCGACGAACTGGACGGCCGCAAGGGTTATCGCATCTGCCGGATATCGGCCGGTGAATTTGTGCATGATCTGCTGGAGGCCGAGGGCGAGGACGCCGTGGACCGCGCCGGCCTGTTGCGCGCGTTGCGCGCCTACCTGAAGGCCAACAACATGGAAACCGACTGGGAAAGCATCTCCAATGCGTCGACGGAGATCCTGGTCAACGCGCTGTCGATGATGAGCCCCTACGGTCCGGCGGAAAAGCAGGCGCTGCTGGAGGCCGAGGATCTGAAGGCGCGCGCCGACACGCTAATCGCCATCACCGAGATGGAACTGGCGCGCGGCGGCGGGTCGTCGACCCTGCAATGATTTTCAGCCGCGGAGCGGCGCACACGAGATGGGAGACCCCTGATGGGTGACGAGGCGCGACACACGGTTGATCCGAAACTTCTGGAAATTCTGGTCTGTCCGGTGACCAAGACCACGCTGGAATACGATCGCGAGGCTCAGGAGCTGATTTCCCGCGCCGCCCGGCTGGCTTATCCGATCCGCGACGGCATCCCGATCATGCTGCCCGACGAGGCGCGGCCGCTGGAAGACGTCTGAGCGCGCTGCGCCGGACGTCAGCCTGCTGCCTTATCCGCAGTCCGTGAGGATCGCGGCGAGACGCTTGACAAGAAATTCGGGGTCGCCGGCAAGGCGCAGGCGCTTGACGCGCGCGGTCTGGCCGCTGTGCACTGAAATTCCGCTCTTGCCGACGCTGAGCACCTTCGCCAGCAGCGTGATGAGCGCGGCGTTGGCCGCGCCCTTCTCCGGCACCGCGCGCACGCGCGCCAGCAGCACCGCCCGCCCGTCGGACAGGATCTTGATCCCGTCCAATCGGTCGTGACCGGCGCGCGGCGTCAGCCGCACGTCAAGCCACAGCCCGTCCTTGTCCGCACGCCAGGGAGCGGCTTGAATCAAAAGACCTGCGGGTAGATGTACAGGACGATGATGCGCTGGATCAGGAAGATGCCGAGCAGCAGAACGATCGGGGAGAGATCGAGACCGCCCATGTTGGGCAGAACACGGCGGATCGGACGCAGCACCGGCTCGGTGAGATTGTAGAGTGCCTGGCCGATCATGCCGACGAACTGATTGTTCGAATTGACAATGTTGAAGGCATAGAGCCAGGAGAAGATCGCGCTGATGATAACGACCCAGACATAGAGGTCGAGTGCGATGAGAATGACGTCGAGAATGGCGCGCATGGGTACCGTTGCTCTTTGAACTGGACCGTGGTGTCCCTGATGTAACGGTCGCGCGCGTCCGCCGCAAGACTTGAGCGGTCGATGGTGCTGTCGGCGGTCTTGCTGGTGACCTGAGCGCGTTTCAGCTGCGGCCCGCGGGTGCCTGCGCGAATTTCCGCAAGCTCCCTGCGCCACAGGCTTGACAGCGTCGAGCGCTCTCTCCTAAATGCGCGTCACTGGTGAGGGGCCGTAGCTCAGTTGGGAGAGCGCGTCGTTCGCAATGACGAGGTCAGGGGTTCGATTCCCCTCGGCTCCACCAAGTTCCCCCAAGCCAAGACCAACATCGACGGTGAGCGGCGCGGCATCGCGGTGGTTGCGCAGCGCCGACGACTCTCGGTTGTCAAAGCGGGCGTGGCGAACGTGTCCCGCCCGTCCGCTTTCTCCCCTTGTTTAGAACCGGTAGCGGAGGCTGGCGCGGCCCGTGTGGTCCTGGGCGTTGGCGCCGAGTTCGCCCTGGTAGGTGAGGGCGATGCCGAGTTTATCGTCCTTCGCGAAGGAAAGCCCGGCCTCGACCAGCGCCGTGTCCGCGTCGATCGGCGTGCCGGTGATGGCAAAACCCGCGCCGCCGGAGGCAAAACGCATGGCGGACCGTGGTTCGACATCGCCGAAGGCGTGGCGCCAGGCGAGCGAGCCGGTCAGCGACGTGGTGAAGCCGTGGACCGTTGCGAAGACGCTCTCGCCGCGTAGGCCCAGCGTGGTCACGCCGATGGTGTCGTTGGTGCTGCGGCTCGTAAGCGCCGCGGCGCCGCCGCTCTCGGTGAAGCCGTCGCTGTGCTGGTTGACCAGGGCGAGGCCGGCGAAGGGCTCAAGCCGCGCGAACCGTGTGTCCAGCGTGTAGCCCGCTTCGACGAAGGCCTGCGCCGTGGAGCCGGTATAGCCGGCCGACAGGCGATCGGTGAAGCCGGGAAAGGCGACCGTCCGGCTGGTGTCCAGCTGGTGCAGCGTGTAGCTCGCCCCCAGCCGCAGGCCGAACGCGCCCGCCCGCGTGCCGGCGTAGACGCCGGCGTGGTAGCTGTCGGCCGAGCCGTTGGCGCCGTTGGCCGTCGAGGTGAACTGGCTGTGCGAATAGCCGGCCATAACACCGGTGCGCCAGCCGGGGAAAATCTCGGCGTCCAGGCCGCCCACGAAGCCGCCGCCGTAGCTGGTCATGCGCGCCGTGGTGGCGGTGGCGTCGGCCTCGCCCCAGCCGCCGAACGCCTGGCTCCAGACCTGGGCGTTGAGCTGCGCGAGCGCGGGCACTGAGCCTGCGCCGTGAAAGCCCATGGAGGCCTGATCGCCCGATGCGCCCAGTTGACCGAAGGCGTTCAGCAGCCGCTGGTTCATCGCCGCGCGGTCGATGGTGGCGCCGGTGACCAAGGCGCCGCGCAGGCTCGCGTGCATCTCGCCGGTCATCTGCTGGAAGGCCGCCTCGGTCTCGCTGTCGGGCAGGGTCAGGACCGCATCGTAAATCTGGCCGGAGCCGGTGTCCTGGATCGCCTTGGCGACGTTTCTCTGGTTCTGCGTCCCGGCCCCTGCCTTAAAATCGATGTCGTTGCGCCTCAGCGTCAGCGTCACGTCCGTGGAGGAATAATCGAGCCCGGCATCGAGAAACGCGAAGTTTTCCGTGACCGTGCCGAAGCTGCCCGTGACGGCGCTGGCGCTCAGCACGGTGTAGCTGGTCTTGGGGTCGTAGGTGGAGCCGTCGTCGGTGCGATTCTCGGCGAGGATCGTGAGCGTCGCGCCGCTGTCGATGGTGACCGTGCCGGTGGAGACCAGCTTGTCGGACCGCGCCGAGGCATCGACTTCCACCTCATACGTGGAGCCCGAGGAGAAGGTCACATCGCCGGCGTTCAGCGTGCCGATGGAATTGCCCGGCGCGAGGGTCGCCCCGGAGGCCAGCGTCACGTCCGACACGGTGCCGGAGCCACCGAGGAAAGTCCCGGAGGCGAGCGCCAGCGTGCCGGCAAGGCTGCCGTTGACCACCAGCCCGCCTCCCGAAACCGTCGTGCCGCCGGTGTAGCTGTTGGCGCCGCTCAGGACCAGCGTGCCCGCTCCGGCCTTGGTGACGGTGCCGGCGCCGGAAATGGCGCCGTCGAAGGCAATCGCATCCGAGCGGTTGAAGGCCAGCGCGCCGTTGTTGGTCACATCGCCGGCGAGCGCGCCCGTTGTGCCGCCGTCGCCGAGCTGAAGCGTCCCCGCGCTGATCGTCGTGCCGCCGGTGTGGGTGCTGTCGCCACTCAGGACCAGCGTGCCCGCTCCGGTCTTGGTGACGGTGCCGGCGCCGGAGATCGCGCCGTCGAAGGCAATCGCATCCGAGCGGTTGAAGGCCAGCGCGCCGTTGTTGGTCACATCGCCGGCGAGCGCGCCCGTTGCGCCACCGTCGCCGATCTGAAGCGTCCCGGCCTGGATCGTCGTGCCGCCGGAATAGGTGTTGGCGCCGGTCAGCACCAGCGTGCCCGCTCCGGCCTTGGTGACGGAGCCTGTGCCGGAAATCGCGCCGGCATAGGTCACCGCATCCGAGCGGTTGAAGGCCAGCGTGCCCTCGTTGACCACATTGCCGCTCAGGCTGCCCGAGGTGCCACCGTCGCCGACCTGCACGGTGCCCGCCGAGATCGTCGTGCCGCCGGTGTGGGTGTTGGCGCCACTCAGGACCAGCGTGCCCGTTCCGGCCTTTGTGAGGCTGCCGGTGCCGATGATCGCGCCGGCATAGCCGGTGGTGCCGGACTGGGCCACGGTGAGCGCCGCGCCGCCGAGGTCGACGCTTCCGCCGGTGCCGGAGAGCGACGAGGCGGTGAGGTCGAAACCGCCAAGATCGAGCGTGCCGCCGTTGACCGCGTATCCGGTATTGGCGGCCAGGGCGCCGGCGCTTCCGGCTCGCAGCACACCGCCGGAAACGGTCGTGCCGCCGCTGTAGCTGTTGGCGCCAGTCAGGACCAGCGTGCCCGCTCCCGCCTTGGTGACGGAGCCTGTGCCGGTGATCACGCCGGCATGGGTCACCGCATTGCTGCGATTGAAAATCAAGGCACTGTCGTTGGTCACATCGCCGGTCAGGCTGCCCGAGGTACCGCCGTCGCCGACCTGAAGCGTCCCCGCGCTGATCGTCGTGCCGCCGGAATAGGTGTTGGCGCCGGTCAGGACCAGCGTGCCTGCTCCGGCCTTGGTGACGGAGCCTGTGCCGGTGATCACGCCGGCATAGCCGGTGGTGCCGGACTGGGCCACGGTGAGCGCCGCGCCGCCGAGGTCGACGCGTCCGCCGGTGCCGGAGAGCGACGAGGCGGTCAGGTTGAAATTGCCGAGATCGAGCGTGCCGCCGTTGACCGTGTATCCGGTATTGGCGGCCAGGGCCCCGGCGCTTCCGGCTTGCAGCACACCGCCGGAAACGGTTGTGCCGCCGCTGTAGCTGTTGGCGCCGGTCAGGACCAGTGTGCCCGCTCCCGCCTTGGTGACGGAACCGGTGCCGGAGATCGCGCCGGCATAGCTGGTGTTGCCGGTCTGGGCCACGGTGAGGGCCGCGCCACCGAGGTCGACGCGTCCGCCGGTGCCGGAGAGCGACGAGGCGGTCAGGTTGAAATTGCCGAGATCGAGCGTGCCGCCGTTGACCGTGTATCCGGTATTGGCGGCCAGGGCCCCGGCGCTTCCGGCTTGCAGCACACCGCCGGAAACGGTTGTGCCGCCGCTGTAGCTGTTGGCGCCGGTCAGAATCAGCTTGCCCGCTCCCGCCTTGGTGACGGAGCCAGTGCCGGTGATTACGCCGGCGTGGGTCACCGCATTGCTGCGATTGAAAATCAGGGTCCCGTCGTTGACCACATTGCCGCTCAGGCTGCCCGAGGTGCCGCCGTCGCCGAGCTGAAGCGTGCCGCCGGAAATCGTCGTGCCGCCGGTGAAGCTGTTGGCGCCGGTCAGTATCGTCGTGCCGGACAGCACATTTGCGGATCCGGCGCCGCTGACATCGAGATCGAAGTGGTAGGCCGTGCTCGTGTGGTTGAAGACCAGCGTGCCTGCGCCGGCGCCGAAGACGATGTTGTCCGCGTAGAGCATGCCGGCTGCCGCGGCCGCCACGCCCGCTGCCGCGCCAATGTTGATCGTGCCGGTTGAGCCCGAATAATCGCCGACGGTGATCGTGCCGCCGCCGGAAGTGACAGAGACCGACCCTCCATCCGAAACAGTCAGGTCGCCGGCACTTTCATTGCCGACTGAAAAGTTTGATGAAATCGTCAACGCGCTTTCCGCGCCCTTCACCGTGACCGTGCCGGTCGAACCGGAAAAAACCCCTACATAAGCATGCTTGCTCGAGACCGACCCGCCATCCGAAACCGTCAGTTCGCCGGCACCATATCCGCCGACATAAAGGTATATCGAACTCGTCAACGCGCTGTCGGCGCCCGTCACCATGACCGTGCCGGTCGAGCCGGCAGAAAACCCCAAATAACTATTCTCGTTCGAGAGCGAGCCGCCGGCCGAAATCGTCAGGCTTCCGGACGCTGAACCGGTGCCCACGAAGACGGTGTCTGATCCCAGATCAAGCGGACTGGTGCCAAGCGTGCCTTCGGTGCCGTCGCCGCCCTCTCCCGTGCCGATCAGCGTCTGGTTGCCGTTCACTTGGAGCACCGCCAAGGCGGGATGGGAGGCGGGAAGCAGCAGGGCGGCGGAGACCAGCGCGGTGGCGGACAGCAGCATGGCGCGCCGCCGCGCAGGGGAGCCTGGTCGGACGGCCAGTCCCGGTTCGCCGATAAAAGAATGCCGCATGTTGTTCAGTTCCCCGCGCCCGCAAGCCGGCCGCGCCCCTGTTGAAATCAGATGAGGCCGCGACGCCGCGGCGTTGGCCCGGACGCAAAAGACGTCCATGGCGGCACCCTTTCGACAGAACGCGACCCACGCCGACACGCCGCGCCGTGTGGACAGCGTGACGGGGTCGGCGCGGTGCATTCTTGAGGAAGGTGGGGAACGCGCGCTATCCGATTTCGGCAAATCGCGAAAAATCGGCCGCATTATCCGGCGGTTAGGCGGCGAGTGTCGCGGAGGGGGACTCGCCGAAAAGGGTTTTGTAGTCCTGCGCGAAGCGGCCGAGATGCAGGAAGCCGAAGCGCATGGCGGCCTCGGTCACCGTGATCGCCTGCGGATCGGTCTCGCGCAGCAGCCTGCGCGCGCCGTTGAGCCGGACACGCCGCAGATAGTCGAGCGGCGTGAGGCTGGCGTAGTCGAGGAAGGCATATTGCAGCGTGCGCCGGGAAACCCGGAGTTCGCGGCAGATCTCGATCATCGTGGGCAATTGGTCTTCCGACAGGCGTCCCTCGATGAAGGCGCTCGCCGCCCGGGCGATGCGCATGGCCCGGCGGCGGGTTGACGCGGAGGGATCGCTCGCGCAATTCAGCGGCACGGCGGTTGCGACCTGGAGGACGGTCTCGAACAGGACCTTCTGCAACACGTCCGCTTGCGGCGCGGTCGCCGTCTCGCCGTCGGCGATCTGGAACCATTGGCCGATGGCCTGCCACAAGGCCGCCTTCTGCGGCGTTTGCAGCCAGGTCAGCTGTTGCGGCGCGGTATCCCAGCCCTCTGGATCGAGTATCCGCGCGGCGTGCAGGAAATCGTCCTGATTGAAGCTGACATAGGCGGTTTTGGTGCCGGCGGGGACATGGACGTCGAACTCCGTGTTTTCCGGCAGGAAGAACACCGACTGATCGTCGCTCTCGAGGATCTCGGAGAAGCGCACGATGGGGATGCGCGACAGCGAGATTGTGCACAGGCCTTTGGGCATGATCCCGAGTTTCTGCACCGTCGCGTGCTGGTGCTCGCGCACGAGCCGCTGGGCGCCGAGGTCGAGGATGTCCATTCGCCCGACCCGATCGCCCCTGGACAACTGGTAGCAGTCCATCGGAACCCATGGCTGCAGGGTGGTCTGATGCGCGGCGTCCCGAACCACGGTCGAGCGGAACGGCGTCGCATCCGGGTCAGTATCGCCGCTGACGTCGGTATGGGCGTGGGGCTTGCCTGATGTGTCCAGCGTCTTGGCTTCCTGTCGGCGCTCGATTCCCCGGCGCGGAGTGCCAAGGCTCGTCCAACAATAGGCCGTTTCTCCTGTACCGCAAAACGCAGGATCCGCGGTGGGCGCTATCGAGAAGAAACCGTATTGGTTACAAATACTTGATAAAAATGCTGAGGCCGCACCCCTTGGGGAGGCCGGCGTGAGCTCCGGCAGGAAAAGTACTATAATTGCGATTGTTCCACCGAAGAAAGGTGTTCCTCCGGCGCACGGGTGATTCGCGAGGGGCGTCAACGACGCCGGCCCACCTCCGGAGCACGCAATCTGAAGAGTTCCGCTCAATCGCGGTATGTCTGGAGGCCGACAGGCAACACGGAAATGCTCTAGCCGCCGATCCCCAGGGCGCCCCAGCCCCGTTCGATCATCCAGAAGGCGGCGGGCACGCCGATGACATAGGCCGGAAGGAGATGCGCGCGCGCGAGCACCGGGCGGGGCAAGCGCACAAGAGCGACGCTCGCCAGCAGGACGGTGACGACGAAGGCGATCTGCCCGATCTCGATGCCGATGTTGAAGGCCAACAGGGCGAGCGGAATATCGGATTGCGGCAGGCCGACCTGCGACAGGGCTCCGGCAAACCCCAGCCCATGCAGCAGGCCGAAGCCCGCCGCCAGGGGCCAGCCGTTGGCGCGCAGCCAGCGGTTCTCCGGCTGTCGTGTCAGGTCGACGGCGAGCACGAGGATCGAGGCGGCGATGGCGATTTCGACCGGCGCCGGCGGCAGATTGACGAAGCCGAGGACGGCCAGCCCCAGCGTGACGCTGTGCCCGACGGTGAAGGCGGTGACGGTTCGAAGCAGACTGCCGATGCCGGGCGCCAGCAGGGTCAGCCCCAGCACGAACAGCAGGTGGTCAAAGCCGCCGAGGATGTGCTCGCCGCCGATCGTCGCGTAGCCGGAGACGATTGTGGTCCACGGCTGCCGGCCGGTGATGGTGAAGACCGCGGTCTCCGGCGTAAGCACCTGATTGATCGAGGTCCCGTCGGCCATGACGATCCGCAGCAAGACATTGGCGCGGCTTTCCGCGATGCCTTCCACGGCAATGGACTTGCCGGAGAGCCCGCCGGGGCAGTCGATCCGCCATGTCGCGACCATCCCGGTGTCGTCGCGGCGCACATCCGGCGCGTCCTTGCCGGTGCATTCGCCTGGGAGCACGGGCGTCAGATTGCTGCCCGCGACCTTGACCAGCGGCTGCTTCCAGAACACCCGGACCTGGGTGTCTCCGGTCTCCTCGAGCTCGAGCAGGGAGGGCGCGAACTGATGCGCCAGCGCCGGAGACAGCCAAAGCAGGGCGCACAACAAGGCGGCTAGCAATCGGAACACGGCAGGCCCTCCGGGTCGACGATGTCATAGGCCTCGCGCAATTGCGCGAGACGCAGACGCAGCCAGTCGTCGGCCAGTGTCTGCAGGAGTTGCGCGCGCACCTGCGTCTCGATCTCGGCCAGCGGCGGAACATGGGCTGGGATCCGCTCGTGCACGAAGACGATGTGCAGCCCGAAGTGGGATCGGATGGGGCCATACCATTCGCCGACGGGGGCCGCGTCGAGGTCGCTCACGAAAGCGGCGCCGAACATCCGTTCCAGATCCTTGTCGATCATCGCCGGCAGCTCGGTGTCGACGAAGACCTTGTCGCCGAGCGTCGTGGCTTCCGAGGTCGGCACGGCGCTGACCTTTTGCAGCAGCGCCCGCGCCCGCGCCTCGGTCCGCGCGCCGTGCTTGAGCTCGTTGACGAGAAGCTGGGTCAGCCGCGTGCGGCGCGGACGCCGGAATTCCTCGGGATGATCGCGCAGGTGTTCCTCGAGCATCGCCGATTCGGGCTCACGCACCAGCACGACGGCGCGAATGATCCGTTTGGCCCCGTCGATCAGCATGCGCCGCATCACGAGATCGCTGCGGTGCAGGCCGAGCCGGATGGCCTCTTCCAGATCGTCCTGGGTGACGCTGTCGCGGCCGCCCTCGGGTTTGATGAAACCGACAACCTTGGCGAGGCGTTCCAGCGTGATGGGCTGGCGGTGCAGGCCGAGGCCGACCGCGTAGTCCAGCAGGATGCGTTGATCGATGAGCGTTTCGAAGATGGCCCGCCGCTCCGAGGGTGATGCGGGGCGTCCCTTTTGCGCGAAGAAGTCCTTGAGCGCCAGCTGCAGCTCATAGGCGGGTACGCGTAGCGTCTGCCGCATGTCCGGGACGGGCTGCCACCAGGCGAGCTTTGCCGCAAACAGCAAGCCGCCCAGCAGCAGGAAGTGCAGAAATGGGGACCGGAGCGCGGTCATCGTCTGTCGCGGCCGCTTCTAGTTCACACTCGCGGGCGTGTACCAGATCGGCGACGTCCAGGCGCGCTCCTGAATCACCGGCTGCACATAGGTGGCGGTGGTCTGGTTCATGCAGCATGACGCGCCCCAGGAGGCCTTGGCTCTCACGTCGGGATCTGTGGATTGCGACATGTTCTGCAGGTCGGCCTGGCACTGTTCCGGTTCCAGCGGATTGACGCCGATATTCGCCATGCACCACTTGGTGGAATAACGGCAGACCGGGCGCTCGAGCACGCGGGCGTAGTAGAACGCCTTTTCCCCCGGATCGAAGGATGTGTCCCGCCACACGGCGCAAAGCTGCGCGGACCCGGCATCCGACGTCGGCTCGCAGGTGTTCAAATCGACGCTGTTTTGCGGGTTGTTCGGATCGCCCGCGATGCCGGCGACGCGATGGACCTCCTCGTGGGTTTCGCCGTCCTCGTCGACCCAGCCCTTGATGATCTGGATCTGTTCCAGCGGGGTGGTGTCCTGCCAGCCGGCGAGGATGAAGGTCGGCTGGCTGCCTTCAGGCCTGGCGGGCAGATCGCCGCCCATGGGCACGCCGCGGGAATAGCCTTCCGTGACCAGGTCGCCGCTACACAGATTCGGATCGAAATCCCAGCCGCCGAAAAACCGCGCCTTGATGCGGGTTCCGGAGGTGCCATAGGTCTCCTTGCGGCGCAGTGCCTCGAAGATCGAATCGCGCGAGTTTTCCTCGGCCCAGACCACGGAATGCCCGCCGGTGCTGTTCTGGATCGACGACGCATGCTCCACCGGGCTGGCGTCATCGATGCCCAGATGGCCGGGAAATTTCTCGTTCTCGGGGTGCCAGCCCATGGTGCCGTTGTGGGAATCCGACGACGCAACGACCCCCATCTTGAAGGGGTTCACGCCGTCGAACTGGTTCGACAGCGCCAGACCGTCCTTCCAGATGTTGCGCACAAACGCCCGGTCGTTGAAGGCGGTGGGGGGCAGCGCGGTCGAGGTGCCGGTCGTGCCGACGCCGGAGGCCGCGGACAGGCTCAGCGTGTCGAGGATCTCGAAGTTGCAGAACTCATCGGAGGTTTCGACGCCAGCGCCGTAGCGCGGGTCCCAGCGGCACTCGCTGCTGCCCTTGTTCTGGTAGATCTCGACCAGCGGCTCCCATTTGGCGCGCAGCGCGGCGTCGTCCTTGTTGTCGGGATCGTAGAACATCGGCGGGATCAGGCCGGCGCCGCCGCCGAGATTGGAATTGTGCGGTATCGTCAGCACATCGCAGCGCGTCGCCAGGCCGTCGGTGACGTTGCCGCCGTCGATGCAGTCCTTCTGAAGCTTGTCCCAAAGCCGCTCCGGCAGCGGGTGACTCGACACGGTGCCTGGCGTGATCGGCTGCGTGTCCGGTGTCACCGGCACCTCGCCGCCGAGATAGTTGGGCGGGACGCCGACGCCCTTCGGCCCGCCGGTCGTGGGGGTCAGGTTTTCCCGCACCGCCATGTGGATGGCGGTGACGGGCGTTTTGACGACGCGGTCATTGCGGAAAAAGACGTTGCGGTGCCAGTTGGTGCCGGACGGCGTGGAGGTCACCTCGTAGGCGTTGAAGGTGGTGAACGAACAATCCTTGCTGCGGTCGTACTCGGCCTCGGCCGCGGCCTGGTGCTCTTCCCAGACCTTGAGTTCCGCCTTGCTGCACTCGTCGGAGTTGTTGATGCACACCGGCATCTGGGTCATCTCGCTCGAGGGTCCCAGCCCCATCACGGTGACCTGTGTGAAGGCGTTGGACGCCAGATTGCGCTGGAAGCCGTTTATCGGCAGGACCTCGGGTTGCCAGTAGAATCCGTTGAGCATCCGGCAATCCATCGACAGGCGGCCGGGCACGTCCTGCGCGGCGCCTCCGTTGGCGAGGAAATCCTTGCAGATGCCCATTTCGCCGAAATGCTCGGAATGATCCGTCACGCCGCCCCAGTCGATCGGCTTGTCGATCACCGGCCTGCGCATCGAGGCCGGGATGCCCTGGATGCCGATGCGGTCGGGCAGGGTGATCGGATCCTTGCCTTGCGCGAACCGGTAGGCGCCGAGCGGGCTGTTGCCGCTCATGTAGTCCACGAAGCGGAAACTGGCGTCAAATGACAGGCCGGTGTGCAGGTGGGTGACGCCGAAGAAGGCTTGCCGCTGCGCGTCGTAGTGATCGCAGCGTGCCCGGTCCGCCGGGTTTTCCGTGAGCTCAAATGGTAGATCCTGCGCGCCTGCAGGGGCAGAGGCTAGAGCGATCGAGGAAAAAGCCAGGACATTCAAAATTTTAATCGGGTTCATTGAAAAATCTCCCCCAAAGTAAAATTCAACGATACTAGTTTCCCCCTAGGGATGACAATTCCTTTGTTCGCAGATTCTGCCGGTGCGTGGGCCGACAATCCTGTCTTCGTCCCTTCGATCGTCACGAAATCGAAGCATTTCCGGATGACGGCATCGGCCCGCGCGGCGGTCACGTTGAACGTGCCGTCTTTCAAAACCGCATCCCGAATAGTATGCAGGTCTGCCGCTCCACGCGCGGGGTGGACCGAAAGCGGTCCGGGTCCACGGCGTGACGCCGCGGTCCGTGGCGTATGGCGCGTTGCCAAGTGATTTTGTGGATGGATCTATGGCGGAAAAGCGTGATGCGGAACGAACCCGGGCCCGCCTGCTCGACGTCGCCATCAGCGAATTCGCGCAGCACGGTTATGACGGAGCGCGGGTGACGCGGGTGGTGCGCGCCGCCAACGTCACCGCCCGCATGCTCTATCACTACTTCGGCGACAAGGAGGGCCTCTATGTGGCGGTCCTCGACAGCGTCTACGCGCAGATCCGCGACATGTCGCGGCCGCTGATTGAGGCGCTGGACGCGCTGATCGCCCGCGGTGTCGCCGAGGGCGCATTCCTCCGCGAGCATGTCGATCCGCTGCAGCTCTATGTCTCGATCGTGGCGATGAGCGCCCATCACATCAACAATCTGCACACGCTGTCCGCCGTCTTTGGCGCGGACCTCGCCGCGGCGGAGTGGATCGAGGCGCGGCGCGCGCATACGGTGGCGATGGTGTTGCGCTATGTGGGCGCAGAGCCATCCGATCCGCTGAAGCGGTGACGGCAGCCAGGTCGCCAGGCCCGGGATCAGGGCGACGATGAGCATCCCAAGCAGAAACAATCCGACCAACGGCCAGGCGGCGGGATCGACGTGCCGGCGGGCGGCCTATTGCGGCGCGGTCGGCTTCAAGCCAAACTTCGGCGCGCTGTCCACCCGGGGCATGACGCCGCTCTCGCCCTCCTTCGACAGCATCGGGTTCATCGCGCGCACCGTGGCGCTGGCGGGCAGGGCGTTCGCCGCCTGCGGCGGGCCGCAGCCGCTTGAAACTGGTCTTGGCGGGTTGCGGATGGGTCTTGCGCCGGTCGATCCCGAGGCCCGATGGCGGCGACGGCGATTCAGGCTCTTCGCAACGCCACTGACGCGCTTCGGCGGCGGGCGGGCGCGGTCCAACCGGCGCCGGTCAGCGTGAACCTCGCAGCAGTCGTCGCCGATCACCGCATCGTCATGTTGTATGAGGCGGCCAGGACGCACCATGCATGTCTTTCAGGGGGACTGCTGCGCCCGCTGTTCGAGGCGGGGCTGCGCGAGGGGCTCACTTTTTCGACAGCAGAGGCGAGGGCGCGCTGTTCCGGCTGTACGGCCATAGGCAGCGGTTCTGGTGCGCCGCGGAAGGCTGCGATCTGCTGCTTGGCGCTCCGGTCCCGAGTTCGGCGCCCCTGCGCGAAGGGGGCACCGGCTATCAGAACATGCTGACGCCCTGGACTGTGTTCGGCGGCCCGTTGCTGTGCCTGCCCTGGGGCGTCGACGGCGACAGCCTGCCGCTGTCTGTGATGCTGGCCGCCGCTACGGGACGCGACGCCTTGGTGCTCGGCGCCGGCCTGGAACTGGCGCGTCTGGCGCCGCCTCTTCCCCGCCTTGGCCCGTGAGCGGTTGAGCGCCTCACGCCGGCATGAGCTCGACGATCGCGTCCGCCTCGACCGCGGCGTTGCCGGGAAGTTCGCACGCGCCGACAGCGGTGCGGGCGTGGATGCCGGCATCCCCGAACAGATCGATGAACACATCGGTTGCGCCATCAATGACGAACGGCGTCTTGTCGAAGCCTGGCGCGCATTTGACGAATCCGCCCAGCCGCAAAACCGCCGATACGCGATCAAGCTCGCCCTCGCAGGCCAGCCTCAGGCAATAGAGCAGGTTGAGCGCGAAGGTCTTCGCAGCCTCGCGCGCCGCGTTCGCGGTGACCGCCCCGTCCACCGGACCCTCCAGGGTCACGCGGCCGTTCCATTCGTAGATCTGACCCGACAGAAACACCAGATCTCCCGATCTGCGGAAGGGTGCGAAGCGCCCCCGGGGGCATGGGGGCGGCAGAGCCAGTCCAAGCGCGTCGAGTTTCTCTTCCATGGTCGGCATGCATGTCTCCAGAGTTCGGGATCGCGCATGACGCATTTGTAAAATTATTTTTACAATACAATCGCGCATCCGAGCAGGGTTCACGGGACTGGTTTCGCCGTCATGCCGTTGTGTCTCAGGAGCCGCGGTGGCGCGCGAGTGCCCGCAATCGGGCGTGCTGGTGAGCCCGGGCGGCCGTGCGCCTGTCGCTTAGCGCGTATTCTTTGATTTCGCACCTGCGAAATGGCCTGCTTCAAATATTCGTTTCATCAATTTTCGCCGCGATTTCATATCGATATAATTCGCCATGCGAGCCGTCTTGGACTTGACTTGCCGCTTCACCCAATTCCTTTCACCTGAAACTCAGGTTTTGGGCATAAGAGCTTGGCGCGCGGTTGATCATGTCGCATTGAACTTTACAATAACGTGTTCTCACCAAGTGTATATTGTATCAATGCAACGTTAACCATAAATGGAAAATTCCGCAAATCTACAGATGGGCAGCGCGAAAACCGCAGTTATTTGGTGTTTTTACGTGGCCGTATTGTAAACAATTTCCTAACGTCTATTGAATTGAGTCGATAGTCGTGCTCCTATCGCTGTCGTGAGGGTGGAACCGTCGCGTTTGCCGGTGGCGGCCGGTGTGTTGCTTGAGTAAAAAGGCGAGGGCAGAATGACTATTCGGCACTCAACGGACAGTGAACTTGGATGCCGGGCTTTCAACGGTCTTGGCGGATTGCCCATCGTGGAGGCCTCGATGGATCAACAGGTACCCGGGGCGTCTTCCTCCGACATCACGACCCTTCCCAAGATGCCGATGCACGAAGAAGTGGCGCGGGAATTCTACCGCGAACTCGACGTGTCCCTGGACCCCAAGGCGCGCACCTACTGGTGCCACATGAAGCCGCAGGGCCGGCCCAGCTTCACGCTCGGCCTGCTGAAGGACCTCAATGTCATGCAGCGCTC
Organism: Breoghania sp. L-A4; assembly: GCF_003432385.1. NCBI lineage: Bacteria > Pseudomonadati > Pseudomonadota > Alphaproteobacteria > Hyphomicrobiales > Stappiaceae > Breoghania > Breoghania sp. L-A4. The sequence continues at coordinate 64,417 of NZ_CP031841.1, read as the reverse complement.
GCTGCACCGGATGTATGTGAGCTCGGTTCGCCGCGGCGAGGCGCCGATGGACTACTATGTGCTTGGGTCGCGCATGCCCGATATCTTCAATCTCGGCGGAGACCTGGGGCATTTTGCCGAACGCATCCGCACCGGGGACCGCAAGAGCCTGGAAGTCTACGCCAAGGCCTGCATCGACGTTCTCTACTATAATTCGGTCAGCTTCGACCTGCCGGTGATCACCATCGCCATGGTTCAGGGCGATGCGCTGGGCGGCGGGTTCGAGGCTGCGCTGGCCTGCGATGTGATCATCGCCGAGCGCTCCGCGAAGTTCGGCCTGCCGGAAGTGCTGTTCAACCTGTTTCCTGGCATGGGCGCCTACAGCTTCCTGTCGCGGCGGCTGGACGCGGCGCGCGCCGAGAAGCTGATCATGAGCGGGCGGATCTACACCGCCGAAGAGCTTTATGAGATGGGACTCGTCCAGGTGCTCGCGGAAGACGGCAAGGGCAGGCAGGCGGTGAACGACTATATCCGCCGCAACGTCCGCCGGCACAATTCGCACAGCGCCATCTATCGCGCCCGGCGCACGGTGCAGCCGATCACTTATCGCGAGCTGCACGATGTGGTTGGCGTCTGGGTGGATGCGGCGCTCAATCTGGGCAAGCAGGATCTGCGCAAGATGGAGCGCCTGATGAGCGCCCAGGACCGGCGCAACGGCCAGCCGTCTGTGACCGACACGAGCCATCGCGCCTGACCGCTGGCCGAATGCGGACTGTCTTCAAAGGCTTTTTCGCTCGGGCAGGTATCCCGCGAGCACGTTGCGCAGGTCCGTGAATTCCAGCCGCAATTCGTCGAGTTGTCTCTTGCCGCGGGTCGGCAGCTCGTCGAGTTCCATGTGTTCAAGGTCCGAGCACAGCTGGAAGATGCCCTGGGCGCCCACGTTGGCCGCCCCGCTGCGCAGCGCATGCGCCTGGCGGGTGAAGGCGCTAAGGTCCATTTCGCCGGCGGATTGGCGCATGTTCAAAATCAATTTTTCCGTGTCCAGAATGAAGCCGGCGATGACGTCGGCGAGGAAATCGTCGCCGCCGAGCTCACGCAGCATGTTCAGCGCGGTGACGTCTATGGCCTGCTGCTGGCCCGAGCGGAAGCGCGGGTGCGCCGAGATGGGCGTCACCCGGTCGTCGGTCTGCTCCACGTCCGGCTTGGCGGGTTCGCTCTTGCCGACGTGATCGGCGATCACCTGCAACAGGTGCGTTGGATCGATCGGCTTGGTTACGGTCGCGTCCATGCCCGCCTCGATGCAGCGGTCGTTGGCCTGGGGCGTCGCGTCGGCGGTCACGCCGACGATCGGGATGCGCTTTTGTCCCAGTGACGCGAAGCGATAGAGTTTGGTCGCCTCGATGCCGTTCATCACCGGCATGTTCAGGTCCATCAGCACGATGTCGAAGGCCTCGGCGTTGAGCGCGTCGAGCGCCTGTTCGCCGTTTTCCACCGTGACGGCGCGATGTCCGGCGCGCTCGAGGATCTTTTGCAGCACCTTGCGGTTGGTCTGATTGTCGTCGGCGACGAGCACGTTGCAATGTCCGCCCGCCCAGCTTTCCTGGCTCGGCTCGATCGAGTCGTCACTGCGAATACCGCAGCTGGCAAGCGCCGCACGCAGGGACAACTCGACGGCGTTGTCCTCAATCATCCATCCGAGCGTGGTGACGAAGAAGGGACGGACCGCCGGGTCCGGCAGCCCGGTGTCGTCATCGATGCGCACGATGGCGACGCTCATGCCCGGACACTGGTCCTGCACGCTCGCCGACACAGACTCCGCGCCGGTGTCCGGCGTCATGGTGTCCACGTAGAGTACCGCCTTGCGCACGCCCAAGCCGGCGGACGCCTTCAGCGCCGCGACCGCCGCATCCATGTCGCTGTGGATCGCGGGTTCCAGACCAAGGGTGGCGAACGCGCGCCTGGCGTCGGCGCACAGCGACGCGTCATCGGAGACCAGATGAAGCTGCTGGTTGACGATCTTGGGCGGCCGCACTTCATCCGCCGTCGAATGATCGAGATCGAGTTCGAACCAGAAGGTGCTGCCGTCGCCCAGCGTGCTGTCGATGCCGATCTCGCCGCCCATCAGCTCGACAAGCTGCTTGACGATCGCCAGGCCCAGCCCGGTGCCGCCAAAGCGGTCAATGATGCTGTCATCTGCTTGGGTGAACCGGTCGAAGATGCGCAAGCGCGCTTCCGGCGCCACGCCGATGCCCGTGTCGGACACCTCGAAGCGAAGCCGGGTGGTGTCCGCCGTCGTTGTCAGTGCCGCGACGGAGATGGTCACGGATCCGGTGTCGGTGAACTTCACCGCGTTGGAGCCGAGGTTGGTGAGAATTTCCTGAATCTGCCGACTGTCCCCGCGCACGGCGTGCGGCGTTGCCGGCGCCACGTGCAAGGTCAGGCGGATGTCCTTGGCGCTTGCGGCGGCGAACAGGGTGCTCTGCACATGCGACAGCGCGTCGTAGAGATCGAATTCCTGGACGCGGATCGGCATCTGCCCGGCTTCCAGCCGCGAGAAGTCGAGCACGCCCTCGATCTGCGTCAGCAGCGCCTTGGCCGAGCCGCGAATCGTCCGCACCATGTCGGTCTGCTCGTCGTTGAGCGGTGTGGCGCGGATCAGTTCGCCCATGCCGATGATGGCGTTGAGCGGCGTGCGCAGCTCATGGCTGACACTGGCGAGAAACAACGTCTTGGACTGGTTGGCCTCTTCCGCCTGACGCTTGGCATCGGACAGGTCGGTGATCAGCTTCTTGGTGTAGGCGGGCAGGATGATGAGCGCCAGGATCAGGCTGATCGACAGATTGCTATGGGCAAGCCAGTAGGGGCTGAGCTGGGAGACAATGGTGAAGCCGATCACCGACAGGGCGGCGCTGCCCATCAGATATCGCACGCCGAACCGGAAGCCGTTGCCGAAGATGACCCAGAGATAGATCGGATAGAGCACGGCGGTGGTTTCTCCGCCGATGTACATGCAGATGGACAGGGATCCGAGATCCGTCAGCATCGCCAGCGCCCGGCGGCCGGGCGAAATGCCGCGGCGGATGAGCAGGTCGGCGGCGAATCCGAACGAACAGATGAAGAAGACCACGGTGATGGCCAGCGCCGTGCCGATGTCCTCATGCGACAGCAGCGTGGTGATGGTCAGATAGCTGAGCAGCAGGAAGCTGATGATCAGCCGGTTGAACACCATCTCGTGCTCTTTATCCGGACGGTTGCGGATACGGCTGGAGATCTCCCGGCGAAAGGCGGACATCTTGGCAATGATGGTTCTTCGAAACATGATCGATCAACATTCGAATGGCTATGGACAGGGCTTCAAATCGGTTTTTGGCGCTCAATCGGACCGGACCGGATCGGACCGGACCGCGCCGACGCGGGGTTTATTGCTTTCGGGCAACGGATGGCCGCGTGCAGACCAGTTCCTCCAGTTCGCAAGCCGGCATCGGCCGGCCGAAATAATAGCCTTGGGCCTCAAGGCATCCGGCCTTGCGCAGATGCTCGAGTTGTTCGGGCGTCTCGACGCCCTCGGCGATGACATCGAGCTTCAGATTGGCGCCGAGGCTGATGATCGCCTGCACGATGGCGGCGTCGCTCGGGTCGGTCATCAGGTCGCGCACGAACGACTGGTCGATCTTCAGGCGGTCGATCGGGAAGTGCTTGATATAGCTGAGCGAACTGAAACCGGTGCCGAAGTCGTCGATGGAGATGACCACGCCCAGTTCGCGCAATTGGCCGAGCTGAACGGCGACCGATTCGGTGTTCTGCATGACAATGTTCTCGGTCAGTTCGAGATCGAGCATGCGCGGATCGAGGCCGGTGTCGGCGAGCACGCGGGCGACCAGCAGCGGCACGCTCTGCTTGCGAAACTGCACCGGTGAGAGATTGACGCCCATGCGCAGCGGCGGCAGGCCCATGTTCTGCCAGGCGACCGCCTGGCTGCAGGCCTCGCGCAACACCCACTCGTTGATGGGCACGATCATGCCGTTTTCCTCGGCACGCGGCAGGAACCCGGCCGGGCCGATGATTTCACCGGTTGACGTGCGCCAGCGCAACAGCGCCTCGACGCCGACAAAGGCACCGCTCTTGATGTCGACCTGAGGCTGATAGTAGAGGATGAACTCCTCGCATTCGATGGCCTTGCGCAACTCGGTATCAAGCGCCACCGCGCGGCGCGCGAGCGTGTTCATGTCGGTTGCGTAGAAGCGGTGCTGGTTGCCGCCATCCGCCTTGGCCTGATACATCGCCAGATCGGCATGACGCAGCATTTCCTCGAAATCGTAGCCGTCGGCGGGGTGCATCACGACGCCGATGCTGGCGGTCGTTTCGATCTTCTGCCCGGAAACCGAATGCGGCTGGGCGATGGTGGCGCCGATTTCACCGGCGTAGATGGCGGCGTCCTTGCTGCAGGTGATGCCGGTCTGCAGAACGGCGAATTCGTCGCCGCCCAGACGGGCGATCACGTCGCCCTTGCGGCGGATCGCCATCAGCCGTTTGGCCACCTCGATGAGAATGTTGTCGCCGGCGGAATGACCCAGCACGTCGTTGACGTTCTTGAAATCGTCGAGATCGATGAGATGCAGCGCGAACTGTCGGTCGCCGCGGCGCGAGCGGGCGATCTGCAGGCCGAGCTGCTCGCGCAGCATGGTGCGGTTGGGCAGTTCCGTCAGCGCATCGTGGTGGGCGATGAAATGCAGGTGGCTTTCGGCCGCCTTGCGGTCGGTGATGTCAAGCGAGCTGGTCAGGATGCCTGTGATCCGGTTGCCGGCATCGCGCAGCGGCGATTTCGTCGTCAGGAACACCCGCCGGCGTCCCGTGCGGTCGACGATTTCCTCTTCATAACTGTTGAGCGGCTTCTCGCCCTCGATGACCATGCGGTCCAGGGTCTTATTGCGGTTTCCCGCTTCCGCTCCCAAGATCTCGGCGGTGTCGCGGCCGACCGCCTTGCCCGCATCGATCCCGGTGATCTGATTGTAATAGGCGTTGAGGAACAGGAACCGCCCGTCGCAGTCGCTGGCACTGATCAGCGCGGGAACCGTATCGATGACCTGGGCGAGGCGTTCGCTGGAATCGCGCACCGTGCGCTGCAATTCGCGCTCGCTGTCCTCGAGTTCCTGCTTGAGGCTCGCGGCGCGGTTGGCGAGAAGCAACTGCTGCTGGCGCAATTTCAGCAAATTGCGCGCGCGTGTGACGAACTCGCGATGATCGACGGGGCTTTGCAGGAAGTCGGTGGCGCCGGCGTCCAGCGCCGCGATGCGGTAGGCGCGATCCTCGAACACGGTGATGACGATGATCGGAATGTCGCGCAGCGACGGCCTCTGGCGCAGGCGCGAAATGAACTCCGCGCCGTCCATGTGCGGCATGTTGTAGTCGGTGATCAGAAGGTCGGGGGTGTTGTCGTCCAGCCAGTCGAGCGCAAGCTGCGGATCGGCGAAGCACTTGACTTCGATCGCCGAGTCGATCGATGCCGCAATTTTCGTGAAAATCTGGCGGTTCGTTGGCTGATCATCAACAATAACGATTAGCGACATCGTATCCCATCCAATTCAGCGACTTGCTGTCCCTTCCCCGGTGGACGCCGTCGTCAATTCTCGTCTTTTGCGGCGCGCTGAGCGTGTCTTTGGCCCGGGATACTCTGGTCCTGAAGCGTACTTCCTGCGCGAAAACATCCCTCTTTCCCGCAAAACGTCCGTGCCGCGTTCATCGAGTTTGAAAGAACCTTGTCACAAGATACTTAATAAGAAGTGCTTTTCCGGGAAATGCCGGGCTTGTGCCGTCTTGCCGGCGAAACGCGCCGGTGCCATGCGTGTTCGAGGGCCTGGCGCGCCGGCCCCTTCCACGGGTCGCCTGCCGCCCGACCAACCGTGCGGAAACCCGCTGAATGCCCGGGCGCGCCCACGTGCGCGACAAAGCTTGACTCGCAGCTGCCGTGCGCCTAGCTTCCGCGCACTCCTCGCAGGAGCGATATTCAGAGCAACCGACCGGGCCCCGTTCAGGTATAAAGAGCGCCCGGAGGTCAACACCCGTCAGCGATATTCGCCCACGGGTGATTTCGTGCTATGCGCTTTCGCGCCGCGCACTCTGGAAATGCGCATTGCGTGAGACCAGCTTAGTGCTTCGAGCGGCTCATCATGCCGATCCCGAATCACTGAAAACAAGACGCGAGCGATCATGTTCGAGACCCTGTCGGACCGCCTTGGCGGCATCTTTGACAAGCTGACCAGACGCGGTGCGCTGAGCGACGCCGACGTGAGCGCCGCCCTGCGCGAGGTCCGCCGGGCGCTGATCGAGGCCGACGTGGCGCTGGACGTGGTGCGCTCGTTCACCGACAAGGTGCGCGCCCGCGCCGTCGGCCGCGAAGTCATCAAGTCGGTGACGCCTGGCCAGATGGTGGTGAAGATCGTTCACGACCAGCTCATCGAGATGCTGGGCGCGTCCGCCGAGCCGATCGATCTCGCGGCCGCGGCACCTGTTGCGATCATGATGGTCGGCCTGCAGGGTTCGGGCAAGACCACGAGTTCCGCGAAGATCGCGCTGCGCCTGACCAAGCGGGACAAGCGCAAGGTCCTGATGGCGTCGCTGGATACGCGCCGCCCCGCCGCCCAGGAGCAACTCAAGGTTCTCGGCGAGCAGAACGGCATCGACACGCTGCCCATCATCGCAGGCCAGTCGCCCATGCAGATCGCCGAGCGCGCCATGACGGCGGCACGGCTTGGCGGCTTCGACGTGGTGATCCTGGACACCGCCGGCCGTACCCATATCGATGAGCCGCTGATGGCTGAGATGGCCGAGATCAAGCGGCTTGCCAAACCGCACGAGATTCTGCTGGTCGCCGATGCGCTGACCGGTCAGGACGCCGTCAACCTGGCGCGGAATTTCGACGAGCGCGTCGGCATCACCGGCATCGTGCTGACGCGTATGGATGGCGACGGGCGCGGCGGCGCGGCCCTTTCCATGCGCGCGGTCACCGGCAAGCCGGTCAAGCTGCTGGGCGTCGGCGAGGCGTCCGATGCGCTGGAGGATTTCCATCCCTCGCGCATCGCCGACCGCATTCTGGGCATGGGCGACATCGTGTCGCTGGTCGAGAAGGCGTCGGAAGCCATCGATGCGGAGCAGGCCGCGAAGATGGCCAAGCGCCTGCAGAAGGGCGAATTCGATCTTGACGATCTGTCCGAGCAACTGGCGCAGATGGAGAAGCTGGGCGGCATGTCCGGCATGCTCGCCATGATGCCGGGCATCGGCAAGATGAAGAAGCAGCTCGACGCGGCCAATCTCGACGAGAGCATCTTCAAGCGGCAGCGCGCCATCATTTCGTCGATGACGAAAAAGGAGCGGCGCGCGCCGAAACTGCTCAACGCCAGTCGCAAGAAGCGCGTCGCGGCAGGGTCCGGCACCCAGGTGCAGGACGTCAACAAGCTTCTCAAGATGCATCGCCAGATGGCCGACATGATGAAGGCCATGGGCAAGAAGAAGGGCGGCATGCTCGGCGGTCTGGGATCGATGTTCGGCGGCGGCATGCCGCAGATGGATCCCGCCGAGATGGAGAAACTCGCCAAACAGGCCGGGATGCCCGGTGGCGGAATGCCGGGCGGGATGCCCGGTGGCCTGCCGCCAGGATTGCCCGGCGGCCTGTCCGGCATGGGCGGTCTCCCCGGGATGGGCGGCCTTCCGGGATTCGGCAAGCAGAAGAAGAAGTAGCGCCCTCGCACACGATTTTCCGGCGCCGCCCGCTCGCGGGGTCGCCGGCATGACCACGACCTGACGTCGAAACGCTGACACTGCCAAGACAGAATACAACATCAAGAACACACAGACCCCAACAAGGAATACCTGCAATGGCTCTCAAGATTCGTCTCGCCCGCGGTGGCGCCAAGAAGCGTCCGTTCTACCGCATCGTCGTCGCCGACGTCCGCGCGCCGCGCGACGGCCGCTTCATCGAGCGTCTGGGCACCTACGATCCGCTTCTGCCCAAGGACAACGAGAACCGCGTGACGCTGAACGCCGAGCGCATCCAGCATTGGATGGACAATGGCGCGAAGCCGACCGACCGCGTGGCCCGTTTCCTCGACGCCGCCGGCCTGTTGAAGCGCGAAGCGCGCAACAACCCCAACAAGGCGAAGCTCGGCAAGAAGGCGCAGGAGCGTCTCGACGAGAAGCGTCAGGCTGAGGAAGACGCAGCCGCCGCCGCCAAGGAAGCCGCTGAAGCCGCCGCCGCCGCTGCCGCCGCACCGGCGGAAGAGGCTCCGGCTGAAGAAGCCGCCACTGAAGAGACCGCAGCCGAATAACCGGCCGCATCCAGTCCACGGAGTCCCGCCGATGTCCCCGGCCAAACCGTCCCAGTCCCGGGCCAAGCCCTCGGCCAAGGCCGCGGACCCTGCCGGCGAGACGCGCGATCGCGTCCTGATGGCGCAGATCGGGGCCGCGCACGGCATCAAGGGCGAGGTCCGGGTCAAGCCGTTCGGCGAGGACCCGCTGGCGCTCGGCTCCTATGGGCCGCTGGAAACACAGGACGGCTCGCGACGTTTCGAAGTGGAAACGCTGCGAGCCCAGAAGGCGATGCTGATTGTCCGCTTCAAGGGCGTTGGCGACCGCAATGCCGCCGAGGCGCTCAACGGCATCAATCTCTTTCTCTCCCGCGACGTCCTGCCCGAGCCCGAGGACGAAGACACCTTCTATCAGGCGGATCTGATCGGTCTGGAGGTGGTGGATGTGCAGGGCAATGCGCTGGGCGGGGTGGTGTCGGTTCAGGATTTCGGCGCCGGCGATCTGCTGGAAATCGCATCCAAGGGCGGCCGCAGCTTCTATATCCCCTTCACGCTCGAGGTGGTGCCCGAGATCGATCTCGAGGCGGGCCGTGTCGTCGTTGATCCTCCCGAAGGCCTGATGGCGGACGCCGAGCGCGACAAGGCCGAGGCGCGGGCGGAACAGCAGGCGCTTGAGCGGACGGAGCAAGAGGCCAGCCAGGGGCGCGAGGCGTGAGTTTTCGCGCGACGGTGCTCACACTCTTCCCGGAGATGTTTCCTGGTCCTCTCGGCGTCAGCCTTGCCGGCCGCGCGCTTGAGGCGGGCCTGTGGTCGCTCGAGGCGCGCAATATTCGCGACAGCGCCACCGACCGTCATCGCAGTGTCGACGACACGCCCGCCGGCGGCGGTCCGGGCATGGTGCTGCGCGCCGATGTGGTCGCCGCCGCGATCGATGCCGCAGCGCCCGACGGCGACCCCCGCCCCCGCCTGCTGATGAGCCCGCGCGGCAAGCCGTTTGACCAGGCGCGCGCGCGCGAACTGGCCCAGGGTCCCGGCGCAGTCATTCTGTGCGGCCGTTTCGAGGGCGTCGACCAGCGGGTGATCGAGGCGCGCAGCCTCGAGGAGGTCTCGATTGGCGACTACATCCTGTCCGGCGGCGAGATCGCCGCGCTGACCATGCTGGACGCGGTGGTGCGGCTGCTGCCTGGGGTCATGGGTAACGCGGAATCCGGCGAGACGGAAAGTTTCGAGACCGGGTTGCTCGAGCATCCCCACTACACGCGCCCGCAGGAATGGGAAGGCCGCGCGATTCCCGAGGTCCTGACCTCGGGCGATCATGGCCGCATCGCGCGCTGGCGGCAGGAGCGCTCGGAGGAGCTGACCCGCGCGCGGCGGCCGGACCTGTGGCGCCGCCACGGCGACACGGAACGCGGCGAGGATTGAATCAGCCCGGTTTTTTCGCCAAAAAGGGCATGACTCGCTGCCGCTTTTGGCGTATAGAGCGGCGACTTTCCGACAACAGTCGATATTTGCGATGCAACGGCCCTTACGGATTGACCGCATTGGACGCTCTGATCGTGACACCAAAAAGAGAGACTTGTCATGAATATCATCGAGCAGCTCGAAGCCGAGCAGATGGCTGTGATCGCCGAAAAGCGCCAGCTTCCCGAATTTTCTCCCGGCGACACCATCCGCGTCAACGTGCGCGTGACGGAAGGCACCCGGACCCGTGTTCAGGCCTATGAAGGCGTGTGCATCGCGCGGTCGGGCTCCGGTCTCCAGGAAAGCTTCACGGTCCGCAAGATCTCCTACGGCGAAGGCGTGGAACGTGTGTTCCCGGTCTACTCGCCGATGGTCGAGGGCGTCGACGTGGTTCGCCGCGGCAAGGTTCGCCGCGCCAAGCTCTACTACCTGCGCGAGCGTCGCGGCAAGTCGGCGCGTATCGTCGAGAACACGAACGTGCGCGCCAAGCGCCTGAACGAAGAGCAGCGCGCCATCGCGGTGGAAGCCAAGGTCCAGGCCGAAGCGGCGAAGGTCGCTGCCAAGGAAGCCGCGGCTGCGGAAACCTCCGCCGAATAGCATTCGACCGCTTTCGCAATTTCGGGGGCCCGCGTCTGGTAGCAGCCGCGGGCCTTTCTATATTTCGCTATATCAAGTCCGCCGGCGCGGCCGTGTTGTTGCCGCTGTCTTTGCGAATTGATAGGGTCTCCGCCATGATCGGCAAAACAACGCCACCGTACCGCAGCCGCGACGCCGCCATCCTCGATGCCGGAGTCTGCGCGCCTATGGAGTTTGCGTCGTTTCACGATCACGCGCGTCTGTTCTGGCGGTTTCATCCGCTCCTCAACGCATCCGACGACGCGCTACGACTGGTCTGATCGCCCGATCCACGGCCCCGGCCCTTTGTCGCCACGCCGCCTGAAGACCTGTTTGTATGCGACGAAATTCCTTGGGAGTACTCCATGACGAAGTCCAAAACCCTGTACGACAAGATCTGGGACGATCACCTGGTCAACGTCCAGGAAGACGGCACCGCCCTGCTCTACATCGACCGCCACCTGGTGCATGAAGTCACCTCGCCGCAGGCGTTCGAAGGCCTGCGCATGACCGGCCGCACGGTGCGCGCGCCGCAGCGCACGCTCGCCGTCGTCGATCACAACGTGCCGACCACTGACCGCAGCCACGGCATCGCGGATCCCGAATCCGCGCTGCAGGTGGATACGCTGGCCAAGAATGCCGCCGAGTTCGGCATCGAGTACTACAGCGAGACCGACCGCCGCCAGGGCGTCGTGCACATCATCGGCCCCGAGCAGGGCTTCACCCTGCCGGGCATGACGATCGTCTGCGGCGACAGCCATACCTCCACGCACGGCGCCTTCGGCGCGCTGGCGCACGGCATCGGCACCTCCGAGGTCGAGCACGTTCTGGCGACCCAGACCCTGATCCAGGGCAAGGCCAAGAACATGCGCATCACGGTCGACGGCAAGTTGCCCAACGGGGTGTCGGCCAAGGACATCATCCTTGCCATCATCGGCGAGATCGGCACCGCGGGCGGTACCGGCTACGTCATGGAATACGCCGGCGAGGCGATCCGCGCGTTGTCGATGGAAGGCCGCATGACGGTGTGCAACATGTCGATCGAGGCGGGTGCCCGCGCCGGCCTGATCGCGCCCGACGAGACCACCTACGCCTACATCAAGGATCGGCCGAAGGCGCCCAAGGGCGCAGCATGGGACATGGCGCGCGCCTATTGGGATACGCTGTTCTCCGATGAGGGTGTCGAGTTCGACAAGGAAATCCGTCTGGACGCCGCCAATCTGCCGCCGATCGTCACCTGGGGCTCGAGCCCGGAGGACGTCATCTCGATCACCGGCAGCGTGCCGGACCCGGACGAGATCACCGACGCCAACCGGCGCACCTCGAAGTGGCGGGCGCTGGAGTACATGGGACTCAAGCCGGGTACGCCGATGCAGGACATCACGCTCGACCGCGTCTTCATCGGCTCGTGCACCAACGGCCGCATCGAGGATCTGCGCTCCGCCGCGGCGATGATCCAGGGCAAGACGGTGCATCAGAACGTCAGTGCCATGGTGGTGCCGGGGTCGGGCCTGGTCAAGGCGCAGGCCGAGGCCGAGGGTCTGGACAAGATCTTCACCGCCGCCGGGTTCGAATGGCGCGAACCGGGATGCTCCATGTGCCTGGCGATGAACGCCGACAAGCTGGAACCGGGCGAACGCTGCGCGTCGACGTCCAACCGCAACTTCGAGGGCCGCCAGGGCTTCAAGGGACGTACGCATCTCGTGTCGCCCGCGATGGCCGCCGCCGCCGCGATCGCCGGTCATTTCGTCGACATCCGTGAATGGCCGCGCGGCTGATTCGCCAACCGTCCCTACGTGGTATTCCGAAGGACGGGCGCCCCCTTGGCGCCCGTTCTCCTATGCGCCGGGCCGTCTCGCGGTATCCGGGGGCGCGGCACGGCGTTGGCTGCTTCGCGCCGACCGGCATCTCTGCTGTTGCATTTCAAGCAGTTGCCGAATTTTTCTAAGAACTGCCTTTGAGTGATCCCGGCGCTCTGCCCGACCGCCAAGACGCCGCGTGGCGGGGCTGCGCGCGAAATCCCCGGCCATCAAACAAACCACGGAATGTCTTCACAACAGTGTCACGCTGGCCTTACACTATGCCCGCGCATGCGACGACCATGACTTGTCCTGATTTCGCGTTCCACGCGGCGGGACAATCCAACACCAGGGACAGGTCGGCACCTTCGCGCGGGGCACAGGCTCCGTACCGGGGCCGGCCGCAGGGAGTGTGGCTTGACGATTGCCGTGGCAACAGGTGCTCATCCGGCGCTGGTGCTCAACGCGGACTACAGACCGCTGAGCTATTACCCGCTGTCGCTCTGGGCCTGGCAGGATACGATCAAGGCGGTGTTCCTCGATCGGGTCAACATCGTCAGTGAATACGACGTGCAGGTGCGAAGTCCGAGCTTCGAGATGCGCCTTCCAAGCGTCGTTTCTCTCAAGACCTACATCAAGCCGACCCGACATCCCGCCTTCACCCGCTTCAATGTGTTCCTTCGCGACCGGTTCCAGTGCCAGTATTGCGGCTCGCGCGAGGACCTGACGTTCGACCATCTCATTCCGCGTTCCAAGGGCGGCCAGACGACCTGGGAGAACGTCATCGCGGCCTGTTCGCCGTGCAACCTGCGCAAGGCCAACAAGTCGTGCCGGGAACTGGCCATGTGGCCCCGGCACATGCCGTTCCAGCCCACCGTGAGCGACCTGCACAACAACGGCCGTCTGTTCCCGCCGAACTTCCTGCACGACAGCTGGCTCGACTTTCTCTATTGGGACACCGAGCTGGAGCCCTGAGGGTTCGCGCCGCCCCGCACACCATCCCTTTCCACCCTTCGTGCGCCATACGCCGCTGCGGATGCCAACGCGTGCGTACCGCCGTGTTCGTTGTGTTCCTTGTTTCAGTTTTAACGTAACGGCAGTTTTTACATGGGATTGTATTGGACAGCGTCAGGCGAACAGCATGTCCGCAAAGGCGAGGAGGCCGCGGTCGCAGGGCTGAAGGGAGACTGCCTATGGTACGGCGTGGTGCGCAAAGAATACACGAGGCTGTGCAGACACTCGGCGCCGCACAGAGCGGATCGGTTGTCTTGATTTGGGCGCTGGCCATGCTTGTGGTCATCGGTGCGGCCGGTGGCGCCGTCGATTACGGCCGCGCCGTCAACACCCGCGGGCTGATCGCCAACGAGTTGGACGCCGCGGTCCTGGTTGGTGCGCGCTATCTGGCAACGTCCAAGGATGTCGACAAGGCGAAGGTGCTGATCAAGGACACATTCGCCCAAACCGCCGCGGTCAAACTCGCGGGCATTGCCGAGGTCGAGGACTTGGTGCCGGTCATCGACAGCACCAACGGCGTGATCACGGCAACGGCACAGGCGAATATCACGACGGCCTTCGTGCAATTGCTGGGAATTAAATCCATTCCGGTTTCGGTGGCCGCGGAAGTGCGCTTTGGCACCAAATATGTCGAATTGGCGCTGGTGCTTGATGTGACCGGGTCGATGGCGGATGACCCCGCCGATATGAAGGCGCTCAAGACCGCGACAAAAAGCATCGTCGATACGCTGGTTCCCGAGGGAACAAAGCATCAGGACAGCAAGGTAAAGATCTCGATCGTTCCTTATAGCCAGGGTGTCAATCTTGGCGAATACGCGACTCGGGTCAGCGATGGGAACTCTGGTCCAAGGAAATGCGTGACTGAGCGATACGGCGCGGAGATGTATACCGATGCAGTATATGACTACGATGGAAAAGACTCCAAGTTCTTTGGCGGAGAACAGGCGTATCAAACTCAAGCGGGGCCCGGTGCGAACCCTGATCCATGGCTTAATCCGCCCGAAGCGTGTCCCTCGACGTCCATTCTTCCGCTGACGGCCAAACGCGTTCAGCTCCTGAAGGTCATCGAGGATCTTGAGGGCCACTATGGCACCGCTGGCCAGACGGGCATCGCCTGGGGCTGGTACACGCTGTCGCCGAAGTGGGCGTCTCTGTGGCCGCCGGAAAGCGATCCGGTCGCGTATGGCGAGGATGACACGTTGAAAATCGCCGTGATCATGACCGATGGCGGGTTCAACATGAAGTATGACGCCAAGGAGGAGACCTCCACGGTCAGTTGTTTCAATGGCGGCTCGCCTGGCTGGGGCTGGGATTGGGACTGGCACAAGGACAAGGGTTGCGAAAAGACCACCACGACGACGACCTGGTATCAGACCTGGTACCCCAGCCCAAGTTATGACGATGAGCCTGCTGCTCGCGGCCGCAAGCTGTGTGATGAAATGAAGAAGTCTGGTGTCGAAGTCTATTCTATTTTCTTCGAGACAATCAATTCGAACTTTGGCAAGAAACTGATGAATTACTGCGCCAGCTCAACGGACCATTTTTTCTACGCGGATTCCGACAGCGAGCTTGTGAGCGCCTTCAGTGTGATCGCCAACAAGATCCAGTCGATATATTTGTCAAAATAAGCTGTCGAAACGCTCGAGACGAAGGCGCGGCGGAAACGTCGCGCCCGTTTTGTTGTTGGAACGCATGCAGCGCCGGTCGGCGGGGCTGTGCCAGAAGCGGCAGGTATCTTTATACCCCGTTAATGCCTTGTTCCGAACCGGGCCTGCTATGAGTCAAGAATGTCATGACCGATTTCCGCATCTGCGAATTAATATGTAAAAATCCTCGCTACTTAATCCTTTGCTAACCACGACACCGCCAATTTCCTCTTCAAATCCAATGGTTACTCAAGCGCGCCGGAATTCTGCGGGCCGGGTCTTCCTTTCTGGCCGGACGCTTGCGCTACAGGAACTGTGATTGCGGCGTGTGTGCCGAAGGGAGACTGCGGATGTTACGGCGTGTCGTGCAACGATACCGCGAGGCAACCCGGGCGTTCGGCCCCTCGCGCAGCGGCTCCATCGTCCTGATCTGGGCGTTGGCGATGCTTGTTGTCATTGGAGCGGCCGGCGGCGCCGTCGATTACGGCCGCGCCGTCAACACCCGCGGGCTGATCGCCAACGAGTTGGACGCCGCAGCATTGGCCGGGGCGCGGTACCTGTCGACCGCCAAGGATGTCGACGAGGCGAAGGCGCTGATCAAGGACACCTTCGCTCAAACTGCCGCGGTCAAGCTCGCGGGCATTGCCGAGGTCGAGGACGTGGTGCCGGTCATCGACAGCATCAACGGCGTGATAACGGCAACGGCTCAGGCGTACGTCCCGACGGCCTTCGTTCAGCTTCTGGGGATTCGCACGATTCCGGTTTCGGTGGTCGCGGAGGTGCGCTTTGGCAGCAAGTATGTCGAGGTGGCGCTGGTGCTCGATATCACCGGCTCGATGATGCGCGATATGGATACATTGCGCACGGCGGCGCAGTCCGTCGTGGACGAGCTCATTCCGGAAGGGACGTCCGAGAAAAACAGCAAGGTCCGTATCTCACTCGTGCCTTACAGCCAGGGCGTCAATCTCGGTCAATATGCGCATAAGGTGACGGATGGCAATGCCGGCACGCAGAATTGCGTGACCGAACGCGAGGGCGGCGAGAAGTATACCGACGCGACCTACAACTACGCCGACAAGGATTCCGATTTCTTTGGGGCGGCTCGAACGGTTGCGCCTCGACACCGCAGATGGAACCGCTCACCGCCAAGCGCAACAAGCTGACGTCAGCGATCAAGAAATTGAAGAGTGAGGGCTACACCGCCGGACAGACCGGCGTTGCCTGGGGGTGGTATTCCCTTTCGCCGAAGTGGTCCAACCTGTGGCCGTCCGACAGCGCTCCTGGCGAATATGATGACGAGGACGTCGTGAAGTTCCTGATCTTCATGACGGATGGTGATTTTAACACAAACTATTATTTTGGCGGTCCGCCGTGCAATTATAGAACACGTTATGGAATTCAGTTTGATAGTGGCAAATATTATTCGGGTCAATGCGTGGATTACGATCATAAATCTTATTCGAATAAAAAGAATTATACTGATCGCTGGCAGGAAGAGCCGGAGAAAGAGAATTCAACAAATGTTTCCTCTACAAGAGCGAAGAAAATTTGCGCCGAAGCCAAGAAAACTGGAGCGTCTCTTTATTCTATTTACTTTGGAAGCAACGACAATTCTGCAGGCGCAAAGGTGATGCAGGCGTGCGCCACCGATGTGAATACGACCTACTATTTCGCCAAGGATGCGAACAACCTGATCGCGGCGTTTCAGGCAATCTCGTCGAAGATCAAGGGCGTCTATCTGTCGAAATAACGGCTTATCCAATCCACGCCGGCGCAACGATCGGCGGGATGCGAAGAGGGCGCGACCGGCAAGGTCGCGCCCATATTCATTTCAGGTCTGTATCGCGCGGAGCGCCTCAGGCCGTCTGGCGGTTCTGCCGGTTGTCGATCAGATCCGTGACCACGCCGGGATCGGCCAGCGTCGAGGTGTCGCCGAGGCTGTCGAAACTGTCTTCGGCGATCTTGCGCAGGATGCGGCGCATGATCTTGCCCGAGCGGGTTTTCGGCAAGCCTGGCGAGAACTGGATCAGGTCCGGCGAGGCGATCGGACCGATCTCCTTGCGCACCCAGGCCACCAGCTCCTTCTTCAGTTCGTCGCTCGGCTCCTCGCCTTCCATCAGGGTGACATAGGCGTAGATCCCCTGCCCCTTGATGTTGTGCGGATAGCCCACGACGGCGGCTTCCGACACCTTTGCATGGGCGACAAGCGCGGATTCCACCTCCGCCGTGCCCATGCGGTGGCCAGAGACGTTGATTACGTCATCGACGCGGCCGGTGATCCAGTAATAGCCGTCCTCGTCGCGGCGGCAGCCGTCGCCGGTGAAATACATGCCCCTGTAGGTGGCGAAGTAGGTCTGCACGAAGCGCTCGTGATCGCCGTAGACCGTGCGCATCTGACCGGGCCAGCTGTCCAGGATCACCAGGTTGCCGTCCGTGGCGCCTTCCAGAAGGGTGCCTTCCGCGTCGACCAGCGCCGGCTGAACGCCGAAGAACGGCCGCGTCGCGGAGCCGGGTTTCAGCGCGGTGGCGCCGGGCAGCGGGGTGATGAGAATGCCGCCGGTTTCCGTCTGCCACCAGGTATCGACGATCGGGCAGCGGCCGTCGCCGACCACATTGTGGTACCACATCCAGGCTTCCGGATTGATCGGCTCGCCAACCGAGCCGAGAATCCGCAAGCTTTTGCGCGAGGTCGACTTCACCAGCTCGTCGCCGGCGCCCATCAGCGCGCGGATGGCGGTGGGCGCGGTGTAGAAGATGTTGACGTTGTGCTTGTCGCACACCTGCCAGAAGCGCGAAGCGTCGGGATAGGTCGGCACGCCCTCGAACATCAATGTAGTGGCGCCGTTGGCCAGCGGCCCGTAGACGATGTAGCTGTGCCCCGTGACCCAGCCCACGTCCGCCGTGCACCAGTAGACCTCACCGTCGTGATAGTCGAAGACGTACTGATGCGTCATCGAGGCGTAGACCAGATAGCCGCCCGAGGTGTGCATCACGCCCTTGGGCTGGCCGGTGGAACCCGAGGTGTAGAGAATGAACAGCGGATCCTCCGCGTTCATCTCCACCGGTGCGCAGTGGTCGGACACCCGGTCGGCTTCCTCGTGGTACCAGACGTCGCGGCCGTCCTTCATGGAAATGTCGCCGCCGGTGCGTTTGACGACGATGACCTTGGAGACATTGGTCAGCTTCTCGCAGGCCTTGTCGACATTGGCCTTCAGCGGCACGGAGCGGCCGCCGCGCAGACCCTCGTCGGCGGTGATGATGACGCTCGAATCACAGTCCTTGATGCGGCCGGCCAGGCTGTCGGGCGAAAAACCGCCGAAGACGATCGAATGCACCGCGCCGACGCGGGCGCAGGCGAGCATGGCGTAGGCCGCTTCCGGAATCATCGGCAGGTACAGGGTGACCCGGTCACCCTTCTTGACGCCCATCGCGTGCAGCACGTTGGCGAAGACATTCACCTCGTGATGCAACTCGCGATAGGTGATGACCTTGCTCTCGGACGGATCGTCGCCTTCCCAGATGATCGCGGCCTGGTCGCCGCGCGTCTCAAGGTGGCGGTCGACGCAGTTGGCGGACACGTTGAGCGTGCCGTCCTCGAACCATTTGATCGAGACGTTGTGGTAGTCGTACGAGGTGTTCTTGACCTTGGTATACGGCTTGATCCAGTCGATCCGCTTGCCGTGTTCGCCCCAGAAGCCGGCCGGGTCATCGACCGACCTCTGGTACATCTCGAGATATTTATCGTTATCGATCAATGCTCCGGCGGCAATATCCGCGGGCACGGGAAATACGTTGTCCGACATCGGCACCCTCCCAGAAGTGATGTCCCGGCGTCGTTTTCGGCGCCTGAATTGAGTTGGCGGCATTATGCGTATTGCTGCCAATCACGTCCATACAGCACCGCTGTAACTTTCGTAGGACCGCAATAAGTCGCAGATGGCGCGCCAGCGTCACAGCAACGGTAGCATCGCAGAGGCCAGGCTGAGCACCAGGAAGAAACCGACCATGTCGGTGATGGTCGTCAGCATGGGGCCCGAGGCGACCGCGGGATCGACGTTGAAGCGCTTGAGCGCCAGCGGGACCGTGCCGCCGATGGAGACGGCGACCAGGGTGTTGACCGCCAGAGCCACGCCCACGACCACGCCTATCCACGCGTTGCCGCGCCACGCCCAGGCGGCCAGGCCGATGAGGATGCCCAGCACCAGCCCGTTGATGGCGCCGACGGTGATCTCCTTCAGCCACACCTTCACGATGTCGACGGGCCGCGCCAGGCCGAGCGACAGCTCGCGCATGGTGACGGCGACCGCCTGATTGCCCGAGCAGCCGCTCATGTCGGAGACGATGGGCAAAAACACGGCGAGCGCGATGACGGCCGTCAGCGTCTCTTCATAGAGCGCGATCACGCTGGCGGCGACGATGTTGAGCCCGATGTTGACGGTCAGCCATGACAAGCGCCTGCGGGCGCGCAGCAGGGTCGGCATGGAGCGGATCTCATCGCCCACGACGCCCTGCATCTTCAGCGCATCATCCTCGGCGCGATGCAGCGAGGCGTCGCTGACCGCGGTGCGCGACACGGTGCCGATCATCCGGCCGGCCTCGTCGACCACCGGAATGCCGAGGAACGGATAGTCGTCGAAAACGTCCTCCAGATCGCCGAGCTCTGTCAACGGCGAGACCGACAGCGGCGCCACCATCACGTCCTTGAGCGGAACCGAGCGCTTGGAGGTGATCAGCGTGCGCAGGGAGACGACGCCGACGAGCCGGCCTTCCGCGTCCAGGATATAGGGGTGCTGACCGCGGTAACGCTCGAAATCCTCGTCCTCGGAGGCGACGCGTCGCAGGATGGTGCCGACCGTCTCCGTCTCCACGAAGGTGAAGACATCGGTGGACATCAGCCCGCCCGCGGTGTCGGAGGGATACTCGGCGAGCTTGCGCACGTCCTCGGCCGCATCCGGCGCCATCTCGGAGTAGATCGCTTCCGCTTCCGCGTCGTGCATTTCGCTGAAGACGTCCGCCTGGTCGGCGGAATCCATCTCCTCGAGGATCGAGGCGGCGGTCTTGGCGTCCAGCCGCTCGATGATCTCGGCCGCCCGTTCCTGCGGAAGTTCCTCCACCACGTCGGCGGCGAGCTTGGGGTCCACCAGATGCAGCAGCTTTTCCTGATCGTCCGCCCCCATGTTGAGCAGCGCGCGAACCTGATCGCTGGCCGTCAGTCCGTCGAGCGATTCCTCGATGCGGCTGACATCTCCTTCCTGAACGGTTTCGAGAAAACTCGCGACCGGATCGATCTGGGTTTCACTTGCGGCTGGAATGACGGGCGCCATGCGGTGTCCTCCGGTCGGTGCGGGATGAGATCCGCCAAAAAGCACAAATTATTTCGTCTATATGCAAAAATTTTTTGACTTAGGCAATTTTTGATTTATGTAGCACGATATATTCTGTCGCAGGTGATGGAGGCTGGGCCGTGGTGATACCGGCAAGTGACGTGGCGGCGCGACTCGCGGAGCTGTACGAACAACCCTTTGCGGGAAAGCCGCGCGGGCGGTTTCGGATCTCCCAGAAGTACCTGCGCCAGATGGCGGGCGTGCGGCGGCTTTACAGTGACGACATTTCGGCGCTGACGCGCGCGCTCTATGAGTTGGGCTACGTGTTTATCGACCTCGACAGCTTTTATGTGATCCTCAGCCAGAAGGCTTTCACCAGCTATCGCAGGGTCAATGAAGGAGTGCTCGCGGAGTGAACTTACGGGCAACGCGCAACGACGATCCGGAACCGATTTCCATGGATGGCGTTGGAATTAAGAGGGCAGCATCGCGCGGCCGCGGCGTCAAGGTTTCCGGGGCGACCAGCCCAAGCGCGATAAGCTGATTGTCGGATGGCGGGAATGGGTGTCTTTGCCCGATCTCGACGTGCCGCGCATACTGGCCAAGATCGATACCGGAGCGCGCTCCTCCGCGCTGCACGCGCCGCATGTGGTCGTTGTCGAGAAGGACGGCGAAAGCTGGGTGAATTTCGATCTGGCGTTGCGCGAGGAAGCGCATGATACGGAGCTGCGCCATTGGGCGCGGTTGGTGGATATCCGGGATATCAAGAGTTCGTCGGGCCACGTGGAACGGCGCTATGTCGTCAAGACGACGCTGGTGATCGGAAACCGGCGCTGGAAGATCGACGTGTCGCTGACTGATCGCTCTGATATGGAAATCCCGATGCTGATCGGCCGCCAGGCCATGAAGCGCCGCATGCTTGTCGACCCGTCCGGTTCGTTTCGGTGCCAGACGGCCATGGACCGGCTCACAGATTAGATTCGGTTCCGTTACGGTAATGACGCCGGACGCTGAGGAGGATTCTCATGAAGATTGCTATGCTTGCCCGCAACGCCAGCCTCTATTCGCACCGCCGGCTTGTCGAGGCGGCGGAAGCACGCGGCCATCAGCTGGACATCATCAACACGCTGCGATGCTACATGAACATAGCGTCGCGGCGGCCGGAGATCTTCTACAACGGCGAGAAGCTCGAGGGCTATGACGCGGTGATTCCGCGCATCGGCGCGTCGATCACCTTCTACGGCCTGGCCGTTCTGCGCCAGTTCGAGATGGCCGGGGTCTATCCGCTCAACGAATCGGTGGCGATTGGCCGTTCGCGCGACAAGCTGCGCTCGACGCAGCTGCTGGCGCGCGACGGCATCGGCCTGCCGGTGACCACCTTTGCCCATGACCCCAAGCAGACCGAGGAAGTGCTGAAGACCGCCGGCGGCGCGCCCGTGGTGATCAAGCTGCTGGAAGGCACCCAGGGCATCGGCGTCGTGCTTGCGGATACGGAGCGTTCCGCGAAGTCGGTGATCGAAGCGTTCCGCGGCGCCAACGTCAACATTCTGGTACAGGAGTTCATCAAGGAAGCCGGCGGCACGGACATCCGCGCCCTGGTGGTCGGCGGCAAAGTGATTGCGGCGATGAAGCGCACCGGGGCGGAAGGCGAATTCCGTTCCAACCTGCATCGCGGCGGCAGCGCCGCGTCGGTGAAGATTTCGCCCGAGGAGCGCTCCACCGCGATCCGCGCAGCCAAATCCATGGGACTGAACGTCTGCGGCGTCGACATGCTGCGCTCCAATCACGGCCCCGTGGTGATGGAGGTCAACTCCTCGCCGGGCCTTGAAGGTGTGGAGAAGGCCACCGGCATCGATGTGGCGGGCAAGATCATCGAACTGCTAGAAAAGAACGCCAAGCCGAACAAGACGAAGACGAGGGCCGCGGCTGATGGCGTTCGTCA
This sequence comes from Breoghania sp. L-A4, assembly GCF_003432385.1. NCBI lineage: Bacteria > Pseudomonadati > Pseudomonadota > Alphaproteobacteria > Hyphomicrobiales > Stappiaceae > Breoghania > Breoghania sp. L-A4. Next base: position 42,337 of record NZ_CP031841.1, on the reverse strand, counting down.
TCGGCAAGGACCGCATTCCGGCGGGCAGCCGGAAGACGGTGGATCTGCCGTTTTCCGTCCTTTCCAATCATACGCCGATGACGTTGCCCGTGCATGTGGTGCACGGGCGCAAGACGGGGCCGACCCTGTTTTTGTCGGCCGCCGTGCATGGGGACGAGATTCTCGGCGTGGAAATCATCCGCCGGGTGCTGCGCACCCCTGCGCTCGACCGGCTTCAGGGCACGCTTCTGGCGGTGCCGATCGTCAACGCCTACGGGTTCATCAACCACTCGCGCTACCTGCCGGATCGGCGCGACCTCAACCGTTCGTTCCCCGGCAGCGAGGGCGGGTCGCTGGCCGCCCAGCTCGCGGACATGTTCATGCGCGAGGTGGTGGTGCGCTCGGACATGGGCATCGATCTGCACACGGCGGCGGCGCATCGCACCAACCTGCCGCAGATCCGTACCTCGGCCAACAACCCCAAGACGCTGGAGCTGGCGGAAGCCTTCGGCGCGCCGGTGATCCTGAAATCGCCGCTGCGCGACGGAAGCCTGCGCAAGTCGGCGTCGGAAGCCGGCGTCGACGTGCTGCTGTATGAAGCCGGCGAGGCGCTGCGGTTCGACGAATGGTCGATCCGCGTTGGTGTGAAGGGCATTCTGCGGGTGATGAAGCGCCTTGGCATGATCGCCGGCAAGAGCTCCTCGTCCAGCAAGATCAAGCCGGTCGTCTCACGCTCTAGCTTCTGGATGCGGGCGCCGGAAGGCGGAATCCTGCGGCTGTTCAAGGCGGCGGGCGACAGCGTCGCGGCCGGCGAGGTCGTCGGCATCGTCACCGATCCCTTTGGCGATGTGGAGATCGAGATTCCGGCGCCCGAGGACGGCATCATCATCGGCCGCACCAACCTGCCCACCGTCAACCAGGGCGACGCCATCGCCCATATCGCGCGGGTGCCCAAGCACCGCGAGGCGCAGGACCGGGTTGGTCAGATGGAAGAGGAACTCGGCGGCGATCCGCTGTTCGACGAGGACGAGATCATCTGAGCACGACGTTGGCTTGCGGGTGTTTGGTTGTGCACTGGTTGTGTCAGGCGGTGTCCGCTGATCATTCTTGGTCCTCCGCGGTGTCATCCTCGGGAGGCCGCAGACCTGACCGGGGATTCAGCAACCCGTGTGGTCGGCCTTGGCGCACGGGCCGGGAGGCCTGTGGTTACTGGATGCCCGCCTTCGTGTTGTGTCCCGGAAGATTGGCATGACACGGTGGGGTCGGGTGCGATGCGAACGGTGGCGATCTGCGCGACACATTCGCGCCCCTGATGGTGTGCCCTTCACACCCCCAACCAGCCGATCACCGCGCCCTGGATCAGCAGCGCCCGAGCCAGTGTCCGCAATCGATCATCGTCAGCGACCACGGCGCGCCCTGGTAGCGGTGGTTGACGATCTGGGTGGTTGCCACGAAGCCGAGCCAGATCAGCCCGCCGGCGGTCAATCCGTTGGCGAGCGTATAGCCATCGGCGTGAAAGATGACTCCGGCCAGCACGAAGGCCATCACCAGCTGGCACAGGAACGCGAGCACGAAGAGCATCGGTGTCGGCTTCGTGTCCTCCGTCGTCAGCCCGGCGGCGGCCATCCATTGCTTGCCGAGGACGCCGTAATACGCGCCGCCGAAGACGAAGGCGGCGATGGTGGCGGCAAGAATCGCGATCCAATTGACCGAGTCCAGCATGGTTCCCTCCCGAGACGATGCGTGGAATTTTAGGCTCGCCGCGGCGTCGGAGTCATCTTAAAAGCCGCCGTTGACGCGCGTGGCGACAAAGCTCACCCCCCCTCGATCATCATCCTCGGCCCTGTGCCGAGGATCCATGGTTTCAAGGACTTGTGGATCGTCGGCACAGGGCCGACCATGATGAAGGAGAGATTTCCCGGCTTTGCCGGCAGTCTGGTTGACGCAAAAGTGCGCGCCTCCCCTCATGCCGCGGTCGCCAGCCCGCCTTGGCGCCGCACGAAGTCGATGATCTCGGCGATGCCCTCGTCCTTCTTCATGTTGGCGAAGACGAAGGGACGCGCGCCGCGCATTTTCCTGGCGTCCCGGTCCATCACGGAGAGATCCGCGCCGACATGCGGGGCCAGATCGGTCTTGTTGATCACCAGGAGATCGGATCGGGTGATGCCGGGGCCGCCTTTTCGTGGGATTTCCTCGCCCGCCGCCACATCGATCACGTAGATCGTCAGATCGGCGAGTTCGGGTGAGAAGGTGGCGGCGAGATTGTCGCCGCCGGATTCGATCAGGATCAGGTCCAGATCGGGAAAGGCCGCATTGAGATCGGCGATGGCCGCGAGGTTGATCGAGGCGTCCTCGCGGATCGCCGTGTGCGGGCAGCCGCCGGTCTCCACGCCGCGGATGCGCTCGCTGGGCAGTGCCTGGGACCGCATCAGCGCTTCCGCGTCCTCGCGGGTGTAGATGTCGTTGGTGATGACCGCAAGCGAGAAGTCGTCGCGCATCGCCTTGCACAGGCGCTCGGTCAGCGTGGTCTTTCCCGCGCCAACGGGGCCGCCGATTCCGACACGCAGGGGGCCGTTGGGGGAACTCATGAGCGAAACAACCTCGTGTACTGGGTTTCGTGGCGCTGGGAGGCGATGTCCGCGCGGAATGTCGCGGAGCCGATGTCGTCGAGCGGTGCGGTGAGCGCCTCGCGCGTGACCTCGGTGATCAGCGGTTCGAGCGCGGCGATCACCCGCTGGCCGTCGCTCTGCCCCAGCGGCACGGCGCGGATGGCGGCGGAGACCAGATTGGACGTGAAGGCGTTCAGATAGGCATGGATCGTCGCGGCACGCTCGATGCCGTGGCCGGCGGCGAGAATCCCGACCGCGACGGCATGGGTCCAGGTCCCGATCGGATGATGGAGCGGGGTGGGCGGCGGCATCAGGGCCGCGAGCCGTTCCGCCATCGCAGCATCTTGCATCGGCCAGGCCGCCTCGATCGTCGCGAGAAAGGCTGAGCCCTGGGCGGTGGCCTCCAGATGGCGTTCCCGCGAGGGCTGCAGGGCGGCGGCCAGCTCGGCAATTTCGGCGCAGAGTCTCAAGTCATCGTCCGAAAAGGCTTCATGCGCGCGGGCGAGCAGGATCGCGTCGGAGCGGCCGGAGCCGTGCCGCAGCACGTCCTCGAGCCAGCATTGCAGCGTCGCGGCATTGGTGACGGTTCCGTCCTCGACCGCCCATTCCAGCCCATGGCTGTAGCTGAAGGCGCCGACCGGGAACGACGGCGACAGCCAGGCGAGCAGCCGGTAGAGCGCGGCGGGTTCAGTCATGGGGTGACCGTGGTGATGGTCGTCACGCGTGTGGGAATGGCCGTGCCCGTGGCCGGGGTCATGCGGGTGATCGTGCCCCTGCACCGAGCCGTGGCCGTAGGCGCCGCCTTCGGGATCAAACGGCGCGGAGATCACCGCGATGCGTCCGCCGAGTTTTTCCACCATGTCCTCGATGACGTGGTCGCGGCGGATGCGCAGGTTCCGGCCCATCAATTGCGTGGGCAGATGCCGGTTGCCCAGGTGCCAGGCGATCTTTACCAGATGCCCCATGTCGTCGGCCTCGATCTCGACGAGCGATTCCGGCGCCGAAACGACCTCTATGACACGGCCGTCCTCCAGCTCAAGCCCGTCGCCGCCGCGCAAGGTCACGGCCTTGGGCAGGTCCAGCAGGAAGGCGGTGCCCGCCTCTCCGGTCATCGCCATGCGGCGGCGGTGGCGGTCGTCGAAGTCGAGTTCGACGCGATCGGCGGGGTCCGACCAGGAGCCAGCCGGCAGCACGCGTGTGGCGCGGATCATTTGGCGGTGTCCTGAAGCGAGGCGGGCCGGGCGGTGAACGGTCCGCCGGTCTTTCGGGGTGTCAGCCGCGCGGTTTCATTGTCGCGGGGCTGCAGGGCCTCGATGATGCGCGGGTCGCGCGCCGCGATCGCCAGCGCCACCCGGCGGAACACCTCGACCTTGGGATCAGCGGCCAGTTCCGCGCGCGTCAACATGGGTCCGAGCGTCGCCAGAACCGCCCAGCGTGAGTCGTTGGCATTGAGACCGGTGGCCACCGTCTTGTTGCCGGCCCGGGTCAGGCGAAAGGACGCGGTGCGCCGGTCGGCCGCCGTGCTGGTCTCATGCCAGCGGCCCATCGATATGGTCACCTCGGCCGCCGACAGCGGACCCGGGATGCGGCCGTCGGAATAATAGACCGCCAAAGGTTCGCCATTGCGCAGCACATAGCCTTGCGGGGCTGCGGCAAACGGATCGCAGCACGGGCAGCCGCCCTGCGGCTCGCCGCCCACTTCGATGGTGAGTTCGTCTTCCAGTGTGCTCATGGCCCGCGATTTTAGAACAGGAAGTAGCGTTGCGCCATCGGCAGCACGTCGGCCGGCTCGCAGGTGATCAGCTCGCCGTCGCAGCGCACCTCGTAGGTCTCGGGATCCACCTCGATCTCCGGCGTGGCGTCGTTGTGGATCATCGAGGCCTTGGAGATGCCTGAGCGGGTGTTCTTCACCGGCAGCAGCGTCTTGCCAAGTTCCAGCGCGTCGCCGAGATGGGCGTCATAGGCGGCCTGGGAGACGAAGGTCACGGCGGAGCGGGTCAGCGACTTGCCGAAGGCGCCGAACATCGGCCGGTAGTGCACCGGCTGCGGCGTCGGGATCGAGGCGTTGGGATCGCCCATCAGCGCCGAGGCGATGGTACCGAGCTTCAGCACCATGTCCGGCTTCACGCCGAAGAACTTCGGATCCCACAGCACCAGATCGGCCAGCTTGCCCACTTCCACCGAACCCACATGCGAGTCGATCCCATGCGCGATGGCCGGGTTGATGGTGATCTTCGACATGTAGCGCTTGACGCGGAAGTTGTCGTTCTCGCCGGTCTCCTGCGCCAGCCGGCCCCGCTGCATCTTCATCTTGTGCGCGGTCTGCATCGTGCGGATGATCACCTCGCCGACGCGGCCCATGGCCTGGCTGTCGGACGCGATGATCGAGAAGGCGCCGATGTCGTGCAGAATATCTTCCGCGGCGATGGTTTCCTTGCGGATGCGGCTTTCTGCAAAGGCCACGTCCTCGGGGATCGACGCATCCAGATGGTGGCAGACCATCAGCATGTCGAGATGCTCGTCGAGCGTGTTCTTCGTGTAGGGCCGGGTCGGGTTGGTCGAACTGGGGATGACGTTTGAATAGCCACAGACCTTGATGATGTCCGGGGCGTGACCGCCGCCCGCGCCTTCTGTGTGGAAGGCATGAATCGTGCGGCCCTTGAAGGCGTTGACCGTGTTCTCGACGAAGCCGGATTCGTTGAGCGTGTCGGTGTGGATCATCACCTGGATATCATAGGCATCGGCCACCGACAGGCAGCAGTCGATCGCGGCCGGCGTGGTGCCCCAGTCCTCGTGCAGCTTCAGCGCCATGGCGCCGCCCAGGATCTGTTCCTCGAGCGCGGCGGGCAGCGCCGCGTTGCCCTTGCCGGCGAAGCCCAGGTTCATCGGAAAGGCCTCAGCCGCCTGCAGCATGCGCGCGAGATGCCACGAGCCGGGCGTGCAGGTGGTGGCGTTGGTGCCCGTCGCCGGCCCGGTGCCGCCGCCCAGCATGGTGGTGACGCCCGAGGCGATCGCCTCGTCGATCTGCTGCGGACAGATGAAATGAATGTGGCTGTCGATGAAGCCCGCGGTGAGGATCTTGCCCTCGCCCGCGATCGCTTCCGTGCCCGGGCCGATGACGATGTCCACGTCGGGCTGCACGTCCGGGTTTCCGGCCTTGCCGATGGCGTGGATGCGGCCGTCCTTCAGCCCGACGTCGGCCTTGATGATGCCCCAGTGGTCGACGATCAGCGCGTTGGTAATCACGGTGTCGACCGCGGCGCCTGCGCGCGTCACCTGGCTCTGGCCCATGCCGTCGCGGATCACCTTGCCGCCGCCGAATTTCACCTCCTCGCCGTAGGTGGTGAGATCGCGCTCCACCTCGATGATCAGGTCGGTGTCGGCAAGCCGCACGCGGTCGCCCACCGTGGGGCCGAACATGTCCGCATAGGCGGCGCGGGGCATCTTGTAGGGCATCGAATTCTCCTGATCGGCGCTGGGCGCAAGTCACGCCGCTGTTCGGTTTTCAAGACCAGCGGTCAGCTCATTCATCACTCTAGTGCGGTGGCGGGGAGGACAGTCCTCGATCACCATTGGTTCCGGGAGAGGTTCCCTGACGGTTGCGGCGTGCAGCCCGAGGACCGAAGGCGAGGCGCACGTATCGCGTGATCGTGATGACCGCGTTCTCCGCAGACGTCGGGTTTCCGCTGCATGTTCGCGCGCCGGAGCGGCGGATCTGTGCGATTGGGCAGGCCTTCAAATTGCGGACACTTTCCGGTCATGAAAAACCCCCGAAATGACCTTGAGCACGAATGAAACCATCGCAACGCGCGGCCGTTTCCCCAGTGCAGCCTGCATAGAGCCGGCACGCACGCATTAGTGCAAAGGGAGTGAATTGATGTTCCGTACAACCAAAATTCTGACAGCTGCTCTGATGGCGACGTCCTTTGTTGTGGCACCGGCGCTTGCCGGTTCTTCGGACCTCAAGGTCCGTCCCGGCGCTGCAGCCGGCGCGAAAGCTCATGGCGGCATGAAATTGAACGGCGGTGGCCACAAGGTCGGCGCTGGCGCCAAGGTCGGCATCGGCGCGAAGGCGTCTGGCGGCCGCAAGGCGCAGGGCCTCGACACCGCGGCCGGTACGAAGGCCGGCGCCAAGGCACGCGGCCTGGACACCGCGGCCGGAGCCACGTCCGGACTCAAGATGACCGGCAGCGCCGGCGGCAACGCCAATAACCAGGGCGAGGTTGTCTCCTCGATCCGGTCCAACAACAAGGCCGCCGCTGACATCAGCACGATCACCGATGCCAGCAAGGTGACCGTGGTCCGCGTCGACTCGGCCACGGAATCGTCCGCGAAGGCCATCGACAATGCCGTGCGCGACAATCAGGACGCCATCGGCAAGCTCCGCAGCTCGATCGAGGCGAACGGCGAAGTCGCCAACAAGCTGTCCGCGGCGGGCGTGCGTTCGGACAATGTGGTTGCCGCGCGCACCGGGGCCGATGGTTCGCTGACGGTCTACGTGCGATAAGCCGACATCGTCGGTCATATTAAATTGGCGCCGGCTTCGGCCGGCGCCTTTTTTGTGCCGGTTGCCTCGTGGCGCTGCAGATCCCTGCATGATCATCGCCTGATTGGTCGGTTCATGAACGACTACCCGCCGGTTTCCGGCTGTTCGGTCAGAGCGGCCCCATCACCTTCTGATTGAAGCCGTAGACCGTGCGGCCGCCGCGGTAGGGCACCAGGGTCACCGAACGGGTCTGGCCGGGCTCGAAGCGCACGGCGGTGCCGGCGGGGATATCCAGCCGGTAACCCTTCGCCGCTGCGCGGTCGAAGGACAGCGCTCCGTTGGTTTCGGCGAAATGATAGTGGCTGCCGACCTGCACCGGACGGTCGCCGGTGTTGGCGACCTCCAGCGTCAGGGGCTTGAGGCCGGCGTTGAGCTCGATCTCGCCGTCTGCGGGGAACAGTTCTCCGGGGATCATGGTTCTCTCCCGCTCACGCGCCGATGGTCAGGGCGACGCCTGCCACAGCCGTGAACGCGCCGCCGATGCGAAGCGCCCGGCGGCCCGCGCGTTCATTCGCCAGCATGCCGAAGCCGAGACCGGCCAGATGCAGGGAGGCGGTGGCAGCGGCGAAGCCTAGCGCATAGGGGCCAAGGCCGCCTGCGGGCGCTTCCAGCCCGTGCGCGGCGCCATGGAACAGCGCAAAGAACCCGACGATGCCGGCGCCCAGCGCCGTCGGCACCTTCGGCGTCATGGCGATGAGCAGGCCGAGGATGACGACGGAGGCTAGAATACCCGGCTCGACCAGCGGCACGGCGATGCCGGAGGCGCTCAGGGTGAAGCCGCCAAGCATGGCGGCGACGAAGACGGCGGGCCAGACAAGGCGGTTGCGGCCGCCTGAGAGCGCCGACCAGACGCCGACCGCCACCATGGCGAGCACGTGATCGGCGCCGCCGAGCGGATGCATCAGGCCGGACAGCAGGGTCGAGCCCTCGTGCAGGCCCGGATGAGCGAGCGCGGGGGTCGCGGCAAGCGCCGGCAGGGCGGCGAGGGTTGCGGGAACGGCGAGGCGAAGAGTCTTTCTGAAGGTCATTGGATCTTCTCCGGGAGGGTCAGCGAATGGGTTCGTGCACGGTCACGAGCTTGGTGCCGTCGGGAAAGGTGGCCTCGACCTGCACGTCGTGGATCATTTCTGCGACGCCCTCCATCACCTGTTCGCGGGTGATGACATGGGCGCCCTTCTCCATCAGGGCGGCCACGGTCTCGCCGTCGCGCGCGCCTTCGGTGACGAAATCGGAAATCAGGGCGATGGCTTCGGGATAGTTCAGCTTGACGCCGCGCTCCAGGCGGCGGCGGGCGACCATCGCGGCCATGGCGATGAGCAGCTTGTCTTTTTCCCTGGGCGTGAGATTCATGGGGACTCCGGGTCGCGGGTGATCAGCAGTGCCACACGCGCGGCAAGGGTGCCGCGCGGTAGCGTTCCAGAAAATGTATCAGGTCGCCGCGCAGCCGCTGGCTGTCGCTGGCGATGAAACGGATGAGCAGCATGCCGTTCCAGGCGCTGGCGCCAGCCTCGTTGGTGCAATCGGCGAGTATTTCGCGCGCCGTCTCAAGCCGCTCCATGGCCTGCGGGCCGAATTCGGCCAGCATCGCGAAGCAGGTCGCGCCATTGCCCGTCGCGGGGCCTGAGAGAATGTCTTCCGCATCGCCGATGAGCCGGGTGTCGTCGGCAAAGCACAACCGGCCGTCGCGATAGACCCGCCAGCGGTCGCGGAAACTGAGCGTTGTCACGGTCTCGCCCATGGCCTTGCGGCCGAGCACCACGGTTTCCAGCGCCAGAAGCCGGGCGGAACCTTCCAGATGCGCGGTGAACGTTCGGTTCAAGCCGGACCGGTCGAAGACGATGGTTTCCTGCGGCAGCCATTCGGCCGAGGCGCCGTCGCGGACATGCAGCGTGTTGCTGACCTCCCCGACGCCCTCGAAGCGGCGATAGATCCGCTCCGCGGTCTGGCTGGTGACGGTGGCGCGGGTGCCGGACGCCCAGCGCGCGCTGTAGTCCAGCCTGTCGCCGCCGGTGATGCCGCCCGCGGTGTTCAGCAGCACCGCCACCGGGTTCTCATCGCGCGAGCGCGGCAGCCGGATTTTCGTGCAGCCGCTCTGACCCAGTCCGTCCAGCACGGTATCGCCGTCGCGCAGCTTGAAGGAGACGCGTGCCGTGCCAAGGGCGCGCTGGAGCCGCGCGGGCGCCACCGGGCACGCCGAGGAAGGCGCTTGGGCGCGCGCGCTTTCCTCAGACTTTTCAATGAGCTTCGGAGCGACGGAAAGAAGCATGGACACGATGACCGAATTGACGGTGCCGGACTTGATGAATGCTGGCACCTGAGAACAGACCTCACAGGCGCACGCCGGACAGGCCACACGGTATTGCGCTGAACCGCGAGACCATCCCGGCGATCCCGTCATGAGGATCCCTTGTGCTGCCTGTAGCAATCCAAGGGCCAAGAGGCGGGCATCCCGTGTCTGATAGCCTATTCTGTCCGCGGAATTGCCAGGAATGTCGATATCGGTGGCGCGAATTCAGGGCAATTGCACAAAAAATATGCAGCATTTCGAGGGTTCCAGCGCCTCATTTTGAAGCCTCTGTCCGCCGCGCGCATCGACCGCGCCGCAGCGCGTCCGGCCGCATTCACACAGAAATTTTTTGCAACACACCCCCGGTTTCGGCTATTCCTTGCACGGTGAGCCGCAATCGGGCGTAGCCGAATGCCGACGGGGCGCGTTGCCGGGTTGCTGCCGCGATCCATGTTTCGGGAGGGTGCCGGCCCGAATGCCGCCGCCGGCCCGGACGAGTTTTTCTGTTTTCGCATTCAAGCTTGGGATACCGCGCGTGGCCTTATTCAGGCGTTCTCGACAATCAACCGCGTCAAACATCATGCAGCAGCCCCGGCGTCTGGGGCGAGTGGTCCGGATCGCGGCGGCGTCGCTGAGTCTCGCCCTGCTTTGGGGCCTGCCGGCGCGCGCCGAAATCGCCTCGTGGCTGGTGTTCGAGCAGGAAAGCGGCCGTGTCATCGAGCAGCACAACGCGTTTCAGAAGTGGCATCCGGCGTCGCTGACCAAGCTGATGACGGCCTATGTCACCTTCGACGCGCTGCGCGCCAAGCGCATAGACCTGACCTCGCCGGTCGTCATGTCGGCCGCAGCTTCCGCGGAGCCGGCCAGCAAGATGGGCTTCAAGCCCGGCACCAAGATGACCGTCGACAATGCGCTGAAGATGGTGCTGGTGAAATCGGCCAACGACGTGGCGGTGGCGCTGGCGGAGACCGTCGGCGGCTCCAAGAGCGGGTTCTCGAAGCTGATGAACGCGCAGGCCGCGCGGCTGGGCATGCGCGACAGTCGTTTCAACAATCCTCACGGGCTGCCCGACGACAGCCAGATCGTGTCGGCCTACGACATGGCGCTGCTGATCCGCGCCTTGTGGGCCGATTTCCCGCAGTACCGCGACTATTACGACCATGCCGGCATCCGCTTCGGCAAACGCACGCTGAAGTCCGCCAATCGTGAGTTCCTTTTGCGGGTGCGCGGTGCCAACGGGCTGAAAACCGGCTTCATCTGCGATTCCGGCTACAATGTCGCGGTTTCGGCCAAGCGTGGCGGACGCACGGTGGTCGCCGTCGTTCTCGGCGCCGCGTCGGGTCTGGAACGGGCGGCCGCGGCACGGGCCCTCATCGAGAAGGGGTTCGACGATCGCCCGGGGCTGTTTGGAGGCGGGGAATCGCTGTCGGATCTGCGCCGGCCGGCTGTCGCCAAGGCGCCGCCGCCTTCGGGCTATTGCAAGCGCGCGAGCAAGCCGGACGTGGACGATCTGATGGCCCGCTACGCCGGTGGCGCGTCGGCGCTGGCGAGTACCGAAGACAACATGCCTCCCGGTGTGGCGATCGGCTACGCCATCAGCGCGAAGAACGCCCGCCTTCTGCCGCAGGCGACGACGTCCAGGGAACCGGCAAAGACGCCGAAGAAATCCAACGGCAAGATCGATTGGGCCAAGGTGATGGATTCGTTGCTTGGCAAGCAGATTCGCACCTATGCCCCGGTTGCGGTGGAGCTTGGCGTGCCGAAGGATGCCCGCGCGCCGCGCTATGCCTCGATCGCCACCGGTGAACTCGTCGATGAGGCGGACACGGCGGAAAGCCATCCGTTGCCGGTGCGCAAACCGGGTGTGGTCGCCAAGGCGCCGACGGTGGATACGCCCGTGGCCTATGCGCCCAAGCCCGGCGCCATCGTCGTTCTGCCGCCGCTGGCGGCCGACGGCACGCGAACGCCGCTGGTTCGCCCCGCGCCCCTGCGCTAGCCGCCGCTCGCGCCTCCCTCCGTCAAGACGGTGAGTTTCATGCCTGATGCCAAGAAGAGCGCGCGCCGTCCTCCGGCGCCGATTCCGCTGAGCGTGCTGACCGGCTTTCTGGGGTCGGGCAAGACCACCCTGCTCAACCGGCTGCTGTGCGATCCGGCGCTCGCGGACACCGCCGTGATCGTCAACGAGTTCGGCGATGTCGGGCTGGATCACCTGCTGGTGGCGCAGGCGGACGAGGGCGTGATCGAGCTGTCGTCGGGCTGCCTGTGCTGCACCATTCGCGGCGATCTGGTCAATACGCTGGAGGATCTGCTGCGGCGGATCGACAACGGCCGCATCAAGGCGCTCAAACGGGTTGTCATCGAGACGACCGGTCTGGCGGATCCCGCGCCCGTGCTGCACACGGTGATGCTGCACCCCTATCTGCTGATGCGCTACCGCCTCGACGGGGTGATCACCACGGTGGACGCCATCAATGGCGCGGCAACGCTGGACGCGCATGAGGAAGCGGTCAAGCAACTGGCGGTGGCCGACCGGATCGTGCTGACCAAGACGGATCTGGTCGAAACCGACACGCAAAAAGATGCGCTGCGGTCGTTGCGCGGCCGGATCGCCGCGCTCAACCCTGGCGCCATCGTTCTGAATGCCGCCGAAGGGGAGGTCACCGCCGCGGCTTTGCTCAATTGCGGCCTCTATGATCCGGAGACGAAAATCGCCGATGTGGCCGGCTGGCTGCGCGACGAAGCCTATCGCGACCCGGCGCACCACGGACACCACGCGCATGAGCATACTCACGACCACGGCCATGACCATGCGCATGACGTGAACCGGCACGACGAGCATATTCGCGCCTTCACGTTAACGGCGGAACGGCCGATTTCCGTGGCCGGGCTGGAGATGTTCCTCGATCTGCTGCGCTCGGCGCACGGCCCGAAGCTGCTGCGGGTCAAGGGCATCGTGCAGATCGCCGAGGATCCGGAGCGGCCGGTGGTCATCCACGGCGTGCAGCATGTGTTTCATCCGCCGGCGACGCTGGAGCGCTGGCCGGATGACGATCACCGCTCACGGCTGGTGTTCATCACCCGCGACCTGCCGGAAGGCTTCGTGAAGTCGCTGTTCGACAGCTTTTCCGGCCATATTGCCACCGACACGCCCGATGCCGCCGCGATGACGCACAATCCGCTCGCCATCACGGGTTTTTCCGGAACGTTCAAGTAGCCCGGAAAGCAGCCCGGCGGATTCAGTAGTCGCCGAGCTTCATGTCGGGCGCGTAGTCGGTGCCCGGCACCTCCTTGATGACCGCCTGGCCGCAGACCGTCAGGCCGCGCACCGCGTCGAAACTCAGCGACGGGGAGCCGGAAAGCTGCCAGCCGTTGTTGAGCGCCTGGGTGACCCGGTGACAGAAGCTGGAATCGTCGGGTCCGGTGATGAAGCGGTAGAGTCGCATGGTGCGGTTTCGTCCTGTTACTGATTGGCGGCGCGGGCGGCGACCGCGTCGGCGATGGCGACCTGGCGCTTCGCGATGTCGGCGTGCATGCGTTCCACCATGCGCCCGCCGAGGTTGATCGCGCCCTTGCCGGCGTTCTCTTCCAGTTCGAAGGCGGCGATGATGGCCTTCGCGGCCTCAAGCTCCTCCTGCGATGCGCTGAAGGCACGGTTGCAGGGGTCGAGCTGCTTGGGATGGATCAGCGTCTTGCCGTCCATGCCCATGTCGCGGCCCTGCTCGCACTCCGCGCTCAGCCCGTCGAGATCGGAAAAATCATTGTAGACGCCGTCGAGCACGTCCAGCCCATAGGCTTTGGCGGCGGCGATGCAGCTCATCAGCCACGGCACCATCGGCAGCCGGCCCGGGATCAGCCGCGCGCCGGTTTCCTTGGCCAGATCATTGGTGCCCATGACGAAGCACGAAAGCCGCATGGCGGGATCCTGGGCAGCCGCGGCGATGGCGCCGGCGTTGAGCATGGCCAGCGGCGTCTCCATCATCGCCCAGAGCTTCAGGCTTTCCGGGGCGTCCAGGGCATTGAGCGGGGCGGCCGCGCGCTGCACGTCGGCGGGCGAGGAGACTTTCGGGATCAGGATGCCGTCCGGCTTGGCGCTCACCGCCGCCTTGAGATCCGCCTCGCCCCATGGTGTGTCGAGCCCGTTGATGCGGATGATCACCTCGCGCGGGCCGTAGCCGCCTTGCGTGACGGCGTCGACGATCTGCGCGCGCGCGATGTCCTTGGCGTCCGGCGCCACCGCGTCCTCGAGATCGAGAATCAGCACGTCGGCGTCGAGCCCGCGGGCCTTGTCGAGGGCGCGGGCGTTGGAGCCGGGCATGTAGAGGGCGCTGCGGCGCGGGCGGATCGCTGTCGTCATCGGGATCGGTTCCTGAACCATGCGGGATCGGCGTGTCGCGCCCGAGAGTATGCGGATGCTGCGCCGCACGCCAGAGCGTTTTGGCCGGCTTTGGGGATCAGGCCGTGTGCCAGGGCGATCGCCGCCTGGCATGGCGACGCACAAGGGAATTGCAGCCGATTTGATCTGGCTTCTTGATCGCGGCTGCGAATTCAAGAATGCTTGACGTGACAAGGAGCGGATCGCGCTCCCCTTCGACATGGCGGAGCGAGCATGGCAACGATGGAAATCAAGGCTCTTGGCCCCGAGGCGGCGCATCAATTGGCGCCGTTGATCGCGGCCTACGCACAGGAACGCAAGCGCGGCGCGCCGCGCAGGCCGGACGACTATTACGCGGAAACCCTGCTGAAGGACAAGACGGCGGAGCTGATCGGCGCGATTGTGGACGGCAAGCTGGTGGGCTTCGCGACGTTCTTTGACCTGCCGCTGGCGATTTCCGGACTGCGGGCCGGGCAGATCGACGATATCTTCGTCATCCAGGACAAGCGCAGGACGGGCATCGGCCGCCGCATGGTCGAGGCGCTGGTGACGGAAGGGGAGCATCGCGGCTGGGCGCATCTGCGCTGGCTCGTACCCGCGCGCGACGAGATGGCGGCCGCGTTCTTCGAACATCTGGCGGAACCGGCCGGCTGGAACAGCTACATTATCCGGATCGATCGGCTGGCGGACGTCTGAACGCCGACCGTCGCGATCCGCTCACGGAAGCGGCGGGATCTGCGCGAACGGCACGAGCCCGATGCGCATCTGGCCCTTGGTGACCAGAATCCTGGCTTCCAGCGCCGGGTGGCCGTCGACGGTGGTTGTGCTTCCAAAGCCGTCCATCACGCCCTGAAACGACGTCGGCAGGGTGGAGTCGCGCGGGAACAGCGGCGCCAGCAGGCGCGCCAGCCCCTCCGGCTCGACGACCGTGACGTCGAGCTCTCCCGAGAGCGTGCCCGCGGTGTCCAGTGTCAGTGAGCCGCGCGCCGAGAGCCGGGTGCTGCCGAGCGAGAGTTGCGCCGCCTCCACGGCGACCGGCCGGCCGCCGGCGCGCATTTCGCCGATGAAGCGGTCCATGTCGCCCCCAGCAGGGAGGCCGCGTCGCGAACATGCAGCAGAAGCGCGCCGTCGAGCGGAGAGTCGGTCACCAGCGCGCCCTCCAGCGCCAGCCCGTCGATGGTCAGCGCGAGATCCGCGCCATCCGGTGCCGTGTCACGTGGGCTGTGACGCATATGGACTTCCATCTGACGTGCGGCAAGCCGCTGCGAGCCGCCGTTATCAAGGGGCAGGCCGGACAGTGTCGCGGTGGGTGTCTGCGTTGAGACGGCTGCGGCCGCGAGCCGCCCTTCGCGCATGCGCAGGCTGGCGCGCGCGGTCGCCCAGCGTGCGGAAAGCCCTATTCCGGAGACGCTGTCGCGAAGATCGATCGGGCCATCCGCCTCCAGGATCACATGGCGCGGATCGTAGGCCAGCGCGACCGCGCGCACAGGCCCGGATTCAATCCGACCATTGGCGTTGGTCAGGCCAAGCCTGGGGCAGCTGACTTCCATGCGGAACGGCCAGCCTTCGATTTGGCGTCCGGGGCAGGAAATCGCGATGTCTCCGCCGCGCGCCTGCTCGATGCGGTCATCGAGAAACAGCGCCACACGGTCGGCGGCGAACCACCAGAAGCCCGACCAGCCGACGGCGGCCAGGACAACCAGGGCCGCGAGAACAAGGAACCGGCGTTTCATGTTTCATCCAGGCTTTGTCTGTGTCGAGCGCGCAATAGCAGATTTGAGGACCGCGTGCTGCCGCAATTTGATGCGTGCTTGTCGGCGCGCGGGGCGGGCTGCTATGCATCGGCGATCGTCAAACGGCATCGGCAGGAAAGCGGCATCGGCAGCATGCAGGATTTTTGGGTATTCGGTTACGGCTCGCTGATGTGGCGCCCTGGTTTCGATCATATCGAGGCGGTTCCCGCCCTGCTGCGCGGCGCGCATCGCCGGCTGTGCGTCTATTCCTGGGTGCATCGGGGGACCGAGGAGCGGCCGGGACTGGTGCTGGGGCTCGACCGGGGCGGCGCCTGCCGCGGCATCGCCTTTCGCGTGCCGCCGGCGGACCGGGATGCGGTGGTGGCCTATCTGCGCGCGCGCGAGCAGGTGACGAAGGTCTATCGCGAGGTGGAGCGGCCGGTGCGGCTGGCCGACGGTCAGCAGGTCGCGGCGCTATGCTACGTGGTGGAGCGCGCCCACAAGCAGTATGCCGGCGCGCTGCCGCTCGAGCGGCAACTGGACCACGTGCGTCACGGGCGCGGGGTTTCTGGTCCCAACAACGAATATGTGTTGAATACGGCCGATCATCTTATTCAGCTCGGCATTCGTGATCGTGGGCTGAACTGGCTCGCCGGAGCCTTGCGCGCCGACGCACGATAGACGGGCGGGATGCGTCGCCGGATCAGGCGTCGGGGGAGTCTTCGCGGCGCTGCTTCACCAGAAGGCCCTGAGCGCCCTGGTGCAGGTCGCGAATGACCATCCGCCGCGCGGCTTCGTCCTGGGCCAGAAGATGCACCAGCGCATCCGCCCTGCGGCGGCCGCGGCCGATCTTCGATCCGTGCCTGAAACCCTTGTCGTCAACCTCGCCGACCCACATGATCTGGCGCGCGGTGTCACGCGCCTGAGCGGCCAGGACGACGACCGCGCCGGGGTAATCCGCCACGGCGGTTTCCGGAACGATGGTAAAAAGATACCGCTTGCCGGAGGCGCCACGCAAATAGCTGTAGCGCTCATCCAGTCCAAGGGCCTTTGCGGCGCGCGGGGCATCGTTGTCAAATCGAATCATGACATCCATCATGGAATCCAAATAAGAACAAAGTGTGAACGCATCCTGCATCACGCCCCTGGATCAGGCAAGGGGGTCCATGCCTAGATTTGAAATGTGGATATTGCGTGTCCGCCAATCAAGATGTAGCGGGTGTCGCAAACGTCAGGTGCCGCGCGCGGAGCGCGCGGTCTATGACGGCTTCGGCGCGCGGGCCTCGATGGCGGCGGCAAGCTCGCGGGCGCGCGGCGGCGGGGACGGCGCGCGGGCGGCTTCCACGATCAGCCGGTCCGACGCCGTCTCGATGCGCTCGAACAGAACCCGCTGCATTTCCTGTTGGCTCAGGCCCGGCTCGATCACCGGCTGGAACTCGATCACCACCGTGCCGGGGAAGCGCAGGAACTTGCGGCGCGGCCAGTAGAGCCCGGAGTTCAGCGCCACGGGCAGGCAGGGGCACCGCAGGTCTCGGTAGAGATGGGCCACGCCGAACTTGTAGACCGGTTCGGCGCCCGCAGGCCGGCGGGTGCCTTCCGGGAAGATCAGGATCTGGCGGCCTTCGTCGATGGCTTCCCGCGCCCTGGCGGTCATCGCCAGAAGAGCGGTGGATCGCTTGCCGCGGTTGACCGGAATCTGGCGCATCTTGATCGTGTACCAGCCGAACCACGGCAGCCAGGTCAGTTCGCGCTTGAGGATGAAGGTGGGGTCCTCGAATTCCGGCAGAAGGGCGAAGGTCTCCCACAACGACTGGTGTTTCGCGGCGACGATGCAGCCGCCTTGCGGGATGTGCTCGCGGCCGCGCACCTCGATCTTCATCCCGACGATCACCCGCAGCAGCCACAGATTGATGCGCGCCCACGCGATGACGGCCGGCCAGCCCCATTTGCGCGGAATGAAGAAGATCGGGGTGATGGCGATCATCATGACGACGATCAGCACATAGAAGCAGACGTTGAACAGGATCGAGCGCAACACGAGCATGGATATCGGTCCGGGTTCCTGGGGCAAGCCGCTGTCGGGGCCCCTGAGGGGTCATTCGCCATGATTCCCTGGCGCTCGGAAGGATCGTGCGGCGGGCGGCTTTATCGGACGCCGCTTGCCACGGCGGAGGACGACGCTGCGGCCGGTTGCATGGCAAGGCGAAGCCAGGCGACGATATACTTCACATATTCGCGCAAGAGAAGCCGGGTCGTGCCCAGGTTGGCGTACCAGTGGCGCAGATGCAGGTCTGCGCCGATCACCGGATAGGGGAGGAAGGTCATTTCCGGCATTTCCGCGCGCAGCTCCAGGATGCTGCGCGGCATGTGATAGGCGCTCGTGACAATGATCAGCGACGTGAAGCCGTGGCTCTTGGCCCATTTGGCGCTTTCCGCCGCGTTTCCGATGGTGTCCTGGGCGCGCCGGTCGAGATCGACGCAGCAGGCGAACAGCGTCTGGCGGCTGGCCGTGCGCCGCACGATCTGCCGCGCCGTGGTTGCCGGATGCACGCCGGAAATGAGCAGCCGGCGCGCGCGTTTCTGTTCCAGAAGTTCGAGCGCTCCCGTGACCCGCGCCCTGCCGCCGGTGAGCACGACAATGCCGTCGGCGGTAACATCCGGCGACGGCGTGATGTTGGCGATGTGATGGGCATAGACCAGGAAACTCGCGAGGAAAATCACGGACAGCGCCACGCACGTGATGCCGAGCGTCCACAGCGCCGTGCGCACCGGACGGCGGCGCGGCGGCGGGACGGCTGCATCAATGCGCGACTGGCTGAAAGGAAACAGATCGAACTCTCCGTCGATGACCGCCGCCGGGCTGGCTTGCGCTGTTCGGCTGGCGGAATCTTGCCAATCGGCTGGTTCCGGACATGAGGCTGATTCCGGAATGCCCCCAGAATCGGGCCGGTATAGGGCAATTGCAAGCAATTCGTCGCAGGAATCGATAGAGCCGGGCGGGAATCGTTCGCGGCGCGGTAGGACGAAAGCCGACCAATCTCAAGATGATAGGCTGTTGTTGGTGCGCATCGGCATCAGGTCATCTGCGACAGATGGGAGTGGACGGCCAGCCGCGAGGTCGCCGCGGTCAGCGCGGCGACCAGCACGACAATGCCCATGACGCCCAGATAGCCGTTGAGACCGACCGACACCCCGCCGAACATGGCGGTGAGCTGGTCGGCGCCGGACATGCCGGTCTCGGCGCTTGACAGGATGTCGAGCGCGATGAAGCCGAGGGTCGCGGCGACGCCGCCGATCAGCCCGCCCTTCAGCCCCAGCATCAGAAAATGCCTCTGGAATTCGCGCGCAATGAAATCGTGCTCCGCGCCCACCAGATGCAGCACTTCCACCACTTCGCGGTTGCCGGCCATGGCCGACCGCGTGGCGAAGACCACCGACAGCACCATCGCGGTCATCACCAGGACGAGGATGGCGAAGCCGCCGTAGACCACCGCGCCGGCCATCTTGGCCAGCCGCCCGGTCCACACCGAGTGATCGTCGAAGCTGCCGCCTTCGATCTCAGCGCCGATGGTGCGGCGCATTTCCGCGAAATCCACCATCCCGGGCGCATTCAGCTCCACGGTGACGATGCGCGGCACGGGCAATGTATCGAGATCGAGACCGGCGCCGAGCCAGGGCTGTAGCAGCGCCTTGGTTTCCTCGTCCGACAGGGCGCGCACGGCGCCGACGCCGGGAAACTCCTGGACCAGCGCAATGGTCTTGTCGATTTCGCGCACCATGTCCACGCCATCAACGGGGCGGATCTGCACGGTGACCTCGCGCACCAGGTCGTTCTGCCAGTCGTGCGCCGCTTCGCGCACGATCGTCACGGCGCCGACGGTGATGCAGGCGAGAAAGGCCATGATCGCCACCACAAGGGTGAGCGCCCGTCCCGCGACGGATTGCGGGGGACAATCGCGGCGGGCGGATGGGCCTTCTCGCGGCCCGTGTCGCGGTTCTTGTTGCGCTTCGCGGCTGGTCTGGGGCGGTCTTTCGGGCCGCCGCCGGGCTTGCCCGCGGGCTTCTTGGGCCTGGCCTTCGACGGAGGCTTGGCGGCATTTTGCAGGGAGGGTACGACTGTCGGCGCGCCGGAGCGGCCCGTGCGGGCCGGCTTCGCGGTTTCGGCATCCTTGTCTGGGTTGCTGATCGCCTTGCTCATTGCTGTTCAGTCGTCGCCGCTCTGTCTGTGCGCGTCAATCATTGATTGTCAGCCGGCCGTCGGAAAGGATCATCCGGCGGGCGTCCACCTGCTCCATGAGATCGAAATCGTGGGTCGCGATGATCACCGAGGTGCCGAGCCGGTTCAGCTCGATGAACAGCCGCAGCAGCCGGCGCGCCAGCGGCGGATCGACGTTGCCGGTGGGCTCGTCGGCCAGCAGCACCTCGGGCTTGGTGATCAGGGCGCGAGCGATGGCCGCGCGCTGCTTCTCGCCGCCCGACAGCACCTGCGGCTGCACATGGGTGCGCTCGCCAAGACCCACCCACTTCAGAAGTTCGATGACGTCGCCGCGATACTCGCTTTCCTCCTTGCCCAGAACGCGCAAGGGAAGCGCGACATTCTCGTAGGTCGTTAGGTGATCGAGCAGCCGGAAATCCTGGAACACGACGCCAATGCGCCGGCGCAGCGCCGGCAGGTCCTTGCGCGGCACGGAGGCGGTGTCGGTTCCGAACACGTTGATCAGCCCGCGCGTCGGCTTCAGGGCCATGAACAGCAGGCGCATCAGACTGGTCTTGCCGGCGCCCGAAGGTCCGGTGAGGAACTGGAACGACTGCGGCTCGATGCGGAACGTCAGGTCCTTGAGAACCTCCGTGCCCATTCCATAGCGCAGACCGACATTCTCGAACCGGATCACGAAATTCTCTCCCGGTGTTGTCGCGACAGGCCTCGGCCCCCGGCTATTGCGTCATTTCACCAGCGGCGCGGGCGTCCGTCCAGCGTGAGTCTTGGCGCCCAAACCTGTCCGAAATGCGCCTGGAAGCGGATCCGGAACGCATCAGAAACGTTCCGGGGCGCCGAAGCGGACGTCGCCGTGAGCGCGTTCGGTTGTCGCGCAGCCCTGTCGGTTGTTGCAAGGCCCGGCCGCGCCCGGGGTGAAACGGTACACAGCCCGGCGGAATCCTGTGGACAAGCCGCATTTTCGCAAAGCCCGCGCCAAGCGTCCGCAATCCGGCAAATCGCGCCGGATTCTCCTTTGAATCTTAACCCTAGAGGCGTGCGTCTTAACGTTTCATTAAAGATATAGGCGTCCCCTGTCGTCAGCGAAATCGCGCATTGCGCAAGGGATCCCGATTGGATCAAGTTCGGAGCATCAGCCCCGAGACGCAGATCCGAAACGCCGTTGTGGCGAGGGTGGTTCACGCATGAAGATCACTTGTCCGAGTTGCGACACGTCCTACAACATCGGCGCGGCCAGCGTCGGTGCGGAAGGCCGCAGCGTGCGCTGTTCGCGCTGTTCGGAGGAATGGTACATCGACGCGGAAGGCCGCGCCATCGCCGCGCCGGCCGACGACGTGGATGCCGCCGCGGACAAGGATGACGGCGATGACAACGCCGATTGGGCGGCGGCCTTCGACGAGGCCACCACCGATGGCGCTTCCGCGGCCAAGGCGGCCAGCGACGACGACTGGAAGTCAGAAATCGGCCTGGAAGACGATGGTCCCGTGCGCGCCTCCGGCATGGACCGGGCCATGGGCAATGGCGCGCGGCGGGAGATGATCGACGCCAGACCCAAGGGGTTCGGTGAGAACGATCTGGAAGAGGGCGCTGAGCCCGCGTCCGGCCGCGACAAGAACCGCAAGCGCTCTGCCTATGACAGCCGCTTCGTGATGTCCCCGGAAATGCGGGCGATGACAGGCCTTGTGCTCTTTCTCTCCTCGGTGGTGCTCTGCGTCGGCGTCATACTCCTGCGCGAGCCGATCGTGCGTACGGCGCCCAACATGGCGGGGCTCTACAGCCTGGTCGGCATGGACGTGAACCTGCGCGGGCTGGAGTTCCATGACCTGCGGACCTATCAGGAATACGAGAACGGCGGCGTGGTGCTGATCGTGGAAGGCAATATTGAGAACATTCGCAAGCGCTCGACCCATGTGCCGGCGGTGAAATTGTCGCTGCGCAGTTCGGATGCGCAGGAAATCTACACCTGGAAGATTGAGCCGCGGGTCCGCCGCCTGCCGGCCGGCCAAAATATGCGTTTCTCGACGCGGGTCGCCTCACCGCCAGAAATCGCCTCGGACGTCGAGGTCAGTTTTATCGACCGAAACAACAGCCAGACCAACTTGTAGCGACTTATGACCGATACGCCTCAGATCAACGTGCTCTATGACGAAGACGCCATCGCAGAAAGGGTCTCTAGCCTCGCCCGCCAGCTCGCCGATGCGAATTTGCACCGGATGCTGGTGGTGGCTGTTTTGAAGGGAAGTTTCATTTTCGCCGCCGATCTCATCCGCGCGATGCATCGCATCGGCTTGAAGCCTGAAATGGAATTCATACATCTATCCAGCTATGGCGCTGGAACCACGTCGTCGGGAACCGTGACGATCTTGCGCGATATCGAAAGCGACGTGAGGGATCGCGACGTGGTTCTGGTCGACGATATTCTGGAATCCGGACGCACACTGGCCTTCGCACGCGATCTGATCGCCGGGCGCGGCGCCCGGTCGGTGCGCATCGCGGCGCTGCTCGACAAGCCGGTGGGTCGTGTGGCCGGGATCAAGGCGGATTTCATCGGTTTCGAGTGCCCCGACAAATTCGTCGTGGGATATGGCATGGATATGGCCCATGCTTACCGTCAGTTACCTTTTATCGGCTATGTGGTCGAGGAATCCAAAGATCGTTCGGCCACACAAGAGCAGGGAGGGTGAGAATGGCGCGCATTCTCGTAACTGAAGACGACGAGGCGGTACGGACCTTCGTCAAGCGGGCCCTCGAACTGGATGGTCATGACGTCGACGTGGCAGAAGACGGCGCGGAGGCTCTCGAGACGCTGAAGCGCAACACTGACAGCTACGATCTGTTGCTTTCCGATATCAAGATGCCGGTGATGGACGGAATCGCGCTGGCGCTGGTCGTGGCCCGCGACTGGCCGCAGGTGCCGATTCTGCTGATGACCGGTTATGCCGACCAGCGTGAACGCGCGCACGGTCTGGACGCGCTGGTGCACGATGTGGTTACCAAGCCGTTCTCGCTCGCCGACATCCGCCGGATCGTCGGCAAGGCCCTGATCGGTGAGGTGGACAACGAGCGGCGCGCCTTTGCGTGAGTCTGCGCGCGGGTTGTCTCAATTCCTGTTGAATGCAAATCGGGCCCGTCTTGCGGGCCCGATTTTTTGTATCCCTCAGAGTGAGACGCCGCGTCAGTAGCGCTTCAACAGACGCTCGAGGTACTCGAGCTCAAAGCCGGGGCGCGTGGGATCGGAGAAGCGGCGGCGCAACTCCTCGAGAATCCGCCGGGCGCGCTGGATGTCGATGTCGTCGGGCACCTTCACCTGGGTGCCGAGGTCCGGCCCCTCGTGGCGCCGCGGCCTGCCGAGCGGATCCTGCGCGTCGCGTCCTTCGCGGCGGGCCAGACCGCCCGGGCTGCCCTGGCTCAACATCTGTTCGCCAAGCTGCTGGGCGCCATCGCGCAGCGCCTGCAGCGCCTCGCCCTGTTCACCCACTGCCTCGCCGGGCTGCTGCTGGCCGAGCAGATCACGCGCGCGGCCCATGGCGTCGCCGGCGCGGCCCAGCTCGCCAGATGGCTGCATGCCGTTCTGGTCCATCTGATCGAGCATCTGCTGCAGCCGGCTGGCCAGATCACCCTGGCCTTCCTTCAGCTGCTTGAGGATTTCGGCGAGCTGCTCCTTGGTCATGGGGCCGCCCTGCTGGCCCTGTTGCCCTTCGCCCTGCTGCCCCTGCTGACCTTGCTGCTGGCCCTTCGGGCCCGGATTGGGCTGGTTTTCGCCCTGCTGGCCCTGCTTGAAGGTCTGCTCCATCAGTTCCTGCTGGCGCTGGATCATCTCCGCCAGTTCGTTGAGCATCTTCATCATCTCTTCGGAGCTCTCGCCGTCCGGCATCTGCTGCGACCGGCCGGTCTGCAGGTTCTCGAGCATCCGCTGCATCTGGGCGAGCAGATCGCGGGCCGCGTCGCGCGCGCCGTTGCGGGCGAGTTCCTCGATGCGCTTGAGCATCTCCTCGAGATCCTGACTGCGCAGAGACTGGGCGTTGGGATCCATCTGCTGCATGGCCTGCGGGTTCTGCCGCATCTGTTCGGTCAGCGCCTGCATGTACTGGTTCAGAGCCTCGCGCAATTCCTGCGTCAGCTTGGCGATCTCCTCGTCCGAAGCGCCTTCCTCCAGCGCCTTGCGCAGCGCTTCCTGGGCGTCGCGCAAGGCGCGCTCGGCCATGGACAGATCGCCATCCTCGATGGACAGCGCCACATCCCACATCAGGTCAAGGACTTCCTTCAGAGCTTCGTCGTCTTCCGCCTCGACCAGCCGCGCATAGACAAACCGCATGCCCAGATAGGGCCGCGTATCGTCCATGAAATACTCAGGCGCCAGCAGCAGAATGTCGTAGGCGTCGATCACCTGCGGCTGGTGGTTGGCGTCCAGCGCCAGGTTGCGCCGCTGCTCGACGATGGCGCGGGCCAGCGGCTTGCGGAAACTGCGCGCGGGAAGGGTGAATTCGGCAACCTCGGAGCGGCCTTCCTGGCCGGCCTCGTCGCGGGCCACCAGCGACAGTCTGACCTCGCTCCCCGCCCAGGGGTGCGCCGTCAGATCACGAAAGGTCTCCGCGGTCCCGGTGCGCGCCCGGCGTTGCGGCAAGGACAGCGGAAACGTCGGCGCCTCGACCAGCGGTCGCGGCGGCTTGCCGGTCTTCTGCAAGGCAACCGGCTTGCTGCCGGGGGCTATCTCTGCGCGCGCGGCGATGACGCCGTTGTCGTCCTCCACCTCATAGGCGAGCTTGAGGGTGCCGCTGAGCTGGCCCTGCGGGTCCTCCGTCAGGCGGATTTCGGGATCGGCGTCGGGCTCCACGGCGAAGCGCCAGCTGTTGATCGTGCTGGTTCCCTTGCGGATTTCAACGATGCCGGGGGTCTGCAGAGTGACGCGGTGCTCCACCGGCGCGCTGGCCAGGGCTTCAGTGGTCCCGCCGCCTTCCGCCTCGATGGCGGTTTCCGTTTCGCCGTCGACAAGGACGACGCTCAGGTCGCGGCTGCCGCCCTGGCTGCGCACCACCACGACGCTTCCCTCGGGCACGCTCACGGTGGCGTCGGGATCGCGCGCAGGACCCATTTCGCCGGTCAGGAACACCGGCGGTCGCCGGGTGTAGGCGGGCGGGGTCACCCAGGCGTCGATGCGCCCGGCAACGGCCGAGGTTTCCGATCCGCCGACAACGGCCGACCAGATCAGCGGTCCGCGATCGCCGCCGGCGACGCCGAAGCCGACGAACAGCAGCAGGCCGACGAGGGCGCGGATGGCCCAGGGGTCGCGGCGGAAGGCGTGCGGATGCGGCCACCCGGCGCGGAGGCGGTTGAGCGCGCTCAGCGCGCGGGCGCGATGAGCCTCCCACAAGGCGCGCGCGGTCGGATCGTCCGCGTCGGAGGCGAGTTCGTCCTCAAGCGCGGTCAGCGGCCGATGATGGTAGTCGCCCTGCGCCTCGATACGGTGCAGGCCCTCGGCTCGCGACGGCCAGCGCAGGAACGGCAGCGAGCGGCACGAATAGAGCGTGGCCCAGGCGAAGGCCGCGAGCGCCAGCCAGCGCAGCCAGGTGGGCAGCACAAGCCACAGGCCGAGCCACGACAGGGCGACGAAAAGCCCTGCGATGATCAGAAAATGGTAGAGGACGGGCCAGAGCCGCTCCCAGAACAGTGCTGCGCGCGCGGCGGAGACCGTCCGCGAGAGGCGCCTCGCCATCGCGCGCGTCAATGTGTTCGCGGACCCAGCAGTTGCGGGCGCAGGCGTGCGCGCGGGACCAGAGGTGTCGGACGGTTCGCGTGGAGCAGTCACGGACGTCATCTCCGAATGCGGTTGTTCCCCCCGTCCCATCCTACAGGTTGGCGAAGGCCCGGCAATTCGGCAAGTCCATTATGTCCGTTTAGTGGCTCACTTTTCAGTAATCCAGTCAGGCAGCCTGTCGAGGCCGATCAGTTCCTCATAGCTCGTCCGGGGACGAACGATGGCGAATTCTCCATCCTTCACAAGCACTTCTGGTACCAGAAGGCGCGAATTGTAGGTGCCGGACTGTACCGCGCCATAGGCTCCGGCGGAAAAGATCGCGAGATGATCTCCCGCGCTGACCGCCGGAATATCGCGGTCATGACCGAGATAGTCGCCGGTTTCGCACACGGGGCCCACCACATCGGCCCGGATGCGCGGGGCGGAGGGGTCGGCTTCGCGCACGGGTTGGATTTCGTGCCAGGCATCGTAAAGGGTCGGGCGAATCAGGTCGTTCATCGCCGCATCGACGATGACGAAGTCCTTCGTCGCGCCGCTTTTCACGTAGATCACCTCGGTGACGAGAATTCCGGCGTTGCCGGCGATCATCCGTCCGGGCTCGAACATGATGCGGCAGTCCAGCCGCTTGACATGGCGCTTGACCACCTCGGCGTAGGCATCCGGGTGCGGCGGCGGCTCGTTGTTGTTGCGGTAGGGAATGCCCAGACCGCCACCCAGATCGACGTGGGAAATCTCGTGGCCGTCGGCGCGCAGGCCGTCGATCAGTTCGCCCAGCCGGGAAAAGGCCGCGTCAAAGGGCCCTAATTCGGTGATCTGCGAGCCGATGTGCATGTCGATCCCAGTGACCCTGATACCGGGTAGCCGGGCGGCTTCCGCGTAGACCTCGCGGGCGCGCTGCCACGGGATGCCGAACTTGTTTTCCGCCTTGCCGGTGGCGATCTTGGCGTGGGTGCGGGCGTCGACATCCGGGTTGATGCGGACCGAGACCCTGGCCTCGCGGCCCTTGGCGCTGGCGACCTCGGAGAGCCGCGCCAGTTCAGGCTCGGATTCCACGTTGAAGCACAGAATGTCCTCGTCCAGCGCGTAGGCCATCTCCGCGGCCGTCTTGCCGACGCCGGAGAACAGGATCCGATCGCCGGGCACGCCGGCGGCGCGGGCGCGCCGCAATTCGCCTTCCGACACCACGTCCATGCCGGCGCCCAGGCGCGCCAGCGTTGCCAGCACAGCCTGATTGGAATTGGCCTTCATCGCGTAGCACACCAGCGACGGCACATCAGCGAAAGCGCCGGAAAACACCTTGTAGTGGCGTTCCAGCGTCGCGGTCGAGTAGCAGTAGAACGGCGTGCCGACTGCATCGATGATGTCGGAGACCGGCACGTCTTCGGCGTGCAGCGCGCCGTCGCGATACGAAAAATGGTGCAAGGCTTTGGCTCGCGAAGTTGATCATCCCGCGGCTTTACGGGAGCGACTGGGACGGATCGGCCGGCCGCCGGTCAAAGCGGCAGGCTTGATGCTAGAGCAGCGGGTCGAGAACGAAGCGGCGGTTGTCCGGCTTTTTCGCCTCGGGCGCTGCGGCTTGCTCGTCATAGGCGCCCTCGGCGGGCGCCGAGGCGGCGGAAGGCGGCGGCGAGAGCGAGCCGCGGCGTCCGCAGCCGCCGACCGCAACGACCGCCACGAGGGCGGTCAGGGCGCAGGCTTTCATGAACAGGCTCGGCTTCACGCGTTCTCTCCTTCGCGCCCCGCCCCAAAATCGCGCGTGCGCGCGCCGACGCGGGGCCGTAATTCGTCCGGCAACACTCCTCGCATGCTGGCGGGCGGGCATCAACCCGTCCGCCAGCATGCGCCATGCTATTTCGCTTCCGGCTCGCGCGAAAGCTGCTTGAGCCAGCGGCGCGCCTGCTTGCGCACATTGACAGGGGCCGTGCCACCGTAGCTGACGCGGCTTTTCACCGACTTGTCGACCGACAGCACCGAATAGACGTCCTCGGTGATGCCGGCGTCGACCGCTTGCATGTCTTCAAGCGGCACCTTGTGCAGCTCGATGCCGCGGTCCGCGGCGATGCCGACGATGGTGCCGGTGACGTGATGCGCCTGGCGGAACGGCATGCCCAGCACCCGCACCAGCCAGTCGGCCAGATCGGTGGCGGTGGAATAGCCCGAGCCGGCCGCCTTCTTGAGCGCCTTCACGTTGGGCTCCATGTCGTCGACCATGCCGGTGATGGCGGCGATGCACAGCGACAGGTTGGCCAGCGCGTCGAACGCCTGTTCCTTGTCTTCCTGCATGTCCTTGGAATAGGCCAGCGGCAGGCCCTTCATGACCGTGAGCAGCGCCATCAGCGCGCCGTAGACGCGGCCGGCCTTGGCGCGCACCAGTTCGGCGGCGTCCGGGTTCTGCTTCTGCGGCATGATCGAGGAGCCGGTGGTGTATTTGTCCGACAGCTTGATGAAGCCGAACTGCGCCGAGCACCAGATGACGATTTCCTCGGCCAGCCGCGACAGATGCATCGCGGCGATCGATGCGGTTGTCAGCGCTTCCAGCACGAAGTCGCGGTCGGCGACGGCGTCGAGCGAATTGGCGGCCGGACGGTCGAAGCCCAGCGCCTTGGCGGTGGCGTGCCGGTCGATCGGAAAGGAGGTGCCGGCGAGCGCCGCCGCACCCAGCGGACACTCGTTCATGCGCTTGCGGGCGTCGGTGGCGCGCGAGCGATCGCGGCCGATCATCTCCACGTAGGCCAGCATGTGATGGCCGAAGGTGACCGGCTGGGCCGACTGCAGATGGGTGAAGCCCGGCATGACGACGCCGGCGTGCGCCTCGGCCTTGGTCGCCAGCGCAAGCTGCAGGCCGGCGAGCTGCTCGTCCAGCGTGTCGAGCGTGTCGCGCACCCAGAGGCGGAAGTCGGTGGCCACCTGGTCGTTGCGCGAGCGCGCGGTGTGCAGCCGTCCCGCGGCCGGCCCCACCAGTTCGGCGAGGCGCGCCTCGATGTTCATGTGAATGTCTTCAAGCGCCCGGGAAAACTCGAACTTTCCTGCCTCGATCTCTGACAGGATCGTGTCTAGACCGTGAGCGATGGCTTGCGCATCTTCGCCCGCGACGATCTGTTGCGCCGCAAGCATGCGGACATGCGCCTTCGATCCCGCTATATCCTGCCGGTAGAGTTTCTGGTCGTAACCGATGGAGGCGTTGATTTCCTCCATGATGGCAGCGGGTCCCTCGGCGAACCGTCCACCCCACATGCGATTGCTCATGGTAGCGTCCCTTGACAGGTGATTTAGCGATGACGACGACACAAACCCCTGGCAAGCGCCGTTTCGGTCTCCTGACCCTGGCCGCCGTTGCCGGCACGATCATGGGTCTGGCGGCGATATACGTGATTGGGCGGGGCGATGGCAACGGTGCTGATGTCGCGCAATGCGCGGAGGCGCTGGAAACCGCCAAGGCGATCGCGCCTCTGGCCACCGGAGAGGTGGCGGCGTTCCTGCCGGCGGCCAAGGCCCTGAGTGTTGCTGAGCTGACATTCAAGGACGGCGAGGGCGCGCAAAAGACGCTCGGCGACTTCGAGGGTCAGACGGTTTTGCTGAACTTGTGGGCGACGTGGTGCGCGCCGTGCCGCAAGGAAATGCCGGCGCTGGACCGGCTGCAGCAGGAAATGGGAGGCGACGACTTTTCCGTCGTGGCCGTCAATGTCGACAGCCGAAATCCCCAGCGCCCGCGCGAATTCCTCAAGGAAATCAACGTCACCAATCTCGAGCACTATTCAGATGAGACGATGGGCGTGTTCAACGAGATGCGCAAGCTGGGGCGGGCGACGGGGCTTCCGTCGACCATGCTGATCGACGGCAAGGGCTGCGAGATCGGTTCCATGTACGGGCCGGCGGAATGGGATTCCGCCGACGCGCTAGCCCTGATCCGCGCCGCCATCGACCGCTGAACCCTAGCGTGGCTCAGACCGAGACGTCGATCTTTGCGCCGACGCCGGGCGCTGTTGCGCTGCCGCGGGATTCATTCGTGGTTTCCGCCGCTTTCGCAACGATATCAGCGATCTGCTGGTCGCCTTCGTTTGCCTGTTTGACGAGTTTCGCGCCGAGATCGAACTTGGATTCGACCGGGGCCGTGTTGCCCGCGCCTGTGACATTCATGGAGACAGCTCCTGTCCTTGCGTGAAGGAGCTATCATGGGAGCGGCAGGTTAACAGGCTGGCAAGGTTCGCGGGGCACTTGGAAAGCCGGTCAACGCGGGCTCAACAGAGCCATTCGAATTCAATTCAAATGCAGTCAAAATTCATCGTTTTTGAGAGAAATTCGAATGGAATTCGAGAGTCTTTTGAATGAATTTCGATTCAAGCCGAGATATCGACGGCCTGGCCCATGCCGTCGGGTGCCGCGGCCTTGGCGCTCTCGGCGGCCTGCTGCAGCATGTCGGCCATGGCGGCGGCCTGAGCCGCGCCCTGCTTCATGAAGGCGGCGGTCATCGATGTGAGCGCCTGCGCCTGATTGGCGGCGACGGCGGCTGTGGCTGTGGCAACGGCACTCACTGGAGGGCTCCTTTGGCGGGGACAACAACGTCATGGCGGACGTGCGAGGGGCAGTGTGGGGGAGGCGCCTTAACGAAACCCTACCTGCGCGGCCTCAAGGAGCCGGATACGTGGTCTTGCGAAGACGCGCCGCCGTCAGGAACCCCCGGATGTCGCCTGATCCTTCAGGGAACGCCGCATGACCTTGCCAGAGGGCGTGCGCGGCAGGGCGGCGATGGTGACGAAGCGCTTGGGGCGCTTGTAGTCGGCCAGCCGCTCCGCCGCCCAGGCGCGCAGATCGTCCGCGTCCGGCGCGTGGCCGTCCGCGGGCACCACATAGGCCGTGATCACCGAGATGCCGGCCGCGACCTCGCTTTCCGCCACCGCGACTTCGGCGACGCCGGGGTGCGGCGCAAGCGCCTTTTCAACCTCTTCCGGGGCGACCCGGTAGCCAAACGCGTTCATCATGTCGTCGGCGCGGCCGTCGTACCAGAGATAGCCGTCCTCATCGAGGGTGGCGCAGTCGCCGGTCACGAACCAGTCGCCGCGGAACGCGGCTTTCGTGTCCTCCGGCCGCCGCCAGTATTCCAGCATCAGGCCCGGATCGGAGCTGTGCACGCAGAGCAGGCCGGTCTCGCCCGCCGGCAGCGGCGTGTCGCCGCCCTCCGACGGCAGAATGGCGATGCGGCGGCCCGGCTGCGGCTTGCCGGGGCTGCCGTGCCGGGCGGGTTCCGACGGCGGCGAGGAGATATAGGTGGAGATCTCGCTCATGCCGAGCGCCTCGAGCAGCGGCCGGCCGGCGGTCTCCTCCCATTGGCGGTGCAGATCGGCGCGCAGCGCTTCGCCCGCCGTCAGTCCGTGGCGCAGGCGGGGAAGGATTTCGGCGTGATGTCGTTG
Organism: Breoghania sp. L-A4; assembly: GCF_003432385.1. Lineage (NCBI taxonomy): Bacteria > Pseudomonadati > Pseudomonadota > Alphaproteobacteria > Hyphomicrobiales > Stappiaceae > Breoghania > Breoghania sp. L-A4. Next base: position 11,432 of record NZ_CP031841.1, on the reverse strand, counting down.
TACTTCAGAATGCGGCGGTAGAGGCTGGGAACCGCGGCAAACAGCGTCGCGCCGCAGGCTTCCAGCAGCACCGGCCAGATGTGCGGATCGCGCATGCCGCGGTAGACGACCGAGGTGGCGCCGTTGGCCCAGGGATCCATCAGCCCGACGCCGAGCGTGTAGGTCCAGTTGAAGGCGCCGGCGTGCAGCAGCACATCCGTCTCGCGGATGCCGTACCAGCCCTGGTACATCGGACGGCGTCCCCAGGCGGCGCGCTGGGCGTGCAGGACGCCCTTGGGGCCGCCGCTGGTGCCGGAGGTGTAGACGAGGAAGGCGGGCTCGTCGGCGGCCGTATCCGCATAGCCAGCCGGCGCGTGGCGCTTGAGCGCGGCGATATCGGCGGGACCGAGGGCCAGCGCCGGACCGAGATCATGCGGCAGCGGCGTGCCGCCGTCGTGAATCACCGCCCGCGCCCCGGAATCAATGAGGATCCGGTCGCATTCCAGCGGCGTCAGTTGTTCGGACGTCGGGATGGGCACGAGACCCGCGGCAATGGCGCCGAAGAAGATCAGCGGAAAATCCGACGTGTTGCCGATGCGCAGGAGAACCCGGTCGCCGCGTACAAGGCCGGCCTCGAGCAAGCCGCCGGCCATGCGCAGCAGCACGTCCTCGATCTCGCCGTAGGTCCAGACCTCCGAGGCCGGACCCTCGGGCTCGAGAAACACCTTCAGCGCCACGGAGTCCGGATGCTCTCGCGCCGCGCCAAGACAATAGCGCGCGAGATTGAACCGCGCCGGAACGGGTGAGGCGTTTTCTGACATCGATGTGACGGCTAGCGCGTGGGAACCGGCTCTTCGCCGCGATAGTCGTAAAAGCCCCGCTGTGCCTTGCGGCCGAGCCAGCCCGCTTCGACGTATTTCACCAACAGCGGGCAGGGCCGGTATTTCGTGTCGGCCAATCCCTCGTAGAGCACCTGCATGATCGACAGGCAGGTGTCGAGACCGATGAAGTCCGCAAGCTGCAGCGGGCCCATGGGATGATTGGCGCCCAGCCGCATGGCGGTGTCGATGGATTCCACCGTGCCCACGCCTTCATAGAGCGTGTAGACGGCCTCGTTGATCATCGGCAGCAGGATGCGGTTGACCATGAAGCCCGGGAAATCCTCGGCCACGGCGATCTTCTTGCCCAGGTTGGACACGACCTGGCGCGAGGTCTCGAAGGTCTCGTCGGCGGTGGCGATGCCGCGCACCAGCTCGACCAGCTCCATCAGCGGCACCGGGTTCATGAAATGAATGCCGATGAAGCGTTCAGGGCGATCGGTCGATGACGCCAGCCGGGTGATGGAGATCGACGAGGTGTTGGTGGCCAGAATGGCCTCGGGCTTCAGGATCGGGCAGATCTGGGAAAAGATCTTGCGCTTGGTCTGCTCGTTCTCGGAGGCCGATTCAATCACCAGATCGGCGTCGGCGATCTGGTCCAGCTCATAGGCCTGGCTGATGCGCGCCAGTGCCTTTTCGCGGTCTTCCTCGGTCATCAGACCCTTGGAAACCTGCCGCGCCATGTTGCCGTTGATCGTCGCCAGACCGGATTCGATGCGCTCGCGCGAAATGTCGTGCAGCCCGACCTCATAGCCGGCGGCCGCGCACACATGCACAATGCCGTTGCCCATCTGGCCTGCGCCGATCACACCGATCTTTTTGATTTCAGCAGACATTCTCAACCCGGTCCTTCATGCGGCGGCGCATGGCGCCACCCGATTTCTTGTTATTGTTCGCAGGCGGCCCGGCCCGCGGCAAGCGTCCCGAAAGGCAATTGTCCTTTGCCTTCCGGAACACCCGTGTCGTTCAGCCTTGAACCTTTTCGAGCTCTTTTTCAAGCTCCGGCAGCGCTTCGAACAGATCAGCGACCAAACCATAGTCGGCGACGGAGAAGATCGGCGCTTCCTCGTCCTTGTTGATGGCGACGATGACCTTGCTGTCCTTCATGCCGGCCAGATGCTGGATCGCACCGGAAATGCCGCACGCGATGTAAAGCTCCGGGGCGACGACCTTGCCGGTCTGGCCGACCTGCCAGTCGTTGGGCGCGTAGCCCGCGTCGACGGCGGCGCGCGAGGCGCCGACCGCGGCGCCGAGCTTGTCGGCCACCGGAATGATGACTTCCTCGAACTTCTCCTTGGAGCCGAGCGCGCGGCCGCCGGAGATGATGATCTTGGCCGAGGTCAGTTCCGGACGGTCGGACTTGGACAGTTCCTCGCCGACAAAGGACGACAGGGCCGGATCGGCCGCCGCTGTCGCGTCCTCGATCGCCGCGGAGCCGCCATCGCCAGCCGCCGCGAAGCCCGCGGTGCGCACGGTGATGACCTTCTTGGCCTCGCCCGACTGAACCGTCTGGATGGCGTTGCCGGCATAGATCGGCCGCTCGAAGGTGTCGGGCGCGACGACTTTAACGATGTCGGAGATCTGCATCACGTCGAGCAGCGCCGCGACCCGCGGCATGAAGTTCTTGCCCGTTGTGGTGGCGGCGGCGACGATCACGTCGTAGCCGGAGGCGAGATCGGTGACGATGGCGGCCAGCGGCTCGGCGAGCTGGTGCTCCAGCGCGTCGCTTTCAACGACGAGCACCTTGGCGACGCCGGCGAGTTTGGCGGCGGCCTCGGCGGCGGCCTTGCAGCCCTTGCCGGCCACCAGGACGTGGACGTCCGCGCCGATGGCGGTCGCGGCGGTCAGCGCCTTGGCGGTCTGCTCGGACAGCGCCGTGTTGGAATGCTCGGCAACAAGAAGCGTGGTCATTGGTTTTTTCCCTTCCCGTGGCTCAAAGCACGCCGGCTTCGTTCTTCAGCTTGTCGACCAGTTCGGCGACCGAGGCGACCTTGCCGCCGGCCTGGCGGGCGGCCGGTTCGGTGGTCTTCAAGACGCTCAGACGCGGAGCCGTGTCGACGCCGTAGTCGGCGGGTGACTTTTCGTCGATGGGCTTCTTCTTCGCCTTCATGATGTTGGGCAACGACGCATAGCGCGGCTCGTTGAGGCGCAGGTCCGTGGTGACCACGGCAGGAAGCGTGAGCTTCACCGTCTGCAGGCCGCCGTCGATTTCACGCGTGACATTCACGCTACCATCGCCGAGATCGACCTTGGAGGCGAAGGTGCCTTGACCCCAGCCGAGCATCGCCGCCAGCATCTGGCCGGTCTGGTTGCTGTCGTCGTCGATCGCCTGTTTGCCGAGGATCACGAGGCCCGGGGCCTCTTCCGCGACAATCGCCTTGAGGATCTTGGCGACGGCGAGCGGCTCGACCGTCTCGTCGGTCTTCACCAGAATGCCGCGGTCGCCGCCCATGGCCAGCGCCGTGCGGATGGTCTCGGCGGCTTGCGCGGGGCCGATGGAGACGATGACGATCTCGTCCGCATGGCCGGCTTCCTTCAGCCGGATGGCTTCCTCGACGGAGATTTCGTCGAAGGGGTTCATCGACATCTTCACGTTGGCGAGGTCGACGCCGGAGCCGTCCGCCTTGACGCGGGCCTTGACGTTGTAATCGATCACCCGCTTGACGGGCACCAGGACTTTCATAGGCTTGAAACCTCCCCGCATTCACCTTGCGATCCTACCGCAAGGGAGCGCACCGGATCCACGACAGACCGGCATGATTGGACTGATGTGACGCGGGCTGATGCACCGTCTTTCGCGTTGTGCGATCCCACGTCCTTATCGGGCGGCGACGGTACTGGCGTCGCAGAAGTGTGTCAACGATTGCGCTGCAGCATTGACGAAAACGTCGCGGGCGATTTCGGGTCACAATCCCCGGTCGAAGAGCGGCACGCCGGGCCGACGCATGAAGAGGATCAGAGCGGTGCCCGCTGCCATACCGCCGACATGCGCCCACCAGGCCACCGCCTCGCCGGGATTGTCGCCCGTGTCGGCCAGCGCGTTGAACAGCTGCAGCCCTACCCAGAGGCCGAGCACCCATATCGCGGGCAGGCGCAACGGAATGCGGCCGAGCGCCAGAATCCAGATCTTTACCCGTGGATGAAGCATCAGATAAGCGGCGATGACGCCGGCCACGGCTCCGGACGCGCCGACCAGCGGCACCTGGCTGTCCGGCCCCATGGCGACGTGGACCAGCGCGCCGGCCGCCGCGCACATCAGGTAGAAGGCGAGAAAGCGCGCATGGCCCATGGCGTCCTCGACGTTGTCGCCGAACACCCACAAGAACAGCATGTTGCCACCCAGATGCATCCAGCTCCCATGCAGGAAGGCGTAGGTGACGAGCGTCGCCTCGTCGGGCACAACCGCGAGGCCGGGCGGCAATTGCGCGACATCGGTGATCAGCGCGGGGATCATGCCATAGAGCAGGGCCGCGGTTTGCGCGGCTTGCGTCTCGCCCGCGCCCTGGATGACGACGAACACCACGACGTTCACCGCGATCAGGCTCCAGGTGACGTATTGCGCCTTCAGATGCTTGATGGGGTTGTGGTCATGCAGCGGGATGAACATGGGGGTACTCCGCGAAGGCGGGTTTCTGCGCAGGATCGGGCGGAGGGAGCGCGTGTCCGTTGTAGCATCGCGCGCGGATTTTTCAGCCAGGTTTTCAGAACAACCGCACGTCGGCGCATTCGGTCGTCAATGACGTGATGGGGGCGGATTGATGCGCGCTATTCGTCCTCGGTGTCATCCTCGGGAGGCCGCAGGCCTGCCCGGGGATCCAGTATCCCGTGGGGCCGGCATTGGAGCACAGGCCGGGAGGCCTGTGGTTGCTGGATGCCCGCCTTTGCGGGCATGACACGGGTGGGTGAGGCGTCAGACGCCAACGGAAAAGCGACGCTTCCGTTCGGGAATCTACGTGAAACAGAGCCGATGACACCCGAAGGGAAGGCCCCTACCGGTTCTTTCCTGGAACCCAGAGCACGTCGGCACGGCCTTCGTCGTTGGCGTGGCGCGCGGCGACGAAGAAGAAATCAGACAGCCGGTTGATGTAGCGCAGGGCCGCGCCGCCGATGGACTCGTGTTCGGCGAGTTCGACCATCAGCCGTTCCGCGCGGCGCGAGACGGTCCGCGCGATGTGCAAATGCGCGGCGGCCGCGCTGCCGCCGGGCAGTACGAAGGAGCGCAGCGGCTTGAGGCTGGCGTTGAAGCGGTCAATGGCCTGCTCGATCGCTTCGACCTGGGCGTCGGTTATGCGCAGGGGCTCGTATTCGAGCGGTTCGCCGGTGTCCGGCGTCGCCAGATCCGCGCCGAGATCGAAGAGATCGTTCTGGATGCGGGCGAGAACCGCGTCGAGATCCGCGTTTTCCGCCGTGTGCAGCCGCACGACGCCGAGGACCGCGTTGGTCTCGTCGACGGTGCCGTAGGCTGCAACGCGCAGGTCATGCTTGGCGCGGCGCTCGCCGGAGCCCAGCGCCGTGGTGCCCGCGTCACCGGTGCGGGTGTAGATCTTGTTCAAGACCACCATGGGCGGCTCCTTTGTTCGCGGCCGGCTACTGCTTGATGAAATAGACGGCGGCCATGACGATGACGATGGTGATGAACTGCAGCAGCACCCGCGCGCGCATCAGCTTTTGCGAGCGACTGGACGAGCCGCCGCGCATCATGTTCCACAAGCCGGCGATCAGCACCAGCGCCACCAGGCCCATGGCCACGGGGATGAGATTGTACAGTATTGTGCCCATCGAAGAATCCTCGAAAGTTCCGCAAGTGTCGTCAGTGGTCCGGCCATTCGATTTTCGTCTCAGACTTCCTTGTCGGAAACCGTGGCCAGAAATGTGTCGAGCAGCCGGTACGGCAGGATGCGGCGCATGCCGCCCATGATGTATGTGGGGATCGTCACATAATAGCGCGGCCGGGGCTTCTTCGCCTCGAGCGCGTGGACAAGCTTGTGCGCCACCGCATCCGGCCCGAGCTTGAAGGTTGTGGAGCCGCCGCGATCGAGTTGCGCCATGCGGGCCGCATAGATCTTCTTGTGCCGCGAGGCGTCCGCGTCGATGTGCCGCTCAAAGGCCGCCTTGGCGTGTTCGGAAAATCGCGTGTCGATGGGTCCGGGCTCGATCAGCGAGACATGCACGCCGGTGCCGCGCAGCTCCAGCCGCAAGGTGTCGGTGAGGCCCTCGAGCGCGAATTTCGAGGCGATATAGGCGCCGCGGTATTTCAGCGCCACCAGCCCCAGCACCGAGGAGCATTGCACGATGCGGCCCTCGCCTTGCGCGAGCATGGACGGCAGCAGGCGGCGGGTGAGGTCGTGCCAGCCGAAGACATTGGCCTCGAACTGCGCCCTGAGCGCGTGCGTCGGCAGATCCTCGACGGCGCCCGGCTGGCCGTAGGCGCCGTTGTTGAACAGCGCAACGAGCTTGCCGCCGGTGGCGCTGAGGACCGCGTTGGCCGTGGCCTCGATGGAGCCTGGATCGGTGTAGTCCAGCCGCAGCGCCTCAAAGCCCTCGCCCGAGAGCATGGCGAGATCGGCGTAGGTGCGGGCGGTGGCGAAGACCCGCCAGCCGCGCGCTTTCAGCATGCGCGCGGACGCCAGTCCGATGCCGGACGAACAGCCGGTGATGAGAACCGCTCGGCCGTTCAAAGGGGATCTCCGGCCAGCAGCTTCGGGATTTCGCCCGATAGGCCCGCCGCCTCGCGGATGAAGATCTTTTTCAGGCCCGGCAGCCGGTCGACCAGCCCGAGGCCGAAGTCGCGTGCGGCGCGCAGCGCGTCGTTGTCGTTGGAAAACAGCCGGTTGAGCACATCGGTGACGACGCCGACCTGGAAGGTGTCGAAGCGCCGCCAGCGTTCGTAACGCTCCAGCACGTCGAGCGCGCCGATGTCCTGGCCGAGGCGGCGCGCGGTGACGATGACTTCCGCCAGTGCTGCTGCGTCACGGAAACCGAGGTTCAGCCCCTGGCCCGAAATCGGGTGGATGCCGTGCGCCGCGTCGCCCGCGAGCGCGAAGCGCGGGTTGACGAAGCCGCGCGCCAGCGTGAGCCCCAACGGATAGGCGTGGCGGGGGCCGGCGAGCTTCAGCGCGCCCAGGTGATGGCCGAAGCGGCGTTCCAGTTCCATCTCGAAGGTGAAATCGTCGCCCTTGACCAGATTGTCGGCGATGGCGCGCTTTTCCGTCCACACCAGCGACGATCGGTTGCCCATGAGCGGCAGGATGGCGAACGGCCCGGAGGGGAGGAAATGTTCCTCCGCGCGGCCCTCGTGGGGGCGCTCGTGCTCCACCGTGCAGACGATGCCGGCCTGGTCATACGACCAGCTGACGGTGCGGATGCCGGCGAGATCGCGCAGGCGCGAGCGCACGCCGTCGGCCGCCACCAGCAGGGAGGCGTCACGCGTGCCGCCCGCGTCCAGCGTGATGGAAACGCCCGAATCACGCACCTCGAAGTCGCTGACGGTATCGGGCGCGATCAGCTCGACGCCGGCGGCATCCGCCCGGTCGTGCAGCGCGCCGACCATTTTGGCGTTGGGCACCATGTAGGCAAACGGCTTGCCGTCATCGACCTGGCCGGAAAAGGTGAGGAAGACCGGCCGCGCCACGTCGCGCACACGGCTGTCGGTGATGATCATCTCGTTGATCGGCTGAGCGTGGGGCTCCAGATTCGGCCAGACGCCCAAAGTCGAGAGCATGCGCTCGGCGGCCGCCGCGATGGCCGAGCAGCGCAGGTCGCCCTCGATTGCCGCGCGCGGGCGCAGGTCGACGACGGCGACCCTGATCGCCGGATCGGCCTGCTTGAGAGCGAGCGCCAGCGACAGGCCGACATAGCCGCCGCCGGCCACCAGCACGTCGAGATCCCTGTCATCGCTCATCGCGCATCTTCCTTCATACTGAGTCCTGGCCCTCTTGCCGAGCTGACGTCCGGTCACGTCTTGACTCGCTTTCGCATCCGCGCGCAGCTATCGCCCGACACGTCTCTTGCGCGCAACCGAAACAGGATCGTCCCATGCCGACAGCCGTCGAGAATCTTCTTTCGATACTCGATCTTGAGCCGCTCGAACACAACCTGTTCCGCGGCATGAGCCCGCAGGTGGGCTGGCAGCGGGTATTCGGCGGCCAGGTGATCGGCCAGGCGCTGGTCGCCGCCTCGCGCACCGTGGAGGATCCGCGACAGGTGCATTCGCTGCACGGCTACTTCATGCGCCCCGGCGATCCAGCGGTGCCGATCATCTATGAGGTCGACCGGATTCGCGACGGCCGCTCCTTCACCACCCGCCGGGTGGTGGCGATCCAGCACGGCAAAGCGATTTTTTCCATGTCCGCCTCGTTCCAGGTGGCGGAGGAGGGGCTCGAGCACCAGATCACCATGCCCGACGTGCCGGCGCCGGAGGATCTGCCGAGCGAGTCGGAGCTGAAGGAAAAGTTTCTCGCCGTGGCGCCCGAGCCTGTGCGCCGCTACTGGGAGCGCGAGCGGCCCATCGAGATGCGTCCCGTCGATCTGCGGCACTATTTCTCGCGCGAGAAGCTGGAGCCGGTGCAGCACGTCTGGGTGCGGGCCACCGGCGCGCTGCCGGACGATCCGCGCATCCATCATTGCGTGCTGGCCTACGCCTCGGACATGACGCTGCTGGATACCTCGCTGTTCGCGCACGGCCGCTCGGTGTTCAACAAGGACATGCAATGCGCCAGCCTCGACCACGCCATGTGGTTCCATCGACCCTTCAAGGCCGACGAATGGCTGCTCTATGCCACCGACAGCCCGTCGGCCTCGGGCGCGCGCGGCTTCAACCGCGGCATGCTGTATGACCGCGAGGGCCATCTGGTGGCCTCCGTGGCGCAGGAAGGGCTGATTCGGCTGCGGGAGGAATAGGGGACTGGCTGCGCAGGGCCGGCATCCAGGAGACGTGTGGCACGGGCGCTGGTCGCGCAGAATGGGCCTTCGGCACATGTGACGCTGGGTCCCGGATCACGCGATGCACCTGCGGTGCACGCGGTCCGGGATGACATCCGGAGAGGGCCGCGCGTTCGGAAAAATCCCGAACCGTATCGAGGACGGCTCCCCTACCGCTGGTTCTGGCGGACGTTGGCGAGGTAGTCGATCTCGAACAGCTTCGCGTTGGTGGGCTTGCCGACCTCCACGTTGTAGATGGCGACCGAGGTGTCGAGCCCCTGCGCGTCGGTGACAGTCCACTGCTTCAGCTCGCGGGTGTTGGAGTCGAAGATCAAGGTCAGCTTGCCCTGCACGAAGGTGGTGTCCTCGGTGATCGTCACGGTGACCAGATCGGGCTCCACGGAGACGCTCGTGACGTTCGCGTCGCTTGTCAGATTGATCCGCTCGGCAAGGAGAAAGCGCAGCGGCGTCTTGCTCAGCGGCCAGATGTCCTGGGTCTGCAGCTTGCGGTCCTTGACCGAGACCGATTTGCCGTCGGCGATGATGTCGACGCGCGCCGGGGGCAGGTAGTGAAAGCGGATGCGGCCGGGGCGGGCGAGAAAGAATTTTCCTTCCGCGCGCTCGCCGTTGGGGCCGAACTGTACGAAGTCCCCCTGCATGGTGCGGATGCCGGAGAAATACTGGCTGATGTCACTGAGCGTCGCGCGCTGCTCATCGGTCAGCGAGGCGCGCGCGGGGCTGCGCCGGGCAGGCTCATGGCGGCAAGCGCTGCGAGCAGCGCGATCGTGCGCAGGCCCCTCGGGAAAGTGGCCGTCCAGTGCGACATGCGGAATCTCCAGTGGCTTGAGGCCGACCGGTTCGCGCGAACCGGGTCCGTCCCATGAATATCGGTGTCGCGGCTAGCAGGCCGCTGTGGCGAAGATGCGGCGAGAGGGCAAGCAATGCCGCTCTTTCACGCTTTTCCTCGGAACGTCGTGTTGTTGAACCGTTTCATTCTCAGATGGTCTCATCTTCCCCGGGTACAAGGATATCGCGCTTGCCGGCATGGTTGGCGCCGCTGATAAGGCCTTCCTGCTCCATGCGCTCGATCAGCGAGGCGGCGCGGTTGTAGCCGACCGACAGGCGGCGCTGGATGTAACTGGTCGACGCCTTGCGGTCGCGTAGCACGATGGCCACGGCCTTGTCATAGAGATCGTTGCCCTCGTCGCCCGACCCGCCGCCGGTCAGCATGTCGTAGGGGCTGTCGCCGCCTTCTTCCTCCTCGGCGGTGATCTGCTCAAGATACTGCGGCGTGCCCTGTTCCTTCAGATGGGCGACGATCTCCTCGACTTCGCCATCGGAGACGAACGGGCCGTGCACGCGCTGGATGCGGCCGCCGCCGGCCATGTAGAGCATGTCGCCCATGCCCAGGAGCTGTTCGGCGCCCTGCTCGCCCAAAATTGTGCGGCTGTCGATCTTCGAAGTCACCTGGAAGGAGATGCGGGTGGGGAAGTTCGCCTTGATGGTGCCGGTGATCACGTCGACCGACGGGCGCTGGGTCGCCATGATGATGTGGATACCGGCGGCGCGGGCCATCTGCGCGAGGCGCTGGATAGCGCCTTCGATGTCCTTGCCGGCGACCATCATCAGATCGGCCATCTCGTCGACGATGACGACGATGTACGGGATCGGCTCCAGCGCCAGCTCCTCTTCCTCGAAGATTGCCTCGCCGGTGTGGCGGTCGAACCCGGTCTGCACCGTGCGGCGGATGGACTCGCCCTTCTTGGCGGCCTGCGCGACGCGGGTGTTGTAGCCGTCGATGTTGCGCACGCCGAGCTTCGACATGTTCTTGTAGCGGTTCTCCATCTCGCGCACGGTCCACTTCAGCGCCACCACCGCCTTCTTGGGGTCGGTGACAACTGGCGTCAGCAGGTGCGGAATGCCGTCGTAGACAGACAGCTCGAGCATCTTGGGGTCGATCATGATCAGCTTGCACTGCTCGGGCGTGTGCCGGTAGAGCAGCGACAGGATCATGGTGTTGATGGCCACCGACTTGCCCGAGCCGGTGGTGCCCGCCACCAGCAGGTGCGGCATGCGCGCCAGATCGGCCAGCACCGGCTCGCCGCCGATGTTCTTGCCCAGCGCAAGGGTCAGCTTGCCCTTGGATTTCTCGAAATCCTGCGCCGCGATCAGCTCCTGCAGGAACACCGTTTCGCGGCGCTGGTTGGGCAGCTCGATGCCGATGGCGTTCTTGCCCGGGATGACGGCGACGCGCGCGGAAATCGCGCTCATGGAGCGGGCGATGTCGTCGGCGAGACCGATGACGCGCGAGGATTTGATTCCCGGTGCGGGCTCCAGCTCATACAGCGTGACCACGGGTCCGGGACGGACGTTGATGATCTCGCCGCGCACGCCGAAATCCTCCAGCACGCCCTCGAGAAGCCGGGCGTTCTGTTCCAGCGCGTCCGTCGAGACAACCTGGCTTCGCGTCGGCGCCTTCGGCTCGGTGAGCATCGCCAACGGCGGCAGCTCATAGTCGTTGGAGGCCAGCAGCGAGGGCTGGGCCTCGCGAATCACGCGCTTGCCCGGTTTCAGCCGCGGCGCGGGAGGCGTGATGCGGGCGCTGGTCTCCTCCACCACGCGGCGGGGTGTGACGCCGGCATGGTCGTCGAAATC